>CAVPAN010000010.1:0-1387332 GCA_963701565.1 uncultured Microthrixaceae bacterium
ATTCAGCCATGGCGCCAATTGTCACCATGCTGACCAGGCAGAAAACGAGGATCAGGATGATGCCTGGGTATGGCGCGAATACTGGCTGCGGCGATGGGCACGGCCAGAGTCACGCCGCCAATGATGAGGGTGAACATGAAAGCCATCCAGGTTGGCGGCAGCGCATCGAGACGCTTCGACCAGCGTTGTCCAGCCCCAGCGCAGCCGATCCGCAAAGCCAACTTTGGGAATAGCGATGCTGTCCAACGGCACGTGATAGAGGCGCTCATAGACCGCTTTTACTTCGTCAGTTTCCAGCCCAAGGGCTGCGCGAATACCCGGGGCGTTTTGAAATGAAAACGTGTAACGCTTGCTAAAGAGCTGGGCCAGCATGGCCCGTACCTGCGGATTTTGGGGAACCAGAATCGCCCATTGTGCGGCATACCGTTCGAGGTCTTGAAGAGACGGCCGTATCTGGCGCTCCCGGCCCATGGCGATCGCCTCCAGATAGGCCTGGCTGCTCGCCCCGGTTCCCGTTTCCGTGAGGCCATAGCCGGCCGGAACGAATGACTCAGTCCTCAGGTGCGCCGTCCGGTTCTCGATCAGGGTCATAGTGGTATTGGCTCTGCCTGGCTGGCCGGCCGCCGAGGCCGCCCAGAACCTCGTCACGAGATATCACCTTCTTGCTCATAGCTTACCTCTCCTCGCCACTCCAAGATAATCAGCGATAAATATGTACACATTCGCCAGAGCTGTATGGCTCCTATTCTTGTCAATTACTTGCTACGTTTACAGACCGATATTGGCAAGATCTGCTTCCCTATTGATTGCCGGGTTCATTGCAGGCAGCGATCAGCGCGTCAATGACCTGCTGCGCTTGCCCGGCGGATAGGCGGACCCTGATACTGTTTTCGTTGCCTTCCGGTGGTGGACCGAGATCGCTCGGGTAGAGAAGGCGGATAGGAATTGCTGCTTCCTCACGCCAATGGTTGATCGCCAACAACTCGACTTCCTCTCCATCCTTCCAGGCAGCCAGGGCATAAGGCGTCTTGAACTGAATGCCTCGTTCTGGTGCACGGCCGACCCTTTCAATCGCTGCTTCCATGGCCCAGTAGTAAGCCTGGGGCAATGTCCCTGGGGCTTGATCAAAGCGCAGCAGACGGCCGTTGACGATAGGTGGATTCGGCGCCGTTGCATACTGCTTGACGAAGCCGCGGGCTTGATCCGCAAAATAACTGATCTCATTGGCCTCAATGCGGCTGATGATTGGTTGCGCCAGTCTCACCCAACCGTCGACATCATTGACAGAACGCCCGGCGCGATCATAGACGGACTTCAACAGCCCTTGGACAACGGCCTCTTGTTCTGCGGAAACGGTGGCAGTTGCTTGTGCGGGATCACGGGTGCAGAGGGCGGCAATATGTCCCCAAATAAGGTCGCTTGGGCGCAACATTGCTGCCCGAAAGTAAGCCCAGTCTCCACCCAAATAGACATTGACACCCAGCTTAAGAAGTTCAGGCAATCGCGACCAATTCGCTTCGTGCCGGTTCAGGAGGGTGACTGCGGATCCCGCAGATCGCCACAGTTGAATGGTTTGCAAGAGATCTGCCGTCACCTCAGGATCTGGCCTGTCACCCACGGCCAGCAGCAGGCCGTATTCTTCGGGTTTGCTCTGCGTGAGTGCTTGCCGCCACAACCAGCCCGGAGCACCGACCGTATCAGGATAACAGAACAGCTCTACTTCCCAGCCTGCGCGTTCAAGGTTTCGGCGGCTGATAGCAGCCATCAGCTGCCAGTCAATGGAAGTCAGCAGCAGGGCTGCTGCGTTTACCGCTACCCCTTTTTCTGGCCCTGTGGGCCGGTCCGTACCTATTTCATTCGACACCGTGACCTGCTCGACTGCCCAGGGCAGGGGTGTTCCCTCGAGATCTGCGCGGAGCATGTTGAACTGCATATTTTCCCGCAGATCCAGGCTGGCCAGAACCTGCACGTTGACGGCCGGATTACAGTGAATACGAACACCCAAGATCTCTTCGAGACTGGTCCAGAAGGGCATCTCACTTGGATAGAAGAATTCGAGTACACCGGAAAAGCGCTCGCCATAATCGGAGCGCCGGTGATCGATGTCCATCGCATCCGACACGCGCAGGACAGAGGCCAGAAGTCCTGTGCGCACTGTTTCGTCGTGCAATTGATCGACTCGCTGGGGATCATTCTGGTGCCAGCGACATAAAAGGCCGACGATTTCTGCCTCGCGCGTGCTAAATGGCAGTTTGCCAGAGGCGGTCAAGCGGATGATTGTCTCCTCGCTGATGATATGATGGCGATGGCGGTCGATCACGTTGCCGACATCATGGAAGAGTGAGGCGGCTCGCAGCAGGTGCTGCTCGGTTTCAGTTAGGCCAACGATACAAGCCAATTGGGTGGCAAAGGATTTCACGCGTAAGGAGTGACTGGGCCCATGGTCAGCGAACTCACTCATCTTGGCCCTGGCGAACTGCAGAATGGGGACGGCCGTGTTCAGCGTGGCAATCTCCTGCGTAGAATAGAGGCGGCTGCTTGCCAAGAGCGCGGGCCAAAGACGAGCCGGTAAAGTCCGGCGGCGGGTACGGCCCAGCCTGGCACCGGCAACTCCGCTGGAAGAAAGCTGCAAACTTCCTTTAGCCGCCAACTCGTCCATACATTGCTGAACCTTGTCCGGATCTTCACCGAGCGCTGCGGCCAGGATGCCGGCATCAGCAGGTCCTTCGCGAGCAATATGAACGATAATCTTGCGCTGAAGCGGCGACAGCGCAAGCAGGTTTAGCGGACTGTGGGCGGAATTATCCATAATCAATTTAACGAAAAGGCAAAGTATGCTGACTGTGCAGAATGAATGGCCGCGTGGGTTTTATGAAAACGGGCACGGGTTTGGATAGAATATTATTATTTATTATATCTTTGTCCTGCCAACATACAAGCAATGTGATAAAACTGGCTGCCCCACCCATAAACCTGTTCAGCAATTTCGCTATCTGGATTTCGACTGGATCGAAACGGCCGTTGGTTTGAGCCTTGTCCCTTTCATGCGGATTGTTACCTGCCACTTTTCTGCAACTCCTCTATAATTGTGAAGCAATGCACAAATATGTACTGCCCTTGGGCCTTGTTCTCCTTTTATTCTTGGGAAGCAGTTGTGCGCGGGCGAGCCAGCAAGCGAATTCCGCCGACGTTCAAATCAGCCTGACTGCCATCCCCTTCCCGCCGCATATCGGCGAGTCCCGTCTGGTAATCCAGGTTGCCGACAAGTCTGGCAGTCCGATTGATGATGCGCGGCTGTCGATCAAGGGAGATATGACCCATGCGGGCATGGAGCCGGTATTGGCTGAGATGGATGGGGGTGGGATGCTGGGGCCAGTTCCTCGACGACCTGGCCGCAGCCGCCCTCGCCGGCCGGGTGCCCACCACCGACCTGCTCGACACCGTCATGACCTTCGCCGCCGAGACCGACCTCTCCGTGTGGCAGCGCCTCGTCGGCACCCTCCACGGGCTCCGTCGCCTCGTCGACGGTCCGGCTCGGGAGCGGTTCACGGCACTCGCGGCGACGTTGCTGGCCCCGGCCTACGACCGGCTCGGGCCGTTGCCCGTCGAGGGCGAGAGCGACCGCGACGCCGAGCTGCGGGCCGTCCTCTTCGGAGCCTTGGGCACCCTGGCCGAGGACGCCGGCGTGCGGCAGCGGGCGGCCGACCTGCACCGGGCCCACCTGACCGACCGGACGTCGGTCGACCCCGCCCTGGCCGCGGCCGCCGCCGGCGTCCTGGCCGACGTCGGCGAGGCAGCCGACTACGAGGCCTTCCTGACCCGCTTCCAGGACGCCGCGGACCCACAGGAGGAGCAGCGGTACCTCTACCTTCTGGCCGACTTCGAGGACCCCGGGCTCTTCGCCCGCACCCTCGCCCTGACCCTGACCGACCAGGTGCGCTCCCAGAACGCGCCCTACGTGATCCGGCGGGCCCTGACCAACCGCGAGCGCGGCGCCGACGCTTGGGCCTGGATCACCGAGCACTGGGACGAGGCCAACGCCCGCTTCCCCTCCAACAGCATCTCCCGGATGCTCGGGGGGATCCGGGCCCTGGACGACGGCGCGCTGGCCGACGGGATCGAGGCCTGGCTGGACGACCACCCCGTCCCCCAGGGCGAGAAGCAGCTGCAGCAGGCCCGGGAACGGCTCCGGGTGAACGTGGCGCACCGCGCCCGGGAGGCCGATCGGCTGGAAGTGCACCTCTTGCGGCCGACGGGCACCGGGTGATCCGTGCCCGACGTCTGCAGGTCTTCGCCGTCGAGCCCGACGCCGTCCAGCTGAGCTGGGCGGCCATGGGGCCGGGCCAGATCACCGCGCGCGCCATCACCGGCGGGGGCGACGTCGTGGCCGAGGTCGGCATCGAGTCCGACGGCGGACCCGGGGTCGCCGACCTCGTCGGCCTGGCCCCCGACACCACCTACACCGTCGAGGTCGCCGATCGATCGCTCACCGCGTGGACCGTCGCGCCGCCACCGGGTCGGGAGCTCTACCGCTTCATGACCCTGTCGGACATGCACCTGGGCCAGGACCACTTCGGCCTGGTCCGCAAGATGCGCGAGCCCGACCCGGTCGAGGAGATCCACACCCTCCGCTGCACCCGGGCGGCGTTGGCCGAGGGCCGGGCCTGGGGCGCCGAGCACCTCATCCTCAAGGGGGACATGGTCGACCAGGGCACGGCCGACGAGTACGACCTGCTGGGCAAGGTCCTGGCCGAGGCCGGATTGCCCGTCGAGGCCGTGCCCGGCAACCACGAGGTCAAGCCGTACCGCGAGGTCGACCATCCTGAGGCCTTCCGTCGCCTCGGCCTCACCCGGCCCGAAGAACGGGTGCACACCGTCGACCTCCCCGGCCTGCGAGTGGCGCTCATCGACTCGACCACGCTGGACGTGAACACCCCCCGCCTCGACCACGCGGTCGCCGGGATGGCCGACGCCCTCGACGGCCGGCCCGCGCTCGTGATCCTGCACCACCACCTCCTGCGCCTGCCCTTCTCGGTCCTCTGGCCCCCGGGGGTGCCCGGCCCGCTGGCCCGTCGCTTCCTCGACGCCGTGGCCGACGCCAGCCCCGCCGCGTTGGTGGCCAGCGGCCACACCCACCGCCACACCACCCGCCGTCACCGCCACGTGGTCATCACCGAGACCGGCTCGCCCAAGGACCACCCCGGGACCTGGACCGGCTACGTGGTGTACGAGGGCGGCCTCCGCCAGGTCGTGCGCCGGGTCGGCCGGGGCGACGCCATCACCTGGACCGAGCACTCCCGCCGGGCCGCGGGCGGCGCCTGGGGCTACTGGTCCCCCGGCCGGCTCGACCACCGGTGTCTGACCCTCGAGTGGCCGTAGGGCTCGAGCCCAGGGGCAGACGAAACCGATGGCAACCACGGGTGGCCTGGTCCTCGCGCCGGGCTCCGGCGGCGCCCTTCCGGCTTGTCTCGCCACCCTCCGTGGCCGTCTGCCGCCCAGATCGACCCTGTGCACCGCGCCCGGTCGAACTCGGCGCACACAACCGCGTGTGGCGCGGCTGTCTGCGCTGAGAACGAACGGCCCGAGTGAGACGACGACGGAGGGTGAGATCCCGACCGGCCCAACCCGACCGAATGTCCCCGACGGCCGGCGGCCCGATCGCACGCCCCCGTCGTTGCGTCGGTGTCGTTCCTCCGGCCCGTCGGCCTCAGATCAGGGACAGGACGAGCAGGAACTGGCCGAGGTGGTAGGTGACCATCACCGTGAGGCGGCCGTGGGGGAGCTCGGTGACGAACTTGTTCCAGCCCAGCGTGGCGTCGGAGGCATAGAAGCTGAGCGCCCCGCCGATGCCGAAGGGGTTGCCCGCACCGAAGGCGGTCACCACCATGGCGGAGATGACCCCCATGTAGGCCATGACCGGCGTGGTGAACTCGGCTTGGTCCCCGGCCTTCACCCGCTGGACCAGCGGGCGACCCACGAGGACGACTCCGGCGGCGACGGCCACGAGGCCGACGAGCAACAGGCCCGGCTCCAGGCCGGCGAGGACGAAGCCGACGACATAGGCCAGGTGGGCGCCGAAGAAGGCCAGGAGGCCGTACAGGAAGCGATCCGACGGCAGCATCAGGAAGACGTCGCCGGCCAGCGACAGCACCAGGCCGATGATGAATGCCGTCTTCACCGCGGGGTCGTCGGGTGACAGGGCGATGGCGGCCCCGACGAGGGCCACCATCGCCGCCGGCTTGCACAGCCACTCCAGCCGCTGGTTGCCCGCCTCGACGGCCCACCAGTTGCCGGCGGCGTAAACGCCGAAGACCACCAGCAGACAGGCGGTGGTGACGGTCAACCGGCCTCCTCGGCCGCGGCCAGGGCCAGGCCGTCCTCCCAGCTGATCCCCTCGAGGATGCGGTTTCGCCACTGCATGACGTGGCGGGGACGGTTCACCCCCAGCACGCCGACCACCCGGCCGCCCCGGCCGAAGAGGGCCACGAAGCGGCGCTCGTCGACCGAGCCGTGCACGACGCGGACCAGGTCGTCGGGGCCTGAACGGCCGGCCAACTGGATCTTGCGGTCGTACTGGTCGGACCAGAACCACGGGACCGGCTCGAACCGCTCGCCGGGTCCGGCGCCCGCCAGCAGCCGACGGGCCGCCGCCGCGCCCTGCTCCAGGGCGTTCTCCCAGTGCTCGACCCGCATGACCTCACCGAAGCGGGCGTTCGGCCACCGGGCGATGTCGCCCGCGGCGACCACCCCCGGGGCAGCCAGCAGCGTCTCGTCACAGACCACACCGTTGTCCAGCGCCAGGCCGGAGCCCTCCAGCCAGCCCGTCGACGGCGTCACCCCGATGCCGACCACGACGACATCGGCGTCGACGACTGAGCCGTCGGCCAGGCACACCCGCTCCACGCGGTCGCCGCCCTCGAGGGCCTCGACGCCGACCCCGAGCCGGACCCGGACACCGTGATCCCGGTGCAGGTCGGCGGTCAGTGACCCCAGGTCGGTGCCGAGGATCCGCTCCATGGGCACGGGCAGGGCCTCGACGACGGTGACCTCGTGGCCCTGCTCGCGGCAGGTGGCGGCCACCTCCGAGCCGATGAACCCGGCGCCGACCACGACCACCCGACCCGGGGCCGCGTCGAGGTCGGCCTTGATGGCCAGGCAGTCGGCCAGGGTGCGCAGGACATGGACCCCGGCCAGGCCGCCGCTGCCGGGCAGGTGGCGGGGTGCCGCGCCCGTGGCGATGACCAGGCCGTCGAAGGCGATGGTGCGCCCGTCGGCCAGCGCCAGCCGGCGGTCGCTCAGGTCCAGGCCGGTAGCCCGCTGCCCGCGCTCCCAGTCGACCACCAACGCGTCGACGTCCACGGGCAAGCGGCCGTCACTGGGCTCCCAGGTGCCGGCCAGGATCTGTTTGGAGAGGGGCGGCCGGTCGTAGGGCGGCTGGTCCTCGGCCTCGACGATGACGATGGTGCCGTCGTAGCCGTCCTCGCGAAGCGTCTCGGCCGCCCGAAGGCCGGCCAGCGAGCCGCCGACGACGGCGACGGTCTCCAGTGTCGGGCCTCAGTCTTCAGCGATGCTGATGGCCTGCTTCGGGCAGCGTCGGACGGCCTCCTCGATCTTGGCCCGCAGCTCCTCGCCCGGCGTCTCGTCGAGCACGTAGAGGAAGTCGTCCTCGCGCACCTCGAAGACCTCGGGGGCGATGCCCATGCAGATGGCATTGCTCTCACACAGGTCGTAGTCGACGACGATGCGCATGCTCAGCTCCTCGATGACGGCGGGGGACACATCATGCCGCTTCGCACCCGCCGTCGAGGTCACCCGTCGCCAAGACGATGTCCTCCTGGTCCTCGACCTCGACCTCGATGGCCTCCAACTCGACGTCTCCAGCCCACTCGACGGTGGCCTCACAGATCGCCACGGCCGTGTCCGCGTCCGTGGTCTGGCCCAGGCTCAGGGTCACCTGTACCGCGGCCTCGCCGGTCTCGACGGTGCCGATGCCGGTCGCGAGCCTGCTGTAGTCGGGATATTCGGCCTCGAGGTACGCCCTCAGCTCGGAGGCGGGCGAGATGTCATCGGAGAGGTCGTCGGTGAGGTCACCCGAGAAGTCGTCGCTGAAGTCGCTGGTGAGGTCTCCGCTCAGGTCGTCGCTGAAGTCCCCGAGGGCATCGGGCTCCTCCACCTCCAGGCCGCACTCGTCCTCGGCGTACTCGGCGAAGTCCTCCAGCGAGCTGGTCAGACGAGGGTCGAGGATGATCTCGAAGGCCGCCCCGAAGGCATCCGGATCGTCCTCGTTGAGCTCGGACAGCTCCTCGAACGCCCGCTGGATGCGGTTCGCGTCGCTGTCGATCTCCTCGGGCGCCAGGTCGACGAGATCGTCGAAGGCCTCGACCGCCTCAGCGTCGTCGAGATCCAGGTCGCCTGACTCGTCGAGCTCCTGGAGGCGCTCGCAGAACGCTTCGGGATCGCCGTCGTCGACGGTGTCGGACCCGCCGTCCTCCCCCCCGCACGCGGCGGCGGCCGCGAGCAGGAGAACGACGACGGTCAGCGCTCGGGCCTGCAGGATGGACACGGGTGTCGGCGCTCCCGGGGACGGGTCCCTTCCGGACGGGTTCGTGGGATCAGAGCGTGATGACCTGGCGGACGACCTCGCCGCGCTCCATGGCGCCGAGGGCGTCGTTGATGTCGTCCAAGGCGATGGTGCGGGTGACCATGGCCTCGAGGTCCAGCTTGCCGGCCCGCCAGAGGCGGATGATCCGGGCGAAGTCCGAACGCACGTCGGTGGAGCCGTAGTACGAGCCCACCAACGTCTTCTCGCTGTAGAACATCTCGAACGCGCTCAGCTCGAAGGTCTGCTCGGCCCGGCCGACGCCCACGATGACCGCCATGCCGCCTCGCCGGATGGCGTCGTAGGCGGCCCGCATGGTCACCGGGCTGCCGATCGCCTCGAAGGCGTAGTCGAAGCCGGCCCCGCCGGTCAGCTCGGCCTGGAGGGCGCCCAGGTCGTCGGGCTTCACCGCGTGGGTGGCACCGAACTTCTTGGCGGTCTCCAGCTTGTCGTCGACCAGGTCCACGGCCACGATCTCGGCGGCGCCGCAGACCCGGGCCCCCTGGATCACACTGATGCCCACGCCGCCGCAGCCGAAGACCACGACCGAGGAGCCGGGCACCACCTTGGCGGTGTTGATGGCGGCGCCGACACCGGTCATCACCGCGCAGCCGATGAGCGAGGCGACCTCGAAGGGCACGTCATCGTCGATCTTGATGGCGGCCTGCCAGGGCATGACCGTCTCCTCGGCCCAGGTCCCGGCACCGGCCATGCCGTAGATGTCGGCGCCGTCGAGGGTGTACTTCGGGATGGCCATGTTGAACAGGAAGGCCTGGCACAGGTGCGGCGACTTCCGGTCGACGCAGTCCACGCAGAGCCCGCAGGGCGGCGACCAGGCGATGATGACGTGGTCACCCTCGGCCAGGCCGGGAACGCCCTCGCCCACGGCCGTGATGATGCCGGCCCCCTCGTGGCCGAGGATCACCGGCGGCGGCTGGGGGATGGTGCCGTTCAGGACCGACAGGTCCGAGTGGCACACGCCTGTCGCGACGATCTTCACCTTGACCTGGCCGGGGCCGGGCTCGCCGGCTTCGAGACCGTCGACGATCTCGAGGCCCTCGTCACCGGTGTTGCGCATCAGCGCTCCGCGCATGCTTGATCTCCTGGGTTCCGAAGTCCGGGCATCATCGCCCGGAGCAGGAGACAACGTAGTGGAACGCGTTCCCGTCGAAGCCAGCCGGAGCCGGCAGGGCTCAGACGGACTGGCGGAGGGCGCGGGCGTGGCCGAGGTCGACCACGTCGGCGCGGTGGGGCTGCGGGGCCGGACGCAGGGCCACGAGGCCCGCGGTCGGCCGGAACTCGCTGGCCTTGGTGCGGGTCACGGCTCGCATGGCCGAGGCCAGGCTGGCGTAGGGACTCACCCAGCGGTTACGGGCCCGGTGACGGGCGCCGGCCGCGGCGCCCGTCACGAGGACCCCGATCGCTGTTCCCAGCAGCAACACCATGAGGGTCCCGTCGGTCAACGGCCCCCGGACCTTGAGGAGTTGCTACCGGGTGAGGACCTCGGCGTCGCTGCCCCCCCGCCCGCTGACCTCGATGTCGGCCTCCGGCACCGCGGGCCCGTGCCCCTGGGCCTCTGCGTGCACGGCGGTGAGGAAGCGCTCGACGGACTCGATGACCGGCTTGGCCCGGGTCGACACGAAGAGGTCGAAGGCATGATGGGCCCCGACCAACTCGCCGTAGATCACGGGCTCGGGGCTCACCTCCCGGAGGCGCTCGACGAAGAGGCGGGCGTCCTCGACCGGCGCCAGGGTGTCCTTGTCGCCGTGGAGCACGAGGAACGGCGGGGCGCCGGCGTTGACCTGGTCGATCGGTGAGGCGGCCCGGAACTTCTCGGGCTCGTCCGCGTAGAAGGCCTTCATCACCCAGGGCTCCAGGAACAGACGGAGCATGTCCGGGTGGCCCGCTCCCAGGCGGTTGGTCCAGTCGTAGACCCCGTAGAAGGGCACGGCGGCCTGGAACGAGGTGTCGGCTCCCTCGAAGCCGGGCTGGTAGGCGGGGTCGCCCGCGGTGAGCGCCAGCAGGGCGGTCAGGTGCCCGCCGGCGGAACCGCCTGTCACGGCGATGAAGTCCGGGTCCACGTCGTACTCGTCGGCGTGCTCGCGGATCCACGCCACCGCCCGCTTGAGGTCGATCAGGTGGTCGGGCCAGGTGGCCGCAGGGCTCAGCCGGTAGTTGGCGTTGAACCCGACCCAGCCGTTGGCCGCCAGGTGGCCGAGGAGGGGGATGCCCTGCTCGCGCTTGTCGCCGATGACCCAGCCGCCGCCGTGGACCTGGAGGATCGCGGGGCGCCGGCCCGGAGCGGGCGCCTCGGGCCGGTAGACGTCGAGGCGCAGGACACGGCCGCCGGCCCGGGCGAACTCGATGTTGCGCTCCCGCTTCACCCCCTTGCGCTGTGACCGCACGGGGAGCAGGACCTGGCTCAAGGGCACGCTCGGCGCGGAGCCGACCGGTAGGAGATCACCCAGCGCGTCCTGCATCTGGATCACCGCGCGGTGGCCCTGGCGGAGCAGGACAGCGAGCCCCACCCAGGACACGAAGGTGAGGGCCAGGGCCAGCCAGCCCGGCCACGACTCGAGGCCGCCGACCGAGATCCAGAACACGGTGAGCACCGCCTGCCAGAACAGGTGGTGACCGGCCAGCTCGGTGGTCAGCCAGGCCGCGAAGAAGCTCTGGCCGAAGAACCAGCGGTTGCGCCGGACGGGCCGGAAGGCGTTGATGGTGAAGAGGAGGCCGACGGTGGCGGCGACGAGGAAGAGCCAGGGCACGCCCTCAGTCTGGCGTGAACCCCACCGGAAGTGGTAGTTCCACAGGCGTGGATTCGCCTGTTCTCACCCCTCGCCCCCGTCGACGGGTGCTCGGCGCCCTGGTCGCCCTCCTCGCCCTGACGGGCCTGGGGCTGACGGCCTGCAGTGACAACGAGCCCGCCACCCCCTCGATCAGCGGCGACAGCCCCGACCAGGTCACCGTGCCCACGCTGCCGCCCACCACGACCGCCCCTGAGGCCGACATCGTCGACACCGCGACTTCCGCCGGCGACTTCACCACCCTGCTCGCCGCACTCGAGGCCGCCGGACTGACCGAGACACTGCAGGGTGAGGGGCCGTACACCGTCTTCGCCCCCACCGACGCCACGTTCGAGGCCGCCCTGACCGACCTCGACCTGACCGCGGAGGAGCTCCTCGCCGACACCGAGACCCTCACGTCGATCCTGACCTACCACGTGATCGAGGGCGAGGTTCCCGCCGCCGATGTTGTCGGCCTCGACGGTCAGTCCGTGGCCACCGTGAACGGCGCCGAGGTGGACGTCACCGTGGACGGCGAGACGGTGATGATCAACGACGCGACGGTGACCCAAGCCGATGTCGTCGCCAGCAACGGCATCATCCACGTCATCGACCAGGTGCTCATCCCGCCTGCCGGCTGATCACCACGACACGGTCGGCCCGGGTCAGGCAGCGCCAGAGGCGATCCAGCATCAGATGACGGCTTCGCCGGCCTCGGCCCGCCGCAGCAGGCCCGCGCGCGATCACCACCCGTTGGATCTCGCTCGTGCCCTCCCCGATGATCATCAGCGGGGCGTCCCGGTAGTAGCGCTCGACGGGGAGCTCGGCCGTGTAGCCCATGCCGCCGTGGATGCGCATGCACTCAGTGGCGATCTCCAGCGCCGTCTCCGAGCAGAACAGCTTGGCCATGCCGGCCTCGACGTCGGCGCGCACCCCGGACTCGAGGATCTCCGCCGCGTCGCGCACGAGCAGCTGGGAGGCCTTGAGCTTGGTGGCCATGTCCGCCAACTTGAACTGGATGGCCTGGTGCTTGGCGATGGGGACCCCGAAGGTCTCCCGCTGCTGGGCGTAGGCCAGGGCGGCGTCGAAGGCGGCCCGGGCGACCCCGACGGCCCGCGCCGCGATGTTGATGCGGCCCAGCTCGAGCGAGCTGAGGATCTGGTGCATGCCCTTGCCGAGGTTGTCGGGGCCGCCGAGCACGGTGTCCGCGCCGATGCGGTGGCCCTCGTAGGCCATCTCGACGGTCTCCAGGCCCTTGTAGCCGAGCTTGTCGATCTTGCGGCTGACCGAGATGCCCTCGAAGCGCGGCCCCGGTTCCTTGCCGATGATGAAGCAGGTGATGCCCTCGGGCGTCCGGGCGGCCAGGGCCACCACCTGGGCCCGCTCCCCGTTGGTCACCCACATCTTGGTGCCGTCCACGATGTACTCGTCGCCGTCGGGCACGGCCTTGCAGCGCAGGGCCTGGGAGTCGCTGCCGGAGTCGGGCTCGGACAGCGAGAACGCGCCCCGGATCTCCCCCGTCGCCATCCCCGGCAACCACCGCGCCCGCTGCTCATCGGTGCCGAACCGCTTGACCAGGTTGACCACGATCGTGTGGGTGTTGAGGATCCCCGACAGCGACATCCAGCCGTAGGCCAGCTCCTCGACCAGGCGGGCGTAGGTCAGCACGTCGAGGTCGAGGCCCCCGTGCTCCTCGGGGATCGTGGCCCCGAACAGGCCGAACTCCCGCATCTGCTGGACCATGGCCTCGGGGAACTCGTCGGCGTGCTCGAACTCGGAGGCGAAGGGGATGACGTCCTTGGCCACCCAGCCACGGACGGTGGCGACGAGCTCGTCGGCCAGGGCGGGATCGGTGGGCATCGGCGCAGAATAGGTTCCCCGCGCGGCAGTAGGTTCCATCGACGTGGAGGACCGCCGCCCGGGGGCGCTGTACCTGGAGCTGGCCGACGGGCCGCCCGAGGCCTACGGCCGGGAGCGGTCCCCGCTGGTGGCCGGCCTCCCCGGTGTGGAGCGATCGACCTGGTGGTCCAACCAGCACCCCGAGCGTGACGACCTGCCCCGCCGCCTCCGCGAGTTCACCACCCTCGGCCTGCACGAGGTGGACGCGGCCTTCGTTCCGCCGCCGCCGGCGAACGGGGTCACCGGCCTCCACCTCGTCGCCACCGCGCGACCCGGTCAGGGCACCCTGGGCCCCGAGCCCGTCAACGGACTGCTGCTGGTCCTGATCAGCCCCCGATCCGACGAGGAGGCCCAGGCCCTGCGGGACTGGGGCGACTTCGTCCACCTCCGCCACATCGCCGAGGCCGCGGTCCCCGGCTACCGGATGATCACGCCCTACGAACGGGTGGGGGGCGGCGAGCCCCGGTACCTCCACCTCTACGAGATGGCCAGCGACGACCCCGAGTCGACCTACCGGGCCATGACCCCGCTGGTGCAGGAGCAGCTCGGCCCACCCGGGACGCCGGAGTACGACGCCTGGGCCTGGCACCCCGCCCTGCGCATCGACTACGTCAACACGTTCCGCCTCGAGGGCGAACTGGCTCCTGATCCTCCGCCTATGGGCGGAGGATCAGGAGCCAGAACGAGGGGCGGCGCGTCAGGTGACCTGGAGGGCGCCGTCGGCGAGGGTGCCGGTGACTTCGACGGGTTCGGTGGTCCAGGTGGCCGGGGCGACCACATCGCCTCCTGAGGTCGACTCCAGACCGGGCAGGGCGTTCACGTCGAGCCCGTTGGTGACCAGGGTGGGACCGACGCAGGCGGGCGGGTAGGACTCGCCGAACACGTCGCACATGACCGTGGCCCCCTCGTCGGGCTGGAACACGTAGGCGCGGACGGTGACCGTGGTGCCGTCGGGCAGGTCGGCCACCTCGGCCACGGTCACCGGTTCGCCCGGCGCAGTGGTCACCGACGTGACCGGCTCGGTGGCCCCGGTGGTGCTGACCTCGTCACCGCCGTCGTCGCCCCCGCAGCCGGCGGTCACGAGGACCAAGCCGGCCGCGAGGGCGCAGGCGACGAGCGAACGCCTCAACCGTTGTCGTTGGCGATGTCGGTGATGAGGCCGTAGCGCGGGTTGGTGATACGCGGCGCGTGGTTGTACGGCACGTGCGGGCCGGTGGAGTGGTTGTTGCCGTAGGCGTGGATGGCCATGCCGCAGGGCCCGCCGCACGCCACCCGGTTCGGCTGGTAGACGGGCGAGCCGGACTGGCCGCCGAAGGTGTCGATGTCGTAGAAGACCATCTTCTTCTGGGAGGCCTCGATGCGGTCGCCCATGCCCCACATGGTCCCGAAGGTCTGGTCACCGGGGTAGCCCTGGACCCGGGCCGGGACGTGGCGGAGCGCCGTTTTGCCCGCGAGGCTGAAGTAGCCGAACCAGCCGACCGTGTCGCCGATGTTGCAGTTGAGGTGGGCGACGGCCCAGTCGTTGTACTCGTTCTGGTTGACGATCCACTCCTGGGGGGCGAACACGGTGGTGAGGAAGCACGAGCCGTACGGGTCGGTCGTGCCGTTGCGGCCGGGGAAGAACTCGGCCGAAGTGGCGAGGTTGTTGGCCGTCGGATAGAGGCAGTGCCCGGCGGTGAGGATGGTGTTCCGGTCGATGAGCCAGCCGGTGCAGATGTAGCTGCCCGCCAAGTCGTCACTGCCCTCGATCTGGCCTATGGCCCGGGCCGGGTAGAGGGTCGTGTTCCCGATCGGCACGCGGCCGTCGGCGCCGATGACCGACTCGGCGAAGGCCTCCAGGGGATCGCCGGCCTCGCCGTCGTTCTGCTCCGGGGTGGTCGCGACCTCGGCCCCCGGGTTGTAGGCCGGGCTGACCTGCGTGGTGCCCGCCTCCACGGCGGGCGGGGAGTAACCCTCGGGGAGGGTGATCGCCTCCAGGGTCGGCGGGGCGGGCTCCGCCGGGGCCTGGCTGGCCGCAGGGCTGCCGGCGGTGAGCACGCTCAACCCGGCGACGAGGGCGAGCGCGGCGATGACCGCGACCCGCTTGGTGGACCGTGACATGGGGACCTCCGCCTTTCGTGGAACGTGCTGGACCTGAGGTTAGATCGTCGGCCGACCCTCCGGGCTGTAGCCCTCAGCCGTTGGCCCCGGCGACCTCCCGGATGGCCTGGAACCGGGCCACGGTGATCCGGGGCCCGTGGTTCAGGGTGGTGTGGGGGAACACGCCGTGGCCGGCACCGTAGCCGTGGATGGCCAGCGCGCACGCGCCACACCAGGGGCGACCGGGCTGGTACACCGGTGAGCCGGACTCCCCGCCGGTGGTGTCGGTCCGGTAGAAGGCCATGGCCCAGGACGAGTGGAGCACCTGCCCGTTGTGGGTCCACAGGGTCCCGTTCAGCCCCCGGGGCGGCAGGCCCGGGTAGCCCCGGACGTTGGCCGGGGTGAAGGTCAGCGTGCTCCGCCCCTGCACGGCGACATAGCCGAACCAGCCCGTCCGCCGGCCGACGTTCGCCACCGTGCAGTTGGTCAGCTGGACGATCCCGTAGTCCTGACCCTCGCCGGCGCCGTCGATCCACCCCGGCGTGGTGAGGAGCTCGCCGGCCCGGCAGGTCCCGTAGGGCGCCGCGTCGGGGTTGCCGCCCCTCCCCCGCCCGAGGGTGATGGTCATGTTGGTGGCGAAGTCCGACGTCGAACCGGTCCCCCCCTCGTGCACACAGTGCCCCGAGGTCAGCAGGGTGTTGCGGTCGATGAGGAAGCCGGTGCACAGGTAGCTGCCGAGGTCGCCGTTGGGGCTGAGGTCCATCGTGAGGTGGGCGATGGCGCGGTTGGGGTACACCGTCGTGGCGGTCAGCAGCCGCCGGTCGTCCTCGCCGATGACGCTCCGGGTGGTCGGGCCGGATCGGGGGACCGTGGCGTCGGGATCGACGGACTCGACCCGCCCCCGGGTGGCGTTCCGGCCGGAGGCCGGGTCGGTGCCGCGGTTGGACGGCGACATCCAGATGGTGCCGTCACGCGGCGCATCGAGGGCAACGATCACCTCGCCCCGCCGGTTCGACACGAGGGTCAACGTGTCCCCCGCCCGCCCGGCGGCGGGAGCCGTCCGCACGGCGGCCGACGGCGCCGCAGCCGCGACCAGAGCCAGGGCGACGAGCGCGGTGCAGAGGAGGGTGGCGCGGCGGCGGGAAGCCGTCATGGGTTCTCCGGTCCGGGATCGGGTGCCGTCGAACCTACCGGCCCCTTCGCCGCCGGGCCCCGCGGCCCGACGAGGCCCGGCCCCCACCTGCCGAACGTCAAGCCGGCGTCAGACCGTCGTCGGCGGGACCGTCGTGGGCGGCGGCGCCGTCGTGGTCGTCGTGGTGGTGGTGGTCGTCGTGGTCGTCGTGCTCGTCGTCGTGCTCGTGGTCGTGGAGCTGGTGGTCGAGCTGGACGTGGTCGAGGTGCCGGTGGTCGACGTCGTCTCCTCGGTCGTCGTGGTGTCGTCGCCACCGCCGTCGTCGCCACCGCCGGAGGCCAGGGCGAGGGCGATCGCCACCACCAGGATGAGGATGATCACGCCGAGGACGATCACCGAGGTGGCCTTGTACCAGGGCGGCTCGTCGCCCTCCTCGGGACCCGGGCCGGAGCCGCCACCGCCACCACCGCCGTAGCCGTCGCCGTCGCCGCCACCCGGCGGTGGGGGCTGGGGCGGCACCGCGACGTGGAGGTCGCCGGTGGGGTCACCGCCGGGCGTCACCGGTGTCCCCTCGGGGGGCGTCGCCGCCGGGGTCCGGGCCGGGGACCGCCGGCGTCTCCAGTTGGGTGGGATCGCCGGCGTCGCTCACCTCTCGGACAGTAGCCCCGCCGCCGCTCCGGTCAGGGGGTGAGGCCGAGGAGCTCCCGGCTCACGGTCCAGAGGCGCTCGGCGGCCTCGTCGTCGCGGGCGACCCGGGAGAGCCGCTTGTCGGCTGGCTTCGAGTTGCAGAAGTAGGTGCCCGACACCGCCTCGAGACCGGGGTCGCTGGCGACCACGACCTGGGTCCGGGCCCCCTCCTCGGGGGTCCGGGAGAACGGGCGGGCCACGGCGGTGGTGACAGCAGTGGACAGCCGGGTGTCGCCGTCGCGGCCGAAGCGGGTGGCCACGCTGCCCGGGTGCACGGCGTTGACCGTCACCCCGGTGCCCTCCAGGCGCTTGGCCAGTGCCCGCATGAAGTAGATGTTGGCCAGCTTCGACCGCCCGTAGACCCGGTAGGACCAGAAGTGCCCGTGGCACTGGAGGTCGTCGAACTTCAGGCCGTCGAGAGCGAACTTGTGGGCGTCGGAGGCCACCACCACGATCCGGGCCGGGGCACTGGCCTTCAGCCGGTCGAGCAGCAGGTCGGTCAGCAGCACGTGGCCGAGATGGTTGACCCCGAAGGTGGTCTCGAAGCCGTCCTCGGTCTCGGTCCGTTCGCTCAGGATGAGCCCGGCGTTGTTGACCAGGACGTGCAGGCGGGGGTGGGTGTCGAGGAAGGCGGCGGCGAAGGACCGGATGGACGCCATCGAGGCCAGGTCCAGGGCCATGACCTCGACGGCCTCGGACGCGGAGCGCTCGACGATCTCGGCTCGGGCCGCCTCGCCCCGGGCCGGATCCCGGGCGGTGATGGTCACCGAGGCCCCCAGGGCGGCGAGGGCCACCGCCGTCTCGAGGCCGAGGCCCGCGTTGCCACCGGTGATGAGCACCGTCTTCTCCTGCACGGGGCGACGGTAGCCACCGGCGTCGGTCACGAGCTCGTGGACCCTCCCCTTCAGCGGGTTTCCCGGCTCGGAACGACCGGTACGTCGCCGCGAGGGAAGGGATCGTCGACGAGCGACGAGGACCAGGCGGTCAGGACCTCGGACGGAGCCGGTTGCGGCCACCCTCGCCCGTGCGCAGCTCCACCTCGGTGCCGACCCACTCAGTGGCCTCCATCTCGACCAAGACGTCGGCGTCCTCCACCCGGGCGTAGGTGCGCGAGCCGTCCGGGAGGGCGCACACCACGAGACCGGATTCGGCGGAACCGTCCCGGCCGTGGACGACCGAGTAGGTGACCACGGTGGCCGGTCCCTCGGCCGTGTCGGTGATCGGCACGGGCGGGTGGGCGGCGTCGAGGCTCGCCTGGAGGGCGGCCGGATCGGGCGGCGTCACCGGGCGCGGCTCGGTGCTGTAGAGGCCGGCCCCGTGCTTGGTCAGGTGCATGCCGACGCCGGTCACCAGCCCCGCCGAGCCGGGATCGGCCCGGAGGGCGTCGACCATCGCGGCGATCGCGTGGGTCTGGTAGTTGCTGCCTGCCCCGCCGGCGAACGGGCAGTCCGCCGGTCACCGTGACGCCCCGCGGTCGTCGGGCGCCAGGCCCAGCGCGTCGAGGGCGAGGTGGACCGACGAGGCGAAGCACGAGTAGAGGTCGAGGTGGGTGAGGTCGTCGACCCCCAGGCCCGCCGCGCCGCAGAGCGGCGGTGTACACCTCGGCCATGGCCGGCGATCGCCACGGCTCGGCGTGCTCGGCCACGTACACCGGGTCACAGCCGTAGGCCCAGCCCCGCAGGTAGACCCGCTGCTCGGCGGGCACGCCCAGGCGGTCGGCGGCCTCGTGGCTGGCCAGGACGAGGGCCCCCGCCATGTCGACGTCCATGATCGACACCGTGTACTTGGTGTACGGATACGCGACCATCCGGTTCTCGGCGGTGGGGTGGACCAGGTCCTCGGCCGAGCGCTCGAGGGGGAACCAGGCGTAGGGATTGGCCGCCGCCACCCGCGTCATGGGGGCCATGAGCTCGCCGATGGCCCGTCGGTAGGCCACGGGATCGACGCCGAGGTGGGCCCGGCGGGCGACGTCCCACAGCGGGAAGGTCAGGTACGCCTGGAAGACCTCGTGGGCCACCTCGGCCGGGTGGAAGGGCGCCTCGAAGGGGAACGGCGGCGGGTCGGGGTCGCGGTGGCTCCACGCCGGCTTCTCGCCGGCCTTCTTCAGCCGGCGCTTGGTGTCGAGGGCCTCCGCCCCGCAGACGACCCCGACGTCGACGTCGCCAGCCAGGATGGCCGCGCCGAGGTCGTTGACCAGGCTCTGGGGTGTCGTGCCCCCGATACCGGAGTATTGGCGATGGACAGGGTCGATGCCGAGCGCGGCGGCCAGACGCCCGGGGGCGTCGTCGTACTGCCAGCTCTGGCAGTAGACGACCTGGAGGCTGCCGACCGAGCCCAACACGTCACCGGTCGCGTCGGCTGTCGGCCGCCGCGTCCCGGACGACCTGCTCCCACATCGCCAGCGGTTCGGGACAGGGCCCGTCCTCGGGGCGCGAGACGAACTGGGCCACCCCGATGACACACGGGCTCCGCGGGTCGACCGCCACGGGCCGGCTACTTCCCCTGCCAGTTCGGGGCGCGCTTCTCGGCGAAGGCCTTGGGCCCCTCCTTGGCGTCCTCGCTGCCGAAGACCACCGACCCCAGCTCGGACTCGATCTTGTAGGCCTCCCGCATGTCGGTGGCCAGGCCCCGCAGGACGCTCTCCTTGGTCGCCCGCACGGCCAGGGGGCCGTTGGCGTTGATGCGGGCGGCCCAGTCCCGGGCCTTGTCCAGCAGCTCCTCCTCCCCGACGATCTCGTTGAGGAGGCCCAGGTCCAGCGCCCGCTCGGCCGGGAACGCCTCCGCGGTTAGCAGGAACTCCATCGCCGCCGGGAACGCGAGCTGCCGGGGCAGGCGCACCGTGGTGCCCCCGCCGGCGAACAGACCCCGCTTGGGCTCCATGACACCGAACCGGGCATTGGTGGTGGCGATGCGGATGTCGATCCCCCCGAGCATCTCCATGCCCCCGGCCACGCAAGGCCCGTTCACCGCCGCGATGATCGGCTTGTAGATCTTGGTGCCCCGGAGGACGGCGTCGGTGCCGTCCCGCAGCTTGCAGCCGTCGATCTCGTCGACGCCCCCCTGGTTGATCTCCTCGTGGAGCCTGGTGATCTGGGGGATGTAGGTCTTCAGGTCCGCCCCGGCCATGAAGTTGCGGCCGACGCCGGTGATGATCGCCGCCCAGGCGTCGTCGTCCTCGGCGAACCGGCGCCACGCCGCCGCCAGGTCCCGGAAGTGGTAGAGGTCGAGGGCGTTCTTGGCCTCGGGCCGGTCGATGGTGATGACCACGGTGTGGTCAGCGGCGTCCTCGTAGTGGATCGGCACGGGTCCCCTCAGTCCTGCTCTCCGGAGAAACCTGACACGGTAGTCAGTCGCCGGGAAGGGCCGATCAGACCTCCGTGGCCACCGCCCGCACGAGCCGGGTCCGTCCCTCACCGAAGTTCTGCACGAGGTTGCCGGCCTTCGGGTGACGAAACCGACGGCACGTAGGGGGCGGCGGCGGGTCGTCTCAACGGGTTCGGCACCCGCTCGGGCCGGTTCGGGGTCGGTGGTTTTGCTCGATGGCAGCTCGGGGTTCAGCTCGTCGGCGGGTCACGGAACCGATGGCACGTAGGGGGTGTTGGGCGGGTCATCTCGGAGGGGTCCGGGGTCTGCTCGGCCCCGGTTCGGGGTCGGATGTCACGGACCGTGTCCGACGGTCATCCATCGGAGCCCGGATGTCTCCGGCCGGACCGGCCCACACTCCCTACCTGCCTCGGTTTCCGGCCGCCCGACCACCTCGGGCTCTACTGACCTGCCCCGCGAAGAAGTCTCGGGAATTCTTCCTTGGAGTGGCCCGATTTGGCCGATAACTGTCACACCCCCTGGAGAGAATGGGGGGCATGAAGGACGTGGTCGCCGAGCTACGGGTCGGGGTCAAGGACCTCGCCGCGGAGGACCGTTCCGGCTGGTCGCCTCTCGGGCTGTCGGATCGGGTCCGGGACCTGGTCGGCCTGTCGGAGGTCATGGAGGTCGAACTCGTCCGGGGCCTCGCCCAGTGGGATCGGCTCACCGCCTGGGCGGAGGACGGGGCGGTGTCACCGACCCCGTGGCTCGAGAACAACACCACCCTCACCAAAGCCGAAGCCACCGGCCTGCTCCGGGTCGCCCGCCTCTATGCCCAGCACGCCTCGGTGGCCGCCGGGATGGACGGCGGCGAGCTCACCGTGGCCAAGGCCCGGCTCCTGTGGCGGGCCGAGAAGAACCGGGAGACAGAGTTCGCGGGCGTGGTGGACGGGTTCGTGGAACTCGCGAGGGACCTGTCGGCCGCGGACTTCGGTCAGGTGCTGGGCCGGTGGGTCGAACTCGTCGATGACCACGCCCCGCCCGATGACTCGAAGCGCCGGTTCTCCAGTGCGGACACCTACGGCGGCTCCGCGCACTCCGAGCTGTTCGGCCCGGCGGACGACGCGGCGATCATCCGGGCGGCCATCGAGGCATTGGACACCCCCGATCCCGACGACTGCCCGGAAGGGCCCCGGTCCCGGCAGGAGCGGCACTACGACATCGTCATCGACATCTTCCGCCGGGCCCTGGCCGACAAGCTGGGCGATGAACCGATGACCCCCGGCGGCGCCGACATCATCCTGGATGCCCACACCGCGGCCGAACTCACCGCCGACCCCTCGACCCTGGATGTCGGCGATGACCCGATGGCGGACCTGTTGGCCCCCTACCAGGACCACGCCGCAGGCGAGCACGCCCTGCGCACCGCCCGCCGCTGCCAGTACCCCGACGGCACCCCCGCCCTCCGCGCCGTCGCCTCGGTGCTGTTGTGCACCGGCTGGATCCACCGGCTGATCCGGGACCCGAAGACCGGGTCAGCCCCTCGACTACGGAAGGACGCAGCGCCGCTTCACCCCCCGCCAACGCCGAGCTCTCATGGTCCGCGACGGCGGCTGTGTGTTCCCGGGCTGTGACCGCAAACCCAAGTGGTGCGACGCCCATCATTTGAAGCCCTGGGAGGACGACGGGCCCACCGACCTCGCCAACGGCTGCCTGCTCTGCCGGCGGCACCACAACCTCACCCACCACAAGGGCTGGACCCTCGAACGCGACCCCGACACCGGGACCTTCACCGCCACCAGCCCCGACGGCCGCACCTTCACCCGCGGCCCCCATCACCGATGTCCACCCTGACCGGTTGCGCCACCCACCCCAGGAACCTGGTCCCGCCCTCACCCCGCGCGGACCCGATGGCGCCCGGAGCACCGCTGCCCGACGTGAAGGTCGCTCCCACCGTGGTCGAGCCGACCACCATCGGCGCTGCACCACCGCCCCGCGGCCGTCAACCTGCGCCGCTTCGCAACGGGTACCGATCAGTCCGACCACCGGTAGCTCCCCGACGAGCCGCCGCCCAGCCGACAACCGGCTCCGCACCGACGACCCGACTCGGCTACCGCCGGCCTTCGGCCCCGAGGCGCCAGGGCCGGCCGTCGACCTCCACCGTCACCACGGTCAGATCGCTGGGCCCGTCGCGAACGGTCAGCGGGAGGTCGAGGCCAAGGGTCCACTCGCGGACCGCATCGCGATCGGGAACGGTCACCTCGAGGCCCGTGATGTCGCCCACAGCCGCGGTGGGCCGGGCTGGCTCGGCCCCGGGCCAGTCCGCATCGGGCCATTGCACGAAGAACGGACGGCAGGGGTCGAGCAGCGACGGCGTCATGCCCGCCGAGCGCCAGCGGAGGGTGCGGCCGTCGGGGTGGAGCCGCGAGCGGTCCTCCACCTCCAGGCCCAGGTCGGCCGCCACCTCGTCGATGCGGTCGGTGCGGATCGACCACCGGACGAGCCGGTCGCCATCGGCGGTCCGGGCCAGCAGCGTGCGCCCGAAGAGCGACTGCTCGGCCTGCGCCCGGTCCTCGACCGCCAGCAGCTCCAGGTAGCTGCGCCCGAGGGGCACGACCATGTTCCGGGTGCCGAAGCCCGGATGGGTGCCGCCTTCCTGGACGTCGAGGCCGACCGTGCGCAGGCGCTCGGCGGTCGCCGCCAGATCGACGACGCCCAGGATGACGTTGCCGAACCAGGGGCTCAGGCCCACAGGAAGGCGCCGCCGTCCACCATGAGGGTCTGGCCCGTGAGGAACCGGCAGGCGTCGGAGCAGAGGAACAGGGCGACCGGGCCGATGTCGTCCTCGGGGTCGCCCTGGCGCCCCATCGGGTGGTCCTTCAGGAACTCGCGGTACCCGGCCTCGTCCCGGGCCGCGGCGTCCTTGCCCCGCGGTGACGCCGCTCCCGGAGCGATGGCGTTGACCACGATCCCGTCCCGCCCCCACTCCCGCGCCGCGGTGCGGGTCAGGGCCCGGATGGACTCCTTGGCCATGTTGTAGGCGCCGTAGCCCGCCATCCCCGTGATGCCCGCCGCCGACGCGAAGTTGACGATGCGCCCCCAGCCCTGCGCAGCCATGTGCGGGTGCACCGCCCGCATGGCGTGCCAGGCGCCCTTGACCGTCGACTGGTTGACGTCGAGATCCTGCTCCTCGACCTCCAGCAGCGCGGCCTTGGGGGTGAACGTGTGGGCGTTGTTGATCAGCCCGTCGACGCCGCCGAAGCGCTCGACGGTGGCCGCGACCATCGCCTCGACGCTCCGCTGGTCGCGGATGTCGGTGATCGTGCCCAGGACCCGCTCCCCCGCGTCCAGCTCGGCGAGCGAGGCGAGGCCCCGCTCGAGGCGGTGTTGCTTCCAGTCGGCCACCGTGACCAAGGCCCCATTGGCCACCAGGTGCCGGGCCATCCCCAACCCGATCCCCTGCCCGGCGCCGGTGACGACGATCCGCTTCCCCTCGACCCCGTGTGTGGTCACCACCGGAACCTAGATCGCCGGCGTACGTGCCAGGATCGAGAGATGGGTGCTGACGTCGGACTGTTCCTTCCCCAGCTGCGGATGGACTTCCCGACGATCCGGGACCGGGTCCACCAGGCCGAGGCCCTGGGCTTCCACTCGGTGTGGTTCATGGACCACCTGACCCCACCCGCGGGGCCGGGCTACGACTGCTTCGAGGGCTGGACGCTGGCCAGTGCGCTGGCCGGCACAACCGAGCAGATCCACCTGGGGCACCTGGTGCTCTGCGACGCCTTCCGCCACCCGGCCCTCCTGGCCAAGATGGCTGCGACCCTCGACGTCATCTCCGAGGGCCGCTTGGAGCTCGGGCTCGGATGGGGCTCGGTGCCCGCCGAGATCGAGCGCTTCGGCTTCGGCGAGGCCACCAACCGGGGGCGGGCCACGCCGACTCGACGAGACCCTGCAGGTCCTCGCCCTGATGTTCACCGGCGACGAGTTCGACTTCGACGGGGAGCACGTCACCCTGAGAGGGGCAGTCGGGCGGCCGACCCCCCATGGCGAGCGGATCCCGGTCCACCTGGGCGGTGCCGGTGAGCAACTGACGCTCCCCCTGGTGGCGAGGCACGCCGACTGGTGGAACTGCCCCTCCTACGCCGTGGACCGCCTCGACGAGCTCCGCCCGAAGGCCGGCTCGGCCCGCCTGTCGCTCCAGCGCCCCGTCGGGCTGGCGGCGTCCTCGGCGAACCGGGACGAGGTCGTGGCCCAGGCCGAGCGGCGCTTCGGTAGCTGGGGCGGGCTCGTCGCCGGCACCCCCGACGAGGTGGCGACCGCCCTCCGGGCCGACGTGGACCGGGGCGTCGAGCTCTTCACGATCCCCTTCACCGACTTCGCCACCCCCGAGACCCTCCAGCTGTTCGCCCGGGAGGTCCTCCCGGCCCTCCGCTGAGCTTCCGGGGGTAGGCGGTGGTGGTCAGCGGCGGGGCAGGCCCAGGATCCGCTCGGCGATGATGTTGCGCTGGATCTCGCTGGTGCCACCGGCGATGGTGCCGGAGAACGCTCGCAGGTACTGATCGGCCCAGGAACCCTCGCGGACCACGGGCCGGCCGGGTATGGCCTGGTCGATCCCGTCGGGGCCCAGCGCCTCGACGGCGATCAGGTCCAGCTCCCGCTCGGCCTCGCTGGTGAAGGCCTTCAGGATCCCGTGCTCGGGCGCCGGCTTGCCGTCAGCGGCCAGCGCGAAGCCGCGGTAGCCGATGAGCGTGGCGGCCTGGGCGTCGATGTGCAAGCGGGCCACGTCGTCCCGAAAGGCCGGGTCCTCGTTGAGCGGCCGGCCATCGGGTCCCGGCCGCTCGCCCAGCTCGAGCAGGGCCACGACCGAGCGCTGGAGGTTGGTGGCGTTGCCGATCCAGAGCATCGCTCGCTCGTGGGCCAGCGAACCCTGGGTGATGGCCCAGCCCCCGTTCAGCTCGCCCACCACGTGGTCCGCCGGCACGCGCACGTCCTCGAAGAAGACCTCGTTGAAGTCGGCGTAGTCGGGCCCGGTCAGCTCGGGCAGCGGGCGGCAGGTGATGCCCGGCGAGCCCATGTCGATGATGAGTGCGCTGATGCCCTTGTGCTTGGGGGCAGCGGGGTCGGTGCGGACGTAGCAGAGGCACCAGTCGGCGTGGTGGGCGCCCGAGGTCCAGACCTTCTGGCCCGTGACCACGAACTCGTCGCCGTCGAGCACCGCCCGGGTGGACAGGCCGGCCAGGTCGCTGCCGGCCCCCGGCTCACTCATCCCGATGCACCAGGCCAGCTCGCCCCGCAGCGTGGGCAGGGCCCAGCGCTCGATCTGGTCCTCGGTGCCGTGATCCAGCAGCGAGGCGGCCACGATCGACAGGCCCTGGGGGTTCACCGACCGGGGGATGTCGAGGGCCGAGAAGACCTCGAAGTAGATCATCTGCTGGACGGTCGTCGCGTTGCGCCCGCCCCGCTCGGGCGGGAAGCCCGGCACCAGCCAACCACCGTCGAAGAGGGTGCGCTGCCAGCGCTTGGCCCAGTCGGGCATGTCGGCGCTCGAGCGACGGCCGACCCGCGCCTCGGGCGTGGGCGGTGGGTGCTCGTCCAGCCAGGTCAGCAACTCGGCCCGGAACGCCTCGTCCTCGTCGGAGTACCGGAGCCGCATCGCCGCGAAGCTACTGCGGCTCGTCGACCTCGTCGGACGCGGATGACGCCCCTCTACGTCGGGCCTGCAGGACCTGGACCAGCACCGTGACGACGATGATCACCCCGCAGGCGGCGATGACCAGGGTGGGGCGGGTCAGGTCCGGGTCGGGGGCGGCCTGGGCCAGCACGGAGGTCACGTCGGCTCGAAGAGCGGGAGCCACACGTCCTCCCACTCCTCGAAGACGACCCGCACCGGCATGCCGATGCGGACATCGTCGAGCGCACAGTTCACCAGGTTGGTGGTGAGACGCAGGCCCTCCTGTTCGGGGAGCGCCACGATGGCCACGACATAGGGCGGGTCGAAGCCGGGGAGCCACGCCTGCTGGTTGACCGTGTAGGTGTGCAGGACCGCGGTGCCCGCCACGGGCTCCGGCGCCACCTCCTTCGAGTGGCACATCGGACAGATCGGGCCTGGTGGGTGGATCCAGTAGCCGCACGAGCCGCAGCGCAGGAAGCGCAGGAGCCCGTCGGCGCCCGAGGTCCAGAAGAACTCGTTGTCGTCGTGGAGCCGGGGCAGGATGCGGAAGGCGGGGCGGGGGGTGATCGTCACCTCAGTCGGCCTCGGGCGGCTCGGCGGACTCGAATCCCCGTCGGGCGGTGGGCATGGCCTCGACCGCAGGGAGGACACCGAAGCCCGGGGTGCTGAGCATCATCGCCCCGAGGACCTCGTCCCAGCTGGCGCCGATCTCCGCGGCCAGGCGGGCGTGACGCTCGATGCCCTCCGGGTTGCGCAGGATCACCGTGCAGACCAGGCGGATGAGCTCGTGGGTCTTGCGGTCGGGCGCGGGCAGAGAATCGATCTGGGCCAGCCAGGCGCTCTGGGCCTCGTGCAGGGCCGGGAACGCCTCGTGCAGGGTGCCCTCGAAGGGAAAGGTCCAGTCCTCGTCAGCCACAGGGGGATCGTAGGGCGGCGGCGGCGGCCAGATCGTTCTGGTGAACTGGGGGCGTGCACGGGCTGGAGGACTGGCTGGCCGCGGCGACGACGCGCGAGACGATGCTCACCGCGGACGGCAAGTCCGGCGCCGTCCTGGAGCGACTGGTGGTCGACGGCGAGGCGTATGTCCTCAAGCACATCCGGGCCGCGGACGACTGGATCATGCGGGTCACCGGCGACGACGGCACCTGGTTCCTCTCGTTGTGGACCTCCGGCACACTGGCGCGGCTCCCACCGGTGATCGACGTCGTCGTGGTCGACGTCTTCGCCCAACCGGGGGGGTCGGCGATCCTGATGCACGACGTCGGGGACTGGCTGGTGCCGGTGGGCGACACGCCCGTCGACCTCGGCCAGCACCGCCGGTTCGTCGGTCACCTGGCCGCGCTGCACGCCGCGTTCTGGGACTGGGCCGACACCCTCGGCCTGCTGGGCCTCGAGCGGCGCTACGCCTGGTTCACCCCCGCCGCGATGCGATCCGAGTCGGCCCGACCGGAGCCCGCCGTCGTCCCCCGTCTGGCGGTCACCGGCTGGAAGCGGCTCCCGGAGGTGGCCCCCCGTATGGCCGAGCAGCTCTTCGCCCTGCAGGACGACCCGCGGCCCTTTCTCGCGGCCCTCGCCTCCGGGCCCCAGACGCTGGTCCACGGGGACGTCAAGCTGGGCAACCTGGGCTCGCGGCCCGACGGGGCCACCGTCATGATCGACTGGGCCCTGCCCGGCCGGGCCCCGCCGGTCTTCGACCTGGCCCACTACCTGGCCCTCAACTCGTCCCGCCTGCCCGAGGCGAAGGAGGCCGTGATCGAGGCCTACCGGGTGGCCCTCGAACGGGCCGGGGTGGCCACCGGCGGCTGGTTCGACGACCAGGTGGCCCTCGGCCTCCTCGGCCACATGCTCCTCATCGGCTGGGAGAAGGCGCTCGGAGGCGCCGGTCCCGAGCTCACGTGGTGGGCCGATGCCGTCGACCGCGCCGTGCACCTCCTGACCTGAACCACCCCCAGACGTTCAGTAGGCGCCGGTGGTCTCGAAGAGGCGCCGTGGGTTGGCGACCAGCATCTGGTCGATCTGGTCCTGGGTGACGCCCCGCTCGAGGAGTTCGGGCAGCACGTCGTCGGAGATGTGGTTGAAGTGCCAGTTCGCCGCCATCATCGACTGGACCTCGGGCGTGAACCAGTCCATGTAGCAGGCGGCGTCGTGGGCCAGGACCATGCGGTCGGCGTAGCCCTGGGCGCAGAGGTCGACGACGACCTGCACCCGGTCGTCGAAGGGCAGGAGCACGTCGATGCCGAAGCGGTCCATCCCGATCATCGAGCCCTTGTCCATCAGCTCGCGCAGGTAGTCCAGATCGGTCGAGTCCCCGGAGTGGCCGATGACGACCCGGGTGAGGTCGACGCCCTCCTCCTCGAACACCCGCTGCTGGTCCCGACCCCGGAAGGTGCCGGCGTCGGTGTGGGTGGTGATGGGGACACCGGTCTCCCGGTGGGTGCGGGCACAGGCCCGGAGGACCCGCTCGACACCAGGGGTCAAGCCGTCCCGGTCGGTGGCGCACTTGATGATCCCCGCCTTCACCCCGGTGTCGGCGATGCCCTCGGTGATGTCCTTCACGAACATCCCGACCATCGGGTCGGGGTCGGTGTCGAACACCACGCCCCGGTAGTGGAAGTAGAAGGGCACGTCGTTGTAGGTGTAGAGCCCGGTGGCGGCCACGATCTGCAGGTCGACCTGCTCGGCCACCCGCTGCACCCACGGCAGGTAGCGGCCGAGGCCGATGACGGTGGGGTCCACGATCGTGCGGATGCCCCGGGTGGCCAGGTCGTTGAGCTTGGCCACACCGTCGGCGATGCGCTCCTCGGCGTCCCAGTAGTCGCCGTAGTTCTGGATGATCTCCGGGCTGATCACGAAGACGTGCTCGTGCATCAGGGTGGGGCCGAGGTCGGCCGTGTCGATGGGTCCGGTGACGGTGGGTACCTGCGCCATGGCGCGGACGCTAGGTGAGGACGGCGGGCAGCGCGGCCAGGTCGGTGATGCGGACCACGCCGTCGGGGACTGGTAGGCCGGTGTCCCGGCGGTCGACCCAGATCGGACGGACACCGGCGGCCAGGCCGCCCTGCACGTCGCAGCGATAGCTGTCACCCACGTAGACCAGATCGCCGGGGTCGACGCCGAGCTGGTCGGCCGCGTGCCAGAAGCCCTCGGCCCGCGGCTTGCGCAGGTCGGGTGGGATCTCGACCACGACGTCGAAGTGGTCGGTCAGTCCCATGTCCGCCAGTGCCGCGTGAGCCCGGGGGCTGTTGGTGACCAGGGCGAGGCGGAAGCGGTGGGCCAGCTCGGCCAGGACGGCCTCGGCTTCGGCGAAGGCCACGGCGCGGAACCTGGCCTCGAACCGCTCGGCCGCTTCGACCGCGCCGTCCTGGGCGCCGAGGACCTGGGCCCAGATGTCGGCGCCGGTGACGAAGAGCAGGTAGTGGGCCCCGTCCACGAGGTGACCGTCCTGACGGGGGTGCAGCCCGTCGAGGACCTCGAGCAGGCGATCAGCGTGCTCGGGCTCGGTCCGCCGGATCGCCGCCTCCCAGTCCGAGAGCGTCCCGTCCAGGTCGAAGGCGACGGTCGGCCGGTGCCGCAACGAGCCGAGCCCGTCATCGCTGCTCACGGGTCCTTGGGAAGGCCGAGGAGGCGTTCGGCGATGACGTTGCGCTGGATCTCGCTGGTGCCGCCGGCGATGGACAGGCAGCGGTTGCCCAGGTAGCCGCCGATCCAGGCCGCCGCCTCGCCCTCGTCGATGGCCCCGGCCGGGCCGAGGAGGCCGAGGCCCAGCTCCTGGATGCGCTGTTCGTGCTCGACGCCCAGGAGCTTGCGCACGCTGGCCTCGGGCCCGGGCTCGGCCCCGCTGAGGGCCCGCAGCGTCGAGCGCCAGCCCAGCGCGGCCAGGGCGTGGCTCTCGGCCAGCAGGCGGCCGACGTGGTCGATCACGACCGCTGAGGCCCCGTCGGCGGCGAGGCCGAGCAGGCCCTCGACACCCGGGCCGAAGGACGAGCCGCTGCCCATCGAGACCCGCTCGTTGGCCAGCGTCGTCCGGGCCGCCTCCCAGCCGGTGTCGATCTCGCCGACGACGAGGTCGTCGGGCACGAACACCTCGTCGAGGAAGACCTCGTTGAACATCTCGGCCCCGGTCAGCTCCCGCAGCGGACGGATGTCGAGGCCCGTCGGTGGTCATGTCGACGAGGAAGCAGCTGATGCCGAGGTGCTTGGGGGCATCGGGGTCCGTACGGGCCAGGCAGATGCCCCAGTCGGCGATGTGGGCCATCGTGGTCCACACCTTCTGGCCGGTGAGCGACCAGCCGCCCTCGACCTTCTCGGCCCGGGTGCTGAGCGAGGCGAGGTCCGAGCCGGCGCCGGGCTCGCTGAACATCTGGCACCAGAGGATCTCGCCCCGCAGGGTCGGTGGGATGAAGCGCTCCTGCTGGGCCTCGGTGCCGTGGGCCACGAGCGTCGGCAGGACCCAGGCCCCCACCTGCAGGTGGCGGCGGCGGATGTGGGCCTCCCGGAACTCCTCGTCGATCACCAGCTGGTGGATCGGCGTCGGCCTCGAGGCCCCACGGCTCGGGCCAGTTGGGGACCAGGTAGCCGGTGTCGGCGATCATGGCGTCCCACTCGTCACGGGGCTGGGCCTGGAGGTCGTCGAGGAAGGACCGGACCCGGGCCCGGTGGTCCTCGGCCTCCGGCGGCAGGTCGACGGTCATCGACCGCCGGGCCCCGCCGCTCGCCCGCTCCACCACCAGGGCGCGCCAGCCCTCCTCGCCGCCGAGGAGCTGGCGGGTGGCCATCGCCCGGCGCAGGAAGAGGTGGGCGTCGTGCTCCCAGGTGAAGCCGATACCGCCGTGGACCTGCACGCAGCCCTGGGCACAGGTGGCATAGGCGTCACGGGCGAGAGCGCCGGTGACGGCCATGGCGACGGCGACCTCGTCCTCGTCGCCGCCCCGCACGGCGTCCCAGGTGGCGGCCCGAGCCAGCTCGAGGGCGCCGAGCATGTCCGCGCAGCGGTGCTTGACCGCCTGGTACTGGCCGATCGGCCGGCCGAACTGCTCACGGTCCTTGGCGTAGGCCGCGGCGGTGTCCACACACCAGGCCGCCCCGCCAGTCGACTCCGCCGCCAGCAGGGTGGCGGCCAGGTCGCGCACGAACCCGGGCCGGGGCTCGTCGCCCAGGCGGTGACCCGAGCGCTTGTCGGCGAGGCGGACCGTGGCCAGGCGCCGGGTCGGGTCCAGGCTCTTGTGCTCCTCGACCGCCAGACCCGCGGCGGGCACCACCGACCAGCCGTCGTCCATGGGCACGACGACCACGCCGGCCGTCACGGCACCGAGCACGGCCGTCCACTCGTCGACGGCCGGGTCCGAGGCGAAGGCCACTGCCCCCGGCGACGAACCGTCGACCAGCCCGGGCAGGTACGCGGCGCGTGCGTCGTCGTCGCCCAGCCGGTCGATCACGGCGGCGGCCAGCACCGTCGGCACGATCGGCCCGGGGGCACAGGCCCGGCCCAGCTCCTCGAGCACGACGGCCAACTCCGTCAGCCCGTAGCCCGAGCCGCCGTGGGCCTCGTCGACGTGCAGGCCGAGCCAGCCCATCCCGGCCAACTCGTCCCAGAATGGCGGCAGGGCGTCGGTCGGCTCGTCGAGGGTGTCTCGGGCCGACCGGAGCGCCTCGCGGGCCTCGACCCACCGCCGGGCCGTGTCGTGCAGCGCCCGGTGGTCCTCGCTGACCCCGAGCGTCACGAGAGGACGATGGCCTGGGTGGGACAGCCGTCGGCGGCGTTGCGCACCTTCTCCTCGGGGTCCCCGTCGGGGTCGATGACGAAGGCCACGTTGTCGTCACCGATGTCGAAGGTGCCCGGTGCCCAGAAGGCACAGTTCCCCGAGCCCATGCACCGCTCCGTGATGATCTCGATCTGCACGGCCCCGGTTCTACCCGAACAGGACGGGCAGGGACGTCGGCGAGCGGAAGCGCTCACCGTGGATGTGGACGTCCGTCGGCCGCCGGGTCGAGGCGGATGTCCGGCAGCCGGTCGAGCACGGCGCCGACCGCCACCCGCATCTCCATGCGGGCCAGGTGCATGCCAAGGCACATGTGGGGCCCGAACCCGAAGGCCGCGTGGGGCTTCTGCTCGCGGAAGATGTCGAAGACCTCGGGGCGCTCCCAACGGGTCTCGTCGTGGTTGGCCGAGCCGACGTGGGCCACGACCTGGTGGCCGGCCGGGATGACCGTGCCGGCCAACTCGGACTCGACCGTCGACGTGCGGGCGGTGATGAGCAGCGGGGACTCCCAGCGGATCGCCTCCTCCACCGCCTGGGTCATCAGGCCGCGGTCGGCGCGGAGGGCGGCCAGCTGGTCGGGGTTGGTGAGGAGCCCGAAGAGGAAGTTGCCCGTGGCCCGATAGGTGGTCTCGGCGCCGGCGGGGAGCAGCAGACGGATGAAGGAGAAGATCTCCTCGTCGCCCAGCTGCTCACCGTCGAGCTCGGCGTGGACCAGGTCGCTGATCACGTCGTCGCCCGGGTCGGATCGTCGGCGCTCCAGCACCTCGGCCAGGTAGTCCTTCATCGCCGCCGAGGCAGCCAGTCCCTTGTCGGGGTCGGCGGCCACGTTGATGATCCACCATGCCCACTCGTGGAACCGGCCCGTCTCCTCCGGCGGCACCCCGAGGATCTTGGCGATGACCTGGATCGGGTACGGAAAGGTCAGCTCCCGCACCAGCTCGGCGCTCCCGAGGTCCACCAGCTCGTCCAGGTAGCCGTCGACCACGGACTGGGCGAACGGCTCCCAGGCGGTGAGGCTGCGCTGGCGGAACGCCACGCTGACCAGCGCCCGCAAGCGCTTGTGCTCGGGCTCGTCCATGCCCACCAGCACGTAGTCGCCCATGACGGGGGCCATGAGCTCGCGGATGGCAGACGAGGAGTACCTGATGTTGTCCCGCAGCACGGCCACCACGTCGTCGTAGCGGTGGACGATGTAGCTCATCTCCTCGAGGCCCTCGATGAAGGACGCGGCGAGGGTCGCCTGCACCGGTACGTCCCGGCGCTTGCGCACCAGGTCCGGGTACGGGTCGCGCCGGTCGCCGGCGACGGCGGTGAACTGGGCCATGGCGTCGAAGGCCATGCCGTCGACCACGGGCATCGAAGCTGACACGCGTGTCAGGTTAGGTCATCCCCGTTCTGGGCATTCCCCTCTGTTGCGCACGACAGAGGAGAGGGCCCAGAACGAGGGAGCGGTCAGCCGAGCCGGTCGGCGATGCCATAGAACGCGAGTGGCGAATCCCAGAGGATCGTCGCCAGGTCGGCGTCACTCATCCCCTGGGTCCGGGCGTCGGCGACGAAGGTGGTAGCGGCGTCGGGGAACAGGGCGTCGGGATGGGGGAAGTCGCTGGCCCAGAGCACGTGGTCGGCGCCGACCCGCTCCACGACGGACGCCGTGAGGGCGTCGTCCGCCTCGGTCGAGATCACACACTGCCGGGCGAACAGGTCCGAGGCGCGCTCGGCGCCGGGGTCCATCCACTCCTGGTGCTCGTCGAGCCGGTGCAGCCAGTATGGGAGCCAGCCGGTCCCCGACTCCAGGAAGGCCACCCGCAGGTCGGGGTGACGGACCAGGGCGCCGTCGAGCACGAGGCTGGCCATCGCCGCCATCTGCTCCATCGGGTGCGACAGGAGGTGACGGGCGGTGAAGCCGTCGAACCGGTCGGTGCCGATGGTCGGCCCGCGCCAGCCGAGGCCCTCGTGCACCGCCAGTACGAGGCCGGCCTCGGCCAGGAACGTGTACAGCGGGTCGTAGAACTGATCACCGAGGTTGCGGCCGTGCAGGTGGTTGGGCCGCACGAGCACGCCGACCAGCCCGAGGCCGGCGGCGTGCTGCACCTCGGCGATGGCCAGGTCGACGTCGGCCAGTGGGACCAGGCCGACACCCGCCATGCGCCGCTCGTCCTCGGCGCAGTACCCGGCCAGCCAGTCGTTGTAGGACCGGCAGGCGGCCGCGCTCTGCGCCGGGTCCAGCTCCGGCTGGAAGGGGACGAACAGGCCGATCGAGGGGTAGAGCACGACGGCGTCGATGCCCTGGGCGTCCATCGCCCGGAGGTAGGAGGGAGCGTCGAAGCCGTGGGCCATCTGGTCGGCGATCACCTCGGCGTCCCCGCAGGGGACCATCGGGGTGTCGGCGGCAAGGTCGATCACGCTCGGGGCGACGTCGGACCACTCGGCGAACACGTGCGACGGCTCCACGACGTGCGCGTCCGCATCCAGCACCCGGAACCCCTCGACGGTCATGGCGCCTTGCGGTCCAGCCGTTCGGCACCGGCCAGTGTCTCCGGAGCAAGGTGGTGACTTGCACCGAGGACCTCGACGCCAATCAGGTGACCGTGGCCATCGAAGTCGAGGTTGATCATGCCGTCGACCTCCTCCGGGTCACAGCAGTAGCTCGACGCCACGCTTCCCGCCTCGATCCGCTCGATGAGATAGATGTATGCCGCGTCGACGGTCTGGTCGTAGGTCACCCGCATGGCGACAGGCTCTCAGATGAGGGCCGTGAGAATCATGGTCGCAAGACGCTGCCGTTGAGCTCGACCAGGCCACCGTCGCGGAAGCGGGCCCCGAGGATGTGCTCCTCCTCCCAGGCCGTCCGGAGGCCGAGCTCGAGGGCGAGGGCACCGGCGAGCGGCTCGACGCTCGCCCATTCGACCGCCCAGCCGTCGGCTGCGTCGTCGTAGGGCTCCCGGTGCTCGGCCAGAGCGGCCTCCAGGGCCGGGCGGCACGCAGCCAGGTCGACGCCGGCCCGGCGAGCGAGGGCCAAGGCGGCCTCGTCAGGTCCGCCGCGGCCGCCGACGACGGCCAGCGGCACCGGCCCGTCCTCGAGCGCCACCTCCCCTCGCCACCTTCCGCGTCGACGGGTCAGCACACCGAGCTGCGGGTCCTCATGGGTCGCCGGCACGGCCCGGACCCTAGGACCTCTCCCCCCACCCGATCCCGCCCCACCTTGACAGGTGACTATTCAGTCACCTATTGTGATCTTCGTGAGCGACGACGAACACGAGCTCGAGCTCGTGTTCAAGGCGCTCGCGGATCCGACCCGGCGGCTGCTCCTCGACCTGCTCTACGAGCGGGAAGGGCGCACGCTCACCGAGCTGGAGACGGGGATCGACATGACCCGGTTCGGGGTCATGAAGCACCTCCGGCTCCTCGAGGAGGCGGGCCTGGTCGTCAGCCAGAAGCGGGGTCGGGAGAAGCTGCACTTCCTCAACCCGGTGCCCATCCGGCTCATCCACGACCGGTGGATCGACAAGTACACCGAGCGCCGGGTATCGGCGCTCACCGACCTCAAGAAGCAACTGGAGACATCAGCATGAGCACGACCACCGACACCGGCACGCGGACGACGGAGGTCTTCCGCGTCTACATCAAGGCCACCCCGGAGGCGATCTGGGAGGCGATCACCTCCGAGGAGTGGAACGGGCGGTACGGCTACCACGCCGCCGCCCGCTACGACCTGACCCCGGGCGGGAAGTACGAGTGCTTCGCGTCCGATGACATGAAGCAGTACGCCCCCGAGATGCCCGACGTCATCGTCGACGGCGAGGTGGTCGAGGTCGACCCGCCCAACCGCCTCGTGCAGACCTACCGCATGCACTTCGACCCGTCCCAGGTCGCGGAGGGCTTCACCACCGTCACCTGGGAGATCACGGTCGAGGGCGAGGCCCTCAGCCGACTGACCGTCACCCACGACGTCACCGACGCCCCGGTAATGGCCGGGACGATCGCGGCGGACGGTGCCCTCCAGGAGGGCGGTGGTGGCTGGGCCTGGATCCTCAGCGACCTCAAGACGCTGCTGGAGACGGGCGAGGCCAATCAGCTCTAGCCCGCCCGTTCTGGCCCCGATTCGGCTCCCCCGGGGGACGAATCGGGGCCGGTTCGCTTCCGGTCAGGCGCGGCGGGCGGCGAGGCCGCCGTCGAGGGGGATGACGGCACCGCTGAGGTAGGTGCTGTGGTCGCCGGCCAGGAAGCTGACGAGGGCGGTCACGTCGCCCGCCGTGCCGAGGCGACCCATCGGGACGTTGCCGGCGACGAAGGCCTTGATGCCCTCGGGGTCGCCCGTGGCGTCGGCGACCCGAGCGAAGAGGCCGATCTCGGTCGCGGCCGGAGCCACCACGTTGACCCGGATGCCGTCGGGCGCGTGTTCGATGGCCACCTGCTTGCACAGGTTGGTGAGGCCGAACTTGCTGGCGCAGTACGCCGGGTACTGCGGGGCCACGATCTGGCCGAGGGTCGAGCCCATGGCGATGACCGATCCCCCGCCCGCCTCGACCATGGGCGGAACCGCGTGCCGCAGGCAGAGGAACGGCGCCTTGAGGTTGGTGTCGATGATCTCCCGCCACGCCTCGTCGGTGGTCTCGAGGAGCGGCGCCCGGGTCTCGACGGCCGCGGACAGCACCAGGGCCTTCAGCTTCCCGAACCCGACGGCCCGCTCGACCATCGCCACGACCTCGGCGTCGACCCGGGCGTCGGCCTCGTGGGCGATCCCACCGATCCGGCCCGCCGTGAGCGCCGCCCCCGTGCCGTCGATGTCGGCCACCACGACGAGGAAACCGTCGTCGGACAACCGCTCGGCGATCGCCTCACCGAGCCCCGAGGCCCCACCCACCACCAGCGCCACCCGACTCATCGCCCCACCCCCTCGCCAGACCCCGTTCTGGTTGCGCGCCCTTGTTCCCCACGACAAGCCCGCGCAACCAGAACGAGATCGGTGGGCCGGGTCATCGGTAGACCGCCAGGCCGCCGTCGGCGGGGATCACTGCGCCGGACACGTACGCGGACAGGTCCGAGGCCAAGAAGAGGGCGATGGAGGCCACGTCGTCGGCCGTCCCCAGACGGTGCAACGGGATGGTCTTGGCCAGCCCGGCCACGAAGCCCTCGGGGTCGTCCATCTCCGCCGCCACCTTCCGGAAGCGCGGGGTGTCGATGGAGCCCGGGGCGATGACGTTGGCCCGCACCGAGGGGCCGTACTCGACGGCGATCTGGCGGGTGAGGGCGACGAGGCCCGCTTTCGCCGCCCCGTAGGCGACGTAGCCCTCCGAGCCGATCAGGCCGAGGACCGACGCGGTGTTGATGATCGAGCCGCGGTCGCCCTCCAGCATCGCCGGGAGCGCCGCCCGGCAGGCCCAGAAGACGGCGTCGAGGTTGGTGGCGATCGTGCGGTCCCAGTCCTCCTCGGTGCACTCGACCAGACGCCCCGACATCTGCACCGCCGCGTTGTTGTAGAGGACGTCGAGGCGACCCCAGCGCTCGACGGTCGCCGCCACCATCGCCTCGACGTCGGTCTGGACCGAGACGTCGGCGGGGATCACCGCGGCATCGGCGTCGAGGGCCTCCACCTGCCGGGCCGTCTCCGCCGAGCCCTCGTCATCGATGTCCACGATGGCGATCGCCGCCCCGTGGGCCGCGAAGCGCAGGGCGGCCGCCCGACCCTGCCCCGAGGCGGACCCGGTGATCAGCGCCACCCGCCCCTCGAGCAGCCGATCATCTGTTCTGGCGGTCGTTTCGGTTGTCATGGCGACGGAAACGACCGCCAGTAGGGAACGGGGGGGCAGTCAGGCATCGGCGAGCTCCCGGAAGCGGTGGTAGCGGGTGGTGCAGGCGTCGGTCCAAGCGGGGTCGGGCTCGACGCGGCGGTCGGTGCGGGCCCAGCGGCGGGCCGCGGTGGCGTCGGTCTCGAGGCCGGCGGCCAGGCGGGCGAAGAAGGCCGAGCCCAGGGCCCCACCCTCGGGGACGGCGACGAGGTCGGCGGGCAGCCCGGTGCCGTCGGCCAGGGCCTGGACCCACTCGGGCACCCGGGTCCCTCCGCCGGTGAGGACGAGCCGGTTCGCCGGAAGCCCCGCCAGGTCGAGGTGGTGGCGGACCACGAACCCGGCGGCCTCGAAGGCCGCCCGGCGCAGCGCCCCCGGCCCGTGGGTCAGGTCGGCGCCGTCGAGCACGGCGCGGCGGTCGGGGTCGTGCAACGGGGTGCGCTCTCCGCGGACATAGGGCGACCACACCGGCACCCGGTCCGGCGCGGGGTCGTCTCCCCGGGCCAGCAGGTGGGTGGCCCAGTTGAGGAAGAGGCCCCCGGCGTTGCTGGGCCCGCCGACGAGGGTCAGGCCGGGCGTCGAGTGCGGGATCGTCCAGAGGCCCGGGACCTCGATCCACTCGTCGGTGACGATCCAGGTGATCAACGTCGTGCCGCAGATGACCAGCACGTCACCCGGCTCCTCGGCCCCGGCCACCAGTTGCTCGCCGAAGGCGTCGATGCCCCCGGGGCCGATGGCGGCGCCGTCGACCTCGCCGATCGGGGTGTCGCCGTTGACCACGCGGGGGAGCAGGTCGGCGGTGACCCCGGATTCGTCCAGCAGGGCCTGGTCCCAGCCCTGTCCGTCGAAGAGCGGATAGGCGCTCATGGCGCTGATGGAGTCCATCGCCCCGTCGCCGCCGAGGGCGTGGTTGGCCACCGCCTGGGCCGGCCAGAAGCCGGCGGCGTCGGGCGCCTGGTCGTGGCACCACCCCAGGAAGCCGAGCAGCTCCCCCACGTCACCCGGCGCGCCGGTCGGGCGCCCGGCCCGCCGCCCGCGCTCGTCGCCGTACAGCAGGCCCGGAGTGAGGGCATGGCCCCGGGCGTCGACCGCCGCCAGGGACGGGACCATGGCCACGACGTTCACGCCCGCCGGGCGCAGGCCCGAGGAGACCTCCCGCCAGGCCTGGCGGACGCCGTTGCGCCACGCCTTGTTGGCGTCGTGCTCGAAGCGGTCGGCGCTGGGGATGCCGATCGGATGCGGCACCCGGACTTGCGCCAGCACGTGGCCGTCGTCGTCCACCGCCAGGCCCTTGACCGAGGTCGTGCCGATGTCCAGCCCGACCGTGACGTTCCCGTCCCCCACGTCCCCCAGTGTGGCCTACGGCCCGATCTATGCTCCGCGGCGGTCCGCTACAGGAGGTAGGACATGGGTGTGTTGGCGACGATCATCGAGTTGGGCAGTGACTCGACGGTGTACGGGATCCTGCTGTTCCTGCACATCATCTGCGCCATCCTCGGGTTCGGCTCTCTCGCCCTGAACGGCCTCTACGGCCAGCAGGCGGCCCAGCGCAAGGGCCCGGGGGGCGTGGCCATCGGCCAGGCCAACCTCGCGGTGAGCAAGGTCGCGGAGATCTTCGTCTACGGCGTGTTCGTCTTCGGGATCCTGCTCGTCCTGACCGCCGAGAACGACGTCATCGGCTTCGAGGACCTCTGGGTGTGGCTGTCGATCCTGCTGTTCGTCATCGCCCTCGGGTTCTCCCACGCCCGGCAGCTTCCGAACGCCCGCAAGATGAACGCCCTCGCCGAGGAACTGGCCACGACCGAAGGCCCGCCACCGGGACAGGGCGGCCCGCCTCCACAGGTCGTGCAGATGGAGGCCCTGGGCAAGCAGCTCGCCATCGGAGGCGCGTTCCTCAACCTGATGCTGCTGGTGATCCTCTACCTGATGATCTTCAAGCCGGGCTACCCGTGATCAGGTCAGCGTGACCACGCCGACGCTGGAGCGGCCGTTGGAGCGGACCTGGGAGGCCGTCGCCCGCTCCATGCCGACACCGTTGGACAGCTAGATCGGGGCCCCGTCGATCTCGTGCAGGCCGTCGGCGGCGACCGACACCAGGGACCCGAGCAGCACCACATGGGTGAACGACATCGACTCGGTCATCGGCGCGCGACCATGGGCCGGGTGAGCGGCACGACGGGGTACCGGCGGAGGATCGAGCTGGTCACGGTGTCACCGGAGGTGGTGCAGGGGGAGCTGGAGGACGACTTCCACCACTTCCGGGTGCGCATCACCCACGACGGCACCGAGGTGACGGCAGTCGAGGGCACCGCCGTCCGCCATCCCTGGTCGACCTGTCCCGACGCGCTCCGGCCCCTGCAGTCCCTCGTCGGCGCCCCCCTCACCACCGACGCGACCGGCCACGGCGCCCATGGCGACGCCCGGACGAGCTGCACCCACTGGTTCGACCTCACCGGCCTCGCCATCGCCCAGGCCGGCTCGGGTCGGGTGCGACGCCGCTACGACATGACGGTCCCCGACCGGGGCGAGGGCGGCCGGACCACGGCGCACCTGTTCCGGGACGGTGAGGCCGTCCTGGACTGGGAAGTCGACACCCAGACCATCCTGGACCCCGAGCCCTTCACCGGCCAGGCCATGGGCCGGGGCTTCCTGGCCTGGGCCAACGGCCGATTCGACCCGGAGACGGCTGAGGCGGTCATCGCGCTACGACGGGCGTGCCGGATCAGCCTCGGCCGACTGATGGACCTCGACGACTACGACACCGCCGACGAGGTCGGCCACGGCATGGAGAACTCCTGCCACACGTTCTCCACCGGGGTCATGGCCACCGCCGTCCGTATGAAGGGCAGCAGTAGGAGGTAGCGCTACTGGTTGGGCTTGTCGCCGGAGGCAGCGGCCTTGCGGTACTCCTCGAGGCGGTCGATGAGGCCCATGCGCTCCTGGCCGACGCCGTCGTCGATGCGGGCCGCGATCTGCTCGGGGCGCCAGCGGCCGCCGCCCTCGTTGTCCATCGAGCGGACCTCTTGGGGCTGGTTCCACACGGCGATGGTCGGGCCGTTCACGGTGTAGACCTGCCCGGTGATGTGCCGGGCGTGGTCCGACAGGAGGTAGACGGCCATGGGGGCCACGTCCTCGGGCTCGCCCATCTGCAGTTCCATCGGTACCTGCTCGGACATGCGGGTCTTGGCCACCGGGGCGATGGCGTTGGACGTGACGCCGTAGCGGTACATGCCCGCCGCCGCTGAGCGGACGAGGGAGACGATGCCGCCCTTGGCCGCCGAGTAGTTGGCCTGGGCCACCGAACCGGCGTAGGCGCCGGAGGTGAAGCCGATGAGCGAGCCGGACTTCTGCTCCTTCATGCGGGCCGCCGCCGCCCGGAACACGGTGAAGGTGCCCTTGAGGTGGGTGGCGATGACCGGGTCCCACTCCTCCTCGGACATGTTGAACAGCATCCGCTCCCGCAGGATGCCGGCCGGGCACACGACCCCGTCGATCTTGCCGAACTGGTCGACGGCGGTGGCCACGATGCGCTCGCCGCCCGCCATTTCGGCCACGGAGTCGGCCACGGCGATGGCGGTGCCCCCGGCGTCGGTGATCTCCTTGACCACGGAGTCGGCGACCTCGCTGTTGGGCTCGCTGCCGTCCTGGGCCACGCCGTAGTCGTTGACCACGACGCTGGCGCCCTCGGCCGCGCAGGCCAGGGCCACGGCCCGGCCGATGCCCCGGCCGGCGCCGGTGACGGCGATCGACTTGCCCTCCAGGTACCCGCTCACTGCTGATGCCTCTTCGCCTGACGGCTCATCGGTTTGCGGGCCTCTTCGGCCCGCCGATCGGCTACGCCGCTCATCTCTGTCCCCTCTCGTCGGTGCGCGCCACGAAGCTGACGGCGGTGTCACGTGCGGCTGGTTACCTTACGCAGGTGATCGAGGGGGGTCCGAACCCGGGCCGACTGGCGGACGAGGTCGCCCTGGTGACCGGGTCCACGGCCGGTCTCGGCCGGGTCATCGCCGCCCGGTTGGCCGCCGAAGGGGCGGGCGTGATCGTCACCGGTCGCGACGCGGAACGGGGCGAGGCCGTGGCCTACGACGTGGGCGGGACATTCATCGCCGCCGACCTCGGCGACGAGGCCGCGGCCACCGACCTGGTCGATGCCGCGGCCCGTCGCTTCGGCCGTCTGACCGTCCTGGTCAACAACGCCGTGGCCGCGGTGAGCCCGGCGCCGGTCGACGCCGTGGCCACCGAGGACTGGGAAGCTGCGTTCCGGCTCAACGTCACGGCCCCGATGTGGCTCTGCCGGGCCGCCATCCCGCACTTCCGGACCGCGGGCCACGGGTCCATCGTCAACGTCTCGTCCCGGGCGGCCGAGCGGGCGTCCCCCGGGCTGGCCGCGTACGTGGCCAGCAAGGGCGCCCTCAATGCCCTCACCCGTTCTCTGGCCGTCGACTACGCGGCGGACGCCATCCGGGCCAACACCGTCGCCCCCGGCTACGTCCTCAACAAGCACCGGGACGCCGACCTCGACGACGCCGGCCGGGCCCGCCTCGAGGCCATGCACCTGACCCGGCTCGCCACCCCCGAGGACGTGGCCGCCGCCGTCGCCTTCCTGGCCGGCCCCGACGCCGAGACCATCACCGGCGTCCTCCTCCCCGTCGACGGCGGCTCCAGCACCGCCGCGAGAGCCACCTCCTTCGGCTGACACCCCGTTCGGTCGCCGTTCTGGTCACTCCCGTTCGCGCTCGAGCGCGAATGCGAATGACCAGAACGGGTGGTTTGGTGGGGTCACGTACAGTCGCCGCCGTGTCCGACGAACAAGATCTCCTGCACGAACTGCGCGACGGTGTCGCCTGGCTGACCTTCAACCGCCCCGACGCCGGCAACTCGGTCACCCCCGACCAGCGCAACCGCCTCATCGAGCACCTCGACGCCGCCAGTGCGGACCCGAACGTGCGCTGCGTGGTCCTGACCGCCACCGGCCGCCACTTCTGCACCGGGGCCGACCTGCGGGCCGACCGCAGCGGCGGCCCGGACAAGCCTGCGGGCGCCCCCGAGCGCATCGTGGGCGACGCCATGCGCATGATCGCCACCGGCGCCCAGCGCCTCATCTCGGCCATCCTGGACTGCGAGAAGCCGGTGATCGTCGGCCTCAACGGCACCGCGGCCGGCCTCGGCGCCCACCTCACACTGGCCGCCGACCTGGTCATCGCCGCCGAGGGCGTGAAGCTCATCGAGGTCTTCGTCCGCCGGGGGATCATCCCCGACGCCGGTGGCCCCTACCTGCTGACCAAGGCCGTCGGCCCCCACAAGGCCAAGGAGCTGGCCTTCTTCGGCGACGACCTGCTGGCCGAGGACGCCGCCGTCCTCGGCATCGTCAACAAGGTCGTGCCCGCCGACGAGCTCGAGGCCACCCTGACCGCGTGGTCCGGCCGCCTGGCCAAGGGCCCGACGCGGGCCATCGCCACCACCAAGTGGCTGATCAACCGGGCCGTGGACCAGGACCGCCACACCGCCTTCGGCGAGGAGGCCATGGCTCAGGAGCACATCATGCACACCCACGACATGGGCGAGGGCGTGTCGGCCTTCGTCGAGCGCCGGGACGCCGAGTTCAAGGGCTGGTAGTCCCACAGCCATGACGCTGCTGCCGATCGTCGACGATCCCGTCTCGGCCCCCTTCTGGGCGGGCACGGCCATCGGCGAGCTGCGCTACCAGACCTGCGCGGACTGCGGTCGCTTCCGGCACCCGCCCCGCCCGATGTGCCCGTACTGCCGGTCCCTGGACAGCACCTGGGCGGCGGCGTCCGGCCGGGGCACCGTCTGGTCCTTCGTGATCGCCCACCCCCCGCTGCTGCCCGCGTACGCGGAGCAGGCCCCGTACAACGTGGCCGTGATCACCCTCGACGAGGACCCCGCCCTCCGCATGGTCGGCAACCTCGTCCGCACCCCGGACGGCCCGATCGGCGAGCTCGGCCCCGACGACATCGCCGTCGGCTCGGCCGTGCAGGTCGTGTTCCCCGAGCCGATCGACGACGTCGTCCTCCCCCGCTGGACCCCGGTCTGAACTGTCGGGTCGCAAGCACCGACAACGACGCAGGGCGGCCGGTCGGTCCTCGTTCGGAATCGGTGGCGTCGGTTTCGGTCCTCGCCGCCCTACACGTCCGGGCGGAGGACGATGCCGCTCGTAGGGACGCCGGTGCCGGCGGTGACGAGGACGTTCTCGACCCCGTCGACCTGGTTGACCGAGGTGCCCCGGACCTGACGGACGCCCTCGGCGATGCCGTTCACGCCGTGGATGTAGGCCTCGCCCAGCTGGCCGCCGTGGGTGTTGGTGGGCAGGCGCCCATCCATCTCCAGGTGGCCGTCACGCACGAAGTCCTTGGCCTCACCCTTGCCACAGAAGCCGAACTCCTCGAGCTGGCAGAGCACGAACGGGGTGAAGTGGTCATAGAGGACCGCGGTCTGGATGTCGTCGGGACCGATCCCCGCCTGCTCGTAGAGCTGGCGGGCGACCAGGCCCATCTCGGGGATCCCGGTGATGGAGTCCCGGTAGTACGACGTCATCATCTGCTGGTCCTCACCGGAGCCCTGGGCGGCGCCGACGATGACCGCCGGCGGCTGCTTCAGGTCCCGGGCCCGCTCCAGGGAGGTCACGACGAGGGCCTGGCCCCCGTCGCTCTCCTGGCAGCAGTCGAGCAGGTGCAGCGGCTCGACGATCCACCGGCTGTTCTGGTGGTCCTCGAGGGTGATCGGCTGTTCGTAGAAGAACGCCTTGGGGTTGTTGGCCGCGTGGTGGCGATCGGCCACCGAGACCCGACCGAAGTCCTCGCTGGTGGCCCCGGTCTCGTGCATGTAGCGGCGGCCGAACATGGCCACCCACTGGGCGGGGGTGAGGAGCCCGAACGGGGCGTACCAGCTGAAGTGCGAGGCCTCGGCGTTGGCCGCGACCGGCCGGTCCTGCACACCGGTGCCGAAGCGGTGCCCGGACCGCTCGTTGAACGCCCGGTAGACGACCACGACGTCGGCGATGCCCTCGGCCACCGCCATCGCGGCCTGCTGGACGGTGCCACAGGCCGCGCCGCCACCATGGTGGATGCGGGAGAAGAACTTGAGCTCACCGATGCCGGTGAGGCGGGCGATCTCGATCTCGGGGTTGGTGTCGGCGGTGAAGGTCACCATGCCGTCGACTTCGGAGGGCTCGATGCCCGCGTCCCGCAACGCGGTCACGGTGGCCTCGCAGGCCAACTGCATCTCCGAGCGCCCGGAGGCCTTGGAGAACTCGGTGGCGCCGATGCCGGCCACCGCGGTGGTCCCGGCGAATCCCACGTCGCTCATCGCTGATGCCTCTTCGCCTGACGGCTCATCGGCTTGCGGGCCTGATCGGCCCGCCGATCGTCTACGACGCTCATCCCAGCACCACCTCGACCTTGCCCGTCACGTGGTCCCCGATCGAGTTGGCCCCGACCAGGCCGACGGTGACGGTGTTCGTCGCCTCGTCCTTCGCCTCCACCGACCCGGTGAAGGACATGGTGTCGCCCGGGTAGTTGGGGGCCCCCAGTCGGATGGACAGCTTGGTCAGGCGACTGCCCGGCCCGGCCCACTCGGTGACGAAGCGGCTCACGAAGCCGTTGGTCGAGAGGATGTTCATGAAGATGTCCGGCGAGCCCCGCTCCACGGCGAGGGCCGGGTCGTGGTGCACGTCCTGGTAGTCCCGGGTGGCGATCGCCGTGGACACGATGACCGTGCGGGTGAGCGGGATGTCCAGCGGGGTCAGCTCGTCACCGACGTTCACGTCGGCGAAGGCCCGGGAGGGGGCCAGGTCAGCCATGTCCGGCTCCTTCGGCGATCAGGTCCCCGAGGTGGGCGAGGTGCGCGCTCGGGCCGCCGAGCAGGTCCCCGATGTGCTTGCCCCAGAGGAAGTAGCGGTGGACGGGGTAGTCGATGTCGGCCCCCATGCCCCCGTGCAGGTGCTGGGTGGCGAAGACGACCTCGGTCCCGCCGTCGGAGGCCCACCAGTGGGCCACCTCGACCTGCTGGGTCGAGGGCAGGCCCTCGTCGAGGCGCCAGGCCGCCTGCCAGAGCGTGGCCCGGATGGCCTCGATGGTGATGTACGCGTCGGCGGCCCGCAGCGCGACTCCCTGGTTCGTGGAGAGGGCCTTGCCGAACTGCTCGCGCTCGGAGGTGTACTCCGCGGCAAGGCGGAGGGCCTCCTCGCAGACGCCGAGCGCCATCGCCGCCAGGCCGACCAGGGCCCGCTGGTAGAGCCAGCTCAGGGCGCCACCGTCGTCGTCCAAGGCCTCCGCCGGCGTGCCGGTGAGGGTCAGGTGGCCATGGCGGGCGCGGCTGGTGGTGTCCACGGCCTCGATGCTCAGCCCGGGGGCGTCGGTCGGCACGAGGAACAGGCGCGGGCCGTCGTCGGTCGCCGCCGGCACCAGGACCGCGTCGGCCACCGGGAGGACCGGGACGCTGAGGCTGGTGCCGTTCAGGCGCCAGCCGTCTCCGTCGGGCGTCGCCCCCACGGTCGGGACGAGGGCCTCACCGCCCGGGGCGGGCTCCAGCGCCGCGGTCAGCACCACCTCGCCGGCGGCCACCGCGGGCAGCCAACGAGCCTGCTGGGCCTCGGTGCCGAACTCGGCGAGGGTCAGCGCCCCGAGCACGACCGTGGGCCAGTACGGCACGGGTGCGACCCGGCGACCCTGCTGTTGGAGGACCAGGGCGACCTCGACCAGGCCGAGCCCGGCCCCCCCGTGGGCCTCGGGCAGCCCGATGCCGAGCAGGCCCGTCGTGCCCAGCTCGGCCCACAGCTCACGGTCGATGCGGTCCTCGGTGGACTCGACGGCCTTCACCCGCTCGACGGTCGCCCGTCCGGTGAAGACCTGCTCGGCCAGGCCACGCACGGCGTCCTGGTCCTCGGTGAAGCTGAAGTCCATGGTCAGGAGCTCCCGACGGGTCGGAACTGGGGCAGGGTGAGCTCGTCGTCGAAGGCCGTGAACTCGACCTCGACCGCCATCCCGATCTCGACGGCGTCGGCGTCGACGCCGACCACGTTGCTGATCAGGCGCACGCCCTCCTCGAGCTCGATGAGGGAGACGTTGAGCGGGTAGTCGAAGGACGGGACCTGGGGGTAGTGGTTGGTCACGAAGCTGTAGACGGTGCCCTTGCCCGAGGCCTCGATCGTCTCCCACTCGAGGGACTGGCAGCTCGGGCACATGGGTCCGGGCGGGTGGCGGAGCGCCCCGCAGGACGTGCACTTCTGGATGAGCAGCTTCTCGTCCTTGGCCCCGTCGAAGAAGAACTGGTTGTCCAGGTTCGTCGACGGACGCGGCCGGGGCATCTTGGGCTCGGCCTTGGTCCTCGGCTTGAACTTCAGGATGCGGAACATCATCGAGCCGACCAGCTCGCCGTCCTGGTCCCGGTACTCGGTCCGGGTGGTGACGAAGTGCCCGACCCCGAGCCCGGTGGCCTTCTCCTCCGAGACGCTCTCGATGAACGCCGTCGTGGTCAACAAATCGCCCGGCACCAGTTCCCGCAGGTACTCCTGCTCGGTGTTGGTGGCCACCACGGAGGTGAACCCGGCCTCGTCGAGGAGGTTCAGCAGGTTGCTCTGCTCGGTGGCCGGGCGGGGGCCTTGGGACTTGAGCCCCTTCATCGACCACACCTGGAGCATCACCGCAGGGGCGACGACGCCGTCACGGCCGGTCGCCTGGGCGGCGTCGTCGTCGAGGTACACGGGGTTGGTGTCCCCCATGGCCTCGACCCAGTGGCGGATCATCGGGATGTTGACGGGGTCGTCGGCGGGTTCGGTCGGACCGACGGAGCGCCCCTCGAAGGCCTGCAGCGTCGCCAGGAGGTCGTCCTCGGCCATCAGCGCGACCCCCGCCTCATGCCGAGGCCCATCCAGGCCACGATCTCCCGCTGGATCTCGTTGACGCCACCGCCAAAGGTGTTGATCTGGGCCGCTCGACCGGCCCGCTCCACCTGCCCGGCCAGCACCGCGCCGGGCGAGCCCTCGCGGAGGTAGCCGACGGCGCCGAGGATCCCCAACAGTCGTCGGTACACCTCGACCACGGACTCGGTCCCGTACACCTTGACCGCCGACGCATCCGCCGGGTTCAGCTCGTCGTTGGCCACCGCGGTGGTCAGTTTCCAGTTGAGGAGGTGCATCGCGTCGAGCAACGCATGGCAACGGGCGAGATCCAGGCGCACCCAGGGCACGTCGATGACCCGCTTGGTCGCCGGGTCACTGCCCCCGGCGGGCGTGTCGGCGGCCCAGGCGAGCACGCCGTCGTAGTACTCGAAGGCCTCCGCGGAGTGGGCCGCGAGGCCGATGCGCTCGTGGTTGAGCTGGGTGGTGATCATCCGCCACCCGCCGTTCTCCTCGCCGACCAGGTTGGTGACCGGCACCCGGACGTCGTCGTAGTACGTGGCGGTGGTCCGGCTGTCGCCGACGGTGACGATCGGGGTCCAGCTGAAGCCGGGGGCGTCGGTCGGCACGAGGATCATCGAGATCCCCTTGTGCTTGGCGACGTCGGGGTCGGTCCGGCAGGCCAGCCAGACCCACTCGGCGTCGTTGGCCCCACTGGTGAAGATCTTGTTCCCGTTGATGACGTACTCGTCGCCGTCACGCACGGCGCGGGTCTGCAGGGAGGCCAGGTCCGTGCCGGAGCCGGGCTCGGTGTAGCCGATGGCGAAGTTCACCTCGCCGGCCAGGATCTGGGGCAGGAACGTGGCCTTCTGCTCCTCGGAGCCGTAGCTCATGAGCGTGGGGCCGACCGTGTTGAGGGTCACGAAGGGCACCGGGGCCCCGGCTCGCTGGACCTCGTCGTAGAAGATGAACTGGTCGGTCGCCGGTCGGCCCTGGCCGCCGTACTCCTTCGGCCAGCCGATGCCCAGCCAGCCGTCGGCGCCCATCTGGCCCACGACCCGGCGCCACCCGTCGCCACCCTCGCCCCGGTTGCCGATCTCGGCCCGGACCTCGGGCGTCAACAGCTGGGCGAAGTACGCCCGCAGCTCGGCCCGCAGTGCCTGCTGCTCTGGAGTCTCCTGGAGGTACATCTAGGCCCCTTGTAGCTCTCGGAACGGGACATCCTTGTCGGCTCGGGCCTCTCGGGGAAGCCCGAGGACCCGCTCGCCGATGACGTTGCGCTGCACCTGATCGGTGCCGCCGCCGAGGCGAACGGACCACTGACCCAGGAACTGGTACTGGGCCAGCTGCTCCCGCGGGGCGTCGGCGCCGCCCAGGGTGCCGTGCGGCCCCTCGAGGGCCATGAGCAGGTCCCCGGTGCGTTCCATGTGGTGGGATATGGCGAGCTTCATGACCGACACCTCGGGTCCCGGCATCCGCCCCTGACTGATCGCCGTCTGGGCCCGGAGGCCGAGGAACTCGAGGAGGCGGATCCGTGTGTAGGCGTGGGCCAGGTCCTGGCGCACGCCCGCGTCGTCCGTGCGGCCGAACTCGCGGGCCAGGTCGATGAGCTGCTCGATGCCGGTCCCGGCGCCCCCGCCGCTGATCATCGAACGCTCGCTCGCCAAGGTCGTCTGGGCCACGCCCCAGCCGCCGTTGACCTCACCGACGACATCGGTGGCCGGGATGGCCACGTCGGTGAGGAACACCTCGTTGAAGTGGGCGTGGCCGGTGATCTGGCGGAGGGGCCGGACCTCGATGCCCGGGGTGGCCATGTCCACGATGAAGTACGTGATGCCCGCGTGCTTGGGCACGTCCGGATCGGTGCGGGCGAGGAGGATGCCGAAGGCGGCCTGGTGGGCCCCCGAGTTCCAGACCTTCTGGCCGTTGACGACCCAGGTGTCGCCGTCGAGCTCGGCCCGGGTGCGCAGGCCGGCCAGGTCCGAGCCCGCCCCGGGCTCGCTGTAGAGCTGGCACCAGAGCTCGTCCCCCCGGAGGATGGCGTCGAGGTGGTCCGCCTGCTGCTCCGCGCGTGCCATGGGCGATGAGGGTGGGGCCGACCATGTTCACGGCGACCGAGAACATGCCCGTGGTCACGTCGAACCGACGCTCCTCCTGGGCGAAGATGCGGGCCTCGTTGGAGCTGCCGCCCCGCCCGCCGAAGGCCTTCGGCCAGGCGATGCCCGCCCACCCGCCGTCGTAGAGCGTGCGCTGCCAGGTCCGGCACGCCTCGAGGTGGCCGGGGTCGTTGGCGGCCGCCATCGTCGGCCGGGCGTCGGGCTGGCGCCGCTCCGCGTGGGCCTCGAGCCACGCCCGGGCTTCGGCACGGAAGGCGGCCTCGTCCGGCGTGTCGTCGAAGTCCACGACCCCCGATACTAGAACGCGTTCTAGTCCAGCAGGAAGTCGGCGGTCCCGTCCCCGGGCGATCGGGGGCGGACGGCTTCAGCCGCGGCCTGGTTCCGGCGGCGCGAGCGATCCGCCATCAGGAATCCGCGTGCGATCAGTCGAGCAGGAGCCGCGCGGCGTCCTCGAGGTCGTTGCCGATCTGGCCGACCGCTTCGGAGCCGTTGGCCCAGCGCAGGATGCTCGAGTTCCAGACGTGGGTCAGCACCCGGGCGGCGCGGACCTTGCGATCGGGCTCGGTTCCGTCCATCGCCGCGGTCAGGACACGCTCGATGGTGTCGGTGGTCTGCTGCTGGCAGGCGGTGACCGACGGCTCGTTGGAGGCCCCGGCCTGCACCATCGCGGCCGCCAAGCGGGGATCGCGCTCCATCGGCCGGGTCGCCTTGCGGATCACGTCTACGACGGCGTCGGCCGTCGAGCCGTTGGTCGGTCGGCGCTGGGCGATGCGGCGCTCGAGGTCCGAGGACCAGTCGACCATCGCGGCGGCCAGCAGGTGGTCCTTGGAGGTGAAGTAGCGGTAGATCGTGCCCAGGGCGACGCCGGCGGTTCGGGCGACGTCCCGCATCTGGACCGCCTCGTAGCCGCCGGCCGAACCGAGGGCGAGGGCGGCGTCGATGACCCGCTGGCGGCGCGCCGCCTGACTGACGGTGAGGTCCTGGACGGAGAGGTCAGCCACTGGAACCGATTCTAGTTTTCGTAGGGTTGGGAGCATGGCTGACGACGTCGTGATCCTCCACAACCCGAGTTGCTCCAAGTCCCGCCAGACCCTGGGGATCCTCGAGGACCACGGCGTCGAGCCCGCGGTCGTCCTCTACAAGCAGGCACCACCCGACCGGGCCACGCTCGAGAAGATCGTCACCACCGTCGACGTCGAGCCCTCGATGCTGGTCCGCCGGGACCCGGAGTTCAAGGACGCCGGGCTCACGCCGGCCGACGTCGAGACCGCTGAGCAGGTCGTCGAGGTGCTCCTGGCCCATCCCGCGCTCATGGAGCGCCCGATCGTCATCAAGGGCGACCGGGTCGTCCTCGGCCGCCCGCCGGAGAACGTCGAGTCCCTCCTCGACTGAGATCCCCCTCGTCGGTCAGCCCTCCACGAACTCGGCGAGGCGGTCCATGATCGGCAAGACGACATCCGCGGGCGCGGGCGGGATGCGGAAGACGACCTCCTCGAAGCCGATCTCCGCGTAGTAGTCGATCTTGCCGGCGTCGGCCATGACCCCGAACGGGGTGATCGTGAGCTCGCCCGGGTCCCGGCCTGCCGCCTCCATGGCGGCGTGCAGCAACGGCAGCTGCTTGCGGACCCCGGCGCCGCCGATGGGCATCCAGCCGTCGGCGTAGTCGGCGATGGCCTCGAACAGCTTGGGGCCGCCCCCGCCCCCGAGGAGGATCGGGGGGTGGGGCCGTTGCACCGGCTTCGGCCAGGAGAAGGTGGCCGGGAAGTCGACGTGGTCGCCCGAGTAGGCGGCCTGCTCCTGGGTCCAGATGGCCTTCATGGCCTCCATACGCTCCTTGACCACGGCACGACGGTCTGCGAAGGCCACGCCGTGGTCGGCCAGCTCCTCGACGTTCCAGCCGAAGCCGATGCCGAAGACGAAGCGCCCGTTGGACACGAAGTCGAGAGAAGCGACCGCTTTGGCGGTCACGATCGGGTCCCGCTGGGCTATCAGGGCGATGCCGGTGCCGACCCGAAGGCGCTCGGTGACCGCCGCGGCCGCGGTGAGCGCCACGAACGGGTCGAGGGCGCGGTAGTACTCCTCGCCCAGTGGTTCGCCGGCCGGTGCCGGGGTGGTTCGGCTGGCCGGGATGTGGGTGTGCTCGGGGACGTAGAGGGAGACGAAGCCCCGCTCCTCAGCGGCCCGGGCCAGCTCGATCGGGCCGATCGACAGGTCGGTGGGGAACATGGTGATGCCGAACTTCACGTGTCGAACCTCTCGCAGTAGGCAGCGAAGCGGTCCCGGATCATGGCGGGGTCGAGGTCGAAGTCCTCGGCCCGGTAGCGGTGGCGGCCGTGCTTGTCCTGGCGGTGGTGCTGGGTGGCTGCGGTGACCGCGGCCCGGGCCTCGTCGTCCAGCTCGAAGCCGAGGTCGGTGTAGACCCGCTCGACGGAGCCGAGCGGATCCTCGGTGAGGTCGGCGTAGTGCAGGTGGGTGATCGGGGCGTCGGGGTTGGCGTCGAGGTAGGCCATGGCCCGGTCGACCATCCCGGCCAGGCGCTCCAGCCAGTGGTGGGCGACGACCACGCGGTCGACGTCCTTCGTCATCACCTGGTGGAGGGCGGCGTTGAGGCTGGAGACCGAGACGACCACGTCCGCCGGATCGCGGTGGGTCCACACCATGCGGGCCTGGGGGTAGACGTCGAACACGGCGTCGAGACCGGCCAGGTAGGCCGGGGTCTTCAGGCTCCAGCGCGTCGAGTCGTAGCCGTGCTGCAGGACCTTGAGGGCGGTCTCCTCGTAGCGGTAGACGCCGCGGAGGTCCTGGGCGTCCATCCATGCGGCGTAGGCCGGGATGTGGGCCTGGGTCTCCACCTGCATGCTCGTCATCTCGTGCATGTGGAGGCTCACCACCTCGGTGGCGGCCGCGGGCTCCATGGGGTGCATGGCCTGGAAGCCGGGGGCGAGCTTGGCCAGCCCCTCGAGCTGCTTGAACGAGGCGATCATGCGAGGGTCCTCGTCCTCCCGGCCCTGCACCGGCGGCGGCACCGGATCGGGCGCCTCGAAGTACCGCAGCGTCCGGTTGTGGGGATCGGCCCCGAAGAGGAAGCTGAGGTAGGTCGTGCCCGTCCGCGGCAGGCCGCAGATCATCAACTGCGGCAGCACCGGCTTGGCCATGGCCTCGGGGTGCTCCGCCGCCCAGGCGTAGACCCGGGCCCGCGCCGCCAATGCGTCGACCAGCATCTTGCGCATGGCGACGCGGCCCATCGGCGTGGGGTTGGCGTCCTCCAGCGCGGCGGTGAGGGCGACGAGGCCGTCCCAGAAGGTCGGCGGGCCGAGGTCGTCGATCCCGGACTGCTTGCGCGCCGCGGCACAGATGTCGCCGGGGTCCAGCGAGAACAGTCGGCGGGCGACCGTGCCGTCGCCCACGCCCAACACGGCGTTGAACGCCTTGATCGGTGTCGGGGCGACAACGGCGTTGTGGACCGTCCACTCGGTGGGCGTCTCGGTCGCGGTGCTCATCAATCGAACGCCGGGATCACGTGCTCGCCCATGAGCTCGATGGTCTGCATGACCTGCTCGTGGGAGATCTTGTACGGGTTGACGAGGCAGAGGAGGAGGTCGACGCCGACCTCCTCGTAGCGCTTCGCCATCTCGAGGCAGCGCTCCGGCCCGCCGACGACCGCCGAGCCCGAGTCCCGGATGAAGTCGTAGGTGAGCAGGTCGAGCATCCCGTCGTCGTCCAGCTTCTTGGCGTCCCCGGCGTAGTCGTAGGTGCCGAGGGCCTGTTCCTTCTCCTGCAGCCACTCGGCCACGCTGCCGATCAGCCGGGCCCCGGCCGCCGGGTACCAGGTGAAGGACTCCTCGGCCGCGGCGTCGGCCTCCTCGTCGGTAGGCGCGCAGAGGACCATGGTGAAGGTGGCCACCTGCTCATTGCGGAAGGCGCCGAGCGGCTCGACGCAGTCGGCCTGGCCCCGGCGGTAGTTCTCGATGCGGGGGATGAGCTCCTCGGGCGGGACCCCCACCGTGAAGGAGCAGAGGCCGATCCCCGCCTTGCCCACCTCGTAGTGACCGGACTCGCTACTGGTCGCACCGAAGATCGGTGGGTGCGGCTTCTGGCGGGGCTTGGGGTGCACGTTGCGCTTCGGCATCTGCCAGTGCTTGCCGTCGAGCTCGACCTCGTCGTTGGTCCAGCAGGTGACGACGTGGCCGATGGCCTCCGCCCACTGTTCCCGGGCGGTCTCGACGTCGATGGCGAAGCCCTCCAGCTCGGCCCGGGTCGAGGAGCGACCGGTGCCGAAGTCGACCCGACCGTCGGAGATGAGGTCGAGGACGGCGACGGACTCGGCCGTGCGCACCGGGTGGTTGTAGGGCTTGGGCATGAGGCGCACGCCGTAGCCGAGGCGCATGCGCTCGGTCTTCGCCGCGATGGCCCCGTAGAGGACCTCGGGGTTGGAGCAGTGGGAGTACTCGTCGAGGAAGTGGTGCTCCACGGTCCAGAAGGCGTGGAAGCCCGCCTTCTCCCCCGCCACCGCCTGGGTGATCGTGTTCTGGTAGGCCTCGTATTCGTCGTCGGGACCCCACGGCTTCGGCACCGGGATCTCGTAGAACAGCGCGAACTTCACACCAGGCCCCCCTCAGAACTGGAACGCGTTCTAGTCAGACTAGGCGCCTTCCGGGACGGTGGCGGACGGCGGCTACGGTCCCGTCCGTGGGGGACGAAGGGAAGGACTGGTTCGACGACGCCGGGATGGGCCTCTTCGTGCACTGGACCCACTCGTCGGCCGCCGGCCGGGAGCTGTCATGGCCCCTGGTCGGCGGCACGACGGTCCTCGCCCACAGCGGGGAGTGCAGCGTCGACGAGTACTACGCCTCCGTCACCGAGTTCGCCCCGGTTCCGGGCGCGGCCCGAGAGTGGTGCGCGGCGGCCGCCGCGGCGGGCGCCCGCTACGCCGTCCTCACCACCAAGCACCACGACGGCTACGCCCTGTGGCCCAGCGGGCACGCCAGCCTGGGCGTGACCGACTCCGGGATCGACCGGGACCTGGTGGCCGAGTTCGTCGACGCCTGCCGGGGCGAGGGCCTGAAGGTCGGCTTCTACCTCTCGCTGTCGGACTGGCACCACCCGGACTACCCGGCCTTCCGGGACGAGGATCGGCCCTACATGCTCATCGCCTACCCGCGGCCCGAGCCCGAGGTGTGGGCCCGCTACCTGGAGGACCTGTTCGGGCAGGTCCGCGAGCTGCTCACGGGCTACGGCGAGATCAGCGTGCTGTGGTTCGACGGCGGCTGGGAGCGCAGCCCCGATGAGTGGCGGGCCGTCGAGCTCGAGGCCCTGATCCGCGAGCTGCAGCCGGGCATCCTCATCAACGAGCGCCTGCCCTCGGTCGGCGACTTCACGACCCCGGAGCAGTTCGTCCCGGCCACCGCCCCCGAGGGCCGTTGGGAGACCTGCCTCACCATGAACGAGAGCTGGGGCTACGTCCCGGAGGACGGGGACTGGAAGACCGAGCGGGACCTGGTCCACGCCCTCTGCGAGACCGTGGGCAAGGGTGGGAACCTCCTGCTCAACATCGGCCCTCGGGGCGACGGCTCGCTGGAGCCGACCGAGGCATCCCGGCTGGCCGCCGTGGCGGGCTGGATGGAGCGGCATTCGTCGGCGATCCACGACGTCGGGCCCGGCCTCGAGCCCTGGCAGTGGTACGGCCCGTCGACCCGTCGGGACGACCGGGTCTTCCTGATGTGCGTCCAGCGCCCCTACGACGCCGTCACCGTGCGGGGCGTACCGATCAAGCGCATCGAGCGCATCGTCGACTTGGCCTCCGGGGCGGAGCTGGCCTTCACCACCCGGTGCGCTGTCATCGACGAGCTGATCAACGCCGACCCCCACGGCGAAGCCCGCATCGAGGTCCCCGCCGACCTGGTCGACGACCTGGCGACCGTCCTGGCCATGGACATCCGCCCCCTCTGACCGTCTGCCGTCGGGGAACCGAGGCAAGGACGGGAGCGTGGGGTCGAGCCGAGGGTCGTCGGGGGCACTCGAGCCCCGGATCCCACACAGGGTGAGCGCCTTTCGAGCCGCAGACGTGGACCATTCGGGGCCGTTTCGCCACGCACAGTGGGATCCTGGTGCCCCGGAGGACGCCGGGCCCGACCCCACGCCCCCCATCCGTGCCATGGTTCGCCCGGCCCGATGCCTGAAGGGGCACGACCAGCTCCAGGCGCCCCGGGTGGTCACCCCACGCCGAGAGCCTCGCGGTAGCGCTCCTCCAGGGGACCGACGTCGACGGCGACCAGGGGCTCGGCCACGGTGCCGGTCGCGACGAGCTCGGCGAGCAGGTCGAGGCAGACGTGGTACCCGGCTGCTGTCTTCTCCGTGGGGTGGCCGACCTCACCGAGCCAGGTGGTGAAGGTCAGGACCGTCCCTTCGCCGTCGGGCACGAGCTCCCAGCGCAGGAGGTCGGTGTCCCAGGACCACTCGAAGACCGAGGGCGGGTCCCACACGCGGATCTCACCGCTGAGGCTCGGGGCCATGTCGAGGCCGTAGGCCTCCACGTGCGCCGGCCAGAACGGCAGCTCGACCGGGGCACCCGCGCCCCGCTCCCCCACGATGTCGCACGGCAGCCAGTGCTGCAGGTGCTCGGACTCGGTGATCGCCCGCCACACCTTCTCGGGTGGGTGGGCGAAGCGGCGCACGAAGCGCAGGGCGACCTGGCCGTCGGCCTGCAGCAGGGTCGCCATCGAGGGATCGGTCATCAGTCCTCCATCTCGTCGAGGTGGGATTCGAGGTCGTCGAGAGCCGAGGCCCAGAGGCGCCGGTAGGGCGCCAACCAGGCGTCCAGCTCCACCAGGGGCTGGGGCCGGACCCGGTACCAGCGCCGGGCGCCGTCGGGCCGGACCGTGACCAGCCCGGCGTGCCGGAGCACGCGGAGGTGCTTGGACACGTTCGGCTGGGCGACGCCCAGTCGGTCGACCAGATCGCTGACCAGCCGCTCCTCGTCCCGGAGCAGATCCAGGATCTGTCGACGTCGGGGCTCGGCGATGACCTCGAGGGTGGTGGGCACGACCAGAACATGCCCTCTACGGCATATGCCTGTCAAGGCATGTCCAGTCGGGCCGTTCGCCCCTGGCCTGCATCCCGACCTCCGATCACGATGACCGGGTGCGTGGACGGAGGGTTCTCGCCGCCCTAGGCGCGGCGGTGGTCGGCGAGGTGGTGCTGATCACATTGGGACGGACCTATGGCTCCACGTCCAGGGAGCGGGACCTCGTCCTCCCCGGTGACCGGATCGTGGGCCGACCCCAAGTCGTGACCGACCATGCCGTCACCATCGGGGCCCCACCCGAAGCGGTCTGGCCGTGGCTGCTGCAAATGGGGTGGGGCCGGGCCGGCTGGTACACGGCCCGCTGGGTCGATCGGCTCCTGTTCCCCGCCAACGGGCCCAGCGCCGACTACATCGTCCCCGACCTGCAGGATCTCGCCGTCGGCGACTTCATCCCCGACGGACCACCCGAGACCGAGTGCGGGATGATCGTCGAGGCGCTCGATCCGGAGCGGTCCCTGGTCCTCCACTCGACCAGCCACCTCCCCCTGAGCTGGCGGGACCGGGCCCGGCTCGACTGGTCCTGGGCGTTCGTGCTCCGCCCCCTCGACGACGGCCGGACCCGGTTCCACTTCCGCTCCCGCTGGACCACGGGGCCCTGGTGGTTCACCCTCGGCGGCCGGCTGGTCGTGGTCCCCGCCGACTTCGTGATGTCCCGCGCCATGCTCCACGGCATCAAAGCGAGAGCGGAACCGACCTCCCGTACTGGCGCCTGATCTGCCGGTCATGGGCGGCACATCAGGCGCCAGAACGACGGGCGGGGGTCGGGCCTGTCACGATCTGGTGATGGGCGTGCCGGAGGCCCGGTCGGTGTCGATGCGGCTGTACCCGCACAACGAGCTGGACTCGGCCGCCGACGTCGTCGCCGAGATGCGGGCGCAGGCCCGGCTGGCAGCGGAGGCGGGCTTCGCCGGGGTGATGACCAGCGAGCACCATGGTGGCTTCGCCGGGTACTCGCCCAACCCGCTGCAGCTGGCAGGTTGGCTGCTGGAGGCCATGCCGATCGGTTGGGCGGCGGCGTGTCCCCTGCTGCTGCCGCTGCGCCCGGTGGGCCTCGTGGCCGAGGAAGTGGCATGGCTCGCGGCCCGCTTCCCCGGCCGGGTCGCCGTCGGCGTCGCCCCGGGCGCACTGCCCCGGGACTTCGAGGCGTTGGACGTCCCCTTCGACGAGATGATGCCTCGCTTCCGTGCCGCCCTCCCCCGGCTGGCCGCCCTGCTGCGGGGCGAGGACCTCGGCGCCCTCGAGGGCGACCTCGCCCTGCAGGCCTGCGCCGCCGACCCGGTCACGGTGATCTCCACCGCGCTGAGCCCACCGGCGGTCCGTCGAGCCGCGACGGTCGGAGCCGGGATCGTCTACGACGGCGCCTCCCCGGTCGAGCGCCTCCGACCCTTGTCGGATGCCTACGACGACGCTGGTGGCACCGGCCCCAAAGTGCTCATCCGACGGGTCTGGCTCGGCGACCCGCCCCGTGAGGCCTTCGACCGCCAGGCCGACGTCTACCGCAGCTACTCCTCGGCCGCGGCCCAGCAGCATCGGCGGGACAACGGCTTCCTCTGCCGCGACGACCCCGCGGACCTGGCCCAGGACCTTGCTCTTGCGACGGCGGCGGCGGGGGCCACGTGCCTCAACCTGCGGGTCCACGTCCCCGGCGTCACCCCCACGATGGCCAGAGCGCAGATCAACAGCCTCGGCACCGACGTCCTCCCCGTTCTGGGCCCTCTCCTCTGTTCCTGACAACTCGATGGTGGCGTCGACCTCGGCCGGGCTGTCCACGCCGCGGCTGAGGAGCACTTCGCTGGTGCCGGGCGGAGCGGTCTCGTGGTCGCCGGTGACCCAGCCGAAACCGCCGGTGGGGATGAACATCAGACGAGCACCTTCATTCAGCACGAACTGCAGGGGCTCGGGCACGCCATCGTCGGCCCGTTCCCCGATGGGCTCGAAGCCGAGGCCGTCCTTGTAGAAGGCGTAGGCGACCTGGCGGTCAGTGGTCGGCAGGGCGACGATCAGCGGTCCTTCGCTCATGCCCGATCAGACCACGGTGCCGACCGGAACTCATCGCCAGGCCGGGCGGGCGATGATTCACGGGTGGGTGACGGGTCGAATCCGTGAGCGCCGCAGGAGGATCCCATGAGCAAGCTCGACAAGGAGTTCACGGCCACGCTGCACAAGCGGGAGGGCAAGGGCGGGTGGACCTGCGTGCTCTGGCCGGAGTCGGTCGACTACTTCGGCACCAAGGGCCTGGTGAAGGTCCGGGGCACCGTCGACGGGCAGCCGTTCCAGAGCTCGTTCATGGCCCTCGGCGACGGCACCCACATGCTCCCCATGAAGGCCGACGTCCGGAAGGCCATCGGCAAGGACGCCGGCGACGAGGTCACCGTCGTCCTCCAGGAACGCCTGAACGACTGACCGCTCGGGCGTCAGGCCGGGACAGCGGCCCGAGCCATGAACCGGCTGCCCCGAGGTTTCGGCGGTCGGCACCGGCGGTCGGAATCCGGTGCCAGAACGAGACGACAGGCGACAACCGGCCGATTCTGTCGCCGTTCGCCACGGAGGGTGGCCAACAGCGGCAAGCGGGCATCGCTGACCCTCAGCCGGAGGACCAGGCCCCCGTGGTTGCCTTCGGTTTCGGTTCCCGCCCCGAGCTAGACGGGTTCGTCGGCGAGGATCTTGCCCAGGCCCAGCAGGGAGTGGGTGGCGCCTCCGAGGGTGAGCTCGAGCTCCTTGGCCCAGAGGAAGTAGCGGTGCAGGGGGTAGTCCCGGTCCACGCCCATGCCGCCGTGGAGGTGCTGGGCGGCGTGGACGACGCGCTGGCCCCCCTCGGCACACCAGAACTTGGCGATGGCCACCTGCTCGGTGGCGGGCAGGCCCTCGCTCAGGCGCCAGGCGGCCTGCCAGGCGGTGAGGCGAACGGCTTCGGTGTCGATGTAGGCGTCGGCCGCCCGCTGGCCCACGGCCTGGAACGTGGCGATGGGCCGGTCGAACTGCTCCCGGGTCTTGGTGTACTCGGCGGTGAGGCGTAGCGCCTCCTCGCAGATGCCGATGGCCGTCGTGCACAGGGCGGCGGTGCATCGCTCGACGATCCAGGCCAGGTCGTCGGCCCCACCCGAGCCCAGCGGGTCGCCGGCGGCGCCCTCCAGGTCGAGTCGGGTGGCGGGAAGGCCCGACGTGCTGTCCAGGCCCTCCTGGCTGGCGCCGGCGCCGGACAGGTCGACCAGGTACAGGCCGACGTCCTCCCCCGAGCGGGCGGGGACCACGGCGTGGGTCGCCTGAGCACCGAAGGGCACCAGCAGCTTGGTGCCGGAGAGGCTGCCGCCGTCGGCCGAGGTCATCGGCGCCAGGGGGCCGGTGCCGCGTCTCGGTGAGGGCCACCGTCAGCACCCGGCTGCCGTCGGCGACGCCGGGCAGGAGGGACTGGCGCTGCTCGTCGGAGCCGAACCGGTCCACGGCCAGAGCCGCCATCACGGTGGCGAAGTACGGGATCGGCGCCGTCGTGCGACCGATCTGCTCCAGGGCCAGGCAGGCCTCGAGGAAGCCGAGCCCGCTGCCGCCGACGTCCTCGGGCAGGGCGATGCCGAGCAGGCCGGCATCGGCCAGGGCCGACCACAGGCCCGCGGGGTACGGCTCGCCGGAGGCCTCGTGCGCCTTCAGCGCGTCGTTGGTCGACTGGTCGCCGAGGATCTGGGCGGCCAGGTCCGAGACGGCTTGCTGCTCTTCGCTGAACGAGAAGTCCATGAGTGTGTCTGTCCCCCGGGGTTTCGGTAGCTGACTCAGCGGTCGGCCCGGGGCAGGCCCAGGGCGAACATGGCGATCAGGTCCCGCTGCACCTCGTTCACGCCCCCACCGAAGGTGAGGATGATGAGGCTGCGGTAGTTGCGCTCGAGGCGCGAGTGCAGGAGGGCCTCCGGCGAACCGGAGCGCAGGTAGGACGCCGGGCCGACGACCTCCATGAGCAGGCGGAAGGCCTCCAGGTAGAACTCGGTACCGAACACCTTGATGGTGGAGGCGGCACCGATGTCGAGCGGGTGGCCCTCGGTTGCGCCCCACGCGACCTTCCAGTTGACGAGACGCAGGAACTCCAGGCCGGCCCGGACCCGGGCCAGGTTGAGCTGGGCCCACTCCTGGTCGATCACCCGGCGGCCGTCAGCCAGCTTGGTGTCCTGGGCGAAGCGGAGGGTCTCCTCGTAGGTCTGCTCCAGCATCCCCGATGAACAGAGGGTCACCCGCTCGTGATTGAGCTGGTTGGTGATGAGGGACCAGCCGTTGTTCTCGCCGCCGACGAGGTTCGCGGCGGGCACCCTCACGTCCTCGTAGAAGACCTGGTTGATGTCGTGCTCGCTCATCAGGTCCATGGGCTGGACCGTGATGCCGGGCGTGTCCATCGGCACGATGATCATCGAGATGCCCTTGTGCTTGGACACGTCGGGGTTCGTGCGGACGGCCAGCCAGCAGTAGTCGGCATCGCTGGCCAGGCTGGTGAAGATCTTCTGGCCGTTGATGACGTACTCGTCGCCGTCGAGCACGGCCCGGGTCTTGAGGGCGGCCAGGTCGGTGCCGGCGCCGGGCTCGGTGTAGCCGATGCAGAAGTGGATCTCACCCTTGAGGATCTGGGGGAGGAACCGCTCCTTCTGCTCGTCGGTGCCGTAGCGGAAGATGGTCGGGCCGACCGTGTTGATGGTCAGCATCGGCACCGGGGCGCCGGCTCGCATCGACTCGTCGAAGAAGATGAACTGCTCGAGCTGGGTCTTGCCCTTGCCGCCGTACTCCTCGGGCCAGCCGATGCCGAGCCAGCCGTCGGTGCCCATCTGCTTGACGACCTTGCGCATGGCCGGGCCGACGCCGTTGGAGCCGACCAGCGACTCCTGCACCTCCGGCGTCAGGAGCTGCGTGTAGTAGTCCCGCAACTCCTGGCGCAGCGCCTGCTGCTCTTCGTCATATCCGACGTACATCCGTGTCCCCCGAGAAAGTAGAACCGGTTCTAGTGACAGTCTCCCCCACGACCGGGGCGTCACTCAACTCGCGCTCAACCGAGGTCGCCGCCGACGAGGAAGAAGACCACGACGAGGCCGGCGAGGGCCATGACGGCGAAGAGCAGCCCGATGACCTGGGCCATCGCCGCGATCGCCGCCACGGCCGCGGCACCCATGACCGTGACCGGCCCGACCGGGAGCCGCTTCTCGGTGGCCCGCTCCTCGGCCCAGAGCTTGAGGCCGATCGCCACGAGGACCGCCAGGGCGATGAGGATGACCACCAGCAGTGGCGGGGCGAGGAGCCCGAGCAGGAGCCCGAGCCCCAGCACGCCACCCCGCATGGCCATCACGACCCAGCTCGGCTTCGGGCGCGTCACGTCGGGCGGCAGGTCGACCGGCGGGGCCACGGCCGTCGGCGGGACCTCGACCGGCGCCACCGCCGTGGCGACCTGCGGGACGGTCGGGAGGGTCGCCGCACCCCCTGGGGCCAGGGCCGCCCGCAGTTCGGCCGCCGTCGGCCGCCGGGCGGGATCCGGCTCGAGGCATCGCCGCACACCGGCCTCCAACCAGGGGGGCAGGCCCCGCAGGTCGAGATCGCCGTCGATGACCTTGCGCAGCACGACCTCGGCCCGGCTGCCGTCGGCCGGAGGACGGCCCGTCGCCGCATACGCCAGCACGGCACCCAATGACCAGACGTCGGCCGCGGCACTGACCTCATCGTCCCGGAGCAGTTCGGGCGCCAGCCACCCGGCCGTCCCCATGACCGTGCCGGCCATCGTCAGCGTGGTGGCCTCGGCGAAGCGGGCGATGCCGAAGTCGACCAGCACCGGGCCGTCGGTGCCGAGCACGACGTTGGCCGGACTGACGTCTCGGTGGAGCACGCCGGCGGCGTGGACGGCCGCGAGGGCATCGGCGAGACCGGTGGCCAGCGCGTGCAGCTCGGGACCGGGCAGTGGCCCGTCGGTGGCGACCCGCTGGGCGAGGGTCGGGCCGGCGACCAGCTCGGTGGCCAGCCAGGGGCGCGGCGCCTCGGCATCGGCGGCCAGGACCGCCTGCACCCGCGGGTTCTGCACCCGCTGGGCAGCCGCGACCTCGCGGGCGAAGCGGGCCCGGGCCGTGGCGTCGTTCAGCGCCCCCTCCGGCAGGACCTTCAGGGCGACCTCGACACCATCCGGGCCGGTGGCGGCCCACACCTCGCCCATCCCGCCGGTGCCGAGGGCGCGCACCAGCGTGTAGGGCCCGAGGGCCTCCCCCGGCGCCGGCATCAGGCCAGGCCCATCAGGTCCTTGATGCCGACCGAGTGCCCGGCTGTGAAGCCGCCGTCCACCGCGAGGGCCTGTCCCGTCACGAAAGAGGCGTCGTCGGAGGCGAAGAAGGCAGCCACCGCGGCGATCTCGTCCGGGCGGCCGAAGCGGCCGAGCTCGTGCTGCTCACGGATGCGCTCGCGGTAGGGGGCCATGTGCTCGTCGGCGAAGACGGACCGGAAGAGCGGCGTGTCGATGAACCCCGGGCAGATGCAGTTGGCCCGGATGCCACGGCGGCCGTAGTCGAGGGCCAGGTTCTTGGTCAGCAGGACCACGCCCCCCTTGGAGGCGTTGTAGGTGCTGCCCCCTTCGGTGCCCTCGAGGCCCTCGACCGAGGCGACGGTGATGATGGCGCCGGACCCCGCCTCGAGCATCGGCCCCAGCGCCGCCTTGCAGCTCAGGAAGGTGCCCTTCAGGTTGATGTCCTGGACTCGGTCCCACTCCTCCGCGTCGACCAGGTGCACCGGTCCCCCGCCCGCGACACCGGCCGCCGTGACCACGACGTCGAGTCGCCCGTACTCCTCGACCATGGCGACGACCGCGGCCACGAGGCCGGTCTCGTCTCGCACGTCGACCTCGTGCCACGCCGCGGCGGCCGAGCCGTCGGGGGCCGGCCCCAGGTCGAGGCCGACCACCGTGGCCCCCTCGTCGACGAAGCGGTCCACGCAGGCCGCCCCGATCCCCGATGCCGCTCCGGTGATCAGCGCCACCCGTCCACCCAGTCGTGTCACACCCCGGACGTTAAGTCACGGGCGACCAGCTGGTGGCCCGCCGGCGAGGCACGAGCCGGCTCGTTCGGCCGTGCCGCAGCGCAGCGAGGACCAGGCCGGACGGAACCAGCAGACGACGCGCCAAGGCTCACGCAGCAGTCCTCAGCCGGAGGCTGCGTCCTGGAAGAAGGCGAAGATCTCCTCGGTCGCGTCGATGGCCTGGCTGGTGTTGCCGAAGCGGTCGACGGGCAGCACCGGGCCACCCGGCCAGGTGTGGCCGCCGGTGCGGATCCGCAGCAGCTCGGTGCGGGCATCGCACCCGCCGTAGGCGATGCGGTGGACCGTGGGCACGAGCTGGACCGTCGTCGGCCCCGAGGTGCACTCGTTGCGGATCGACCACTCCCGCAGCCGGTCGGGCACGGACGGCACCGTCAGGCCGATGCCGCTCGCCGCACCACGGAGCCGGCCGCCCTGGTACGGCACGATCGGGTCGGCGGTCCCGTGGATGGCCAAGATCGGACGGGGTCGCTCGAGGCAGGGCCCGCCGATGTTGAACCCCCCGACGGATGCGGCGGCGGCGAACATGTCGGGGGCGGCGCAGGTCAGGGCGGCGGCCATGCCGGCACCGTTGGACATGCCCATGGCGAACTGACGGCTCCGGTTGATGCAGAGCCGGCGGGACACATCGGCCACCACGTTCCGGATGAAGGTGATGTCGGCGCCGCCTAGGGCCTGCAGGTACCAGAGGGTGCGGCCGGCGTCCGGCGTGGCCACGATCCAGCCGCGGGTGGCGGCTTCGGTCCGAGCCCGGCTCAGCAGCGACTGCGCACCCGCATTGGAGCCGGCCCCGTGCATGTCTATGACGAGCGGAACCCGGGTCTGGCCGGTGTAGCCCGGCGGCACCGTGAGGTGGTAGGTCCGTTCCAGCCCGGCGGCCCGGACGGTCTGGGCCCGGGTCCCCGCGCCCCGGGCGATTCCGCAGCCCGACCCGCCCGCGACCTCGGCCGGCGGCGACGCCGACGCACTCGGGGGCGCGGCGGACATCCCGACGGCGGGCACGGCCAGTAGGGCGAGGGCCGCGACGGCGGTGCGGAGACGCATCGGCCCCAGTATGCGGTCCGAGCGCCGAGGTCCGCAGCGCTTGCACCGGCACCCGGTCGGTGCCTACGCTCGGGTTAGCAACTGCGATCGATCGTTTGCAAAAGCTAACGACTGTGAGCCTGGAGGCCCCGTGAAGCTCGACCTGCTGTACGAGATCGACGTCCCCCGCCCGTGGGGTGACAAGCCGCACCCCTACGCCCAGCGCGAGCAGGAGCAGAAGGCCTACTACGAGGCCATGGACCAGATCACGCTGGCCGACCAGCTCGGCTTCAACACCTGCTGGGTGGTGGAGCACCACTTCCGTGAGGGCCGTTCCCACTGCCCGTCGTCCGAGGTCGTGCTCGGCGCGCTCTCCCAGCGCACCGAGCAGATCGGCATGGGCTTCGGGGTGACCCTCACGCCCTTCGGGTTCATCCATCCGGCCCGCGTGGCCGAGAAGGTGGCCACCGTCGACGTGCTGTCGAAGGGTCGGGTCCAGTGGGGCACCGGCCGCTCCACCCCGATGGAGCAGACGGCGTTCGGCGTCGACCGCGAGAAGAGCCGGGACGAGTGGCGCGAGGCCATCGAGATCGTCTGCGGGATGTGGCGCGAGGAGTACTTCGAGTACGAGTCCGAGAGCTTCTCGTTCCCCAGGCGGATGGTGACGCCCAAGCCGTACCAGGACCCGCACCCGCCGGCCTGGATGGCCGCCACGTCACAGTCCTCGGCCACCACCGCCGGGGAGAACGGCCTCGGGCTGCTCTCCTTCACGATCATGCAGCCCATCGAGATGATGGCCAAGGCCATCGAGATGTACCGGGCCGCCCAGGTCAACGCCAAGCCCCTCACCGACGTGCACACCAACCAGGTCGCGGCCTACACGCTGGTGCACTGCGCCGAGGACGACAACCAGCTCAGGGCCAACGGCCTCTACGAGTCGCTGGGCTGGTGGTATCAGCACCTGGCCCAGTTCACCATCGACTGGGAGTTCCCCAACACCCCTCAGGAGGAGGTGGACCGGATCTTCCCGCTGATGAAGCCTCTGGCCGACGGCAACATCCCCGTCGACACCTTCATGGAGGCGGACATGATCGTGTGCGGTGACGCCGATACCTGCTACGAGAAGATGAAGCACTACGCCGACCTCGGCGTGGACTCGCTCATCTGCTACATGCAGTTCGGCTACCTGCCCCACGAGTCGGTCATGAAGACGATCGAGATCATCGGCAAGGAAGTGCTGCCGGAGATCGAGAAGTACGAGCCACCCGCCGACTCCCCCGCCAAGGAGTTCGAGCGGATGGCCGCCGCGGCCAACAAGTAGCCACGGCGATGCCGAGGGCAGTCGAGGCGGGGCCCCTGCGGCCCCGCCTCGCTGCGTTCAGGGGGAAGCGGTGACCGAGAAGCCAGAAGCCCCGGACCGTGCGTCCAAGACGGAGCGGGCCCGACGGTCCGAGCAGGTCGAGCCGTTCCTCCGGGGCTGCGCCTGGCCCGAGGCCCCCGGCGTGCCCTACCCGCGAGCCAAGCCGGAGGGGGCCATGGGCCGCCTACCGATGGACACCTGGGGCATGGCGTCCATCCCCGCCGGTGTGCGGCTGGAGATGGATGGCGACGCCGCCGAGATCGACCTGCGCTACGCGTGCGCCCACGCCAGCTTCGGCTATCTGGGCGGCGGCGAGGTCCACCAGTTCGTCGTCTGGCGCGACGGGCTGCGGGTCGCCGCCGTAGACGCCCAGGAGGGCGAGCACACCGTGCGTCTCCCCCTCGGTGCCGGCACCGGGCCGGCGATCGTCTACCTGCCCGAGCGCATGGGCCCGACCCTCCTCGAGGTGACCGGCGTCGGCGGCTCGATCGCCCCGGCCCCCGCCCAGCCCCGCTGGCTCTGCTACGGCGACTCCATCGCCGAGGGCTGGACGGTCACCGGCGCCGACCTGTCGTGGCCGGCCGTCGCCGCCCGCGAGCACGGCCTGGACCTGGTCAACCTCGGCTACGCGGGCTCCGCCCGGGGCGAGATCCCCTCCGCCGAGGAGTTGGCCGAGCTCGACGCCGACGTCATCACCATCGCCCACGGCACCAACTGCTGGACCCGCACCCCCCACAGCATCGACCTCTTCGCCGCGGGGTTACAGGCCTTCCTCGACATCGTGCGCCAGGGCCATCCCGACACCCCGGTCGTGGCCATCAGCCCGATCACCCGACCCGACGCCGAGACCACGCCGAACCGCCTGGGCGCCACCCTCACCGACCTGCGGTCGGCGTTCGAGGGCGTCGTGCGGGGGCGGCTGGCCGGCGACCCGCACCTGATCCTGGTCGAGGGCTTCCCGATCGTCCCCGTCGACCTCCTGGCCGACGGGATCCACCCCGGCGACGAGGGTCACGCCGCCATGGCCGCCGCCATCGGTCCGGTGGTCGCCGGCGCCGGCGCCGGCTGACATGGCCCGCCCCGCCCCGGCGGTCGACCGGGCCGTCGAGATCCTCGACTTCCTGGCCGACAACCCCCGGGACGCGTTCTCGCTCTCCGAGCTGGGCCGCCGCCTGAGCATGAACAAGGCGACCGCCCACGCCGTCCTCAACGCCCTCACCGATCGCGGTTACCTGCTGCGCCATCCCGTGCGCAAGGACTACCGGCTGGGCCCCCGCCTGATCGCGGTGGGCGAGGCCGCCCGGGACCAGTACCCCGTCGTGGAGTTCGCCCGGGCCGAGCTGCGGCGGCTGAGCGAGGACCTGGGCACCGAGTGCGTGGCCAGCGCACCGATCGGCGACGAGATGGTCATCGTCGACCGGGCCGGGCCGGTGCGGCCCATCGGCCTGACCGTGGCCGTCGGCTACCGCTTCCCCCTGGTCCCGCCCATGGGCACGGTGTTCATGGCGTGGTCGTCGACCGAGGCGATCGACGAGTGGCTGCGGCGGGTCGGCCCCGACGTGACCGAGGCCGAGCTGGACCGCTACCGCCTGGCCCTGGCCGCCGTGCGGGAGCGGGGCTACTCCGCCGGCCTCGACGCCGACGGCAGCCGGTCCCTGGCCGAGGCCCAGGCGGGCGACATCGACGGCGACGAGTACCAACTCATCGAGATGGGCGGGGCCGAGGAGTACCGGGTCACCACCATCGGGGCGCCGGTTTTCGACGCCGAAGGCGGCGTCGCCCTCGGCGTGTTCATCCTCGGGTTCCGGGACGCCCTCACCGCCGAGCAGGTCCCCGACGTGGCCGAGCGCCTGATGAAGGCCACCGGCGCCATCACGGAGTCGATCCATGGCCACGGACCCCGCTGAGCTGGCCCACCGCTACGCGGTGGCCCTCGACCGCAAGGACCACGATGCGCTGGCCGCCCTCTTCGTCCCTGGCATCCAGGCCGCAGTCCGGGCGCAGCTGGAGCCCGCGATCGACCGCCTCGGCGTGACCGTGCTGTCGGTGACCACCCAGATCGTCGACCCCGTCGACGACGACCACGCCACCGGCGTCGTCTACTGCACCGCCGAGATCGAGGATCCCGACGCCGGCTGGATCCGCCAGAGCATCGTCTACCTCGACCGCTACGAGCGCGTCGACGGCCAGTGGTACTTCCGGGCGAGAGACCACCACCTCGTCTACGGCGACCAGCAGGAATCGAACCCCCTCACCCAACCGCCGGCCAACTGGCCCCAGTCCCAAATCGGCCGCGGCACCTACCCCCCTCGGCCCTGACCACCCGGCGTTCTGGCTCCTGATCCTCCGGTCATAGCCGGAGGATCAGGAGCCAGAAGCGTCAGAGGGGGCCGGCTACGCCCGGAAGCCCTCCCGCGAGATGGCCATCACGTCGTCTGGAACTCAGCGAGGAGGCGCGCCAGCTCCACGGGTTGGTCACCCTGGATGGAGTGGCCGGCGGCAGCGACCACGACGACCTCGGCGGTCGGGCTGGCGGCGGAGGAGCTCGGCCTGGTCCTCGTCGCCCACCACGCTGCCGGGGGCACCGCCGCGCAGGAAGAGGATGGGGGCGGCGATGTCGTCGACCTTCCCCCAGAGGCTGTCGAAGTCCGGCACCTCGCCCTCGGGGAAGTTCCACTCCCGCATCGGGTCCCAGCGCCAGGTCCAGCTGCCGTCGGCGTTCTCCTTGGCGTTGTGCAGGATCCCGCGGCGCAGCGAGGAGACCGACCGGGTCGGGTTGAACTCGACCGTGCGGTCGAGGATCTCCTGGAAGGAGGCGAAGGTCTCCGGGCCGGACACGAAGGTCACGATGGGCTCGGCCTTGGCGTGGTCGACCCCGGGGGTCACGTCGACGATCGCCAGGCGCCGCACCAGCTCGGGATGCTGGGCGGCGAGGCAGATCGCCGTCAGGCCCCCGAGGGACATGCCCACGACGAGCTCGGCCGCCGGCGCCAGCTCCCGGACCACCGTGGCGACGTCGTCGGCCAGGTGGGGCGGCCAGTAGGAGTGGTCGTCCCGCCAGTCCGAGTGGCCGTGGCCGGGCAGGTCGACGCAGAGCAGCGGGCGGTCGAGCGCGAGCGCCACCGTGTCCCAGGTGTGGGCGTTCTGGGCGCCGCCGTGCACCAGCACGATCTCGGGGTCGCCCGTGCCCCACCGCAGCGCGCTCACCCGACGCTCACCGTCGACGGCGACCGACACCCGCTCGACCGCCGGAGGGCCGTCCAGCGCCAGGCCCACCTCCTCCGCGTTCTCGTGGAAGAGGCCGAACTCGTCGTAGTGCGCCTCGCCGCTCACGGCATGACCCCCCGCAGCCCGTCCTCGCCGAACACCGGCTCGAGGAAGGCGTGGTACAGGGGTCCCCGGCGCAGCGAGTGGCCGCCGTCGACGTGCAGGACCTGCCCGGTCACCCAGGTCGACTGGTCGCCGGCCAGGTAGGCGGCCGCGTCCGCGATGTCGTCGACGGTCCCGGGCCGGGCGATGGGCATCTGGTCCAGATAGTCGTCCAGGACCGGCCCGCCCTCGGTGATCGCGAGCACGAGCTCGGTGGCCACCAGGCCGGGGGCGATGGCGTTGACCCGGACGTTGGACGCCCCCAGCTCGTCGGCCGCCATCTGGATCAGCGCCTCGATGCCCGCTTTCGACGGCCCGTAGGCCCCGAACCAGCGGTGCGTGGTCGACCCGGCGATCGACGAGATGCCGATGAACGAGCCCCCGCCACCCCGGATCATCACCGGCGCGGCGTGCTTCAGGACCAGGAAGGTCCCGACCACGTTCAGGTCCATGGTGTCCCGGAACGCCTGGGTGTCGACCTGGGTGATCGGCCCGATCGTCGACGAGCCCCCGGCGGAGGCCACCACCACGTCGAGTGAGCCCGTGGGCTCGGCCGCCGCGCCGACCGTCGCCTTCACCTGCTCCTCGTCGGTCACGTCGCAGGCCACCGCCCGCACGTCCCCGTCGATCTCGGCCACGGCGGCGTCCAGCCGCTCCTGGCTCCGGCCACAGATCGTGACCGCCGCCCCCTCGGCGGCGAGGCGCCGGGCACAGCCCAGACCGATCCCACTGCCCCCGCCGGTCACCAGTGCGCCCTTGCCGTCCAGTCCGAGTCCCATGGATCGATGTTCTAGCCCGCGCCACGCTCGACCGGGGCCACGCCGGTAGTGTCGGACCGGTGCCCCACCTCACCCGACGCGCCTGGATCTGGGCGTCGGTCTGTGGTCGCCGGCATCGCCGCCCTGAGCGTGACCATCGCCGGCGCCCAGACCGATGACACCGCCCGGGGGACCGATCCCCTTTCCGTCGAGGAGACCGAGACAGCCCTCGGCCTGGCCCGGGGGTCCAACCCCGGCGAGGCCCTGGGCCTCGGTGACGACGACGTCGTCCTGCTCGTCGAGCGCCACGAGGAGAACAAGGACGTCGAGGACGACGACCTGCGCCGGGCCGACGTCTACGTCTACTCCTACGACGACGACGTGCTGACCCTGAGCGTCGTGGACGTCGCCACCGGCGAGGTCGACCAGAGCCGGGTCGTGCCCAACACCCAGCTCCCCCTCGTCCCCGAGGAGTCCGAGCGGGCCATGGACCTGGCCCTGGCGGACACCGCGACCCGCGCAGGCCCTGGCCACGGCCTACCGCCAGTCCACGGGCCGGGACCTCACCGACCCGGCCACCGAGCTCGAGGTGCAGCCCATCATCTTCCGGGCCGACGCCAACCCCGCCACCCGGGGCGCGGCCACCGACGTGCGGGCGCCACCGCTGCGCCCAGCTCCTGATCCAGACCACCGACGACCTGCTGGTCGACCTCTTGCCGATCGTCGACCTGTCGACCGGCCGGGTCGTGAGCCGGACGGGGTTCTTCTCATGACCGCCGCCGCCCGACCTCAGTCGCCGCCTCCGGGTCATCGGCGCCGCCGCCGCGGTCTTCCTGCTCGGCGCCGCCGTCCCGGTCGCTCTGAACGTCGCCGCGGACGCCGCCCTCGACTTCAACTGCTCGGTCGAGTACCAGGTCGACCACACCATGGCCAACGGCGCCCGCTGGCAGATGTGCTGGGAGCGGCGTGACGCCGAAGGCATCGTGCTCCACGACGTGACCTACACCCCACCGGCTGGCGACAGCGTCGAGGTCCTCGGCCGGGCGGCGCTGGCCCAGATCTTCGTCCCCTACGACGACAACTGGGCCCGGTTCCACGACCTCTCCGACTACGGCCTCGGCACGATCGACGAGCCGTTCAACCACATGAACAACCTCACGGCCGGGGACTGCCCCAACGGCGACCTGGTGACCGAGGACACCTACAACGTCCTGTGCCAGACCGAGGCCCCGGCCGGCTACTCGTACAAGGACTACGACCAGCAGGGCCAGGCCACGTCCCTCAACCTGTTCAGCGTCAGCCACATCGGCGCCTACAACTACGTCGTCGCCTGGAACTTCGACGACGACGGCACCATCCGGCCGGAGGTCGGGGCCACCGGGCAGCTCCAGGCCATCGACTTCGGCGGGCAGAGCACCGCGGGCTGGCCCCTCGGCGGCGGACGCATCGGCATCGCCCACATGCACAGCTTCTATCTGGCGCCTGGACTTCGACGTGGCCGGCACCCGCTTCGACGACCGGGTCGAGGAGCTCGAGGCCGTGCCTGCCGCCGGCAGGACCCAGCGCCGCAACACCCGGCGGGCGTTCACGACCGAGGTGGCCCGACGGGTGGCACCACAGTCGTTCCGGAGCTGGCGGATCCGCGACCTCAACGAGGTCAACGCCGACAACCACCCGATCTCCTTCGAGATCGTGCCCGACACCGACCACATCTTCCGGGGGCCCGAGCAGTTCACCCAGAACGAGCTCTACGTCACCCGGCAGCGGACCTGCGAGCGCTTCGCCAGCCACAACGTCCAGAGCTGCGTCGGGCATCACCGAACCAGGTGTCGGGCTTCGTCAACGGCGAGGGCATAGCCGGCCAGGACCTGGTCGTCTGGTACGGGTCGGCGTTCCACCACCTGCCCCGGGACGAGGACGAGGACCACATGCACCCGCACTGGAGCGGGTTCTCGATCATCCCCCGGGACCTCACGGCCACCAACCCGACCGCTCCCTGACCAGCGCGGCGGAGGTGGCCCTGAGCGGACCGACGAGGTCCGCTCAGGTCCGAGGATCAGGCCCCGCCGGTGCTGGGATCGAGCGGGTGGGGGATGCCGAACTCGCGGAACACCGGGATCTGTTCGGGGGACGCCCCATCGGGCATGCCGACCGCGAACTCGGTCGGGTTGGCCGGGTTGTACCAGCAGGGCCAGACGTCGCCGACCCGCGGCATCTGGGTCTGGTTGATCATCATCTTCTTCTGGCCGTTGAACGCCGCCCCGCCGCCGAGGGGCTCGAGCTGGAAGTCGACCAGGCACTGGATGTTGATCATGTTCACCACCATCCCCGTGGGCTGGATCCTGCAGGACCATGGCCCGGGCCTTGGACCCGGTGGCCACGAGGTTCTGCGCCTTGGCCTGATCCTCCTTGGACCCCCCGAACGCCGACCGGACGTTCTTCAGGACCACCACGGTGATGATCAGGGGGATCGCCACGGACAGGACGACGATGATGAGGATGGAGGTGCTCATGGCGCCATCATCGCCCAGCCGACCGCCCGGACGGGTGAGTAGCCGCTACTCAGTTCCGACCTACCGTTCGACCACCGTTGCGTCGACCCGCACGGCGCTCAGGGCCCGCCGCGAGCAGGACGCCCGGACGGGCGTCGAGGTCCTCGCCGTCCCGGCGGATCGCCGTGCCGTTGACCCAGACGTGCTCGATGCCTCGGCTGCGGGCGATGAGGCGGTCGGCACCGGCCGGCAGGTCCCAGACCCGCTCCTGGGGCTCGGACGCCACCGTGTCGGGGTCGAACACGACCAGGTCGGCGGCCCCGCCCTCCACGATCCGGCCCCGGCCCTCGAGCCGGAACACCTCGGCGGCCTGGCCGCTCAGGCGCCACACGGCCTGCTCCAGGCTGAGCACGCCGCGCTCGCGGACCCACACGCTGAGCAGGTGGGTCGAGAAGTTGGCGTCGCAGAGCTGGCTGGCGTGGGCCCCGGCGTCGGACAGGCCGAGCACGGTGCGCTCGTCCTGCAGGAGGGCGGCCAACTCCTCCTCGTCGTCGTTGGCCAGGACGATGCGGTACCGGGTCGCGAGGTCGTCCTCCAGCGCCAGGTCGATCATCAGGTCGAAGGGATCCACCCCCCGCTGTCGCCGCCAGCTCGGCGATCGTCGGCCCGCCGACCAGGTCGTGATGGCGGTTCGTCTCCTGGATGGTCGCCTTCGTGAGCCGGTCGCCCCACAGCGAGCGGTCGGCGTGGAGGCGCTCCCGCCAGGCCGGGTCCCGGTAGACGTCGGCCCGCTGGTCGTGCGGCACCGCCAGGACCTCCTGGAAGCAGTCCATGGTGGCCATCGGGAAGGGGTCGGCCATGGTGACCTGCATGACCAGGGGCCGACAGGCCACCTGCGGCCAGACCTCGCCGCCGCGGGCCGCCGTGGCGTCCACGATCGACGCCGCACCGCCCTCGCCCCACATGCCCGACAGCAGTGCCGTCCATGACACGGGCCGACCGGTCGACGTCGAGATCTCGGCGAACTGGTCCATGAACAGGTTGGCCCCGACCGTGGCCTGCATGACACCCCGGCCGACCTCGCCCATGGTCGCGGCGAGGGCCTCGATCTCGGCGTAGGCGGCCAGGCGGCTGGGCACCGGCTTGCCGTAGGCCCCCGAGTGGGTCGGCGCCCCCGAGGTCGAGAAGCCCACCGCCCCCGCCTCCAGCGCCTCCTTGATGATGGCGGCCATCTCGGCCACCTCGGCGCTCGGTGGCCTCCCGGTCCGAGGCCTCGTCCCCCAGCACGTACAGCCGGGTCGGCGTGTGCCCGGCCAGGACCCCGACGTTCAGGCGCTTGGCCAGGCCGTCGAGCGCCGCCAGGTACTCGGGGAAGGTCTCGAAGGTCCAGTCGATGCCTTCGACGAGCGCGTCGAAGGCCATGCCCTCGACGTTCTCCAACGTGCGGGCGATGGTCTCGCGGTGTTCGGGCCGCGTCGGGGCGATGCCGAAGCCGCAGTTGCCCACGACCACGCTGGTCACCCCGTGCCAGCACGACGGGGTCAGGTCGGGGTCCCACAGGATCTGGGCGTCGTAGTGGGTGTGGATGTCGACGAAGCCGGGGGCCAGCACGAGTCCGCCGAGATCGACCTCCTCGGCCCCGTCGGCGGCCGGGACGTCACCGACGGCGACGACGCGCCCGTCGGCCACCCCCACGTCCGCGTCCCGTCGGGGCGCCCCCGTCCCGTCGATCACGGTCCCGTTGCGCAGGATCAGGTCCATCTCGTCCCCCTGGAGTGCCGTACGCAGCGCGACCGTACCGTCAGCCGATGCAGGCCTGGATCAGGCCCTGCAGGATGGCCCGGGTCGGGCCAAGCGCCTCGAGCACGACCAGGGCCGGCGGACCCCCGTCCAGCCGGACCGCCAGCGGGAACTTGAAGGTGCGCTTGCTCTCGATCAGGGCGTGGGTGTCACAGCGGTCGACGACCAGTTCCACCGGGACCCGCCCGACCTCACCCTCGGCCGCGACGGTCACCAGATCGGGCCCCGGGGCGACCCGCACGCCGAAGACGATGTTGCCCCGCACGCCGTCCACGGTGACTGCGGTGTCACCCCGGCCCGTGACGACCAGGTTCCCCGCGACCGACCGCGGGCCCGTCGGGACGAGGTCCGCCGAACGCGAAGCCGGCCGCCGCCCGCACCGCCGCCTCCTCGCACTCCACCTCGTGCAGGGCCTCGATGACGCCGTCGGGGTCCTGGGCCAGCGGCAACTCGGACTCGGCGCCCGCCACCTCGACGACCAGCGTCGGACGACCCGGACGCCGGGCACACCGACTCGCCGTAGGGCACGGGCAGGAGCAGACGCTGCCCCGGGGTCAACTGGGTGTCCCGCGGGCTGGCGGGGACCGGGGCGAAGAGCGGGGAGGCCAGTTGCACCGAGGCGACCGTCACGGCGTCCTCACCGTCGTTGGACAGCTCCAGGCGGAACGTGCGCTGGCTGTCGAACAGGCTGGACCGGGTCGCCGTGGCCGACAGCTCGGCCGACGGCGGCGAACCGGCCGACGTTCCGTCGTCGGACCCGCAGGCGGGGCCCAGCAGGACGAGCGACGCCGCGAGGGCACCGGCCCACCGCCTCACCGGAACTGCGAGAACCAGCCCGCCACCAGCCCGTTGAGCACGTCAGCGCGCTCCCACTGCAGGAAGTGACCGGCCCGGGGGACGATCAGCGGTCCGACCCGGTTGGTGAACGCCACCTCGCAGCAGGCCATGAACTGCTCGGGCACGACCTCGTCCTCGGGCCCGTAGAGCAGGAGCGTGGGCACCGGCATCGTCTCGAACAGGCGCGGGACCTCCTCGGACACCCGGGTCCCCCGGGCGAGCTGGTACACGGCCCACCCCGCCCGTAGGCGGGCCTCCTCGGACCAGGGCTCGGTCATGAAGTCCACGTCGGCCCGGGTGAACGAGCCCCGGCTGCCCCACAGGCGGTGGCCGTAGAAGTCGGCGATGTAGCGGCGGCGGCGGTCGGCGGTGTCGAGCTCGGCGGCCAGCGCGTCGGGCTCCTGGCCCTGACGGAACTGGTAGTCGGTCTCCGGCCGGGCATCGACGTCGGCGAACCCGGTCAGGGCGATGCCGGCCGCCTCGTACTCCTCGATCAGGAAGGGCGGCGCCGTGTTGAACCAGCAGAGCGCCTCCACGAGGCCCTCGACCCGCAGGGCGAGGTCGTAGGCCACCACCGCGCCCACGTCGCCGGCCACCACGCCGAAGCGCTCGTGGCCGAGCACGTCGCGGACCAGGACCTCGACGTCGCGGCTGTAGGTGACGATGTCGTAGCGGTCCCCGGGGTCGACGTCGCTCTCGCCGTGGCCCCGCAGGTCGGGGACGATGACCTCGTAGCCCGCGGCGGCCAGCGGGGCGATGTTGCGCCACCAGATGCGCTTGGTCTCCGGGTACCCGTGCAGGAGCACCAGCGGATAGCCGCCGACGCCCTCGCGCACGTAGGCCAGCGACAGCCCGTCCCGCACCTCGCGCGATGGGTGGTGAAGGCCGTCGGGTCCGGTGCGGTCATCCCCCGGCGCCACGGGTGATCAGCCGAGCGTCTCGCACTGGCCCGGGCGCTCCTCGGGGAGTCGACCACCACAGGTGGCGCCGTAGCCCTCGTAGGAGTTGGTGGAGGGGTCGATCGGGGTGATCCGGTACAGCTCGTCGCAGTCGGCCAGGTCGCCGTCGAAGCAGCTGTCGGCCAGGGCGTCGAACGCGGCGTCCGACCCGTAGTCGGGGATGAACGACGACGGGTCCTCGGGGTCACCCAGCGACAGGTCGTCGGGAAGTCCGAAGCTGAAGTCGTCGGAGAAGTCCGAGAAATCTGAAGTCGCGATCCGAGAAATCGACGATCGAACAGATCCGAGAGAGTCCGAGAGGTCCGAGAAGTCCGAGAAGTCCGAGAAGATCCGAGAAGTCCGAGAAGTCCGAGAGATCCGAGAGGTCCGACAGCATCGGGGATGTCCGACAACGCCGACAGGTCGTCGGAGCTCGGCGGCGTCGGTCCCGCCACCGTCGTCGCCACCGCCGAGGAAGATCACGAGGGCGGCGACCACGGCGACCACCGCGAGGCCGACCAGCGCCAGGAGGCCCACCGGCAGCTTTCCCTTGCTCGGCTCGGTCGGCGCGACATAGGGCCGACCGGCTGCTGGCGGCCCCGTCGGGCGTCCCGGCCGTCGGCGGGCCGACGACGGGCTGGGCGACGGTCTCGCCACCGGCGCCCGGGGTGGTCACCTCGGTCGGCGCGTCACCCGGAGGATCGGTGGAGACGACCCCGCCGTCGGAGACCTGATCGGTCCACGCGTTCCCGTCCCAGTAGCGGTACTCGTGCCGCCCATGGGGATCCGGCTGCCAGCCGGCGTCCCGCCACCACCCTGATCGCTCATCTCGTACCTCTCCTGGCTCGTCCGCACCGGCGCCGGGCCCGGGACGGTGCGGCGCCTCCGCACCGTAGCCCGCGCGATCAGGGGACGGGCATCGGATGGCGGTGTCGACCCGACGGCGCCGCCGTCGCTGACGACCTGGTCGGGCCCGTCGCTAGGGTCCCCGGATCGGCGTCCATCGGTCCACCGGCTCCGGCGCGCCTTGGCTCCGGCCCTGGTGGCGACCGCTCTGCTGGCCGCCTGCGGCGCGCCCGATCTCGACCGGCAGCAGGCCGCCGAGGAGCGCCGGACGTGCGCCAGCCTGCGCGAGCGGGTGGCCGCCCGGGCCCTCGACGACGCCGGCGCTCCTCGACGGGTCCGACGACCGACCCGGGCAAGGGTGACGGACTGTCACCACTGACCCTGCTGGCCGATCCCGGCGCCTGGTACGCCACCTTGGACGTCGGCACTGGCCGCCGCGGACTTCGGCCCGGGTGACGGGCCGTCACCGGTGTCCCCTGCGTCCCGGCTGGTCGATCCGTTGCCGCCGACTCGAGCCGTGAGCCGGCGCGGACCTCCGTCGCCTCCGCCCGTCGGCGGCGCCGTCTGCGCCCTCGTCGGCCTGGTCCTGGTGACCCGGCTGCCGCGGCCTCGGTCGGCCCCGGGCGATGGTGTTCGACGAGGTGTACTACGCGCTTGGACGCCGCCGACCTGCTGCGGCACGGGGTGGAGTCCTCCCCGGCCCATCCCCCACTCGCCAAGTGGCTCATCGCGGCGGGCATCCGGCGTGTTCGGCTTCACTCCGGTCGGGTGGCGATCGGCCGCGGTCCTGGTGGCGGGTGGCCCTCGTGCTCGTCACGTGGCTGGCCGCCCGGAAGGTCACCGACCACGACGGTCTGGCCTTCCTCGCCGGCGTCCTCGTCGCGCTCGACGGCATCGCTTTCGTGACCGGTCGCCTCGCCCTCTTGGACGCCTTCGTCGCCGTCGACCACCACCGGGGCGGCGTGGTGCGTGCTCGGCGCTCTCGTCGACCGGGACGACCCCGACCGGCTCCGCCGCTGGCGTTGGGCGGTCGCGGTGCTCCTCGGCCTGGGCACGGCCATGAAGTGGGGAGCGGTCTGGACCTGGCCCGTGGCCGCGGCCGTCGTGCTGGTCAGCCTCGAGCGCCGAGCGGCCGCACCCGGATCGGCTCGACGTCGGGTGACGGTGGCTGTCGCTCGCCGTCCTCACCCTCGTCCCGGGCGGGCTCTACGTGGCCTCCTACGCCCCCTGGTTCGCCCAGGCCGAACGCACCCGGGCCGGCCTGGCCCACTGCGGGGACGAGTCGCCCTGCCGGCTCGGCCTCACCGAGCGGTTCGTGGTGTTCGTCGACCACCAACGCGCGCTGGTGGACTTCCACGCCGGTCTCGACACCGACAACCCCGAGGCGGCGCCGGCATGGTCGTGGGCCACCCAGGGCCACCCGGCGAACCTCTTCAGCAAGCCGTGCCTGCCGGAGATGGACGCGGCTCGCTCCGCGCGCTCGATGACGACGTGTGCACCGATCCCGACCGGCCCACCGAGGCCCGCTTGCTCGCCTTGGCCAATCCCGTGATCTGGTTCGCCGGGCTCCTGGCCCTCGGGGTCCTCGCCGGACTGACCGTCCGCCGGGGTGACGACGCTGCCGGTGCCGTGCTCGCACTGGCCGCCGCTCAATGGGTGCCCTGGATGCTGACCGGACGTGAGGTGTACTCGTACTACGCCGTGTCCCTCGTGCCGCTCCTCGCCCTCGCGGTCGTGCTGACCATCGACCGCCTCCCGAGCGCTCCGCCGGTGGGCCGCGCCCGCGTTGGCCCTGGGCGCCGTCGGCGGCGTTCGTCCTCCTGTACCCGCTGCTGACCGGACAGGCGCTGTCCGACGGCCAGGCGAACCTGCGCCTGCTGTTCTCCGGCTGGTCATGACCGTCACCGGCCCCGGCGACCTGCCGCCGCCCCCCACCACACCGCCGTCGAGCACGATGCCGCCCCGGCCGGAGTGGCAGCGGGTGGCCCGGGCCGCGCCATCGGCCTGTACGCCGGGTCCCTCGTCGCCTGGTGGGCGACCAAGGGCATCCCGCTCGACCGGGAACAGATCTTCCTCTGGCTGGCCGCCGGGCTGGTCGTGGCGTCGGTCGGGTCCCCCCAGGGTGGGTTGTGGCGGGTGCTCCGCGACTGGCTCCCCGTCGCGCTCGTCCTCATCCTCTACGACCTCACCCGCGGGCGCGGCCGAGGACCTGCTCGGGATCAGCGCCCACGTCCAACCCCAGCTCAGGATCGACGAGTGGCTGGGCTTCGGCGAGATCCCGACCGTGAGGCTGCAGCGTGGCTCTACCAGCCCGGGCCCGGTGCAGTGGTGGGAGGTACCGGTGACCCTCACCTACATCTCCCACTTCTTCGTGCCCTTCGTCGTCGCCGCGGTGTTCTGGTTGCGGGACCGGGAGCGGTACTGGCAGTACGTCCGCCGGTTCGTGACCTTGAGCTTCCTCGCCGCGGTGACCTTCGTCCTCTTCCCAGCCGTCCCCCCATGGCTGGCCTACCGGATGGGGGAGACCGACCCCGTCGTGCGCACGGCGCCCCGGGGATGGTCGAAGGTCAACCTCGACATCGCCCAGGACCTGGTGGAGCTGGGCCAGCGCACCGCCAACGTGGTCGCCGCCGTCCCGTCGCTCCACGCCGGCTACACCGCACTGGTGGCCTGGGCCCTCTGGCCGTCCTTCGGCCGGATCGGGCGCTCGCTGCTCGTGCTCTATGCCCTGGCCATGGCCTTCGTCCTCGTCCTCACCGCCGAGCACTACCTCCTCGACGTCCTCATCGGGTGGGGCTATGTCGCCCTCGTCGTCATCCTGTGGGACCGGATCGAGGCCCGCCGCCGCTTCACCCGAGCACCGACACCGGTCCCGGTGGACTGACCTCCGAGCACTCGCCGCATCGGCGAAGCCGGCGTTGCTGAGCGCCGCGAAGCCACCGAGGCTGCGCAGGCGCCAGCCGGAGCAGCGCCCAACGCCCGCCGCACCGGCGAAGCCGGCGTTGCTGAGCGCAGCGAAGCCACCCGAGGCTGCGCAGGCGCCAGCCGGAGCAGCGCCCAACGCCCGCCGCATCGGCGAAGCCGGCGTTGCTGAGCGCAGCGAAGCCACGCAGATGTCACAGCGTCAGGGCCACGGCCTCGCTGTGGTCGTCGACGGAACCGAACCAGGTGTCGAGCACGATGGCCCGCTTCAGGTAGAGGTGAGCGTCGACCTCGGCGGTGAAGCCCATGCCGCCGTGGACCTGGATGCAGGCCTTGCCGTTGGCCTTGGCCGCGTCGCCCGCGGTGATCTTCGCCGCCGCGACCATCCGGTCCAGGTCGTCCACGCCCCGCCCGTCGAGGGTGACCCCGGCGGCGTACACGACCCCACGGGCCAGTTCGGCCCGGGTGAGCATGTCGGCGCACAGGTGCTTCACCGCCTGGAACGACCCGATGGGCTTGCCGAACTGCTCGCGCTGGCCCGCGTAGGCCACGGCGAGTTCCGTGGTCCGGGCAGCCATGCCCAACAGGGCCGCCGCCGTCGAGCACCGCGCCCTCCTGGCGCCAGCGGGCCGCCACCTCGGGCCCGGCCAGCCGGCTCGCCCTGCGGCCAGTTCGGCCACCCGGTGCAGTGGGGTCAACACGTCGAGTGGTCGAGTGACCGGCTCCGCGATCAGAGCCGGCAGGGTCAAGGGCCCAGATCCCCTCGTCGTCGATGGCCAGGAGGGCGTCGACCGCGTCGAGGTGCTCGATGAGCAGCACCGAGGCCGGCCGCTCGATGAGACCCACGACCGTGGTGCCATCGGCGGCGCCGTCGACCAGACCGGCGGCCAGATGGCTGGCCAGCACCGGGCCGGGCACCAGGGATCGGCCCAGCTCCTCGAAGGCGAGCACGGCCTCGGTCACGCCGAGTCCGACCCCACCGTCGCGCTCGGGCAGCCGGAGGCCGAGCACACCGGTGTCGGCCAGCTCGGCCCAGCGACCCCGGTCGAGGCCGTCGGCCTGGGCCCGAACCGTGGCCATGTCGAAGCGCCCGTCGAGGAAGGACCGGAGACCCGCCTGCAGGGCGGCTTCGTCCTCACTCAGCTCGAGGTCCACGGATCAACGCTCCTTGGGGAGGCCGAGGACCCGCTCGCCCACGATGTTGCGTTGGATCTGGGTCGTGCCCGCGGCGATCGAGATGGAGAGGGCGTGCAGGCGACCCTGGACGTGACGCCCGTTGCGCAGCCCGTCGAGGTCGTCCATGGAGAGGGCGGCACGCGACGAGCACACGGTCCGACAGGTCACCCAGCTTCTGCCGCACCTCGGAGTAGGCCAGCTTGAACACCGACCCACCGACACCCGGCACACCGTCACGGGCGGCCTGGCTGATGTTGCGGCGGGTCAGGGCCCAGAGGGCGTCGAGATCGGCCGCCAGGTGGCCGATCTCCCTGCGCAGGCCTCGGTCCTCCCATGCCGTCGCCCCTTGGCTCGTCGTGGCCTTGGCGAAGGCCGCGAGGTCGGCGACCAGCTGCATCGAGTAGAGCATCTCGCTGACGAAGGCCGTGCCCCGCTCGAAGCTGAAGGTGACCATCGCCACCCGCCAGCCGTCGTTCTCCTCACCCACCCGGTTGGCCACCGGGATGCGCACGTCGTCGAAGAAGACCTCGCTGAACTCGGCGCCGCCTCGGATCGTCTCCAGGGGCCGGATGTCGATGCCGGGCGTGTCCATGGGGACGATGACCCAGGAGATCCCTCGGTGCTTGGGGGCATCGGGGTCGGTGCGGACCAGCATCTCGCAGTACTGCGCCACGTGGGCGTGACTGGTCCAGATCTTCTGGCCGTTGATGACGTACTCGTCGCCGTCCCGCACGGCCCGGGTGCGCAGGCTGGCCAGGTCGGAGCCGGCCTGGGGCTCGGAGAAGCCCTGGCACCAGCAGTGGTCGCCCTTGAGGATGGCGGGCAGGTGGAACTGCTTCTGGGCCTCGGACGCCTCGGTCATGATCGTCGGCCCGGCGTGCAGCAGGCCCACGAAGTTGGTGCCGACGTAGGGCGCACCCGCCCGCTCGGTCTCCTCCAGGAAGATCAGGTGCTCGACGGGCGAGGCCCCCCGGCCGCCGTACTCCTCGGGCCAGTTGATCCCGGCGTAGCCGGCGTCGTACAGCGTGCGCTGCCAGGCCGCGTCGTAGGCCCGGGTCGCGGCCCAGTCGTCCTCGTCGGGCGGCGATCCCGCCGCAGGCACGGCGTCCGCCAGCCACGCCCGCAACTCGTCGCGGAAGTCGACTTCCTCATCGGTGTACCGGAGGTCCATCGCACCGCAGGTTAGGGCCGGACCTGACGACCCGTCAGATTCGGGCGAGGTCGGCCAGGGGCCCGGCTGCCGTCCTGTCGACCGCAGACCCTGATACGAGCGCAAAGGGACGCGTGGGTACAGTCCGGAAATGGCAGCCCCGAACGTCCTCGTGATCATGACCGACGAGGAGCGCTACCCCCCTCCGTACGAGACCGCGGAGGTCGCCGAGTTCCGCCGCACCCAGATGCCCGTGCAGGAACGGTTGCGGGACGGCGGGCGGAGCTGCACCGGCACTACGCCGGCTCGACGGCGTGCGTGCCCAGCCGGGCGACGCTGTTCACCGGCCAGTACCCCTCGCTGCACGGCGTGACCCAGACCGACGGCGTGGCCAAGGACAGCAACGATCCGGGCATGTCGTGGCTCGACCCTGACGCCGTACCGACCCTCGGCGACTGGTTCCGGGCCGGCGGCTACCAGACCCACTACCGGGGCAAGTGGCACGTCAGCCACGCCGACCTGACCGTCCCCGGGCGCCACGAGGAGCTGATGGCCTCTGACGACGACGGCCACCCCATCGCCGAAGCGGTCGAGGCCTACCGGCGGGCTGATCGCCTCGACCCGTTCGGGTTCTCCGGCTGGATCGGCCGCGAGCCCCACGGAGTGGCCAAGGCGGACTGCGGCACTGTCCGGGACGGGGTGTTCGCCGAGCAGGTGACCCACCTCTTCGACGAGCTGTCCGGCGCCGCGAGCTCGGGGCCGTGGCTGACCGTCGCCTCGTTCGTGAACCCGCACGACATCGCGTTCGCCGGCGGCTTCTACGAGCTCCTGCTCGGTTTCGAGCCGGGCGACGACACCGTGCCCGACATCCCGGAGGCGCCGTCGCAGAGCGATTCCTTCGCCGGGCGCCCCGCCTGCCAGGAGCAGTTCCGGGCGCTCTGGCCCCAGATGGTCGCCGACCAGCCCGCCGACATCGCCTACCGCCGCCTCTACTACTACCTCCACAAGCTGGTGGACCAGGCCATCGGCCGCATCCTCGACGCGCTCGAGGCCTCCGGGATGGCCGACGACACGATCGTGGCGTTCACGTCGGATCACGGCGACCTGCTCGGCGCGCACGGCGGTCTGCAACAGAAGTGGGCCAACGCGTTCGACGAGGCCACGCGCGTGCCGATGGTGATCAGGGGCCCGGGGGTGAACCCGGTCCCGGGCGGGATCACCGCACCGACCAGCCACGTCGACCTGATCCCGACGCTCATGGGACTGGCCGGCATCGACGTCGAGCGCGCCACTGAGCGGGTCCGGGAGCGGCACACCGAGGCCCACCCCCTTCCCGGCCGCGACCTCGAGTGGGGCGATCACGGGCCGGGAGTCGACGGCGACGATCGACGCGCCCGTCTACTTCATGACCGAGGACGCCGTGACCCGCGGCCTCAGCCAGCGCAACGTGCTCTCGGGCGATCCGTTCGAGTCCATCGATGCTCCCGCGTGCATCGAGTCGATCGTCGCCGAGCTCCCCACCGGGGCCGACGGTTCCGGCGAGCTCTGGAAGCTGAACCACTACTACGACCGGCTGGACGACTGGCACGCGGACCACGGCCTCGCGCCCGACCCCTTCGCCGCACCGGCCGCCGAGCCGAGCTGGGAGGTCCACAACCTCACCCAGGACCCTGAGGAGCGGATCAACCTCGCCGACGGTGGCAGTGACGGGCGCAGCCGCCTCGTGAGGCTCCTCGAGGCCCAGCGCGAGGAGAAGCGACTCCTACCCACACTCCGCAACCCGGCCTGATCCCCACCGGCGAGGTGTGCCGGCGGTTCTCCCCAACCCACCCTGGGCCGGGCTCAGCCCGGGCAGTTGTCGGCCACCTGGTCGATGAAGGCCGCGAAGCGGGTCTTGCCCGGCTCGGTGTGGTGCAGGCCGTCGGCCTTGAAGCTGTTGGGGTGGGCCGCGGCCCACTGGCGGTAAGGGGCCACGCGGGCGTTGGCGTGGCGGGCCACCTCCTGGGCCAGGATGCGGTTGAAGTCGTCGGCCCGCTCGACATAGCCCTGGTAGAAGGCGTTCACCCCGGCGATCTTGAGGCTGAGCCACCGCACGCACGGGATGGCGCTGGTCAGGTGGAGGACCCGACGGATGTCGGCCCGCATCCCGGCATCGGTATGGCGCTCTGGGCGTCACCGGAGCCCAGCTCCACGATGACGATCTGGGGCGGGACGGGCCGCTCGACGAGCTCCTGGATGCCCGGCGTCATCGTGTCGATGACCGCCCGCTCCCGGGCCCGAACGACGGGCTGGTGGTCCTGGCTGAGCTTCGCCGTGATCTGCGTCCGGGCTTGGGCACCCATCGAGTCGCCGTGGAAGCCGAGCAGCGGCCCGGCGGCGCCTGCCGGGTCGACACCGACCAGGGCGGTGGTGAGCACGGCGACGATCGCCAGGGTCCGCCGGAGCACGTGGGGCAGGGTAGAGAGCTACCGGACGGTACCTGCGTCACCCGGCAGGGTGATCAGCACGACTAGCCAACCGCCTCCGCCGCGGCCGCTGGTCCTCAACCGTGGAGGCCCTCGGCCAGTTGCTCGAGGAAGGCCCGGGCATCGGCGGCCGAGGCGATGCTGCGCCGGAGGTTGACCGAGAAGTGGGTCACCCCGGCCTCGACCAGGCGCAGGGCGGCCTCGCGGGTGGCCGGGAAGTCGAAACCGTCGTCGCCCCGGACGAACGGCAGGCCGGCGCGGACCAGGAGCTCGTCGGGTGAACGCCCGGCGGTGGTGAAGGCGGCCCGGAGCCGGGCGATGCCGTCGAACAACTCGTCGGAGCCCGTCCGGGCCTCGAGGGGCATCCAGCCGTCGCCCCAGTCGGCCACCCGAGCGCAGTTCTTCTCGGTGGCCTTGGCCCCCAGCCAGAGGGGCAGGCGCTCCTGGGCCGGACCGCGGCTCGCACCAGATGTCCTCGAAGTGACACTGACGCGACGGTGAACGACGCCGGCGACGACGACCACAGGGCTCGGCAGGCCCGCAGTCCGTCGTCGAGACGCCCCCACCGCTCCTCCCAAGGGACGCCGGCAACGGCGTACTCCTCGCGCTGCCACCCCACGCCGACGCCGAGGTCGACCCGCCCGCCCGAGAGGGCGTCGAGGGTGGCCACGCTCTTGGCCAGCGAGGCCGGGGTCCGCAGTGGGGTGATCAGGATGCCGGTGGCCAGCCGCACCTGCGAGGTGACCGCGGCGATGGCGGTCAGGAGGGCCAGGGGGTCGGCCCAGGGCTCCTCGGGGGCAAAGGCGAACTCGCCGTATGGGTAGGCGTCGGTGTTGCGGCCCATGACGACGTGGTCGGCGAGGACGACCTGGTCGATGCCGACCTCGTCGGCTGCCTTGGCCAGCTCGAGGTAGTGGTCCAGCTCGGGGCCGAAGGTCCGGTGGAGGCCGGCGATGGTCAGCGAGAGGCGCACCACTCAGACCACGTCCGGGCGCATCTGGGCGTCGCTGCCGCCGTCCACGAAGACCACCGAGCCGACCATGAAGGTCGCCTCGAGCACGAACCACACCGCCTCGGCGATGTCGTCGACGGTGCCTCGCCGCCCGACGGGGATCGGGAAGTCCTCGACGAACGGCCCGATCTCGGCGTCGTCGAGCGTGGCCTGGAAGAGGGCCGTCTGGGTGGCACCGGGGGCCACGGCGTTCAGCCGGACGCCGGCCTCGGCCCACGACGGCGCCCGGTGGCGCACCGCTCGGGCCAGCGCCCGCTTGGACATGCCGTAGACCTGGATGCCGTGCAGGGCCGATGCGGCGGCGACCGCGGCGTCCACGTCCCCGGCGAGCAGCGGGCCCATCAGCGGCTCGTCGGCCTCGGGCACGGTGCCCAGGGAGTTCGACGAGATGGCGACCGCCGTGCCCGACTCGGCCCGCTCGAGCAGCGGCCGCAGGCCGTCGAGCAGCTCGACGGCGGCGAAGTAGTTGACCTGGGCGATCGTCTCGGTGGGCTTGAAGGTCGGCGGCAGGCCGGCACAGACCACCAGCCCGTCGAGCACGTCACCCGCCGCGGCCTGGATGGCGGCGACGGCCGCCCGCCCGCCCGTCGGGCGTCGACAGGTCGGCCTCGACCTCCTGGCCGGACCAGGTCCACCCCGATGACCGAGTGGCCCTCGGCCTCGATGCGGGCGCGGATCGCCCCACCGATGCCCCGGGCCGAGCCCGTGACGCAGTAGGTCCCCATGTGTGTCCCCCCGACCCTCGGCCGTCCTAGGCCGTGATGCCGCCGTCGATGACCACGATCGAGCCGTTCATGTAGGCCGACTCGTCGCAGGCCACGTGGGCGAAGGTGGCGGCCACGTCCTCGGGCGTGCACATGCCCTTCTTGGTCATCATCTTGAAGAGCTTCTTGCCGTCGCCCCCCTCGGGGACGTCGTAGAAGTCCTGCTGGATGGGCGTCTCGACCCCACCCGGGGCCACCGCGTTGACCCGAAGCGGCGTGGCCTCGTACTCGGTGGCCAGGGCCTTGGTCATCAGGATGACCCCGCCCTTGGAGCTGCAGTAGGCCGCGCTCCAGGGCTGGCCGAACAGGCCCGCGGTCGAGGCCGTGTTGACGATGACCCCGCCACCGTCCAGCAGGTGCGGGATGGTGGCCCGGCACATGAGGAAGGTGCCGGTGAGGTTGACGCCGATGATCCGGTTCCAGAGGTCCAGGGACATCTCGTGGGTCCAGGCGAAGGTCCCGATCCCGGCGATGTTGCACACCACTTGGGGCCGGCCGTGGGCCGTCGACGGCCGCGGCGACACCCTCGGCGACGGACGTCTCGTCGCTCACGTCGACGGCGTGGGCGGTGGCCGTCCCGCCGGCGGCGGTGATGCCGGCCACGGTGGCCTCGGTGGCCTCGAGGTTGAGGTCGAAGGCGGCCACCGTCGCCCCTTCGGCGGCCAGGCGCTCGGCCACGGCCTGGCCGATGCCCGAGCCCGCCCCGGTGACGATGGCGACCTTGTCGGTGAAGCGGTCGTACGAGGTCGTCATCAGAAGGTCAGCACCCCGCGGGCCAGCTTGCCCTCGTGCATGTCGTGGACCACGGTCTCGAACTCCTCCAGCGGATAGGTCTGGGTGACCAGCTCGTCGAGCTTCAGCCGGCCGTCCAGGTAGAGCTGGATGAACAGCGGGATGTCCCGGTGGGGCTTGGTCGAGCCGTAGCGGCAGCCCATGATCCCCCGGTCGATCTGCATGAGGTGGTTGACCCGGATCCCGGTGAGCTCGGCCTCCGGTGGCCGGGCACGCCGATGATCACACAGTTGCCGCCCCAGTCGAGGCACTTCACCGCGTCGGCGATGACCGCAGGGTGGCCGACGCACTCGAAGGACCAGTCGGCCCCCGCCACCGGTGAGGTCCCGGATCGCCTTGACGGCGTCGCCTCGGGCTGCCGACGAGCACGAAGTCGGTGGCTCCGAAGGTGCCAGGGCCAGCTCCTCCTTCGGCGGCGAGGGTGTCCACGGCGATGATGCGGCCGGCGTTGCGGATCCGGGCGGCCTGGATGACGTTGAGGCCGATGCCGCCGACGCCGAAGACGGCCACGTCCTGGCCCGGCTGGACGTTGCGCCCGGTTCAGCACGGCGCCGGCGCCGGTGATCACCCCACAGCCGATGAGACAGGCCGACGTCCAGCGGCACGCTCTCGTCGATCTTCACCGCCTGGCGGGAGCTGACCACCGTGTACTCGGCGAAGGCCGAGTTGGCGGCGAACTGGTACGCCGGTTCTCGCCGTTCACGGTGAACGGCTGGTTGAGTTGGCCGAAGCTGCGCCGGCACCAGGTCGGGTTACCGGTGTCACAGGCTGAGCAGGATCCGCAGTAGGCCAGGGTCGTCATCACGACGTGGTCGCCGGGCGCGAGGCCGTGGACCTCCGAGCCCACCTCCTCGATGATCCCGGCGCCCTCGTGGCCCATGACGACCGGCGGCGGGAACGGGATGGTGCCGTCGATCACACTGAGGTCGCTGTGGCACACACCGGCGGAGACCATGCGCACCTTCACTTCGGTCGGCGCGGTGTCCCGCACCTCGACGTCGGTGGCGACGGCGGCCTGCTTGCCGTCGAACACGATGGCCCTCATCTGTGGTGCCCCCCGGGGTGGTGGAATCTGACGGGTCGTCAGGCTACGCGGTCCGCGGCTCGATTGGCCAGCATGGGGGATGCTGCTGAACGGGTCCGACCACGTCGCCGTGCTGACCCCGGCCCTCGGGTACTGAGTGGGTCTCAGCCCGCGGTCTGGCCGCCGTCGATGGGCCAGGCCGCACCGGTGACGTACCGGGCCTCGTCGGAGGCGAGGTAGGCGATCAGGGTGGCGATCTCCTCGGGCGGCGCCCCGCACGAGGGGTAGGAGCTTGTCCAGCAGGCGCTGGTCGGCGCCCTCCGGGAAGGCGAAGTCGGCCAGGAGGTTGGTGTCGACCTGGCCCGGACAGACGCAGTTCACCCGCACCTTGCGGGCGGCGTACTCGACGGCCAACGACTTGGTGAGCAGGACGAGGCCGCCCTTCGATGCGCAATAGGCCGACGTGTAGGCCTGGCCCACCAACCCGGCGGCGGAGGCCACGTTGACGATGTTGCCCCGGGTCGCCTCCAAGTGGGGCAGGGCGGCCTGCATGAGGAACCAGGGGCCCGAGAGGTTCACCGCCAGGGTCTGCTCCCAGTCGGCCCGGGTGTGCTCGGTGGCGTGGGCGAACCTCAGCACCCCGGCCACGTTGGCCAGGACGTCGAGGCGCCCGTGGTCGCCCACCACCCCGTCGACCAGCGCGCGGCAGGCGTCGGGATCCGACACGTCGAGCTCCCGGGCCTCGGCCCGACCGCCGCCGTCCACGATCCGCGCCACGGTGGCCTCCAGGCCGGCCGGCGTCACGGTCCACGGCGACCACCGTCGCCCCCTCGCCGGCCAAGCGCTCGGCGGTGGCCCGCCCGATGCCCGACGACGACCCGGTGACCACGGCGACCCGATCCTCGAAGCGTTCGCTCATGGTCCTACCCTCTCGCGTCCGTGACCCTTCGGCGGGCATCGGCCGCCCTCCTGCTGCCTGGCCGCGATGGCGGGCTGCGCCGGCGGGGACGACGCCGAGCCGGACGCGCCGCGGGCCGTCGTCCCCTCCGAGCCGGTGACCGTCACGGGCGATGGCGTCAGCGTCACGGTCGAACCGGGGCCGAACAGTGTCCTCACCGCAGTGGTCCGGGTCGAGACGGACAGGCCGACCCGCGTCCGGCTCGTCGCCACCACCGCGGGGCACCGGGTGGTGGTGCCCGCGTCCGGGCGGTCCCGCCGCCGTCACACCGTCGCGCTCGTCGGGCTGCGGCCCGAGACCACCTACGACCTCCGGCTCCGGGGTGACCCGGCGCTGGCCGGCCTCGACGGCGAGCTCCGGTTCGGCACCGGCTCGCTGCCCGCCGACCTCCCGGTGATCGACACCCACCTCGACGGCGACCCCCGCCCGGGCGTCACCCTGTTCAACGCCACCCCCTCGAACCTCTCCGTGGACCATCCCGGCAACCTGATCGCGGTCGACGACGAGGGCGAGGTCGTCTGGTACCACCAGGACGACCAGCTCATCTCCGACGCCCGCCAACTGCCCGACGGTGACCTCCTCTACAACATCGGCAACATCGGCGCCCGGGAGATCGACGTGCTCGGCCGGGTCGTCCGCGATTGGACGACCACCACGCGGGTGCGGGCCGGACCGGTCGACCGCTTCGGCCACCCGACGTATGTCGACGGCGCCGTCGTGGTCGACACCCCCCGACTGCACCACGAGGTGGCGGTTCCCCTCCCCAACGGCAACTTCCTCGCCCTCAGCCAGGAGGTGCGCACCTACCGGGGCTTCGAGGACCCCGGGTGCCCGCCGGAGCCCTTCGACGACCCGACGGTTCGGCCCCAGCGCGGCGATGTCGTCATCGAGTTCACCGCGGCGGGGGAGGTCGTCCACGCGGTGAGCCTCCTCGACGCCATCGATCCCCGTGCCCAGCCCGGGTCCCAGCAGTGCAACCTGAAGACCGACGCCATCGCCACCGGCGACCGGGTCTTCGTCGACTGGTCGCACGGCAACTCGGCGACGCTCTTCGAGGCGGAGAACACCGTCCTGGTGTCGGCCCGGAACCTCAGCTCGGTGATGGCGCTGCGGTGGGAGGCCGACGAGGCCGGCCCCGCCGGCGAGCTCCTGTGGCAACTGGGCCCCGGCCTGGACTTCGAGCTGACCGAGGGCGAATGGTTCTACCGCCAGCACGCGCCCGAGGTGCAGCCGGACGGCACGATCCTGCTCTATGACAACGGCGCCCAGCGGCCAGTGGCCACCGAGGACAAGTCTGAGGCCCCCGCGCCGTACAGCCGAGCCGTGCTCTACCGGTTGGACCGCTCCGGCCCGCCCTCGACCTGGACCGCCCGCCAGGTGTGGGAGCACCGCATCGACACCCCGGCGGGCCCGGTCTACGCCGACTTCCTCGGTGACGCCGACAACATCAGCGGCGGCCACGTCCTCATCACCCACGGAGCGGTCATCGACGAGACCGTGGACCGGAACACCGCGCTGATCGTGGAGGTGGACCGGGCGACCGACCAGATCCTGCTCACCATCCGCGTGCCCTCCGATGGCGACCTCGGTTGGCAGACCTACCGGGCCGAGCACCTCGACACGTGGTACCCGCTTGCCGCCGACCAGGACCTGGCCGACGACCCGCCGCTCCCGTAACCCGTCCCCGGCTCACGAGGCCGATGGGTACGGCGCGGCTGCGGACGGGGTCGGCGCCTGTGACACGATCCCGACGTGACTTCGATCATCACCCCCGGCCGACTCGAGGTCGGCCTGCAGCTGCCCGTCCAGTCCCAGAGCCGCATCTACGCCGAACCCTGGGAGGAGGGCACCGGCGCCGCCGAGCTGGGCACGGTCGTCGACGCCTGCGAGGCCGCGGGCCTCTTCTACGTGGCCGTGTGCGACCACGTCGCCGTCCCCCGCGAGCCGGCCGAGCGGATGCAGACCATCTGGTACGACACCGTGGCCACGCTGGCGTGGATCGCGGCGCGGACGCAGCGCCTGCGCCTGCTCTCCCACGTCTTCGTCCCCGCCTACCGGCACCCGCTCGCGTCAGCCAAGGCCTTCCTCACCCTGGACGAGCTGTCCGGCGGCCGGACCATCCTGGGCGTCGGCACCGGGCACGTCGAAGGCGAGTTCACGGCCCTCGGGGCCGACTTCGCCCGACCGCGGTGCGGTCACCGACGAGTGCATCGACGTCCTGCGGGCCGCGTTCACCGACGAGTACCCCAGCTACCGCGGCGAGCACTTCACCGTCGATGGGGTCGGCCTGCAGCCCCGGCCCCGCCAGGAGGTCCTGCCCATCTGGGTCGGCGGCTCGTCCAAGCCCGCCCTGCGCCGTGCCGCGGCCCGCGGCGACGGCTGGCTGCCCCAGGGCACGCCCCGCCACGAGCTGGCCGGGGCCATCGAGTACCTGAGGGAGCACCGGAAGGCCGCTCGGGGCGACGACCCCATCGACCTCGGCACGATCTGCGAGCCGCTCTACATCGGCGAGCCCGACTGGGACGTCGGGCCCTGGACCATCAGGGGCGCCCCCGAGCGGGTGGCCGAGCGCATCCGTGAGTTCAAGGACCTCGGGGTCAGTCACGTGCAGGTCCGACCTCGGAGCCGCACCCTGGTCGAGTTCTGCGACCAGCTCGCGGCCCTCGGCCGCGATGTGCTCCCCCTCGTGAATTGAGTCGCTTCGCCCGCGGCCCGGAGCGACGAGCGCGCTCGATCAGGTCCCGCCGTCGCCGCGGCCTCAGGCGGGGCTGACGTCGTCGTCGAGCAGACCGAGCTGGCTCAGGATGGTCATCGCGTCGAAGTACACGCGCTCGGAGACGATCCTCTCGCCCTCGAAGGCGAAGAACGCGGCCATCCGACACCGGAACCCCCGGCCCGTCGGCTCGAAGCCGAGGAACGGGCCCTCGTGGGTGCCCAGCAGGTCGAACTCGGCCCAGACCCCGTCGTCGGTCGAGTGCAGGGCGATCAGCTCGTTGCGCTGGTCCGGGAACGCTCCCCTGGTGGCGGCGAAGTACGCCCGGACCTCCTCCTCGCCGTCGTGGATCTGCCCCGTGGCGACCAGTTCGTAACGCGGGTGGTCGAAGGTGGCGATGACCGCGTCGAAGTCATGGCGGTTCTCGGCCTCCATGTGCTCCCGGACGACGGCTTCCCTGCGGGACCGGACGCTCTGCATCCTCGCACCGTAGGTCCCTCAGCCAACCGTGGCGCTGCGCAGCGGAGCGGAGCAGCACGAGGGGCGTTCCCCGGGGGGCGACGCCCGAGTTGCTGAGCGAGCGACCTCGACCGGGGGCGAGCCGGGCCGGATCAGAGCGAGCCCCCGTCCGCTCAAGAACCGCGTGCGACGCCACTCAAGTGTGACAGCAGCAGCTCGTTCAGGGCGTCGGGGGCGTGGTCGGGGATCCAGTGGTCGATGCCCTCCAGCACGGCCAGGCGGTACGGGCCTTCGACCTGGGCGCCGGTCGCCTCGGCTCCCTCCCGTCCCAGAGCCTGGTCCGCGGTGCTCCAGACGTGGAGGGTGGGCACGGTGATCGGCTCCAGACCCTCGATGAGGTGGCCGCCGGCCGCCCGGTACCAGTTGAGCGCCGCACCGAGGGCGTCGGGCGTCGAGAGAGCGGCCAGATGCGGGGCGGCCTCTTCGTCGGTGAGCCCGCTGGCGGCGTAGATCATGCGCAGCCCGGTGGCGTCGTTGGCCAGCAGGCCGTCCTCTGCCCCCTCGGCCCGAAACATCGGGAAGTAGGACGACCGTTCCTCCTGGTCGGTCTCCGGGGAGGCCAGGGCCGTGGCGTAGGCCAGCGGGTGGGGCACCGAGATGGCGGTGAGCGAGAGGAGACGGCCACCGTGGCGGGCCGCCAGTTGCCAGGCGATGCTCGCTCCCCAGTCATGGCCGACGAGGTGGAACCGGTCTGCCCCGACGGCGTCGGCCAGGCCGAGGACGTCGGCGGTGAGCTCGGTCGAGTGGTAGGCGGCCACGCCCTCGGGTCGGGCGCCCGGCGAGTAGCCCCGCTGGTCCGGGGCCAGCACCCGGTAGCCGGCGTCGGCCAGCACCGGCACCTCGTGGCGCCAGCAGGCGGACACCTGCGGGAAGCCGTGGAGGAGGATGACGACCGGCCCGTCCTCGGGCCCGGCCACCGTGACATCGAAGGTCAGCGCTCCCACCGGTATGCGCACGACGGGCGACGGTAGTGCCTGGCTACCGACCTTCAGGTGAGGTTCAGGAGGGCCTTCCATCCAGCCGCCGCCACCTCGGCGGGGCTGAGGCGGAGCGTGGACTCGGGGACGAGGTCGGCGATGCGGCGCTGCTCGACGTAGTGGTGCGGGTTGGCCACCTCCTCGAAGTACGCACGCCGCAGGGCGACCAGCTCGTCGTCGGCCTGCTCGTCGAGGAACCCGAAGAGGGTGAAGGCGATCGTCAGGTCGTGGATCACCGGGGCCCGGCCGAACAGGGACGCCCGCTTGAGCGCCACCGTGAGGCAACCGGCGAGCACATCGGCCTCGTGCTCGCCCGGGCGCAGCGCCAGCTGGCCCCGGAACCGCTCGGCGAGGGTCAGCCCGAAGCCCTGGTCCGGGCCGGGACTGCCGAGGCGGGCGCCCCGTTCCTGGCCGGCGTGCAGCTCGGCGGGGCGGTCCATCACCCAGGACCCCAGGACCCGCGGCGGCGCCGCGTAGACGCGGGTGTCGTCGATCGGGGGGACGGGGACGTACTCGGGAGCAGCCATCGGCGGGCGACTCTAGGCCCGGTGGTGCAGCAGGCCGTAGATGATGGAGTCGGCCAGCGCCTGCCAGGAGGCCTCGATGATGTTCTCGCTGACCCCGATGGTCGACCAGGTGCGCTCGCCGTCGGTCGAGTCGATGAGCACCCGGGTCACCGCCCCGGTCCCCTTCTGGGTGTCGAGCACCCGCACCTTGTAGTCGGTCAGGTGCACGCCGCTCGAGCACGGGGTGGGCCCCCGCCATGGCCATGGCCTTGCGCAGGGCCTCGTCGAGGGCGTTGACCGGGCCGTTGCCCTCGGCGGTGGCGATGACGCGCTGGCCGCTCGACCTCCGACCTTGACGGTCGCCTCGGTGACGATCTCGGCGCCCTGCGACCCCGCTGGAGCCGTCGGCCGGCGCCCGGTGCTCGACGGTCACCCGGAACGACTCGAGCCGGAAGAACGGCTGGCTCCACCCCGTGGCGTCGCGCATGAGCAGCTCGAGCGAGCCGTCGGCCGCCTCGAAGTGGAAGCCCTCGTGCTCGAGCTGTCTTGAGCCGGTCGACCACCTCGGCGAGCTCCGGGCCGTCGATCTCGAGGCCGATCTCCTGGGCCTTGAGCTCGAGGGTCGACTTGCCGGCCAGCTCGGACACGACGAAGCGGGTGCCGTTGCCGACCCGGTCGGGGTCGACGTGCTCGTAGGCGTCGGGGCGGCGGGCGATGGCGCTGGTGTGCAGGCCCGCCTTGTGGGCGAACGCCGACGCGCCGACGTAGGCCTGCTGGGGGTCCGGGCTGATGTTGACCAGCTCGGCCACGTGGTGGGCGACCGGGGTCAGCCGCTCCAGGCGGTCGTCGGGGATGGTCTCGACGCCCATCTTCAGCGTGAGGTCGGGATGATCGTGGTCAGGTTGCAGTTGCCGGTGCGCTCGCCGTAGCCGTTGATCGTGCCCTGCACCTGGATGGCGCCGCCCCGGACGCCGGCGAGGGCGTTGGCCACGCCGCAGCCCGTGTCGTCGTGGAGGTGCACGCCGACCGTCGGTGTCCGACGTAGTCGACGACCTCGCCCACGATGCGCTCGACCTCGAAGGGCAGCGAGCCGCCGTTGGTGTCGCACAGCACGAGGCAGTCGGCGCCGGCCATGGCCGCGGCCTCGAGCACCCGGAGGCTGAACTCGGGGTTGCGCTTGTAGCCGTCGAAGAAGTGCTCGGCGTCGAAGAACACCCGCCGGCCCTGGCGCCGGCGAGGAACTCGACCGAGTCGGCCACCATGGCCACGCCCTCGTCGAGGTCGGTGCGCAGCGCCTCGGTGACGTGGTAGTCCCAGCACTTGCCGACGATGCAGACGGCGCCGGTGCCCGCCGTCAGCAGGTTGGCGCAGGGTCTGGTCGTCGTCGACCTTGCCCTTCACCCGGCGGGTCGAGCCGAAGGCGACCAGCGTCGCTGGTCGGAGGTCGCAGCTCGGTGGCGGCCCGCCGGAAGAACTCGTCGTCCTTGGGGTTGGCGCCGGGCCAGCCGCCCTCGATGTAGTGCACGCCCGAGGTAGTCGAGCTGCTCGGCGATGCGCAGCTTGTCGTCGACGGTGAGCGAGATGCCCTCGAGCTGGCTGCCGTCGCGCAGGGTCGTGTCGTAGATCTCGACCGCCGCCGGCTGGCGCCCGCCCGCCGATCTGCTCCGCATCGGTCAGTCGTCGACATAGGTCAACCAGTCCTCGTAGCGCTCGTCCTCGCCGCGCACGGCGGCGAAGTAGGTCTCCTGGATCTGGCGGGTGACCGGGCCGGGCTCGCCCAGCTCGCGGTCGTCGACCGAGCGGATCGGCACGATCTCGGCCGCCGTGCCGCAGAGGAACGCCTCGTCGGCGGTGTAGAGGTCGCTGCGCAGCAGGTGCTCGCACGCGGTAGCTCGAAGCCGAGGTCGCGCGGCGATGCGGCGCACCGAGTCCTGGGTGATGCCCTCGAGCGCGCCGGCCGAGGTCGGCGGCGTGATGATCGCGCCGTCGCGCACGATGAAGATGTTCTCGCCGGTGCACTCGCTGACGTGGCCCTGGGGCGAGAGCAGGATCGCCTCGTCGTAGCCCGACTTGAGCGCCTCGACCTTGGCCATCGAGGAGTTGATGTACATGCCGGTGCCCTTGGCCGCCGGCGGCATGATGTTGGGGTCGTGGCGCTGCCACGAGGAGATCTTCATGCGCACGCCGTTCTTGACGCCCTCGTCGCCGAGGTAGGTGCCCCACGGCCAGACGGCGATGGACACGTTGACCGGGCACGGCAGCGGGTTGAGGCCCATCTCGCCGTAGCCGAGGTAGACGATCGGCCGGATGTAGCAGGACGGGACCGCGTTGACCCGGACCGTCTCGACCGTGGCCTCGACGAGCTCCTCGCGGGTGAACGGGATGTCGATCATGAAGATCGGCGGCCGAGTCGAACAGGCGGTCGATGTGGTCGTCGAGGCGGAACACGGCCGGCCCGCGCGCGTCTCGTAGGCCCGGATGCCCTCGAACACGCCGCAGCCGTAGTGCAGCGTGTGGGTGAGGACGTGGACCTGCGCGTCGTCCCAGTCGACGAGCTCGCCGTCCATCCAGATCTTGTCGACGGTCTCGATCGGCATCTCAGACTCCTTTCTGCGATGGCGTCGCCGATGTCGGCGGTGCTCCCCTCGTGGCGCCGGCTTCGGCGCACGCCTTCGTGATCCGGTCGGCGGCGTCGGCCTCGCCCAGGAACTCGAGCATCATCGCCGCGGAGAGGACCGCCGCGGTGGGATCGGCCGTCCCGGTCCCGGCGATGTCGGGGGCCGAGCCGTGCACCGGCTCGAACATCGAGGGGCCGGTGCGGGCGGGGTTCAGGTTGGCCGAGGCGGCCCGCCCGATGCCGCCGGAGACCGCGCCGCCGAGGTCGGTGAGGATGTCGCCGAAGAGGTTGTCGGTGACGATGACGTCGTAGCGGCCGGGGTCCTGCACGAAGTGGATGCAGGCGGCGTCGACGTGGTTGTAGGCCGTCTCGACGTCGGGGTACTCGGTCGCGACCTCGTCGAAGGTCCGCTCCCAGAGGTCGCCGGCGAAGGTGAGCACGTTGGTCTTGTGCACCAGGGTGAGGTGCGCGCCGGTCCGGCTCGCGGGCCAGCTCGAAGGCGTAGCGGACGCCCCGCTCGACCCCCATGCGGGTGTTGACCGAGCCCTGGGTGGCGATCTCGTGGGGCGTGCCCTTGCGCAGGAAGCCGCCCTCGCCGGCGTAGGTGCCCTCGGTGTTCTCCCGGATCACGAGGAAGTCGACGGTCGGGTCGGGCGCAGGAAGGGCCGCAGGTTGACGTAGAGGTCGAGGGCGAAGCGCATCTTCAGCAGCAGGCCCCGCTCGATGACCCCCGGCGGGACGTCGGGCGTGCCGACGGCGCCGAGGAAGCAGGGCGTCGAGGCCCCGCCACTCCTCGAGGACCTCGTCGGGCAGCACCACGCCGTCGCGCAGGTAGCGGGCGCCGCCGAGGTCGTAGTCGACGGTCTCGAGCTCGACGCCGGCCGCGCCGACGACCTTCAGGCCCTCGGCCACGACCTCGGGGCCGATGCCGTCGCCGCCGATCACGCCGATGCGGTGGGTCACGTTGTCAGGTCCTTTCTGCGCCTGGGTCGGGGCGGTCCCAACCCGGCTCGGGAACGAAGAAACCGCCCACCGAGGTGGACGGTCGAGGAGCGCACGCCGGGACCGGCGCGCGCTAGGGAATGAGGATGATGGGCGCGAGGTGGCGCTTCACGTCATCCAGTCTCGGGGGTCGACCGCCGATCGTCAACCTCGGCGAACGGCAGAACGCACGGCGGTAGCCCGGCCCTCCGGATGCTCCTAGCCTTTCGGGATGGCTGAGAACATCCAACTCACCCAGGCCACGTTCGACCGGCTGAAGGAAGAGCACCAGCACCTGACCACGGTCTGGCGCATCGACATCGCCAAGCGCATCGAGGCCGCCCGCGAGCTCGGCGACCTCAAGGAGAACGGCGACTACCACGCCGCCAAGGAGGAGCAGGGCAAGACCGAGGCCCGGATCCGGGACCTCGAGGCCATGATCGATCGGGCCGAGATCGTCGAGGGCGGCTCGGGCGACGGCACCGTGGCCGCCGGGTCGGTCGTGACCATCCGCTACGAGGGCGACGACGACGTCGAGAGCTACCTGCTCGGCTCCATCGAGGAGAAGCGGGACGACATCGAGATCATGTCGCCCGGCTCCCCCATCGGCCGGGCGCTGCTCGGGGCCGAAGCCGGCGACACCGTCGAGGCGGAGACTCCCGGCGGCACCCTCCGCGTCGAGATCGTCTCGGTGGAGGACTGACCACGAGCGTCGCACCGTCGCCCGACCCCGCTCCCTCCCGGCGGGCCGATCCACCTGCCCGGGCGCGGCACGACGTTCCACCGCGACCTGCCCAGCCGGGCCGGTGACGGGGCACCGACCGTGCTCCTCCTGCACGGTTGGACGGCCACCGCCGACCTCAACTGGTTCCCGGCTTACGAGCCGCTGGCGGAGCACTTCCGGGTCGTCGCCCTCGACCACCGGGGCCACGGCCGGGGCATCCGCACCAACCGGCGCTTCCGGCTGGCCGACTGCGCGGACGACGCCGTCGCGCTGGCCGACACCCTCGGCATCGACCGGTTCATCCCGATCGGCTACTCGATGGGTGGCCTCGTGGCCCAGCTCGTCTGGCACCGCCACCGCGACCGGGTCGACGGCCTGGTGCTCGGCGCCACCGCTCGCAACTTCCGCGGCAACCGGTCCGCCGTCGGCGGGTTCGCCGCCCTCGGGGCCATGGCCGCCGCCGCCCGGATCGTGCCCGAGACGGCGCAACGAAGCGCCGCCCGCCGCGTCATCGGGCGCCGAACCGGCCTGTCGGACTGGGCCCGGGACGAGTTCGAGGCGGCTGACCCCCGCATGGTGCTCGAGGCCGGGCAGGCCATCGGTGCCTTCTCCTCGCACGCGTGGGTCAGCGGCGTCGACGTCCCCACCTCCGTGGTGCTGACCGAGGCGGACCGGATCGTCCCGCCGTCGCGGCAGGCCAAGCTGGCGGCAGCCATCCCCGAGGCCGTGGTGCACCCGGTCCCGATCGACCACGGCGGCTGTGTGGTCGAGCCGGAGGTCTTCGTCCCCGCGCTGGTGGCCGCTGCCGGGGACGTGGCCGGCCGGGCCGTCAGCACCCGCGGAGCGTCGCCGCGGCCCTGACCTCGACGGGGCGGTCGAGCACCTCGGCCAGCAGGCCCTTGCGCTCGTCGGCCGACCAGACCTCCACGGAGGTGTCGGCCCCGCTCGCCGGCTCGATCTCGATGACCACGCCCGCCTCCTCATCGAGGCACCGCAGCGCCCCGACGCTGCCGCGGTGGGCCCGGTCCAGGCCGATCGCCACCCGCAGGATCCCGGCCAGGGTGCGGACCACCTGCTGATCGGCCTCGTCCAGCACGGCGAAGGCCTCGTGCTTCTCCTTGGGGGCGCTCTTGCGGTGGTAGCGGGCGACCTGGGCGATGAGCTCGATCTCGGCGTCGGTGAACCCGGTGAGGTGCTCGGAGTTCCGGATCACGTAGTAGCTGTGCTTGTGGTGGCCGGAGTGGGAGATGAACAGACCGACGTTGCACAGCAGCGCGGCGGCCTCCAGCAGCTCCCGGGCCCCGTCGTCGAGGCCGTGCCAGACCGCGAGCTGGTCGAAGAGCTGGAGGGCGAGGTGGGCTGACCTCTCGGAGTGCTCCGGGTCGTCGTCGGTGAGCTCGGCGAGGTGCAGGACGCCCCGCCGACGGATGTCCCGCAGGTGGTGGAGCGACCCGCCATGGGTGCGGCGGTAGGTGTCGACCAGGACGCCCTCGCGGAGGGCCGACTCCGAGATCATCACCTCGGCGGCGCCGAACGCGCCGAGGACCTCCTGGAGCATCAGGGCCCCCGCCACGATGATGTCGGCCCGACCGGCGTCGAGGCCGGCGATCCTCCGACGTTCGGCCACGGTGGGGGCCGCCAGCAACGACGCCACGACCGCGGTCAGCTCGGCCTCGGTGATCACCACCTGGTTCAGGCTCTGGCCGGGGTCGACCCCCCGCGCCGCGAGCGCCATGGCGGCCACGCTCTGCGCCGTCCCCGAGCTGGCCACCGCCACCTCGAAGCGGTCGATCTCCCGCCGCATGGGCGCCAGGACGCCCTGGATGTGGCGCCGGGCCCGGGTGACCGCCCTGCCCTTGATCGCATCGTCCGGGAAGAAGCGATCGGTGAGCCGGATGGCGCCGAGCTTGAGGCTGCGGGCGACGATGGCCTCGTCCCGCTCGCCCAGCACGATCTCGGTGCTCCCCCCGCCGATGTCCATCACCAGCACCCGACGGTCATAGACCGGAACCGCCTGGAGCACGCCGAGGTGGATGAGGCGGGCCTCCTCGAAGCCGGAGATGACCTCGACCCGGACGCCGGCCTCGAGAGAGGCCCGGCGCAGGAAGACGTGACGGTTCTCCGCCTCGCGCACCGCGCTGGTGGCCACCGCCCGGACCTCGGCCCCGTGGGCCTCGGCGATGGCCCGCTGCCGGCCGAGGGCGGCCACGGCCCGGTCGACGGCGTCGTCCTCCAGCCGCTTCATCTCGCCGCCGCCGTGGCCGAGGCGGACCATGTCCTTCTCGCGGGCGACGATCTCGAAGCGGTCAGCGGCCACGGCGCGGGCCACGACGAGGTGCACCGAGTTCGTGCCGATGTCGATGGCCGCCAGGAGCGGGGCGTCGATCACGGGTGGCCCGTCACGCGGAGGCGGCCTCGATGGCCCGCGCCGCGGCGTCGACGGCCGCGCCGTAGCGCTCGCCGGGCGAGCGGGTCGTGCGCTCGATGGGGCCCGAGACGCTGACCGCGGCGAGCACGTGGCCGTCGGCACCCCGCACCGCGGCGCTGACCGAGGCCACACCCCGCTCGCGCTCCTCGACGCTGTCCACCCAGCCCGTGGTGACGCTGGTCAGCACCCGGCCGGCAGAGCCCCGGTCGAGCGGGAGAGCGGCACCCATCGGCACGATCGTACGCAGGCCGTGGGGCGACTCGAGGGACGCCACGCAGACCCGCTCGTCGCCGGCGCGGACGTAGAGCTGCACGCTCTCGCCGGTGGCGTCCCGGAGGGCGAGGAGCGCGGGGCCGGCGACCTCGGCCAGCGGCAGGCCGTCCGCGGCCGCCCGACCGAGGCCCACCAGGCGCAGGCCGAGGGCGAACCGGCCGTCAGTGGTCCGACGCAGCAGGCCGTGGGTCTCGAGGGCCACGGCCAGCCGGTGGGTGGTGGCCCGGGACAGGCCGGTGGCCTCGACCAGGTCGGCCAGGGCACAGGGACCGACCGCCTCGACGGCGGCCAGGATCCGTACCCCCTTGTCGATCGTGCCGACACCGCTTAGCCTGGGTTCCACAAAGCAAGATCATAGTCTCACTATTCGAGACACCAACCCCGAAGACCCGAAGGACCCTCATGGCCAAGACGCTCTCCGAGAAGGTCTGGGACCGCCACGTCGTCCACCGCGGCGGCACGAGCGGCGAGCCCGACCTGCTCTACATCGACCTGCACCTCGTCCACGAGGTCACCTCCCCGCAGGCCTTCGACGGCCTGCGCATCGCTCGGCCGCCCCGTGCGCCGCCCCGACCTGACGGTGGCCACCGAGGACCACAACGTCCCCACCACCCTCGACCCCATCGACGACCCGATCTCCCGCACCCAGGTCGAGACCCTGCGGGCCAACGCCGCCGAGTTCGGCATCCGCCTCCATTCCATGGGCGATCCCGGCCAGGGCATCGTGCACATCATCGGCCCCGAGCAGGGCCTGCACCCAGCCGGGCATGACCATCGTGTGCGGCGACACCCACACCTCCACCCACGGCGCCTTCGGCGCCCTCGCCTTCGGCATCGGCACCAGCGAGGTCGAGCACGTGCTGGCCACCCAGACCCTCCCCCAGCGCCGCCCCGGCACCATGGCGGTCACCGTCGACGGCGACCTGCCCGCCGGGGTGACGGCCAAGGACGTCGTGCTGGCCATCATCGGCCGCATCGGCACCGGCGGCGGGATCGGCTCGGTCATCGAGTACCGGGGCTCGGCCATCCAGGCCCTCTCGATGGAAGGGCGGATGACCGTCTGCAACATGTCGATCGAGGCCGGCGCACGGCCGGCCTCATCGCCCCCGACGACACGACCTTCGCCTACCTCGAGGGTCGCCCGTCGGCCCCGTCCGGGGCGGCCTGGGACGAGGCCGTCGCCGACTGGCGCACCCTGGTCACCGACGACGACGCCGTCTTCGACAAGGAGGTGGTGCTCGACGCCGCCACCCTGTCCCCGCACGTGACCTGGGGCACGAACCCGGCCCAGGTCATCCCCCTGGACGCCGCGGTGCCCTCCCCCGACGACTTCGCCGAGGCGTCCGAGCGCGACGCCGCCGAACGGGCGCTGGACTACATGGGCCTCGAGGCGGGCACCCCGATGCGGGACGTGAAGGTCGACACCGTCTTCATCGGCTCCTGCACCAACGGCCGCATCGAGGACCTCCGGGCCGTGGCCGCGGTGGCCGAGGGCCGGCAGGTGGCCGACGGGATCCGGACCCTGGTCGTCCCCGGCTCGGGCAAGGGTCAAGGAGCAGGCCGAGGCCGAGGGCCTCGACCAGATCCTCACCGCCGCCGGCTTCGACTGGCGCCAGCCGGGCTGCTCGATGTGCCTGGCCATGAACCCCGACAAGCTGGCGGTCGGCGAACGCGCCGCCTCGACCAGCAACCGCAACTTCGAGGGCCGCCAGGGCCGGGGTGGGCGCACCCACCTCGTCTCCCCCGCCGTGGCCGCGGCCACCGCCATCGCCGGCACCTTCGCCACCCCCGACGACCTGGACTGAGGAGCGACAACCGATGGAAGCCGTGAGCGTGGTCACGGGGACCGCCGTCCCCCTCGACCGGTCCGACGTGGACACCGACCAGATCATCCCCAGCGACTGGCTCAAGCGGGTGGAGCGCACCGGCTTCGGCCGGGGCCTCTTCTCGGAGTGGCGCGACGACCGGGACTTCGTCCTCAACGACGAGCAGTACGCCGGGGCCTCCATCCTCGTGGCCGGGCCCAACTTCGGCACGGGGTCGTCCCGCGAGCACGCCGTGTGGGCCATCCAGGACTACGGCTTCCGAGCGGTCATCTCCCCCCGCTTCGCCGACATCTTCCGCAACAACGCCACCAAGAACGGTCTCGTGCCCGTGCAGGTCGACACGGCAGTCGGTGAGGCCCTCATGCGAGCCGTAGAGGCCGACCCGACCCTGGAGATCACCGTCGACGTGGAGCGGGGCACGGTCGCCGCGCCCGCGGCGGGCATCGAAGCCGACTTCGAGATGGACGAGAACACCCGGCACCGGCTGGTCAACGGCCTCGACGACATCGGCCTCAGCCTCCAACACGTCACTGACATCGACACCTACGAGACGTCCCGCCCCACCTGGCTACCGTCGGTGCGTGCCTGAGCGAACCGATGTCCTGGTGGTGGGGGGCGGGGTCGCGGGCCTGACCGCCGGACGGCGGCTCCAGGAGGCCGGCCGCTCGGTCGTGGTGCTCGAGGCCCGGGACCGGGTGGGCGGACGCACCCTCAACGACGAGATCGCCGGGGTAACCGTCGAAGTGGGGGGCCAGTGGGTCGGCCCCACCCAGCACCGGATCAACGCGCTGATCGACGAGCTGGGCCTGCACCGGCACGCCACCCACGACCAGGGCGACGGGGTCGTCGAGCTGGTCGAGGGCAGGATCAAACGCTTCCGGGGCGACACCCCACCCCTCAGCCCGCTCGCCCTGGTCGACCTGTTCCAGGCCCAGCGGGCCCTGGACAGGCTCGTCGGCACCGTCGACCTGGACACACCCTGGGCCACGCCCGACGCCGCCGTCCTGGACGCCACCACCTTCGCCTCGTGGCTCGACCGCCGGGTGCGCACCCCCCAGGCCCGGGCGTTCCACGACATCGCCGCCGCCGCCGTCTTCGCCGCCGAGCCCGACACGATGTCCCTGCTGCACTGGCTGACCTACATCGCGGGCGGGAACGGCCTGGAGCAGGTGCTCGGCACCGAGGGCGGGGCCCAGCAGGACCGGGTCGTCGGCGGCACCTGGCGTATCAGCGAGCGCTGGCCGAGGACCTCGGCGACGCCCTCGTGCTCTCGGACCCGGCGCGCCGGATCGCGTGGAGGCGGGACGGCGTGACCGTCGAGACCGACGCCGGTGCCTACGAGGCCGACCAGGTGATCGTGGCCGTGCCCCCGACCCTGGCCGGTCGCATCGACTACCAGCCCGCCCTGCCCGCTCGCCGGGACCAGCTCACCCAGCAGCTCCCCCACGGCCAGGTCATCAAGGTGATGGTCGCCTACGACGAGCCGTGGTGGCGGGCCGAGGGCCTCAACGGCCAGGCCGCCTCTGACCATCGGGCCCGTAGGCATCACCTTCGACAACACGGTCCCCGGCCACGACCCCGGGATCCTGGTCGGCTTCTACGAGGGCAGCCACGCCCTCTACTGGGGCGAGAAGTCACCCACCGCCCGCCGTCAAGCCTTCGTCGACTGCCTCGTCCGCTAGTTCGGCCCCAAGGCGGCGTCCCCGATCGACTACGTCGAGCGGGACTGGACCGCCGAGCCGTGGACCCGGGGCTGCTACGGCGCCCACTTCCCCACCGGTGCCTGGACCCGCTTCGGCCCCGCCCTCCGCGAGCCCGTCGGCCCGATCCACTGGGCCGGCACCGAGACCGCCACCCGGTGGATGGGCTACCTCGACGGCGCCGTCGAATCCGCTGAACGCGCCGTCTCCGAGCTCCTGAGCCTGAGGTCATCGGCCGCTCCGGGAACGTCTCGCGGGAACCAGCGGGGTTCGGCAGTCGTCTGATCCGCCATGGTTCGACGGATCGCCCTCATCCTCCTGGCCACTGCGCTGCTCGCCGCCGGCTGCCGCGCGGGTGACGACACCGCTTCTGACGCCGAGGGGGTGGACCTCGGGGACGTGACCTGGCCGCGGCCCTGACACCCTTCGCCGAGCTGTGACGCCCTGCTCGACCACCTGCGCAACGAGGCGCTGGATCGGGTCGGGCCCCATGGGCTGGACGGCGAGGGGTACTACGGGCCGATCGCCTTCGACGAGTTCGCCGAGGGGGACGTCGCTGCGGCTGAGGACGGAGCCATTCGCAGCCAGGCCCTCCCCGGTCTCGCCGACGCCGACCTCGACGATCCCCACGTCGGGGACCAACACCCAGGAGGCGTTCGTCGACGAGCCCGACATCGTGAAGGTCACCGCCGACCGGATGGTGCTGGTGGACGACGACGTCCTGCGCATCGTGGACCTCACCGGCGACCAGCCCGTCGCGCGGGGCACCGTCCGCCTGCCCGGCTGGGGCCAGGAGATCCTGGTCGTGGGTGACCGGGTGCTGGCCATCGGCAGCACCGAGGAGGCCTACTACGCCGAGGACGCCGTCACGACCTGGGCCCCCTACGGCCCCGTGAGCTCGGTCCTCACCGAGGTCGACATCAGCGACCCCGACGCCCCGACGATCGTCCACTCCCTGGAGCTGGACAGCGGCGTACCTCAGTGCCCGCCTGGTCGGTGAGACGGCCCGGGTGGTCGTGTCCGCCGCCCATCCGGCGTTCCCCTTCGTCTACCCGAGCGACGACAGCCCTCAGGCCCGGACCATCGCCGAGGAGGCCAACCGCCGGGTGATCGAGGAGGCCACCCTCGGAGGATTGGCTCCCGGGCGCCACCCTGGACGACGAGGCCGTCGACGTCGTGGACTGCGCCACCGTCCAGCGCCCGGGCGACTTCTCGGGCTTCGGCTTCCTGTCCGTCCTCACCGTCGACATGGCCGAGCCCCTGGCCGTGCCCCCGTCGGCGACGGTGATGGCCGACGGCCAGACCGTCTACGCCTCCACCGAGAACCTGTACGTGGCCACCAGTCGTCCCCAGCCCGTGATCCCGCAGGACCACCCCGGACCGTCGGTCACGACGATCCCGCCCTGGGGCGGCGAGGACTACGAGACGGCCCTCCACCGCTTCGACATCACCGGGACCGGCGCCGCGACCTACCTGGCCTCCGGCACCGTGGCCGGCCACCTCATGGACCAGTTCTCGCTGTCCGAGCACGAAGGGCGCCTCCGGGTGGCCACCACCGAGGGCGCCCCGTGGGAGAGCAGCGAGCAGGCCGCCAGCCGTGTCGCCGTGTTGGAGACAGACGGCCAGGCCCTCGTCGAGGTCGGTGCGGTCGAGGGCCTCGGCCGGACCGAGCAGATCTACTCGGTGCGCTTCGTCGGCGACACCGGCTATGTGGTCACCTTCCGTCAGACCGACCCGCTGTTCGTGGTCGACCTGAGCGATCCCACCGCCCCCGTCCTTCGGGGTGAGCTGGAGATCCCCGGCTACTCCGCCTACCTGCACCCGATCGACGAGGGCCACCTGCTGGGCATCGGCCAGGACGCAGACGCCGACGGCATGACACGTGGGCCTGCAGGCCTCGGTCTTCGACGTGTCTGATCCCGACGAACCCGACCCGCGTCGACCAGGTGGTGTTCCCGGGCATGACCTCCGGCGTGGAATGGGACCACCGGGCCTTCCTCTACTGGGGCCCCACCGACCAGGCTGTCCTACCGCTGAGCTACGCCCAGTCGATCGTGCTCTCGGTCGGACCCGACCACGTCGACGAGCAGGGCCGGATCCAGGTCCCCGGCGGCCAGGAAGTGCGCCGCAACGTCGTCGTGGGCGACCGCCTCCTCACCCTCGGCACCGACACCCTCGTCACCAGCTCCCTGGACACCCTGACACCCCTCTCGCAGCTGGCCCTGTAGCCCATCGAAACCGCTACCGACGCAACCACGGGGGCGTGGGGTCGCGCCACCCGTCATCGAGGGCACCCCAGCCCTCGCCCGTCCCTCACGGCCGACCCCGGCCAGCAGTGAGGCTGCCCAGTCGGAGCGGAACAGCAGCCGACGATGTTCCACGACGGCGACGCCGGACTTGCTGAGCGCCGCGAAGCCAGTCGAATGTCACGGCCCGGTTTCCAGATCCCGAACTTCGGCGCGATCGCGCATCCTCACGATCTTGTTGATGGCGTTGAGCAGGGCCCGGGCCGACGCCTCGACGACGTCGGTGGACACGCCCCGGCCCGACACCTTCGAGCCCTCGGACTCGAACTGGATGACCACGTCGCCGAGGGCGTCCACGCCGCCGGTCACCGACGACACGTTGAAGTCGGTCTGGCGACCGTCGATCCCGGTGGCGGCGCGGATGGCCTGGCCGGCGGCGTCGATCATGCCGTCGCCCTCGCCGGCGGCCTCCACCTTCTCGCCGTCCGCGGCACGGACCAGCACCACGTGGGCACTGGCCGGGCCGACGTTGCTGCCCCGGAACTCGATGCTGGACAGCTCGAAGGCGTCGGAGGCGGCCACGTTGAGCTCGGCGGCCACGATGGCCTCCAGATCGGCGTCGGTGATCTCCACCTTCCGGTCGGCCAGCTCCTTGAAGCGGGCGAAGGCCTGGTTCAGGGCGTCGCCCTGGACCGTGAGGCCCATCTTCTCCAGCGCGTCGCTGAAGGCGTGGCGGCCGGAGTGCTTGCCCAGCACCAGCGAGGTGTCCTGGCCCACGGCGTTCGGGTCCATGATCTCGTAGGTGGTGCGGTCCTCCAGCATCCCGTGCTGGTGGATGCCCGCCTCGTGGGCGAAGGCGTTCCGGCCGACGACCGCCTTGTTGTACTGGACGGGGTAGCCGGTGAGGCGGCTGACCAGGCGGCTGGTCTTGGCCAGCTCCTCGGCCCGCACGTCGGTGTCCAGGCCCCCGAAGTACGCCGACCGGGTGCGCAGGGCCATGACGATCTCCTCGAGGGCGGCGTTGCCCGCCCGCTCCCCGATGCCGTTCACGGCCACCTCGACCTGACGGGCGCCGGCCTCGACCGCGGCCAGCGAGTTGGCCACCGCCATGCCCAGGTCGTCGTGGCAGTGGGCCGACAGGACGTAGTCGCCGGTGACCCGCTCCCTGATGGAGCGGAAGCGCTGGGCGTACTCCTGGGGGATCGCGAAGCCGACCGTGTCGGGAATGTTCAGGGTCGTCGCCCCGGCGTCGACCGCGATCTGCAGGACCTCGCACATGAAGTCGAAGTCCGACCGAGACGCATCCTCGGGCGAGAACTCGACGTCGTCGGTGTAACCCCGGGCGTGACGGACGGCCGAAGCGGCTTCCGTCTTCACCTGGTCCGGGGTCATCTTCAGCTTGTTCTTCATGTGGTTCTCGGAGGTGGCGATGAACACGTGGATCCGCGCCTTCTCCGCGTGCTGCACCGCCTCCCAGCAGCGGTCCACGTCCTTCAGCGCCGTCCGCGAGAGGCCGGTGACGACCGGCCCCCGCACCGCCCGGGCAATGGCCTCCACGGCCTCGAAGTCACCCTGGCTGGCGACCGGGAAGCCGGCCTCGAGGTAGTCGACTCCCAGACGGGCGAGTTGCTCGGCGATCTCCAGCTTCTCGCCGACGTCGAGCGAGATGCCCGGCGACTGCTCGCCGTCCCGCAGCGTCGTGTCGAAGATGACGACTCGCTTGCTGTCACTCATGGGATTGCCTTTCGGGGGTTCGGGGGTGACGGAGTCCACCGTGCGCTCCGGGCTCGAAAACGAAAAAACCCCCTGACCCTTCCGGGTTCAGGAGGTGAGACGAGCACCGATATGGGGGCGCTCGCCTTACGTAAGAAGGAGGTCCAGGGCGCGACGGTCGAAACGCATCCCGGGCAGTGTCGCCCGCTCGGTCCGAAACGTCAACCCCTGATCTACTGACACTCCGAATGCCATAATGCTAGACAGGGCGGATGGGAGACGCCGTCGTCGAGCGCTCGATCAACCGTGGCCGCGTCAGCGGAAGCGGTCTGGTCCGTCCTGGCCGCCTTCGACCGCATCAGCAGTTGGGCCCACGACGTCGAGCACTCGACCTACCTCACCGAGCGGACCGAGGGCGTCGGCAGCGCCCGCCGGGTCCAGGTGGGCCGCACCGTGCTCGTCGAACGGGTGACCGAATGGGACCCCCCGACCGCGCTGGCCTACGCCCTGGAGGGCCTGCCTCCCGTCGTCGGTGGCGCCACCAACCGTTGGACCCTGCGGCCGTCCGGTGAACGGACCGCCGTCACGCTCACCAGCGCCGTGGACCCCGGGTCCAAGGCGCCCGGCCGGCTGGTCGCCCCGCTCCTCGCCCGCCGCCTGGCCAAGGCCTCCGACGGCATGCTCGCCGGCCTGGCCCGCCACCTCCAGGAAGGACGGCGATGAGCGTCGGAGACGATCGGCGGGCCGAACAGGCCCGCAAGCCGATGAGCCGTCAGGCGAAGAGGCATCAGCGATGAGCGTCGGAGACGATCGGCGGGCCGAACAGGCCCGCAAACCGATGAGCCGTCAGGCGAAGAGGCATCAGCGATGAGCGTCGGAGACGATCGGCGGGCCGAACAGGCCCGCAAGCCGATGAGCCGTCAGGCGAAGAGGCATCAGCGATGACCGACCGCCCCGACATCGTCGTGATCCTCACCGACGAGGAGCGGGCCGCCCCGCCCTACGAGGACCCCGCGGTCGCGGCCTGGCGGCGCGCGACCCTGGCCGGCGAGCGGTGGTTCGCCGAACACGGCGTCACCTTCGTCCGCCACTACACGGGCTCGCTGGCCTGCGTGCCCAGCCGCCCGACCCTCTTCACCGGCCAGTACCCGGACCTGCACGGGGTGACCCAGACCGACGGCCTCGGCAAGATGGCCGACGACTCGCGGATGCGATGGCTCCCGCCCGGCGAAGTGCCCACGCTGGGCCACTGGTTGCGCACCGGGGGCTACGACACCCACTACGACGGCAAGTGGCACATCAGCCACGCCGACCTGACCGATCCGACGACCGGCAGGCCCCTGGCCACCAACAGTGACGACGGGTTCGTCGACCAGGCCGCGGTCGACGCCTACCTCGAGGCCGACCCCCTCGACCGCTACGGCTTCTCCGGCTGGATCGGCCCCGAACCCCACGGGCCGCTCATGGCCAACAGCGGCCTGGTCCGGGACCCGCTCATCGCCGACCGGGTCGTGGCCTGGCTGGAGGACCGCTACGCCCGCCGCCGAGCCGGTGACGTCGAGGCCCAGCGGCCGTTCTGCCTCGTCGCCAGCTTCGTGAACCCCCACGACATCGTCCTCTTCCCCCTCTGGGTGCGGACCAGGCCGCTGGGCGACGGCCCCTCCCCCCTCGACCCGCCGCCGGTCCCCGAGGCCCCGACCGAGCACGAGGACCTGGCGACCAAGCCCGCGGCCCAGATCGCCTACCGGGCGGCCTATCCGTCGGGCTACGGCCCGCCCGCGGCCGTCGCCCGCATCTACTCGCGCAACGCCCAGGCCTACCGGGACCTCTACCACCGGCTGCACGCGGAGGTGGACGGCCCCGTCGACCGGGTGCGTCGGGCCGTCACCGAGGGCACCACCGGCGACGCCGTCCTCGTGCGCACAGCCGACCACGGTGAGCTGCTGGGCGCCCACGGTGGCCTGCACCAGAAGTGGTTCAACCTCTACGACGAAGCCACCCGGGTCCCCTTCACCATCGCCCGGGTCGGCTCGACCACGACCGCACCGGCGCGGATCGAGGATCCGACCTCACACGTGGACCTGGTCCCGACCCTGCTGTCGGCCGCGGGGCTCGACGCCTCGGTGCTGGCCACCGAGCTGGCCGCCGAGTTCAGCGAGGTCCACCCGCTGCCCGGAGTCGACCTCCTGCCCGTGGTCGACGGCGCCGCCGCGGACCCGGACCGGGCCGTCTACCTCATGACCCGGGACAACATGCTGGAGGGCGACAGCGGGGCCTCCGGCGTGGCCCGCCGGCTGGGTCGGACCGCCCACCCACCGGCCCCCCTGCGCATCCAGGTCCCGGCCCACGTGGGGTCGAACTTCGAGGGCCTGGTCAGCCGGGTGACCGACGCCGAGGCGCCAGGCGGTGCCGGTCACAGGTGGAAGCTGGTGCGCACCTTCGACGACCCGGCGACCTGGACCGAGCCCGAGGTCCGGCACCTCGCGGCCGAGGGCCTGGGTGGCCCCGCCTATCGCACCGAGCCACTGCCCGACCAGTGGGAGCTCTACGACCTCGACGACGACCCAGTCGAAGTGGTCAACCGGGTCGAGGATTCCGGCGCCGCCGACGTGCTGGCCCACCTCCGGCACCGATTGAAGGCCGAGCGGGCCGCGGCCGTGCCCGAACGCAACCAACCTCGCCCCTACCTCGCCCGCCGGTCCCACCCCCGGGTCGAGCCCGTGACCCCACCCAAGCCCGCCCGGTTCCTGCGCCGCGGGGTGCAACGGCTCGGCATCCATCCCGAGGACCCGGACCCCAGGACCTTCGACCTGCCGGGCCGCCGGGCCCTCGTGGTCGCCACCAACCACGGCGTCCTCGACGTGGGCAAGCCAACCGGGGTCTTCGCCTCGGAGATGACCGTGCCCTACTACCGATTCCTGGACGCCGGCCTCGAGGTCGACGTGGCCAGCCCGGCGGGTGGGGTCATCCCGGTCGACCCGATCTCACTCAAGCCGGTCATCCGCTGCCCCGAGGACGACCGCTTCCTGGGGGACACCGTGTTACGGGCCAAGGTCACCGATTCCCTGCCGATCGGCGACCTGGACATGGCCGGCTACGACATCGTGTTCCTGGCCGGTGGCTGGGGCGCGGCGTTCGACTTCGGCACCTCGGAGGTCCTGGCCGACAAGGTCACCGAGGCCGCGGCCGCCGGGGCCGTGCTCGGCGGGGTCTGCCACGGCCCCCTCGGCTTGTGTCGGGCCAAGGCTCCCGACGGCCGGCCCCTCGTCGAGGGCCGACGGGTGAGTGGCGTGACCGACAAGCAGGTCGAGGAGCTGGGCATCCGCGCCACGCCGTTCCATCCCGAGACCGAATTGCGCAAGGCCGGTGCCCGGTTCGAGTCGGCGACCCGGTTCCGAGACCCCTTCGCCAACCACTGGGTGGTCGACGGCGACCTCGTCACCGGCCAGAACCAGAACGCCGGCCCCATGGTCGCGAGAGAGATGCTCCGCCTCGTCGCCGAACGCTCCCTCTGATCCGTTCTGGGTGATGCCTGGCGTTGCCCACAACAGCGCGCGTCACCCAGAACGAGAGGGAGGGCCGGGGTGGCTAGGTTGCCGGGCCATGAAGCGCCTGGTGAAGTTCCTCACGTTTGCGGCGGTCATCGTCGCCGTGGCCGCCCTGCTCAAGCGCCGCCCGGCGCCCCCGTCCGCCTCCCCCACGGCACCCCCGACGCCGGTGGCCCCGAAGGCCACGACCACTTCGGCCCCGGCCGAGCCGGCGACAGCCCCGCCGGCGGCCACCGGCGGGGCCCCGTGGGCCGAGCCGAACGAGGGCGGCGGATGCCCCGAGGGCTACCCAGTGAAGGCCAAGGTCAGCAGCAGCATCTTCCACGTGCCCGGCGGGGTCCTCTACGACCGCACCGTGGCCGACCGCTGCTACGCGTCACCCGAAGCCGCCGAAGCCGACGGCTTCCGAGCGTCTCTGCGGTGATGCTCCGCCGGTGACGCTGCGGAGTCGGAGCGGACCAGCACGCCAACCGGTCGCCGACAGCTGCCCTCGGCGGAAGGAGCCGCCGTGGCGGCGACGAGGGATACCGCTCAGCCCAGGCTGCGGACGCCGTGAATGCGGGCGTCGGCCCGCAGCTCGTCCTGGACCGGGTCGGGCACCTCGGTCGACAGCGCCAGCACCATGAGGGCGGCGACGCCGTCGGGCGACTGACCGACGTCCATGTCAGCGATGTTGACCCCGGCCTCGCCGAGGACCGTGCCCACCAGGCCGATGACCCCGGGGCTGTCGTCGTTGCGGACCACCAGCATGTGGCTCGCAGGCGGGACGTCGACGGCATGGTCATCGACCATCACGATGCGGGGCTTGGCCTGGAGGCCGGTGAGGGTCCCGGCCATGGCGTGGTCCCCACCCCGGAGGGTGATGAGGTTCACGAAGTCCTGGGTCGTGCTGGTCTTGGACTCGGTGACGGTGAGGCCCTTCATCTCGGCTACCGCCGGCGCGTTCACGTAGGAGACCGGCTCGTCGGTCAGGCGACCGAAGAAGCCCTTCTGGACCGACAGGGTGAGGATCCGGGTGTCGTAGTCGGCCAGCTGGCCGTGGTACTCGACCCGCAGCTCGTCGGGCAGCTCGGGCAGGAGGGCGGCGAAGAGCCCGCCCAGCCGCTCGGCCAGCGGCAGGAACGGTCGCACGGTCTCGGACGCCTCGGCGGCCGAGACGTTGACGGCGAAGGGGACGAAGTCGCCGTCCAGGGCCAGGCCCACCTGCTCGGCGATGGTCTGGCCCGCCTTGTCCTGGGCCTCGGCCGTGCTGGCGCCGAGGTGCGGGGTGACCACCACGCCCGGCACGCCGAACAGCGGCGAGCTGGTGGTGGGCTCCTCGGCGAAGACGTCGATGGCCGCGCCGGCGACCCGGCCATCGAGGACGGCGTCGGCCAGGGCCTGCTCGTCGACGATGCCGCCCCGAGCCACGTTGACGATGCGGATGCCCGGCTTCACCTTCTTGAGGGACTCGACCCCGATCATCCCCAGGGTGTCGGGGGTCTTGGCCACGTGCAGGGTGAGGAAGTCGGCCCGGGCCAGCACCTCGTCGAGGTCCATGACCTCGACGCTCATCTGGCGGGCCCGGTCCGGGGTGACGAACGGGTCGTAGCCGATCAGCCGCATGCCGAAGGCCAACGCCCGCTGGGCGACGAGACGACCGATGCGCCCGAGTCCGACGATGCCGAGGGTCTTGTCGGAGAGCTCCACGCCCTCCCACTGCGAGCGTTCCCACCGACCGTCGACGAGGGCGGCGTGGGCCGCGGGGATGTTGCGGGCCTGCGCCAGCAGCAGGGCCATGGTGTGCTCGGCGGCCGACAGCACGTTGGACTGGGGGGCGTTGACCACCATCACGCCCTGCCGAGTGGCGGCCTCGGTGTCCACGTTGTCCAGGCCGATGCCGGCCCGGCCCACCACGACAAGGTCGGTCCCGGCCTCGAGGACCTCGGCGGTGACCTGAGTGGCCGAGCGGATGATCAGGGCGGAGGCACCCCGGACCAGCTCGGGGAGCGTCTCGGGGGTCGCGTCGAGCTGGAGATCGACGTCGTGGCCCGCCTCCCGGAGGCGGTCGAGGCCGGAATCGGCGATCTTCTCGGTGACGAGGACACGGGGCACCCCTAGATCCTGTCGGGGGCGACGCCCCGCGCCAACGTCGATCTCATCAGAGCCAGCCGGAACGACGGAAGAACATGTAGAGGGTCACGCAGACGGCCACGATCGACGCAATGGCAACCGGGTAGCCGATGCTCCAGGCCAGCTCGGGCATGTGCCGGAAGTTCATGCCCCAGATGCCGGCCATGGCCGTCGGGGCGATGCCGATGGCGCCCCAGGCGGCGATCTTGCGCATGTCCTCGTTCTGGCGGACGCTGACCAGGGTCAGGTTGACGCTGAGCACGCTGGTCAGCAGGTTGTCGACGTCTTCCATCTGGCTGACGAGGCGCAGATAGCGGTCCCTCCACTCGCCGAGCACGATCCGATCGGCGTCGTCACCTTTTCGTCCCAGGCGGTCCATGACCGCCACCATCGGGCTCACCGAGCGCCGGACCTTCAGCAGCTCGTGCTCGAGGTGGTAGATCGACTGCGCACTCGTGCCCTGGCCGTCGGCGTCCAGCACCTCCAGCTCGCAGTCGTCGACCCGCTCCTCGATGGCGCCCATGGCGACGGTGTCGAGGTCGTGGACCGCTTCGATGAGAGCGAGGATGAGGTCCTTGCGGGCGTGGATGTCCTGCTCGAAGGCATCGTCGAGACCGTCCTCGGGCCAGCGGGCGATGACGCCGTGCTCCGGCCCGAGGACCATCGCCACCTGGACGACGTCGATCCGGTCGGCGGCCTCGTCGAAGCGGACGGCGTGCAGGACGAGGGCGATCGTGCCGTCCGAGGAACGCATGCCCGGGTGCTGGTGGCGCTCGAGGATGTCCTCGTACTCCCAGGTGAGACCTACCGAGTCGAGGGCGGCGAAGAACTCCTCGGTCGTCGGCTCGTAGACCTGGGTGACGCGGTAGTGGCCCTCGGTCACTTCGCGATCATGCCCCGTATCCCGGTGGCGGCCGGAACCCCCCGAGGACCTCGCTGATACGGGCAGCCGCGGTGAGGGCGGTGCGGTCCCGCAGGAAGTCGGCCACCACCTGGATGCCGACGGGTCGGCCGTCGGCCGTGAAGCCCACCGGGACCACCGTCGAGGGCAGGTAGGCGACCCCGACCACGCCGCACCAGTGGGTGAGCTCGCCGTGGGCCACCTCACGGTCGCCGACGGCCAGGGTGCGGTTGAGGATCCCGAACGGGTCGTCGTCGACCTGGTGGGGGAAGGCCGCGACGGGGAAGACCGGGCAGAGCAGGACGTCCACGTCGATGAACAGGTCGGCCCAGGCCACCCGCTGGTGCTGGCGGGCCTCGTCGAGGGCGATCCAGTCCTTGTGGCGCAGGGCGGTGGCCCGCCCGCCGCGGAAGAGGAGCGGCTCGTCGTCGGTCGGCGGGGCGTCGGCCACGGCCTTGGACAGCTCCCACGTGTCGGCGTCGACATCGGCGGACATGACGGTCCACACCAACTGCTCGTAGAGGTGGGTGGTCTCGGCCACGTCGACCGCGGGGCGGGCGGCCCGGTCGACGGTGACGCCGGCCGCGGCCAGGGCGTCGACCGCGACCGACAGGACCTCCGCCACGTCGGGGGCGACGGGCAGCGCGGGCTCCTCCAGCCACGCCCCGACCCGGAGCTCGCGGACCTGGTCGGTGCGGGCGGGCGGCAGGTCGAGGCGCCAGCCGGTGCTGTCGGGGACGTCGGGGCCGGCGAGCACGTCGAAGGCCAGGATGAGGTCCTCGACGGTCCGGCCCATCGGTCCGCAGACGTTGACGTCCCCCTTGCTCAGCGAGCCCGGCGGGCCCGGGATGTGGCCCCGGTCCGGGACGACGCCGAAGCTGGGCTTGTGGCCCACCGTGCCGCACTGGTGCGAGGGGTTGCGGATGGAGCCCCCGATGTCGCTGCCCAGCTCGAGGGGCGTGAGGCCGGCGGCGAGGGCCGCAGCCGAGCCGCCCGAGGACCCGCCCGGGCTGCGGGTGGTGTCCCAGGGGTTGTTGGTGGTGCCGAAGACCGGGTTCCAGGTCTGCAGGTCGGCGGTGTAGGTCGGCGTGTTGGTCTTGCCGAAGACGATCGCCCCGGCCGCCTTCAGCCGGGCCACCGCGGTCGGCGTCGGTGGTGGGGACGTGGTCGGCCAGGTCGGGGGCGCCGCAGGTGGTCAGGAGGCCCTCGGTCTCGAAGGCGTCCTTCACCGTCATGGGGAGGCCGTGCAGGGGACCGAGGTCCTCCCCCCGAACCGTGGCCGCATCGGCCGCGTCCGCGGCGGCCCGGGCCCGTTCGACGTCCAGGGTGACCACGGCGTTCAGCTGTGGGTTGTGCTCGTCGACCCGGTCCAGCAGGTGGTCGAGCAGTTCGCGGCTGCCGACCTCCTTGGCCTTCATGGCCTGCACCAGGTCGGTGGCACTGCGGAAACCCAGGTCGCTCATGTCTCTCCTTCGCCCCAGCCGGGTCGACGGCGCCCATCCTCCCAGGTCCGCTGGGGTCAGTAGGTTGACGGCACCCCCGACCACGAGGAACAACGTCGTGCGCGCCTTCCTGCTGGCCCTGCCCCTCAGCGCACTGCTCCTCGCCGGATGCGGCGGCGACGACGGCGACATCGCGTCCGACGTCACCACCGCCGCCACGGAGACGACTGCGTCAGCTGAGACGACCCCTCCAGCAGAGACGACCGTCCCCCGTGAGGACACCGTCTCGGACGATGGTGCCTCGGAGGACATCTGCACCCAGCTCGCCGACCTGGCCGACATCGACCCTGATGCCCTACCCACGCAAGCTGACATCGACCGGCTCACCGCCGTCGCTGAGGCCGCCCCGCCCGAGATCCAAGACGAGCTCACGACCCTGGCCGACATCGGTCAGCTGATCGCCGACACCAGCGGGGCGGCGCTCGAGGATCCGGAGGCGTTCGACGAGCTCACCGCGGCGACCACCAGCCCCGAGGTGACTGCCGCGGGCGAGGCCCTCGTCGCCTACTCCGCCGAGCAGTGCGGCATCGAGATCCCCCTGTTCACCTCGTTCACGGGGTAGCGCCGCCGGTACCGTCGCCGGTCCGACGACGACGAGGACCTGCCGTGCGCCGAATGCTGCTGACCGTGCTCGTCGGAGGGCTTGCCCTGACCGCCTGCGGCGGTGACGACGGCGAGGTGGCCGACGGGGCGGCGACCACGACCTCGGCGACCGTGGAGGGCACCACGACGACCACCGAGGGCCGGCCCGTCGACTCGACCTTCGTGACCGAGGACGTCGAGTCCCTGTGTGCCGACCTCGAGGGCCTGTCCGACATCGACCCCGACGCGGATCCGACCCAGGACCAGGTCGACCGCCTCCTGGCCGTCGCCGCGACGGCCCCTCCAGGCGTGGCCGAGCCGCTCGAGGCCGTGGCCGCCTTCGGCCAGTTGGCTGTCGACGCCGACGCCGACCCGGACTCGCTGCCCCACGACGCCGAGGAGGTCCAGAGCGCGGCGGTCGAGGGAGCCACCCTCCTCATCGCGTACGGCAACGAGGCCTGCCAGATCGACGTCCCGTTGTTCGACACCCTCGCCGGCGTCTGACCCCCACCTGTTCTGGTACCAGCTATGTGCGCCCCAGCGCGCGTTGCTGGGACCAGAACCGTTGGTCAGGTGAGCGGGACGGGGTTCTTGACGCCCTGGGGGTCGAAGCCGAAGACCTGGCCGTAGAAGCTGAGCTCGGCCTCGGCGGCCCGAACGATGGTCTCGGCCTTCCGGAACCCGTGCTGTTCGCCCTCGAAGGCCAGGTAGGCCACGGGAACCCCGTTGCCTTTCAGGGCCTCGACGATGAGCTCGGACTGGTTGGGCGGCACCACCTCGTCCTCGAGGCCCTGGAGTACGAGGAGAGGCACCCGGATGCGGTCGGCGTGGAAGAGCGGTGAGCGCTCCCGGTAGAGCGCCTCGGCCTCGGGCCAAGGCCCGATGAGGCCGTCGAGGTACCGGGACTCGAACTTGTGGGTGTCCTGGGCCAGGACGGCCAGGTCGGCCACGCCGTACTTGCTGACCCCGGCGGCGAAGGTGTCGTGGAAGGCGAGCGCGGCCAGCGTCGTGAAACCCCCGGCGCTCCCACCCCGGATGGCCAGGCGGTCGGGGTCGACGTCGCCCCGCTCGGCCAGGAAGGTGGCGGCGGCGACACAGTCCTCGACGTCGACCACGCCCCACTGGCCCTTCAGCAGGTCCCGGTACTCGCGGCCGTAGCCCGTCGAGCCGCCGTAGTTGACGTCCACCACGGCGAAGCCCCGGCTCGTCCAGAACTGCACCCCGAGCTGGAACTGGCTCCGGGCGGCGCTGGTGGGCCCCCCGTGGATGTCGACCAGCAGCGGCGGCTTCTCACCGTCGGGCCCGACGTGGTCCGGGTTGGTCGGCGGGTAGTAGAGCGCGTGCGCCGTGCGCCCGTTCGCGGACGGGAAGTCGAGGCTCTCCGGGAGGCTGATCTGGTCCGCGGCGAGGCCGAGGTCGCGAGGCTCTCGCTCGGCGAATGCTTCGATGTCCTTCGGTCGCGGGGCCTTCGTGGCACCGGACGCCACGGCGGCCACCACCCTTGCCCCGTCCGCGAGGAGCCTTTCCATCTCGTCCTCGGAGATCGCCGGTCCCTCGTCGAGCAGCTCCCGGACGTCCTCATCGTCCTCCGTCCTCCTCGTCCTCCTCGCGTTGGACGACCCCGTCGACGACGAGGGTCCCGCCTCCCGGGTAGGCGTTGACCACAGACGGCTCCGCGGTGAGCGTCGCCACGACCGCGACGATCCCGCCGTCGACGACCGCCAGGGAGGAGAAGGCCGTGTACGGCAGATCGACGACGCCGGTGCGGTCGCCGTCAGGGTCCACCACCCAGAGTCGGTCGACCCCGCCCTGGCTGGCCACGACCAGGGCCCACGTGTCCTCGGTCCAGCCAATGGCTGCCGCCGGCACGAAGCGCGACATGCGGAAGACCCACGGCGGCGTGGCGACATCGGCCTCGGGACCGTTCGCCACGAGGACCAGGTCGCTACCGCCGTCCCACCGATACAGCCGAGCGAACCCATCGCGATCGGACGTGAACCACAGCTTCCCGTTCCAGTCCCACGTGGGCTCCGACGCCCATTCGCCATTCCCGCCGGCCAGTCGCTCCGCCTCGACCAGACCGCCGGGCTCGAGGTCAGCGACCCACACCTCCGCCGCGTCCCACGGCATGTCGGGATGATCCCACTGGGTCCACGCCAGGCGGCGGCCCTCCCGCCAGCCCCCGCCATCGATGCGGGGCGAGGCGACGAAGTCCGGGCCCGTGACCAGCACGGTCTCCTCCCCGGTCGTGGTGTCGATGCGGACGATCTCGTTCACGGCCTCGCCGTCGCCGCGGTGGTCCTCCCGTACGGCGACCAGCCACGTGCCGTCGGGGGCGACGTCCATGTCGGCGTAGCGGCAGCCCTCGGGGGTCATGGGGGTGGGCTCGCCGCCGATCCTCAGCCGGTACAGGCGCTGGTCGGACCAGTTGGCGAAGTAGACGGTGTCGTCGTGGACCCGCCAGGCCCCGCCGCCGTATTCGTGGACCCGCGTGCGGGCGGCGAAACCGTCGGGCAGGACGTCGGTCCGCTCGCCTGTCTCCCCGTCGAGCCGGACGAGCTGGATCCGGCCGCCCTCCTCGGGCCTCGCTTCGTCCCACCAGATGTCCTCACCCCGCCCTGGACCTCGTGGAGCCCAACGGCCCCCGCGACCAGCAGGTCCGTCGAGATCGGCGACCCCCATGCCCCGTACGCCGTCGTTCTGGCGCCCGATTGAGGTGTCATCACGCCACGATCAGGCGCCAGTTGGGGCTGGATCGCGTTCTGGCGCCTGATTTCGGGGTCATGGCACCAGGATCGGGCGCCAGAACAGCTTGGGTCACGCGAGGAACTCGGCGATGCGGCGGATGCCTTCCTGCATGGCGTCGGGGTCGAGGGCGAAGGAGAAGCGGCCGTAGCCGGGGGACCCGAAGGCCTCGCCGGGGACGAACGCGACCTTGGCCTCGGCCAGGATCAGGTCGGCCAGCTCGAGGGTGTTCGTCGGGGTCTGGCCCGCCAACGTCCGGCCGAGTACGCCCTCGAAGGACGGGTAGGCGTAGAACGCGCCCTGTGGGAGCATGCAGCTCACGCCGTCGATCTCGTTGAGGAGGCGGTGGATCAGCTTGCCCCGGCGGTCGTACTGCTGCCCGCATCATGGCGACGTCGTCCAGGCCACCCTCGAGGGCGGCGATGGTGGCGCGCTGGGACAGGTTGGCCACGTTGCCGCAGAGGTGGGACTGCAGCGTCGATGCGGTCGCCACGAGGTCGGCGGGGCCGATCAGCCATCCCACTCGCCACCCGGTCATGGCGAATGTCTTGGCCACGCCGTTGAGGACGATGGTCTGGTCGGCCGCCTCGGGCACGAGGGTCGGCAGCGAGGCGAACTCGTTGTCGTCGTAGACGAGGTGCTCGTAGATCTCGTCGGTGATGACCCAGATCCCGTGCTCGACCGCCCAGCGGCCGATGGCCTCGACCTCCGCCGGCGGGTACACGGCGCCGGAGGGGTTCGAGGGCGACACGAAGACGATCGCCTTGGTCCGCTCGGTGCGGGCCGCCTCCAACTGGTCGATGGTCACCCGGAAGCCCGCGGCCTCGTCGGTGGGGAGCACCACCGAGACGCCCCCGGCCAGAGCGATCGGCTCGGGATAGGTCGTCCAGTACGGGGCAGGCAGCAGGACCTCGTCGCCCGGGTTGATGATCGCCTCGATGGCCTCGTAGTAGGCCTGCTTGCCGCCGTTGGTCACCACCACCTGGCTGGGGCTGATCTCGTAGCCGGAGTCCCGGAGGGTCTTGTCGGCGATGGCCTGGCGGAGCGCGGGCAGGCCAGGCGTGGCCGAGTAGTGGTGCGTCGCCGGGTCGGTGGCGGCGTCGACGGCGGCCTGGACGATGTGGGCCGGGGTCGGGAAGTCGGGCTCACCGGCGCCGAAGCCGACGACGTCCTCGCCGGCGGCCTTCATGGCCTTGGCCTTCGCGTCGACGGCCAGGGTGGCCGAGGGCGCAATGGCGCTGACGCGGGTCGAGAGGCGTTCGGACGGCAATGGATTGGTCCTTTCGGGATGTCGCCGCGATAGTGACAGGTCGTGAGCGGCCCAACCCCAGATATCGCCATCCCCGACTCGATCAAACCGGTGGACGGGAGGTTCGGCAGCGGGCCTTCCAAGGTTCGCCCCGAAGCCGTGCGAGCCCTCGCGGCGACGGGCACCGACTACCTCGGCACCAGCCACCGTCAGGCGACCGTCCAGTTCGTGGTCGGCAGCCTGCGCAACCTGTTGGCGGAGATCCTGGCCCTGCCCGACGGGTACGAGGTCCTGCTCGGCAACGGCGGGACCACGGCCTTCTGGGACGCGGCCACGTTCGGCCTGATCGACCTGCGCAGCCAGCACCTGTCGTTCGGCGAGTTCTCGTCCAAGTTCGCCTCGGGCGTGACCACCGCGCCGCATCTGGCCGATCCCACGATCATCGCCTCGGACCCCGGCACCCACCCGCTGCCGGTGGCCGAGGACGGGATCGACGCCTACTGCCTGACCCACAACGAGACCTCGACCGGCGTGGCCATGCCGCTGTCGCGTCCCGCCGAGGACGGCCTGGTGCTGGTCGACGCCACCTCGGCCGCCTGTGGCATGCGGGTCGATCTGTCGGTGACCGACGTCTACTACTTCGCCCCCCAGAAGGCGCTGGCCGCCGACGGTGGGCTGTGGATCGCCGTCTGCTCGCCCGCCGCCATCGAGCGCATCGAGTGGCTGGCCGCATCGGAGCGCTGGATCCCCGCGTCGCTGGACCTGAAGATCGCCCTCGACAACTCGCGCAAGGACCAGACCTACAACACGCCGGCCCTGGCCACGATCTTCCTGGCCGAGGCCCAGGCCCGCTGGGTGGCCGACAACGGTGGCCTGGAGTTCGCCGCCGGCCGCAGCGAGGCCTCGGCCCGCACGCTCTACGGCTGGGCCGATGACCGGGACTTCGCCACCCCGTTCGTGGCCGACCCCACCATGCGCTCCCCCGTCGTGGGCACCATCGACTTCGAGGGCGTCGACGCCAACACGATCGCCGCGGTCCTGCGGGCCAACGGCATCGTCGACACCGAGAGCTACCGCAAGCTGGGCCGCAACCAGCTCCGCATCGCCATGTTCCCCGCCATCGATCCCGCCGACGTCGAAGCTCTCACCGGCTGCATCGACCACGTCGTCGCCGCCCTCTGACCGGTCGCGAACCTTGTGCCCCGCGCTACGAGAATCGTGGCGGTGCGCACAAGGTTCGCGAGACTGCCCGGCATGACAACGCTGGGGGACGTGCGGGAGCAGTTGACGGGGGCCGGAGGGCCGTTCGAGGTCGTGACCGAGGTGGTCAACGGCATCGAGATGAAGGTCTACAAGGACCGGATGCCGTCGTTGCGGGAGGTCCCGAAGGCGGCGATCAACCGGGGGGACCAGGACTTCCTCGTCTACGGCGACAAGCGGTGGACCTACGCCGAGTTCGTGCGGCAGGCCAACGGCGTGGCCCACGCCCTGACTCGGGACGCCGGCGTCGGCCACGGCGACCGGGTGGCTGTGCTGTCGGCCAACAACCCCGAGTGGTGCCTGGCCTTCTGGGCAACGGTCGACCTCGGGGCGATCCTGGTCGGGCTCAACGGCTGGTGGAAGACCGACGAGATCCTCTACGGCCTCGACGACAGCGGGTCCAAGGTGCTGGTGGCCGACGCCAAGCGCTTCGAGCGCATCGCCGACCAGCTCGACCAGGCCCCCGGCCTCGAGCACATCTACCTGATCGACGGTGATCCGGCCGACTACGACGACCCCCGCATCCACCCCTTCGCCGACCTGATGGGCGAGCCGTCCGACGAGTTCCCCGACACCGACATCGCTGAGGAAGATCCGGCGGTCATCTTCTACACGTCGGGCACGACCGGTCGCCCCAAGGGCGCCATCTCGACCCACCGCAACATGGTCGCCAACCTCCAGAACACCCTGTTCAACTCCATCGCGACGGTGATGGCCAATCCCGAGTCCTCGCCCCTCGACAGTGGTGGCGGCCAGACCGTCGGCCTGCTCACCTCGCCGCTGTTCCACGTGTCGGGCTGCCACAGCAGCCTCGTCGTGGGGATGATCGCCGGCGTGAAGCTGGTCATCCCCGAGGGCCGCTTCGACCCCGACCACGCCCTGCAGCTCATCCAGGACGAGGGCGTGACCATCTGGGCCACGGTCCCGACGATGGTGTGGCGGGTCTGTGAGCACCCCGCCCGTCACGACTACGACACCAGCACCGTGACCTCGGTCGCCTTCGGCGGCTCCCCCTCCGCCGACGAGCTCCAGCGCAAGGTCCGCGAGACCTTCCCCAACGTGAAGAGCACATCCAACGCCTATGGCCTCACCGAGTCGAGCTCGGTGGCCACGGTCATCTCCGGCCGGGACGCTCAGGAGCGCCCCGACTCGGTCGGTCCCGCCGTCCCCGTCGTCGAGCTGGCCATCGTCGACCCCGGTGGCGACGAGGTGCCCCAGGGCCAGACCGGTGAGGTCCTCATCAAGGGGCCGATCATCATGCCCGGCTACTGGAACAAGCCCGAGGCGACCGCCGAGACCGTGATCGACGGGTGGCTCCACACCGGCGACATCGGCTACCTCGACGACGATGGCTTCCTGTTCATCACCGACCGGGCCAAGGACATGATCATCCGGGGTGGTGAGAACATCTACTGCGTCGAGATCGAGCAGCGCCTCGTCGAGAATCCCGCCGTCGCCGACGCCGCGGTCATCGGCGTCCCCCACCACGAGCTGGGCGAGGAGGTCAAGGCGGTCGTCCAGGTCCAGGCCGGCGCCGCCCTGACTGAGCAGGACGTCAAGGAGTGGGTGGCCGAGAGCCTGGCCAACTTCAAGGTCCCCGCCTACGTCGAGCTCACCCACGACAAGCTGCCCCGCAACGCCAGCGGCAAGCTCCTCAAGAACGTCCTGCGCGGCGAGGGCGAGGTCTCCTTCTCCGAGACCATGTGAAGGTGATCGCAGCCGGATGTGCCAGCTGGGCTTCCCTTTTCGGGTGATCGGCGCGACGGTGACTCGTAGGGGAACCATCGACAGCGGCCATTCCGGTTGCGGGTGGGACTCGGGGGAGTACGCGACATGCACCTGTTTTCAAGAGTTGCCACACTGACCGGTGGGCCGGTCGAGCCCGTCGACTGGGCGGTGAGCATCACCGGCAAGGTCAACCAGATCATGGACGTCGAGGTGAGCCTCTGGCAGGGGGTGTTCGGCTATCCGCTGGGCACGGTGGCGTGGTCGGCCATGGTCGAGTCCCGCGCCCACCTGGCGGAGCAGACCGCCAAGCTGGCCGCCGACTCGACCTTCCTCGAACTGGCCGGCGCGGGCCAGGCGTTCGCCACGACCCCGTTCGAAGATGCGCTGCGTTCGATCGTGCACATGACCCGGGAGCCCGAGGGCTCGCCGCCGATCGGGGGCTGGGCCGAGGTCACCACCGCCACGCCGGCCGAAGGCAAGATCGGTGAGGTGATGGCGTGGGGCGTCGAGATCGCCGACGCTTACACCGCAGCCACGGGCACCGGCTGCGCGTTCCTGGCCGACGACTACGGCACCTTCGGCCAGGTGACCTGGGTCGCAGTCCACGATGACGCCGCCGCCGCCGACCGGGCCTCGGCGGCCGAAGCGGGCGATGCCGCGTACCTGGCGTCGGTCGACGGTGCTGGGCACCTCTTCCAACCCGGTTCGGCCAACCGAGTGGCGAGCATCCGCGTCGCCTGAGCGCGGGCAGGGTACGGCGGCGGTGGGCCTCCTCCCGCGGAGGGCCACCGCCGTCAGTCCCGCGTGATCGCCCCGAACAGCCAGGGGGCCCCCGCAGCCAATCGCTCATCCCCGCCACGATCGGACGTCACGCGTAACGGCGGGGGCGGAGCCGCCGATGGGTACTCGTGGCGATCACCGTGGTGCCGACGCGGGCGGACTCCGACACGCGGCTGCTGATGCCGGCTGCGGTCGGGACGGGGCTGGCGTGGCTGGTCCTGATCCTGTTCTGGTCAGATGCGCCGTTCGCGCTGACCTTCGACGACGCCTGGTACTACGGGGAGATCGGCCGCAACCTGGCCGCGGGCCATGGCTCGACGTTCGACACCATCAACGCCACCAACGGTTACCACCCGCTCTGGCAGGCGGTCTGCGTGCTCCCCCGACTGGTCGGCCTCGACGGGACGACCGCCATGCGGACCCAGTTGGCCATCCAGCTCGGGTGCTGGGGCACCGCCGTGGTCCTGCTGGTCCGCCAGGTCCGGCGGCCCTCGCCCTTCCTGGCCGTTGTCGTGGTGCTCGTCGCCGGCAACCCCTTCGTGCTCCGCTCGGTCGGTTCGGGACTCGAGTCCGGGCTGGTCGTCCTCGTCGGGGCGCTGCTGCTGACCCGGGCCGCCGACCTCGACGTCACCACCGGCAACCCCACCGGCCGCCGCCGGTTCGGCGCGCTCCTGGCCCTGGCGTTCCTGGCCCGGACCGACGCCGCCCTGCTCACGATGATCTGCGCTCTCTGGGTCCTGCCCGACGTGCGTCGGCTCGGGGTGGACGGCGTCCGGCGTCTCGGCCAGCTCGTCGCCGCCCCGGCCATCACCGCTGCCGTCTACGTGGTGGCCAACCTGTTCGCCTTCGGCCGTCCCATGCAGATCAGCGGCGACGTCAAGCGGGTCGACCTCACGGTCGGCATCGCCATCGCCGTACTCGTCGTGGCCGCGATCGCATTCCTGGCCGGGCGGACCCTCCAGGACCTCGCCCCCAGCGGGCGCTTCGAGCGGCTGACGACGTTCCTGGCCCAGACCGGCTGGTACGTCCCGTTCTGCATCGGCCTGGTCGGCTACTACACCCTGCTGTCCGAGCAGCGGTGGCTCTGGTACTTCGCCCCCCTCGTCCTCTACGGCTTCGCGCTCCTGCTGCACGGGGCCGCCGACCTGCTCGACGGCGCGGCGGAGGAGGGACCGAGTTCGTTGCGGGCCGTTCAGGTGATCCTGCTGCTGCCCCTGCTGGGCGGCTTCCTGGTCGTCGGCCGCCAGTTCGTCGACCCCGACCTCCGCTCCATCCAGGAGACCAACCGGGACGCCGGCCGCTGGATCAGCGCCAACCTGCCCGACGATGCCGTCATCGCCTCGTGGGACGCGGGGGTGCTCGGCAGCTTCACCGACCAGCCTGTGGTCAACCTCGACGGCGTGGTCAACAGCGGCGAGTTCGCCGACGCTGTGGCCGACGGTACCGAGGGCGCCTTCCTCCGGGCCGAGGGCGTGACCCACATCGCCAACCACGGCGCCCTCGTCGACGGCGACGACCCCACGGCCCGCGCCCTCGTCGACGACATCTTCGGCGCACCCACCGGCGACGAGATGGACCTGGTCCACCTCGACGAGTTCACCTACGCCGGCTCCACCACCCGATCGACCAGCGGCGCCATGGCCCTGTTCGTCTACGAGCTGCCGAGCGAGACGTCCGCGGGCTAGCGAAACCACGGCAATCACCGGGGGCGGGGGGTCCGGCCGCCGATCGTCGGGGGCGCAATGGTCAGCCGCCGCTGGCTTCCTGGACGGACTGCTTGCCGGCGGAGATCCAGGGCATCATGCGTCGGAGCTCGGCGCCGACCGCTTCGATCTGGTGCTCCTCGCCCTCTTTGAGCATCCGGGTGTAGTTCTCCCGGCCGCTGCGGGTCTCGGCGATCCACTCCCGGGCGAACTCGCCGGACTGGATCTCGCCGAGGATCTTCTTCATCTCGGCCTTGGTGGCGTCGGTGATGACCCGGGGACCCCGGGTGAGGTCGCCGTACTTGGCCGTGTCGGAGATCGAGTAGCGCATGCCGGCGATGCCCTGCTCGTACATGAGGTCCACGATCAGCTTCACCTCGTGGAGGCACTCGAAGTAGGCCGACTCGGGCTGGTACCCCGCCTCGACCAGGGTCTCGAACCCGGCCTGCACCAATGAGGTCAGGCCGCCGCAGAGCACGACCTGCTCGCCGAACAGGTCGGTCTCGGTCTCCTCGGTGAAGGTGGTCTCCAGCACCCCGGCCCTGGTGCCGCCGATGGCGTCCGCGTAGGCCAGGGCCAGGGCCCGAGCCTTGCCCGTGGCGTCCTGTTCGACCGCGATGAGGCAGGGCACGCCGCCGCCCTCGACGTAGGTGCGGCGCACGAGGTGGCCGGGGCCTTTGGGGGCGACCATGGCCACGTCGACGTCGGCCGGCGGGGTGATCTCGCCGAAGCGGATGTTGAAGCCGTGGGCGAAGAAGACGGCGTCGCCGTCCTGGAGGTGTGGGGCCACGTGCTCCTCGTAGGCCGCCCGCTGCTCGGTGTCGGGCAGCAGGAACATGATGAGGTCGGCCTCGGCTGCCGCGTCGGCCATGGAGAGGACCTTGAGGCCCGCCTCCTCGGCCTTGGCCTTCGAGGACGAACCCTCGCGTAGGCCGACCCGCACGTCGATGCCCGAGTCCCGCAGGTTCAGCGCATGGGCGTGGCCCTGCGAGCCGTAGCCGAGGATGGCCACCTTGCGCTCGGCGATCACCGACCGGTCGGCGTCCTTCTCGTAGTAGACGGTTGCCACTGGGTTGCTCCCTGTAGATGGTGATGGTGATTGTGGTCAGTGAGGCTGCGCAGGCGCCAGCCGGAGCAGCGGCGAGCGACCGGCTCGTCGGCTTCGCCGATCGAGTCGGAGGCGAGCGAAGATGACGATCTAGCGGGCCTTGGCCAGCACGGGCAGGGCGACCCGGCCGGTCCGCTGCACGGTGACGATGCCGTAGGGCCGGCACAGCTCCTCGAAGTCGTCGATGCGGCCGGGCTCGTCGTCGAGGCTGAGGGTCATCGAGTCGACGCCGACGTCCAGCACCTCGGCGTCATAGAGCTGAGCCAGCTCCATGACCTGACCCCGGGTCTCCGGCGGCGCCTTCAGCGTGACCAGCATCAGCTCCCGCTCGACGGCCTCTCCGGGACCGAGCTCGCTGATCTTGATGACGTTGATCAGCTTGTGGAGCTGCTTGGTGATCTGCTCGAGGGGCTTGGACTCCACGTCGACCACGATGGTGATCCGGCTGAAGCGCTCGTCGTCGGTGGGGGCGACGGCCAGGGAGTAGATGTTGAACCCCCGGCGGGCGAACATCCCGGCGATTCGGGTCAGCACACCGGCCCGGTTCTCGACCAGGACCGACAGGGTGTGCGTGCGGGCGTCGCCCGTGTGGGTGAGGGCCGGCATCAGTGGCCCCCCTCGCCCTGGGTCGGGTCGACGATGATCTTGTCGTTCGTGGTCCCTGCGGCGACCATCGGGTACACCTTCTCCCGGGCGTCGGTGCGGAAGTCGATGACCACCGGGCGGTCGTCGATGGCGTTGGCCTTCTCGATGATCGGGGCCACCTCCTCGGGCGACTCGGCCCGGAAGGCGACACAGCCCATGGCCTCGGACCACTTGACGTAGTCCGGCAGGTCCGGCGAGAGGTACACCTCGCTGTAGCGCTCGTCGTAGAACATCTCCTGCCACTGGCGGACCATGCCGAGGTAGGCGTTGTTGAGGATCGCCACCTTGACCGGGATGCGCTCGGCGGAAGCGGTGACCAGCTCCTGGGCGGTCATCTGGAAGCAGCCGTCGCCGTCGACGGACCAGACCGTCTTGTCGGGCCGACCGACCTTGGCCCCGATGGCCGCCGGGATCGAGAAGCCCATGGTGCCCAGGCCACCCGAGTTGACCCAGGTGTAGGGCTCCTCGAACTTCCAGTACTGGCTGGTCCACATCTGGTGCTGGCCGACCCCGGAGGCCACGATCGTGCCCTCCGGGGCCATGTCCCGGAGCTGCTCGAGCACGAACTGAGGCTTGAGCCCCTCGCCCGCCTCGGCCGGCTGGTAGGTCAGCGGATACTTCTCCTGCCAGCCGCTGAGGGTCGACTTCCACTCGGTGCGATCGGGCTGGGCGGCAAGGCCGCCCTTGGCCTTGAGCACCTCGACCAGCTCCTCGATGACGAGGCGACAGTCACCCACGATCGGGACGTCCGGGCGCCGGACCTTGCCCAGCTCGGCGGGATCGATGTCGACGTGGATGATCTTGGCGTCGGGAGCGAAGCCGTCGAGCTTGCCGGTGACCCGGTCGTCGAAGCGACTGCCCAGGGCGATGAGCAGGTCCGACTTCTGCATGGCGGTGACCGCGGTGTAGTTGCCGTGCATGCCCGGCATGCCCAGGCACAGCGGGTGGCTGTCGGGGAACGCGCCCCGGGCCATCAGCGTGGTGACGACCGGCAGCTCACAGAGCTCGGCCAGCTCCTTGAGGGCATCGGCCGCCCGGGCCTTGAGGATCCCGCCACCGGCGTAGATGACCGGGCGGTGGGCCTGGCTGATGAGCTCCGCCGCCTGACGGATCATCTTGGGGTGGCCCTTCGTGGTCGGGTTGTACCCAGGCAGGTCCAGCTCGTCGGGCCAGTACCACTCCATCGCCGAGTTGGGGTGCTGGGGGTCGACGATGTCCTTGGGGATGTCGACCAGGACGGGGCCGGGCCGGCCGGTGGTGGCGATGTGGAACGCCTCCCGGATGGTCCGGGGGATGTCCGCGGCCTCGGTGACCAGGAAGTTGTGCTTGGTCACCGACTGGGTGATGCCGGTGGTGTCGCACTCCTGGAAGGCGTCGCTGCCGATGGCGGCGGTCGGGACCTGGCCGGTGATGACCACCATGGGGATCGAGTCCATGAAGGCGTCACACAGCGGGGTGACGATGTTGGTGGCGGCCGGGCCGCTCGTGACCATGGCCACGCCGGGGCGACCGGTGACGTGGGCATAACCCTCGGCCATGTGCCCGGCACCCTGCTCGTGGCGCACGAGGATGTGGCGGATCGGCGAGTCGATGATCGGGTCGTAGACCGGGAGGATGGCGCCGCCGGGCAGGCCGAACATGACCTCCACGCCCTCGAGCTCGAGGGAACGGATCAGGGCCTGCCCGCCGTTCAGCTGTTCCTTGGCGATGTTGTTGCTGGTGTTGCTGGTCATGAGCGCATCCGAAGGGTAGTGGGGCCGAAAACTGCAACGACCTCCCCGTGGGGAGGTCGTGAGCGCACGCGAGGTGAGAGACGGCGTGCGCTAGGTGAGTACTACGAGGACGAGGGGGCGGCGGGACATCGGGCGCATCGTATCCCTGGTCGGCCGCCCGGGGGCAAGCCGTTAGGGAACACGAGGTGAACAAGGGCAATACTGCCGGGCATGTCGATCGCCGAACGATCCGTCGCCGAGCTCACCGAGCTCACCCAGGAGCTCGTCGGCGCCGATGTCCACGTGCAGGTGGCCCTCATGGTCTACGGGCGTCACCCCCTCGTCAGCGCCGGGTTCCTCGGGTGGCTTTCGGCCAGCCGCGGATCCTGGCCGCGACCGACGAGGACATCCGCCTCCTGGACATCGACTCGAGCCAGAAGGGCAGCACCATTGCCCCGGGCGAACTGCTGGCCTCCTACGCGCGGGACACGACGATCGGCCCACCGAAGGGCGTCCACTACAAGCTGGTCCTGCCCGACGGCCGGAAGGTCTACATCCACCGGCTCCACTTCGACCACGTGCGTCGCATCGACGGCGAGGTCGTCGAGGACTGAGCGGCGGAGGCGACGGGTGCCAGCGCGGGCGGCCTACCCCGGATCCTTCGACCCGCTGACGATCGCCCACCTCGGCATCGCCGGAGACCGCGAGGTCGGCCCACGGCCTGGAGCAGATCGACCTGATCATCTCCGAGGTGGCCATCGGTAAGGAGGACCGGGCCTGCGTCCGCCTCGACGAGCGGGTCCGAGCCATCGAGCTGGCCGGCCACACCCGCCCCTGGCTTCGCATCGTGGTCACCCAGCTGCAGCTCGTCTCCGACATTGCCGAGCCCTACGACGTGGTCATCGTCGGCGCCGACAAGTGGGCCCAGCTCCAGGACCCCGCCTATCACCCGTCGCCCGAGGCTCACGCCGAAGCACTGGCCAAGCTGCCGACGCCCCTCGTCGTGCCCCGACCCCCGTGGGCCGCCCCTGACGAGCACCGCCTCGATGTACCGGCGCACCTGACCGAGGTCAGCGCCACCGCCGTCCGGGAGGGCCGCACGGACTGGATGGCCGCCGAAGCGCGGGAGATCGGCGCCTGGGGATGACGGGCACGGTCATCGACCGTCGGCTTCCCCGGCAGGTTCGAGTGATGCTCGCCGCGCCGAACCGAGGCACGTAGGGGGTGCGAGTCAACCCTGGCTGGTCACGCCGAGTGAGATCTGGCGCTCGAGACGACCAGATGGGCACCGAAGACCGGCGCCGAGATCACCCCGCCCGCATCCCTGCCTCGGTTTCCCCGGACCACCCGAAGGGCACCGCCGAACCGCCCGGAGACGTCCCCGCCCCCTTCCCTGGGTCGTTGTCGGTGGGCCGACCTACGGCATGGTTGTGGCGCCCTTTTCGGCGCCCTGGGCCAGCGCGGCGTACTTGGCCAGGACGCCGGTGGTGTAGCGGGGCTCGGGGAGCTTCCAGTCGGCCCTGCGGGCGTCCAGGGTGGCCTCGTCGACGTGGAGGTCCATGACGTGACTGACCGTGTCGATGGTGATCCGGTCACCATCGGCCACGAAGGCGATAGGGCCGCCGTCGACGGCCTCGGGGGCGACGTGACCCACACAGAAGCCGTGGGTGCCGCCCGAGAACCGCCCGTCGGTGATCAGCGCCGTGTCCGCCCCTCGGCCGACGCCCTTGAGGGCGCCGGTCACCGCCAGCATCTCCCGCATGCCGGGGCCGCCCTTGGGGCCCTCGTAGCGGATGACCACGATGTCGCCCGGGTTGATGCCGCCCCGGAGGATCTCCTCCATGGCCAGCGCCTCGCCGTCGAAGACCCGGGCGGTGCCCTCGAAGCGGTCGACGTCGATGCCCGCCACCTTGACCACCGAACCCTGGGGGGCCAGCGAACCGCGGAGGACGGCGATGCCGCCCCGGTCGTGAAGGGGGTCGCTCAGTAGGTGGATGACCGTGCCGTCCGGCGCGGGTGGGGCGATCTCGGCCAGGTTCTCGGCGACCGTCCTGCCGGTGACCGTCATGCAGTCGCCGTGCAGCAGGCCGGCCTCGAGCAGGTGGGCCATGACCACGGGGACCCCGCCGATGCGGTCCACGTCGGTCATGTGGTACTTGCCGTGCGGCTTGGTGTCGGCGATGTGAGGGACCTTGGCGGCCACCCGGTTGAAGTCCTCCAGCTCGAGCTCGACCCGGGCCTCGTGGGCGATGGCCAGCAGGTGCAGCACGGCGTTGGTCGAGCCCCCGAGGGCCATGACCACGGCGATGGCGTTCTCGAACGCCTCCTTGGTCATGATCTGGCGGGGCCGGATGTTCTGCCGCAGCAGCTCGACCACGGCCTTGCCCGACTCGTAGGCGAAGTCGTCCCGACGCCGGTCGACGGCGGGGGCCGACGCCGAACCGGGCAGCGACATGCCGATGGCCTCGGCCACCGAGGCCATCGTGTTGGCGGTGAACATGCCGGCACAGGAGCCCTCGGTCGGGCAGGCCTTGCGCTCGATCTGGCCCAGCTCCTCTTCGTCCATGGCGCCGGAGGCGAAGGCGCCCACGGCCTCGAAGACGCTGACGATGTCCAGGGCCTGGCCGTTGTGCTGGCCGGGCAGGATCGAGCCGCCGTAGAGGAACACCGACGGCACGTTGATCCGGGCCGCGGCCATGAGCATCCCCGGCAGGGACTTGTCGCACCCGGCGAAGGTGACCAGGGCGTCGAGGCGCTCGGCGTGCAGTCACGGCCTCGACGGAGTCGGCGATGATCTCCCGGCTCACCAGCGAGGCCCGCATGCCCTCGTGGCCCATGGAGATGCCGTCGCTCACCGCGATGGTGGTGAACTCCAGCGGGAAACCGCCGGCGTCCCGCACCCCGATCTTGGACCGCTTGGCCAGCCGGTCGAGGGGCAGGTTGCAGGGCGTGACCTCGTTCCAGGACGACGCCACGGCCACCTGGGGCTTGTCCCAGTCGTCGTCGGTCATGCCGACCGCCCGCAGCATGGCGCGGGCCGGGGCCCGCTCGTAGCCGTCGGTGACCTCTCGGGAACGGGGCTTCAGGCCCCCGACAACGCTCTCGTCGCTCACGGTCGTGAGGCTAGCGACCACCGTCCCCCTGCCTCCCGCCGGTAACTTCCCGCCGTGCCCACCGCCCCTGTCTCCCCGGGTCGGGCGCGCCGCTTCGCCGAGCTCCTGGGCCTCAGCGGGATCATCCTGGCCGAACCGGTCCTGACCGCGCTACGGGAGGGTGCGGACGTATTCGTCACCCGGCGGGCCGGCCGCTTCGACGTCGTCGGCCTCACGCTGCTGATCCTGTTCGGCCTGCCTCTGGCCCTCCTGCTCATCGAGGAGCTGGTCGGGCTCGTCGGTCGCCGGCGGGGCCCGGCCTGGCGCGACGACACCCACCGGGTGTTGCTGGGCGGCCTCGGGGTCCTGGTCGTCATCCGCCTGGTGGGTCAGTCCGGCCTGCCCGGTCCGCTCACGGCGGCCCTGGCCGTCGCCGGCGGGATCGCCCTCTGGGCCGCGGTCAGCCGCTGGGCCGGCGTTCGCCTCTGGCTGCAGTACCTGGGGCTGTTCCCGCTCCTGTTGGGCGCGTGGTTCCTGGCCACCGATCCGGTCCGGGGCCTGGTCCTCGACGTCGATGGCGCCTCCGGCGAGTCCGCGTCGGTGGGTGACCCGGCGCCCGTCCTACTCGTGGTCCTCGACGAGTTGCCGCTGGCCTCCCTGCTCGACGAGGGCGACCGCATCGACGGCGAACAGTTCCCGAACCTGGCGCGGCTGGCCGAGGACGCCACCTGGTACCGCAACACCACCGGCGTCTCACCCACCACGCCCGAGGCGGTGCCGCCCATCCTGACCGGTCGCTATCCCGACGGCGTCGGCCTCCTGCCGACGGTGGAGGAGCATCCCGACAACGTCTTCACCCTGTTGCGGGGCTCCTACGACCTCCACGTCCAGGAATCGGTGACGGCCCTGTGCCCGGGCGAACTGTGCGGGCAGGGGTCGCTCGCCCCGGGGAACCCGCTCCACGAGCTCGCCCTCGACGCCCTGGACCTCTGGCAGCGCCAGCTGTTCGGCGGGGGCGACGACCGCCAGGTCGACTTCGCCATACGCCAGTCCGATCCCGACGCCCCCACCACCATCAACGAGTTCGCCGCGGGCATGACGGTGGGCAACGAGCCGGCACTCGACGTCCTCCACACCGTCTACCCCCACCAGCCCTGGTACCACCTGCCGTCGGGCCTCACCTATGAGGCCCCGTTCGTCGCCGAGGGTCTCGACCAGTACGCCCAGTACGCCTGGATCAACCAGTTCGCCGCCGACACCGGCCGTCAGCGCCACCTGCTCCAGGCCCAGAACGCGGACGTGATGGTCGGGCTCCTGCTGGCCCGCCTGCGTGAGCTCGGGACCTACGACCAGTCCCTGGTCGTGGTCACCGCCGACCACGGCGCCGCGTTCGAACCGGGCGAGCCGCTGCGGGGTGTGTCGGCGGCCAACGCCGACAGCGTGCTGTGGGTGCCGCTCCTGGTGAAGGCGCCGGGGCAGGCCACCGGCCGCATCGACGACCGGCCCGCCCGCACCATCGACGTCCTGCCCACGATGGCGGAGATCCTCTCCCTCGACCTGCCCGAGGAGGTCGACGGGGTGTCCCTCCTCGGACCCGAGCCCGGGCCCGGCCCCGACGAGCGCCGCGTCTACGACTGGGGCTTCAACCGCCTCGAGCCCAACGCGGACGGCTACAGCCTCATCGACGGCACCACCGGCTTCCAGGACCTCCTGGCCCAGCCGCCCCCCGGTGAGGGCGATGACCCGGACCTGCGCTTCTATCGCTGGGGGCGCCACGGCGACCTCGTCGGCCAGGCGGTCGAGGACTTCCCGTCGACCACAGGTCGGGACCTGATCGTCGACCTGGATGTGGACGGCGGCTACCGCAGCTCGGCCACCGCCCAGCAGGACGTCTACGTCGCCGGGACGGTGGCGACGGGCGAGCCCCTGGACCTGGCCATCGCCGTCAACGGCCGCATCGGCGCCTGGGCCGAGCTGCAGACCACCGGTGACCCGGGCGAGCGCCGGTTCTGGGCGTTGGTGCCGCCCGAGCTGCTGCGGGACGACGGCGGGGACCTGATCGAGCTCTACGTGATCCAGGGCGACAGCCCCAACCCGACCCTCGTGCCGATCCCCCTCCCGTGATCCGGGGGGTGCTGCGGCGGAGCCCGTTCGACCGGGACATCTACCGGCTGGCGCTGCCCGCCCTCGGGGCGCTGATCGCCGAGCCGCTCTACCGGCTGACCGACACCGCGGTCGTCGGCCACCTCGGCACCGACGAGCTGGCCGGCATGACCATCGCCAACGCGGTTCTGGCCACCGGGTTCGCGGTGTTCATCTTCCTGGCCTACGGCACGACCTCGGCCGTGGCCCGGCTCATCGGCGCCGGCGAGCACGGCCGGGCCGCCCACCAGGCCGTCCAGAGCCTGTGGCTGGCGGTGGGCCTCGGCGTGGCCCTCTCGGCGCTCCTGTGGGTGACCGCGGACCCGCTGATCCGGCTGCTCGGGGGCGAGGGCGCTGTGGCCGAGAACGCCCGGGTCTACCTGCGGATCAGCGTGCTGGGCCTCCCCGTGACCTTCGTGATCCTCGCCGGGACCGGCTACCTCCGGGGGTTGCAGGACACCCGGACCCCGCTGTTCGTCGCCATCGGGACCGCACTGGTCAATCTGGTGCTGGAGGTCTGGTGGATCTTCGGGCTCGGGTTCGGCATCGGCGCCTCGGCCTTGTCCACCGTGATCGCCGAGCTCCTGGCCGCGACCATCTACGTGACGATGATCCGCCGGGCCACCCGGGAGCACCGGACGCCATGGTGGCCCCACGCCCGCACCATCGCGGGCCTCGGCCGGGCGGGAGTCAGCCTGTTCCTGCGCACGGCGGCATTGCGGGGGGCCTTCACCCTGGCGACCGCCGTGGCCGCCCGCATCGGCACCGCGGAGCTGGCGGCGTACCAGATCGCGTTCGAGCTGATGTACCTGATGGCCCTGGCCCTCGACGCGATCGCCATCGCCGGCCAGGCCATGACCGGCCGCTTCCTCGGAGCCGGCGACGCCGTGGCCGCCCGCGCCGCCGGGAAGCGGATGATCGAGTGGGCCGTCGTGGCCGGCGTGGGCGCCGGCGCGGTGTTGGCCGTGCTCTCGCCCGTACTGGGCGAGGTGTTCACCGACGACCCCGCCGTACTGGCCCTGACCGGCACCCTCATCCTCTACGTGGCCGTCCTGCAGCCGCTGAACGGCTACGTGTTCGCCCTCGACGGCATCCTCATCGGTGCCGGCGACCTGGCCTTCCTGGCCCGGGCGATGCTCATCGCCTTCCTGGTCTTCGCCCCTGCGGCCATCGCCGTGCTGGTCTTCGACCTAGGCATCGACTGGCTGTGGGTCGCACTGGCCCTGCTCTTCCTCTCCCGGGCGGTGATCCTCGGCCGCCGTTTTCATGGCGACGGCTGGGTCCGCCTCGGCGCGGACTGACACCGACCGTTCACGTCGGGACGGTCGACGAGTAGCTGGTGAGCGCCTGGAGGTAGTTGGCGCGGACGTAGCTCGGCGGGATCGGCGACCCCCCGGGCGGAGACCGAGCCGCGGAGCTGGTCGACCGAGTCGTACTCCCGCTCGGCCATCCAGGCCCGGAGCCCGGTGAGGACCGTGGCCACGTGGCTCGGGCCGTGGCGGAGCAGGGCGCTGGCCATCATGGCCACGTCGGCGCCCGCCAACAGGGCCTTGACCACACCCGCGGCGTCGTGGACCCCCGTGGTCACCGCCAGGTCGGCGTCGATGCGGCCCTCGAGCAGGGCCATCCAGCGCAGCGGGAGGTGGAGGTCGTCGGGCTCGCTCAGGGTCAGCGAGGGGACGACGGACAGCGTCTCGAGGTCGAGGTCCGGGGCGAAGGGGCGATTGAAGAGGACCAACGCCCCGACGCCGACATCGCTCAGCCTTCCGGCGAGGTCGGGCAGCGAGGACCAGAACGGGCCGAGCTTGAGGGCCACGGGCACCGCCACGGCGTCGACCACCCGGGCCGCCATCGCGACCAGCTCGTCCTCGACCCGGGCGCCGGGGACGGCGGGGTCGGTGGCGACCAGGTTGGCGTTCAGCTCCAGGGCGTCGGCCCCGGCGTCGACGAGCATCCGTCCGTAGCGCACCCAGCCCCCGCTCGTCACGGCGTTGAGGCTGGCGATGACGGGCACCGACAGAGCCGCCTTGGCCTGGGTCACCCGGGCCAGGTAGTGGTCCGGGCCGGTGTTGTAGGTGTCCAGCTCCGGGAAGTAGCCCGCGGCCTCGCCGAAGGCCTCCGCCCCGGTGGCCAGCATCCGGTCGACCTCGAGGGCCTCGTGCTCGATCTGCTCCTCGAACAGCGACGGCAGGACCACGGCCCCCACCCCGGCGGCGTCGAGGGCCAGCAGGCCGTCGGGGTCACCGGTCACCGGGCTGGAGGAGGCCACGATGGGCGAACGCAGTCGCAGACCCAGGTAGTACGTCGTCAGGTCGGTCACGAACCCTCCTCCTCCTCCGCCGGCGTGGTCATCGTCCGCTCGACACCGGCCAGCTGCTCGTAGTAGCGCCAGCGCTCGTCGACGTCGGCCTGGGCCTCGGCGAACAGGGCCTCGGCCCGCTCGGGATCGCTGCGGGTCAACATGGCGAAGCGCCCCTCGGTCATGGCGAACTCCCGGAACGGACGGTCGGGGACGTGGCTGTCGAGCTGGAACGGGTGCTCGTGCTCGTCGGCCCCCGGCTTGTACCGGTAGAGCGGCCAGTGCCCCGAGTGCACGGCGTCACGCATGTGGACCATGGTCTGGCTCATGTCGATGCCGTGGGCCACACACGGGCTGTAGGCGATGACCAGCGAGGGCCCCGGCCAGGCGTCGGCCTCGAGGAGCGCCTTGACGGTCTGGACGTCGTTGGCCCCCATGGCCACCTGGGCCACGTACACGTCGCCGTAGGCCCGGCCGTCGTCGCCGAGGTCCTTCTTCGCCGTGCGACGGCCGGCCGAGGCGAACTTGGCCACCGCGCCGCGGGGCGTGGCCTTCGAGGCCTGGCCACCGGTGTTCGAGTACACCTCGGTGTCGAGCACGAGCAGGTTCACGTTCCGGCCGCTGGACAGCACGTGGTCGACCCCGCCGAAGCCGATGTCGTAGGCCCAGCCGTCTCCACCGACGATCCAGACGCTGCGGGCCACCAGGTCCCCGGCCAGGGCCCGGAGCCGGTCCGCCTCGACCCCGTCGAGGTCGTCCAGCTGGTCGAGCAGCTCGGCCACGGCCACCCGGCGGGCGGCCACCGACGCGTCGTCGACCCCGGTCGGCCCGACCAGGGCGGCCACGAGGTCGTCGCCGAGGTGGGGCGCGAAGTGCTGGAGCAGGCGGTGGGCCTCGTGCTCGTGCTGGTCGAGGGCGAGCCGGAGGCCGAGGCCGAACTCGGCGTTGTCCTCGAACAGCGAGTTCGCCCAGGCCGGGCCCCGCCCGTCGGCGTTCGTGGACCACGGCGTGGTGGGCAGGTTGCCGCCGTAGATGGACGAGCATCCGGTGGCGTTGGCCACGACCATCCGGTCGCCGAAGAGCTGGCTGAGCAGCTTGAGGTAGGGGGTCTCACCGCACCCGGCACAGGCGCCGGAGAACTCGAACAGCGGTTGGCGTACCTGGGCGCCCTTGACCGATGGCCGGCGCGAGCGGCCGTGGGCGGCAGCTCGGGCACATCGAGGAAGAAGTCGAAGGCGAGGCGCTCGGCCCCCCGATGCTCGGCGGCCGGGGCCATGTTCAGCGCCTTGTGCTTGACCTGCTCCTTCGAGTGGGCGGGACAGGTCTGTACACAGACACCACAGCCCGTGCAGTCGTCCGGTGCCACCTGGATGACGAGGCGGTGGTCGGGCAGGTCCCGGGACCGGAAGTCCTTGGCCCGGAAGCCGTCGGGCGCCCCGGCCAGGTCCTCAGGCGGCATCACCTTCATCCGGATGGCGGCGTGGGGGCAGACCGAGGGCGCACTTACCGCAGTCGATGCACAGCGACGGCTCCCAGATGGGCAGCTCGGACGCCAGCGCCCGCTTCTCCCAGCGGGCGGTGTTCGTGGGGAAGGCACCGTCGACGGGCAGGGCGCTGACCGGCAACAGGTCGCCCTCGCCGGCCAGCAGCCGGGCGGTGACGCGCTCGACGAAGTCCGGCACCGTGACGGGGACCACCGGCGGTCGACCGAATCCGGCGGTCACCGCAACGGGAGTGGGCACGGGCGCCAGCGCGCCGAGCGCCGGCGTCCACCGCGGCCAGATTGCGTTCGATGACCGCCGGACCGGCTTTGGCGTAGGTCCGTTCGATCTGGGCCCGGATCGCGGCGAGGGCCAGCTCGGGCTCGAGGACGCCGGAAAGAGCGAAGAAGCACGGTTGCATCACGGCGTTGATGCGGCCGTCCATGCCCGCCTCCCGGGCCACCCGGTCGGCGTCGACCACGTGCAGCACCAGCCCCTGGTCGATGACCTCCTGCTGCACCTCGACCGGCAGGTGGCCCCACACCTCGTCGGGGCCGTAGGGGCTGTTGACCAGGACGGTGGCGCCCGGCCGGGCCCGGGCGAGGACGTCGCGTCGTTCGAGGAAGGCGAACTGGGAGACCGACACGAAGTCGGCGTCGTCGATGAGGTAGGTCGAGGCGATGGGATCGGGGCCGAAGCGCAGGTGGGACTCGGTGACCGCCCCGGCCTTGCGGGAGTCGTAGACGAAGTAGCCCTGCGCGTACAGGTCGGTGTGCTCGCCCAAGATCTTCACCGTGGCCTTGGTGGAGCCGACGGTGCCGTCACTGCCCAGGCCGTGGAAGACCGCCTGGACCGTGCCCGTGGGGACGTGGAACGCCGGGTCGGGGTCGACGCTGGTGTGGGTCACGTCGTCGACGATGCCCACCGTCACGTGCGGGCGGGGGTGGTCGGCCGCCAGCTCGTCGAGGAGGCCCTTGACGTGGGCCGGGGCGAACTCCTTGGAGCCCAGGCCGTAGCGGGCCCCGATCACCCGCGGCAGACCCTCCCGAAGGCCGGCCCCGTGGGCCTCGGCCAGCGCGGCGACCAGATCGAGGTAGAGCGGCTCGCCGACCGAGCCCGGCTCCTTGGTGCGGTCGAGCACCCCGAGGCGGGTGACCGACGGCGGGAGGGCGGCCAGCAGGGCGGCGGCCGGGAACGGCCGGTACAGACGGACCGTGAGCAGCCCCACCCGTTCGCCGGCGGCGACCAGGGCGTCGACAGCCTCACCCGCGGCCCCGACCCCGGAGCCCATCATCACCAGGGCCCGCTCGGCCGTCGGGATGGCCCCGGTACTCGACCAGCCCGTAACGCCGGCCGGTCCGGTCGGCCAGCTCGGCGAACACCTCCTCGACCACCTCGGGCACCGCGGCGTGGAACGGGTTGGCCGCCTCCCGGGCCTGGAAGAAGACATCGGGGTTCTGGGCGCTGCCCCGCAGCACCGGCCGGTCCGGGTCGAGGCCCCGGAGGCGGTGCGCGGCGATGTCCTCCTCGCGCACGAGGGCGAGCAGGTCTTCGGCGTCGAGGACCTCGATCCGGTTCATCTCGTGGGAGGTCCGGAACCCGTCGAAGAAGTGCAGGAACGGGACCCGCGACCGGAGTGCGGCGGCGTGGGCCACCGCGGCGAAGTCGTGGGCCTCCTGCACCGAGGACGAGCACAGCATCGCCATGCCCGTCGTGCGGGCGGCCATCACGTCGCTGTGGTCTCCGAAGATCGAAAGGGCGTGGGTGGCCACGGCCCGGGCGGCCACGTGCACCACCGCCGGGGCCAGCTCGCCGGCCAGCTTGAACAAGTTGGGCAGCATCAGCAGGAGGCCCTGGGAGGCCGTGAAGGTGGTGGCCAGGGCGCCCTTGAGGCTGGCGCCGTGGAGCGTCCCCGCGGCCCCCGCCTCCGACTGCATGGCCATGACCTCGGGGACACCGCCCCAGAGGTTGGTTCGCCCGCCCGCGCTCCACGTGTCTGCCGCCTCGCCCATCGGCGAGGCCGGCGTGATGGGGTAGATGGCGATGACCTCGGAGAGGGCATGGGCCACCCGGGCGACCGCGTCGTTGCCGTCAAGACAGAGGGTCGTGGCCATTCCCCGACGCTACGCACCCCGGCGGGTCGCCTGTAGGGCGAAAGGTCCCGATGCCGACGGCCCCGTCTGCCGAGGCGATCGATCCCCGCCCAGGCCGAGGACGTTCCCGACGGCGACGCCGGAGTTGCCGAGCGCAGCGAGGCCACTCGGAATGTGGCGACTCAGAAGGTGGTCGCGCAGAAGGCGGCGGGGCGCCACCGGAAGAAGCGCTCGGCCCGGTCGACGGCGCCCGCCGTGTGCTCGGTGATGCGGGCGGCGGCGGCCAGCTCGCCGGCGTCGATGCCACCGAGGACGATCGAGCCGAGGACCGACACGTCCAGGGACAGGTCGGCGGCGCCGTCCACGCGCTCGGCCGTCGCCCCGTCCGGGCCGCCCGTCACCCGGTAGGTCCCGGCCTGGTCCGGCCGCGTCTCGTCGGTGATCGCCAGCACGAGCTCGTCGTCGACGGCGTAGCGCCGCCCGCCCAGGCAGGCGGCCACGTCGAGGGGGCGGACCCAGAGCAGGTCGAGGGTCTCGGTCACCCAGGCCCGCCGGGGCCGGGTGAGGCGCCACCGGATGGGGTCGTCGGCGGGTCGCGGGTAGCCGATGACCCGGGTGCGCAGGTCGATGTCACAGAGGAAGCGCCAGAGTGAGGCCTCGACCTCCGGGGAGACGGCCTCCAGCTCCCGCACCGCGATGATGCCGTTGGCATGACCGCGGTCCCAGCGCTCGGTGGAGCGGTAGATGGCGTAACCGTCGGGCTCGCCGGCATCGTCCTCGTGCACGGCGACGAACGGGTTGCCGATCCCCCGCCACGACGCATCGTCCTGCAGCACCAGCTTCCACCAGGCTGCCGACCGGCCGACGGCGCCGGGCCGCTCCCGCCCGTGGCGCTCATAGAGCCCGGCGACCAGGTCGTGGGCGTCGTGGGCGTCGACCAGCCGGATCCGCCCCCCAGCGTGAGGGACGAGCAGCTCGACGTGGTCGGTGTCCAGCTCGATGCGCAGCACCCGGTCGGCCGGGCCGAAGCCGAAGCGGCCGTAGATGCCGGTGTCGGAGGCGTTGAGGATGGCGTAGTGGTCGCCGAGCCCGGCGGCCTGCTCCAGCACCGCCCCGAGCACATCTCGCAGGAGGCCCCGCCGCCGGTGGGTGGGCAGGACGGCGACCTGGGCCACGCCGGCGGCGGGGACCCGTGCCCCTCCGGGCACCGTCATCTCGAAGGCGTACGACGTGGCGGTGGCGACGTACTCGTCACCGTCCTCCACCACCCAGGTGCGGTCGAGCTCCCAGACCGACCTCTCCCGCTCGGCGGACTCCGGGCTGAACCGGGTCGCCCCGAAGCCGTGGGCGCAGGCGGCGAAGACGTCGTCGGCCCGCTCGGGGGGCGGTTGCACGGCCACGGCTGAGCCTCAGTACTGGCGGCTACGCCGCCGGGCCGCTGGGCCCCGCGACGCTCCGCTCGCTCATGAGGCCGCCTTCTGCCGCAGGAGCGCGGTGACCGCCTTGCCGTCGGCCTGGCCCCTGGTCGCCTTCATGGTCAAGCCGACGAAGAACCCGGTGAGCTTGCCCCGGGCCTTGTCGTCGCCCTCGACGAACTGGGCCCAGTCCTCGGGGTGCTCGGCGATGACCTGGTCGACCACGGCCTCCAGCGCCCCGGCGGCCATGGCCTCGAAGCCCAACTCGGCGGCGATGTCGGCCGGAGCCCGACCACTGGCCACCTGCTCGGCCAGCACCTGCTTGGCCTGTGTGGCGGTCAGCTCGCCCCGGGTCTCCATCGCCACCAGCGCGGTGAGGCCCTCGGCGTCCAGCACGCCCAGGTCCCCCGCCAGGTCGTTGCCCACCCGGTTGAGCACGGTGCGGGCGTCGGCCCCGGCGGCGAGGGCGCCCGCGGCCAGGGTGTCGTGGCCCCGGTCGACGATGGTGGCCACGTCGGCCGTGGTCACCCCTGCGGACGCGGCCAGCGCGGCCCGGCGGGCGGCGGGGAGGGCGGGGAGCTCGGCGTCGATGCGGTTCACCCAGTCGGCGTCGGGCACCAGCGGCACCAGGTCGGGCTCGGGGAAGTACCGGTAGTCGTAGGCCTCCTCCTTCGAGCGGAGGGTGTGGGTGCGCCCGTCCTCCTCGTTCCAGTGGCGGGTCTCCTGAACGACCCGGTCCCCGGCCTCCAGGAGGTCGACCTGCCGGCGGGCCTCGTAGTCGATCGCCCGGCCGAGCGACCGGATGGAGTTCAGGTTCTTGACCTCGGCCCGGGTGCCCAGCGTCTCGTCGCCGACGCGGCGCACCGACACGTTGGCGTCGACCCGCATCGAGCCCTCCTCCATGCGGGCATCGGACACGCCGGTCGCCAGCAGGATCCCCCGCAGCTCGTTGGCGTAGGCGCGGGCCTGCTCGGCGGTGCGCACGTCGGGGCGGCTCACGATCTCCACGAGGGGGACGCCGGCCCGGTTGTAGTCCACCAGGGAGTGGGCGGCGTCGTGGATGCGGCCGCCGCCGCCGACGTGGGTCGACTTGCCCGTGTCCTCCTCGATGTGGGCCCGCTCGATGCCGACCCGGAAGCCGTCGGGCAGCTCGAGCACCCCGTCGACGTTCACCGGCAGGTCGTACTGGCTGACCTGGTAGTCCTTCGGCATGTCGGGGTAGAAGTAGTTCTTGCGGGCGAAGGTCGACGCCTCGACCCGACAGGCCAGAGCCCGACCGAGGCGCATGGCGTACTCGACGGCCGTGCGGTTGAGCACGGGCAGGGAGCCCGGGAGGCCGAGGCAGACCGGGCACACGTTGGTGTTGGGGTCGGAGCCGAAGGCGTTGCGGCAGCCGCAGAAGAGCTTGGTCTCGGTGGCCAGCTCGACGTGGACCTCGAGACCCACGACCGTCTCCCACCCCTCGATGCCGGTGGGCTCGCTCACGGTGCGGCTCCTTCCAGGACGGCGGCAGCCCGGAACATGGTCGCCTCGCCGAGGGACGGGGCCAGGACCTGGACCCCGACGGGCAGGCCGTCGTCGCCCGTGCCGAAAGGGACCGACATGGAGGGGTGCCCGGCCAGGTTCGACGGGATGGTGCACACGTCGTTGAGGTACATGGTCAGGGGGTCGGCCGTCTTCTCCCCGAGCGGAAAGGCCGTGGTCGGCGTCGTCGGCGACAGCAGCAGGTCGAAGTCCCCGTACGCCCGCTCGAAGTCCCGGATGAGCAACGTGCGGACCTTCTGAGCCTTGCCGTAGTAGGCGTCGTAGTAACCCGCCGACAGGGCGTAGGTGCCGAGCATGATCCGGCGCTTCACCTCGTCACCGAACCCGGCGGTGCGGCTGGCCTCGTTCATGTCCGCTGCGTTGGCGGCGTCGACCCGCAGGCCGTACCGGACGCCGTCGTAGCGGGCCAGGTTGCTCGAGGCCTCGGCGGGGGCCACCAGGTAGTAGGCGGTGATGCCGTAGACGGCGGCGGGAACGGAGGCCTCGCCCACTGTGGCCCCGGCGGCCTCCAGGGCGGCCGCGGCCTCCCGGGTGCGGGCCAGGACGTCGGGGGCCATGCCCTCGGCCTCCATGAGCTCGGCGACCAGCCCGACGCGCAGGCCGGCGACCCCGTCGGCCAGGGTGGGGCTGACCACCGGCGGGCCCTCCGGGATCGAGGTCGAGTCCCGGGGGTCGTGGCCCCCGATGACCTCGAAGACGGTGGCGGCGTCGGCCACGGTGGTGGTGATCGGACCGATCTGGTCCAGGGACGAGGCGAAGGCGACGAGGCCGTAGCGCGACACCCGGCCATAGGTCGGCTTCATCCCGACCACACCGCACAGGGCGGCGGGCTGGCGGATCGAGCCGCCCGTGTCGGAGCCGAGCCCGATCGATGCCATGCCCGCGGCCACCGCCACGGTGCTGCCGCCGGAGGACCCGCCGGGCACCTTCGTCGGGTCGTGGGGGTTGCGGCTCGCGCCGAAGGCCGAGTTCTCCGTGGAGGAGCCCATGGCGAACTCGTCGAGGTTGGTCTTGCCCACCAGGATCGCCCCGGCACCGGCCAGGCGCTCGACGACGGCGGCGTCATACGGCGGCTGCCAGCCCTCGAGGATCTTCGAGGAGCAGGTGGTGGCGATGCCCCGGGTACAGAGGTTGTCCTTGAGCACGACCGGCACCCCGGTCAGCGGCCCGGGGTCCTCCCCCGCGGCCACCCGGGCGTCCAGGGCGGCGGCGGCGGCACGGGCCTCGTCGGCCAGGACCAGGTTGAACGCGTGGAGCTCGGCCTCCCGGGCGTCGATGACGGCCAGGTGCTCCTCGAGGACCTCCCGGGCCGAGCGCCGGCCCGTGCGCACGGCAGCGGCGATGTCGAGGGCGGCTGTCACGGGGCCTCCCCGAGCACGGGCGGGACCTTGAACTGGTGGTCCTCCACGGCGGGGGCCTGGGCCAGCACCTCGGCGCGGTCGAGGCTGGCCGTGACCACGTCGTCCCGGAGCACGTTGGTCAGCGGGTACGGGTGTGAGGTCGGCGGCACGTCGTCGAGGTCCAGGGCCTCGACGTCGGCGGCGTGGCCGAGCACCGCGTCGAGCTGGCCGGTGAAGGTGACCAGCTCGTCGTCGGTCAGATGCAGGCGGGCCAGGCGGGCGACGTGCGCGACGTCGTCAGGGGTGATGCGGGGCACCGGGGCATCGTAGGGGCGAGCGGCGGGGCCTCCCCAAGGACAGGAGCGGCCTCACCCGCCGGCATCATCGTGGCGCCCCTCGTCCGGCGCCACGCCCGGTGACGACGGGGGTTGACCCGCTCAGGCGGTGACCTTCTGGGCGAACTCGACGATGCGGCGGGCCACCTCGGGACCATCGTGGTCGATGGTGGCCACGTGGAAGCTCTGCTCCAGCCAGACGTGCTCGACGGGGCCCGCCACCTGGCCGGCCAGGAACTCGCTGTCCGACGGCGGGACGACGTGGTCCTGGCGACTGGTGAGCACGAGGGTCGGGCAGGTGATCTCGCCCAGTCGGGTGGCGAAGCGGTCGGCCGCGTCGAACATGGTGAGCAGCGGCGGCACCGGCGTGGCCGGGTAGGCGTTCTCGGTCGCCCCCTCGAGGGCGATGTCGCTGCCGACCGGCGGGATGAAGTCACTGCCATCGGCCAGCACGGCTTCGACCGTGGCCCGGATCTCGTCGTTGACCTGGGTGGCCGGGTTCACACATGCGATGCCGGCGATCTCGGGGTGCTCGATCGCCAACAGGCACGTCAGGGCCCCGCCCATCGACAGGCCGACGACCACGACGCGGTCCACCCGCTCGGCCAGGGTGACCAGCGCCGCCTCGGCGGTCTCGTACCAGTCGTCGAAGCCGAAGGGGAGCAGGTCTTCCACCTGGGTGCCGTGGCCAGGGAGGAGGGGCATCTCCACGGCGAACCCCGCGGCGTGGAGGGCCTCGGCCGGGGGCCGGACCCCGGCGCAGTTCCCCGTGTAGCCGTGTAGGACCAAGGCACCGTGAGGTCCGCCCTCAGCCGACCACGGTTCGGCCCCGGGGATCACCGTGGCCCCGACGGGCGGCCAGCGGTCGGCGCTCACGGCTCTACGCCTGACGGCTCATCGCTCGGCCGGCCTGTTCGGCCCGCCGATCGACTCCGTCGACCTTCAGTAGGGGTCATCGGTTGCGGGCTCCTCCCACCAGTCGGCCGGGGCGGGCGTCCACTCCGGATCCTCGAAGATGCAGTCCACGGGGCAGGGCTCCACGCACTTCCCGCAGCCCGAGCAGAGCTCAGGGATGATCACCACGTCGATGCCGTGGTTGAAGATGGCGCCGAACTGCGGCGGGCACCACCGGATACACGTGTCGCAGTTGATGCAGGTCGACATGTCGATGAGCAGGGGGACGTTCTGCCACTTGGGGTTGCGCTCGCGGGAGGCGAGACGTTCGTCACGGTTCCCGGCCGACACGGGCGGCAGGCTACTCAGCCCCGGCCCCTGGGCCCCGCTTGACCGCCCGGTCAACTCGGCTAGTTTCACCGCCGCTCACGACGTTCGACGACCGAGGAGTTCCCGGTGGCCAAGTACCCGTTCCTGTCCGACGAATGGATGGAGGCCGCCAAGGTCATCCGTGACGAGTACGCCGACAAGGTCAGCGCGCCGGCGCACGCCATCCGCATGAACCAGGTCGTCACCGACGTCCCGTTCGGCGATGGCACCGTCAACGCCCACCTCGACACCTCGGGCGGCGAGGCCGTCATGGAGATGGGCCACCTCGAGAACCCCGACCTCACGGTCACCACCGACTGGACCACGGCGAAGGCCATCACCGTCGACGGCGACGCTCAGGCCGGGATGCAGGCCTTCATGCAGGGCAAGGTCAAGGTCCAGGGCGACATGAGCAAGCTCATGCTCCTCCAGCAGGCGCCCACCGACCCCGTCCAGACCGAGATCCAGGACAAGATCAAGGAGATCACGGAATAGTCAGATGTCGCGGCGTCGACTCCGGCAAGGATCGACGCTGCGCAGCGGAGCGGAGCAGCGCTAAGGGCCGGCAGCTTCGGCGGCGCCGGACTGGCTGAGCGCAGCGAAGCCAGTCGAATGTCGCGGCGTTGACTTGACGGCGAGGGCACAGGCGGTGCCCACGAGGGCGACGCCGGCGGCGGTGAGGAAGGCGTTGCCGAAGGCGTCCACCTCGCCCACCCTGGCCTCGCGGCTGGTCTGCACCGTCTGCAGGATCTGGATGCCCGCGACCGCACCCAACTGGGACACCATCTGCTGCGCCGCGCCGATGACCCCGAGATCCCGGTCGTCGACGGCGTTGGCGATGCTGGAGGCCATCGCGGGCAGCGTCGCCCCCGCCCCGATGCCCGACAGGGCCAGGGACATCACGATCAACAGGTCCGTGGTGCTGGGTGACACCAGGGACATCCCGATCATCGATGACGCGATGGCCAGGGTCCCGAACGTGGCGGCCCTGCGCTCGCCGGTGCGCACCGTCAGGTAACCGGCCAGCGGCCCCGCGATCGAGAAGCACAGGGGTCGGGCGATCGACAGCAGCCCCGACTTGGTCTCGCCGTAACCCAGGACCTGTTCGAGCAGCAGTGGGGTGAGGATGAACCCGCCCATGTAGGCGAAGTTGTTGGTGAACTCGACCACCAACGGCAGCCGCACGTTCCGGTTGGCCAGATAGCGCAGCGGCAGCAACGGGTCCACGGCCCGACGCTCCACCTGGACGAAGGCCCACAGCAGCAGCGGGGCGAGCACGAAGCCGGCGATGACCAACGGGTTGGTCCAACCCATCACCGGGCCCCGGTTGAGCCCCAGCAGCGCGCCGCCGACCGCGCTGGCCAGCAACAACGTGCCCTTGAGGTCGAAGGGAGCCGGCTCTTCACGCTCGGTGTCCGGCAGGAGGACGAAGGCGACGAACAGGCCGACGAGGGCGATGGGGACCTGGGCCACGAAGATCAGCCGCCAGCTCAGGTGCTCCACGACCGGACCGCCGATCACGACACCGAGGACCGGCCCGCCCGCCATCACGAGGGTCCAGTAGCCCATGGCCTGGGCCCTCCGCTCCCGGGGGAACGTCGTGTTGATCAGCGCCATGGAGGCCGGGCCGGTCGCCGCGCCGATGCTCGCCCCGAGCACCCGGAACACGATGAGCGCCGGGGCGCTCCAGGCCAGGGCGGACAGGGCGGCGAACAGGGCCCCACCGGCCATGCCGATCAGGTAGATGCGACGGTGGCCGTTGCGGTCGCCCAGCTTGCCCACCGCCGGGCCGACCACGGCGAAGGCCAGCAGCGGACCGGTGATGACCCAGGTGAGTGTGCTCTCGCTGGTGTCCAGGTCCTCGGCGATGCCGGGTATCGACACGGCCAGGATCGTGATGGTGAAGGTGATCGTGAGGAGGCCGAACAGCGTCGTGGCCAGGACGACCCAGGGGTACCAACCCTTGCCCTCCGCCTTGGTCGTGACCCGCTGCCCGAGCAGGAGGGGCCAGGGGACCGAGCTCTCCTCGCTGACACCCGGGGCCTCGACCACGAGATCGGGCGGGCGTTCGGATGTCACCGCCCGGAGGCTAACGACGGCCGCGCCTGGCCCAGGTCAGGGAACCGAGCTGGCTGGAGGGGCAACGTCGTGGCGGCTGGGGAGCGTCACGGCCTTCACCACCCCAGCCGAGCCCGGTTCGAGGCCGAACGCTAAGGAGGCCACGACCGCCGGTGGTGGATGGTCTGGTCAGCCGTTGGGACGGGTGATGAGGGTGACCGCAGTCCCGGGGGCCACGAAGGTCCCGGCCGCAGGATCAGTAGCCGTCACGTCGCGGAGGGGTGACCCCCGTACCCCGGACACGCTGAGTCCGGCGGCCGCCAACTCGTCCGCGGCGTCGTCCACGGCGAGGCCGGACACGTCGGGCACCTCGATCTGGGCCACGGCTACGTAGACGGTCACGGTCGAGTCCCGGGGAACGGTCGTGCCCGGCCCGGGCTCGACGCGCGTGACGGTGCCCTCGGCCTGGTCGAGGGTGGGCTCCTCCACCCGTACGACCTCCAGGGAGAGCTCACCCAGTTCGGCGGCCACGTCGTCGAAGGGACGGCCCACCGCGTCCTCGGGGATGGTCCGGGGGCGGGGGCCCAGGGACACCACCAGGTCGATCGCGCTGTTGCGGGGGATCTCCTCGAAGGCCGACGGGACGCTCTGCACCGTGCCCGCCACGACCAGCTCGTTGTACTTCTCCGAGACGAACCCGACCCGCAGGTTGGCGGCCTCGAGGGTCTGACGGGCCTGGGCCACCGGCACGTTCGTCAAGTTCGCCGGGACCTCGACGAACGCGGGGCCGCGGTTGACCGTCAGCGTCAACGTCTGGCCCTCCCGCAGCATCTCGCCCGCGTCCGGGACCTGGTCGACGACCTCGCCCGCGGGGACGCCGGTGCGGCGGGTCCCGACGAGCTGGACGTCGAAACCGAGGTCGCCGACGAGGCCGTCGATGTCGCTGACGCTCTGCGCCTCCAGTTGGGGGACCTCGTGCTCCGGAAAGGCCACCAGGTAGGCCGCCAACCCGCCTGCGGCCAGGAGGAGCAGACCCAGGGCCGCGAGCACCGCCACCCGCCCCCGGCGTCGACCGCCGGCCTCCTCGCGTCCCGCCCGTCTCGCGGCCCGTCGGTGTCGCCGCCGGGCCAGCCGCCCCGGAGTCGGATCGGCTACGGCAGGGCCCTCCACCCCGGTGGACCCCGAGGCGCCGGCCTCGGCCGGCTCGGGGAGCATCGTGGGGTCCCGGTCGACCTCGACGGCAGCGTCGGGCAGGACGATGGCGCCGGCCAGCGGCAGGGGGGCGGGCGGATCCAGTTGCTCAGTGGCCCGGAGGAACAGTCTGGACAGTGCGGCGGCGTCGGGGCGGTCGTCGGGCTGCACCTGGCCCGCGGCCTCCAGCACGGGCTGAAGCACCTCGAGCCGGGAGCTGACCGGGATGGGTTCGGAGACCCGGGCCATGAGCGTCCCGATCGTGGTGTCCACCGAGAACGGTACGTGACCGGTGACCGCCTCGATGAGCACGAGGGCCAGCGAGTAGACGTCGCTGCGACCCGACAGCGAGCGGCCCTGGGCCTGCTCGGGGGACGCGTAGCGGGCGGTGCCCAGCACCGCACCCGACGGTTCGGTCACCGCGGCGTCGGCCAGGGCCCGGGCCAGGCCGAAGTCGGCGATGCGGAGACGACCGTCGTCGCCGAAGAGCAGGTTGGCCGGCTTCAGGTCACGGTGCACGAGGCCCTGCCGGTGGGCGTGGTCCAGGCCCCGAGCCGCCTCGAGGCCGACCAAGGTGGCCTGGGCGATACTCAGCCGACGGCCCTGGTCGAGCATGGCCCGCAGCGACCCGCCGCCGATGAACTCGGTGACCAGGAACGGGACGTCGTCCTCGCCCCAGTCGTAGACGGCGAGCAGGTTGGGGTGGTTCAGTCCGGCGGCGGTCTGGGCCTCGGAACGGAACCGGCGGATGAACGCCGCGTCGTCCGCATAGGACTCGTGCAGGAGCTTGATGGCCACCCGGCGCCGGAGGCGGGTGTCCTCGGCCAGGAAGACCTGCGCCGAGGCCCCGGCCCCGATCGGGGCCAGGAGGCGGTACCGACCCGCGAGGACGCGACCGATCTGGTCGTTCATGCGGGTCATCGACACGCCGCCGAGGCTAAGGGCTGGGGTGGTCGGGGTCGCGGCACACTGTCGGGGTGGCTCCCCTCGTACGTCGGATCCTGGTCACCCTCTTCGTCATCGCCTGCCTGGCGGGCGTGGTGTTCGCGTTCAGCCAGGTGAACCGCGACGACGGCAGCAACGACATCGCCGTCACGGAGTCGGGCCCCGTCGAGCAGCTCATCCCACCCCGCAACAGCGAGATCCTGCGCCAGGACGTGACCGGCGTAGACCTCCGGCCCGGCTGGACGGGCGTGCTGATCGTCAACGACGTCGAGATCCCCGAGGACCAGCTCGACCTCGACAACCTCGAGTCCCTCGGTCAGGTCCTCTTCACGCCGGGTGACGGCAAGGCCGTCGAGCGGTACGAGGCGGGCGAGAACTGCGTGACCGCCGTCGTCTGGCGGGTCGAGGAGTCCCGGGCGAACTCCCGCAACGTCGACTGGTGCTTCAACGTCACGTGACATTGCTCCGCCTCCGCTCCGCCGGCTCCGCCGATCAGGGGAGCGGTGCGAGCTGCTGCGCTCCGTGACATTGCTCCGCCTCCGCTCCGCCGGCTCCGCCGATCAGGGGAGCGGTGCGAGCTGCTGCGCTCCGCTCCGCAGCGTCAGCGAGACCCTGACTCAGGTCGGGAGCTCGCCCGTCTCCAGCAGGGCGACGAAGGCGGCTTCGTCGATGGTGGGGATGCCGAGCTCGATGGCCTTCGTGGCCTTGGACTGACCCGGGTCGCGACCCAGGACGACGGCCGTCGTCTTCTTGGAGACGCTGCCGGGGGACTTGCCGCCGCGGGCCTTGATGGCGTCCTCGATCTCCTCGCGGGTGAAGCCGTCGAGGGTGCCGGTGACCACCACGGACATCCCCTCCAGGGTCTGGGGGACATCGGGGCGCTCGGGGCCCCGGAAGTTGAGGCCGGCGGCCCGCAGCTTCTCGACCACGGCCCGGTTGGCCTCGCTGCTGGAAGAACTCGTGGACGCTGCGGGCGATGATCGGCCCCACGCCGTCGACGGCGACCAGCTCCTCCTCGGAGGCGTCCATGATGGCGTCGAGATGGCCCAGGCCCATGGCCAGGATCTCCGACATGGTCCCGCCCAGGTGGCGGATGTTCAGGCCGACCAGGAGGTTGGCCAGCGGCCGGGTCTTCGAGGCCTCGATGGCGTTCTGGAGGTTGCGCACGGCGATCTCGCCGAAGCCCTCCATGCCCTGGATGACGTCCCAGTCGATCGTGTAGATGTCGCCGACGTCGGTGATGAGGCGGGTGCCCGTCTCGGGGTCGAGACGGGTGAAGAGCTGGGCCCGTTGCTCACCGAAGCCCTCGATGTCCATCGCCCCGCGGGAGGCGAAGTGCTCGATGCGGCCCGCGATCTGGGCCGGGCAGTCGATGTTGGTGCAGAAGGTGTCGCTCTCGCCGTCGAGGCGCACCAGCGGACCGCGCACAGACGGGGCACACGGTGGGGAACGTCCACTTCCGGAGGCCCTTCTTGCGCAGGCCCACGACCGGGCCGACGACCTCGGGGATGACGTCACCCGCCTTGCGCACGGTGACCGTGTCGCCGGGGCGCACGTCCTTGGCCGCCACCTGGTCCTGGTTGTGGAGGGTGGACAGGCCGACGGTCGAGCCGCCGACGAACACCGGCTCGAGCACGGCGAAGGGCGTGGCCTTCCCGGTGCGACCGATGGACACCATGATGTCCTTGAGCCGCGTCGTGCGCTCCTCGGGCGGGAACTTGTAGGCGATGGCCCAGCGGGGGGCCTTGGCCGTGGACCCGAGGCGATCGCGGAGGGCCAGGTCGTCGACCTTGACCACCACGCCGTCGATCTCGTAGTCGAGGTCGTGGCGGTTCTCCTGCCAGCCCTGGCAGTAGCGGTGGATCTCCTCCAGGCCGGAGAGCACCTCGATCCTCGGGTTGACCGGCAGGCCCGAGCGACCCGATGTACTCGAGCGTCTCGTGGTGGGTGGTGAAGGTGGGACCACCCTGGACCTGGCCCAGCTGGTAGGTCCACAGCGCCAGGTTCCGGGTCGCGGTGATGGCCGGGTCCTTCTGGCGCAGCGAGCCCGCGGCGGTGTTGCGGGGGTTGACGTAGCGGGCCAGGCCCTGGCGCTCCTGCTCCTCGTTGAGGGCGTGCCACTCGGCGATCGGCAGGTAGATCTCGCCGCGGATCTCGAGCACGTCGGGCGCGTCGCCGGTGAGGCGGTCGGGGACCTGGTCGAGCGTGGCCACGTTGGGGGTGATGTCCTCGCCGACCCGGCCGTTGCCCCGGGTGGCGGCCTGGACGTAGCGACCCTGCTCGTAGCGGATCGAGACGGCCACGCCGTCGATCTTCAGCTCGCAGACGTAGTCCAGCGGCGGCGTCCTCGGCCTGCCCGAGGCGGCGCTGGAGGCGGGCGCCCCAGGCCAGCAGCTCGTCCAGCTCGAAGGCGTTGTCCAGCGACATCATCCGCACGGCGTGCTCCACCGGGGCGAAGGTGCGTGGACGGGGCGCCGCCGACCGCCTGGGTGGGCGAGTCCGGGGTGGCCAGCTCGGGGTACTCGGCCTCGAGGGCCTGCAGCTCGCGGACCAGGGCGTCGTAGTCGGCGTCGCTGATCAGGGGGTCGTCGAGGGTGTGGTAGCGCTCGTTGTGGAGGCGGATCTGCTCGGCCAGCTCCCGGGCCCGATCGGCCGCGGTGAGGTCGTCGGCAGTCGGGATCGCTGGGCCACCGTCAGAACCTACCGGCGACGCGGTGACAGCGTCGGTCGGGTCAGGCCCCGACCTGGAGGCGCACACCGATGGCCTGGCCCAGGACCCGGCGACCCAGCTCGGCGGCGAGCCGCAGGCTGTGGTCGGCCTGGCTGGCGCCGTGGCCGGCGAGGCCGCAGGCGGGGGTGACCAGCGCCTGACGGCGCAGGCGACCGGCGTCACAGCCCTCCCGCACCAGGGCACACCACAGATCGGACAGGCGGCGCCAGAGGCCGTCGCCGGACTCGCCCACCGGCTCGTCGGTGGGCACCGGCACCCCAGGCGATCCAGCCGCTCCCGCTCGAGGAACCGACCGAGGGTCCCGGCGTGGCTGACCAGCGACGCGGTGACCGGCAGGGACAGCACCCGGGGCCCGGCCTGGGTGACCAGCGACCAGTCCGTGGCGCCACAGCAGTGCACGCCGCTGACGGCGTCGAGCTCGACCGAGGCCAGCGACTCCGAGAGCAGCTGGACGACGGCCTCGTTCGCGAGGGGGAAGCGTGGGTGCTCGTTGCCGCTCAGGCCCGGCTCGTCCAGGAACACCAGGAGCGGGGCGGTGGGCAGGACATGGCGGGCGGCGGCGAGCAGGGCCTCGACCCGCTCCCGGACGGCCGCGCCGGCGACCGGGAAGGCCAGGTCGGCCGGCGCCCCGCCGTCGTGGAGGGCCCGACCGAGGGTGACGGGACCGGTGAGCTGCAGCTTGACCGGGCCGGGACGGCCCTGGACGGCGCGGAGGAAGGTCTGCAGCGTGGCGAACGGCGGCCCGCCGATGCCCGCGCCGTCCTCGGCGGCGTAGGGGTGGTGACGGTCCAGCTCGTCGGGGGTCACGCGTCAGCGTGCCGTCGTCGGCCACCGTCGACGCCGCGCAGGCCCCAGGCGGCCTGGGCCAGCATCCCCTCGACGGGGTGCTCGGTGGGCAGCGACGGTGCCGCCGGCAGTCGGGGCAGGGCCGAGAGCACGCAGGTCGACGGCCTCGTCGGCGTCGCTCGAGCGGCAGGCTGCCGATGGCCGTGGCCGTGCCCGTGGCGACCAGGAAGTCGGCGTCGCCGGCCGCTCCGCCGTCGGTTTCGGTCTCCCCCACACCGTCGTGAATAGCCACCGACGGTCGCCATCGGCAAATCTCCCCGGGTGCGACCCGGAGCCCTGAACCTGCTACGGCTGCGTGTGGTTGTCCCTGCCCGGTGACCGTCGGCCCGGCCGTGGAGGACGCCCTCAGCGGCGTCTCGTCCCCAGTGGCTGGGTCGCCGCCGTCGGTCTCTGGCTGGCCTGGGCCGCCGTCCTACTCGCCCTGCTCGTGCCCCGGGTCATCTCGTTGACCGTGCTGCGGGTCGGCGCCCCGGGGGTGGCGGTGGTCGCCGTCATCGCCGCGCGTACGGGGCGGGGTCGACGGTCTGGACCTGCTCGCGGTGGCCGTGGCCGCGCTCGTGCTGGTCATGGCCGCCTGGCCGACGGTCGGCGCCGATCTCGTCGACGGGTCCTCCTACGGCCCCGAGCGGCGCCTGCCGCTCCGGGTGCCCCCGAGCCTTGCTCTCGGCCCGGTCCCGCTGGCCGTGGCGGTCGTGCTGGCCGGGGTCTCGGTCGGACCACTGCTCCTGGCCACGGAGCAGTGGGTCGCCGGGGTGGCCTGCAACCGTCGTCGGATTCGGCCTCGCGTTCCTGGCCGGCCCGATCGCTGCACGCCCTGTCCCGCCGATTCCTCGTCTTCGTGCCCGGTGGCGTCGTCGTGCACGACCCCCTGACCATCGTCGACCCCGTCCTGCTACCCAAGTCCGGTCTGGCCTCGGTCGGCCCCGCTCCCGCCGACACCGACGCCGAGGACCTGACCATGGGCGCCGGTGGCCTGGTGATGGAGCTGCGCCTCCGAGCAGCCCTCCGACCTGGTCCGCCGCCGCCCCGGCCGCACGCCCCGACCAGGCGGTCACCACCGCGGCCGTCCTCGTCGCCCCCACCCGCACCGCCGCCTTCCTCGCCGACGCCGCCGAGCGGAACCTCCCCGTCGCCTGACCGGGCGACCGACGCACGCAGAGGGTCGGGGCGAGGGTCGCCGGACTCGATTCGGCCGAATCCCACCCAGGGCGGTCGTGCCGTCAACTCTCGAGGCAATACCTGTCGGATTCCGACAGGTATTGCCTCGAGAACGTCCCCGGTGCTTGCGAGGAACACAGAATCACCACGAACGGTGAGATCAGAAGGCCGAGTGACCCCGACGAGGCCCAGCCCGACCCCACGCCCCATCCTCGCGTCGTTGTCGGTGTCGATCGCCGGGGTCAGCGGGCGATGGCGCCGCCGAGGACCTCGTCACCGTCGTAGAACACGACGCTCTGACCGGGGGCGACCCGCGCCTGAGGGGTGTCCCACACCAGCTGCTCGCCCTCCAGCGTCCCGGGCCGGGGCTCGCCGTGGGCGCTGCACTGGGCGAGGACCGGGCCCGACACCGGAGCGTCGGACCACACCCGGTCCACCAGCCCCACCTCGTCGTCGAGCAGGTCCTCCTTGCGGCCGACGGTGACCGTGGCCGTCGGCACGTCGATCGAGGTCACGAAGCTCGGCCGGTGCTGGGCCCGCAGGCCGAGGCCCCGGCGCTGGCCGACGGTGACCAGCTCGACGGCATCGACCTCGCCCACCCGGCGGCCGGTGTCGTCGACGACCCGACCGGGCGTGAGGTCGATGCGGTCGGCCAGGAAGCCGCGACGGCCGGCCGCGGTCTGGATGAAGCAGACGTCCTGGCTGTCGGGCTTGGCCGCAGTCCGCAGGCCGAGGTCGGCGGCGCGCACACGGACCTCGGCCTTGGTCAGCTCACCGACCGGCAGCAGGACCCGCGCCAGGGCGGCCTGGTCCAGCATGTGGAGCACGTAGGACTGGTCCTTGGCGCCGTCCGCGCCGCGGGCGATGCGGCGGGTCCCGTCGGGACGCTCGACCACCCGGGCGTGGTGGCCCGTGGCCACGGCGTCGAAGCCGAGGACGTCGGCCCGCTCCAGGAGGCGGTCGAACTTGAGGTGCCGGTTGCACTCGATGCACGGGTTCGGCGTGCGGCCCGCGGCGTGGGCGGCGACGTAGGGCTCGACGACGTGGCGGTCGAAGTCGGGGCCGAAGTTGAAGACGTGGTGGTCCAGGCCCAGGTGGTCGGCGACCCGGCGGGCGTCCTCCACGTCGGCCACCGAGCAGCAGCCCTGGTCGGCCTCGCCACCCCACAGGCGCAGCGTCACCCCGTGGACCTCGTGGCCCGCCTCGGCGAGGAGGGCGGCGGTGACCGAGGAGTCCACCCCCCCGGACATGGCACAGAGAACCCGCATCAGGGGGCCCGCAGTCGGGCGACGGCCTCGGGCACGACCCGAAGGGCCAGGTCCACGTCGGCGTCGGTGGTGGCCCAGCCCAGCGACAGCCGCAGGGAGCCCGCGGCCTGCTCGCGGGGGACACCCATCGCGGCCAGGACGGCGGACGGCTCGGCGGCGCCGCTGGCACAGGAGGACGCCGCGGAGGCGGCGACCCCGGCCTGGTCGAGCAGGAAGAGCAACGCCTCGGCCTCGACACCGGGGAAGCAGACGTGGCAGAACCCGGCCGCGCCGACCCGAGCGGTCACCGCCGGCGATGCCGGTCTCGACCGTGTCGGGGACCCCGGCCAGGAGGCCGTCGGCCAGCCGGTCCCGGAGGGCGGCGATGCGGGCGGTGTCCTCGTCCCTCCGGGCCACGGTGAGACCGGCCGCGGTCGCCATCGCGGCGATGCCGGCCACGTTCTGGGTGCCGCTGCGCCGCTCCCGCTCCTGGCCTCCACCGATCTGGCGGGCGGCCAGCGCCACGCCAGGACGGACGACCAGCGCCCCGACGCCCTTGGGGCCGCCGAACTTGTGGGCGCTGACCGAGATCAGGTCGGCCCCGGCGGCGGCCTCGGCCACGTCGACCCAGGACAGGGCCTGCACGGCATCGGTGTGGAGCACCGCATCGGGGGCGTGACGGCGGACGACGTCGGCGACAGCGTCCAAAGGCTGGATCGCCCCCACCTCGTTGTTGACCAGCATCACCGACACGACCGAGACGCCGTCGAGGCCGTCGAGCAGCGCGGCCAGGGCGTCAAGATCGATCCGGCCGGCCGCGTCGACGGGGGCGACGTGGGCACCGAGGCCGAGCGCCGGGTCTCGTACGGCGGGGTGCTCGACCGCGGAGATGACCACCGTCCCCCGGCCGGACGCCCCGAGCACGGCCAGGTTGTCAGCCTCGGTGCCGCCACCGGTGAAGACGACGTCACCCGGTCCCGACCCCAGCACGTCGGCCAGCACGTCGCGGGCGTCGTCCAGCACCCGACGGGCCGCCCGCGCTGCGGCGTGGGACCCCGACGGGTTGCCCGGCAGCTCGGTCAGCACCCGGGTCAGCTCGGCCACCGCCTCCAGCCGCATCGGCATCGACGCCGCGCAGTCCAAGTAGGCCGTCCCGCTCACCCTCCCAGGCTACGGACGCCTGGGGCCGGCAGCCGCCCCAGCCCCAGCCACCGGCGATTGCCACCAGATCCGCAGTCCAGCCCGGCGCCTCTGGCACCGAGGAGCGCAGCGAGTCGGTGGCCAGACCGTCGAAGCGCCACAGCGCCGCGAGGACCGTCTCGACCGAACCTGCGATCAGGGACGCCGGTAGGCGCCGCCCCTGCGGTCAAGGCGCAGTCCGAGAGGCGTAGCCTCCGTGGAGTCGTTGGTAGGCGGCGGCGACGCAGTGCAGGAAGGACTCGGGGGGCACGCCAGCGGGGGGGCTGTGGTGCAGCACGCCGGCCAAGGGGTTGGCCAGGCGGAGTGCGAGGTGATGGCGGGCGGCGGGCGTCATCTCCGAGGCCCGCAGCAGGTAGCCCCGCACCAGGCCGTACTGCTCGTCGGTCATGGCGGCCACATCCAACGACGCCGTGTACGGCTCCCAGCCCGGCGGCGGGTAGAAGGCGAAGGCCGCGGAGGTGCTCGACGCCGCGGTGCGCTCCCGCAGCACGAGGGTGCCGGCCGCCAGGTCACCCAATCGCTGGCTGTCCCGGGTCAGCAGCACCGACAGCGTCGCGGCCAGGCCCAACGTGGCGTAGAAGTCGACGACGCTCAGCGCGCCGCGGATGGCGGCGTGGCGGAACCGGACCGGCGCCCCCTCCTTGGTGCGGACCCGCAGGCCCAGGGCGGCCTTGCCCACGGTGCGGCCGCCCCAGAGGGCCTCGCACCCGATCGGGTACCCGAACAGGATGAGGAACACCCCGACCAGGGAGATGATCACCGCGGGTGTCTCACCGAGGCCACCCGACCCACCAAGGCCGACCACGACACCCAACCCGATCAGGGCGGCGCCCATGATGAGCAGGTCGAGGAAGACGGCCAGCATCCGGGTGGCCACGCCGGCGGGGGCGAAGTCCAGCCGCACCGCTTCCGGCGTGACGATGCTCAGAGCCGTTGCCTCCACCGCACTGACACTGATCCGAACCTAGTCTCGGCAGTCTGGACATCGACGGCTTCATCCAGCGCAACCAGGCCACGTGGGAGCGCCTCGCCGACCACACCCGCCGGGCCCGGCGCCGTGTCGCGCGCCTCGGGCCCGGCGAGCTGGACCAGCTCGTCGCCGACTACCAGCGCACCTCGGCCCACCTCTCCCACGCCCGCGCGGCCTACGGCGACCCCGGCCTGACCGCCCGGCTCACCCGCCTGGTGGCGGAGGCCAACGGCGTCATCTATGGCCGGCGGCCCCGCTCCCTGGCCGGCCTCGCCCGGTTCTTCGTCCTCACATTCCCCGGCGCGGTCTGGCACGCCCGGCGGTTCGTGCTGGTCAGCGCCCTGTGCCTGCTCGTGCCCGCGATGGTCGTGGCCGCCTGGATCGGGACCTCCGACGCCGCCCTGGACGCCGCCGCCCCCGACGCGGTGCGGGCGGCCTACCTGGAGGAGGACTTCGAGGCGTACTACTCCTCGGAACCCGCGGCCCAGTTCGCCACCCAGGTCACGGTCAACAACATCCAGGTGGCCATCCTGGCCTTCGCCGCAGGCATCGTCCTGTGCCTCGGGGCGGCCTACGTCCTCGTGTTCAACGGGGCCAACCTCGGGGTCGCCGCGGGGCTCTTCGTCGCAGCGGGGGAGTCCCCAAAGTTCTTCGGCCTGATCCTGCCCCACGGCCTGCTCGAGCTGACAGGGGTGATCGTGGCGGGGGCGGCCGGCATCCAGATGGGCTGGGCGATCATCGCGCCCGGTGACCGCACCCGAACCGACGCGCTGGCCGAGGAGGGCCGGCGCTCGGTCGTGATCGTGCTGGGTCTGATCCTGGCCTTCATCGTCGCCGGGAGCATCGAGGGCTTCGTGACCGGCAGTGACCTGTCGACCCTGCTCCGGGTCGGCCTCGGCGTCACCGTCGAGGTCGCCTTCGTCTCCTACGTCGTGGTCCAGGGCCGGAAGGCAGCCGCCCTCGGCGAGACCGGCCTCCTCGGCGAGCGGGCGCCACATTGGTCGGCCTCCGGCCTCCGGGCTTCGCCCATCGCCGGGATCGCCTGAGCTGCTCCACTCCGTTGCGCAGCGTCGGCATCGGCTGGACACCTCTCGCAAGCAGTGGGGCTGCGGAGTCGGAGCGGAGCAGCGCCGGCGCCGGCGATTTCTGAGCGCCGCGAAGAATCGCGAGTGTCACAGCCGGCCGGTGGCCTTGACCTTGAGGTAGGTGTCGGCCAGGAGGGGGGCGAGACGGCCGGGGGCGGCGTCCACGACGGTGGCGCCCAGACCCCGGAGGTGGGCAACGGTGCGGGTCCGTTCCTCCAGGGCGGCGGCCGCGGCGGCCTTGCGGTAGGCCTCGGCGGGGTCCGCCGGTGACGCCTCGGCCCAGGCCACCACCTCGGGGTCCTGTACGGCGCCGATCACCACCAGATGCCGGGCGCAGATGAGCGGCAGCGCCGGGGCCAGGAACTCGCCCACCGCCTGCTCCACCAGCTCGGTGAGCACGACCAGCATCGCCCGGCGCCGGAAGCGGGTCAGGGTGGCGGTGAAGGCGCCGCGGTAATCGCTCTCGGCCAGCGCGGGCTCGAGCTGGTACATCGCCTCGGTCACCCGACCGAGCTGGGTGGGTCCGTGGCCGGGGCTGACCACGGCCCGGACCTCGTGGTCGAAGGCCACCAGGCCGGCCCGGTCACCCAGGCGGGTGGCCACCGCGGTCAGCATCATCACCGCGTCCATCGCGTGCTCCAGGCGGGGGACGTCGCCCACCTGGCCCGCCATCACCCGGCCGCTGTCGAGCAGCACGATGACGGTCTGGTTCCGCTCGGCCCGGAACGTCCGCACGATCGGCCGGTCGACCCGGGCGCTGGCGGCCCAGTCGATGCGCCGGAACTCGTCGTCGACGCTGTAGTCCCGCAGCTGGTCGAACTCGGTGCCGCCGCCCCGGCCGGCGGCCGATCGGAGGCCGACCTCGAGCAGGCGGGCCCGGTCGATCCGCAGCTCGGCCTCCTCCTTGGACCGGAACGGCGGATGGACCCGCAGGACGCCGGGGAGGTCCCGGGTGGACTGCCGGGAGACCAAGCCGAGGGGCCCGGTGACCCGCACGACGAGCTCCCGGGGCTCAAAGCGGCCCCGCCGAGCCGGCCGGAAGGTGGTCGACGCCCGGACCTCCTCCCCCGGCGACAGCTGCACCCGGATCCGGCGGTCGCCGGCCCGCAGCGACGGGGCGAGCTCGTCGGCCACCAGCACCCACGCCCGGCGACGCGACGCGCTGCGCACCCGCCAGGTGATCTCGGCCTCGGCGCCGAGGGACACCACGCCGGGCAGGTCCCGAGCGACCTCGATGCGACGGGGCGCCGGCGCCAGGGCCAAGTCGACGAGGGCGACGACGAGCAGCACGCCGTCGACCAGCAGCAACGTGGCCCACCCCCGGTCCCCCAAGGCGAGAACGACGACCGAGGCGACGGCCAGCACCGCGGCCAGCCGTCGAGTGGGGACGGGCACGGCGGTGCGGCTAGCGGGGGGCGGGGACGGTGGCCAGGATGCTCTGGAGCACGCCGTCCGCCGTGACCCCCTCCAGCACCAGCTCGGGGCGGAGCAAGAGGCGATGGCGCAGGGCGGGCAGGGCCACCGCCTTCACCTCGTCGGGGGTCACGAAGTCCCGCCCGGCCAGCCACGCCCACGCCTTCGCCGCCTTGAGCAGGCTGGCCCCGCCCCGCGGCGACACCCCGAGGGCCAACGACGGCGACTCCCGGGTGGCCCGCACGATGGCCACCACGTAGGCCAGCACCGGTTCCTCGACCTGGAGGGCCTCGACCCGCCGACGGCCCTCGGCCAGGTGCTCGGCGGTGGCCACGGCCTGCAGGCCCGAGGCGGACAGGTCGTGGGGGTCCAGGCCCCGGTCGTGCCGAGCCAGCACCTCGTGCTCCTGCTCGGCGGTCGGGTAGCCGACCTGCAGCTTGAACAGAAAGCGGTCGAGCTGGGCCTCCGGCAGTGGGTAGGTGCCCTCGTACTCGATCGGGTTCTGGGTGGCGATGACCGCGAAGGGATCGGGCAACGGGTGGGCCTCACCCTCGACGCTGACCTGGCGTTCCTCCATCGACTCCAGCAGGGACGCCTGGGTCTTGGGCGGCGTCCGGTTGATCTCGTCGGCCAGCAGCAGGTTGGTGAACACCGGGCCCGGGCGGAAGCGGAAGCTCCGGTCGGCGTCGAGGACGAGCTGGCCCGTCACGTCCGACGGCATCAGGTCGGGGGTGAACTGCAGGCGCTTGAACTCGAGGTCGAAGGCCCCGGCCACCGCCTTCACCAGCAGGGTCTTGGCCACCCCGGGGACGCCTTCGAGCAGCACGTGGCCGCCGACGAGGAGGGCGGCCACGATGCCCGACAGGGTGCCTTCCTGGCCGACGACGACTTTGGCCACCTCCTGACGCACGGCGTTGACCGCCCGGCGGGCGTCGTCCCCCGGCGGCTCCGACGGCGGCGGCCCACTCGGTGGGGGGACCTGGCCCGACGACGGCCCACTCGGTGGGGGGACCTGGCCCGACGACGGCCCACTCGGTGGGGGGACCTGGGGGTCGGTGCTGCTCACGTGAGGATCTCCCGTCGGGTCGTTTCGATGTCTCGGGCGAGGGTGGTCAGGGCGTCGCCGTCGTTGACCGGCGGCCCGGCGAGGGCCGCGCGCGCCCGGTCGGGGTCGGCCCCGGCTCGCTCGGCCGCGGCGACGAGGTCCTCGACGTCGGCACCCGGCGACAGGCCGAAACGGCGGGCCAGACCGCGCCGCAGGTCGTCCCGCAGGAGACTCGCGGACCGCTCGGGGTCCCGCTCCTGCTGCAGCAGTCGACCGACCGCTTCGACCAGCTCCGAGCCCGCGAGGGTGGTCGGAAGGGGCTCGGCCACCGGGCGGCCGGCCCGGCGGGCCCGGAACCAGACGTAGGCGGCGAAGGCCAGGCCGAGCTGGACCAGGGCGAGGGTGACCTGCTCGGGAACGAGGTCGGTGAGGGTCTCCTCGCCACCGCCGGCAAGCACCGGCGCTCCCCGCTCGAGGAAGGCGACCCTCGTGCCCGCGGGCCGGGGCGCCAGGAGGTCCGCCACCAGGACGGCGGCGTCAGCCCGGTCGAGGCCGTCGTTGGTGAACGGGGCGGGACCACCCACGGCCACCATCCGGCCGGCGCCCAGGGTCTGCTCCACGACGAAGGCCGACTCGTCGTCGCCGAAGCAGCTCCGAGCGCCGCTCGGCACCTCGTAGCCGACGCCGGCCGCGAGGTCGAGGCGCTCGACCTCGTCGAGGTCCTCGACGTCACAGTCGCCGCGGTCGAGCTCGACCTCCGTGTCGCCCAGCCTGCCCCCGCCGCCGAGCGGGTCCAGCACGATCGGCGTGAAGGCCGACCGCGGGTCGGCGACGACCAGGGTCCCGCCCGCTTCGACCCATCGCTGCAGGCCCTCGGCCCGGGGACCCTCGAGCCGGTCCTCCAGCAGGATCGCGGCGTCGACGTCGTCGTCGGGCACCCCGCCCTCGATGTCGACATCTGCCCCCAGTTCGTCGAGCAGCAGCACCATCGCCTTGGCCCCGGCGGGACCCGTGGCGTCCGGGGCCAGCGGCTCACCGGGGTCCTCGTCGGGGTTCCCTGCCACGAGCACGACCAGCACGAGGACGACCCCGAGCACGAGGACGAAGCGCCACGAGCGGTTCATGCCCGGACCCCGGTGACCCTGAGCGCCAGGACCTGGAAGCGCCGGGCCTCCTCCGGGCCGGTGACCCGGTCGGCGTACCAGGCGAGCTCGAAGAGCTCGGTGGCCTCAGCGAAGGCCGGGGAACGATCCGGGGCCCGCACCACCAGGTCGCGCCGGTACTCCCCCGTCGTGCGGCCCGGGACGTCCTCCAGAAGGCCGGCGGCGATGAGGTCGCCGACCAGGGCCCGGTACCGGCAGCGCAGGGCCAGCTTCCACGCCCCGGAGGCCTCGAGCTCCTCCGCCTCGGCGCGCCACCCGGCGGGTGTCCGCCGGTGGATCTCCTCGACCCGGATCCCCACCCGACGGTCGACCTGCACGGTGCGGCCCAACCGGGTGACGAACCAGATGATCGCGGCCACGGCCACCAGGAGGACGGCCCAGCCCACGAGGGAGCCGGCACCGCCGGAGAACGCCGCCTCCAGGATGCGCCCGATCAGGTCCTCGAACCACGAGCGCACCCGCTCGAGCAGGTTCGGCTCGGGCTGGGCGAACTCGGGTCGGGCCAGGATCTCGTCGGCCAGTTGCCGGACCTCTTCGGCAGTCACTGAGGGAGGTGGGTCTCGGCGCCCCAGGCCAGGTCGAGGCCCTCCAGGCGGATCCGCAGGTCCAGATACAGCAGAGCGGTCGACGCGCCCACCACCGTGGTGGACACGAGCTGGGTGAGGATCGCGCCGACGCCGAGGGCGATCCAGCCGAGGTCGGGACCGAGCAGCAGGCCTAGGAACTGGGGCAGCAGGCCGAGGACCTGGCCGAGGGTCGAGGCCACCAGCCCCGACAGGACCCCGAAGGCCAGGACGAACCAGAAGCGGCGCCCGGCCAGGCGGGCCGCCCGCGCCATCCCGGCGAAGGGGCCCAGACCCTCCACGGCGATCGTGGGCGCCGTGACCAGGTAGAAGGCCATGGCCACCAGGGTCCCCAACCCGATTGCCAGGGCTCCGGCTACTTCGAGCACGTGGACGAAGAACCACGCCACGCCGAGCGCCGGGAGCCGGGGCAGCAGAGAGTGGAGGATGTCGCCGACGCCGGGCCGGGATCCGCTGTACCAGGCCACCACCATGATGGCGAGGCCGGCGGCGACGAAGGTCTGGCCCAGTGAGGTGCCGACCGTGCTGACGGCGGACGCCCAAGTGCTGGCGACGGTGGCGGTGGAGCTCCCTGTGGCGACGGTCTCCTCGATGAGCCGGTCGAGGTCCTCCAGGGCATCCCGGTTGAGGAAGGCGACGACGAGCTGGACGGGGACGACGAAGACCGCGGCGAGCGCGAGAACGGTCCGGGCCCCGGCCCGCAACACGTTGAAGCCCCCGTCGAGGAGGTCCCCCATCGTCATGGGGCGGAGCGGGACGGGAAGTCGGATCCCGGTCTCGACCCTGGGGGCCGCCGTAGCGACCGGCCCGGGCCGCAAGGGCGCGGCGCCGGAAGGGGGGGCGGTGGGCGTTCCGGCCGGGGACGCCTCCGGGGCGACCCAGTCCCGACCGGCGTGGCTGGGCTCAGAGAGATCGTCAGGAGGTCCCACCGACCCCCAGTGTGTCCCGTGGCCGCCGCCGATCAGGGCACCCCGCCCGGAATGCCAGACTGCGTCAGGTGAGGCACGCAGCCGATCAGCGGCCGAACAGGTCCGCGAGGCGATGAGCGACCGCGGCGAGCGCTCGACGCAGCCGCGGTACGGGCCGGCGGCCTACGGCGAGGCGTTCGCCGACGTCTACGACGAGTGGTACGAGCGCATCTCCGACGTGGACGCGACGGTCGCCCGGGTCCGGGCGTTGGCCGGCGACGGCGAGGTCCTCGAGTTGGGCGTGGGCACGGGACGACTCGCTCTCCCGCTGGCCGGCACCGGCGTGCCGACATGGGGGCTCGACGCCTCCGCCCCGATGCTGCGGCACCTCCGGGCCAAACCGGGCGGCCACCGCGTCCGGGTGGTGCTGGCGGACATGGCCGCTCCCGCCCTCGCCGCGGATGGGCGCTTCGCCGTCGTGTTCTGCGCCTACAACACCTTCTTCAACCTCGACACCCCGGACGCCCAACGGGCGTGCTTGGCGTGGGTGGCGCGCGCCCTGGCCCCTGACGGCCGGCTGGCCATCGAGGCATTCGTGCCCACCGACGCCGACGAGGGCGCCGGGGGGCCCGTGACCGTTCGCTCGATCGAGCCCGACCGGGTGGTGCTCAGCATGGCGGCCCGGGACACCACCGGGCAGACGATCACCGGCCAGTTCGTGGACATCAGCGAGGGGGGGATCCGCCTGCGTCCCTACCGCATCCGCTACCTCTTCCCGGACCAGCTCGACGCCGTCGCGGCGACGGCCGGCCTGGGCCTCGTCGACCGATGGGCGGACTGGGACGGCCACCCGTTCACCGCCGACAGCCCGAACCACGTGTCGGTCTACGCCGTATGAACGAGCCGCGCGGGAACCCGCTCGCCGGGCAGTGGGTCACCATCGCCACCGAGCGGGTAGCTCGGCCCTCGGACGTCGCTCCGGGTTCCTGCCGGCCCAGCGAGGACGGAGCCCGGCCTAGGCCGCTTGCTGCAGGGCCGGCGCGTCCCCCTCGCACCGGCAGGCACAGCCTGCCTCGTCGCACTCGCCGGCCCAGCGGTGCAGGCCGTGGGCCAGGCCGCAGGGCTCGTCGCCGAGGCACTCGGAGGTGCCGTCGGCATGGAGGATCGACGTGTCATGGCAGCACTCGAGCCCGTGGTCACATTCGTGGCATCGCATGCGCCGAGTCTGCCCAGGGGGTGTGACATCCACCGGGGACCGCCGCCGTTCAGAGCTCCTCGGCGACGACGGCCTGGACGGCGGGGACGATGGCATCCCAGTCGGCACCCTCCTCGCGGCTGACCGTGAGGAAGTCGGCGGTGCCGAAGAGCATCACCACACCGGGGATCGCGAAGATGCGCTCGGCCAGGGGGTTGCCGTCGGCCGCCTCGGCGCTACGCACGTCGAGCATCTCCGGCAGCGTCACGTCCAGGGTGAACTTCATGGCGTTGGGGTTCGGGGTGGGTGACGGGTCGGAGGCGGCCATGGGCCGACAGTAACGAAGGCCGCCACCCGTAGCCTCACGACCGATGCCCCGGATCGAGGTCGCGACCACCATCGAGGCCACACCGGACGCGGTGTGGGCCCGCATCGAGGACATCGGCACCCACGTCGACTGGATGGCCGACGCGGCGGCGATCCGCTTCACCTCCGATCAGACCTCCGGCGTGGGCACCACCTTCGACTGCGACACCAAGGTCGGCCCCCTGAAGCTGACCGACGCCATGATGATCACCGAGTGGGAGCCCGGCCGGTCCATGGGCGTGCGCCACGAGGGTCTGGTCACCGGCGAGGGCCGCTTCACGCTCACCGCGCTCGATGACGGCCGGACCGAGTTCGCCTGGGCCGAGCACCTGCGCTTCCCGTGGTGGATGGGCGGCCCCGTCGGGGGCGCCGTGGGCGCCCCGGTCCTGCGGGCGATCTGGCGTAAGAACCTCCGCCGCCTGACGGCCCTCGTCGAAGGGTCCTGACGGGAACCGAGAACCGAAAACGAGGCACCAATGGGGCCGAGGCTTCGGGCTCCCCCGCCGTTCTGGCTCCTGATCCTCCGGTCAGAGCCGGAGGATCAGGAGCCAGAACGAGAGCGGGTCACGCGCGGTTGTGGCCCGGTCAGCTCAGAAGAGCGGGTCCATCCACTGGCTGGCGGCCCAGAGGCAGCCGAAGAACGTCCCGGCGCCGAGGACGATCACGGCCATGGTGGGCAGGAAGGCCGGCAGGGCCCGGGACTGGCGCGGCAGCTCGATCAGGAGCCAGCCCGCGACGAGGCCGCCGACCAGGCCGCCGAGGTGGCCGCCCACCGAGATGTTGCTCACGGCGAAGGTGAGCACCAGGTTCAGGATCAGCAGGCCGCCGAGACCCGAGTCCATGATGCTCTGGCCCCGCGAGCGCTGGTACACGACCAACACGCCCATGAGGCCGAAGACCGCGCCCGACGCCCCGACAGTCAGGGCGGTGGGGTCGAGGAGCAGGACACCGAATGCACCCGCGAGCAGGGAGAAGAAGTAGGCGACCGTGAACGGCACTCGACCCAGGGCCGTCTCCAGGATCTGGCCCATCATGTAGAGCAGGTACATGTTGAAGCCGACGTGGAGGATCCCCGAGTGGAGGAACCCACCGGTGACGATGCGGTACCACTCGCCGGCGTCCACCCCGATGAACTCCCCGGTCGACAGGAAGCCCGCGCCCAACAGTCCTCCGTTGATGGTGAGCCGGTCGCTGCCGCCGGACAGGGCGTTCTCCCCCAAGGTCAGGCCGACGGCGAAGACCACGAGGTTGATGGCGATCAGCGTGAGGGTGACCACGGGCCGGCGGCCCGCGCCGAACAGCGTCCGGGACGTGTAGACCTGCTGGCTGCCGCCCTTGGCGTCCTCGGGACAGTGGAAGCCCACCGAGGCCTGGATCATGCAGTCGGTGCAGATCGGCCGGTCACAGCGCTGGCAGGCCACCGACGCCCGACGATCGGGGTGCCGGTAACAGGTGGCGTCGGCGCGCATCGGGGGGACGCTACCGGGAGGGTTCCGGCCGAGGACCGCGGCGGGACCGGGCGGTAACGTCCTGCCTTCATGAACGGCACCGCCACCGACGACCTGGAGGCGGAGCTCAGGCTGTTGGCCCGCACCCCCCAGCTGCTGGTGGCCTGCGACTACGACGGCACCGTCGCCCCCATCGTGGACGACCCCATGGCGGCCCATCCGCGGCCCGACACCGTGGTCGCCCTGCGGGCCCTGGCCGCCCTGCCCAACACCCATGTGGCGGTGATCTCGGGGCGCTCGCTGCGGGACCTGGCCGGCCTCTCGCCGCCTGCCCACCGAGATCCACCTGGTCGGCAGCCACGGCGGCGAGTTCGACCTCGGCTTCGGCAAGCGGCTGTCGCCCCGCGAGCTGGACCTCCGGGCCAAGATCAAGGCCGACCTCACCGAGATCGCCGACCGCACCCCGGGCTCCGAGCTCGAGGTCAAGCCCGCGGCGGTCACCTTCCACTACCGGCACTGTGACCGCGGCCGACGTCCGCCGACGCCCTCGAGGACATCGAGGCCGGCCCCGCCGCGCTCGACGGCGTCCACACCCACCACAACGACGAGGCCGTGGAGCTGCCTGGTCGTCGACACCGACAAGGGCCGGGCCCTCGAGTCCCTGCGCCACCGGGTCGGGGCCTCCGCCGTGCTCTTCTTCGGCGACAGCCCCACCGACGAGCACGCCTTCGCCACGCTGCGGGGCCCCGACGTCGGGGTCCGGGTCGGCCCGGGCGACACCGCGGCCCGCCACCACGTCGCCGACACCGCCGGGGTCGCCGAGGCCCTGGCCCGCCTGGCCGGCCTGCGCACCGAGTGGGTCACCGGCTCCGGCGCCGTGCCCATCGCCGACCACTCGCTGCTGTCGGACCAGCGCACCGCGGCCATCGTCACCCCCGGACGGCCCGCATCACCTGGTACTGCGCCCCCCGCATCGACTCCTCGGCCGTCTTCGCCGAGCTGGTCGGCGGCCCGGCAGCGGGCTACTTCGCCGTCTCCCCGGCCGACCGACAGCCAGCCGACCGGGCAGCGCTACGTCGAGGACACGCATGGTGCTCGAGACCCGGTGGACCGAGCTCACCGTCACCGACTACCTCGACGCCTCCGGGGGCCGGCCCGACCGCCTGGCCGGGCGCAGCGACCTCGTTCCGGGTCATCGAGGGCCGAGGCCGGGTCCTGATCGAGTTCGCCCCCCGCCTCGACTTCGGCCGCCACCTCACCCGCCTGGCCATCCGCGACGACGGCGTGGAGGTGGTCGACACCGCCGACCTGATGGTGCTGCGCTCGCCCGGGGTGCAGTGGGAGCTGACCGACGACGGTCGCCACCACACGCGCCCGGGCCGAGATCGAGCTGACCGGCGAGCCCGTGGTGCTCGAGTTCCGCTACGGCACCGCCAGCACCAAGGCCGACTCCCGGACCGAGGACGAGCGCCGGACCGACACCCTCGCGTTCTGGCAGGGCTGGGCCGACGAGCTCACGCTGCCCCCGGTCGAGTCCGAGCTGGTCGGCCGCAGCGCCCTGGCCCTCAAGGCCCTCTGCCACGGCCCCACCGGCGCCATCCTCGCCGCGGCCACGACCTCGCCTGCCCGAGTCGGTGGGCGGCATCCGCAACTGGGACTACCGCTACTGCTGGCTGCGGGACGCCGCCCTGACGCGCGGCGGCGCTGGTCCGCCTCGGCAGCTTCGGCGAGGCCATGGCCTACCTGGACTGGGTGCTGCGGGATCCTCGAGCAGCGCGACGACCCCGAGCGCCTGCACCCGCTGTACCTCGTCACCGGCCGCCACCTCCCGCCCGAAGCCGACATCGCCGAGCTGGCCGGCTACGCCGGGAGCCGGCCCGTGCGGGTCGGCAACGCCGCCGAGCGCCAGGTCCAGCTCGACGTCTTCGGCCCCATCGTCGACCTGATCTGGCTGCTGGCCACCGAAGGGGCGCCGCTGTCGGGCGCAGCACTGGCGACTGGTGCAGGCCATGGTCGGCGCCGTCGAGAAGCGCTGGCAGGAGCCCGACCACGGCATCTGGGAGGTGCGGCGCAGCCCCCGCCACCACGTGCACTCCAAGGTCATGTGCTGGGTCACCGTCGACCGGGCGGTCCGGGTCGCCGCCGACTTCGTCGACGGGGACCACCACGACTGGGAGCTGCTGCGGGACCAGATCGCGCGACGACATCCTGGCCCGGGGCTGGAAGGACGATGTCGGCGCGTTCACCGCGGCCTACGACGGCACCGACGTCGACGCCTCGGTGCTCGCCGTCGGCCTCTACGGGCTGGTCGAGCCCGACGACGACCGCTTCCTCGGCACGGTGGGCGCCGTCGAGCGCGAGCTGCGGCGAGGGCGACACCGTGTACCGCTACCGCGGCGACGACGGCCTACCCGGTACCGAGGGCGGCTTCCACCTCATGACCGTCGTGGCTGGTCGACGCCTACCTGGCCACGGGTCGGGTGACCGCCGACGCCCGGGAGCTGTTCGCCGGCCTGGTCGGCCGCCGCCGGCCAGACCGGCCTGCTCTCGCGAGGAGTTCGACCCGGCCACCGGCCGCTCCCTCGGCAACCACCCGCAGGCCTACAGCCACCTCGGCGTCATCCACAACGCCCTCAACCTGGCGGCCGCCGACGTCGAACCCGCCGGAGGGCCACCCGCGAAGTAGGGTCCCGGACGATGCCCGCCTGACCTCGATCGCGAGCGCCGACAACCCGGGAGTGATCCGTCATGCGAGCGCTGCTGCTCACCGCCTTCGTCCTCCTCGGCCTGCTGGGGCCCGACCCCGTTGCGGCCCAGGTGGGACCCGTGCCCGAGCACGGCCCGACCGAGGTGGTCGGCGGCGAGCCCGCGGAGCCGGGTGAGGACCCCTGGATGGCCGCCCTCGTCCTCGACGAGCACTACCTGTCCAATCCCTTCGCCGGCCTCGTGTGCGGTGCGTCGTTCATCTCCCCCGACACGGTCGTCACCGCGGCGCACTGCGTCCAGGGCGCCGGCCCCTCCGACGTCGACATCGTCGTGGGCAGCATCAACCTGCTCCCCGCCGAGGTCGAGCGCCTCGCGGTGCGCAACATCCGGGTCCATCCGGGGCGACGCGGGGGCAGCGACCTCTACGACGTGGCCGCGATCCAGCTCGTGGCCCCGCCGTCGGTCCCGGTGACCCCGATCGACCTCGTGGCCCCGGCCGACGCCCCGCTCTGGGAGCCGGGCGACACCGCCCGGTTCACCGGGTGGGGAGAGGACGAGCGGGGTCAGCCCATCAGCCGTCTTCAGGAGGCCGAGGCCCCGATCGTGGCCGATCCCGACTGCAAGGCCCGCTACGGCGAGTTCTTCCGGGGCCGCACGATGCTGTGCGTCGGTGACCTGGGCCCGGGCGGCGGCGACGTCAGCCCCTGCTTCGGCGACAGCGGTGGCCCACTCACCGTGCTCGACGGCGGCCGACCGGTGCTGGTCGGGCTCGTCCTGGGCGGGTTCCGCTGCGGTGACCCCAACTACCCGGCGGTGTTCACCGAGGTCGACGCCGTACGCCCGTTCCTCCGGCCGTACCTCGACCCCGACACCGTGCCCGGCCTCGTCCAGGACCTCCACGCCGTGCGCCGTGGCGCCGAGGGCGAGATCCTCCACGTGTCGTGGCGGCCACCGCCATTCGACGGCGGCACAGCCGTCACCTACCACGTGATCACGGTCCAGCCGGGCAACCGACGCATCGTCGTCGGGCCGAGGCCCGCGGTGGACGGGGGATTCGACGACCAGCGGGAACGGGCCCAGGTCCGCATCCGCAACGTGGCCGGCGACCGCGCGCTGACCGTGACGGTCGCCGCGGGGAACGCGCTGGGCACCGGCCCGGCGCGGGCGGTCCGCGTCCCCGCCTGAGCGCACGAACGGTTCACGACGGTGCCTAGGGTCCGGGTGCTGTCGCCGCTGAGAAGGGATCCCCGATGACGGCACGACGCCTGCTCGCCCCGCTGGTGCTCACGTTGGCCCTGTTGCCCGTGGCCGCGGCGTCGGCCCAGGAGGCCGCCCCCGACGGCGAGATCATCGGCGGCGACCACGCCGATCCCGGCGAGTACCCGTTCCAGGTGGCGCTGCTGCAGCACGCGGTCGCCACCCGCGCGAACGCCCAGTTCTGCGGCGGCACCCTCATCTCGCCCGACACGGTCCTGACCGCCGGGCATTGCGTCGTCGGCGCGACCGCGGCCGACGTCGACATCCTGGCCGGCACCCACTCGCTGTCCCCGGGCGGGGGCGGCATGCGGGTGCGGGCCCGAAGGATCCGCCTGCACCCCGGCTACGACGACGTCACCCTCGAGCACGACGTGGCCGTGATCCAGTTGGGCCAGGACCTGCCCTACGGCCTCGTGCGGCCCGCGGTCCCCGGCGACCTCGGCCTCTACCCCGCGGGCACCATGGCCACGACCATCGGCTGGGGCGACACCGACATCGCACGCGACAACCAGGACTACCCGCTCCACCTCCGGGAGGTCGAGGTCCCGGTCGTCTCCGACGTCGACTGCGCCACCGCCTATCCCGTCGGCCTGTTCCCCGGGATGGTCTGCGCCGGTGATCTCGTCGACGGCGGCGAGGACTCCTGCTACGGCGACAGCGGCGGCCCGCTACTGGTCCCCGAGGGCCCGGACTGGGTTCAGATGGGCATCGTCAGCACGGGCACCGACTGCGCCCGGCGCCGGTTCCCCGGCATCTACACCGAGGTCGCCGCCTACGCGTTCGTCCAGCGGTACCTGGATCCCGACAGCGTCCCGGACCCCGTGCGCCGGGCTCCGCCGGCGCGCCGCCTTCGGCGCCGGGTTCCTCGACTGGAACGCCCCGTTCTTCGACGGCGGCACCGCCATCGTGCGCTACCGCGTCGACCTCCCGGGCCTCGGCCGGTCACTGTCCGTGCCCGGGAGCCGGACCGATGCGGTCCTCCGCGATCTGCCCACTGGCCGGCACCTGGTCCAGGTCCGGGCGGTCAACGAGGTCGGCCTGAGCAGGGTACGCGGGCTGTACCTCACCGTCTGATCCCGGCCGCGGCTCGCACTTCGATCGACCTCCCTGGCATGCTCTCGGAAATGACCGGCCGCTCCCGCCTCCTGCTCGCGCCCCTGCTCGTCCTCGCCGCGCTCCTCCCCTCCGCGGCGGCCTCGGGCGAGGCCACGCCGGCGCCGGCCCCGAGCGACGACACCGAGATCGTCGGCGGCCAGCCCGCCGACCCGGGCGAGTACCCCTTCCAGGTCGCCCTGCTCCAGCGCGCGGTCGCCAGCCGTTACAGCGCCCAGTTCTGCGGCGGCTCCCTCATCTCCCCCGACACCGTCCTCACCGCGGCCCACTGCCTCGAGGGCATGACCGCCAGACAGATCGATGTCCTCGTCGGGACCCACACACTGGCTCCCGGCGGTGGCGGTGCCCGCCTCCCGGCCCGCCGCATCCGCAGCCATCCGGGCTTCAACCCCGACACCTACGCGAACGACGTCGGCATCATCCAGCTCGGCGTCGAGCGGGGCGAGGAGCTGATCCCGACCGTCCAGGACGGCCAGGCCGGTCTCTGGGCCCCGGACACCATCGCCACGGTGACCGGCTGGGGCAACCGCTCGGCCAACGGCTTCAACTTCCCGCAGGTCCTCTACGAGGTCGAGGTGCCGATCCGGGCCAACGCCGCCTGCGCCTCGGCGTACCAGGACTTCAAGTACATCGTGACCCAGATGCTGTGCGCCGGCGAGCTCGACGGAGGCCAGGACAGCTGTCAAGGCGACAGCGGGGGGCCGTTCTTCGTGCCCGACGGCGGCAGCGGTCGGATCCAGGTCGGCGTGGTCAGTTGGGGCGTCGGCTGCGCCCGGGCGAAGTTCCCCGGGGTGTACACCCGCCTGGCCAACTACACGGGCTTCATCAACCCCTACCTGGACCCCGACTCGGCCCCCAACTCCGTCACCAACGTCCGAGCACAGCGCGTGTCGACCAACTCGTTCCGCGTCACGTGGCGCCCGCCGGTCTTCGACGGTGGCGCGGCGATCACCCGCTACCGCGTGGCCGTGCCCTCGCTGGGACGGGACCACGGCGTCCTCGGCCAGCAGACCTCGTTCCGCCTGCAGAGCCTGCCCCGTGGCCCGCGGCGCGTCGAAGTGCGGGCCGTGAACGCCGTCGGCACCAGCACCGTCAAGGCGATCATCATCAACGTCTGACCCCGTTCTGGCGCCTGATCCTGGTGTCCCAGCCCTGAAATCGGGCGCCAGTACGCGGGAATGGTCAGGTCCCGGTGAAGGTGGCCTTGCCCGGGCCGTGCTCCAGGAAGCTGTTGATGCCGGAGGCCGCGTCGTCGGTGGCGAAGGAGGCCAGGAACAGCTCCTGTTCGAGGGTGAGGCCTTCGGCCAGGCTGCGGTCGAGCCCCTCGTCGATCGCCCGCTTGGCCAGAGCCTGGGCGACCACCGCCCCCCCGGCCAACTCGGCCGCCTTGGCCCGGACGTGGTCGGACAGCCCCGCCGCGGGCACCACCTCGTCGACCAGGCCCATGGCCAGGGCCTCCTCGGCGCCCACCTGGCGACCGGTGAAGACCAGGTCCTTGGCCTTGGCCGGACCGACCAGGCGGGCCAGGCGCTGGGTGCCCCCACCGCCCGGGATGATCCCCAGGAGGATCTCGGGCTGACCGAGCTTGGCCCGGTCCGAGGCGATGCGGAAGTCGCAGGCCAGGGCCAGCTCACAGCCGCCACCGAGGGCGAAGCCCGCCACCTCGGCGATGGTCGCCCGGGGGATGGCGGCCACCGCGTTGAGGGCCATGAGGAACGCGTGGCCCTGGGCGGTGAGGCGGTTGCGGTCCGCCACCCGCGACGGAAGCACATCGGCGTCGTCCAGGAACTCGGTGATCTGGGCCCCGGCGGCGAAGATCCGGTCGCCGCCGGTGACGATCACGGCTCCGGGCGGGTCGGCGGCCAGGTCTTCGGCCGCGGCCTGCAGCTGCTGCAGGAGCGCGACGCTGAGGGCGTTCACCTTGCCGTGGCGCAGGGTGAGCACGGCCACGCCGTCGTCGCCCCGCTCGACGTGGACCAGCTCCTCGGGCGTCTCGGTCATGGCCGGACGCTAGTCAGGGACGATCGATTGGACCGCTTCGGAGCTCTCGTCGGCAAGCAGGCGGTCGGCCGCCTCCCAGGGGTCGACCTCACCGGCCACCACGGCCGCGCAGGCGGCATCGAAGCCCATCACCCACGGCCCGGGCCTCGGCCTGCTCGATCAGGCGGCGGGCCAGGATGCGCCGGACCTCGACCCGGACCCGCTCGGCCCGTTCCCGGTCGAGTCGACCGGTGGCGATCATGGCGTCCCGGTGGGCCAGGATCGCGGCCCACAGGTCGGCCACGCCGGTGCCGTCGGTGGCCACGGTGTCCACGACCGGAGGGCGCCAGTCCCCGTGGACGCTCATGTCCAGCATCTGCTCCAGGTCCCGACGGGCCTCGGCGGCCCCGGGCCGGTCGGCCTTGTTGACGCAGAAGACGTCGGCCACCTCGAGCAGGCCGGCCTTGTTGGCCTGCACCGCGTCACCCCAGCCGGGGTTGACGACCACCACGGTGGTGTCGGTCTCCCCCGCCACCTCGACCTCGACCTGGCCGACCCCCACCGTCTCGACCACCACGAAGCCGAAGCCGACGGCGTCGAGCACCCGGACGGCCTCCGGCGCCGCCAGCGACAGGCCCCCGAGGTGCCCACGGGAGGCCATCGAGCGGATGAAGACGTCGTCGTCGAGGGCGTGGTCGCCCATGCGCACCCGGTCCCCCAGGATGGCGCCACCGGTGAAGGGCGAGGAGGGGTCCACGGCCAGGACGGCGATGCGGTGGCCGGCGTCGCGAACGACCCGCACGAGGGCCGAGGTCAGCGTCGACTTACCGGCCCCGGGCGGCCCGGTGACGCCGATGGTGTGGGCCGAACCGGTCGACGCATGGGCCAGGCGGCCGACGAGGCGGGCGGGCTCGCCGCCCCGCTCCACCACCGACAGGAGCCGCGCCAACGCCGAGCGGTCGCCGGCCCGGGCCCGCTCCAGCAGCTGCGCCGCGTCCCCCGTCACACCCACACGGTTACAGGCTGAGGAGGGTCTCGTCGTCCTCGGCGACGTCCCGGACGGCGGTCACGCCCTCGACCCGGTCCATGAGGATCCGCTCGATGCCGGCCTTGAGGGTGAGGGTCGAGGCCGGGCAGGACACACAGGCCCCCACCAGCTCGACGCTCACCGTGCCGTGCTCGTCCACGCCGTGGAACACGATGTCGCCGCCGTCGGCCTGCACGGCCGGGCGGATGGCCTCGATGGTCTCGCGGACCTTCTCATCCAGCGGGTTGTCGGGCACAGGGACGCTCCTCGAGACGTCACGACGAGTGTACGGGTGTGCCCTGGTGCAACCGAGTACCGGGCCGTGTGCTTCCCGCCGTACGGTGTGCACGTGGTCACACTGGCCCATCAGGGCGGCTGGGACGAGATCGCAATGGTCGCCGTCCCCCTCCTGCTGGTGGCCGTCCTGCTCGTGGTGGCCAACCGCCGCGCCTCCCAGGAACAGGCCCGCCAGAAGGCCACCAAGGGCAACGACCCGGGCCGCGATCCCGAGTGACGCTGCCAGCGGAGCGGGCCAGCAGACACGACGTTCCACGAGGGAGGCGCCCGACGTGCTGAGCGCAGCGAAAACCAGTCAGGTGTGACGGATATCGGCGCCGACCGCAGTGAGCTTGCCGACGAAGTCCTCGTAGCCCCGGTCGATGTGGTCGGCGTCGGCCACCACGGTCTCGCCGTCGGCAGCCAGGCCGGCCAGGGCCAGCGCAGCGCCGGCCCGGATGTCAGGAGCCCGCACCGGGGCGCCGGACAGCCGGGGGACCCCGCGCACGACCGCGTGGTGGCTCTCGGTGCGGATGTCGGCCCCCATGCGCACCAGCTCGTCCACATAGCGGAACCGCCCGGCGAAGAGGTTCTCGGTGACGATGCCCACGCCGTCGGCCACCGTGAGCATGGCCACCAGCAGCGGCTTGTAGTCCGTCGCCAGGCCGGGGTAGGGCAGGGTGGACACGTCGACCGAGCGCAGCGGGGGCCGGGCCAGGACCCACAGCCCGCCCCCGTCGGGTGAGCAGCGCATGCCCATCTCGCCGACCTTCTGCACGAGCATCGTCATGTGGTCCGGCACGGCCCCCTCGAGGGTGACCTCACCCCCGGCGATGCCGACCGCGGCCAGGTAGGTGGCGGCCTCGATCCGGTCGGCGACGACCGTGTGCTCGACCGGGTGCAGGGCCTCGACGCCCTCCACGGTCATCGTGGAGGAGCCGGCACCCCGGATCTGGGCGCCCATCCGGTTCAGGAGGGCGGCCAGGTCGGCCAGTTCGGGCTCGCGGGCGGCGTTGTCGATCACCGTCGTGCCCTTGGCCAGGACCGCGGCCATCAGGGCGTTCTCGGTGGCGCCCACGCTGGGGAACTCGAGCAGGATGCGGGCGCCGGTCAGCTGGGCGGCCCGGGCTGTCACGTAGCCGTGCTCCATCTCCACCTCGGCCCCCAACGCCTCCAACGCCTTCAGGTGCATGTCGATGGGGCGGGAGCCGAAGTCGTCACCGCCCGGCAGGGCGACGCGGGCCTCGCCGAAGCGGGCCAGGAGCGGGCCGAGGACGACGATGCTGGCCCGCATCTTCTCGACCAGCTCGTAGGGGGCCTCGGGGGTGATGTCGGCGGGCGAGTGGATCGCCAGCTCGTGATCGCCGAGCTCGACGGTGAGGCCCATGTGCTCGAGCAACTCGCCCATCCAACCCACGTCCGCGATGTCGGGCACGTTGCGCAGGACGTGGTCGCCCTCGGCCAGGACCGTCGCCGCCATCAGCTTGAGCACCGAGTTCTTGGCCCCGCCGATGGGGATGGTGCCCTCGAGGGGGCCGCTCGGACGGACGATCAGCGAACTCACCCCACCAGTATGCTCCCGGCCGTCGCGACCCGTCCCGGGCCGCATCACCCGGGGGCCCGACCGTCAGCACCGTCACGACCGTTCACCGGCTGGATCCCGACGTCCCCGACGACCGTGAGCGCCTGGCCGCCCTCGCGAGTCCCCCGCGACGACCATCTCGTGGCCGGGAGATCCCGGCGGGCGGCGACCGCTTCACCTGCGCCGATGGTCCGTTCTTCGCCTACGAGCGCTCGCTGCACCGGTCTGCGGTCGACGGCGGGCGTCGAGGTCACCGAGACCATCGAGTACGAGCTGGCCGTGCCGGGCTGGCGGCCGTGGTTTCGCTGGCCCGTGCGCCACCGCTTACGCCACCCTCGGGCGGGCGGCCGCGTGGTGGATGCCCCCCGACCGGTTCGACGCCCCGACGACCCTGGCCCTCAGCTCCCTGGCCGCTCTGACGCTGATCGCCGGCTACACCGGGACGCTCATCGCCCAGACGATCACCTTCGCCGCCGACGAGTTCGGCGCCAACGACAGGGCACAGGGCACGCACGCTGGCCGCGGTGCGGGTCGGGGTGCTGATCGCCCTGGCGCTGGTGGCCACGGCGGACCGCCTCGGCCGGCGCCGCCTCATCCGGGTCAGCGCCTACGCCGTGTGTGCCGCGACCGCGACCGGCGCCCTCGTCCCGAACCTGGCCTGGCTCGGGCTCAGCCAGACGGTGGCCCGGGGGCTCTCCACCGCCCTGGCACTGCTCATCGCCATCCTGGCCGCCGAGCTGGTGCCCCGGAACTCCCGGGCGTGGACGGTGAGCATCCTGGCCCTGACCGCCGCCCTGGGCTCAGGCATGGCCGTGTGGCTCCTGCCGCTCGCCGACCTCGCCGCCTGGTCCTGGCGACTGCTCTACCTGGTGCCGCTCCTCGGCATCCCCTTCGCCTGGTCCGTCCTGCGGGGCCTGCCCGAGTCGGCCCGCTTCGAGGCCGCCGGTCGAACGCCCGCCTGCCCACGCCCATCGTGGCCGGTTCTGGTTGCTGGCGGCATCGGCCTTCCTGTTCTCGGTCTTCGTGTCCCCCGCCTCCCAGTTCCTCAACGACTTCCTGCGGGACGACCTCGACTTCTCGGCCGTCCGGATCACGGCGTTCACCCTGCTCACGAACACGCCGGGCTTCGTCGGCATCGTGATCGGCGGGCGCCTGGCCGACCTCCGGGGCCGGAGGGTCGTCGGGGCCGTGGCCATGGCCGGTGGCGTCGGCCTCACGGTGGCCATGTACCTGAGCACCGGCGCGAGCCTCTGGATCTTCTCGATCCTGGCCTCGATCATCGGGGCGGCCGCCGTGCCCGCCCTCGGCGTCTACGGCCCCGAGTTGTTCGCCACGACCGCTCGGGGCCGGGCCAACGGGCTCATCACCGTCCTCGGCGTCACGGGATCGGCCGTCGGCCTACTGGTCGTGGGCGCCCTCTCGGACCGGTCCGGGGGCTTGGCCACGGCGATGCCGGTGGTGGCCCTCGGCCCCGCCCTGCTGGCCGTGCTGATCGTCGTGGCCTATCCGGAGACGGCCCACCTGGAACTCGAGGAGATCAACCCCGAGGACCGTTGAGCGGCGCGGGACGGGCACCGGCCTCAGGCCAGCCCGGCCAGCCAGCCGGTGACGACCTCGACGATCTCGGGCTCGGCGTTCTTGAGGTCGTGGCGCTTGCCCTCGATCCAGTGCACCGTGACCTCGCCCGAGATGGCCGGCAGGTGGACGGCGAACTCCTCGGGCGTGCCGAAGGGGTCCTTGGTGCCCGAGACGAACAGGCAGGGCAGGTCGAGCAGGGGGAAGTGTTCGACCCGCAGCTTCTCGGGCTTGCCGGGCGGGTGCAGCGGATAGCAGATGAGGACCAGGCCGGCGGCGGGCAGCCCTGCGGCCACCGCCAGGGAGCACATGCGGCCCCCCATCGAGCGGCCGCCGAGGACGAGGCTCCCGGGCTCGACGCCCGCCGAGACCGCCAGGGCCTCGGCCTCCTCGTTCACACAGGCGATCAGCTTGGGGGCCCGGTCCGGGGCCTTGCGCCCCTCCCGGCGGTACGGGAAGTCGATGCGAGCGGTCGGCAGCGGGGCGACGGCCTCCTCGATGGCGACCAGCGACGGGTTGTCCCGGTTCGACCCGGCGCCCGGGGTGAGCAGCAGCGCGCCGGGCGTCACGCCGACTCGAGCAGGATCCGACGGGCCTCGGCCAGGTCCGAGAGCCGTTCGGCCGCGCCGATCGCGGTGCCGCCGTGGTCCGGGTGGGCACTGCGGGCCTGCTCGCGGAAGCGGTTCTGGATGCGACGACGGTCCAGGGCCCCGTCGGTGCCGTCGGCGAAGCCCAGGACCTCGAGCGCCCAGCGGACCGGATCCTCGAAGGCCTCAGGGGACCAGGCTCCTGGCCCGGCGGCGCCGCCCAGGTGGGCGATGAGCTCGGCGCCGACGGTGCCCGACCACCGCAGGCCCTTGCGCACCGCGTTGAGCACCGCTCGGCGGTCGCTGAAGGGCAGGGCCGCACCGGCGTAGACCGCGCCGAGGAGGTACTGGGCCGGGGCGGCCTTGGCGTCGAAGGCGAACCGCATGGACTCACCGTCGCCCACCAGGCGCAGCCGGCTCTTGGTCAGGCCGATGCGATCGGTCTGGAACCGGTAGCGCAGTCGGGGCTGGGGCACGCGACGGCCGTACTCGACATCGTCGATCAGGCGGTACAGGTCGGGCACCAGGTCGGGGTCGAGGTCACCGACATGGACCGCGGCGATGCCGCCGAGGAGGATCCCACCGAAGCCGGGAGCGGGGTGCAGCGGGAGGTGGCGCCGTCCCAGGGCCACCCGCCGCGTAGGCGCGATCGGCCGGGAGTGGAAGACCTCCAACTCCGCCAGGATCACCGGATCACGCTACCCCTCGCCGGGCGGCACCCATCCCTCGCCTCAGACCATCGGGTGGAGGAGGTCCCGCAGCTCGCTGCGCCGCCTCGACCACGACGTCGTCGTCGGGGGCGTCGTCCTCCAGGGCCTTGCGCAGGGCGCCGGCCCGCAGGCCGACCTGGGCCCACGTCCGGCGCTCGAAGCCGTAGGGCGGCGGCAGGGCGATGACCGCGGCCGCCTGGTCCCGGGCGTCGGTGATGGCCCGGGCGTCCCGGGGGCTCTTGCGCAGCTTGTCGGCCGCGACGAAGAGCTCGGAGAGCACGTCGGTGGCGACCGGGCCGTCGTCGGCCTCGCCCTCCTCGTCGGTGAGCTCGTCGATGATCGTGTCGACCCGGTCCTCGTCCATGGCCACCACGACGAGGTCACCCATGTCGTCGAAGACGTAGCGCACGCCCTCCTCGACCAGGGCGTCGGTGAGGTCGGCCCGGTCCTCGGGCGACCACTCGGCCACTTCGTAGACGACCTTCTCGGCGTCGGGGTCGAGGGCCGGCAGCAGGGTGGCCTCGACCTCGCCGATGAGCTCGTCGACCAGCCCCTCGTCGTCGTCGGCCACCGAGAGCGTTCCCCCCTGCCAGGCGTGGGTCACCTCGTTGGTGGTCAGGAGCCGGTCGAGCAGTTCCCGGGACTCGGTGGACCACTCGTCGAGCTCATAGCTCAGTTCGGTCGGTCGAGACGGCTGCGCCGTCGGATCGTCTGGTCCCGCGGCGCTCGGCTGGTCTTCCATACGGGGGTGGACGGTAACGTCGCCGCATGGCCGATGAACGACGGGAACTGCCCGACCGCAACCTCGCCCTCGAGCTGGTCCGGGTGACGGAGGCGGCGGCGCTCGCCGCCTCCCGCTGGATGGGACGGGGCGACAAGGAGGGCGCCGACGGCGCCGCCGTGGACGCCATGCGCCACGTGCTCAACAGCGTGCCCATGGACGGCATCGTCGTCATCGGCGAGGGCGAGAAGGACGAGGCCCCGATGCTGTTCAACGGCGAGGCGATCGGCGACGGCTCGCCGCCGCAGACCGACATCGCCGTGGACCCCATCGACGGCACCACCCTGACCTCGCTGGGCCGGGGCAACGCCCTGGCCGTGATCGCCGTGTCCGAGCGGGGGACCATGTTCGACCCGGGCCCGTGCGTCTACATGGAGAAGATCGCCGTCGGCCCCGAGGCCAAGGGTCGGGTGTCCCTCGAGCTGTCGGTCACCGAGAACCTCCACGCCGTGGCCGAGGCCAAGGGCGAGTCGGTCCGGGAGGTCACCGCGGTGGTCCTCGACCGGGACCGCCACGAGGACCTGGTGGCCGAGATCCGCGCGGCCGGCGCCCGCATCCGCCTCATCCCCGACGGCGACGTGGCCGGCGCCATCTCCACCGCCTGGCCCGACTCCGGCGCCGACATCCTGTTCGGCATCGGCGGCACCCCCGAGGGCGTCATCACCGCCGCCGCCCTGAAGTGCATGGGCGGCGAACAGTACGGCCGCCTCTGGCCGCGCAACGACGGCGAGCGCCAGGCCGCCCTCGACGCCGGCTACGACCTCGAGCGGGTCCTGACCATCGACGACATGGTCGCCGGCGACAACTGCTTCTTCGCCGCCACCGGCATCACCGACGGCGAGCTGCTCAAGGGCGTCCAGTTCCGGGCCGACGCCGTGTTCACCGACTCCCTGGTCATGCGCTCCCGCAGCGGCACCGTCCGCCGGGTCAACGGCCGCCACCGGGCCACCAAGCTCAAGGAGTACACCGCCCTCGGCCAGTAGACGGTCGAGTACTCACGTTCGGCGGGCGGCCGATTTTCAGGCCGACCGTCGGATCGCCTTCGCTGACCCTCGGCCCCGTCAGGGGTGGCGCCGAGAGACGCCAGTCAGAACCGCCCGGACATCATCCCGACGGCTCGGCGCTTCACGTTCCTCGGCACCAGGGCGGACAGGCCGGCGGCGACCCGGTTGTGGGTCCCGGGCACGATCAGGGCCTGGCCCTTGCGGGCGCCCGCCAGCGTGGCGTCGGCGACCTCCTCGGCGGTCTGCCAGACGAAGTCGGGCATGCCGGCGTTCTCGGTCAGGCCGGCCCGCTCCTGGAACTCGGTGCGGGTGAAGCCGGGCTCCACCACGGTGACCGTGACCCCGCTCCCCCGCAGCTCCTCGTGCAGGGCGTCGGAGAAGTGGCTGACGAAGGCCTTGGTGGCGGCATAGACGGCGTTCTTCGGCGCGGCCGCCCGGGAGGCCAGCGACGACACGTTCACGATCGTGCCGGATCCCCGGGCGACCATCCCGGGCGCCACGGCGTGGCAGAGCCGGACGAGGGCCTGGCAGTTGACCTGGACCTCGCGCTCCTCCTCGTCGGGGTCCAGCTCGACGAAGGGCCCGTAGGTCCCGAACCCGGCGTTGTTGACCAGCAGGTCGATCGGCGAGCCGGCGTCCTGCAGCCGCTCGACCACGGCGGCCGTCTGGGCCTTCTTGCTGAGGTCGGCCCGCAGCACCTCGACCTCGACGCCGTGGCGCTCGGTCAGGTCCTTGGCCAACGCCTCCAGCCGCTTGCGGTCCCGGGCCACCACGACGAGCTCCGTGCCCTCGGCCGCCAACCGCCGGGCCAGGACCTCCCCGATCCCACTCGAGGCACCGGTCACCAGGGCTCGCGTCCACGTCGTGCTCACAGGCGGCGACGCTACTGCCGCACTGCGGCCATCCGCCCAGCCGGGCGCCGTGCTGTACCTACGACGCGGCCGTCATGCTGCGTGTCGTCCTCGTCCACGGTGGTGGCTTCGACCAGATGGCTGGGGCGGACGTTGCGTTCCCTTCCGGCCGGGGTTCAGGTTCGCCACCCGGCGTGGTCGGACAGCCGGTCGATCCGGTAACGAGCCGTGAGCGCAGCCGGCTCACGGTCGCCGCACTGCCGGGCCGCCCGGTCGGCGAAGCGGTGGAAGCCGCGGGCCTTCACCACCCCCAGCAGGAACCGGCGCAGGGGAAGGTCCAGGACCGCGTCAGCCGGGGCCACCCACGGGGCCGATGCGGCCCCGGACCATGGGGGGCGGGTCCTCGCGGGCCCAGCCGCGACCGGCGAGGAACGACTCGGCCCGCTCCCCCGGCTCGGCCCGGGCGTAGACCCGCTCGGCCCCCCGGTCGGCTGCCACGGACTCGAAGGCGACCAGGAGCTGGGTGCCGACACCCTCGCCCTCGACGACCGGGTCCACCTCGACCCACTCGAGCCAGGCTTTGGCGCCCCGCACCCGGCCCCCCAGCAGTCCCACGACGACATCAGACCGCCGGGCTACGAGGACGACATCGGCGGGGTCCTGCTCCCCACCGAGCGCCCCGGCATCCGGCGGCACCCGGTCGTGGACCTCGATGACCGTCTCCAGGCCACCCCGACCCACCACCGACGGCGGACCGAAGGCGATCCCGGCCAGGGGCCGCCAGACCCGCCGGGCCTCCTCGTCCCGCACCTCTTCCATGACGTGCAGGTGCCGGACCTTCACGATCGTGTGGCGGTAGCCGGACAGGACCGACATCGCCTCGGGGATGCGCTCCGGGGCGAGGTCGTCGGCCACCGTCACGTGGGGCACGAAGTCGTGGCTGAGCGGCCGGGCCAGAGGCCCCTCGTGCAGCGACGCCTGCAACGCGTGCACCGTCGGCAACGACGGTCCGCCGACGGCCAGGAAGACGACAGGGCTCACCGGCAGGAAGGTCGCCACCGGGCCCAGGTCGAGGGTGAGCACACCGGTCGAGGCCGCCGCGGCCCGCACGACGGCCAGTGCGGCGCCCAGCTCGTCCTCCCGGACGTTGACCGGCGGGATCAGGGTGATGTGGGGATCCACCTTGACCAGTCCCCCGTCGCCGAGCGCCCGCCTCAGTCCGTCGACCTCGTGGGCCACGGGGGGCGGGACCAGCAGGACGACCCCGATGTGGCGGCGCGGCATCCCGCCACGGTAGGGGCGCTAGGTTGCCGAACCCGTGAAGGTCCGTCTCCTGTTCTCCCTGCTCGCCGTGGCGCTCCTCTTGGGCGCCTGCACCGACGACGGCGGTGAGGACGAGATCACCGCCGACCCCGCCGACCTGACGGCCACCAGCGTCGCCGAGCCGACCGGGACCACGGTCGGGCCCACCGAGGGCGGCGCCGCCTGTGCCGATCTCGCCGACCGCTACGTGCGCCAGGCCCGCCGCATGTTCGACACCCAAGGCACCCCTTCGGACGAACTGGTCGACGAGGTGCGAGCCCGGCTTTCGGAGTTCGACAGCATCGCCTCGACCGCCGGCTGCGGCGAGGAGTACATCGCCGGTGTGTGCGAGGGCCTGGACGCGCTGACCCAGGAGGGCCTACTCGTCATCCTCCCGTTGACCACCGCCCAGTGCCTCTGACCTGATCGGTTCCGGCGCCGCGATCGGGCGCCGGAGGGCTCAGGCGCCGGCGACCTCGGCCTCATCGCTGAGGATGGTGACCTTGTCGTGGCTGACCTCGACGAAGCCGCCGCTCACGTGGATGCTCTGGACGCCGCCGTCGTAGTCGTGGATGCGGGCCTCACCCTCGTCCAAGGCACCCAGGAACGGGGCGTGGCCGGTCAGGAAGGCGACCTCACCGCCCCCGATCGTGCGCACGACCACCATCTGGGCCTCGCCCGAGAAGAGGATCTCCTCCGGCGACACCAGCTCCACCTGCAGGGCCACGGTCAGTCGCCCGTCAGCTCGGCGGCTTTGGCCCGGACGCTGTCGGCGTCACCGACGTTCAGGAAGGCCTGCTCGGGCAGGTCGTCCAGCTCGCCGTCCACCAGCGCCTCGAAGGAGTCGACCGTGGTCTCGGTGGGCACGTGGATGCCCTTGAGGCCGGTGAAGACCTCGCCCACGTTGAAGGGCTGGGAGAGGAAGCGCTGCACCTTGCGGGCCCGGTCCACGATCACCCGGTCCTCGTCCGACAGCTCGTCGAGGCCGAGGATGGCGATGATGTCCTGCAGCTCCTTGTAGCGCTGCAGGACCTCCTGCACCCGGCGGGCCACCTCGTAGTGGCGGGCGCCGACGATCTCGGGAGCGAGGATCGAGGAGGTCGAGGCCAACGGGTCCACCGCCGGGTAGATGCCCAGCGAGGCGATCTGGCGGGACAGCTCCGTGGTGGCGTCGAGGTGCGTGAAGGTCGTGAACGGGGCCGGGTCGGTGTAGTCGTCGGCGGGCACGTACACGGCCTGGACCGAGGTGATGGACCGGCCCCGGGTCGAGGTGATGCGCTCCTGGAGCTCGCCCATCTCGTCGGCCAGGGTGGGCTGGTAGCCCACGGCCGAGGGCATGCGGCCGAGGAGGGTGGACACCTCGGAGCCGGCCTGGACGAAGCGGAAGATGTTGTCGACGAACAGGAGCACGTCCTGCTGCTTCACGTCCCGGAAGTACTCCGCGATCGTGAGGGCGGACAGGGCGACCCGCAGGCGCACGCCCGGCGGCTCGTCCATCTGGCCGTAGACCAGGGCGGCCTTCTCGATGACGCCCGACTCCTGCATCTCGATCCAGAGGTCGGTGCCCTCCCGGGTGCGCTCGCCGACCCCGGCGAACACCGACACACCACCGTGCTGGGTGGCGACCCGGTTGATCAGCTCGAGGATGAGGACCGTCTTGCCGACGCCGGCGCCGCCGAACAGACCGATCTTGCCGCCCTGCACGTAAGGGGTCAGGAGGTCGATGACCTTGATGCCCGTCTCGAACACCGCAGCCTTGGGCTCGAGGGAGTCGAAGGCGGGGGCGTCCCGGTGGATGGGCCAGTGGTCGTCGATGCCGTCCACGGACTCGACGTCGAGGGACTGGCCGATGACGTTGAACACGTGGCCGAGCACGGCCTCGCCGACCGGCATCTGGATGCCGTGGCCGAGGTTGCGCACGGGCGCGCCCCGGGTCAGGCCGTCGGTGGCCCGCAGGCAGATGGCCCGCACCCGGCTGTCGCCGATCTGCTGGGCCGTCTCGGCCACGATCGTGGTGGCCTCGCCGTCCATGACGACGTCGAGCTCGAGGGCGGTGTTGATCTCGGGCAGGTGCCCCCGCGGGAACTCGACGTCGATCACGGGGCCGGCGATGCCGACGATGCGGCCTTCCTTCAGCGCGGTCCCGGGGTTGCTCGGTCACGGTCATCGGTTCAGGTCTCCTCTGGGGGCGGGGCTCACGAGGGCGCGGGCTCGGCGTGATGGGGTCGGGGAAGGTGTTCTCGGTCAGAGAGGTGGGACGGGAAGAGGTGCAGCTGGCTCAGGTGGTCGGGCAGGAGGTCGTCCTCCCCGGCACCGCCCTGGGCCAGCGCCTCGGCCCCACCCACGATCTCCATGATCTCGGTGGTGATGGCGTCCTGGCGGGCCCGGTTCATGGCCCGGGCCAGGCTGATGATCAGCTCCTCGGCGTTGTCGGTGGCCGCCTTCATGGCCCGCTGCCGCGAGGCGTGCTCGGACGCCGAGGCGTCGAGCAGGGCGGCGTAGAGGCGGGCCTCGACGTAGCGGGGCACGAGGACGTCGAGGATGCCGTCGGGGGACGGCTCGAACTCGAAGTCGGCCCGCAGGTTGTCGCCCTCGGGGTCGCCGTCGTCGATCGCCAGGGGCAGGAAGCGCCGGACGACGACCTTCTGGCTGCCGGCCGACAGGAAGCGCGTGTAGACGAGGTCGACCCGAGCCAGCTCACCGGACTCGAAGGCGGAGCCGACGGCTCGGCCGATCTCCCGGGCGTCCTCGTAGGTCGGCCGGTCGGTCTTGCCGAGGAAGACGTGGTCGATCTTGTAGCCGCGGAAGCGGAAGTAGGTCAGGGCCTTCTTGCCGACCACGAACAGCGAGTAGTCGAGGCCCTCGGTGCGGGCCGCCTGGATCTCCCGCTCCGCCGCCCGGATGACCGCCGAGTTGTAGGCGCCGGCCAGGCCGCGATCGGAGGTGACCACCACGAAGGCGGCCTTGCCGCCCTCCTCCCGCTCGGCGAGGAGGGGGTGGTTGGTGGTCGCCCCGGCCCCGGCCAGGTCCAGGATGACGTTGGTGATCTGCTCGGCGTAGGGGCGCGCCTTGCGGGTGCGCTCCTGGGCCTGCACGACGCGGGTCGCGGCGATCAGCTCCATGGCGCGCGTGATCTTCTTGGTCGACTCGGTCGCCGCGATGCGACGCCGGAGGATCCGTTCCTGGCCACCAGCCATGAGGGCCTACTCGTCCTCGTCCTCGTCGTCGCGCTCGATCTCGACCTCGGGCAGCGTGGGCCTCGGCCCGACCACCCACGACCGTGGCTCTCGGCGTCGGCCTGCTCCTCGGCGTCGGGCTCGTCCACGAGGTCCACGCTGGGCTCGAACTGCTCGGCGAACTGCTTGACCGCCTCGTCGAGGCCGTCGTTGTCGGGCAGGGTGCCCTTGTCCCGGATGGTCTCGAGGATGATCCCGTGGCGGGTCTTGACGAAGTCCAGCAGCTCGTGCTCGAAGCGCTTGACGTCCTCGACGGGGATGACGTCGAGGTAGCCGTTGGTCCCGGCGAAGATCGACACGACCTGCTCCTCGACCGGCATGGGCGAGTTCAGGCCCTGCTTGAGGAGCTCGGTCAGCCGATAGCCCCGCTCGAGCTGGGCGGCCGAGACCTTGTCCAGCTCGGAGCCGAAGGTGGCGAAGGCCTCCAGCTCACGGAACTGGGCCAGGTCCAGCTTCAGCGTGCCGGACACCGACTTCATGGCCTTGATCTGGGCGTCACCACCCACACGGGACACCGAGATGCCCACGTCGACGGCGGGTCGCACACCGGACTTGAACAGGTCGTCCTGGAGGTACACCTGGCCGTCGGTGATCGAGATCACGTTGGTCGGGATGTAGGCCGAGACGTCGCCGGCCTTGGTCTCGATGACCGGCAGGGCGGTCAGGGAGCCGGCGCCCTCGGCGTCGGACAGCTTGGCGGCCCGCTCCAGCAGGCGGCTGTGCAGGTAGAAGACGTCGCCGGGGTAGGCCTCGCGGCCCGGCGGGCGGCGCAGCAGCAGCGACATCTGGCGATAGGCCTCGGCCTGCTTGGAGAGGTCGTCGTAGACCACCAGGGCGTGCTCGCCGTTCTCCATCCAGTGCTGGCCCATGGCGCAGCCGGCGTAGGGAGCGAGGTACTTGAACGGAGCCGGGTCGGCGGCCGGGGCGCTCACCACGACCGTGTACTCCATGGCGCCGTACTCCCGCAGGGTGTTGACCGTCTGGGCGACCGTCGAGCTCTTCTGACCGACGGCGACGTAGATGCACTTCACGCCCTGACCGGCCTGGTTCAGGATCGTGTCGATGCAGATGGTCGTCTTGCCCGTCTTGCGGTCGCCGATGACCAGCTCGCGCTGGCCCCGGCCGATCGGGGTCATGGCGTCGATGGCCTTGATCCCGGTCTGCATGGGCTCGTGCACCGGCTTGCGCCGGGTGATGCCCGGGGCCTGGATCTCCATGCGTCGGGTGAGGTCGGTGTTGAGCGGGCCGTTGCCGTCGATGGGGACGCCGAGGGCGTTGACCACGCGGCCGATGAGGCCGTCGCCGACGGGGACGGTCTGGATGCGCCCGGTCGCCTTGACCGGCGAGCCCTCCTCGATGGCGGCGATCTCCTCGCCCTCACCCAGGATCACCGCGCCGATGGACTCCTCGTCCAGGTTCAGGGCGAGCCCGATGGTGCCGCCCTCGAACTCGAGCAGCTCGTTCACGGCGGCGTCGGGCAGGCCGGAGACCCGGGCGATGCCGTCGCCGACCTCGAGGACGCGGCCGACCTGGGTGACCTCGAGATCGGGCGTGTAGCCCTCGAGGTTCTTGCGCAGGACGGCGGTGATGTCCGTGGTGTCGATGTTCAGATCAGCCATGTCGGCGTCTTTCCTCTGGTTCCTCGTGCGATGTCAGGAGTGACGATCAGGAGCGGGCGGACAGTGAGTCGCGGAGCTGGGCCATGCGGTGACGGACCGAGCCGTCGATGACCTGGTCACCCACCCGGACCACCAGGCCGCCGACCACGGTGGGGTCGACGACGACACGGACGTCGACCTCGTGGCCCGTGGCCGCGGTCAGCGAGGCGGCGAGCCGCTGCTGCTGGTCCTCGGTCAGGGCGATGGCCGAGCGCACCTCGGCGACCTGCCGGCCCACCTCGGTGGCCGACATCGACAGCAGGGCATCGACGATCGCCGGGAGCTCCCGCCCGCGACCGGCGGCCACGGCCAGGGAGGCCAAGGCGAGGGTCACGTCGGAGGACCGGGAGCCCAAGAGCTCTTCGATGATCTGCTGCCGACGTTCCGCCGGCAGGTGCGGGTCGCCCAGGGCGTCCCGCAGCGCGTCGTTGTCCTCGATGGCCCGGGCGACGCGTGAAGAGCTCGTCGCCGACCGAGGACAGCTGGCCCTCGGCGTTGGCCACCGCGTACATCGCCGCGGCGTAGGCCTGGGTGCGGTTGGCCTCAGCCATCAGTTGCTGCCTTTGGCCCCGACCGAGTCGATGAACTGCTCGACCAGGGCGACGTTGGCCTCGTTGCTCAGGCTCTGACCGACGACCTGCTCCGCGGCGCCGATGGCCAGCGTGGCCACCTCGGCCCGGATGTCGGCGATCGCCTGGGTCCGGGACGCCTCGACGTCGGCCTGGGCCTGCTCGCGGATGCGGGCGACCTCGGCGTCGGCCTCGGCCCGCTTGTCGGACCGGTAGGCGTCCGCGTCCTGGCGGGCCTCCTCGATGATCCGGGCCGCCTCGTGCCGGGCCTCGGCCAGCTTGGCGTCGTACTCCGCCGCCTTGCCGGTGACCGCGGCCTTGGCCGACTCGGCCTCGTCGAGGTCGGCCTGGATCTTGGCCTCGCGGTCCGCCAGGCCCTTCTTGATGGCCGGGAAGCCGAACTTGGCCAGCAGGCCGAAGACGATCAGGAACGACAGGCCGCCCCAGATCAGCTCGTTGGTCTCGGGCAGGATGGGACTCGGCGCCTCGTGGCAGTCGTCGGGGTCCCGCCCTCCTCCAGGATGTGGATGCACTCCTCGCGGAGCTCTTCTTCGCTGCACGGCGTGGGCCGTCCCGGTCCACCCGAAGAGGGCGACCAGGGTGAGGACCACCCCGCTCAGCAGCAGTCGGGTTCGCATCACGACCTCAGCCGGTGATGATGAAGGCGAGGACGAAGCCGAACAGCGCGAGGGCCTCGGTGAAGGCGATGCCCAGGAACATGGTGGTTCGCACCGTGCCTGCGGCCTCGGGCTGGCGGGCCATGGCGGTGATGGCGTTGCCCACCACGATGCCGATGCCGATGCCGGGGCCGATGGCTGCGCCGCCGTAGACGATGCCTCGTCCGACGGCGGTCAGGCCGGCCTCGAGTTCGCCTTCCGCTTGGGCGGCGATGGTCAGGATGTCCAGCACGGTTCCTCCTAGTGCTCTGGATGCATCGAACTGCCGATGTACACGGCAGCGAGAATGGTGAAGATGAACGCCTGCAGGAAGATCACGAGGATCTCGAACCCGGTCAGCGCGACGAGCAGGGCGAACGAGAAGGGCAGGATGACCACCGTGGGCTGCAGGGCCCAGAGGGCGGCGCAGATGACGGCGAAGCTGACGAGCAGCAGGTGGCCGGCCAGCATGTTGGCGAAGAGTCGGACGAACATGGAGAGGGGCCGGACGATGAAGGTCGAGACCAGCTCGATGGGGGTCACCAGCAGGTAGAGCGCCTTGGGCACCCCCGGGGGGAAGCCGGTGTTCTTGAGGTAGCCCAGCGGCCCCTGCTTCATGATGCCGACGACCACGAAGATGACCCAGACCAACAGGGCCAGGAAGAACGGCAGGGCGATCCGTGCGTTCACCGGCATCTGGGCGAACGGGATGATCCCCCAGAAGTTGCAGCTCAGCACGAAGATGAACAGGGAGCCCAGGAACGGGGTGTACTTCAGACCGTCCGGACCCATCGTCTCGAGGATGATGCCGTTCTGGATGAAGCCGTAGAAGGACTCCCCCATGTTCTGGAGGGGCTTCGGCACCATCTTGAAGTTCCGCCCGGCGAGGATCACGAAGCCGACCGAGATCAAGGCCGAGATCCACATGAGGAACACGACCTTGTTGACCGCGAAGGGGGTGTCCTCGAAGAGGAACTCGGGCCACTCGATGACGTGGCTGACCGGCGGGAAGTCGATGGCGAACACGGTTACTTCTGACCCTCCGTGTGAGTCCCGGGCTTGAGACCGGGATAGGCGAGCGAGAGCGAGACGTAGCGGGTCTCCCAGAGCAGGAGGCCGAGGTGGGTGGCGAGCAGGGTGATGGCCAGCGGGACCATCTCGACCCAGGCCAGGTCCTTGACGAGCCAGAGGACGCCGAGCAGGACACCCAGGCGGACCACGTAGCCACCGAGGACGGCGGCGCCGAGGGCGGTGGGCGAGGTGCGGGCGCCCCAGCCCATCAGGGCGGCGGCGGCGGCGAAGTTGGCGGCCACGAGGCCGAGGGCGAACAGGGCGGAGAGGGCACCGTCGACGCCCCAACCCAGGAAGCCACCGAGCACGAAGGCCGGCGCCACCCAGACCATCCGGCGCAGCATGTCCCGGGCGATGTCGGCCTCGGGGGCGGCGGTGGCGTCGGGCAGCACGCTGTCGGGCGTGTCGGTCATCGTCATCGAGCCGGACCCCGACGCAGCGGCTGGCGCCGTTCGGCGTGCTCGGCCATCGTCGAGTCGTAGGTGGTGACGATCTTCCACACCTCGTAGGTGAGGGTGAAGGCGGCGAGGAGGATGGTCAGGAACGGGGTGGTGCCGAGCTTGCCGTCGATCCAGAAGCCGATGAACCCGAAGATCGTGGTGGTGAGCACGAGCTCGAACGCCAAGACCAGGCCGTCGCCCTCTCGGGCTCCTAGGTCTCGGAACGGGTTCAGGTTCACGGGAGGTCCTGGTCGGCGTCGGCGGCACTGGCGGCGCTGCCCTCCGTCGCCGGAGAGCTTGTGAATGCTTGCACAATCTATCCACGGCATCGGGAACGCGCAAATTCCCCGAGGAGAAGGGCGGCGCGGATCGCCGCGGACACTAGGTCAGCTCGTCGCCGCCTGCCGAGCTGACCGTCGCGGGCGCCTCGCCGTTGCCCTTCCGGGTGCCGGGGTGGAAGAACACGTAGAGCCCGAAGCCCAGCACCAGCACCGCCAGCGGCAGCACCGCGTCGCCCTTGCCGGTGTAGGCCGGGTAGAGCACGAGACCGGACAACGCGGCGGTCCAGGCCCAGAGGATGAGCACCGCCCGGCGCTGGCCGTGGCCCAGGCGCATGAGGCGGTGGTGGAGGTGCTCCTTGTCCGCGGTGGCCACGCCCGAGCGACGCGACGCCCGGCGGATGATCGCGAACAGGGTGTCGATGATCGGGACCCCGAGGATGAAGAGGGGGATGAACAGCGGAGCGAAGAAGAAGTACACCTGCCCGCTGAAGGGCTCGTTCTGGCTCCCCCCGACCGAGATGGTCGATGCCGCCATCAGCAGGCCGAGCAGCAACGCCCCGCCGTCACCCATGAAGATCTTGGCCGGGTTGAAGTTGTGGGGCAGGAAGCCCAGGCAGATGCCGAGGGTGATGAGGGCGACGAGCGGACCGATGTTGTTCTCGCCGATGACCCCGGCGTCGACCAGTTGCTCGCTGTAGAGGAAGAAGGCGCCCGAGGCGATGGCCACGATCCCGGCGGCCAGGCCGTCGAGGCCGTCGACCAGGTTCACCGCGTTGGCCATGCCCACCACCCACAACACCGTGATGAGGGCCGAGAGGTCGGGTGACAGCAGCACCAGGTCGTAGAGCGGGATGCGCAGGAACAGGATGCTCACGCCGAAGCGGACCAGGATCGATCCGGCCAGGACCATGCCCGCCACCCGCGCCGGAGCCGAGACCTCCCGGAGGTCGTCGGTCAGGCCGACGGCGAAGATGACGGCGGCGGCCAGGAGCACGCCGAGCGGCTGACTCGAGCCCTCGAAGACGGCGGCGAACCCGTCCAGCCGCCAGGCCACGGCGAAGGAAGCCACGAGCGCGGCGAACATGGCCACGCCGCCGACGGTGGCGGTGGGCACCGAGTGGACCCGACGCTCGTCGGGGGCCACGACCGCCCCGTAGCGCTCGGCCATCCGGCGCACGACCGGCGTGAGCACGAAGGTGACGGTGAAGGCCACGCCCAGGACCACGAGCTTGGCTCTCACAGTCCCCACCCTGTCACATCGCTCCGCGGCCGCTCCGCCGGCGTCGCCGTCGTGGACCGTCGGTCGAGCTGCTCCGCTCCGCTCCGCAGCGACGCGCATGGCTACGCCATCCCGGATCGCCTCCGGAGACCAGAAATCCGGCAGGTGCTCCTGCGGATTCCTTCACACGCGGAACGGCCGGCGGGTCGCCCCGCCGACCGTCCGCCCCGCCCTTGGAGACGCCCTTCCCGCCGGCCGCCTCGTTGCGATCCGAGAATACACACAATGTGGTCGTTCTCGCCACTTTCAGCGGTCAACGGGCCAGCGTGCCGCTGCGGAGCGGAGCGCAGCAGCTCAGATCGCTCCCCTGATCGGCGAAGCCGGCGGAGCGGAGCGGAGCAATGTGACGACCACGGAGGGTCAGGGGTAGGGGGTGAACCCCCGGCAGAGCTCGACCACGCGGCTGCGCACCGATGCCAGCGCGGCGTCGTCCTCCCGCTCACGGAGGGCCTCGGCGATGAAGCCGGCGATCAGGGTCATCTCGGCCGCGCCCATGCCCTGGGTGGTCACCGCGGGCGTGCCGATGCGCAGCCCGCTGGTGACGAACGGCGAGCGGGGGTCGTCGGGGATCGTGTTCTTGTTCAGGGTGACCCCGGCCCGGTCGAGCACGGTCTGGGCGTCCTTGCCGGTCAGCTCCGCGTCGAAGTTGCGGAGGTCGACGAGCATCAGGTGGTTGTCGGTGCCGCCGGAGACCAGGCGGAAGCCCTCCTGACCGAGGGCGGCGGCCAGGGCGGCGGCGTTGCCCACGATGGCGGCGGCGTAGTCCCGGAACTCGGGCATGGCCGCCTCCCGGAAGGCCACGGCCTTCGCCGCGATGACGTGCTCCAGCGGGCCGCCCTGCAGGCCGGGGAAGATGGCCTTGTCGATGGCCGCCGCGTGTTCCTCACGGGCCAGGATGCAGCCGCCCCGGGGCCCCCGCAGGGTCTTGTGCGTGGTGAACGTGACGATGTCGCAGTACGGCACCGGGTCGGGGTGGACACCGCCGGCGATGAGCCCGGCGATGTGGGCGGCGTCGAACATGAGCAGCGCGCCCACGTCGTCCGCGATCGACCGCAGCGGCTCGGGGTCGATGCGTCGCGGGTAGGCGGTCGCCCCGGCGAGGATCATCTTCGGCATCTCGGCCTTGGCCAGGTCGCGGATCTGGTCGTAGTCGAGGCGCTCGTCGCTCTCGGTCACGCCGTAGGCCACGAAGTCGTAGAGACGGCCGCTGATGTTGACCGGCGAGCCATGGGTCAGGTGCCCGCCGTGGTCGAGGCTCATGCCGAGGACCTTGTCGCCCGGCTCGAGGAGGGCCTGGTAGACGGCCACGTTGGCATTGGCGCCCGAGTGGGGCTGGACGTTGGCGTGGTCGGCGCCGAACAGGGCGCAGGCCCGCTGACGAGCCAGCTCCTCGACGTCGTCGATGATCTGGTTGCCGCCGTAGTAGCGCTTGCTCGGATAGCCCTCGCTGTACTTGTTGGTCAGTACCGAGCCCGTCGCCTCCATGACGTCGGGTGAGGTGAAGTTCTCCGACGCGATGAGCTGCAGCGTGGTGTTCTGACGCTCGAACTCCTGGTCGAGGAGGTCGAACAGCTCGGTGTCACGGTCGGTGGACCAGGTCATGCGGTGGTGCTCCTGAGGGTCGGGTTGGACTCGGACGGGACAGCGGGCACGAGGTGGTCGGCGACGACCTCGATCAGCTCGTCGAGCTGGGTGGCGCACTTCCGGTACGTACGCAGGTTGCGACCCATGGGGTCGGCGATGTCGTCGGCCGCGTCCTCGCCGAGGTGGTCGGCGGTGGTCCGGCCCTCGACCAGCGACGCCAGCCAGTCGGCCACCGGCACGCCATCGGGCCGGGGCCCCGCGGCCGTCGCCCGGCGGGCGAGCTCGGGGAGGGTGAAGGCCCTGGGCCAGACATCGGGGGCGGCCACGGCGGCCTCACGGACGTGACGCCGCTCCATGCCGACGATCAGGTCCGCGGCCTCCAGCATCTCGGCGGTCATCTGGCGGCTGGCGTGGCCCGACAGGTCGAGACCGCGTTCCGCCATCAGCGTCACCGAGTGAGGGCTGGCCGGGCGGCCGTCGTCGAGCAGGCCGGCGGAGGTCACCGTGGCATCGAAGCCGCGGCGACTCAGGGCGTCGGCCAACAGCACTTCGGCCATCGGCGAGCGGCAGATGTTGCCCGTACAGAGCACCAGGACGTCGATGACCGGATTCTACGGACACGCGGTCGCCATCTAGCTTGCCGGTCGTGCCCCTCGACCCCCGTACCCCCGTCCTCGTCGGCGTCGGCCAGCTCAGCCACCGGGTCGACGAGGGGGCCGAGCCCCTCGAGCCGGTCGACCTCCTGGCCGAGGCCGCCGACCGGGCCGAGGCCGACGCGGGGGTGACGGGCCTGCTCGCCGGCCTCGACTCGATCCGGGTCGTCAGCATCCTGTCGTGGCGCTACTCCGACCCGGGCCGCCTGGTGGCCGAGCGGGTGGGAGCGACCGGCGCCCGGACCACCTACACCACCGGCGGCGGCCAGACGCCCCAGGCCCTGGTCCACCGGGTGGCCGAGGATGTGCTGGCCGGACGGGCCGACGCCGTGCTGATCGGCGGGGCCGAGGCCTGGCGCACCGCCCGGGCCGCCCGCCGGGCCGGCGAAAGGCTGGCCTGGGCCGACCAGGCCGGCTCGGCGCCCGACGAGATGGTCGGCGCCGACCTGGACATGAACCACCCGGACGAGGTCGCCCTGGGCATCGGCCTGCCGATCCAGGTGTACCCCCTCTTCGACGTGGCCCTCCGGGCCGCGGAGGGCCAGACCGTCACGGCCCACCGCGCCGCGCTCGGCAAGCTCTACGCCCGCTTCAGCGAGATCGCGGCCGACAACCCCCACGCCTGGAAGCGCACCCGGTACACCGCCGAGGAGGTCGCCGAAGCCGGCCCCGACAACCGCATGGTCGGGTTCCCGTACACCAAGCGCATGAACAGCTACGAGATGCTGGACCAGGCCGCCGCGCTGGTGTGCTGCTCGGTCGAACGGGCCGAGGCGCTGGGGATCAGCCGTGATCGGTGGGTGTTCCCCCACTCCGCGGCCGAGGCGGACGAGCCCTACGTCTCACTGCGCCGGTCGCTCCATGAATCCGCCGCGATGGCCGCCGCCGGCCGCACCGCCCTGGCCCTCGCGGACACCGCCGCCGACGGCGTGGCCCACCTCGACCTCTACTCCTGCTTCCCCTCGGCCGTACGGATGGCCGCCCGGGCCGTCGGGGTGACCGAGGAACGGGACCTCACCGTGACCGGCGGCATGAGCTTCGCCGGCGGACCGTGGAACAACTACGTCACCCACGCCGTGGCCACGATGGTGGACGTCCTCCGGGAGCACCCGGGCGACCTCGGCCTGGTGTCGGCCAACGGGGGCCTGGCCAGCAAGGAGGCCTTCGGCGTGTACGGCGCCAACCCACCCGCCCACGGCTTCCGGTCGGCCCGCCCCCAGGAGGAGGTCGACGTGGTGCCCGCCCGGGCCTTCGTCACCGACCACGACGGCCCCGTGACCATCGAGACCTACACCGTCATGCACGACCGGGACGGCAGCCCGGTCCAGGCCATCGCCGCCACCCTCACTCCGCACGGCGCCCGGGCCTGGGCCGTCTCCGACGATCCGGCGGTCCTGGCTGCGCTACTCGACGGCGAGGAGCACGTCGGCGATGTCGCCCACCGCACGGCCGAGGGCCGCCTGAACCTCTGAGCAATGGATGACGCGGTCGCGGCTGCGCCGGCGCCAGCCGGAGCCGTCGCCGCGACCCTCAGCTTGGGCGGCGCCGGACAGGCTGAGCGGATTGAAGCCCGTCACGTGTCATTGCGGGCGGCGTTCTCCTGGGCGCGGGCGTTGAGCAACGACATCACCCGCTGGCTGGCCTTGGGCAGCTCGTCGAGCAGGGCCCGGAAGTGGCGGGTGTCGAAGGCCAGGAGGCGCATGGGGCTCTCGGCCACGACGGTGGCGGAGCGGGGGCGATGGTCGATCAGCGCCATCTCCCCGACCATGGAGCCGGCCTCGAGGGTGGCGATGTGCTCGCCACCGAAGTACACCCCTGCCGTGCCGTCCAGTATGACGTAGCACTCGAGGCCCGGCCGGCCCTGGTCCATCAGCTCGGCCCCGGCCTCAGCCTCGACCTCGTCGGCCAGATCGGCCACCCGAGCCAGCTCTTCGGGCGTGAACCCCTCGAAGAACGTCACGTCGCCCAGCTGGGCGACCGCCGCCTCCTGCTCGGCCTTCTTGCGTGAGAACATCCGGTACCCCCGACCCTCGGAACGGCCCGACAGTAGACGACCGTCGTGCTCAGCCGAGGCCGAGATCGGTCACGGCGATCGGGCCCGGCCGCAGGACCACCGGCTCCGGACCGGTGGCGTCGAGGACGGTGGACGCCTCGCCGGCGCAGGGCCCGCCGTCGACCACGAGGTTCGGCGCCCCCGTGAGGGCGGCGGCGGCCTCGGCGGCGGTCACAGGCGTGGGCTCCCCGTGGCGGTTGGCGCTGGTTGTGGCCAGGGGCCCGACGGCCTCGGCCAGCGCGAGGACCAGGTCGTGGTCGGGAAGGCGGACACCGACGGTGTCGGCCGGGTCGCCGAGGTCCCAGGCGAGGCCGGGGCGGCGGCGCAGGACCAGGGTGAGAGGACCCGGCCACCACCGCTCGATCATCGGACGAGCCCAGTCGGGCAGGACGCCGACGGTCTCAGCTTGCTCGACCGAAGCCACGAGGATGGCCACGGGCTGCTCGGTGCCGCGGTCCTTCAGTAGGGCCAGGTGTTCGACGGCGCCCGGCCGGTCGGCTCGCACGGCCAGGCCGTAGACGGTGTCGGTCGGCAGCACCACCGTCCCACCACCGGCGAGCACCTCCGCCGCTGTCTCCGCGGCAACAGCTTGCGGGTTCTGCGAGGTGGCGCCCCGAGTCCGGGCCACCACGGCGCGGTCGAGACCGGCGAGGTCGCGGTGCACCTCGACCTCGTGGTAACCCCGGTCCCGGGCCCGTGCAGCGACCGCCTGCGCCTGCTGCGGTGCCAACTCGAGGACCAGCGCACCGCCCGGCGCCAGCCAGGACAGGGCCTCGTCCACCAGGAGGTCCAGGTCCTCGGTGCCGAGCGGCCCGGCGACAAGGGCCGACGACGGCTCCCAGACCACCACGGCCTCCGGCAGGTCCTCGTGCTCCGCGATGTAGGGCGGGTTGCTGACGATCACGTCGAGGGTGCCCCGGGCGTCGTCGGGCAGGGCCGCCAACCATTCGCCCTCGGCGACGGTCACCCGGGTCGCGGGCCGCCCGAGGCCGGCGAGGTTGGCCCGGGCCACGGCGAGGGCGTCAGGCGAGGCGTCGGTCAGCCACACGTCGACCCACGCGCGTTCGGTGGCCACCGCAAGCCCGATGGCCCCCGAGCCCGTGCCGAGGTCGGCCACCAGCACCCGGCTCCCCTGCTCCGCCCGGCGGCGGTCCACCTCCTCGATGGCGAGGCCGGCGACGACTTCGGTCTCGGGCCGGGGGATCAGCACCCGGCGGTCGACGAAGAGGTCCAGGCTCCGGAACGCCCAACGGCCGAGCACGTACTGGATCGGCTCTCCTGCCCGGCGTCGCCCGACCATGCGGTCCACTGCGGCCACGTTGCGGTGCGTCGGGACCCCTTCCGCGAACACCAGGTGGTCCGCACCCTCGTGGCCCGAGGCCGCCTCACAGATCCAGAGCGCCTCCTGGGCCGCCGTGGCCAGGCCCGCGGCCTGCAGCTGGTCCCTGACCTCGCGCTGGAGCGAGGCCCAGGTGAGGCCGCTAGCCGTCACCCTGCAACTGCGTCGCCCGCTCGTCGGCCACCAGGGCGTCGACGACCTCGTCCAACTCCCCCGCCAGCACCTTGTCGAGCTTGTAGAGGGTGAGCCCGATGCGGTGGTCGGTGAGCCGGTTCTCCTTGACGTTGTAGGTCCGGATCTTGTCGGCCCGACCGCCGGAGCCGACCTGGCTGCGACGGGCCGACGAGGCCTCGGCCGCGGCGGCGTCCTGCTCGGCCTTCAACAACCGGGACCGCAGGACCACCAGGGCGCGTGCCCGGTTCTGGAGCTGGCTCTTCTCGTCCTGCATGGCCACGACGAGGCCGGTGGGCTTGTGGGTGATGCGCACGGCGGAGTCGGTGGTGTTGACCGACTGGCCGCCTGGGCCCGATGACCGGTAGACGTCGATCTGCAGGTCGTTGGGGTCGATCTGGACGTCGATCTCCTCGGCTTCGGGCAGCACCGTGACGGTGGCCGATGAGGTGTGGATCCGCCCCTGGGACTCGGTGACGGGGACGCGCTGCACGCGGTGGGTGCCCCCCTCGTGCTTCAGTCGGCTCCAGACCCCGTCACCGATCAGGCGGAACGACGCCTCGCTCACTCCGCCCATGTCGGAGGGCTGACTGCCCAGCAGCTCGAAGCCCCAACCCATGCGCTGGGCGAAGGCCCGGTACATCTCGAACAGGTCCCGCGCGAAGAGGTTCGCCTCCTCGCCGCCCTCCGCGCCCCGCACCTCGACGATGACGTTCTTGTCGTCGTTGGGGTCCTTGGGCAACAGGAGCAGGCGGTACTGCTCGGTCAGCTCGGCGATGGCGGCCTCGGCGTCGTCGACTTCGACCCGGAGCATCTCCCGGTCCTCGCCGGAGGCGTCGGTGAGCATCTCCCGGGCCGTCACCAGGTCCTCCTGGTGCTGGCGTAGAGCCCGTCCGGTCGTGACGATGGCGTCGAGCTCCTTGTGCCGGCGGGTCAGGGCGACGTAGCGCTCCTGGTCGGCGAACACGTCCGGATCGGCGAGATGGGCCTCGATGTCGTCGAACTCCCGCTCGAAGTCCACCAGCCGTTCCAACACGGGGATCAACCTACGGCCGCAGAGCGCCAGTCGTCCGGGAGAACGACGATCTCGGCCGGCGCTCGCAGTCGCCCGGCGATCCGGCGGGTCACGGGATGATCATCCCGCTCGGGCACGGCCAGCAGGAGGCGGGCGGCGGGCGCGTGATGGGCCCGGACCTCGGCCGCGGTGGGGACGAGGTCGAGGTCGATGCCCACCGAGCAGGCGACCACGAGGGGTGAGCCCTCGAGGTCCTCGCCCAACAGGCAGGCGGGTATGACGTCCTTGACCGAGTCCCGGGGGAGCAACGGCATGACGGGCTCGAGACGGGCCGCTCCCACGAGGTCAGGTCGCCTGGTCAACACGGCCCGGACCCAGCGCTCCTGGGCCAGTCGGCTGAGGGGGTGGGACTCGGCGCCCGCCCGGCGGTTCTCGCGCACGGTCGCGACGACCAGGGCCAGGGCGTCGCGGGTGGGGAGGTCACCGTGGACCATCGTGAAGGCCTCGCGGTCATGGCGCCCGACGCCGACCTCCAGGGCCGCGATGCCGTCGTCGGTCACGACCACCCGGGCGATCTCCAGGCCGAGGACCTCTCCGGCGACGACGCCGTGCTCGACGACGACATCGGCGCCGGCCTCCGCGAGCAGCAGGGCGAACTCCTCGGTCAGGGGGGCTGGAGCGTCCGGAGGATCCACGGCCGGCACGGTCGTGACCGCGTGCAACGCGTGACCGTCGACCAGCCAGACCGTCGGGGCCGGTTCGAACAGCGCGGCCCGGCGGGCCAGGACGTCGGTGCCGTCCTCCGCGAGGACGCTCAGGTCCTCCACGTCGTGGCGCACCGCCCAGGCCAGGGCCGGGCCCAGCGCCCGGGCAGCCTCGTCGCCGGCCAGGAACCAGCCCCGGGGGCCGGCCCGCGCGGCGGCGCCTCCGGGGAACGTGCTGGGCTCGAGATCGGTCTCGCCGATGTTCTCGGCGAGCAGCGCCCGCAGCTTGGCGGCGTGGAGCGCCGCCCGCTGCTCCGGCGGGAGGGTCGAGCTGGCGCTCAGGACTCCGAGGGGCCCGTGGGCGCGTTCTTGCGGCGGCCGTAGCGGCGCTCGAAGCGGTCGATGCGACCACCGGAGTCCACCAGCTTCTGCTTGCCGGTGTAGAAGGGATGGCACTCGCCGCACAGCTCGACGTGGAGGGCGTCGCCCGCCGTCGAGCGGGTGGTGAAGGTGTTGCCGCACGAGCACGTGATGGTGGTCTCGGTGTACTCGGGGTGGATGTCGGCGCGCATGTCGTTCTCCGTGTCTTCGTGTGTCCCGATGCCGGTGTCAGCCGGCGATGGACGGGCCCTTCGCCACCTCGGCGAGGAACTCGTCGTTGTTCTTGAAGGTCTTCAGCCTGTCGATCAACAGCTCGAGGCCGGCCTGTGTTCCGCCACCGCCGCTGTCGGCGAGACCGGAGAGTACCCGGCGCAGCTTCCAGACCTGCTGGAGCTGCTTGCGCTCGAACAGGAGCTCCTCGTGACGGGTGGAGGAGGCGTCCACGTCGATGGCGGGGTAGATGCGCTTCTCGGCCAGCTTGCGGTCGAGGCGCAGCTCCATGTTGCCGGTGCCCTTGAACTCCTCGAAGATGACCTCGTCCATCTTGGAGCCGGTCTCCACCAGCGCCGTGGCCAGGATGGTGAGCGAGCCACCCTCCTCCAGGTTCCGGGCCGCACCGAAGAAGCGCTTCGGCGGGTAGAGCGCACCCGTGTCGATACCACCGGACATGATCCGCCCGGTCGCCGGGGCCGCCAGGTTGTAGGCCCGGGACAGGCGGGTGATGCCGTCCAGGATGATGACCACGTCCTGGCCCATCTCGACCATGCGCTTGGCCCGGTCGATGGCCAGCTCGGCCACCGAGGTGTGCTCGTCGGCGGGACGGTCGAAGGTCGAGGCGATGACCTCGCCCTTGACCCACCTGCGCATGTCGGTCACCTCTTCGGGCCGCTCGTCCACGAGCAGCACGATGAGCTTGACCTCGGGGTTGTTGGTCTCGATCGACCTGGCGATCTGCTTCATGATCGTGGTCTTGCCCGCCTTCGGCGGCGACACGATCAGGCCGCGCTGACCCTTCCCGATCGGGGAGATGAGGTCGATGATCCGGGCGGTCATGTTGCCGGGATCGGCGTCCTCCTCGAGCTTCAGGCGCTCGTCGGGGAACAGGGGGGTCAGGTCCTCGAACCGGGGGCGGGCCTTGGCCTTCTCCGGGTCCATGTCGTTCACCGTGTCCACCCGCAGCAAGGCCGGGTTCTTCTCGTTGCGGTTGGCCGGGCGACTGGCGCCGGTGACCCGGTCGCCCTTGCGCATGCCGAACTGGCGGACCTGCTTGACCGAGACGTAGACGTCGTCCCGGGAGGGCAGGGCGCCACTCAGGCGCAGGAAGCCGTAGCCCTCGTCGCGGAGGTCGAGCAGGCCGGCCACCTCGACGGGCTCGCCGTCCCAATTGGCGACGGGAACGTTCTCCTCTTCCTGCTCCCGGCCCTGGTTGCGGCCCCGCCGGCGCCGCTTGCGGTTGCCGGGCTCGGCGTCATCGCTCTGGTTGCCACCGCCGCCCTGGTTGCCACGGTTCTGGTTGCGCTGGCCGCCGCCCTGGTTGCCACGGTTCTGGTTGCGGTCACCTCGGTCGCGGTCGCCGCTGCCGTTGCGCCCGCCGCCCCGGCTGCCGGGGCGCTCGGGTCGGCTCTCGCCGTCGTCGGGCTTCGCCTCGCCGCGGTCGCGGTCCTTGTCGGGCTTGTCGTCACCCGAAGACACGCTCCGGTCGGCCCTCTCGGCCCGGGCGTCGTCACCGCGGTCGTCGCCCTTGTCGGACCGGGACCGGCCACCGCGACCGGCGCGGGGCGTCGTCGTCCCGGTCGGCCTTCTCGGCCCGGGCGTCGTCACGCCCGGTGTCGACGGACGCGTCCCCCGCGTCCCGTGAACCGTTGGTGTCCGTGGTCGCCGGAGCGTCCTCGGTCGTCTGGTCACTCATCGTGTCCCCATCTCGTTCCGGGGCTCCCGCCCCCTCGTCGGCCAGTTCGAGGATCATCTCCACCAGCTCGTCCTTGCGTGTCCGAGCCGTCGGCTTGCCGCCCAGGGCCCGCGCGATGGTGGCGAGCTGTTGGCGGTCCTTGGACTCGAGCGCTGAGCGGTCGGTTTCGCCAGTGGCGATGCTCAAATTGGAAACCTCGTTCGACCGGTGGATTGCACCGTCAGCCGCGAGCGCGGCCTCTCGGAGTTCCGAACTGCCGTCACCGTCCTCCGAGCGCCCGACACGGAAAGCCGAGGGGGAAATCGGAGGGCCACCCACCCCGGATCCCGCAGACGGGTTCATCGGAGTACTCGGTGGGTGCCGCCGGTAGCGACAAGGACCAGCGTACCGACACGCGTTCGACAGGACAACCATCCCCCCGCCGCCCACCACCCGGCCGCCCCTGCATCCGGCCGCGTGTCTCGCAACCAGCAGTCCGGCCCGACGAGCGGGGGCGCGACAGACGGGCCCGAAATCCGCGTCCCGGACCGCGTGTCTCGCAGCCAGCAGTCCGGCCCGACGAGCGGGGGCGCGACAGACGGGCCCGAAATCGGTGAGCGCCACTGGGAGGGATGCCCCAGACTGCAGTCATGGACGCCGCCCCACCAGCTCTGCGCGCCGAGGGACTGGTGAAGAGCTTCCGTTCGACACGCGCCGTGGACGGGGTGGACGTCGTGGTGCGCCCCGGCGAGCGGGTGGCCCTGCTCGGTCCGAACGGGGCGGGCAAGACCACGACGCTGCTGATGTGCCTCGGCACCATCACGCCCGACGAGGGCTCGGTCGAGATCTTCGGCCACCGTCTGCCCAAGGCCCGGAGCCGGGCCATGGAGCACGTGGGGTTCGCCGCGGGGTATCTCCCGCTGCCCGACCGACTGCGCGTGCGGGAGGTCCTGGGGATCTTCGCCGACCTCTGCGGTGCCCCCGCCGGAGAGGACGCCGTAGCGGGGGCCCTCGAGCGCTTGGACGTGGCCCACCTGGCCGATCAGATGTGCGTGGAGCTGTCCTCGGGCCAGCGCACGATCATCGGCATCGCCAAAGCGGTGATCCACCGGCCGTCCCTGCTCGTGCTCGACGAGCCGACCGCCTCGCTCGACCCCGATGTCGCCCTCCGGGTCCGCACCGCCCTCGAGGCACTGAACGCCGAGGACGGCACGACCCTGCTGGTCACCAGCCACGACATGGACGAGGTCGAGCGGCTCTGCGAGCGGGTCGTGTTCCTCCAGCACGGCCGGGTCGTACACGACGGCACTCCTGCCGACATCCTCGACGAGCACGGCCACGAGTCCCTGGAGGATGTCTTCCTCCACCTCGCCGCCGGCCAGGCCGAACCCCGTTCTGGTGGCCGCAGCGTGCGCTCCACCGCACGGGACAGCCACCAGAACGCTCGCGGGGAGGCGTCGTGAACGCCCGCCGGGTCACCGCCGTCTCCCGGCGTCACGCCTACGTCCTCATGCGCAGCCCGCACCGCTGGTTCGACGTCTTCATCTGGCCGGTGGTCGACGTCCTGCTCTGGGGCTCGCTCGGCGTCTTCATCGCCGACCAGAGCGCCGACGCCGCGCAGGCTGGGGTCACCTATCTGCTGGCCGGGATCCTGCTCTTCCATGTCCTCTACCAGAGCCAGATCGCGGCCTCGACCGGCTTCCTCGAGGAAACGTGGTCCCGCAACCTGCTCAACCTGCTGGCCACACCGCTGACCGAGCTGGAGTACGCCGCCGGGGTGGCGCTGTTCGGCCTGGCCAAGCTCACCGTTGCGATGACCGTCGTGGCGCTGGCGGCCTTCGCCTTCTTCGCCTTCTCGATCACCTCGGTTGGCTGGGCCCTGGTCCCGATCGGCCTGCTGCTCCTGCTGGCGGGCTGGTCGATCTCGCTCTTCGTCGTCGGCCTCGTGCTGCGCTTCGGCCAGAGCGCCGAGGTCCTGGCGTGGGGGATCCTCTTCGTGGTGATGCCCCTGTCGGGTGTCTTCTACCCCGTGGAGGCCCTACCCCCGGTCCTGCAGCCCATCGCCCGGGTCCTGCCCACCACCCACGTCTTCGCCGCCGCCCGGACCGTCATCGACGGCCAGCCGCTGCCCTGGGACCAGCTGGCCTATGCCCTGGCGGGCACGATCGTCCTCGCCGGCCTCGGTGTCTTCTACGTCACCGCCATGCTCCGCACGTTCCGCCACCGCGGCTACGTGACCCGGTTCTCCTAGGCCAAGGAACGACAACCGACAACGCGGCAACCACGGGGGCGTGGGGACGGGCTGCCCGTCGTCGGGGGCCCTCGAGCGGTCGGCTCGCCCCGTGTCGGAGCCGATTCCCACGCAGGGTGACCGAACCCGGCTCCAGCCCCGCCTCAGCCCTCGTCGCCGGCATCTCTCGAGGCAATAGCTGTCGGATTCCGACAGCTATTGCCTCGAGGATCTTGCCCGGCCACGGAATGTGACAATTGACGTCGATCCCGCCCAGGACGACGACCGGCCCGACCCCACGCACTCTTCCCTGCATCGGTTTCGGTCCGGCGAGCAGCGAGCGTGATGCCGCGTGCCCCCGACGGTCGGCGACGGCACCCCACGCCCCGTGGTCGCGTCGTCTGCCCTCAGCCGTGGGCCAGGAGGCGGTCCATCAGCTCGTGCCCCGGCACCATCGCGGCGTCGGCCACGCCGGGCTCGGTGTAGGAGCCGCCAGGGCCGTCGGCCGCGGAGTCGACCAGCAGGTAGGGCACCGGGCCGCTGGTGTGGGTCTTGAGGTCCACCGGCGTGGCGTGGTCCGGAAGCAGGAGCAGGCGCCACGGACCCATGGCGTCGAGTCCCTCGATCAGGCCGGGGAGGATGCGGTGGTCCCAGTTCTCCAGGGCCTTGACCTTCTCGTCGACATCGCCCGCGTGGCCGGCCTCGTCGGTGGCCTCGACGTGGATGACGAAGAGGTCGGCGCCGTCGGCCAGCGCCCTGAGGGCGGCGTCCCGCTTGCCCTCGTAGTCGGTGTCGTACCAGCCGGTGGCGCCAGGGATGTCGACCACCTGCATGTCGGTGAGGACACCGAGGCCGCGGACCAGGTCGACGGCGGTGACCATCCCGGCGGCCACGCCGTGGCGCTCCCGGAAGGAGGGGAGCTGGGGCTGGTGGCCCTGGCCCCAGAGCCAGACCTGGTTGGCCGTGAGGTCGAACCGCTGCAGGACGGCCCGGGAGGCGTCCATGACCTCGATCAGCTTCCCCGCGGCGGGGCCGCTCGGGCAGCACGATCGGCTTGTCGCTCAGGTCGTGTGGCGGCACGCACTCGGCGTCGGCCCAGGACTCAGGGGCGACGACGATGTGGCGGTACTGGACGCCCGGGTGGAACTCGATCTCGCCCCCGCCCAGCTCGGCCTGGAGGGCGGCGATGACCTCGGCCGCCTCCTCGGTGGAGGGATGGCCGCCGGCGAAGTCGACCATCGTCCCGTCGCCGCCGACGGTCGAGAGATTGCAGCGGAAGGCGACCTGGTCGGGGGCGAGGCGCAGGCCGAGGGCGGCGGCCTCGATGGGGGCCCGCCCCGTGTGGTGCACGGCGGGGTCGTAGCCCAGGATCGACAGGTTGCCGACGTCGCTGCCCGGCGGCAGCCCCGGCGGGATGACGGCGGCCCGGCCCACGGTTCCCCGGGCGGCGAGGCCCTGCAGGGTCGGCAGGTCGGCCGCCTCCAGGGGCGTCCGCCCGTCCAGGCGGTCGGTCGGCTCGTCGGCACAACCGTCAGGCACACACACGACGTACTTCACCCGCCCATTCTCCCCGTTCTGGCGCCCGTTCCGGTCGTCCTGGCCGCCGAAAGAGGCGCCAGAACGTGGGGTGGGGTCATGAGGTGAGGGCGCGAACCCTCGCGCGGACGGCGTGGAGGTCGTTGGGGACGACCTCGTAGTGCTCGGGCCGGCCTTCGAGCTCCGGCCAGACGGGGGGGCAGCGGGACCGGGTGGCCGACGGCGGCCTCGACGGCGGCGCCGAACTTGGCGGGGTGGGCGGTGGCCAGGCAGACCAGGGGCAGGTCCGGGTTGCGACGCTGGGCCTCCCCCACCACCAGGCCGACCGCGGTGTGGGGGTCGACCACGATGCCGGCCCGCTGCTCCCATCCGGCGATGGCGGTCCGGGTGCGGTCGTCGTCCACGGTGCCCGCGTCGAAGACCTCGTCGACCTCGGCCAGGCGGGTCTCCGCCAGCTGGGCCCGGCCGTCGGAACGGAAGGCGTGGAGCAGCTCGGTGGTGGCCTCGGCGTCACGGCCGTGGAGCTCGAAGATGAGCCGCTCGAGGTTGGAGGACACCTGGATGTCCATGCTCGGGCTGATGGTGGGGACCACCTCGCCCAGCTCGAGCACGCCGCTGGCGAAGAAGCGGGTGAGGATGTCGTTGCGGTTGCTGGCGCAGATGAGCTGCGCGATGGGCACGCCCATGCGGCGGGCCACCCAGCCACTGAAGATGTTGCCGAAGTTGCCGCTGGGCACCGAGAAGGACACGGCCGGGGTGGCGGGGCCGAGGAGCCGGGAGCCGGCGTACACGTAGTAGACGACCTGGGCCATCAGCCGGGCCCAGTTCATGGAGTTGACCGCGGACAGGCGCAGGTCGGCCCGGAGCGACTCGTCGGCGAACATGGCCTTCACCAGGTCCTGGCAGTCGTCGAAGGTGCCCTCGACGGCCAGGTTGTGGACGTTGGGCGAGTCGACGGTGGTCATCTGCAGGCGCTGGATGTCGCTGACCCGGCCGTGGGGGTGCAGCATCACGATCTCGATGCCGTCGCGGTCCTTGGTGGACTCGATGGCCGCCGAGCCGGTGTCGCCCGAGGTGGCGCCGATGATCGTGACCCGCTCACCCCGCCGCTCCAGCTCCCGCTCGAAGAGCGGTCCGACCAGCTGGAGGGCGACGTCCTTGAAGGCCAGCGTCGGTCCGTGGAAGAGCTCGAGCAGCCAGAGCCCGTCGCCGAGGTCGCGCAGCGGGGTGACGTCGGGGTGGTCGAAGGACGCGTAGGCCCGGGCGACGAGGTCGGCCAGCTCGTCGCGCTCGATGTCGCCCTCCACGAAGGGAGCCATGACCTCGACGGCGATGTCCTGGTACGGGCGCTCGGCCCAGTCGGTCAGGTCCTCGACGCCGAGCGTCGGGCCAGGCCTCGGGGACGTAGAGGCCGCCGTCGGTGGCCAGGCCGGCGAGCAGGACGTCGCCGAAGCCGAGGACCGGGGCCTGGCCCCGGGTGCTGACGTACTTCACCGTGAGTCGCTCAGCTCGGGCCGTCGCCGACGACCCGCAGGACGGTGCCGACGCCGAGCGACGGCGTCCAGCTCCCGGAGGTCGTGGAGGGTGGCCTGCACGTCGCGCTCGACGGCCTCGTGGGTGATGAAGATGAGGCGGGCCTCGCCGCCGAGGCCCTCCTGCTCCATGGAGCGGATGGACACGCCGTGGCGGCCGAACACGCCGGCCACCTGGGCCAGCACGCCGGGCTCGTCGGCCACCTCGAGGTTCAGGTAGTAGGCCGAGGTCACGTCGTCGATGGGCCGGATGCGGGCCCGGGCCAGCGCCCCGACCGTGGCGTGGGAGCCCCGGCGCAGGTTGACGGCGGCGTCGATCACGTCGCCCAGGACCGCGCTGGCGGTGGGGCCGCCGCCGGCGCCCCGCCCGTAGAACATCAGCTCGCCCACGGCGTCGCCCTCGATGAACACGGCGTTGAAGCTGTCCCGCACCGAGGCCAGCGGGTGGTGGGCCGGGACCATCGCGGGGTGGACCCGCACCGCGACCTCGGTCACGCCGTCGTCGCCGGACTCGGCCTCGGCGATGGCCAGCAGCTTCACCTCGTAGCCGAGGCGGCGGGCGAAGGTGATGTCGGCGGGCGTGATGCCCGAGATGCCCTCGTGGTAGACGTCGCCGGCGACGACCCGGACGCCGAAGGCGATCGTGGCGATGATGGCCGCCTTGGCCCCGGCGTCGTAGCCCTCGACGTCGGCGGTCGGGTCTCGCTCGGCGTAGCCCAGGCTCTGGGCCTCGGCCAGGGCCTCGCCGTAGGTGGCCCCGTCCTCGCTCATGCGGGTGAGGATGTAGTTGGTCGTCCCGTTGACGATCCCCAGGACCCGGTGGACCTGCTCGCCGGCGAGCGACTCCCGCAGCGGGCGGATGAGGGGGATGCCCCCGGCCACCGCGGCCTCGAAGAGCAGGTCGACGCTGGCCCCCTCGGCCACGGCGAAGAGCTCGGCGCCGTGGTTGGCCAGCAGCTCCTTGTTGGCGGTGACGACGGGCTTGCCCGCCTTGACCGCCTGCACGATCAGCTCGCGGGCCGGCTCGATGCCGCCGATGACCTCGACGACGAGGTCGATGTCGGGGTCCTCGACGACGGCCGCGGCGTCGTTGGTGAGGACGCCGTCGGCCAGCTCGACGGGCCGCTCGCGGGACATGTTCCGCACCGCGACCTTGGCCACCTCGAGGCGCAGGCCGGTGCGGGCCTCGATCATGTCGCCCTGGGCCTCGACGAGGCCGACCAGGGCGGCGCCCACGTTGCCGCAGCCGAGCACCCCGATTCGCACACGTGGCTCGCTCTCGGACACATCGACCTCGGGCACACGGCCACGCTACCGGCGCTCCCCGCCGCCGTTCTCGTCCCTTTGCCCCGCCCGGCAACGGCCCTGGCCGTTTACATACATTTTCAGTATATTCCACCCATGACCACCGCCGACGACCTCGAGGCCTTCGCCCGCCGGCTCGACGCCGTGGCCGCCACGGTCGGCACCGCCCTGGATCCCGTCGTGGCTTACCACCGCCCCGACGTCTGGCGGGGCGCCCGGGCCCTCCGCTTCGGCCAGGAGCTCGTCGAGCAGCGGGCCTCGGTCCGGGCCGCGGCTGACCAGCTCACCGTCGACGCCCGCCTCCTGCAGGCCCGCGCCGGCCTCCTCCGCGCCGCCCAGGCCCTCACCCCCTGACAGGTGCTGGCCGCCGACTCCTTGGCCTGGCCGGCCGAGCCGGTCGGATCGGCGGTAGACACTGGCCATGGCCACCACGGAGACCAGCCCCGCCGCCGCTGAGACCCCGGACGGTTCCGCCGCCCGGGAGACCACCGCTCCTGTCGCCGCGGTGGCCACCGCCCGGGCCGCCTTCGAGCGGGGAGCGACCCGTCCGGTCGAGTGGCGCCAGCGACAGCTGGACGCCCTGGTCCACCTGCTGGAGGAGGGCGAGGACCGGCTCCTGGCCGCCCTGGCCACCGACGTGGGCAAGCCCTCGATGGAGGCGTGGGCCACCGATCTGGGGGTCACCGCCTCGGAGGTCGGCCTCCTGCGCAAGAACGTGGCCAAGTGGGCCAAGCCCCGACGGGTCGGCCTCCCCCTCACCGCGATGCCCGGTCGGGGCCGTATCCAGCCCGAGCCCCTCGGCACCGTGCTGATCATCGCCCCGTGGAACTATCCCGTGCAGCTGCTGGTGGAGCCCCTGGCCGCCGCCCTCGCCGCGGGCAACGCCGCGGTGGTCAAGCCCTCCGAGCTGGCCCCCGCCACCTCCGCCGTCCTGAGCGACCTGCTGCGCACCCACCTCGATTCCGACGCCGTCCAGGTGGTGGAGGGCGGCCCCGAGGTGGCCACCGAACTGCTGGAGCAGCGCTGGGACCACATCTTCTTCACCGGCTCGACCCGCATCGGCCGGGTGGTCGCCGAGGCCGCGGCCAAGCACCTCACCCCGGTCACCCTCGAGCTGGGCGGCAAGTCACCGGCCATCGTGCACCGCACCGCCAACCTCCAGGTGGCCGGCCGCCGCATCGCCTGGGGCAAGTTCCTCAACGCGGGCCAGACCTGCATCGCCCCCGACTACGTCCTGGTCGACGAGTCCGTCCAGGACGAGCTCATCGAGCACATCAGCACGGCGGTGACCGACTTCTACGGCGCCGACCCCCAGGCCAGCGACGACTACGCCCGCATCGTCAACGACCGCCACTTCGACCGCCTCTCGGGCCTGCTGGCCGGCGGGGGCGAGGCGGCCATCGGCGGGACCACCGACGCCGAGGAGCGCTACATCGCCCCGACGGTGCTGGTGGGCACGCCCGAGGACGCCGAGATCATGCAGGAGGAGATCTTCGGTCCGCTCCTGCCGGTGCTCCCCGTGACCTCGGTGGCCGACGCCATCGACCGGGTCAACGCCCGGCCCAAACCCCTCGCCCTCTACGTCTTCGCCGACGACGACGACGTGGTCGACGCCGTGCTCGCGCGGACCTCGTCGGGGGGCGTGTGCGTGAACCACACGATCCTGCACATCACCCCGCCCGAGCTGCCCTTCGGCGGCGTGGGCGACAGCGGCATCGGGCGCTACCACGGCCGCAGCGGCTTCGACACGTTCTCCAACCTGAAGTCCGTGCTGCGCAAGCCGACCTTTCCCGACCCCGCCCTCCTGTACCCGCCCTACACCAGCGGCAAGGAGAAGATCGTCCGCAAGGCGCTGTGACCCTCGACCTCGCTTCGCCCGGCCCGTCCGGCATCACTCTCGGGTCTCGACCAGGAACTGGTCGCCGGCCAGTTGGCGGGGCGCCGGGACGCCGTCGGCCTGCGCCGACCGCCAGCGGGCCCAGGCCTCGACACCGGTCGCATCCAGGCGGAGCGGGTGGCGCAGGCCGGCCGCAGGACGGCTCGGGTCCGCGAGGAGACCGGGGGGCGGGGCGACCAGGCCGTTCTCGTCGCGGTGGGCCCAGAGCGTCGATGCCACCAGGTAGTCCAGCGCGAGGTACTCGTGGGCCACCCGCAGGTCCCGTAGCTCGGACCAGTGGCGCAGCTCGTGGTCCGCGCGTTCGAGGATCCGGTCCAGGGCCGCGTCGGCCACCGGCCCGGCGATCGGGCGGAGCGGCGACGGCAGACGGTCGAGGGCCAGACGGGTCACCCGCCGCCACAGCGCGCCCTCCCGCAGCACCTGCTGGTCCCGGGCCTCGGCCCGCTCCGCCTCGGCGTCGAGGCCGGTGACGGTCACGATGCCGAGCACGCTGCCCACCGCGTCGAAGCCGACCCCCCGGACGTCCGCCCCCGAGAGGGGATCGAGTTCGACGGCGGCCCAGGTCCAGGCCGCCTCCTGCAGCTCCTCGGCCACGTGGTCGAGGGCCTGCCCGTAGACGAGGCAGGCGCGACCCAGCGCCTCGTCGATGACCACCGGTCGGGCCACGACGGCTTCGAATCCGGGCGATCGGAAGGCCCCTATCCACGGTCGGGCCAGCCGACCCAGGGAGGCCTGCACGGCGAGCGGAGCCTCCTGGTGGGCACCGATCCACTCGATCACCCGCCGGGCGTTGTCACCCTCGCGACCCGGGTGCACGGGCGATGCCGTGACCAACGGGCCGACGACGGGGGCGCCGTCGGCATCCAAGGGCGTGGTCGCGGCCAGGAGGAGCTGGGCGACGGCGACCCCACCGTCGAGGTACGCCAGTGAGCGGGACAGCAGGTCGTCGAGGTCCATCGCCCCAACGGCCTCAACCGCGGCTTCGTGGTCTCGGGCCACCGCCTGCAGGAGGACCACCCGGGCATCGAGGGCCTCGCCGCGGGCCGGCACCATCCAGGGGTCGACGCCGAGGCCCGGGGTGGACCGGAGCTGGGCGTTGAGCGGGGCCACGACCTCCGTGGCCGCCTCGCGCAGGAAGGTCGCGGGGAACCGAGCGCCGCCGACGAAGAGCAGGGCCAGGGACGAGAGGGGCACCTCCTGGCGGCCGACCTCCGCCGCCAGGTCGACCATGCCCACCGCTGAAGTACCGTGGCGCAAGGCGAGAGCCAACGCATCGGCGACCGCGAGCACCACCTCCCGCACGACGGCCGCCTCACCGCCGGTTCGCGCCCACTGCTCGGCGGCCGGGTGCAGGAGGTCGACCAGGCCGTCGGCCCCCAGGCCGGCGACCAGCACGGTCGCCAGCACCGGGTCCCGGCCGTGGGCGGCCAGAAGCGCCCGGGCCTCCGTCAGTCGCCCACCGTCGATCGCCTCCACGACGAGGCCGGCGAGCCGGTGGGCCGCGACCGGATCGCCAAACGCCGGCGCTCCCCCACCCGCCCACCGGACGACGCCCGAGACCTCGACCCGGTCCAGGTGGGCGATCACCGAGCGCAGGGTCAGGGCCTCGCCGGCGGCCCACACCGCCGCCAGCCCGATGCGAACGGCGGCGGTGGGGGCGAGGCCCTCGGTGGACGCGGTCCGGGCCGCCCCCGCGGCGTGGTCGAGCTCCGCGGCGACGTGCTCCAACGCCGAGGCCAGGTGGGCGGCCGTGGTGAGGTTGATCCCGACGAGGCCGCGACCTGACGTCGGGACGGCACCGAGAGCATTCTTTGTAGTAGTCATTGTCTTTCATGATGTTTCATGTCATGCTCATGGTCAACAGCTCGGCGCCCGCCGGGCGAGGAGCACGACAGGAGGACCGCCGCCATGGCGTTCGATCAGGTGGGTGCGGATCTGGGACAGCTGGCCACGCTGCGGCAGTTGTTCGAGCGTGACGCCGGCGAGCTGGAGCGGCTCGTGCAGGAGATCTCGGCCGCGGTGGGCCCCGCCGGTGGCCAGGGCTCGGTCCGGTGGGACGGCCGGGTCGCCGACCGGTTCCGCCAGGACTGGAACCAGACCTTCGCCCCCGGCCTCCGGCGCCTGACCGACGCCCTGCGGGAGTCGGCCACCTACGTCGAGCGCAACCGCCAGAACATCAGCCAGGCCCTCAACGGCACGGCTGTCTGATCCGGATCGAGGGGCCCTGCCCGACACCTGCCCGCCCCCTCCCAGGGGGCAGGGCCCCCGATCCGACCCCGCCGCCCCGATCCGTCCGCCCGTCACCGTCCGGCTGGCGGACGCCCGGGGCGGCCCCGACGTCGAGGTCCGCTACGGGCCTGACGCCGGCGGCACCGCCCGGGACCTGGCCGACGCCTGGCCCGGTGCGGCGCCCGGGGGCGGCCTTGTGGTCGACGGCATCCCGATCGAGCCCACCACGCCGTTGGCCGACTGCGGCCTGAACCGGGGCTCGACCGTCGCCATCGGGACGACACCCGCGCCGCGAGGTCCCGACCTGCTCGTGGTCGCCGGGCCACTCGGACCCTCCCGGGCGCGCCTGGAGCGCACGGTGCTGGTCGGGCGCGGGGCGGCCTGTGACCTCCGCCTCGACCACCCCTCGGTCGCGCCGGCCCACGCCCTGATCGAGGCCCACGACGGTGGCCCGCGGCTCTGCCCGCTCGTCACGACCCCCGACACCTGTGTGGACGGGGCGCCCGTAGGGGTGACCACCGTGCTCGCCCCCGGGGCCGTCATCGGGATCGGGGTGGTGGACCTCCAGCTCGTCCCACCACCCTCGCCCGGACCGACCACGGGGCCGACCACACCCGTCCACCGCGCTCCGCGGGTCGGCGCACCGGCCGGACCGGATCCCGGGGCACCGCCGGAGCCGTCGCCCCCCGAGCCCCCGCCGCGCCCACCCGGCGCCCTGACCCTCGTGGCGCCCGTGGCCATCGGTGGGATCCTCGCCGTGACCGTCCACCCGGGAGCCGGCCTCGTCACCGCGGTCACGCCGCTGCTCGCCGTCGGCGCTCACCTCGACGCGCGTCGGCGGTGGCGCCGGGACCGGCGCCGGGCCGACGCGGCCCACGAGGTCGATGTCGTCGCCCACCTGCGGGCCAGCGCGGCCCACGAGCGGGAAGCGGCCGCCGGCCGGCGACGGCGGTACCCCTCCCCGGTGGACGCGCTGGTCCGCGCCCGCCGGGGCCAGGACCTGTGGCCCGTGCGGGCCCCTGACCCCACCGCCGACCGGATCGGCGTCGGTTGGGCCGACGACCACACGATGGCACCCGTGACCGTCCAGCTGGCCGAGGGCGATCACCTCGGCATCGCCGGCCCGACGGCGTGGGCCGACGCCGTCGCCCGCGGGGTGGTCCTCCAGGCGATGAGCCGGTGCGGACCGCTCGAGCGCAGCGTCGACGGCGGGCCGGACGAGACGTGGGAGTTCCTCCGCTGGCTCCCCCACCGTGAAGGCGACGGTGCCCCCCTCACCATCGGCTTGGGGGCCACGGGCGCCGAAACCGGCCTCGGGATCGAGATCGCCGACCAGGTCGCCGCGCTCAGCGACCGGTGCCAGGCCGTGCTGACCTGGTCCCCCGAGGGTGCCCGTCTCACCGAGCCGGCCGTCGCGGTGCGCCCGTTCGTGGCCGACGCCACCCTGGCCGAGGACTGGGCGCGGGCGATGGCCCGGTGGACCGACCCCGGCACCAGCGGCACCGCTCTCCCCGACCACGTCCGACTGCCCCTCGTGCTGGCCGGGGACCCAGAGGACCCGGACCCGAGTGGTCGGCGCAGCCTGCGGGCATCACTCGGCCTCGACGCCGATGGCGTGGTCGCCGTGGACCTGGTCACCGACGGGCCCCACGCCCTCGTCGCCGGGACCACCGGCGCCGGCAAGAGCGAGCTGCTCCGGACGTGGGTGGCCGCGCTCGCCGCCCGGCACCCACCGACGGCCGTGGCCTTCGTCCTCGTCGACTACAAGGGCGGCAGCGCCTTCGACGCCTGTGCCCAGCTCCCCCACGTGACCGGCGTCGTCACCGACCTGGACGCCGGCCTGGGGGAGCGCCTGCTCACCGGCCTACGGGCCGAGGTCCGCGACCGCGAGTCCCAGCTGCGGGCCGCAGGGGTCGGCGACCTGCGGGACCTCGGCGCCGGCCCCGCCCGCCTGGTGGTGGTGATCGACGAGTTCGCCACGCTCGCCGGCCGAACTGCCCGACTTCCTCGGCGCCCTGGTCGACGTGGCCCGGCGCGGCCGCAGCCTGGGGATCCACCTCGTCCTCGCCACCCAACGCCCGGCCGGTGCGGTGAACGACGACATCCGGGCCAACACCGCGTTGCGCCTCTGCCTCCGCACCCTCGATCCGGCCGACTCCCAGGACGTCATCGGCGGCCCGGACGCCGCGGCGTTGTCCGCCCGCACCCCGGGCCGGGCCTTGGTCCGCACCGGCGCCGGGCTCCGGTTGCTCCAGGTGGCCGACAGCGGCACCCGGGAGGAGCGCCTGCCCCCTGTCCTGGTGCGGCGGGTCGGGGTGCCCTGGCCGTCCGCGTCCGACCCTGGCCCCACCGACCTCGACCGGCTGGTCCACGACGCGGTCACCGATTGGGGCGACCGCCCGACGCCCGGCCCCGGTCTGGTGGCCGCCCCTGCCCGAGCACCTCACGGTCCCCGTCGACCAGGTGGGAGGAGTCGTGGTCCTCGGTCGACAGGACCGGCCGGCCGAGCGGAGCCAACCAACGCTGGCCTGGGACCCCGGTGACGGGCACCTCGTGGTGTTGGGTGGCCGCGGCCGGGGCCGCACGTCGACCCTGCGCACCGCCGTCCTGGCTCTGGCCGCCGACCGGCCGCCCGACGCTCTCCACGCGTACGTCGTGGGCCGACCGGGCACCCTCGACGACCTCGCCGACCTGCCCCACGTCGGCGCGGTCGTCGCCGCACAGGACCGGCCCACCCTCCATCGCCTGGTCCGTCGACTCGAGGCCCGCCTCGGCGGGGTCGACGGCCCGGCAGCCGGACTCCTCACGATGGTCGTCCTCGACGGCTACGAGACGCTGGCGGCCGACGTCGACGATCTCGACGGGCTGCGCCTGCTCGGTGCGGTCGACCGCCTCGCCCGGGCCGGCACCCGCCACGGGATCGTCCTCGCCCTGAGCAGCTCCCGCCCGTCGCTCCTACCCCCGTCGCTCGCGACCACGACGAGCCTGCTCGTGGTCCTCGGGCTCGACGACCCGGCGGACTACGGGCTCCTCGGCCTGCGACCACCGCCCCCGGGTAGCCCTCCAGGGCGGGGCCGCACCGTCGAGGGCCACGAGCTCCAGATCGGCCGCCTCGACCGCAGCCCGGCTCAGGTGGCCTCCCGCCACGGCCCGATCACGGCGGGGAGGGGACCCGCACCCGTCGCCCCCCTGCCGGGCCGCGTCGGCATCGGGACGTTGACCGCCACGCCGGGCCGGGCCACCGTCGGCCTGCGGGACCGGGACCTGGGCGTGGCCACGGTCGAGCTCCGCGGCGACGGTCCGTTCGTGGTGACCGGACCGCCGCGGTCGGGTCGGACCACCACCCTCGACGCTCCTGCGGGCGCAGGCCCCGGACCTCCCCGTCACCCACCACGGATCGGATGACGATCCGGCCCGCTTGCGACAGGCCATCCGAGCCTGGTTGGCCCAGCCCGTGCCGCACGTCTTCGTCGTGGACGACGCCGAGCGGATCGAGGACCCCGACGGTGAGCTCCGGTCGCTGGTGACCCGGCGTCATCCGGATGCCCTCGTGATGGTGGCCGTACGCGCCGACGCCTGGCGGACGGGCTACGGCACCTGGCTCGCCGGCCTCCGCCCAGCAAGCTCTGGCCTCGCCCTCCGCCCCGATCCCGTGCACGACGCCGAGTCCTGGGCCTGTCCCCTGCCCTCAGTCGGCCCCTCTCCGCCCCCAGGCCGAGGAGTGCTCGTCACCGACGGCACGGCCGAGGTCGTCCAAGTGGCGGTAGACGATGGCTGAGGCACTGGCGGCCTGGGCCACCGAGGCGACGCTCGCCACGAGGCCCGGGCGGGTCGTCCGCCGGGCCCGCCGCGGGTTCGAGTGCCCCGTGGTGCTGAAGGCCACCTCACCGGGGGCGGGCTGGTCGGCCCGGGCCGCGCTCCGCCGGGAAGCCCGCCTGCTCGACGCCGTTCGGGGCGAGGGCGTCGCCGAGTTGCTGGATGTGGTCGACCGCCGTGGGAGCACGGCCCTCGTCCTGGCCTTCGTCCCCGCCGGGACCCTGGCCGAGCGGGCCGCCCCGGACCCCGACACGGTGACCTGCCGCCTCGAGGCCACCGTCGACCGACTCCATCGGGCGGGAGTCGTCCACGGCGCCCTCCGCCCCGAGCACGTGGCCCTCGACGCCGACGGCCTGCCCGTCCTGGTCGGCTTCGGCGCCGCCTGCCACTCGACCGACACCACCGCGGACGAGTCGCGCCCTCGCCGACCTGCTGACATCCTTCCGTTCTCGCGCATGATCCTGATGCCCCGACCCCGAAATCGGACCCGTTCTGGGTGACGGTGATGTCGCCACAACACCACGCGTCACCCAGAACGAACAGGTGACTGTCAGACGTCGAGGCGGAGGAGGTCGTCGTCGGTCTCCCGGCGGACGACCAGGCGGGCGTCGCCGTCGTTGACGAAGACGACCGGGGGCCGGGGCACCTTGTTGTAGTTGGAGCCCATGGAGTGGCCGTAGGCGCCGGTGACCGGGGTGGCCAGGACGTCGCCGACGGCCAGGTCGGCGGGCACCCGGGCCTCGGCCACCAGGAGGTCGCCGGACTCGCAGTGCTTGCCCACCACCCGCACCGGACGGGCCCGGTCGGCGTCGGTGGCCCGCGGCAGGAAGGTCTCGTAGCCGCTGCCGTAGAGCACCGGGCGGGGGTTGTCGCTCATCCCGCCGTCGACGGCCACGTAGGTGCGGATGCCGGGGAGGTCCTTGATGGTGCCCACCGTGTAGAGCGTGACGGCGGCGGCTGCGGCGATGGCCCGGCCGGGCTCGGCGGTGACCCGGGCGGTGATGCCGGCGTCGACACAGGCGGCCCGCACGGCGCCGGCCCACTCGGTGATGGACGGCGCCGACTCGCCCTCGACGTAGGCCACGCCGAGCCCGCCACCGATCGACAGCTCGGGCAGGCCCTGGGCGTTGACGAAGGGGGCCAGGACCTCGACGGCCTGGAAGAACGAGTCGACCACGAAGACCTGGCTGCCGATGTGGGCGTGCAGGCCGACCAGGTCGACCGCGGCGAGGGCGCCGAGACGCTCGACGGCCTGGCCCGCAGCGCCGGTGCGCAGACCGAAGCCGAACTTGGAGTCGTCCTGGCCGGTCCGCACGAACTCGTGGGTGTGGGCCTCGACCCCGGGGGTGACCCGGACCAGGACCTGCGGTCGGTGGACGGCCCCGGCGGCCAGGCGCTCGAGGCGGTCGATCTCGTCGAAGGAGTCGACGACGATGCGGCCGACGCCGACCTCCAGGGCCCGGGCCAGCTCGGCCTCGGACTTGTTGTTGCCGTGCAGGACGAGGCGGTCGGCGGGCACGCCGGCGGCCAGGGCCACGTGCAGCTCGCCGCCGGTGGCCACGTCGAGGTGCATGCCCTCCTCGTGGACCAGGCGGGCCATCGCCCGGCACAGGAAGGCCTTGGTGGCGTAGGCGACGCCGTCGCCGAAGGCGGCGACCGCCTCCCGGCACCGGGCCCGCAGGTGGTCCTCGTCGTAGACGAACACCGGCGTGCCGAACTCGGCCGCCAGGTCGAGCAGGTCACAGCCCCCGACGCTCAGGCGGCCGTCGGCGGCCACCGTCGCGTTGTCGGGCAGGAGCTCCCGTGGAAGGGACGCTCACATCTCCTCGGGCGCGCTGACGCCGAGCAGGTCGAGGCCGATGGCCAGGCCGACCAGCACGGCCTCGACCAGCCACAGCCGGGCCTGGGTCAGCTCGGGGTACACGCCGTCGCCCATCACATAGCAGTCGTGGTAGAAGCCGTGGAACCTCCCGGCCAGGTCCCGCACCCAGGTCGTGATCTGGTGCGGCGCCCGACCGAGGGTGGCGCCGGCCACGACCTCGGGCAGCTCGGAGAGCGAACGCAGCAGGTCGAGCTCCCGCTCGTGGGTGAGCAGCCCGAGGTCGACGTCGGCCAGCGGTGCCCGCTCGACGCCGCGCTCGGCCGCCTTGCGGCCGATGGAGTGGATGCGGGCGTGCGCGTACTGGACGTAGAAGACCGGGTTGTCCATGGCCTGCCTGGCCACCTCGGCCAGGTCGACGGTCTGCGGGCTGTCGATCGACTGCAACAGGAAGGTGAGCCGGGCGCCGTCGGGGCCCACCTCGTCGAGGATCTCGTCGAGGGTGACCAGGTCGACCCGACCGCTTCGACAGCTTCACCGGCTCGCCGTCCCTGATCAGGTTCACCAGCTGGGTGATGACGATCTCGAGCTCGTCGGGGTCGTGGCCCAGGGCCTGGACCGCCGCCTTCATCCGGGCGACGTAGCCGTGGTGGTCGGCGCCCCACACGTTGATGAGCAGGTCGAAGCCCCGGGCGAACTTGTCACGGTGGTAGGCGATGTCGGGCAGCAGGTAGGTGTAGTCGCCGTCGGACTTGACCAGGACCCGGTCCTTGTCGTCGCCGAAGTCGGTGGACCGCAGCCACGTGGCCCCGTCCTCGTCGTAGACCACGCCCCGCGCCCGCAGGTCGGCCAGCGCCTGCTCGATGGCCCCGGTGGCCACCATCGACCGCTCGCTGAACCAGAGTGTCGAAGACGACGCCGATGCCGGCGAGCGTGTCGACGCTGGTCCTGGCGGGCCCGGGCCAGGCCCCACTCGAGCGGGATCGGCGTCGTCGGGCATCTCCTCGGCCCACTCGGTGATGTACGCGCCCTGGTAGCCGTCCTCGGCCGGCTCCTCGCCGGCCTTCCGGGCCACGAGGGAGGCGGCGAAGTTCTGCATCTGGACGCCCCGGTCGTTGAGTAGAACTCCCGGTCGACGTCGTGGCCGGTGCGCTCGAGCAGGCGGGCCAGCGAGTCGCCGTAGACCGCGCCCCGGGCGTGACCGGCGTGCACGGGGCCGGTCGGGTTGGCGCTCACGAACTCGACCATGACCTTCCGGCCGTGGCCGAGGTCGGGCCGGGCGTAGCCCTCGGCCCCCTCGGTGACGACCTGGGTCAGGACGTCGTGCAGCCAGGCGTCGTCCAGGTGGAAGTTGACGAAGCCGGGACCGGCGATCTCGACCTTCGACCACGTGGGGCGCGGGATCGGCCTCGAGCGCGGCCGACCAGGTCGGCCGCCAGCTCCCGGGGGTTGCGGCCCGCGGCCTTGGCCGAGACCAGGGCGACGTTGGACGACCAGTCGCCGTGCTCGCGCCGGGCCGGCCGCTCCAGGTCGATCTCGGCGGGGGCATCCAGCCCGCAGGCGGTGAGGGCGGCCCGGAGGGCGTGGGTGAGCGATTCGGTGACCACGATCCGGCAAGGCTACGGCCGACCCCTCGACGTTCTGCCACCTGATTCCGGGGTCGGGGCCCGGGACCCCGGTGTCGGAGCGGGACGGTTCACCGGTGCCCGGAGATGCCGTCTGGCATCGTCAATGCACCCTCAGCCCACGCGCAGCACCGCGGCACCCTGCACCCGGTCATGGGCCAGGTCGGCCAGGGCCCGGTCGGCCTCGGCCAGGGGGAAGGGCGTGGTCGTCACCTGGATGCCGATGCGGGCGGCGGTGGCCAGGAAGGCCTCGCCGTCCTCGCGGGTGTTGGCGGTCACGGACCGGACCTGGCGCTCCTGGAAGAGATGGCGCTGGTAGTCCAGCGGCGGGATGTCGGTGAGGTGGATGCCCGCGACGGCCAGGGTGCCGCCCCGATCGAGGGCCTCGAGCGCGGCGGGCACGATCTCCCCCGCCGGGGCGAAGCAGATGGCGGCGTCCAGTGGCTCCGGCGGCCGGTCGAAGGTGTCCCCGACCCACGCCGCACCGAGGTCGGATGCCAGCGCCCGGGCGTCGGCCGAGCGGGTCATCACGTAGACCGACGCACCCTCGGCGAGCGCGACCTGCGCCGCCAGGTGGGCCGACCCGCCGAAGCCGTAGATCCCCAGCCGGCCACCATCGGGTAGCTCCGCCCGGCGTAGCGCGCGGTAGCCGATGATGCCGGCACAGAGCAGCGGGGCGGCCTCGTCGTCGGCGAAGGCGTCAGGGAGGGAGTACGCGTAGGCCTCGTCCACGACGGCCTGCTCGGCGTAGCCCCCGTCCTCGTCCCAGCCCGTGAAGCGGGGCGCCAGGCAGAGGTTCTCGTCGCCCCGGTGGCAGAAGCGGCACATTCCGCAGGTGGACCGGAGCCAGGCGATGCCGATGCGGTCACCGATCGAGAACCGGGACGCCCCGGGCCCGAGGCCGTCGACCACGCCTACGACCTCGTGGCCGGGCACGACGCCGACCCGGTGCACCGGCAGGTCGCCTTCGGCCACGTGGAGATCGGTCCGGCACACCCCGCACACCGTGATCCGCACGCGGACCTCACGACCCACCGGCTCGGGCGCCGGACGCTCGACGAGCTGCAGGGGGGCCGAGTCGACGGGTCCCGGTGCGCGAACCACCCAGGCCAACACCGACCCAGCATGGCTCACCACCTGGCACGGCGCCCGGAGCCGGGTCGTGCGAAGCGCCCTCGGCAGGACTCGAACCTGCGCACACGCCTCCGGAGGGCGATGCTCTATCCGCTGAGCTACGAGGGCTGGGGCCGACGATCCTAACGGGGCGCCCGACGGGGTCCCCTGCGAATGGCCCTACCGGCACTCCACCGGGGGGTCGTCCTGGCTGGGCGGCCGGCCGATGGCCTCGGTGATCGGCTCACCCTCGCTGCCGTCGGCCACGTCGACCTCGGCGTCGGGGTCGATGACGACGCCGTTGGTGACGATTCCGTCCCCCGTGCCCACCCTGTCCACGGTCGGCGGCTCGTCACCGGCCGGGCGGGGGTTCTCCTGCACGGTGGTGAAGTCCATGCCCGTGACCACCACGACGGTGCCGGCCTCGACATCGGCGTTCTCGACCAGCTCGGGGGGGTTGGTGAGGTGGCGGGCGACGACGTCGGCCGCCACGATCTCGCCCGGCGCGAAGTGGACCTGAGTGACGGCCAGGGGGAGGCCGTCGAGGTTCTCGGTGCCGGTGAACTGGAAGCCGACCGTGTCCAGGGCCTCGCCTACCGCCTCGGCCTGGCCCTCGGCACCACTGCCGTTGATCACCTTCACCTGGACCAGGCCCGGCGTGTAGTCCGCCGTCGAATGGCCCCGGAACTCCGACAACACCGCGTCGGCGTCGGGCTCGACGATGCGCAGGACGGCGGCCCCGCCGTCGGTGGTGTAGTCCTCGACCGGCAGGGTCCGGTTGATCACCGTGTCCTCGCCGATCGAACGGAACCGCAGGGCCAGGCCGGCCAGGTCGTCGAAGCCGAGGCCCTCGTCGAGGCCGACGCTGTCCACCCCGATGTCGATCATCTCGTTGAAGCGGCTGGCACTGGTGAGGTCGAGGGACACCGCCCGGCGTACGGCCTCCACCATCAGCTGCTGCTGACGGGCGATGCGGCCGAGGTCACCGGTGGGGTCGGTGTTCCAGTCGCCGTCCTCCACGTACTCCAGCGAGCGGCTGCGGGCCAGGGCCAGGGCCTGCCGGCCGTCGAGGGTGACACAGCCGGCTCCGTTGACGACCAGGCCGGTGTGCTGGTCCCGCATCGCCGTGTCGAACCACATCGGCACGCCGTCGATGGCCTCGACCAGGCGCTGGAAGCCGCTGAAGTCGACCTCGATGTAGTGGTTGACGGGAATCCCGAGCGACTCCTCGATGGTGTCGACCAGGACCTGGCGCCCGTCGGAGTACGCGGTGTTGATGCGGTCCTCGGAGTCGGTGCCGGCGATCGGCAGCCACAGGTCCCGGGGGATGGACAGCAGCTTGACCCGCTCGGCGTCGGGCTCGACCCGGGCGACCACCACGGTGTCGGAGCGCTGACCGCCGGGCTCGGAGCCGTCGAAGAACGCGTCGGCGTCGGTCGCGTCGGCGTCGAGCTGCTCACGGGAGTCCGAGCCGACGATGAGGAAGTTCTGGGGATCGCCGGTGGCCGCCGAGGCCAGCGTGATGTCGCCGTAGCGGGGGATCTGCTCGAAGCGGTAGCGGGCGTAGCCGATGATCCCGGCGGCCGCGAGGCAGGAGACGGAGGTGACCACGCCGAGCCCGATGAGGGTGCGCTGGCGCCAGGAGCGGCGGCGGCGGGGGCGGCGCGGGGCGGCCTCCGACGCGGAGGAGGGATCAGCCGGTGGGCGGTCGGCCCGAGCGGCGCGCCGTTCGCGCCTGTGCTTCGCCATGCGGCCAGGAGCGTAGTGCTCTGTAACCAAACCGCAATGTCGGGTCCGTCAGCCCGGATCGGCCCGCCAGCCCGTCCAGTCCTCGATGGCGACGGACACGACCGGCCCCGGCGGCGGGGCCGCGACGTACTGGGGGTAGCGGTCGGTCAGGGCCTCGAGCGCCTCGTCGAAGGCCGGCCCGTCGGTGATCACCGTGGCCGTGCCCCGCACCCGGACCCACCACAGCCGCTCCCAGTCGTCCTCGTAGTGGTCGACCAGGACCGTGACCTCGGGATGGGCCCGGATGTTGGCCAGGCGGCGCAGCCGGGTGGTCGACTTGGGCTTCTGGTCCACGATGCTGACCACGCGGTCGCCCTCCAGAAGGGCGAAGGTGATGGGGACCACGTCGACCCCGAGGCCGGGGTTGACGGTGGCCAGGCGGGCCACCCGGGCCGAGGCGACGAGCGTCCGGGCCTCGTCGGGCTCCACGTCAGCCCGGCCGGGGTTCCTTGGGCAGCCCCAGGACGCGTTCGCCGACGATGTTGCGCTGGATCTGGGCCGTGCCGCCCCAGATGGTCTCGGACCGGCTGAAGAAGAAGGCCGACTGCAGGACGCTGGCCGGGTACTCCTCGTTGGTCTTGCGGGCGCCGTAACCGGGGACGGACTCCTCGGCGTCGCGGTTGCCGGTGAGGATCTGGCCGCTCATGCCGGCGATCTCCATGGCCAGCTCCATCACGTCGCGGTGGTACTCGGACCAGAACATCTTGTTGGTGGCGCCGAGGGCGGCGACGCCGAGGTCCTTGTTCCCCGTGAGCACCGACGACAGCGAGCGGAGGCCGTTGACCTTCATGATCTGGACCATCGACCAGGCGTGGGCCAGGCCCTGGCGGATCCGGGGGTCGTCGGCCTTCCCGTTGGCCTTGGCCATCTCGGTGATGGTCTCCAGCTCTTTCTCGAAGCGGCGGTAGCCGGTGGTGGCCGAGGTCCCCCGCTCGAAGCCGAGGGTGGTCATGGCCACCTTCCAGCCGCCGTTGACCCCGCCCACGACGTTCTCCTTCGGGCAGCGGGCGTCGGTGAAGAAGACCTCGTAGAACTCCGCCGAGGCGTCGATCTGCTTGATGGGCCGGACCTCGATGCCCGGCTGCTTCATGGGGCACAGCAGGTAGGAGATGCCCTTGTGCTTCGGGGCGTCCGGGTCGGTGCGGGCCAGGACGAAGATGTAGTCGGCGAAGCCGGCCTGGGTGGTCCAGATCTTCTGGCCGTTGATCACCCACTCGTCGCCGTCGAGCTCGGCCTTGGTCTTGAGGCCGGCCAGGTCGGAGCCGGCGTCGGGCTCGGAGAAGCCCTGGCACCAGGAGATCTCGCCGCTCTGGATCTTGGGGATGAACTCCTGCTTCTGCTCCTCGGTCCCCCACTGCAGGATCGTGGGCCCGACGAGGGTGTCGCCGAAGAAGTCGGCCCGCATCGGGGCACCGGCGTGGTGGAACTCCTCGGCGAGGACGACGGCGTGCATCGTGGGCAGGCCCCGGCCGCCGTACTCCTCGGGCCAGGAGGCGCACAGCCAGCGGCCCTCGTTGAGCTTGGTCGTCCACTCCCGGTTGAACGCCTTGCGCTCCTCGGGCGTCTGCTCGAAGCCCTCGTCGAACCAGCCGTCCGGCAGGTTCTCCTCCAACCAGGCCCGCACCTCGCCCCGGAACTCCTCGGCGTCAGCCGGATACGTCAGGTCCATAGGGGACACCACACTTGACTGGCTTCGCTGCGCTCAGCAAGTCCGGCGCCGCCGATCGTGGACCGTCCCCGGCGGTGCTCCGCTCCGCTGCGCACCCTCACGACTCGGCTGGAGGTGTCGTCGAAGGCTCGGGCGCCGGCTCCGGCGCGACGTCGGCCTTCTTCTTCGGGGGTGGGGTGCCGAGCTTCACGGGGGCCCAGGCGTTGTCGGGCCAGCGGCGGCGGCTGACGATCGAGAGGCGGCGCATCAGCTTGATGGCGTCGGGGTCGCTGTCGCCGGGACGGCTGATGATCACGCCGTCGGCCAGCATCCCCTTGATGATCTCCCGGCCGAGGTCGGTGCGGACGATGGTCAGGGTCCAGTCGTTGTCCTTGCCGATGCCGCCGGTGGAGATGTCGGCGTGCTCGGCGGCGAAGTCGGGGCAGGTCTTGCAGCCCTCACGGGTCCAGGCGTGGCACTCCTTGAGGTTGACCTCGTGGTAGCTGCCGTCGTGGAGCCAGATCTGGAAGACGCCCTTGATGTTGACCTTCTTGATGTCGGCCTTCTTGAGGCCGTACTTGGCCTCGAAGAGCTCCTCGAAGATGGCGTCGTCGAAGGTCTTGGAGCAGAGCAGGCCGATGTTGAAGATGAAGGGCTTGCCCGCCTTGCCCACCTTGCGGTGCCACATCACGGGTGGGATCGAGGACTGGCAGCTCATGCCGACCAGGGCCAGCTTCGTCAGGCCCCGCTCCTTGGCCTCGGTCACCGCCAGGGGGTTGGCCGAGTAGGTGTAGCGGCTGCCGGCGGAGGCCAGGACCTCCTCCTTGGTGGCGGCCACGCCGGGGATGGCCTTCCAGGTGGAGCCGTCGCCCTCGAGGAACGACGTGAGGGCGCCGTCGATGTAGCCCTTGTCGAGGGCCCAGATGAGCATGGCCGAGACGAGGCCGCCGTCCTGGCCCATCTCGTGGACCATGTCATCGGACGCCCGGGTGAGCAGCACGTCCTTGTAGATGCCCGACATCTCGTCCTCGGCCCGGTCCTGGGCGAAGAGGTGCTCGTTGGCGTCCTCCTCCCAGGTCCGGAAGCGGGGACAGGCCCGGGTGCAGCTCGTGCAGCCCTTCTGGCCGTGGCCGCAGTCGGTGGGGCCGAGCTCGTCCTCGAGGTGGAAGGGCTTGTAGCCCCCGGACTCGTGGTTGTACCCGATGACGTCGTGAGGGCAGGCGATGACGCAGCCCGCGCAGCCGGTGCAGAGGCCGAAGTCGATGACCTCCTCGTAGAGCTCCTTCCACTGGTTCGTCCAGCGGGTGCGGGCGGGAGCGGGCTCGGTGGTGGTCATGGGCCTCAGGCGGGGACGGTGGTGGACGGGACGGTGGGGACGACGGTCGGGCCGGCGGCCTCGACCTCGAGATAGCAGGTGGTGCGGATGCGGTCGATCGGGCCGGGCACGGCGGTCGGGTCGGCGGCGAGGGCGGCGTCGATCTCGAGGAACCGCTCGTAGGGGACCTCGGCCCTGAGGGCGTCGAAGGCACAGCGACAGAAGTCCCCGGCGCGGGTGAAGCCCTGGGCCTCCGCGTCCGCCGTGCAGGTGGTCATGAAGTCGTCCTCGATGGCGGCGTTGTAGTCCGTGCTGGGGTCCTCGTCCCGGAGGAAGAGGATGCCACCCACGACGACCGCGGCCAGAACGACCGCGGCCGCGGCGACAACGACCAGTCGGCGACCGGAGCTCATCGGGCCCGACCGGTGCTCACGGCGGCGCGGTGGTCGCGGTGGTCGGGGTGGTCGGCGGGCGGGGCGTCGTCGGCGGCGGCACGACCGAGCCGATCGTCGCGGCCGCCCCGGCCGAGCGCACACAACCGGCCAGAATCTCCAGGGGAACGTCGAGCTCGCCGCCCGGCACCCGCGTCGGCGCGATGTCGAAGTCGTCGGCCACGAGGTCGTCGAGGGCCGGCAGGTCCTCGAAGGCCACGGCGTCCACCAGGCCGTCGTACCAGCACCCGCACACCTGCGGGGCGCCGGGTCGGCCGAAGGCATCGGTGCACTCGGCCAGGAAGTCCCCCTCGAAGGTGGCGTCGTAGCCGGCGGTCTCCCCGTCGCTGCAGCCCGCCAGCACCAGGAGACCCACCATGAGCACGGCCCGTCGGACGGGGGGGTGCGGGCGGGCCATGGGGCGCACCGTACCCAGGCGACGAAAAACAGGCCTGATGGCCCATGTGGTCGCCGCTCCGGAGGGCCGATTGTTCTCACGTAGCGCCTGCACGGCCCTTCTGTCGGGGACTCAACGATGAGTCCCCAAGGAACCGGCCGGCGCGGGGACCGGAGCCACATCGGCGGCGCTCCGGTCCCCGCCAGGCGGGCGCTACGTCGGCTTCGCTGCGCTCGGACGAGCTTCCTGTGTGGGCGGCCTGCGGCCGCTCTGCCTCTGGTGACCCGACCGGCAGAGCCGGATCGGGTCACGGCCCTCGGGCTCCCCCCCGTTACTCCTCGCCGCCAGCGCACTCGCACGGTTCAAGACGTGGTCGAGCATGGGTTCGGTGAGCTTGCCGGTGAAGGTGTTCTGTTGGCTGACGTGGTACGAGCAGAGGATCGTCTGGCCGGTGGGGGCGGGCACCTCCACGCCGTGGCCGAACTTGGGGCGGGGCGACACCTTCAGGTGGTGGGTCATGGCGTGGTAGGCGAACTGGCCCAGGACGACGAACACCTGCAGGTTGACCAGAAGGGCGAGCTCGCGTCCGAGCCAGGGGCGGCAGGTGTCGCGTTCGGTCGGGGTGGGTCTGTTGGCCGGAGGGGCGCAGCGGACGGGGGCGGTGATCCAGGCGTCGCTGAGGGTGAGGCCGTCGCCACGGTGGTCCGAGGAGGCCTGGTTGGCGAAACCGGTGCGGTGCAGGGCCGCGTAGAGGAAGTCGCCGGAGCGGTCGCCGGTGAACATGCGCCCGGTGCGGTTGGCACCATGGGCCGCGGGGGCCAGGCCGATGATCGCCACCCGGGCCGCCGGGTCGCCGAAGCCGGGGACCGGCCGGCCCCAGTACTCCCAGTCCAGGTACGCGGCCCGCTTCTCGGCCGCCACCTGCTCCCGCCACTCGACCAGGCGGGGGCACGCCCGACAGCCCGTGACCTCGGCCTCCAACTCCGCCAGGGTGTCCATGCCTGCGGGAGCGTAGGTGGGGGGCGCCGATAGGTTGTCCGCCGCATGGCGACCACGCCCCCCCCGCCCACCCTGGTGCTGCTCGTGCGCCACGGGCTGACGCCCACGACCGGCACCAAACTGCCCGGTCGGGCGCCCGGGCTGCACCTGTCCGACGCCGGGAAGGCGCAGGCCGAGACCGTGGCCCAGCGCATCGCCTCCCTCGGTGGGGTCGCCGCGGTCTACGCCTCCCCGCTCGAACGAGCCCGCGAGACCGCGGCCCCCATCGCCAGAGCCACCGGCAACCGGGTGCGCACCCTGGCCGACCTCCACGAGTGCGACTTCGGCGAGTGGACGGGCAAGCGGCTCGCCGATCTCTACAAGAAGAAGGAATGGAAGCAGGTACAGCGCAACCCCTCGGGGTTCCGCTTCCCCAAGGGCGAGTCCTTCAGCGAGATGCAGGTCCGCATCACCGACGCTCTCGCCCAGCTCCGGGCCCGCCATCCCGGCCAGCGGGTGGTGGCCGTGTCCCACGCCGATCCCATCAAGGCCGCCGTGGGCAACGCCATGGGCACGCACCTCGACCTCTTCCAGCGGGTCGTGATATCGCCGTGCTCGGTCAGCGCCGTGGCCCTCACCGGCGACGGGCCCCTGGTGCTGGCCGTCAACGCGGTGGACGACCTGAAGCGCCTGGTCCCGTCGTGACGCGCCCGCCGATGAGCCGTCAGACGAAGAGGCAGCAGCGATGAGCACGTTCGACCTGCGCGAGCCCGACCGCTTCACCGCCGGTGCGGTGGGCGAACCCGGCGCCCGGGTGTTCTTCCTGCAGGCGGTCGAAGGCACCCAGGTGGTCAGCCTCCGCCTCGAGAAGCAGCAGGTGGGCGCGCTCGGCCAGTACCTGCAGGGTGTGCTCGGTGACCTGCCCGTGGTGCCGGTCACCGAGCGCCCGGCCGACATGGACCTCGTCGAGCCCGTCGTCGCCGAGTGGGTGGTGGGCACCCTCGGCGTGGCCTACGACACCGAGGCCGACCGCATCGTGCTCCAGGCCGACGAGCTGGTCGACGAGGACGAGGAGGACGGTGGCCTGGCCCGCTTCCACCTGACCCGGGCCCAGGTGGTCGCCTTCTGCGAGCAGGCCGAGACCCTGGTCGCCGCCGGCCGGCCGCCGTGCCCGATCTGCGGCCAGCCCATGGACCCCGACGGCCACGTCTGCCCCCGGAGCAACGGCCACAAGTGACAGCTCGGTGAGCGCCGACGCCGACCTCAGCGTCCTGCGGGCGGGCGAGATCGCCATCGAGGGGCGCATGCCCTACAGCTCCAACGGCACCTTCCTGGTCCGACTGGACCACGACGGGGCCAACGACCTGGCGATCTACAAGCCGGTGCGGGGCGAACGGCCGCTCTGGGACTTCCCGAGCGGCCTGGCCCGCCGAGAGGTCGCCGCCTACGAGCTCTCCGCCGCGCTCGGCTGGGCCGTCGTGCCCCCGACCGTGCTGCGGGACGGCCCTCACGGTGAGGGGTCGGTGCAGCACTTCATCGACGCCGACTTCAGCGAGCACTACTTCACCCTCCGAGAGGACCGGACCCACGACGACGCCTTCCGCCGACTGTGCGCCTTCGACCTGGTCGCCAACAGCGCGGACCGCAAGGGCGGCCACTGCCTGATCGACGCCGAAGGCCACATCTGGGCCATCGACAACGGCCTGAGCTTCCACCAGGAGTTCAAGGTGCGGACCGTCATCTGGGACTACGCCGGCGAGCGCCTCCCCGATGACGTGGCCGCCGACCTCCAGGCCCTCATCGACCGGGGCCTGCCCGACGCCCTCGCCGAGCTCCTCGACCCCTTCGAGCGCGACGCCGTGCTCACCCGGGCCGGCGCCCTCCTCCGCGCCGGCTCCTTCCCCCACGACCGCACCGGCCACCGCTACCCCTGGCCCCTGGTGTGACCACCACAACCCACCCGTTCTGGCGCCTGATTCTGGTGCCCTGTCCCCGGAATCAGGCGCCAGTACGGACATGCTGAGCGTCGACGAGGCGGCCGCGCAGGGGGACCTGGACGAGCTGGTGCGGCACGTGGACCGGTTGTGCTCGACGCGGGAGTGGGACGAGCTGGTCCGGCTGCGCGACAAGGCCAAGGCCGCCATCGAACGGGGCCACCAGCTGTGGCCCGCGGCCTCCTGGGCGGAGTACCGGCTGGCCCTCGAGGCCCCGGGCGAGTGGGCCGCCACCATGCTCTTCGAGGGTGCGGGCGTTCATGGGCCTCGGCCCCCTCCACGAGGTGGCGGCCTCGACCCATGCGTGGGCCGAGCTCGCTCACCACGCACCCGGCGGCGCGCCCACGGCCCTCGCGGCCCACGAAAGGATCATCCGGGGCGAGGACCTGACCGGCCGACTCGGCGACCTCCCCGACCTCTTCGAGCTCCCACCGGTCCTCCAACCCTGGGAGCCGACCTACGCCCTCGCCACCTACCACCCCGACAAGGCCGAGTTCCCCGCCCCCGATCGTCCGGACCCGCTCCCGACCCAGTTCGGCGACCCCGCCGCTCGCGTCGAGGACCCGACCGTGATCACCGCCCTGGTCGACCTGGCCCGGACCTGGATGGCCGAGTCCAACGGTCGGGTCGAGACCGTCGCGGTCGAGGGCGACGCCTACGGCGCCGTCGCCGCCCTCGGCCTGCGCTCCGGCCGCGCCGTCGAGATCACCACGGCCGAGGCGATGGCCCACTTGGCCTGGGCCGCCGCATCCGGCGGCGCCCACGGCCGTCGTCGCGGCACCGCAACCGGCCGCGCCCGGGCCTGGTGGGCCCTCACCACCCTCACCGGCCTCGACGAGCACGACGAGGTCGACCCCGACGAGCTCGGCACCGCCGCCGAGGAGCTCACCTGGCTCTGGTGGGACGCCGCCGAGCCCGACACCGGCTGGAGCCTCCGCCTCGCCGTCGAGGACACCGTCGACGGCCTCGCCTGGGCCCTCAACGCCCAAGACGCCACCACCTGAGAAGCCGCAACCGCGTCAGCGCCGCTGCGCCCACCGACCCGCTACCCGAGGCAGTCCAGGCGCGGTTCAGCTCGCCTCACCAAGACCGCACATCCCCGCGCCAACCTCCAACCCCCCCCTCTCCACCAACGAAGGGATCGCGCCGCGACCCTCGTGATCCCGTACCCGGCGCCGCCGACAGAGGGAGCCGCACCGGAGTCGCCTGGGCGGGGCGTCCCACCGGCCCAAGGCGGGGCGGGGGGCCTTCCTCGGCGACGTTTCGTTCGTTGCGTAGGAGCGAGGGAGGTCCCCCGCCCCGCCCCCCAACCCGACAGCCGCCCCGCCCCCAGCCGCCAAGACGCGTCGAAGGCGCCGCCCCCCGGCGGAGGCGGCGCCCTCGAGCGGGACTACCGGTTCTGGAGTGCCTCGATCACCTGAGGCAGCACCTTGTGGACGTCGCCCACGATGCCGAGGTCGGCCACCGAGAAGATGGGGGCCTCGGCGTCCTTGTTGATGGCGATGATGTTCTTGGAGCCCTTCATCCCCACCAGGTGCTGAGTGGCGCCGGAGATGCCGCACGCGATGTAGACGGTCGGCTTCACGACCTTGCCCGTCTGACCCACCTGGTACGAGTAGGGGACCCAGCCGGCGTCCACGATGGCCCGGGACGCACCCGGTGCCGCCTTGAGCAGCTTGGCCAGCGTCTCGATCATCTCGTACTTCTCGGCCTCGCCCAGGCCACGGCCGCCGGAGACGACGACCGCCGCCTCGTCCAGCTGCGGGCCCTCGCGCTCCTCGACGTGGCGACCCTTGACCACGGCCGTACCGGTCGCACCCGTGTCGGGCACGGCCAGGTCCGCCACCTCGGCGGCGGCGCCACTGGCGTCCTCCGCGGCGGCGAAGGACTTCGGCCGGATCAGGACCAGTGCCGGGCCGTCGCCGACCAGCTTGGTCTTGATGTTGGTCACGCCACCGAAGATGGGCTCGGTGGTGACGAGGGCGCCACCGTCCTCGCTCAGGTCGACGTTGTTGGTCGACACGGTGCGATCGAGCTTGGCCGACAGGCGGCCGGCGACGTCGCGACCGTCGTAGGTGGTGCCGAAGAGGATGGCGTCGGGGGCGTCACCGCCCTGGACGGCACCGGCGATGGCCGCGGCCACGGGCACACCCTGGAGCGAGTCGCTCAGGTCGCCGGTGGCGTACACCTTCGTAGCGCCGTGGGCGCCGAGGGTGGCGGCCACGGCGGCGCCGTCACGCCGCCGTAGACGCACTCGACGGTGTCGGCCAGCTCGCTTGGCCTTGGCCAGGATCTCGAGGGTGATCGGCAGGACATCGCCGTCACGGGCCTCGGCGTACACCCAGATGCGGGAGAGAGCCATGATCAGATCACCTTCAGTTCGTCCAGGAAGGTGACGACCCGCTGATAGGCCTCGCCCTCGTCCTCGATGATCTCGCCGGCCTCGCGGGCCGGGGCCGCCGTCACGTCGACGATCTCCTGGCGGGCGCCGGCCCAGCCGACGCGGAGGCGTCGAGGCCGAGATCGGCGACGGTCACCTCGTCCACGGGCTTGTTCTTGGCCGCCATGATCCCCTTGAAGGAGGGGTAGCGGGGCTCGACCACGCCGGCGGTCACCGAGACCACGGCGGGGGTCGGGCAGCTGACCTCGTCGTAGCCCAGCTCGGTCTGGCGCTGGACCTCGACGGTGCCGTCGCCCACGTCGATCTCCTTGGCGAAGGTGACCGAGGGCAGGCCGAGCAGCTCGGCGAGCTGCTCGGGCACGGTGCCCGTGTAGCCGTCGCTGGACTCGGTGGCGGTCAGGATGAGGTCCACGCCCTCGACCCGGCCGATGGCCTTGGCCAGCACCTTGGCGGTGCCGAGCGAGTCGGAGCCGGCGAGGGCCGCGTCGCTGACCAGGACGGCCTTGGCGGCGCCCATGGCCAGCGCGGTGCGCAGGCCGCTGGTCTCGCTGTTCGGGGCCATGGAGACGAGGGTGACCTCGCCGTCGTCACCGGCGTTGTCCACCAGCTGCAGGGCCATCTCGACCCCGTACGAGTCGGCCTCGTCCAGGATCAGCTTGGAATCACGCTTGAGCGTGTTGGTCTCGGGATCCAGCGCGCCCGGCTCGGCCGGGTCGGGGATCTGCTTCACGCACACGACGATGTTCACGACGAAGTGCTCCAGTTGGGGGCATACATGGCTGCAGATTGTCGGTCCCTACCCCGGCCGGGGCCAAATCGACCGCGGCTACCGTCTGGCCTCCTGAAGGTCCTCCTGCTCGTCAACTCCTCGGCCTCGTCGGTCACGCCCCGCACCCGGGTGGTGATCCGCAAGGCGCTGTCCGCCGACCACGACGTCGAGGTGGCCGAGACCAACCGGCGGGACCACGCCACGTCGCTGGCCCGGGGCGCGGCCCACGCCGGGGTGGACGTCGTGGTCGTGCTCGGCGGCGACGGGACCCTGAACGAGGCGGCCAACGGCCTGGCCGGCTCCGACACCGCGCTGGCCACCCTCCCGGGCGGCTCGACCAACGTGTTCGCCCGCACCATCGGGCTGCCCAACGACCCGATCGAGGCCACCAGCGACCTGCTCGACGCGCTCGACCCGCGGATCCATCCGCCCGGTCGGCCTCGGGCAACGTCGAACGGCCGCTACTTCCTCTTCCACACCGGCGTCGGGTTCGACGCGGCCATCGTGGCCCAGGTCGAGAGGCGCTCGGGCCTGAAGCGCTACGCCGGCCACGCCCTCTTCATCTACGCCGGCATCGAGACCACGCTCGCCCACTACGACCGCAGCCAGTCCCACTTCTCGGTCCACCACGCCGACGGCTCGGTGGTCCCCGACGGCTACATGACCGTCGTGCTCAACACGAACCCCTACACCTACCTGGGCAACCGGCCCTTCAACCTCGCCCCCGACGCCGGCGTTCGACCGGGGCCTGGTCGTGGTCACGGTGCGGACCATGAAGGTGCTGCCGTTCCTGAACATCGCCGCCTCCGCCCTCGGCAGCGGCAAGCGCCTGCGGAAGTCAAAGCACATCGACTACCGCACCGATGTCGAGGCCGCGGAACTCGTCGCCCACGGCGCCATGCCCTACCAGGTCGACGGCGACCACCTCGGGGAGGTCGACCGCCTCGAGTTCAAGCACGAGCCCAACGCCCTCCGCCTCGTCCTGCCGTCACGTTGAGTGGCTTCGCTCGCCGTTCTGGAGCAGCTGGTGACCTGACCCGATCCGACGCCTCGGACAACTCGCCGCGGCTCGCTCGCTCGAGCAACTCCGGCGTCACCGCCCTGGAGCACCGTCGGCGCTGCTCCAGTCCGTTGCGCAGCATCGCTACGGGCCGGAACTCGGCTCGCCGATCACCGTGCGGGCGATGTGGGGGAGGTTGGTGCAGAGGCCGTCGACGCCGTGGGCGAGGAGCTCGGTCATGCGGTCGGGATCGTCGACGGTCCAGACGTTGACCGCGATGCCGACCGCGTGGCAGGCGGTGACCAGCTCGACGTCGACGAACCAGTCGTAGGGGTGCAGCGCCGAGTGGCCCGACGGCGAGGAGCACCTCGACGATGCCCTCCTCGGGTTCGATCACGAGCAGGGCCGTCGGCAGGTGGGGCGCCCGGGCCCGGACCCGCTCGAGGGTCGCCGGGTTGAACGAGGAGATCAGCACCTCGTCACGCCCGCCCCGCTCGGCGAGCAGGGCGACGGTCTGCTCGGCGACGTACTCGTCGGGGTCGAGGTCCGGGTCGGGGTGGTTGTTCTTGATCTCGATGTTGACGCCCATGTCGGCACAGGCGTCGAGGGCCGCGGCCAGGGTCGGGACGGTGTCGGGCAGGTCGGCCGCGGGCAGGTCGACGATGGCCCGGCCGTCGGCCAGGTGGGCGTCGTGGTGCACCACCAGGACCCCGTCGCGCGGTGCGCCGGACGTCCAGCTCCACCCAGTCGGCCCCGTGCTCGGCGGCCCCCAGGAACGCCTGCGATGGTGTTCTCCGGGAAGGTGGCCGAAGCGCCCCGGTGGGCGATCACGATGGGCTGTGACATCCGTGTGAAACCTACCTGTTGCCCACCTTCTGACTCGGGAGTAGGGTGACCCCGCTGCATGTGAACGGAATCACGAGCACCGGCCGCCTCTGGGGTCCCTCGCCTCGCAGCATCTACGACATCCCTTACCCCTGCAACCTCACCGTGGAGGTTTTGTGGCCCTCCCAGCGCTCAACGCACCTGGCCTCACCCCTGAAGACGAGATCGACGACTGGCGTGACGGCGCCGCGTGTCGCGACACCGATCCGGACCTCTTCTTCCCCGTCGGCACGACCGGTCCCGCCCTCGAGCAGATCGCGGCCGCCAAGGCCGTGTGCATCCAGTGCGAGGCCCAGGCCGCGTGCCTGGAGTTCGCCATCATCACCAACCAGGACTCCGGCGTCTGGGGCGGCACCTCCGAGGAGGAACGTCGCGTCCTGCGGCGCCAGCACGTCGCCCGCCTGAAGGCCGCCCGGCGAGCCTCGTGACATTGAGTGGCTTCGTTCGCCTCGCGGGGCGGACGAGCGCTCGGATCTGACTCGACCGGGTCGTCGCTCAGGCCTTCGGTCGCTCACTCAGCAACTCCGGCGTCGCCGTCGTGGATCGTCGCCCCCGGTGCTCCGCTCCGCTGCGCACCCTCACGACAGGCTGGAGCGCTCGCTGACTCAGCTCAGGACTTCGTCGGCGACGAGGGGGACCCGGATCTCGGCCACGGCGCCGTGCGCGTGGTCCCCGGTGTCGGCCAGGGCGTGCATGGAGATCGAGCCCTGGAGCTCGGTGTTCACCAGGGTCTGGACGATCGACAGGCCGAGGCCGGTCGTGGTCGCCAGGTCGAAGCCGGGCGGCAGGCCCACGCCGTCGTCGGTGACCCGCACCACCAACGTGTGGCCGTCGTTGACCACCTCCACGATGACCTCGCCCTCTGGTGTGTCGCCGTCCTCCTCGATCGGGTAGGCGTGCTCGACGATGTTCTGCACCAGCTCGGTGATCACGATCGACAGCGGCGTGGCGATGAACGCCGGTAGCTTCCCGGCGTCGCCCGCGATGCGGAACTTCACCCGGTAGTCATGGGGCACCAGGCCCTCCTCCACCGTGCGCAGCAGCGGCCGAAGGACATCCACGAAGGGCACGTCCTCCCCCGCGCCACGGCTGAGGATCTCGTGCACCATGGCAATCGAGGAGATCCGGGCCACCGACTCCTCGATGGCGGTCCGGGCCTCGGGCGAGTCCATGCGTCGGGCCTGCAGCCGGAGCAGTGAGGAGATCGTCTGCAGGTTGTTCTTCACCCGGTGGTGGATCTCCCGGATGGTGGCGTCCTTGGACAGCAGCAGCAGGTCCCGGCGGCGCAGCTCGCTGATGTCCCGGATGAGCACGACGGCGCCGGTGGCCTCGCCCCGCTCGAGCAGGGGGATGCAGCTGATGACCACGGTGACCCCGGAGGGCCGCTCGACCTCGTGGGTCACGGGTATGCCGAAGGCGTAGGCGTCCCGGACCATCTCGTCGTCCAGGCCGATCTCGGCCAGGGTCCGCCCCTCGGCCGCCGAGTGCACACCGATGCGGTGCAGGGCAGACACCCCGTTGGGCGAGTGGTACTCGATGCGGCGCGTCTCGTCGAGGAGGACCACGCCGTCACCGACCCGGGGGGCCAGCTCGCTCTCGAAGTCGGCCCGGGGGAACGGGAAGCTGCCCTCGGCGATCATGCGGGCGAAGCGGTGGAACATCGTGACGTAGGTCCGTTCCAGCTCGCCGGGCAGGCGCCCGACCGAGGACGCCGACTCGCGGGTGAGGACCCCGATCAACTCGCCGTCGGCCCGTACGGGGATGCACTCGACCCGGACCAGCTCCCGCACGGCGGCACTGGAGACCTCGCCCTCGATCATCTCGTCGCGCTTGAAGGCCCGGGTGACGACCTCTCGCTCCTCGGCTGAGACCCTCTGGCCCACCAGGTCCGAGCGGTAGAGCGTCTGACTGGTGGCCGGGCGGACCTGGCCGAGCACGATGAAGCCCTCGTCGCCTTTCGGGTCCAGTGGGGCGAACAGCAGCAGGTCGGCGAAGCACAGGTCAGCCAGCAGACCCCAGGAGGCGGCCAGCCGCTGGAGGTGGTCGATCTGGTCGTCCCGCAACGGCGTGTGCGCTCGCGCGAGCTCCAACAGACCAGCCATGCCCCGCAGGCTATGGGTGCGGTCGTTCTCCGCAGGGAAGGCCGACGACCGGCGGCCTGACCACGCCCCCGTCCGTGCGTCGGTTTCGGTGTCGGTCTCGGTGTCGTTGGCCCTAGAGGGTGAGGCAGGCGCCGGCGCGGCGGGGGTCGCCGCCGCCGTGGCCGGCCGGGGAGACGGCGTGGACGCCGCCGAAGTAGAGGTTGAGGTCCGACCAGTGGTTGACCGGTCCGAGGCGCTCCAGGGCGGCGACCGCGTCGGCCGAGAAGCCGGGCTCGACCTGGAAGGCGGCGCCGTCCCAGTGGATGCGGGGCAGACCCACCACCGCGGCCGGGTCGAGGCCGAAGTCGACCACGGCGCTGACGGCCTGCAGGAGTGAGGTGCGGATGCGAGCCGACCCCCCACTGCCCAGGACCAGCTCCACGTCGCCACCTGGGCCGAGGACGACGGTCGGGGCCATCATCGAGGACACCCGTAGGCCGGGTGGGGCGGCGTGGAAGCCGTCGGGATGCAGGTCGTCCTCGCCCAGCATGTTGTTGAGCATCACCCCGGTGCCGGGGACCACATAGCCCGACGCCTCGCCGTTCGAGGTGGACAGCGAGGCCACGTTGCCCTCGTCGTCGGCCACGCTGGCGTGGGTCGTGCCCCGGCTGAACTGCGGTCCGTCGCCCGGCTTCCGGGAGGCCTCCAGGTCCTGGAGGGCCCGACCCAGGGCGGCGAGGTGGGCGGGCTCGCCCCAGGTGCGGGGCGTGGGCAGCTCCTCGGCCAGGAAGCTCAGGCCCCGGCCGATGAGCTCGCCACCGAAGGCCGGCGGCGGATTGGACAGCACGGTCCGGTCCCGGTAGGCGACAGCCAGAGGCTCCCGCTCGGCCACCGCGTACGCGACCAGGTCGTCGGCGGTGATCAACCCCTCCCCCGTGGCCATGTCGGCCACGACCTGAGCCCCCCGACCCGCCGACCAGAGGTCGTGGGTGGGGTCGGCCGCCAGCTCGGCCAGGAAACGGCCCGTGTCCGGGTTGGTGAACGTGTGTCCCGGAGGCTGCGGGCCGTCACCCGCCCCGAACAGCCGCCGGCCGTCCTCGGTCAGGCGGAGGATGGGCCAGAGCAGATCGGTCACCGAGCCGTGGAAGTCGTCGAGGACCACGCCGTCCTCGGCCAGCGCCACCGCCGGCGCCAGCACCTCGGCCAGCGACAGGCGACCGAGCCGCTCGTGGATGGCCAGGTAGCCGGCCACCGTGCCCGGCACCGCGGCGGACCCGAGGCCGGTGTTGAAGACCTGGTCGACCCCCGGGTAGCTCAGCGTGACCGGGAAGAAGTGGGGATCGGGCATCGGGTCGAGGCCACGGCCGGGCGTGTCGACGAAGAAGTCGAACAGGGTCGCCTCCCCGGCCGCCGTACGGGTCAGGCAGAAGCCGCCACCACCCAGGCCGGTCATGAGCGGCTCGCTGATGGCCGAGGCGAACCCCGCGGCGACGATGGCGTCGAAGGCGTTGCCCCCGGCAGCGAGGATCGCCAGGGCCGCTTCGCACGTCGTCCGGTGCCCGCCGGCGGCGACGGCGCGGTTCACCACAGGTGGCGCCCGATGGCCAGCAGGCCCGCGAGGTCGTGGACGTCATCGGCCAGATAGGGCACGGTGCGCGACGACCTCGGCCGCGGCCCCGAGTCGGGTCGCCTCCTCGGCCTCCCGCGAGGCCACCAACCGGTAGTTCAGGAAGCTGGCGGCCACCTCGTCGAGGACCCGGGCGACCTGCTCGGTGTCGGCCACCTGGTCGGCCACGGCGGCGGCGACCGGACCGGCGTCCCGGTCGAGGCGCTCGGCCACCGTGGCCGCCTCGGACGAGAACAGGTCGATGGGCAGGACCTTGTTGAACACCAGGGCGCCCAGCGCGAGCTTGCGCTCGGCGAGGGCCTCGACGAAGAACTCGGCCTCCTGGGCCGGGGCCGGCTCCAGGGTCGAGACCACCACGAAGGTCGTGCCGTGGTCCTCCAGCAGGCGGGAGACCGCCCGGGACCGCTCCACGAAGCCGTCGTACATGGTCTGGAACAGGAGGAAGAACTCCCCGATGTCCTGCAGGAACTGCGAGCCGAGGATGCGGTCGGCGATCGTGTAGAAGGGCTTCGAGGCGTAGTTGAGCACCCGCGAGCGGGCCGGCGCCGTGAGCCAGCGCAGCAGGCGGCTGCCGAAGAACTCCGCCATCCGGTCCGGTGCCTCGAGGAAGTCGATGGCGTTGCGGGTGGGCGGGGTGTCCACCACGATCAGGTCGTAGCGAGCGCTGGAGTGGATCTCATAGAGCCGCTCCATGGCGATGTAGTCGTGACTCTGGACGAACTTGCCGGTGATGTTCTGGTAGAGGGGGTTGGCCAGGATCGCCTCGAGGGTGGCCTCGTCGGGGGCGTGCAGGCGCACCAGGTCGTCCCAGCTGGCCTTGGTGTCCAACATCGCGGCGAAGAGCCGCCCCCGGGGCTCGATGCCCGCCTCGGTGAAGGCCGACCGGGGGACCTCGCACTCGACGTTGCCGAACGCCTCGAGGCCGAGGGCGTTGGCCAGCCGCTTGGCGGGATCGACGGTCAGCACCAGCACCCGGCCACCGAGGTGGGCGGCGGCCATCGCCCCCAGCGCCGCCGCGCTCGTGGTCTTGCCCACGCCTCCGGAGCCACAGGTGACCACGACCTCGTTGGCCGCCAGCAGCTGCTCGAGTGACGTCGAGGTCGCACCGGCCTTCCGGTGGCGAGCCGCCATCAGTACCCCAGCTCCGCGGCCAGCGCGTCGGCCAGCTGGCTGGTGGCCCGGATGCCGTGGCTGCGGGTGAACAGCTCAGGGGCGTAGAGCAGGGGCACGCCCGGGAGGCCCTCCCGGAGACGATCCAGGTGCACGCTGCGGGTGCGCCGCAGGGTCACCGCCAGCTCGGCGGCGTCGAGGATGGGGGCCACGGGGCCGCCGGCCGCCGTCTCGCAGGGCCGCGATGGCCTCGGGACGGCGGAGGGCCTCGAACACCTCCTCCTCGTCGCGGGAGAACAGCTCGGGCAGCACCCGGTTGACCACCGCCGCCGCGAGGTCGACCCGGGTCTCGGCGCGGATGCGCTCGGCCAGCTCCAGGGACTCGTTGACCGGCATCTCCTCAGGGGCGGCCACGATGACCGCTCCGGTGGTCGCCGGGTCGTCGAGGATCTCGCTGAGCCAGGCCGTCTGGTCCCGGACCAGGCCGACCTTCACCAGCTCACCGATGGCCTGGGGCGCCGACAGCTGGGCCACGACGTGGCCGGTCGCCGACGCGTCGACCACGACGAGGTCGTAGTGCTGCTCCTTGGTCTCCCAGACGACCTTGCCGACGGTGAGGATCTCCTTGACCCCGGGCGCGGCGTTGGCGACGAAGTCGAGGGTGCGGGCGAGGGGCCCGATGCGGGCGACCAGGGGGATCTTCACCTGGAGGCGCAGGTACTCCTTCAGGGACTCCTCGGTGTCCATGGACATGGCGAAGAGGTTGGGCTGGACCTCGGTCGGGTCCCAGCCAGTCGGCGCGGCGGAGAAGAAGTCGGCCAGGTTGCCCTTGGCGTCGAACTCACACGCCAGGGTGCGCCGTCCCCGGCGGCGCCGCCACCAGGGCCAGTGCCGAAGCGATGGTCGACTTGCCGACGCCACCCTTGCCGGTGACGAAGACCAGCTTGCGGTCGAGCAGGTCGACCGGGTCCGCGCCCATGTCAGCTCGCGGCGGCCGGAAGCGTCGGTCAGGCCCCGAACCCGATGCGATGGGCGTCGTCGGGGCTACCGATCTCCACGTAGGCGATCTTGTCGACCGGCACCGCCACCTGGCGGCCCCGGCGGTCGGTCATCCAGAGGGCGCCCTTGCCACCGAGGGCGTCGTCGATCTCCCCCTTGAGCTTCTCGGGGTCGGACTCGTCGCCGAGCTCCACCTCGAGCTCCTTGGGGCTGTAGGTCACGCCGATACGAACGTCCACGGGTCCTCCTGTGCGGGTGCCGGGTCAGGTTAGAAGGGGCGGTCCCGTGATCCGCACCCGGGCCGGCGTGCGAACATGGCCCGTGTCCTCTACGCCGGTGGATGACCGCACCGTCGACCTCCCCGACGGGACCGTGGTCGGGGTCTACGAGTACGGAGATCCGTCGGGCTCCCCCGTCTTCGCCTTCCACGGGACCCCGTCGTGCGGTGCCGGGTTCGACTGGACCGACGAGCCGGCCCGGGCGCGCGGACAGCGCGTGCTCGCGCCCGGACCGCCCTGGCATCGGGAAGTCGAGCGGCCCGCCGCTGGCGGACGTGGGCGGCTATCCCGGCCGCGTCGCCGCGCTGGCCGACACCCTGGGCCTCGACCGCTTCGCCGTCCTCGGCTACTCCGGCGGCGGTCCCTACGCCGTGGCCTGTGCCGCCACCCTGGGCGACCGGGTGACGGCCACCGCCGTCGCCGCGGGCATGGGGCAGATGGGCGTCTGGGCCGAGGCCAACGACTTCGCCAAGACCGACCGCCAGCTCCTGGACCTGGCTGTCCACCACCGCCGGATCGCCCGCCTCCTGCTGGCCAGCAGCGCGTTCTTCGCCAAGCGGGGGCCGGCCTCGGCCATGAAGTCCTTCCTCAAGGAGCTGAGCGAGAGCGACCGGGCGGTCGTCGAGGCCCAGGACGCGCCGCCCTCTGAGTCCATGCGGCTGTTCACCCGGGCGTTCCAGAACGGCGCCCAGGGCGTGGTCGACGACTACCGGGTGCTCGCCGCACCCTGGGGCGTCGAGCCCGCCCACACGGGCCCGCTGACCATCTTCCAGGGCGACGCCGACACCATGGTCCCCCGCCGCCACAGCGAGGCCCTGGCCGAGCGGCTCCCGGAGGCCGAGCTGGTCGTGTGGCCCGGCGAAGGCCACCTCGGCGCCCTCACTCACATCGAGGAGATCCTCGACGCCCTCGTGTGAGTTGCTGGTCCTCGGGCCGGACAAACCGATGGCAACGATGGGGGGCGGGCTCCTCGTGCCGGGCTCCGCTGCACCGTCCCGGCGACTTCGCCACCCTCCGTGACCGCATCGGTCGAACTTCGGCCTGGCCCACCGACCACGCCGAGTGGGATTCGGGGTGCGCGGAGGGCTCGATAGCCCCGACGACGGGCGGCCCGACCCCACGCCCCCGTGGTTGCCTCATTTCGGTGGCGGCCGGCTCAGGTGATCTTGAGCTCGGGGTGGTAGCGCTTCGTCGGGGCGAGCTCGGTGTCGACGCGCTCGGCGATGGCCTGGAAGACCGTGGCCGCCTCGCTGTCGGGGGCCTCGGCGGTGATGGGATGGCCGGTGTCGCTGCCCTCGCGGAGGTCGGGGACGAGCGGGATCTGGCCAACGAGGGGCACGTCCAGGCGGTCGGCCAGCTCTTGGCCGCCACCGGCGCCGAAGATCTCGTAGCGCTGGCCGTCGTCACCGGTGAACCACGACATGTTCTCGATGACGCCCCGGACCTCGAGGCGGACCTTCTCGGCCATGAAGGCGGCCCGCTGGGCCACCTTCTGGGCGGCCGGCTGCGGGGTGGTGACAATGTAGACCTCGGCCCGGGGAGGAAGCCGGCCAGGGAGATGGCGATGTCGCCGGTGCCCGGGGGCAGGTCGACGAGCAGGAAGTCCGGCTCGCCCCAGTAGACGTCGGTGAGGAACTGCTCCAGGGCCTTGTGCAACATCGGGCCCCGCCAGATGACCGGCGTGTCCTCCTCGGCGAAGAAGCCCATCGAGATACAGCGCACGCCGTGGGCCTCGGGCGGCACCAGCATGCGGTCGATCAGGACGGGGGGCCGGGTCACGCCCAGCATGCGGGGGATCGAGAAGCCCCAGACGTCGGCATCGACGATCGCCACCCGCTTGCCCCGCTGAGCGAGGGCGATGGCCAGGTTGGCCGAGACCGAGGACTTGCCCACGCCACCCTTGCCGGAGGCGATGAGGAGAACCCGGGTGGTGGATCCGACATCGGCGAAGGGGATGGCTCGGCCCTCGGCGTGGCCGTGGCTCTCCTGGCTGCCGGCGGTGGCCTCGGGATCACCGATGAGCTGTCGCCGTAGCCGCTCCTGGCCGTCGTCATCGAGCACGCGGGCGTCGACTTGGACGTCCTTGACGCCGGACAGGGCGCCCACCGAGGCGCTGATCGCCTGGCGCAGCTCGTCCGCGTACGGGTAGCCCTCGACGGGCTCGGCGATGTTCACCACGATCCGCCCGCCCCGGTGGACCTCGGTGGCCTCGACCAGGCCGAGGTCGACCAGGTTGCGCTCCAGCAAGGGCTCCTCGACGGCGCGCAGCGCCTCCAGGACCTCGTCGTTGGTGGGTGCCATCAGCGGTGGGTCTGCTCCTCTGCGCGCCGGACGTCTGAATTTCTCCTATGCGCGTAGGTAGAATACCGGGGTGGATCTGTCGCCCACCGAGTTCGCGTCGGCCGTCACCGCCATCGCCTCGGCCTTCGGCGACCCGACCCGCCGGGACATCTTCCTCCACGTCCACGAGCGCGCCGACGGGGTGACCGCGTCCGAGGTGGCCGAGCGCTTCGACCTGCACGCCAACGTGGCTCGCCACCACCTCGACAAGCTGGCCGCCGGGGGCTACCTCGAAGTCGGCATCGAGCGTGCCGGCGGCGGCGGCGCTGGCCGGCCCTCGAAGCGGTACCGGGCCACCGAGCCCGAGATGAGCCTCGAGATCAACGTGGGCCACGACGATGTCCTCGTCACGCTGCTGGGCCGGGCCCTCGAGGCGCTGCCGCCCGGCAAGGCCCAGGAGCTGGCCGAGGAGGTCGGCGAGGAGTACGGCCGCACGATGGCCACCGCCATGGGCGCTGACACCCCCCGCTCGTTCCGCACCGCCCTGCACGCCGTGGCCGACGCCCTGACCGCCCACGGGTTCGCGGCCCACGCCGAGAAGCACGGCAACGAGCTGCGCATCGTGTCCGAGCACTGCCCCTTCGGCGGCGCCGCCGTCGAGCACCCGGTGATCTGTGCCGTGGACCGGGGCATGGTCAAGGGCATGCTCGGCGCCCTCTACGGCGACACCTCGCCGGTGACCGAGTCGTCCCGCCCCACGGGCGACGAGGTCTGCGTCACCGCCGTCGCCGAGTGAGTCCCGTCTCCGTCGAAATTGCGTCCATTTGTCACGCCCAGCGTGACAAATGGACGCAATTTCGGATCTGGTGAGCTGATGACCCGCCGGCACTACCTGGACCACGCGTCGACCTCGCCGCTGCGGCCGGAGGCCCGGGACGCCATGGTGGCCGCCCTCGACCTGGTCGGCGACCCCGGCCGCATCCACGAGGAGGGCCTGACCGTCCGGGTCGCCGTGGAGCAGGCCCGGGAGCAGGTCGCGGCCACCTTCGGGGCCCGGCCCCGTGAGGTCGTGTTCACCGGAAGCGGCACCGAGGCCATCGCCACCGCCGTGGCCGGCGTGGCGCTCCCGTGGTGGCCACCAGGTGCTCACCGCCGTGGAGCACTCGGCGGTCCGCCTGGCCGCCGAACGAACCGGGACGGTGACCGTGGTCGGCGTCGACGGCCAGGGCCGCGTCGATCCCGACGCGGTGGCCGGCGCCGTCCGCCCCGACACCGCGGTGGTCCACGTGCAGGCGGGCAACCACGAGGTCGGCACCCGCCAACCGGTGGCCGAGGTGGTCGCCGCCTGCGCGGACCTCGACGTGCTGGTCCACGTCGACGCCGCCCAGGCCAACGGCCACGACCCGGTGGACTTCGCCGGCGTCGGGCGCCGACCTGCTGTCCCTCAGCGCCCACAAGCTCGGAGGGCCGGCCGGCGTGGGCGCTCTGCTGGTACGCCGCGGCCTCCGCCTGGAGCCGCTCCTCGTCGGCGGCGACCAGGAGCGGGCCCGACGGGCCGGCCTGGAGAACGTGGCCGGGCTGGCGGGCTTCGCCGCCGCCTGCGCGGCGCTGGGCGACGGGCGACTGGCCGACGAGGCCGACCGGGCCCGGCGTCTCACCGAACGCGTCCTGACCGGGGTCGCCGAGCTGGACGGGGTCCCGGCCTACGGTGACCCGGTGGACCGGCTCCCCCACGTCGTGTGCCTCGGCATCGAGGGCGATCGAGCCCCAGGCCGTGCTGCTCGGCCTCGACGCCGCCGGGGTCGCCGTGCACTCCGGCAGCGCCTGCTCGTCGGAGGCCCTCGAGCCGTCCCCGGTCCTCGAGGCGATGGGGGTCGACGCCCACCGTTCGCTGCGGGTGTCGGTGGGCTGGTCCACGACCGACGCCGACATCGACGCCTTCCTCGACGCCCTGCCCCGGGTGGTGAGCGGGCTCCGGGCTCTGGGCGCCGGGTGAGCCTCCTCGTCGTCCGTCACGCCGACGCCCTGAGTCGGCACGGCTGGCGAGCCCGACGACCGGCTCCGGCCCCTCACCGAGAAGGGCTTCGCCCAGGCCCGCGGCCTCGTCGATCTCCTCGCCGACGAGCGCATCGAGGTCGTCGTCTCCAGCCCGGCGGTGCGCTGCCTGCAGACCGTGGAGCCCCTGGCCGAGGCCCGTGGCCTCACGGTGGTCCAGGACAACGCCCTCTGGGAGGGGATGCCCCTGGCCCCGGTGCGCCGACTGGCCGGCGACCTGGACCACGCCGTGCTCTGCTTCCACGGCGACCTGATCCCCGCCCTGATCGATCAGCTCATCGCCGAGGGCATGGAGGCAGTCGACCGCGACGCCAAGAAGGGCTCGACCTGGGTGCTCGAACGCGACGGCGCCACCTTCACCCGAGGCACCTACCTGCCCGCGCCGAAACGGGACGACGACTGAGGCGGGACGACCCCGCCTACAGCCCGAAGGCGTTGTTGGGGTCGTCGACCACCGTGGTCGACGCGATCTTGTCCCAGACGGCCTGGTGGCCCTTGTCGTCGGCCAGGATCATGATGCCGCCCACGAGGGTGCTGATCCCGAAGGTGAAGTTGGCCAGCAGGGCCTTGCCGACCAGCTCCCGCAGGGCCATCTCGCCGTAGGTGGCCGGCCGGTTCTCGTCGATCTTCACCACGCGCATCTTCATGAGCTGCTTGGCCGGGGTCTGGGCCCTGGCCCAGACGATGAGCCACCAGATGAACCAGCCGATGAAGAGGGTGACCACGACGAGCAGACCCTCCAGCAGGTAGCTCAGGAAGCGCCGGCCGTTGCCCGTGAGCTGCAGGCCGCCGCCGGGCAGGCCACCCGCCATGGGTGCGGACGGGGCGAAGCCGCCGGCCGGGGGCGGCGGCGGCGGGGCGAAGCCACCCGAGGACGGGGGCGGCGGCGGGGCCGAGGAGGGGTCGCTCATGACGCCGAACTTAGCCCTCCGTCGTGGCGGGCGGCGAGGATGGTCGCCGACGGCGAGGTCCTCCCGCAGGCCCGCGATCAGACCCTCCATGGCCACCGGGAGCTGGAGCTCGTCGAGCGCGGCAAGCTCGGCCCGGGCCTCGTCGAGGCGGCCCTGGTCCCGGTAGGCGATGGCCCGGAACACGTGGGCGTCGGGGTACTCGGGGTCGACCGCGACCGCCCGGTCGAGGTAGGTCAGGCCCTCGTCGGTGAGCGTGGACTGGATGAGGGCCCAGCCCCGGTAGGTCAGCGCCTCGACGTTCTCGGGGTCGGCGTCGAGCACGTCGTCGTAACACATGACCGCCTCGAGCACGTCCTGCTGGCTGAACAGGCTCAGGCAGCGCGCCAGTTCCTCCCGCGTGCCCAGGCGGATGTCGCCGGTCACCGACTCGTTGCCCGCCCGGGTGCCCGAGGCGCGGGCCAGCAGGAGCCCGGCGCCGGCCGCGACGATCAGCACGCCGGCGACCACCACCGCGACGAAGCGCCACGAGCCGGGCCGGCGGGCCGAGGCGAACCGGGCCCCGCCGTCGTCCAGGGCGCGGAGCACGGCGGCGGCCCGGGCCGTGTAGTCGTCCTTCAACGCCTCGTAGTCGACGTCGTCGATGTCGCCGGCCGCCTTCTCGCGCTCCAGGTCGTCGAGGGAGCCGAGCAGGAAGTCCCGCTGCTCCTCGAGCGCGGCGTAGGCGTCGGGGTCCGCCGGTCCGGGCGTCGTCGGGCGCGGGCTCACGGGTCCTCGCCCCGGGCCTCGGCCACCCGGCGCCGGTCCTCGTCGGATGCGGCCACCGACGGGCCGCCGCTGCCAGCGGCGGAAGGCCAGGAAGAGCCCAGCGCCCCCCAGGGCCACCGCGACCACCGGCAGGACCCAGACCAGCGCCGTGACCCCCGTGGACGACGGCGTCAGCAGGATCTCCTCACCGAAGCGGCTGACCAGGTAGGCCCGGATCTCTTCCTCGGACTCCCCCGCCTCGAGGCGCCGGGCGATCTCGGCCCGGATGGCCTTGGCACTGGGCGCCTCGGAGTCGGCGACGGACTGGCTGCGGCAGGTCGGGCACTTCAGCGTCTCGGCCAGCGCGAAGATCCGGTCCTCGGAGGTGCGGGGGGTGTCGTCGGGCTGGAGCCCGACCAACAGGGCGCCGAGGAGCACCAAGCCCATGACCAACCAGGGGCTCGGCGCATCACTCGCCCTGGACCTGCCCGATGAGGTCGTCGAGGCCGTCCGCCGTCACCCCGCCGGTGATCTTGGCGGCCACGATCCCGTCCGGGGAGACGAGGAAGGACTCGGGCACCGCGGCGACCGCCCAGTCGAGGATGACCCGATCGCCGTCGATCACCGGCCAGTCGCCACCGTTGTCCTCGAAGAAGGCGGCCACGTCCTCCGCGCGGTCGTCGAAGACCACACTCACCACCGAGGCGTCGCCCATGTCGGCGTGGCGCTCGCTGAACTCGACGAGCTCCGGGTGCTCGACCACGCAGGGCACGCACCAGGTCGCGAAGAAGTTGACCACCACCCACTGGCCGCGGAGCCGGTCCAGGTCGAACGCGGTGCCGACGGAGTCAGCCGGGGCGATCATCTCGCCGGCCAGCGGCGGCGCCAGCTCACCGACCAGCGGGCTGTCGGTGGAGCGGTCCTGCGCCGGGTCGCGGGTGGCCAGCACCGCGACGAAGGCCACGGTGAGCACGGCCACGAGCACGGCGATGCCGAGCACCATGCCCCGTCGTCGGGGTGGGTGGTCGACGGCTTCGGTGACGTCCATGCTCAGACCGGCTCGGGCTCGGGATCCGGCGAGCGGCGGGCCGCCCTCAGCGACGTCGGACGGCAGCACGGCCGAGGTCGGGTCGGTCGGCCGGCGCCGCTCACCGGGCCAGGCCGCCAGCACCGTCCCCAGGGCCATGACGCCACCGCCGATCCAGAGCCACAGGATCAGGGGCTGCACCACGACCCGGAGCAGGACCTCGTCGGAGCCCTCCTCGGGCAGGGCCTGGAGGGCGAGGTAGACGTCGTCGGCGGCCGACACACGGACCGAGGGGGTGCCGATCGACTGCCCGCCGAAGCGGAACTCCGACAGGCTCGGGGTGAAGACGCCGTCGTCGTCGACCTGGACCCGGGCCCGGATCTCGGTCTTCTCCGACCGCTCGATGGTCTCGAGGCCCAGGTAGGTGACCGTGTGGCCGCCGACCTCGGCCGACTGCCCCTCGGCCAGGCGGAACTCCCCGACGTGGGCGAAGCTCTGGGAGGCGGCGAAGGCCACGGCGATGATGACCACACCGAGGTGCACGACCATGCCGCCGTTGGCCCGGCCGATCAGGCCACGGCGCCCGTGGCGCCGGGTCGCCAGCACGAGCTGGCGCATCGCGGACCCCGCCGCGAACCCGCCGAGGCCGAAGGCCAGCAGCGGCGCCAGGCCCCGGGCCCCGAGGAGGACGGCGACGACCAGGGTGAGGGTCCCGGCCCAGGCGGGCCAGTACAGGCGGTGGCGCAGCAGCTCGCCGCTGGCCTTGCGCCACGGCAGGACGGGGGCCACCGCCATGAGGAAGAGCAGGGCGAGGCCGATCGGCGTGGCCATGCGGTCGAAGTAGGGCACCCCGACCGAGATCCGGTCGCCGTTGACCGCCTCGACCAGCAGCGGGAAGACCGTGCCCAGGAGCACGACGAAGGCGAAGGCGGCGAAGAGCAGGTTGTTGCCGAAGAACGCCCCTTCCCGGGACCACGGGGAGTCGATGCGCCCGGGGGCGCGCAGACGGTCACCCCGCCAGCCGATCAGCACGACGCTGACCCCGACGATCACCGCGAAGAACATGAGGAAGGCCGGCCCGATGCCGGACTCGGTGAAGGCGTGGACCGAGTCGAGCACGCCCGACCGGGTGAGGAACGTGCCGAGGATGGTCAGGGCGAACGTGGCACACAGCAGCGAGAGGTTCCAGACCCGCAGCATCCCCCGGCGCTCCTGGACCATCACCGAGTGCAGGTAGGCCGTACCGGTGAGCCACGGCAGGAACGAGGCGTTCTCGACCGGGTCCCACGCCCAGTAGCCGCCCCATCCCAGGACCTCGTAGGACCACCACGCCCCGAGGACGATGCCGACGGTCAGGAAGCCCCACGCGAACAGCGTCCAGCGCCGGGTCTCCACCAGCCAGCCCTCGCCGACCCGACCGGTGGCCAAGGCGCCGATGGCGAACGCGAAGGGGACGGTGAAGCCCACGTAGCCGAGGTAGAGCATCGGCGGGTGGAACGCCATCAGGATGTGGTTCTGCAGCAGGGGGTTCGGGCCGGGGCCGTCGAAGCCGGCCGGAGGGTCGAAGCTGCGGAACGGGTCGGCGGGCCCCACCATCAGGGCGAAGAAGAAGGCCGCGGTGAGGAACATCGTGACCAGGGCCCAGCCCACCAGCGGGTCACTCAGTCGGTCCCGGAACTTGTGCAGGACGACGACCAGATAGCCCGACAGGACCAGCGCCCAGAGGATGATCGAGCCCTCGAGGGCCGACCACAGGGTGGCCACGTTGAACAGCGCCGGGGTGCGGCTGCTGCCGTTCTCGGCCACGAAGAGCACGGTGAAGTCCCGGGTGATCAGCGCCCGCTCCATGGCCGCGGTGGCCAGGACGGCCCCGCCGAGGACGAGCAGCCCGTAGGCCGGGGCCGAGCGCAGCAGCGCCGGCCGCCCCCGCAGCAGCCCCACCAGGACGACGACGGCTCCACCCAGCGGCCCCCAACAGCCCCAGCATCACCCCGGCGGACCCGAGGGCGACGTTCACGGCTGCCTACGCCGCGGAGCCGCGCCAGCGGCGACCATGTGACGACTCACGGGTCGGTGGTGTCGCTGTCTCCACCCTGGTCGGCCTCGTCGATCCGGTCCGGGTTCTCGGCCTCGTACTCCGAGGAGTGCTTCACCAGGATCCGGTCGGAGGCGAACAGCTCGCCCTCCCAGTTGCCCTCCAGCACGACGGGGATGTCGGGCTGAAAGAGCTCGGGCGGGTCCCCCTCGTGAACGACGTCGACCGTGACGTCGTTGAACTCGACCGCGAAGGCCACCCCGTCGTCGGTCTCCTCGACCGAGCCGTCGACCACCGTGCCCTGGAGGCGGAACCGGTCGGTGCCGAGGTCGGCCCGCTGCTCGACCGCCTCGTCGGCGTTCAGGAAGAACAGGGAAGCGTCACCGAGGGCCTTGACCGCGACGAAGGCCAGGGCGCCGACGACCGCGACGAGCACCAGGGAGGCCAGCAGGCCCCGACGGCCCCTGGGGGCCGTCGGGCGGGGGGTGAGGTCGAGCTCGGGGGTGTCGTCCACCTCGTCGGTGGAGGTCACATCCACCGACGACGCTCCTCGGGGACCTTGGCCGAGAGGCGACGGCCGCGGATCAGGATCCACGCGGCGTAGGCGCCCAGGCCGAGGAAGGTGATCAGGTAGCCGGCGACGACGTAGCCCTCGTTGATCACGCCGACACCTCCGCCTCGGCCCGACGCTCAGCCAACGCCCGGTCCAGGCCGCCGTCCTCGACCTCGGCCTCCAACCAGGCCAGCCGGAACCGGTGGATGAGGAGCCAGGTCAGGACCAGGCCGGCCACGACCATGCCGAGGAACAGGGTGAACAGCATCAGGCCGTCGATCTTCACGTCGGTGGTGGAGATCGTGGCGTCCTGGTGCAGCGTGCGCCACCAGTTCACCGAGTAGTGGATGAGCGGCAGGTCGACGACCACGAGGAGGCCGGCGACGGCGGCCCGGCGGGCCCGCGACTCCTCGGAGGCGGGCACCCGCCGCAGGGCGAGGTAGCCGGCCAGCAGGATGGCGAGCATCGCCGTGGTGGTGAGCCGGGCGTCCCACACCCAGTAGACGCCCCACGTCGGACGGCCCCAGAGCATCCCGGTGACCAGGGTGAGGCCCGTGAAGACCAGGCCGACCTCGGCGGCGGCCGCCCCCAGGACGTCCCAGCCCCGGGTCTTGTGCCACAGCCACATCGCGCTGGCCCCCCCGAGGAGGATCACCGCGCCGTACATGGCGATGGCGGCCGGCACATGCAGGTAGATGAGGCGCACGGCCTCGCCCTGGACCCGGTCGGCCGGGCTCAGCACGAGGGCGAACACGAGCAGGGCCAGCGCCCCGCAGGCGGCCAGGATCCCCACGATGCGGCTGCCCCGAGAGCCGGTGTGGGCGGGGGCCCCCGTCACCGCCGTCGTGGTCTGGTTCACAGTTCCTCCATGAGGGGCCCGAAGGCGAGCATCCCGAACGCTACGTAGATCGCCGCGAAAATGGCCAGCAGGCCACACCAGGGCCACCCGTCGCCGGGGGCTCCGGCCAACGCCGCCTCGAAGGCCCGAGTGGCCCCGATGAGCACCGGGGCCACGACCGGGAGGAGGAGCAGCGGAAGGAGCGTCTCCCTCACCCGCAGGCCGGCGGCGAGAACGCCGTAGAGGCTACCGGCGGCGGCCAGGCCGACGGTCGCGGCCAGACAGGTGGCGGCCAGCAGCGCCGGACCGGCCAGCTCGGTGGTGTAGAGGACGGCGACGCCGGCCAGGAGGAGGGCCTCGAGGACCAGGAGCTGGAGCGCGAGGGCGGCGGACTTGCCCAGGAAGACCGCGGCCGGGTCGAGGCCCGAGAGGCGCAGGGCGTCAGGCACGCCGTCGGCCGCCTCGAGGGCGTAGGCCCGCTGCACCGCGAGCACCGTCGACAGCAGGACGGCCACCCAGTAGAGGCCGGCGGTGGCCCGGTCGAGGATGCCCCGATCGGGGTCGAGGGCGAAGGCGAAGAGCACGAGCACGAGCAGGGCGAACGGGGCGACCTGGTTGGTGGCCACCCGGGCGCGGCGCTCGATGCGCAGGTCCTTGCCGGCGACGAGGCGGGCGTCAGCCAGCACGGGGGGCCTCCTCGGCGACCGGGGTCGCCGGGGGCGCCGGCGCCGCCACGGTGGTGCCGCCCCGCACCTCGACCACCCGGGTGGCCACCGCCGCGGCCCGGTCGTCCTCGTGACTGGCCAGCAGCACCGTGGCCCCGGCGGCCACCGAGTCGCGGATCAGGGCGTCGATCAGGTCCCGGCCCTCGGCGTCGAGGCTGGCGTGGGGCTCGTCGAGCAGCCACAGCTGGGGGCGGCGGGCGACCATCGCCGCGATGGAGGTCCGGCGCCGCTGGCCGGCCGACAGGCGGGCCACGGCCAGGTCCCGCAGACGGCCATCGAGGCCGAGGCGGGCCAGGGCCCCGTTGACGTCGTCCTCGGTGGCGCCGGTGGCCCGGCCCCAGAAGGCGACGTTCTCGGCCACGCTGAGGTCGTCGTAGAGGCCGCCACCGTGACCGACGAGGCCGACCCGGTGGCGCACCGACCGTCGGTCGGCGACCAGGTCGACCCCCAGCACCTCGGCGGTGCCGCTGGTGACCGGCAGGAGGCCGGCACACACCCGGAGGAGGGTGGTCTTGCCGGCACCGTTCGGGCCACGGAACAGCACCACCTCACCCGGTGCGACGTCGAGATCGACACCGGCGAGGGCGGGGAAGCGTCCGAGCAGCGAGACGGCGCCCCGGAGGCGGACGACGGGTGCCATGAGCACGAACAGCCTACCGACACGCCCACATCGACCATCCGGCGCAACGCTGCGCTGCGGAGCGGAGCAGCTCCACCGATCGGCCGCTTCGGCGACGCCGGACTTGCTGAGCGCAGCGAAGCCAGTCAGATGTAGCGCCGCCGGTACCCTCCCGCCGGTGAAGCTGGCGCGCACCCTCGGCGCGATCGGCCGGGTGATGATCACCGCCGGTGTCCTGATCCTGCTGTTCGTGGCGTACCAGCTGTGGGGCACCGGGATCCGCACCGCCCAGGCCCAGGACGACGCCCGGGACGACTTCGACCAGCAGGTCGAGGAGTACAACCGCACCCATCCCGACCCGCGTCCCGTGCAGCCGGGCCGACCCCAACCGGTGCCGCACGCACCGCCCCGGGGCGAGATGGTCGGACGCATCCAGATCCCGGCGATCGGCGTGGACAAGATGTTCTTCGAGGGCGTCGGCCTGGACGTGCTGGCCAACGGGCCCGGCCACTACGAGGGCACGCCGCTGCCCGGCCAGCAGGGCAACGCCGCCATCGCCGGCCACCGCACGACCTACGGCGCCCCCTTCAACCGCATCGACGAGCTCGGCGAGGGCGACGAGATCATCATCAGCTACTTCAACGGCTCGCAGTTCACCTACGTCTACAACAGCACCGTCATCGTCACCCCCGACCGGGTCGACGTGCTCGAGGCCAAGTTCGACAACCGCCTCACCCTCACCGCCTGCCACCCCGAGTACAGCGCGGCGGAGCGCATCGTGGTGTCCGCCATCCTCCAGGAGCCGGCCGCCCCGTTCGTCGCCCTGCCCGACAGCGGCGAGGCCGTGACCCTCCAGGACGCCGAGGACCTCGACGGCCAGGACCACGCGAAGTCACCGGCCGTGGTCTGGGGCCTCGCCGCAGCAATGGTGTGGCTGGCCGCCTGGGTCGTGGGTCGCGCCTGGCGCCGCTGGCCGGTCTACGCCATCGGCCTGCCGATCTTCCTCGTCGTGCTCTACGGCTTCTTCGAGAACTTCTCCTACCTCCTCCCGGCCAGCTACTGATGCGCATCCGATCGCTCCTCGCCCTCGCCCTCGCCACCGCTCTCGTCCTCGTCCTGGGCGCCTGCTCCGACGACGACCCGCCCGAGTGGCTGGTCGACCGGGCCACGCCGACCACCACGACGGCGGTCACGACCACGACGGTGCCTTCGATCACCACGCCCGAGCCCGGGCGGGAGCTGGCGGTGATCGACCTGACCCCGGGGGTGTGCATCGAGGACGCCAGCGCCTTCACGGGCCAGGAGGTCAACGAGATAACCGAGACCAGGGCCGTCCCCTGCCGCCTCCCCCACCAAGCCGAGGCCTACGCCCGCACCGAGCTGCCCGCCGGGCCCGACGCGGGTTTCCCGGGCGTCGGCCGGTTGCGCACCGTGGCCCAGGAGACCTGCCGGGACCGCTTCCGGGCGTTCGTCGGTGTGCCCTGGACCGCCTCGGAGCTCGAGATCGCCGCCCTCTGGCCGTCGCCGGAGTCCTGGGCCGACGGGGACCGGCTGGTGGTGTGCGCCGTGTTCCGTCTGGACGGCGAGCCCCTCACCGGCTCGGCGCGCGACTCACGCCAGTAGGGCCCGCTGCGGGCCGGGCCGAATCGTCGCTTACGCTGCTGCGCCGATGTCCCGGCACGCCCGTCACCGGCTCACCGCGCTCGCCCTCGTCCTCGCCGTCGCCGTCGCCGTCGCCGCCTGCTCCCCGGACGACAGCGGAGGGGGCGGGGCCGAGGCGGCGCCCGTCATCCTCGATGACGCCGCCTCCCTCGAGGTCGGCCTGCAGGGGGGCGTCGAGTACGTGATGGTGAGCGAGGCCGACCCGGGCACCGAGCTCGGGTTGGTGGACGCCGACGGCATGCCGGTCGAGGCCTGGTTCACCCCCCTCGGTCGCGTGGACACGACCGGGACCGTCGACGAGGAAGGCCTGCTGACCTTCGGCCGCGTCGCCCCGGGCGAGGGCTACCGGGTGGTCACCGGCGAGGGCGAGGACCTCGCGGCCAGCGAGAGCGTCGCCGTGCTCGACCGGGAGGACCACCCCGAGAGCGCCTTCTTCGAGGGTCAGGAGCTGGTCGAGGGCGTCAACTACATCGAGATGCGGGACGGCACGACACTGGCCGCCATGGTCCGGTTCCCCAGCTTCCCCCGCGACGACGTCCCCGTCGACGGGCCCTACCCCACCGTGGTCACCATGTCGGGCTACGACCCGGCCAACCCCTACAGCCCACCGCCCGAGCTGCAGCTGGCCGATGCCCTCGGCTACGCCACCGTCGGGGTGAACGTACGGGGCAAGGGCTGCTCCGGCGGCGCCCTGACCTTCTTCGAGGGGGCGATGATCGCCGACGGTTACGACGCGGTCGAGGCCATCGCCGCCCAGGACTGGGTGGCTCGGAACCAGGTCGGCATGGTCGGCACTCTCCTACCCGGGCATCACCCAGCTCTTCGTGGCCTCGACCCAGCCGCCCCACCTGGCCGGGATCACGCCGATGTCGGTCATCGACGATGCCTACGCCGGCATCGGGTACCCGGGCGGCATCTTCAACAGCGGCTTCGCCGCAGAGTGGACGACCCGGGTGAGCGAGTCGGCGGAGGCCTACGCCGAGGACTACGTCAACCAGCAGATCGACGAAGGCGACGAGACCTGCGACGCCAACCAGTCCCAGCGCTCCCAGAACCTGGACCTGGTCGGCGGTCTGGCGGCCGAGCCCTACTACCAGGAGGACCGCCTCGCCCCCGTCAGCCCGGCCAGCCTCGTCGACCGGATCGAGGTGCCGGTGTTCCTCACCGGCCAGTGGCAGGACGAGCAGACCAGCGGTCACTTCGCCAACATGCTCGACGACTTCACCGGGACCGACCAGCTCCACGTGCGGCTGACCAACGGCCCCCACGGCGACGGGCTGACCCTGCCGAGCCTCCAGGTGTGGACCGAGTTCCTGGACCTCTACGTGGCCGAACGGATCCCCGAGATCCCCGCGGTGTTCCGGCTCGGCGCCCCGGCGGCCATTGATGCCATCTTCGGCGTCGGCGAGCCCCTCGGCCCGGACCGCTTCGCCGGCTTCGACTCCTACGAGGAGGCTCTGGTCGCCTTCGAGGCCGATGACCCGTTCACCGTGATCTTCGAGAACGGCGCCGGCACCGACAACCCGGGTGGCCCGGGAGGAACCGTCGAGACGGCCTTCGCCACCTGGCCCCCGCCCGAGGCCGAGCCGACCACGCTGTGGTTCCAGCCCGACGGGACCCTCGGCCCCGACGAGCCCACCGTGGCCGACGGCGAGGACGGCTCGGTCGTGGAGTACGCCCAGGACCCCGACCAGGGTGAGCAGCGCACCCTGTCCGAGGAGGACCAGACCGACGAGGTCAACTTCTCCGCCCGACCGCCCTACCGGTGGCGGTCACCCCAGCAGGGCGAGGTGGCGACCTGGCTCACCCCGCCACTGGAGGAGGATCTGGTCGTGGTGGGGTCGGCCCGGGCGGACGTCTTCCTCCAGTCCAGCGCCCCCGACACCGACCTCGAGGTGACCCTGACCGAGGTGACCCCCGACGGGCGGGAGGTCTACGTCCAGTCGGGCTGGATGCGAGCCAGCCACCGGGCGCTGGACGAGGAGCAGTCCACCGACCTGCACCCCGTCCCGCGGCACACCGAGGACGCGGCCGAGCCACTGCCGGAAGGTGAGTTCGTCTCGGTACCGGTGGACATCTTCCCGTTCGCCCACGTGTTCCGGGCGGGCTCCCGGCTGCGGTTGTACATCGACACCCCGGGGGGCAACCGCACCCGCTGGGCCTTCGACACCCTCGACGCCGCCGGCCAGTCGAACCTCGTGGCCAGCTCGTCGGACTTCCCGTCGTCGCTGACCCTCGGCGTGGTCGCCGGCGTCGAGGCCCCCGCGGAGCGCCCGCCCTGCGGCGCGCTGCGGGCCCAGCCCTGCCGCCGCTACCGACCGGTCACGAACGTCCCCGGCGGCTGACGGTGCGCCCCCGGACCGTCCTCCTCGTGGTCCTGCTGCTCGTCGCTGCCGCCGCGTGCGGCGACGGCCAGTGGACCCCGACGACCTGCCGGTGACCGGCGACGACTTCCTCGACGAGCTGGCCCGCCAGTGCGCGGCGGGCGACATGGTCGACTGCGACCTGCTCTACGCCGAGGCCGACACCAACTCCGAGGCCGAGGCCTACGGCGCCACCTGCGGCGGCCGTCTCGAGACCGAGGACGACTGCCGCCAACTCGTCACCTGACCGGTTCTGGCGGCTCCAGTGCGCGCTGGAGCGCGCGCCTGAGCCGCCAGAACGCCGAGGGGTCGGGGGTCAGGTGTCGAGCTGGTCGAACCCCCGGCCGATGAGCGCCACGGCCTCGCGGATGAGGTCGGCCAGGGGCCGGGGATCGCCCTGGATCATCGCGTCGACGACCACCCGTTGGACCGACACCATGCAGGCCGCCAGGAGGCCCGGCCGGAGGTCCTCGGGCCCTGCGGCGAGGCGAAGGCGGGCCCAGTCGGCCACGGTCTCCTCCACCTGGTCGAGGACCCCCAGGTAGCGCTGGCGAAGGGCGGGCTCGTCGTGCAGCAGCGGGGCGAGGCGGACATCGGCGTCGCGGCCGCCCTCCATCCGACCGGCCAGGACCTCGACCACGGCCCGGACGCTGCTCATGACCGCCTCGTCGGCGGGCCGGGCGTCGAGGAGGGCCCGGAGGTCCTCGAGGTCGGCGTCCACGTCGGCGAAGACCAGGTCCTCCTTGGTGGGGAAGTAGCGGAAGACCGTGCGCACCGAGACGTCGGCCGCGGCGGCGACCGCGTCCATCGTGGTGCCCTCGAAGCCGTGGGAGCAGAAGAGATCGACCGCGGCACCACGGATGGCCTCGCGCGTATCGGCCTTCTTGCGCTCTCGCAGGCTGTTCATCCGGAAGGGACCCCCGGGGCCAGTCTGCCCCAGGCGAGGGGCCGACCCCGGTCTCCCCGGCCGATGACGGAAGTCACATGGTGACAGTTGACAGTTACTGCCACACTGACGGCATGGCCTTCGCTCTGCACCGCCTCGGTCGCTGGTGCGTCGCGCACCGGTGGCGCGTCCTGCTGCTCTGGCTCGCCGCGCTGCTTGCCCTCGGCGTGCTGGCCGGCCGGGCCGGGGGCGAGTACTCCGACGACTTCACCGTGCCCGGCGTCGAGTCCCAGGCCGCCGTGGACCTGCTCCAGGACCGCTTCCCCGACGCCGCCGGCGGTTCCGCCCACGTCGTCTTCCACGCCCCCGCCGGTGGGGTGGCCGACCCCGCGAACGCCCGGGCCGTCGACGCCGTCGTCGCCGAGATCCAGGGCCTGGCCGACGTCGGCTCGGTGAGCGACCCGATGACCCAGCCCAGCCCCGACGGCACCACCCTCCTCGCCCTCGTCCAGTACGACGTGGAGCTGACCGATCTCGGCGCCGAGGACCTCGACGCCCTGCTGGACACCGGCGCCCCCCTCGCCGAGCGGGGCATCCAGCTCACGGTCGGCGGCGAGCTCCCCCACTACGTGGAGCAGCCCGAGCCCCAGGCCGCCGAGCTCATAGGTCTCGTGGCCGCGGTGTTCATCCTCCTGATCGCCTTCGGCTCGGTCCTGGCCATGGGCCTGCCGATCGCCATCGCCCTGTTCGGCCTCGGCATCAGCGTGCTCCTGTTGACCCTGGCCGCCGCGATCGTCGACGTACCGAACAACACCCCGATCCTGGCCTCGATGATCGGCATCGGTGTGGGCATCGACTACGCCCTCTTCGTCGTCACACGGCACCGCGAGCACCTCCACGACGGCATGACCGTGGCCGAGTCGGCCGCCCGCGCCACCGCCACCGCCGGCCAGGCGGTGATCGTCGCGGGCGGCACCGTGGTCATCGCCATCCTCGGCCTGGCCATCTCCGGCATCCCCGTGGTCACCCTGATGGGCATGGGCGCCGCCCTCGTCGTGGCCGTCATGGTGCTGGCCACCATCACCCTGCTACCCGCCCTGCTCGGCTTTGCCGGGCACGGCATCGACCGCTTCCGAGTGTTCCGGGCCCGGACCGAGCGGGCCGACACCGTCTCGGTGTGGTCCCGCTGGGGCGCGGCGGTGGCCCGCCGTCCGTGGCCCTTCCTGGCGGCCAGCCTCGCCTTCCTCCTGTTGCTCGCCGCACCCGCGCTGTCGATCCGCTTCGGGCAGACCGACGCCGGCACGGCGGCGGAGACCTCGACCCAGCGCCAGGCCTACGACATCACCGCCGAGGCCTACGGGCCCGGGGCCAACGGCCCCCTGCTGCTCGCCGTCGAGTCCGGGGACGAGCGCCGTGCTGGCCTCGGTCAGCGAGGCCGTGGCCGACGAGCCCGGCGTCGTGTTCGTCGCCCCGCCCCGCATCGCCCCGGGGGGTGCGGCCGCCATCATCACCGTGGTACCCGAGACCGGGCCGCAGGAAGCCGAGACGTCCCAGCTCATCCACCACCTGCGCGACGACGTGCTGCCCACGGTGGACACCCCCGTCCACGTCGGCGGCCTGACGGCCACGTTCGTCGACATGTCCGACCAGGTGGCCAGCCGCCTCCCGTGGTTCATCGGCGCCGTGGTCGGGTTGTCCTTCCTGCTCCTCATGCTGGTGTTCCGCTCGGTCCTGGTGCCGTTGAAGGCGGCGCTGATGAACCTGCTGTCCATCGGGGCGGCCTACGGCGTGATCGTGGCCGTGTTCCAGTGGGGGTGGATGAAGGGCCTCGTCGGCCTCGAGGAGACGGTGCCCATCGTGGCCTTCGTCCCGATGATGATGTTCGCCATCCTCTTCGGGCTCTCGATGGACTACGAGGTGTTCCTGCTCTCCCGGGTGCGGGAGGAGTACCTGCAGACAGGGGACAACACCGGCAGCGTGATCTCCGGCATCGCGTCGACGGCCCGGGTCATCACCTCGGCCGCCCTCATCATGATCTTCGTCTTCCTGGGCTTCGTGTTGGGCGACGACCCCATCATCAAGATGATGGGGCTCGGGCTGGCCACCGCCGTCTTCGTGGACGCCACCATCGTCCGGGTCGTCCTGGTGCCCGCCACCATGCGCCTGCTGGGCGACGCCAACTGGTGGCTGCCGGCGTGGTTGGACCGGCTGCTGCCGCACCTGGACGTCGAGGGGGGCCACGGCCTCCCGGCCCCCGAGTTCGAGGCCGGCGCCGAGGACGACGACGGGGCCGGCTCGGATGAACGTGTCCTCGTGGACGTCTGAGGCCCGGCCGGGATCAGACCAGGAGGGCCAGGCCGGTCCACGACTGGGGCACGGCGCCACCCGGTGCGGCGGTGTCGGGGTTCCAGTACTCCGCCAGGCCCGAGGTCGCCGCCCCGGCCCGCAGGCCGTCGGCCAGCGCCCCGGCCACGGGGTCCCCTGCGGCGACAGCCGCCCGCTGCAGCAGGTAGGTGAGCTGGGGCCAGACCGGGCCCCGCCAGTAGGCGTCGGCGTCGTAGGCGGGCTCCCGACGGTGGGTGCCCGCCGCGCCGTACGCACCGCCGAGCCCGCGGCGGTCGGCCAGGGCGGCGAAGGCCGCCGACCGCGGCGCCACGAGGGTCACCAGCAACGCGTCGGCCGTGCGCACGCGGCCTGACTCGTGGGGGCCGTCGTCGGTCCAGGTGGCGAGATCCCGGTCCCAGCGTCGATCGAGGGCCTCGGTCAGCTCGGCGGCGGCGGCGACCAGGCCCTCGTCGTCGACCACCCCCGCCAGCTCGAGGGCGTTCCAGGCCACCAGGGCGTTGAAGCCGGCCGAGGCCACGGCGAAGGCCGGGTTCGCCAGCGGCGCCCCGCCGTCGGCCCGCACCACCGTGTCCAGCAGCTCGCCCTTGACCTCCCGGAAGCGGGCCCGCACATAGCCGCCGGCGCACCAACCGTCCCAACGGGGGCTGTCGTCGCACCCGGTCTCCCAGGGGTGTACGACGGTGACCAGGCCGTCAGCGGTGCGGGCCCGGTGGTCGAACAGGAAGCGCAGGCCGTCCACCGCCCGCACGACCACCTCCTCGGGCACGGTGATCCCTCGGCGCACGAGCTCCGCCACGGTGTGGCCGTAGACCGGGGGCTGGGTGATCGAGGAGGTGGCGGGCCGGCCCCAGAAGGCGGCTCCGGCCGTCGGGGCGCCGTGGTACGTCATGTGGGGGACGAAGCCCAGCTCGTCCTGGACGGCGAGCAGGTTGGCCAGCTCGGCCACCGCGCGGTCGCCGTCGCCCAACTCGGCCCAGATCACGGCGTGGAAGCAGGAGTCCCAGAGCCACTGCCACGGGTAGACCGAGCTGTTGGGGACGGTGTGGCCCGCCTCCCGCCAGTGGGCGGCCATCATCGTCGCCACGGCCTCGCGCAGGCCGTCGGCGGGGACGCGGGACCGGGACGCCTTCGAGCGCGTCGCCCTCCCCCGGTACCGTCACGCGTCCCATCATGCCGACCTGCGCCCTCGTCTCGTTCCGCCTCGGTGGCACCGACGGCGTCTCGATCGTGGCCGAGTCCTGGGGCCACTCGCTGGCGTCGCTCGGCTTCAGCGTGAGGACGGTGGCCGGCGAGGGACCCGTCGACCGGCTGGTCCCCGGCCTGGCCATCGGGGCCGACGCGCCGCCGGCCGGCGCGGCACTGGCCGAGGTGCTGGCCGACATCGACCTCGTGGTGGTCGAGAACCTCTGCACGATTCCCCTGAACCTGCCCGCGGCCCGGGTCACCGCCGAGGTGCTCGCCGGGCGCCCGGCGATCCTGCACCATCACGACCCGCCCTGGCAGCGGGAGCGCTTCGCCCACATCACCGAGCTGCCCCCCGACGACCCGAGCTGGCGCCACGTGTGCATCAACCGGCGGACCCGGACCGAGATGGCCGAGCGGGGCATCGAGGCGGTGACGATCTACAACGGCTTCGCCACCGATCCCCGGCCGGGCAACCGCGACCGGACCCGCTCGTCGCTGGGCGTGGAACCCGACGAGCCGCTGCTGGTGCACCCCGTCCGGGCGATCGAGCGCAAGAACGTGCCGGCCGCGCTCGACTTGTGCGCGGCGGTGGGCGGGACCTACTGGCTGCCGGGCGGGGCCGAGGAGGGCTACGGGCCGACCCTCGACGCCCTGCTGGCGAGCGCCCGGTGCCGGGTGATCCACCGGGCGTGGACCGGCCGGGCCGACCTCTACGCCGCGTCCGACGCCGTGCTGTTCCCCTCCACGTGGGAGGGTTTCGGGAACCCCCCGGTGGAGGCCGCACTGCACGGTCGCCAAGCCGTAGTGGGCGACTACCCGGTGGCCGACGAGTTGCGGGCGCTCGGGTTCCGATGGCTCCCGGCCGACGATCCGGCGCCCCTGGCCGCGTGGTTGGCCGTCCCGGACCTCGCCGTGCTGGACCACAACCGGGCGGTGGCCAGGGCTCACCTGTCCGTCGAAGCCCAGACCGAAGCGCTGCGCGCGCTGCTGGATCGGGCAGGCTGGCTCCCGTGACCGACCCCGTACGCGAGCGCCGGGCCCGTATCGCCCGGGTCGTGAGCCTGGGGCTCCGGCTGGGCTACGGCCTGTTCCTGCTCGCCATGGCGCTGTTCGTCATCGGCCTGATCATCGGCTACACCGACGGCCTGGTGTCGGTCATCGTGTTGTCGCTGGTGGTGGGTTCGATCGTCCTGGCCCCGGCCATCGTCTTCAACTACGCCGTGCGGGCCGCCGAGCGCGACGACGTGGAGCGGGGCCTCTAGTGGGCACCCCGACCCCCCGCCTGCCCGCCGCCCGCCGTCGTCGGCAGTTGCTGGACACCGCGCGGACCGTGTTCGCCGAACGGGGCTTCCACCCCACCGCCATGAACGACATCGCGGACGCCGCGGGGGTGACCAAGCCCGTTCTGTACCAGCACTTCGGGTCCAAGCGGGACCTCTACCGTGAGGTCCTCGAGGACGTGGGCGGGCGGTTGGAGGAGACCATCGCCAAAGCCGCGGCCGGCGCCCCCGGGCCCCGGGAGCAGGTCGAGGCCGGCTTCGGCGCCTACTTCCGCTTCGTCGCGGTGGACCAGGACGCCTTCCAGGTGCTCTTCGGCGGTGACACGCGGCGGGATCCCGAGTTCGCCCGCCAGGTCGCGGCCACCGAGGCGTCGATCGCGGCGGCCATCGCCTCCCTGATCGACGTCGAGGGCATCGCCCCCGCCCACCAGGCCGTGCTGGCCCACGGCCTGGTCGGCCTGGCCGAGGGCGCCAGCCGGGGCTGGTTGGCCGACGACCTCCGCCAGGAGCCCGACGAGCTGGCCCGCCAGGTGGCCGAGCTGGCTTGGGCGGGACTGCGGGGTGTCCGCGGCTCGTGAGCGGCTGACCGTTCAGTGGCCTTGGCCACCGCCGGACGTCCTCGAGCCATCAGATCGGCGTGAGGGTCCAGCGCCAGCGGTAGGTGCCGCCGCCGACCCGGTACTCGGGCAGGGTGTCGGGCCCGCAGGCTCCGGTGCCCAGGCCCCGTAGGCCCACGTCGAGGTGGACCACGACCTCGTCCCGGGGGCGGAGGTCGGCGGTCGTGTCGGCCGCGCCGAGGTCCTCGGCCGAGAAGTGCGAGGCGGAGAACGAGAACGGCTCCTCCGCCGAGACGGCGAGGCCCCGGCCGTCCTCCCCCGTGAGCGTGAAGCGCCGGACCCCCTGGTGGGCGCCGTGCTCCTGGGGCAGGAGGTAGGGGACGTACTGGTCGGTGACCGTGCTCGTCCACCGCCCGAACCGGGCGCCGACCTTGCGGTCGGGATAGGTCTCGTGAGGACCGAGCCCGACCCAGGCCAGGTGCGCCAGACCGGCTGCGGCCGTGAAGGTGATCCCGACCCGAGGCAGGTCGTCGAGGGCCTCGGGAATGCGGATCTCCTCGTCGAAGACCAGCGTGCCGCCGACCAGCATCGCCACTTGGCGGTGCTCGATGCGCACGTCGGGGTCGACCCCCTGCAGGCGGCGGTGCACGGTCAACGAGGGGTGGGCGCCCTCGTCCCGGGCCACCGAGCTCACCAGCTCGCTGGTCAGCCGGTCGAGTCCCCAGCGCATCCAACGCCGGCGGACGCCGCCCGAGAGCTCGGCCATGTCGCCGACCCGGATGCCGTCGTTCTGGGTCGGGGCCCGCCAGAGGGCCGCGGTCGGGCTGGCGACGAGGAGGTCACCGGCGGACACGGTGCCCTGGTCGACATCGACGGCGATGCGCACCGGGCGGGCCATCACCGACGGGGCCGGGCGAGCGGCCACCCAGGGGATCTCGAACTGGGCCCAGGCCACCTCGAAGCCGCGGGGCGCCCACGCGTGGCCTTCGCCCAGGGTGAAGCTCAGGGTGAGGTGGCACCGCTGCCCCTGGCCGAGGGTCGGCGGCCGCTCGAGGGGCACCTCGACATCGGCCTGGCCGAGCGGGGGCACGGCCGGCAGCAGCAGGCGGCCGTCGTCCACGGACTCGCCGTCGACGGTCAGGGTCCAGGAGGCGTCGAGGTCGTTGAGGCCCGTGAAGGCCCGGCGGTTGTGGAGGCGGAAGCGGCCCTCGTGGAGGTCGATGGCGTCGACCTGCACGACCTCGGCCAGCTTGGCATGCTCATGGCAGGCCGGGTGCGGCACCCGGTCGGCGCCGACCATCCCGTTGCCACAGAAGTCGGCGTCGTTGGGCTCGTCCCCGAACGCCCCGCCGTAGGCGAAGTACGGCCGACCCTCACTGTCCAACCAGGTCAGGCCCTGGTCGATCCAGTCCCAGATGAAGCCGCCCTGCAGGCCCGGCGTCGACCCGAAGGCGGCCCAGTAGTCCGCCAGCGAGCCGTTGCTGTTGCCCATGGCGTGCTGGTACTCGCACAGGATCATCGGGCGGCGGTCCTCGCCCCGGGCGGCCCAGGCGACGATGTCGGCGATCTCGGGGTACATGGGGCAGACCACGTCGGTCACCGCGGCGCCCACGCCGGGCTCGGTCTGCCAGCCGTGCATGATCGCCCCCTCGTAGTGCAGGAACCGACTCGGGTCGGTGCGGCGGACCCACGCCGCCGCGGCGTCGTGGCCGGCCCCGTACCCGGACTCGTTCCCCAGGGACCAGGCGATCACGCTGGGGTGGTTCCGGTCCCGCTGCACCATCCGGGCCACCCGTTCGAAGACGGCCATGTGGTAGCGGGCGTCCTGGGCCAGGGCGGCCTGGCGGCCGTGGCTCTCCACGTTGGCCTCGTCGATCACCCACAGCCCGTATTCATCACAGAGGTCGAGGAAGGCCGGGTCGTTCGGGTAGTGGGCGCAGCGCACGGCGTTGAAGCCGAAACGCTTCATGAGCACCACGTCCCGCTCCATGTCCTCCCGGCTGAGGGTCTTGCCGGTGTCGGGGTGGTGGTCGTGGCGGTTGACGCCCCGGATGAGGACCCGTTCGCCGTTGAGGAGGAGGTCCCGGTCCCGGATCTCCACCGAGCGGAACCCGATCCACTGGGCGGTGGCCTCCCGGATCGCGCCGCTGTCGTCCCGCAGGCTGACCACGAGTCGGTAGCGCTGGGGCGCCTCGGTCGACCACGGCCTGATGTCGACCAGCGTGGCCTCGAGGTGGGCGACGGGCCCTGGCCACACGTGGGCGCCGATCATCCGGTCGGCGTAGGTGTCGCTGCGGAAGGCGCTGAGACCGGCAGTCAGCGGCTCTGTCACCGGCTGGTCGGTGGAGGTCTCCACGCGGGCCTCGACCGTCCAGCCGTCGGGCACGGGCGGGCCGCCGAGGCGGACGTCGACGACGAGGGTTCCCGTCGTGCCGTCCGCCGCCAGGCCCGCGGTCACCGCCACGTCGGCCAGGTGGGTGGCCTCGGTCGAGTAGAGGCTGACAGAGCGGTGCAGGCCGGCGTGGAACCAGTGGTCTTGGTCCTCGATCCAGGTGGCGTCGGACCAGCGCACGACCATGGCGGCCAACACGTTGGTCCGCTCGACCAGATGGGGGGTCAGGTCGAACTCGGCGGCCAGGCGCGAGTCCTTGCTCATCCCCAGGAAGGTCCCGTTCAGCCAGAGGAGGGCCACGCTCTCGGCGCCGCCGACCTGCAGGACGACCCGGCGGTCCTTCCACGGGCCCGGGACGGCGAACTCGGTGCGGTAGAGACCGGTCGGATTGTCGACGGGGACGTCGGGGAACTCCCCGGCGAAGGGCATCTGGACGTTCGTGTACTGCGGGGGGTCACCGACGTCCTGACGGGTCCAGCAGCCGGGCACGGCCACGGTGCGCCACCGTTGGTCGTCGAAGCGGGCCTGGTGCCAGTCGTCGGGGGCGGACTCGGGGCGGTTCACCAGCAGGAAGCGCCAGTCCCCGTCGAGGGAGCGCCACCAAGGGGAGTGGGACGGGTCCTGGGCCCGGGCCTGGTCCAGATCCGGGTAGGGCACGAGCGGCGGACGCATCGGCAGCCGGTTCAGGCCGGACAGCTCCGGCTGGGTCCACAGTCGCTGGGCCACGATCGGGTCCACGGGCACCGGTCGACCCTAACCAGCGCCCCCTCCGGCGAGAACCGGCGCCCGGCTCAGTGGCCGGCGACCCGGGCGAGGAGAGTGCGGCGATTGCGGACGCCGGTCTTGGCGAAGATCGACTTGAGGTGGTCCTGGACGGTGTGCCCGGAGAGGAACATGGCCTCGGCCACACCGCGGGTGTCGGCGCCCTGCACGAGGTGGCCGAGGAGCTCGCGCTCGCGGGCGCTCAGGGCGTGGGCCCGCCCGAAGAGGGTCTCGCGGTCGACGGGGGAGGTGGCCTCGATGGTGACGGCGATGTCGCCCGTCCCGCCCGCCCCGGAGGGGTCGACGCGGGCGGCGCGCAGCGTCAGCCAGGTGCCGCCACCGAAGTGGACGCGGGTGGACGGCGGGTGGCCGTCGACCAAAGCGTCGACCGCCAGGAGCTGGGCGGCGACGTTGAGGGCCCCGGCGGGGATCGGCTGCCGGTCGGTCTCGGTCGGGACGAGCGCCCGCAGGTAGTCGTCGGTCGCCGCCGTCTGCCCACGGACCTCGAGCGCGGAGGACACGAGGAGGACGACCGGGCCGGTGGCGCTCGGTGTCGTGGCCGTGGCCGCAGCCGCGAACGTGCGGGCCTGGGCCGCGCGCAGGGCGGCGGTGATGGGCGCCGCCGCGTCCGCGAGGAAGGTGATCTCATCGACCGCAAACGGCGGCGAGGCACCGATGCGCCAGAGGTCGAGGAACCCCCAGCAGCCGAATGGGTCACGGAAGACCACGGACGCCACATCGCCGACCTCGTGGCGGGCGAGCACCTCCCGCCATACGAGGCTCTGAGCCAGGTCGCCCCCGGTTGCCTGGTGGAGCCCGGCGGCCGGCGCCGTCAGCGCGGTCCACCGGTTGACGGTGGTCAGGTACTTCTGCCGGATGAGGTCCGGGAGGTCCGACAGTGACGGGATCTCGGCCAGGGGCGAGCTGCCGACCTCGGTCTCGGGATCGGTGAGCAGCCACGCGTAGGCGTCGAAGGGGACCTTCCTGGCCACGGCGTGGAGCACGCGGGCCCGCAGCACCCGGTCGTCCTCGGAGGTCCCGGCGGCCGCGGCGATCCGATCCACGGCGCGCCGTCGGGCGCCATCGGTGGCCGACACGGATCCGGACCGTAGGTCGCCGGACCGGCCGGCGCCGCGGCGCCGAAGTCCCCAGGAACCTGGGATGGGCACGGGGACCGCCCCGCCCTACCGTCCGCCGCGCTCCCATCGAACGGAGGTCGACATGCCCAGCCTGCACATCGAGCACGCCGTCACGGACTTCGCGACCTGGACGGAGGCCTTCGGGCGGTTCGCCGCGGCCCGACGCACGGCGGGAGTCCGAGGGGAGCACATCCGGCGGCCCGTCGACGACCCCGCGTACGTGGTCGTCGACCTCGAGTTCGACACGGTCGAGGCGGCCGAGGCGTTCCTGGGGTTCCTGACCACGGCGGTCTGGGCGGTGCCGGACAACTCACCGGGCCTGTCGGGTCGACCTGAGGCCAGGGTCCTGGAGACCGTCACCGTCGAGTGACGGCTCGGACACAGCGGGCGCCCGGCCACCAGCCCCGGAGGGTCGGCGACCGGGCGCCCGGGTGCTGTGGGATCAGACGGCCGCGGCGGGGGTGCGGCGGCCGGGCTCGGAGGCGATGGCCAGTGCACTGAACGCGATCCACAGCGGGACCAGCAGCACCGCCATCCAGTAGGCCGAGACCATGCCGCACAGGAAGCCGACGATGTAGAGCACCGTCGACGGACGGGGGTGCTCGTCACGGACGCGGAGGCCGACACCGATCATGGCCGCACCGGCGAGGGTCAGCAGCGAGCCCCAGTACCCGCCGAAGGCGAAGCCGAGGGCGAACCAGAGATAGATCACCGTCACCGCGATCGCGGCGCCGAACATGGACTTCTGCAGGGTCATGGTTTCTCCTGTCGCGAGGCGCCGCTCACGCGGCGCTCGGGCGGCCCGCCGCCAGGACAGGTCGGCGGGGATGCCCCACAGCACCCGACCGAGGACGTCGACTTGTTGGGCAGGGGTCACCCCTGCGGCCTGGGCGTGCTCGAAGAGGTCCGACCGGATCTCCTGGCGGCGACGGTCGGCGACCTCGTCGGGCAGGCCCCGGGTGTAGAGCGAGCTCCAGGCCTGTGCGGCCCGGTCGGCGAGGGGGCTCACGCCGGCTCGATGCCGCGGTTGAACGTCGGCGAGCGCTCGATCGACACCTCGCCGTGCACGGCGAGGGCGGCCTGGCCGGCGCTGGTGACCCGGTAGAGCCGGCGGCGAGGCCGGCCTGCCTCCTCGGCCGGCTCGTGGTCCTCCCACCGGGAGCTCAGCAGGCCGGCGTCCTCGAGGCGACCGAGGGCCTTGTAGAGCGTGCCGTGGGCGGTGAGCTTCTTCGAGTCGTCACGGTCGGCGAGGCGCTTGGCCAGCGCGAACCCGTGGATCTCCGGGGATGTCCCCCGCGACCAGCTGGTCGACGGCCACGGCCAGGATCTGGGCCTCGAGGTCGAGCAGTTGCCCGGGTCTCCTCCGCATGTCGTGAGTTTATGGGAAGATATCTTCTTGTCAAGCGCGGGGTTGGAGTGCTCCTTGTGACGACGCTCGCAGCGGGTCGGGCCGTTGCCCGGCTGCGGCCCCTCGGCGGGTCACGGAACCAATGGCAGGTAGGGGGTGTTGGTTCGGTCCTCCCGGAGGGTTCGGCGCTCGCTCGGGCCCCGGTTTGGGGTTGTATGTCACAGTCCGTGTCCGGTGGTGGTCCTCTCGAGGCAATGGCTGTCGGATTCCGACAGCTATTGCCTCGAGAACGCCGGTTCGGCATATCTCGGCGGGCCGTGACCATGGAGCGTGACATCGGTCTACCGTGCGGGCTGATCAGGCCGGATGTCTCCGGGCAGCCCGGCCCACACCCGCCTACCTGCATCGGTTTCCCGTCGCCCGACCCTCTCGAGTCCACCCGACCTGCGCCGCGGAGAAATCTCGGGAATTCTTTCCCGAAACGGCCCGATTTGGCCGATGACTGTCACACCCCCTGAGGAGAATGGGGGGTATGAAGGACGTGGTCGCCGAGCTACGAGTAGGGGTCAAGGACCTCGCCGCGGAGGACCGTTCCGGCTGGGTGCCGTTGGGGTTGTCGGACCGGGTCCGGGACCTGGTCGGGCTGTCTGAGGTGATGCAGGTCGAGTTGGTCCGGGGCCTGGCGGGCTGGGACCGGGTGGCGGCGTGGGCCGAGGACGGGGCGGTCTCGCCGGTGACCTGGCTGATGAACAACACCACCCTCACCGGCACCGAAGCCTCCGGGCTGCTCCGGGTCTCCAGGCTCTATGCCCAGCACGCCTCGGTGGCCGCGGGGATGGACGGTGGCGAGCTGACGGTGGCCAAGGCCCGCCTGTTGTGGCGGGCCGAGAAGAACCGGGAGACCGAGTTCGCGGGCGTGGTGGACGGGTTCGTGGAACTCGCGAGGGACCTGTCGGCCGCGGACTTCGGTCAGGTGCTGGGCCGGTGGGTCGAACTCGTCGATGACCAGGCCCCGCCCGATGACTCGAAGCGCCGGTTCTCCAGTGCGGACACCTACGGCGGATCCGCGCACTCCGAGCTGTTCGGCCCGGCGGACGACGCGGCGATCATCCGGGCGGCCATCGAGGCATTGGACACCCCCGATCCCGACGACTGCCCGGAAGGGCCCCGGTCCCGGCAGGAGCGGCACTACGACATCGTCATCGACATCTTCCGCCGGGCCCTGGCCGACAAGCTGGGCGATGAACCGATGACCCCCGGCGGCGCCGACATCATCCTGGATGCCCACACCGCGGCCGAACTCACCGCCGACCCCTCGACCCTGGATGTCGGCGATGACCCGATGGCGGACCTGTTGGCCCCCTACCAGGACCACGCCGCAGGCGAGCACGCCCTACGCAGGCCCGCCGCTGCCAGTACCCCGACGGCACCCCCGCCCTGCGCGCCGTCGCCTCGGTCCTGTTGTGCACCGGCTGGATCCACCGGCTGATCCGGGACCCGAAGACCGGCCAGCCCCTCGACTACGGAAGGACGCAGCGCCGCTTCACCCCCCGCCAACGCCGAGCTCTCATGGTCCGCGACGGCGGCTGTGTGTTCCCGGGCTGTGACCGCAAACCCAAGTGGTGCGACGCCCATCATTTGAAGCCCTGGGAGGACGACGGGCCCACCGACCTCGCCAACGGCTGCCTGCTCTGCCGGCGGCACCACAACCTCACCCACCACAACGGCTGGACCCTCCAACGCGACGCCCGCACCGGGACCTTCACCGCCACCAGCCCCGACGGCCGCACCTTCACCCGCGGCCCCCACGACCGATGTCCACCCTGACCGGTCGCGCCACCCCATCACAGACCGAACTGGCCCCCCGCCTAGACCCGGCGCGGCCCGTGGTGCACCCGAGCGATCCCTGACCCGAGGACTTCACCGTGCGTAGCGTCGCGTTCGTGCGCAGGCGCTTGGTGCTGATCGTGGTCCTGACCTTCGCCGCCCTGCCCTGCCGGTCTCGCACGAGCCGGTGACGAGATGACCGAGCCGACGAGCTTGGACGACCTGGTGGCGGCGACGCCGGGGGATCGGGACCGGGTGGTCGACTTCCTGCGGGCGGCGAGCATCCTGGCAGTCGTCCTCGGGCACTGGATGATCGCCACGGTGGTGGAGGTCGACGGTGAGCTGCAGGGCACGAACGCCTTGACGGCGCTGGACTGGCTGCGGCCGTTGACCTGGGCGTTCCAGGTGATGCCGGTGTTCTTCCTGGTCGGGGGGTTCGCCAACCTGCGGTCGCTGCACGCGGGGGCCGACGGACACGCCGATGCGGGTGGGTTCCTGGCCCGGCGAGCGGACCGGCTGCTGCGCCCGACCCTGGTGTTCGTCGGCGTGTGGCTGGTGGTGGCCGCCTGGCTCGAGCAGCGGGCCGACCCGTCGGACCTGGTGCGGGACATCACCCGCATCGCCGCCCAGCCGCTGTGGTTCCTGGCCGTGTTCGTCATGGTCGTGCTGGCGGCACCGTTGCAGTTGCGGGCGCACCGGGCCCGACCGTTGCTGACCCTCGCCGGGCTGGCCGTGCTGGTGGTCCTGCTCGACGTGCTCCGGCTCAACGACTGGCTGGCGGGGGCGGCGGTGGTCAACTACCTGGCGGTGTTCCTGTTCGCCCAGGGGCTGGGGTTCGCCTACGCCGACGGTCGCTTCGAGTCGGTGCCGCCCCGCCGGGCCGTCGCGGTGGGCGCCGTCGCTCTGGCCGTACTCGTCGCCCTGACGACGGTCGGGCCGTACCCGGTCAGCATGATCGGGCTGCCGGGACAGCGCATCTCCAACATGAGCCCGCCGACGGTGTGCGTCCTCGTCCTGGGCGTGGCCCAGGCCGCCCTCCTGCTGGCCGTGCGGCGACCCCTGGGGGCCTGGCTGCAGCGGCCCCGGGTGTGGCGGGCGACGATCGTGGTCAACGTCGTCGTGCTCACCGTCTTCCTCTGGCACCTGACCGCGTTCATGGCCGCCGGGGCCGGCCTGCTCGCCCTCGGCCTGCCGGTGGTCGAGGTGGGGACCGGGGCCTGGTGGCTCCAGAAGGCCCTGACCCTGGCCGTCTCGACCGTCGTGCTCCTCGGCCTGGTCGCGGTGTTCGCGCCGGTCGAGCGATGGGCAGTTGCCCCGCGGGCCGCAGGGCACGTGACGACCCGGACCTTCGGCGCGGCCCTGGCCGTCGTCGGCCTCGCCGGGATCGCCCTGGCCGGCTTCGACGAGGCATTCGAGGTCGGGGGACGGGCCCTACTCGGGCTTCGCCTCAGCCCGGTTGTGGCCACGGCGACCCTGACGGTCGGCTGGCTCCTGGCCCGCTCCCCCGCCCGCCACTGACCACTGGCCGATGCGGATGCCGGTGACCGGTCCCCTCTATTCGATGCGGATGCCGGAGATGGCCCGGCTGATGACCAGCAGCTGGATCTGCTCGGTGCCCTCGAAGATGTCGTAGATCTTCGAGTCGCGGTGCCAGCGCTCGACGGGGTGCTCGTCGACGTAGCCGGCGCCGCCGAGGATCTGGATGGCCCGCTCGGTGACCCACACCGCGGTGCGGCCGGCCTTGAGCTTGGACATCGAGCCCTCGGCCGCCTCGAAGGTCTTGCCGGTGCGACCCATCCAGGCGGCCCGCCAGACCAGCAGGCGGGCGGCGTCGATCTCGGTCTTCATGTCGGCCAGGAGGAAGGCGATCGACTGGTTCTCGATGATCGGCCTTCCCGAACTGCTTGCGCTCCAGCGCGTACTGCAGGGCGTACTCGTAGGCGGCCCTGGCGATGCCGACGGCCTGGGCGCCGACGGAGGGGCGGGTGGCCTCGAAGGTGGCCATGGCGGCCTGGCCGCCGCTCCTCTTGCCCTCCCGGGCCTTGGCCATCCGGTCGTCCAGCTTCTCCTTGCCGCCGAGCAGCAGCGAACCCGGCACCCGCACGTCGTCGAACACGACCTCAGCGGTGTGGCTGGCCCGGATGCCCATCTTGGAGAACTTGGTGCCCTGCGACAGCCCCGGCGTCCCCGGGGGCACGATGAAGCTGGCCTGGCCCCGCGAGCCCAGCTCGGGGTCGACGGTGGCGACGACGACGTGGACGTCCGCGATGCCGCCGTTGGTGATCCAGGTCTTGGTGCCGTTGATGACCCACTCGTCCTTGGCCGCGTCGTAGACGGCCTTGGTCCGCAGCGACGACACGTCGGAGCCGGCGTCCGGCTCGGACACGCAGAAGGCGCCGAGGGTGACCTTCTCCGGCGTGCCGAAGCACTGTGGGACCCATTCGCCGATCTGCTCCGGCGTGCCGTTGGCCATGATCCCGGCCACGCCGAGGACGCTGCCGACGATGGACAGGCCGATGCCGGCGTCACCCCAGAAGAGCTCCTCCATGATCACCGGGATGGTCAGGCCGGTCTCGTCCGCGAAGGCATTGGCGAAGAAGTCGAAGCTGTACAGCCCGATCTCGGCCGCCTCCTCGATGACCGGCCACGGCGTCTCCTCCTTGCGGTCCCACTCGCCGGCGACGGGACGTACGACGTTCTCGGCGAAGTCGTGGACCCACTTCTGCAGCTGGATCTGGTCCTCGTTGAGTTCGAGGGAGAAGGTCATGGGGACACCTCGGGGGCTCGGGGGAACCCCCATAAGTTACCAGCGGGTAACAAGGAGCGTAAACCTCGTGACACTCGCGATTCGATCCTGCCGGTCGACCGACCTGCTCCGGCTGGCGCCCGCGCCGCGTCGCTAGAGCCAGGTGGTGACCAGGACCATGACCATGCTGAGGGTGACCAGGAGGGCCGCCATCAGCCACACCACCCGCTGACCCACCTCGGTGCCGACGGGGTCGTCGAGCAGCGACCGGGCCTCGGCCAGCTGTGCATGCAGGCTGGTGGACTCGACCCTGAGGGCCACGGCCGCCCGGCGGGCGTGCTCCAGCTGGGCCACGACCCGCTCCGGATCACCCGTGCCCGCGGCCTCCTCCAACTGCACCTCCAGGCGGTCGTAGCGATCCTTCAGGCCGGCCACCGCGGCGTACTGGGTCTGCAGTTCGGCCAGCTGACGGGCCACGGCCCGGGTCCGACCGGTCTGGCTGGCCGCCTGCTCCCGGGCGCTGTCGAGCTGGCGGGTCAGCTCGGCCCGGTCGCCCTCGAGCTGGCCGAGGCGCATCAGCAGCGCGGTGTTGTCGTCGACGTTCTCGGCCTCGGCGACATCCTGGATCGCCTCCCACCGGAGGCGGTCGAGCAGATCCTCGACCTGGGCGGCCAGGGGTGAGCCCACGCCCTCCAGGAGGTCATGGGCCAGATCGTGCACCCGCTCGGCGAAGGGCAGGTCCATGGGCTGGGTCTCGCTCATGTGGGCCCAGTGGTTCCGGGCGAGCAGCAGCTCCTTGACCACGCCCCGGAGCTCGGGGGCGAGATCCTTGGCGAACACCGGGCCCCAGAAGCGGGTGATGACCTCCAGCTGGAACTGGGGATCGCTCAGCGACACCGCGATGTCGGGCCGCTTCCCGAGCTTGGTGGAGGCGACCAGGATCCAGTCGTCACCGCCGTCGAGGTGGGCGGCCATCCGCCTGTCGACGTACGGCGCGAGGCCCTCGGCGATGGTCTCGAAGGCCATGCCCACCTGCGCGCGGTAGCCACCCAACATGGGCCTCCTGTCGGCCACCTGTGGGGGACATCAAGCCCGATGGACCCTCGTGCCCTCTGGTGTGTCCTCGACCTCGAAACCCAGAGCCCGGATGGCATCCCGCAGCTCATCGGCCCGGCTGAAGTCCTTGGCGGCGCGGGCCTCGTCCCGTTCCCGCGCGACAGCGGCGACCTCGTCGGGGACCTCCCCGCCGGCCGCTCGGATCTCCATGCCGACGGCCCGGGTGATCGCTTCGATCGTGGCCCACGCCGTCGCCGCCGTCGCCGGGTCACCGCCGTCCAGGGCCGTGTTGGCCGCGGTGGCGAGGCCGAACAGCTGGGCCACCACCGCGGGCGTGTCCAGGTCATCGTCCATGAGCGCCCGGAACCGGTCCAGCTCGGCGTCGTCGGCGACCGCGTCCGCCACGCCGACCATCCGGCGGGCCAGGGCGTCGAACCGCTCCAGCGCGGCCGACGCCGAGGTCGCGGTATCCCGGTTGACCTCGACGGGCGAGCGGTAGTGGGCCTGGAGCACCAGCAACCGGTAGGCCCGGGGGTCCGCCGAGGTGGCGAGATCCAGCAGGTCGGTGTAGTTGCCCAGGGACTTGGACATCTTCTCGCCCGCCACCTCGACGAAGCCGTTGTGGACCCAGTGGTGGGCGAAGTCCTTCCCCAGCGCCTTGGCCTGGGCCCACTCGTTCTCGTGGTGCGGAAAGGCGAGGTCCTGGCCCCCGCCGTGGATGTCGAAGCCCTCACCCAGCAGCTCGAGGGACATGACCACACACTCGGTGTGCCAGCCCGGCCGTCCCGGTCCCCAGGGCGAGTCCCAGGTGGGCTCGCCCGGTTTGGCCTTCTTCCACAGCACGAAGTCCAGGGGCGAGCGCTTCTCCTCGATGACCTCGATGCGGGCGCCGGAGCGCAGCGAGTCGAGGGACTGGCGGGCGAGGGTGCCGTAGCCCTCGACCCCCTCGGTGGCCAGGTACACCCCGTCGGTGGTCTCATACGCCCGACCGGCCGCGACCAGGTCGGCGATGAGCCGGACCATCTGGTCGACGTAGGCCGTGGCGTGGGGGGCGTGGTCGGGCCGCTTCACCCCGATGAGGTCCATGCCCTGGTACCAGACCGCTTCGTACTCGACGGCTACCTCGGCGGGGTCCCGGCCCTCGGCCTGGCCCTTGTTGATGATGGCGTCGTCGATGTCGGTGATGTTGGAGACGTAGGTGACCTCCACGCCGGACCACTCGAGATAGCGGCGCAGGATGTCGAACACGAGGCTGAAGCGCCCGTGGCCCAGGTGCGGTGGCCCGTAGACGGTGGGCCCGCAGACGTACATCGTCGCCTTGCCGGGTTCACGGAACTCGACGGGACGCACCTGGCCCCGGGCGGTGTCGAACAGCGAGAGCACGGGCCAGACCGTACCGAGGCGCCCGGGCCGCGCCGGGGAGGTTCCTCTTCGGGCGGCGCGACCGCGCACCGGTAGCTTTGGCGGATCATGAGCCCCGCCCGGTCCGTCCCCGACAAGCCGTCCCTCGAGGGCCTCGAGGTCAAGTGGGGTGCCGTCTGGGAGGACCAGGGCACCTACCGCTTCGACCGGACCAAGACCCGGGGTCAGATCTACTCGATCGACACGCCTCCACCCACGGTCAGCGGCTCCCTGCACGTGGGCCACGTCTTCTCCTACACCCACACCGACACGATCGCCCGCTACCAGCGCATGCGGGGCCGCGAGGTCTTCTACCCCATGGGCTGGGACGACAACGGTGTGCCCACCGAGCGCCGAGTCGAGAACTACTACGGCGTGCGCTGTGACCCGAGCCTGCACTACGACCCCGACTTCCAGCCACCGGCCTCGCCCCCGAAGGGGAACCGCCGCGACGACCTCGTGCGCTGCTCCCGGGGCAACTTCATCGAGCTCTGCTTCGGCCTCACCGCGGAGGACGAGCAGGCCTTCGAGCACCTCTTCCGGCACCTCGGACTGTCGGTGGACTGGACGCAGACCTACGAGACGATCAACGATCAGGCCCGGCGCACCAGCCAGAGGGGCTTCCTGCACAACCTGGCCCGGGGCGAGGCCTACCAGGCCGAGGCCCCCACCCTCTGGGACGTCCGCTTCGAGATGGCCGTCTCCCAGGCCGAGCTGGAGGACCGGGACCAGCCCGGCGCCTACCACCAGATCGCCTTCGCCCGGGCCGACGGTGACCCCGTCGTCATCGACACCACCCGGCCCGAGCTCATCCCGGCCTGTGTGGCCCTCGTCGCCCACCCCGACGACGAGCGGTACCGGCCACTCTTCGGGACCGAGGTCCAGACCCCGCTGTTCGGCGTGTCGGTCCCGGTCAAGGCCCACCGTCTCGCCGACCCCGAGAAGGGGACGGGCATCGCCATGATCTGCACCTTCGGCGACACAACCGACGTCACCTGGTGGCGGGAGCTGGACCTGCCGGTCCGATCGGTCGTGGGTCGTGACGGCCGGCTGCTGGCCGACGCTCCCCACGGCTACAGCGCCGAGGCCGCCGACCTCTATCGCGGCGAGCTGGCGGGTAAGACCCTCTTCGGTGCCAAGGAGCGCATCGTCGAGCTGCTGGGCGAGGCCGGGGCGCTGCGGGGCGAGCCCCGCAAGATCACCCATCCGGTGAAGTTCTACGAGAAGGGCGACAAGCCGCTCGAGATCGTCACCTCCCGCCAGTGGTACATCCGCAACGGCGGGCGGGAGGAGGAGCTCCAAGAGGCGCTCATCGGGCGGGGCCGGGAGCTGGACTGGCATCCGGGGTTCATGCGGGCCCGGTTCGAGGACTGGATCGAGGGCCTCAACGGCGACTGGCTGATCAGCCGCCAGCGCTACTTCGGCGTGCCCATCCCCGTCTGGTACGCCGTCGGGACCGACGGTGAGATCGATTTCGACACCGTGCTGCTGCCCGACGAGGACACCCTGCCGGTCGATCCGACCTCGGACGCGCCCCCCGGGTACGAGGAGGCGCAGCGAGGTGAGCCCGGCGGCTTCGTGGGCGAGGCCGACATCATGGACACCTGGGCCACGTCGTCGCTGACCCCCCAGATCGCCGGGGGTTGGGGCGACGACGACGACCTGTTCCAGCGGGTGTTCCCGATGGACCTGCGGCCGCAGGCCCACGACATCATCCGCACCTGGCTGTTCTCCACGGTCGTGCGCGCCCATTTCGAGCACGACGGGGCCCCGTGGCGCCACGCCGCGCTGTCGGGCTGGATCCTGGACCCGGACCGCAAGAAGATGTCCAAGTCCAAGGGCAACGTCGTGACGCCCATGGGCCTGCTCGAGCAGTTCGGCTCCGACGCCGTCCGGTACTGGGCGGCCGAAGGTCGTCCCGGCACCGACACCGCCTTCGACGAGGGCCAGATGAAGGTCGGGCGCCGCCTGGCCATCAAGGTCCTCAACGTCGGCAAGTTCGTGCTCAAGCTGAGCGACACGCCGCCGCCCGAAGACGCCCGCGTCGACCACCCGGTCGACCGGGCGATGCTGGCGCGGCTGGCCACACTGGTGGACCAGGCCACCTCCGCCTTCGAGGACTACGACTACGCCCGGGCCCTGGAGCGCACCGAGTCGTTCTTCTGGTGGTTCTGCGACGACCACGTCGAGCTGGTGAAGGGCCGGGCCTACGGCAACCAGGGCGACCGTGCATCGGCGTCGGCCCGGGCCGCCCTCGAGGAGGCGCTCGGCGTGCTGCTGCGCCTCCTGGCCCCGATCCTGCCCTACGCCACCGAGGAGGCCTGGTCCTGGTGGCAGGAGGGGTCGGTGCACCGCGCGCCGTGGCCCGACCCCACCGATGTGGTCATGGACGCCGGCGGCGGCGACCCCCTCGTCACCGAGGTGGCCAGCGCCGTCCTGTCGGAGATCCGCAAGGCCAAGACCGAGGCGGGCACGTCCCTGCGGGCCGAGGTGGCCTCGGTCACGGTGCGCGACACCCAGGAGCGCCTGGCCGCCCTCGCCGCGGCCGCCGACGACGTCCGCGACGCGGGCAAGGCCACCGCCTTGCTGACCGAGGAGGACGACGAGTTCTCGGTCAGCGTCACCCTCGCCCCGCCTCAACCGGCCTGACGCCGGCGACCGGTCAGACCGGCGGCACCCTTCAGTCCACGGGCGGCTCGGTGTCCTCACCCGCGGCGTCGGCGACCGGCGCCTGCTCCGCCGAGGGCATCCAGAGCGTTCCCGCCGGTGCGGGCGCATCGATGCCCTCGGCCTCCAGGGCCTCCTTGATGTTGAGCTGGAGCTCCCGGGTCAACGCGTACTGGCGACCCGGGCGCACCTTCACGACGAGGCGGATGGTCACGCCGTCGGGCGCGACCTGCTGCACGCCCCACATCTCGGGGGGATCGATGAAGTCGGCCCGCCAGTCCTCGTCCCGGCGCACCGCGTCGGCCGCGGCCTGGATGACGTCCATGGCCCGTCGCAGGTCAGAGCCGTAGGCCACGACCACGTCGAGCTTGGCCCGGGACCAGCCCTTGTTGGCGTTGCCCACCTTGAGGATCTCGCCGTTGGCCACCGTCCAGAGGACGCCGTCGACGTCGCGGAGCTTCGTGGACCTCAGGGAGACCGACTCCACGGTGCCGCTGACGTCCTGGAGGTCGATGGTGTCACCCGGGCCGAACTGGTCCTCGGAGACGATGAACAGCCCGGCCAGGTAGTCCCGCACCATCTGCTGGGCCCCGAAGCCGAGGGCCACCCCCGCGATGCCTGCGCCGGCGATGAGGGGGGCGAGGTTGATGCCCAGCTCCCCCAGGGCCACGAGCACGGCGATGACCCAGATGATCGTGCTGACGACACTGCCGAGCACGTTCTGGAGGGCCTCCATCCGGGCGTGGGCCCGGGCCGGGTCCGGGACGGCGGCGCCGACCACCACGGTCTGGCTCACCCGTCCGAGGGCCCCGTCCTGGGTGCTGGCCACCAGCCGACGGGCGGAGTGGCGGATCAGCCGTCGGGCGATCCGGGTCGCGATCCACGCCACCAGCAGGATGCACGCGATCTGCAGCGGCTTGTCGACCAGCCACTGGGCCAGCTCGGCCAGGGTGGCGTTCTCGGTCCACTCGTAGACGTTCTCGCAGGTGACCCCGGGGTCCGCGCCGCAGGCGTCGGTGAGCGAATCGGTGCTCTGCACACCCAACGTCTACCAGGAGCGCCCCCGCCTCCGGCGTCCGGGCCGGAGGCGGGGGGACCGGCTCAGTGGCCCCCACCACTGCCCGGGAGCTCGACGTCGCCCGCCTGGAAGAGCCCGAGGGCGCCCTTGCCGACGTTGGCGAACTTGTGGGTCACCATCGGGTAGAAGCCCTCTTCGGCGAAGCTGAACTCGACGAACCCGCCCTGGGCGGGCTGCAGGTCCAGGACCTGGGACCCGCCCCGACGGGCGTCCGGCTGCAGGAGGTACGTGCCCTCCTTCCAGACCGTGTCGAAGATCGTGCCCACGATGTGGAAGGCGGAGTTCTCCGACGGCCCGTCGTCGACCACCCAGACCCGGATCCGCTCGTCGGCCTCGACCCGGATCGGGTGGAAGGCGTACTGGTTCCAGTAGCCGTTGAAGACCACGGCGTCGAAGTCCTCGTTGACCATGGCGTCGAGGGGGCCGGGCTCGCCCTGGGGCCCGAGGTAGAGCTCGGACTGGACCATGACGAACTCCCGGTCAACCGGGGCCAGGTCCGGTGGGTCGATGATGATGGCGCCGTACATGCCGTTGCCGATGTGGTGCAGGGCGGGCGAGGTGCCGCAGTGGTACATGAAGGCCCCGGCGTACTCGGCCCGGTACTGGTAACGCAGGCTCTCGCCGGGCTCGATGGTGCGCATCTCGTCGTCCCAGGCGACCCGGCTGGCGTGGAAGTCGATGGAGTGGCCGATCTCGCCGTCGTTCACCAGCGTGACGGTGAAGAGGTCACCGACGTGGCCCCGCAGGATCGGCCCGCCCATGCGCGGCTCACCCTGGTCGGCGCCGTCACCTTCCACGAACGTCCAGGCCTGCTGGGTCACCCCCGGCGCCACCTCGACCTCGGCCTCGACGGCGTGCAGGGTGATCTCGTGCTCGGTCGCTCCACGAGCGGGCTCGAGCGTCGGGTCGAAGGGTTCCCAGTCCGCCTCGGGTGTCGCCTCCGGGTCGATCACGGCGCTGTCGTCGGGCGCCGCGGCGGCGGTGTCACCACCCGCCAGGGGCGTCCCGGGCACGGTGATGCTCATCTCCATGCCGGCCTCGCGGTGGCCGGGCACGGTGCACCAGGCCGACGTCGGCGCATCGATCACGCCGAGGCTGACGCCCTCGACCGTCGCGCCCGGATCCAGCATCTCGGTGCCGAGCTCACCGTTGACCTTCAGGTCGTGCGGCATCGTCCCGTCGTTGGTCACGTTGACGATCACCTCGGTGCCGGCGGGCACCTCGATGGTCGGCGGGTCGACGGCGAACTCGGTCAGGGTGATGTCGAAGGTCTCGACGCCGCCCGCGCCGGCACCGGCGGCGACCTCGGCGTCGTCACCGCTGGCCATGATCACCGCCGTGAAACCCAGGACCAGGGCGACGACCACGCCCACGGCCGTCAGGGCCAGGGCCATGCCCCCGTCCGACCCTCTTTGCTGTTGCCCGCTGGTGTCGCTCATTGGTCGTTCCTCTCGCTCTGCCGGACATCTAATCCTTTACTGAAGGACTACACGACTGACAGGGCCGATGGTCCCGATCCTGGTCTGCGGGGAATATCTGGTAGAAACCTGGCAAGTGCACGATTTTCGCATGGGAGAGGCCGCAGCTCTGCTCGGGGTGAGCGTGGACACGGTGCGGCGCTGGGCCGACGACGGGCGCCTGGCCACGACCCGCACCGAGGGCGGGCACCGGCTGGTCGACGCCGCCGACCTGGCCCGCCTGGCCGCGGCGCTGGCCGAGGCCCCCGAGCCCGGGGTCATCGCCGGCGCATCGGCCCGCAACCGGCTCACGGGTCTGGTCACCCGGGTCGTGCGGGACGGGGTCATGGCGCAGGTCGACATCCAGGCCGGGCCGTTCCGGGTGGTGTCGCTGATGAGCCGCGAGGCCGCCGACGAGCTGGGCCTCGAGCCCGGCGTGGTCGCCGTCGCCAGCGTGAAGGCCACCAACGTGGTGGTGGAGGTCCCCGAGTGAGGCTCGTGGCCGTGGCGGTGCTCCTGCTGGCCCCGGCCGGCTGCACCGGCGACGACGGGGGCGACCGGACCGCCCTGGTGGTGCTGGGGGCCACGTCGCTGACGGCCGCGTTCACCGAGATCGAGGCCGCTTTCGAGGACGCCAACCCCGCCGTCGACGTCGTCCTCACCTTCGACAGCAGCAGCACGTTGGCCGGCCAGGTGGCCGAAGGCGGCCCCGCCGGCGTTCTCGCCACCGCGGACGAGGCCACCATGGCCACCGCCGTCGACTCCGGGGAGGTGGTCGGGGAGCCCGTCCTGTTCGCCGCCAACATCGGGGTCCTGGCCCACCCGGCGGGCAACGACACGGTGACCACGCCGGAGGACCTGGAGGACGACAGCGTCCTTCTCGCCGTGTGCGCTCCCGAGGTCCCTTGCGGCATCGTGGCCCGGTCACTGTTCGAGGCGCTGGGCATCGACCCCCAGATCGACGCCGACGAGGAGAACGTGGGCGCGGTGCTGACCAAGCTCGAAGCCGACGAGATCGACGCCGGGGTGATCTACGCCACCGACGACCTCGCGTCCGACGCCGTCGCGGCGGTGCCGCTGCCCGACGACGTCGTGGTGACCACCGACTACCCGATCGTGGCCGTCGAGGACCGCGACGCCGCCGCGGCCTTCGTCGCCTTCGTCACCGGCGCCGAAGGGCAGGCCATCCTCGAATCGGCAGGCTTCCTCAGCCCGTGATCCCCCCGGTCGCGCGACGACGGGGCACCGGGGCCGGCGGTGTGCTGCCGGTGCTCGGCGGCGTGGCCGCGGTCTTCCTGGCGCTGCCGCTGATCGGCCTGCTGCAACGGACGCCATGGGGCCGACTGGGGGACCTGCTCACCGAGCCCGAGGCGACCGCGGCCCTCCGCCTGTCGCTGTTCGTGGCGGTGGCCGCGACGGTCCTGGCCGCGGTCCTCGGCGTGCCGCTGGCCTGGCTGTTGGCCCGGGGCCGTTTCCGCGGGCGGGCGCTGGTCCGGGCCCTCGTCCTGCTGCCGATGGTCCTGCCCCCGGTCGTCGGCGGCGTGGCGCTCCTGTTCGCCCTGGGGCGCCGGGGCCTGGTCGGCCAGTACCTCGACGAGTGGTTCGGCATCACGCTGCCGTTCAGCACCGCGGGGGCCGTGATCGCCGCCACCTTCGTCGCCCTGCCGTTCCTCGTCATCACCGTCGAGTCCGGCCTGCGTTCGCTCGACCCCGCCTATGAGGAAGCGGCCAGAACGCTCGGGGCGGGGCGGGGCGCCACGTTCTGGCGGGTCACCGTCCCCCTGCTGGCCCCGCAGTTGGCTGCCGGCGCCGCCCTCGCCTTCGCCCGGGCCCTGGGCGAGTTCGGGGCCACCATCACCTTCGCCGGCAACGTCGAGGGCCGGACCCGCACCCTCCCCCTCGCCGTCTACACCGCCCTCCAGACCGACCGGGAGGCCGCCCTGGCCCTGTCCGTGGTGCTGCTGTTCGTCTCCCTGCTCGTGCTCGTCCTCCTCCGGGACCGCCTCGTGGGCGGCTCGTCGTGATCGCGCTCGAGGGCCGGGTCACCCGCGGTGGGTTCACGGCCGAGCTCGACCTGCGGGTCGAGTCCGGAGAGGTCGTCGGGGTGCTCGGCGAGAACGGCGCAGGCAAGAGCACCCTGCTGCGGGTCCTGACCGGACTGACCCCGCTGGACGAGGGCACCCTGCGCCTCAGCGGCACCGTGGTCGACGATCCGGCAGCCGGGGTCTACCTGCCGCCCGACGAGCGGCCCACGGGGGTCGTCCTCCAGCACCCCACGCTCTTCCCCCATCTGGACCTACGGGACAACGCCGCCTTCGGCCTCCGTCGCTCGGGCATGACCAAGGAAGCCGGCCGCGCCGCGGCCACGGCCTGGCTGGAGAAGCTCGGCGTGCAGGACCAGGCCCGGTCCCGACCCCGAGACGTCTCGGGAGGCCAGGCCCAGCGGGCCGCCATCGCCCGGACCCTGGCCCGGGATCCCGACGTGCTCCTCCTGGACGAGCCGTTGGCCGCCCTCGATCAGGAGGGCCGCGCCGTGGTGCGCCGGCTGCTGCGGACCGAGGAGCAACGGGCCGACCGGGCCACCGTGCTCGTGTCCCATGACCCGGTCGACACCCTGTCGCTGACGGACCGCCTGGTGGTCCTGGAAGACGGGCGGGTCACCCAGACGGGCCCGCCCGCCGAGATCACTCGGCGCCCCCGCTCGGCCTTCGTCGCCCGCCTGGTCGGCCTCAACCTTCTCGAGGGCCGGGCCGACGGCACCACGGTGGTCCTGCCCGGACCGGCCACCCTGGTGACCGCCACCGCCGCCGCCGGCGCCGTGCTGGTCACCCTGGCCCCGCACTCCATCGCCCTCTACCGCAGCCGCCCCGACGGCAGCCCCCGGAACACCTGGGCGGTGCCCATCGAGGACCTCGAGGCCGTGGGCGACCGGGTACGTGTCGCTCTCGGCGGTCCCATCCCCCTGGTGGCCGAGGTCACCCCCGCCGCCGTCGCCGACCTCCGCCTCCACGCCGGTGAGCAGGTCTGGGCCACCGTCAAGGCCACCGACATCGACGTCTACCCCGCCTGACGGATCGCCGACGTGATCTCGCGGGCCACGAGGCGTTGGCCGTACTCGGCGAGGTGGACGGTGTCGGGGACCCGGACGGGGCGGACGGAGCCGTCGCCGGCCGGAAGCCCGGCCACCCACTCCCCGTTCTCGCCCCCGACGGCATCGGTGGCGTCGGCCAGGGTCACGAAGTCCCACTCGGCGGCGGCCCGCCGGTACTCGGCCCGGAGCCCGTCCACGACCGCCTGCAGCTCGGGGGTGACCATGGGCGGCGGGAGCACGAGCACCACGCGGGCACCGGACTCGGCGATGGCGGCCATCGCCGCGTCGACCTGCCGGCCCCATTCCCGGGCGAAGTGCGGGGCGCCCACGCTACGGATCACCTCGCCCTGGGACGTCGTCCAGAGCTCGGCAAGGTCCTTGGTGTAGTTGCCGATGAACAGCATGACGACCACGTCGGGATCGACGCGGACCAGGTCCTGCTCGAGCTGGTCGGCCCAGTCGAAGACGCCGGGGGTCAGCAGGCCGGAGCCGTTCACCCCCTCGTTGTGCACCGTGTACTCGTCGCCCAGCTGGCGGGTCAGGGCGGGGCCCGTCTGGCGCATGATGGAGTCGCCGACGAGGAGCACGTGCTCGGTGCCCGGGGTCAGGGCCTCACCGACGCCCACCCCTATGGCCAGGAGGCCCAGGACGACCAGGCCGGCGACCCGGGTCACCCGTCGTCGGCGGCCTTCGCCGACTGGCTCGCGGCGGCCGCGGCCAGGGTGGCGAAGACTTGGGCGCGCGCGTGGTGGAACCTGGAGTCACCACCGGATTCCGAGGCGCGACGCACGGAGGCGAGCGCCATCTTCTCGTATTCCTCAGCACTTCCCGCCATGGGCACGGGGGTCCTATCGGCATGACACAGTGTCGAAATGATCCTTGATCGCTTCCGTCTCGACGACAAGGTCGTCATCGTCACCGGGGCCGGGCGCGGCATCGGCGCCGCCATCGCCCGAACCTACGCCGAAGTGGGGGCCAACGTGGCCCTCGCCGCCCGGACCGAGGCCCAGTTGGAGGAGGTGGCCGCCGACGTACGGGCCTCGGGTGGCGAGGCCCTCGTCATCCCGTGCGACGTCAGCGAACTCGACGTGCTCGACAACCTGGTCGACCGGACCGTCGAGGCCTTCGGCGGCGTCGACGTCGTGGTCAACAACGCCGGCGGCTCGATGCCCAACGCCTTCCTGGACACCAGCGTGCGGGCCTTCGAGAAGGCCTTCCACTTCAACGTGACCACCGCGTTCCGCCTCACCCAGTTGGCCGTGCCCCACATGCTCGGTCGGGAGGGGGCCTCGGTGGTCAACATCTCCTCGGCCATCGGCCGGCTGAGCGATCGGGGCTTTGCCGCCTATGGCACGGCCAAGGGCGCCCTCACCCACCTCACCCGTCTCCTGGCCGCCGACCTGGCGCCCCGGGTCCGGGTCAACGGCATCGCCGTCGGCTCGGTCGCCACCTCGGCCCTGCAGGTGGTGCTCGACAGCGACGAGATGCACGACGAGATGGTCGCCCGCACCCCCCTGCGCCGTCTTGGCGACCCCACCGACATCGCCGCGGCCGCCCTCTGGCTCGCGTCCCCCGCCGGCGCCTGGGTCACCGGCAAGGTCGTCGAAGTCGATGGCGGCCTGGAGAGCCCGAACCTCGCCCTGGGCCTGCCCGACCTCTAGAGCTCGTCCTCATCCACCCCGAACGTGTCGCACTGCTCCACCTCGCCCGAGTCATACCCCTCCGTGAACCAGCGGGCGCGCTGCTCGCTGGAGCCGTGGGTCCAGTTCTCCTCGGTGCCGGCGCCCAGGCGGTCGTCGCCGACGGCGGCTGCGGCATCGAGGCCCTCCTCGAGGTCGCCGTCGCTCAGCAGGTCTCGCTGGAACGCGGCGTGGGCCCACACCCCCGCCAGGCAGTCCGCCTGCAGCTCGAGGCGGACCGACAGGGCGTTGACCTGGTCGGGCTGCTCCGCCTGGAGGCGCCGGACCTCGTCGTTGATGCCGAGCACGTTCTGGACGTGGTGGCCGATCTCGTGGGCCAGGACATAGGCCTGGGCGAAGTCCCCGGGGGCGCCGAAGCGTTCGCTCAGCTCACGGAAGAAGGCGAGGTCGACGTAGACCTTCGAGTCCGCGGGACAGTAGAAGGGCCCGGTCGCCGACGAGGCGAAGCCGCAGCCGGACCGCACCCCGTCGCGGAACAGCACCAGCTCGGCCTCCGGGTAGTTCTGGCCGGCCTCGGCGAAGTGCCCGTCCCAGAAGCCTTGGACGTCGTCGAGCACGAAGGACACGAACTCCACCGCGGTGGCATCGGGGTCGTCAGCCGGGTCCAGCGGGTCCTCGCCGCCGGCGGCGCCGCCGGCGGTCGAGAACTGGCCCAGGATGTCCTCGAGGTCTTCGATCCCGAAACCCCCGGAAGCCGAGTCCCCGCTGCTCCCATCGCCCCCGACGCAGCTCTTGCCCAGGAAGGCCACGGCCACGAGCAGGATGATGCCGATGATCCCCCCGCCTCTGCCCCCGATGGGCAGGCCTCCGATGCCGCCGAACCCGCCCCCCGAGCTGCCCCGGCGGTCCTCGATGTGCTGACTGCGGCCCCGCCCCGGCTTCCACCTCATCGCCCGCCCGCTGGGCCTGTCCCGTCAGCCGTCATCGCCCACGACGCCCTCCCCGTCGGGCCCGTCGGGCACCCCGTCGCCCTGGCGGGCCAGCAGCACCTGACAGGCGTCCACGTTGCCCTCGTCGCAGAAGGCGTCGAGCTGGTCGTCGTCGAGCTGGTCGCAGGCCACCTGGTCACCCGCTGCGCACTGATCGGCGAAGGAGGCCGTGGTCGTGGTCACCACCGTGGTCGGCGGCGGCGCGGTCGTGGTGGGCGGGACCCGTCGTGTCGGTCGTGTCGACCTGGTTGCCGTCGTCCTCGCCCGAGGACAGCCACAGGCCGACGCCCACACCCGCGGCGAGGACGAGCAGGCCGATCACGGCCAGGACGGCGGGGCGCCGGTACCAGGCGGGCTTCCTGGTGTCGGTCATGGGCGGCTCACCTCCAGAGGGCGACCACCGTACGGACGGCCTCGTCACCTACCACCAGGGTCCCGATGTGGCTCTCCCCCGGTCGCACGTGGAGCTCGGCGTCGGGCACTCGGGCGGCCAGGGCCTCGGCGTGGTGGAGGGGCACGATGTTGTCGGCGTCGCCGTGCCAGAAGCGGACCGGCACTCGGATGTCGCCGACCGAGAACCCCCAGTGCCGACCGAAGAGCGCCAGGTCGGCGGTCACGGCGTTCAAGCCGCCGGAAGCCGCCGCCGTGTTGATGTCGTCCAGGAACATCTCCTCCATGCCCGGGGCGGCGAAGGCCTCCCGGTCACCGGGGGGCGACACCCGGGAGTAGAGCCCCATGGCCTGATGACCGAACGGTCGCACCGCCCGGGCGAACATCGTCAGCGTCAGGCCGAGGGGTTGACGCATCAGCGTCAGTGGGTGACGCAGGAGCCGGGTCAGGTCGACCACGCCGCCGTCCGCCGCGTCCTCGCCCACCGTGGGGGCGACGCCGCCGAGGACCACGGCGGCGACCACCCGGTCGGGCATCTCGTGGGCGCAGGCCAGGACGTAGGGTCCACCGCCCGAAAGGCCGATCACCCCGAAGCGCTCCACCCCCGCGTCGTCGGCCAGCACGGCCACGTCGTCGGCGAACGCCCGGATGTCCCGGTACAGGTGGCCCGTCGAGCCACCGGTACCCGGACGGTCCACGCCGATGACCCGTACCCCGAGCTCGTCCGCCGCCCGGCGGGCCGCCGGGGGTACCTGGCGGCGGGCCCCCGGGGTCCCGTGGAACCAGAAGATGGCCCGGCCGCCCTCGGGGCCGAACTCGGCCACACCCAAACGACGGTCGGCCGCGACGGTCACCGTTCGCTCCGCTCGGGGAGGCACCAGCAACTGGTCGATCATCGCGGTCGGACGCTACCGGGGCGGGTTTCGGGGCGGCTGGTTCATGGTCTCGGCGAACTGGTAGCCGCTCTCGGTGATGACCTCGAGGAGGTGGACCATGTTCATGATGTCCTCCTCGTAGGAGAACCTCCCGTCGCCGGCGTAGGTCATCATCGAGACCCCGGGGACCTCGTAGTGGGAGCCGTCGGCCCGCTGACCCGGCAGCCGGTTCCACCAGCGCAGGACGACCTGGTCGCCGTCTATCGAGGCCCACTCGTGGGGGAACCGCCAGTCGTCCAGCCCGGCCATCGACTCCCGCCAGAACACCCGCAGGTTCTCGATGCCGGTGATCCGGCCCCAGGCCGGGTCGATGAACGTGGCGTCGTCGGTGAACATCTCGTCCAGGCCGTCCCAGCCGCCGTCGACCCTCTTCGGCGTCGGAACGGACCTCCAGGTATCTCTCGATGGCGGCCTCGATCTCGGCTCTCGGGTGGGCCATGGCCTCAGCCTGACACAACCCGCGAACCCCTCAGGACGGCGGCGGCCGGTGGCTCACTGGCATGCCGCGGCGGCGTCGGTGAGCTCGGTGGGGATGTCGTCGGGGTTCTCGGCCAGCTCCTGGTCGATCTCGACGAACCGGTCGTAGGACACGTTGGCCTGGAGCTCGTCGATCACGCAGCCACAGAACGCGGCCGGGCTCCCCGCGCTCGTGCACGAGTCGTTGAAGTTGTCGATGACCTCTTGGGGGTACTCCCCGTCGACGGTCGTGTCAGCGGGCTCGTCGGCCGGCTCGTCGTCGGTGCCGAAGACGTCATCGTCGCTCTGGTCGCCCTCGTCGGCCATGTCGTCGAACAGATCCGAGGCCGAGGGGTCCTCGTCCACGGTGTCGTCGGGGGCGTCGCTCTGGTCCGCCTCGTCGCCGCTGTCCGAGGAGCTGGCCGTGCTGTCGCCGTCGTCGCCGCCGCCGAGGGCCACGACCAGACCGGCGACGATGGCGAGCACCACCAGGACGGCGCCGACCACCAGCCAGGTCTTGCCCCGACCCCCCGAGGCAGCGTCGCCCGGACCCGTGTAGGTCCCGAGGGGGGCGCCCGGGGGTGGCGTGCCCACGCCCGTTGCCGGCGCGGCGGCCGCGGGGGCGCCGGGGGGTGGCTCGGGCTGGGCCGGGGTCACGGGCACGGCCTGGGTCGCTCCGGCCGCCGGCGGCACCGCCACCGTGCACGGGGTCGACGCTGACGGCCTGGCCGTCGGCCACCTGGTCAGTCCAGTCGGTGCCGTCGAACCACCGGTTCTGGTGACGGCTCGTGGGATCCGGGTACCAACCCGCAGGGGTGCTCATCGGCTCGGTGCTCCTTGTCGGCTCAGGGCTTCTCGCGGTCGGCTCGCCGAGTCCCGCGGTCCCGTCAGGGCTTGTCGCGGCCCACGATCCACATCGCGAAGAACTGCGCGCCGCCACCGTAGGCGTGACCGAGGGCCGTGCGGGCGCCATCCACCTGGTGGTCGCCACACAGGCCGCGGACCTGCATGGCGGCCTCTCCGAAGCGGATCATGCCGGAGGCCCCGATGGGGTTGGTCGACAGCACACCGCCCGAGCAGTTCCAGGGGATGTCGCCGTCCATGGCGGTGGCCCCGGACTCGGTCAGCTTCCAGCCCTCGCCCTGCTCGGCGAAGCCCAGGTTCTCCAGCCACATGGGCTCGTACCACGAGAACGGGACGTACACCTCGGCCACGTCGATCTGCTGGCGGGGGTTGGTGATGCCTGCCTGCCGGTAGAGGTCGGCGGCGCAGTCCAGGCCGGCCTGCGGGTTCACGTGGTCGCGCCCGGCGGCCATGGTCGCCTCCGAACGCAGGGACGAGCCGTGGATCCACGCCGGGTTGGCGCTGGCGTCGCCGGTGGCCTCGTCGGCCAGGACCATGGCGAAGGCGCCGTCGGAGGACGGGCAGGTCTCGTCGTAGCGGATCGGGTCCCAGAGCATCATCGAGTCGCGGATCGACTCGTAGGTGATGTGGGGCTGGTGGAGGTGGGCGAAAGGGTTCCTGCAGGCGTTGAGCCGGTCCTTGAGCGCCACCAGGATCCCGGTGTCGTCCGGCGCGCCGGAGCGCCGCATGTAGGCCCGGATGTGCGGGGCGAAGAATCCCCCGGCGCCGGCGACCAGCTTCTGGGAGAAGGGCATCGGCAGCGACAGGGCCCACATGGCCTCGGACTCGGACTGCTTCTCGAAGGCCACGGTCAGGACCCGCTTGTGGATCCCGGAGGACACGAGGCTGCTGGCCACGATGGCCGTCGAGCCGCCGACGGAACCGGCCGTGTGGACCCGCAGCAGGGGCTTGCCCACCGCGCCCAGCGCTTCGGCCAGGTAGAGCTCGGGCATCATCAGGCCCTCGAAGAAGTCAGGGGCCTTGCCCACGACCACGGCGTCGATGTCGGACCAGGTCATGCCGGCGTCCTCGAGCGCCCGCATGGCCGCTTCCCGGACCAGGCCGGCGATGGAGACGTCGCCCCGGGTCGCCTGGTGGCGGGTCTGGCCACACCCGACGACAGCTACTCGCTCGGCGCCCATCAGCTTGCCTCCAGGACACAGATCAGGTTCTGTTGCAGGCAGTGGCCTGAGGTGGCGTGGGCCACCCCCCGACCCGCGGTACCGGCCGAGACCCGGTTGGCCAGCTCGACGATGCGGACCAGGCCGGCCGCCATCATCGTGTTGGCCGCCAGCGCCCCGCCCGACGGGTTGACGTCGACGTCCTCGCCCAGCCCGATGGCCTCCCGCAGAATGACCTCCTGGCTGGTGAAGGGGGCGTGCAGCTCGGCCAGGTCGACCGGGCCGTCGTGCACGCCGGCGGCCTCAGCGGCCAGTCGGGTGGACGGCGAGTCGGTGAGGTCCCGTAGGCCGAGGGCGTGCACGTCGATGCGGTGCTCGAGGCCGCGGATCCAGGCCGGGCTGTCGCTCAGCTCGCGGGCCCGGTCGTCCGCAGCCAGCACCACGGCGACGGCGCCGTCGCTGATGGGCGGGCAGTCGTGCTTGCGCAGCGGGGCGACCAGCGGGTCCTCGGCCAGGATGGCGTCGACGTCGAAGTCGCCGCTGATCGTGGCGTAGGGGTTGTCCTTGGCCGCGGCCCGGGAGCGGACGGCGATCTCGGCCAGGTCGCGCTCGGTGGCCCGGCCCGAGTCGAGCAGCGCCCGCGCCTGGAGCGCGGCCAGGCTGACCGAGTCCGGCCACAGGGGGCCGTAGTAGTAGGGGTCGAGCTGGCGGCTCAGCACCCGGGGCAGGTCACCGGGCGAGGACTTGCCGTAGCTGTAGACCAGCGCGGTGTCCGCCGCGCCGGTCTGGATCTTCACCCAGGCCTCGTAGAGGGCCCAGGCCCCGTCGGCCTCGACGTGGGACTCGCTGATCGGCGGGTAGGGCCCCACACCGTCGAGCGTGCCGACGAAGCTGAACCCCTGGCCGGCCAGGTAGTCCGTGCTCCCGGAGCACGTGAAGTCCAGGTCGGCCTGGGTGACCCCGAGGCCGTCCTTGAGCTCCTGGAGGACCGGCATCAGCATCTCGACCTCGTTGCGGTCGTCGACGCGCCGGGCGTGCACGGACTGAGCGGTGCCGACGATGGCCACGTCGCGCATCAGACATGCTCCTTGTAGGTCTCGTAGTCGGCGTCGGGCTCGCCGTTCGGGCGCCACCACTCGATGTTCTCGAAGGAGGTCTCCCAGTCGGCGGGGTCCTTCCACTTGGCCTCGACCCGCAGGCCCATGCGGACCTGGTCGTGGGGGATCTCCTGGATCAGGCCGAACACGGCCAGGTCGGCGCCATCGGGCACCACCAGGGCCGAGGCGTAGGGGATCTCGATGCCGCGGCCGGTGAACTCGACGTTCACCACGCAGAAGCTGACCACGGTGCCCACCGACGGCAGCTCGACGACCTCCTCGGTGGGGACGCCGTCGACCGGGCAGGCGCCCCGCGAGGGCACGTAGACCTTCTGACACGTCGGGCAGCGCTCACCGAGGAGCTTGCCCTCGGCCATGCCCCGCAGGAACCGGGACTGGCTGATGCCCGCGGTGTACGTGTAGTCGAGCCGGGCGGGGGTCCGGATGGACTTGACCGGCTCCAGGCCCTCGAGGGCGTCGAGGGCCGAAACGTCGACCTCGGGCTGGGACCAGAGGCCCTCGGGAAACGGGCTGATCTCGACGTCGCTCATGCAGACAGCCTCGGGCTCGAAGCAGGCGATGTCGGTGATGTGGCCTTCGCGCTCGTCGGCCCAGCGGACCTTGACCCGCATGCCCGGTGCTCATGGCGTCGGCCGAACCGGCGTCCACGGCGTGCAGCATCGCGGTGTCGGCGCCGTCGAGGCGGATCAGCGCCCAGGCGAACGGCCCGTTCAGCGGCGTGCCGGTGCGGGGCTCGGGGACCCAGGCCCAGCTCGTCACCTCCCCGGCGTCGCCGACCGGCACCAGCTCGGTGAGGGCCTCGGAGGACTGGGGGTCGTACTCCACGGGCGGGCACATCACCCCGCCGTCGGCCATCCGGACGCCGACGAGCACCCCTTCGCGCAACCCGGTGAAGAAGGCCGACTGCACCGGCCCCACCGTCCGCGTGAACGGGTACTCGACGACGAGGGGCGCACTGAGGACGTCGCTCTCGCTCATCGCCGCCGAGACTAGAACACGTTCTATGCCTCTCGTCGCCGCCGGCGCGGCTCCTGCTGCCTACGGCAGCGTGGTGACGGTGTCCTAGTCCCCCGGGCGGTAGGTCCAGTTGGGCTCGCGCTTCTCGGCGAAGGCCTGCCGGGCCTCGGCCGAGTCGGGGTGCTGGAGGAGGCGGCGGGTGTAGCCCTGCTCGGTGCGGTAGGCCTCCTTCAGGGGGAGGAACTCGGTCTCGTTGAGCGCCTGCTTGGCCAGGCGCAGGGCCAGGGGGCTCTTGGCGGCGAGCAAGGCGGCCAGCTCGGCCGCCGCCGCCGCCAGCCGGCCGACCGGGACGACCCGGTTGACCGCGCCCAGGCGGTACAGCTCCTCGGCCGTGGCCGGGACGCCGGTCAGGAACAGCTCCCGGACCTTGGGCCGGCCCAGCAGCAGGTTCAGATGGGCGCTGGCGCCGAGAAGGCCGACGTTGATCTCCGTAGTGCCGAAGGTGGCGTGGTCGGCGGCCAGGATCAGGTCGCAGACCGCGGCGTAGGCCAGGCCGGCGCCGAGGGCCGGGCCGTTGACGGCGGCGATGACGGGGACAGCGCAGTCGTAGACCGCCTCGAGGGCCTCCCGGGGCAGGCGCCCGGGGTCATCGGGGTCGGCCTCGGTGTCGTCGGTGTCGAAGGTCTTGAGGTCGACGCCGGCCATGAACGCCTTCTCGCCCGTCCCGGTGAAGACGGCGACGCGGACATCCGGATCGTCGCCCAGCGTCCGGAACGTCTCCCGGAGCTCGACCATGGTCGAGCGGGTGATGGCGTTGACCGGCGGTCGGTCGAGCGTGACCGTGGCCACGTGGTCGGCGATCACCACCGTGAGGTCCCCCACGGGCGCAATCCCTACCATGCGCCCCGATGCCTGACGCTCCTTTGTCGTGGGACGAGGCCGTGGCCCGGGTCACCGGTCCCGACGGCCGGTACCCGCTGGTCGACGCCACGATCGACGGCCGGACCTACAAGGTCTTCGCCAACACCCCGCCGTCGCTGCGCTTCCTGTTCGAGCTGGCCAGCGGCCACGGCGACCAGGACTACCTCGTCTACGAGGACGAGCGCCTGACCTTCGCCGAGGTCTGGGCCCAGGTCGGCGCCATGGGCGCCCTGCTCCACGACCGCTACGGCGTGCGCCACGGCGACCGGGTGGCCATCGCCATGCGCAACTACCCCGAGTGGATCGTGGCCTTCCAGGCCATCACCTCCATCGGGGCGGTGGCCGTGGCCCTCAACGCCTGGTGGACGACCGACGAGCTGGAGTACGGCTTCGAGGACTGCGGCGCCAAGGTCGCCCTCACCGACCAGGAGCGGGCGGAGCGCCTGGCCCCGGTGCGCGAAGGCCTCGGCTTGTCGGTCATCGGCGTGCGCCTCACCGACGACCTCCCCGGCGTCGACCGACTGGAGGATGTGCTCGCCCCGTCGGCCCTCCTGCCCGACGTGGCCATCGACCCCGACGACGACGCCACCATCCTCTACACGTCCGGCACCACCGGTCACCCGAAGGGCGCGGTGTCGACCCACCGGGCCGTGCTCAGCGGCCTGCTCGCCTTCGGCGCCCGCTCCGCCGTCAGCGTCCTCATGGAGCCGGCGAAAGCGGACGACGCGCCCCCGGGACCGCACCGCCTACATCCTCGTCGTGCCCCTGTTCCACGCCACGGGCCTGATCCCGGTCATGCTCGGCACCACGGCCTCCGGGGCCAAGCTCGTGATGATGTACCGCTGGGACCCCGAGCGGGCCCTCGAGCTGATCGAGCGCGAGCGGGTCACCGCTTTCGTCGGCGTACCCACCATGTCCTGGGACCTGCTGGAGTCGCCCGACTTCGAGAAGCGGGACACCTCCAGCCTCGTGTCCGTCGGCGGTGGCGGGGCCCCGGCTCCGGCAGAACTGGTGCGCCGCGTCGACAAGGGCTTCAAGCAGGGCAAGCCCCAGATCGGCTACGGCATGACCGAGACCAACGCCTACGGGCCGGGCAACAGCGGGTCCGACTACCTGCGCAAGCCCACCAGCTCGGGGCGGGCCGTGCCCGTGATGGAGGTCCGGGTCGTCGACGACGACGGCAACCCGGTCCCTGCCGGCGAGGTCGGCGAGATCTGCTTCCGTGGCCCGAACGTGATCCGGGGCTACTGGAACCAGCCCGAGGCCACCGCCGAGGTCATCGACGCCGACGGCTGGCTGCGGTCCGGTGACCTGGGCCGGCTGGACGACGAGGGATTCATCTACGTCGAGGACCGGGCCAAGGACATGGTCCTGAGGGCGGGCGAGAACATCTACTGCGCCGAGGTCGAGGGAGCCGTCTACGAGTTCCCCGGCGTGGCCGAGGCTGCCGCCTTCGGCGTCCCTCACGAGCGCCTGGGCGAAGAGGTGGCCCTCGCCGTCGTCCCCTCCCCCGGCACGGTCTTGGACACCGACGCCCTGCTCGCCCACCTCGAGCGCCACCTGGCCGGCTTCAAGGTCCCCACCATCGTCAAGGTCCGCACCGAGCGCCTCCCCAGGAACGCCAGCGGCAAGATCCTCAAGCGCGACCTCAGAGACGAAGCCGTCGCCGAAGCGAGCTGACCTCGCCAGTCGTCGGGCAGCCAGTCGTCGGCCGGTTACAGCCGACAGGCCGGGCAGAACCGATGGCAGCCATGGGGCGTGCGTCGCCGCCCCACGTCGTCGGGGGCGGGTCAGCTGTCGAATCTCACGCTGCGTGGCGATCCCGAGGCCCGACGACCTTCCCCGGCCACCTCATGCTGACCTCGAGGCAATAGCTGTCGGATTCCGACAGCTATTGCCTCGAGAGATGGAGCTGCGCTCCTCGCACCAGGTGACCCGGCAGCGCGCCGGTGGGCTCGCCGTCGCGGAAGGTGACCTGGCCGGCGCAGACCGTGGCTCGGTAGCCCGTGGCCCGCTGGATGTAGCGCCTGCCGCCCGCGGGGAGGTCCTGGACCATCTCGGGGACCAGGACCCCGAGTTCGGCCGCATCGATGAGGTTCAGGTCGGCCCGGTAGCCCGGAGCCAGCACGCCTCGGTCGTGCAGTCCCACCAACCGGGCGGTCTCCCGGGTCTGCTGACCGACCAGCCACTCCAGCGGCAGCGGCTCGGCGATGTCCCGGCCCCAGTGGGCGATGAGGTAGGTGGGCATGGAGCCGTCGCTGATCATCCCGCAGTGGGCGCCGGCGTCACCGAGGCCCGGGACGGTGTGGGGGTGCAGGAGCATCGCCCGGATCGAGGCGAAGTCCTGGTCGGCGTAGTTGGCGAACGGCAGGTAGAGCAGGCCTCGCCCGTCCCGCTCCAGGAGGACGTCCAGAGCGACCTCCACGGGCGCCCGCCCCTCGCGGCCGGCGATGGCCTCGATGCTGCGCTCCGCCCCCGGGTCGTACTCGGGTGGGTCACCCAGTGGGAAGATCCCGTCGTAGGCACCGAACACGAGGCCACCATCGGCCAGCTCACCCAGGACCGTGGTCCGCACCTCGGGGTCCCGGAGGCGGGCCACCCGGTCGCCCAGCGGGGCGTCGGCGATGGCCTGATAGGTGAGCGAGGTCACGAGCGGGTGCAGGCGACCCTCCAGGCCCATCAGCACCCCGACCGGACGGGAGGCGACCTGACCTCGAATCGGCACGCCGTCGGCCTGGGCCGCGGCTGATGTGGTCGAGGAGCGCCTTCCAGTCCCCGCGGTGGGGCTCGGACAGGGTGGTGATCGACAGGGGGCGGCCGCTGACCTCGGCCATCGACCGGATCAGGGCGAACTCGGTCTCCAGATCGACCAGATCGGCGACCAGCTGCAGCACCCCGGCCCCTGTCGCGCCGACGCCCCGCGCGATGCCCAGCAGCTCGTCGGCCGTTGCGGTGAGGCTCGGTGTCGGCCGGCCGTCCGACGAGCGGTGGTTGACCGTCCGCGACGTCGTGAACCCCAGGGCGCCGGCGCGGATGCCGTCCGCGGCCAGCCGCCCCATGGTCTCGATCTCCTCGGGCGTGGGGACCTCTTGGTGGTCCGCGCCCCGGTCGCCCATGACGTAGCCCCGCAGTGCGCCGTGAGGCACCTGGGCGGCCACGTCCACGGCGTGAGGCAGGCGCTCGATGACGTCGAGGTACTCCGGGAAGGTCTCCCAGCCCCAGCTGATGCCCTCGGCCAGTGCCGTGCCGGGGATGTCCTCCACGCCCTCCATCAGCGCGATGAGCCAGTCGTGGCGGTCGGGCTTCACGGGGGCGAAGCCGACCCCGCAGTTGCCCATGACCACCGTGGTGACGCCTTGCCACGACGAGGGCGTCAGCAACGGGTCCCAGGTGACCTGCCCGTCGTAGTGGGTGTGGACGTCGACCCAGCCTGGGGTGACCAGCAGCCCGCCGGCGTCCAGCTCCTCGCGGCCGGACCCCGGGACCTCGCCCACGGCGCTGACCCGGCCGTGGTCCACGGCGACATCGGCGACGCGCCGATCCGCCCCGGTCCCGTCGACCACGGTCCCACCCCGGACGACCAGATCGTGCTCAGCCATGGACGGGAGGCTAGGTCCCGGGCGCGATGGCTGCCGTCGGACAGCCTTGCCTCGCCGCGCGGGCGGCGACGGGAGACTTAGAAGGGGTCGCCCTCGCCGGAGACCTCGGCGGTGTCGCCGTCTTGGGCGCCCACGGTCACCGGGACGACCGGCCGGCCCTCGGCGTCCTCCAGGCGGAGGTGCTCGGTCGGGTTGAGCGGGGTGGGGACCATCTGGGTGCGGAAGAGGATGTCGGTGACCGTGCCCGTCCAGCCGTCGCCCTCGCTCGAAGCGGCCAGGTGACACTCGGCGAACGAGTCGCCGGAGGAGAACACGAGGGAGGCCTTGCCGTCGTAGCTGCTCATGGCGGCGACGTTACGGCGCCAAGATGGGGCGATGCGACGGCCAAAGGTCCTGATCCTGCTCACGGCGGAGGTCGTGACGTGAAGCTCGACGCGATGGCCATGGGCCTGCCGCTGCGGGAGGCCCAGACCCTGGCCGCCGAGGTGGAGCGGGCCGGGTTCGCCGGCCTGTGGTTCACCGAGGGTGGCCGCACCGCCTACCTGGGCGCGGCCGCCGCCGCTCTGGCCACCACCGGGCTCGACATCGGCACCGGCATCGCCGTGGCCTTCCCCCGCAGCCCGATGATCACGGCCTCCACCGCCTGGGAGCTGGCCGAGGCCACAGATGGTCGCTTCGTCCTCGGCCTCGGCACGCAGGTCAAGGCCCACATCGAGCGCCGCTACGGCGTGCCCTACGAGCACCCCGGCCCGTGGCTGCGGGAGTACGTGCTCGCGCTGCGGGCGATCTTCCGGGCCTTCCAGGGCGACGAGCGCCTCGACTTCCACGGCCAGTTCTACGACCTGGACCTGCTCCCCCCGACCTGGAGCCCGGGACCCATCGAGCACCCCGGCGTGCCGATCTACCTGTCCGGCGTCCGGCCTTGGATGCTGCGGGCCGTGGGCGAGGTGGCCGACGGCTTGCACGTGCACCCTCTGCACTCCCGGAAGTACCTCGACGAGGTCGTCGTGCCCAACGTGGCCGAGGGCCGAGCGGGGGCCGAGCGGGCCGTGGAGGACGTCACCCTCGCCTGTCCCGTCCTCACCATCGTGGGCGACACCGACGAGGAGCAGGCCCGCTGGCGGGAGACCGCCCGCTTCCAGCTCGCCTTCTACGGATCCACCCGGACCTACCGAGGCGTGTTCGAGACCCACGGCTGGGACGGCACCTCCGAGCGCCTCCACGAGCACCAGAAGGCAGGTGACCTGCCGGCCATGGCCGCCGTCATCACCGACGAGATGCTCGACGTGCTCGCCGTCACCGCCACCTGGGACGGCCTCGGCCCGGCCCTGCTCGACCGCTACGCCGGCGTCCAGCACCCCGTGCGGATCATCTGCTACTTCGCGGGCAACTCGATGCGGGCCGACGCCACCTTTGACCAGTGGCAGGCCGTCGCCACCACCGTCCGCGCCGGCTGACCCGCCCGTTCTGGTTGCTCCGACCCGCTCCCAACGCGGGGAGGATGACCAGAACGGGTCTCAGGGGGTGACGGCGTAGAGCTGCCAGCGTTCGGGGACTCCCTTCATGTCGTGCTCACCGCGGTCGACGTAGGCGATGTCTGACCCGACTGTCAGGTCCTTCACCGTCCGCGACACCAGGACCTCACCCGCGCCGGCCAGGCCGGAGACGCGAGAGGCCACGTGCACGGCCAGACCGCCGATGTCATCACCCCGCAGCTCGATCTCGCCGGTGTGCAGCCCGGCACGCACCTCGAGGCCGACCTCCCGCAGCCGGGCGCCGAGCTCCTCGGCACACCGCACCGCTCGGCCCGGCCCGTCGAAGTGGGCCAGGAAGCCGTCGCCGGTCGACTTCACCGCGATGCCCCGGTGCTCGGCCACGCAGGCCCGGGTGATCTCGTCGTGTCGGTCCAGCAGCCGGTGCCACCGGGCGTCGCCCTCGGATGCCGCCCGCTCGGTGGACCCGACGATGTCGGTGAACAGCACGGTCGCCAGCACCCGGTCCACCGGGCCGACCGGACGGGCGCCCGTCACGAACTCGATGATCTCGTCGGCGGCCTCCCATCGGTCACCCACCAGAGCGCCGTGGCCCACACCGGTCGTCTCGACCAGCCGGGCCCCCGAGATGTGGTCGGCCAGGTAGCGGCCGCAGGCCACGGGCACCGCGTCGTCGTCGCGGTCGTGGATGATGAGCGTCGGCACCTGCACCGAGTCGAGGATGTCGCACACGTCGATGAGCTCGTTCATGGCGAAGATCTGGGCCACGGCGTCGGGCGACGCACTCGCCATCTCCTGGCGGCCCAGCCGCTCACGGAGCTCCCTGGAGGGCTGGGCCACGCCGAACATCGTCGCCAAGACCCATCCCGTCCCCCAGAACTCGATGGCTCGGGACCGGGTCTCCGCCAGCTCCTCGGAGGTGGGCATCCACGGGTGAGAGGGGGATCGGCTGAAGCGGGCGAAGCCGCCGACCAGCGTCAACGACAGGACCCGGTCGGGGTAGGTGGCGGCGAAGAGGATCGACATCGGCCCGCCCTCGGAGGCGCCGACGAGGTGGGCCCGGTCGAGACCGACCTCGTCCATGACCGCCCGCACGTCGTCCATCCGGGTCTGGAGGTCGGCGACCCCGACCGCACGGTCCGACAGGCCGGTGCCCCGCTTGTCGAGCATCACCCACCGGGTGGACTCGATGATCGGACGCCATGCCTCGAAGGTGACGATCGACTCGAACTCGGCCACGTTGGAGGCGAAGCCCGGGATGAAGACCACGGGCGGTCCGTCACCCTCGATCACCCGGTAGGCGATCGCCACCCCATCGCTGCGCGCGTAGCGCATCCGACCCTCCACCGACCCAGTCTCGCGCCCACTCGGGAGGGGCCGGGGCGCCTTCGTTCCCTCAGAGGGCGGATTGGCCCTGGAGGATCGCGATCACGAAACCTCGTGCGGCCGAGTCCGGCGCTCGGTGGACTCAGGCGTCGAGGTCGCGGGGCCAGCCGTCGGCGAGGGTCCCCTGCCACCGGGGGTCCCGCTTCTCGACCCAGGCCATGACGCCCTCGGTCGTGTCGGGGGCGCCCATGAGGGCGACGTGGACGGCCCGTTCCCAGGCGTCGACCTCGTCGGCGTCGGGGGCCGGCGACCGCCAGAGGATCGCCTTGCTCGCCGCCACCGACCGGGGGGCGACGTTGACCGCGATGTCCCGCGCCACCTCGAGCGCCTTGTCGAGCGCGGCGGCCCCCGACGACAGCGCCTCGAGGGCCAGGCCCCACTCGGCGGCCTGGGCCCCCGAGAACATCCGGCCGGTGAGGAGCAACTCGGTGGCCCGTCCATGACCGACCAGACGGGGCAGGGTCCAGTGCGATCGCAGGTCGGGGTTGATCCCCCGCCGGTTCTGGACGATCCCGAGCTTGGCCTCGGCGGCCACGTAGCGGAGGTCGCACTGCAGGGCCATGGTCAGTCCGATCCCCACCGCGTGACCGTTCACCGCGGCGATCACCGGCTTGCGCACGTCCCAGGCGTGGAAGGCGAAGGGATCCGACCGGAAGCCTTCGCCCCCGGCGTCGGGCGCGGCGAACACCTCGGCCCCGCCGGAGAAGTCCGCCCCCGCACAGAAGGCCCGACCGGCGCCGGTCAGCACCACCGCGCGGATCGCCTCGTCCTCGTCACAGCGCAGGTAGGCCGCCTCCAGTTCGGTGCCCATGGCCCCGGTGAAGGTGTTGAGGTGCTCGGCCCGGTCCAAGGTGAGGACGGCCACGGGCCCGTCGACGTCGATGCGGAGGTCGGCCACGGCGGCGTCAGCCGTTGAGGGACTTCAGCAGCTCGCGGGTGGCGGCCTGCTCGTCGGGAGTACCGAACTCGGAGGCCACCACGGTGGTGGCCCCCGCATCGCCCGCCTCCTCGATCCGCCCGGCGACGGCGTCGGCCGAGCCGATCAGGGCCAGGTCGGCCGGGCCCCCCATCCCCTCGCGGTCCAGCATCGCCCGGTAGGACGGCAGCATCCCGTACATGGCGAACTCGGCGCCGGCCCGGGCCCGGGCGTCGGACTCGTCCTCGGTGACACACATCGGCAGGGCCATGACGACCCGGGGCTCGGGCCGGCGCGCCTCCTCGGCGGCCGCGCGGATGGTGGGGACGGTCAGGTCGGCGATGGTCTTGGCGCCGGTCATCCACGTCACGGTCCCCGAGGCGAGGCGGCCGGCGACCTTGAGCATCTGCGGTCCGAGGGCGGCGACGAGGACCGGCGGGGCGTCGGCCGGTACATCGACCCGCCCGCGGGCCGTCACGGTCTCCCCGGCGAGCTGGGGGTCCTCGCCGGCCAACAGCGGCTGCAAGGCCTCCAGGTACTCCCGCATCTGGCGGACGGGCTTGCCGAAGGGCAGGCCCCACATGCCCTCGACCACCAACTGGTGGGACAGGCCGATGCCGAGGTCCAGCCGACCCCCGCTGACCTGGCTGACCGACAGGGCCTGGCTGGCCAGCATCATCGGATGCCGGGTCTGGATGGGCACCACACCGGTCCCGAAACGGATGGCGGGCACCTCCCGCGCGGCCACGGCGATCGCGGTCAGGGCGTCGATGCCGAAGATCTGCGAGGTCCAGTACGAGCCGAAGCCGTCATCGGCCGCGGACCGGGCGGCGGCCACCAGGCCGTCGACCGTCCGCGGCGAGCTGAAGATGCCGATGTCCATGTCAGGGTGCCCCCAGGCGGTCGAGCATGGCCTCCAACAAGGGGCCGTTCATGATGAGGCCGTCGTGGTGGTCGGGCTCGGGGATCGTGCCCGTGGCCACCGACGTCTCGCCGGTGCGGATCGACACGATCGCGTAGCGGATGGCGGCGAAGACCTCGTAGTAGTCGTAGTTGCGCACCGGGCGGCCCGACAGCTCCTCGTAGGTCGCGATGACCCGCTCCCGGGGGAAGAAGTCCTCCAGGGGATCCACCTCGAAGCGCACGGCGAGGTCCTTGAAGAAGTCGTGCAGGTGCACGGCCCAGGCCAGGTCGACCTCGGGGGCGCCGAGGGCCGCCATCTCCCAGTCGAGCACAGCGACCGGCCGCCCGTCCCGGAACATCGTGTTGCCCAAGCGGGCGTCGCCCCAGTTCAGGACGGGCTGACCCTCGTCCTCGGGTCGGTGGGCCTCCAGCCAGGCCAGCGCCCGGTCGATCTGGGTGAAGTGCCGGTCGCCGCGTGCCCAGTCGTAGTACCAGCGCTGGTAGCCGAGGTGCTGGTCGAGGGGGGTGACGCCGTACTCCGGGCGGTCGAGGAACGCCGTGTCCGCCGCGGCCACGTCTATGGCGTGCAGGCCGGCGAGGACCTCGATCACCCCCCGCTCGAGCTCCTCGCGGCCCTCAGGGCCGATGTCGACCACCCACCCGCCGAACACGTAGGGCGGGTTGTCCGAGGCGACGATGCCGTCGACCCGCTCCATCACGAAGAAGGGCGCGCCCAGCGGCGCGTCGTCGGGCTCCCACCAGGGCGCGGACGGTACGGGCACGTCGCTGTGATCCCGGACCAGGTGCAGGCACCGGTATTGCAGCTCCAGGTCGTAACTGGGGAACACCGGGTGGTCGACCTCGGCCGGGGGCAGTCGCGCGGCATAGCCCCGGGTCGAGCGCTGGTCGTCCAGGGTGGCGGTCACGTCGAAGAGCAGGGTCTCCGACGACATGCCCGTGCCCGAGGGCGAGGACACCTCGGACACCTCGGGATCGGCCCCCTCGGGCAGCGTGACCCGGAACCACTCGGTGAGCTGGTCGCGGAGGACGGCGGGGTCGCGGGTGGAGGCGATGACCATGCCGGCCTCTCTAGCAGACCTCCATCTGGTGGGAGCCGTCCGATGATCGGGGCTCGCCGATCATCGGAAGTGGATCATGACCCGCCAGTCCCCGCTCAGGGGGACGGCGGCGAGGACCGCGGCGGCCCGGAGCAGCCAGTCGAGGACGTCGGCGTCGGGCACCGTGTCGGGGACTTGGGCCACGAAGCCCCGGCGAGGGTTGTCCTGGATCACGTACCAGCCGTCGGGCACGGGGACGCCGGCCTCGGCCAGTCGCAGCTTCGCCTTGGGGCCGGCACCGTGACGGATGCCCACCGCCAGGGGCTCACGCCGGTGGCGCCCCGGCGCGCCGGGGACCCACGACAGCTCGGGCACCGCCGGGCCCTTCGCGGTGAACAGCCCGCCGAAGGCCGCCGGCGGGGGGACGTCGTCCTCGGCCACGGCGGCGTCGAAGACCATCCAGCCCGAGCCGTCGGCCAGCTCCGCCATGCGCTCGAGGACCGGTGAGGGGTCCGCGATCCCGAAGAGGACCTCGCGGGCCATCAGCCCCGCTCCAGCGCGAAGACCCGCAGGTCGCGGTCGGTCACCTTGGGGCCGAGCACCCACCGGAACACCGACGAGCGCGAGATCCGGGCCGCGAACCGCCGGCGGAGGGTCAGCTCGGGCACCCGTCGAGCGTACGGGCCTACGCTCGGGCCATGGCCCCCAGCCCGCCGCCGGCTGTCGTGCCCTGGCGCACGACGATGCGAGAACGGCACCTGCCCGTCCCCGCGAGGTGGCCTGGGCCGCGGTCGTCGAGCACCTGGGCACGGCGGTCGACGACCTGTCGGTCGAGCCCCCCTGGCGCCACGTCCGGCGCCTGACGCTCCCGGGCATGGAGCGGGTCGAACAGACCCTGACCATCCGTGACGACGGCGACGAGTGCCACCTGGCCTGGTGCGTCGGCTTCAGCGCCGAGGTCGACGACCCCGCCGCGGACGTCCTCCTGACCCGCTTGGGCGACGACGGCGAGACCCTGCTGGACGAGCTCGCCGCACGCGTGGCGCCGTGAGCGACGAGGCCCTGACCACCGGCTGGGAGGCCGAGGTCCCCGCCGAGGACTCTCTGCTGCGGGCCTATGTCCTGGCCACCTCGGAGCGCAGCGAGCAGCTGGCCCGGGCCGGCGACGGTCGGTTCGCGGTGACCGACACGGCCACCTTCGCCGACGCCGGCTCACCCGTGCTGTTCGACAATGCGGTGGTCTTCACCCGCCCGCTGCAGGCCGAGGAGGCGCGAGCGACCATTCAGGAGGCGCTCGCCTTCTTCCGGGGCGAGACACCCTTCGTGGTCTTCTCCGCCTGGCCGATCCCTGGCGCCGGCGACCTCGGCATCGCCCTGATGGGCCACCCGCCCTTCATGTTCCGGCCCGTCGGCCCGCCGCCCGAGGGCCACGACGCCGGCCTCGACATCCGGGAGGTGACCGACGCGGAGGGCCTGATCACCTTCTTCCGGACGATCGTCGAGGCCTACCCCATGCCCGCGGGCGCCAGCGTGCTCGCCGACCCCCGCGTCCTCGACGGCCAGATCCGGCTCTGGGTGGGCTACGAGGGTGACCGACCGGTCGGCACGGCCGGGGTGATCGTGGCCCACGGCCTCAACGACGTGGAGTGGATCAGCGTGTACGAGCGGGACCGGGGCAAGGGCTACGGCGCCGCCCTCACCTGGGCCGCCAGCCTGGCCGACCCCGCCCTGCCGGGCGTGCTGATCGCCAGCGACCCGGGCCAGCCCGTCTACGAGAAGATGGGGTACCTGCGCCTCACCCGCATGAGCATGTGGTTCCGGCCGGTCGCCGACGGCTAGACCACTGCCCCATGCGCTTCTCCTACGCGGAGTCGATGACGGACCCCGGCTACTACCTGCCCCTGGCCCAGGCGGTGGAGGCCGCGGGCTACGCCTCCTTCATCATCCCCGACAGCATCTGCTACCCGGAGGTGTCGGACTCCACGTACCCGTACACCCCTGACGGCAAGCGGGACTTCCTCGAGGACAAGCCGTTCCTCGAGCCGTTCAGCCTGATCCCGGCCATGGGCGCGGTGACCGAGACCCTGCGCTTCACCACCTTCGTGGTGAAGCTGCCCATCCGCCACCCCGTGCTGGTGGCCAAGCAGGCCGGGACCGTGGCCGTCATGACGAACAACCGGTTCGGCTTCGGTGTGGGCACCAGCCCGTGGCCCGAGGACTACGACATCTGCGACGTCCCCTGGGAGCGCCGGGGCAAGCGCATGGACGAGATGATCGACATCATCCGCGGCCTCACCTCGCCGGGCTTCTTCGAGTACGACGGGGAGATCTTCCAGCTCCAGTCGGTGAAGATGAGCCCGACGCCCACCGAGCCCATCCCGATCCTCATCGGCGGCCACGGCGACCTCGCCCTGAAGCGGGCCGCGGAACGGGGCGACGGCTGGATGCACGCCGGCGGCGACCCCGACGAACTGGTCCGCTGCCTGGACAAGCTGAAGGAGTACCGCACGGCCCTGGGCCGCGAGAACGACCCCTTCGAGATCCACGTGATCAGCTTCGACGCCTGGAGCGCGGACGGCGTCCACCGGCTGGAGGACCTCGGGGTCACCGACGCCATCGTCGGCTTCCGGGACGCCTACCAGATGCCTCAGGACACCCAGCCGCTACAGGAGAAGATCGACGCCATCAACCAGTTCGCCGACGAGGTCGTGAGCAAGGTCTGACCGATCGAGCTCAGCCCACGGCGAGGAGGACGAGACCCACCACGGCCGCGGCCAGGGCCAGGATCTGGGTCCGGTGCAGGTGCTCACCGAGAAGGAGCGCGGCCAACAGGGCCGTGCCCGCCGGGTAGAGGCTGGCCGCCGGCGCCACCAGCGAGACCAGGTCCTGGCGCAGCGCCACGACGAGCAGCGTGATGGCCGTCGCATCGAAGAAGCCGCTGGCCACCATCACCCGCCGCGGCATCGGGCGGGGGCCGCAGGGACCGGCCGGTGGCCAGCACGATCAGCGTCAGGGTCGGGATGGCGACGAAGTGGCCGATCATCGGCGGCCAGAGCCCCGCCGCCTCCGTGGTCTCCGAGAAGCAGATGAGGATCACGCCGAAGGCCAGCCCCGCCCCTACGGCCATGAGGGCGGCCTTGCCGTCGTCACCGGGCAGGTCGACCTCGGCGTCGACGACCGGGGCCTCCGAGCGAGCCAGGACCACGGCGGCGGTGAGGGTGATGGCGGCCCCGAGCAGGGCCACGGGCCCGGGCCGCTCCCCCTGCAGGAGGCCCCAGAGAATCGGGATCACACCGCCGACGCCCGCGGCCACGGGGGCGACGACGGCCATGCGGCCCACGGCGAAGCCGCCGAACAGCAGGCCGAGGCCGGCGACCGAGGCGAAGCCCGCGGCGACGCTCAGCCCGACGTCCCGGCTGGTCGGCCCGCCGTCCAGCAGGAGGAGCAGGTAGACGGTCAGCGGGATGAGGCCGACGGTCTGGTTGGCCAGCACGCTGAGCCATGCGTTGCTGCGGCGAGCGGCGACACCACCGAAGAAGTCGGCGCAGGAGAACGACGCTGAGGCCGCCAAGCCGAGGAGGACCGCCACCACGGAGCCAGACCCTAGGGTTGAGGGTGATGGGTCCCCTCGATCATTGGGCCGCGAGCCAGCAGTCGCTCGGCGCGCTGGGTCGGGAGCTGACCGACGCCGAGGCCGAGCTCGTCGTTCCCGCCTGCCCGGATTGGACGGTCCGGGAGGTGTTCGCCCACCAGGCCGGCGTAGCCGCCGACATCCTGGGCGGCCGCCTGGACGGGGTGGCCACCGACCCCTGGACCGAGCGCCAGGTGGCCGAGCGGGCCGACCGGTCGCTGACCGAGATCCTCGACGAATGGGAGGCCGACACGCCCCGCCTGATCGAGGCCATGGCCCCCTTCGGCGATGACATCGACCCCCGGATGGTCATCGACCTCTGGACCCACGACCACGACATCCGGGCCGCCGTCGGCCGGGCCGGCGGGCGTGACGACGCGACTGCGGCGTGGGTGGCCGACCGCCTGCAGGCCGACGCCGAGCGCCGTTTCGCGAAGGCCGGCCTGACCCCCACCGCCGTGGTGTTCGCCGAGGATGACACCGTCGTCGCGCTGGTCGTGGACCCCTTCGAGTTCTCCCGGGCCCGGGTCGGCCGGCGCAGCCCGGACCAGGTACGAGCCTGGGCCTGGAGGGTCGACGACCCCGATCCCTATGTCGCCCTCGTCCCGGTCTTCCCGCCCCGGGCCACGGACCTCGTCGAGCCCGCGTGACCATGAGCAGCACCGACCTCGCCCCGGACCCGACGACCACCGACACCAGCGAGCCCGAGGTGGCCCACATCGCCCCGGCGGCCGACGTCAACCGGGCCTATGTCACCGGAGAGGCCATCACCGCCCTGTGCGGCGTGGTCTTCGTCCCCACCCGGGATCCCACCCGCTACCCGGTCTGCGAGCCGTGCAAAGCCGTCCTCGACCAGATCAAGGCCGGCCGCGGCGGCGCCAACTAGCGCCACTCCGGCTCGCGGCGGCTGGCCCGCCTCGGCGAACTGGCTCCTGATTCTCCGGTCATGGGCGGAGGATCGGGAGCCAGAACGGGGAACGACCCTGCATCGGTGTCGGTTTGCGCGGCGGGTCAACGCCAGCCGGCGGTGACCTTCGCACTGACGGTGGCGCGGGTGGCGTCGTCGCAGAAGGCGGCGGCGGCGGCGGTGTGCTGGACGGCGGCCAGCTCGTCGTCGCTGAAGGCGTGGTGCTCGGCCCAGAGGGCGAGTTCCCGGGAGGTGGTCGTGGTGGTGATGGCCCGGTCGTCGGGGTTGACCGTGACCACGAAGCCCGACTCGACCAGTCGGCGCACCGGGTGGTCCTCGACGGGCAGGCCGAGGCAGGCGTTCGAGGTCACGCAGACCTCCAGCGGCAGGCCGCGATCCCGCACCTCGGCCGCCACGGGGCCGTCGAGGTCGTCGATCAGGCGCCAGCCGTGGCCGATGCGATCGGGGTCGACGGTCAGGGCCGAGGCGACGCTCTCGATGCCGTCCATCTCGCCGGCGTGGACCGTACGGCCGAGCCCGGCGTCGGCGGCCACCGCGTACGCCGCGGCGAAGTCGGCGGCCGGGTTGCCCACCTCGCCGCCGGCGATGTCGTAGCCCACCACGCCCCGATCGGCCCACGCCGCGGCGAGCAGGGCCGCCTCCAGGCCGAGGGTCGGGCCGTCCTCGCGGATGCCGCACACGATCAGCCGGGCGACCGTGCCGGTGGCCGCCTCGCCCTCGGCCAGGCCCTCGACCACGGCGGCCATGACCTCGTCACTGGTCAGGCCCGAGCGCTGGTGGCTCATCGGCCCGAACCGGGTCTCCAGGTAGACGACGCCGTCGGCGGCGACGTCCTCGACCGCCTCCCGGGCGACCCGGCGCAGGGCGTCGCCGTCCTGCAGGAGGCTGATGACCAGGTGGAAGCGGGACCAGGCCTCGGGGAACGGCATCCCCGGGCCGCAGGGTGAACCACTCGGCCAGGTCGGCCTCGCCCGTCACCGGCAGCGCGAGGCCCTGGGCCTCTGCCAACTCGATCACCGTGCGCCGGCCGCACCCCGCCGTCGAGGTGGTCGTGCAGCACCACCTTCGGCCGCCCCCGGAAGTACCCCTCGTCCCGCATCGGCCCGGGAGCCTAGGGGCGACTTCGCGTCCGGGGCCGTCCGCGAGGTGAAATGGCAGGGTGAGCCGCACCACCCGCACCGGGCCCGCCCGATGGCTTCTGGTCCACGGTGGACGAGTGGGCGGCCGACGTGGTCGAGCCCGGCCGGCTCCGGGCCTGGTGGACGAGCGGCTGCCGGCTCCAGGCCGAGTCGGGCCCGTTCCTCGACGTGACCGGCGACCTCGACCTCCTCGACCGGGCCCCCGCCCCCTCCGGGACGCCGTGGCCGCCCGCGGCGTGGCCCTGCCCGACGACGAGGACCTCCGGGCCGCGCTGGTCGAGGCCGACGTCGAGCACCGCCGGGTGGACGCCGCCCGGCGCTACCGCTGGAACGGCCCCCTGCTCACCCCCGTCGTGCTCGAGCTGCACACCACCGGCGACGAGGGCGTCGTCGAGGCGTGGTGGGAGGACGTCTGGGCCGCCTGGCCGACGATCCGGCTCGGGCGGGAGTCCACGGCTCGTCGCCCGCCCCGTCGGGCCACCCCCATCGCCCAGATCACCCGCCTCCTCGACCGCCCTCGGCCACGAGCCGCTCGAGGCGACCGGACGCTTAGCTGTCACACCCCCTGCGGAAGATGGGGACATGGAGAGGGACAGGCGTGAGCGGTTGGAGCACCTGATGGCGCAGCTGGCGTCCGGCGAGGGTCGGGCCGCCTGCGCCCTGGCGTTCGAGTTCAGTGGGCCGATCGGGTCGGCGGTGCGGGCGCACCTGGCCGACCTCGGCATCCACGACGTCGAGCGGGACGAGCTGGACTCGCTGGTCATCGACGTCTGCATCATGCTGGCGGACGTGGCCGCGGCCTGGCGGGCCGACGGGGGTGCCGCCCCGTGGCAGTGGGCCTACCACCGGGTCCGCCAGGTGGTGAGCCGGTTCGTGGGCCAGCACGCCGACGCCCTCGACGAGGCGCTGCTCGACCGCCCGGCCCCGCCCGAGGCCGCGGGCGCCGAGCCCGATCTCATGGCCGTGCTCGACGGGCTGGCTCGACGACTGGCCGCTGGTCGCCCTGGTCCGCGAGGGCCTGGAGCTGGTCGCCAGCGCCCGGGACCGGGCCATCCTCCTCGAGGTCGCGGTCCAGACCGAGCTGGGCGACCCGTCGCCGTCGGTCACGGTGGCCGCGATGCGGGAGATGACCCCGGCGGCGGTGCGCAAGGTGGTCTCCCGCACCCGGCACCGGCTCCACGGCCTGGCCATCGACGACGAGCGATTCGCCCCGCTGGCCGACCTGCCGCTCGCCGCCTGAGCGGCGGCGGTCAGACCGGACCGCTCGGCGGCGATGTTGCCGCTCGGATCGGTGATGAGGACGGTGTCGCCGTCGTTGTTCCACACCGCGGATCCCGACACGCACCAGTGCAGCTCGGTGGCGGTGTCCGGCTCCGCAGCCGGTGCGGAGCAGGACGCCGGCGCCGGGGGCCAGGCGGAAGCCGTCGGGGAACGCGTAGCGGTGTGAGGCCGACTCGTCCTGGACACCCCAGCCGGTGAGATCGACGGGCCGGCCGCCGATGTTGACCACCTCGACCCACTCCTCGTTGGGCGTCAGGGACTCGTCCCCCGGAGGATCCGTGCGCACCCGGCCCACCGCGATGGCGCCGCGGTGCTGCCGGGCCGCACGAGTCCGGGGCCCACAGCCCGATCGCCGCGGCCTGGGCCCGGGCCTGCGCGGCGTCGAGCGCGGCCTGCTGGCCGGTGTCGGGCGGGTACGGCCCGGGAGAACGCCAGGCCCTCCGCGACCAGGACCTCGCCCACCGAACGCCCGCCGACCAGGACGTGGCGCAGGAGGCGTCCGTACTGGTCCCGGTCGCTGACGTCGCGGACCAGCCGCACCCGACCGTCTCCGACCAGGACCTCCAGACGACGGGCCGCCTCGTCCGCCAGGCACTCCCCGTCCTCCGGGCGTGTTGATCCCGACCAGGCGCAGGCGCTCCACGCGACCGTCGGCCAGGCGCACCTCCAGGGTGTCGCCGTCCACGACCTCGGTCACCGTCGCCCGCTCGACGCCGACGGCTGGCCCGCCGGGTTCGCCCGGATCGGTGGTCGGCACCGTGAAGCGGCGGGACCGTCCCCGGGTCGCTCGGCCCGAGTGGATCGTCGGGTCTGTCCGGTGACGAGCAGGCCACCACCGCCGCCGCCAGCACCACGATCCCCAGCACCGCCGCCCGCACAGGCGGACCGTACGCCGCCCGTGTGACCGAAGCTGTGCCCGATGTCACCCGGAATCCCCCTGGACATTTACGCTACGCTACCGTAGCGTAGCGATCAAGAGCCCGTCCCACCCTGCGGAGGACCCCGTGGTCCCACCCACCGACACCGCAACCACCCACGACCGCCGCTATGCGGTGCTCGCCGTCATGAACCTGAGCCTCGTGCTCGTCGTGGCCGGCAACTCGGCCCTCAACGTCGCCCTGCCCACCATCGTGCGGGACACCGGCGCGACCAGCTCCGAGCTGCAGTGGATCGTGGACGCCTACGCCCTGGTCTTCGCCGGCCTGCTCCTGCCCATGGGGGCCCTCGGCGACCGCTTCGGCCGCAAGGGCATGCTCCAGGGCGGCCTCGTCGATCTTCGCCCTCGGCTCGTTCATCGCCGTCTTCGCCACCGAGCCCTGGCACCTCATCGCCACCCGCTCGGTCATGGGCGTCGGGGCGGCGATGATCATGCCCGCCACCCTCTCGATCATCACCAACGTCTTCCCGCCCCAGGAACGGTCCAAGGCCATCGCCATCTGGGCCGGCTTCGCCGGGGCCGGCGCCGCCCTCGGCCCCGTGCTGAGCGGGTTCCTGCTCGAGCACTTCTGGTTCGGCTCGGTCTTCCTGGTCAACCTCCCGATCGTGGCCGTCGCCCTGCTGTCCGGCGCCCTGCTGGTCCCGACCTCCCGAGACCCCCGCCAGCGCCGTCTCGACCCCGTCGGCGGCCTGCTGTCGATGGTCGGGCTCTTCGCCCTGCTCTACGCCATCATCGAGGGCCCCGAGCGGGGCTGGGGCGATCCGCTCACCGTCGGCCTGTTCGTGGCCGCCACCGGCCTCGGGCTCGCCTTCGTCCGCTGGGAGCTACGGGTCGACGAGCCCATGCTGCCGATGGAACAGTTCCGGGACCGTCGGTTCGCCATGGGCACCGGCACCATCGGCCTCACCTTCTTCGCCATGTTCGGCACGTTCTTCGTCGCCACCCAGTACCTGCAGTTCGTGCTGGGGTACTCACCGCTGGAAGCGGGCCTGGCCACGCTGCCGATGGCCGCGATGATGATCCTCTTCGCCCCCCGCAGTGCCGGCTACGCCGAGCGCTGGGGTCGCCAGAAGGTGATGGCCGTCGGCCTCACCACGGTCGCCACCGGGCTGTTCGCCATGTCGTTCCTGACCGTGGACTCGCCCTACCTGCACCTGGCGCTCGGTCTGATGCTGCTGGGGGGTGGGATGTCGATGACCACGGCACCCGCCACCGGTGCGGTCATGGAGTCGATGCCGCTGAGCAAGGCCGGCGTCGGCTCGGCGGTCAACGACACCGCTCGGGAGGTGGGTGGTGCCCTCGGTGTTGCCGTCCTCGGCAGCATCCTGTCCTCGAGCTACCGGTCGGCCCTGGACCTGGACCTGTCCGCCGCCCCACCCGAGGCCGCCGCCGCCATCCGCGAAGGTGTCGGCTCGGCCTTGGTGGCGGCCCAGCAGGCGCCCGACGGGGTCGCCCCCCAGATCGTCGACGCCGCCCAGCGGGCCTTCACCGACGCCATGGTCCCGGTGTTCTGGTTCGCGGCCGCCGTCGTCCTGGTGACCGCCGGCCTCGTCCTGCGCATCATGCCCAGCCGGGGTGAGGTCGTGACCCACGAAGCGGGCTTCGAGCCGACCGGGGACCTCGAGCTGGAACCGGCCACGCCGTGACCCCCGAGGAGGCGGCCTGCGACCCCCGGGTCGCCCGGTCCCGCGCCGCGGTCCTGGCCGCCACCGTCGACCTCCTCGGCGAGGTCGGCCACGCGGGGACGACGGTGGAGGCGGTGGCCGAGCGGTCAGGGGTGGCCAAGACCACCATCTACCGCCACTGGCCCAGCCGGGCCCTCTTGCTCCTGGACGCCTTCCATGGCTGTGTCGACCACCACGACCTCGAGAGCTCCGGCGATGTCCGCGCTGACCTGCTGGCCATCGCCGGCGGGCTGGCGGCCAAGCTGCGGGACCCGCAGTGGAGCCGGATCATGGCCACCCTGATCGACGCCGCGGAGTCCGACCCCGAGCTGTCCGAGCTCTCCGCCGCCTTCACCTACCAGCGCCGTGAGGCCGTCCGCTCGATCATCGAGCGGGGCATCGAGTCCGGCGAGCTCCGCCCCGGGATCGACACCGACCTGGCCGCCCAGCTCGTGGGGGGCACGCTCTTCTACCAGCGCCTCCTGCTGCGGCGGGCGGCGGACGATCGTCAGCTCGAGCGCATCGTCGACCTGGTCCTCGACGGCCTCCGGGCCTGAGCCCGGCCCCGTTCAGGCGTCGACGTACCGGCGCTGGCCCTCGCGGCCGCCCCCGAACCACGTGGCGAGGTCGGCCAGCAGGCCGAGGCCGACGAACACCCAGCCGATCCCGGACACCTCGGCGACCGGCGCGTAGGCGAGGGCCCAGCACAACGTCGTCCACGGCAGGATCAGGAAGCCGGCGAACCCGGTCCAGAACGAGTCGAAGGCGATGTCCAGTCGGTCCCCGAACACCCACATCAGGAAGAGGACGAAGCGGGGCGAGATCCAACTGGCGAGGACAAGTGCGCAGCAACCCATGGGGGCTCCTTCTCAGCGGCTCAAGAGGTCGCGGGCGATGTGGGTGATCTGGATCTCGTCGGTGCCGGCGTAGATCTGCAACACCTTGGCATCCCGGGCCAGCTGCTCGACCCGGAACTCCGACATGTAGCCGTTGCCGCCGAAGAGCTGCACCGACTCGAGGGCCACCTCGACCGCGGCCCGGGCCGAGTACAGCTTCATGGCCGAGGCCTCCGAGAGGGTCAGGGCGTCGCCCGCGGCGGACATCTCCAGGTGCCGGAAGACGAGGTTCTCGACGTTGAGGCGGGCCACCTCCATGCGGGCCAGCTTCTCCTGGATGAGCTGGTAGTCCCCGATCGGCCGGCCGAACTGGATCCGCTCCTTGGCGTAGCCCACACAGAGCTCGAGGCACTGCTCGATGATCCCGAGGGCCATGGCGGCCACGCCGGACCGCTCCATGGAGAAGGTGGCCTTCGCTCCTTCGCGGCCACCGCCGGCGACCTCCTCGGTCTCGCCCAGCAGCCGGTCCCGGCCCACCCGCACGTCGGACAGGAAGAGCTGGCCGGTGGGCGAGGAGTGCATGCCCATCTTGCGCAGCGGTGGGGTCTGCTCGAGGCCGGGCATGCCCGAGTCGAGCACGAAGGTCAGGACCTTGCGCTCGGCCGGCGGGTTGCCCTCGTCCAGCTTGCCGATGAACACGATCGTGTCGGCATAGGGGCCGTTGGTGATGAAGGTCTTCGAGCCGTTCAGCAGGTACTCGTCGCCGTCGCGGCGGGCCGTCGAGGTCATCCCGCCGAAGGCGTCCGAGCCGGAGTCGGGCTCGGTGATGGCCCAGGCCCCGATCTTGTCCATCGTCAACAGGTCGAGGGCCCACCGCTCCTTCTGTGTGGTCGTGCCCTTGCTCATGATCGACGCCGCGGTCAGGCCGACGCTCACGCCCATGGCGGTGACCATCCCCGGGCAGTACCGGCAGAGCTCGATGATCGGGATCATCGTCATCGCGGCCGAGCTGCCCCCGCCGGAGCGCTCCGCACCGCTCGTCTCGGCAACGGCACCGGTCTCCCGCTCCATCTGGCGCTTGAAGCGGTCGCGGGCCATGACGTCCATCCCGAAGGTGGACCACAGCTTCCGGAGGACGTCGTAGGGCGGGGTGTCGCCGTGTTCGAGCTCGTCGATGTGCGGGACGATCTCCGCCTCGGCGAAGCGGCGGACCGCCTCACGCATCATCTGGTGCTCGTCACTCCACTGGTACATGGACCAGGAGGGTAGGCCCCGACCGGGGTCCGGCCCCGGCCCGGGTCAGCACGCGACTGTCAGTCGTCGGGGCGGACGCGGCCTCTCGTCCTCTTGACCTCGCTGCGCTTGCGCTTGCTGTCCAGGCGGCGGGTCTTGGCGGCGCGACTGGGCTTGGTCTTCCGGCGGGGGCGCTCCTCACGGAGGGCCTCACCCAGGATCGTGCGCAGGCGCTCGAGGGCCAGGTCCCGGTTGCGGGCCTGCGATCGGGAGTCGGCCGACGCGGCCACGACGACGGGGCCGACCCGGGCCGACAGGCGCGACCGCTGGGAATCGGTCAACGAGGGCGACGCGGCCACGTCGAAACGGACCTCGGCCCGGGTAGCGGCCCGGTTGGCGTGCTGGCCGCCGGGGCCGCCCGGCGTGTCGAAGCGCCAGGTCAGCTCGCTCAGTGGCACCTGCAGGCGCCCGACCCGTAGGACGTCGGTCACGCCGCGACGGTAACCACCGACCCCTCCCGTAGCCTCGGCCCGATGGAGTCCCTCCGCCTCGACCACAACGCGACGCGCTGAGGCTCACATGACCGGGACCGAGACCGACGGGAGGGCGATGGTCGACACGCTGGTCCCGCCGCTCCAGCCCACCAAGCCCCGCTTCCGCGGCGTCCTCCACCAGATCGCGTTCCTGGCGTCGATCCCCCTCGGGTTCGCCCTCGTGGCCGTGGCCGACACCCCCGCCGCCAAGGTGGCCGCCCTCGTCTACTCCCTCGGGGCCTGCGCGCTCTACGGCACGTCGGCCGCCTACCACCGGGGCCACTGGTCGGAGCGGGGCCGGGCCTGGATGCGTCGCCTCGACCACTCGATGATCTTCGTGCTCATCGCCGCCACCTACACGCCGATCTGCGTGCTCGGCCTCGACGGCAGCGGCGCCACCATGACCCTCATCGGCGTCTGGGCCGGGGCCACCCTGGGCGTCGTGCTGGGGCTGGTCGGCCTCGCCCAGAAGCCGGGCGTGGGGGCCACGCTCTACCTGCTCATGGGCTGGGCCGCCGCGCTGTCCATGCCCTCCCTGGCCACGCACCTCGGCCCCCTGTACCTTGGCCTGATCGTCGCCGGCGGCCTGGCCTACACGGTGGGCGCCATCGGCCTGGCCACCAACTGGCCCAACCCCCGGCCCGCCACCTTCGGCTACCACGAGGTGTGGCACACCTTCACCCTCGTGGCCGGGAGCTGCTTCGGCGTGGTGGTCTGGGGCCTGGTCCTGCGCGCCGGCTGATCCACGTCGTTTGACGCCCCGCCGCGCTCGGGCGAGGCTTCGCCCATGAGCCTCGCGGCATGGATGGACGGCTACCTGAAGGCGTGGACGTCCGGCGCCCCCGAGGAGATCGCCGACCTCTTCACCGAGGACGCCGTCTATGACCCCCAGACCAGCGACGAACCCTGGATCGGGCGCGACGCCATCGTCGAGACCTGGCTGGACATCGGCGACGAGCCGGGTTCGTGGACCTTCGACTGGGAGCCCGTCGTCGAGGCGCCGGGCCTCTCGGTCATCCAGGGCCGCACCGAGTACGCCGCCGAGGGGCGCAACTTCCGCAACCTCTGGGTGATCCGCCTCACCGACGACGGGCGCTGCCGGGAGTTCACCGAGTGGTGGATCGAGGAGGAGTGGTGAGCCGCCCCGCCGGCCGAGTGGCGCGGGACGGCGGTGTGTTCCGCTTCGTCGCCGAGTGAGCGACGCGCCCCGCCGGATCGCCGATCCCCTCGAACTGGCCGAGCTGTACGGACGCCATCCCGACGTCCACCCCTACGGCCTGGCCGACCTCGAGGAGCCGTTGTGGCGCCGGTCCGCCTGGTACCGGGCGGGCGACGCCGCGGTGGGCGTGCTGGACCTGGGCTCGGGCGCGCCGGTGCTCTACGCCGTAGCCGCCGACGCCGAGGGGGACCGGGCCACCCTCGACCTCCTCGCCGCTCTCGCCCCCGACCTGCCCGAGCACTTCGTCATCACCGGACCCCTCGGCCTGGCCGCAGCGCCTCGCCCCGGCGTACGCCGCCGACTGGGTCATCCCCCACGTGAAGATGCGGCTCCCCGGGGACCGGGACCTTCCGCCCCCCGACCCGCGGGTCACCTGGTTGGAGCGGGAGGCCGCCGACGAGGTCGTCGCCCTGCGGGACACCGGCGGCGACGCCAGCGCCTTCTTCATCCCTTCGCTCCTGGACAGCGGCTACTACGGCGGCATCCGGGTGAACGGCGGCCTGGCCGCCGTCGCCGGGGTCCACGTGCTGTCCGAGCGCTACGGAGTGGCCGCCCTGGGCAACGTCCTGACACACCCCGGCCACCGGCGCCGCGGCCTGGCCCGGGCCCTCACGGCCACGCTCGCCCGGCGGTTGCTCGACACCGTCCCCGTCGTCGGGCTCAACGTCGGCACGGCCAACGCCGGCGCCCGCGCCCTCTACGACGGCCTCGGCTTCGTCCCGGTCGTCACCTACGAAGAAGCCGAAATCCGATCCGCTAAGTAAGGTTTCGCGTTCACCCGGGAGGAATCACCGTGCACAAGATGTTCCGCACCCTGGCCGCTCTCCTGCTGGCCCTCAGCCTGCTCGCGGCGGCCTGCGGCAGCGACGACAGCGAGGAGAGCAGCGACACCACCGCGGAGAGCAGCGACACCACCGCGGCAGCCGGCGCCTGCGACGAGTTGCCCCTGAAGACCGAGGGCACGCTCACCGTGGCCACCGGCGAGCCCGCTTTCCCGCCGTGGGTCTCGGGCGTGGACGCCGAAGGCAACGACGACCCGACCCTGGGTGAGGGCTTCGAGTCCGCCCTGGTGTACGCCGTAGCCGATCAACTGGGCATCGCCGAGGAGGACGTCGTGTGGGTGCGCACGGGCTTCGACGAGGCCATCGCCCCGGGGCCGAAGGACTACGACTTCAACATCCAGCAGTACGGCATCACCGAGGAGCGCGACCAGGTCGTCGACTTCTCCGACGGCTACTACGACGTCCAGCAGGTGGTCATCGCCGCCGAGGACGCCCCCATCGCCGATGCCACGTCGATCGAGGAGCTGGCCGACTACAACCTCGGCGCCGCCATCGGGACCACGAGCCTCGACTACATCGACGAGGTGATCCAACCCGCCAACGAGGCTGCCGTCTTCGACGACAATGCCGCGGCCACGGCCGCCTTCGACGCCGGCCAGGTCGACGGCATCGTCTATGACCTGCCCACCGCCTACTACATCACCTCGGCGGAGATCCCGAACTCGACGATCGTCGGCGTCCTGCCGCAGGCCGGGGCCGAGCCCGAGCAGCTCGGCATGCTCTTCGAAACGGACAGCCCGCTCATCCCCTGCGTCAACGAGGCCCTGGCCACGCTGCGCGACGACGGCACGCTGGCGGCCCTCCAGGAAGAGTGGCTGAGCGCCGGAGGCGACATCCCGACGCTGTCGGAGTGACGGCCCTGTCCTGACGGAGCGAGCGGTGGAGCCCGGAGCCGATCCCTCGGCCGTCGTCGGTGGGATCGGCTCCGGGCCCCCATTGCCGCCGGGTCGGGTCGCCTCGTGGCGGGCCGAGTTCCAGGAGGAGGGGGCGGTCGGCGCCCTCATCGCCTTCTTCAGCACGATCATCGTCTTCGGTCTGATCGTCTGGCTCGTCGTCAACAGCGAGACCTGGCCCCAGGTCCGCAACCAGTTCCTCAGCCGCGAGGACTTCGTCGACTCGTTCCCCGACGTCCTGTCCGGCTTCTGGCTCGACCTGAGGATGTTCGTCATCGCCCAGATCCTGATCCTGGCGTTCGCGATGCTGGTGGCGGTCATCCGCAACCTCCGGGGCCCGGCCTTCTTCCCCCTCCGCTTCCTGGCCATCCTCTACATCGACCTCTTCCGGGGCATCCCCCTGCTGCTGGTCATCCTGCTCCTGGGCTTCGGGGTGCCCGCCCTGCAGTTGGACGGCGTGCCGACCGATCCCGTCTTCTGGGGTGTCACCGCCCTGGTGCTCTCCTACTCCGCCTACACCGCCGAGGTGTACCGGGCCGGCATCGACTCGGTCCACGAGAGCCAGCGCTCGGCGGCCCGGGCCCTCGGCCTGACCCAGTGGCAGGCCCTGCGCTTCGCCGTGCTCCCCCAGGCCGTGCGCAACGTCATCCCCGCTCTGCTCAACGGCCTCGTCTCGCTCCAGAAGGACGTGGCCCTGGTCAGCGTGCTCGGCATCCGGGAGGCCGTGCGGGAGGCGCAGATCTACACCTCCCGCACGTTCAACTACACCTCCTACGTGGCCGCGACCGTCCTCTTCCTCCTGGCCAGCATCCCCATCGCCCGCTTCGCGGACTGGTACACGGCCCGGGACCGCCGGCGCCGTAGCCAGACGATCGCGTGACCGCCGCCCCGTCCCCGGCGGGACGCCTCGAGGTCCGTGATCTGCGGAAGTCCTTCGGGCCCAAGGTCGTGCTGGACGGCATCGACCTGTCGGTGGCCGAGCACGAGGTGGTGGCCCTCATCGGCCCGAGCGGCTGCGGGAAGTCGACGCTCCTGCGCTGCATCGACCTCCTCGAGCGGATCGACGGCGGCTCGATCTGGCTCAACGGCGAGGCAGGTCAGTGGCCACGGGGTGAACGCCAACGCCGTGCGCCAGCGCATCGGGATCGTCTTCCAGTCCTTCAACCTGTTCCCCCACATGACCGTGCTGGCCAACGTCACCCTCGCCCCCCGCCGGGTCCACGGCATGGGCCGCAAGGAGGCCGACGACCGGGCCCGGGAGGTGCTGGAGCGCCTCGGCCTCGGGGACAAGGTCGACGACTACCCGGACCGCCTCTCGGGCGGCCAGCAGCAGCGGGCCGCCATCGCCCGTGCCCTGGTCACCGGACCCGAGCTGCTCCTGCTCGACGAGGTCACCTCCGCCCTCGACCCCGAACTGGTCGGTGAGGTCCTCGCCGTCATCCGGGACCTGGCCGAGGGGGGCATGACCATGGTGCTGGCCACCCACGAGATGGGCTTCGCCCGCGACGTGGCCCACCGGGTCGCCTTCCTCCACGAGGGCCGCGTGCTGGAGGAGGGCCCACCGGCGGCCCTCTTCGCCGAGCCACGCGAGGAACGGACCCGACAGTTCCTCAAACGCGTCACCGACGCAGGAAGGTTGTGACATGAGCGGAGCGGAGGCCCAGCGGCCCGGCGGCGCAGCCGCCAGGAGCGGAAAGGGATGAGCGGGCGACTTGCGGGTGGAGTGGCCTACGTCACGGGGGCGTCGTCCGGCATCGGCGCCGCTTGTGCCCGGCGCTTCGTCGACGAGGGGGCCACGGTCGCCGGCTTCGACCGGCAGGACCCGGCCGAGGGCCACCCGCTGGCCGGCTTCTGGACGCTCGACGTCCGCGACGAGGCCGCCATCACCGCGGCGGTCGCCGCGGCGGTCGAGGACGTGGGCGCCCCGACGATCCTGGTCAACGCCGCCGGGGTGTCGGGCTCGGCGGGGGTGACCGACCTCGACGAGGCGGAGTGGGACCGGATCGTCGACATCAACCTCAAGGGCACCTATCTGGTCAGCAAGTACGTGGTCCCCCACCTCCTGGCCGCCGGCACCGGCTCGGTGGTGAACCTCGCCAGCATCGAGGGCCTGGAAGGGCTGCCGGCCCAGGCGGCCTACAACGCGTCCAAGGGTGGCGTGGTGCTGCTGACCCGGAACATGGCCATCGACTACGGGCCGTCGGGCGTGCGGGTCAACTGCCTCTGCCCCGGCTACATCGAGACGCCGATGACCGAAGTGCTCTCCCTGCCCGGCTTCGAGGCCATCCGGGACGAGTTCGTCGCCATGCACCACCTGCGCCGGCCCGGCCGGCCCGAGGAGGTGGCCGCCGCCGCGCTGTTCCTCGCCTCCGACGACGCTTCGTTCGTGACCGGCCACGCCCTCGTCGTCGACGGGGGCTTCACCGCGGGACGCCGACTGGGCTGATCCGCAGCCTTCGCCCAGCCGTCACCGCGAGGTCACCTGGGCGCATCGGGGCCGTCACCGCGGCGTCGTACCGTCCGCGCCATGAGCCTCAGAGACCACCTGATCGCGGCCGCCCTCGCGGTGGCCGTGACGGCCGTCAGCCTGATGACCGGACGGGCGCCCGAGGTGGCCGCCCCTCCCGCCGGTCGCCCCGCCGACCTGGCCGAGGCCCACGGGGGCCCCTGACCGACCGGGCGACCGGCGGTGCCGGTCAGTTCACCGGCGCGCCGACCAGGCGGTGGCTGTAGGCCCCGGCGCCGAAGGCCCGCACCGCCGCGTAGTAGACGGAGGCGACCCCGGCGCAGGCCCACCGGCCGATGACCCCCGTCGGGTGCAGGACCCGACAGGAGGCCTGCATGTCCCGCAGGAACCAGCGGTCACAGGTCCGACGGCTCTGCCAGTGGCCCCGGTAGCAGCCGTCGTGGTGGATGCAGGCGTGGTGGAAGTCCCACCCCGGACCCCGCTCGGGCGCGGCCGAACAGCCGTCGTAGGGCCAGGGGTGTCGGGTGGCGTTGGCCGGTGTGGCCACCGCCCCGTGGACGGTGGTGGCCCCGGCCGGCGCCGGGGCGAGGAGACCGGCGGCGCCGGTCAGCAGGATGGCCGCCAAGGCGGCCGCGCCGAAGCGCTGGAGTACAGACATGGCTTCTCCCGATTCGGGTGGGGTGATCGCGGGGAAGCGACAGATCGGGGAAGCGACCGCGATCCTGTCGCGGGGCCGACCGGGACGCAAGGGGCCGGTAGCGTGCCGCGATGGGCGCCCCGGCGAGGACCACGGAGGCCGACCGCCAGGCCCTGCTCGACCTCGCGACCCTTGCGCTGCTCGAGGGCGAGCGGCGCTACACGGCCCTCGAGGTCTGCGCGTTGGCCGACTGCGACCACGACACCGCCGACGGGCTCTGGCGCGCGATGGGGTTCCCGGACATGCCCGACGACGAGGTGGCGTTCACCGACGGGGACGTCGCGGCCCTGCGTGCGGCCCTGGCCCTGCAGGCGGACGGTGTCCTCGACGAGCAGACCGTGCGGGCCCAGACCCGGGTGATGAGCCAGGCCCTCGCCACCATTGCCGCCGCCCACATGGAGATCGCCGAGGCGGCCCAGCGCGACGTCGACCGGTTCGCGGGCTTCGTCGTCGATGTCCTCCCCGCCCTCGACGACCTGCTCGTCTACCTCTACCGCCGCCACCTCCTGGCCGCGGTCGAGAACGCCGTGCTGCTCGACCGGGAGGACCCCGAGCACCTGCTGTCGACGATGGCCGTCGGGTTCGCCGATCTCGTGGGCTTCACCAAGATGGCCAACCACCTGGAGGAGCGGGAGCTGTCCGAGCTCATCGAGGTCTTCACGCAGGCCGCGGCCGATGTCGTGGCCGAGGAGGCCGGCCGGGTCGTGAAGATGATCGGCGACGAGGTCATGTTCGCCTCCCCCGACCCGGTCATCGCCGCCAACACGGCCCTTCGCCTGGTTGCCGAGGTCGGTGACCACCATGGTCTGCCGCCGCTGCGGGCCGGGGTCGCGGCTGGACCCGTGGTGCTGCGCCAGGGCGACGTCTTCGGCCGTCCGGTCAACCTCGCCCACCGCCTCGTGGACGTCGCCCGTTCCGGCAACGTGCTGGTCGACACCACGGTGGCGACGGCCCTGGCCGACCAGGAGTCGATCGAGACCCAACGGGTCCACTCGATCCGCCGCCTGCGGGGCTTCGACCGGTTGCGGGTCTTCGTCGTCCGCCCCCGGGAGGAGGACGGACACGACCCCGACGAGGACGCTCCCTGAGCGGGATCGCCCGGGGGACGCCCGACGCGCGGTGGCTGCTGGCCGCCGCCGTCCTGGGCTCGGGCTTGGCCGCCCTCGACGCCACGGTCATCAACGTGGCCCTGCCGGCCATAGCCGACGACCTCGATACCGACATCGCCGGCCTGCAGTGGATCCTCAACGGCTATCTGCTGACCCTGGCCGCGTTCCTCCTGCTCGGCGGGTCGTTGGGCGACCGGTATGGCCGCCGCCGGATCTTCGTCATCGGCGTGGTCTGGTTCGCAGGCCTCGTCCCTCCTGTGCGGTGTCGCCCCCTCCGTCGAGGTCCTCGTGGCCGCCCGGGCCCTGCAGGGCGTGGGCGGGGCGTTGCTCACCCCGGGGAGCCTGGCCCTCATCCAGGCGGGCTTCCGGGCCGAGGACCGGGCTGCGGCCATCGGCACGTGGTCGGGCCTCGGTGGGGTGGCCACCGCCATCGGGCCCTTCGCCGGTGGCTGGCTGGTCTCGGCCGCATCGTGGCGGTGGATCTTCCTGCTCAATGTCCCGTTCGCGGCGATGACGATGGTCGCGGCCCGCCACGTGCCCGAGAGCCGGGACACCGCGATGGCGCCCGGCCTGGACATAGCGGGCTCCGTCGTCGCGGCCGTCGGCCTTGGCGGGCTCACCTGGGCCCTCATCGGCGCGGACAGCGGGGCCGCGGCCGTCGTCGGCGTCGGCGCCCTGGTGGCCTTCCTGGTCATCGAGGCCCGCAGCCCCCACCCGGTCATGCCCCTCGAGCTGTTCGCCGATCGCTGGTTCAGCGCCACCAACGCGGTCACCCTCGCCCTCTACTTCGCCCTCGGGGGCGCCTTCTTCCTGCTGGTGATCCAGCTCCAGACCACGCTGGGCTACTCGCCGGTCGAGGCGGGTGCCGCCCTGTTCCCGCTCACCGTGGTCATGTTCCTGCTGTCGGCCCGCGCCGCGGACCTCAGCCAGCGCATCGGGCCCCGCATCCCGATGACGGTCGGGCCGATCGTGGCCGGGGTCGGCCTGGTCGGGCTCTCCCGGATCGAGGCGGGCTCGACCTACGTCGGCGACGTCCTGCCCGCCGTGCTCGTCTTCGCGTTCGGCCTCGTGGCCACCGTGGCGCCGCTGACCGCGACCGTCCTGGCGTCGGCCGACGAGCGCCACGCCGGCATCGCCTCGGGGGTCAACAACACGGTGGCTCGGACCGCCGGCCTCCTGGCGGTGGCCGCCCTCCCCGGGCTGGCCGGCATCGCGGCCGACGACTTCGGCGACCCGCTGGCCTTCACCGAGGGCTTTCACACCGCCCTGCTCATCGCCGGTGGGCTGGCCGCGACCTCCGGGATCGTGGCCCTCGCCGCCCTCACCGGCCCCGGCCCGCAGGTGGCCGAGGCCACCCCGGCCGACCTCTGCTGCCCGCTGGACGGGCCCCCGCTCCGCACCGCTGCCGACCGAGGGCTGTGACGCCGGTCACAGATTCGTGACACAAGTCACACGGGTGCAAGTTTCACTTCGGTGACGAACATGACGATACTGTTGACAACCGACCAAGAACAGTGCCCGCGCCGACGGCCCCTGCTGAGTCTGCCGACAACCGGCGATTCGCAGGCGTGACCACGTCGAGCGCAGGACCTAAGGCGACTCCTTCCCCCGCAGCCCGTGCTCCGCGCGCCCGTGGTGGTGCCGCCAGGAGGCTCACCCCACAACATGCGCCGCATCGTGCTGCTCACCCTGCTGACGCTCGCCCTGCCGACCGTGGCCATGGCCACCGGCGCCGGCACCGCCGGGGCCGGCCGGGCCGCGACGATCGACGCCGACTACATCGCCCGGCTGCACGCCAACCACGGCCACCGCCAGTTCCTCGGCGGGCAGGGCACCGCCGGCCACACCTGGACCGCCTACCAGCGCGAGGCCCGGAACCTCCGGGCGTACCTCTACCAGCTCGAGGTCAACCGCCGGCGCCGGGCCCTGGTGAACCGCTGGCAGGGCGTGGCCGAATGTGAGAGCGGCGGCAACTGGCACATCAACACCGGCAACGGCCACTACGGCGGCCTGCAGTTCTCCCTGGGGACCTGGGCGGCCTACGGCGGCAGTGGCATGCCGCACCAGAAGGAGGCCTGGAGGCAGGCCCGGGTGGCCGAACGGGTCCGCGTCGCCTCCGGCCTCGGCCATTGGCCCCGCTGCGGCAACCACTACGGCTGACGTACGGTCAAACAGGGACGACTTCGACGGGGATGCCGTTGACCACGGCGTTGCCGCTGAGGACGTCCACCAGGTGACCCGGGGCCAGCACGTTGTTGTTGACCCCCGCGTGTTCGCGGGCCACCGCCAGCCGGGTGCCCTCCTTGTCGTGACCCCAGCCGTGGGGCAGGCACACCACCCCGGCGGTGATGGTGTCGGTGACCTCGACGGGGACCTCGAGTGAGCCGGCCTCGGAGCTGACCCGGGCCCCGGCCCCGTCGACCAGGCCGAGGCGCTCGGCGTCGTCGGTGTTGACCTCCAGCGTGCAGCGGTCCTTGCCCTTCACGAGGACCTTCACGTTGTGCATCCAGGAGTTGTTGGACCGGACATGGCGCCGGCTGATCAGCACCAGGCCCTCGTCGCCCCGTCCGATCCGGGCCGACAACCGGTCGAGGTCGCCGGTGATGTAGTCGGGCGCGAGGTCGATGCGTCGGCCGGGACCGGTCAGCAGCCCCGGCAGGCGGGGCTCGAGAGGACCGAGGTCGATGCCGTGGGGGTGCTTCCGCAGCGTGGCCAGGCTCAGGCCGTCGGGGTCCCGCCCGTAGCCCTCGCCGTAGGGGCCGACCCGCAGCCCGAAGTCCAGGATCCGCTCCGGGCCCCGGCCGGGCGTCGCCTCGAGGATCTCGGCCAGGTCGTGATCGGCGATGCGGGAGCCGGGCTGGGCCTGGTTGGCCATCACGACCCCCATGAAGTAGCCGTCGTCGAAGCCCTCGACATCCACGTCGTCCGCGGCGGTGCCGCCGATGATGGCCGCCACCCGCAGGAGGATCTCCCACTCCGCCGGTCGGTCCGGCGGAGGCGGGAAGACGGCCTCGGAGAAGTTGGCCGCGTTGCGGGTGGCGAAGCCCCAGATGAGGTCGTCGTAGTGGGGCTGTTCGAGCGCCGACAGCCCCGGGAGGATCACGTGGGCATGGCGGCTGGTCTCGTTCAGCCAGTTGTCGATCGAGATCATGGCCTCGAGCTGGGGCAGGGCGGCGTCGAGCCGGTCACTGTCGGGGGCGGAGATGACGGGGTTGCCCGCGATCACGACCAGCGCCCGGATGCGACCCTCGCCCGGCGTGGCGATCTCCTCGGCCAGGCAGGACACCGGGAACTGCCCCAGGACCTCGGGCGCGCCCCGCACCCGGCTGGTCCACCGGTTGAAGGCCCAACCATCGGCCTGGTCGGGCGGCCGGACCGAGATGATCGACCAGCTCGCCGGGTCGGCGAACATCGAGCCGCCCGGGCGGTCGAGGTTCCCCGTCAGGATGTTCAGGACCTCGACCAGCCAGGAGGCCAGAGTCCCGAACTCCTGGTTGCAGGTGCCGATGCGCCCGTAGACGACGCCGGCGGGGGCCGCGGCCAGGGCGCGGGCCAGGCCCCGAATGGTGTCCGCGGGGACGCGGGTGGCGGCCTCGACCGCCTCCGGGGTGAAGGGCGCCGCCAGCCGGGCCACCTCGTCGACGCCGTCGACGAGGGGGGCCAGGTGCGCGAGGTCGACCAGGCCCTCGGCGAAGAGCACCTGGGTCATGGCCATCAGCAGGAGGGCGTCGGTACCCGGTTGGACGGGCACCCACTCCCCCGCCCGGTCGGCGGTCTTCGTGCGGCGAGGATCGACGACCACCACCCGGCCACCGCGCTCCCGGATGGCGTCGATGCGACCGAGCACGTCCGGGCAGGCCATGAGGCTGCCCTGGCTGGCGGCGGGGTTGGCCCCGAGCATGAGGACGAAGTCGGCCCGGTCCAGGTCCGGCACCGGGATGTCCCACATGCCCCCGTACAGCAGCGTGGCCACCACGTTCTTGGGCCATTGGTCGACCGTGCCCGCCGAGTAGAGCTGGGTGATGCCGCTCATCGGCACGAAGGCCCCGGCGTAGCGGCCGAGGGAGAAGTTGTGCGCGGTCGGGTTGCCGATGTAGCAGGACACCGCGTCGACGCCGTCCTCCGCCAGCACCGGGGCGAGCAAGCGCTCCACCTCGGCGAACGCCTCCGGCCAGCTCACCTCCCGGAAGCCGTCACCGTCGCGGATCAGCGGGGCTCGCAGCCGGTCGGGGTCCTCGTGGAGGTGACCGAGGGTCGTGCCCTTGGGGCACAGGTAGCCCTGGCTCCACACGTCCTCCCGGTCGGCCCGGATGCGGGTGACGTGGTCGTCCTGCACGGTGACCTCGAGGCCACACATGGCCTCGCACAACGGGCAGGTGCGCAGATGGGTGACGTCGTTCACCATGATGTCGGGATCGTAGATCGCCGCCGGGGCGTAGGATTCCGCCGCTCGTCCCCGGTCGGAGAGGACCCCCCCATGACCCGCACCTTCCTGCGCCTGCTCGCCCTCCTGATGGCCTTCGGGCTGCTGGTGGCCGCCTGTGGTGGCGACGACGGCAGTGGTGACGAGTCCGCGACCACCACCGAGGCCGAGGAGGACGACGAGCCCGAGGAGACCACGACCACCACGACCGAGGCGGCCGAGGACGACCGGGATGACGCGATCGGCGACTTCGGCGACTCGGTCGAGGACGACCTGGACGACGTCCCCACTGACACCACCACCTACGGGGAGTACGTGACGGTGAACGACGACTCCGGCCTGCTCAGCGTCGAGGTCCCCGCGGCCTGGACCGACGTGGACGGCGGCGAGGGCCTGTTCGGCCCCGACATCATCGCCTCGACCGACGTCCAGGAGTGGATCCAGACCTACAACGTGTCCGGGCTCGAGTTCCAGGCCACGGGCCTCGAGACCAACCAGACCACCGACGAGATCCTGACCGCGGTCAGCACCGGGCAGGCCGGTCAGTGCACCTCCCTCGGCCGCCAGCCCTACGCCGACCCGGCCTACAGCGGCGTCTCGGAGGTCTTCGAGGACTGTGCGGGCACCGAGACCGACTTCGTCTGGGTCGCCTTCGAGCCCCCCGACCAGAGCTACCACGGCGTCATCGGGGTGCAGATCACCCAGCAGGCCGACGTCGAGGCCCTCGAGCGGGCCCTGGCCACCTTCTTCGTCGACGTCTGATCCCCTTTCTGGCGCCCGATTTCCCGGCGCTGACCGGCAGATCGGGCGGCAGAACCTGACGCCATGACGATCCTGGACGAGGTGGTGGCACGGGTGGCGGCCGTCGTGGGGCTCGTCCAGGCCACCGTGCGGATCCTGGCGGTGGCCGCGATCGCCGGGATCGCCGCCTTCGTGGTCGGCGTGGGGATGTCCGACGACTGGTCCCGGGACGCCCTGGTCTTCGCGGGCGTGCGTGGGTGTGATCGCCGCCATCGCCCCGTTCAGCCTGGCCCGGTTCGGCTCGGACCTCGGCCCCGTGCGGGCCCTGCCCGAGGTCAACGCCGCCGAGGTGCGCGAGGCGGCGGGGACCCTGGCGGTGAAGTTGGGCAAGGGGGAGCGGGAGTTCGTCGAGGCGAAGGGCCTGGGCCGGGTGACGAGCCTCGGCCGGGCGCTGTGGGCCCTGCGGTCCGACGTCGAGGTCCTCAACCAGGGAGGCATCGCCCCCGCCTCGGCCCTCTTCCAGACGTTGCGCCCCACCCGGCTCATCCGGGTCGGCATCAGCGCCCTGGTCGCCCCCTTCGTCCTGGCCACGGGTCTCCTGGTGCTGACCCTCGCCTTCGTCCTGACCTGAGGAAGGAGAGGGGAACACCGGTACCCTGGGCCGCGGCCACCGGGTGGAGGCAAGGTTCACAACGAAGCTCCCCGGTACGGCATCCCCCCATACACCCCCGTTCCGGCTGGATCGCCTCTCCACCGTTTCGATCTGCGGCGCACCCGTGCGCCGGCCCGCCTCGAAGCGGGCAGTCAGGAGCAGTACCCCCATGTCCCCCTCCTTCGCCGATCTCGGCGTGCCCGAGGACGTCGTCCGCACCCTTGTCCACCAGGGCATCAACGAGCCGTTCCCCATCCAGGAGTCCACCCTCCCGGATCTGCTCGCCGGACGCGACGTCTGTGGCCGCGCCCCCACGGGCTCGGGCAAGACGCTGGCCTTCGGCATCCCCCTGGCCACCCGCGTCGGCAAGGGCACGCCCCGTCGCCCCCGCGCCCTGGTCCTGTCCCCCACCCGTGAGCTGGCGGAGCAGATCCACAAGGAGCTCAGCCCCCTGCTCGCCATCCGCAAGCGTCGGGCCGTCTCGGTCTACGGCGGGGTCGGCTACGGCGGCCAGCGCGGCGCGCTGCGCAAGGGCGTCGACGTGCTGGTGGCCTGCCCCGGCCGCCTCGAGGACCTGATCCAGACCCGGGACGTCGATCTGTCCGACATCGAGATCGTGGTCATCGACGAGGCCGACCGCATGGCCGACATGGGCTTCCTGCCGGCGGTCAGACGCCTGCTGGACGCCACCCCCGACGACCGTCAGACGGTGCTCTTCTCGGCCACCCTGGACGGCGACGTCAAGGTCGTCACCGACCGCTACCAGAACAACCCCACCCGTCACGAGGTGGGTGACGTCGAGCCCGACATCACCACGGCCCGGCATCTGTTCTGGAAGGTGGCCCACATGGACCGCAAGGACCATGCCGTCGACGCCATCAAGGACGCCGGCCCGACCATCGTCTTCTGCCGGACCCGGCGGGGCGCCGACCGCCTGACCCAGCAGCTGGCCAAGAGCGGCGTGAAGGCCGCGGCCATCCACGGCGGCCGTTCCCAGGGTCAGCGGGACCGGGCGCTCGACTCCTTCGTCAAGGGCCGGGTGGACGCTCTGGTGGCCACCGACGTGGCCGCCCGGGGCATCCATGTCGACGGCGTGGCCTGCGTGCTGCACTTCGATCCGCCCGAGGACGAGAAGACCTACCTGCATCGATCGGGCCGCACCGCGCGGGCCGGCGCCACCGGCGTCGTGGTCTCCCTCGTGCGCAGCGAGGAGCTGTCCGACAACCGCAAGATGCAGCGCAAGCTGGGGCTTCCGGGCGACATCACGGCCCCCGGAGCCCTCGACACCGAACCCCAGCGGCCCCGGGCCGAGCGCCCTCACGGTGGTCGGAAAAACGGTGCCCCGACCGGTACGGTGAAGTTCTTCGACACCCGCCGCGGCTTCGGCTTCATCGCCGTGCCCGGCCGCGATGACCTGTTCGTGCACCACACGAACGTGACCGTGACCAGCGGCGTCCTCGACGAGGGCGAGCAGGTGTCGTTCGAGATCGCCCAGGGTCGAAAAGGTGACGAGGCCCGCAACGTGAGGGTGGTGTGACATGGCACGAAGTGGAGAGACGTTTGCCAAGCGGCAGCGCGAGAAGGCCCGGCAGGAGAAGCAGGCCGCCAAGCGCGCCCGCCGGCTGGACAAGGACGAAGAGGGCGTCGAGACCGAGGAAGCCCCGGACCTCGATGCGTTGATGGAGGAGTTCCGCATCATCAACGAGCAGCACGCCGCCGGCGAGCTGGACAGCGAGGAGTTCGAGGAGCGTCGGGACGACATCCTGATGCAGCTCGGCGTCGAGTGACCTCGGGCCCGTCGGGGCCGACCTGAACTGCGGGAGCCGCCCCTTCGGGGGCGGTTCCTTCGCTTTCCGGACGGCGTCTCGGGGTGAGGTGGCCCCGACCGGGCCGACACGGCGGTAGCCTGGACGGGTCCTTCCCCCGGGACGAATCCCTTTCCGAAAGAGTTGCCTGCCATGTCCGCGCGCCCGCTTCGCAATGCCGCCATCATCGCCCACGTCGACCACGGCAAGACCACCCTGGTCGACGCCATGCTCTGGCAGACGGGCGCCTTCCGGGCCAACGAGCAGGTCGACGACCGGGTCATGGACTCGACCGACCTCGAGCGTGAGAAGGGCATCACCATCCTCGCCAAGAACACCTCGGTCGAGTGGGGCGGGACCAAGCTCAACATCGTCGACACCCCCGGCCACGCCGACTTCGGCGGTGAGGTCGAGCGGGCCCTGGCCATGGTCGACGGCGTGGTGCTGCTGGTCGACGCCGCCGAGGGCCCCCTCCCCCAGACCCGGTTCGTCCTGCGCAAGGCGCTGGCCCTGAACCTGCCGATGGTCCTGGTGGTCAACAAGGTCGACCGGCCCGACGCCCGGACCCACGAGATCGCCGACGAGGTCCTCGACCTGCTCATCGACCTCGACGCCCACGACGACCAGCTGGAGTTCCCCGTCGTCTACGCCTCGGCCCGAGACGGTTGGGCCTCGCTGGACATGGACACGCCCGGCGTCGACCTGAAGCCGCTGTTCGAGGTCCTGCTCGACAGCATCCCGCCGCCGGCGACCGACGCCGAAGGTCCGCTGCAGGCCCACGTCACCAACCTCGACGCCGACCCCTACGTCGGTCGCCTGGCCCTCTGCCGCATCCACCGGGGCACCATGCGCAAGGGCCAGAACCTGGCCTGGTGCCGCCGGGACGGCACCGTGGTCAACGCCAAGATCGCCGAGCTCTACGTGACCGAGCAGCTCGACCGGGTCCCGGTCGAGGAGGCCGGCCCGGGCGAGCTCATCGCCCTCTCCGGCCTGCCCGATGTCACCATCGGCGAGACCCTCTGCGACCCGGGCCATCCCGACCCGCTGCCCGTCCTCACCGTCGACGAGCCCAGCCTCTCGGTCACCATCGGCACCAACACCTCACCGCTCGCAGGCAAGGAGGGCAGCAAGGTCACGGCCCGGCTGCTCAAGAACCGCCTGGACGCCGAGCTGATCGGCAACGTCTCGCTGCGGGTGCTGGACACCGAGCGCCCCGACACCTGGGAGGTCCAGGGCCGGGGTGAGCTGGCCCTGGCCGTGCTGGTGGAGATCATGCGCCGGGAGGGCTTCGAGCTCACCGTGGGCAAGCCCGAGGTGGTGACCAAGGAGGTCGACGGCGTCCTGCACGAGCCCGTCGAGCGCCTGACGGTGGACATCCCCGAGGAGCACGTCGGCGCCGTCACCCAGATGATGGGTGCCCGCCGGGGGGACATGACCGAGATGGTCAACCACGGCACCGGCTGGGTCCGCCTGGACTACCTGATCCCCGCCCGGGGCCTGATCGGGTTCCGCACCGCGTTCCTGACCGAGACCCGCGGCACCGGCCTGGCCCACCACGTCTTCGAGCGCTACGAGCCGTGGAAGGGCGAGCTGCGCAACCGGGTGACCGGCAGCATCGTGTCGGACCGTTCCGGCAAGGCCACGCCGTATGCCATCGAGAGCATCCAGGAGCGGGCCAGCCTGTTCGTGGCCCCGACCGAGCCCGTGTACGAGGGCATGATCGTGGGCGAGAACAGCCGCTCCGAGGACATGGACATCAACATCGTCCGGGAGAAGAAGCAGACCAACGTCCGGGCGGCCGGCTCGGACAACACGGTCAAGCTGGTTCCGCCCCGGGTCCTGTCCCTGGAGCACGCGCTGGAGTTCATCGCCGCCGACGAAGCCGTCGAGGTGACCCCCCTGAGCCTGCGCCTGCGCAAGGTCGACCTGGACAGCACCACCCGGGCCCGCGCCCGCAAGCAGCTCAAGGCCGATCGCACCGCCTGACCCCCTCATGCGTAATCTGACAGGGTGACTGACAGCTCTGTGCTGCGGACGCCGGAGGCGTGTTTCGCCGACCTCCCGGACTTCGCCTACGAGCCGCGGTACGTCGAGGTCGACGGGCTGCGTATGGCCTACGTCGAGGACGGCCCCGGCGACGGCCCGGTGGTGCTCTGCCTGCACGGCGAGCCGACCTGGTCCTACCTCTACCGCCACATGGTGCCGATCCTGGCCGGCGCCGGGCTGCGCGCCGTGGCGCCGGACCTGATCGGCTTCGGACGCTCCGACAAGCCCGTCGACCCCGACGCCTACAGCTACGCCCGCCACGTGGCCTGGGTCGATGGCTTCGTCGACGCCCTCGACCTGAGCGGCATCACCCTGTTCTGCCAGGACTGGGGCGGCCTCCTGGGCCTCCGCCTCGCCGCGGAGCGACAAGCCGACTTCGCCCGCCTGGTGATCGCCAACACGGCCCTGCCCACCGGCACCTCGCCCAGCGAGGGCTTCGACTTCTGGCGGGAGTTCAGCCAGGCCGTCGATCCGTTCGACGCCGGCGCCCTGGTCCAACAGGCCAGCCATCGCACCCTCAGCGACGCCGAGGTGGCCGCCTACAACGCGCCCTTCCCCGACGCCTCCCATCAGGTGGCCGCCCGCCGCTTCCCCCTCCTGGTCCCCGTCACCCCCGACGACCCGGCGGTGCCCGCCAACCGGGCCGCTTGGTCCGTCCTCGAGCAGTGGACCAAGCCCGCCCTCACCCTCTGGGCCCCCAACGACCCGGTCCTGGGCAACCAGCAGCCCGAGTTCCGGGACCGCATCCCGGGCGCGGAGGGCCTGGACCACCGGACGTTCGATGCCGCCTCCCACTTCCTCCAGGAGGACGTCGGCCCCGACCTGGCCCAGGCCACCATCGACCTCATCGCCAGCACCCCCTGAGTCTCCGTTCTGGTCCCAGCCATGTCCACTGGGCTGGACGATGGCTGGGACCAGAACGATGGATCGGGGCGGATACGGTCCCGGGCCATGGCTGAGAACGAGAAGCCCCACGTGTACGTGCCGCCGGGCGAGGCCCCGCCCGCCGATCTGGCGATCGAGGACCTCGAGGAGGGCACCGGCGCCGAGGCGGCCGCGGGCCAGGAGGTCGAGGTCCACTACGTCGGCGTGGCCTGGAGCACCCGCAAGCAGTTCGACGCCAGCTGGGACCGCGGTGACACCTTCCGCTTCGGCCTCGGTCAGGGCCAGGTCATCAAGGGCTGGGACCAGGGCGTCGCCGGCATGAAGGTCGGCGGCCGCCGCCAGATCACCATCCCGCCCGACCTGGGCTACGGCAAGGCCGGCGCCGGCGGGGTCATCAAGGGCGGCGAGACCCTCGTCTTCGTGGTCGACCTCCTCGGAGTCAGTTGACCGAGCGGGACGACCGCCACGAGCCCGGCACCATCGACGTCGACCGGGCCGAAGCCGTCACCATCGAGTTCCTCGACGGCGAGGTCGCCCGCTTCGAGCTGGTCGAGCTGCGCCAGGGCTGTCCCTGCGCGACCTGCCGGGCCCTGCGGGACCGGGGCCAGCCGACCTGGCCCCGCCCCGGCAGCCCCGAGCCGCTCGCCATCACGACGGCCGGCCTGCACGGCGGCTGGGGCCTGGCCGTGACCTGGAACGACGGCCACGCCACCGGCATCTACCCCTTCGACGCGCTCCGCCGCTGGCACGACGGCGACGCCCCCTACGGCCCCGACTCCGGCCTCGGCGGCTCCGCCGTCTGAGGTGAACCGAACGGCTCCGGTCAGGTCCGGGGTTGCAGGTCGGTGAGCTCGAACTCGCCTTCCTCGGTGTAGGTGATGACCCCCACCGGTGAGTTCGTGCGCACCTCGATCTCGCGCTCGTAGCGCAGGAGCAGGCCGTCGTCGCGGAACCAGGCGTCGGTGACCTGGTCACCCTCTTGGCCTCCAGTGAGCGTCCGCTCGCCGTGCAGGTGGTTCGCCGTCACGTCGCTCCCGCCGATGACCAGCGTCTCCACACCGACGAAGGTCGACGACCCGGCGCTGGTGGTGGTGCCCCCCACGGCGCTGTTGCTGCCCGAACAGGTCTGCTCGACCTCGTCGCCGGGCTCAGCCCCGACGACGAGGATGGGGTTGGGCGGCCGGCAGAGGAAGGTGCTGAGGTTGCCGGCCGAGTTGACGCCGAGGTCCCATTCCTGGCCGCTGCGGCCCCGGGTCTCGACCACGCCGTCGCCCACTCGGCAGTAGGACCACTCCTGCCAGTGCTCGGCGTTGAAGTCGACCCGCAGGGTCCAGCATCCCCGGGGCCGGTGGGTGACCGTGGCCGGCAGCTCGGCACCGTCGTGCTGGGTCAGCGGGGGGAAGGACAGGGCCGCCTCGCCCTCCCCTGCGTAGATGTAGACACCCTCGGGCGGCCGACTGCTCGGGAGGTCCGGCTCCCCGTCGCCGCCGTCCTCCCGGAAGCGGCCCAGCGCGTCGTCCACCGAGGCCGGCCCCGGTGCGTCGACGGTCAGCACCGTCGATCACCACGCCCCCGGCGACGAGAAGGGCGACGATCCCGATCGTGATCAGCACCCAGTGGTGACGGACGAACCCCACCACCAGAGCGTGCCCGATCACGCACACGCCCACCCAGGGTCCAACGGCATGTTGGCCCGGGGCGGTGGGCTCAGGCCGAGCGGTGCAGGCGGGGGCCGGCGCTCAGGTCGGCGCGGTCGGCGGCCAGAGCGGCCGGCGAAGAGGCCCTCGGCGTCGCTGACCGAGGTCCGCATCGTCCCGAGCGTCGGGAAGGTCTCCCGCAGCTTGACCGCCACCGCCTCGTCGCGGGCGGCGAGCAGGGGGACCAGGTCGGTGCCCGCTTCGACCCCCGCCTCGTCGACGACCCGGTCGACGGACGCCTGGAGGCGACGGGCGACCCGGTCGGCGAAGGCGAGCAGGAACGACCGGCGGAACGCCCGGGTCCGGTTGCGGCCGTAGGCGTCCTGCTTGGAGCCCTCCCGCTGCATGGCGGCCGTGGCCTGCACCAGCAGCGACGTGAAGAGCTCCTCGATGATGTCGACCTCGACGGGGAAGCCGAAGACCGTGGCCACCGACTGCGCCCGAGACCAGACGGCCTGCGCCCCGTTGACCTCGGCCAGACCCGCCAGCAGGTGGAACTTCGCCGTGGCGTACGGGTCGTCGACGGTGATCCGACGCCCTTCGACCCCGTCGGCCAGCCGACCGGGCGCCGCCTCGGCCAGCACCGCCCGGTCTATGCGGTGGCGGGCCATGAGCTCCTGGGCCTTGGCCGTGAACGCCTCGGCCTCGGCCTCGAAGGTGGAGGACTCGGCCTTGGCCAGCAGCGCCCGGATCCGGGCCAGGAGGTCCGCCGGCGGGCCCTCGGCCCGCTCGTCGGTGGTCGCTTGCCCGGGGTCGCTCGCCATGGCCCCTGTTCTACCGGTGGGGGGTGACAGTCACCGCCGGCGGGCCCTCCCGGCCGGCGCTCGGAGCGACCGGCCGGGCGAGCCGCCTCGATCATCAGGCCGCGGGAGCGGCCGGGTTGGCCCAGATCTTGTTCAGGTTCGACTGGTAGTAGACGACGTGAAAGCCGCCGAGCAGCGCCAACAGCAGGCCGAGCCAGCCGTTGGTGGCGTTGACGCCAAGACCGGTCTGCTGAGCCTGGCCGATCCGGCCGCCCGTGCGGAAGATCGTGACGATGTTGCAGACGGGCACGAACAGGGCCAGCGTCGACAGGACCGGATTGACGTCGATGCTCGCGTCGTAGTTCCCCACCTCCTCGTTGGCCTTGAACCACCAGTACAGGCCGTAGATGCCGAGGGTGATCAACGTCAGGAACCACACCCCCCAGGGGCTGCGGGTCTTACCGGTCATCGGCTCTACCTCGAGGCTCTGGCGTGCGATCATGTCCCTCTCCTTGTTCTCGGGTTCCCGGAGCGTAGATCCCGAGTCGCGACCGGCCGGGACCTTCGACCCTGGGCCGCCTCGGCGCCTCGGCGCAGGGTGGGTGAGGAGAGGAGGTGATCACGATGCCTGACGTGTACGTCAGCCGCTACGTGAACATGACCCCCGCCGAGGTGCTGGACGCTCTCCAGCTCCACCGCCCGGCGGGCGGCGCGCCGCAGGCCCGGCTCGGTACCCCCATCCGCCTCCACGACTGGATGGCGCTGGTCCCGGTGACCTGGGGCTGCGGCAAGACGACCGTGCTCGAGGGGAACCTGCGCATCATCACGGTGGCCGGCGGTAACCCGCCGGTGACCGAGGTGCTGCTCGTCGGCTATCGGGACACCGGCGGGGTGGACGCCCCGCTCCTGCTCGAGGACCTGCTGGCGGGAGCCTGCCCGCCCCGCGGCCGGCCCATCCGGGCACCGCAGACCGTCTGAGCCGACCGCCGGGCCCAACGGCCCTGGTCAGGGCCCGGGGTGACCGGGGAGGATGACGTCGTGGACCAGATGAGTGCCTTGGACGCCGAGTTCCTCCACTTGGAGGACGGGGTCAACCACCTCCACATCGGGGCTTGTGCCCGATTCGAGGGTCCGGCGCCGACCGAGGCCGAGCTGTTCGACCTCATGGACCGCTGCCTCGATCGCATCCCCCGGTACCGCCAGCGGGTGCACACCCTGCCCTTCCAGCTGGGCCGGCCGGTCTGGCAGGACGACCCCGAGTTCGACCTCGCGCAGCACCTCTCCCACAACACGCTCGATTCCGCCGACGACGCGGCCCTCCAGGACCTCTTGGGCGAGGTGATGAGCACAGAGCTGGACCGCCGCCGACCCCTCTGGGAGATGTGGCTGGTCGAGGGCCTGCCGGACGGCGAGTGGGCGCTCCTGGCCAAGGTGCACCACTGCATGGTCGACGGGGTGGCCGGGGTCGGCCTCATGGAGGAGGTCCTCGACCCCGCCCCCGACGCCGAGCGCGGCCCGGAACGGGCGGTGCCGTGGTCGGCGGCCCCCGGGCTCTCCGAGACCCGCCTCGTGGCCGACGCCCTCGGGGACCTGGTCACCGCCGTCGTCCGGTGGTCGGGCCAGTTCCTGACCTCCCTGGCCCGGCCCGGCGAGGTGATCAACCGCCTGCGGACCCTGACCTCGGGGGTCAGCTCCTGGCTGGGTGAGGCGTGGCCGACACCGTCCACCTCAGTCGACGGGACCATCGGCCCCGAGCGCTGCTGGCGGGGCGTCCACATCCCGTTGGCCGAGGCGAAGGCGATCCGGGCCGAGCGGGGCGGCACCGTCAACGACGTCATCCTCACCGCGGTCACCCGGGGGTTCCGGGACCTCCTGCTGGCCCGGGGCGAGGACCCGAAGACCACCGAGATCCGGACCCTCGTACCGGTGTCGGTGCGCACCCGGCACGGTCGGCTCGACAACGAGGTGTCCGCCATGGTGGCCGACCTCCCCGTAGAGATCGCCGTGCCCGAACTGCGCTATGAGGCGGTGCGCAGCGAGACCCGCTGGCTGAAGCTGTCCCACGAGGCGGAGGCGATCGAGAGCGTGACCTCCCTGGCGGACCTGGTGCCCGCGCCCCTCATGGCCTACGGCAGCCGCGTGGCCGCGGCCGTGCTGCGCCGCCACCCCCAGCGCAGCATCAACACGGTCACGACCAACGTCCCCGGCCCGTCGCAGCCGCTCTTCGCCGCCGGACGGCGGATGGTCGCCTACTACCCGTACGTGCCGGTGGCGTTCGGCGTCCGATTCGCCGTCGCCATCTTGTCCTACGACGGCGAGCTCTACTTCGGCGTCACCGGTGACCGCGCCTCGGCCGACGACATCGATGTGCTCGCCGAGGGCATCGAGGCCGGCGTGGCCGAGCTCTACGAACGGCGGGTCCGGCGTTGACCCCCGCCCCCCGGGACCAGGCCCGCCGGCGGGCCCGCATGGTCGACCAGGACCTGGCCCGCCGGGGCATCCGGGACGGGGCCGTCCTGGCCGTGATGGGCGAGGTCTGCCGGGAGGACTTCCTGCCCCCGGCGCTGGCCGAGCACGCCTACGACGACTCCGCCCTGCCCATCGCCGCGGGCCAGACGATCTCCCAGCCCTACATCGTGGCGGCCATGGCCGAGGCCGCCGAGCTCCAGGTCGGGGACCGCGTCCTCGAGGTGGGCGCCGGCTCGGGCTACGGTGCCGCCGTCCTGCGCGGCCTCGCCGACCTGGTCGTGACGGTGGAGCGCCACCCGGACCTGGCCGAGGCCGCCGCGGCCAACCTGGCCGCGACCGGCGCGAGCGACGTGATCGTGGTCGAGGGCGACGGGAGCCTCGGGTGGCCCGAGCTGGCGCCCTACGACGCCATCGTGGTCACCGCGGCCGGGCCGAGGATCCCCCCCTCGCTCGTGGCCCAGCTGGCCGACGGGGGGCGTCTGGTCATGCCCATCGGGCCCCGGGGCGGCGGCCAGCAGCTCGTCCGGGTCCGCCGCCGCGGGCTCGAGTTGGTCGAAGAGGACCTGGGCCCGGTCGCCTTCGTCCCCCTCGTCGGGGACGAAGGCTGGTGAGTTCGCTCAGCTTCCACGGTGGCACCCGTACCGTCACCGGCAGCCGCTTCCTCGTCGAGACCGACACCGGGAGCCGGGTCTTGGTCGACTGCGGCCTGTTCCAGGGGGCCAAGGACCTGCGGGAGCGGAACTGGGGGCCGTTCCCGGTGGCGGAGTCCTCGATCGACGCCGTGCTCCTGACCCATGCCCACGTCGACCACTGCGGCTGGCTGCCCCGGCTGGCCAACGGCGGCTTCCGGGGCCCGATCCTCTGCACCGCGGGCACCGCCCGGCTGGTGCGCATCGTGCTGCCCGACAGCGGCCACCTCCAGGAGGAGGAGGCGGCGTTCGCCAACCGGCGGGGCTACTCCCGCCACGACCCGGCGCTGCCCCTCTACACCGAGCAACAGGCCCGGCGGACCCTCGGCCAGCTCGCGGCGGTCCCCTACGACGAAGACGTCGAGATCGGCCCCGGGCTGTGGGCGACCTGGCGACGGGCGGGCCACATCCTGGGAGCGGCCACCATCTCCCTGCGAGTGGCCGGACGGGGCGGCGAGCGCACCGTGGCCTTCAGCGGCGACCTCGGCCGCTCGACCCACCCGCTGCTGCTGCCGCCGGCGCCCCTGGGTGACGCCGACATCGTGCTCTGCGAATCGACCTACGGCGACCGGCGCCACCCCGAGGACGACACCGAAGGCGTGCTCACCGAGGTCGTGGCCGAGACCGCCGATCAGGGCGGGGTGGTGCTCATCCCGGCCTTCGCCGTGGACCGCACCGAGGTGGTGCTGTGGCACCTCGACCGGCTGACCGCGGCGGGCGCCATCCCCCAGCTGCCCGTCTTCCTGGACAGCCCGATGGCGCTGCGCGCCCTCGACGCCTACCGGGAGGCGGCGGCGGACGGCTCCCCCGAGATGCGGCCCGAGCTCCACGGCCAGGACCTGTTCGGCCATCTCGACCTGCGGGAGACACCCACCGTGGACGCATCCAAGGAGATCAACGCCCGCCGGGGGCCCTTCATCGTGGTCTCGGCCTCAGGCATGGCCTCCGGCGGACGGGTCCTGCACCACCTGGCCGCACGGATCGGCAGCAGCCGCAACACGATCCTGCTCGTCGGCTTCCAGGCCCGAGGCACCCGCGGCGACCGGCTGGCCCAGGGGGCCACGTCGATCAAGCTGCTGGGCAGCTATCGGCGCGTCCGGGCCAAGGTCGTGCAGCTGGACCTGTCGGCCCACGCCGATCAGGACGACCTCGTGGCCTGGATCGGCACCGCCACCCGCCCCCCCGAGTCGGTGTTCGTCGTCCATGGCGAAGAGGAGGCCTCCTGGGCGCTGGCCGACCGCCTCGACGCCGAGTCCGGGCTCCTGGCCGTCGTCCCCCGGGTCGGGGAACGGGTCAGCCTCGACCGCTTCTGAGGACGGTCAGGAAGCGAGATCGGACGGGACCGCGGCGGAGCCGTCGGCCCCGCGCCGGTCGGCGGCCGTCTTCGCCTCGTGACTCAGACGGGCCAGGCGCAGGTCGCCCACCGGCGTGCCCGAGCCCCGGTTGCAGACCATGGCCACAGCCAGGTCCCGGGACGGGTCGGCCCAGCCCCCCGAGCCGCCGAAGCCGAAGTGGCCGAAGGCCTCGGCGATCTGACCCCGGCTGGTCAGGACCCGGTGGTACCCGAGCCGCCAGCGCATCGGGACCACCAGGACCAGGTCCCGGGTGTCGTTCTGGACCTCCCCGATGTGGGCGACGGTGGCCTCGGAGAGCAGGCGGGTGTCACCCAGGGCGCCCCGGCCGGCCAGGACGGCGTACATCGCCGCCAGTGAGCGGGCGGTGAAGAAGCCGTTGGCGGCCGGGATGGAGGCGTCCATCACCTCCGGTCCCCACAGGACGTCCTCCATGCCGCGGGGCACGAGGGCGTTGATCATCCGGCGGGGGTTCACCGGTGAGCGCACCAGGCTGAGGGCCTTGCCCCCGGCGGTGCCGACGCGCTTCTGGGTCCAGTGGACCGCGCGGGGCAGCCGCCGAAGGGGCGAGCCGATGGGCTCCAGGGGCGCTACCCGGTGGCGCTCCTCGGGAGGACAGCCGAGATACAGCCCGTCGAGGCCCAGCGGCCGGGCCACCTCGGTGGCGATCACCTCGGACAGCGGCAGGGCAGTCACCCGACGAACGATCTCGCCCACGAGCCAGCCGTAGGTCAGCGCGTGGTAGCCCGCTCTGGTCCCGGGCTCATAGGCCGGTGCCTCCCGGGCGAGCGCGTCGACCATGTGCTCCCAGTCGAGCATGTGGTGGGCGCTGTCGATGATGCTGCGCAGCCGGTGCAGGCCGGCCGAGTGGCTGAGGACGTGCCGGACGGTGACGCCCGCCTTGCCGTTCTGGGCGAACTCGGGCCAGTAGGTGGCGACGGGGGCGTCGTAGTCCACGAGGCCCCGGTCGGCCAGCACGTGGAGGGCGAAGGAGGCCGCGCCCTTGGTCGTGCTGAAGCACATGGCCAGGGTGTCCCGATCCCAGGATGCACCCTCGTCGGTCCGCCGGCCGCCCCAGAGGTCGACCACCGGCTCGCCCCGGTGGAACACCGTGACCGCGGCCCCGCCCGACGTTCGGCCGACTTGGCGCTCGAACTCGCGGGCCACGCCTCCGAAGTCGGGGTGTGCGATGCCGTCCACGGGCCGGTCCTAGCCCGCCTCGGCGGTGCCGCCCACGACGTCGTCGAGATACAGGCCGAGGCGTTGGGTCACCGCCTGGATCGTGTCGCGGTCGACGAAGCGGTCCTCGAGGGTGTCCACGAAGTGCTCGACGAAGCGGCTGAAGTGGCTGGGCGTGATGCCCCGGCCGGCGTGGATGGCCTGCAACGAGGAGCCGGACTGCTGGCCCGAGTCCGTCAACGCCGCGGCCAGGAACTCCTGCTGCATGCCCACCAGCCGGTCCACGTCGGCGGCGGCGAAGATGGGGGCGAGGTGGGGGTCGGCCTGGACGCGGAGGTAGAAGTCCTCGACGATCTGGTCCAAGGCCCCCCGGCCGCCGAGTTCGGTGACGAGATCGCTCATGGGCCCATTCTGGCCCCTGTGACCCCTGTCCCAAGGGGACAAGGTCCCGATTCGCAGCTCTCTACCGACTGGTCGGTAGGGTGGGTCCAATGGACGCCGGAGCCGCCCCCAGCCCTCACCTCAGCACCATGCGCCGTCGCCCGGACGACCGGGTGAACTGGGTGACCTCCATCCCCTTCCTGGCCTTCCATGCCAGTCCCCTGCTGCTGCTCTGGACCGGGATCTCGGCCAAGGCCGTGGTCCTCGGGCTGGTCACCTACTGGGGGCGGATGTTCTTCATCACCGCCGGCTATCACCGCTACTTCTCCCACCGCACCTACCGGCTGGCCCGGCTGCCCCAGTTCCTCATGGCCCTGGGCGGCACGTCGGCCCTGCAGAAGGGGCCGCTCTGGTGGGCCGCCAACCACCGGGATCACCACCGGTTCTCCGACACCGAGCAGGACGTGCACTCCCCCCAGAAGGGATTCTGGTGGAGCCACGTGGGCTGGATCCTGTGCGACAAGTACAGCGCCACCAACACCGACCGCATCAAGGACTTCGCCGCCTACCCCGAGCTGCGCTTCCTGAACCGCCACGACACCTTCGCCGCCGTGCTGGTGGCCCTCGGCTGTCTGGCGGTCGGCGGCTGGTCGGGCCTGGTCGTGGGCTTCTTCGTCTCGACCATCCTGCTCTGGCACTCGACGTTCTTCGTGAACTCCCTGGCCCACGTGATGGGCCGGCGCCGCTACGCCACCGAGGACACCAGCCGGAACTCGGTGCTCATCGCCGTGCTGACCATGGGCGAGGGCTGGCACAACAACCACCACTACGCCCCCAGCAGCTGCCGCAACGGCTTCTTCTGGTGGGAGTGGGACCCGAGCTTCTACACCCTCAAGGCGCTGAGCTGGGTGGGGATCGTCAAGGACATGAAGGCGCCGCCCGCCACCCTGCTGGCCAGCAACCGTCTGAAGGACGGCAGCCTGGACATCGGGATGTTCCGGGCCAACTGGACCAAGGCCGCCCGGGCGGTCAGCGCCGCGGGCTCGGGCCGGCGCGACGCGCTCGAAGCGGGGCTGCGGGGCCGCAAGGAGGCCTTGGAGGGCCTCCTTGACAACTCGCTCGAGTCGGCCACCGAGCTGGCCACGACGATCCGCCGTGGCCAACGCGAACAGCTGCGCGAGGCCTGAGCCCGGGGCTCAGCCTCCGACGACGCGGTCGGCCGCCGCCACCACGCCACGGCGGGTGAGCGGATCGGTCGACACCGTGGTGTCCGCCAGCCGGTCCGCGTAGCGGGCCGCGGCCAGGGCCGGGGCGATCACGGCGACGGGTTTGTCAGGGTCGTGGACGGCAATGGCCTCCCGGACCTCCTGCATGGCGGCGTCGCTGGGCACGAAGACCTGCAGCACCGCATCGGCCCGGTCCACCGCGTCACAGCCGTGGCCGTCGACCAGGGGGCACCGTCGCTCGCCGTGGGTCCCGGGCCCGGCGCACTCGGCGGTCTGGAAACCGGCGTCGTGCAGCGCCTCGGCCATGGCCCTGCGGAGTTCACCGTCGTCCTCCTCGATGAGCACCCGACGGCCCTCGGCCGGTCCGGACCAGGCCCCGGGCGGGTCGATCTCCTCATGGAACCGGCGCCCGACGAGGGGTAGCCGTCGCATCCAGGCTCTCATGGCGTGCTCCTCGGTCCAACGTCGACCGCGGTCGACGGCCGGCACCACCCAAGGTGGGCGTCCGGCCGCGAACGGTCTAGGGACCAAAGTCCCGAATGTGTCAGCCCCTGTCAGTTCCCGAAGTCCCAGCTCTCGCCGGCGGCGTAGCGCCCGAGCACGTTCTTGGCGATGAGGATGCGGTGGACCTCGTCGGGGCCGTCGGCGATGCGGAGGGTCCGGGCGCCCTGGTACATGGCGGCCAGGGGCAGGTCGTTGGAGACGCCCGCGGCGCCCCAGACCTGGATGGCCCGGTCCACGACCCGGGAGTAGGCGGCAGGCACGAAGACCTTGATGGCCGAGATGTCGGTGCGGGCCCCCTGCATGCCGAGGTCGACCTTCTCCGCGGCGTGGATGGTCATCAGCCGGGCGGCCTGGATGTCCATGTACGAGTCGGCGATGAAGCCCTGGATGAACTGCTTGTCCTGGAGCAGGCCGCCGTGGACCTCTCGGCTGCGAGCCCGCTCGACCATGAGGTCGAAGGCCCGCCACATCTGCCCGACGGAGTTCATGCAGTGGTACACGCGGCCGGCGCCGAGGCGGTCCTGGGCCGCCTGGTGGCCCTCCCCCACCGCGCCGAGGGCGTTGGCCAGCGGCACCCGCACGTCGACGTACTTCACCTCGCAGTGGTCCGAGGTCTTGCGCCCCCAGATGCCGATGCCCCGGACGATGTCCACGCCCTTGGTGGCGGTGGGGACGATGATCTGGACCATCGGCCCCGGGCCGCTGTCGGGGCCGTCGGGGTCCGTGACCCGGCACATGACGATGAAGAAGTCGGCGTCGATGCCGTTGGACGTGAACCACTTGTGGCCGTTGATGACCCAGTCGTCGCCGTCCCGCACCGCCGAGGTGTCCAGGGACCTCGGGTCCGAGCCGGGGTTGTGGGGCTCGGTCATGGAGAAGCCCGACTCCATCTCGCCCTCGATGAGCGGGTGGAGCCACTGCTGCTTCTGCTCCTCGGTGCCGTACTTCACCAGGATGGACTGGTTGCCGCTGTTGGGCGCCACCACGCCGAAGAGCGAGGCCGCGCCCAGCGCGTAGGCCAGGACCTCGTTCATGTAGGCGTGGGCGAGGAAGTCCAGGCCCATGCCCCCGTACTCGTGAGGCAGGTGCGGCGCCCAGAGCCCGGCCGCGCGCACCCGCTCCTTGATCGCGGCCCGCAGCTCGAGGGCCTCGGTGTGCTCGGTGAACGTGCTGTCCTCGGTCGAACGCCAGAGGACGCGCTCGTTGGGGAGGATGTCCTCGTTGACGATCTCGGCGGTGCGGCCCCGGATGTCGTTGATGCGCTCGTCGACGGTCGGGATCGGGTTCACGTTCATGGCCATGACCGACAGGCCTATTGCCTCGGCGGCCGCGGCACCAGGGGCCATTGGCCCTGAGTGGGCGATTCCCCGTCAGCGTCGGCTGACGACAGCCCCGGCCCGGCACGCGAAGCTGTCGGGGTGAACGCAGGGGCGGTGCGCCGTCGACCTGGCGATCGTCGCCGCCCTCGTCGGCCTCCCGGCGGTGGAGGCGGCCGCCGCCGCGCCGGCCGTGCCCGACCTTCACCGCCGCCCGCGTGCGCGGCACCGTGAGCGACGCGGACCTGGCGGAGGTGTCGGGCCTGGCCGCCGGCCGGGCCAACCCCGGCGTGCTCTGGGCCCACGCCGACTCGGGCAGCCGGCGCCGGCTGCAGGCCTTCTCGTCCCGCGGCCGCCGGCTCGCCACCTACGACCTCGACGGGGCGACGGCGGAGGACTGGGAGGACCTGGCGATCGGCCCGGGACCCGAGCCGGACCAGTCCTACCTGTACGTCGGCGACATCGGTGACAATGCCAGCCACCGGGCCGAACGTGACCGTCTACCGCACCCCGGAACCCGTGATCGGGATCCGCCGGGCCCGGACCCGGAGGAGCTGACCGAGGTCGACGCGCTCACCGCCGAGTACCCGGACGGCGCCCGCGACGCCGAGGCCCTCCTCGTCGATCCCCGCACCGGTGACCTGTTCATCGTCACCAAGACGTTCGACCACCGGCCCCAGCGGGGTGTACCGCTACCCGGCGCCACAGCAGACGGGCGCCCCGGTCACCCTCGAGCACGTCGCCTCGCTCTCGGTCCCGTCGTCGCCCTTCACCGGATCGACCGTGACCGCAGGCGACATCAGCCCCGAGAGGCGACGAGATCCTCCTGCGCACCTACTTCAGCGCCTTCGCTCTGGCGCCGGGGGCCGAGCCAGTCGGTCGCCGGGGCCCTGGCCGGTGGGCGCTGCCCGGTCCCGCTGCAGTTCGAGACCCAGGGCGAGGCCATCGCCTACCGCCGCGACGGCAACGCGTACTTCACCGCGAGCGAGTGGAACACCGCCGGTCCCCGCCCCCTCCACGAATACCGGGCCCGGTGGCGACCCGACGGGCTGATCCGGCTCGGGTCGGGCCCCTTCGTCGGGCGACGACGTGGTCAACCTCACCGGCGCCGGACAGACCCGGGTCGCCACCATCGGCCCCAGGGGGCGGGCGAGCTTCACGGTGCGGGTGACCAACGACGGAGACCGGGTGGACCGCATCCGGGTGCGGGGCGACGGCGGGGGCCCCCGCTTCAACGTGCGCTACCGCCGGGGCGGTGTCGACGTCACCTCCGCGGTCACCGCCGGCACCTACGAGGTGACGGGCCTGGTTCCCGGCACGGGCGTCCCCGTCGTCGTCGAGGTCACCGCCCGTCCGGGAACGCCCCCGGGCTCGAGCCTCACCGTCGCGACGACTCTGACCTCGACCACCTCCCCGGCCAACCGGGACCGGGTGAGAGCCACCACCCGCCTCGTCCGCTGAGGGCCGGGCAGGGGTCGGTCGTCCGCGCGCCAACGGCCCCGGCCGGGCCCGACCCCCCGAGAGTGCGTCCGCCGGGTACCCCACGGTGTAGATTCACCTGGAGGATTTCCACACCGGGAGCCAAGATGCGCAGCAAAGCCGTAGTCGGGATCGTCGCGGTCGCCTTGGCCGCGCTGGGCGTCGGGCTGCTCACCCCGGCGGCCGGCCAGCAGGCGAACACGTTCACGGTGGTCAAGGTCGTCGAGGGCCCGGTGCCCGCCGGCTCGGTGTTCGAGGTGACCGTCAGCTGCGACAGCCTCGACGTCTCAGCCCCGGCCGAGGGCGTCAAGTCGGTGACGGTGGAGTTCGACGAGACCGGCGAACCGCTCGATCAGAACACCTTCAACATCGGCCTGTTCGCGGACTGCACGGCCGAGGAGACCGTGACCAACGGCGCCACGGTCACCTATGCCTGCGACGTCGCGATCCCCACCGTCGACGCCGGCGGCGTCGAGGGCGAACTCCCGGCGGAGTGCCTCGACGACCAGACCGTTCGCTTCGGCGAGGTCGTCGGCGCCAGCGGCACCATCACGGTAACCAACACCTTCGCCGAGGAGCCGCCGCCTCCGCCGCCTCCGCCGCCCCCTCCGCCCGACGTGGACGACGACGTGGTCGCCGCCACCCCGGCCTTCACCGGCTGAGTCACCCGGGAACCAGATCCGCCCGCGTGGGCGGGGCGGTCAACCGGAGCCGCGGCGAGACCGGTGTCCCCCGGCGGTAGCCCGTCCGCGTTGTGTAGGTTGCGGGCACGCCCGGAGCCGGGCGGAAGGGGAGCCGTGCCATGGCCGCAGGAGAACCGTCGACCACCGTGCGAGCGGCCCTGGTCCAGGCCGAGTGGACCGGCGACAAGGACTCGATGATCGAGCGCCACGTGGCCTACGCCGAGGAGGCCGCGGCGGCCGGGGCCCAGGTCGTGTGCTTCCAGGAGCTGTTCTACGGGCCGTACTTCTGCCAGGTGCAGGACGACCAGTTCTACGCCTACGCCGAGGCGGTGCCCGACGGGCCCACGGTCCAGCGCTTCCGGGATGTGGCGGAGCGGCTGGGGGTCGTGCTCGTCCTTCCGGTGTACGAGGAGGAGCAGCCCGGGATCCTCTACAACACCGCGGCGATCATCGACGCCGACGGCACCTACCTGGGCAAGTACCGCAAGAACCACATCCCGCAGGTGAAGGGCTTCTGGGAGAAGTTCTACTTCCGGCCCGGGAACCTGGGGTACCCCGTGTTCGACACCGCCGTCGGCCGGGTCGGCGTCTACATCTGTTATGACCGCCACTTCCCCGAGGGTTGGCGGGCCCTGGGCCTGGCCGGCGCCCAGATCGTGTTCAACCCGTCGGCCACCAGCCGGGGCCTGTCGGCCTACCTGTGGCAGTTGGAGCAGACGTCGGCGGCCTGCGCCAACATGTACTTCGTCGGGGCGCTCAACCGCATCGGCATCGAAGACCTGGGCGACAACGACTTCTACGGCACCTCCTACTTCGCCGACCCCCGGGGCCAGATCGTCGGCGGCGCGGCGTCGGACCAGGCCGCCGAGCTGGTCGTGCGAGACCTGGACCTGAACACCATCGACGAGGTCCGGGCCGGCTGGGCCTTCTACCGGGACCGGCGCCCCGAGACCTACGGCCCGCTCACCGACCTCTGACCGAGGAGACGACATGTCGCTGCTGATCAAGGGGGGCACGGTGGTCTCCGCCACCGGGGCTCAGCCGATGGAGGTCCTGGTCGAGGGCGAGACCATCACTGCGCTGCTGCTGCCGGGCTCGGAGCCGGCCGAGGCCGCCGAGCGGGGGGCCCACGAGGTCCTCGACGCCGCGGGGAGGCTGGTCGTGCCCGGCGGGGTCGACGCCCACACCCACATGGAACTGCCCTTCGGCGGCACCGTGGCCTCCGACGACTTCGAGACGGGCACCCGGGCCGCGGCCTGGGGCGGGACCACGACGATCATCGACTTCGCGGTGCAGGCCGCGGGCGAGGACGTGCGGGAGCGGCTCGACACCTGGATGGCCAAAGCCGAGGGCAAGTGTGCGGTCGACTACGGCTTCCACATGATCATCGGCGGGGTCGACGAGGGCTCGCTGAAGGCCATGGACGTGCTGGTCGACGAAGGCATCACCAGCTTCAAGCTCTTCATGGCCTACCCGGGGGTGTTCCTGTCCGACGACGGCCAGATCCTGCGGGCGATGCAGCAGGCGGCGGGCAACGGCGGGGTGATCATGATGCACGCCGAGAACGGCCTCGCCATCGACGTCCTGGCCGAGCAGGCCGTCGAACGGGGCGAGACGGCGCCGATCAACCACGGCTACGTGCGCCGGGCCGAGCTGGAGGGCGAGGCCACCCACCGAGCCATCCAGCTGGCCAAGGTCGGCGCGGCGCCGCTCTACATCGTCCACCTGTCGGCCAGCGAGGCCCTGGTGCAGGTGGCCATGGCCCGGGACGCCGGCGGCAACGTGTTCGCCGAGACCTGCCCGCAGTACCTGTACCTGAACCTGGAGGACCACCTGGGGGCGCCCGGGTTCGCCGGGGCGGGCTACGTCTGCTCGACCCCGCTGCGGACCAAGCACGAGCACCACCACGCCGACCTGTGGAAGGGCCTGCGGGCCAACGACCTGTCCGTGGTGTCCACCGACCACTGCCCGTTCTGCATGAAGGAGCAGAAGGAGCTGGGGATCGACGACTTCCGGGCCATCCCCAACGGCATCGGCAGCGTCGAGCACCGGATGGACCTGATCTACCAGGGCGTGGCCGCCGGTGAGCTGACCCTCCCCCGCTGGGTCGAGCTGTGCTCGACGACCCCGGCCCGCATGTTCGGCCTGTACCCCCGCAAGGGCGTCATCGCCCCGGGCGCCGACGCCGACATCGTCGTCTATGACCCGGACCGGCCCTGGACGATCAGCGTCGACAACCACCACATGCGCCTGGACTACTCGGCCTATGAGGGCATCGAGGTCGCCGGCCGGGTCGACACGGTGCTGTCCCGGGGGCGGGTGATCGTGCGCAACGATCAGTACGAGGGCACCAAGGGCGATGGGAAGTACCTGCGGCGGGGCCTCTGCGGCTACCTGCAGTAGCTGGCCCCCGACGAGGCGAGGAACGGCCATGGAGTTCGGTGTCGTGTTGCAGAACAACCCGCCGGCCTGGCGGGTGGTCGACCTGTGCCGGCGGGCCGAGACCCTCGGCTTCACCCACGGCTGGACCTTCGACAGCCACGTCCTGTGGCAGGAGCCCTTCGTCGTCTACAGCCAGATCCTGTCCGCCACGCACACCCTGAAGGTGGGGCCCATGGTCACCAACCCGGGGACCAGGGACTGGACGGTCACGGCGTCGATGTTCGCCACCCTCAACGACATGTTCGGGGCCCGCACCGTCTGCGGCATCGGCCGGGGCGACTCGGCCCTGCGGGTGCTCGGGCTCCCCCCGTCGAACCTGGCCACCCTGAGCGAGGCCATGACGGTGATCAAGGGCCTGGCCGAGGGTCGATCGGTGTCCCTACAACGGCGCTGACCAGCAGTTCCCCTGGTCCAGGGGGTCGTCACTGGACATCTACATGGCCGCCTACGGTCCCAAGGCGCTGAAGCTCTGCGGCGAGCAGGCCGACGGCTTCATCCTCCAGCTCGCCGACCCCCAGATCGCGAAGTGGACGATCGACGCCGTGCGCACCGCGGCCTGCAGACGCGGGCCGGGACCCCGATGCGATCAAGGTCTGCGTGGCCGCTCCCGCCTATGTCGGTGACGACTTGACCCACCAGCGGGACCAGGTCCGCTGGTTCGGCGGCATGGTCGGCAACCACGTCGCCGACCTCGTCAAGCGCTACGGCGCCGACACGGACCTCGTGCCCGAGGCCCTGCTCAGCTACGTCGAGAACCGCGAGGGCTACGACTACGCCGAACACGGCAAGGCGACGTCGACGCACGTCGACTTCGTCACCGACGAGATCATCGACCGCTTCTGCCTCCTGGGTCCTCCGTCGGCGCACATCGAGCGCCTGGAGGAGCTCCGGGCCCTGGGCGTCGACCAGTTCGCCGTCTACCTCCAACACGACGACCAGGACGAGACCCTGACCGCCTACGGCGAGAAGATCCTCCCCAACCTGGCTTAGGGGACGGCACGGCGCTCGACGGACTCGCCGAAGAGCGGCGGGATCCGCCCGACACCAGGTCCGACATCACCACTTGGCTCGGCCGCAGGGGTCTGCCCCGGCCCGCGGTCGACGCCTGCGACTGCAGCCTCGACCTAAGCCTCCACAGTGAACTCGGCGTAGTAGCCGTCGAGCATGTGGGGGCGGGGCTCACCAGGATCGGGCATGAAGTCCACTGCGAGGTAGTCGCCGGGGGTGAGGTCGAGATAGAGGTACCCGTCGAAGCCGGCGGAGATCGCGCCCATGCCCCCGACGGCGTCGAGCCCCACACTCGGGGTGATGTTGTTCGCCAGGTCGTCCACGACCTGGTCGATGCCGCCGCGGCCGACCGGGCCCTCCAGCCGCAACAGGGACAGCTCGTGCAGCCCACCGCCGGGAGCGTCGACGTCGGTGTTCACGACGTGGTACCAGCCCGGCGCCGGGTCGTCGGGGATGAGATAGCCGTCCGCCGCCAACTCGATGGTGCCGACGACCTCTCGCGCACCGACCGCCAGGGCCGGGCGACCCCGCGGCGGCGGGCTGGGTCAGCCCCGGAGTCGTCGGGTGCGTGCGGACACGGTGAGGATCGTCGACATCCCCAGGAGCGCGTGGGCCACCCCGTCGGGGTTCGGTACGTAACACATCGCCACCACCGTGCCCTCGGAGAGATCGACCAACGCTGAGGTGTCCCGCTCGGGGTCGATGTAGCTGACCCCGCCGATCATGTCGACGAACTCGATGGCGGAGACGCCGGAGGAGTCGCCGCTCCCCGGCCGCGGCCAACTCGGCCAGGTCGACCCCGTCCTTGAGGCGGGCGAACATCACCTGATGGGCTTCATGCCCGACGTTGTCGAACCGCACCTCGGTCCAACCGGGGCGCAGGCCGCCCGACGGATCGGGGCTCACGGCGAAGGTGTACTCGGTGCCGTCGATGTCGAGCTGTTGCACCGGCTCCGGGGTCTGCGCATCGGAGCTCGAGGACGCAGCCATCGAGGTCGAGCTCGCGGCGGCATCCGAGGTTGCCCTCACCACGGTCAGCGCTGCTGCACGCACCCGCGAGGAGCACCAGGGCCACGATCGCCCCCCAACGGGCGCCCGGTCGCGCCAGGGGACGGTCGCATCTCATCGACGTCTGCACGTGGTCCTCCGTCTGAATCACCTCGGACGCCGGAGCGTACTTCCCGCCCTCGCCCCGGCCCCTCGACCGCGCTGCCCGGTGTGCCAAGCTCCTCCGGTGACCACCGGAGATCAGGCGATGCGGGACCTGTCGGACTCGCTGCCCGTGCCCGAGTTCGACACCACGGCCTTCACCACCCCGAAACCGCTGGCCGAGGCCACCGTGGCCATCGTGACCACCGCCGCCATCCACACGATGGACGACGAGGGGTTCTCCAGCTTCGACACCGGGTTCCGGCTCCTCGACCGGGAGCGCCGGGACCTGGCCCTAGGCCACTGGAGCCCCAACTTCGACCGCTCGGCCTTCGCCGCCGACCTCGATGTCGTGTACCCCATCGACCGGCTCGAGGAACTGGCCGCCGAGGGGATCATCGGCCGGGTCGCCCCCCGCCACGTGTCCTTCGCGGGCAACCAGCCCGACGACGTGGCCACCGTCCGCCTGGACACCGGGCCGGCCGCCGCCGAGGGCCTGCGTCACGACGGCGTGGACGTGGTGCTGCTCACCCCCGTCTGACCTCTCTGCTCGCGCACCGTGTGTGTGCTCTCGCATGTGTTGGAAGCATCAGGCCTCGCCACCGTGGCCCTGATCTCGGTCCGATCGGTCGCCGAGCGGATGCACCCACCCCGGGCCCTCTACGGAGAGTTCCCCCTGGGCCGACCACTGGGCGTGCCGGGCGACGCCGCCTTCCAGCGGGACGTACTGCTTCGGGCCTTCGCCCTGCTCGACGAGCCGACCGGGCCGGTGCTGGCCGACCACCCGACGGTCCTCGAGTCCGACGAGACCCCGATGGTCTGCGCCCTGCCTCCCCGGTTCGACCCCGATCTACCGCCGCGGTCGACGAGGCCCGCGGCCTGCGCAACGCCTATGACCGGTCGTTGGCCGCTCGGGGCCGAACGTCGGTCGGCAAGGTGATCGGCCCCGACGGGATCCCCGATGCGCTGTCGGCCCTCCTGGCCATCGTCGACGGAACGGACTGGACCGAGGCCGGCCTGCCCGGGGGCGACCCCATCAGCACCGTGCACGACATCCGCACCTACTACGAGGAGGCCGCCCTCGAACTGGTCGACGGCCCCGCACCGGTTGGCCGGGCCGCCGAAGCCTGGTTCTTCGAGACCACCGAAGCGGGCGCCGCCGTCATGGCCGCCCGCCGAGCAATGAGGGCCTCCGGCGCACCCCAGCCCTTCTGGTTCTACATGGCCCCCGGTCACCGCCGCTGAGCGTCGCCCCCGGGGCGGGACCGGAACCGGGAGGTGCAGATCCCGAGCCTGGCGTGACGCCACCAGGCGGGCACCCGGTGCCGCCGCAGGTCTCCGGGAAGTTCGCCCGTGACCGGGAGGGTGCCCGGCCGCCGCGGATGACTCCCGGCTGCGCCAGGTGGCAGGGTGGCCGACATGGACGCGGATGTGGTGGTGGTCGGCTCGGGCCCCGGCGGGCTCACGGCGGCAGCGTGCCTGGCGGCCGCGGGGCGGCGGGTGGTCGTGGTGGAGCGCCATGACCTGGCCGGCGGCAACGCCCAAGTGTTCCGCCGGCATCACGAGGGCGCCGAGTTCGAATTCGACGTCGGCGTGCACTACCTGGGCGACTGCGGACCGGGCGGGTTGTTCCCGACGATCTTCGGCGCGTTGGGTGTCGGTGACCGGATGCGGTTCCTGCCCCTGGACCCCGACGGCTTCGACACCCTGAGGTTCCCGGATCTGACCTTCGTGGTGCCCGCGGGCTGGGACGCCTACCGGGACCGGCTGGTGGCGGCGTTCCCCGACGACCGGGCCGGCCTGGAGCGGGTCATCGACGTGCTGCGCCGGGTGGCGGCGGAGAGCCGCGACCGCCTCGTGCCCGGGGTCGAGACCCCGACCTTCGACACCTGGGCGTTCCGGCCGCTCGGCGAGCTCTTCGCCGAGGGTGAGCTGTCGGCCCGTGCCGTCGCCGTGCTGGACCACTGGTCCGGGCTCTACGCCGGGCCGCCCGGCCGCACGGCGGTGGCCATGCACGCCTCGATCATCGACCACTACATGCGCGGCGCGTACTACCCCGAGGGCGGGGGCCAGATGATCCCGGCCCGCCTCGTCCAGGTCATCGAGGCGTTCGGCGGCGAGGTCCGGACCCTGGCCCCGGCCGAGGAGATCGTGGTCCGGGACCGCCGGGTCCAGGGGGTACGCCTCAGGGACGGGACCGAGATCGAAGCACCAGTGGTGATCTCCAACGTCGACCACGCCCGCACGGTCACCGAGTTGGTCGCCGCCGACCAGTGGGACCCGGCCACGCTGCGCTGGGTCGAGGACGCGACGATGACCCTGGGGTTGGTGTGCGTGTACCTCGTGGTCGACATCGACCTCACTGACCGACCCAACACCAACTACTTCGTGTTCCCGAGCTATGAGACCGACGACTTCTACGCCGGGCTCGACGAGGGCGGGTTGGCCGACGATGGGGTGTTCGCCTACATCGCCATCGCCTCCCGCAAGGATCCGGACAACCCGCATCTGTGCCCACCGGGGCACACGAACCTCCAGATCATGACCCTGGCCCCCCGGGGCTACGGGTACTGGGGCCTCGAGTACGGACCGGCCCACGGCGAGCGCTACCGGCGCCAGGCGGCCTACCGGGAACGGAAGGCCGAGCTGACCGAGCGCCTGCTCGACGCGGCCGAGGTGGTGCTCGGCGACTTCCGGGACCACATCGTGCACCTCGAGACGGCGACGCCGGTGACCCAGGAGCGCTACACCCACTCCACCGGTGGGACCAGCTATGGCTACCTCCATTCGCCAGAGCAGAGCGGGGACCAACGGCCCCAGCACCGCACGGAGATCGAGGGGCTGTGGTTGGTCGGGGCCAACACCGCCAGCGGGCACGGCATCGCGGGGACGATGGTGGGCGGCGTCCACGCGGCCGGCGAGATCCTGGACCGGCCGCTGCTGGTGGAGATGGTGCTCGGCCAGGCGTTGGCCGAGCCGGCCGCCATCCCCCCCGACCCACCGGGCTTCGACCCCGTCGAGCACTGTCGAGGCGCCGCTCTACGGGAGCGTCGGGCCATGGGTCGGGCCGCCCGCCAGGGCTGACGAAACCCGGGTCGAAGCAAACGCCGCGGCCACGCGCCGGCGGCCTGCAGGTAGGCCGCCAAGGATGATGGGGCGGGCGGCAAGGTCGTGGCCCCGGCACACTGCCACCATGCGCCACCATCTCGACCCGAACCGGTCGAGCATCTCGATCCACGCCTCCTCCAGCCTCCACCCGATCACGACGGGTGCCCCGGTGACCGGCTGGATCGACGTCGCCCTCGATGCGCGGGGCCGTGTCGATCCCGACGCCCCGGTCGACGGGAGGCTCGAGTTCGACCTGGGCGGCATGCGCTCGGGCAACCCCCTCCTCGACCGTGAGGCCGAGCGCCGTCTGAACGTCCGCCGCCATCCGAGGGTGATGGGACGCCTCGCGGCCCTGTCCGCCGCCGCAGGCGGTGGCTATGAGGGGGTCGGCGAGTTGGACTTCCACGGTGTCACCCGTTCACTGAAGGGCGTGTTGTCGGTGGGCGTGAACGCCGACGCCGAGTTGGTGATCGGGGGCACCGCCGAGTTCGACGTCACCGACTTCGGTGTCCAGCCACCGAGTCTGCTGCTGGTGAAGGTGCACCCCGAGGTCCGGGTGGCGCTGGCGGCGGTGGCATTCCCGAACCCGAGTTGAGCCGGTCGGCGTCGGCTGTCGTTCGACCTCGCCTTCGGCCTACCCGTTGCCAGCTCGTCGGCCCTCCATGTCGGGGTTGAGCGTCAGTCGGTAGCCCGCGGCGTCCCGAGAACCGCAGCGGCCAACTCGCCGCTCGCCCAGCACAGGGCATCACCGAAGGCCTCGACGTCGGGCACGACATCCGGGTCCACGGTGATCCCGACGCCGACGGTGTCCACGTAGGACAGCACGCCGATCATGAGGGCCAGGTTCCCGGTACAGGTGATGAAGGGCGCCAAGTCGAGCATCCGGGCGCCCAGTAGGTGGAGGGGTTCGGGCGATCCGGGGAGGTCGGACACGGCGAGGTTCACGAGCGGCTGGTTCCGCAGCAGCACGGGGGCCACCCGGCGGAGCAGCCAGCCCGGCGCGGTGGCGGCGACCGAGTAGACCAGCGGGCCCAACTCGGCCTGGCCCGACGCCTTGGCCCGGACCATCGTGCCGTGGATCCGGGCCAGGGCCTCCGTCGGGGGCACCTCCGGGCCGGGCAGGTCGGCGACCATCTGGGAGAAGCGGTTCTCGATCTCGCCCGCCGTGCCGGTGCCGTGGGTGGACACCGGGACCAGCACCCGGGGCCGGGTCCCGGGGGGATGGCCGCCCTTGTCGCCCAGGTAGCGGTGCAGGGCGAGGGACGAGACGGTCAGGGCGACGTCGTTGAAGGTGACCCCCGCCGTGTCCTTCACCGCCAGGAACTGGGCCGACGGGAGCTGCAGCAGGAGGAAGCCACGGCGGTCACCGACCGGGCCGTTGATCGCCAGCCGAGGAGCGAGGCCAACCATGGTCGCTGCGGCCCGACCGAGCATGGCCAGGTCGGCGCGAGCCGGCCGGGTCGGGTGAGCGCCCGGACCGCGCCGACCGTCGGCACCGGTCAAGGTCCGGGCCTCGTCGGCGAGGGCATCGCCGAGCAGGCGGGTCCCGGACGGCGCCGGCTCGGGGTCCCACGATGGCGGCTCGACAGGAGCGGTGTCGGGCGCGAAGTCGAGCAGGGCAAGGGCGAAGCCGAGCAGCGCCAGGCCGTCGGCCATCACGTGGCTCACCTTGAGGACGACGGCGACTCGGTCGCCGTCGAGCCCGTCGACGGTCCACAGCTCCCACAGGGGGAGCCGGGGGTCCAGGGGCACGCCGAGGAGCCCGGCCACGAAGGCGTGCAGCTCGCGCTCCCCTCCCGGCGCCGGCAGCCGGGCACCATGGGCCTGGTTCCAGATGTCGAAGTCGGTGTCATCGACCCACCGCGGCCGACCCGAGTCGCCGGGAACGAGGACCAGCCGCTGGCGGAAGCGAGGCACGAGGTGCAGCCGGCTGGCCAAGTGGCGGCGGAGATCATCGATGCGCAGGTTGCCGTCGGCGTCGGCCAGCGGTGCCCGCTCGAACCGGCATACCGCGCCGATGATCAGCGGCGCCCGCTGGTCCTGCGCGTACAGGAGGGTGGCGTCCTGGGCGCTGAGGCGTTCGGCGGCCATCGCAATCAGCCGACGCCGGCGACGACCTGCTCGCCGCCGACCCAGACCTCGTCGAGGAACATGGCGATCACGTCGGTGAGGCGGTCAGGCCGCAGCCGCAGCTCGACCGGTGACCGGGCCCGTTCCAGTCGGCCGTTCGGGAGCTGGCAGGCCAGGTTGTGGGCATCGTCGAAGGGATGGATGAGGTCGTTGCGGTGGGCGAGGACGAGCGCCGGGGCCCCGATGGCGCTGCGCTCCTCAACGGTGGGGGCCACGGGCCCGACGAGGATGCCGTGCAGCAGGGCGGCCAGGCTGTCGGGCGGCAACGAGGCCGCGTGCAGAAGGCTGTTCAGCGGCCCGATCGGGGTGTCGGGCACCCGAGCGAAGAGCGAGGACAGGCGGGCCACCACGGGGCGCCCGTAGTGCGCGACGAGGACCATCGGGGCGAAGAGCAGCGCGGCCGTGGGGACCGCCCACTCGAGCACGGGCATCTCCAGCACGAGGCCCCGCACCCGGTCCGGGTGGCGGCTGGCCGTGAACAGGCTGACGTTGGCGCCCAGCGACATGCCGCCGAGGACGGCGAACGGGATCTCCAGGTGGTCGAGCAGGCCGACGATCTGCTCGGCGTAGGTGTCGATCCGGTACTCGGAGGCGTGCGCGGGCTTGTCGCTGCGACCATGGCCCAGCAGGTCGATGAGCACGACCCGGTGGCCGCGATCGGCCAGGGCCTGGGCGATGCCCCGGTTGATCTCCGAGTCGAGCATCAGGCCATGGATGTAGACCAGGACCCCGTCCGAGCCGGGATCGCCATAGTCGTCATAGACGAGCTCGTGCCCGCCCCACCGGAATGTCGAGGTTCGGAAGGTCATGTCGACCCCCTTCCGTGCCCGCTCGTACGCGAGCACACCCCCATCATCCCGCGCCGGTTGAGGCCCTCCTACGGCCGAAAGACCCGACGTCGTCCACGCGGTCCGCACGAGCGGGCCATAGCCGGGCATCGGCGCTCCGGGGTGTGCTGGGTCCTGACCGCTCGCCTCGCCAGGGAGTCGTCCAGACTTGATAGTGTCACACTCAATTTTCTTGAGCATTGATGGTAGACTCCCCGTCGTGGACCGCTTCACCGTCCCGACCACCCACTGGCACAGCCTCGACGACGGTCGCGTCCAGTGCGACGTGTGCCCCCGGGCCTGCAAGCTGCGGGACGGCCAGCAGGGGGTGTGCTTCGTACGGGGCCGCGAGGGCGACGGCATCGTGCTGTCGACCTACGGTCGTTCGAGCGGGTTCTGCGTCGACCCGGTGGAGAAGAAGCCCCTCAACCACTTCCTGCCCGGCACCGCGATCTTCAGCTTCGGCACCGCGGGCTGCAACCTGGCCTGCCGGTTCTGTCAGAACTGGGACATCTCCAAGTCCAAGGAGATCGACACGCTGGCCGACGAAGCGTCACCGGAGGCCATCGCCCGCACCGCCCGCGACCTCGGCTGCCGCAGCGTGGCCTTCACCTACAACGACCCGACGATCTTCCTCGAGTACGCCGTCGACGTGGCCGACGCCTGTCACGACCTCGGCCTGGCCACCGTCGCGGTGACCGCCGGCTACATCAACCCCGAGCCACGGGCCGAGCTCTTCGGTCGCCTCGACGCCGCGAACATCGACCTGAAGGGCTTCACCGAGGACTTCTACCGGCACACCTGCGCCGCCGAGCTCGGCGCGGTGCTCGAGACCCTCGAGTACGTCCGACAGGAGACCGACGTCTGGCTGGAGCTCACCACCCTGCTCATCCCCGGCCTCAACGACAGCGACACCGAGCTGGACGAGATGACCACCTGGGTGGTCGAACACCTCGGTCCCGACGTGCCCATGCACTTCACCGCCTTCCACCCCGACTACCGCCTGGTCGACCGTCCGCCGACGCCGCCGGCGACCCTGGCCCGGGCCCGACGCATCGCCCTCGCCAACGGGGTGCGCCACGCGTACGTGGGCAACGTCCACGACGCGGACGGCCAGAGCACCTACTGCCCGGGGTGTGGCAGCCGGGTGATCGAGCGGGACTGGTACACGATCGGCGCCTACGACCTCGACGACGCCGGCGCCTGCGGCACCTGCGCCACCACGCTGCCCGGCGTGTTCGACGGCCCCGCCGGGGAGTGGGGCACCACTCGGCTGCCGGTCGTCATGGGCCGCCGAGGGACCGCGTGACCACCCGCCCGACGACCGTCCGTCCCGCCGCGGTGTCGGGGGCCTTCTACCCGGCCGAACCCGCGCTGCTGGCCGAGACCATCCGCCGGTCGTTCGGCGGCGCCGTCCGCCCCGCCCCGGGCGCCCCCGTGCCCCGGGCCCTCGTCGTGCCTCACGCCGGCTACGCCTACTCCGGCCCGGTCGCGGCCAGTGCCTACGCCCGGGTGGCGCCCGCCCGCGGGTCGATCCGCCGGGTTGTCCTCCTCGGGCCGAGCCACCGGGTGTTCCTCCGGGGCCTGGCCCTGAGCAGCGCCGATGCCTGGGCCACCCCGCTCGGCCTCGTCCCGGTGGACCACTCGGCGGCCGACGACCTGGCCCCCCTCCGCTTCGTCGCCGTCGACGACCGGCCCCATGGGCCCGAGCACAGCCTCGAGGTCCAGGTCCCCTTCCTGCAGACCGTGCTGGACGAGATCGCCCTGGTCCCCGTCCTCGTGGGAGACGCCACCACTGAGGAGGTCGCCGCCGCCCTCGAGGTGCTCTGGGGCGGGCCCGAGACCCTCGTCGTGGTCAGCACCGATCTGTCGCACTACCACCGCCACGCCGAGGCGGAGGCCCTCGACGCCCGCACGGCGGCCGCCGTCGTGGCCCGGCGCCCCGAGGCCATCGACGACCGCGATGCCTGTGGGGCCCGGGCCCTGCGCGGGCTGCTGCGGGTGGCCGACGAACTGCACCTCACGGTCGAGGAGATCGACCGACGGACCTCCGGCGACACCGCCGGCGACAAGGAGAGGGTGGTCGGGTATGGATCCTTCGCCCTCGCCTGATCCCACCGTCTCGCCGCTCGAGGCCGAGGCCCTGCTGGACATCGCCGCGGCGACCCTGGATGACGCCCTGGCCGGCCGACCCCCGGCACTGCCCGCGCTGGGGTCCCTGCCCGACGTGCTGCACCGGCCGACCGGGGCCTTCGTCACCCTCACCGTCGCCGGCCGGCTCAACGGCTGCATCGGCACGATCGAGGGCCGCGAGCCCTTGGGCCACGCCGTCGCCCGCCTGGCCCTGTCCGCCGCCTTCGAGGATCCCCGTCTACCTGCCCTGCGCCCGGAGGACCGTGCGCACCTGACCATCGAGCTGTCGCTGCTGTCGCCGCTCACCCCTGTCACTGCGCGGTCCCGGACCGAGCTCCTCGAGGCCGTGCGCCCAGGCCACGACGGCCTGGTCGTCGAGGCCGGGCGGCGCCGGGGCCTGTTCCTCCCCAGCGTCTGGGACCAGATCCCCCGTCCCGAGGACTTCCTCGATCACCTCTGGCACAAGGCCGACCTACGGCCTCGGTCTTGGCCCGAGGGCCTGCGCCTCTTCCGGTTCGTGACTCAGCGCCACGAGCGCTGCGTCGGCACCGACCCGGCGACCACGGCCGCCTGACGGATCACTGAGGGTGCCACCGGGACGGTGGCGAAGGTCAGGAGGGGACGCGCTGGAGGCGGTGACGATTGGCCAGGATCGTCATCGCGGCACCGACACCGATGAGGACCAAGGCGGTACGGGCCAACGGCATGCTGCTGTCGGACCCGGTCCGGGGCAGGGTGGCGACTGAGGCGGGCTCCACGTCGTCGGCAGGGCGCACGACGTCGTCAGGGCAGACGTCGGCATACCCGACCGTGGGGCCGCAGTAGACCTGACCGACGGCCTGCGCCGATGCCGAACCACTGAGGGCGAGCACAGCGAACAGGACCACCGCACCACTGAGAATGAGCTTCTTCATTGGTTTCCCTCCCAAGGACGTGTCACAGTTATACCGGTTCGACGGGTGCAAGCGCAAGCCATTGGCGTCCGGTAACGGTCATTGAGGGCAGAACTCGGCGGTCCACCTCGAGTCCTCCGCGGGCTCGACGGCCACCCCCGCTCCCGAACCGTCGTCGGTGAAGCCGTCCACGTCACACACCGACCACCCGTCGGCGGGCTCCAAGGAGACGGTCAACCTGTCGCGGTGGACGAGGGGCTGCGGGGCGAACGTCAGTCCGTAGTCGACGGCCGGATCGGTGAAGCCGACGAGACGGAACTCGAGCGTCCTCGTTCCGCCGGGGGGGACCTGCACGGTGGCGCCGTAGGCGAAACGGCCGAGTTCCTCGGCGTGTTCGACCGGGATGGGTCGACCACCGACGGTGGCGTCGACGATGTCCCAGGGTGTGTAGACGGAGAGGAACATCTGGTTGGCGCCGGGCGGGATCCGGGTGGTGTCCCGGTTCCCGATCACGTAGTTGGGCAGGCCGGACGCCGGGGCGTCGTTGCGGAGGGTCACGGTGACGTCGGCCTCCACCCGACCGGTGTCCGGGTCGTAGAGGACGTCATAGCGGATCCGACGGTGGAGGAAGATGTCGATCTTGTTGTTGCCGGAGTTCTGGGTGGTGACCGAGAGGAAGTCACCGTCGACCTCCGGCAGGGAGCCGTCGAGGTCGATCCCGGTGAAGAAGTCCTGTTCGCCCGGCGTGACGCTGTGGACCAGCAACCGCCCCTCGGCGACCATGGGGCCGAGGACATCGGTGACCTCTCTGGGCCCGGGCAGGTCGCCGGCGGTGAGGGCTTCGAAGGTCAGGCGGGTCACGTCGTCGAGGAAGTCGATTCTCTGGTCGTTGTCCTGTGCGAAGGTGACGTACTGCTCTCGAAGGAGGATGTCGGCGGCGTTCTCCGACGTGAGCGGCGTGTCGTAGCCGGGGACCACGATGGGGCCGGTGAAGGTCATGAGGGCGGCGAGGGCGTAGGGGTCGACGACGATCACCCCGTCGAGGGCTCCCCCGCCCGGCATCTGCGGGTACATCTCCTCCCAGACCTGGGCCACCGAGGGGAAGTCCGGCGAGTACGTCGTGTCCTGCACGTACCTCCCGACCTCGTACCGGCCCCAACGCTCGAGGTAGTCGGCGGGGCCGGTGATGGTCCACGGAGGAGCGCCGACGGCGGGCTTCACGTCGTTGACGCGACCGGAGCGGGTGAGCTCGACGTCCCCGTCGACCGCGCTGAGCTCGCCGTAGTTGCCCACGAATCCGCCCAGGCCCCGCATCTCGGCGGGGGTGGTGAACAGGATCAGGTACCGACGATCGCCCTCGCCGCCGAAGAGCGCGGGGGCCAGGGCGACGGCCTCGACGGCCACCTCGGCATCCGCGGCCGCATCGGTCAACTCGGCGCTGAAGTTGCGGTACCGGTCCTCGACGGGCGGCAGCAGCCACGACGAGCTCACCTCAGCGAGGTCGTCGAGGGCGGCATGCAGCGCCGTGGCCGACCGCTCCAGCGGGGGACCGAAGGACGCGACCTGCTCGAGGTCGAGCACGCCGTCGACGAACCGCATCTCGTCCAGATCGGCGTCGACCAGCGCGTCGGCGGCCGTCGCCGCGAGCTCGGTGCCCTGGTCGGCCGCGACGGCCAGCGCATCGACGTTCTGGCCGACCACCGGCACGGCCGCCGCGGGCGCCATCCAGGGGGCGCCGAGGGCGTCGGCGGAGTCCCCGAACGCCCGCTCGGCCTCGCGGAGCAGCCTCGTGGCCTCGTCCGTGTCGCCGGCTTCGGCGGCCCGCAGGCCGGCGCGAGCCCGGTCGATGCCCTCTTCGAGAGTCGAGCGTTGCCCGACGGCCACCACCACGGCCAGGGCGGAGCACACGAGCGCGGCGACGATGACGAGGACGGCTCCGACCGCAAGCCAACGCCGCACGGTGGGCTCGCTTCGCCGGTAGCCCGAGACGAGCACCGGAACGACCGCGGCGACGGCCACGGCGGTGGCCAGACCCTGGGGCTCCCATCCCGGCAGGCGGAACAGCCCCTGGACGGCGAGGGCGCCCACGGCGGCACCGATGAACCGGTCGTGGCGGTCGAAGGCAATCGCCGCGAAGGCGATCGCGAGGGCGGCGACTCCGGCCATCGTCGGGCCGAGCCCGTCGGCCCCGGCCGCGGCCACGCCGGCCATGAGGACCCAGGTCCACGCGCTCGCCCGCGAGGCGAGGACGACCACGAGCACCGTGGCCGCCCCGTTGACCAGGACGTCGGTCACGGGCGACGCGGTCGGTTCCGCTCCGGCGAGGGCCGTCCCCACCGCGGCTACACCCGCCAAGGCCCAGACGATCACGCGGCGCGGTTCGCTCATGGGGCCGGAACCGGTGCTGGTGCGCACCGTCCGGGACTGGGTCATGCCGACTGCTCCTGTAGGGACGAAGGCGTGAGCGTAGGCGATCACAGCCCGTCCGAGAGGTCAGCCCGAGGGGGCGCCGGTCAACGGCGTCGTCACCCCGCGGACGGCCGGCCCAGGAGCCGCCGACGGGCGGACGGGACCGGGCGTCGTCCAACCCGTAGGCTCGGCCCGCACGCCGATCCCCGACCCGGGAGGGTCCATGTCCCACGTCCTGATCCTCGGCGGTGGCTTCGGCGGCCTCGCCGCCGCCCGGGAGCTGCGCATCGCCCATCCCGAGCTCGAGGTCACCCTGGTCTCGGCCGCCGACGAGTTCTACATGGGGTTCGCCAAGCTCTGGGACCTCGCCCGCACCCGGCCGCTGGCCGACGGGACCCGGTCGCTGACGGCGCTCGATGCCCGTGGCGTCCGGTTCGTGCACGCCGAGATCACCGCCATCGACCCCGCTCGGTGCGCGGTGGAGACCACGGCCGGGTCGCTCGAGGCCGATGCCCTGCTCGTCGCGCTCGGCGCCGGGCCCAGTCCCGCCCACCGGGAGCTGCTGAGCGGCGAGGGGGCCTTCGACCTCTACGACGGCCGGGAGCTACCCGGCATGCACGCCGCCCTCGACGCGGTGGACGAGGGGCGGGTGCTGGTCTCGATCCTCGGCGGACCGTTCAAGTGCCCGCCCGCACCCTTCGAGGCCGCGCTGCTGGTGGACGAGCGGCTGCGGTCCCGGGGCGTGCGGGACCGGGTCGGGGTGGCGATCTCCACGCCGCAGCCGATCACCCTGCCGGTGGCCGGGCCCGACGCCAGCCGCTACGTCGCCGGCTTCCTGGCCGAGCGGGGCATCGAGCTGTTCTCCGAGTCCCCGGTGACCGCCGTGGACGGCGCCGAGCGACAGGTGACCTTCGGCGACGGGTCCACGGTCGACTACCGGGTGCTGCTGGGTGTCCCGGCGTCGGCGCCGCCACCGGTGGTGGCCGACAGCAGCCTGGCCGCGGCCGTCGGGGTGGATCGAGCCCGACCGCCACACGTTGGCCACCGGCATCGACCGGGTCTACGCCGTCGGCGACTGCACCAACATCCCCAACGCCATCGGCGCGCTCCCCAAGGCCGGCGTGTTCGCCGCCGCCCAGGGCGACGGTCGCGGCCCACAACATCGCCGCCGACCTGCTCGGCACGGAGCGGGCGAGCTTCGACGGGCACGGCTTCTGCTTCCTCGAGCTGCCCGGCGAGAAGGTGGCCTACGTCGAGGGCGACTTCTACGCCGAGCCCCGTCCCGCCGTGACTCTCACCGAAGCCGACGACGAGCAGTTCCGGGCCAAGCAGGCCTACGAGCAGGATCGCCTCGCGGCCTGGCTCGGCTAGCGGGCACTCGCCGTCAACGGTCAGGCGTCGACCTCGACCACGTAGGGCTGGTCGCTCTCCTCACCGCAGTCATAGCCCTCGTCGGGGGCGTACCGGGTGAACTCGCCGTCCTGGACCTGGAGGACGATCGTGCACGGGGTGGGCTCGTTGGTCCCGGGCTCGGTCGGCGCGTGCAGTCCACCGCCCGTCCAGCCCGTCACCGAGGCGGCCGCCTCCAGAACGCAGCTGCGGGTGAGGTCGTCGGCCCGGTCACAGTCGCGGGCCGCTTGGGCGAAGAGCAGCCATGCGGACATGGACTGGACCCCGAGCTGGGCGACCTTGCCCCCCTGGGCCTCCAGGAGATCGAGGTACTGCTGGGTGGCCGGGTTCTGGTCGGCCTCCTCGAAGGGCCAGAAGACCGTGCGCACGAACACCCCGTCGGCCGAGGCACCGGCCGCCTCGACCCAGCCCTCGTCATAGAGGTTGGTCTCCATGAGCATCAGCTCGGGGCGGTAACCGACCTCGTCCATGGCCTGGGTGAGCAGCGCGAAGTTCTCGCCCTCCCCGACGTAGTGCAGGTACTCCACCTGGTCCTGGTCGAGGGCGGCGGCGAACAGACCCCAGTTGGACTCGCCCAGGAGGTTGTAGGACGACTCGTGGACGAACGTGTACCCGACCTGCTCCAGGGCGTCGATCACCTGGTCCTTCCGGAAGATGAGGGTGTCCAGGTCGCCGAACACGATGCCCGCTCGGTCCTGGGCCTCCGGGTCGGCCTCGCCGACCATCAGGAAGGAGCCGACCTGGAAGCGGTCGGCCGCGTTGGGGACGGGCTGGACCGACCGGGCCTCGATGGGGTCCTGTCCGGCCTGACCCGCCTTCTCGGGGGTGACTGAGAACCCGGCGATGTCGATCAGGTCACACGCCGCGCCGGTCGTGGCCCAGAAGTTGTCCTGGACGGCACCGGACCCGACGATGGCGAAGTCCTGGCCGCAGGCTTCGGCCATCACCGGTTGGTACTCGGTGATGGCGGCGTCGTGGAGGTTGAGCTCGAGTTCCTTGCCGTTGATGCCCCCCGCCTCGTTGCACCACGCGACGAAGGCCTCGGCGGTGTCGAAGATCTCCTGGTTCAGGCCCGGGCGGCCCTCGAAGCCCGGGTCGGCCACGGTGCCCAGGGTGATGGTGTCCTCGGTGATCCCCTGGATCTCCTCGGGCCCGGCGTCGGCGACGGCGCCGCCGCCCTCGTTCGGGCCGCAGACGCCGACCAGGTCGCCGAAGTCGCCCGCGCCCGCCGGCGGCCTCCTCGGCAGAGGCCGTGGCCTCGCCGCCCCACGCCCAGCCCACCCGACTCGTCCACTCCTCGGTCGCCCGAGCAGGCGGCCCCGAGGAGCGCGCCGACGACGGCCACGGCCAGCACCACCCGACGGGGCGTCATGGCTGCAACCCGGCGCGGACACAGGGGTGGACGGACCAACTCGGCGACGTGTGCCATGTCGCCATCTCCCCCGATCCCGCGATCTGGGCCAGGGGCCAATGGCCCTACCCTCGTCGCCGATCGAACTGGTCCGGCGAAACGTCCGCGAACCCACCTCGCGGCCGGCGCGACCTCAGGCCAGGAGCTCGGCCAGGGCGGCGCTCATGCCGTCGGTGACCACGTACGGGTTCGGCAGCGTGTCGGGGCAACACAGGACCGCGACCTGCATCGAGCCGCAGTAGCTCCACACCGTCACGTTCAGACCGACGTCCTCCAGCAGCGGACCGACGCTCTGCAGCGCCACGAGCTCGGCCCCGGCGATGAACAGCGGATCCCGAGGCCCGGTGACATTGGAGACGATGGCGTTCACCGGGGGACGGCGGATCCGGGGAACCAGATGACGCCAGATCAGCCGGAACACGAACTGGCGGGGCGTACTCGACCCACTGCGCCATCGTCTCGGCGCCGAGGGCCTCCTGGATGGCCTTGGCCGACGCCGTCAGCCGTCCCGTGGCCCGCAGGCGCTCGGCCGGGTCGGCCAGGTCCACCCGCAGCGCCGTCAGGAGGTTCGACGTCCGGTTGCCGATGAGGCGGGACGTGTCCGCGGCGTCGGTGGAGACCGGCACGGAGGCGACCAGCGGTCGGTCGACGGGCTCGCCGCCGGCGAGGAGGTGAGCCCGCAGGGCGCCGGCGACACACGCGAGGACCACGTCGTTGACGGTGACGTCGAAGGCGGTCTTGACCTGCCGGAGGTCATCGAGGGGCAGGGCACAGGACGCGAACGCCCGTCGGGCGGTCAGCGCACGACTGAACGACGTGGCGGGACCGGCGAAGGCCCCGGGAGGTAGGTCGGTCGTCTGGCGGCGGACCCGAAGCACCTCCGGCAAGCGGCCGAAGCGTGCGGATCAGCAGCCCGGGCAGGGCCATAGGCCAGTCGGCCGAGGTCGACGACGGCGTCGGCCAGCAGCCGGCGGCGGCCCGGCGCCGGCTCCCCTCGCCAGGGGCCGACACCGGGTTCGGGACGGCGACGGAGCTCTCCGCACTCAGGGTCATGACGTTGGCCAGCAGCCGGGCGGCGGCGAGCCCGTCGGCGGCCGCGTGGTGGAGCTTGGCCACGAAGCCCGACGCGGCCGTCGGCCAGGCCCTCGACGACGCAGATCTCCCAGAGCGGGCGATCGCGGGACAGCGGGGTGGACGCCACCTCGGCGATGCAGGCGTCCAGCTCCCGGGAGCCGCCGGGGGCGGGGCGCGGACCCGGCGCACGTGACGACGAATGTCGAAGTCGGCGTCCTCGATCCAGACCGGGTGCTGCAGGCCGAACGGCACCCGGACCACGCGGCGCCGGAACGGCGGCAGGAGGTGGAGCCGCTCGTCGAGGACGTCGACGAAGCGCTCGAAGTCGTACCCACCCGGCGCCGACGCCGGGTCGATCACCCCGATCTTCAGGGTGTGGAGGTGCACCGTGGGCGACTCGGTGTACAGGAAGCTGGCGTCCAACCCGCTGAGTCGCTCCACGGGTCAGTCTCGTCCGTGGGCGGCAGGGGGCTGCCCGGCCGTCAGCCCCGCGCCGGACGTACCCGGCTCCTCCTGGGCCAGGCGCCCGCCACAGCCGGCGCCGTATCCCACTGCCGTCATGGGATGCGCCTTTCGAGCCCGTTCGGGACGTACGGGACGGCGCGGACCTTACCGGCGGGCCCGACAGGCCGTTCGGCACGGCCGCCGGCCCGGGGCCAAGGACCGGACGGCCGCCGCGGGCGCACGAGATCCACGGGACGCCGAGACGACTCGGGTGTCCGACCCGCCCCGCTTGGCTACGGTCGGGCCAGGGGGCAGTCGCATGCAGGTGACCTTCTGGGGAACACGAGGATCGATCGCCAAGGCGGGACCTTCCACGCTGCGCTTCGGCGGGAACACGTCCTGTGTCGAAGTCCGTTCCGACGCCGGGACCATCGTGGTCCTCGACTGCGGCACCGGCGCCCATGGCCTCGGCGAGGACCTCGTCGCCCGCAGTGGCGCGTGTGCCGATCGAGGGCCACCTCCTCATCGGCCACACCCACTGGGACCACATCCAGGGCCTGCCGTTCTTCGCTCCGCTGTTCCAGCCCGGCAGCTCGTGGCACATCTACGGGCCCCGGGGCCTGGCCGGGTCGCTCAGCGAGACCCTCGCCGGGCAGATGCAGTACGCCTACTTCCCCGTGTCGATCGAACAGCTCACGGCGACCGTTCGGTACCACGACCTGGTCGAGTGCACCTTCGACATCGACGACATCACGGTCACCAGCCGCTACCTGAACCACCCCGCGCTCACCCTCGGCTACCGCCTCGAGGTCGATGGAGCCACGGTTGTGTACGCCACGGACCACGAGCCCCACGACCGGCGCCTCGCCACCGGCGGCGACCCGGCGACGAGCCGCCATGACCTCGACCACGCCGGCCTCTTCCGCGGGGCCGACCTTCTGATCCACGACGCCCAGTACCTCGCCGAGGAGTACCCCGCCAAGGTGGGCTGGGGCCACAGCACGGTGGAGTACGTCGTCTCGGTCGCCGACCTGGCGGGCGTGAAACAGGTGGCCCTCTTCCACCACGACCCTTCCCGTACCGACGAGGCCGTCGACGACCTCGTCGCCACGTCCAGGGCCTTCGCCTCGGAGCTGGGCTTCGCCGGCGAGGTCATCGCGGCCGCGGAGGGGGAGACGATCGAGCTGCGGGGCACCTCGAGCGGCATCCAAGGCGCCGCCCGGCCGATCCCCATCCCGCTGCTCGAGGACATGGCCCGCAGCGTGCTGCTCGCCGTGCGCAGCCCCGAGATCGCCGACGATCCTGCGGGAGGCGGCGGAGGAGGAGGACCTCGAGGTCTGGGAGACCACCGACCACGCCGAGGCGGTCGAGATCGCCCGGCGGGAGCACCCCGCGATCGTCGTCCTCGAGGACCAGGACGACAGCGAGGTGCTGGCCGAGTTCGCCCACGCCGTCGGCGCCATGGAGAAGCGGCCGGGCGGCGACATCAGCCTGATCGCAGTCACCGCCACCGGCCAACCCGCCGACGAGCGGTGACGACGTGGCCATCACGGACTCGCTGGAGTGGCCCGCCAGCGCCGGCTACGTGCGCACCAAGCTGCGGGCCTGGCTGCTGCGTCGGGCCTGCCAGTGGCAGACCGCACCCGCTCCCCCACGACGAGGCGGCCCGCCTGCAGGCCCTGCACGATCTCGAGGTGCTCGACACCGACCCCGAGCCCCGCTTCGATCGCTACACGGACCTGGCCAGTTCGACCTTCGACGTGCCCATCGCCCTGATCACCCTGGTCGACGAGCACCGCCAGTGGTTCAAGTCCGGCACGGCGTCGAGGTCGCCGAGACCCCCCGCGACATGGCCGTCTGCGCCTACACCATCCTCGGCGACGACGTGTTCCAGGTCCCGGATGCCTTCGCGGATCCTCGTTTCGCCGACAACCCCCTCGTGGCGTCCGGCCCCCGCTTCCGCTTCTACGCGGGCGCCCCCCTGACCTTGTCGAACGGCACCCGGGCCGGGACCCTCTGCGTCGTCGACCGCCGGCCCCGGCTGCTCGACGACGACCAGCTGGCCGAGTTGCGGCGCCTCGCCGACCTCGTCACCGCCGAGCTCGAAGCCGAGTGAGCCCGATCGAGCAGCCGCTGATCACGCCCCGTACCGGAGGCACGCCACAATGGTGGTCGTGTCGGGAGCCGGTCGCGGGTGAGCGAGAACACCGATGGTGCGGCCATCCGCTATGTGCCGGCTGTCGCCGCGGAATGGGACCTCGACACGCCCGGTGCCCTCCACCGGGAGCTCGACGCGACGATGTGCTTCGTCGACATCTCCGGCTTCACCAACCTCTCCGAGAAGCTGGCCGCCCGGGGCCGGATCGGCGCCGAGGAGCTGACCGAGGTCCTCCGGCGCGTGTTCGGATCGATGATCTCCCTCGCCCACGAGCGCGGCGGGAACCTCGTCAAGTTCGGCGGCGACGCCTTGCTCCTGTTGTTCCGCGGCGACGGGCACGTGGTTCAGGCCTGCGGTGCCGCGGTGGAGATGCGCGGCCGCGCTGCGGGAGTCGGCCCGCATCGCCACCTCGGTCGGGCGGGTACCGCTGAAGATGTCGATCGGCCTCCACACGGGCACCATGCACGCCTACCTGGTGGGCGACTCCCACCGGGAGCTGATCATCACCGGTCCCGGCGCCACCGGGACCATCGAGATGGAGGGCACGGCCGACGCCGGGGAGATCCTGGTCAGCACCGCCGTCCGCGACGCCCTCCCCCGGGGCGCGGCCACCGTCGCCAAGGGGGACGGCTGGGTGCTGAAGTGGCGCAAGCCTCCGGTGGCTCCCGTCGGCCCTCGCGCCCCGCCGCGACGTTCCGATCGAGGCGGTGGTGCGCTGCATCCCGGTCGGCCTGCGCGGCCACCTGCAGACCGGTGAGGTCGAGCCCGAACACCGCGTCGGCGTCGTGGCCTTCGTGAAGTACAAGGGGGTCGACGAGCTCCACGATCGGCTCGGGCCCGATGCGGTGGCCGCCGCCCTCGACGAGGTGACCCGGGTCGTGCAGCACGCGGCCGAGCGCCAGGGGGTCTGCTTCCTCGCCTCGGACATCGACGCCGACGGCGGAAAGTTCATCCTGACCGCCGGTGTGCCGATCGCGGTGGAGGAGGACGAGCGGCGGATGCTGCGGGCCCTGCGGGCCGTCGTCGATGCCCCGACCACCCTCCCGATCAAGATCGGCGTCAACCGAGGCCATGTCTTCGCCGGTGAGATCGGCGCGCCCTTCCGCACCGCCTACACCGTCATGGGCGACACGGTGAACCTCGCGGCCCGGCTGATGGCCGCGGCCCCGCCGGGTGAGCTCTACGCCACCCCGGCCGTGCTCGACCGATCGGCGACCGTGTTCGAGACCGTCGAGCTCGAGCCGTTCGCGGTCAAGGGCAAGAGCGCCAAGGTCCACGCCTACGCGGTGGGCGGTGAGCTCGGTGATCGCCAGGACCCGGTCGACCGAGGAGCTGCCCTTCGTCGGCCGCGACGCCGAGCTCGCCGTCGTGCAGACCGCGCTGGACCGCCTCGAGTCCGACGGGATCGGCGGCGTGATCGAACTCGTGGGCGAGGTGGGGACGGGCAAGTCGAGGTTGGTCGACGAGGTGACGACCGGCCTCTCGATGCCGGTCGTCACCATCCGCGGCGAGTCCTACGGCAGCGCCATGCCCTATCGGGCGTTCCGCGACCCGGTCCGGCGGATCCTGGGGGCGGTATCGGGTGGGCCGGAGGCCCAGCAGGCCGCGCTCCGCGACCGGGTCCGGGCGCTCGCCCCCCATCTCGAACCGCTCCTGCCGTTGGTGGGTCGGGTCGCCCACGTCGATGTCGCCCGCGACGCCCGAGTCCGAGGCCATCGAGCCCCGATTCCTGCCCGACCGCACGGCCGACGTCATCGTCGAGCTGGCGAGCCTCGTCTCGGGGTCGTCGGTGGTGGTCGTGGTCGAGGACGCCAACTGGCTGGATGACACGTCGGTGGGCCTGGTGGAGCGGATCGGCGGCCCGGGCCGACGACCACGGCTGGCTGGTGATCGCCACCCGCCGTTCCGACACCGCCGGCGGTCGAAGCTGGGCCGGCGGCGACCATCGAGCTCACGCCGCTCGACGAGGACGCCGCCACCACGCTGGTCAACGAGGCGACCGCGGCCTCGCCGTTGCGTCCCCAGGACGTGGCTCGGCTGGTGGAGCAGTCCGGCGGCAACCCGCTGCACCTCGACGGCCTGGTGCAGGCCCGCCGTGACGCCGACGGGGCCGAGCTCCCCGAGTCGCTCGAGGCGGTGATCGGCACCCAGATCGACGCCCTGCGGCCCCTGCCCCACCGGATCCTGCGCTACGCCTCGGTGCTCGGCACGAGCATGCGACTGTCGTCGTTGAACTCGTTGCTGGCCGAAGACGCCCTGCACATCGATGAGGCCACCCGCGAGGATCTCGACCGGTTCCTGGAGCCCGAGGAGCCCGATCGGATCCGGTTCCGCCAGGCCGTCGTGCGCGATGCGGCCTACGAGAGGCTGTCCTTCGCCCGTCGCCGCCAGTTGCACGCGCGGCGCGGCGACGATCACCCGCGAGACCGGCGGCGACGACCTCGACGGCATGGTCGACCTGTTGTCGCTGCACCACTTCCGCGCCCAGCAGTACGCCGAGGCCTGGACCTACGCCCGGCTCGCCGGCGATCGGGCCCGGGGCGCGGCGGCCAACATGGCGGCGGCGACGCACTACGAATGGGCGCTCGCGGCGGCCCGGCGACTGGGCACCGTCGGGCCCGACGAGGTCGGCGAGGTCTGGACGCACCTCGGTGACGTGCACGTCGCATCCGCGCGCTTCGACGAGGCGCTCGACGCCTACGGTCGGGCCGCCCGACTGGCCGTCGGTCCCGAGATGGTGGCCGGCGCGATCCTCAAGCGGGCCCGGGCCTACGAGCGGGCGGGGCGCTTCAGCGTCGCCCTGCGCGACACGGCCAAGGTCGTCAGCGTGCTCGACGATGTCGACTCGGTCGAGGCGGACCGACTCGCCGCCCGCGCCCTGGCCCTTCGATCCGGGATCCGCTGCGCCCAGGAGCGGCCGGCGGACGGCCTGCGCCTGGCCGAGATCGCCGTGGCCGCGGCCCGCGCCGCGGGCGAGCTCGAGGGTCTCGCCCAGGCACTGATGATGGTCGACGGGATGACCCGGATGCTCGGTCGACCCGCAGGCGAGCAGAATGCGCTCGAGGCGCTGGCCATCTACGAGGAGCTGGGCGACCTGACGGGGCAGTCCAAGGTCCACAACAACCTCGCCTTCGAGCTCTACTACGTCGGCGACTGGGATCGGGCCCTCGACCATCTCGAACAGGCGCGAGCCGCGGCGAGCGGACCGGCGACACCGTCCAGTCGGCGCTGGCGACCGCCTTCGTGGGCGAGATCCGGGTGTGCCAGGGCCGGGACGAGGACGCGGTCACAGCCGCTGACCGAGGCTGCGCGCACCCTTCGGGCCTCGGGCTTCGTCGACGGTGCCACCTATGCGGAGATCAACCTGGCTCGCGCTCGGCTCGCCCTCGGCGACCTCGGCAGTGCGATCGGGCTTCTCGACCAGGTCCTCGTCGACGTGGCCGAGATGGGGCTCGACAGCAGCGTGCTGGAAGCCTCCATCTACCGAGCCGAGTGCGACCTCGTGGCCGGCGAACCGGCTGCCGCGCTGGACCGGCTCACCGAGGCCGAAGCGCGCGGCCGGCGAGGGGACGGCGATGTTCGAGGCCACGCTGGCGCGGGTGGAAGGTCTGGCCCTGGCCGCGACGGGTTCCGTCGAGCTCGGGATCGAGCGCATCGACGAGGGCATCGCCACGGCACGGCGACAGGAGCTCGTCTACGAGCTGGCGATGCTCCTGTCGGCCCGGACCACTCGTCGACGGGGACGATCCGGGCGCCGAGCAGGAGGCAGGTGAGCTGCTGTCCCGACTCGGGGCACGCCCACCCGCCTCGCTCGAGCTCAGCGGGTGACCACCTAGCGCGACACGCGCGGGTCGTCGCTGAGCAGGAGCACCTCGGTCACCTGGACCTGGCCGCCGGTCAGGACCTGCTGCTGGTAGGCGAGGCACCCGCTCAACCCGCTGACGGGAACGACGCCGGCCATCCGCAGGTCGGGCGTGAGCCGCGTCCGGGTCGTAGGTGCCGCCGCACCACTGCAACGGGCTGGGGCCGTCACCGAAGTCGATCGAGGTCGTCTTGGCCAGCGGGTAGACGGCGGGCTCGGGGTCCCACTCCACGAGCCACTCGAACTGCGGCGTTCTCCTGGCCGGTCAGGCCCACGATGAAGTCCACCGTCTGCTCACCGGTCGAGCCGTCGATACCCGCCTCGAGGGTGTAGGGAACGAGCACGCAGTCACCCTCCTTGTTCTCCATGCGGGTGACGCTGGAGCTCGTGGCGGGGCCGGACGGGCTCGGCACCGGAACCGTGGCGGTGTCGGCGCAGTCGAGTATCCCGTCGTAGGTGATCGTCTCGCGGGTGATCACGTGGAAGAGCGAGTCGTTGGGGTTCACCGACAGGGTCGAGCCGACCGGCCCCGGTGCGGTGCCGTCGGCACCGCCCTCGAGGGAGAACGCCCCGTTGGACGGGCCCGAGGCGTCGAGGCTGAGGACGATCGTGTCGAACGGGTCCGGCGAGGGCTGGCCACCGGGTGGGTTCTGGGTGTCCAGCCGGAAGTTGTCACCATCGCCGGAGTCCGGCCCACAGTCGCTGAGGGAGGCGGAGCAGCCGAGGAGCATGCTCGCCGACCGACGTTCCCTGCGGACCGCCAGCGAAGAACTGAGCTCGGACGACACCGTCGTACTTGCGTTCGAAGTCGATCTCGGCCCAATCCACGAGCGCGCCGTCGATGCCGATGCCGGAGCCCAGCGAGAGGACGAGGCTCTGACCGTTCGGGCCGGTGTCGTTGACCTGGGCGCACGGTTCGCCGTTGCCCTCGTTGAACTGGGTCCCGATGCTGTCCCTGCGCTGCCCGAGCGTCGCCCCGGACGGACCAGGGGTGAGGGTCACCAGTCGGTTGGCCGTGGCCAGGGTCGCTCGGCAGCCGGAGGTGTTGATCGCCTGGTTGATCGCGGGGCCTTCCACCGGCTCGAATCGGAAGTAGTCGGAGCTGCCGAGGTGCAGGCGCAGAAGCCCGACATCGGACGTGCAGCTGTAGACGACCTGACCGGTCTCCGGGCTGACGTCGACGCATCCCTCCGGCGGTTCGGTGGCACCGAGCGACGATTCGGAGACGGCCGAGGTGGTCGCCAGTCCGATTGCCGCCAAGGTGATGACTGCCGCGATCGCGATCGCGGCTCGTAGCCGATTGCTCATGTTGGTTCCCTCCGCTTTCGGCATGAACGTACATCGTCGAGCGGGGTACAACCAGCCCGGTCTGCCGCTCCAGCGTTGCTGTCGCGACAACGCGATGCATGTGGTCCCGATCTGTGCTGAGGCCGTCAATCGGAGAAATTCACGGGCAGTGGCCTCCAGGAGGGCCCCGATGACCAGGGGAACCGAGGGGAACCGAGGGTGGCGATGCGAGACTGTCGCCTTGCGCGCACTGCTCGTAGCCGACCTGCACTACGACCTGCGGAAGTTCGACTGGGTCCTGGAGCAGGCGGTCGACGTCGACCTCCTGGTCGTCGCGGGGGACCTGTTGGACATCGCGTCGAACGTCCCCTTGGACGCCCAGATCACCGTCGTCCTCGAGTACCTGGCCCGGTTCGCCGATCGGACGCACCACGGTGGCCTGCTCCGGCAACCACGATCTCGACCATCGGGACGACGGCGGCGAGAAGGCCACCGCCTGGCTGTCCGAGGCCCGAGATCGGGGGGCGCTGGTCGACGGTGACAGCGCGGTGGTCGGCGAGCTGGTTGGTGACGGCCTGCGCCTGGTGGGAAGGGCCTCAGACCCTGCGGCAGCTCGAGGCCCACCTGGCCGAAGCGGGCCGGTCGAGGACCGGCCGTTGGCTGTGGGCCTACCACGGCCCCCCGAGGGCCCGCTCTCGTGGACCGGCTCGCAGCACTACGGCGACCCGGAGCTCCCGAGACTGCTCGAGCTCCACCAGCCCGACGTCGTCCTCTGCGGCCACATCCACCAGGCCCCCTTCGTCGCCGCGGGCGGTTGGGTCGAGCAGCGGGGCGCCACCTGGCTCTTCAACAGCGGGTACCAGCTCGGACCGGTTCCGGCCCACACCTTCCTCGATCTCGACGGGGGCACGGCCAGCTGGTGGTCGTCCGCGGGCTCCGGCGAGGTGTCGTTCGGCGACGGCGCCCTGAGCGCCGATCAGTAGTCGGGGGACCGGTCGGAACCGGGCTCGATGACCACGGCGGGGCGGGACGCCAGCCGGCCGAGGACCGAGTCGATCATCGTCAGGTGACCCTCGGCCCCCGCGTACTGGCTCCGGACGTCGGCCAGGTAGGCCAGTAGGCGGTGGAGCCGGCCGGCCAACTGGCGAGCCAGCTCGAGGCCGACCTCGGGGTGGGTGGCGAAGAACGCCTCCGGATCGCCGATCACTCGGACCGTGGACGGCTCCCCGGCCACGACGGTCGCGCTGCGGGCGGTGCCCAGCAACGCCCCGATCTCGCCGACGAAGGTCCCGGGAACAGAGAGCTCGGCGAGCACGATGTCGTCGAGCTCGACCCGCAGCGCCCCTCGATGACCACGGCGACCTCGACATGGCCGCCGTGGCCTTGCCCGAACAACACCTCGCCGGCTTCGAGCCGGCGCTCCGGCAGGGCGCTGGTCAGGGCGAGGACGTCCGATCGGCTGCTCACCGTTTGACGATACTCAGCGCCAGCGACGCCCGACCCGTTCGTTACGGGTCGGTGAAGAGCATCTGACAGCCCGGGATTCGGCGGTGGTCGCTCGTTACCTTCCGCCCGTGGCCACGCGAGACAGCCCGCTGCGTCGGGTCATGGGATCACCCGACCTCCGCCGCCTGGCGCTGGCCTATGTCGTGTTCGTCGTCGCCGACCTGAGCACCTACATCGCCATTCTCGTCTTCGCCTACGAACGGGGCGGCACCGGTGCCGTGGCGCTCGTGGCCGCCATCCAACTCGCACCCGCCGCCCTGATCGCGCCGTTGGCGGCGACGGCCGGTGACCGCCACGGTCCGGCCGTTCTCCTTCGGCGCCGCTACCTCGCCCTCGGGTTGTCGTGCGCGGTCGGCGCCGCGGTCCTGCTCGCCGACGGGCCGACGGCCGTCGCCTACGTGGCCGCGGCCCTGATCTCGGTGATCGTGGCGGCCACCCGACCGCTGCACCGCAGCCTCCTGCCCGAGGTGGCCGACGGTCCCGAGGATCTCACGGCGGCGAACGCCGTGCTCTCCAGCGCCGAAGGGATCGGCAGCCTGGTGGCCCCCCTCCTCGCCGGGCTGGTCCTGGCGCTCATGTCGGTGGGCGCGGTGTTCGCCATCGCCGCGGCCCTTCTCGTACCGGCCGGCCTGGGACTGGCCACCCTTCACCACCATCACCGACCGGCCCTCACCCGTTCTCCGGCCAGCGCCCGCAGCGAGTTGCGCGACGGGCTCCGCGTCCTGCGTCAGGGTCCCGGCGCCCGGGCCGCCTTCGGGAGCATCGTGGTCATCAACGTCGCGATGGGCGCCGCCCGTGTCCTGGTCGTCCCGCTCGCCGTCGACACGTTGGCCGTCGGCGACGCCGCGGTGGGGTGGCTCAGCGCCGGGCTCGGGGCCGGGTTGGTGCTCGGCGGGATCGCCGCCGGCCTCCTCGCCGGTCGGGCCCGGCTGAGTCGCTGGGTGGCGCAGGGTCTGGTCGTGTGGGGGGCGGTGTTGGCGACGGTCGGCTATGCCCCCGATCTCGCCGTGGCCGTCCTCGTCCTGATGGTGGCCGCCACCGCGGCCGCCGTCGCCGACCTGGCCACCCGGACGCTCCTGCAGCGGCTCGTCCCCGGTCCGTTGCTCACCCGCGCCCTCGGACTGGCGGAGGCGGCCTTCATCGGCTCGACGTTCGTCGGGGCGGTCGTCGCCGCGCCGCTCGACTCCTTGTTCACCGTGCCCCAGGCGTTCGCCGATCGTCGGCGCCGCAACCGTGGTGGCCGCCCTGGTGTCGGGTTGGGTCCTCAGTCGTGCGGAGCAGGGCACGGCAGCCCCGGAGCGCCAACTCGGCCTCCTGCGCCTGGTGCCCATCACCCGGGCCCTCGACCCGGCGACCATGGAGGGCCTCGCCCTGCGTCTCCAGCGCGTCGGCGTCAGCGCCGGGCAGCGGGTCATCACCGAGGGTGAGGTCGGGGATCGCTTCTACATCGTCGAGCGGGGTGTCTTCGGCGTGCGTCGCGGTGAGGGGTCCCTGGCCGAGTTGGGCCCGGGAGATTCCTTCGGTGAGGTCGCTCTGCTCCTCGACGAGCCCCGCAACGCCACCGTCGAGGCCCGGACGGCCGGAGAGCTCTGGACGCTGGAACGGGCCGACTTCATCGAGGCTCTGACCGGGACGCCCCAGGCCCACGGGGTGGCCAGCGACGTCGCCGCCGAGCGGCGCTGACGGAAGGGCACCGGGGCCCGCAGTCGCGGGCCGAGCTCGTGGTCCTCTACCTTCTCGTCGATGGCCGAGGCCGAACTGGCATCCGAGGAGGTGCTGGCGTTTCTGGCCGAGTCCGAGCTGTTCGGCACCCTGGACGACGCGGAGCGGCAGCTGCTGGCCGGCCGACTCGAGACGGTGATGGTCGAGGGCGGCGAGGTCCTCATCCGTGAGGGCGATCCCGCCGACGGCATCTACCTGGTGTTCTCGGGGCGGCTGCAGGCCCGACTGGGCGCCGGTGACGACTTCTCGGTGATCGGGGAGGCCGGTCGGGGTGAAGTCGTCGGTGAGGCGGCGCTCCTCACCGACCAGCCGCGGGGGGCGACGGTGGTGGCGCTGCGCGACTCGCTGGTCCTCCGCCTGTCGGTGGAGGCCTTCGAGGAACTGCTGGCCCAGTCCCCGATGCTGCTCCGGCCGATCGCCGGGCAGGTGATCGAACGCCTGCGCAGGATCTCGGCGGGGGAGAGCTCGGCCCGCCCCGTGGCCACGATCACCGCGGTCGTGCTCCACGAGGGTGACCGCGGCCGCGGGTTCGTGGAGATGCTGGCGACGGAACTGGCCACCGCGATGCCGTCACTCGCCGTCGTCGCCGCGAAGGACGCACCGGCCGGCCCTCGGTCACCGCGTGGCTGAACGCCCTCGAGCACGACCACCAGCTCGTGCTCTACCTCGCGGCCGCGGATGACGACGAGTGGACCCGACGCTGTCTGCGCCAGGCCGACGTGGTGCTCCTCGTGGGCGACGGCACTCGACCACCGGTCCCCGCGCTGTGGAGCGGGTGCTGGCCGACCACCGCCGGCGGGTGCCCGTGGCGGTCGAGCTGGTCCTGGTGCACCCACCCTCGCTGAACGTCCCGACGGGCACCCATCGGTGGCTGGCGGACCGTGATCTGCGTCGACACCACCACGTCCGCGAGGGAGCCGTCGACGACGCCGCCCGGGTCGGCCGGCTCTTGACCGACCGGGGCCTGGGTCTGGTGCTCTCGGGCGGCGGCGCCCGGGGTATGGCCGAGATCGGTGTCATCCGCGCCATGGGCGAGCTCGGCATCCCCATCGATGCCATCGGCGGGACCAGCGCGGGTTCCCTCGTCGCCGGCGCCGTCGCCCGGGGCTGGCCGATCGACGGCGTCGCCGACGTGCTCCGGCGGGGCATGGTGACCGAGTCCAATCCGCTCGATCTGACGCTTCCCGTCTCCTCGATCGCCTCCGGGCGTCGGATCTCGGAGCGATTGCAGGCCGCGGCCGGTGACGCGGACATCGAGGACCTCTGGACGGACTTCTTCTGCGTCTCGACCAACCTCACCCGGATGGGACCGATGGTGCACCGAAGGGGCCTGGCCTGGCGGGCGATCCGGGCGAGCATGTCGATCCCCGGCGTGTTCCCGCCCGTGGCACAGGACGGCGACGTCCTCGTCGACGGCGGCTTGGTGGACAACCTGCCCGTGGGCGAGATGCGGCGGGGCCACGACGGCATCACCGCCATCGCGGTCGACGTCGGCGTCCGTCGAGGTCTGCAGGCCGGCGACCTCCCCGACTCCACGGTCATGGGGGGATGGCGGATCCTGGTGGACCGCATCCATCCCGGCCGCCGATCACCCGAGATCGTGGGCATCGTCTCCCTCCTGGCCCGGCTGACCGAGCTGGGCGGAGGCGGCCAGGACACGGCGGACCGGGGCGATGTGCTGGTGCGCCCTGATGTCGAGCAGTTCCCCATTCTCGACTTCGACCGCTTCGACGACCTCGTCGAGGTCGGTCATCGGGAGGGGTTGGCCACGTTGGGACCTTGGTGGGCCGAGGTCCGCGGCGCGGGACTGACCGTCCTCGCCGCGACCTGACGTCAGCGGTCGTCCTCGGCGACCAGGCCGTCCCGGCGGTCGAGCAGGTCGATCGGCTCGTTCTCCCAGATGCCGAAGCGAAGGTGGAAGCGACGGAGTGGCCGTGGGGCCCACCAGTTGGCGCGGCCGGCCAGCCGCATGAGGGCGGGGACCAGGGTCGCCCGGATCAGGAAGGCATCGACCAGGACGGCGAGGGCCAGCCCGACACCGAAGAGCTTCACGACCATCACCTGGGAGAGGGCGATGGCCACGAACACGATCGCCAGGAGCAGGGCGGCCGCGGTGACGATCCGACCGGTCTTCTCGAGCCCGATCGCCACGGCTCGTTCGTTGTCGCGATCGAGGTCGTACTCCTCCTTGATCCGGGACAGGAGGAAGACCTCGTAGTCCATCGACAGGCCGAAGGCGATGCAGAACATCAGCAGCGGCGTCGTCACGTCGATGAAACCGGTCGCGGTGAACCCGAGGGTGTCGGCCAGGTTCCCCTTCTGGAACACCCAGACCATGGCGCCGAAGGTGGCGGTCAGCGACAAGACGTTGAGCACCAGCGCCTTGAGCGGGACCAGGAGGCTGCCCACCATGAGGAAGAGGAGGACGAAGGTGGCCACGACGACGAGGGCGACCGCCCACGGGAGGCGATCGCTGATGGCGGCCTTGGTGTCCACCAGCTGGGCCGAGGGGCCGCCCACGAGCACCTCGTCGACGGGGCCGGGAACCGCCCGGACGGCGGCCACGAGCTCTTCACCGGCGCTGGAGATCGGCTCGACGGTGGGCACGGCCGACAACCACGTGTCCTCGGGGTCCTCGGCGCTCTCGAACCGGGCGAGGAGGTCCGCCGGGATCAGCTCGGCCGGGGCCAGCTGCTCGCCGTCGACGAACGAGCCGGTGACACCGTCCACCCGCTCGACGTCGTCCAGGGCCGACACCTCGATGGCGTAGGCGGTGAGCGCCTCGAGGTCGGCCGCGCCGCCGGGGATGACGATGTTCAGCGCGGAGGACTCCCGGCCGGGGAACCCGGCCCGGATGTCGTCGAGGGCCGCCCGACTCGACGCCGTCTCCGGCAGGACCCGGTCGTCGACGGAGCCTGTCCGCAGGTCGAGGAACGGGCCGGCGAGGACCAGGAGGAGGGCCGTGACGGCGAGGATGTAGGGCCACGGTCGCTTCATCACCCGAACGGCCTGCCGGTGCCAGAGACCCCCGGGCTCGCGACGCTTGAACAGCCGACCCTTGTCGATCCGGGGCCCGAGGACGGCCAGCATCGCGGGGAGCACGACCACCGAGCTCACCGCGGCCAGGAGGACGACGGCCACGCCGGCATAGGCGAAGGACCGGATGTACGGCACGGGGAAGAGCAAGAGCGCGGCGAGGGAGATGGCGACCGTCGCCCCGCTGAACGCCACGGTGCGGCCGGCGGTCTGCATGGTGCGGGCCAGAGCGACCTCCATCGGCCGACCCGCGGCCAGCTCCTCCCGGTACCGCGACACCATGAAGAGGCTGTAGTCGATGCCGAGACCCAGGCCCATGGCGGTGGTGATGTTCAGGGCGAAGATCGACACGTCGGTCAGGCCCGTGAGGAGCGTGAGGACGAGGAAGGTGCCGAGCACGGCCACGACGCCGACCACCAGGGGCACGAAGGCGGCGACCAGTGACCCGAAGACGATGACGAGCGCGACCAGGATCAGCGGCGCACTGAGCAACTCGGCTCTCTGGAGGTCCTCCTCGGACTGCTCGCTGACCTGGCGGGTGACCTCCCCTCGGCCGGTGGCGACGACCGTGACGCCGTCGCGCTCACCCGAGTAGGTCTCGGACAGCTCGCCCGACAGGTGCACGACGTCGCTCTCGTCGCCCTCCAGCGTGGCGAACACCAGCGCCTGGGTCCCGTCCTCGCTGCGCAGGGGGGACAGCTCGCCGAGCCCGATCGACCAGTGGGACAGGGCGGCGGTGACGCCGGGCTCGGCGGCCAGGTCCTCGGTCAGGGCGACACCGACGTCGACGACCCCGGGGTCATCCACGTCGCCACTGTCCGCGGTCACGACCAGGACGAGGTCCGGTGCGCTGCTCGGGAACTCCTCGTCGAGGATCGCCAGCGCGCGCTCGGATTCCGATGACGGGTCACCGAAGCCCCCCAGCGAGAGGCGATCGGCGACACCGGCGCCGAAGAACCCGGCGGCGATCACCACGAAGCCCGCGACGGCGATGACGATCCAGCGACGCAGGATGACGAAGCGGGCCAAGCGTCGCACGGGCAGACCCTACGCGGGCCCAACGACTACCTTCGGCGACCGTGCGATCGAAGCGCGAACTGACCGAACTGCTCGGGGCGGTGGACCTGTTCTCGCGCTGCAGCCGGGCCGAGTTGAAGACGGTGACCCGTCATGTCGAGACCGTTCGCCTCGAACCCGGCGTCGAGCTGACCCACCAGGGTGATCCCGGGGACGCCTTCTATGTGATCCTGGATGGTCAAGCCCGGGTGACGGTGAACGGCGACAAGGCCGACACGCTCGGTCCCGGGCAGTACTTCGGTGAGCTGGCCCTGCTCGACGGGGAGCCGAGGGCCGCCACCGTCACCTCCGAGACCGAGCTCGAGGTGGCGGTGCTCGGCGTTCGCATGTTCCGGACGCTGCTCCGTGAGTTCCCGGACCTCAATGCCCAACTGCTCGCGGGACTGGCCGGCGCGCTGCGGCGGGCGCGGGGGCAGGCCGGATAGCGCCCGGTCACCGCCGCCGCGTGGCAGACTGGTGGGCCGCTTTGCGGGTCAGTTCGGCGTGGGGGTGCCCAGCCGCAGACCACACCCGAACCCCTCGAACCGGAAGGTAGACGATGAGCAGGAAGAGCCAGAAGACGCCGAAGGCGTACCTCGATCGACTCCGGGCCGTGCCTCTCTTCGCCGCGTGCAACGACAAGGAGCTGACCGAGCTCGCCGCCCTCGGCACCGAGGTGACGGTGCCCAAGGGCGAGTGGCTGATGACCCAGGGCGACCACTCGAGGGACGCCTATCTCGTCATGAGCGGGAGCGCCACGTGCCTGAAGGACGATGTGGAGGTCGCCCAGTTCGGACCGGGTGACTTCTTCGGCGAGATGGCCCTGATCGGTGAGCGTCCGCGTACCGCGTCGGTGGTGGCCGACGACGATCTCAGTGTCCGGGCCTTCCATGCCAGCGAGTTCCGGCGGCTGCTGAGCGACGTTCCGGGCATCGCGGTGAAGGTGCTCTGGGTCACGGCCGAACGTCTCATGGACGCCGAGACGGCACCGACCCACTAGGGGCCGTGACGGTCCGGGTAGCCACCAGCCTGGCCGACGCCTGTGCCGCGCTGGCCGAGGATCCCGAGGCCGACGTCCTGGCCGGCGGCACCGACGTCATGGTCGAGGTCAACCACGGACGGCGCCGACCGACCGCCGTGGTGGCCATCGGCCGGGTGCCGGAACTGGCCGGGTGGGAACGGGACGGGGATCGGATCCGTCTCGGCGCGGGACTCACCTACACCGAGCTGGGTCGGCCCGACCTCGCCGCACGCGTGCCGGCCCTGGCCGACGCCGCCCGGACGGTCGGCTCGCCCCAGATCCGCAATGCCGGGACGATCGGCGGCAACCTCGGTACCGCCTCCCCCGCCGGTGACCTGCTGCCCGTGCTCGTCGCCCTCGACGCCACGGTGCACCTGGTGTCAGCCGGCGGAGCACGGGACCTGCCCGTGACCGACTTCCTCACCGGGGTCAAGCAGACCGCCCTGGCGCCCGGTGAGCTGATCGCCGCCGTCTCCGTCCCCGTGGCGCGGGGGCCCCAGCACTACCTCAAGGTGGGGACCCGCAACGCCATGGTCATCGCCGTCGCGTCCCTCGGCCTCGTGGTGGACGCCGACGCGGGCACGGTCGCGGTGGGGCTCGGCTCGGTGGGGGCCACCCCCCTCCGGGTCACGGCCACCATCGAGGAGGCCACCGGTCCGGCGTTCCCGGCCCGCGTGGCGGAGGCGGCCCGACCGATCGACGACCATCGCTCGTCCGCGGCGTACCGCCGTCACGCGGTCGGCGTCCTCGCCGAGCGGGCCGTCCGGAGGGCGTTCCCGTGAGCCTGACCTACACCCTCCACGTGAACGGCCGGCTCCACGCGGTCGAGGACGCCTGGCTCGGCGAGAGCCTGCTCAACGTCCTGCGCGACCGACTCGACCTGCCCGGCACCAAGAACGCCTGCGAAGAGGGCGAGTGCGGGTCCTGCTCGGTGAAGGTCGACGGGACGCTCGTCTGCTCGTGCCTGGTGCTCGCCGCGTCGGTCGCGGGCCAGGAGGTCGAGACCGTCGAGGGCCAGGAGGACGACGGGGTGCTGTCCGGCGTGCAGGCCGCCTTCGTCGCCGAGGGGGCCGTCCAGTGCGGCTTCTGCACCCCCGGGCTGGTGATGGCGGTGGACGACCTGCTGGACCGGACGGCGGACCCCACCGACCTCGAGATCCGAGAGGCCATCTCCGGGAACCTGTGCCGGTGCACCGGGTACGGGCGGATCATCGAAGCCGTCCGGGTGGCCGCGCGGGAGCGAGGCTCCTCCGCGTGACGCGGCACCGCCGACACCGTCACCACCGGCGCCCCGCCGCGCATCGGCACCAGCGTCCCCCGCCCCGACGGCGTCCCCAAGGTCCGAGGGCGCTTCGCCTTCGGGTCCGACCTGTGGGCCGACGGCGCCCTCTTCGGGCGCACGGCGCGCTCCCCCACGCCGCGGCCCGGATCCGCGCCGTCCGGGTCGGCCCCGCGCTGGCCGTGCCCGGCGTGTACGCCGTGCTGATCGCCGAGGACGTCCCGGGCGAGCCCCACTACGGCCTCGACCGGGCCGACCAGCCGGTCTTCGCCTCGGAGGTCATCCGCTACCAGGGAGAGGCGGTCGCCGCGGTGGCCGCTGACCACCCCGAGACGGCCCGCCGGGCGGCCGCGGCCCTCGAGGTCGACTACGAGCCCATCGACCCGCTGACCGACGCCGAGGCGGCGCTCGAGGCCGCGCCCATCCACCCGTTCGGCAACGTCTTCCGGGAGCTGGTCGTCCGCCACGGCGATCCCGACGCCCACGGCGAGGTCGTCGTCGAGGGGACCTACGAGGTCGGGATGCAGGACCAGGCCTTCATGGGCCCGGAGTCGGGCATGGCCGTCCCGGCCGAGGACGGGGGCGTGGACCTCTACGTGTCGACCCAGTGGCTGCACTCGGACCGGGACCAGGTCGCGGCCTGCCTCGGGCTGGCCCCCGAGAAGGTCCGGCTGACCCTCGCCGGCGTGGGCGGGGCCTTCGGCGCCCGCGAGGACCTCAGCCTCCACGTCCACGCCTGCCTCCTGGCGCTGCGCACCGGGCGGCCGGTGCGGATGAGCTACACGCGGGTGGAGTCCTTCGTCGGCCACGTCCACCGTCACCCGGCCCGCATGCGGTACCGCCACGAGGCCGACCGGGACGGCCGTCTGGTTCGGGTCGACGCCCGCCTGCTGCTCGACGGGGGCGCCTACCAGTCCTCCTCGGCCGCGGTGCTGGCCAACGCCACCTGCCTCGCCGCCGGCCCGTACCTCGTGCCCAACGGGGTGATCGACGGGAAGGTCGTGCGCACCAACAACCCGCCGTGCGGGGCCATGCGGGGGTTCGGCGCGGTGCAGTCCACCTTCGCCGTCGAGTCCCAGATGGACAAGCTGGCCGACTCGCTCGGCCTGGACCCGGTCGAGGTCCGGCTGCGCAACGCGCTGAAGCCGGGGGACACCCTGCTCACCGGCCAGGTCATCACCGGCGCGGCGCCGGTGGCCGAGTTGATCCGGGCCTGTGCCGACCACCCGCTGCCGCCGCCGCCGGGCGAGGACGCCCTCGACCGACCCGGTGGTGCCGGCCTGACCACCGATGCCCAGGACGTCCGTCGGGGCGTCGGCTACGCCGTGGGCTTCAAGAACCTGATGTTCTCCGAGGGGTTCGACGACTACTCGACGGCGTCCTGCCGGCTCGAGAACGGCGTGGTGACGGTCACGTGCGCCTGCGCCGAGGTCGGACAGGGGTTCGTGACGCTGGTGCGACAGATCGCCCACGAGGTGTTGGGGGTCGACGACGTCGTGCTGGGCCCGGTCGACACCGCCATCGGCTCGGCGGGGTCGACGTCCGCCAGCCGGCAGTCCTGGATGTCGGGAGGCGCCGTGCACGCGGCCTGCCAGGCGGTCAAGGCGCCGCATCGACGCCGGCGACACCGGGGTCATCGAGGAGGTGGTCACCTTCCGCCACGCCGCCACCTCGCTGCTCGACGAGGACGGGCAGGGCGACGCCCACGTGTCGTTCGCCTTCGCCGCTCACCGGGCGGTGGTCGACGTCGACCCGGAGCTCGGCCTCGTCAAGGTGGTCGACATGACCACGGCCCAGGACGTCGGGCGGGTTCTCAACCCGCTGCAGGTCGTGGGCCAGATCGAGGGGGGCACGCTCCAGGGCGTCGGCCTCGCGGTCATGGAGGAGATGAGGCTCTCGGCGGGCAAGGTCCTGAACCCGACGTTCACCGACTACCTGATCCCCACCGCCCTCGACGCCCCCGAGGTGCGCATCGCCGCCCTCGTCGAGGAGCCCGAGCCCGGCGCGCCCTTCGGGGCCAAGGGCGTCGGCGAGCCCCCGACCCTGTCCTCGACCCCTGCGGTGGCCGCCGCCATCCGCGCCGCGACCGGTCGGGAGCTGCCCCGGGTCCCCATCCGCCCCGAGGACATCTGCCTCTGACCCCCTACCCGAAATTGCGTCGATTTGTCACGCCTGGCGTGACAAATCGACGCAATTTCGGAAAAGGTGGCAAGACTGGGTCGGTGCTGGATGACCTCCGGGTGGACGGTGATCGGCTGCGACGCCGCCTCGCCACGCTGGCGGAGATCGGGGACACCGGCGACGGTGGGTGCTGCCGGCTGGCCCTGACCGACGAGGACGGGGCCGGACGCGACCTGGTCGTCGAGTGGATGCACGAGCTGGGCCTCGAGGTCCGCATCGACGCGATTGGCAACGTCGTCGGTCGCCGGGCCGGGCGGGAGGACACCGCGGCGGTGATGACCGGCTCCCACATCGACACGGTCGCCAGCGGGGGCCGCTACGACGGCAACCTCGGCGTGCTCGGGGGTCTCGAGGTGGTGGCCACGCTGAACGACGCCGACATCGTCACCCGGCGCCCGCTGGAGGTGGCCTTCTTCACCGATGAGGAAGGGGCTCGGTTCAGCCCGGACATGCTCGGCAGCATGACCTACGCCGGAGGCCTGCCCCTGGAGGAGGCCCTGGGCCGCACCGATGCCGACGGCGTCGTCCTCGGCGACGAGCTCGACCGCATCGGGTACCGCGGCCCCGTGCCCGTGCCCGGGCCGGTCCCCCACGCCTTCGTCGAGCTGCACATCGAGCAGGGCCCGGTCCTGGAGCGCGAGGGCCAGACGATCGGCGCCGTGACCGGCGTGCAGGGCATCTCGTGGCAGCAGCTCACCATCCATGGTCAGGCCAACCACGCCGGCACCACGCCGATGGCCCTGCGCCACGACGCCGGGTTCGCCGCCGGCGCCATCACCCTGGGGGTCCGGGACCTGGTCACGGCCATGGGCGGCGCCCAGGTGGGCACGGTCGGGGTCATCGACCTCGAGCCCGGCCTGACCAACGTGGTGGCCCGCCGGGCCCGGATGACCGTCGACCTGCGCAACACCGACGAGGCGCTCCTCCAGGAGGCCGAACGCCGCCTGGCCGATCTCGTGCAGGAAGTGGCCGACGGCGAAGGGGTCACCGTCGGCTCGGCCACCCTCGCCCGCTTCGAGCCGGTGACCTTCGACGCCCGCGTGGTCGACCTGGTCGAGGCCACCGCCGAGCGCCTCGGCCACTCGGTCCTGCGCCTGCCGGCCGGGGCAGGGCACGACGCCGGCCTGCTGGCCGGGGTGTGCCCGGCGGGCATGGTGTTCACCCCCAGCCACGCCGGCATCAGCCACAACCCGGCCGAACACACCGAGCCTGAGGACCTCGACGCCGGCGCCGACGTCCTCCTGCAGGTCCTGCTGGCCCTCACCGAGGGTGAACTCGGGTGAGCGGGAGGACGGCGAGCACCGGCCCGAACCAGGCCGCGGCGCGGGCCACGATGCGGGTGGCGGCGGCTCAGCTGGGGCCGATCGCCCGGGACGAGAGTCGGGCCGAAGTGGTCGAGCGCCTCATCGCCCTGCTCGGCCAGGCCGCGGCCGACGGCGCCGAGCTGGTGGCCTTCCCCGAACTGGCGCTGACCACGTTCTTCCCCCGCTGGGTGCTGGAGGGCGACGAGCTCGACGCCTTCTACGAGACCGAGATGCCCGGCCCCGAGACCAAGTTGCTGTTCGCCGAGGCCGCCCGCCTCGGCGTGGGCTTCGCTCTCGGCTATGCCGAGCTGGCCGGCGGCCACCGCTACAACACGACCGTGCTGGTCGACGGTGGCGGCACCGTCATCGGCCACTACCGCAAGGTCCACCTGCCCGGCCACGAGGAGCCCGAACCCTGGCGGTCGTTCCAGCACCTCGAGCGGGCCTACTTCGAGCCGGGCGACGGGTTCACGACGTGGTCGGCCTTCGGGGCCGAGGTGGGCCTGGCCACCTGCAACGACCGGCGGTGGCCGGAGACCTACCGGGTGCTGGCCCTCGAGGGCGCCGAGATCGTGCTCGTCGGCTACAACACGCCCATCCACTACCCGCCCGATCCCGACCAGGACCGGCTGGCCGGGTTCCACAACCGGCTGGTCATGCAGGCGGGGGCCTACCAGAACGGCCTGTGGGTCGTGGGCGTGGCCAAGGGAGGCGTCGAGGAGGGCGTCGAACTGCTGGCCGAGAGCTGCATCATCGCTCCGTCGGGGGAGATCGTGGCCGAGGCGACGACGTCCGGTGACGAGGTCGTGGTGGCCGACGTGCACCCCGCCGCCTGCGCCCACTACCGCGAGACCTTGTTCGAGTTCGGCCGCTACCGGCGGCCGGAGGTCTATGGGAGGATCTGCGAGCCATGACGGCCTTCGTGCTGAACGGCGCCCCGGTGGAGGTGCCCGACGACCGGGCCCACCTGCTGGTGGCCTTGCGGGAGGACCTCGGCGTCATCTCCACCAAGGACGGCTGCGCCCCGTCCGGCCAGTGCGGCTGCTGCACGGTGTTGCTCGACGGCAAGGCGGTCGTGGCCTGCCAGGTCTCGTTGGACAAGGTGGCGGGCCGGGAGGTCGTCACCCTCGAGGGCATCGACGAGCGGGAGCGCTACGCCGACGCCTTCGCCGCGGCGGGGGCCCTGCAGTGCGGGTTCTGCACGCCGGGGATCCTGGTGCGCACCAAGGCGCTGTTGGCCAAGGACCCCGAGCTCACCCGGGAGAAGGCGGCCCGCCACCTCGGCGCCCATCTCTGCCGGTGCACCGGCTACGTGAAGATCCTCGACGCCATCGAGACGCTGGCCCGGGGCGAGTCGCCGGCCCCCTCGCTGGCCGGCGGCGTGGGCGCGCGGGTGGCCAAGCACCAGGGCACGGCCCTGTCGGCCGGCAGCCGGCCGTTCATCGACGACCTGGCCCCCGAGGGCCTCCTCCACGGCGTGCTCCGTCTGGCCGACCACGCCCGGGCGGACGTCCTGGCCATCGACACCGCCGCGGCGGCGGCCGTGCCCGGCGTCGAAGCGGTCGTGACCGCGGCCGACGTCCCGGGCGAGCTGCGGGTGGGTCTCATCCACCAGGACTGGCCGGTGTTCATCCCCGAGGGCGGGCGGACCTCCTACCTGGGCGACGTCCTGGCCCTGGTCGTGGCCGCGGACCGGGCCACGGCCGAGCGGGCGGCCGCGCTGATCGAGGTGGACTACGACGTCCTGGCGCCCCTGGTCGACCCCGACGCCGCACTGGCGGCCGACGAGGACGCCGTGTGGGGCCTCGACGGCAACGAGCTGTCCCGCTCCGCCTACGCCCGGGGTGGGGAGATCGACCAGGCGTTGGCCGCGTCGGCCCATGTCGTGCGGGAGACGTTCCAGACCCAGCGGGTCGAACAGGCCTTCCTGGAGCCCGAGTCGACACTGGCCGCGCCCCGGCCCGATGGCGTCCTCCAGGTCTGGTCGGGCGGCCAGGGGGTGTGGGACGACCGGGACCAGATCGCCTCGGTGCTCGGCCTGGCCACGGACCGGGTCGAGGTGGTGCTGGTGTCCAACGGCGGAGCGTTCGGCGGCAAGGAGGACATGGCCAACCAGGCCCAGACGGCCCTGGCGGCCCACCTCCTGCAGCGGCCGGTGAAGTGCACGCTGACCCGCGAGCAGTCGCTGCTCATCCACCCCAAGCGCCATCCGATCCGCCTGACCTACGAGGCGGGGTGCGATGCCGAGGGCCGCCTGACCGCACTGCGCGCCCGAATGGTCGGCGACTCGGGGCCGTACGCGTCGGTGGGGATGAAGGTGCTGGAGCGGGCCGCGGGGCACGCCGGCGGTCCGTACGTGTGGCCGGCGATCGACGTCGAGTCGGTGGCCGTCCGGACCAACAACCCGGTGTGTGGTGCCTTCCGGGGCTTCGGCGCCAACCAGGCCCAGTTCGCCACCGAAGGGATCCTGGACCGCCTGGCCGAGGCGGTGGGCATCTCCGGGTGGGAGATCCGGTCCCGCAACGTCGTCGAGCCCGGGGCGCTCTGGGGCCCGGGGCAGCGGATGGACGACGGCTGCCTCGGCGCCCGCCAGTGCCTGGACGCGGTGCGCCCCGCCTACGACGACGCCGTGGCCGAGGGCCGGCCCGTCGGCCTGGGCCTGGGCCTGAAGAACGCCGGCCTGGGCAACGGCCTGGTGGAGGTGGCCAAGGCCGCCGTCCGCTTCGAGGCGGACGGGACCGTCGAGGTCCGCCACTGCTGGACCGACATGGGCCAAGGGGTCGACACGGTGGCCCGCCAGGTCGCCGTCGAGGAGCTGGGCGTCGACCCGGCTCGCATCCGGGTCGTGGTCGACACCAGCCGGGACCTGGGCGCGGGCCAGACGACCGGGAGCCGGGGCACGATCATGGGCGCCGGCGCGGTGGCCGACGCCTGTGCCAACGCCAAGGCCGACGGGTGCCGCCCCGGGGTCGACCACCACGGCGAGTACCGGGTGGACTGGACCAACTCACTCGACGACGGCGTCGACGAGCCGGTGATCCACTCGACCTTCGGCTACGCCGCCCAGCTCGTGGTCCTCGACCCCGAGACCGGTGCGGTCGAACGGGTCGTGGCCGCCCACGACGTCGGCCGGGCCGTGAACCCCGTCCTGTGCGAGGGTCAGATCGAGGGGGCCGTGCACATGGGCCTGGGCTACGCCCTGTCCGAGGAGTTCCCCGCCGACGACCAGGGCCGGCCCACCAACATGACCCTGCGCAGCCTGGCCATCATCCGGCCCAAGGACATGCCGCCGGTGGAGGTGATCCTGGTCGAGTCCCCCCAGCCCGATTCGCCCTACGGCATCAAGGGGGTGGGCGAGATCGGCCTCGTCCCCACCGCCGGCGCCGTGGCCGCCGCCCTGCACGCCCGGGACGGCCAGTGGCGCAACCGCCTCCCGATGTCGGTGTGATCGCCCTCACCCCGGGCCTGGTCTGCGCCCACCACCACCTCTACTCGGCCCTGGCCCGGGGGATGCCCGCTCCTCCCAAGACGCCGACGACGTTCCGGGAGATCCTCGAGCAGGTGTGGTGGCGACTGGACCGGGCGCTGGACCTGGAGACGATCGCCTGGTCGGCCCGCCTGGGCGCCCTCGAGGCGCTGGCGGTCGGGTGCACGGCGATCGTGGACCACCACGAGTCACCCGACGCCATCGAGGGATCGCTGACCGTGATCGCCGACGCGTGCGCCGAGGTCGGGGTCCGGGTGTTGTGCGCCTACGGGGTGACCGACCGGCACGGCGCCGAGGGGGCCAGGCGGGGGCTGGAGGAGAACCGCCGGTTCCTGGCCGAAGGTGGCCAAGGCATGGTCGGGCTCCACGCGGCCTTCACCTGTTCGGACGAGACCATCGCCGCCGCCGCCGCCCTGGCGACCGAACACGGGGTCGGGGTCCACGTCCACGTGGCCGAGGGCCCGGACGACGCTGACGCCGTCGAGCGACTGGCCCCCTATGCCGCGGACGACTGGCTGCTGGTCCACGGCGTGCACCTGCCCGATGACCACGGCCTGCCGGGGACGATCGTCCACAACCCCCGGTCCAACATGAACAACGCCGTGGGCTACGCCCGCCCGGCCCGCTTCACCAACCCGGTCGCCCTGGGCACCGACGGCATCGGTGCCGACATGCTCGAGGAGTTCCGTCTGGCCTACGCCCGACTGCGGGAGAGCGATGTCACGGCCACGCCCGAACGGCCGTGGGAGTGGCTCGAGGGCGGGCGCCGTGTGCTCCCCGCCGCAATCGACGACAAGGTCGTGTGGCCCGTCGCCATGGACCCGTGGTCCCTCGCCTTCACCACCGGGGTCCGCCCCCTCCGGGTCGAGGTGGGTGGCGAGGTGGTGTGGGCCGACGGCGCGCCCACCCGCGTCGACGCCGAGGAGATCCGGTCCCGGTCGGCCGAGTCCGCCCGGCGCCTGTGGGCGAGGATGGAGACGTGAGCGACCAGCGCCTGGCCATCTACCTCCAGGACGCCCACCCGATCAGTCAGGGCATCGACATCTGCCGCTACGCCGAGGAGCGGGGCTTCGAGGCGGTGTGGCAGGCCGAGAGCCGCCTGGTGCGGGAGGCCACCGTGCCCATGGCCGCCTTCCTGTCCCACACCACGACGCTGAAGGCCGGCTCGGGGGTGGTCAACAACTGGACCCGCAACCCCGCCCTGCTGGCGTCGACCTTCGCCACCCTGGACGACCTGGCGCCGGGCCGGGTCATCCTCGGCATCGGGGCGTGGTGGGACCCGCTGGCGACCAAGGTCGGCATCGACCGCTCGCGGCCCCTGCGCGCCATGCGCGAGACCGTCGAGGTCGTCCGGGCCCTCCTGGCCGACGAGACCGTGACCTATGACGGCCAGTTCGTGCACCTCGACGGCGTGGAGCTGGACTACGTCCACCAGGAGCGCCGCCCCAAGGACGTACCGATCTACATCGGGGCGACGGGCATGCAGATGATGGAGCTCACCGGCCGCATCGCCGACGGGGTCCTGCTCAACTACCTCGTCTCGCCCGCCTACAACGACCGGGCGCTGGAGCACCTGGCCGCCGGAGCGGAGGCCGCCGGCCGCAGCCTCGACGACCTCGACCGTCCGCAACTGGTCGTGTGCTCGGTCGACGACGACCGGCAGGTGGCCCTGGACGCCGCCCGCCTGCTCGTCACCCAGTACCTGGGCCAACAGCCGCACATCATGAAGGCCTCGGGGGTGCCCGAGTCGCTGCTGGAGGAGATCGGACGGGTCCTGACCTGGCCGGCCACCCACGACCAGGTGGTGGCGGCCTCCCGCCTGGTCCCCGACGACATCGTCCAGATGATCTGCGCCGCCGGGACGCCCGAGGAGTGCCGGGAGAAGGTGGCCGAGTACGTCGCCCGAGGCTGCACCTGCCCGGTCCTCTACCCCCTCGGGCCCGACGTCCGCCGGATGATCGACGTGTTCGCCTCGTGATCCGGCGCAACCCGATGGCGGGGCCGGTTACGCCGACCCCGCCGGGCGACGGGCCCTACGCCTTCCACCGGCGGCTGCCCGGGTACGCCCCGGCACCGGTCGTCACCCTGGCCGACGGCTTCGGGCTGGGGTCGGTGGCCGTCAAGGACGAGTCGAACCGGTTCGGGCTGCCCTCCTTCAAGATGCTGGGAGCGTCGTGGGCCACCTACCGGACCCTGGTCGGCCGGCTGGGCGAGGAACCCGCCTGGACGACCATCGACGAGCTGGCCGACCGGCTGGCCCCCCTCCGGCCGCTGACCTTGACCACCGCCACCGACGGCAACCACGGGCGGGCCGTGGCCCACATGGCCGCGCTGTTGGGCTTCGCGGCCCGCATCTTCGTGCCCGACGACATGGTCGCGGCCCGCATCGAGGCCATCGAGGCCGAGGGGGCCGAGGTGGTGGTGGTCGAGGGGTCCTACGACGACGCCGTCGCGGTGGCCGCGGCTACTGGCGACGTGGTCATCGCCGACACCGGTGCCGGTGATGCCCCCGCCTGGGTGATCGAGGGCTACTCCACGATGTTCCGCGAGCTGGGGGACCGGCGGTTCGACGCCGTCTTCTTCCCCGTGGGGGTGGGGGCGCTCGCCGCCGCCGTGATCACAGCCTTCCGCCCGGGCCCCACGACCCTCGTCGCCGTGCAGGCCAGCGGGGCACCCTGCCTGCCGCATTCGCTCGACGCCGGCCGGGTGGCCACCCTGCCCGCGCTGCCCCGGACCATCATGTCGGGCATCTCGTGCGGGACGCCGTCGCCCACGGCCTGGCCCCTCGTGTCCCGGGGCGTCGACTGGACGGTGACCATCGAGGACGACCGGGCCCGAGACGCCATGCGGGTGCTGGCCGGCGAGGGCATCGTCTCCGGCGAGACGGGGGCCGCCGCGCTCGGCGGGCTGCTCGAGGTGGTGGCTTCGAGCGGCGAGGGCCCCGAGCTGGGCCCGGAGAGCTCGGTGCTGGTCCTCTCCACCGAGGGGGCCACTGACCCCGAGGCCTACGCCGAGATCGTGGCGCCACGGCCGTGAGCCGACTGGTTCTCCGCGGCGCCCGGCATCCCGGCGACATCGCCCTGCGCGACGGGCGCATCGAGGCCATCGGCACCGTCGCCCCGGAGCCCGACGACGAGGTGCTCCGCTGCGACGGCGACATCGTGACCGCCGGGCTGATCAACACCCACCACCACCTCTACCAGTGGGCCACCCGGGGCCGGGCCGTCGGGTGCAACCTGTTCGACTGGCTGGTCGAGCTCTATCCCGTCTGGGGCCGGCTGACGGTCGAGGAGATCCACGTCGCGGCCCTGCGGGGCCTGCGGGAGCTGGCCCGGTCCGGGTGCACGACCGCCGCCGACCACCACTACCTCGTGCCCCGGGGCGACGACTCGGTGTTCGACGCCATCGCCGAGGCCGCCCGGGAGGTGGGCATCCGCCTCGTCCTGTCCCGGGGCTCGATGGACCTCGGCGAGCGCGACGGCGGCCTGCCCCCCGACCACGTCGTGGAGGATCGTGACGCCATCCTCGCCTCGACCGAGTCGGTGATCGCCCGTCTCCACGATCCCGACTGGTGCCAGGTCGTGGTGGCGCCCTGCTCGCCGTTCTCGGTCACCCCCGAGCTGATGGTCGAGTCGGCCGACCTGGCCCGCGCCCACGGCCTGCGGCTGCACACCCATCTGTGCGAGACCGTGGAGGAGACCGCCTACTGCCTCGAGCACCTGGGCCGGCGGCCGGTGGACCTGCTCGACGAGTGGGGCTGGGTGGGCGACGACGTCTGGTTGGCCCACGGCATCCACATCTCCCCGCCCGAGATCAGCCTGCTCGGCGCCGCGGGCACCGGCGTGGCCCACTGCCCGTCATCCAATGCCCGTCTCGCCGCGGGGCTGTGCCCGGTCACGGACCTGGAGGCGGCCGGGTGCCCCGTCGGCCTGGGGGTCGACGGGGTGGCGTCCAACGAAGTCGGGGGCCTGTTCCCCGAGATCCGCCAGGCGCTCTACACGGCTCGGATCCGGGCGGGCCGGGCCGACGCCTTCCTGCCTGCGGACGCCCTGCGCCTGGCCACGCTCGGGGGCGCCCGGTGCATCGGGCGCCCCGAGCTGGGTCGGCTCGAGGTGGGGGCCGTCGCCGACCTGGCGGTCTGGCCGGCGGACGACCTCGACGACCTGCCCGAGCCTCTCGACGGCCTGGCCCTGGGCCCCGACCGACGGGTCCGCCATCTCGTCGTCGACGGCTGCGTGGTCCTCGGCCCGGACGGGTGAGCGCCGCTCGACGGCCGCTTCGCCTCATCGGGTAGGGGGCCGAACGCCGTCACCGGTGCCGGAGGCGATGATCCGGGCAATGGGCGCGTCCACCCCGCAGCCCGCGTCCACGAGGATGTTGCCCGGCGTGTCGATGTCCCGGTTGTCCGATGTCGCGAGACCCTCGCGGCCGGGGCGCCACAAGATGACGGTGCCGCCGGCGAGCGGGGCCTCGAGGCCCCCACCGGTCGGCGTCCCCGGGCCACCGCGGGGGCGGTTGCCGCCGGTCGGGGTCACGAAGGAGAAGTAGGACGACCATGACCGCGGCCGTCGTGGCCGCCGCGGCCAGTCGCTTGGGTGCTCCCATTCTCGTCTCCTCCCGATGGGTCCGGCCCCTTGTCTCAGCGGCCGGACCGATCCCACCCGATGCATGTGAACACCCGGTGAAACGAGACCGAATGACCGACGAAATCCACGCCATCAAGCTCCGTCCGAGCGGGGGCCCGAGAACGGGCTGACGTAGTGCCGCCCGGAGCGCCGACGGGGGCGGCTCCTGCTCCATTCGGTGGGGTTGCGGCCGATGGGCACCGATGAAGCACCGGATGACTCGGACCCGTCGCGTTGGCCGTCTGCCGGCTCTCGCCCGAACGACCGGGGCCATCGTCTCCCTAGCCCTCCTGCCCCTCGTCGCGCTGCCCCGCCCGCCCGAGGCCGGGGCCGACTCCGAGGTGGTGGTGACGATCGACCGGGTCATCGGGACCGGGACCGACGACGCGGAGCAACGGATGAGCAAGCGGTCGGTGGCGCTGACCAGCTCTGACCTGGAGCTCAGCACCGATGGCACCACCGTGCAGACCGTCGGGCTGCGCTTCACCAACATCACCGTGCCCCCTGGCGCCGCCATCACCAGGGCCTGGGTCCAGTTCCGGGTCGACGAGGTCTCCACCCGCGCCGCCTCGCTCACCATCGCCGGCCAGGCCGCCGACTACCCGCGGACCTTCGCCGACGCGCAGGGCAACATCTCCTCCCGGGCCCGCACCACCGCCACCGTGCGCTGGATACCGCCGTCGTGGCCCAAGGTCGGCGCCGCCGGTCCCGACCAGCGCACCCCGGACCTGTCGCCGGTGATCGGCGAGATCGTCGGCCGGCCCGGCTGGGTCCCCGGCCACGCGCTGGCGCTGATCATCACCGGCACCGGGCGGCGCACCGCCGAAGCCTTTGATGGCACCGCGCCCCCGGTCCTGCACCTCGAATACCGCACCAGCGCCCCGCAACCGGAGGAACCGCCTGCGACCGACCTCCCGCCGCGGGTGCCCAGCGGCGGTGTGCCGACGCCGGCCGACTACGGGTTCCCGAGCTGCACGGGTCCGGGCCGCACCGTCGTCCGCCCCTTCCCCGCGGGGACCAACCGGAGCTCTCCCTGGCGGGTGGATGCTCCCACCGATGACACGACCTACGACCTGACGGGTGTGACCTCGACGGCCCAGCCGTCGAGCTCGTACCCGTTCGGCTTTGGCCTGGGTGACGACGGCGGGGACTCTGCGCTTCGCACCTGCTTCATGGGCGGAGAGCTTCGGGACCGGTTCGGTGATCCTCCGGACATCGACTGGCGCACCGCGCACGACACCTACAACGCGGCCTGCGTGAAGGGCGTCGGGGTGGACTGGTACCAGATCCTCAACACGGTGTGCCGAGGCATCCAAGACGGGTTCCGCCCCCAGGAGGACCAGTCGGGGTCCACCGTGACGCCCAACAACGCGCGGTTCATGATCTCCGACACCTACCTCGCGAACATCATGGACGACTGCATCGAGAACGACTACATCACCGAGGGCGTCATCCTCGACAGCTTGTGGGACGGGTGTCACACCGGCATCTCCGAACGCCCGTCGTCGGATCGTTGCTGGGTGACGCCGCCCCGAGAACAGCTGATCGTCGACCACCTCCTGCTGCGGCTCCGCCCCTACGAGCTGGACGAGGGCTTCGGCTACGGCCGGCTCTTCAAGTTCGCGAAGTGCGCGGAAGACGGCGCGCCCAGGACCCACAACGACCTCGTCCTTCGATGCTCGACGTTCCTCGTGCCCGACTACAGGCTCGACGGCGGGACCCGCGGCATGGAGGTGCCGGTGGGTACCACGGTGGACGACAGCGACTGCCCTGGCGACCCGACCACCATCGTCTGGCTGGGCGGAGGCAGCACCTACCCGGGCAACCTGCGAGGTCTTCCCATCCGAACGCTGAGTGGCGCCGCGGGGAAGCAGTACTGGGACGCGAAGGTCGCGGAATGGTGGTCACGCCACTAGCCGGAGCGGTGCCCGGTGGTGGACGGTAGGGCCGCCGACACGAGCATGGTCGTGGGGCGGCCACCGGGCAGGCCGTTGTCGGGTCCAACGGCCCTGGCCCAGCGTCGACGTCCTCGGTACCGTCGGCCCGGCATGGAGACGACGGAGCCGACGGGGACACCCGCCACCGGTCGGTGGTGCTCCCGAGGCGGTCCGCCTGACCCCGGGCCGTGACCCAACCGCATGCCGAGCGGCTCTCGGCGATGGACCTGAGTCTCCTCGCCATGGAGGATGGTCGGGCCCACATGCACATGGGCTCGGTCTCGCTCTATGACGCGGCGCCGCTGCGGGCCCCGCACAGCGGCATCGACATCGAGCGGGTCCGGGCCTTCGCCGAGGCCCAGTTGCCGAAGTTCCCGCGGCTCCGTCAGCGGTTGGCGTGGGTGCCGGGCTTCGGCCAGCCGGTGTGGGTGGACGACGGGCCCTTCGACCTGCGCTTCCACCTCCGCCACACCGCCCTGCCGCCCCCGGGTGACCTCCGGGCGCTGAAACGCCTGGCCGGACGGGTGTTCTCCCAGGAGTTCGACCGGGCCAAGCCGCTCTGGGGCTACTGGTTCGTCGACGGTGTCGCCGGCGACCGCATCGCGGTGATCTCCAAGGTGCACCACTGCATGGCCGACGGCCTGGCCGGGGTGGCCCTGGGCAACCTGCTCGTGGGCCCCGACCCCGACTACCGGCCCGAGCCGGCCCGCGGTTGGGAGCCCCGACCGGTGCCGACCGCGGGCCGGCTCGTGCTCGACGAGCTGCACCACCGGGTCGCCGCCCCGTGGCGCCTGCTGCACAGTGGGCCGGCGTCGACCGGTGAGCGGACCCCGGCGCGGGCGCCGTCGTTCGCCGGGGTGCGCACGTTGCTCGGCAACGCCGTCCACCAGGTGTCGCCCACGCCGCTCAACGTCGACGTCGGGCCGCACCGACGGTTCGACTGGACCCGCCTCCCGTTCGGCGACGTGCACCGGATCGGCCACTACGGCGGCGGAACCGCGAACGACGCCGTCCTGGCCATCGCCACTGGCGCCCTGCGGGCCTTCCTGCGCCGGCGGGGCGAGGCGACCGAGGACCTCGAGTTCCGCGTCGTGGTCCCGGTCAGCATGCGCACCGAGGCCGAACGGGCCCAGCCCGGCAACCGTGTCTCGGAGATGATCGTGCGCCTGCCGCTGGGCGAGGACGATCCCCGGGAGCGGCTCCGGATCATCACCGGGACGACCCGGGGGCTCAAGGCATCAGGGCAGGCCGGTGCCGGCGACCTCCTCGCCCAGGTCGTCGAGCTGCTCCCCGCCCCGTTGATCGGCCCGATCTTCCGCCGGGCGGCCCGCAGCTCGGCGGCCAACCTCATCCTGACCAACGTGCCCGGCCCACGAGTACCGGTCTTCCTGCTCGGCGCCCGCCAGCTCGAGACCTACCCCATGGTCCCGGTGCTGGCGAACCAGGCGCTGGGCATCGCCCTCATGAGCTACGACGGCGGCCTCTTCTGGGGCTTCAACGCCGACCGGGACGCCGTCGGTGACCTGCACGACCTGGTCGAGGACGTCGAGGCCGCGTTCGCGGAGCTCCTGTCGATCGTGGACGCACCGGATCCCACCGGGTAGCCGCGGCCGCGGGCCGTTCTACGAGGCCGACGGCGGCGCCGGTTCGGGAGCATCGGTGGGGACGGCACGGGCGCCGTGGACGCTGCGGACGACGGCGAGGAACCGGTCGATGGCCCGCACGGTGTGGAGGGTCCGGACCGAGGAGAACATGTCGAAGCCGTGCTGGGCGCGGGGCAGCTCGGCGTAGACCACGGGTTGGTCCGACGTCTCGCGCAGCATCCGGGCGAAGGACCGGGCCTGCTCGACGGGGAGCAGGCCGTCGTTGGCCCCGTGGGCGATGAAGAACGGCGGTGCGGCGGGACCGACCCAGCTCATCGGGCTCGCCTGCTCCCAGATCTCGCGGGCATCGGCGAGCCTCGACTTGAAGACGAACCGGGACAGCATCTCCTCCATGTCGGTACGGCCGGTGCGGTCACGGTTGGTGAAGTCGTAGACGCCGTACATGGGCACCGCGGCCTGGACACCGGTGTCGGCGTCCTCGAAGCCCGGCTGGAAGGCGCCCACCCCCGCCGTGAGCGCGGCGAGGGCCGAGAGGTGCCCGCCGGCCGAGCCGCCGGTGATGACGACGAAGTCGGGGTCGCCCCCGTACTCGGCGATGTGCTCCTTCACCCAGACGATCGCCCGCTTGACGTCGACGATCTGGTCGGGCCAGGTGCTGCGCGGGGAGAGTCGGTAGTTGAGCGCGACGCTCACCCAGCCGCGCTCGGCGAGGTGGCCCATGAGGGGGGCACCCTGCTGCTCCTTGCTCCCCGTGATCCACGCCCCGCCGTGCACCTGGATGAGCACGGGCGCGCCGGCGTCGTCGGGGAGGTCGGACCGGCGCCAGATGTCGAGGTGGTTCCGCCGCCCGAACTCGCCGTAGGGGACGTCGCGGGTCGTGGCGTAGCGGCGGCGCAACGGGGGCAGGGGGTTGGCGACCTCCCGCCGCGTGATGACGGCCTGCTCGGGGGGCGCGAAGGTGGTGGCCATCCGGGTCCGGTAGTCCGGGCCGAGCCCCTCGACGAGGGCCGCCTCGAGCACCTCGTCGGCCCGGGCCGCGACGCGGTGCAGGCCGACGAGTCCGGCCCACGAGGCTGCCGTCAGCGCCAGGCCGGCCCGTCCTGCGCGCGTCCGGAGGCTCCCGGCGGCCAGGAAGCCCACGGTGGCGAGGGCCTGCCAGGCCAGCGCGTGCAGTGGCATCTCGGACACCGTCAGGCCGCCGGCGAAGCCCAGGACCGAGGTCCGACCCGTGCGGCTCACGGGGTGCCAGGCGTTGACGGTGCGGGCCGCGCCGATCGCACTGCCCACCAGGAAGATCTTCCCCACCCGCCGGTCACGTTCGTCGGGTCGCGCCGGGGCCCCCGAACCCATCTCGGGGGGCCGATGGCCGGTCAGGTCGGCCGGCACAGGGTGAGCCCCGCGTTCCCGCCCAGGGCGAGCACCTCCTCGAAGCCCTCGACCAGGGACTCGTTGAACTGCTCGGGCCGGGCCACCGCGGCGACGTCGGTGGTCACGCCGATGTTGCAGGTGCCGGCGTAGGACATGAGCGTGACGTTCGCCCCGGCGCCGATGGTGGGCCCGAAGGGGTAGAAGCCGACGACCGCGGCGCCGCCGAGGAAGACCCGCTCGGGGAACCCGGGGACGTCGCTGGCCAGGAAGTCCACGTGCTTGAGCATGCCCCCGGTGACGCTGCGGGGCAGCAGGTTGAGCACGCCCGCGATCATGTTGGAGTACGGGATGGCCGGCTCGCGGCGCCACTCCCGACTGAGGCGGTCGATGGCCCGGATGCGGTCGGCGGGGTCCTCGATGCCGACCGGGAGCACGATGCGGGCCAGGGTGATGCGGTTCCCGCCGGCGGGGTCGGCCGCGGCCCGCAGCGACACGGGCATGGTCACCCGCAGGTGGTCGACGGGCTGGTCGTGGCGGGCGTGGTAGCGGGCCAGACCACCGGCGACGCCGGCCAGGAAGGCGTCGTTGACCGTTCCCCCCGCGCTCTTGCCCGCGGCCCGCAGGTCGGCGAAGGGCACGTCGAAGGGCTCGTAGCTCCACACGAGGCGACGATCGGTCATGACCGGGGACAGGGTCCGGGTCACGGGCTGGGTCATGCGCCGGACGGAGCCGGTGAAGTCGATGCCCCGGCGGGCGTTGCCCAGCGGGTCCCGGGCCAGGCCCACGAGGTCACCGGGCAGGCGGCGGAGCCGGTCGGTGGCCAGGTCCACGGACCGGCTGAGGTTGTCGCTCAGGGCGTCGAGGGCGAGGCGGGCGGTGCTCACCCGGTGCGCCGGCGGGGCCTCGGGTAGCGGGCCGAGGTCGGCCGGCTCGCGCTGCAGGTCGACCACGTGCTGGGCCAGTTGGATGCCGCCGATCCCGTCGGTGAGGGCGTGGTGGACCTTCATGACCAGCGCCGCCCGGCCGTCGGTCAGCCCCTCGACCAGGGTGAACTCCCAGAGCGCCCGGGCGGGGTCGAACGCCGTCATCCCCGCGGTGCGGGCGAACTCGACGACGGTGGCCAGCGTGTGCGGCGCCGGCGCCACGATCCGGCGCAGGTGCCAACCCAGGTCGAAGTCGGCGTCGGGCACCCAGCGCAGCGGCCCCAGCTTCAGCGGCGGCTCGGCCAGGACGCTGCGGAACCCCGGCGCCAGGCGGGTGGCCCGCTCGATGCGCTCGGTGAGCACCTCCCAGTCCGGGTGGCGGTCGAGCAGGGCGATGGCCACGATGGTCGACCGCAGCAGGGGGTCGCTCTCCATGCGGAGCGCGAACGCGTCGGCCTCGCGGACCACCGGATCCAGTGACGCGGGCATGACCACGACGGTGTCACGGGATCCCGCATCTGTCACGGGCCATTCGTCCCGCCGGCCGGCGGCCAGGCGCCCCCCCCGCCGTGGGTACTCTCGTCACGGACGGTGAGGCGGCCGGACAAGGTCCTCGGTCGGGGCCGCGACCCCGGCCCATCAGGAGCCTCAGAGCGGCTCGGACATCGGTCGTAGACCGATCAGGAACGTCCGGCACCCCTCGGGCTGGGTGAGGGCGAAGCGGACCGCCGCGGCCACGTCCTCCGGGTCGAGCATCTGGTCGAGGGCGGGGTCCCCCGCGACCCGGCCGGTGCCGATGGCGAACTCCGTGTGGACCCCGCCGGGCGCGACGACGCTGACCTTCACCCCCTGCTCGCGGGTCTCGTAGTCGAGGGCCTGAGCGAAGCCCATCTGCGCGAACTTCGAGGCGCAGTACACCGATTCGCCGGGTAGGCCCTTCAGCCCGGCCACCGAGCCGACGAAGCAGATCTGGCCCGATCCCCGGTCGAGCATCCCCGGTAGGAACCGGTGGGTGCACAAGAAGCTCGACCGCATGTTGGCCCGCATCATCCAGTCGTAGTCCTCCACGGTCATGGCCCCGAGGGGCCCGTAGGACCCGACCCCCACGTTGTTGACCAGGATGTCGACGCCGCCGAAGCGGTCGATGGCCGCATCGTGCAGCCGGTCGACCTCGTCCTCATCGGTGACATCCGCGGGTACCGCCAACGCGTCGGCGCCGGTCTCGGTGAGCTCGCCGGCGAGATCACGGAGGCGTTCGGCCCGGCGGGCGGCGAGCACCACCGACGCCCCGCCGGCGGCGAGGGAGCGCGCCACCGCTCGGCCGATCCCGCTGCTCGCCCCGGTCACGAGTGCCACCTGGCCGTCCAAGTCCATCGTCGCCTCCGCTGTGGTCATTCCCGCCATTCTCCCCCACCACCGAGGTCACCGGTCACCGAACGCGCTCGTGAGGTTCCGCATGACCTGCCGCCGTCCTCGTGGTACAAGGGTCGGGTGACGACGCTCGCCGGCGAGCCTGTCCCGTCCTCAGGGCCCGAAGCTGCGATGGCCGCCGTCGCCGAGACCTTCCTCGCGGCCCTCGCCGTCCAGGACTTCCCGCGCGTCGCGTCGGTGTTCCGCGATGACGTGCACCTCCTCGCCCTGCTGCCCGGAGGCCTCCACGAGGCGGACGGCAGGGCCAAGGTCGAGGCGACCTTCGCCCGCTGGTTCGGCGACACCGAGGCCTTCGAGGTCGTCGACACCGAGGTCGGCGCGATCGGCCCCCGTCTCTGCCTGCGGTGGCGGGTGCGCCTGCAGGCCGAACGCCTCGGTCCGGGCTGGTGGGTGGTCGAACAGGAGGCCTACGGCGACCTCGAGGGCGACCAGCTGAGCGGGCTGTCCCTCCTCTGTTCGGGCTACCTCGCCGAGCCGGTCGATGACTGAGGGACCCACCCCATGGGGCGGTTGGGCCCCGGCGGTCCGTGACGACCCGTTCCCTCACTTTGCGGCGATCCGCGACGCGTGCCCGGTCCAGCCGGTGCGCCTGTCCGACGGGCACGACGCCTGGGTGGTCCTCGGCCACGAGGCGGCCCGGCAGGCCCTCAACGACCCCCGGATCTCCAAGGACATGGTCGCCGCCCTTGCCGACGTCCCCGATGTCGTGGCCGAGGGCCTCCCCGGCCCGGCGTTCTCCCGTCACATGCTCAACGTCGATCCGCCGGACCACACCCGCCTGCGCCGGCTCGTGGCCAAGGCGTTCCTGCCCTCGCGGGTCGCGGCGCTCGAGCCCCGGGTCCAGGCCCTGGCCGACGACCTGCTCGACGAGATGGCCGACCAGGGGCCGGGGGCCACCGTTGACCTGGTCGAGGGCTTCGCCCACCCCCTGCCCTTCCGGGTGATCTGCGAGCTCCTCGGCGTGCCCGAGCAGGACCGTCCCCCGCTCCACGACGGGTTCGGGGTCCTGATGCGGCCGTGGGGGGATGATCCGCCGCCCGAGGCGGTGCGGGCGTCGGACGCCATCGTCGGCTACCTCGGCGAGCTCGTGGCGGCGAAGCGACGGTCACCGGGCGACGACCTGGTGAGCGTCCTCGTCTCGGCCGGCGATGACGACCGGCTGGACGACCAGGAGCTCCTGTCGAGCCTCTTCCAGCTGATCGTCGCCGGTCACGACACGACGACGGCCAACATCGGGAACGCGGTCGTCGCCCTGCTCGACCACCCCGACCAGCTCGACGCCCTACGCGCCGACCTGGACCAGATGCCGGTCGCGGTGGAGGAGCTCCTGCGCTACTCGGCGCCGGTCCCCCACGCCACCTTCCGGATGACGACCGAGCCCCTCACCGTCGGCGGCACCGAGATCCCCGGCGGCCAACAGGTCCTGGTCTGCCTCGGCGCCGCGAATCGGGACCCGGCGGCCCACCCGGACCCCGACGTCCTGGACATCGCCCGCCCGGCCCGAGCCCACCTCGCCTTCGGCCACGGCATCCACTTCTGCCTCGGCGCCCCCCTCGCCCGTCTCGAGGCCCGGATCGCCCTCGCCGCCCTGCTGGGTCGCTTCCCGGACCTCCGGCTGGCATGCCCACGGGACGAGCTCCGATGGGCGCACGGAGACGGTCTCGTGCTCCGCGGGCTGGAGGCGCTCCCCGTCACCCTGGGAGCTCAGTCGGCGACCCCGGCGACCTGACGGTCGAGGAAGGCCGCCAGTTCGACGACCAGGTCTTCGGCGTCGGTGCGGGCGCCGTCGATGAAGCTGGACTTGCGCCGGCGGAGGAACGGCGCCCCGATGAGGTACATCCCGGGCGAGTCGACCACCCCGCCGTCGTGGCGGACCAGGCCCTTGCCGTCGAGGACGTCGACGTCGAGCCAGGAGTAGTCCGGACGGAACCCGGTCGCCCAGATGATCGACTGGATCTCCCCACTGGACAGATCCAGGCCGAGTCGCGGCGGCTCCGGCACGACTGTCGGTTCGAACCGGTGCGGCGGGGGGACCGCGTCGTCGAGGTCGCTCGCCGTTCGCCCACTCGTCGATGGTGTCGAGCAGCCGGCCGAGCTTGAGGTCGGCCAACTCGCACTTGTTGCGGAGCGATCCGGAGAACTGGGCCTGACCGTCGCGGATCCCCGCGAGTCGTCCGACCAGGCGCACGCCGATGTCGGTGAGAGCGTTCAGGTCGAAGGGGGCCCGTTCCGGCGAGCCCGCCAGCTGCATCGACGGCACCCGGCGGGCTCGCACGATGTCGTCCACCTCGTCGTAGCGCTCGTCGAGCACACCGGCCGCCTCCATCCACCAGTGGATGTCCCGGCCCCGGTAGTCCCGGGGCCCTCGCACGTGCTCGCCGACGGCCAGGGTGACCGGACGGCCGGAGCGCTGGAGCTCGTGGGCGATCTGCACCCCGCTGGCCGACGCCCCCACCACCAGCACCCCACCGTCGGGGAGCTGGTCCGGGTTGCGGTAGGTCATGGGGGTGAGGGTCATCAGCGACGGCGGCACCGCCTCGGCCACGGCGGGCCGGTGGGGCACGTTGAACGCGCCGGTGGCGAGCACGACGGTCGGGCACTCCCACGTCCCCCTGGTCGGTGACGACCCCGTAGCCGTCGTCGGTGCGGCGCACCGAGGTCACCGTCGTGCCGGCGTGGACCGGCGCGTCGGTCGCCGCCGCGTAGGCGGCGATGAACGCGACGACCTCGGGCATCGTCATGAACCCGTCGGGGTCGTCGCCGTCGTAGGCGTAGCCCGGGAGCCGGCACTGCCAGTTGGGCGTGAGCAGCCGGAGCGAGTCCCAGCGCTCCGTGCGCCACGAGTTGGCCACGTCGCTGCGCTCGAGCACGACGTGGTCGATGGAGCGGTCCGCGAGGCACCGGCTCATCGCCAGTCCCCCGTGCCCGGCACCGATCACCACGGTGCTCGTGCGCACGGGAGGTGCCCCTTGCCTCGACCCGTTCGGTCAGAGCACCTCGACGCGCACGTCGGTGGGGTTGGTGATGACGTCGTAGACGGCGGACCGCTTCTGGGACTGGGCGACGAGCGCCTTGATCTCGTCGGGGGTGGCATCGGCATCGATGGCGTAGGTCACCTTGATGTCGCTGAAGCCGTTGCGGACGTCGCTGTCGATGCCGAGGATGCCCCGCACGTCCATCGCCCCCTCGACCGTCGCCGAGACGCTGTGCAGCTGGATCTCCCGGTTCTGGGCCACCGCGGCCACGCCGGCGGTCAGGCAGCCGGCCAGGCCCACGAGCACGTACTCCACCGGCGTGGCGCCGTTGTCCTCGGAGGCGAAGATCTCCGGGTGGTCGACGTCGAAGGAGTACCGGGTCCGATGGCTCTGCTCCTCGCCGAGGCCGAAGAACCCCTCGACCCCCGTCGTGCTGTGGGTGCCGTTCTGCCACTCACACGACGCCCGCCACTCGAACTTCGCCGCCTCGGGCGCATCGGTCAGTGCTTCCCGAGCGCCCAGCAGCGCTTCGACGTTCACACCGTTGTTGACAGGGGTCGCAGTGGATGTCATGGAATCAGCTCCTTGCCCGGTCCCCGCAAGGTGATCCCTCGCGGTGATCGCGTGATGTGTCCCCGACAGTCTTCTCCACATCGCTCCGGCGTGCACCGAAAAATGGAGCTCGGCCGTCCCTGGCCGTCGTGGCCGTGTTCCTGGGGCCCAACGGGTCGGGCCGCCGGCCAGGTGACACGCTTGGCGGGTGGCGTTGGTCCTGGCCGTCGTGGTGGCGTTGGCCTTCGACGTCACCAACGGGTTCCACGACGCCTCCAACGCCATCTCCGCCCTCGTGGTCACCCGAGCCGGTCGGCCCGGCCCGGCCGTGGCCATGGTCGGCGTGCTCAACCTGCTGGGCCCGCTCCTGGTGGGCACCGCGGTGGCCAGCACCATCGGCGGGATCATCACCGTGCCACCCGACGAGATGGTGGCGGTCGTGGGGGCCGGGCTCACCGCGGCGTTCAGCTGGAACCTGCTGACGTGGTGGCGGGGCCTGCCCTCCAGCTCCAGCCACGCGCTGGTCGGTGGTCTGGTCGGCGCCGGCCTCCTGGAGGGAGGGACCAGCGCGGTCAACTGGGGCGGGTTCGACGCCTTCCACCCCGAGGGGGTGATCGGGGTCCTCACCGCGCTGGCCGTCTCGCCCCTCATCGGCTTCGGTGTGGCCTACGTCGGCATCCGCCTCGCCCGTCGGGGCCTGCGCCGGGCCCGCGCCGAAGTGGTCAGGGACGTGCGCCGGGGTGAGTGGGCGTCCGCCGCGGCGCTCGCCTTCAGCCACGGCGCCAACGACGCCCAGAAGACGATGGGCGTGATCACCGCCTTGCTGGTGGCCGAGGGCCGCCTCGATTCGTTCGTCGTCCCCTCATGGGTGCGACTGGCGTCGGCCGTCGCCCTGACGCTGGGGACCCTCGCCGGGGGCTGGCGCATCGTGCGCACGCTGGGCCGCGGCATCTACAAGATCACCTCGCTGGACGGGTTCATCAGCCAGTCCGGCTCGGCCGCGGTCATCCTCGGCGGGGCGGCGGTCGGGGCACCGATCTCCACCACCCACGTCGTGGCCTCCTCGGTCGTCGGGGTCGGGGCGGGTGACCGGTCCCACCACGTGCGCTGGTCGGTGGCCACCGAGATCGTGGGAGGCTGGCTGCTGACGCTGCCCGGTTCGGCCGCGCTTGGCATGCTGGCCCTCGTCGCCTGGAGGGGGATCACATGAAACGCTGGTTCCTACCCGCCCAGCCCGACCTGATGGCGCTGCTCGCCGAGCAGGGTCGGGTCACCCTGGAGGGCATCGACGCCTTCGTCGAATGGGCGGCTGGCGACGAGGCCAAGGGCGACGAGGTGCGGGTCGCCGAACACGGGGCCGACGACGCCCGGCGAGCCGTCCAGCGAGCGCTGCGGATCGCCTTCACCACCCCGCTCAGCGCCGAGGACCTCTATGAGCTGTCCGAGCGCCTCGACGCCGTCCTCAACGGGGCCAAGAACCTGGTCCGGGAGGCCGAGCTGCTCGCGCTCGGCCCCGACCAGGCCATCGCCGACATGGCGATCCACGTCGGCGAAGGCACCCACGAGCTGGTCGCGGCCTTCGCCGTCGTCGCGGGCGACGGCGACACGGCCATCGAGCGGGCCGACGCCGCCATCAGGGCGTCCCGCAAGCTCGAGCACCGGTACCGCGACGCCATGTCCGCCCTCCTCGCGGTCACCGACGCCGGGGTCCTGTTCGAGCGCCGGGAGCTCTACCGCCGCTGTGCCCGGATCGGCGACGACGTCGTCCGGGCCGCCGAGCGGGTCTGGTACTCGGTCGTCAAGGAGGCCTGAGCCGGTCCTGCCCCCCGTCTGTGGGCTAACCTACGCGCATGCGAGTGCACATAGCTTTGGACGACGACCTCGTCTCGGAACTCGACCGCCGAGCCGGTCCCCGCCAGCGGAGCTTGTTCATCGCCGAACTGATCCGGCGGGGACTCGACGACGAGCGGCGCTGGGAGGAGATCGAGGCGGCGCTCGGGCAGGTGGCCGATTGCGGCCACGATTGGGACGAGGATCCAGCCGGATGGGTCCGGGCCCAGCGCCGAGGTGACACCCGTCGGGCGGGTTGACCGAGGTGGGCCGTGTCCTCCTCGACTCCACCGTGCTCATCGATGCGCTACGCGGGCCGCCCGGCCGCCGAGCACGAGGCCGGATTGCGCCGCCACGGCACCGAACGCTGGACGTGCGCGATCTCGGTCGAGGAGATCTGGCGTGGTCTCCGGCCGGCGAGGAAGCCGTCGCCCGCCGGCTCTTCACCGGTCTGCGCATCGCCCCGCTCGGTGTGGCCGAGGGCAGGCAGGCGGGCCTCTGGCGACGCCAGTATGCCGAGCAGGGCATCACCCTGCATCAACCCGACTGCCTCATAGCGGCAGCCGCCCGAAGTGTCGACGCGTCGCTCGCTACGGCGAACACCGCCGACTTCCCCATGGCCGAGGTACGAGTAGAGGACTGGCCGGTCGGCCGCTGAGGGCGTCGAGATCCGACGATCTGCCCGGTCTGTGCCAGGAGGCCTCGATCCGGGAGGGTTCGTCAGCGCCGCCCGAGGACCGTCGTCAGGACTCGCCGAAGCCATGTGGACGACGAGCTTGCCCGTGTTGTCGCCGGTGAAGAGCATGTTGAGGGCTTCGGGGGCCCGGTCAAGACCATCCAGCACGTGCTCGCGGTGGACCAGGCGACCGGCGTCGAGGAGGGCGGACAGTTCCCGGGTGATCTCGCCGAAGCGGTCCCAGTGGTCGAAGGCGTTGAAGCCCTCCATGCGGGCCCGGGCGGTGATCAACTCGAGGTAGTTGGCCGGGCCCGGCGGCTTGTGCTCGGCGTTGTAGACGGCGATGGCACCGCAGAGCACCACCCGGGCGTGCATGGCCAACCGGCGCAGCACCGCGTCGAGCACCGGCCCTCCCACGTTGTCGAAGTAGACGTCGACGCGTTTCGGGGTGGCGGCCCTGAGGGCATCCACGAAGTCGGGGCTGCGGTGGTTCACGCAGGCGTCGAAGCCCAACTCGTCGACCACGAAGGCGCACTTGTCGTCCCGACCGGCGATGCCGACCACCCGACAGCCACGGAGCCGGGCCAACTGGCCGGCGATGGAACCGGTGGCGCCGGCGGCGGCGGAGACGACCACGGTCTGGCCCGCCTCGGGCCGACCGATGTCGAGCATCCCGATCCAGGCGGTGACCCCGTTGTTGCCCAGCACCCCGAGGGCGGCGAGCACATCGGTGCCCGGCTCGAGCCTGGTGAGGAAGGCGTCGTTGCGGACCACCGCGTACTCCTGCCAGCCCGGCATCGAGTACACGAGGTCACCGATGGCCAGGCCCTCGGCCCTCGAGGCCACGATCACCCCGGTTCCCGAGCAGCGCACCACCTCACCGATCTCCACGGGCGGGAAGTAGCTGCGGGCCTCGGACACCCAGGTCCGCACCGTGGGGTCGATGGAGAGGTAGCTCGTCCGCATGAGCGCCTCACCGTCCTCGAGGTCGGGCAGGGCCACCTCCTCGGCCCGGACATCACCCTCGGCCATCAGGCCGTGGGGGCGTCGGGCCAGGACGAGCCGCCGGTTCGTCGTCATGACGGCTCAGTCGTCCGCCACGGTCGGGGGCCGATGGCCCCAGGTGCTGGGTTGGGTGATCTCGGTGACGATCCAGGAGGCGTCGTCGACCCGCCGTCCGCCGCAGCCGAACTCGACGTCGAAGCCCGACGGCGAGGTGCTGTAGAACGAGAGCATCAGGTCGTTGGTGTGCCGCCCGAGCCCCATCGACAGCCGGCCGCCGCCCGCTTGGAGGCGGTCGAGAGTGGAGCCGACGTCGTCGATCGTGTTGGCCTCGACCATGAAGTGGTAGAGCGTCGGCTCCGCGGCGCTCACGAGGGCGATGCTGTGGTGGCGCGGGTTGCAGCGGGCGAACACCACGTCGGTCGGGCCCGGCTTCCAGTAGTCGCTGACCCGGAAGCCCAACACCCGGGTGTAGAAGTCGACCGACCGCTCCAGGTCGGGGGTGCCCAGCACGATGTGGCCGAGGCCCAGGTCGCCGGTCACGAAACCCGAGACACCCGTGGGCGAGACGAACCGCTCGTGGTCGAGCACCGGCCCCCAGAACAGCTCCACCCGGGTGCCGGCCGGGTCCGTGGTGCGCACCAGGCCCCGGACCTGGCGCGCCGCCCGCTCCTCCACCGTCGACTCCTCGACCCCGTGGCCCTCGACCTCGAGCTCGGCAGTGGCCTGATGGAGAGCGGTCTCGTCCGGCAGCTCCCAACCCGCGAAGGCCAGGCCCTCCTCGCCGTCGGTGGGCTGGACGAGGACCCGGTAGGGCCGGTCGTCGATCTTCATGCCGAAGGACTCGTCGCCGGCGGCGTCGACGACCATCGCCCCGAGGGCCCGGGCGTAGACCTGCCATGCGTCCCCATCGGCCACGTCCAGGCCGATGTAGCCCAGTCCCCGGATGTCCATCGCGTCTCCCTGCTGCGCCTGGCGGCCGAGCACAGCCGTCATAGCACCAATGCGCGGTCGACGGCTCGGCACCGGCCCCGGAGGGCATGGGATGGTGCGAATCGCTCAGTCCGCTCCTGGATTCGGCAAGCCGTCGAGCACGAACTCCGTCGGTGGCCGTCGTCGCCGGCTGAGGAGGGGCTCTGGCCAGTTGAACTAGCGTCCGGGGTGGGCCGGGTCGACAAGGGGAGGGCTCTTCATGACGTTTGCACCGCTGGCACCGACGACATCGGTCGAGCCGACGCTCATCGCCAAGGACACCTACGTGATCCACCAGGTGCAGCCCGCCCTCGGGGAACCCCTGTTTGTGTACCTGAACTCGATGGTGATCCGAGGACGGGAACCGATGATCGTCGACACCGGGACCCCGGCGAACCGGGCCCAGTGGCTCGAGGACGCGTTCTCCCTGGTCGAGCCCGAAGACGTCCGCTGGGTCTTCGTGTCCCATGACGACGTGGACCACAGCGGCAACCTCGATGAGGTCATGACCGTGTGCCCGAACGCGACCCTCATCTGCACCTGGGCGATGGTCGAACGGCACACCAACTGCTTCGACTTCCCACTGGAGCGGTGCCGCTGGGTCATGGACGGCGAGTCCATCGACATCGGTGACCGCACCCTGCAGGCCGTTCGCCCCCCTGTGTACGACTCCCCGACGACCCGGGGGCTCTTCGACCCGACGACAGGCGTCTACTGGGCGGTCGACACCTTCGCCACCCCGCTGCCGGACCCGGCGATGGGGATCGCCGACCTCGACCCGGAGTTCTGGGATTTCGGCTTGGGCCTGTTCGCCCTGGGCGCGGTCAGCCCCTGGCTGTCGATGGTCGACCCCGCCGAGTACAGCCGCTACGTGGACCGCTCCCAGAGCCTCGACATCACCACGATCGCCGCCTGCCACAGCCCGGTCATCGAGGGGGAGTTCATCGACAAGGCCTTCGCCCGCATCCGGGAGCTGCCGACCATCGACCCGCCCCCCGTGCCCGACCAGTCCGTCCTCGACCAGATCGTCGCGGCCACGGCCGAGCCGACCGCCTGACCGGACCGGCGCGGGCCGCGGGTACGGGGGGCAGCGACGGGATCGCTCCCGACCCCGCGGTACGGTTGCCTGCCGCTCGACCGCGAGGACCTCCGTTGCCGTACAGCGATGCGCAGCGTGAACTGCAGGAGCAGTTCGACACCCGGCGCCTGGCCGACCGCCTGGAAGTGATCACCAGCGCGACCATCGGACCCGACCAGAAGGCCTTCATCGAGGCGCTCGACATGTTCTTCCTGGCGACCGCCGATGACGACGGCTGGCCCGAGTGCTCCTACAAGGGCGGTGAGCCCGGATTCGTCCGGGTGGTCGACGAGCACACCGTCGCCTTCCCGCTCTATGACGGCAACGGCATGTTCCTCTCGGCCGGGAACATCACGGCCAACCGGAAGGTCGGGCTGCTGTTCGTCGACCTCGGGGGCGGCACCCGGCTCCGCGTCAACGGCGAGGCCACCGTCTCCTCCACCGATCCACTGCTCCCGGCGTTCCCCGGCGCCATGCTCGTCGTCCGGGTCCGGGTGCGGCAGGTGTTCCCCAACTGCCGTCGCTACGTCCACCGCTACGAGCTCGTCGAGCGTTCACCGTTCGTCCCCTCCACGGAGGGCGACGCCCCGGTGCCCGACTGGAAGCGACACCCGTTGTTCGACGGAACGCTGCCCGCCGGCGACCCCGCGCAAGACGCCGACCGACCCGACGCCCCGTCGATCCCCGAGTTCTGATCCAGCAGACCGGCTGGGCCGGTGCGTTCGTTCGGGCCGATCTGAGCGGGGGAGTCAGGGGTTGGGGGCGGCTCGGTCGATCAGTGCCTCGATCCGCTGACGGACCTCGTCGGCCACTCCGGACAGGTCGGCGAGGCGTGCCCTGAGCGTGTCGGGCTGGACGATGGAGCGGTGGAGCAACGCGTCACAGAACTCGATGTCCTTGGGGCGCATTGCCGCCGCCTTCGACAGCCACAGATCGTGGGCCTCGAGGCACCAGGCCACGACGCCGTTCGTTGCCGGGGACTCATACCGGCGGAGTCGATCCTGCCAGCCGGCAGGCAGGACCGCAGTGGTCTTGCTCACGCCCTGGGCGTAGTAGCCGAAGCTCTCGTGGAACATGGAGGCCTCCCCGATGGCGCCGTCGATCAGATCGGCCTTGCGGTCATCAGGGTCATCCAGGGCGGCGATGTCGGCCTCGACGGACCGCTCGGCCTCCGGCGGCAGCCCCTCGGCGACCGATCCGTACAAGGCCTGGCTCCCGATCACCAGCACCTCGTCCTCGCCCAGGATCGCGCCAGCGGCCCGTACGGCGTGATCGAATGCGTCTCGCTTCATGCCGCGGCTCGGAATTCACGGTAGACGGCCGCTCGACGGCGCTGGTCGAGCACACCGGCGAAGGGGGTGACCTGGCGGAGGTCACGGCCGTGCTCGCTCGGATCGACCACCTGCGCGGCGATCCGTTGCGGTGCTTGCCTCAGGACCGAGTCCCATTCGTCGAGCAGCCGCGACGCTCCGGGATTCGACTGCCGCATCGCGACCAGGTTGCGCCGCGCGCTGATCACGACCTTCTCCGGATGGGCCATCAGCTCGGCGGCGATGGCCTCGTGGAGCGCCAGGCTGCGGGCCTGGTCCCTGGTCAAGGGCGGGCTCACCGACGGGTAACAGGCCAGGCCGGCCGCTCCGGCGATCTTCGAGATCGTGCGCCACGTGGGGCTCTTCGAACCACGCTCATAGGCCGCGATCGTGGGCTGGGACGTCCCCGCCGCCTCCGCCAGTCGGTGCTGGGTCCAACCGGCCACCAGCCGGATCAATCGCACGGGCTCCATCCGCCACAGTATATTCATTCAGATATAGATATTCACGACTATCCGGCAGGGCGCCAGCCTTGGCCGTGTCCTCATAGCACCCCTCCTGGTTGACAGATTGCGATGTCTGTCTCATTGTCAGGACATGAGCACAGGAGTGTCACACGAGGTCACCTTCGTGCCCCGTTCGGGACCGACCTGGCGGGACCCGTTCACGATGTACGCCGCGCTGCGGGACGAGGACCCCGTACACCACGTGGCCCGCGGCGACTACTGGGTGCTGTCGCGGTTCGCCGATGTGTTCGCCGCCGCCCGCGACACCGCCACCTTCTCATCGGCCCAGGGGTTGACCCTCCAGTACGACGAGCTGAACGCCGCCGGCCTCGCCGAGGCCACGCCCATGGTCATGCTCGATCCTCCGGAGCACACCGCGTTCCGACGCCTCGTGGCCCGCGGGTTCACCCCCCGGCAGGTCGCCGCCCTCGAGCCCGCCGTCCGGACCTTCGTCGTGGAGCGCCTCGAAGGCCTCCACCGGCGGGGTGGGGGCGACATCGTCGCCGAGTTGTTCAAGCCCCTCCCGTCCATGGTCGTGGCGCACTACCTCGGCGTACCCGAGGCCGACCGGCCCCGCTTCGACGGGTGGACCGACGCCATCGTCGCCGCCAATGCGGAGGGTGATCCGCTCGCCGCCCCCCACGCCGTCGGCGAGCTGTTCGAGTACTTCACCGAGCTCATCGAGCGCCGGCGCCGAGACCCCGGGGAGGACACCATCAGCGAGCTGCTGGCCGCCGGCGAGGACGACGACGCCGTGCCCCTGCTGCGGATCCTGGGCTTCGCGTTCACCATGGTCGCGGGCGGCAACGACACCACGACCGGGCTGCTCGGCGGTTCGGCCGAGCTCCTCAGCGCCCATCCGGACCAGCGGGCCGTGCTCGTCGAGCGACCCGAGCTGATCGGCGATGCCGTCGACGAGCTGCTTCGCCTCACCAGCCCGGTCCAGGGCCTGGCCCGGACCACGACCCGGGACGTCGAGGTCGGCGGCCGGATGATCCCGGCCGGTCGGCGGGTCCTGCTGCTCTACGCATCGGCGAACCGCGATCCACGCGAGTTCGGCGACGACGCCGACCAGCTCCGCGTCGACCGCCGGCCCCGCCAGATCATGAGCTTCGGCTACGGCGCCCATCACTGCCTCGGCGCCGCGGTCGCACGGCTCCAGGCCCGAGTGACCCTCGAGGAACTGCTCGCCCGCTGCCCTCGGTTCTCGGTCGACGCGGATGCGGCGGCGTTCGCGTCCGGCCACTACGTACGCCGCCACCAGTCGCTGCCGTTCACCGCGGAGGCAACCGGGTGACCACCCAGCAGTGGCTGCGCGCCGAGCACGCCAGCTCTCGCGGCCGATCAGATCCTCGACGCCGCCGGCGCCCTCTTCGCCGAGCACGGGGTCGCCGCGGTCGCGATGGCTGAGGTGGCCGCGGCCGCAGGGTGTTCCCGGGCCACGCTCTACCGCTACTTCGACAGTCGGGACGCGCTGCGCTCGGCCTATGTCCACCGGGAGGCCCGCCGGATCGGCGCCGCGGTCGCCCGAGGCCTGGGCGCGGTGGACGATCCCCGCGAGCGGCTGGTGCGAGCCATGGTCGACTCCCTCCGGCTCGTCCGCGAGGACGTCACCCTCGCCGCCTGGTTCACGGCGGGCGACGCCGGCGCCACGGCGCGGCTCGCCCAGTCGTCCGCGGTCATCGAGACGTTGGTGGCGAGGTTCCTGGGCGACGGCGAGGATCCGGCGACGCGCCGGCGCGCCCGGTGGGTCGTGCGGGTGCTGGTGTCGCTCCTCGCCCAGCCGGAGGCCGACGGGGACGACGAGCGGGCCATCCTCGAGCAGTTCGTCGCGCCCGTCGTGGTCGGCCAGGGCTGAGGGGCCGGTCGCGGGCATGAGCGGCCGCCGAGGAGGTCGGCTCCTGGCGCTGCTCGTCGCGGCGATGCTCTCGCTGCTGGGAGGCTCCGGATGTGGCGACGACAGCCGCGGGCCCTCGACGGACACGTCCGAGGCCGGGTCGCCGGCGGGGTTCGGGTCCCCGCTCCCGCCGAACCCGCACCTCGGTCCCGCCGGCACGGCGACGATGCACGGCGACAGCGGGTCGTCGGACGCCACCGCCCTCGCCGGGCCCGGCCCCGGCCCGGTCGACGTGTCGATCCTCGACCTGGGCGCGGTGTGCCCCACCATCCTCATCGGCGGGGACGGCTACCCGGTCGCGCTCTGCACACGCATCGCGGACCTCCGTCCCGTGGTCCACCTGCTCGACCCGCAGTCCGGCTCCTCCCTCGCGTCGATCGAGATCACCGCCGGCGGCCTCTTCGGTGGGGTGTACGGCTACCTGGACGATGCCGACCGCATGGTGCTGGTCGACGGCGCCGCGGACCTCCTGCGCATCGGCCACCGGCGCGCCGGCGAGCGACTGGGTCCTCGAGGTCGACGAACGGACCCCCTTGGCCGGATCGATCCCGACCGGTGACACGGTGACGAGCGTGGCCCCGGACTACGGCGGCGACGTCTGGTTCGCCACCGAGGGGGGCACGGTCGGCCTGGTCGACACCGCCGACGGGTCGGTCCGGACCTTGGCGCTGGCTGCCGGCGAGCGGGTGTCGAACAGCATCTCGACCGCACCGGCGGGGATGGCGGTGGCCACCGACCACGCCGTCTACCTCCTCGACCGGACGCCCGACGGACGACCCGAGCGTGCGGTGGCGGCTCGCCTATGACCGTGGCCCCGCCCGCAAGCCGGGCCAGCTGAGCTGGGGCACCGGATCGACACCGACGTTCTTCGGCCCCACCGACGGGGCCGACTACGTGGCCGTGGTCGACAACGCCGACCCCGAGGTCCACCTGGTGGTGATCCGGGCCACCGGCCCCGAGGCCGGCGAGCAGGTCTGCGCACCGGTCGTGCTCGGCGAAGGCGGGCCCGGGTCGGAGAACTCGCCGATCGGCGCCGGCAACACGGTCGTCGTCGCCAGCACCTACGGCTACGTGTACCCGCGCCTGCCCGAGGGGGCCGGGCCGAGCCGACCCGCCGCCGCGGCCTTCGACCGGAGGGATGACCCGGGTGGACGTCGAGCCCGACGGGTCCGGTTGTGCGGTCACCTGGGACGCCGCCGTCCGGTCCGCGGCCGTGCCGAGGCTCTCGACCACCGACGGCACCATCACCACGATGACCCGGCCGGGCGACGCCGAGCGGTTCGCCTACGCGGTGATCTCGGCGGACACCGGGGAACTGCTCACCGAACAGGACCTCGGACCCACCGTGGCCGACCCCCTGCAGCTCGCCGGCACGATCGGACCGGACCGCGTGCTCTACCAGGGCACGGTGGGCGCCATCCTGCGCATCACCCCGGCGTCGGCGTGAGGGCCGGGGTGCCGACCCGGACGGCGACCGCCCGGCTACTGGACCGTGAATCGGCGCCCGGTCTCGTCCAGGAGTCCGGCCAGCGCCGGGTTGTCCACCTCATCGGCGAGCAGCCGTGCCACCTCGAGCGCCTCGGGGTCTCCGAGCGCGGCCCGATGGGCCTGGGCCCGCACCGACAGGTCCCGGAGGTTGTGGCGAGAGGCCAGCTCGTCGAGCTTGTCGACCCAGATGCCGGCCCTCGGTTCGGCGTGGCGGACGGCGACGGCGGCCAGTGCCTCCTGGGCATAGGTCTCCGCCCAGATGTAGGCGTCGGGCATCTGGCGGCAGCGGGTGGGGGCGTCCGCGAGCCGAGCCAGCGTGGCCTCGAGATCACCACGCCGATCCGCCACCAGGCCGAGGCCCCGTAGGGACATGGTCTGCCAGCAGACGTCGCCGATCTGGCAGCCCAGCGCGAACGCGTGCTCGAACAGCTCTTCGGCCTCGTCCACCCGATCGTCGAGGAGCCACAGCTCGGCCAGGTAGGCCTCGGGGTACGGGAGGAAGGCCGTCCAACCCGCCTCCCGGACCGCGGCGGTGGCGCCGGTCAGCACCTCCTCGGCCTCGTCGTGCTCGCCGCGCAACAGCAGGAGCCGCCCGAGGTGGGTGGCGGCGAACATCTCCGACCGGTCCTCCCCGATCCCCGACGCCCGTTCCTGGGCCGATCGCAGCGCCACCTCGCCCTGGGTGTAGCGGCCCTGGTCCGACCAGCAAGACCCGGTGAAGAGGTCGACCCAGGCCAGTTCGCGGTCGTCCCCACCGGCATGCTCCCGTGCCCGCTGCAGCCAGGCGAGGGCCCGGTCGTACCGACCGCGCAGGAACTCGACGTAGCCGAGCTCCCGGAGCCCCGCCGCGGCGACGGCGTCGTCGCTCGCCTGCTCGGCCAGGGCCAGCGTCTGGTGGAGCACGGTCACCGCTTCCTCGTCTGCTCCCCTCGCGGCGTGGACGAGACCGACGCCCAGGGCCAGGTGGGCCTCGGCGGCGAGGCCCACCGTCGCGTCTCCCGCCACGCTCGCCCCGGCGGCGACGCCTCGCAGGGTCTCGAGGCCAGCGTCCAACACGCCCGCGTCCAGCGCCGCTCGGCCGGCGTCGAGCTGGGCGCGCAACGACGCCGCGCTGGCCCGGACCGCCACCTCCGGCACCCGGGCCGCCTGAGCCAGCGCACGCGTGGGCTCGACGCCCAACTCCTCCCGCAGGAGGCGGGTGGCCGCTTCCACCCGGGCGTCGGCCTCCCCGGTCCGGCCGGCGGCGACCAGCGCCCGGATGAGCTGGGCGTGATAGTTCTCCTCGTACGGGTTGATGCCGACCAGTCGTTCCGCCCACTCGACGGCTCGATCCGGCTCACCACGGGCCAGCATCGTCGAGGCCGCCTCGTGGAGCACCGCCTCCGTGGCCGCCTCGATCCGGCGCCGCTCCCCGTCGAGCCACAGCTCGAACGCCGCACCGGTGTTCGGATTGATCCCCTCCAGGAAGGGCCGGCCCAGACCGGGGAGCTCGAGCACCTCGGCCCAGTCGCCGCGCACGACCAGATCGACATCGACCTGTGCGCCGGGCGGCAGGTCGAGCACCAGTGGGTCGCCCGCCACCGCGTCAGCCGCACCGAGGAGACGGCGGAGCTCCGAGGCGGTCCAGCGCAGCGCGGCGAGTGGATCATCGGCCTCGGCGAAGAGCAGCTCGGCCACCCGCGTACGGGCCAGCGGAACCTCGCTGCGGGCCAGCACAGCAAGAAGGGCCCAGGTCTTGGCGCCACGAGGGCGGGAACGTTCCTCTCCGTCGAGGGTGACCCGAGGTGGGCCGAGCAGATCGACTGTCAGCCGCACGCCGGGAGTCTCGCGCCGATCCGGCACCTCAGTCCCGCAACTCCGCGAGCTCGGCGACCAGCGCCCGCACCCGCACCAGCGATCGAGCGACCGCCGGACCGGCCACCGAGGCCGAGGCCGAGGCCAGCGTGCCCATCAGGCGGCGCTGGGCCATGGCGAGGTCCCGGGCCCGGACGACGGCGGGTACGGCGCCTGACTCGGCGGGCGCAGAGCCGCTGCGGCCCGTGAGTCGATCCGCTTCCGCGGTCAGGCGGACCACGAGGGGCTCGGCGCGCGGCCAGCGACCGCGGTCCTGGCTCAGGTCGGCCACCAGGGGGCCGGCATCGCGATGGGCGCCGAGGAGCTCAGCGGTGGCCTCCGGCCGGACCCCGGGCCGTGGCCCGACGTCGAGCGGGACCGTGGTGGTCGGAGCGGTGGTGGTCGTGGTCGTGGTCATGGTCACTCCTGATCGGTGCGGTCGAGGAGAGCATCGACGCTGACCGTGTGAACCAGCGTGTGAAGACGACGAGGATCGCCGACGACCAGGAACCGCCCCGCCGAGTCCGCGACCGCCCCGGGCCCGGGTGCCGAGGCCGGATTCCTCGACGGCGACCCGCCATACTGGCGGGATGGCTCGGGTGCGTGAGGCCGACAGGGCCCGGATGCGCCGCCAGGCCGAGGACCTCGCCGCCCTCGACGACGAGCTGCCGGGTTCGGTCGAGCGTCGACGGGCCCTGCTCGAGGGAATCAACACCATGCGGGTCGCCGACGGCGCCGAGCCCTTCGCCGACGAGGACGAGGAGCCACCGGAACTTGAGTTCTTCCGCCGAGCACGTGCCCTTGGAATGGCTCGGATCGATCGCTGAGGTCCTCGACGACCTGGGTGTCGCCTGGGTCCTCGCCGCCGATCGCTACCGGGCCGGCCCCCGCTACACCGCCGACCTCGATCTGCTCGTGGCCTGGGACGACCGCCTGCCCGGGGCGATGGCTGCCATGGGCCATGAGGTCCGCTGGTACTCGACGACGGCCACGATCAGGTCGATCCTCGGGGGTCGCGCGGGGATCAGTCGTGCGAAGGGCTCGCCTCGGCGGCGGCCGCCAACCGCTCGAGGGTCACCTGGGCGCCGGTGAGGGTGTGGCTCTGGCGGTCGTCCACGCCGGTGGCCATGCGGGCGATCGGCTTGAACCAGCCCGGGCGGAGGTCGGTCCAGCTCTCGGTGACCCGGCACCCGGTCGGGGTCGGCTCGAAGTCGTAGGCCCAGTCGGAGATCTTCAGGCCGAGCGCGGTCACCCGGAACGAGAAGCGCCGGCCCGGCTCGGCGTCGATCACCGTCACCACCGACTTCCACTTCTTCTTGCCGTTCTCGTTCGCCCCACGGAACCTCGCCCCCGGCTCGGGGCCGGTCGCATCACCCAGCCATTCGCCGCCCACGTTCTCCGGTGACCACTCACCCATCCGACGGAGATCGGACACCATGGCCCACACGGTCTCGGCCGGCGCACCGATCTCCCGGTCCACGCTCACGTCGCTGCCCATGGCCGAACGCTACCTGTCCGGCACCGGACGCCGCCCCCCTCGACCACCCCCTGTTCCCCGTCCTCCGGGTACGCCCGACCTGATCTCGCCCGTCGGGTGACCCGCGGGCTCAGCCGGCGGGGGCGATCAGCTCCCGGATCCCGGGCGGCAGGAACGTCTCGAGCGGGGTCGTCTCCGCTTCGGCCAGGTCAGCCATGGCCTGCACGACCTCGTCGGGGTCGGCTTGGTCGGTGAGCACGATGGCGCGGATGAACTCCTCGGCCGCGGCGGCCGGCGCGTCGCCCTCCTCGATGTAGCCGGCGATGCCGTTCACCATGGTGTCGTTGAACCCCGTCGCGTACGGGCCCGGGTTGAGCTTGGTCACGTCGATGCCGTAGGGGGCCAACTCGTCCCGGAGCGCCACCGTGAACGCCTCGACCGCGTGCTTGGTCATGGCGTAGGGCGCGGTCATCGGGCCCGAGAGCACCCCTGCGATGGACGACATGTTGATGATCCGACCCGAACCCTTGGCCTTCATGCCGGGGATGACCGCCTGGCACATCGCCACCATCCCGAAGACGTTGACCTCGAAGCCGGCCTTCAGCCGCTCGAGGGGCACGCTCGTCAGCGGCGCCATGACGCCGAGTCCGGCGTTGTTGACGAGCACGTCGGGATCGAGCTCGGCCACGCCCCCGACGTCCTCGGCGTCGGTGACGTCGAGCTTCATCGCCATCAGCTCGGGATGCTCGGCGCCCAGCCCATCGGCCTGCGCCGCAGTCTCGGTCGTGGCGATCACCCGGTGCCCCCGGGCCGCCAACTCGACCGCCGCGCCCTTGCCGAACCCCGAACCCGCACCGGTGATGACAACCGTCTTGGCCATCCCCCCACCGTACCGACGACCGGTCGGCCAGGCCCGACCGCGTTCTGATCGGGCGCTGTAGCCCCTGGCCGGCCGTCGGATGATCGAACGGAACGACCCGGCCCCCCCCTTCTTCCAGCCGTTGCCGGCGTCCTTGACGGTCCGTTGAAGGCGCCTTGACCGCTTGGCGCGACGGTGTCGCGGTTCGGCCAGCAGGGGAGGAAGACAATGACCATCGATATTCGTCGGGTCCTGAGCACCTTGATCGTTGTTGCCGGCATCCTGATCGGGAGCCAGCCGGCCCAAGGGGACCAGGCCGGGACAGCCGCCGCGCCCGAAGGCGAGCGACGAGCTGGTCTGCACTTCGTCGGCATCGAGCTGCGGCCGAACGGGGTGGGCCGGTGCACCCCGGCCACCCCGACCCCGTGCTCGAACTTCGTCTACGGCTGGCGGTGCCCGGAGCCGGGCATGTTCCGTCTCACCAACGTCCGCACCTACATGGCCGCCGCCGACGAGCGGGTGGTGGGCTTCGAGCTGAGAGCCCGGCTCATTCCCCGTACCGGATCCGCGGCGGGTATCCCGTGGGTGGTGGACACCGAGAGGTTCACGGGTCGCCCAACGGCCATCACCCGACTGATGGGTGTCAGCAACGTCTCTCGGCTGGTCACTCTCGACCGCCTTTGGGACCTCCAGGTCCGGGCTCGATTCGACATTCGGGACCGACCCGACGACATCCGGCTCTGGCAGGAAGTCGCCCGGGTCCGCTGTCCTTGAGACCGGCGGGAGTGGAGGCGGACCTCGGCGACAAGCACCGGAGTCATGCCCGCGCTCCCCGTACCACGACAGGTAGTCGACCGGGCGACCAGCCGATGCGGGACGGGCGCCTGGGACGAGCTCAGTCGGCTCCGGGGTCGATGAAGGGCAGCACGTGATGGCGGGCCTGGTTGACCTCGATGACCATCGCGATCCGGCCGTGACCCTCCCGCGCCGGGAAGTCCTCGCCGGTGTACTTGCGGGCCAGGCGGTCCATGACCTCCAGGTCGTGGTCGGGCTCGTGGTCGATGACCGTGCCCCGCAGCTGGACCTCCTCGTAGGGGTTGTCCCGGTCGACCACCGACAGGGCGACGCGGGGGTCATGGGCCGTGTTGGCGGCCTTCAGGCTGTCGGTGTGGGTCCCGACGACGACCCGGTCGCCGTCCCGGAGGATCCACACCGGGTCGCACTTGGGTGCGCCGTCGCGCCGCAGGGTGGCCAGGTGGGCGATGTTGGGTCGGTCCAGCAGATGGCGGACCCCGTCGTTGAGCTTGATTCCCATGACGCCAGTCTCGACCCCTCGCCGCCTCGAGGGCAGGGCCGAACGACCCGTCCGTCGGGGCGGGTCGTCGGCGATTCTCGAGGACATGGCCGACCCGTCCGCACCACGTTCCGCCTGTTGGGGTCGTCCCGACCACGCGGTCGATGTCAGAACCCCAGGATGTCAACGACGCGGCGATCGGGTGGTGGATCCGAATGTCAGCCGGCGCCGGTCATGTTCGTCTCGGTGTAGTCGTCGAAGGCGCCGGACGGATCGCTGCAGGTCACGGTGACGTCGCCGGCGTAGATGGTGGTACCGGAGCGGGACCGGCCCCAAAGAGCGGTTGTGCCCGTGTGCGAGGGGTCGATGATGCCGTTGGTCGGCGTCCAGAGGTAGGTGACGGGATCACCGTCGGGGTCGACACAGGCCGACACCGTCAGGTGCGAGATGATCGCGACCAGGAAGCCCGTGTTGTAGATGTACTCGCTCCACCAGTGCATGTCGGCGTCGACAGGAAAGGCCGGTGCCCGGTTCGGCGGGGCGACGGTGGTGACCCGGGCCCGCACGACGTCCTTCTTGGTGGGGTTGGCCACCGAGCTGACCGTCACGGTCGCCCGATGGGTTGAGCCGACGACCGCCGCGGGGTTCAGGGCCAAGCTGACATTCAGCGTGCGAGTGGCACCGTGAGGAAGACTGTTCAGCGCGAAGGTGCCGGACACGACCCGACCCGTGACGACCGCCCCGCCGTAGCGGTAGGTCACCACGAGCGGTCCCGTGCTGCCCGAGCCCCGCACTCGGAAGGATCCGGCCCGTCCGTCGTTCTGGATGCTGACCGCGAAGTTGGCCTTGCCGCCCGGCGAAGCCGTCGTCGCCCGCACCTGGCCGGCGCCTGTCGCGTTGTAGACGTTGCCGCCGATCCAGGAGGTGTCACCGACGAGCTTGATCCGGGCGTCCGGTCGGATCGGCAGCACCGCCGCCGACGCGCCGTCGACACCGACGACGCCCACCAGGCTCACGATGAGCGCGACCACCACCAGGAGACCCGTAAGGCGCGCCAGCCGACCGGCGCGCATGCCGAATGCAGGAGCGAGTGACTTACGCATCGCAATCACCTCGATGCTCATCGTCCGCCCGCACCGACTTGATGACGAGAGGCCTTCGACGCCCCAGCTCGCTCGGGACGGCGAGAGAGAGGACAAAGGTCCCGTCGCTCTGGCCGTTGAGCCGCTAGGCCTTCAGGACGGCCCTCGGCCTGCGCTGACGGCCCGTCCGAATCCCGCTCGATGCTCCAACCAGGTCGGACGTCCGTCGCCGACCGGTTCGAGCGACTACTCCCGCACCGGGCCGCGGCTTATCGGATGACGGGGCGTTGCCGCCTCACGACGAGAGGGTGTCGGCCCGCTGCTTCAGCTCGTCGACGCCGGCGGCGATGGCGACGGCCAGGAGGCCGACGTCGGGGGCGGTGTCCCGGTCGCCGGTGACGCCGAAGGCGAGGTGCCCGTTGTAGGAGAGGATGGCCGTGCCGACCCGGACGCCGTGGCTGATCGGCACATAGGGGCGGTACTCGAGCATCTCGCGGCCCAGGCAGTAGAGGGGGAGCTGCGGACCGGGCACGTTCGTGGTCACCGTGTTCACCGACCGCTGGGGAAGTTGATGCATGAGGCGCACGGCCAGGCGACTGCCGGTCTCCAGGAGCATCGGCGGAGCCAGGACGCCGAGGGTCATCAACGTGTCGCCGGCCTCGGCCATGTGCGAGCCCTTGAGATCAGCCATCTGCTCGCGCACGTACGCCAACCGTTCGACGGGGTCGGCCAGGTGCACCGGTAGCTCGCAGAGGATGGCGGAGACCCGATTGTCGAGCACGCCCTCGCCGCCCTCGCCGCGCACCGACACCGGGACCAGGGTCCGGACCACGGCGGCGTCGGGATCCTCCCCCCGGGACAGCAACAGCTCGCGGTAACCGCCGCTCACCGCGCCCAGGACGACGTCGTTCACCGTGCCGCCGAACGCGTGCCGGATGGCCTTCACGTCGGCGAGGGACACCGAGGAGTGCGCCCAGGTCCGATTGGGCCCGATGCTGCCCTCGATCGACAGCGGCTCGGTGGTGGACAGATGGCGGCCGAAGCGCACCAGTCCCTGCCCGGTCTGGGTGAGCGACCGAACCGAACCCACCGGGTCAGCCAGCAGGCCGGGCAACCGACGGGCCAGGGCGCCGGCGTCGCCGGCAAGACCCGTCCAGGCGTTGACGACTCTGGCCGCGGCCGACGGGTCGGGCTCGGGCCGCCAGGGCTCCGGGGCCGGGAGGGCCACGTCCCGCTCGACATCGAGCAGGACCGCCAGCAGGGCGACGCCGGCCACGCCGTCGACCATGCAGTGATGAACCTTGAGGATGAGCGACCAGCGACCCTCGGCGAGGCCTTCCACCAGGACGGTCTCCCAGAGTGGGCGTTCGCGATCGAGGGGCTCGGACATGAGCTCGCCCATCAGCCGGCTGAGTGCCGCGTCGTCGCCCGGTGCCGGAAGGGCCACCCGGCGCAGGTGGTTACCGGGGTCGAAGTCCGGGTCGTCCACCCACACCGGCCGCCCGAGCTCGAGGGGTACTGACCGCACCCGTTGGCGGTACCGGGGGATCAGGTGGAGCTTGGCGCGGACCAGTTCCTCCAGGTCCTCGACGGAGGGTGGTGGCCCTTCGAACACCGAGACACCGGCGATGTGCATGTGGGCGATGCCGTCCTCGAGATGGAGGAACTCGGCATCGAGCGGGCTGAGACGGTCCATGGCTGTCGAGCCTCCCTCCTACGCCCCGGCGGCGAGGCCGAGCACCTCGCTGAAGCCTGCGGCCTGGTGGCGACCCTCCCCGCGCTTCCCGCGGGCTCCCCTATGCGTCCTCGTACTTGAACGAGACATTGAGCTTGGCCCGGTAGGCGGACACGGCGCCGTTCTCGACGACCACGTCGAGTTCGGCGACCTCGGCGACGCGGAGGTCCCGCACGCTGTCGGAGGCCCGCTCGATGGCGGCCGCTGCCGCCTTCTCCCAGCTCTCGGGGCTGGTGCCGACCAACTGGATCACCTTGTACACGCTCTCGGCCATGATGCTCCTCCGGTTCCTGGCGCCGACGAGGCGCCGGTCCTCCCGTGCAGGCTTTCACCTTCAGCGCCCGGCTGCTCATCTCGTGGCCGTGGGAGGAGAAGCCGGACGCGCCGGGCGCGATGGCCAGGGCCATGCGGTGGCGGCGACCGAGCGGCTCAGCCCTCGAGGAGGAGCTCGTCGGGGGTGACCTCGACCGTTCGGTCCTCGTAGTCGCTGCGGGGGCCGACGAAGTCGAAGTGGCCCGCCTCCTCGTCGTAGCGGATCCCCCGGCCCACCTCGCTCGGGTATTTGTCACCCGGTCCGGTGTCAAAGGGGCTCTCGGGGAGGGTCAGGCCGGCCGTGACCCGGTCCAGGCTCAGCGCTTCGGCCATCACGGCCGGTCGGGTCAGCTCCTCCGCCGCCTCCAGGGTGTGCACGAGCAGTGCCCCCATGGTCCAGCCGTACGCCCGGATGACGTCGTTGATGGCGTCGTCACCGACATCGGCGTGCTCGGCCATCCCGTCGAGGTACTCCCGCATGGCGTCGTCGTCCTGCCATTGCGGGTCGAGCGGGTCCTTGAGGAACGTGCCGCTGTAGACGCCGTCGGCGGCCCCCGCCTCGGCCAGGCCCATCAGGAGCGGGTTGGCGCAGGTCCCGGTGATGAAGATGACGGGGTCCCAGGTGGTCGACTGGATGGCGTTCAGGGCATTGGGGCAGGCCAGGCCGGCCGTGCCGAGGATCACCGCGTCGGCGCCGGTCGCGGCCAGCGAGGTGACCTGTGACGTCACGTCGGTGAGCGCCGGCTCGTAGGTCTCCTCAGCCACGACCTCGAGGTCGGTGTCGGCCGTCGCGTCGGCGACCGTCTGGCGGTAGGCCTCGCCGAAGTCGTCGTTCTGGGTGAGCAGGGCCAGGGTGGCGTCCGGGTCGAGCTCGCTCAGGTAGTCGAGATAGCCGAGCACCTCGACGGAGTACGCCGGGAACGACCCGATGGTCCAGGGGTGCGCCGGGTCGCCCCACAGGGGCGACCCCGTGCCCACGTAGAGGTTGGGGACGCACTCCTCCTCGACACCGTCCCAGACGGACAGGGTGTTCGCCGTCCCCACGATGTTGAAGAGGGCGAACACCCGCTCCTGCTGGATCAGGCGCTGCACGTTGGTCGCCGTCCGCCCCGGCTCGTAGCCGTCGTCGAGGGCCACGAGCTCGATGCGCCGGCCGTCGACGCCACCCCGGGCGTTGATCATGTCGAAGTAGGCCCGGTAGCCGTCGGAGATGCCGGCGAACGCGGCGTAGGGGCCCGACTGCGGGAAGCTCGACCCGATCCGGATCGTGTCCGCGCTGACGCCCTCGGTGAAGCTGCCTTCGCAGTCGTCGAGGTGCAGCGCCTCGGCCTGCTCGTCGCCCACCGCCGCGTCCTGCTGTCCGCCACCTCCGTCGTCCCGGCCGCCGCCGCACGCCGCGACCAGGGCGACGAGGAGCACGAGCGCCGGTGCTGTCGCGGTCCGCACGTGCATGCGAGCCTCCTGGCCGCCGTCCCTACGTTTCAGTGCCCGCGGACCGACTCGGGCCGGCGGAACCGGAACGACGAGGGGCGGTTGGTCATGGCGTCGCCCCGGCACTGAGGTCGTGGGCCTCGGGGTCCTCGAGCATGGCCCGGAAGTCGTCGAGGGCCCGGCCGGCGTAGAGGCCGTCCTCCACCCGCTCGTCGTAGGTGAAGCGGACGGTGGCGACTCGGGCCACGGTCGGTTGCCCGTCGACCGCGACGACGTCGTCGTGGATCCGCCCCAGTGTGCAGAAGACGGGAATGGTGCCGTACTCGTACAGGTGGTGGAAGGCGGCGTCGAGGCCCACGCTGCCCAGGTTGGTCACGAAGGCGCTGGCGAAGAACGGGTCGCCGTCGATGAAGGCCCGGGGGAGCAGGTTCACGGCGTTGGCCGCCCCGGCCACCCGGACCACGCCCCGGCGCAGCGGCGACGGCAGGTGCAGGAACAGCTCGAGCTCCTTGGCCGCGAGGCTCTCGGTGCCGGCCCGGGCGGCGGCGACCGAGGCCTCCACGTCGCGAGCCAGGTCGACGAAGCCCTGGGTCGGGTCGAAGCGGTGCTTGACCTCGAGCAGGGTCCCCTGCTCGCTGAGCTCGGTCTTCACCGTGAACGAGATCCAGATGCCGTCGCGGTCATAGAGGCGCCCCCCGGCGACGAAGCGGTTGATGTTGGGGTGGCGGTCGAAGGTGTGGGCCAGCGCCCAGAGCAGGACCTCGAAGACGGTGACGTGGACGTCGGGGTGGGCGGCGCGGACGGCTTGGACGAACCGCTCGGTGCCGTCCACGCGCACCTTCTGCTCGAAGAAGACGGCGGAGCCGTTCCTGGTGGGCATGAGCGCGGGCATGAAGCGCCGGTAGCCGGGGGCGGAGGCCGCGACGGTGCCGTCGGGTCGGGTGCGCACTGCCATGGGGTCAGTGTCCGCCCCGCGGAGGCTCGTCGGCAAGGCCGAAGGTCACGTCACGCGCTCGGCCAGGAACCGCCGGATCTCGCCGTCGAGCTCGGCGGGGAACTCGACGGGCAGGTAGTGGGTGGCCCCCGGCAGGACCACCAGCTCCGCGCCGGGGATGGCGGCGGCGGTGGCTTCCATGGTCGCCGGGGAGACGAACCGGTCCCGGGTGCCGCCCAGGACCAGCGTGGGGACGTCCAACTCACCTACCCTCGGCCAGGCGTCGTGGGCCGCGAGGGCCCGCAGGGTGCGCATGTACACCCGCCAGTCGAGGCGGGCGAAGTCGTGGGCCAGGGCGCCGAAGACGTCGAGATCGCAGCCGGGGGCGACGATGCCCAGCCTCCGCAGGGCCTTCGGCGCCTGCCCGGTGCCCACCACGGCCTGCAGGACGAGGCCGAACGGGACGGCGCCCGCCTCGATCACGTGGCTCAGGGGCGGCACCACGTGGTGGCTGAGCGCCGCCGGCGGGACGTCGGTCAGCGGGGCGCCGGGGACCCCGCTCACCACCACCAGGCCGCTGACCCGCTCGGGCTCGTCGAGGGCGAACTGGACGCCCAGCTGCACGCCCATGCTCCAGCCGATCACCACGGCCGGGCCGCCACCCAGCCAGTCGAGCACCGCGGCCAGGTCACCCGCGTGGTCGGCCAGACCCACGGCGTCCGGTGTCGCCGGCGGGCCGGACCCGTAGAGGCCGCGGTAGTCCCACGAGGCGACCCGGTGGTCGGTGCCGAAGCGGTCCAGGAAGGGGCCCCACGCCCGCCACGTGCCGCCCAGTCCGTTGGCCAACACCACCAGCGGACCCTCGCCCGCCACCTGCACGGCCAACTCGGTCCCGTCGAAGGACCGGATTCGCTCCTCGTGCCAGGCCGGGGCCGTCCTCATCACCTCCGATCGTGGACCCGGAAGACCCCGGTGGGCAGGGGCCAACGTCCCGGGACCGGGTCCCAGTGACCTAGGTCCCTGGGCGGCGGGCGGTCCCGGCGCGATCGTCGGGGGTGAAAGGGGTCCGCCATGCGACGTGTGCTGGTGGCGGCAGGGCTGGTGTTGGTGGTCGCGGCCCTCCTCTGGCGGCCCGTGGCCGTTCCCCTGCTGGTGCGGTTCCCGACCGATCTCGACCAGGCCACCCGGTACGAGGGCACCTTCACCCTCTACGTCGACCAGGAGACGGGCGTGTCGCTGGCCGAACCGGTGCGCCTGCCGCTGGAGATCGAGCGACGCATCCGCACGGTGCCCGGGGAGAGCAGCGCCGACACCGTCGTGGTCCAGGAGCTGGTGACCTTCCGGGTGTCGGGGATCGACCAGCACGAGACCCACCAGTACGTCATGGACCGGCGGTCGATGCAGAACCAGGACGACCCTCGGAGCTGGTCCTACTCCCCCCGCAACGTCGTGGACCGGGCGGGCACCTACCGCGTGAACCTGGCCCTCGGCACCGACGGCGACCACAGCTACGCGGTCTGGGAGAACGAGCCCGGCGCCGGGTTCTCGATGGCGGCGGAGCCGGGCGGGCGCCCGACCTCGCGCCACGGGCTGACCCTGCTCGCCATGGAGGAGGTCTTCGGCGACGTCCCCGTGACCGCCGTCTACCGCCAGGAGCTGCGCCGTCAGGGCTTCCCGCTGGCCCTCACCTTCGACGCCCTCGCCGCCCGGCTGGCGGGCGACGGGGTCGACGTCGATGCCGGCTTGGCCGGCCTGGACCCCGCCGATCAGGCCACGGCGACCGCCGCCCGGGGCGCACGGCTGCCGCTGCGGTTCTACCGGTACAACGACGGCCACGCCCTGGTCGAGCCCCGCACGGGGGCGATCGTGGACCTCCTCGTCTCCGACGAGGGCATCTCGGCCACCGTCGACCTCACGCCCCTCGCCGATCTGCGGGCCGCCCTCGACCGGGCCGACGCCCCGGCGGCCACCTCGCTGGCCGCCGGACTCGACGCCCTCGACGAAGCGCCGCCCGCCCGCGTGTACCACCTCCACTACGGCCAGACCCCCGACTCGGTGACCGAGATCGCCGCCCTGACCCGCGACGAGCTGGTCAAACTGGACTGGGCCGAGCGTCACGTGCCTCGGCTCCTCGGCGCGCTGGGCGTCGTCCTGCTGGCCGCGGGTGCGCTCGCGGTCGCCCGCTACCGCCGCCGCCACCGTCCGGACGCGCCGGTTCCCGGTCCGCCGTCGAAGCCCGGTCGGGGCCGCGCAGAGAAGGTCCTCGCCGGGACCTGAGCGACAGCCTGCACGAGGTCGGCGGCCCGCTCGGCGAGCCAGGCCGCCCACCTCGAGCCGGCACCGGATGGCGCGGGCGCGTCTCCGGCGAAAGTGCTAGACACCCGGGTGACTCAGTTGGGGGACTTTTCGGGGCCTGGGGCTTCGGAACAGGGGGAAGGCTGCCATGTCTGCTACCACGCCGTCGCCGAACAAGCCGATCCGAGCATCCGGCCGGGTCCGGCGCACGCGTTCGGTCGCGGTCGCGGTTGCGGTCGCCGCCGCCCTGCTCGCGGTGTCGGCGGTCTCGGCGTCGGCCGCGAGGCCTGGCAATCCGCCCCGACCACCGGGACAGCCCGATCCGCGCGGCCAACTGATCGACCTCCAGCTGCTCGCCATCAACGACTATCACGGTCATCTCGAGTCGAACACGCCCGGCACGATCGAAGGTGCGCCTGCCGGCGGTTCGGAGTTCCTGTCCGCGGAGCTCAACGAGCTGCGTCAGGGCAACAGGTACAGCCTGACGGTCGCCGCGGGTGACCTCATCGGTGGATCACCGGCGTTCTCCGGGCTCTTCCACGACGAGCCGTCGGTCGAGTCGCTGAACGCCATGCAACTCGACGTCTCCAGCGTCGGGAACCACGAGTTCGACGAGGGTGTCACCGAGTTGCTCCGCATGCAGGACGGCGGCTGTCACCCCGTCGATGGTTGCTACTTCCCTGACGCCCCGTACCCCGGTGCCGACTTCCAGTGGCTCGCCGCCAACGTGGTCGACGACGCCACCGGCGAGACGCCCCTGCCGCCCTATTGGATCGAGCGGGTCCAGAACGTCAAGGTCGGATTCATCGGCATGACGCTCGAGGCCACCGACACCCTGGTCGCCGCCGCCGGCATCCAGGGCTGGGATTTCCTCGATGAGGCAGACACCGCAAACGCCCTCGTCCCGATCCTCCAGGCCCAGGGCGTCGAGGCCATCGTCGTGCTGTTGCACGAAGGCGGATCCCAGAACCCGCCTCCCGGTGACGTTGACGCCTGTGAGAACATCTCCGGGCCGATCGTTGCGATCAACGACGCCCTCAGCCCGGAGATCGACGCAATGATCACCGGCCACACACATCTGCCGTACAACTGCGTCCTCCCCGATTCGGCCGGCGACCCCCGCATCGTCACGAGCGCCTACTCCTACGGGCGGGTGGTCTCCGAGCTGAACCTGGTCCTCGACAAGCGCACCAAGGACATCCGCCGCGACCTCAGCACGGCGACCAACCACATCGTCGACCAGGCATCGCTGACCCCCGACCCCACGCTCACCGCGATCATCGAGAAGTGGCGGCCGCTGGTCGACGCCGCCGGCAACACGCCCATCGGGACGATCACCGCTGACGTCACCCGCGGTGGTACCCCGCCGGGATCGGATCGCGGCGTGGAATCGGCGGCCGGCAACCTCGTCGCCGACGCCCAGGCGTGGGCGACGTCGAACTACTTCGCCGACGTCGCCTTCATGAACCCCGGCGGTGTGCGCTCCGACCTCACGTATGCCCAGTCCGCCGGTGAGGGCGACGGTGTCGTCACCTTCGGCGAGGCGTTCACGTTCCAGCCGTTCGGCAACACCCTGCTCACGTTCCCGATGACCGGCGCGCAGATCGTGTCGGTGCTCGAGGACCAATGTCAGCCGCCCGGGTCGAGTCGCCCGTTCCTGCACCTCGGTGTGTCGGACGGCCTCACCTACGATCTGGCCACGACGTTTTCGGGCCCTCCCACGGTCGATTGCACCAGCGTCACGGTCACGAACGTGCAGCTCAACGGGGTCGCCCTCAACCCAGCTGCCACATACATCGTCACCACCAACAACTTCCTCGCCGACGGAGGCGACAACTTCGCCACGTTCGCCACGATCGACCCGTCGACGAGACTGGACGGCGGCAACGACCTCGAGGCCCTCACCAACTACCTCGGCACGTTCAGCCCGGTCGCTCCGCCGAGCACCGACCGGGTCAACGAGCTTCCCTGATCAGCGGCCCCACCAAGACGACGGCACCGCGTTCGGTGCTCCGGAAGGGACAGGATGATCGATCCGAGTGCCTCCCGTGCGACGCCGTACCTTCCGGTCCACGCCGGGGTCGCTAGCGGCTCTCCGTGGTCGGCGGCGCCCCGACCAGTGGGGCGTGCTGGCCGCGCTGGGCGGGATCGGACAGAGTCCGCCGCACCTCCCGCTCGGTGAGGATCAACCGGTAGGTCTGTACCCGGGCGTCCGCCAGCTCGTCATAGGTCCGCTCGACGACCGCCTCGAGGGTGTGGAGCGACACGCTTGGGTGGTCCGCCTGCACGCGGCGTACCACCGTCTCGACCTCCTGGGCCTTTCGGTCGACTCGGACGGTCATCGTCATCGAGAGCTCCCCTCTCCCTGGACTTGCGCTTCCCAGCGACGCGTCCAACCTCCTGAGTGGTCAAATTACCCACTAACCGTGTTGAGAGCAATTTCCTTCGTCACCGGCGGCACGCCACGAGGCGCGGTCCCAATCGCACTGAGGGTCACCCGTGGCCACCGGCCGCTCACGTCCGGCGAGAGGACGAGGGCGTCGGACTCGGAACCCGACGTCGCCGTGGCCATTCGGCCACACTGTGCGCTGAGCCGTGCCGGCGAAGGAGGGACTCCCATGCTGCTGACGATGCCCCTCCGGCAGTAGCGACGAGGACGCCGTGGATCTCGACGGCCGTCGGGTGCTGATCACCGGGGCGTCGCGGGGCATCGGCGAAGCGCTGGCCCGCCGCTTCGCCGGGGCGGGAGCGACCGTGGCGCTCCTGGCCCGCAACGAGGCGGCGCTCCGAGCCCTCGCCGACGAGCTGGGTGGGACGGCCCACCCCACCGACCTCGCCGAACCCGCCGCCATCCCCGGGCTCATCGACCGGATCGAGGTCGAGGGCGGTCCGCTGGACGTGCTCGTCAACAACGCCGCACTGGACGGCGGCGGTTACTTCCCCGGGCTCGACCCCGACGAGCTCGAGCGGGTCTTCCAGGTGAACCTGGTGGCCGCCGTCCGGCTGTGCCGCCAGGTCCTGCCCGGCATGCTCGACCGGGGTCGCGGGCGCATCGTCAACATCAGCTCGATGGCCGGCGTCGCCGCCTTCCCCGGCATGGCCGCCTACGCCGCCACCAAGGCGGGCTTGTCGCACTTCACCGAGGCCCTGGCCCTCGACCTGAAGGGCCTGGCCGTCGGCACCACCCTCGTCGAGCTCGGCCCGATCCCCACCGACATGCTCGACCACGTCGACGCCTACCAGCCCACCCGGGACTCCTTCGCCCGGGCCTACCGCCTCGGTCTGATCGTGGACGTCCCCCGGGAGCGTGTCGCCGATGAGGTGGTGCGGGCCGTCGAGCAGGACCACATGCACGTCCGACTGCCCAAGCGGGCCGTCGGCTTCCCCCTCCTGACACAGCTCCCCCGGGAGGTCACCCGGCTCGGCCTGACCGGGATCCGCCACCGGGAGGAGCCGTAGAGCCCGTCCTCGCTGACGGGTCTGTTCTCGGAGGCGCACGCAGCGGGCATCGAGCTCGGTGCGCCCCACTGAGAGGACCGCGACGATCCCGACGAGCCGAGGTCAGTGCCGCACGCGATACGCCACGTGCACCGCGCCGTTGCCGAAGCGACGCTCGTCGATGAGCTCGAGGTCCAGACGCAGATCGGTCGGTAGGGCCGGCTTGCCGGCGCCGACCACCACCGGGGAGAGCATCAACAGGAGCTCGTCCACGACACCGGCGCGTAGGGCGTGGGCGGCGAGCCCGGGTCCGCCCACCAGCAGGTCGGCCGACGACGCCTCCTTCAAGGCCCGCACCTCGTCGGCCTCGAACACCGGCACGATGCGCGTCCGCTTCGTGACCGGGTCGGTGAGGGTGGTGGAGTAGACGAGCTTGTCCGAGTCCTGCCACGCGGCGGCGAAGTCGGCCAGTACCGCCGACTCCTCGGCGAGCGACGGCTCCGTCTCCCACACGGCCATCGTCTCGTACATGCGGCGGCCGAGCAGCTGGGTACCGATGCCGCGCATCATGTCGTTGTAGAACTCGTGCACGTCCTCGTCCGGCGTCGACCAGTCGAAGGAGCCGGTGGCGTCCTCCGTGAAGGCGTCCAGCGAGGTGTTGATTGCGTAGATGAGCTTCCCCATGCGGTCCTCCGAGTGGGTTGACGTTGGTGGTTCGGACATGTGCACGAGCCAACCAGAGCATTCTCATCGCGATCGCGGGTGGGCGCGGTTATCCACCAGCGGCGCGGTCGGCTCCGCCGGGCGAGCGCCGGATCGCCACGCGAAGCCAGAGTTGTCGTCGCCGCGGCCGACCACGAGACGGTCGGAGGGGTGGAGGTGGGCGCGACGATCGCCTGCCCTGGTCCCGGTCAGCTGACGGCAGGCACCGGAGCGTCGTGGTGACCGAAGAGGACCTCGGCGGTCACCGGCCGGGCCAGGTCAACGAGGTCGGCGGCGAGGTCGATGAGCAGGTCGTCGACGGAGATCACCCCCACGAATCGACCGTCCCGCACGACCGCCAGGCGACGCACGGCATGGGTGCGGAACAGGGTGAAGGCGCCGTGCAGGTCCGCTTCGGCGTCGATGGTCACCACCGGGGTGCTCATGACCCCGTCGACCCGGGCCTCGGGTGACATGCCCTTGGCCAAGCCCCGGCGCACCAGGTCGCGGTCGGTCACGATGCCGACGAGGTCCTCGCCATCGACGATCGCCAGTGACCCGACCGCGGCCGTCTCCATGATCCTCGCCGCGTCGGTGATGGTGCGATCCGGGGCGATGCCCAGACCGGAGCGACGGATGCCGTCGATCGTCCTCACCGTGAGGCCCCCTTCGCCTTCGCCCGCGAGCGGGGCTTCTTGTCGAAGTGCTCGACCGCGGCGTCGGAGCCGGGATAGAAGAGGCTCTCGTGGTCGCTGTCCTCCCACTGGACGACGTACGGCGGCCCGCCGTCCTCACCTTGGACGGCGAGAACCCTGCAGTCCCGCTCCGGCTCACCGACCCGGTGGCCGCGGATGACGATTCGGTCTCCCACGCTGGCTTGCATCACATCGCTCCTCGTCGCTGGACCGTTCTGGGCCCTCATCCTGTTCGCTCCCGGGCGGCGGGGACAGGGCCGAAGGTCACGCGCCCGATCAGTTGGCCGGCTCGGGTCCGGTCATGGGTCGATCCGTCCGCTGAAGTGCTGGTCCGCGTCGGGTCGGGTGAGCTCGTAGACGGCGAACCGCTGGTCGCCGAGGGCTCGGAAGGCGGCGCAGGGGCCGTGAGGGATCTCGAGCTCGTCCAGCTCGACGCCGGCAGCCTCGAGCGCGTCGGTGGCCTCGGCGTAATCAGCGACGCGGTAGACGAGGACAGGTCGCTCTCCCTGGAGGTGCCCGGCGAGGAGGACGAGCGGGCCGTGTTCGCTCACGCGCAGCGCGGCGACGGTGGTGTCCATCGCCCGAACCTTGAACACCAGCTCTGCGCCGAGCGAGTCGCCGACCACCAGGTGGCGGCCGGGGGCGTAGCCGGGGCCAGGTCGGCCAGGACGGCGACGTTCTTCACCAGGCCGCTGCGCAGGGACGTCGGAGGTGGGTTGTGGCCCGCCGGACTGCAAGCTATAGTTTTAGCACTAAGACTCAGGAGGTCTCCCCCATGGCCGTTGCCCAAGTGCCCGACGACTACTCCCGTCAGGCCATCGACTGGCTACGCGGCAGCCTGCGCTGGGAACGGACCATCGACCGACTCCGCTCCCCCGAAGCCCCCGACGTCGCCCTCCACGTCGCCGAGGCCCCGCGGGAGATGGATCAGGCGGCCTGACCTCCCCCTGACCGCCTGACGGCTGGAGGCCCGCCGCAGGGCGGGCCTCTCGTCGTTTCCGGGGCGGATCAGCCCACTCCCGCAACCGTCCGACTCGGACGGACACCCCGTCGGCCACGTGCACCAGGGGCTCGTCGACCGGCGCCGGCAGCTCTGTCGCTGCGACCAGGCCGTCCTCGAAGTCGAGCAGCCGACCCCGGCACAGTGGCGAGGTCCGACGTACACCGCCCCTGGTGATCACCGCCGTCGGATCTGCGATCCTGAAGCCGTGAGGATCCTCCGCTCCCGTGGGGCCGCCGCGCTGATCGGGGTCGCCTCGTGGACGGCGACCGAGTACGGCCTGCACCGGTTCCTCATGCACGAGCTCCGCGGTCGAGGGCTGGCCTCCGTCGAGCACCTGAAGCACCACGCCGACGTCACCTACTTCTCACCGGCCTCCAAGAAGCTGGCTTCGGCCGCGGCCACCACTGCAGTGGCCTATCCCGCGACCGCCGCGGTGGCGGGCCGGCGTTGGGCCACCGCCTTCACCGCCGGGCTGCTCTCGATGTACTTCGGCTACGAAGTCGCTCACCGGCGCACCCACACCCATCCGCCCCGGAACCGCTACGGGCGTTGGGCCCGTCGCAACCACCTGCACCACCACTTCGGCGCACCGATGCGCAACTTCGGTGTGACCAGCCCGCTGTGGGACAAGGTGTTCGGCACCTACGACGATCCCGGTGTGGTCACGGTGCCCCGCCGCATGGCGCCGGTGTGGCTGCTCGACGAAACCGGAGCCGTCAAAGCAGAGTTCGCCGACGACTACCTGGCCAAGGGCACCGCGCACCCGGCAGCGCACCACGTCGAGCAGGATCGTGTCGCCGCCTTCGCCAACGTCGCTCCCGCCGGCGGACTGGCTGATGGTGGCTGAGGTGGCTGGTCGCGTCCTGGCCGTGCCCCTGGCACGGCCTGACTCGAACGATCCCGCCAAGTGTCGTCGGACAATTGATCCGAATGCCCATCGACCGCAGTGCCCGCCGGGGTCAGTAGTCGCCCTTGATCACGAAATACGAGCCGCGGATGGTCCCGGCCAGCTTCGACTTCTGTCGGGCGAACTTGAATGAGCCGAGCTCGGCGGGGATCTCCATCCCTTCGGAGAGCTTGAACCCGACCGCTCGCTTCTTCGGTTCGTCGAGCAACACGTTGATCGAGAGCCCGCTCTCGTAGAACACATAGGTCCACCGGATGTTCTCGACCTCGAAGGTCGTTGCCTCGAGTGGGCGCGACTCGATGACGATGTCGCGCTCCTCCTTGAGGATGCGGTGCACCCAGTCGATGGTCTTCTTGGCCTTGGCGGCCGGCTCGACCGTGAAGACGTGGTCGTACTTGTTCTTGAAGTAGCGAGCCTCGTTCGCCCGCAGCCCGGCCAGTGCGTCCGCCACCGGCGACGACTCCAGGCCGATGGTGGAGACGTTGACGAAGTCCACTGCGTAGCTCATGTCCACTCCCCGGTGGTCGCCCGTCGATGGACCGAAAGCTATCCGCCGGCATGCCCCACGGTATGACGAGGAGCACAGGCCCAGGGGACCACTCGGTCGGCCCCGATCCACCCGAGAGGACATGAGGGTCTCCGCCTCCAGACCTCGGATCCGGCCCGGAGCGGTCGGGTACCGTCGCGGTCATGAGCCAACCAGGACTGCGACCGATCGAACGACGGATGCGGCGCCTGAGCGACGAGGGCATGGACGACGTCGAGATCGCCTGGCGGTTCCGGCGCAACCCTCGGTATGTCCGCCAGGTGCGCGAGCTGAGCGCCCGTCCCGACCGGTCCAGCCGCCACGACGGCCGCCGCCTGCGCCCGATCGAGAGGCGGGTGCTCTCGTGGCGCGAACAGGGGGCCACCTACGAGGACCTGGCGCCCCGCTTCCGGCGTGGGGTCGGCTACCTCCGACAGGTCGAACACCTGGCGCGCTACAAGCTCCGCGACGCCTCATCCTGACGGACGCTGGCCGGTCGCCGTCACGGAGGCCGCCCGCCCGCGAGAGACGACTGGTGAAGGCGACCCGAAGGCGCCTGAGGTGGTCGACGGCGAGCGCCTCGAGGAGCTCCTGAGCGAACTCGATCACTAGGCAGGTCCTAGGGCTCTGCCCACGGAGGACCTTCGCGTCCCCGTCAGCGCAGAGGGCCTCGGTGTCCGTCGTCGGCCCCACGCCGGCCGCCCCGCCGATTCGAACGAGGTCGAGAACGTCCCCGGCACCCATCGGACTACCAGTCCGACGGTGGAAGGTCAGACCGCGGGCGGCGCTCACCGTCTGCCGCGGGTCGAGGTCCAGGAGCTCAGCCGGCCGCGGTCGCGAAACAGACGAGGTGGAGGAGTTGGCCGCCCCAGCTGATGCCGGTGGCGGCCAAGTCAACGGTCTCAGCGTGTCCGTCGTCGCCGAGGGACAGCCCGGGCCGGGTGTCGAACCGGGCACTCCGAGCCGCAGCGAGGAACGACGCCGCGGCTTCGGGGGTGGTGGTGTCCTCGCCGCCGGCGAGGGTTGCATCCAGGGCGTAGCCCTCCAGCAGGCTGTGCCAGAAGGCCGCGAAGGTCACGGGGTCGTCGAAGAGCTCGAGCACAGTTGGGCGGTTCTCGGTCGCCACGATCACCCCGACCTGTCGGCGGGCGGGTCCGGCGGCGGGGGTCACCGATTCGACTCGACCGGCAGCGGTGGCCTGCACATCTCGCAGCGCCGAGGTGGGCGACAGGGCACCCACGGCGCCGTCGTAGTTGGCCACCTCGTCCCAGACCGCGCCCTGGTCGCTGTGGTAGCTGTCGTGGTGGCGGGCGGACTCGATGACCGACCGGGTCTTGCGTTCCCGCAGCCGGGGCGGGGCATGACTGGTCGACAGCTGCGAGGGCCGGGCCGAGCCCCAGCGGCCCGCCTCCACACAGGAGACGGGCACGGCGGTGGCCTGACCGGCCGCCAACAGGACCGAGACGTTGAGGACGCGGTCCTGCTTGGCGCCGAGGAGGGTCTCGCCCTCGATCAACAGCACGGGCCGGTCGCCCCGGTTGTGGGCCCGGAGCTCGGACACGACACCGCCGTCGTGGATGTCCAGCCGGCCGGCGGACTCGGGCCCGCAGATGTAGGACCGAGGCTCCGCGCCGGCGGCCTGCAGGAGGGGGAACAGGGACATGGGCCCGCACCGCTGTGGGGCCCCGATCTCGAGGTCGGCATCGATCACGAAGGTCAACGGAAAGCTCCTCACCGGCCCGAGATCGCTTCACCGGGCCTGGTAGTGGGTACGGCTCCGGTGTGACCATCCGGACGACCAACGGCGGGCGCGGGACGGCGGCAGGCCTCGGGCCGGCGGCGGTCGCGTCACGGGTCACCCGTACCGGACCAGCGTGACTCGTGTGCGTGTCGGGCCGAGCGGCCGATCGCCGGAAGTGCGGCACCGTGCCCGGCGTTGACTACGACCCGGAACGGGACGCCGACCGGGATCTCTTCGCCGAGCTCGGCGCCGCCTGGGAGGCCGACGCCGCGACCCTGCGGCAGGCTTGGCGGACCGCCGGTCGGGCCGCCCATCCCGATGCCGGCGGCTCCCACGACGGCTTCATCGCGGTCCAGCACGCGTGGCAGGTCCTGTCCGATCCCACCCGCCGCACCCGCTACGTACGGGCCTACGAGGCTCGCCACGGTCCCCAGGGCCGTCGGGCCGGCACCGGCCGCTCGGGCCACCGCGCCCGTGATGACGGTCCGACCCGCGGTCGGACCCGACAGGCCTCGCCCGGCCCGATCCGTCCCCGTTGCGCCGGGTTCACTGTCACGGGCATGCCCTGCGGCAACCGTGCCGCGACAGGATCGGACCGCTGCTGGCGACACGCCGACACCGAGACTGCCGGCCGGACCACGCCGGGGCCCGACACCGACCCTCCGTCTTCGACGGAACCGCCCCGGCCGGCCGCTCCCCCGGTCGTCCTGCGGTGCCCCGCCTGCGGCCGCAGGAACCGCGTCCGAGCGGTCGGAAGGTTGCGTTGCGGCACCTGCCGGGCCGACCTCCTCACCGGCCGCGTCGCCCCGATGCCCGACCCCCGACCCCGGACCGACAGCGGGCCACCCCGGCGGGCGACGCCCGCTGACCCACCACCCGCCCCCAGCGCCCCCGCCGAGACCACCCCGAACAGGCCAGCCCCACCGCCCCGACCAAGCCGGCAGGCCGGAGCAGGGGCACCGACCGGCTCAGCGACGCCACGTGTCGAGCCGACGCCTGCTCCACGGTCGGCCGGATCGACGAGCACCTCCACCGTCGCGGCTCGAGTAGCTCCGCGGGCTACCGCCGAGCCGGGCGAGCCCCACCGACCTTCGGTTCCTGGGGCCTTCACCACAACCGTGCGGCAGCCGCGACCCGCCCGCCCGCATCAGGCCCGTCACCCGGCCCGAGCCGTCCTCGCCGCCCTCGGCATCCTGCTGGCCGGTGTCGTCGGCTTCCATCGCTGGCAGGAGAATCGACCAGTGACCATCGCGTTCGACGAGGACATCAAGGAATCCAGCGCGCGGTGCGCGTCCGGCGAGGCCCTGACCCGAGACGACGTGCTCGCCGGATTCGAGATGACCTGCGTGATGGTCGACGCCTCGCCCGGCAACCGGGATCGGCCCTACGTCCAGGTGCGACTCGACGGCTGTGACGACTGGCACCGCCTCGACCACGACGACGCCGAGCCCGTGGTCATCACCACCGGCCTTTTGCCCTGTGACCCCGATCCCGACACCCTGGAGTGGCAGGTGTGCCAGACCCACGGCGGGCTACTCCCAGACGACTGCGACGACGGCAGCACCGACCTTCCCCATAGGTGACAGGGCACCTGACCAATCCGCCGGCCTTCGGTTGTGGTCATCTGATTGCCGTTCGGCAGCCCGCCTGGCGCAGGATCCATCTTCCATAGGGTTTTCGGCGCGCTGACCGACGACGCCTCCGTGGTGAGCGGCGTCGGATCGCGGGCCCAGGATCCACGTCGTCTCCAGATGGTCTCCAAGCATCGCCCACGAGACATTTCTTACGGTGCTCCTCAGTTCCTCGCCGTCGGGAGAAGGCGGCGGGGACGTCACGTAGACGGCGACCTTCCTACGGTCGCCGCCCGAACCAAAGGAGCACGACATGAGCACCACCATCATCGACCGTTGCGACATCGCTGCCTACCGGTCATGGACCAACCGGCGCGTTGCCCCCGCCTACATGCGGGGCATCCCGACCTGGGTGTGGGAGACCGCGTTGCGCCGCAGCCACCAGCGCCCGCAGACCGTCATCTGATCCGCGACCGCGACGACGGCCGCGAGGCGCTCGATGGCCCCGCTCCGACATTCTTCGTCGCCCGCCATGGGACTGGTCCCGGCCGCGGTCCGGGTGCGGGGTCGAAGGACCCTCTTGTCAGCCCGGCGTTCGGCCCTCGAGGAGGCTTCGTGCACGGGTGACGTCCGGAGGCGGGGCCTGCCCGTCGTAGCGAGTCACCAGTTCGGTCAGAGGGCCACGCCAGGGCTCGGGATCACCGTGCTCGCGCTCGACGGCGAAGCGGTCACCGGTGGCGCGAAGCGCCAACGCCGGCGAGCCCATCTCCCAGGCCAACCGGAGGCTCTCGTCGAGCGCGGCCCGGGCCCGCTCGACCGCATCGGGGGCACCGAGCTGGAGGACGGCCCCGGATCGGAGCCGGTAGACCTCCGAGCGGTGGAAGTAGGTGCGGGTGGTGTCGTCGATCATCGCCTCGACGAGGTCGAGCAGCTCGAGGGCCTCGTCGCTCCGCCCGTGCTGGACCAGCGCGTCGGCGTAGAGCGCGTGGTAGTAGGGCGCGTTCAGACGGACACCGGCGTTCCCGAAGCTCTCGAGCGCCTCCGCCATGGCGGCGAGGTCGTGGTCGTCACCCGACCCGCCGATCGCCAGTGCCCAACCAGCGAAGAGATCGGCCTGGATCCTCCGGACGCGTGACACCAGTCCCGGCTCCAGATGCTTGGTCCGGACCGCCCATTCCCGGCAGGCGTCGGGCTCGCGGCGGAGCTGGTGGAGCATGGCCCGCTGCAGGGTGGCGGTGGCCAGTGCGTACTTGTGGCGCTCGCCCAGCCGTACGGCGTTCTCCGCTCGACGAATCGACTCGTCGGAGCGGCCGAGGAACCAGTTGGAGAGGGCGAGCCAGGAGTTGCAGGACGTCGCCGGATGTTCCGCCACCTTCGCCATCGGCTCGCTGGTGGCCTCCTCCGTCCAGTTGGTGAGCACCGCCGCCGAGTTCAGCTCGCTGCGTTCGAACGCCCCCTGGTGGAACGTCGAGCAGGCGACGAGCTCGTGGGCCTCCATCGCGAGGCTCCCGTCATCAGAGGCGAGCAGCGGCGCCAGCAGCTCTTCGGTTCGTTCGTAGTCGCCGTGCAGCTCACTGATGGTGGCCAGGCCGTAGCGGGCGGAGGCCTCGTCGTCGGCGGCACCCCAGCGGACCGCCAGCTCCAGCGCGCGCTCGTGGTCCCGGGCGACCTCGTCGTCGAACCAGCCGGCAACGGCCACGCGCGCCTCGCCCCGCGAGAGCCGGATGCCGAGCTCGGCCGCGTCGCGCTCCATGCCGGCATCGAGGCTCTCGCACTCGACGAGCGCGGCGTCGAACAGGTCCAACGCGTGTTGATGGGCCTGCCTCGAGATCGCCTGCACGCCGGCCCGCCGGAGGTAGCGCGCCGCCCGGGCCGCGTCCCGGGCCGCCACGAAGTGATCCGCGAGCGCCACCGCGACGGCGTCGGTCGCCCCGCGGTGACCGGCTTCCAGGGCGAGGCCGATGCGCCGATGGAGCTCGGCCTGCCGTCCGGCGGTGGTCCGGTCGCGGATGACGTCCCGGTAGAGCTGGTGGACGAACGTGAACGAGGTCGACACCGTGCCGTCACCCCACACCGCCGAGCCCGTCGCCGAGATGTGATCGGGTCTCCGGGCCATGCGGGCGAGGGTCTGCTCGGTGTCCCGCAGGTCCTGGTCGAGTCCGGCGGCGACCGACGCCGCGTCGAAGGTGACCCCGGCCGTCGCCGCCGCCTCGAGCACCGCGAGCTCATCGGCATCGAGACGGTCGAGGGTGCGCTCGATGAGCGGGACCAGGCCGGAGGGGATGACCCCGCCGAGCTCGCCCACGTCGGCCTGCATCCTCAGCCCATCGTCCACGACCGCGACCATTCCGGCCGCGATCCACTCCGACAGGATCTCGAGGGCGAAGAGGGGGTTGCCGCCGCAACGCTCGCACACGAGGTCGATCAGACCGGGCTCGATCTCCCGGCCGGGGTGGCGATCGCCGAGCAGCTCGGCGAGGGCGTCCCTGTCCAGCGGACCGAGCTCGACGTGCACGGCCGACCCGGCCGCCGACAGGTCGGCCACGAGGGCGTCGACCGCATCGGTACCGGGACGGACCGTGCCGACCACCAGGAGCGGCACGGGATCCTCTCGACCGGCGACCAGCTCGAGGACGTCGAGTGTGCTGTCGTCAGCCAGGTGGAGGTCCTCGAGGACGATGGTGGTCGGCTGGTCACGGGCCAGAGCGGCGAGCGCCTCGGCGCCCTCGCGGAGCATGCGTTGGCGGGCCCCCCCGAGCAGTCGACGCTCGAGGCGCGTGGCGGTCTCGTCGTCGACGAGGGTGGGTAGCTGGACGAGCCACGACGGCGCGACCCGGTCCAGGGTCTCCCGGGTCAGGTCGGGCTCGACGGCCGCGAGGGCCCCGAGGGCGTCGAGCAGGGCGAAATACGGCTCGGGTCCGCTGCGGGGGCGAAGACACCGACCCCGCAGGACCAGCCAACCGTCGAGGCCGTCGGTCTCCTCGAGGAACTCGGCGACGACGGTGGACTTGCCGACCCCTGCGGGCCCGGTCACGAGGGCCGTCACCTGCTCGCCATCGAAGGCCCGAGCGGCCGCCTCGACGAGCCGACCGATTTCCTGTTCCCGACCCACCACGCCGGGCCCCGAGGACGGCGCGACCGTTCCGACGGTGACCCTCCCACCGCGCTGCACGACCGGGGCCACCAGGCGATAGCCGCGCCCGTGCACCGTCTTGATCACACCCTGGGCCTGGCCACTGTCGCCACAGGCACGACGGGCGAGCTTGATGCGGGAGGTGAGCGCCGTCTCGGAGACGAACCGGTCGCCCCAGACCTCGTCGAGCAGCTCGATCTTGGTGACGAGCCGGTCCGGGTGGGTGACGAGGTGCTCGATGACGGCGAGCACCTGTGGCTCCACCGCGACCAGCTCGCCGTCGCGTCGCAACTCTGCGGCCGCGGTGTCGAGGAGGCAGTTCCCGAACTCGTAGATCACCGATGCAGCCAGATCGCTCTCGCCGCCATCAGCGCCAATGGTAGCCCTGTCCGGATGCCGGCCCGGACGCCCGGGACGGCGGCGGCGCCGGGTTCCGGGCCCGTCGGCCACGCGACGGCGCCGGCACCTCCGGGCCTCGTGAGGCCGACGGTGGTGCCGACGCCGTGGGGGTCGGGGGCCGGGGGTCGGGGGTCCGGTGTCGGGCTCAGAGGCAGATCGTGGCCGCGCCCTCCTTGATGAGGTCGTAGACGGGCCCGGCCCCGGTGATGGTCACGCCGTCGATGAACTGGTCCTCGGTGTAGCCCCGCAGCGACGAGCAGGGCGGGCAGGCCCACACGGTGCCGCCGTTGCTCATGAACTTGGTGATGAGCTCCTTCATCGAGGGGTCGTGGGGGTTCATCTGGACGACCTCGGCGGCCCCCTTGCGCAGGACGTCGACGCCGGCGCTGACGCAGAACACGGTGACGTCCTGGCCGTTGGCGACACCGGCGTTGGCCAGGGTCCAGGCCACGGTGGCCCGCTCGTCGTCGATGCTGCGGGAGAGCAGGACGATGGTCTTGTCAGTGGTGGTGGAATCGGACATGGCATTGCTCCTTCTGTTTGGGTAGGTAGTCGCCGTTCGGCGACGTCGCCGGGCTCAGGCGGTCGCCCGCCGGGTGCCCGAGATCAGGGTCCCGGGCGGCGGCGTTGGCCCCCCGGTAGGCCTCGACCGAGGCCAGAAGACGGAATTCGGTCGGCCCCAGGACGTCCTGGACGGGCCCGATCTGGCTCCGATGGCAGGCCATGGCCTCCTGCTTGCGGTCGAGCGGGGCGCCGTCGAGGCGGGTGGTGACGTGGGGGCGGTCGACGCCGCGCTCCGGGTAGCCGGGCCAGAACGCCTCGATCTGATGGAGCCGGTCCACGCAGACCTCGGGCCAGGCGGCGCCGGCGGCGGTGGTGAGGTGTGGGATGCGGTCGCCCCGCTGCCGGAGGGCCAGATCGGTCCACCGACCGACGGCGCGGTGGTCGGGATGGCCGGTGACCCCGTCGGGGCCGAACCCCAGCACCAGGTCGGGGCGGACCTCGTCGATGATCGAACCGACACGGCGGGCACCCAGCGCGTCGGGGACCTGCTCGCAGGCACCGTCGCTGTAGCCGAGGACGATGCCGTGCTCGGCGCCGAGCACACCCAGCGCGGCGTCGAGCTCTTCGCGCCGCTCGGCGGCCAGCTCGACGGGCGGGCGCCGGGTCGGGTCGGGGGTCCCGTGCTCGCCGACAGTGGCGGTCACGTTGATGACCCGGCCGCCCCGCCGGGCGATCTCGGCCATGAGCCCTGCGCCGAGGAAGCTCTCGTCGTCGGGGTGGGCCCAGACCGCCAGCAGCACCGACGGGGTCGGGGCGAGCCGGTCGGCGAATTCCTCGATCGTCTCGTCGGTGCCTGTGGTCGTGGCGGGGGCGAAGCTCATGGCCCGATGATCCAGATCCGCGCCCGCCCAAGCTTGGCGATCATCGGGCGATCAGGTGGTTTTCGGGCCGCCCCGTCGTCACAACTCCGTCACGATCGCCCCGGGCGCTCTCCGCGGCCCTGGTCCAGAGGGGTGCCGGTGGAACGCGCCCTGGCCGTACGCGGCAACATCGGCTCGGTGGCACTCGCTCAGCTCCGCGACGTGATCGCGGTCATCCTTGACCTTCCGAGCTAGCGCCCTCGGCTTGAAGCCCACGCCGAACCCTCGATCCGCAGAGGTGGGTCATCTGGCCCTGCACCCCGGTGGGCGGCTGGGCCTGACAGGCGCGAGTCCCCTCCGTCGCCGTCGCTCAGCGGGGGACCTCTCGGCCGGCGAGGGCCATCAGGAGCTCGGTGTCGGTGGCATCGGCGGGGGGCGCGGTCGGGGATGCGATGAGGTCCAGGGCGCGCACGTCGTCGGTGCACACCGCCTCCACCAGCGTCGAGATGGCGGGCCGCGCCTCCTCTGCGAACTCGATCGGGCGACCGACGCTCACCGAGAGGTCCCAGGCATGGGCCAGCGCGTCAATGGCGGGAAAGCCGATGACCACCGAACCGGGCAGATCGCCGAACGGGGTCGTGTGGACGGCGTCGAGCACGCCGTCTCCCCGCCACATCGCCAACGCCCGTTGGACGGTGTCGTCGGCGAAGGCCACCAGGTCGCCGTCGTAGGGCACTGCGCCCACGGTGACCTCGATCGAGACGATGTCCTGACCCGTGACGACGCCGCCCCACAGGAGCTGGTGGTGCACCCAGTCGATGGTCTTCTTGGCCTTGGCGGCTGGCTCGACGGCGAAGACGTGGTCGTACTTGTTCTTGAAGCAGCGAGCCTCGTTCGCCCGCAGCCCGGCCAGTGCGGCCGCCACCGGCGAGACGCGGGATCAGTACGGCTCGGCCAGGCCGGCGAACATCGGGTAGTGGCGGACGTTGTGGGTCGCTAGCGCGGCGCCCACGTGCCGAGTCGTGGCTGCGACCACGAGGTCGGCCACCGCCAGGCCGTGCGAGGCCCGGTACTGCCGCCCCAGCTCACCGGCCAGCCGGGCGATCGGCTGGGTCACCTCAGCCCAGTCGAGTCCGGCGAAGAGCGCCTCGGCCGCACTTCGCTCCGGTGAACGCAGGCCCCGGATCACCTCGATGCGGGAGATCTCCGAGCACGTCGGCACCTCGTCCAGCCCGGCCAGCCACCGTCTGGCAGGGGCGTGGCCCCGCAGGACGTCGATCAGGACGGTGGTGTCGAGGACGACAGGCCCCAACGGTCCTCCACCACCCGGTCACGATCACGGTCCGTCGCCCGGGCGGTCTCGACGAAGTCCCCGCCCGGGGGCAGGTCGGGCACCGCTCCGAAGGAGGCGTCCACCGCAGCCTGGAAGCGCCCCAAGCGGGAGTCCGTGTCCTGGCGCCCGCCCCCGATCAGACGATCGAGGGCCTCCCGGATGAGCTCGGACTTGGTCCGCCGCTGGCGGCTCGCCTGCTCGTCCAGCCAGCGGTGCTGGTCGTCATCGAGGTAGATCTGCGTGCGCCGCACGATGTATAGCATACATCGCTGAATCGAGGATGGCCCGGTGATGTCGATGACCGTCGCGCTGACCCGCCAGGTCACGGTCACCTCGGTGCCGATCAGGCCGGGTGGGACCGAGTAGCCGTTGCCCACACTGACACCAGAGCGTTGTCCGCGACCTTGTGGACCCGTGCCAGCTCGGCCGGTCAGCGCCCCGACACCACCCCACCGAGGCCGACTGCGTCGCGGCACACCGCGGCGAGGGTGGCCTCCCAGTCCACAGGCCGGTAGTGCAGGAACAGCGAGGCGTAGTACCGGCCCCGCAGCGGGGTCGGGCGGCTGTGGGGCAGCTTGGCGCTCTCATAGAGCAGCATCTGGCCGGGCTCGAGCACGATGTCGTGGGCCCGGCCGGCTGCGTCCTCGATCCGCAGGGGCCAGGGCTCGTCGGTGTCGGCGGCGATGTGGACCACGGAGCTGATGACGTGGGTGGCCACCCGGTCACAGTGCCGATGCAGGGTCTGGCCCTCGCCGTAGAGCCGGATGCCGTAGGCGGCACTCGCGACCAGGGGGCCGCCGTACCACTCCTCGTGGAGCTCCTGCATCTCCTGGAGGATCTCCTGGCCCGCCTCCCCCACCGGGATGATCGACGGGTCCCCCGACGGGAGGTAGGTGGCGTCGCTGTGCTCCGCCTCGGCCCGGTCCCGGTTGTCCTCGAACAGCGAGCGCAGGCGGGCGTGGACCGCGGGTGGCGTGTCGATCACCCGGAAGCCGTCGGCCGTGCGCGTGGGGACGAGCTCGTGCTGGCGGGCGGTGAGGGTGTCGGCGTCTCCGGAGAAGACGGAGTCGACGGGCAGGGCCCTGCGAGCCCAGAAGACGACGGTGAACCGCTGGTCGGCGAAGTCCAGGGACTCGGCGTCGACCGGGCGCACCTCGTGGAACGCGTCACTGCGGAAGAAGACCAAGCGGTTGTCGAGCGGCGCGATCTCGGTGTATGTGGCCACGGGGTCGATGACGCCGCCCCGGTCGACGGTGTCGAAGAGGCGCAGGGCCCCGCCGGAGAACCGCCGCGGCTCCCGGTTGAAGTAGTAGACGGCGCTGACCACCCGGGTCTCCGTGTCGGGGCTGCCGGCGTCCGTGTGGAGCGTGAAGTGGTCACCGGGACCGTGGACGGTGAGCTGACGTTCGATGTGTTGCAGGGAGAACCAGGGGACGTCGAGCTCACGGCGCACGTGGGGCAGGAGCCGGGTGATCGGTCCTTCGAAGAGGTCCCAGACCTCCGCGAGGTCGAACAGCGTCTGGGAGCGCCGGAGCTCCAGGTACGGGCCGCCCGAGTCCTCGTCGGGCCGGGTGACGCCGCTCGCCACGAAGTCCGCTTCCCGGGCCAGGGCGAAGGTCAGGAGGCGGGCGTGACCCTCCGGGTCGAGGAAGTCGTCGAACTGGACGAAGCGGGGGGCGACCGATTCGGGCTCGGGTGGCTCCGCGACGCCCACCGGATCGGGCGGCGACTCGGGCTGGGGGACCACGACCCGTTGGGCCCGCTCCAGGATCTCGGCCGCGACGTCGGCGGCCTCCGGACGGGGGCCACGGAGCGTGAGCACGTGCTCGGCCAGCCGGGTGACGAGGGCACGGGTCGCCGGCGTGGTGGCCGGCGGCGCCACCAGGTGGCCGAGGAGCGGGAGGACCGCTCGGGCCCCGGTCACCTCGGCGGGCTCCCAGTCCACGCCGTCGACGAAGGCCGTGTCCACGATCGCCGCGATGGGGAGGGCGGGCCGATCGGCCCCGGGCGCCTGTCCCTCCATCGGGCCGATCGCCATCGGGAGCACCCGCCCCGAGGGCTCGATGGCGACGAGGCCGTCGGCGTAGAGGTCGGCACCGGCGGCGACGAGCGCGCCCAGAAGGGTGGACCGACCCGAGCCGGCGGGCCCGAGGACGACCACCGCCTGTGGCCCGGCGGCGACGACACCGGCCCGGACGATGACCGTTCCCGGGCGGAGGCGGACGACGATCCCCGGCAGGTCGGCGACGAGCTCCGCGATGGCCGTCTCGGCGTCGACCTCCCGGCGCAGACCGCCGTGGTCCCGTTCCAGGTCGTACAAGCCGGGGCCCTCGGCGGTGATGGCGTAGTGCAGGTCGACCCGGCCCCCCGAGGTGGAGGGCGGGGGACCGTCGACGGCGGCGCGCCACACGGCGACGAGCTCAGGCGGGAGCTCGACCTCGACCTGGATGCCGCCGAGGCCCAGCGACAGTGGGCTCACGGACGGGAGCGGCGCGGGTCAGGCGTCAGCCGGTGGAGGCGGGCCGGGCGGCGACGGGACCTTCGCCGTCGTTGTCAACGTTGTTCGGGTCGACGTTCGGGTCCGGGGTCGGTGCCGGCGTGGGGCCCGGCACGGGTGCCGGCGTCGGAGCCGGGTTCGGCGCCGGCGTCGGCTGCGGATTCGGCGCCGGCGTCGGCTGCGGATTCGGCGCCGGGGTCGGCTGCGGGTTCGGCGCCGGGGTCGGCGGGATGCCCGCCGCCGCCTGCTGGGTCACGGTCACGATCGACTCGACGAAGGGCAGTGCCGCGGCCGCGGCCGCGGTCAGGCCCAGCTTGGCGATCAGGCGCCGTCGTCCCATGCCGGGGGCGCCGGCTGCGGCCAGTTCGATCAGGCCCGCGTCGACCAGTTCCTCGATGGCCAGTTCCACCACCTGCTGGTCGGCGGGCAGCCCGCTGGCCTCGGCCAGGCGCGGCACCATGTCCGCGAGGCTGGTGGCGCCGTCACAGAGGTCATAGACGGTCGCTGCGGTCTCGTTGAGGGCAAAGGCCTCTGCGGAGATGTCGTTGAAGACGAGCAGTTCGTTGTTGGTGCGTTCCACCAGAAGGCCGTCGATGCGCTGCGGGCGGGCGGTGGGATCCATCCGAGGAACCTACCACCGCGCGGCACGGGGCCGGGGCTTACGGGCGCACCTCGGGCCATTCACGCATCCAGGCGTGGACGTCGGAACTGACGGGATAGTCCAGGCGGTTCCAGCTGTAGCGGCCTTCGCGGACGGGCTGATACTCGGCCGCCTCGAACCGGCACGATCCGCGGAGGAAGTCGGCCGTGAACCAGAAGGCGGCATCGGGGTCCCGCAGGCACCGCTCCCGGTGGATCATCCCGGTGAACGTGCTGGAGAAGGTCCCGGCGAAGCCCTCGGCGAGTACGGCGACCTCCTGGCTCACCGCCGCCAGCGCACTGTCGTCATGGCGGGGCAGGGCGGCGAAGCGCTCGGCGACGGGGCCGCCGTCGAGGATGTGCCGGTTGAGGAAGACGACGTCGGTGAAGTGCTCCAGGAGGGGGGCGAAGAACCCCGAGGTCGGGTCGGCCTCGGTGCAGACCACCAACCGCTGGTCCGCCCGAAAGCGTGCCGCGAGGTTGTCCCGGACCTCCCAGGGCATGACCCGGCGGGCGTCGGGCACGCCGATGAGGTGGTCGGTGCGACGGATGTGGGCCGCGTTGTACTCGCCCAAGCCCTCGCTCAGGGCGGCGCCGAGGTCGCGATAGGGGGCACGGAGCCGCACGCCCTCCAGGAGGGTGAAGAGCTCCCGGCGGCGCCGGGGGTTCAGGAAGAAGACGTAGGAGTAGTACCCGAGGGTCCGTCCGGGGACCTCGAGCACCGGGTCCTCGGCCCATGCCGGATCGAAGCTCACGACCGGGCGCCCGTGGGCGAACTCAGCCCGGTTCTCGTCGTCCTGCCCGGCTCCCTGGGCGTCGGTGACCATGATGGCCGAGCAGTCGGGCCAGTCCAGGACCCGAGCGGGGCCCGCTGCCTCGGTGGCGAACGCGGCGGTGTCCAGCACCGGCACCGGTAGCTCGTAGAGGTCGATCAGCCTCGACGGTCGGCCGGCGGCGTCGCCCGTCAGCGCCGGCCTCGGGCCCCACCCGATGGGCTCGTCGACCGGCAGGGCCAGCCGGCGCCCGCTGAGATGGGCCAGGCCGATGGCCACCTCGAGGGCCATCCGCTTGTTGGAGAGGTAGCCGGGATCCAGACCGACCCGCAGGATCGCGGTCACCCCGGGATCCTACGGGCGGGGCCCGCCCCCCTCGGTAGCCTCGCTCGGTGCCGTCCCGGGACGCCTCGAAGATCTTCGTCGCGCTGGCGTCCTACTGTGAGCCGGAGCTGGCGCTGACCATCGAGGACTGCCTCGCCCGGGCCGCCCGGCCCGAGCGACTGACGTTCGGGGTGCTGCACCAGTTCGACGAGGACGGCGGCCCCGACCTCGGCGAGGACGCCCTCGCCCGGTTCTCGGGCGACGACCGGTTCCGCATCGTCACCCGCGACCATCGGGAGAGCCGGGGGGGCTGCTGGGCCCGCCACCACGTCCAGGGCCTCGAGGACGGCGAGGCGTTCACCCTCCAGGTCGACGCCCACACCCGCTTCGCCGACGACTGGGACGACGAGCTGATCACGATGGCTGCCGACACCGGCGCCGAACGGCCGCTCATCACCGGGTTCCCCCCGCTCTACCACCGCGTCGACGACGTCGATGTCCTCGATCGGGGCGACCGGGACCCGGTGCCGTCGGTGCGAGTGACCCACTGGTCCCCCGAGGGATGGATCGACCACCCAACCGAGATCGTCGACCACGGCGTGGCGCCGCCGCGACGGACCCGGGTGCTGTCGGGCGCCTTCGTCTTCGCCCCCGGCTCGTGGAGCCGGGACGTGCGCCAGGATCCCGGCTTCCTCTACACCGGCGAGGAGTTCGCGTTGACCCTGCGCTCCTTCACCCACGGCTTTGAGCTCTTCCAGCCGGCCCGGGTCGTGGTCTGGCACCGCAACCATCCCCAGCCGAACCGCAAGTGGATCAGCGACGCTGATCGACCGGCGGTCGACCAGCGCCATCAGCGGGCGACGGCTCGACTGCGGCTGCTCCTGGCCGGTGACCCCGACGGGCGGCTCGGGACCTACTCCCTGGGGCGACGCCGCACCCTGGAGGACTACCGGCGGTTCTCGGGCCTCGACTGCGCGAACCGGACCATCCATCCCGATGCCTTCCGCGGGATCCCGCCCGACCCGGTGACCGTCCCCGACGACGCCGACTGGCAGTGACCGCCGGGGGCTCAGCGCTGTTTGGTGGCGACGAAGTCCCGCAGGATGACGAGGAGATCGCGGCAGTAGTCCAGCCGGGCGTCCTCGGGGTCCACGTCGATCGGGGTCCAGGGCCGGTAGCCCTGCTTGAACCACAGGGTGGCGCCGTCGCGGTCCTCGATCGGTTGGCAGTAGTGGATGATGGGGGCGCCGGCGACGGCCTCGTCGGGCCAGTTGGTGAACGCGCCGAGGGTCCGGGGCGTCCAGGTCAGGCCCTGTTCCGCCGAGGCGGCGATGAAGGCGAACATGTCGCTCTCCCAGGCGCCGACCTCCTCGCGGGCGATAGCGGTGAGCTCGATCCAGCGAGGCAGGAGGGCCTCCGAGATCTCTCGGTGTGGACCAGCGCCGGCCAGGTGATGCCCTGCATCGCCGTCGGGTCCACGCCCGTCTCGCGGGCCAGCACGTCCAGGGTGTCACCGCCGGCGTGGAAGCCGTACCAGGGTTGGGCGATCGGGGCCCCGGGGACGACCCGGGTGGGCACCGGCGCCCGGAACACCATGTCGGGGTCGAGGAACAGGACGGTGCCGACGGGCTGTTCGGTCTGGAGCCATTCCAGGGTCGAGAACAGGCGGTTGTAGGGCACGTAGTGGTCGCCGGTGCGGGGGTGGACGTTGGGGGCCCGGGTCGCCACCACCCGGGCGTGGCGGTGGGTCGGCAACGGCCCGCCCTGGGGGGCGGCGACCAGGCGGACGAGCTCGCCGGGCTGGGCCACCGCGTGCCAGGTGTGGGCGAGGATCTGGACCTGCCAGTTGGCGTAGGCCTGGGTGTCGGTGGCCACGATCGAGTAGATCGGCTCGACGTCGGGCGGCGGGCCGGGGTCGGCCACGGCGGCTTCGGGCACCGGGAGGTCGCGGACGATGCGGGGGCCCCATCCCTCCGTCGGACTTCGGCCACAGGAGGTACTGGGTCGCCGGGGCGGCCAGCTCGAGGTCGAGGCTGAGGACCCGGGTGCGTCGGACGAGCAGCTCAGGGCTCGGTCAGGTCCCGGCGGAACAGCTCGGTGCCGTCGGCGTCCATGAGCGTGAACACCCAGACCTCGTAGTCGTCCCGTTCGGGGACCGCGTCGGTGTCGAGGCGGACGATCCGGCGGAACCGCTCGGGCCGACGTTCGTCCCGGGACCGGCGCCGGGCCGCGAAGTCGACGCCGGCCTACGCCTCGTACTCGGCCACCGTGCGCACCGGGCCCAGCCCGTAGGGCTCGAGCGAGGCGGCGTCGCCGAGCAGCAGGGTCTCGATGCGAGCCCGGCCCCGCTCGTTGGCCTGCTGCCTGGGTGTCGCTGTGGTCGGTCCAGTGCAGCGGGGCACCGTGGTCGTAGTGGTGCCAGAGGAGGTTCTCGTTGGGATGGCGCAGGTCATAGCCGTGGGTGAAGGCCCGCACGGCCAGGGTGATCTCCTCGCCGGAGAAGTACAGCTCAGGGTCATAGGGGACGTCTTCACAGAACCGGCCCAGGGTGAAGATCATCCCGGCGGCGACGAAGGGGCTCGGCCCGGCGCACGGTCGGGTCGGGCGCGGGATCGCCCTGCTGCACCGTGGTGAGGTCGGCCCGCAGCTCGACCAGGCCGAGCCGCTCGATGCCGGTGTCGGGGTCGAGCACGTCCCGGCCGTCGCGGCGCCAGTAGGCCTTGGGGTAGCCGGTGATCAGCGGCCGGTCGGCCTCGATCTCCGCCAGCATGGCGATGAACCGCTCGTCCCAACCGGGGGCGAAGCGGGTGTGGGCGTCGATCTGGAGCGTGTAGGCCTCACCGTCGTAGAGCCGCCCGACCCGGCTCCGGGCCCAGCAGCACCCCTGGCTCTCGACGGTGGGGCACCGCATCGATCCGGAACCGGGCGTCGTTGGCCCAGGGCCCCAGGTCGTCGACCGTCTCGTCGTCGTACTGGGCGCAGATCCCGAACCGCAGCCGCTCCGGCTCCGCCGCCTCGGCCAGGGCGCTGGCGATCGTCCGCGGCAGCTCGGGGTCACGGTAGGACGCGATCTGCACGAAGATCTCGGTCCGGCCCGCCACCCGGCCGAGCCTACGGTGACGCTGCGGTCCCGGACCCCGGCGCAGCCAGGACATCGGCCATCCCGGTCACCCCGCTCATCGGCAGCAGTAGCCTGCCCGGGGCATGGCGGCACTGGTCCCCGGGGGTGCCCCGAACACGGTCGACGCACCGGTCGGCGGCGGCCCCGCCGTCCGCTTCGTGCAGATCTTCGGCGAGCGGTGCTCGGGGACGAACTACCTCGCACGCCTGATCGACAAGAACTTCGGCCCGGTCGAGATCACCACGTCGTTCGGCGGCAAGCACTGGTTCATCAAGGGTCATGAGCCCCGGGGCCGACCGAATCGATCGACCGACCTCGAGTGCGTCCGGCGCCTGACCGACGGCGACGACACCCTGTTCCTTGTCATCTTCCGCGATCCGATCGACTGGCTGCGCTCCCTTCACGCCCGGCCCTACCACGCGCCGGGGCACTGGAACCTCTCCGTTCGCCGACTTCATCCGGAAGCCGTGGATCTGCTGGGAGCCCGAACGGGCCAATCCCCTCTGGCCCGGGCCGGGTCCCTACTTCATCGAGGACGCCGACAACGTCGTTCGGCTGCGCAGCCAGAAGATCCGGCATCTCACCGACCTGGAGGGGACGGTGGCCAACGTCGCCTTCGTGACCTACGAGGCGTTGGTGGACGATCTCGGCGCCTTGGCCGAGGATCGCCGACAGGTTCGGCATCCCGCTGAGCCATCGGCCGTTGCTCGACGAGACGGCGCTACTTCGGCCAGGCGGAGCGGGCAGACCGTTCGTCGGGCCTCGGACCTACCCGCCGGTCGCCCGCCGGGACCTTCGGTTCATCCTTCAGCAACCTCGACCACGACCTCGAGGCGAGCATCGGCTACGACCTGCCGGCCGACGCCGGGGGCGAAGGCACCGCCTGATCGTGAGCGGAGGCCCACAGGATCCGCCGATTTCGGCCGGCGGTAGTCTCTGGCCCTTGGATCCCGAAGGGCGAGCGGCCGCTGACGGCCCACCGCCCCCTCGGTTGGCCATCCTGGTGCTGGGCTGCCGGCTACCGGTGTATGACCGGTGCATCCACGCCATACGTTCGACGTGGGGCGCCCGCCCGCCTGTCGATGTCGACGTCCTCTACCTCTACGGCCGACCGATCTCCAGCGGCCAGGAGGGCATCGACCTCGGTCCCGTGATCGGCCGGGCCGAGCCCGACCTGGACGAGAACGAGACCGTCAGGCTGGGGGACGTCATCCTCTGTGGGACGGGGGACGTCTACGCCGATCAGGTCGACTGCATCCTGCGCAAGCGGCTGCTGGCCTTCGCCGCGCTGGCGGAACTCGACGAGTACGACTTCGTCTACACGGTGTGCGCGTCGAGCTATGTCGACGTGTACGAGCTGCGTCGGTACGTCCGGGGCCTCCCGGCGACGGGCGTCTACCACGGGCCGCTCGGCGTCTGCGGGTTCAGCGGGTACCCGTTCGTGTCCGGCGCATCCCTCTTGCTGTCCAAGGACATGGTCGCTCACCTCGCGGGTGCCGCCGATGAGATCATCGCGACCAACGCCGGCCGTCATGCCGATGATGTGGCCATGGGCCGCTGGATCGCCGAGGCGCTGTGTGAGGAGTCCCTGTCGGACATATGCGACCGGATCGCGGCGGGTGAGCCCGCCACCCTCGGGCAGGCGTTCGTGCTCCCCAACGGACGGGGGATGACGAACTGGGTCCAGCCGTCCCCCAAGGACCGGACACCGCACCCGCACGTCTATCACTACCACTTCCACTCCCGGCGAATCGGGGAGCTCGAGCGCTTTCACCGCCGCTTCTTCGCACCCGTCCCCGGTGCTGGCGACCGCTCAGCGGACCGGGCCGAACCAGCCTGAGCCGGCCGACGTCGGCGCTCGTTGCGGTCGGAGTGGTCGTCTGGATGCCCGGACCCCGCACGCCCGGTCCGGCCGGAACGACGCACACGAGTCGCCGTAACCTTCACCAACCTCGTCTTTGTTGAAAGTTGGTATCTATCCGATCGGTTGCTACGAAGCGTTGACGTCCACCTCGCGCGCCGCTACCAGGAGGACCGATGAGCACCACTCCCAAGAAGATGACTCGTCAGGAAGAACACGACTTCTACGCCAAGCCGGAGAATCAGGAGCCCCAAGGCCCCGCTCGACGTCGGCGAGCCCGCCTCACCGAAGTCGTGCCCGTCCGCTTTCCTGAAGACACCCTCGAAAAGCTTCGTGACCGGGCCGAGGCTGACGATCGGTCAGTCAGCTCCTGGATTCGGCGAGCGGTCGAACACGAACTCCGTCGCGACGTCGGCTGACCAAGTCGCCCAAGACCTGCGGCAGCCTCCCGACGGCGGAACTCGTCCCCCAGCCGTCGTTCGGTCCGTCGCCGCTACGTGATGGGCACGTCGGACGCTCATCCGATTGTGCGTCGGGTGAACGATCTGAAGGTCGATCGGATGGTCGGATCGTGCGCCCGGATGTCGGCCGGCGCGATCGGTCCAGCACAGCAGGCTGTCTGGACCGCGGCGACATGGGTGAACGCGGCACGTGAGCGCGCCCTCCCCGCTGCTGCCGCTCATGCGCTTCCGACCTTGTGAACGGTGGCCCTGTAGGCCTTGACGGGCCGGCCCTCGGCGTCGAGCAGGCGCCCAGCGTAAAGCAGCCCGGTGACGACGTGCTGCGGCCTTGGAGCGGCCGCAGTGGGCTCTGTCCCGGAGGCTCACGACGAGCTGGCCGGCCGTCTGCGTGCCGGGGGAACCGTCGACGACCCTGATGGACGATGGCCTCGAGTTCGGCCCGGCCGGCATCGTCGAGGGTGACCTTCCGCTTCCCACCGGCGGTCTCGGTTCCTGTCCCCTCGGCCTCGGCGCCCATGGGGGCTTCGGCTCTTTCGACCAGCCGTAGATTTCGTCCCGGCACCGTGGTGGCGCCGAGCTTGGCGGCGTGGGCTTCGACCTCACCGGGCCCCATGATCCGGATCGAGAAGAACTCCTCGGCGATCACCGCCTTCGTCGGAGTCCAACCGCGGCGCGACCACCACGGCCCGGTCACCCTCGACGCCGACGATGCGGGTCACATCGCCGAAACGGGGAAGGCTCTCGGCCACCCGGTGGCCGGACTTGCATTCGAAGACCACCGGCGCGCCGCCGACGATCGCCACGACGTCGAGCTCCAGCTCGCCGTGGGCCGGGTGCTCGGCTTGGAGGTTGCGGGCGACCTCGGCGTCCTCACCGAGCACCGACCGCAGGACCTGCTCGACGCCGATCTCGAGCCACGGACCGGCGACGAAGGCCCGCAGGCGGGCACCGGCCTGCGAGCGCTGTGCGTTGAGGCTGAAGTCGAGCACGGCGTCCGAACGGTTGACCGCCCGGAGCAGCCCGACCGCGGCCAGCGATTGGGCGACGCCGAGGGCCAGCTGGTTCTGGTGCTCGTCAGGACCGAGCTGGATGCATCCGCTCGACGGCTCCTCCTTCGACAGCTTGGAGTGGAGGTCACCGAGGAGGCGGCCGGCAGGCTCGGAGCGCACCGCGTCAGCGGCGATGCGACAGAAGAGGGAATCCGCCGGCTGGAGCAGAGCGCGTCGCCGTTCGGCGAGCTGCGCTCGCTACGAGCCACTGGTCGATGAGCGGCGTGGCGGACGGCCTCGTCGATGATCCGGCCGGGACGGCGAGAACGTTCATGGCTGGCCTCCTGGTCACGAGGGCTACCTAGTGCCCGTGCCCGTGCCGATGTCGGCCCCGCATCTCGGCGCCCTGAGCTCGTCATCGGGCGGGCAGAGTCGGGGGTTGAGTCCGACCATTTCCGGCTACCCATTCGGGCATCTCGTACAAAGTCGATCGAGTCATCGGTCCGTCGGCGTCCGCTTGTGGGCGGAGTCCGGCGTCGACCCTTCTGGGCCAGCATCCGATGTCAGTGGCAGCCCTACGAGCGCTCCGCTGATCGGACGACCGGCTGGTCGGCCGCTGGCTAGTCCTCCAGCTCAGCTTCAGCGCTGGTACTGCGTACCAGCGATAGTGCCCGTGGCCATTGCGAAGGACAGCTTGGCCTTGTGACCCTGATCCGGGTTTACGGGCTCCTCAGGGATCCGCGGCTCATTTGCGACTGCGTCAGCGATAGCGGACTCCGCAGCGCCCTCGAAGCCCTCCAGCGACGTCCCTATTCCTCTGGCACCCATCAGGCAACATCCCCCCCGTCATCCGGATCATGCGGCGATCATCGCCGCCATGGCAGTAATCACACTTACACCGCTATTTGTACGGATGGGGCACCGGGCGCGGTAACCATTGCACGGACCCCGAATGCGTCGGTCGAGTCGTGGGAGATACAGCCATCGTCGGCGAGGTGCGCGATCGTGAGTGGCAACCCCTCACTCCTTGCCGACGCTGGCCTTGTCCCCAACGACGACGAGCGGGGACCAACACTGCCGGAGGTGACGGCGCTTCGCGAACGGATTGGTGTCAGGCGACGGTGAAGGGCACCGCCATGCCGGACGCGACGTGGGGCTGTGCGTCCGCTTCGACGCGGCTGCACTCGACTCCGCGTCGGAGAAGGCCCAGGTGGCCTGAGGAGCGGTCCGAGTTCCCATCGAACCCTCCCCGCCCCTGCAGTCGAGAGGTCGTCGCACACCTGTCCGGGGCATAGCGGCCGCTGGTGCGTCCAGCCCCCAGCGGTCAGGCCCTCCACCGGGGTTTGTCACTCGGCTCCGCCACCGCTGGCAGACAACTTCGGTGCGGTGATCAACGATCCCAAACCGCTCGCCTCGGGCCAGACAGCAGCAGCCAGCCGGATCTGCATCTCGCCGTCATCATCCACTGGTGGCGCACCACCTAACCGACCCGACCGGCCTCATCCCCTTCTCGGTCCCTTCTCGGTGAGGCCCTGGTCCCGCTACCCGCGGTCGATCTGCATGAGTTCGACCGGCGCTCCGTTGACCTCGATGAACGCGACAGTCACCCCGACGCTCGGACTGTTCGGCTCGATGATCACGCGCTGCCCCTCCAGCGCGGCGACGAGGTCCTCGACCTCAAAGGCGACATGGGGGACGGACTTCACCAGCTCCGGATACGGCGCACCTTCCCAGTACCGCTGCCACTGGATCCCGAACGGGTTGTTCAGATGATCACTCACCGTCATCTTCAGGTGCGGCAGGTCGATCTCACCGTCGAAACGGCCGGTGGTCGGAATCCCGATGTGATCGGACTTCACCAAGCCTTGACCGTAGGTGGTGGCACCCGCAGCTAACCGATCGATTCGACCACGACGGCTGGCCCCTCAGGACACTCGACCGGGCGGCGACGGGGCCTCCCGAATCGTTGGTGAGGTCCCGTCAGGAGCGCCGAGGCACCCCGGATGCAAGCGGCTACGGGACGAGAAGCTTGCGAGCACTGTGAGACACTGCATCGTGACTTTCGGGTCTGGCCCCCGGGCCTACCTCGAAGGCCACGTTCGGTCGGCAGTGAGCAACAGGACTCGCTCCTAGAAGGGGTCGCCCTCATGGTCATGCGATGTTCTCAGGCGGGGTCACCGCGTGGTCCTCGTCGTCGCCGTCCGGATTGCCGCTCGCGTTGTCACCCGTACGTCGTGCATGGCCGTCTTGGCTTCCACCTGGGCACCGCCTGATGGCATCGGGTCCGGGCGACGATCCCGCTCACGCGATGGGCGACCGCGAGCAAATCGACGCCGTCCAGCAGCGCCTCCGCAGTCCCGACCGGGTCGTGGCGCTCAGTGACGGTGTGTTCGCCATAGTCCTCACGATCCTGGTTCTTGATATCGCCGTCCCCTCGGAACTGTCCGACCAGTCGCTCAAGGCGGTCCTCGAAGAACTGCGGCCCACGCTGTTCGCCTGGGTGATCAGCTTCCTGATCACCGGCATGTACTGGGTGACCCACCGGGACCTGTTCACCCGCGTCCGGGTGGTCAGCCGAGACCTGGTCTGGTTGAACCTGCTCTTCCTGCTCCCGGCCAGCCTGATCCCGTTCGCCGCGTCTCTCCTCGGCGAGTACCCCGACGAGCCGATCTCACTCCACATCTACGGCGTGGTGATGATCGCGGTCTCGGTGATCCGCCTCGCCATGTACTGGTACGTCATCCGACGGCCCGACCTGCTCTGGGACGAGATCAGCGACCGGTCCCGGCTCGGACTCGTCCTCGCCGGTGCCCCGATAGCGGTCTACACGCTCGCGATGGCCGTCGCCCCGGCGTCCACGACCGCGACCGCGTGCCTCTTCTTCTCGGTCCCGGTGCTCTACTTCACGCTCATCACGGTCCTACGGGACCGAACCGGAACACGAAGCGAAGCCGAAGACTTCTCCTGACCTCCGGGACAGGTCAGGCGTCCTGAGCATCCTTCCGGTACGACTCAGGCATCACCCCTGACGGTGAGCATTGTGGGCGTTCACCCGCGACTGGCGGCCGGGACTGCTGGCCGCCTCGCCCAGCATGGCCGCGGTCGTCGTCGCGGTTCGCGATCGCTACGCCGCCTCCTCATGAGCGGCACACGAAGTCGGCGACGATCTCGACCACCTGCGGGTCGCGGGCGGTGCGGCGGTGGCTCAGGCCCTCGACACCGACGAACTCGGCCCGGGGGTGGCGACCGGCCATCTGCTCGGAGCCGACGAACGGGAAGCGCTCGTCGTCGGTGGAGTGCACCATGAGCACCTCGGCCTGCAGGCCGAGGAACGCGGCGTCGACGTCGACGGCGGCCCGGTCGATCCCGACCCTCGCCTCGTAGGCCTCCTTGGCCGCCTGCACCAACTCGGGGGACGCCCCGTGGCGCTCACCGTGCCGCGTCCAGAAGTCGCCCGCACCGAAGGCCCCGGCGATCAGGACAGCCCGGTCGAACCCCAGGCCCTCGTGCACGGCGAGCAGCACCGGCCCGGACCCGGCCGAGTGGCTGACCACCGCGTCCACCGGCCCCAGCGCGGCCGCCACGGCCAGGACGCCGTCCACGGTCGACTGGGCCAGCCCCCAGCGGCCCTCGGAGAACCCGTGGGCGGGAAGGTCCAGGGCGACCAGCGGCCGGTCCCGGAGGATCAGGGCCTCAATGAGCACGGACCAGAGGGAGTGGTCATCGGCGTAGCCGTGGACCAGCAGTACCGCCGGACCTTCGCCGACCCGCCACGCGGCCACCGCCCCCTGGCGGCTCGGGAGCATGTGCCGCTCGACCGACGCCAGCGCTTCCGCCAGGCGAGGCTCCTCCCGCCGGGGCGGCACCACGTTCAACTCGACGAAGGCCTCGACCTCCGCTCGTGACGGAGACGAACTCACCGCCCCAGTCTGGTCGACGCGCCGCGACCCTGCTGGGGAAGACCACTCGTCTGGGTACCGCTCGTTGGTCTGCGTAGGGACTGTGTGCGGGTCACCCGGGGGCGTGAAGGGACGTTCGGCCCTGTCAGCGGGGGGGCAGGGGGCGACGGTCAGAGCTATGACGGGTGTTTGGCTGGTTCGGGTTCGGGTCGTCCGGTTGGTCGTGGTGGCGTTGCTGGTGTCGACGGCGACCGTGGTCGGCGAGGCCGGACCTGTTGCAGCGGCCGAATTTCCGCCAGCGTTCATCACCACCTGGGGCAGGTGGGGCACCGACAACGGCCAGTTCCGGGGGCCGGACAGGGTGGCCGTCGACCCCACTACCGGCGACGTCTATGTCACCGACAACGAGACCGACCGGGTCCAGAAGTTCACCTCGACGGGCACCTTCCTCACCAAGTGGGGTACCCGCGGCGCCAGCAACGGCCGGTTCGACGGGCCATCGATGGCGACCTCGGGCCCCAGACCGAGGAAGCCATCCGCGAGTTCCGAGCCGCCGCCGGGCTCACCGTCGACGGCCTGCTCGGGCCCCAGACCGAGGAGGCCCTGCAGGAGGCAGCCGCCGAGGGAGCCACGCTCTGCGCCGGCGCGGGCGCCACCCCGACCACCGACCCCCCGGATGACGGCGGTGGCGCCGTCGACGGCAGCACCACCACCACCCTGGTCGAGTCCACGGTCGACGAGGGGTACCTGTAGGCGGCCCGGGCAGGCTCGTTCTTGGCGGACCGCCTGCATCTGACAGCACGCGGCCGCCGCATCGGGCGACCTCGCCCCTGGGCCCCTGGGCGCCCAAGGGAGAGAGCATCGGTTTCCTACGCCAGGGTCGCCAGGTCCAGGATCATGAAAGGACCGTTCGTCGTGCTCGAGGTTGGAGGCAATGCCCTCGACCCGGCCACCGCTGCGCTCGGCGGTGTAGCGGTGATGCCAGTGGCCGTGCACGGTGCTCCGGAAGGGACAGGATGATCGATCCGAACGTGGCTCGAGGCCGCCCTCAGCAGGTGGGTGGGCTCCCGTCGAACGGGAAGGAGCCGGCGAAGGCCCCCTCGACATAGACGTCGACCCGGAACGCCACCGGGCGGCAGGTCCGGTCGACCGGCACCGACCCGGACGAGGCCCCGTCCCCGGTGACCCGGACGAACCGGGCCAGCTCGGCGGGCTGGACGGGGGCGGCGGACTCGGTCGGGTGCTCGTAGACGTAGACCGACAGGGCCGCGTCCTCCGGCATCCCCTCGTAGGCGAGCCCGACCGTCAGGGTGCCGGCCTCGAAGCGGCCGTCGTCGAGGCTGACCCGCGCCCCGGCCGGCACCTGTCCGTCGACCTGGGCGAAGACCAGGCCCGCCTCCCCGAGGGCCAGGCGGCGCCGCACCTCGTCCACGTCGGCGGCCCGCTCGGGGACGGCGACCTGGACCTGCTCGATCAGCGAGAACAGGTCGGCGGCCAGGGCCCGGTTCCGATCGGAGTCCTCGTCCAGGTCGAGCAGGCCCACGGCCCGGTCGATGGCCTCGGTGGCGGCGTCGAGGTCGCCGGCACCCAGCTCGGAGGCGGCGACGGCCAGGGGGACCTCGGCGGCGCGGTCGTTGATCGCCGCCGCCCGGTCGAGGTGGTCGATGGCACCCTCGTAGTCGCCGCCGTAGAACCGGTACAGGCCGGCCAGGAAGAGGCCGGCGAAGTCCCGCCCGTCGCCGAGGCGGACCGCCTCCTCGGCGTCGGCGAGGGCGAGGTCGACCTCCGGGCCCTCGGCGTGGACGACGGCCCGGGTGGCCGGGAAGTCGGGGTTGACGGCCAAGAACGAAGACAGCGACCGGCCGGTGTAGCCGGCCACGAAGTCCTCGTCGATCCCGATCGCCGTCGAGTAGCGCTCGGTGGCGGCGTCGAACTCCCCGAACGCGTCGTGCACCGCCCCCTCGGCGGCGGCGTCGATCGCCGCCGGGTCGGTGGTGGGCACGTCCTTCTGGTGCAGGAACACGGCCCAGCCCGCCACGTAGGCGGCGAGGATCACGCCGGGCACCAGGACCGGGGGCCGGGTGCGCCGGTCCAGCACCAGCGTGAAGCCCACCAGGAACAGGGCGACGGCCAACGTGGTGAGCACCGTCTCGTACTGCGAGGTCCGGTTGTTGTAGGTCACCCGGGTCTGGGCCAGCGCCTTGCGGGTGAGATCGAGCTGTTCCGCCTCGAAGGTCTGGTCGCGGGCCAGGTCCTCGCGGTCCTGCTCACCCAGCCCCTCGGCGCTACCGAGGAGGTCGGCCGCCTCCTCGGGATCCCCGAGGTCTTCGGGCAGCGCCGGCTCGGCCAGGGCGAGGGCGGCCTGCTCGGCGTCGAGGTCGACCTCCAGGCCGGCGACCACCGCCCGGTTGACATTGGCCCGCAGCGACTGGACCGCCGTGCGGGTGGTCTCCCGGGCGTAGGTGGCCTCGTTGTTGGCCGAGTCGATGCGGACGATGCCGATCCAGGCGCCCAGCACCCCCAGCAGGGCCAGCACGACGGCGACCCGCCGCTTGTAGGGGTCGATGTCGTCGGCGCCGGAGTCGGCGTGGTTGGGGTCGATGTCGTCGGGGTCGGCGTCGTCGAGGTCGATGTCGTCGGCAGTCGATGCCGGTTCCTCGGTCATCCCCGGAACCCCGTCGCCAGCACGCCCACCCAGGTCACTGCGATGAGCACCGTCCCCAGCGCCAGGCCCGACCGGCGCAGCCCACGGCTGACCGTGACCTCCGCACCGGTCAGCAGCACGACGGCCAACAGGAGCAGCGCCACCCAGTAGGTGAGGTTGCGGATCCGCTCCCGGATGCCGTCGGCCTCGTCGGCCCACTGCTGCGGGTGGAGGTCGGAGGACGAGTCCAGACCGGTGCTCTCCTCGGCCAGCAACGAGTCGATGCGGGTCGCCAGGTCGAAGGGCAGCGGCTCGACGCCGACCTCGCCGGGTTCCGCCTCCAGCACAGCGATTCCGAAGACGCCGGCCGCCTCGGCCCGATCCGTGGCGGCCGTTCGCAGGGCTGTGGCCTCCGAGCGGGCCGCGTCGGCCGCCTCCGGGCGGCCCGTCGAGCCCAGCATCTCGGCGTCGGCGTCCAGCTCGGCGGCCAGCTCGTACTCAGCCAGGTACCGGTCGTACTGGCGGGCCTGGCGGGAAGCCTCCACGGCCACGTCGATGCGGACGTTCTCCTGGTCGACCTGCTCCCCGATCGACTGCCGGTCCTCGTAGGCGGCCGTCGAACCGATCTGACCCGCCCGCCAGGTCATGAGGCCGGCGCTGATGGTGCCGATGCCGATCATCAGCGCGATCAGTCGCTTGACCGTCTCCTTGGACATCGGCGGGCGACGTTAGGCCATGGTCGCAGCGCACCCGGCCGGGGACCGGGCCGGCGCCTGACCTTCGCCGGCCATCGGACAATGTGTCCGTTCACGGACGACCGCACCGACGAGGGTCAGGAGGCGGCGGCGACGACCTGGTGCTCGGCGGCCCAACAGGTGGCCGCGGCGCGGTCGGAGGTCCCGATCTTGGTGTGGATGTTCTGGACGCGGTGCTCGGCGGTGCGGGCCGAGATGAACAGCTGGGCGGCGATCTCGGCCGAGGTCCGGCCCTCGGCGACCGGGCCCAGCACCTCCAGCTCTCGCCGGCTCAACCCGCCCGGCCGCTCCTCGCGTGGACTGGGGATCGGCTCACGTCGCCCCGGGGTTCGAGCGCCGCATGCTCACGAGGTTGGCCTCGGCGGTGGCGGACCGTGTCCGGATGGGCCATCAGCTCGGCGGCGATCGCCCGATGGAGCGCCAGGCTGCGGGCCCGGTCGACGAGATGTATCACAGGTGATACACTGTGATGGTGGCCGAAGTGAGCATCCGAGATCTGCGCAACCACGGCGGTGAGGTGGTCAAGCGCGTCCTCGCCGGCGAGTCCCTCGTGGTCACCCGTTCCGGGGAGCCCGTCGCCGAGCTCCGCCCCGTGAGGGGCCCAGGCGTCGAGGCCCGAACCCTTCTCCAACGGTGGAAGCACCTGCCCCCGGTCGACCCCGACAAGCTGAGAGCCGACATCGACGACCTCCTCGACGCGCGCCTGTGACCTCGACGAACCGGCGGGGCGTACTCGACACGAGCACCGTGGTACTCCTGTCAAGGCTGACCGACGCCGACCAGCTCCCGGTCGAGCCGGCCATCACCACCATCACCCTCGCCGAGCTCTCCGTCGGGCCCCTCGTCACCGACGACAACGGCGAACGAGCCGCACGTCAGGCGCATCTCCAACAAGCCGAATCCGACTTCGAGCCCCTCCCCTTCGACGCCGCCGCCGCCCGCGCGTTCGGTCAGGTCGCCGCCGACCTGCGAAAGGCCGGACGAACCACACGCGCCCGCGCCTACGACGCGCTCATCGCCGCCGTCGCAGTCGCCGAGCAGCTACCGCTCTACACCGTGAACCCCCGGGACTTCGAGCACATTTCCGGCCTCGAGGTCATCGCCATACCTCACCCCGGCGCCGACAGCCGCTAACCGTCCAGTCGGAGTCGACCCTCCGACCGAACGACGCAGACCGTTCCGTCCGAGGACGGATCCGACAGACGTTCGGGTCACAGGTCCGAGCGACGTTCGGCCGAGTGATCCGTGCATCGCTCGGCGAACGGCCCGAGGGCCGGCCGAGTCGGGCGGCAGTTGTCTGTCGTCCTCTAGGCTTGAAGCCCAAGCCGAACCCTTGATCCGCAGAGGTGGGTCATCGAAGCCCTGCGCCTGCGGCGCGCGGCTGGGCCTGACAGGCGGTCGGGTCGCGCGTAGCCTCGGAACATCAGCGACGAAGATGTGATCGGCCGGGTGGCCTCGGAGATGCGACCCGAGGGCTGGGAGGCGGGTGGTCTTGCCGTGCACCTGGGGCTGGACCCTGGTGTCGTAACCGACGCGCTCGACGAGTTGGTGCGCCGCGACCAGCTGTCGGTCACCTGGGTGGACGCCGGCGATCCGCAGGGCTCCGCGGCGCACATCTACACCCCCAAGTAGGGCTCCGCGGCGCTCCTGGCAGCACAGACAGCGCCCTCTCCCGCCCACCAGGTGCCTGGCTACATAGGCACCACGACAAGCAAGCTGTCGATCACCCCTTCATCATCCTGGGACTGATGCAGATCCGAGGGCCCACCGCCGTCCGGACCGGACACACTACCGCCATGCGCTCCCCTGCCCTGCTCGTCCGCCGCCGGATCCTGGTGGCCCTGGCCCTGATGCTGGTGGCCGCCGCCTGCGGGTCCGACGACACCGCGGGCACCGCGGAGCCCGCCGAGACCACCACCGCGGCCCCTCGCGCGCCCGCCATCGAGGTGCCCGACGTGAGCGGGGCCTACGACGACCTAGACCTCTGGCACTGCCACCCCGACAAGGCTGAGGATGTCTGCTCGTCAGGCTTCGACGCCACCCGGGTGGAGCCCGACGGCACGTTCACCCCGGTGCCGTTCGTGCCCGCAACGGCCCCCGAGTTCGACTGCTTCTACGTGTACCCGACGCTGGACTACTCCCCGACCCCGGGGAACCACTCCTTTGACGAGGCCAACCCGCTGGAGCCGGTCACCGTCCAGGGCCAGGTGGGTCGGTTCGGCGAGCTGTGCCGGATGTTCGTGCCCCGGTACCAGCAGGCCACGATCGGCAGCTATGACGCCGCGGTCGACGGCCGCATCTTCGACGTGCCCGCCTTCGCCACCGCCTACGCCGACGTTCTCGGCGCGTTCCACCACTACCTGGCCGAGGAAAACGACGGTCGCCCCTTCGTGCTCCTGGGCCACTCGCAGGGCTCGCACCACCTCACCCGACTCCTCCAGGACGAGTTCGACGACGACGAGGCCCTGCGCAGCCAGCTCATCTCCGCCCTCCTCGTCGGCGCGACCGGCCGAGTGCGTGTCCCCGAGGGCGAGAATCTCGGGGCCACGTTCCAGAACCTGCCCCTGTGCGCGGTCGAGGACCAGACCGGCTGTGTCGTCTCCTTCGACTCCTACGCCGGCGAGCGTCCGCCCGACTACCCCGCCCCCACCGATGGGACCGTCTCCGCATGTGTCAACCCGGCCGACCTCAGCGGCGACCGGGCCGGGCTGGCCGGCGCCTACTTCGGCCGCACCATCCCCGAGGTGCCCACGTTCTACGAGCTCATCGAGGACTACTACACCGCGACGTGCGCGGTGACGGCCGACGGGCTGGCCTACCTGGAGGTCGACCCCGACCCGGCGCCGGGCGACACCCGGGACCTACGCCACATCGAGACCCAGCTGGCCACCAGCGATTCGCTGCACACCCTGGACTACAACTTCACGCTCGGTGACCTGCTGGCCCTCGTCCGCCGCCAGGCTGCCGGCTTCTGAGCCGGATCATCCCGGATCCCTCGGCCCAAGGCCGCGCAGCAGCGATAACGCCTCGCTCATCGAACCAGCCTGAGCGGCGAAGGTCGCGGTGACGCCGAGGACTTGGGCGTGGTGGCGGAGGGTCTGGGCGACTGCAAACAGTAGCCACTGATGGCCGTCGAGAAGGCCGAAGACCGGGTGGGGTCGACCGACCGTTCGGGGGTCGGCCTCTTCGAAGCGGGCGTCGTCCATGAAGGCCTGCACGCTGGCGTCCAGGTCGGCCAGAGCGACTGAGCGGTCGGTCCACACCAGCCCGGGATCGAAGCAGGCGACGAGGTCGGCTCCTGGCGCCACGACGACCACGTCCTGGTCCACCCCGCGGGTCGCCGCCTGCAGCCCTTGACAGACACGGGCCTCGGGCGCATACTCCTGACACTGTTCGGTAATTAGAACGCTGTCAGTTTTAGCGAACCTTATCAGGGGGGACATGAGCGATCGACGGGCTGCCCGACGCCAGGAGACCATCGAGGAGATCGTGGCCGCCGCCTGGGACATCGTGCGCGGAGCGGGACTCGGCGGGCTCTCGATCGCGCGACCTGGGGACTCGCGTCGGGATGAAGGCCCAGTCGATCTACTCCTACTTCGCCTCCAAGAACGACATCTACGACGCCATGTTCCACCAGGGGTACCTGGCCTCCGCGGCGTCCCTGGCCGTGGGCACCGATGACGAACCCGCTGACCCCCGCCAGGCGGCGCACCGGTTCTTCGACTTCTGCACCGCCGACCCGGTCCGCTACCAGCTGCTCTTCCAACGCACGATCCCCGACTTCGAGCCGTCCGCCGAGAGCTACGCGGTCGCCGTCGCCGTCTTCGAGGCGATGGAGGCACAGCTGGCGAGCATCGGCGTCACCGACCCGGCCGCCGTCGACCTGTGGACGGCGATGCTGACCGGCCTCACCGACCAGCAGATCTCCAACGATCCGTCCGGCGACCGCTGGAAGCGCATCGTCGACCGCGCGGTCGACATGACCCTGCGCGAGATCACCCCACCTGAACCCACATCAAGCCCTGGAGGGAACCCATGACCAACGCACACCGCACCGACGTCACCGCACTGGCGCCGCTCTCTCACGAGGAGGCGATGCAGTTGCAGGCCGTCGAGCTCGAGCGGACCCTGGATCTGCTCCGCACCCTCGACGACGCCGACTGGTCCAAGCAGACCGAATGCCCGGCCTGGGACGTGCGCCAGATGTACCTGCACGTGCTGGGGGCCTGCGAGGCGGGCGCCTCCCTCACCCAGAACGTCCACCAGATGCGCGCCGGTCGGCGCCACCAGAAGGACCACGGAGGGCCCCTCGAGGCCGGGCTCTCGGCGGTGCAGGTGCAGGACCGCATCGACCTCGGCCCGGCCGAGCTGGTCGAGCGCCTCACGGCCGTCGCCCCGGTCACGGTGCGCAAGCGCACGAAGCTCCCCGCATTGGTGCGCCGGCTGCCGATGAAGATCGACGGCCCGGTGGTCGAGACCTGGGCCCTGGGCTACCTCGTTGACACGATCTACCTGCGCGACCTCTGGATGCACCGCGTCGACACCACCCGGGCCACCGGGCGCGAGCTCGTGCTCAGCGAGGACCACGACGGGCGCATCGTCGCCGACGTGGTCGCCGAGTGGGCCCGCCGCCACGGCCAGGCGTTCGACCTCACCCTCACCGGCCCCGCCGGCGGGACCTATTCGGGGACCGGCGACGGCACGAGCTCCGACACGCCCGCCGTCCTCGAGCTCGACGCGGTCGAGTTCTGTCGCACCCTCGGCGGCCGCGCCGAGGGCGAGGGCCTGCTCACCACGATCGTCCCCTTCTGACCACCTCACCCCCGTTCCTCGGCCTCGAGGACGAACTGGCCGACGGCGCCCCGCTGGACCACCCGCTCTTCCCCGTCCTCTGGGAGCGTCTGGCCTGAGCCCAGCAGCCGGACCAGGGTGAAGACGGCGCCCCTGCGCATCGGGTCCTTCGTCCCAGGCATTCGACGGCGACACCGCCGCCGCTCACCGACCGGTGTCAGGCGGAGGGTTCGCCCTCGTTGCGACGCATCTCCGCTTCAATGTCGGACTCGGAGATGGGGCGTTCCCCGAAGGTCTTCCAGGCGTGCAGCACCAAGCCGATGCCCCAGCCCAGGATCGGCCAGATCGGCCAGAAGTAGCCGGCGCCGGTGAAGGCCCATATGCCGACCAGGAAGCCGTTGACGACCACATAGGTCACCACGTGGGTCTTGAAGTCCCGCCTCTCCTCGAGGCGCTTGATCGCAGCGGCGCGACGTTCCTCGTCTTCCATGCGACCAGAATCCACCTACAGGGGTTGACTGTCACGGGCCGAACGTCCCGGGCGTCAACCGGCTCGAGTTTGGTGGTGCCCACCGATCGCGAGAGGTGACGGCATGAGCCACGCACAGGGCGGACCTACAGTCGGGTAGTGGACATCGGGTCGGGCCGCGCCGAGGTCACGTCAGTCCGGGTGTCGTCGGCCGGCGGGCGGGTGAAGGTGGTCGCCGAGGACCGAGGCGACGTGTGGGTGCGGGGCGACGCGACGCTGCAGCACGACGGGAGCACGGCGACGGTCGAAGCCCCTCCCGGCCGGCTGGAGATCCGGGTTCCGTCAGGCGTTGACCTCGTGGTGGGCTCGAACTCGGGCCGGGTGGAGGTGGAGGGCCCATTGCGAGTCGTCGCCGTCGTCACGGAGTCTGGGCGGATCACCGTCGAGCAGGCCGCCGCCGTAGACGTCCGCACGTCGAGCGGCAGGGTGGCGATCGGACGCGTCGAGGGAAGCAGTCGGGTCCGGACGAACTCGGGTCGGGTCACCGTGGACGAGACTGCGGGCGCCGACGTCGCCACCGTCTCGGGGAGGATCGACCTTCGATCGGTCACGGGTCGCACGACGGCGCACTGCGTGAGCGGCCGGATCGAGATCCGGCTCGACGCCGCCGCGGACGTCGAGGCGGAGACTGTGAGCGGTCGGATCACGGTTCACGTCGCCGACGCCGTTCGGATCCACTCGGTGACCGGGCCGCTGCCCGCAGATTTCGAGTCTCGCGGGGACGACTGCACCATCGCCACCCGAACGGTCAGTGGTCGCGTTTCGATCACCTCACCGTGACCGGCACGCCGGGACCTGTGGTCGACGGCCGCGTCGGAGCCCTGCTTTTCACCGACCTCGTCGGTTTCACCGAGTACACCGACACTGAGGGCGACGTCGCCACGCTCGAAGTGCTCGAGGCCCAGACGCGGATGATGAGCGGGATCACCGACGCCCGGCCCGACGCCCGGATCGTGAAGGAGCTCGGTGACGGACTGATGGTCTGGTTCGAGGCGCCGTCGGATGCCTTCGAAGGTGCCATCGCCATGCTCCTCGCGGTCGAAGCGGCCCGGAGGGCCGACGCGTTCCCCGTTGCCATCCGGATGGGGCTCCACGCCGGTGAGGTGCTCCCACGTGGCGGTGACTTCATCGGCACCACCGTCAACGTCGCGGCCCGCATCACCGCGCTCGCCGGCCCCGGCGAGCTCCTCGCCTCCGAGGTCGCGGTGGACGCCTGCGGAGACTGGCCGCCGGCGGCCCGGCTCGACCCCGTGGGCCCGGTGCCGGTCAAGGGCGTCAGCACGCCGGTCTGGCTCGTTCGCGTCAGCCCGGACCGCAAGGCGTCTGGAACCCGCCAGCGCCATTGAGCCGCTGGTCGACGCCGACCACCGCAGGCAGGCTGCGTACGAGGCCGGCGTCTGGCCGCAGTCGGGGGAACGATCCGAGTGCGCTTCGGCCTGGTCATCCGAATGCGGGCGGACCACGTCATTCGCCCGGCGCAAGCGGCCTCGGCCCGCGACGTGACATACACAACTCTGCGGGGCTTCGGTTCCCGCGCTCAGGCCCCGCCTTCGAGGATCGCCTTGAGCCTCCGGAGCTCCGTGTTCAGCTCTCGTAGCCCCAACGGCCGCACGAACGGTCGCAGCAGGCGGGTGGCGAGCGAGTTCCCGACGATGTCGCCGGCGCTGAAGCAGAACGAACCACGGCCCTGCGGCCTGATCCCCCAGAGGGCATCGGCTCGCACCGGACCGTCGATCACGACCTACCGGAACCGCGACGGCGGCTCCCACTCCGTCACGCGACAAGCCAGGTGGACGTTACGGAAGGGTCCGAGTGACGAGAGGCCGTCGAAGATCGCCCCGACCCCACCTGGCTCATCGTGCCAGCGCAGTCCTTCGAGCCGCGGACGCCATTCGGGCATCCGGCGGACATCGGAGACCATGGCCCACACGTCGTCCGGCGGGCACTCGATGTACGTCCCGGCGGTTGCGTCGTCCTCGGACAGGTCCGCTGTGGGCTCGTCACCGGCCACCACGACTACATGCTGCCGGATCCCCACCCGGCCGTCGACTGCTCCATCGGCGACCGAGCCCGGTGAGAGAGGTCGGCATCAGGGACCGGCCGAAACCGTCAGTCCAGGGAACCACTCGGACCGGGCCGGGCCAACACGCCACGGGACTCACACGACGGACGCCGCTCACTCGTACTGCTCGGCCCAGCCTTCGGTGTAGTACGAGATGTCCGGCGGGGCTTGGACCCCGAGGTCCTGCATCTTGGCCCGAAGGTCCGGCGAGGTCAGGAAGGCGCGGAGGGCCTCCGGGGTCTCGGCCTGGTGGTACACGATCACCACCGACGGGTCCTCGGTCGACTGGTTGACGGCGTGGCCCACGATCCCTGCGGCCGACCGGAAGTCCGCGGCGCCGTCGTAGCCCTCGAGCCAGGCCCCACATCGGCGACGGGGTGGCTGATGATGGCGCCGGGCAGCTGGCGGTCCCAGACGATGTCCTCCCGCAGCGGGGTCATCCGCAGCATCTCCGGCGGCGCCTGTCTCGCTCGACCACCCCTACCTCGACCGATGGGCACCTGAGCTCGGCATCTCCGAGCTGCTGAGCCGGGCCCGCCTCCTTGCCGAAGGTTGACCAGCAGACATCGGGCGAGCAGAAGCGGTTCCCGCTGAGGCCGTCTCGGTCGAGTCCACCGAGTCGGTTGCGGTCGACACCCGCCGACCTCCGGCGCGACGACGGGATTGACGCCTCGGCTACCCTCGCCTACAGTTTTTAGTGCTAATTCACCACCAAGGAGGAGCTCCAAATGAAGACCAAGATTGCCGCGGCAGTGGCTGCAGCCGGATTGACCCTCGGTCTCGGCGCCGGCGTGGCATCGGCTGGTCCCGGCATCGGAAACACCGTGAAGTCCTGCACCGGCGGTCTCAGCTTCGGGCAGGCGAACAGCGCGGTGGTGCGGGGCGTGGTCGAGCATCCCTACTTCCCCGGCTACCAGGCCGGCGGTGCGAATGGCCTGGTCAACGCGGTGATTGCGGGAGCGCATCCCTGCGCCGACGGAGGCTGACAGACCCACACACAAGCTGACGTCGGCCCTCACCTCGGGTGGGGGCCGACTCGCGTCCAGGCCCGGATGACCCGTTCTGGTCGAGAGCTTGGGGATCGGGCCATCGGCAACGCATCGCCGTCCACCTCGACGCCGAGCCCGACGAGGAGGGCGCCCCCGAAGCGCTGGGCGCCGACTCACTTGGCATCCACCTTGTGTCCATGCGGCGCACCGTCACCTCCCCGTCAAGGATGGTGAACGCTTCACGACACGGAGCCGCAGCGAGCCAACCCGACCCGTGTGGTCGGGCGCTCCGCCTGCCAGGTTGATCACAAAGCCGGTGGATCGCAGCCGACGGTCCCGGCGCCTGCTCTACCGTGGCCCGAACGGGCAGGGGGAGCCACCGTGAACCTGATCGGCGACTACGGGGTGATCGGCGACTGCCACTCCCTGGCGCTGGTGGGGCGGGACGGGTCGATCGACTGGTGCTGCTTCCCCCGGTTCGACTCGCCCTCGGTGCTGGCCCGGGTGCTGGACGAGGACGGAGGCGGGCACTTCACCATCGCCCCGGCCGAGTCGCCCCGGGCCACCGAGCGCGCCTACCTACCCGCCACCAACGTCCTGGCCACCCGGTTCCACACGGGCACCGGCGTGCTCGAGGTCACCGACTGCATGCCGGTGGCACCCTTCGATCCCGCCCACCCGGCCGAGGTGACCACCCGCCACTCGATCCTGCGCCGAGTCCGGTGCCTGGAGGGCCGCGTCACCGCCGAAGTCCGACTCGATCCCCGCCCCGAGTACGGGGTGGTTCGGCCCCGGTTCACCCGCACGTCGGCCACCGCCTGGTCGATCGTCGGCGGGCCCGACGCCCTGTGGGTTCGGGCCACCCTGCCGGTCGAGGGGAACGACGACGGCGTGGCCGCCACCTGGGCGCTCGAGGCCGGCCAGGAGGAGCTCATCGAGATGGCGTGGACCCCGGCCGCCGACCACCCCGCCCAGGGCTCGGTCGACACCCGGGCTGCGCTCGGCACCCGCTTCACCGACACCGTCGCCTTCTGGCAGGACTGGTTCGCCCACGACATCTCCTACGACGGCGAGCACGCCCGCAAGGTCCACCGCTCGGCCCTCGTCCTCAAGGCCCTCACCTACGCCCCCACCGGCGCCGTCGTCGCGGCGGGCACGACCTCGCTGCCCGAGTGGATCCGCGAGGGCCGCAACTGGGACTACCGCTTCACCTGGATCCGCGACGCCACGCTCACCCTCGCCTCGCTCGTCATCCTCGGCTCGCTCCACGAGGCCGGCGCCTTCAAGGGCTGGCTCGAGCGCACGGCGGCGGGACGGCCCGAGGACCTGCAGATCATGTACCGGGTCACCGGCGAGCGGCTCCTCCCCGAGGTCGAGCTCGACCACTTGGCCGGCCACCGGGGCTCACTACCGGTGCGGGTCGGCAATGGGGCCGCCAGACAGGTCCAGCTCGACTCCTACGGGCAGCTCATCGAGGCCGCATACGGCTTCGCCGAGGCCGGCGGCGAGCTTTCCGCCTCCAACGGCGAGTTCCTCGCCCGCGTGGCCGACCTCGCCGTCGAGTCCTGGCGCCTACCCGACCAGGGCATCTGGGAGATCCGCGACGAGCCCCGCCACTTCGTGCACTCCAAGCTCAACTGCTGGGTCGCCCTCGACCGGGCCGTCCGCCTGACCGAGGCCGGGCGCATCGCCGGCGACGTCGACCGGTGGATCCACGAGCGGGACCTGCTGGCCGAATGGCTGCGCAGCGAAGGCTCCCCCGACGGCTGGTTCACCCAGGCCGGCGGCCGCCCCGTGGCCGACGCCGCCACCCTGCTCGTCCCCGCGCTCGGCTTCCTGCCGGTCGCCCACCCGGCCGTTGACCGCACGGTCGAGACCGTCACCCGCGACCTCAGCGACGGCACGCTGGTCCACCGCTACCTCGACCCGGACGGTCTCGACGGCAAGGAGGGGGCGTTCCTGCTGTGCTCGTTCTGGCTCCTCGACTGCCTGACCCACGCCGGCCGCATCGACGAGGCCGACGAGCTGATGGAGGCGCTGCTCGGCCACGCCAACGACGTGGGCCTCTTCTCCGAGATGGTTGATCCCACCACCGGCGAGGCGCTCGGCAACACCCCCCAAGCGTTCACCCACATGGCCGTCGTTACCTCAGCCGACGCCCTCACCGCCGCCCGCCACGGCGACCTCCCACCACCCGAACAGGCCTACGCCTTCGCCCTCGAGGCCATCCGACGACGTCGGCGAGCGGTCGAGCCCGGCGGCTGAGAGCCACACCGCATACGAAGCCACGTTCGGACGATGGATCCGAATCCGCGATCGTCCCGCGACGAATCCAACACGCGGTGGATCGGGACGTTGGACCCTGGGTGCACGACCGCCCAAGGTCACACCATGGGGTGCAGGAGAAGGAGGGTTCGTCTCATGCCAGAGCACCCCAATGCCAAGTTGATCCTCCGCTGCTACGAGGCCTTCTCGAGCGACGACACCGGAGCGCTCGGTGAGGTGCTGGATGCCGCGGTCGTCTGGCACGAGCCCGGCCAGAGTCCCCTCGGGGGTGACCACGCCGGGCAGAACGGTGTCCGCGACCTTCTCGAGAAGTTCGGGACGTTGAGCGGCGGAACGTTCAAGCTCGATCTTGTCGACATCTTGGCCAACGCGAACCGAGCGGTCGCTCTGCACGAGATGACGGCCAGCCGGGGCGACCGTCAGCTGGACATGGCCAGTGCCGTCGAGTTCGAGATCCATCAGGGCAAGGTCACCGAAGTGACCGTGTACCACGACGACACGTACCACTTCGACGCGTTCTGGGCCTGACCGCAGAGCAAGGGAGTCGGCCCACCAACGTGTCCTCAGGCGACGCGTTGAGCGGCGACCCGGTACGACGTTTCGTGATACACTTCGCCGTATGGGTTCTGCCATCTCAGTCCGCCTCGATGACGAAGCCGAACAGGCACTCCGCACGCTCGAAGCAGCAGGGTTGTCGCGGTCAGAGGCGATCCGAGATGCCTTGGTGCGATCTGCCAATCGGCTTCGCCGCAGTTCCGAACTCGCCGCCGAGGTGGCCGCCCTCGAGGCTGACGAGGCCGACCGCAACGAGATGGGTGCGGTCGCCGACCTGATGGAGTCGCTGCGTGCTCCACGGTGACATCTACCGGTTCAAGCTCCCGAAAGGCATCGGACACGAGCAGCACGGCGACCGGTTCGGCGTCGTAGTCCAGGCCGAGGAGTTCTTGCCTCGCTCCGTGGTGATCGTCGCGCCCACCTCCCGCAGCGCTCGCGCGGCGTCGTTTCGTCCGGAGATCGAGGTGAACGGTGAGGGCACCCGGGTGCTCGTCGAACAGATCGGCGCCGTGGACGCGCAGCGGCTCGGCGAACTCGCAGGTCATCTCAGCCGCGAGGAACTCTGGGGCGTTGACGAAGCCCTCCTGACGGTCCTCGGCCTGCGCTGAATCCTCCCCGAACTGCCCCCTATGGGCACCTCAGCCGCCTCCGGGGTGGGGCTGCCGTGCTCAATCAGCTGCGGGTGGCTCCCGGTCACCGCGCCACCGGTGCCGGCGGCTTGGTCGACCACGGTGGGGCTGCCGTGCTCGATCAGCTGCGGGTGGTTCGGGACCACGACCTCGGCGGCTTGGTCGACCGCGGTGGGGCTGCCGTGCTCGATCACCTGTTGGTGGTTCGGGGTATCGACCTCGCTGTCGGGTCGGAGGGCGAAGAAGGTCAGGATGACCGCCGCCACGGCGCCGACCAGGACCAACAGCCATGTCGGGCTCCAGTCCCGGGTCGTCTCCGCCGGGAGCACCCTTGGGCTGCATTCGTTCCCACCCGGAGCGAGCCCCCGCCGCCAACTGACGTCACGGAAAAGCTCCGACTTCGACCTGGGCAACGAGTTCCTCCGCGGCCTGACGGAGCTCCACCTCGAGTTCCAGCCGCTGGCCTGATCCCGCGGGCGCTGGACAGGTCCTAGCCGATCGCCCACCATGGGGATCGCTGAACCTGCCGACCCGAGGAGGAGGGCGCAATGGCCGAGACGGTCGTCGACACCGAGGAACTGCGGGAGCAGGTCCGGATCAAGTACCGGGAGGTGGCCGAGGAACCCGACCGCGAGTTCCACTTCCACACCGGGCGCCACCTGGCCGCCCACCTCGGCTACCCGGCCGAGGAGGTGGACCGCCTGGCGAACCGGGCGGTCGAGTCCTTCGCCGGCGTGGCCAACCCCTTCGCCCTCCGCCGTCCGGCGCCCGGTGAGCGGGTGGTGGACGTCGGCGTGGGCGCCGGCTTCGACGCCTTCCTGGCTGCCGAGCAGGTGGGTCCCAGCGGCTGCGTCGTCGGCGTCGACATGACCCAGGAGATGCTCGACAAGTTCCGGGCCACGACCGCGGAGATGGGCCTCGACAACGTCGAGGGGCGGGAGGGCTACGCCGAGGACCTCCCCGTCGAGGACGGCTGGGCCGACGTCGTGATGGCCAACGGCGTCATCAACCTCTGCCCGGACAAGCAGGCCGTCTTCGCCGAGATCCACCGCGTCCTGCGCCCCGGCGGGACCCTCCAGTTCGCCGACATCGCCAATGGGCAGCAGGTGCCCGCCGAGGCGGTGAGGGACATCGACCTCTGGACGGCCTGAATTGCCGGAGGGCTGCCCCGTGCGGGCTGGCAGAAGATGATGGAGGACAGCGGGTTCACCGACATCGAGATCGGTGACCCGGTCGACACGTTCGGCGGCGCCGGCGGCGAGGCGAATGCCCGGACCTTCGAGGTGTTCGGCTACCCGTTCATGGCCCGCCGGCCCTGACCCGAAGTACCGTCGCCCCGATCGGCGCTCGACGAGAGCTCGGGCTCACCGGGGAGATGGGCTCGCCCGCCCTCGCCCTGCGCACGACCTGTGACCGCTTCGCGCTCGAGCGCGAGCACGGCGCCGCCGAGGAGTGGCGGGAGCGGTTGCGCGACCTGGTCGCTCGCTACGACGGGCAGGAGCCGCCCCCCGACGCCGTCCGGGGCCGGACGCTCCTCGACGGCTGATGCCCGTGGGACGATGACCTCCATGCCGGCGACGCGCTCGACCACCGTGGTCGTCGTCGGAGGGGGCCACAACGGCCTGGCGATGAGCCGCCGGCTCTCGGAGCGGGTCATCGACCACGTCGTGCTGGAGCGGGGCGAGGTGGCCTGCTCGTGGCGGACCCAGCGTTGGGACTCGTTCACACTGCTCACCCCGAACTGGCAGAGCCGCCTCCCCGGGCACCGCTACGACGGCGACGACCCCGACGGGTTCATGGACGCGGCCGAGATCGTGGCCTTCCTCGAGGGCTACGCCGACGTCCTCGACTCACCCGTCGTCACCGGCACCACCGTGACCGCCGTCCGGCCGGCCGACGGCGGCTACGACGTCGTCACCGACATGGGGACCTGGCGCGGCCGATGCGTCGTGCTCGCCGGGGGGGCCGGCAACCTGCCGAGCCTGCCCGGCTTCGCCCCGGCGGTCCCGCCCGAGGTCGAGCAGGTGAACCCGCTCGACTACCGCAACCCCGATCAGCTGCCCGACGGCGGCGTGCTGGTGGTCGGCGCCGCCGCCACCGGCATCCAACTGGCCGAGGAGATCCACGCATCCGGGCGTCCGGTCACCCTGTCGGTGGGCGAGCACGTCCGCCTGCCCCGCACCTACCGGGGCCGCGACATCCAGCACTGGATGGAGGCCATCGGGCGGCTGGACGAGCGCTACGACGAGGTCGAGGAGATCCTGAAGGCCCGTGGCGTGGCGTCGCCGCAGCTCGTCGGGACGCCGGAACGGCGCACGCTGAACCTGAACCACCTGACCGACGCCGGGGTGGCGCTGCGGGGACGACTCGGCACCGTCCGCGACGGCGAGGCGCTGTTCTCCGGCGGGCTCCGCAACCACTGCGCGCTGGCGGACCAGAAGCTCGACCGGTTGCTCGACGACATCGACGAGTGGATCACCGAGCACGGCCTGGACGGCGAGGTCGGCCCGGTCGAGCGCTACGAGCCCACCCGGACCGAACGCGGGGTGCCCCTGACGATGGACCTGCGCACGGGCCGGATCAGGGCGGTCGTCTGGGCCACCGGGTTCCGGCCCGACCTGTCGTGGGTCGAACTGCCCGTGTTCGGGCCGGACGGGCGGCTGCGCCACGACGGCGGGGTCGTCGACGCCCCCGGCGTGTACCACCTCGGGGCCACCTTCCTGCGGCGACGGAAGTCGAGCTTCATCCACGGTGCCGAGGACGACACGGCCGACCTGGCCGACCACCTGGCGGGCTACCTGGCCGGCCCGGGTTGAGTCAGCGCTTGGCGCCCACGTAGCCGAAGACCTGGAGGGGGGCCCGCAGCGGGAGCCCGTCGCGGACGTGGGCCTCGGCCAGTTCGGTGGCCCGGGCCCGGAACTCCTCCTCGCCGATGTGCTGGATCGCCTCGTAGGCGGGCCCGGTGGACGCGACGGTCCGGGCGAAGGTCGGCGGATCGGCGAACTCGAACACGAACGGGACCTCGAAGCGCTCGGCCACGTCGAAGCCCCGGTCCTCGAGGAAGGCCTCGCCCACCCCGGGACGGCCCAGGGACACCATGTCGGCCTGGTGCTGGACCGAGTCGTCGGTGGCCCACCGGAACGGGGCCAGTGCCCACGCCCCGGGGGACTTGCCCACGTTGCCCCACACCGTCAACCCGAGGCGTCCGCCCGGGACGAGCACCCGACGGGCCTCGTCGACCGCGTCGGGCGTCGTCCCCCAGATCCCGCGGAAGCTGGTGATCACGTCGAAGGAGGCGTCGGCCCAGGGCAGAGCGGCCATGTCGCCGACCCGGATGTCGGCGTCGGGGTTTCGGTCCCGGGCCACGGCCGCCAGGCGGGGCGAGGCGTCGATGCCCGCGCAGGTCGCCCCGCGGATGGCCGCCAGCTCGAGGGCGAGCCCCGAACCGCAGGCGGCGTCGAGCAGGCGGTCGCCCGCTCCGACGTCCAGCCGCTGGTGCAGGGCCAGGTACTCCCGGCAGGCCGCCGGCTCGCCGAGGGTGGCGAACTCGGCGGCCCGTCGCCCCCATCCCTCGTCGACCATCTTCCAGGACACCCGCATCGCCCCCCTCGTCCGAGTCGGCCCCACCCTAGGACAGGTCACTCCACCCCCGGCACGGATCCGGCAGCGCCACTAGCGTCGGTGCCGAGCGACTCCGAGGAGGACCATGGCCGAAGAGATCAACGGGGTGCCCTGCGACAAGATGTTCGGTGCCATCGCCCGCTTCCGCGACGACGGCGATCTGGCCCAGTTCCGCTTCTCGGCGGTGAACACCTGGGTCGAGGGCACGGCCAGCGAGTCGTCCATCTTCGAGTGGTTCGGCATCGGCGCCGACCAGGAGCACGTCGAGCGGTTCAGCTTCCGGGCCGATCACCCGACGCTCGGGCACGGGCACGGCCCGACGCCGCAGGAGTACGTGCTGCACGCGCTCGCCGCCTGCATCACCGCCGGCGTCGCCACCGGCGCCGCCGCCCGCAACATCGAGCTGCGCAGCGTGTCGTCGAAGGTGAGCGCCGACATCGACGTGCGGGGCGTGCTGGGCATCGACCCCGACGTCCGCAAGGGCTTCAGCAACGTCGACGTCGAGTTCGAGGTCGACGCGGACTGCGACGACGAGACGATGGACGCGCTGGTCGCCGCCGGGACCAAGTACTCGGCGGTCTACGACATGTTGGCCAACCCCACCGAGGTCAACGTCACCCGCAAGCTCTGACGCGGCAGAGGCGCTCGGGCGCGTGCCGCCGGCGAGGCGGCCGCGAGCACTGGACCGGCCGGTGCCCTACCATCGGCAGCGCCCAGCCGATGGCCGGTGGGAAGGGGGGCCCGCCCAGAGGAGGGGACATGGCCGACAACCCGCTTCCACTCGCCGCCGTGGTCATCCAGTCCACGGTTGCCGACTTCGACGCCTGGAAGGCGACCTTCGACGGGGCGGAGGACCTTCGCCGCTCGGGCGCCGTCATCGGCCACCACATCAACCGCAGCACCGACGACCCCAACCGCATCGCCGTCTACTTCGCCTCCTCGGACGAGGAGGCCACGCGGGCCTGGTCCACCTCGGACGAGCTGCGGGAGGTCATGCGGAAGGCGGGGGTGCAGGCCCCGCCCGAGATGTTGTGGATGACCCCGTTGCGCGAGGACATCGTCTGGGACCGCGAGCTGCCTGCGGCGATCATCAGCCACCCCGTGGCCGACGTGGCGACCTGGCTCGCCGGCTACGACGCCGCCGCAGACTTCCGGGACGACGCCGGCATCGTGGGCCACGCCGTCAACCAGTCGATGGACGACCCGTCGGTGGTGGTCGTCTACCACCAGGCCGAGACCTCCGAGGCCCTCGACGCCTTCCTGTCCTCACCCGACCTGCAGGAACGGATGCAGAGCTTGGGCGTCACCGCCCCGCCCGAGATCTCCCACTACATCGGGGGCTGGGGCAAGCAGTACACGTAGGCCGCGGCCCGGGTTCGCCCAGCGCGGCGAGGTCGTGCAGGTCCTTCGAGAAGATGGTTGAGGCGTGAATCCCCCTCGGGTTCGGATTCCGATCGCATCGTCTGATGGACGATCCGAAGGTCGATCGGATGGTCGGATCGTGCGCCCGAATGTCGGCCGGCGCGATCGGTCCAGCACTGCAGGCTGTCTGGACCGCGGCGACATGGGTGAACGCAGCGCGTGAGCGCGCCCCTCCCGCTGCTGCCGCTTATGCGCTTCTGACCTTGTGTACGGTGGCTCTGTAGGCCTTTACGGGCCGGCCCTCGGCGTCGAGCAGGCGCCCAGCGTGAAGCAGCCCGGTGACGACGTGCGCGGCCTTGGAGCGGCCGCAGTGGATTCTGTCCCGGAGGCTCACAACGAGCTGGCCGGCCGTCTGGGTGCCGGGGGAACCGTCGACGACCTGATGGACGATGGCCTCGAACTCGGCCCGGCTGGCCTCATCGAGGATGACCTTCCGCTTCCCACCGGCGGGCTCGTTCCCTGTCCCCTCGGCCTCGGCGCTCATGGAGGCTTCGGCTCGTTCGACCAGCCGTAGGTTTCGTCCAGGCTCAGCGGTGGCGCCGAGCTTGGTGGCATGGGCCTCGACCTGACCGGGCTCCATGATCCGGATCGAGAAGAACTCCTCGGCGATGACCGCCTTGTCGGAGTCCAACCGCGGAGCGACCACCACGGCCCGGTCACCGTCGACGCCGACGATGCGAATCACATCGCCGAAACGGGGAAGGCTCTCGGCCACCCGGTGGCCGGACTTGCATTCGAAGACCACCGGCGCTCCGCCGACGATCGCTACGACGTCGAGCTCCAGCTCGCCATGGTCCGGGTGGTCCACGTGAACGTTGCGGGCGACTTGGGCGTCCTGACCGAGCACCGACCGCAGCACCTGTTCCACGCCGATCTCTAGCCACGGACCGGCGACGAAGGTTCGCAGGCGGGCACCGGCCTGCGTTCGCTGCGCGTTGAGGCTGAAGTCGAGCATCGCATCCGACGAGTTCACCCCCCGGAGCAACCCGACCGCGGCCAACGACTGGGCGACGTCGAGGGCCAGCTGGTTCTGGTGCTCGTCAGGACCGAGCTGGATGCATCCGCTCGACTGCTCCTCCTTCGACAGCAAAGAGTGGAGGTCACCAAGGAGGCGGCCCGCAGGCGCAGAGCGCACCCCGTCAGCCGCGATTCGACAGAAGAGGGAATCCGCCGGCTGGAACACAGCGGAACGCCGTTCGACGAGCTGCCTACTTGCGAGCCACTGGTCGATGAGCGGCGTGGCGGCCGGCCTCGTCGACGATCCGACCGGAACGGCGAGAACGCTCATGGCTGGCCTCCTCGTCACGAGGGCTACCTACTGCCCGTTCCCGTGCCGATGTCGGCCCCGCATCTCGGCGCCCTGAGCTACTCATCGGGCGGGCAGAGTCGGGGGTTGAGTCCGACCATTTCCGGCTGCCCATTCTCACGGATCCGCGGCTGGCCAAGTGTAGCCGTTTGTAATACACTTGGTCAGTGGATGGCTCCGACCTCCTCGACCTCGACCTGCTTGATGACGACGATCCCTTCGAGATCGACGACCAAGCTGCCCATCTGTTCAAGCACGCGGCTCTGGGAATCGACGACATCAACGAGGTCTGGCAATCAGACCCTGTCTTCTACCCGGCCAAGCCACCGGCGGACTGGCTGATGGTGGCCGACGTAGCCGGCCGTGTCCTCGTCGTACCCCTGGCACGGCCTGACTCGAGCGACCCCACCAAGTGTCGTCCGATCGGTTGCTACGAGGCCGCCGACCACCTCGCGCGCCGCTACCAGGAGGACCGATGAGCACCACTCCCAAGAAGATGACTCGTCAGGAAGAACACGACTTCTACGCCAAGCCGGAGAATCAGGAGCCCCAAGGCCCCGCTCGACGTCGGCGAGCCCGCCTCACCGAAGTCGTGCCCGTCCGCTTTCCTGAAGACACCCTCGAAGAGCTTCGTGACCGGGCCGAGGCTGACGATCGGTCAGTCAGCTCCTGGATTCGGCGAGCGGTCGAACACGAACTCCGTCGCGACGTCGGCTGACCAAGTCGCCCAAGACCTGCGGCAGCCTCCCGACGGCGGAACTCGTCCCCCAGCCGTCGTTCGGTCCGTCGCCGCTACGTGATGGGCACGTCGGACATCCCAACCCGAATGCCGCCCTGGGTCGAAGTCCGTGACCGCGCACGGGTGGCCGCTCCCTCCACACCATGATCGGAGCGTCTGGTCGGTCGGCGCGGACTTCGAGCCCGCATGTCCATTACGACACCTCCGAAGCCATACACACTTTGGGTGCTTCGTCGCATTCCGGCGCCGGCGACGCTTGCTGCATGAGACCGAGCCCCGTATGGCCCACCAAGCGCCTCCCCCGGTCAGATGGCGAAGGCACCGGCGACGCCGCCTCCGAGGAGGGCGGCGTCGCCGGTGCGAGCTTCGGCTGGGCTTCGCGTCAGGACGAGGCGGCTTGGTCGACCGCGATGGGGCTGCCGTGCTCGATCAGCTGCTGATGGCTCGGGGTATCGACCTCGCTATCGGTGCCGGCGGCTTGGTCGACCGCGGTGGGGCTGCCGTGCTCGATCAGCTGCGGGTGGTTCGGGACCACGACCTCGGCGGCTTGGTCGACCGCGGTGGGGCTGCCGTGCTCGATCAGCTGCTGATAGCTCCCGGTCACCGCGCCACCGGTGCCGGCGGCCTGGTCGACCGCGGTGGGGCTGCCGTGCTCGATCAGCTGCTGATGGCTCCCGGTCACCGCGCCACCGGTGCCGGCGGCTTGGTCGACCGCGATGGGGCTGCCGTGCTCGATCAGCTGCTGATGGCTCGGGACCACGACCTCGGCGGCCTGGTCGACCGCGGTGGGGCTGCCGTGCTCGATCAGCTGCTGATGGCTCGGGACCACGACCTCGGCGGCCTGGTCGACCGCGGTGGGGCTGCCGTGCTCGATCAGCTGCTGATGGCTCGGGGTATCGACCTCGCTATCGGGTCGGAGGGCGAAGAAGGTCAGGATGACCGCCGTCACGGCGCCGACCAGGACCAACAGCCATGTCGGGCTCCAGTCCCGGGTCGTCTCCGCCGGGAGAGACGACGTGGGCGGCGCGGTCTCCTCGACCAGGGTGCGCTCTTCGACCTGGGTGCGCTCTTCGGTGAGTGTCATGATGGCTCCTTCGTGTCCGGGGATCGGGTCTTCGTCCAGTAGCGCACGGCCCCGGTCCGGCGTCTGTCGCCTGGCGCACACTCCCGTGCCACGATGAGCGCTGGCCAGGGGGGACGATGCGGTCGTCGGCTCCCAGACCGGGACGGCCAAGAGGTCCAACGTGACCCGACTCCCCGGCGCCTGCGGCCACCGGGGCATCACGGTTGAGGTGAGGATGAGGTCCACCAGCCGCCACTCGTCGTCGCCGACATGGTCGGCCCTGCACACGAAGTACGCACGCACGGACGCCAGCATCGTTCTCGCTGTCCACCTGCGAACTGACCCGGTAGTCGATGTCGGGCCTCAAGACGGCGGTGACCTCCCCGTCGTCCTCGTGGAGGTCGGAATGGGGTCGGTTCTGGGTTTGGGCGTTCAGTTGGCGTCGTAACAGGCGAGTGCAATGCGGGCATTGCCGGTGTCTGCACGGCATGCGCCAGCGACGACGAGCTGGCCGTCGGCCTGGGGTCAATGCCCACCGGCATGTCGTCGGGCTCGAGGTCTCCTCGGCGGGCCACCCGCGAGCCGCGTCACCAACCTGGCAGGGCACAACACCTAGCCCTGACCCTGTGCATCAACGACCGGGTGCCGCCCGACCGCGAGCTCCTGGTCACGACGGCGCAGTACGAGCTCGGGCCGCAGGCGAGAGCCGCGGACCCCGACGTCCAGGCGCTCTACGAGCAGCTGACCGAGGCGGCGCAAGCGTGCGCCGTCGAGCTGCTCGGGGCCGGCTGACGGACGCGTTCAAGAGAGTTGAGACGTGAATCCCCTCGGGTTCGGATTCCGATCGCATCGTCTGACCGGCCCTCCGACTGCGGCAATTCGCAGCCGTGAGGTATCACTCTGATACCGTCGTTGTCGTGGCCATGACGCTCCGCCTCAGTGACGCCGAGCAGTCCGCTCTTCGCGAGCGCGCCGCAGCCGAGGGCATCTCGATGCAGGAGGCAGCGCGGCGGGCTGTCCGTGACTATCTCGCCCGTCAGGCCCACCAAGAACGGGTCGAAGCGGCCGCGGTGGTCATCACCGAAGCCCACGCCGAGGCGCTCGAGCGTCTCGGTCAGTGAGCGACCGGCCCGAGTACCTCGACCTCGAAGACCTGCTGGCGCTCGCTCGACGGCTACTCGGTGATCCGCCACCGGTTCGCGACATCGGGCTGTTGGCATCTGCGGTCGCTCGGCCCCAGGCGAGCGTGTTCGGCGAGGACGCCTACCCGGACATCTGGACCAAGGCCGCGGCACTGCTCCAGTCGACCGTGAGCAACCACGCCCTGGTCGACGGGAACAAGCGCCTGGGCTGGCTGGCGACCGCCGTCTTCCTCAACCTCAACGGGGCGCCCGTGGAACGCGCCCGAAACGCCGACGTCTACGACCTCGTCATCAGGGTGGCCGGCGGTGAGGCGGACGTCGCGACCATCGCCGCGCACCTGCAACAGATCATCGAGGGGCCGCAGTCGCCCGTCAGATGATGCACCCCAGCGATCGTCGGAGTCAGGTCTCCGACCGACCTTCGGGTCATAGATCCGACGGTCAGCTCCTCCAGAAGTCGGTTCCTATCTCCCAACGTGCTGCGGTGACGCGGGCGTGCGCCTGGCCCGTGGAGGATGAGCCCCGTAGGCCGTGCTTTCAAGCCGGCCGAGTTGACCGTGGAATCGGCATCCGTTAGCCACGAGGAGTGACCCTCATTCTGGACCGATCGAGCCCGGCTGCTGGCGCTGACCAAACCACCGCCACCCTTCCGGCGGCCACCGCCCAACGGCTCCGTGCCGCCAATCTGGCCGCCGCGGCGTTCCACTTCGCATCCGCGGTCCTCTTCCTGATCCTGGCCAACGACTTCGACCTACCGATCAGCGCTTCGTACCCGACCGAGGACCCGGCCCTGACCGAACAGCTCTTCCCGGCCGAGGTCCTCGCCGAGGTCACCGTCGTCTACGGCGTGGCCGCCTTCTCCCTGTTGAGCGCCATGTTCCACCTGCTCGTCGGCACGATCGCGAACCGCACCTACAACCGGGGGGTGGCGGCCACCCAGAACCCGTTCCGATGGATCGAGTACTCGGTCAGCTCCACGCTGATGATCGTCCTCATCATCATGTTGCTGGGCGACTACGACATCGGCGCGCTGATCGGCGTCGCGGCGGCGAATGTGTCGATGATCCTTTTCGGATGGCTGATGGAGCGCCACAACACCCCCGGAGCCGACGATGTCGACTGGTATCCGTTCATCTTCGGCTGCCTCGCCGGGATCGCGCCGTGGATCATCGGACTGATCTACTTCGCCGGCGCACTGGGCAACGCCGACGAGGCGGTGCCCACCTGGGTCTGGGCGCTATTCATCAGCGTGTTCGCCCTGTTCAACTGCTTCGCAGTGAACCAGTTCCTCCAATACCGAGGGACGGGGCGTTGGCGTGACTACGTGTTCGGGGAGAGCGTGTACATCGGTCTGTCCTTCATCGCCAAGACCGCCCTCATGTGGCAGATCTTCTTCGGCACCGTCCGCTGACACCCGAGGGTTGGTTCGGCCAGTCATCGTCACCCCGTACCCGCTCGATCTCGGCCGGCAGCGAGTCGACGCTGAGGGCAATGAAGCTGCCCCCCTCACACGAGCCACGGCCTCCACGTCCTCCGCCAGGTCCTCAGCGACTCGTACCGTCGTCTGACGTGCCATGACACCGCGATAGGTACCGGCGGGTTTGGCATCCGAATTGGCGGGAAGAAGCGCCGACGCGGGCTTCCGAGCCTCGGTCGGACGATGGATCCGGATGTCCAACGAGCCCAACGGCCGGGCAGCCACTGATGTTCACTCGGCTCGGGGTAGCGCTCCCGGTTGATGACCGTGTTGCGTTTGGACGGCGGGCCGCTACAGCCCAGTCCACCCCCGTCGAGGTCGACTTCTGATCCGACGGCGCCGCCTTCGGCCCCGCCATGACGGGCCACCGATCTCGCAGTCGTGTTCCGCGTCGCAGGCATGACCGGCCCCGACGGCCCCCTGCGCCTCGCCCGCCAGGTCCTGGGCACCTGAGCGGGTCGGGCGCCTCGGCGGTCAGTCGGCCCGCGGCGGGGTCCGCCGTCGTCGCATCACCACCAGGCCCCCGGCGGCCAACGCCAGCACGACGCCCCCGGCTACCAGCAGGCCAGCTCCGGAGCCGCTGCTGTCGGGGGGCGCAGCGGCCTGCTCCTGGCCCTCGCTCGGGGTGGTGACCGGAGCCGTACCCTCGGTCCCGTTCGGCAGCGGGGGTTCGACCGGCGCGGTCGTCGGCGGTGGGGTGGCGTACCAGGCGTCGAGGGCGCCGAGCGGTTGGCGTTCGTAGCCCTCGACCGGGGTCCCGAACTGTTCGGTCCGGCCGGTGGCCAGGGTGAAGCGTGAGGGGATCTCCGACGACACGGTGACGAGGTAGGTGCCGGCGACGGCTGGCTCCACCCGCTCGATGAGGCGGAGGTAGGAGGTCTGGCTGAACGGCTCGTCGAAGGCGCCGAGGGGGGTGGAGGCGGTGAGCGGGGTCACCGCCCCGGCCGGGTCGGTGATGGTGACGGCGAGGTGGGAGTAGTCCTCATGCTCGTTTTCGGGAGGTTGGTCGGGCACCAAGAGCTCGAGCACCAGTTGGTCACCGTCGACCAGGTCGAGGCGGAGGTGGGCCGTGCCCCCGGGCTCGCCGATCACGCCGTAGGTGGCGAAGGAGACGCTGCCGTCGATGATGCGGGGGCTGGCGTCGGCGCCAGCGTCGTCGTCCACGAAGATCGGATCGTGGGCGGCGGCGGGCCCGGCGAGGAGGCCGATGACGGCCATCGCCATCGCCACTGCCGCCGCGACGGTCGATCTGCTCGGCCGGGACATCGTCACGGCTGGCGGTGATCGCCTCGGCGATCGATGCCGCAGAGCGACTCACCGATCCGACAGAACGTGTAGTGGGTGTCGGTGGGCATCGGGCCTCCGGGCCGGCGGGGGAATCAGAGTAGAACGGAGGCATGGAGCAACGGGTGCGGGTCGGCCCGCGGAACTCGCCGTCACGGGCGGTGTCCTTCGTCGTCGTAGGCTGCGCGTATCTCGTCGCCGTAGGGGCGGGCATCGTGGCGGGCGGTCTGGTGGGCGACGTCCATCCGCTGTGGGTCGCGGGTGTGGGCATGGTGGCCGGGACCCTGGTGCTGTTCGTCGGTGCCCGGGCGGTCAACAACACCTCGCTGTTCGACGCCTACTGGAGCGTGGCGCCTCCGGGGGTGGCGCTCTACTTCCTCGCCGTCGCTCGGCCCGGTGTGCCCGGCGTGCGTCAGGGACTGGTGGTGGCGCTGGTGTTCGCGTGGGCCCTGCGCCTCACGGCCAACTGGGCCCGCAACTGGCCCGGCCTCCAGCACGAGGACTGGCGGTACACCGAGATGCGCACCAACGGCCATCCGTACTGGGTGCAGAGCTGGTTCGGCCTGCACCTGTTCCCGACCGTGCAGGTCTGGCTGGGCTGCCTGGCGCTCTACCCGGCTCTGAGCGTGGGCACCGGCGCGGTGGGCGCCCTCGATGCCCTGGCCCTGCTGGTCACCGCCGGGGCGATCACGCTGGAGGCCGTCGCCGACGAGCAATTGCGGGGTTTCAACCGCACCAAGGTCTCTGGTGACATCTGCGCCGTCGGGCTGTGGTCGTGGTCCCGGCATCCCAACTACCTGGGGGAGCAGTTGTTCTGGTGGGGCCTCTGGTTGTTCGGCCTGGCCGCGGCGGCCGGGTGGTGGTGGACCGTGGTCGGTCCATTGGCGATGACCGTGATGTTCTTGACGGCATCGATCCCGATGCTCGAGCGCCGCAGCGCCGAACGCCGCCCCGGCTGGGAGGACTACTGCCGGCGCACGTCGTTGCTCATCCCTCGCCCGCCCCGCCCGTCGGCCGCGGGTCGATCGGCGGCCCGGTAACCGTTCCCTCCGACCTTGGCGGATCAGGCCACCGGCTGCAGCCGTCCGACTCGGACGGGCACGCCGTCGGCGACGTGCACGAGGGGCTGGTCGACCGGCGGCGGCAGCCCTGCGGCGGCGACCAGGCCGTCGTCGAGGTCGAGCAGGCGACCCCGGCGCAGCGGCCAGGGCGGGTGGTCGACCGCACCGTGGAGCAGCCGGCCCCGCCGGAGGGTGAGGAGGCCGAAGCGGGCGGTGAGGAAGTGCTCGAGCTCGGTGGTGGCCTCGGCGGTCACGGGTTCGGCGGCGGCGACGGCGATCCGGGTGGTCGCCGGTGCATGGGGGCGGCGGCGGGCGACCCGGTAGTGGAGCCGGTCGCCGTGCCGTTCGACGGTGGCGTCGGCCCAGAAGTACGGGAGCCCGAAGGCCAGCCGGGCCACCCCGATGGCGGGGACCCGGGGAGCGTCGAGGGACCAGAACCACACTGCCCGCCGGCCGTCGGGGGTCAGGACGTAGGTACGGACGTTGACCTCGGCGAAGGTGGTCAGCCAGGGCACGGCGGGCAGGCCCGGTGGGCGGAGGCGGGTCATGCGGAAGGGCACGAGGCCGACCCACGCCTGGCCGGCGAAGGTGTCCACCCGGACCTGCGGTGGCAGCAGGGCCTGGACCAGGTCGGGATCGTGGGCCCAGTGCAGCCAGGTGATGTCGTTCCAGTGCTGGACCATGATCGGCCGCCCAACGGGCCGGGGCGAGGCGGCCGTCACCGGCTCGGCGCCGACGGCGGTCGTGGCGGCCGGGGACCCGGTCACGCCCCCATCACCAGCACCACCATCGCCAGCGCCACGGCCCCGCGTCCGCTCCAGCCCACCGTGCGGATCCAGTTGGTGGCGACGAGGCGGGCGATGACGGCCTGGTCCTTCCCGGCCGAGAGGTGGACGTGGAGCGGGGCGGACACGAAGGCGGTCGTGGCCAGCACGACCAGTAGGAGCGCGACGCCGGCCACCAGGAGCCCGAGCGGGACAGGCCCGGGTCGCACCAGCACCAAGGCGAGGGCGGTCACGGCCTCGATGGCCATCGTCGGGCCGACGATCAGGCTGATCCGGCGACGGTGCTGGTCCTCGTAGGCGGCGAAGGCCTCGTCGGGCACGAGGGCCATGAGCGGGTAGTGGACGAGCTGCATCACCCAGAGGACGCCGACCATGCACAGGCTGGCCACCGCCTGGGCCGACACCAGGGTGGTCGTCATGGCCGGCTCCGGCCATCGGGCCTGCCCATCACCGGCGCGCCCGTCCCCGGCACCGGACAACCAGGCGGCGGGCGGCGGTCACCGGTCGTTCCCGGCGGTGAAGGCTTCGGCCGGGAGTTCGCGGGTACCGCGCTCGATGGCGCCACGATCACCTCGGCGACCACGTCGGGGGCGAGTCCGGGCGGTAGGTCGGGCGCGGCGCCGGCGATGGGTCGGTCGGCCAGGCCCGTCTCGGTGTGGGGCGGCCGCACGTCGATCACGTCGGTCCGCTGTCGGCGGACCTCACGGCGCAGCGCGGTGGCGGCGGCAGTGAGGCCCGCCTTCGTGGACGCGTAGGCGACCATGCCCGCCGGTGGCTGCTCGGCGACCACCGCCGAGATGTTGACCACGAATCCGCCCTCGAGATGAGGAAGGGCGGCCCGCACGATGCGCAGCGGTCCGAGGAGGTTCGACGCCACGAGCCTGTCGAGGGCGGCGTCGTCCACCTCGGCGAGAGGGCCGAACGCCACTTCGCCGGCCGCGTTGACGAGACCGTCGAGGCGGCCGTAGGCCGCGAGCGCCGCCTCGACGGCCACCAGGGCGGACGTCACCGCCACCATCGCCGCCCCCCTAATCCAGGAGGCTGCGCAGCATCCAGGCCGTCTTCTCGTGGACCTGGAGGCGCTGGGTGAGCAGGTCGGCGGTGGCCTCGTCGTGGGCCCCCTCGACGACCGGGAACACCGAGCGGGCGGTGCGAGCCACCGCCTCCTGGCCAGAGACCAGACGGCGGACCATCTCGGTGGCGTCGGGGCGGTCACCCTCCTCGGCGATGGACGACAGCTCGGTGAACTCGCGATAGCTGCCCGGCGCCGGGGCCCCAAGAGAGCGGATGCGTTCGGCGATCGAGTCCACGGCCAGCGCCAGTTCGTCGTACTGCGCTTCGAACATCAGGTGCAGCGTCTGGAACATCGGGCCGGTGACGTTCCAGTGGTAGTTGTGGGTCTTGAGGTAGAGCGTGTAGCTGTCGGCCAGCAGCCGGGCCAGCCCGTCGGCGATGGCCTGGCGATCGGCTTCTTCGATGCCGATGTCGATGGTCAGGTCGGTCATGGCTGCTCCTCGGGATGCTCCCGCAACAGCGTTGAGAACGGGAGTCAGGTTATTTAGTGATAAATAGATGGTAGCGTCGAATCATGGATGTCGTCTACCCGACCCACACCTCGTGATCGACGCCCTGAAGGATCGGGTGGCGGCGGCCACCTCCGGCCTCTTCGCCCACGGTCCCCCACCGCTCGAGAAGACCCTCGACCACCGGGGTGACCCCGGTCTGCTCGGTCCCGAGTCGGTGTCGTGGTCGGTGCTGGGCGACGTGTCGTCCTTCGTCGGCGGCATCCGGGCCCTGCTGGTGCAGACCGCCCACCCCGAGGTGGTCGCCGGCGTGGAGCAGCACTCGCGCTACCGGACCGACCCGCTGGGTCGCCTCACGCGGACGTCGGCGTATGTCACCGAGACCACCTACGGAGCGATGGCCGAGGTCGACGCCGCCGTCGCCGCGGTACGAAAGGCCCACCGGCCCGTACGGGGTCGCTCCGAGCGGGGCGCCCTCTACAGCGCCGGGCAACCGGAGTTGGCCGCCTGGGTCCACAACGTGCTCACCGAATCGTTCCTGGCCGCCTTCCAGGCCTACGGCCCTCGTCGCCTGACCGACGAGGAGGCCGATCGGTTCGTCGTCGAGCAGACCCGCATCGGGGCCCTGCTCGGCGCGGACCCGTTGCCCGACTCGGCGGTGGCGCTGGCCCACTGGGTGGGCGAGCACCCGGCCCTCCAGCGGTCGGCGGCCCAGGGCGCCACCATCGGCTTCCTCCGGTCGCCGCCGCTGCCTCTGGCCGTGCGACCCGGGTACCGCCTGATGTTCGAGGCCGCCGTGGCCACCCTTCCCCCCGCGGTGGCCGAGATCGTCGGCACCCGTCCCCTTCCAGCCGGCCGGGTCGTGGGGTGGGCGGGTGTCGGCAGCCTGCGCTGGATGCTCGGCTCGTCGCCGTCGTGGCACCTGGCGCTCGTCCGCGCCGGCGCCCCGGTCCCTCCGGGGCTCTTCCGGCAGCCGCTGCCCGAGGGGGCCGGGCCGGACCTGACAGCGGTTCAGTAGCCGGCGAGGACCAGCTCGGCCGCCGCTCGACCGGAAAGAAACGCACCCTCCACCTTGGCGCCGGCGAACACCTCCCCCGCGAGCACCACCGGTGCGTCCCCCGGGACCGCGACCGCCCCGTCGTCGAAGGTCGTCTGGGGCTCGGCGTAGCGCCATCGGTGGCCCCGGGCCGCAACGATGGTCGCCTCGAGGTGCGCCGCGGCGGCCGCGCACAGCCGCGGGGTCCATTCGTCCGGATCGGCCTCGAGGTGCTCGGCAGCGAAGTCGGCCGAGGAGTGGATCGTGAGGGTCGACGTGGCCGAGGTGCCCTTGTCCTGGTTGTCACCCAGCCAGGCGACCGGGCCCTCGTCGAAGCTGGCGTGGCCGTCGGGGAGGCCGCTGGGACCGTCGAGTTCGGCCATCACCGCCAAACAGGCGTCGTAGCTGACGGCGGCGAGCCGGGACCGCAGGCCGGTGGGGAGCGCCAGACCACCGGCGTCGACCAGGGCGAGGAGCTGCGGGAGGGGCGGCGTGAGGATCACCCCGCGAGCGGCGATGGTCGCCCCGCCGTCGATCTCGGCGACGATGCCCCCGGGCGACCGCTTGACGGCGCCGACCGTGACCCCGGTGCGGACACCGAGTCCCGCCGCCAGGTGTTCGGGGATGGAGCGCATCCCGCCGACACCGACGAACCGGGGTTCGATCCGGCCGGAACGCCCGCGGGTTCGGAACCACTCCCGGGCGACCCCGGCCTCCACCCATCCGGCCAGTTCGCGACCGAAGGCGGCATCGCGCGTCCCGATGTGCTGAGCACCCTGGTCGAAACGGTCCGGCCCGACGGTGCGGGACGACATCCGCCCACCCACGGCCCGGGACTTGTCCACGACGACGGTGGCCACGCCCTCCCGCGCCAACTCGGTTGCCGCGATGAGGCCGGCCAGTCCCGCGCCGACGATGCACACCTCGGTGTCGACGCCGGCTGCCACCGAACCACCATGGGCCACCGTCCCGACCCCGGGCAACCGGTCCGGTGACGGGCCCGGGACGACGGGCAACGGCCTCGCGGTCCGACCAGCGTTCGTCTCGGCCCTGACATCGGCGTGTCCCATCGGCCACACTGTGCGCGGAGCCGGGCCGACCCACAAGGGACAGGGACGCCTTGGATCTCGACGGTCGCGTGCTGATCACCGGAGCGTCGCGGGGCATCGGCGAGGGGCGGGCCCGCCGTTTCGCCGAGGCGGGAGCGAGCGTGGCCCTCCTGCCCGCAACGAGGCGGCTCTGCTGGGCCTGACCGGATCCGCCACCGCCGCTGGAGTCGTCGAACTGGTCCTCGTCGGCGGCGTAGCACTCGACGCCGACCCCCCCAGTCTCGCCCACGACGGTCACCGTCGATGCGACAGTGCCGGGCGGTGTCTGCTGGGTACCGTGACGCCGTGGCCTTCGGCGGACGAGACGATGGGTCCGGGCCCGGCCTTGGCGGGGTGTGGGGGATCGACCAGGTCCGGGCGCATCTCGACGCTGCTCGCTATCCGGTGCGGCTGTCGTTCCTCGACGCCAGTGGCCACCCGCGGGTGGTGTCGCTGTGGTTCCAGCGTCGCGGCGATCACCTCTGGTGCGCCACGCAGCGGACGGCGGTGGTCGCGACGGCCATCGGCAACGACGGTCGTGTCGGCTTCGAGGTGGCCGCGGACTCGATCCCCTACCGGGGGGTGCGGGGTTGGGGGCACGCTTCGGTCCGCGACGAGGCCGGGCCGGAGGTCCTGCGGTCGCTCCTCAGCCGCTATCTGACCCCCACTGACTCCTTGGGGGCGCGGCTGCTCGCCCGGGCCACCACCGAGGTCGCCATAGAGATCGTCCCCGAGCGGTGGTTCTCGTGGGACTTCTCGGACCGCATGCCCGTCTCGTCCGAGTCCGACGAGGTCGGTCGCTAGGCGAGCTCCCCAAGCCGGCACCCTCGCCGGCTGGGCCTGACGGTAGGTTGCGCCGATGGGGAAGCCGAACGGGCGCCGGCCGCGAGTGGTGATCCTGGGCGGCGGGTTCGCAGGTCTGGCGGCGGCGCAGGGCCTGGAGGCTGATCGCTTCGATGTCACCCTCGTCGACAGGCGCATGGCGTTCGAGTTCCTCCCGAACATCCACGAGCTCCTGTCCGGCGTGAAGTCACCGGAGCTGCTGCAACTCGGCCTCGACCGGGCGCTGACCGGGTCGGGCCATCGATTCGTCAACGACACCGTCACGGGCATCGATCCGGTAGAGCGTGCTGTCCATGTGGAGCGATGCGGTGGGCCGATCGGCTACGACGCGCTCGTCGTCGCGCTCGGCGGCGTCAATGCAACCCGTGGCGTCGCCGGCGTCACTGACCACGCCCATCCGTTCAAGTCGGTCGAGGACTGCGCACGGATCGGAAGCCGCCTGGCTGAGCTGGACGCCTCGGGCCAGCAGGCCAGCATCGTGATCATCGGAGGCGGGCTCGAAGGAGTTGAGGCGCTCGGCGAGATCCTCCGGCGCTACCGCCGGAACGGCCTGCTGGAGGTGACCCTGGTGGAGGCCCGCGAGCGTCTCCTGCCGGAGGCTCCTGCTGTGGTCGATCGTCAGGTCCGGGAGCTCTGCCGGCCGTTCAACGTGGCCTTCGAGATGGACGCGCCGGTTGGCGGCATCGAGTCGGATCGAGTGCTCCTCCAGGACGGACGGTCGATCCCGGCCGATCTCGTCATCTGGACCGGCGGTCCCGCTCCGCCCCCAGTGCTGTGGATCTCCGGTCTTGCTCCCGAGGGTGCGTGGGCGGGCGTGAACGACTCGCTGCAGAGCAACGACTACGAAGAGGTGTTCGTCGTGGGCGATGCCGCCGAGGTACCAGAAGCCATCACCAAACAGGCCTACCACGCCCTCGACATGGGGGCATGCGTTGCCAGGAACGTCGCGCGATTCGTCGACGGCCGGGAGCTGGTGTCGTATCGACCGTCGCCCAAGCCCACGCTGATCTCGTTCGGGGATCTGACCTGCTTCATGGTCATCGGCGAGCGAGCGGCGTCGGGTGCCGCCCTCTCGGCGGCCAAAGAAGCAGTCTTCGAGCTGGTCATGACGCAACTGGATCCTGCGCCCTGGTGGCACAGGATCCCGGGCGCCACGGCACGCGGCAGGCAAAGCCGTTGACGAGCTCCTGTGGCCGACGCTGACATCGCCGCGTGCTCTGTTGCGCCAGACGAACCTGCGTTTGCTCTAGATCGCATCCGCCGAGCGCTGAACTGAACCGCCGCCTCCGGGGTCAGCTCGGCTCCGAGAGGGCGCCCCACCCCCCGTGGCTACCGTCGAGGGTGGTCCCCCTGAAAGGAACAGTCCCATGAATCTGATCGGCAAGCTCGCCCAAACCGGCGCGGCGCTCTGGATCTTCAACGTCTGGTTCTTGAGGTTCAACAGGGACACGGGCTATCGAGGCGGCAGCGCGAAGAACATGAAGGAGGAGTTCGCGGTGTACGGGCTCTCCGAGCCGGCGATGTACGCCGTCGGAGCCACGAAGGTGGGCCTCGCAACCACGATGCTGGTCGGGCACGCCGTGCCCCGAGTCACGCGGCCCGCCTCGATCGGCCTCGCCGCGATGATGCTCGGTGCGATCGGAATGCACATCAAGGTCGGGGACCCGGTGAAGCAATACCTCCCTGCGCTCTCGGTCTTCGCGTTGGCCACCACCTCGGCCATCCTCAACGGAGACGGGCGCAGCGAATGAGGCCCTCGTGGCTGAAGCACTGGCCATCAACAGCGCGGATCCGCCCGGAGCGCGTCCGATGACGGATGATGATGCGCCGCTGTGAGTAAGTATGCGTGCATCACCGGGGGACTGTGTCCTGCCATGTGTGTCCTGAGCGAGGCCACACCCGGATGATCAAGAAGAGCTGACCCGGCGGGTCGCCCCGACAGGCCCGCCGGCGTGGGCCTCGGCCCGCAACCCGGCCCGCACCGACGTGAGCAGATCACGGACCTCGGGTCCGGGGGCGACCGGCCCGGATCTACGCTCCCAGGGTGCTGCTGCTGGACGGGGCCATGGGGACCGAGCTCGAGGCCCGGGGGGTGCGGGTGCCCGACCACGTCACCTCGGTGTGGTCGGCGCTGGCCCTCGACGAGGCGCCCGAGGCTGTGGTCGGCGTCCATCGCGACCACCTGACTGCCGGGGCCGAGGTGATCACGGCCAACAACTACGCCGTGACCCGTCCGCTGTTGGCTCGGGAAGGGCTCGACGACCGGCTCGACGAGCTGACGCTCGCGGCCGTCGCCCTGGCCCAACGGGCCCGGGACGAGTCGGCGGGGGAGCGGCCGGTGCGGGTCGCCGGCTCGCTGCCGCCGTTGGAGACCAGCTACCGGGCCGACCTCGTCCTCGCCGACGAGGTGCTGGCCGAGGAGTACGGCCACCTGGCCCGGCTCCTGGCGCCCCGGGTCGACATCCTGCTCTGCGAGACGATGGCCAGCGCCCGGGAGGCCCGGGCGGCCGCCCGGGCCGCGTGCGCCGCCGCCGCCATGGCGCCCGACCGGCCCGAGGTGTGGGTGAGCTGGACGATGCAGGGCAACCGCCCCGGTCGCCTGCCCAGTGGTGAGAACGTCGAGGCCGCCCTGGCGTCGGTGTCGGACCTCCCGGTCGACGCCCACCTGGTCAACTGCTGCGGGGCCAACTTCGTGGCCGACGCCGTCCGCCGCCTGCGGAACCTCACCGACACCCCGCTGGGGGGCTACGCCAACTCGTCCACCGTCGACCCCCTGCCGCCAGGCGAGCCGCCGGTGGCCCCCGACCAGGTCGAGCAGGTCCCCCAGACCCCGCTCGACGTCGAGGGCTACGCCGCCGAGGTCGCCACGTGGATCGACGCCGGCGCCACGGTCGTCGGTGGCTGCTGCTACACGACTCCTGCCCACATCGCCCGCCTCCGCCGCCTGCTGGACGAGCGTCCGACCTGACGAGATCCGGCGCCGGCCGCCACGGCGGCCCCTCCGGAGGCCACAGGAGAGGTCAACGGCCGGGTCGGGGTCTACATCCGGGTCTCCGACCCGTCAGCAGGCCGAGACCGGGCTCTCGCATCCGAATGGGGACGACAACGCCCGGTCCGACTCGTCCGGGTCCCCGTCAGGTGCCCTGACGCTGCGACTTCGCCGGGCGTCTACGCCGAGATCTTGGCGGCGTACTTGCGCTGGGCGGCCTGCTTGGACACGCCGAGCATCGCTCCGATCTCGGACCAGGAACGATCAGCGTTGCGAGCATCTCGGATCGCATCGAGCAACGCCGCGTCGACGTCGTCTCGCCGTTCCACAAGCTCGGCGATGGTCCGAAGTGCTGCCGTCTTCGCCTCGACGAGATCATCGGCGTCGACGTTGTCGGCCCAACGCTCGAGGGCGTCGGCGCGTTGTGCTCGTGTGGTCGTCATGGGGTCCACCAACCTTTCAGGAACTGGGATCGGGCGGGCATCGCATGGATGACCGCGACGCCATCGGCATCATCGACGACACCAACTTCCAGCGGCTCACCCTTCGCTGACGGTCCGATGAACATCGTGACGTCGGGATCGTCGGTCTCGAAGCCTCGCCAGTGGTGTCGGAGTGCGTGGAGCATGTCGTCATCGGAGACACCGTGCTTGCGGGCGCTTGCCTCGATGTCCACTTGGTCAGGCTACGGCTCCAACCACCCGGACGTCAACATGTGTTGACGCTAGTCGTCGAGGTTAATAGTGATTGCACCCGGGTACTTGTCGAGATCGGCGCCGTCCGACGCGGTCGGATGAACGATCCGAATGCGCACCGAGGTAGTCATCCGAAGTGGCCGCGATGGCTACAGCGACGACTACTGATGGGCTGTCCACGCTCGGCGGGTGGTTCAGTTACTTCGGTACCTCTGACCCAGAGCGGCCAAGATTGACTCCATGGCGAGAGAGCCGCACTCGGATCGGAGGGGTGAAGCCGCAGATCGCTTCGGATGGGCCCGTCGGCGCAGCCGAGTCGGGCCGGGTTTGGTCTATCGCACCGTGTACAAGACGCCGGTTGTTGGCCACGTGGTGGATCAGCTTCGGTCGGACCTCTTCGCGTGGACCACGACCGGAAACATGTGACACCCAACACTCAGTGCCAGCGGTGCGGCACCACGTATCGGCATGTTCCAGCTACGAGGAAGCAGATCGCCAAGCGAGCGGGTGGTCCCTACTCGTCCTTGCGCGACCGACGCTCCGTCAAGAAGGCGCTCAGGTACCAGCGATGTCCGAAATGCGGCTCGAATGAGACGAGGCTGATCGCTGTTGCCGGCTGGTACGCGGATCCGTACGGCGGAACGCGGCCCCGCTACTGGGACGGCTACGAATGGACGAGACGCACACGGAAGGCTCCGGTCCGGCGCCTCGTCGGCCGGCGGCCCGAGTGCGTGGGCAAGTGCCGGGAGATCGTTGGCTGCAATGTCCCAGAGGAGGTCGAGATCGACTCGGTGAGGGTCCGCCTCGATCGATGGTCGACCCCGGCTGACCAAGTCGGCGGCGGTTGCGCACATGCGCCGGATGTCGTTGAGCCGCTTCCAGTCGCCTCTGCTCATAGGCGGACTGCGTCAGCGCGGATGTCGTCATCGTCGGGGAGCAACCCGCCCGCTGAGACCACGTCGACGTCGCGGCCCAGAAGCTCCTCGAGCTCCATCTCCACCCGGGCCAGATCGAACAGCGAGGCGCCTCGACCGAACTCGACAAGGAAGTCGAGATCGCTCCCCGGTCCTTCCTCTCCCCTGGCGACCGAGCCGAACAACGCAACCGACGTTCCCTTGTGACGCGCCACGATCGACTTGATCTCCCTTCGGTGCGCCTCGACCAGCGCCCGTAGCGAACTCGTCGTCTCGACCACGGCGTTCATCCTACGAGCGCCGCCAAGCGCTACCGGGAAGGTTCGACGCTCGGGGCACCGGCGGCAGATCGGGCCGGCGATGCCGCAGAGGAAGACATCGACGCCCCGGTCCCGGATCTCGTCGTCGACCAGGTCGGCGCCGCCCTGTTGGTGGATCGTGACGCCCGCCACCTCGATGGTGATGCCCCACACCCGGCCGCAGCGGTAGCGGCCGGCAGCCAGGTCGTCGAGGGCGTCGCAGGTCAGCTCGCCGTCGGAGGGCACCTTCACGCCCAGCACCAGCTTCGGAAGCGGTGCCGACGGATCGCTCATCGGTGCCCGAAGCGATGACCGCCACAAAGGTGACCCCGGCCCCGCCGTCCTCGGTGCAGAAGGCGCCGGTGAGCCGGTGCGCCGAGAAGGCATGGACCTTGACGAGTTCCAGCCCTACCGGCGGGACGCCCATGGCCTCCGCGGCTCACGACCGCGGGCCACGCAATACTCGGCGGGTGCCCAACGCCTGCCGCCTCCACCACCTGACCCTCACGGTCACCGACCTCGAGGCCAGCGTCGCCTGGTACGGCCGGGTCCTCGGCCTCGACCGGTTCGCTGATCGCTCCGGGCCGGGATGGGAACGGATCCTGGTGGGCTCGCCCGGCGAACTGCTCATCGGCCTCACCCGGCACGACGCAACGGCGTCCGGCGAGGCGTTCGACCCGGCGCGGGTGGGTCTCGATCACCTCTCCGTCGCCTGCGAGGACCGATCCGAGGTCGAGGTCTGGGCCGATCACCTCAGCGCACTCGGCGTGGCCCACGAGGACATCGTCGACGCCCCCGCCGGCCACGTGCTGGTCTGCCAGGACCCCGACGGCATTCCCGTGGAGTTCTTCGCTTCCCGGTGAAGCGGGCAACTGGGCGGGAGATTGTCGCCCTGGTCGGGCTCGGGCTCGGGCACGTCGACGGTGTCCGACTGCGTTCCGGGGCAGGAGATCGTCGGCCTCGACGCCCTCGACCGGCGGGAGCCCGTGTTCTCCCGCGAACCGGGCCAGACCGGGTCGCTGTCAGCCGCCGGCGGCAACGTCGTGACTGCTTCCCCGAGCACGGTTCGGACGACCAGCCCCGTCCCCGTCATCGGCCCCGTCGCCTGAACACGTTCACCGAGGATCTGGGCTTAGGGTCGGGGCGATCCATCACGAGGGAGTGGGGGCCGGGATGCAGGGCGCGCGGGTCAGGACGAAGGCTGTGGGTGCGGCGTTGGCGATGGCCGTGCTGGTGGTCGCCTGCGGCGGTGACGACAGCGGCGAAAGCGGCGAGGGATCGGAGTCGTCGCCGACCACCACGAGCCCGCCGACGGTGGCACTGGACGACTACGAGTGGGCCGAGGTGGCCGAAGGGGCGCCCTGGGGCGGCCGCGCCGGGCTTCGGGTCGTGGACCTCGACGGCACGTTGTTCCTGATGGGGGGCCGCACACCGCGGGACTCGCCCATCCCCGGCGACAGCGACCTCTGGGGTGACGTGTGGCGCAGCGACGACGGCGGCGTCACCTGGGCGGAGGTCGTGGCGACCGGTGACGCCTGGCCGGAACGGGCGTACTTCCAGGCGGTGACCCTCGACGGGTCGATCTACGTGCTGGGCGGACAGAACTTCGCCCTGCCCAGCTCCACCTTCTACAACGACGTGTGGCGCAGCGACGACGGGGCGACCTGGGAACAGGTCACCGACGCCGCCCCGTGGGTCGGCCGGGCCGGGTTGATGGCCGCGGTCCTCGATGGCCAGATCTACGTCTTCGGCGGTTCCCGCAACGACGACAGCGCCGTCGTGGGGCCGGGTGGACCGACACGCGAGTACTTCAACGACGTGTGGCGCAGCGACGACGGGGCGACCTGGGAACAGGTCACCGACGCCGCCCCGTGGTCACCACGGGCCGGGGGCGCTGCGGCCGTCAAGGACGACCGGCTGTTCCTGCTGGGCGGTGAGGAGGGGTTCGTCTGCTCGCCGCTACCCGATTGCGAGCCCCCGTACTTCAACGACGTGTGGTCCACCGCCGACGGCACGACCTGGGAGGAGGTCACCCCGGCGGCGGACTGGTCCTCGCGCCCCGGACACCAGTGTGAGGTCCTCGGCGACGAGATCGTCTGCTTCGGCGGGTTCGGCCAGCCCACGAACCCCGTGGACATGTGGTCGAGCCAGGACGGCGCGGACTGGGTGCTGCTGGACCAGACCCCCTGGAACGCCACGGACCCAGACCAGGTCCGGTACGACTTCGACTCGGTGGTGACCGACCGGGACGGCGGGCCGGCCATCCTCACCGTCGGCGGCGATCGCGAGACCTTCGACTTCACCGACCCGCTGAACTACACCCGGGTCGATGACGACGTCTGGGCCTTCTCGGCACCGGCCTGACATCTGGGCCGGCATGACCCAGAGCAGCTTCGATCCCAGCCGGTACCGGTGGCGTAGGTGACCGGCGACCCCGACGGCTCCTACCTCGTCCATCACGACTACACGATCCTCGGCCACGACCTCGCGGCCGGGACCCTGGACATGATCGTGCGCTGGAACGGCGACGGCGGCCAATGCCCCATCCACCGCCACACCGCCACGACGACCGAGTTGGTGCTCGAGGACGAGCAACACCTCTGGGCCATCGGCCCCGACGGGTCCCGGGGCGAGCACCGGGTCCGCCACGCCGGTGACTACGCGCTGACCACCGCCGAGGCCCTCCGAGGAGCCACCCGAGCTTGAGTTCTTCCGCAGATCACGTGCCCTTGGGATGGCTCGGATCGATCGCTGAGCTCCTCGATGACCTGGGTGTGCCCTGGGTCCTCGCCGGTGCCCTCGCTGCCGATCGGTATCGGGCCGGGCCGCGCTACACCGCCGATCTCGACCTCCTGGTGACCTGGGACGAACGCCTGCCACGAACAGGCCGACAACAGCACCGTCTACGACCTCGTGATGGCCGTCGCGGCGGGCGACGCCGAGCTCGCCGAGATCGCCCAGGCACTGCAGGAGCTCGTCGAAGGCGACTAGGCACGTTCTCGCGTCGGTCTCTCCCCGATGGAGGACGCCACGACCACGTCCGACGGCGGGGTCAGTCACAGCCCGGCACCGAGAAGGCGGTGGCGGTGGCGTAGGTCATCTCGGGCAGATAGACGCCCATCGTGGTCGCCTCGTCCCCCGGGGCCTGGACCCGGGCTATGGCCTCCTGGAAGCCCGGGGCCGCCAGGATCTGGCGCAGGATCAGGGTGCCGGCGTAGTAGCCACCCTGCTCGGTGGCGTCGAGGCCGGCGATCTCCGCCTCCTGGGGGGTCCCCGCCCAGAACGACGACAGCAGCGCCTGGCGGGCGTTGAAGAACCGGGTCCACTGCGGCGGGTCCTGGGCCGGGTGGGTGGCCGGGTCACCGAGGGCCACCAGCTCCCGGTACTGGTCGACCGACAGCGTCGGCAGGTCGGTAGGAAGCGCCGTGACGGCCTCGAGGGCGATGCAGGCCTCCTCGCCAGTCGACGTCGTGCCGTCCGCGGTCTGGAGCGCCGGCTCCGGCAGGGGCACCCCGCCGAGGAGGTCGGTGCCCTCGTCGGGGACGTAGACGCGGAAGATGATCTGGACCTCGGTGACCTCACCCTCGGAGGCGGGAGATCGGGCGTAGAGCGTGTTCCTGGCCCGGTCGCCATCTGCCGGTCGCACCTCCCCCAGGACCTCGACGGTGTACGAGCGCTCGGTGACCGTGCGATCGGCGCCGGGCGCAAACGGGTTGGTCAGCCGTCGTCGGGCCCGATCTCGACGTCGGCCAAGGCATCCAGGGGCAGGCCCGGCTCGCCGGTCGCCGGGTCGGGGCCGTAGGCGTTGAACGACACGTACCGGCCGTGGGGGTACTCCCCGGCCAGGCGCAGGGTCGAGCCGGCGGGCAGCCGCACCGCGGTGAACCAGTAGGCGGCGCCGGTGTCGGGGTACTGGGTGTTGTTGGTGGCGAGGGTCGTGGGCTCGGACCAGAAGCACGGCGACCGAGCCGACGCCGTACTCGACGCCGGAGCGGCCTCGTCACCGGACCCGTCTTCCGAGCACGCCCCGGCCACGACGAGGAAGACCATCAGGAGAAGGACGGACCTCGATCGTCCCCTGGTCACGCGGTCGTGCCGGGGTGAGCCCGAACGAAACGGGTCCCTCATCTCCTCGGGTCCCACACGTTCACGGAGCCTTCCCTGCCCTGGCGTCGCCCCATGGTGTCAGAGCGCTCCGCTGGAGGCCGCCCTCGGGGCTGCCGCACTCGGCCCCCGGATCGTTGTAGTAGCCGTCCGCCCTATTTTAGCACTAAACTCGGGTCGTGAGCTTCAAGACCGCCCTAGACGAGTTGGAGGGCGAGACAGGGGTCGCCCTGGCCCTGCGAGCGGCCGGGCGCCTGGCCGACGCCGCGTCGCTCGAGGGCCCCTCGGTGGCGGATCCGCTGGCGGAAGCGGTGGCGGGCGGAGACCCGGTCCTGGCGATCGGAGCGCTCCACGCCCTCGCCGCGGTCGGTGGCCCGGCGGCGGACGGCGGGCTGACGACTGCCCTGGACGACGATCGGCCCTGGCTTCGGGAGCATGCCGCCTGGGCCCTGGCCGCCCGGGCCCCGCAGCCGCCCGCGTTCGGTCGGCTGGTCGCCTTGTTGGCCGCGTCGTCCGGGTTCACCGCAATGGTCGCCCAGCGAACGCTCCAGGGCTGGGCCCGCGCCGACCCGTCGATCGCGCCGGTGGTGGAGGCGGCGCTGGTGATGGCCGAGGCGGCCTCCGTCCGGCGGCGTTTGGTCGACACCCTCGGCGGCATGCCGGGGGAGCGGGTCACGGGACTCCTGCGCCGAGTGGCCAATGACCCCGCCGAGCATCTCGACACCCGGGTGGCCGCGATCGGGGCGCTGGGAGGTCGGCCCGGTCGGGGGGCGGCGGATGACCTGCGCGGCCTGGCCACCGGGGACTCAGCGCCGCTCGCCATTCAAGCGCTCCTGGCGCTCGAGGACGGTCGGGCCCAGCCCGGACCGCGGCCGGGGCAGCCTGGGCTTCGGGTAGCCCAGTTCAGCGTCGTCGGGGAGCTCGACGGGCAGCTGTCGCAGGGTGGTGCCGGTGACACCGGTGGGGTGGCGAGCCTGCTGGTTGCGCTCAGCGCCGAGCTGGCCGGACGGGCCGAGGTCGCTCACGTCCTCACCATCGGGAGGTCCTCACCGGCGGGTGAGCTGGCCGCGCTGGTGTCACCCGATGATCATCACCAGGGCTACGGCGCGGTCAGCTTCGGGGCGATCGGCGCGCCCCCATCTCTGGCCCACGAGTGGGAGTACCGCCTCATGGTGGAGCGCGCCGTCCGGCGAGCGTTGCTGGCCCGGCCCCCCGTCGACCTGGTGCACCTGCGGATGGCCGACGTCGGCACGCTCGCGGCGTCGAGTGTGGCCCGACAGCTCGGCCTACCGACCGTGTTCACGTGCGCTGCCGATCCCCACGCCGCTCTGGCGGCCCGCCAACGGGCCGGCGGCATCGACCGTGACCGCTTCGGCGCAGCCGACCTCGACGAGCACCTCTGGTTCCGGGCGCGCATGGTTGAGCGCCTCGCCGCCACCGCCGACCACCTCGTCCTGTTCCCCCGACCGACCGCCAGCCGGGAGCTCACCGAACTCGTGGGCGTCCCCGCCGAGCGCCTCGCCGCCACCGCCACCGTGGTCCCCGAGGGCATCGACATCGGCGTGGTCGATGCGGCCCTGGCCGACGTGCGCGACCACGGTGCGACCCTGGCCGTGCTGTCGGACCTGGCCGACACCCTCCCCCGACACCGTCACGGTCTGCCCCTCGTGGTCTCGGTGGGCCGACTGCACCCGATCAAGGGGGTCGAGCGCCTGGTCGCCGCGTGGACCGGCGACCCGGTGCTCTCGGCGACCACGAACCTGGTGGTCGTGGGCGGTGATCTCGAACGCCCGAACCCAGCCGAGCGGTCGGTGCTCGACCGGATCCGCGTCTTGCTCACCGACGCCGGTGTAGCCGGGGACGGGGTGGCGCTGCTCGGCGCCCGGCCCCGCCGCCAGGCCGCCCAGGTCGTCGCTGCGGCCGCGGTCGGCGTGGGTGAGCTCACCCCGGGCGGAGGCGTCTATGCCGACGGCGCCGCCAAGGAGGAGTTCGGCCTGGCCCTCCTCGAGGCGCTGGCCAGCGGGCTGCCGGTCGTCGCCCCTGCGGCGGGTGGACCGGCGACCTACGTCGACGACGGCGTCACCGGTGTCCTGGTCCCACCCGACGGCGACCTCGCCGCCGCCCTGCACCGCGCCCAGCGGCTCGATCGTTTGTCGGGCCGGGGCCGTCGCCGGGTGGAAGCGCTCTACACCGTGCAAGCGATGACCGACGCCCTGCTCCGCGCCTACACCGCCGTCCCGATCGCCGCGGAGACGACATGACCACGTTGCTCGTCGCACCCGACTTCTACTCGCACTACCGACCGGTCGGTGTGCTCGGCCGGTCGCTCGCCGCCGCCGGCGAGCGGGTGGTCGTGGCCAGTGGGCCCACCATGGCGCCCTACGTGGTCGCCGACGGCCTCGACTGGGTCGAGGTGGCGCTGGGACCGGGGAGCAACGACGGCGTCGCTGCCGCCGACCGCCACGACCGGGACGACGCCGAAGCGCTCGGCCAGTTCCTCGCCGCCACCCGGGCCGGGCTGGTCGCCACTCTCGACCACCAGGCGGTCAAGCGCCGCCACGAGCTCCTGTGGGAGCCGGTCGCCACCGGCAAGCGCCTCCTGCGCCTCCTCGACCACCTCGACCCCGACCACATCGTCGTCGACCAGGTCTCGTTGACCTCGACCCTCAGCCTGGTGGCCAGCGGTCGCCCGTTTGTCACCTTCGTGCCCGGCCACCCGGCCCAGTTGCCGGTCGGCGACGAACTCTACGGCGACGCGCTCGCCTGGCCGGCGGCCTTCCGACCCGACCCGGCCGCCCTCGCCGACCTGCACGCCACCTGCCGCTCGGTCACCCGGGACGTCACCGACGCCTTCAACCAGGCCCTGGCCACGCTGGCGCCGAAGGTGCCGCCAGTCGACGACGCCTTTGCTGTCCACGGCGACCTCGTCGCCTACCGGTGGGAGACCGAGCTCCACGATCCGGACCGGCGACCGCTCCTCCCCACCGCCCGCGTCGAGCTCGGCCCGCTCGTCGACCACGAGCCCCTGCCCGCGGAGCTGGTGGCCAGGCTCGACCAGTCTGGGCCACACACCGACCGTCCGCTCGTCTACGTCGCGCTCGGCACGTTCCTGTGTCACCGCGCCGATGTCCTCGCCGTCATCGCCGAGGCACTCCGTCGAGGCGGCGTCCGCGCCGCCATCGCGGTCGGCCCCCACGATTCCCGCATGATCGGACCGGTGCCCGACGACTGGATCGTCGCCCCGCGACTCCCCCAAGTCGCCCTCCTGCCCTACGCCGACCTGGCCATCAGTCACGCCGGCAACGGCTCGGTCCAAGAGGCGCTCGCGCACGGCGTCCGCCAGCTGCTCCTCCCGTTCTCCACCGACCAGCCCGCCATCGCCGCCGACCTGCAACGAGTGGGCCTCGCCCGAGTCGCCGACCCGAACACCCTCACCGCCGACGAACTGACCGACCAGGTCGAGGCCGCCCTCGCCGAGCCCCGCCCCGCACCCGTCGAGCAGCCTGACAGCACCCCCGTGCTGCAAGCGTCGGCGACTGACTGACCAGCCGGGGATCCGGGGCCGGCCGACGCCGACCCGGACCGGGCCGTGACCCTCGGCTCGGTCGATGAGCGCGACCGCCGCAGCCCCTGCTCGGCGCCGCACCGCCCCCGGGCTCCACGGCGCCGGCGGCGCCCCGACCGGCGGACCCCGCCGCCGGGTGCTGTCGGTCCGGTTCCTGGGCGACGACATGGTCCACGCCCCCCGCCCGTGGACGACCTCCCCGCCGTTCCCCGGATTGGAGGACGAGCTGGCCGACGGCGCCCCGCTGGACCACGCCCTGTTCCCCCTCCTCTGGGATCGCTCGGCCTGACCCCGGAGCCCCGGGAATGGGTCGGGCGGGAGTCAGTAGCGTCGAGGACGTCGAGCGACGAGCACGGCGTCCGACAAGGGGGAACCGCCTGTGGGCCCAACTCATCACGACGAAGCTGAAGCCGGGCCGGGAGGCCGACCTACACGACCTCATCGACCAGATCGAGGCGGCGGAGCAGCCGGATTCGGGCGGATCCGCTCGTCGGCCATGGTCGACCAGAACGACCCCAGCCGGGTCTACATGCTCGTGGTCTTCGCCAGCGAGGAGGAGGCGCGGGCACGTGAGAACGACCCCCGCCGCCAGGCCGCGCTGGAGGGCGCCCGGGCGACGCTGGCTGAGATCTTCGAAGGGCCGCCGGAGTTCGTCGACCTGCAGGTCCTGAAGGAGATCTGACCGTATCGTCGCGGCCGTCGGCGGCGGATCCCTGCCCCCGACGCTCAGACGGTGCGACCGAGGAAGGCGGCCAGCCGGTCGGCGGGCGACGCCCCGTCGGGGGCGGGCAGTGGGGTCGCCATCTGGGCATGCCGGGGGCCTCGGTGGTGTTGGCTCCGGCATGGCCCATCTGGTGTCGGTCAACGTCGGCGAGCCCCGGGAGGTCGAGTGGTTCGGTCGCACCGTGCGGACGGGCATCTGGAAGGAGCCGGTCGACGGCCGGGTAGCGGTGCAGGGCGTGAACCTCGACGGCGACGACCAGGCCGACCGCCGGGTGCACGGCGGGATCGACAAGGCCGTCTACGCCTACGCCGCCGAGGACTACGCGTGGTGGGCCGAGCGGGGCGAAGGGGTCGGCCCGGGGACCTTCGGCGAGAACCTCACGACCGAGGGCATCGACCTCACCGACACCGCGATCGGCGAGCGCTGGCAGGTGGGCTCGGCGGTGCTGGAGGTGGCCCAACCTCGCGAGCCGTGCTTCAAGCTGGGCATCCGCATGGGGCGGGCGTCATTCCGCGATGACTTCGCCGCCGCAGAGCGTCCCGGCGCCTACCTGCGCATCCTCAAGGAGGGCGACGTGGGCGCGGGCGACGAGCTCATCGTCCTCGATCGCCCTGAGCACGGCCTGACCGTGCTCGACCTGCTCCGCACCAGCGAGGACCCGACGCCGGAGGCCCTCGACCGCGCCCTCGCCCTCGACGCCCTGCCATCGGCCTGGCGGGACTGGGCGCTCAGGCGCCGCCACCCCGGCTGAGGAAGCGATCTCAGAGGTTCACGCCGACCGCCCGGTTTGTCGGGCCTGCCTGCGATGAGGAATGGACCGTACGTTGTGGCGTTCAGGCGTGACCGCTGCCCGTCATCGGATGTCTCAGGGACGGCACCTCATGGGTCCGAGCCGCATTCGGGTCATAGGTCCGACCGGCATTCGGATTCGGCTCTCAGCTGCTCAAACAGGGAGGCCTGTGAAGCCAAACATGATGGCAGTCAGTAGCAGGTGAAGCCTGGAAGAGGCGAATGAGGTCACACATACCGCTATGGCGGTTGTGCGATTCGGACCCCTTATGCCGAGATGAAGCCGCCGTCGAGGACCTGGGCGACCACTTCGGGGTCGTAGAGGGTTTCGCAGGGGATCCCGTTGAGGTCGGCGTCCATCCGGTCGGGTTCGCCCTCCAGGGACCAGTACACGAGCGACCAGAAGTACTGGCCCGTCGCGTATGTGCCCGGTTGGCTGAACGGATAGGCGTCGCCAGTGTCGTCGCTTGGGAGGTCACGGCAGTACAGGCCGTGGGGGGCAGCCTGATACAGCTCCATGAGCCTCTCGGTCGAGGCGGGGATGTCGGTCGCGACGTCGTAGGCGGCCCGTCCGGTCGCGTCGAGCACGTACACGGTCACACCCGCCTGTTCGCCCGCCATTGGCCCGGTCACGGGGGCCGCCGTCTGGCACACGAGCACCCCGCCCACGGCGATCGGCCCCGTGTCCGCGCAGATGATCTCGACCTGGATGTTGTCGCTCTGTCGATGGTCGTTGATCCAGGCGGCCACGGCCTCGACGGTGGTCGTCGTTGTCTCGGTCGTGCTGGTCGGCGTGGTGGTGGTGGTGGTGGTCGTCGTCGTCGTCGTCGTCGTCGTCTCGGTCGTGGTCGTGGTCGTGCTGGTGGTCGGTGCGGCGTCCTCGCCGTTGTCGTCGTCCTGGACCGCCCAGATGGTCATCCCGGCGACCAAGACCACAGCAGCGACAGCGGCACCCCATACCCACCACCGACGCCACCACGGAGTCGGTGGAGACCCGACCTCGCCACCGTCGTCGCCTTCGCCGGGACCCGTCGGGACATCGGTGTCGGTCACCCCCCACAGTCTCCGACCACAGGCACGGCGAACGCAGAGGCGAAGGTCCCGGCCGTCAGAGGTGTGAACAGGAACCGGCCGGGGCTGGGTCGGGGGTCGAGGTCAGGCCCGGCGGGTGACGAACCGGACGGTGTCCTTGACGGTGGGGTAGGTGACCGAGGTGGCGGTGAGGGTGCGGGTCACTGAGGCGTGGCGGGGAGCGGTCCGTAGCACGGTGACCACGATCTTGACCTGGTAGCGGCCCTCGGGGGCCAGGACCGGGGTGCGGAAGGCCCCCCGGTGGACCAGGCGGGTGATGTTCTGTCCGGCCGGGTTGTAGTAGCGGACGGTGAAGTTGGGGGTCGATGCCTGGCCCCGGAGCCGGAGCCGTTCGGCGAAGCGGGCGTCGTTCTGGATCGACACGTGGTAGGTGACCCGGTGGCCGCGGGTCACCGCTCCGGTGCGGGTCTGGCGGTTGCCGGTGGTGTTGTAGATGTCGTTGCCGACCAGCACGCCGGCGCCACGACGGATACGCACGTCGGGACGGCCGCGGTACCCGAACTTCTGGACCCGATCGTTGCCGGTGTCGGCGACGTAGATGTCGCCCTCACCGTCCACCGCCACCAGGTCCGGGAAGGAGAACTGGCCGTTGCCGCTGCCGGGGCTGCCCCACTTGGTGAGAAACGTGCCGGTCGAGGTGAACTTCTGGACCCGGTCGTTGCCGGTGTCGGTGACATAGACGTCGCCGGTGGTCGGATCGACCGCCACCCCGACCGGGTCGCTGAACTGGCCGTTGCCGCTGCCGGGGCTGCCCCACTTGGTGAGAAACGTGCCGGTCGAGGTGAACTTCTGGACCCGGCTGTTGCCGTTGTTGGCGACATAGACGTCGCCGGTGGTCGGATCGACCGCCACCCCGACCGGGTAGTCGAACTGGCTGTTGCCGCTGCCGTGGGTGCCCCAGCTGGTGAGGAAGGTGCCGTCGACGTCGAACTTCTGGACCCGATGGTTGTAGAGGTCGGCGACATAGACGTCGCCGGTGGTCGGATCGACCGCCACTCCGACCGGGTCCTCGAACTGGCCGTTGCCGCTGCCGGGCGTACCCCATGTGGCGAGGAAGGTGCCGTCCGAGTCGAACTTCTGCACCCGACCGTTCAACGTGTCGGCGACATACACGTCGCCGGTGGTCGGATCGACCGCCACCCCGACCGGGTAGTCGAACTGGCCGTTGCCGCTGCCGTGGGTGCCCCACTTGGTGAGGAAGGTGCCGTCGACGTCGAACTTCTGGACCCGGCTGTTGAGGGCGTCGGCGACATAGACATCGCCGGTGCTCGGATCGACTGCCACTCCGTGTGGGTCGTTGAACCGCCCGTTGCCGCTGCCGGAGGTGCCCCAAGTGGTGAGGAACGAGGGCGGATGGTCGACCGCCGCCACAGCATCGGCGCCGCCGACCACCGCCACCGTCGACGTCAACAGCCCCACCAACAGCAACCGGACCAGCCGTCCGAAGCGAACCTTCAGGCTTCGGTGCATGACGCACCTCCATCAACTCACGACCGGATCGTCCCTCCCCGACCCCCCCGGCACCAGAGGCAGAAGTCCCCAACCGGCATGACCGCCCACAGCTCCACGCCGCCGCAAGCCCCCTAGACACCAACCACCACAGCCATGGCGGTGGTGCGATTGGGAGCCCCCCTATGCCGAGATGAAGCCGCCGTCGAGGACCTGGGCGACCACCTCAGGGGCACACAGGGTCTCGCAGGGGATCCCGTTGGGGTCGGCGTCCATCCCGTCGGGTTCGCCCTCCAGCGACCAGTACACGAGCGACCAGAAGTAGTGGGTCGTTGTGAATGTGCCCAGTTGGGTGAACGGGCACGCATTGGGGTCACCGCTGAGGAGGTCACGGCAGTACAGGCCGTGGGGGGCGGCCCGGTAGCGCTCCATGAGGCTCTCGGTCGAGTCGGGGATGTCGGTGGCGGCGTTGTAGGCGGCCCGTCCGGTCGAGTCGAGCACGTACACGATCACCCCCGCCTCTTCGAGCTGGTTCGGCGGCTCAGTCAGTGTGCGGGTATGGCACCCGAAACGGCGATCGGCCCCGTGTCCTTGCAGATGATCTCGGTGGGTCCCTGAAGTTGGGGGTCGATGCCTGGCCCCGAAGCCGGAGCCGTTCCGCGAACCGGGCGACCCGACGAGGAGCATCCGCGCCGAGGCCGTCGAACTCGACCCATTTGAGCAAGACGTAACGCCCGTGCCGTACCGGTTCAGCGTTGGGCGAACTCGGTGCTGTGCTCCTCCCAGAGGCGGTTCAAGTCCGCGTCGTCGGCCAGGAAGGACAGAGCCCCGTTCGCGTCGAACACGCCGTACGCGTCGAGGAACCCGAGCGCCACCTCCTCGGAGGTCGGGTCCGCCGGGCCCGCGGCCGGCGCGGTCCCGTCCGCTTCCTGATCGGACCCGCCCGAGTCCTGACGGACCGCGAGCACGAGCACGCAGGCCACGACCAATACGACCGCCGCTGCCGTCGTGACGATGACCAGCCGCGTGGGCCGGGTGGGCGGGGATCGGGACTCCGAAGTCGTCATGGCGCTCCTCCGTGCTCGCATGACTTCGAGTGTCACCCTCGACCCGACAGCTGCTGAACCCCTACCCTGTCGTCGCCAAGGGCCCGGGCCTCCGCCAACGGTACCGACCGGCCCGTCGGAGCCTACACCGGACGCGCAGCCGGAGGTAGGCCCCCTTTCGAGTCGCACGACGCTCGGTCGGTCCGGGGTGGTGAACCTGGCGACGCAAGGGGCGGGAGTGCGGCCGTCAGTACAAGGGATCGGCGGCTAGGTCGGAGAGCACGACCGGAAACCGTTGCCCGTACCGCCTGGTCACGTCCTCGACGAGTCCGGCGAACTGCACGGGTGTGGACCGCTCAAGTTCCTCTGCATCACAATGCCGCGCTGGCCCGGCGACGAGGAGGCGACGGTCATCGAGGGGCCCTGGAAACCGACTGCGCCCGAAGGATGGTGACCGGCGTCACGGACTTCCCAGGAGCATGGCAGCGGCCTTGGCCCGTCGAATCGAAGTCGTCCTCATGCCGAGATCGTCTGGCCTGGACGAGGTCCAGGCCCTCGCGGTTGCGCACCTCGCCCACGATGGTGGCGTTTGGGCCGTAGTCGCCCACAGGCCCGCCACCGCCAGCCCCCTAGACACCAACCAGCATCGCCATGGCGGTAGCGCCAATCAGACCCCTATCCGGAGTGGGCGTGACTGAGGACGGCGAGGGCGATGATCATCCAGGCGGCGATGTAGGCGAAGGCGAAGCTGGGGCTGGCTGTGACCCAGAGGACACCGGCGATGCCGCTGGCGGCGAGGTTGCCAAAGCTCTGGAGGCCAGCGAGCAGCCCGAAGGCGGACCCGCGGATCTCATCGGGGGCGTGCGTGGCCACCGCAGAGTGTTCGGCGGTTTCTACGCAGCCGATGCCGATCCCGGCGTGGAGAATCTCGGGGGGTCGCCCGGGGCAGCGCTACTCGCGGTGGACACGACGGCCAAGCCCTGAGCGACGGCGGCCCCTGCGATCACGATCGAGCATCGGGAACGAGCTCGACCACGTGGGGTGGCACGCCTTCGACGCGTTCCTCACCCATCCGGTATCCACCGATCACGGCCGCCGAGCGTCCGGTCCAAACCACCGACGCGGCATCGGACATGCCTGAGTCCGTCGGCAGCGCCCTCCAGACGTCTCGTGTCGGATCGTATGCCCCGCCCGCCAGTGATTGATCGATACCGGCTCCCGGTTGCCCGACGAGCACCACGAGCTCGCCCCCGTCCAGGCGCCGCGGCCAGCGAACCCCTCGCTCTCGGCGATGACCTGACGCAGCGAGTTCGGCGCGGCGGCGATCATGCGCCACTGCTGGGTCTCGGGGTCGTAAGCCGCGCCGGCGTCGCGCAGGACACTGCTGGCGCCGCCGCCTTCGGTGCCTTGCCCACCCCAGACCACCATCTCCTCACCGGTCCATGCAGTCACGGCCCCGGCGGCGCCAGGGATCGGCGCGGCCGAAACGGTGGTCCACGTGTCGCGGTCAGGGTCATACGCCGCCCCGTCTCGCAGGGACATGACCCCCGTTGCGGTGCCCGGCGCGTCGACCACGCCACCCCAGACGAGCAGCACGTCGCCCGTCCAGACGACTGACGAGCCGAATCGCTCCGGTCCCGGGGGCGCCTGACCGATCCGCCACGTGTCGCGGTCCGGCGAGTAACTCAAGAGGACGTCACCGCCCAATCGTCTGTCTTCGCTGCCGAGGACGAGGACGTCGCGCCCGGTCCAGAACGCCTCCCCGTACGACAACGCGACCGGTGCCGATGCCAGCCGCCGCCACGTCTCCGCTGACGGGTCGAGAGCGTACGCAGACGGATCGGCCACCGCCTCAGGGCCGTCGCAGGTCGGTGAGGTCAGACCGGCCAGGACGACCAGCTCCTGTCCGGTCCAGACCGGGGCCGTCGGCCCGCAACCAGTCGGAGACGAGGGCAGAAGGCTCCAGGTTCGCGTTGCCGCACGGTACGCAGCCAGCTCCGGTCCTGGAAGCATCGAGCAGCACCCACCCGCCCCGGCCACCACCACCTCGCCGGCCGGCACCACCAGTCCACCCAGCCAGAACGGTGCGTCCGGGCCTGCGATCCACGTGTCGGGCACCTGGCTGGACGGCGGCGAGGTCGTCGTCGAGGCGGACACCGACGTGGTGGTCGTGGAGGCGGACACCGACGTGGTGGTCGTGGAGGCGGTCTGCGCGCGTTCGTCGTCACCTCCCCCAGCGAGAAAGGCGACCAGCACCACAACGACCACGACCAAGACCGTGACCACCACCACGGACCAGCGACGCGCGCTCATGACTCCGCGACGCCCAAGCGGACCGATCGATGACATCGCACGATTCGACTATCCGACCGACCCCCAACTCGCAGTAGAGGCGAACGTCACTGCACCGACAGGGAAACGCGCGAGCAGCCGACATTCACGTCATGGCGAACGACAGAGAAGACCGCTGGTTCTGGAGTGGTCGGGACTTCAGCCCCTTGCCGACGGCAGCTTGCGGTCGCATCGTCGAGGGGAGCCGCTCCGGGACCGGCCGCGGCGATAGGAGACGGATCCATGCCCACCACCAAGAAGCCGACCACCGCGAAGACGACCGCTGCCAAGAAGGCGCCGGCCAAGAAGAGGACCACCGCCAAGAGCGCACCGCCCGCCAAGAGGACGCCGGCCAAGAAGTCGACCGCCGCCAAGACGACCACCGCCAAGAAGGCGCCGGCAAGAACGTCGACCGCCGCCACGAAGACGCCGGCCAGGAAGGCCCCGGTCGCCACCGAGCGCGAGACCGTTCAGCACCTGCTGGCCGAACGGCTCGACGACCTGGGTGACCGGCTCCGTGACCTCGGTGACCGCGCCCAGGAGCAGACCGAGGACGTGCGGGACCGGCTCCGACCCTTCCTCGACCAAGCGCGGTCCAACTGGGAGAGCCTCCAGTCGACCGTCCGCCGGGTGGCCGACGCCACCGCCGAGGCGTGGCGGGACGTGGCCGAGGAGGCGAAGCAGGCCAGTGAGCGACTGGAGGCCGAGCTCTCCACCGTCCGGGCCGACATGCGCGCCGAGGCCGCCTCCAGCGCCGACACCTACCGCGAGGCCCTGGCCGACTTGGTCGACACCGCTCGCGTGGAGATGCGCCACCTCCGGGAGCAGGCGGGCCAGGTGACCTCCGGCGGCCGGGACGAGGTCGCGGCCGCCGTGGAGCGGGCCGACGGAGCCCTCGACGGCCTCAGGGACTCGGTCACCACGCTGCGGGGTCACGCCGCGACGAGCACTGACGACATCCGTGAGGACGCCCGGCAGTTGGTCCAGGACCTGCGCCAGGCAGCCCGCGACGCGGCCGACCGCCTCCGACCGTCGAGCCCTGCCGCCAGCGGGGCCAAGGCCAAGGCGTCCTGACCCCCGGGGCCGCCCGAGGCCTCCGACACACCGCGACGTGGTGCGGCCGACCGCAACGATCGCCTTCCACGGTGACCTGGCTGACTTTCTCGGCGCCCGGGGAGCGGTCATCGAGGCCGCGCTGGCCGAGTCCACGACGGTCAAGGACACGGTCGAGTCCGTGGGCGTGCCCCACGTCGAAGTCGGCCTCGTCCGGGTGGCCGGCGACGCGGTCGCTCTCGGACACCGCCTGGTCGGCGGCGAGCGGGTCGAGGTCCACCCCCGAGCGCGCCGGTGGCCCGACCCGGTCCGCTTTGCCCTCGACGGCCACCTCGGGACCCTGGCCCGTCGGCTCCGCCTCCTGGGCTTCGACACGTGGTACGAGACCGACATCGACGACGCCGACCTCGTCGCGCAAGCAGTCGCCGACAACCGGATCGTCCTCACCCGCGACATCGGGCTCCTCAAGCGGGGGGCGCTCACCGACGGCGCCTGGGTGCGGGCCACCGATCCCGACGAGCAGCTCCTCGAAGTGGTGGACCGCTTCGCCCTGGGCGGCCGGCTTCGGCCCTACTCCCGGTGCCTGCGCTGCAACGGGCGCCTTCGGGCCGCCACCGCCGACGAAGCGGCGGCCGCCCCTGAGGGCGCCCGCCGCGAGCACGACCGCTTCCACATCTGCGCCGCCTGCGCCCGGCTCTACTGGCGGGGCACCCACACCGCCGGCCTCGATGCCGTGATCGCCCGGGTCCGGGACCACCTCGGGTCCGACGCGGGAACCGGGTAGGACCACACGCCCCGGTCCGTCCTGACAGGGAAGCGACGACCCCGAGCAGCTTGGCGGTCAGCTCGGCGGCGCGCTCACCGTCTGCAGGGGGTCCAGGGTGCGGACGGGGAGGCCCGGAGCGGCGGCGGCGATGTCGTCGGCGAAGCCGCCGAGGTTGACGTTGAGGGAGAACCCCATGTCGCCCTCCACGGGGCGGAAGAAGTCGTCGTGGTGGTGGGCCAGGATCAGCTTCGGGTCGAGGGCGGCCAGGATCCTCGGCACGAAGTGACGGGTGTAGGCCCGGCCGGCGATGCCACACAGGAAGACGTCCACGCCGCGGTCCCGCACCTCGTCGTCGATCAGGTCGGCGCTGCCTTGGTGGTAGAGGGTGATGCCCGCCACCTCGAGGGTGATGCCCCAGACCTGCCCGCAGCGGTAGCGGCCGGCCGCCAGGTCGTCGAGGGCGTCACAGGTCAGCTCCCCGTCGAAGGGCACCTTCAGGCCCAGCACCAGCTTCGAATGCCGGCTCGGCGTGAAGCGGACCGTGAAGGGGCCGATCTCGTACGGGCGGTGGGGCTCAACGTCCACGGCCTGGTCGGCCAGGCCGTGGAGCGCCACCAGGTGGGCGGCCGAGGTCGACCCGTAGACCGGGCAGCCGTGGCGGCGGGCCAGGGCCCCGACGTCGATGGCGTGGTCGAAGTGCGTGTGGCCCACGAAGACGGCGTCGACGGTGGGGACCAGGCGCTCGACCAGGTGCCCGTCGGAGGCCACCGCCCGGCGACCGACGACCGCGCCCAGCGGGATGCGGGACAGGTAGGGGTCGATGAGCACGGTCGTGCCCTCGTAGCTGAGGCGGAACCCGGCGGTGCCCAGCCACTGGATCTCCAGCCCGGCGGGCAGGTCGACGCCGTGGCGGGCCCAGTTCAGGTCCTCCTGGATCCCGGGATCGTCCCGGTGCCGCAGCGGCAGTCGCAGGCCCACGCCGGTGACCGTAGGCGGCTCAGCCTCGGGTGCGCCGGGGTCAGCCCTCCGAGGGACCCGCCTCGGCGGCGGCCAGGCGATCGAGGGTCACCTGCCGCGCCGGGTTGTGGCTCTGGCGGTCGTCCGCGCCGGTGGCCAGGCGGGCGATCGGCTTGAACCAGTCCGGGCGGAGATCGGTCCAGCTCTCGGTGACCCGGCACCCGCTCGGGGTCGGCTCGAATTCTCGGTCCCGGCCGCGTGCCCTACGTTCTGGGGGTCACCGTCGAACGAGGAGGGGACCGTGGCCGGCACCAACAAGGGGGCCAACGCAGGCGGAGGAGCCATCTACGGCCTGGGCATCTTCGGGGCCTGGGTGTACTTCTGGCAGGAGGCCGACTCCTTCTGGGCCTATGTGCTCGTCTTCTTCCAGGGCATCTTCTGGCCGGCGTGGATGGTCTATGAGGGCTTCGCCGCCCTCCACGCCTGACCACCGGGGGCCGCCCACCCGATCGCGGTCGATCGGCGGTCGACTGGTTGTTCCGCAATCGGGAGACGGGCGAGATCACCGTCGCCCAGTTCCCGAACCTGCCGCTGTGGATCTTCCTGGGCACCGTCGTGCTGCGCCGGCTGGTGCCCGAGGACAGCGGGGCGTTCACCACGTTGCGGGTCGTGGCCCTCGCCGCACTCGGGTGGTGGGCGGTGGACGAGCTGGTGCGGGGGGTGAACCCGTGGCGTCGGCTGCTCGGGTTGGCGGGGTGTGCCGTCGTGGTCTCCGGGGTCGTCGGCCTCCTCCGCTGAGCGAAGTGGCCGGGCCCGCTCTGACGACCTCGGCCTGCCGATGACGACGACCTCGGCGCCGCCGAGCTCCGAGTCGTCGACGGGTCGCCCGGGCTAGGTCCTGACCCGCAGGCTGCGGGGGTCGTAGAAGGACCGGAGCGACGGGGTGACCGGCAGGCGCTCGGTCGCCACCTCGATCTCGAAGGAGCCCTCCGCCAGCCAGTCCTCGGACACACCCGGCGGGTGGACCAGGTAGCCCATCGCCAGGCACCGGCCCTCGAGGTGGCTCCACATCCCCGAGCTGGTCCGACCGACGAGTTCGCCGTCCCGGAGGATGGGTTCGTCGTGGTAGAGCAGCCGCTCGGGGTCCTCCAGCCGGAACTGGACGAGCCGCTTGGCGCGCGGGAGGTCGCGCTGGGCCAACAGGGCCTCGCGGCCGACGAACGAGGGCTTCTCCCAGTCGACAGCGAAGCCCAGGCCGGCCTCGATCGGGGTGTCCTGGTCGGTGAGGTCGTGACCCCAACTCCGGTAGCCGGCCTCGATCCGCAGGGACTCCATGGCGTGATAGCCGGCGTGACGCAATCCGTGCCCGGCCCCCGCCTCGAGGATGGCGTCGTAGACCTGCGGCGCCGACCGCCACGGCACATACAGCTCCCACCCGAGCTCCCCGACGTAGGTCATGCGCAGCGCGAGGACCTCCTGCCCGGCGAGCTCGATGCGCTGTGCCGCCGTGAACGGGAACCGGTCGTTGCCGAGATCGGCCGCCGTCAGCTCGGCGAGCAACGCGCGGGAGTTCGGACCCATCACCCCGAAGGTGGCCCACGCCTCGGTCACATCGGTGACGGTCACGTCGCGGTCGCGACAGCACCGCCGCAACCACGCCGCGTCCCTGGTCGCCGACGCCGCGGCGGTGACGACGAGGAACTCGTCCTCGCCGAGGCGGGTCACCGTGAGATCCGCCTCGATCCCTCCACGGGGGTTGCACCACTGGGTGTAGACGGATCGGCCCGGCGCCCCGGCGACCCGGTTGGCGCTGATCTCGTCGAGGGCGGCGGCGGCATCGGGCCCCTCGACGTGGAGCTTGGCGAAGGAGGTCTGGTCGAAGAGCCCGACCGCGTTGCGCACCGCGTGGCACTCGGCGCCGGCGTTCTCGAACCAGTTCTGCTTCCCGTAGCCGTACGCATAGGCGCGCGTCTGTCCCGGCGTCGCGAACCAGTTGGCCCGTTCCCAGCCCGCCACCTCACCGAAGACGGCGCCCGCGGCCTCCAGGCGCTCGTGGATCGGCGACCGTCGACGGTTGCGGGCGCTCTCGTACTGGCGGAACGGCCAGTGCATCGCGTAGAGCAGGCCCAGGCTCTCGGGGATGCGCTCCTCCAGGTAGTCCGGGTCCCCCTGGAACGGCTGCACCCGACGGATGTCCACCGTGGAGAGGTCCATCGGGGGATGGCGATCGGCGATCCAGTCCGCGAGGGCCCAGCCCACTCCGCCGGCGGACTGGATGCCGACCGAGTTGAAGCCGGCCGCCACGAAGCAGCCGTCGACCTCGGGGGACTCACCGAGGTGGTAGACGCCGTCGGGCGTGAACGCCTCGGGTCCGTTGAAGAAGAGTTGGAGGCCACAGTCCCCCAGTGCGGGAACCCGGTGGACCGCCCGCTCGAAGATCGGCCCGACGTGTTCCCAGTCCTCCGGCAGGGTCCCGAAGGCGAAGTCACGCGGGATCCCGTCGAGGTTCCAGACCTTGCCCCGGGGCTCGAAGAAGCCGGCCATGAGCTTGCCGGTCTCCTCCTTGACGTAGGTGTAGCCACCGGGATCACGGAGCGTCGGCAGGCCCCGCTCGACCCCCTCCAGCGGTTCGGTGACGACATAGAAGTGCTCGCAGGCCTGGAGGGGGACGTTCACGCCGATGGTGGCGGCGAGGTGGCGGCTCCAGATGCCGGTCGCCACCACCACCGTCTCGGCCTCGACGAACCCCGCCTCCGTGTGGACCCCGGTGACCCGACCCCCCTGGGCCGCCAGCCGCTCGACGGCCACCCCCTCGAAGAACCGGGCGCCCCGGGCCTTGGCCCCCTTGGCCAGCGCCATGGTCGTGTCGACCGGGGAGGCCACACCGTCGTCGGGGATGAGCAACGCCCCGACGAGGTCCTCGGTGTTGAGGAGAGGCCAGAGCTCCTTGGCCCGGTCGAGATCGATCACCTGGGTGTCGACCCCACAGGTGGTGGCCATCGAAGCGCCCCGCAGGATCTCCTCCCATCGCTCCTCGTCGGCGGCCACCGAGATCGACCCCGGGCGGCGGTAGCCGGTCGCCTGGCCGGTCTCGTCCTCGAGCTCCTCGAAGAGGCGGGCGGAGTAGGTGGCCAAGCGGGTGAGGCTGTGGGAGGACTTGAGCTGGGAGACGAGGCCGGCGGCGTGCCAGGTGGTCCCGCAGGTGAGGGTCCCCTGCTCCACCACGACCACATCGGTGATGCCCCGTCGCGTCAGGTGGTAGGCGAGGCTGCAGCCGATGATGCCGCCGCCCACGATGACGACCGCCGCCCGGTCGGGCAGGTCGGGACCCGAGGCGTTCACGACCCGGCGGTCGCCGGGGGTGCGGTCACCGGGCCCCGGAGCGTCGCCATGCGAACCGAGCCTGTCGACTGACCCGGCCGCGAGCAAGCCGCCACCGACGGCGGGGCGGCCGGGGCCGCCCGCGTCGGTTGCGCCCGGTCACCGAACGCGGTTAGATCGGCGGCCACGGGGCCGCGGGGACCGCGTCCATGGACCACGGCAGGGGACGCCTGACATGACCAGCGCGCCGCATCCGCCGGACCGGCGCCACGGCCGGCCGCTACCCGCGCCGAGCGGCCCATGACCGTGCCCGCTCGCGACCCCCGGTTCGACGTGCTCTTCGAGCCGGTGCGCATCGGCCCGGTCACCGCGCCGAACCGCTTCTACCAGGTGCCCCACTGCACCGGGATGGGCTATCGCCGCCCGCAGACCCTGGCCGCGCTCCGAGAGGTGAAGGCCGAGGGCGGATGGGGGACGGTCTGCACCGAGTACTGCTCCATCCACCCCTCATCCGATGACGACCCGTACCCGTCCGAGGCGATCTGGGACGACGACGACGTCCGGTCGTTGGCGCTGATGGTCGACAAGGTCCACCACCACGGCGCCCTCGCCGGCGTCGAGCTGTGGCACGGCGGCGCGGCCAGCGCCAACCACTACTCACGGGAGGCCCCCCTCGGCCCGTCCAGTCGTCCCGCCGGGGTCTTCGACCCGGTCCAGACCGCGGGCCATGGACAAAGAGGACATCCGCGAGCTGAAGCGCTGGCACCTCGAGGCCGCCCTGCGGGCCCAGCGGGCGGGCTTCGACATCGTCTACGTGTACGCCTGCCACTGGTACCTCCTGAAGCAGTTCCTCCTGCCCTCGAACCAGCGCAACGACGAGTACGGGGGCTCGCTCGAGAACCGGGTGCGGCTGCTGCGGGAGCTGATCGAGGAGACCAAGGAGGCCGTCGGGGACTCGTGTGCGGTGGCGGTGCGCTTCGCCGCCAGCGCCGGCGGCCCCGACGACGACCAGGACACCGCCGAGCCCCGGGAGGCGATCGAGCTCCTCGCCGACCTGCCGGACCTCTGGGACATCACCGTCCACGACTACAGCTACGAGATGGGCACCTCACGCTTCGTCCAGGAGGCGGGCCTGGAAGCGACGATGTCCTGGGTCAAGGAGGTGACGGACAAGCCGGTGGTCAGCGTGGGCCGCTTCACCTCGCCGGAGACCATGCTGCGCCTGGTGCGCCAGGGGGTCATCGACCTCGTCGGCGCCGCCCGCCCGTCCATCGCCGACCCGTTCCTGCCGACCAAGATCGCCGAAGGGCGCGACGACGACATCCGGGAGTGCATCGGCTGCAACATCTGTTACGCCGGCGACCAGACCGGCACGCCGATCCGCTGCACGCAGAACCCCACGATGGGCGAGGAGTGGCGCAAGGGCTGGCACCCCGAGCGCATCCCGCCCCGAGGCTCGGACGCCCGCGTGCTCATCGTGGGGGGCGGCCCCGCCGGCCTCGAGGCGGCCGTCGCCCTCGGCCAACGGGGCTACGCGGTGACCCTGACCGAACGCCGCACCGAGCTCGGCGGGCGCGTCGCCCTCGAGAGCGCCCTGCCGGGCCTCGCCGCCTACAGCCGGGTGCGGGACTGGCGGCTGACCCAGATCCAGAAGCTGCCCACCGTCGAGGTCTTCCTCGACAGCGACGTCGACGAGGCCCAGATCCTCGAGTTCGACGCCGACCGGGTCGTGATCGCGACCGGCGCCCGGTGGCGGCGCGACGGCACCGGGCGCTGGCTCGAGGAACCGGTCGAGGGCTGGGATCGCCCCTCGGTCATCACCCCCGACGACATCATGGCCGGGGTCCTGCCGACCGGGCCCGGTGGTCGTCTTCGACGACGACCACTACTACCTCGGCGGCGTCATCGCGGAGAAGCTGCGCCGGGCCGGGCTGGAGGTGACGCTGGTGACGCCGGCCAACGAGGTGTCGACCTGGACCACCCACACCGAGGAGCAGCACCGGATCCAGGCGCGGGTGCTGGATCTGGGCATCGTGGTCGAGACCGGCACGTCGCTGGCTGCGGTCGGTGACGGCTCGGCGTCCCTCGAGTGCATCTACACCGGCCGGGGGCGCGAGGTCGAGGCCGCGAGCGTGGTGATGACCACCTCGCGGGTGCCCCAGGACTCGCTCTACCAGTCGCTGCGCGGACGCATCGCGATCGAACGGATCGGCGACTGCGCGGCACCGGGAACGATCGCCACCGCGGTGTACTCGGGCCACCAGTACGCCCGCGAGCTGGACGGCCCCGCCCCCGCCGACGTCCGCTTCCGCCGGGAGCGCCCCCTCATCCGGGTGTCGAGCCGGCCGACGGCCACGACCGATCTCGGTCCCGACTCGCCATGACCCGCCTCATCACGGCCACCGTCGTGTTAGGGACCGGCGCCGAGGTTCCGGTTTGATCCTGGGGTGACATCGTCGCCTGCGCCCCTGGTGCGGCGACGTAACACCCGCCGCGAGGCACTCGCCATCTCGAGATCGGCGTGGCCAGACGTGAGGGACAACGGCAGTACTGTGCCCCCGCACCTCTCAGGGACACCTATGGCTCACTTGATGGCGCGGTTGCCCTTCAGCTCGAAGTCGATGTTGCCGTGGCCGCCGCCCTGCGCAGTGCCGTTGACGGCCGAGGTGGTCTCGGCGAACGTCAACGTGACGTGGGCGATGGCATCGGACATCTGGTCGAGGGCGCGCTCACTCAGGTTGGCGAGCGTGTCGCAGGCCTGGTGGTAGCACGGGTCGTGGGCGACCCCCGCGGTACCGCCGTAGACGGCGGCCTCCTCAGCGGTCTTGATGTCTTCGGCGCCGGTGAACAGGCCACCGGCCGGGATGCCGTTGTTGATGAAGGCGAAGTAGTCGGAGCGACCGTCGAACTCGGTCGGTGACGTGGCCAGGCCCTGCGAGGCGAAGTAGTCGAGGAACACCCGCTCGACTCGGGCGGAGCCGTTGGGCCCGGTGGCGCCGAACGCCGAGCCGTCGCCGTCGTAGACGAAGCGGACGAAGTTCGGTGAGCCGACCATGTCGAAGTTGAGGTTCACGGCGTGCTGTCGGATGGCGCGGGCGTCGAGCTGGGAGACGTAGTACTCCGAGCCGATCAGGCCGTCCTCCTCGCCGCCCCAGAAGGCGAAGCGCACCCGGTTCTCCGGCTCGATGCCGAGCGCGGCCATCTGCAGCGCTGTCTCCAGGATGGCCGATGAGCCGCTGCCGTTGTCGTTGATGCCGGGCCCCTCGGCCACCGAGTCCAGGTGGGCGCCCACGACCACCGTGCGGTCGGTGCCGCCCGCCGGGGGTGTCGGCGAGGACGTTGAACGTCGTGGTCGACTCGACCGTGGCGTCGACGGCGACGCGCATCGGCCAGCCCGGGCGTGGTGGCGAGCGCCGCGCCGAGGTCGAAGGTGGTGCTCACGGCCGGAATCGCGGCCATCGGCGGGTCGAGGGTGCCGAAGAACAGCCCGACGCGGTCGTCGCCGGGCACGACGTTGCCCTGGTTGAACACGATCACCGCGCTGGCGCCGGCCGCGGCGGCGTTGTCGACCTTGATGCGGAAGGTGCAGGTGCCCCGCTGGATGAGGGCGATGTGGCCCGCCGGGAAGCCGGCGAAGTCGCCGGCCTCGCAGCCACTCGTCGAGGGCGCGGTCACCGGCGAGGTTGATGTCGACCACCTGTACCGGTGCGGTTACGCCACCGGAGCCCGAGTAGGTCATCGCTGCGAAGTCCTGGTCCTCCACATAGGAGATCGAACCGGGCGCCGTCTGCGCCATCGTGCTCCCATCGAGGATGAACTGCTCGTAGGTGAACTCCTGCCTCCTCACCACGTATCCGGCATCATCGAGCAGGTCCTCGACGTAGACGCCCGAGGCCTCGTAGCCCGACGTTCCTGCGGCACGGGTGCCCCCGTTGGCGTCCGCGATCTGCTGGAACGCCTGCTCATGGGCGAGGACGCCCTCAACGGTGACCGCGTCGCGGAGCGCCCGCGTATCGGTGCCGTTGTCGGCCGACGCGGCCGGGACGAATGCGGCGACGAGCGCCGCGACGGCGGCAAGGGCGACCGCGACCCGCCGGCGCTGACCATGGTTCACCATGCGCTTCTCCTTCGTTCGACTGCCGGAATGCCCCGCCGCACCCGGCACGAACCGTAACGGATCTCTCCCCCGCCGGCCACGGGGTCGAATGGCGCGCCGAGGGCGTCGCCCACGGTCAGGCCGACGAAGGCGCCGAGGGCCCGTGGACAAGGTTGCGGGACGGGGTCACGGGGCGTCGTCGGGTGGGGGCCAGGGTCGGCGGTCGTCCAGGTCGGGGCGCTCCTCGAGCACCTTGTGGGCCATGGCCTCGACCACGGTGGTCATCCGTGGGGTCAGCGGGTGGTCGGGGATGCGGTCCGCGAACACCTCCGCCAGGGTCGTGTAGTACCAGAGCTGGGCCTCGGGGCGCGGCTCGTTGAAGTCCTGCCACACGGCGACACCGATGCGCTCCAGGTCCGCGAGCGTGGTCTCGGCGTTGTGGAGCTTGTCGGCCACCGAGACCTCCAGGGAGCGCACCGGCTTCTCGGCCAGGGCGGCCAGGTAGCGCTGCTTGCGGGCGGGCCACGGCTCCTTCGCCGAGCCGTCGGTGGTGTCGGCGAGGCTGTCGGAGAGGTCCCGGACGATGTCGGCCACGTCGGCGCCGAACTCCGCCCGGATGTGGTCGAGCATGGCTCGGCCACCGTGGTCCTCCGCCGCGTCGTGGAGGTAGGCGGCCGCGATCTGGGTGCTGCTGCCGCCGCTCTGGCGGACGAGCTCGGCCACGGGCTCGAGGTGGGCCTCGAAGTAGGGCAGGCCACCGCCCTTGCGGGTGTCACCGGCGTGCACCTCCTCGGCGAACGCCCGCGCCCGCGGCACCAGATCGCCGTGGATCACGACCACCTTCCCCTCTCCCGGCTCCTGGTCCATTCCAGCACGCAGGGCCGCCACGAACTCGCTGATGAACAGCTTGTAGTCCGGTGTGCCCTCCGCGGCGGCCGGCCGAACGCGATCGGGCGGCGACGCGGGGTGGTCACACCCCTCTGGTACGCCGGCCCTGTGACCGAGCCGGGGCACCACCGCGGCGCCGTAGTGACAGAGCCGGCAGGGCGCGGGCCGGACGGCGACCGGTCAGATGCGCCCATCCCAGGAGCGTCCGGTGGTGACGGGCCACCCGAATCCCTGGAGGCGCAGTTGAATCACCCGGGGATTGAACTCTCTCGGGTCCCGCTCGTCCATCTGGACGCACCACCGGGTGTCACACGGCTCGCAGTCGAAGTAGGTGCACTCCGGGCCCTGGTAGCCATCCGAGACATAACAGGCCGCCGGCCCGTGACCCCCGTAGACCACCCGGCCCCCGCAGGTGGCGCACTCCTTGCGCATCACCGGCTTGTCGCGGAGATCCGGATGGATCAGCTGGCGCCACACGGCACGCCAGTACAGCCCCGCCGTGACCACCCCGATCGCTCGGACCGGACATCACCTCTATCTTGGTGGTGCCCACCGATCGCGAGGTGACGGCGTGAGCGACGCACAGGAAGCCACAAGCGAGGCCACGACCGGCGCACGGCTGCGGGAGGTGGTCGCGGAGCGCTACGCGGCCCTGGCGAGTGGCCTGATCGCCCCCGATGACGCCGGCTCGTGCTGCGGGCCGACGGCGTGCGCGCCGGAGGGCAACCCGATCACGACCGACCTCTACGACGACGAACAGGCCGCCGCCGTCCCGACGACGGCGATGTCGGCGTCGCTGGGGTGCGGCAACCCGACGGCGCTGGTCGACCTCCGCGAAGGCGAGGTGGTGCTCGACCTCGGCTCGGGCGGGGGCATCGACGTCCTGCTCTCGGCCCGCCGGGTGGGCCCGACGGCAAGGTCTACGGGCTCGACATGATCGACGAGATGCTCGAGCTGGCCCGCCAGAACCAGCGGGAGGCCGGCGTCGAGAACGTCGAGTTCCTGAAGGGCACCATCGAGGACGTGCCTCTCCCCGACGAGAGCGTCGACGTCATCATCTCCAACTGCGTCATCAACCTCTCCGCCGACAAGCCCGCGGTGTTCCGGGAGGCCCACCGGGTCCTGCGTCCCGGCGGCCGCTTCGCGGTGTCCGACGTCGTGATCCGGGGCGACCTGGACCCGACGATCCGCCGGAGCATCGAGGCCTGGATCGGCTGTGTGGCCGGGGCGCTCGAGGAGGACGAGTACCAACGCGGGCCGTGGCCGCCGGGTTCACCGCCGTGGAGATCGAACCGACCCGCGTCTACACCGCGGAGGACGCTCGGGAGTTCCTCGGTGACGCCGGCCTCGACCTCGAAACGGCCCGGGCGGCCGACGGCCAGGTCTTCTCCGCGTTCGTCCGAGCCACTCGGACCTGACGACGGCCGGGTCATCCGCCGGGCGGCCGGGACGCACGCGGCCGGCGGCCTCAAGGGACTACTCGCCGTCGCCGGCTCCAGAGCGGCGCCCCCCGGGTCAGCATCCCCCTCACCTTCGCCTGACACCACCGCGTCACCCGCGACAGGGTCACAGGCGGAGGTGCGACGCCCCGTTGAGGTCGAGCACCGTGCCGCTCGCCATCTCGGCGGCGGGCGACGCCAGGTAGAGGACCGCGGCGGCGACGTCGTCGGGCGAGGTGATCCGGTTGAGCGGGCTCTCGGCCCGCCGGCCCTCGGCCTCGGCGCCGGCCAGAGCCGCTTTCGCCATGTCGGTGTCGGTGATGCCGGGCGCGACCGACGTGACCGCGATTCCCCGCGGCCCGAGGGCGCGGGCGAGTGACTGGCCGAACACGACCAGGCCCGCCTTGCTCGCGCCGTAGGCCGGCTGCCGAGGCTCCCCCCGAAAGGCACCACGCGACGCGACGTTCACGATCCGGCCGCCCCGGGCCATGTGCTGGGCGGCGCACCAGGTCACGTTGGCCGCCCCCACGAGGTTGACCGCGAGGGTGTCGCGCCATGCCCGCTGCCAGGTGGCGTAATCCGTGTCGCCGATCGGGTGCGGCTCGTACACGCCGGCGTTGTTGACCAGCACGTCGATGCCACCGAACCCGACGGCGACCTGATCGACCATCGCGAGGATCGCGGCGGGATCCGCGAGATCGGCCCGGACCACCATGTGGTCGTCACCGTGGAGCGATGCGAGCACGGCCTCGGCGCGGGTCGCACCGGAGCCGTAGTGCACCGCGACGCGATCGCCGGATCCGGCAAAGGCCCGGGCGATGGCGGCGCCGATCCCACCAGAGGCCCCCGTGATCAGAACCGCACGTCGGAGCTCAGCGGGAGCCACGCCGAATGGTAGACGCAGGTCGGCGACCGGTCGGGACGCAGGTCCGGTGGCGGTCTCCGGTCCTAGGCCCAGAGGGCCAGCCAGCCTCGGTTGGGAACGCGATCGACCGATTCGGGGCCACGGGTCGACAACTGGTGGTCCCAGGCGAGCTGGGCCCGCAGGCGCCAGACGAGACCGACACAGGAGGTGGGTACGGCCACCCGGTAGTCACGGGCGAGGGGGAAGGTCGCGACGGCGGTGCAGATCCGCGTTCCGTCCCGACCGAAGACCCCGGCGGTGAAGGGCCCGTCGGCGGCCGCCGTGGCCGTGACCCGGTAGTTCCAGTCCGGCCCGGCCCGGGTGGTGTCGAGCAACCAGGTGATCTGCGACACCCCCTGTTGCCACAGCCGATGGCGGTAGGGGTTGGTGGGTCGGGCCGCTCGCAGATCCAGGACGAGGCTTCCCCCCGGGAGGTACTGGACGGCCTGGGCCACGACGATGTCACCGCGTGGGTAGGGGACGTCGCCGCGGCCGTCCACGAACCGCACGGCTCGAGCGGCCGACTCGACCGTCGACTCCGCACCCGTCTGCGCCGTCGAACCGGGGACGGAGGTCCCCCCCGCCGCCAGGACGATCGCCAGAGCGACCGTCACACTCCGTCGGATTGACATGCTCCCGCCTCTCGAGCGTGGTTGGCTGCCAGCGCCCCGTCGTGGACGCCGACGGCCTCGAAACCGCCGTCGAGACCGGTCCAGCCCGCGAGCTCCTTCGCCGCGATCGCCCCGCAAAGAAGTACCGCACCTCGCGGCCATCGGCAAGGGCAGGCCGACCGGGGGGACCGTCATCACCGTCTCGCACCGGTTGATGTCCGGGCCGTAGTAGGAGCAACGCCCACCGCCACCTCCTCACAACTCGCTGACTGCAGGTTCACCGTCCACCCGGTGCGGGCCGGGGGCCAGGGTCGAAGGTCCCCGAGGTGGAGACGAGTCATAAGGTGGCCGGGTGGGGACCGGGTCGCTCGAGCTCGACGGCGATGCCGTCGCCCGGCTGCACGGGCGCAGCCTGCCGACCACCCAGGAGTGGTCGGTCGAGGACCTGCGCACCGTCCTCGACCTGACCCGGGCCTTCGCCACCCTCGACCGGGTCGGCGGGGTGCCCGAGCTGTGCCCCCGGGAGCTGGCCTACGCCCTGTTCTTCGACCGCTCGACGAGGACCCGCAGCGCCTGGTCGGGCGCCGCGGCCCGCCTCGGCATGCACCCGGTGATCGTCGACGGGTCCTCCACCCAGGTGGCCCACGGCGAGACCGCCGTCGAGACCGGGGCCATGCTCGGCATGAACGCCCACGCCCTCGGGGTGCGCCACGACCTCGTCCTCGGCGCCGGCAACCGCTTCCTGCGCGATGTCCAGCGGGGCATCGACGAGTACCTCGCCGCCACCGGGGACCCCCGGGCCGTCCCCGTGGTGAACCTCCAGTGCGACGTCGACCACCCGACCCAGACGCTGGCCGACCTCGCCTGGTTGGGCGAGTGCTTCCCCGACGGCCTCGAGGGCCGCCCCGTCACCGTCAGCTGGGCGACCTCCCCCTCCTACGCGAAGCCCCTCTCGGTCCCCCAGGGCCTGATCACCCTGCTCACCCGGTTCGGCGCGGCGATCACCCTCGCCCATCCCGAGGGCTACGCCCTGTCCCCCGAGGCCCTGGCCGGCGCCGAGGCCAACGCCGCCGCGTCAGGGGGCTCCTTCCGGGTGGTCGACGACATGGACGAGGCCTTCCGGGGCGCCCACGCGGTCTACCCCAAGTCGTGGGGCCCGCTCGACCTGATGCAGGAGCGGGTGGCGGCCAACGAGACGGGTGACGCGGAGGCCCTGGACGCCATCGAGGCCCGGGCCCTGGAGCGCAACGCCACCCACGCCGACTGGATCTGCGACGAGCGCCGCATGGCCCTCACCGAGGGCGGCGCGGCCCGCTACCTGCACTGCCTGCCGGCCGACATCGGTGCCGAGGTGACCCCCGGGGTCATGCGGGCCCACGCCGTGGACGTCGCCCGTGAGGCCAACGGCAAGGTCTACGTGATCATGGCCCTGCTGGCCGGCGCCAAGGTGGCCGACCTGGCCGAACGGCTCGACGCCGCCGCCCGGAGCCTCCGGTGAGCCTGGGCGAGCGGGCCGCCGAGCTGGCCCAGCGCGACCTGCCGCTGGCCGTCGAGATCCTCCGTGAGGCCATCCGCATCCCCGCCGACCACGTCGACCGCCCGATCGAGGAGGGTGGCGACCCCGCCTGCGGCCTCAGCAACCACGAGGGGCCCCGCCTCGAGTACCTCCGGCGCCGGATCGTCGAGATCGGCGCCGTGCGGGACGAGGCCGACGTCGGCTTCGACGACTTCGGGAACCTCTGGTGGACGGTGCAGGACCCCGACGACGGGATCGACGAGGCGGCCAAGCGGGTCGTGTGGTTCGACGGCCACACCGACACCGTCGCCGCCCTGCGCTCCCAGTGGCGCGAGCACCTGGTCGGCGTGGACGCCTACGACGGGCTGGTCGACGCCGAGCGGATCGACCGGGCGGCCCTCCGGGCCGAGCTGGGCCACCTGCCCCCGGAGGACGAGTGGCACCACCTCGTCTTCGGGCGGGGCTCAGCCGACCAGCTGAGCGGCGTGGTCTGCCAGATCCTGGCCACCCGCATCGCCCTGGAGCTGGCCCCGGAGGGGGCGCTGCGGGGCGTGGTCGTGCGGGCCCACGGCACGGTGGCCGAGGAGGACAACGACGGCGGTGGGTCGCGGTGGTTCCTGGCCCAGGCCCTGGCCGGGGCCACGGCGATCCCCGACGCCATCGTGCTGACCGAGGGCACCGGCGACGCCGTGAAGGGGGCGCTCGGCATCTACCGGGGTCAGCGGGGCCGCATGCAGATCGAGGTGACGGTGACGGGCCGTTCGGCGCACGGCTCGATGCCCGCCGAGGGCCTCAACCCCCTCGAGTTCGGGTCGGCCGTCCTCGCCGAGGCCGCCGCCCGCCACGAGCGGGGCCAGGGCTTCGACGACGACCCGTTCCTCGGCCGCGGGACCCGGACGGCGTCGTGGGCGTCGCTCGACACCCCCAGCGACTGCGCCGTCCCGGCCCGGTTCACGTTCCGGTTCGACCGCCGGTTGACCGCGGGCGAACACCCCGAGGCGGCCCGAGCCGACATCGAGGGGCTCGACGCCGTCGCGGCCGCCCGGGCGGCCGGCCTCGCCGTCGAGGTGACCGTCCCGCACTACGACCGGCCGACCTGGCGGGGCCACCGTGCCCGACAACCCGCAGATCTACCCCGGCTGGGTGACGCCCGAGGACCACCCGGCGGTCACCGCCGCCGTCGAGACCTACACCCGAGGTGGTCACGCCCGCCGTCCCGGAACCCGCGCCGAGCGGCGGCCTGCGGCCGGAGGCCCGGGTCGACCGCTGGATCTTCTCCACCGACGGCGTCGGCTTCACCGTGCCCGCCGGCGAGGCGGCGGTGCCCGCCGACAAGGGCTGGATCGACGCCGGCGACGTCGTCCACCCGCCGATGATCGGCTTCGGACCCGGGATCGAGCAGAACACCCACAAGATCGGCGAGTGCGTCGACGCCCGCGAGCTCCGCCTCGCCGCCGCCTTCCTCGCCGCCTACCCCGCCACCTTCGCCGCCACCCCGCGGGGCATCCCCCGCGACCCCACCGGCTGACCGGCCGGGACCGTCAGTCGGCGAGGGCCAGAACGGACGCGAAGCCTTCGCGCAGGCAGGCGACGAGCCGATCGGGGTCCTCGACCGCGGCCACATCGGTGGTGACGCCCACACAGCCACGCCCCGCGTGGGAGAGGAGCGTCACGGCCAGAGCGGAGCCCTCGGTCGGCCCGAGGAGGTACCACCGCTCGACGCGTGCCCCGCACAGATAGGGCGCCTCGGGGAAGCCGGGCACGTTGCTGGCCAGCAGATCCATGTGGAACATGAAGCTGCCCATCACGGGCACCATCACCTGGGCAGGAAGCAGGCCGACGATGCCGGCGACGACGCCGGGGGCGGTGAGCGCCGGCTCGCGCCGCATCGCGCTGCTCACGGCGTGGACCCGGGCCAGGCGGCCGGCGACGTCGTCCGCGCCGACCGGCAGCTCGAAGCGGGCGGCGTCGTTGCGGTTGCTGGCGCTCGGATCCGAGGCGCGGCGGGTGCTGATCGGCATGGTCACTCGAAGCCTGTCGACCGGGGCATCGTGGGCCTCGTGATAGCGGCCGAGCCCGGTTGAGATCGCGGTCAGGAAGGCATCGTTCACGGTGGCCCCGGCGGTCCGGGCGGCGTGGTGCAGAGCGTCGAAGTCGACCTCGAGCACGTCGAACCGGCGGTCTTCGCTCCGTCCCCTCATGACGGGCGAGGCGGTCTCGTTCACCGGCCTCATGAGTCGGAGCGCGGAGCCCACGTAGGCGAGGCCGGACCGCCCGGATCCGACCGGGTCACGACCGATCCGGGCCAGAACGCCCCCCGCGGCGGCCGTCAACCCGCCGACCACGGCGAAGCTCTGGCGGCCGACCTGCTCCAGCGCGTCCCGGGTCAGCGAGAGAGGGCCGAGGTCCTCGGCCTCGGGTGCGGGCGGCAGCGGACCGGAGGTGGCCCCGGTGCGGTCGGCGTCGAAGAACTCGGCGGCGAGCTCCACCCCACCGAGCCCGTCGGCGATCGCGTGGTGGGCCACCTGCAAGAGGGCGGCCCGCCCACCGCTCAGTCCGGTGCACAGCGTGTAGCGCCACTGCGGCCGGTCGGGGTCGAACGGCGTGGCCGTCTCGGAGGCCGCGACGTCGAGCACCTCTCGCAGGTCCCCGGGGGCCTCGACCGGCACCCGCCGAAGGTGACGGGCGAGGTCGAAGTCCCCGTCCACGAGCCAGCGAGGCGGGGTGAACGGAACCGGCGACTCGACCACCCGTTGGCGCAATCTCGGCTGCAGACGAGATATTCGCTCCATCTTCTCGAGGAAGCGGTCATGGTCGGGCTCGCGGTCGAGCACCAGCAGGCTGGCCACACCGGCGCGGAACCGAGGGTCGCGATCGAGGTCCCAGAGGATGGCGTCGCGCCGGGACATGAACCGCTCACCATCGCCGTCGCCCATCTCGACCCCTTTCGCTCGGCTGCCCTCTCAGTCTTGCGCCGCGTTTCGATCCTCGTGGCGTCCGGCCCCGGCGTCGGGGCGGTGCGTCGTGACGAGCGTGCGGCCGATCACGTCGTCCACGAAGCGGGCGGCATCGGCGACGAACTGATGGCCCACGTGGCCGCCATGGTGCCAGAGGATCACCGGCTGGCCCCAGTGATGCCAGAGACCGGCGACCTGCTCGGTGGGATGGGCGAGCCGGTCAGCCAAGCCGGACACCAGGAACAGGTTCTCCGCAGGGGTGGCCGGCGGCAACGCCAGGGGAGAGACGACCCGGTGCAGGGTCTCCGCCTTCGTCATGAGCAGACGAAACCGAACCTGCTCACGCCCGGGTCGGGGCATGTTCCGCCGGAACAGGGCCGGGAAGTCCGACGCCGGGGCAGCACCGATCACGCAGTCGAGCTCAGCCTCGAGCCCGGCCACCAATGCCGCCGTGTAGCCACCCAGGGAGAACCCCATGAGCCCGACGCCGATCGGATCCTGGCGCCTCACCCACGACAGGAGGCGCCGCACGTCCCACACCGCCTGCGCGAGGCCGTGCAGGTTGTCGAGGAGATCCATCGTCGGGAAGGACGCATCGGTGCCCCGGCGGCGCGGCCCGTGGAGCGGAAGCACGGGGAGCAGCACGTTCAGACCCATGACCCGGTGCAGGTACTCGGCGCGGAACATGCGGGTGTCGACCCACGGGCGAGCGGACTCGGCGCCGTGGAGGCACACCAGCCAAGGCCGGGGCCCGTCCTCGTGGCGCAGCATGAGCGCCCGGGCCGTGCGGTTCGCTTCGTAGCCGAGCCACCGCGATCGGCCCGGCTCACCCGGATGGGGCTCGTAGCCGCTCTCGAAGGAGACCGTTGCGTAGGTGGTGGCCAGCACGCGGCGCTCCCCGGTCGCCGGGTCGGTCAGCGGCGGCGGGGACAGGTGGTAGGCGGAGGGATCCTCGAGCCATCCCTCTCGCTCGAAGAGGGAGATCGCCGCATCGACCTCCTGCTCGACCCGCTCGAACTCCGAAGGGGACAGCCCCTCGCGGAGGGTCTGAAAGCCGCCGATGACCAGCTCGTCGAGGGTTGCGTGCAGGACAGTGGCCAGGTTGCGGGACGGCAACGGCACCAAACGGGCCTCGAAACGGGGCAACCGCAGGTCGTGAGCCGGACGGGACGCGTAACCGATGCCTCGGCGGAAGGCGCTGACGACGCCCCCGGCGATCGCGACCGGCAATGGCGGCCGGTGCACCACCGGGACACCACCCGGGTCGCGGGTCGACCCAGCCGTCACGCCGGTCCACCGCCAGCGGCGTCCGTCGGGCACGCCCGACGTGACGTCGTGGCGTCGCGGTCCGGTTCACGCGTCGGCGCTCTTCACCTCGCTCATCTGACCATTGTCGCGGCGGGCGCCTCGATCACAAAGGTCAGCCGACCCGTAGCCGATCGTCGGGTCTCGGGCGCCGAGGGCGCTCGGCTGACGGGACGTTCGCCTCGGGCGGAGGCGCCCCCCGGCCTGGGATGCTTAGACGGTGCCGCAGCCGCCGCTCATCGAGCTCGTCGGGGTCGAGAAGGTCTACCGGACCGGGCGGGTCGAGTACCGGGCGCTGCGGGGCGTCGACCTGGAGATCGCCGGCGGGGAGATGGTCGCTCTGGTGGGCCCGTCGGGGAGCGGCAAGTCGACGGTCCTGAACATGGTCACCGGGATCGATCGGCCGACGGCGGGCCGGGTCACCTTCGACGGACAGCGCCTCGACCAGCTGAGCGAGGAGGAACTGGCGGTCTGGCGAGGGGCGAACGTCGGGATCGTGTTCCAGTTCTTCCAGTTGCTGCCGACGCTGTCGGCGCTGGAGAACGCCGTGCTGCCGCTCGACTTCCTGCGGCGCGGCTCGAAGAGCGAGCGGTTCGACCGGGCCCGCCGGAACCTCGAGCTGGTGGGGCTCGGCGACAAGGCCGACCACCTGCCGGCGGAGCTGTCCGGCGGCGAGCAGCAGCGGGTGGCCATCGCCCGGTCCCTGGCGGCCGAACCGAGGCTGATCGTCGGCGACGAGCCGACCGGCAACCTCGACACGGTCACGGCGGCCGACATGTTCGGGCTGCTCGAGGAGCTGAACCGGGAGGGCAAGACGATCCTCTTCGTGACCCACGACCGGGAGCTGGCGGCGCGGGCCCCGCGGGTGATCGAGATCCGCGACGGCGTCGTCGTGGCCGACTGAGGCCGGCCGTGCTGTCGGCGTCGTGGCACAAGTCGGTGCGGGACCTGACCGGGCGGCGGGCCCGGGCGGCCTTCACGGTGACGACCCTGGCCCTGGCGGTGGCCAGCATCTCCTTCCTCGCCATCCCGACGCTGATCGACCGGGCCATGCAGGACGAGGTCCGGGACGGCCGCCTGGCCGACGTGACCCTGGCGCTGCGGCCCGTCGAGCTCACCGACGACCAACTCGACGACATCGCCGCCCTCCCCAACGTGGCCGCCGTCGAGGCCACCTCGAGCATCGACGTGCGGGTCCTGATCGGTGAGCGACGGGCCCCGGCCCGCGTGGTCGGGGTGCGCGACTTCGCCGCCCAGGAGGTCGACGTCGTCCGGATCGACTCCGGGGCCCTGGCCGGCGACGGTGAACTGGTCGCCGACGTCCAGGACGCCAACGTCGGGCTGTACGACGGCCGAGCGGGCGACGAGGTCACCGTGCTGAGCGGCACGGGCGAGGACCGCACGCTGCCCGCTCACCGGGCGGGCCCGCAGCCTGCCGGGGGGCGAGCACGTCCAGGACAACAACGTGATCGTGCTGTACGCGACGGCGTCGACGGTGGCGGAGCTGAGCGGCGAGGCGGGCGTCGACCGGCTGGCCCTGCGGCTCGACGACCCGAGTCCGGACGCCGCCGAGGCGACGGTCGAGGCGGTGCGCACCCACCTGGAATCGGTGCCGGGGTTCAACGGCTTCGCGAACCTCCCGCAGGTGCGGGCGCCGGGCGACTGGCCGGGCAAGGCCGACACCGAGGCCTTCGCCCGGTTCCTGAGCGCGCTGACGGTCCTGGCCCTGCTGTCGGCGGTGGTCCTGATCTCGAGCACGATGAGCACCCTGGTCGCCGAGCAGACCCGGGAGATCGGGATCATGCGGGCCATCGGCGCCCGGCGGCGCCAGGTCGCGGCCGTCTACCTGCGGACCACGTTGCTGCTGGGTGGGATCGCGGCGCTGGTGGGCGCCGCCCTCGGCATCCTGCTCTCGAGCCTGTTGGCCCGCTACTTCGGCTCGCTCTTCTGGGTCGTCGACGTGGGCTTCGGCGTCGACCCGACCGTGCTGGCGGTCAGCCTGCTCGTCGGCCTGCTGGCGCCGGCGCTGGCGGCCCTGCCCGCCATCCGTCGGGGCCTCCGCGTCGACCTGCGGGATGCGCTCGAAGCCAGCGGCTCGACGTTCGGCGGCCAGGGCGCGGCCGACCGGGCGCTGCGGCGGGCCGGGTTCCTGCCCCGCACGATGCAGATCGGGCTGCGCAACGTCGGACGGCGCAAGCGGCGGAGCCTGGCCACGGCGTTGATCGTCGCCCTCGCCGTCGGGAACCTGCTCGCCGTCCTGGGCGTGGCCGCGGCCGCCACCGAGGCCAGCCGCCGGTCCTGGAGCAGCCATCTCGAGGACCTGCAGGTCTCCACCAGCGGGCGGGACCTCTTCGACGCCGAGGCCGAGCGGGAGATCCGCGCCACACCCGGGGTCGCCGAGGCCGAGCCCGTGCTCAAGAACACGGTGGTGCTGAACGGCCAGGAGGCCTTCGTCTGGGGCGTCGAGCAGGAGCCGCTGCTCGACTACCGGCTGGCCGACGGCCGCTGGTTCACCCGCGCCGAGGAGCAGGACGAGGAACTGGTCGCCGTCGTCGAGCGCAACATCGCCCAACTCCTCGGCATCGAGGTCGACGACGACGTGTCGATCGAGAGCGCGGCCGGTACGGCCGACTTCCGCGTGGTCGGCCTCGCCGACAACCAGCAGGAGGACGGAACCGCGGTCTACATCCCCCTGACGACGGCGAGGGCGTTGATCGGCCTGCCGGAAGGCGCCAACGCCTACTGGGTCCGGGCCGACAGCTCCGACCCGGCCGTCGTCGATCGCACGACGACCCGGCTGGAGGACCGGTTGGCGGCCCTCGGCTACGAGGTCGACACCGAGGTCAGCTACGTCGCCGAGCAGGACGAGGTCGCGGCGAACCGCTCGCTGACGACCACGATCGGACTGCTCGGCTTCGTCATCGTGGCCATGAGCATGGTGGGGCTGGCCAACGCCATCACGACCAACGTGCTCGAGCGCACCCGCGAGATCGGCATCGTCCGCTGCATCGGGGCCCGGGCCCGCGACGTCCGTCGCATCTTCACCACCGAGGGGGTCGCCATCGCGGTCGCCGGGTGGGTCATCGGCATCCCGCTCGGCTACGCGTTCGACCGCCTGCTGGTCCGGCTGATCTGGGAGGTCGCCGACGTCCGCATCCCCGTCCTCTTCCCCCCGGCCAACGTGCTGGTGGCGCTGGTCGGGACGGTCGTCCTCTCCCTCGCTCGTGCTCCACCTCCCGGTGCGCCGAGCGGTGCGGTTCCGCCCGGGCGACGCCCTCCGCTACGCCTGAGGAGGCCGTCGCCGGTCAGGCGTCGAGGGCGGCGAATCCCTCATAGACCATCCAGGCCGGCCAGAACAGGCCCTGGAAGAACACGAGCACGTACCCCCAGAACGTGTCGGCCTGCATCGACCAGCGAACCGGTGTGGGCGGCTCACCAGGTGAGGCCGAGGGTCTCCCGCATGGTGGCTTCGAAGGTGGCGTCGTCATTGGCGGCCCGGACAGCGACCACGAGTTGGGCGTCGTCGCCGACGGGGATGCGCAGGGGCGGGCCGTCGGACTCGATGGCGTCGGCGATGGCCTTGGCCACGTGCTCGGGGCCGGGGGCGGCGCCGCCCGCCAGGACATCGGACGCGGCGTCCCACTGGCGGCGGAGCTCGTCGTAGGGCGCAGTGTCCTCGCCGTGACGGCGGGCGTTGTCGCCGAATGCGGTGGCGAACGCCCCGGGCTCGATGATCACGACCCGGATCCCGAAGTGTCCGACTTCGTAGTGGAGGCTCTCCGACATGGCCTCGAGGGCGTGCTTGCTGGCGGCGTAGAAGCCGTTGAGCGGGCCGGCCACCACGCCGGCCACCGACGAGACGTTGACGATGGTGCCGCTCCCCCGCTCCCGCATGGCGGGCAGCACCGCCTGGACCATGCGGGCCGCGCCCAGCAGGTTGGTCTCGAACATGGCCCGCACCTCGTCGAGGTCCGCCTTCTCGACCGGTCCGGCGCTCTCCCAGCCGGCGTTGTTGACCAGGACGTCGACGGTCCCCGCCACCGACGACGGCGGCCTGCACCGAGCCGCGTCGTCCACGTCGAGGGCCAGGCGGGCGGCGACCTCGAGGCCGTCGAGGCTCTCGGGGCGACGGGCGGTGGCCACCACCTCGTGACCCCGAGCGACCAGTTCGACGGCGGTGGCCCGGCCGATCCCGGTGGAGCAACCCGTGATCAGTACCCGTGCCATGGCGTCCCCGCCCCTCGAGCGTGGAGCGTAGTGCCGGCCCCGACGGGCGTCGAGGTCGTCTGCGCGGCAGGCTCAGGCTCGATCCGTCATGCGGTCGACGGTGATCCCGATGGCGACGCGGTCGACGCGCTCGCCGGGTTCGCGGTAGCGGGTGGCGTGGCGGCGGACGGCGTGGGCAACCCGGTCGACGTCGTCGGCGACGACGGCCTCGCCCTCGAGGGTCAGCCAGCGGCCGCCGTCGACCTGGCAGAGGGCCACTCGGCGCCGGTGCCGATGTTGGCCACCCGGCGAGCGGGGTGGAAGGTGATGCTGCGGGCCAGCCTCGTCGCCGGCTCATAGGTGAAGCACACCGGGGCGACGTGGAGGGTGCCGTCGGGCCGCATCGTGGTGAGCGTGGCCAGGTGGCGCTCGGCCAAGAAGGCCAAGACGTCGTCGCTCAGGTCCTCCAGGTCCACCGTTACCGGTCCAGTATCGCCCAGCCGCCCGGCCCCTGAGACATCGCCGTGTCAGAGTGCGCCCATGATCAAGCTGCTGTTCTGCCTGCACCGCCGGGAGGGCATGGGCCTCGACGAGTTCCAGCGCTACTGGCGCGACACCCACGCCCCGCTGGTCCAGCAGCACGCCGCTGCCCTCGGCATCGTCCGCTACGTGCAGAACCACACCCGACCCTCCCCCGAGGCCGACGCCGTGCGGGCCTCCCGGAATGCACCCGAGCCCTACGACGGTGTGGCCGAGATCTGGTTCCAGGACGCCGGCGCCATCACCGCTTCGGCCGACACGCCCGAGGGATTGGCCGCGGCCATCGCCCTGTTCGAGGACGAGGCGAGGTTCATCGACCACGCCCGATCCCCCATCTTCCTGGCCGAGGAGCACGGGGTCATCGGCACCGTGGCCGGCCGTGGAGCGATGGATGCCGAGACCGCCTGGGACGAGCCGTAATGGCTGAGCCCACCCGACGGGTCGGGGTCCTACGACGCCGACGGGACGATGCGGGCCATGCCCGACGGCGGCCCCCGCGGAGACCCCCAGGGGCGGCCCTCGCTAGGCTGCCCGCGACTGCGGGGACACGGTCACCGTCGCCGCGACGGGGGTTTGACCGGTCTCGGTTGGGGGACGATGGACCGCCACGGGAAGTCGACGAGCCGATGAGGTCCGCGGCCCGGCTCACCCAGCGCATGGGCGCCCTCGACGCGGCCGCCGTGCCCTACGTCCACGCCACCGTGGTGCGGGCCCAGCCGCCCACCTCGACCTGGCCCGGGGCGACCGCCCTGATCCTGGGCGACGGGACCATGGAGGGCTTCGTCGGCGGCCAGTGCGCGGAGAGCTCGGTGCGGGCCGTGGCCCTCGAGGCGCTCGACACGGGCGAGCCGGTGCTGCTGCGTATCCTGCCCGACGGCGACGAGGACTTCCCCGAGGCCCCCGGTGCCCGCACGGTCGTCAACCCCTGTCTCTCGGGCGGAGCCATCGAGTTGTTCCTCGCACCCCACCTGCCCCCCCGGCGCATGGTCGTGGTCGGCCACACGCCGATCGCCGACGCCCTGGCCGACCTGGCCGAGACGGTGGGCTTCCGGGCCGTCCGCGGCGACGAGGCCGCCCGTGCCCCCGCCGGGGCGACAGCCGTGGTGGTGTCCAGCCACGGGCACGGGGAGACCGAGGCCATCCGGGCCGCCCTCGACGCCGGCGTCGGCTTCATCGGCCTCGTCGCCAGCACCCGACGGGGCACGGCGGTCCTCGACGAGCTCGGCCTCGACGCCGACGAGCGAGGCCCGGGTCCACACCCCGGTCGGCCTCGACATCGGGGCCCGGACCCCCGAGGAGATCGCCCTGTCCATCATCGCCGAGGTGGTGCGGGCCGTCCGGGTCGACGGCCTCGTCGCCGCGCCGGGCGGCGACGCCCTGGACGACGACGGCTGCGGCGCCCGGCCCGGCCCCGCCCACCGCGGTCGACCCCATCTGCGGCATGACCGTCGTCGCCGCCCCGCCGACCCTCTTCCTCGAGGTCGACGGCGACACCGTGTGGTTCTGCAACCCGGGTTGCCAGGCGCAGTTCGCCGACCAGACCGCCGGCTGACCGTGTTCCTGAGCGCCGTCGTCCTCGCCGCGGGTTCGTCCCGCCGCCTGGGCCGACCGAAGCAGACCCTTCCCTTCCGGGACACGACCCTGCTCGGCGCCACCCTCGACGTGGTCCGGGCCGCCGGCGTCGACCAGGCCCTGGTGACCCTCGGCGGCGCCGCCCGGAGGTCCGGGCGGCGGTCGACCTCGACGGCTTCGAGGTCGTGGAGGTCGAGGACCACGGCCAGGGCTGTGCCGCGTCGATCGTGGCGGCCGTCGACCGCATCGATCACGCGGCCGACGGCTTCGTGCTCCTGCTGGGTGACCAACCCGGGGTCGATCCCGACCAGATCCGCGCCCTGGGCGACGTCGTCGCCGGAGCGGCGACCCAGCCCGACGCCGTGCTCACCCGCTACGACGACGGTCCCGGTCATCCGCTGTGGCTGTCCCGCGACCGGTTCGGCGACCTCCGGCGCCTCCGGGGCGACAAGGCCGTGTGGAAGCTGCTCGGCTCGGGCGACCTCGACCGGCGCGAGCTGGCCTGCCCGGGGCGGACCGTGCCGCTCGACGTCGACACCTGGGACGACTACGACGCCCTGTGCCGCGCCGTGGCCCGCGCCTAGCCCGTCGTGTACGAGATCGCCCTCACCGTCGCCGCCTGCCGCCGGGCCGACACCCGGGTCGACGTGGCCTGGCTGGTCGACGCCGAGGGCTTCGGGGACCGCGATCCCGACCGAGGCCGTGGCCCTCACCCCGGGCGGGGGCCGGGTCGGCAGCCTGCTCGCCGGCTGCCTGGACGACCAGCTGGCCGATCTCGCCGGGCGGATGGGCGACGCCGGACGGTTCGTGGTGCTGCAGGTGGCGGACTTCGAGGCGGCGGTCGCCGGCCTGTCGTCGGGCGGGACCGCCCGGTGCCTGGTGGTACCGGCCGACCAGCTCCCCGACGACCTCTGGGAGCGCCTGCTGGCCCGCCAGCCGATCGGCCTGGTCACACGGGTCGACGGCGACCGGGTCCTGGGCACCACCCTCGTGACCCCCGACGCCCTCGCCGACACCGACGAGGAGCGTGGCCGAGGCCGTCAGGCGAGGGGCCAGCGCCACCCACGTCGAGCGACGACCGGGTGCTGACCGTGCTCTTCCCGGTGCCCAAGCTGGTCATCGTGGGCGGAGGGCCGCACGCCGAGGCCCTCGAGGCCGCGGCGGCGCTCCTCGGCTGGCAGGTCCGGATGGTCAACGACACCAGCACCGCGACCGGCCTGGTCGCGGCGATGGCGCCGATGGACAAGCTGGTGGTCATGGCCCACGACCTCGAGCTGGCCGGTCCGGTGCTGGCCGCCGCCCTCGACGGCGACGTCGGCTACATCGGCGCCCTCGGCTCCCGCCGCACCCAGCAGGCCCGGGCCGAGTGGCTGGCCTACCGCGGCATCACCGACCTCGAGCGGATCCACGGCCCGGCCGGCCTCGACATCGGCGCCACCACGCCCCCGGAGATCGCGGTGGCGATCCTGGCCGAGGCCTTGGCCGCGGGCCCGTGAGCGGCCGCCGCGGTCCGCGCCCCGGCCGGCCCGGGCGACCCCACCGCCCGGGTACCGTGGAGCGCCACCGACCCCACCGCTCCGGGAGGGCAGGCGATGACCGACGACGCCACCGACGAACGCCAGGTGCTGCGATCCATCTGGGCCGCCGAGGGCCAGCGGCTCGACGTGGACGAGGACGTCAGCCCGACCAAGGCCTGTCGGAACATGAAGGACGTCACCTTCGACGGCCTGGCCGAGCCGGGGAGCGACCTGACCTCGGCCTGGCGGGACCGCCTGGCCCGGGAGGGCAAGCTCAGCACCTCGGGGGGCTCGATCCGGGACCTGGTCCTCGGCCCCGCCACCGACGACGACCGGTAGTCCGTGGCCCCACCCGGAGGTACCGGCCCAGGCGGCCGGCCCAGGCAGTGTCGGCGAGCTCACCGAGCTGCTGGCCACCGACGGCTACCTCGCCGACCGGGGTCTGGCCACGGCCGTCTTCGTCGCCTGGTCCCTCGGCCGCCCGCTGCTGCTCGAGGGCGAGGTGGGCGTGGGCAAGACCGAGGTGGCCAAGGCGCTGGCCACCGTGTCGGGGCGCCGGCTGATCCGCCTCCAGTGCTACGAGGGCATCGACACCAACCAGGCCCTCTACGAGTGGGACTACGCCCGCCAGATGCTGCAGATCCGGGCCCTCTCCGAGCACCAGGTCGCCGACGAGGACGCGGTCGACGCCCTGTTCGGTCCCAAGTTCCTGCTCGAGCGACCCCTGCTCGACGCCGTGCGCGCCGGCGACGGGGCCGTGCTGCTCGATCGACGAGGTCGACCGGGCCGACGACGAGTTCGAGGCCTTCCTGCTCGAGCTGCTGTCGGACTTCCAGATCACCATCCCCGAGATCGGCACGATCGGCGCCGAGACCCGCCCCCTCGTGGTCCTCACCTCCAACCGCACCCGCGAGCTGCACGACGCCCTCAAGCGCCGCTGCCTGTACCACTGGGTCGGCTACCCGGGTCCCGACCGCGAGGTGGAGATCGTGCGTCGCTCGCCTGCCCGGCATCGCCGAGGCGCTCGCCCGCAAGGTCGTGGCCGCGGTCAACCGGCTCCGGGACCTCGACCTGGACAAGCCCCCCGGGGTGGCCGAGACCATCGACTGGGTCCAGACCCTCACCGTCCTGGAGGTGGACGACCTCGACCCCGCCACGGTCGAGGACTCCCTGGGTGCGGTGGTCAAGTCACGCGACGACCTCGAGGTGGTGCGCGAGCACCTCGACGAGCTCGCCGTCGATGGCTGAGGCCGCCGTCGAGGACGCGGCCTTCGTCGGGATGCTGGTCGACTTCGGCCGGACGCTGCGGGACGGGCGGCATCCCCGTGGGTCGGGCGACCTGCTCACCTACTGCGCGGCCATGGAGCCGCTCGACCCGACCGACGTCACCGACCTCTACTGGGGCGGCCGGACCACCCTGGTGACCCGGCGGGAGCAGATCCCCACCTACGACCGGCTGTTCCGGCGCTTCTTCCTGGACGAGGGCGCCGACGATCCCGACCCGGTCCGGCGCACCGTCCGGGCCAAGGCGCTCAGCCAGGCCACGCTGGAGATCCCCGACCCCGGCCCCGACGCCGAGCAACGCGACGAGGAGGAGGCCCGGCTCGGCCTCATGGCCTCCGACGCCGAGCTCCTGCGCCAGAAGGCCTTCGCCGCCTGCACCCCCGAGGAGCTGGCGGCGCTGCGCCGGATCATGGCCCAGGTCCGCCTCACCCCGCCCCGCCGCCGCACCCGACGGACGACCAGCGCCGAGCGCGGCCCCCGGCCGGACCTGCGCCGCACGGTCCGGGAGACCCTGCGCACCCACGGGGAGCCCTCCCGCCTGTTCTGGCGGCGCCGGCGCCTGCGCCGGCGCCCGCTGATCCTCATCCTCGACGTGTCCGGCTCCATGTCGGACCACTCCCGCAACCTGCTGCAGTTCGCCTACTCGGCCCGGCGGGCCAACACCCGGGTCGAGGTCTTCTGCTTCGGGACCCGGCTCACCCGCATCACCCGGGCCCTGGAGCGCCGGCGGCCGGACGAGGCGATCGAACAGGCGGCGGCGACGGTCTTCGACTGGGACGGCGGCACCCGCATCGGGGACTCCCTGACCACGTTCGTCCGGGAGTGGGCGGCGCGGGGCACCTGTCGCGGCGGCATCGTGGTCATCTGTTCGGACGGCCTCGACCGCGGCGACCCCGACGTCCTGGCCAAGGCGATGGAGCGTCTGGCCCGGCTGAGCCACCGGGTGGTGTGGATCAACCCGAACCTGGGCGAGGGCGGGCTCCGGCCCGACACCCTCGGCATGGCGGTGGCCGCCCCCTACATCGACGAGCTGCTGTCGGGCCACGACCTGGCCGCCCTGGAGCGCTTCGTCGAGCGGCTGCCGGCGCTGGGCTGAGAGGATCGACCGGTGCGCTGGAGCGTGACCGTGGTGGCCGAGGGTGACCGGGTGCTGACCCGGGAGGAGGTCGTCGAGCTGGCCGACGCCGTGGCGACCCACCAGGGCATCGCGTCGGGCATCGGGACGACGACCTACGGCGCCCAGCTCGTCATCGAGGCGGCGACCGAGGAGGCCGCGGTCGAGGCGGGCGTGGCCGCCCTGGAGGAGGCCGCCCGGAAGGCGGGCCTGCCCGAGTGGCCGGTCAGCCCGGGCCGAGGTCATCAGCGAGGACGACGACTGGGTCGACGGGTGATCCGCCTCGGCTCCCTGGCCGGGCTACCCGTTCGAGGGCCCCCGGGCCCTCGGCGGCTGGACCCCACCGGCCCGGCCCGCCGTCTACGCCATCTCCTACCGCTCCGAGCCCGAGCGGAAGCCGGACCAGCACGCGGTGATCTACGTCGGTCACAGCGACGACCTGGCCGACCGAGGGGTTCCCGTTCCACCACCCGCCAGGCCCCGTGCTGGATCGAGCGGGCGGGGAGCCGCTGGAAGGTGTTCATCTGCACCTACGAGGTACCCGGCGGCCTGCGCTCCCACCGCGAGCAGATCGCCCGGGAGCTGACCGCCGTCTACCAGCCGGGCTGCAACACCGAGCGCTACGACCCGGCGTGGAAGGACGAGTGGATCGGTGACTACACCGCCCCCACCGCCGGCCCCCTCACCACCGCCCGCGACCCCGGCTCGGGGCGACACCTCTCGTTCTGGCGCCTGATCTCGGTGCTCTGACACCGAAATCGAGCGCCAGAACGACGAGCGCTCAGCCGGCGTCGTAGCCGACGGCTTCGGTGAGGCGGGAGCGGCGGCGGCCGGAGGCGGGGCGGGCGACCGGGCGCTCGGCGTCGGCGGGCGCGGCCTCGTAGGTGGCGCCGACCACGATGTCCTCGGCCATCCCGTAGAGCAGGGGCAGGGCCCCGGCCACGATGCCGCCGGTGTGGTTGATGCTCTCCACGCCGGGGCCGATCTTCTCGGCGTCAGCCACGATCTCCTGGACGATCTCGGAGCACTCCTCGAGGTTGGTGGCGACCCGCTGGAGCTGGCCGCCGACGATCCAGAGGTAGATGGCCAGGCCGGCGATGAGCAGCACGATGTCGATGACGGTGAAGACGACGAGATCGGTCACGAGCGCACCTGCTGACGCACCCGGCCGAGGAACAGGTGGTGCTTGAGGCCCTCGGAGAGGACGGCCTCGACGCCGGCGGCGGTCTCGGCGATGAGGGCGGTGTCGGCGGTGTTGGCCGCCGCCGCCTTCAGGGAGTCACGGACGGCCACGACCCGCTGGTCGATGCGCCGCACCAGCAGGACGAGGATCGTCAGCAGGGCGGCCACGGCCAGGACGACCACGAACCCCCCGATGATCGCCCCCCACCACAGGTCTTCCTGGGTCTCGGTCAGTGCCAGCACGGTCATCCTCCCAGCCGGGTCCGGCCCCGCTCGAGCCCGGCCACGATGGCCGTGGCCGAGGCGTTCGTGGTGTTGAGCTCGGCCAGGGCCGACGTGTTCTCGACGGCGTCGGTCAGCGCGTCGTTGATGGCGCCGGCCTGGTTCCCGATGCGGTGGGCCAGCACCAGGATCGGCACCACCAGGGCGACGACCACCAGCACCACGATGACGCCGATGGCGTAGCCGATGTCCCAGCTCACGGTGGAGCTGCTGACGTCGGCGAGGACGGGAAGCATGGCGGTCACCTCCTCAGATCGAGTCGCAGAAGTCGCGCACGGGCGCGAGGTTGGCGTTGACCGAGGCCAGGGCCCCGCCCACGGGCTCGGTCTTGTCGGCCACGGCCTGGACCCCGCCGACGACGCCGTCGAGGGTGCGGGACACGGCCACGAGGTGCAGGATCACCCGCACCAGGCCCAGGGCGGCCGCGGCGATGATCAGGGTGGCGAGGACCAGGGTGACGATGGCGACAGCCGGCATCACGCCTCCTTCGGGGGGAGCAGCTGGGCCACGGAGCCGGCGTAGCGCACGGCGCCCACCGACACCGCCTCGATGGTCCGGTCGGTGGTGGCCAGCAGGTCGGGGGCCGCATCGAGCTCACCCACCAGGGCGACGCCCCCGGCGAGGATGTCGTCGGCGGCCCCCCGGATGCGCTCGAGGGCGGCCAGCACCCGGTTGAGCAGGGCCACCAGGACGGGGACGATCACCAGCAACAACACCGCATTGCCGATCCACCAGAGCGCCATGGGTCGTCCTCCTCAGCTCGGGCTCGGTCGGTAGGGCAGGAAGAAGCGGCGGAAGACCCGGGCCAGCGCCAGGCGCAGGGCGGCCAGGCCCACGGACAGGCCGCTGGCCGGAGCGGCCGAGCCGATCTCGTCGGCCGACCGGCCCTGTTGGAGCGCCGTCATCCGGTCGTGCAGGTTCCGGGAGAAGTCACTCATCAGCACGGCGGTGACGTCGCCGACCATGCCCCGCCCGTACTGCGCGGCGGCCCCCGACAGTTGCAGGTCCTGGGTCACCGCGACCCGGGTACCGGCACCCGCCGGCGGACAGCGCCGCGGTCAGCAGCATGGCGGCCTGACCGCGGCCCTTCTCGTCGGCGCCGGCGGCGTCGACCACGAGCCGCTTGGCCGCGTCGTCGCGCTCCTTGATCGTCGCCGTCCCCGCGAACTGGAGCTTCACCGGCCCCATGCGGATGGCGACCTTGCCCTGGTAGGCGTCGGGGCCGACCTCGTCGGTCAGCTCCGCCCCGGGGAGGCAGGCCGCCACCTGCGGGATGTCGTCGAAGAACGCCCAGACCCGGTCGACCGGTTGGCCGACCTCGAAGTCGTTGGTGATCAGCATCGGGGCCCCTTCACGAGTCCGTCCGCACCGGCGGGGCGCCGGACACGTCCTGGCCGTCCTGGAGCGCGGCGTACACCCGGTCGGGCAGCAGGGGCATGTCGATGTTGCGCACCCCGGTGCCCTTCAGCGCGTCCATCACCGCGTTCACGAAGGCCGCCGGGCCGCCGACGGTGGCGCACTCCCCGATGCCCTTGGCCCCGATCGGGTGGTGGGGGCAGGGGGTCACCACCTCGTGGAGCTGGAAGCCGGGCGTCTCCCAGGCCGTCGGCAGGAGGTAGTCCATGTAGTTGGAGCCGATGCAGTTGCCCTCGGCGTCGAAGGTGATGAACTGCATGCTGGCCATGGCGTAGGCCTCGGTGAGGCCCCCCATGATCTGACCCTCGACGATCATGGGGTTGATGCGCACCCCGCAGTCGTCCACGGCGACGACGTCGAGCACGTCCCAGACCCCGGTGCCGGGGTCCACCTCGACGGTGGCGATGTAGCAGGCGAACGGCCACGTGAGGTTGGGCGGGTCGTAGTAGGCGTTGTTCTCGAGGCCCGGCTCCATGCCGTCGGGCATGTTGCTGTAGGCCGCCATCGCGCACTCCTGGATGGTCACGCCCTGGTCGGGGGCGCTGCGCACGTAGAAGCGACCGAGCTCCCACTCGACGTCCTCCTCGGAGACCTCGAGCAGGTGGGCGGCCAGCTTGCGGGCCTTGGCCTTGATCTTGCGGGACACCATGGCCACCGCGGCCCCGGCCACCGGGGTGCTGCGGGAGGCGTAGGTGCCCATGCCGAAGGGCGCGGTGTCGGTGTCGCCCTCCTCGACGGTGATGTCCTCGGCGGGGATCCCGAGCTCGTGGGCCACGATCTGGGCCCAGGTCGTCTCGTGGCCCTGGCCCTGGGTCTTGGCGCCGGTGCGCAGGATCGCCTTGCCGGTCATGTGGACCCGCAGCTCGGCGGAGTCGAACATCTTGATGCCGAGGATGTCGTACTCGCGGCTGTTGCCGGCGCCCAGGGGCTCGGTCATGGTCGAGATGCCGATGCCCAGGAGGCGACCCTTGGCCTTGGCCTCCTCCTTGCGCTTCAGGAAGCCCTCGTAGTCGATGGCCGCCAGCCCGATGTCGAGGCACTTGCCGTACTGGCCCGAGTCGGTGAGGAAGCCGAACGGCGTGCGGTGCGGGAAGTCGTCGTCGCGGACGAGGTTGACCCGCCGGAACTCGGCCTGGTCCATCCCGAGGTCGTCGGCCGCGGCCTGGACCATGCGCTCCTGGAAGTACATGGCCTCGGTGACCCGGAAGGAGCAGCGGTAGGCCACGCCACCCGGCGCCTTGTTGGTGTAGACGCCGCGAGCGGTGAGGTGGGCGGCCGGGATGTCGTAGCAGGAGAACGCCGAGTGCATCAGCCCGATCTTGAACTTGCTGGGCTGGGCGTCGGAGAAGAAGGCGCCGTGGTCCGACACGGTGTGCATCCGCACGCCGAGGATCCGGCCGTCGTTGCGCAGCGCCAGCTCGCCCTCGAGGTAGACGTCCCGCCCGAACCCGGTCGAGATCAGGTTGCCGGTCTTGTCCTCGATCCACTTCACCGGCTGTTCCAGCAGGATCGAGGCCAGGATCGAGATGACGTAGCCGGGGTACACCGGCACCTTGTTGCCGAAGCCCCCGCCCAGGTCGGGCGAGACGATGCGGATCATGTGCTCGGGCAGCTCGGCCACGAGGGCCACGGCCGCCCGGATGATGTGGGGCGCCTGTGAGGTCATGTAGACGGTGAGCTTCGAGGTCGACCGGTCGAAGTCGGCGATCGACCCGCAGCACTCGATCGGCGAGGGGTGCGAGCGCGGGTAGTGCATCCCGATCTTGGAGACCACGTCGGCCTCGGCGAAGGCCCGGTCGGTGCCGTCGCGGTCGCCGACCTCCCAGTCGAAGGTCACGTTGTCGTGCTGGTTCTCCTTGTCGTCCCGGATGACCGGGGCACCCTCGGCCAGCGCCTGGGTGGGGTTGACGATCGGCGGGAGCGGCTCGTACTCGACGACGATCGCCTCGCAGGCGTCCTTGGCGATGTAGGGGTCGTCGGCGACGACCGCGGCGACCTCCTGGCCCTGGAACCGGACCTTGTCGGTGGCCAGGACGGCCTGGGTGTCATAGGACAGCGTGGGCATCCAGGCCAGGTTGCGGCTGGCCATCATCTCGCCGGTCAGGACCAGGCGGACGCCCGGGATCTCCCAGGCCCTGCTGGTGTCGATCGAGGTGATGCGGGCGTGGGCCAACGGGCTGCGCAGGATCTCCATGTGGAGCATGCCGGGCAGCACGATGTCGTCGACGTAGTTGCCCCGGCCCCGGATGAAGCGGTCGTCCTCGACGCGGCGCCGGCTGGCGCCCATGCCCCCGATCTTGATCTCGTCCACGGCCGTCACGGCACGCTCCCGTCATCGGTCTCGACCGCTTCGCCCCGCAACTTGGCCGCGGCCCACAGGACCGCCTTGACGATGTTCTGGTAGCCGGTGCAGCGGCAGAGGTTCCCCGACAGGGCCCAGCGCACCTCGTCCTCGGTCGGATCGGGGTTGTCCGCCAGCAGGGCGCTGGCCGCCATCATCATCCCGGGCGTGCAGAACCCGCACTGGAGCCCGTGCTCCTGCTTGAAGCCCTCCTGGACGGGATGCAGCTCGCTGGCCGAGGCCAGGCCCTCGACGGTGGTGACCTCGTGACCGTCGGCCTGGACGGCCAGCATCGTGCAGCTCTTCACCGGCTGACCGTCGTAGAGGACCGTGCAGGCACCGCAGTTGGTCGTGTCACAGCCGGTGTGGGTGCCCGTGAGCTTGAAGCCCTGACGCAGGAGGTGGGCCAGCAGCAGACGGGGCTCGATGTCGGCCGCCCGGCGCTCCCCGTTGACGGTGAGGGTGACCCGACGGGTCACCACCCCCTGCTCGGGCTCCGGGCTGACTTCGGTGAACAGGCTGCTCATGTCAGGCCGCCTTCTCTTCGGACTCGACGATGCGCCCGAGCAGCCGGACCACGAACGTGTGCACGATGTGGCGCTTGTACTCGGCGCTGCCCCGGTGGTCGCTGTGGGGTCGGGCGGCTTCGGCCGCGAGGTCCGCGGCCCGTTCGATGCCGTCGGCGGTCAGGGGGCCACCGACCAGGGACTCGGCGGCCGCCGAGGCGTCGATGGTGGACCCGCCGACGCCGGTGAGGGCGATCCCGGCCTTGGTCACCGTCGCCCCGGAGGTCTCCAGGGCCACGGCCACGCCGGCGGTGGCGAAGTCGCCGCACGCGGCGCTCGAGCTTGAGGTAGCCACCGGCGGGCGTGTTCACCGGCGCCGGGATGACCGCCTCGACGGCGATCTCGTCGTGGCTGAGGGTCGTCTGGAACGGCCCGCTCACGAAGTCCTTGATGGAGATCGTCCGCGGGCCCTTGGCGCCCTGGGCCACGACGTGGCCGTCGAGGGCGGTGACCACCGAGGCCCAGTCGCCCTGGGGGTCGGCATGGCAGAGCGAGCCGACGAGGGTGCCCCGGGTGCGCACGAGCGGGTCGGCGACCAGCGGCGCCACCGCGGCCATGGTCGGCTGCTTGGCGGCGAGGAGCGGCGAGCGCTCGAGGTCGGCGTGGCGACAGAGGGCCCCGATGCGGATCGAGCCGTCGTCCTCGACCCGGAGGTGGTCGAGGCCGGGGAGGCCGTTGATGTCGACGAGGAGGTCGGGCGAGGCGAAGCGCAGCTTCAGCATCGGCACGAGGCTCTGGCCGCCGGCCAGGACCTTGGCCTCGCCCTGGCCGTCGGCGAGCAGGCCGATGGCGGTGTCGATGTCGGTCGGGGCCTCGTAGCCGAAGCGGGACGGGTACATGGCGGGCCTCCGTGCCTACGGCCCGTCGGGGGCGGGCGCCCCCGGGTCGGGTCGGGACGACTGCGGGTCGGGCACGGCGACGGGGAGGGTGTCCTCTGAGGGGTCGGGACGGGGCTCCTGGTGCGGGGGCCACGGGCCCTGCACCGGTTGGCCGGCGACCTTGAGGTAGTCGATCAGCTCGGGCCAGGCCCAGACCGTCGGGCTGGTGCCGGTCTTCGGCGCCTCCTCGACCATTCGTAGAGGCGCGGGTTGCCCCGACTGTGACCACTGGACTCGACGGCCATCGGCATTCCCCCCTGTTCCCCCATCGGGTCCTGCCGAACGGGCCGGACCGAATCGCAAGCGACGAGTCGCAATCCTTGCAGGGAACCCACGGCCCGACAACCGGGTGGCCTCGAACCTCTGACCCCCGTCGACTCAGACGTCCAGGTGATGACCGAGCAGCTGTTCGTAGAGGGGTCGGCGCTGCTCCACGAGGCGCTGCTGGGCTGGGTGGAGCCAGCACTCGGTCGGTCCGGGCCCCTGAAGGCCCCCGGTCGACCGGCGGTGTCGCGGAGCGAACACGCCGTGTGATCGGCGCTCGGACGCGATGTGGACCTATCGTTCGCGACCGAAGCGGTGAGCGACGAGTGAGGGCGGGCATGCAGAACGGACGGGTCAGGGCAACCGCAGCGGGTGTGGCCCTTGCGCTGGCGCTGTTGACGGCCGCCTGCTCGGGTGACGACGGCACCGAGAGTTCGGCATCGGCGCCGACCACCACGGCCGCGCCGACCATGGAGGTCGGCGGCTACGAGTGGGCCGAGGTGGCCCAAGGGGCGCCGTGGGCCGGCCGCGCCGGGCTGCGGGTGGTGGACCTGGACGGCACGCTGTTCCTGATGGGGGGCCGCACCCCGCGTGACTCACCGATTCCCGGCGACAGCGACCTCTGGGGAGACGTCTGGCGCAGCGACGACGGCGGCGCCACCTGGGAAGAGGTCGTGACGACCGGTGACGCCTGGCCGGGGCGGGCCTACTTCCAGGCGGTGACCCTGAACGGGTCGATCTACGTGCTGGGTGGCCAGGACTTCGCCCTGCCCAGCTCCACCTTCTACAACGACGTGTGGCGCAGCGACGACGGCGTCACCTGGGAAGAGGTCACCCCGGCGGCCCCATGGGTCGGGCGGGCCGGGCTCATGGCGGCGGTCCTCGATGGCCAGATCTATGTCTTCGGCGGCTCGCGCAACGACGACAGCGCCGTGGTCGGCCCTGCGGGGCCCAAGCGCGAGTACTTCAACGACGTGTGGCGCAGCGACGACGGGGCCACGTGGGAGGAGGTCACCGACGCCGCCCCGTGGTCGCCCCGGGCCGGTGGCGCCGTGGCTGTGAAGGATGGCGAGCTCCTCCTGCTCGGCGGCGAAGCGGGGTTCGTCTGCTCGCCGCTGCCCGACTGCGAGCCCCCGTACTTCAACGATGTCTGGTCCACCACCGACGGCGCCACGTGGGAGGAGGTCACCGCGGCCGCGGACTGGTCCTCGCGCCCGGGCCACCAGTGCGAGGTCCTCGGCGACGAGATCATCTGCTTCGGCGGGTTCGGTCAGCCCACCAACCCGGTGGACATGTGGTCGAGCGTGGATGGCGCCAACTGGGTGCAGCTCGACCAGACACCATGGAACGCCACCGACCCCGACCAGATCCGGTACGACTTCGACTCCGTGGTGACCGACCGGGACGGGGCGCCGGCCATCCTCACCGTCGGCGGCGACCGCGAGACCTTCGACTTCACCGACCCGCTGAACTACACCCGGGTCGACGACGACGTCTGGGCGTTCGCCGCACCGACGGGGTGAGCCGACCGCCGACAGGACCCACATCACCGGCGCCGGCCCGCCGGCGAGCTTCCGCGGTCAGCCTCGGTCCTGCCGGACCCGATCGAGAGGCGACCGCGCACGGCTACCTGTTCCCGATCACCCCGTAGCGGGCCAGGCCCCGTCGGAGGTCCCGAGTCATTCCTTGGGTTGCCCGCCGCTGCCTCCACTCCGGACTCGGAGCAGGAGGACAGGTGTCCGTGCGCTGCCGCGACCCGCTCAATGACGCCGGCTCACAGCCGACATGACATTCGAATGGCTGCAGGCCGAGCGAGGAGCCACGTGACGACCCGGGACGATCATCAGCCGCCACTGGCGCCGCCGGCGGCTTGGTATCCAGATGGCCTGGACCAGACCCTGCTCCGGTACTGGGACGGGGAACGCTGGACCGAGCACGTCCGCCCCGCCCCGGCGGATTCACCGCTCGGCGGCGCTGACGCGGCGGACGACACCAGTTGGGTGCGACGGCACCGCCCGGAGATGGTGCTCCTGCTGGGTTGGGTCCTGCTGGCGGGGACGGTTGCTGTAGCCGTGCCGGGCGGTTCCGACAGCAGTCAGCCCGACGGCTCAGCGGCTCCTTCGGCCACGGTCGAGTCAGCGCCGTCCGACAGTGCACCATCGGAGGACGAACCGGCTGTCCCGTCCGAGCGCGACGTGTCGGGTTGTGCTCTCGAAGTGCAGCCCATGGTCACACCGATCGAGCGGGACGCCGAGTCGACGCAGCGGTCCCTCATCGAAGAGGCGCGGCTTGCGGCGAATGAACTCGCACCCGGGCCGAGTCGGCAACGCGCCCTGAACGCACTGGTGGATCGCGAAGAGGAGATGGATCGCCAGAGCAACGTGTACGCACGGTTTGTGGACGAGGCCTGCCCTGCCGATCCCCACCTGACCACGGAATGCGCCCGATCGGTGATCTCGTCCGTCGGCGAGAGCGTCAGCGATGCCAACCGGGACTTGGCCGTGCAGGCCGACAGTCTCCAAGTCGCATCCGGAAACGGCCGCACCGCGGCTCTCGATCGGTATCAGGTCGCGGACTTCGAGCTGAGCAACCGTCTGGTCAATGACGCCGTAATGGCCGACGGATTCGGCGGCTGCGCTCGGGGGGCCAGGGGCTTGCCGATACCGGAACTGGTCCCGCCCACCCCAGCGACAAACGTCCCGTAGCGCCCGCCACGGCGCCGGTCAGGCGGCAGCGGGTTGGAAGAGCTCTATCAAGTCGCCGGAGGTCGGGTCTCGGACCAGGTCGTCAGTCGTGGAAGGCGGTCGACTCCCCGAAGAGGTTGAGGGTCCGCTCGTCCATGAGGTCCATCACCGGGATGACCTCCCAGTCGAACCATGCGCCGAACTTCGCCACGGCGTCACCGAGGGCGACGGCGTCATCGGTCTCGGAGATGGCAAACCCACCCTTGCCGTCCACTCGGACGACCTGCTCGATGATCCTGTCACCTTCGGGCGAGGACCACCGGCCCAGGGCCTCCAACACCCGCTTGCTCTCTTCCAGGGCTTCGGCGGATGAACCCCCGCGGTCCTTCTGCGTCCAGATGGTGACGAACTTCATGTAGCGCTCCCCCGGGTCCGGCTCGGCCTGCTGGCCGAGCCGACGCGGACGCTACTTGACGCTGGGCGCTACGTGCTGTGCTGTTTCGCCGCTTCAGACGGAGATGCGGGCCACGAAGACATTGGTGTTGCCGAACTGGGTCGGGCAGTCGAGCGGCGGTGCGGGCTTGACGCTCGGGTCGTCGGCGTAGGGGTCGAGCCCCCTTCGGCTCGCCAGGCGGTCGCCCATGTCACCCCGCGCCACGAGACCGTTGTCCGCCAGGTACTCCTGGTAGGCGTCGACCGCGGGGCATCCGGCCCCGCTGCGGGCGTCGGTCCAGATGAACCAGGCCCGCTCGTTGGTGGACACGAGCGTGTTGTAGTCGCCCATGAACTGACGTTGGAGGTTGTTCTGCGCCGAGGCCGCGGGGTCAGAGCTCGCCGTCGAGACCCGCAGCGGCGCCGTCCACGGCCCGGCCGCCGGGGCATCCGGCGCGGCGCTCACGTACCACGAGTCGATGGCCGCGTTGCCGGTACCGAAGGCCGAGGGATCGACGGCCACCTGCGCCTGGAACGCCAGGTCGATCCGACCGTTCGGGGCCACGTCCAGGCCCTGGAAGAACGCATCGCCCTGTGCCGCCGAGCTGACGGTGACCGGCGCTGACCAGGTCGTGCCCCGGTTCGCGCTCCTCGTGACCACCACCCGGGTGCCGGCCGGCGTCTCGTTCACCCATGAGGCCCACACAGTTGTGCTCGCCGGTCGCGGGTCGGCCGCGATGCTCAGGAAGCTGTCGGTTCGGAAGTTGGCGCCGGGCAGCGGATCGGGGATGTCATCCACCGGGCCTATCGCCCGCGGGCGGGTCCAGCTACGTCCCCCGTCGCGGCTGACCGAGACGACCTGGTCGAAGCCCTGCTCCCAGGCGACGTAGACCGTGCCGTCGGGACCGGACCGGACCATCGATCCCTGCCGCCCGTTCCCGGTGCCGTTGTTGCCGGCCGGCGAGAGCTGCTTGGGAGCCGAGAAGCCATTCCCTCCGTTGGTGGAGACCGAAACCATCACCGGTTCGGACTGGCCTGCGGCCCGGAACTCGGTCCAGCTCAGGTAGACCCGACCGAAGTACGGGCTCGAGGCCAGGTCGTCGACCCAGATCGCCTCTTTGTCGTTGAAGTCGTTGGGGTTGTTCTTCGTCGTGGCCAGGACCGGCGACGACCACGTGGCCCCGTTGTCATCGCTGTAGGACACGGCGAGGTACTCGGGGGCCTTGCCCGCCGGGTAGGGGCCGGCGTTGAAGGAGTAGCTCGCGAGTGTCCGCGTAGTACGCCCGGGTCCCGTTTGCGTAGGAGAAACGGCCGGCCGCGTCGGGCCGCGGGCCATAGACGATGAACGGGTCACCGTCGGAGACCAGTCGGCGGCCGATGGGCAGGCTCTGCCAGGACGACTGGTCGTCGAGGAGGCCGCGGTTGGTCCAGCTCGCACCGCCATCAGATGACGTGTAGATGCCCGAGGTACCCACGTTGGGGAAGAACGAGCAGTCGCTCGCCTCCGCGCCGACCCGGACCGGACCGGGTCCACAGGGGGGTTGCCGCTGCTCGTCGTTCGATCCGGCGATGAGCAGGTCGGGGTTCAGGGGGTTCACCGCGATCGATGGCTCGTTCTGCTTGTTGGTCGGGAACACCGCGGTCGTGTCGGACGTCGGCTGGCCCGACACCTGCGGGGCGTTGGCCTGGACATCTGAGGTCGTCGCGGCCCAGGCCGGTGAGACCGCGGACAGCGCGGCGACCGCCGAGATCGCCATCAGGCGGAGCGGACATCGCATGGGAGCCTCCTCGCGGGGCGGGCGCGCCACGGTGTCGCGCCGGCCCCGAGGACCCTAGCCCTTGGTCTGAACCGCCGCCGTCCGATGACGGACCCGACGAAGAGAACACCGCCGGGTCCTGGATCCGACTGGACTGGCCTGCCGGACATCGATCCGACCGTCGCGTGCCGGGGCCCCGCGTCGATCCGAAGGAGGGTCACGATGAGCCCGGCAATGGCGGTGGAGCAGATCAGACCGTCGGTCAGGGGCGCCGGGCCTCGCAGTAGGCGTCGCGGTCGGCGGGGGAGATCGGGCTGGGCCGGGTCGTCCCGGCGTTGAGCAGGAGCACGGCGGTGGCCATCGCCTCCCGCTCGATGTCGCCCTCGACGGCCGCCCGCTCGGCGTCGGTCCTCGCCTGACTGAGGCGGATGCCGCGTTCGAGGGCCTGGTTTCGCCAGCGGCCGATGAGCTCGACGCTGTCGCCGGCGGCGATGGCCGGCAACGGCAGGTCGAGCAGGATCAGGCTGGGGTCGAAGCGCTCGGCCGAGCGGCGCAACATCGGCCCCTTCACCCGGGCGATCACCTCGTTGATCCGCTCGAAATCGCTCTGGCCGGCATTCGCCTCCTGCTGCCACTGGGCGATGTCGGCCACGACGTAGGGGAGATCACGGGCGATGTGGGCGTTCATGCCGAGCAGGAGGTCGGTGGCGGCGTTGGTGGAGCCGCGCTCGGCGGCCCCGAAGGCGATCCGCCACACCCCGGGCACGTCCGCCAACCGCCCGGCGTCCCAGTTGTCGAACGCGTCGAAGTAGAGCCGGGCGAAGAGGGCGTCGGCGTGGGCGGAGGCCGTGGGCTCATCGAAGAACCCGGGATCGAGGACGGCGTCCCGGACCCCGCGTGTCATCTCCAGGTAGGTGAACGCGAAGGGGGCGGTGTGGGCGCAGCCCTGGGCATCGAGCCGGGCCTGCATCTCGCCCAGCACGGCGGCCAGACAGTCCGCCTCCCCCCGCTCACACGCGTTGTCCGACACTGGCGACAGGCGCGGCTCCAGGTCGGCCACCGCCGCCCAGGCCTCGGTGCGGGCGGTGCCCGCAGTGCACCGGTCCGGCACCGAACCCGGCCGCGGTCGGCACCGGGTCGACGGACCGGTCGACGGCGGCCGCGCCCGCCACCCCCAGGACGACGAACCCCGCCAGCACGGCCAGCGGGAGCACCGTCCGGGACCTCATGACCGTCGCGGGTCATAGCGCCGGAGCGCCACCCCCGTGGCCACCAACGGCACCACGGTGAGCCCGAACAGGACCAGTAGGGCGGTGGCCCAGGCCCCCGTGGTGTGGGCCCAGCGATCGTTGGGGCCGGGAGTGGCGGTCAGGGCTTCGACGGCGGGCTCGGGATCGTCGGCGTCCACGGTGCGCAGGTCCCGCAGGCGGTCGTCGAAGACCTGGAGCCCGTTGAGGTCCACCGTGGACGCGGCGCCGGCGATCCCCCACTGGGCGCTGGACACGAGGCTGAGCTGGTTGAGCACCGGCTTCTCGACGATCTCGGGCAGCACGACGCCCGACGGCCAGCACGAGCTGGAGGATGAGCACGACGGGCAGGACGCTCGTGGCCCGCTCGGGCGAGCCGGCGAGGGCCGAGACGAACAGGGCCAGGGCCATCGACGCGATGCCGGCCACCGCGACCACCACCATGAGCTCGCCCGTCGCCCACCCGAGCAGGACCGCGTCGCCCGGACCCTCCTGACGGAGGGTGGCCAGGGCCACGAGGACCACGGCCTGCGCGGCGGTGAGCACGCCCAGCACCAGGGCCTTGGAGACGACGTAGGCCGACAACGACAGACCGGCGCTCCGCTCGCGCCGCAGCATCGGCAGCTCGCGTGCGATCTCGCGGATGGCGTTGTTGGCCCCCAGCCAGGTGGCGCCCACCAGGAGCACGAACAGCACGATCCCGGCCGCCGAGACCAGCCGGACCTCGGTGACCAGCGGCGGGCCCAGCTCGCGCGGCAGGGAGGGCGGCGAGGAGCAGGACGCCGAGGACGGGGGCCTGCAGGAGCAGGAGGGCGGCGTTGCGCCGATCCGCGGCCAGCACCTCGATGTAGCGGGCGCTCAGCGTCCGCAGCTGTGACCACCAGCCCTGGCCGGCGCCGCGGACCTCCGGTCGGGGCGGCGCCGGGGTCGGGGCCCCGGGCGGGGGCGGCGGGGCCGGCGGGGCGGACGACGCCCGGGCGACCGGCACGCCACCCGCCGGGGTACGCCCGATGTGCCAGCACGGCGGGCTCGGTCGTGACGAGGTCGGTGAAGACCTCGGCGAGATCGGTCTCACCGAAGCGCGCCGGCGCGCCGGCAGGCGGTCCCAGATAGGCGGGGACGCCGCCGGGGGCGAGCACCAGGACCTGGTCACAGACCGACAGGCTCGAGATGTCGTGGGTCACGACCACCACCGTGTGCCCGCCGTCGGCGAGCTCCCGCAGGAGGCCCATGAGCACCCGGGCCAGCCCGGGATCGAGGCCCGAGACGGGCTCGTCGAGCAGGAGCAGCGACGGCTTGGTCAGCAGCTCGAGGGCCACGTTGGTCCGTTTCCGCTCGCCGCCCGAGAGCTGGTGGATGGGCGACAGGGCCCGGTCCGCCATGCCCAGCTCGGCCAGCACCTCGTCGACCCGGGTGCCCCGCTGGGCAGCCGTCACGTCGGGCGGGAAGCGGAGTCGGCCCGCGTAGTCGAGGGCCCGCCGCAGCGTCAGCTCGCCGTGCAGGACGTCCTCCTGGGGGACCACGCCGATGCGGTGGCGCAGCTCGGCGTAGTCGGCGTAGAGGTCACGCCCGCCGTAGAGCACCTGGCCCCCCTGCGCCGGGCGCAGGCCCGACAGGGCGCCCAGGAGGCTCGACTTCCCCGCCCCGGACGGGCCCACGATCGCCAGGAGCGATCGCTCCTCGAGGGCGAAGCTCACATCGTCGACCAGCGTCCGGCCGTCTCGGCCGGTCACCGTGATGCCGCGGGCCTCGAAGGTCACCTCACCGGCGTCGACGTACTCCTCGAGCCGGCCGCCGACGAACCGGAGCTCGCTGTGGCCGATGCCGATCAGGTCGAACTCGTCCACCACCTCCCGTCGCGTCCGCACGCCGTTGACGTAGGTGCCGTTGAGGCTGCGGAGGTCCACGATCTCGGCCGCCCCGTCGGCCCGGGCCCGGAGCTCGGCGTGGTGGCGGGAGACCACCAGGTCGTCGAGCACGATGTCGTTGTCCTCGTCCCGGCCGATCCGGACGAGCGCGGGGGCGGCGTGGCTGGCCTGGAAGGCGCCCGTCGGGAGTGACGCCGACGGCTTCGAGGCCGCGACGGCAACGGTAGGTGCCGGTGGCGCAATGGGGGCCGCCTCGCCGGCGGAGGCCACACGGGGTTCCAACGAGACGGGGAGGCCCCCTTCGGGGTCACCCAGCCACAGCACGGTCGGCTCGGTGATCAGCTGCTGGTCGACCCGTCGGCCGTCGACCCATGACCCGCGTGGGCTGTCCCGGTCGGCGAACCGCCATCCCTCCGGGGTGGGCCACACCACGGCGTGGACCCGGCTCACCCGCTTGTCGTCCACCCGGATCGCGCAGGCGTCGGACCGACCGATGTCGGCGTGACCATCGGGGGGGACGTCGACGGTCCGACCGTCCACGACCACGCGCAGGCTCAGGCCCTCCATCGGCGGCGACGCTACCCCCGCCGCCGTGACCGGTCCGGGTCGGTGGAGGGCGGGTCCGCCACACTGCAGCCGTGACCGACGACGACGCCTCCCCGCCAACGGGGCCGCTGCGGTCGGCGGTCGACTGGCTGTTCCGCAACCGGGAGACGGGCGGCATCACGATCGCCCAGTTCCCGAACCTGCCGCTGTGGATCTTCCTGGCCACGGTGGTGGGCCGATGGCTCGTACCGGAGGACAGCGGCGCCTTCACCGTTCTCCGCGTCGTGGCCCTCGCCGCTCTGGCCTGGTGGGCACTGGAGGAGGTGGCTCGGGGGCGAACCCGGCGACGGCTGCTCGGCCTCGTCGGCGGCGCCATCGTGGCCTCGGGCGTGCTGACCTTCTCCGGCTGACCGGTCCCCCCGGCACGGTGCAGGGGGGCCTTTCGGCCCTTCCCCGACGTGCCGATCGGGTCGACGCTGACCCCATGGCAACGAGCCAGGGGCCCGACGGACCGAGCGCCACGGCGCAACGGCCCTGGTCCTCCGGGGCGCCGTCGCGGTGCCCGATGCGAAGGGGGACCGTCATGACCGAGGTCGGTAGAACGCTGGCTCCCGAGCCGGTGGCGAGCCTGCAGGAGTACCGGGACGGCGGCGGTGGTCGTGCCCTCGACATCGCGCAACGGATGGGCGGCGAGCGGCTGATCGACGTCGTCGACGAGTCCGGCTTGCGGGCCCGGGGCGGTGCCGGCATCCCCTGCGGGCCCAAGTGGCGCACCGTCCGGTCCTACGGCATGGGCGCCGCGGTGGCACCCTCCATGGTCGTCAACGCCGCCGAAGGCGAACCCGGGTCCTTCAAGGACCGCGCCATCCTGGGCCGCAACCCGTACCTGGTGCTCGAGGGCGCGCTCCTCGCGGCCGGGGCGATCGGCGCCGAGGACGTCATCTTCGCCCTCAAGGCCAAGTACGTCGACGTCGTCGGCCGGGTGCGGGAGGCGATCGACGAGGCCCGGGGCGCCGGCTGGCTCGAGGGCGTCTCGGTCGAGGTGTTCGAGGGCCCCGACGAGTACCTGTACGGCGAGGAGACGGCCATGCTCGAAGCCATCGACGGGCGCCCGCCGTTCCCCCGGATCGCCCCGCCGTACCGTCGCGGCGTGCACGAGGTCGTCGACCGGGTCGCCGGCCCTGAGCACCTCACCGCGTCGGCGGCGCACATCGAGCTGGCTGGACCGGGCGACACGGCGGTCGGCTCGCCGACCCTGGTCAACAACGTCGAGACCCTGGCCAATGTGCCCGGGATCGTCGTGGAGGGACCGGCGTGGTTCCGGTCGATCGGCACGGCGGAGTCATCCGGGATCGCTGGTCTGCACCGTCACGGGCGCCACCCAGCGCCACGGTGTCGGCGAGGTCGCGATGGGCACGCCGCTGCGAGAGGTCATCGAGCTCATCGGCGGCGGACCGAACCCCGGCCGGGAGATCAAGGCCGTGCTGGGCGGCGCCGCTACCCCCCTGCTGACCGCGGACCAGCTCGACACGCCGGTCAGCAACGAAGGCCTGCAGGGCGTCGGCGGGATGCTGGGCGCCGGCGCGTTCATCGTGTTCGACGACCACAGCGACATCGCCGCCGTCGCCGAAGGGGTGGCTCGGTTCCTCGCCGTCGAGTCGTGCGGCCTGTGTGTGCCGTGCAAGGAGGACGGCTTGGCGCTGGCCGACCTGTTCGGACGGGTCCGACGCTCCGAGGCGGGTGACCACGAACTTGGCGGCCATCCGCGACCGTCTCCGCACGGTCACCAATGGGGCGCGCTGCAACCTGGCCATGCAGTACCCGCTGGTGCTGGAGAGCATCCTGGAGGAATTCGGCGACGAGATCGAAGCCCACGTCCACGGCGACGCGCCGGCCGCCGCGCCGGAGTTCGTCGCCTCCGTGGCCGATCTCCACGGTGACCGAGCCACCCTCGACACCGCCCAGGCCGACAAGCAGCCGGACTGGTCCTTCGACCGGCGGTGGTCCGGCAAGTCACCGGCCGACCGACTGAGCACCGGCACCACCACCTCACGCTGACCGCCCGAGGGGCGCCTGTGGCTGCGGGTGAACGATGCCTCAGGGCGCCTGGTCGAGTTCGTCGAGCCGCTCGGGGCACACCGCTTCGACGACCGCCCGGGCCAGTTCGTCGTCACCCTCGTCGCCCTGCAGGGTCAGGGCGTAGGTGAGCAGGAACCCGGTGGTGTCGTCGTTGGCACAGGAGTCGATCAGGCTCTCGACCGCCAAGTCGAGGGTGGCGAGGTCGTAGTTCTCGATCCCCTCCTCCTGCAGGTACACCTCGACCGCCAGCAGGGCGTCCTGGGTGTCCGCCGAGCTGCCGGCGTCGTCAGGGTCGTCGTCGCTGGAGGCCACGATGGCCACGACGACCAAGGCCACGGTGAAGCCCAATGCGGCCAGGATGACCCAGAGCCTGCGGGTGCTCATCGCCGACACCTTGTCACGACGCGGCGCCGGCGGGCAGGTGCGAAGGTCCCTTCCCCTCCCGGCGGGCCCCGGGTCGGCTGCCGGCCCGATCGCTCCCTGACCGATGGACCAGATGTCAGGAAGCGGCCACACTGTCGACCTGTGCCGACGAGCGAGACGAACGCCGTGCGCTCGCGAAGGCGGCCTGAGGAACCAGGGGCCCGGCGCCCCTGATGGCCGAGCTCACGCGACTCGTCGGGGTGTACGACGCCGACGGCACGCTGCGGGGCGAGCTCACCTACTGGGTGGGCGCCCGGCTGGGGCGCGCGCACTGCTCGCTGTGTGACATCACCCACGGGATGTTCCGAGAACGCTCGGACTGGCAGGCCTGCCGGGACGGGTTGCCGGTGCCCTTCGACACGGTGCACCGCGACGAGCTGCCGGCGTCGTTGGCCGACGTCGACGCGACGTACCCGTACGTGGCGGCCGAGACCGCCGACGGGCCCGCCCTGCTGCTTGATGCGGCGGCGCTCGAGGCCTGCGCCGGCGACCCGGGGGCGCTGGCGACCGCCGTCGAGGCGGCGGTCGCGGACCACGGGCTGAGCTGGCCCACACCGGCGGGCCCCTGACCCTGGCGGCCGAGGCCTCACCGCCCGCCCGCGGACGAGGTGACCTCCGACCCTGGTCCCCGTCCCGGGGGCCGGGGACCATCGGGGTGTGAGCACCTTCACGTACCAGGCACTGGCCTCCCCGCTGCACGACGCCGCAACCGTGGCCACGATCACCCAGCCCGTGCGGGTCCGGCTCGAGGGCCTCGGGGGCGCGCCCGGGGCGCCGGACACGGACCTGTCGGGACCGTTCCTGCTCGTGGTCGCCACCGGCGGTACCGAGCAGGCGCTGCTCGACGCGGCCCGGCACCGGCGGGCGGTCTGCCCGTTCGAGCCGGTCGTGCTGGTGGCCCACCCCCGCCACAACTCACTACCGGCGGCCCTCGAGGCACTGGCCCGCCTGCACCAGGACGGCGTGCGGGGACGGATCGCCTACGTGCCGACGACGGGGGAGCCGAGCCTGACGAGGCTGTCGCCGACCTCTTGGCCCTGCATCGCCTGCACACCACCCGGCTGGGCCAGGTCGGCGAGCCCTCGGACTGGCTGGCCGCCAGCGTGCCCGACCCGACCGCCGTGGTCCGGCGCTGGGGCGTGACGCTGGTGCCGGTCCCGATGGACGACGTCCTGGCCGACCACGCCACCCGCCCGCCGGGGCGAGGCACCCGTGCGCTGGCGGGACCACGGCCACGGGCCGTCCGTCGAGGAGGTCGAGGCCGCCGAGGCGCTGCAACCCACGCTGACCGCGGTCCTCGAGCGCCACCACGTGGACGCCGTCACCGTGCGCTGCTTCGACTTCCTCGAGCAGCTCCACACCTCGGGCTGCCTGGCCCTGGCCGACCTCAACGAGGCCGGGATCGTCGCCGGGTGTGAGGGCGACGTCGCCGCCGCCGTGGCCATGCTCTGGATCCGCCACCGACTGGATTCGGCCAGCTGGATCGCCAACCCGGCCCAGGTCGATCCTGACGTCCGGGGAGGTGGTCCTGGCCCACTGCACCATCGCCCCGTCCCTGGCCGAGGACCTCCACCTGCACACCCACTTCGAGTCCGGCATCGGGGTCGGCATCCGCGGCACCATCCCGTCGGGACCGGTGACACTGGTGCGCCTCGGGGGAAGGGGCCTGGAGCAGCGCTGGCTGGCCGACGCCGAGGTCATCGGGTCCGGGGACTCACCGGACCTCTGCCGCACGCAGGCGACGCTGCGCCTGGAGCCGGCCCGGGTGGCCGAGCTCCTGGACGCGCCGCTCGGCAACCATCTGGTGCTGGCGCCCGGCCATCACGCCGAGCGCCTGGAGCGGTGGTGGCGACTGGTCGTCGCCGACAGCTGAACCGGCCCGCCGGGGTCGCCGACGGACCGAAGGTCCAGCGGATTCAGGCGGCGACGGGGATCTGGGCGCCGGCGCGGACCTCGAGGGCCCACGCTTCGAGGTCGAGTTCGGCGGCCCGGCGGCGGTAGGTGCGGCCCAGCAGCTCGGGCAGGGCGTCGGCCTGGGTGCGGAGCGAGTCGGCTCGCTGGGTCAGCTGGGCGGCGCGGTGGGCGATCTCGGCGGGGACTTCGATGTTCATGGGGGGACTCCTTGGCGGTCAAAGGCTTCAACGCCCATCGGCCGCACGGTGTTCCCGTGAAGGGGAAACCTCCCCGACTACGACTCCTCCAGGCCGTGCACGGCCAGATGGGCGTTGCTGTAGCGCACGTCGTCGGTGACCTCAGGACCGAACCAGGCCGGCGGGACGAAGGCGGCCATGGCCTCGTCGGTGGCGAACTCGACCTCCACCAGGCACAGGCCGTCCAGCGCGCCGCCGAACACGTCCAGTTCGGCGGTGTGGCCGTCGACCCGCACTTCGTGCCGGGTCTTGTCGATGCAGCGCCCCTCGGCCAGCGGCCAGAGGATGTCGAAGATCGCCGGGGCCAGCTCCCACTCCAACTCAGTTCGGGTCGCTCCCGAGCCCGACTTCACCGTCATCGTCGACGCCCAGCCCGAGCGCTCCCGCACCCGGGCCGACACGTTCCTGTCTATGGCGAAGTAGCCCTGGCGGATGCGGTCGCCCCCTCCGGACAGGGGGGGCATCTCGGCCACCAGGAACTTGCGCTCCCTCTCGACCATGCGCGGTGGGCGATCGGCGAGCTCGGCCAGGTCGGCGATCGTTCCCGCCCGCGGCTCCTTGCCGACGTCCCGGTCGATCCGCCAGTAGGCCTCCATCCGGGCCGTGAACGCCTTTGGCTTCTCGGCGTAGAGCCGGGCGCCCAGGCCGAAGGCCCGCGGCCGGAGGTCGCCCTGACGGTGGCGGGCCAGCTCGATGCCGGCCTGCCGCTGGGCCTCGTCGCCGAAGCCCTCGGTCCCGCCGGCCAGGAGGTGGGCCAGCACGGCCAGGTCGTGGTCGTCGCCCAGGGCATCGGACAGGTCGTCCAAGCGGTCGACCAGCGGCCCGAGCACGCTCGGTGCCGTCGGCTCCAGGAGCCGCATCTGGTACCAGAGGTGCTTCACCGCCTTGCGCCACTCGTGCAGGCGCTCGTCGGTGGGGTCCTCCCGGGCCGACCGCAGGCCGACCCGGCCGCGACGGTACGTGGCCTCGAGGCCCCCGGCCACCGCCCCGAACCCCTTCGGCAGATCCCAGCCCTTCACCGCCTTGCGCACCTCGACGAAGCCGTCCCGGCACCGGAGGATCCGCGGGTCATCGACGCCGACCGCGGCCGCGGCGGCCGCCGCCGCCCGTCCGTCCAGCACCCGCTGGAGGGCATCGAGCTCCGCTCGGTGGGCCGCGACATCGCCCTCGGCCCGACGCAGGTCGGTGAAGGTGAGCGCCAGCGCCTGGGCGTCCCGCAGCGACGCCAACTCGGCGGCCGCGTCCCGCAAGCTCCGGTTGGCCCGTCCGAACTCGGCCCCCAGCGAGGGCCGCGCGAGGCGGAGCAGGCCCCGGACCTCCTTGGCCCGCTTGCGGACGGCGTGCACGGCCGCCTCCGTCTCGGTCGGATCCAGGTCCGCCAGCCCGTCCAGGCGCTCGACGGCGTCGTCCAGGCGCTCGGCCGCGACCCGGCGCAGGCCCTGGCCCAACGCTTCGCCGTGCTCGAGGCGGAATCCCATGATGCTCCCTCGTCGGTGTGCGGGCATTCTCGCTGCGCCGAGGCCGGATGCACCGCCGATGACGCCCGGGGCCCTGCGCACTACCGTCGGCCCTGACACGAACATCGTCCGCTGCGCTGACTGGGGTGAGGGTTGGACATCGCCGGGTACGAGAACCTGGAGGAGATCGGCCGGGGCGGGTACGCGGTCGTCTACCGGGCCCACCAGGCCCAGTTCGGGCGCCCGGTGGCGATCAAGGTCCTCACCAACCCCGGGTTCAGCGAGACCGACCGGGCCCGCTTCGAGCGGGAAGCCCTGGCCATGGGCCGGCTGTCCTGGCACCCCAACATCGTCATCGTCCACGAGACGGGCGTCACCGACCAGGGCATGCCCTACCTGGTCGAGGAGTACGTGGAGGGCGGCTCCCTCGGCGAGAAGCTCCGCCGGGACGGCCCCCTCGACCCGTCGGCGGCGGTGTCCGACCTCATTCAGCTCTGCGCGGCGGTGCACACGGCGCACGAGGCCGACCTGCTGCACCGGGACATCAAGCCCGACAACGCCCTGATCGACACCTTCGGGCGCATCAAGCTGGCCGACTTCGGCATCGCCGCCGTCACCGGCAGCACGCTCACCGCCACCGGCATGGTCACCGCCACCATCGCCCACGCCGCCCCGGAGGTCCTCAACGGCGGCCGAGCCACCTTCCCCTCCGATGTCTACGGGCTCGGCTCCACCCTCTACGAGCTGCTGACCGGCGCCCCGGCCTTCGTGCGGACGACCGACGAGTCCATCGTGCCGCTCGTCCTGCGGGTCACCGGCGATCCCGTCCCCGACCTGCGGGCCCAGGGCGTCCCCGACCCCATCGCCGCCGCGGTCGAGGTCGCCATGGCCAAGGATCCCGCCGACCGGCCCCAGAGCGCCCTCGACTACGGCCGCCAGCTGCAGGCCGCCCAGCAGACCCTCGGCCTGAAGGTCACCGACCTGCCGGTCCGGGCCGACCCCACCCCGGCACCCCGCCACGACGACACCGTCATCGGCGCCGCCGCCGCCGTGCCCCAAGCACCCGCCGCCCCCGCCGGTGGCGGTGCGCCGGTCCCGCCGACGCCGCCGCCGGCGGTGCGGGCCGCCACCCCACCGCCCATGCCGGCGTCCGGCCTGGCCGCGGCCACCACCTCGGAGAACGCGGCGGCCGCCGAGCTGGCCGCCCCGACCGGGACCGTCGCCGTCCCCCAGTTCCCCACCCCGGCTCCGGGCCAGACCCCGCCGGGCGAGACCCCCGCCCCCGGCCGGGGCTACCAGGCCTCGGGCCCCGCCCCGCCGGCGAAGAAGTCGGGCTCCAAGCTGCCGTTTGTCCTCGCCGTCCTCGTCGTGCTCGGCCTCGCCGGCCTGGCCTACGTCCTGCTCACCGGCGGGGAGGACGACCCCGGCGGCGACCGCGAGTCCTTCGACGAGGCGGCCGGCAGCGGGACGACCCCCGACGGCGGGACGACCCCCGACCCCGGCCCGGGCGACGCCGTCATCCCCGTCGGCGCCCGCCCCTTCCGCATCGCCACCACCGGCGACGCCGTGTGGGTCACGAACAACGAGGCCACCACGGTGTCCCGCATCGACCCGGCGACCAACGAGGTCGTCGCCACCATCGACGTCGGCGGCCAGGTCGTCGGGGTCGATGCCACCGACGACGCCACCTGGGTGGCCAACACCGAAGCGAACACCGTGGTCCGCATCGACGCCGCCACCGAGGAGCAGCTGCCCATCGGCGTCGAGGACCAGCCCCGGATCGTGGCCGTCACCGACAGTGCCGTGTGGGTCACCAACCTGGGCAGCGACTCGGTGACTCACATCGTCCGGGACACCAACGAGGTCGAGACCAGCATCCCGGTGGCCGATGACCCCCGGGGCCTGGCGGCCACCGAGACCGACGTCTGGGTCGCCAGCTACGCCGCGGGCGTGGTCACCCGCATCGACGCCGCCGGCAACGAGCGTCTGGCCGAGATCCCCGTTGGCGGGAACCCCGTGAGCGTGGTCATCACCGACGGTGCGGTCTGGGTGGCCGAATCCGCCACCGACACCGTCATCCAGATCGACCCGACCACCAACACCGAGGTCGGACGGACCCCTGTCGGTGTGGACCCCACCGCCCTGGCCGCCATCGGCACCGACGTCTACGTGTCGACCGCCGGCGACGACACGGTGGCCCGCATCGATGCCACGACGGGCGAGGTCGTGGACACCTTCGACACGGGCGACGCCCCCGGTGGCATAGCGGTCACCGAGACCGACCTCTGGGTCACCAACACCGAGGACGACACCGTCTCCCGCATCGGCCTCGGCTGACGGGAGCGAACCGCCCCGCAGCCACTGGCCCGGACCTGATCGACCGTTCCGGGTGACGCGTCATCGCGCTGACGACAACCCAGGTCACCCAGAAGCGAACAGGTCCCTAGCCTCGGGAGGTCATGACGGTCTCCGAGCGCGCCACCCCCGAGGGCGCGCCAGAGGAGGGCCGGCTGGTCACGCCGCTCTTCGTGCTGATCACGACGGCGGGGCTGGCCTACTTCATGGCCATCGGCTCGCTGCTGCCGGTCCTGCCCCGCTACGTCGAGGACGTCCTGCACGGGGGCGGGATCGAGGTCGGCCTGGTCGTCGGGGCCTTCGCCGTGTCGGCCGCCATCGTCCGGCCGACCGCAGGGCGCTGGGGTGACCTCTACGGCCGCCGGGCCCTGGCTGTCGGCGGGGCGGCCATCGCCACCGCGTCGGTCCTCCCCCTGGGCCTGGTCGACGCCGTCTGGTTCCTGGTCCTCCTGCGTCTGGCCACCGGCCTGGGGGAAGCCGGCTTCTTCATCGGGGCGGCCACCGCAGCCCAGGACCTGGCCCCCGCCCACCGGCGGGGTGAAGCCGCCTCCTTCTTCTCCACCGCCATCTACGGCGGCCTGGCCATCGGCCCCGTGGTCGGCGAGACGCTCTACCACCGTTACGGCTCGAACGCGAACTGGCTCTTCGCCGCCGGCGCCTGCGCGCTGGCCACCCTTCTGTCGTCGTTCATCCCCTCGGATCTCGGGCGGGTGGCCGACCCCCCACCCCGCCGGGGGATCCTGCATCCGGCCGCCGTCCTACCCGGCACGGTGCTCATGCTCGGCCTCTTCGGCTTCGCCGGGTTCGCCGCCTTCATGCCCCTCTACGTCGACGAGATCGGCCTCGACGACGCCGGGGCCTTCTTCCTCGTCTACGGCGTGATCGTGCTCGCCGTGCGCATCCTGGGCGCCCGCATCCCGGACCGGCTGGGTCCCGTACGGGCCTCGAGCCTCGCCCTGGGCGCCATCGCCGCCGGCATCGGCACCGTGGCCCTCGTCGCCAGCGTCGCCGGTCTCTGGGTGGGCACCGTGCTGCTGGCCCTCGGCATGTCGCTGCTCTACCCGGGCCTGTTCACCGTGGCCGTCAACGGTGCCCCCGAGGGCGAGCGCAGCCACGCCGTGGGCTCGTTCTCCCTGTTCTTCGACCTGTCCCAGGGGCTCGGCGCGCCGATCCTGGGGATCATCGTCACCCTCACCGGGGCCGAGCGTCCCGCCTTCCTCTTCGCCGCCCTCGTGGCCCTCCTCGGCCTGTTCATCACCAACACCCGCCTCCGGGCGATGGTGGCCGCCCCGGCCTGACCCGCCGCCGCGATCCGGGCGGTCAGGCTGGGGGGAGAGGGCGGGCGACGCCGGGGCCGGCCATCACGCGGATGGTGCGCACCCAGGAGGACCGCAGCTCACGGGCGATGGCGGCGAGGCCGGGGCGGTTCACCGACTCCGCCGTCGGACGGATGGTGAACGACGAGGGGTCGACCCACGTGGGCGTCAGGCCGATGTCGAATCGCCAGGCCCTCCCCGTGGCGGGGCGGGTGGCGGTCACCTGGGCGATCACCCCGTCCCGCTCGTCGGGGTCGGTCATGTTGGACAGGAAGTTGCCCAGGCCGAAGATCACCGGCACCCCGTGGAAACGGCGCACGGGCTGGACCACGTGGGCGTGGTGCCCGACGATCAGGTCGAAGGCCCCGCTGGCGGCCAGGGTCTCGGCCAGCGCCCGCTGCTCGGCCGTCGGGTCGTGCTGGTACTCGACACCCCAGTGGAGGCTTCCGACGACGAGGTCGGCACCGGCCGCCCGGGCGGCGCGGGCCCGGGTGATGAGCGCGTTCGGGCTGAGGGTGCCCACCCGCCAAGGCGTGTCGGGGACGTAGCCGTTGAAGCCGTAGGCCGCGGACACGTGGCCGACGGTCAGGCCGTTCGCCGCCTCGTAGATGACGGGGCGCGCGGCTCCCGCGGCGCTGCGGTAGGAGCCGGCGTGCTCGACCTCGTTGCGGTCCAGCACGTCGAGGGTGGCGATCACGCCCGCGGCCCCCTGATCCAGCGTGTGGTTGGACGCCGTCGAGCAGGCGTCGTAGCCCGCCACGGCGATCGCCCGGCCCAGCTCCCTGGGCGAGCTGAACGACGGGTAGCTGGCGATCAGGGCGTCGTCGGCCGACAGGGGCACCTCGAGGTGGCAGATGGCCAGGTCGGCTGCCGCCAGCAGGGGCTCGACATCGGCGAACATCGGGCGGAAGTCGTAGTGCGCCCCGTTCGGTGCGCCGTAGGCCCGGGCCTGCTCCAGCACGGCCGTGTGGGGCAGCAGATCACCGGTGAAGGCCAGGGTCAGCCGCTCCGGCGGAGGCGGCGTGGTCGTAGTCGGCGGGACCGTGGTCGTGCTGGTCGTGGTCGGCGCCACGGTGGTCGACGGCGGCGGCTCGGTGGCCCGGGGCTGGTCGCCGTCGAAGCGAATCACGCCGACCACGGCCACGAGCGCGGCGACCGTCAGCACCAGCCCGATGACCCTCGCCCGCCGCATCTCGGCCCGAACCTAAGGCGAGACACCGGGCCGCCCGGTCACTCGGTGCGCAGGATGCGCGCCGGCGGGGTCCGGCCGGCGACCCAGGCCGGGCCCAGGCGACGACGTTGGCGAAGACCAGCACCGTGATCGCAAGGGCAGCCAACGCCCGAGGGGAAGCGCCGGTTCGGCCACGAACCCGATCTGGCCGGCGACAGCGTCCACGCCGTGCGTCCGCCGGCGACGCCAAGGGCAGTCCGACGAGTAGGGAGGCGCCGGCGAGCACCGTCGCCTGCGCGGCCACCGTCCGCGACACCTGGCCCCGGGACAGGCCGATGGTCTTCAGCACGGCGAGGTCAGCGTCGCCGACGGCGGATCAGCTGACGAGGGTGTGCAGCAGCGTGGCTGCGGTGACCAGGGCGAGCGTGGCCCCGACGATGATCGGGAACGCACTGGCCTCGCCGAAGTTCACCAGGTCGTCCGGTCGCTGGTCTTCTTCGACCGGGTACACGTCCAGGGCCCGCCGGAGGGCCGCCACCTCGACGGCGGGATCCGATCCGGCCGATGAAGTCGACGAAGGCCACCGTGCGCAGCGTCCCGGGGGCGATCTGATCTAGGCCGGCGAAGGTGACCCGGGCCCCACGCCCGAGCTGGCCGGCGTCGCCCAGGTTCGGGAACACCCCACGGCCGACGATCACCATGTCCACCGTGGTCTCCGCCGACCCACGGTCGACCTCGTCCCCGACCGTTGAGGCCGACGTCGTCCAAGGGTCACCGACCCGAGCACGATCTCGTCGGCGGCCATCGGGGCCCGACCCTCGAGCAGCCGCGGCTGACACCGTGCCCTGCACCGCATCGAGGGCGTAGCCGTCGACCCGACGGCCGTCCACCTCCAGCTGAGCCACGGCGCCGAGGGCCACCGCCTCCACCGCCGGGTTGGCGCCCAGGCCCTCCTCGAGGCCGGCTGATGTCGGGCACGCCGACATCGCCGAACTGCAGGTCCCAGTCCCAGCCGTACAGGCGAGGGGTGTCGACCAGCTGGCCCAGGCTGGCCACGAAGGTCACCGACAGCGCCGCGGCGGCGACCGCCACCATCAGGGCCGCGAGCGTCGACCGGACGGGTACACGGTCCGCCCCCTCGCCGGGGCCAACGCCAGGCGGCTGCCGAGGTGCAGGGTCAACGGCAGGGGGCTGAGGGCAGCCCGGGTTCGGCGTCGACGCTCGCTGACCGGTCCGGCCCCGTGCGCAGGCGCTCGACCACGGTGGCGGCCACGAGGCACAGCGCCCCGGTGACCAGGGCCCCCGCCGCGACGATGCCGACGTCGACCCGCAACCCAGGCTCGGGCTCGGCGCCTGCGGCGGTTCCGATGGGGAACGCCGGCGACACCGCCACCGCCACCAGGACCGCCACCGCGGTCGCCACGGACGCGATCAGGCCCGCCCGGATCGTCACCGAGCGCTCGGATCTGACGGCGGGTCATCGCCCAACGCCGTCAGGGTCTCGTGGTCACCGGACTCGAGCGCCGCCAGGCGAGCCAGTAGCTGGGACACGATCAGCGCGCCCGCGAGGGCCACGAGCGCCGCCAGCATCCACAGGGCCTGGGCCTGGAGATCGATCGAGCGTTGCGTCGATGAGAACCGTTCGACCCCGCCGCCGGCGTAGGTGATTCCCCGGCCTTCGTTGGCCGCTTCGAGGGCCGCCTTGTAGGTCTCGGCCGAGGTTCCCGGCTCGAGGCGGACGATCAGGACGTCGTTGCCCGCCAGCCGGTGACCGACCGCCTCATGAAAGGCCGCAGTCGGGTACACGATGGGCTGCAGGGTGGCCGGCACGGGCGGGAAGTCCATCGGCGACGAGGTCACCCCCACCACTGTGAAGCGGTAGGCCCGGGCGTCGCCCGCGGCCGCCAGGTCCAGGTCGGTCCGGTCGCGTCCGGCGAGGCGATCGACCAGTCCAGGCAGGTACGCGGCGGCGGCCCCGAGCAGCCGGTCCTCGTCGCATCATCTCGACGCTGACCGTCGAGCCCGGTCCGATGTCGAAGCGACGGGCGGCCTCGAAGCTCACGACCATCTCGTCGACGCGGGCTGGGGTCGGCCGGCGCCCCTCGACCAGCAGGCTTCGTTCCACGCCCGAGCCGAGCTCACCCGACGGGCCGCTGTAGGGCACGACGGAGAAGGCCGGGAGCGGTGACCCCGTCGACATCGCCGCCGAACGAGAAGAGTCCGGTGAGCCGCGCCGACGCGTCTCGACCCCGGGCATGCGGGCGGCTTCATCCAGGTCGATGCGGCCAGCCGGGGTTCAGGGCGCTCGCATCCAGGACCAGCAGATCGGAGGGGGCGCTGCGCTCCAGCATCCGCTCGTAGGCCGTCGCCGTCCGGCGGGCGCCCGCGGCCAACCCCGTCACGCCCCCGCCGGTCAGGCCGATGACCAGGGCCAACCCGAGCCAGGCCCGCCACCGGCCGCGCAGGTCGGCTGCGCGCCCGGGTCAGGACCGCCGACATGGCCTCATCCTGCGCTCATCCCCCAGCCGGGGGAAGCGTGCCACCACCCCCAGACCGCAGGGGCGTGGGCACGTTCAGGCGTCGGCGGGGTTCTCGCAGTCGGCGCAGACCACGTCGGCGACGTCGTCGCCCGCGATGTAGTCGTTCAGCCAGGCGAGGAAGGACATGGCCGTCGACCTCGAGGTCGTACATGGCTTTGCTACCCCAGGATCGTGTGGTCGGTGCCGGGCGCGATGTAGCTGGCGACCGGTACGCCGGCGTCCTCGATGGCGGCCTCGTTGGTCTGGATGATGCTCAACAGGTCCCCGTCGCCGAGGCCGGCCAGGGACGAGAAGCTCTGCTGGACCTCGTCGTAGGCGTTGTCGTAGCGGGCAAAGCGGATGTCGGGGTCATGGTGGCCGCTGTTCACGAACAGGCCGGGGACGCTGTAGTCCCGGGGCTCCAGGCCCTCGAGCTCGGGCCAGTCCAGGATGTTGTTGAAGGTCCCCCACAGGGTGCCGATGGCCTCGTTGACCGGCGGGTTGTCGGCGTAGACGCCCGAGGCGTCGGCCAGGACGGTGATGTCGGGCGTCGGGGATACTCGTCGGAGGCCAGCCCGCCGAACAGGGGCGACGGCACGCCGCCGGCGCTGGAGCCGGTGACGAAGACTTCGGTCGGCCTCGGGGAAGGCCTCGACCATGTGGTCGAAGGCGGCCTCTGGCGTTCACGTAACCCTTGTGGTTGACGGTGATGCCAGGGCCGTAGGTGTTGGTGTTGTCACCCAGGTGGATGTCGCCTGTGCAGTAGGCGACGAACACGATCGACCAGTCCCGGAAGGGGTTGTCGGGGTCGTCGAAGGCGAACACACCGCTGTTGGAGTCGGTGGCCTGGGACCCGTCGGCCACCAGCGTGTACGAGGGGTCGTCGGGGTTGCAGGTCTCGAGGCTGAAGCAGGCCCCGACGCCCTGGAAGAAGAGGAGAACCTTCTCGGGATCGGCGGCCCGACTGTAGAAGCTGTACTCGCTGCCGTCCCCGCACTGGCAGTCCCCGCCGGGTACGTGCTGCTCCCAGTCGAGGGTCCCGACCGGCGCCGTCGCCTCCTCGTTGCCGGATCGGTCGTGGTGTCCGTCGTGCTCTCGACCGAAGCCTCGTCATGCGAGTCGTCGCCCGAGCAACCGGCGGCGACCAGCAGCACGAGCGCCAGGCCACGAGGGCACGGCTGGTGAACGGCAGGCGACGAAGAGGTGACGAACGGGGAGACGACGGCCGCCGGCGCCACGGCATCCGTCGCTCGAGCCACCGGACCGCTCAGGATCCGACCGCCGAATGCCGTCCGCGTCGGCTGGCGGTCCCCGGGGCTGGCTAGCGTTCGCGGCGTACCAGTCACGGAAGGGGACCCGATGGACCTGGCCACGCACCCGTACCGTCCGCAGATCCGTCTGCTGCTGACGACCGCCCTGATCCTGTTCGTGTTCACGGTCGTGATCGGGATCCTCAACGGGACCGACATCGTCGACTTCGAGCGCAAGGTGCTGCTGGCCCACGTCCACGTCGGGACCCTGGCCTGGATCACGCTCTCGGTCTTCGCCTCGACCTTGTGGCTGTTCTCCGACCGCCCCCTGGACGGCTGGCTGGGCTCCTGGGCCCGGGTCGGCGCCCCGGTTGCGGCGGGCACGATCCTGGCCTACGACGTCGCCTTCCTCGTCACCACCGGCTGGATCCGCCCCGTGCTCGGCGGTGTGGCCGCGGCGGTCATCCTCGGCTGGTTCGCCTGGGCGGTGACCATGGCCCGGACCGCCCCGGTCAGCGTCCCCCAGTGGGGCCTGCTCGCCGCCCTCGCGACCTCGGTCACCGGCGGCGTGCTCGGGGTCCTCTACGGGATCCTCATCGCCAGCCGGGGCGACGCCAAGGTCCTGCCCGCGGGTGGTGAGGACGCCCACCCGGCCACGATGGTCGTCGGTTTCCTCGTGCCCGTCGGCTTGGCGCTGGTCGAGTGGTGGCTGCGGCCCGACGAGGCCCGGGTCCCGGCGACTCGGGCCGGGTTCTGGCAGATGGCCCTGCTCTTCCTCGGGGGGTTCACCCTCATGCTCGGTGTGCTCCTCGACGCCGTACCCCTGATCATGCTGAACCTGCCGTTCGAGATCATCGCCATCGGCATATTCCTGCGCCGGAACTGGGCTTCCCTGCGATCGGTGGGCTGGGGTGAGGGTCGCCCGTCGCCCTTCCTGGCCGCCGCCACCGTGGCCGTCATCTGGAACCTGGGGATGCTGATCTACCTGCTGTCCAAGTACGCCGACGACTTCGACGCCGCCCCCGACCGACTGCTGCTGGCCCTGGACCACACGATGTTCATCGGCGTCCTGACCAACGCCCTCTTCGCCCAGCTCCTATTCGCCACCGCCCGCCAGGGCGGGCTCCTGGCCGGGGCCGACAAGGTCGTGTTCTGGCTGGTCAATGTCGGCCTCGCCGGCTTCTGGTTCGGCCTGGTCCTCGACGAGGCCTGGCCCAAGCAGGCCTTCACCCCCCTGATGGGCCTCGGCATCCTCCTCGGCGTCGGCGTCTTCCTGGCCCGCCTCCAGGCCGACAAGGTCCCAGAACCCGCCACGGCCTGACCCACCCTGCCGCGCCCCACCGCCCGGGCTAAGGCCCCAGCGCCTCCACGCGGGCCGCGGGGTCCTGGCGATAGAAGCCGGCGAGGACCTCGTAGAGGTCCGGCTTCTCGTCGCGGAGGGGCACGGGCTGGTCGAAGAAGGCCTCGGTGGCCACGGCGAAGAACTCGCCCGGGTTGGTGCCGCCATAGCCCCGGAGCAGCCCGCCGTCACCCCGCCGCACGGCCTCGTACTCGGCGGTGCAGACCGCGACCCAGCGATCGAGGGTGGCCTGGTCGGCCAGCGGCGGGGTGCCGTCGATGATCCCGTCGAGCATGTCCAGCTTGTGGGCGAACTCGTGGAACACCACGTTGTGACCCCGCTCGGGATGGCGGGTGTCCCGGCGTACGGCGTCCCAGGCGATGATCACCGGCCCCCGGCGGTCGTGGGCCTGGCCGATCACAGGAAACGGGGCGTCGGTCACCACGCCGTGCGCCGGGCCGGGCCGGGGGCCGGTCAGCACCCGGGTCGTCGGGTGCACGATGATCGAGCGCACGTCGTGATAGCCGTCGATGTCGAGGCCGAGGATCAGCAGCGCGGCCTGGGCGGCGATGGTCAGGCGGATCTCCTCGGTGAGATCGAAGCCCCGGGACGCCTCCCACCGCTTCTCGCCCAGCAGGCGGCCGATGTCAGCGCCCAGCTGGGCCCGCTCGTCGGCGTCCAGGGCGACGAAGTGGACCAGCCGCCGGGCCGCGACCTCCTCCCACCCCTTCGGTGGTTCGAACGCCCGCCGCCACCAACCCATGGCGCCTTCCTATCGGCACCGCCACGGCACGGTGCTCGTAGCCTCCGGGGATGGGGCAGGATCCGGAGCGCGACGCCAGGCGGGCCCAGGAGGCCGAACGGCTGGGGATCACCCCCGAGGAGCTGCGGGCCCAGCGCAGGGCCGAGCAGGAGTCCAGCCTGGAGGCGAAGGCCGCCGAGCTCGGCGTGACCGTCGAGGAATACGTGGCCGAGCACCGCAAGAAGAAGCGAGCCGGTCGCCCTTACAAGGGCACTCAGCCGACGCCAGTGGCAGAGGAGCCCGCGGGGGCGTGAGCCACGACTACGACGTGGTCGTCATCGGGTCGGGGTTCGGCGGCAGCGTTTCGGCCCTGCGGCTCACCGAGAAGGGCTACCGGGTCGCGGTGCTCGAGTCGGGGCGCCGGTTCGACGCGGACACCCTGCCGAAGACCAGCTGGGACCTGCGCAACTTCTTCTGGCTGCCCAAGCTGGGCCTACGGGGCATCCAGCGCATCTCGGTGCTGAACGACGTGACCGTGCTCTCGGGCTGCGCGGTGGGCGGCGGCTCGGTCGTCTACGCCAACACCCTCTACCGGCCACTCGACGCCTTCTACACCGACCCGGCCTGGGCCGACATCACCGACTGGCGGGCCGAGCTGGCCCCCTTCTACGACCAGGCCGAACGGATGCTGGGTGTGGTGGAGACCCCGATCGACACCCGGGCCGACGCCATCATGCGGGACCTGGCCGACGAGTTGGGCGTGGCCGACACCTTCCACCCCACCCCGGTCGGCGTCTGGTTCGGCACGCCGGGCGACACCGTGCCCGACCCGTTCTTCGGCGGCGAGGGCCCGGACCGCACCGGCTGCATCCGCTGCGGTTCCTGCATGACGGGCTGCCGACACGGGGCCAAGAACACCCTCGACACCAACTATCTGCACCTGGCCGAGAAGCGGGGGGCCGTGGTCCACCCCGAGCACGAGGTGGTCGACGTCCGCCCCCTCCCCGGCGGCGGCTACGAGATCACCACGCAGCGCCCAGGGGCGTGGGTCCGCAAGCGGCGCCGAACCTTCCGGGCCGAGCAGGTCATCTTCGCCGCGGCCGCCATCGGGACCCAGAAGCTGCTCCACAAGCTTGCCGGCAACGGGAGCCTGCCCGACCTGTCCGAGCGCCTCGGCCATCTCAGCCGGACCAACAGCGAAGCCATCGTCACCGCCGAGTCCGACGACCACGGCCTGGACTTCACCGACGGCATCGCCATCACGTCCTCCATCCACCCCGACGCCCAGACCCACATCGAGCCCGTCCGCTACGGCAAGGGCTCCAACGCCATGGGCCTGCTGACCACGGTCATGGTCGACGGGGGCGGCCGCATCCCCCGGCCGCTGCGCTTCCTGCTCCAGCTGCTCCTCCACCCGATCGTCTTCGTGAAGTCATTGTCGGTGCGGAACTGGTCGGAGCGCTCGGTGATCCTCCTGGTCATGCAGAGCCTTGACAACTCCATCCGGGTCCGCCGGGGGCGCTTCGGTTGGCTGACCTCCGAGCCGGGCCACGGCGAGCCCAACCCGACGTGGATCCCCGTGGCCAACCGCTCGGCCCGCATCGTGGCCGACAAGATCGGGGGCCGGGCCCAGGGGTCGATCTTCGAGGCCGTGGCCAACATGCCCACCACCGCCCACTTCATCGGCGGCTGCGCCATCGGCCAGACCCCGGCCGAGGGCGTCGTCGACCCCTACCTGCGGGTCCACGGCCACGATGGCCTGCACGTGATCGACGGCTCGGTGGTGACGGCGAACCTCGGCGTGAACCCGTCGCTGACCATCACCGCCATGGCAGAACGGGCCATGGCCTTCTGGCCGAACAAGGGCGACACCGACCCCCGCCCGGCCGTGGGCGGCCCCTACCGCCGGGTCGACCCCGTGTCGCCCCGAGCGCCCGCGGTCCCGGTCGACGCCCCCGGCGCCCTCCGCCTCACGGCGGGCTGATCAGGCCGGCGGCCGGCCGACGCCGGTGGCGCCCTCGATCCAGGCCCACCAGGCGTCGTCATCGGCCTCGGCCTGACGGGCGATCCACTCCTCGTCGGTGATGGTGCGCCGGTAGGGCTCGAAGCGCGCCGCGTCATCCCCGACGAGGTAGCGCAGCCTCGGCTCGCTCGCCGTGAGCGCCTCCCAGACGACCTCAGCCACTCGGTCCGGCGGGGCCGGGTCGTCCACCAGCGAGTACATGAACCACTCCCCGATGCGCCGGCCCCCGATGTAGGGCGAGTCCGGGTCGTCGGGATCCTGCACCGCCTTCTCGAAGATCGGGGTGAGGATCACCCCCGGCTCGATGGCGGTGACCTTCACCCCGAACGGGGCCATCTCGGCGGCGAGGACCTCGGTCAGCGCCTCGGCGGCCCACTTGGACATGGCGTAGGCACCCTGGCCGGCCACCGCCAACCGGCCGGCGACCGAGGTCACGTTCAGGATGTGGCCCGAGCCCCGCTCCCGCATGGAGGGCAGCACCGCATGGATCCCCCGCAGGGTCCCCCAGGCGTTGGTGTTCATCACCTGCTGGAACGTCGCGACCGACGTCGACTCGATGTCGTGGCCCTTGGTCATCCCCGCGTTGTTGACCAGCACGTCGATCCCGCCGGTCGCCTCCAGCACGCCGCCGATGCCCGCGGCCACCGAGTCGTCGTCGTCGACGTCCATGATCACCAACGACAGGTCGTGGCCGTCCGCGGCCTCGACCAGGTCCTGGCCCCGGGCCTTGGACCGCACCGAGGCGTGGACCTGATGGCCCTCCCGCGCCAGGCGCAGGGCGATGGCGAAGCCGATCCCGGTCGACGTGCCAGTCACCACGGAGACGGTCATGAGCTGTCCTTCCCGCCGCGGTCCGACCGCGGAACGCCGTGACAGTAGAGGGCGGGCCGGGGCGGTGCGGACGATCGTCGGGACCATCGACCCTGTCGCCGACCGCGACCGTCGGCTTGGCTGTGCGGATGGCGCCCAGGCGGCGGGGCAAGGGCCCGGCCCCGATGACGGACCACACGGTCTGGGCCATCGCGGCCGTGATCACCGTCGCCGCGTGCGCGCTGATGGTCCTCTGGGTCATCCCCGCCCTGACCGGGACGGACGGCGACGACCCCGACCCGGTGGTGACCGCGTCCGACGCCGCGTTCCTCTACGAACGCCACTGCGGGACCTGCCACGGCCTCGAGGGCCAGGGCAACATCGGCCCGCCACTGGCCGACGGCGCCGTGGTCGCCGCCTATCCCGAGATCGACGACCAGATCGCGGTCATCACCGACGGCCGCAACCAGATGCCACCCTTCGGCGACTCGCTGACCGACGCCGAGATCCGCGCCGTAGCCGAGCACACCCGGGGGCTCTGAGCCCCGCTCAGCCGGTGGTGGCCACCTCGGGGGCCCGCTCGACCGAGCCGTCGGGGCGGCGGGCGAAGCGGCCTTCGTCCCGGGGGTGGGTCGGGCCGTCGTCGGGGAAGGGCCAGCCGCCGAAGCCGGTGCGGCGGTAGTCGTCGAAGGCCTGCTCGATGCCCTCGCGGTCGTTCAGCACGAACGGCCCGTACTGCGCCACCGGCTCGCCGATCGGGCGACCCTGCAGGACCAGCGCCTCGACGGGGTCGTCGCCCGCGGTGAGCGTGACCGGCACGCCCGCCTCGACGGCGGCGCCGGTGCGACCGCCCAGGACGCGGCCGCCGACGTCCAGTCCCGAGCCCTCGAAGACGTAGAGCATGCGCACCGTGTCGGGGGTGCGGGCCGGGGGCAGGGCCCAGGCCGAGCCCGGCTCGAAGCGCAGGTGCCAGATGGCCACGTCGGTGTCGGTCCGACTGGCCCACGAGCGGGGCGGGGGCGAGGCGGGTCGCTCACCGGCCAGTTCGCCGGCGATCACGGTGACCTCGACCGTTCGACCCTCGTCGTCGGTGGCCCGCACCCGGGGGATGTCCTCGTCCCACAGCATCGAGAAGTGGGCGTCGACCAGCTTGTCCTCGGCCGGCAGGTTCAGCCAGATCTGGAAGAGCTCGGTCGGGTTGTCGTCCTCCACCCGCACCAGCGGGAACATCTCGGCGTGGACGATGCCGCCGCCGGCGGTCAGCCACTGGACGTCGCCCCGGCCGAAGCGGGCGGTGGCCCCGAGGGAGTCGGAGTGGTCGACGTAGCCCCGACGGACGTAGGTCACCGTCTCGAAGCCCCGGTGGGGGTGCTGGGGGAAGCCCGGCACGACGTGGCCGTGGTACATGCTCCAGCCGTCCTGGCCGGAGAAGTCCATCCCCAGGTCGCGTCCCTCGAGGGAGGCCTGGGGGGCCATGTGCTCGTCACCGGCCGGATAGGCGTCGAGGTGGTGCACGCAGAACAGGAACGGGTCGATGGTCGGCCACGGCTGGGCGCCGAGTTCCACCGTTTGGATGACGGGATCGCTCACGATGGGGTCAACCGATCCCTCACCTCGGAGATTCCTGACGTGCCGACCGCCGAGTTCACGACCATCCAGGCCACCGCCGACGGTGCCGTCGGGCACCTCACGCTCGACCGTCCCGAGAAGCTCAACCCCCTGGGCACGACCACGCTGCTGGAGTTGGTCGCCGCGGCCCGCTGGTTCGACGAGCAGCCCGGGGTGAAGGCCGTCGTCGTGTCCGGTGCGGGTCGGTCGTTCTCAGCCGGCGCGGACCTGGCCTCCTTCGGCGACCCCGCCGCCAACCAGGGCCTCACCGTCCGGGAGGCGGCGGACGCCGGACGGCTCATGGCCGAGGCGATCGAGGCCATGAGCGCCGTGACGGTGGCGGCCATCCACGGCCACTGCATCGGCGGCGGCGTGGTCCTGGCCGCGGCCTGTGACCTGCGGGTCGCGGCCGAGGACACCTACTTCTCCATCCCCGAGGTCGACCTGGGCATCCCCCTGGCGTGGGGCGGCATCCCCCGCCTCGTCCGCGAGATCGGCCCCGCCCTGACCCGGGAGCTCGTCCTCACCTGCCGTCCGTTCACCGCGACCGAGGCCCAGGCGTTCGGGTTCCTCAACCGGGTGGTCCCCGCCGAGCAGGTCCGGGCCACCGCCGAGGAGCTGGCCGGCGGGCTGAGCACCAAGTCCCGGCTCACCCTGACGGCCACCAAGCGACACGTGAACGCCGTCCTCGAGACCATGTCGGGCGCGACCGGGAGCTGGTCGGACGCCGACGGCCTCGTCACCGCGCTGCACGACCCCGAGTCCCGGGCCGCGGGCGCGGACTACCTGACGCGCGTGCGCAGTGACTGAGGGTCCCCGTTCGCGCCATTCCGGCCCGTTACGTTCGTTTTCGGGCGCTTCGGGCGTTCAGATCTCTGTCAGGGGGGGTGGTGCCATGGCCTGGATCACGGGTTCGGAGGGCGACTCGATCCACACCGGGTCGTCGCGGGAGACCGGACCGTCGGGTTGCTGCCACGCCGTCGACGCCGAGGACGGCGCCACGGCGTGCGGGACGATCATCCGCAGCCTCCGGGTGTGGCTCGACGTGCCCTGGATCCGGGCCCGCATGGCCGGCGGCGAGCTCTGCCCGGTCTGCACCGCGGTGACCGAGGACCACGCCGCCGTCGTCTGAGGCCACAGGCCGGCGCTCAGCGCTGAGCCAGCACCAGGGGGAACACCGCGGGGGCACCGTGCTCCCGCAGCAGGGCCCCGACCACCGTGATCGTCCAGCGGGACGACGCCGTGTCGTCCACCAGCAGGACCGGACCCCTCGGGACGTCACCGTCCACCGCGAAGGCCCCCAACACGTTGAGGACCTGTTGGGCACTGTTCTCCCGGCCGGCCTGCCGGGCCTTCGCCCGCGCGGGGGCCACGACCGGCGCAAAGGGCAGGCCGAGGGCGTCGGCCAGCGCGACGGCGAAGGCCGCGACCTCGGGGCGAGCGGCCGACGGCACCGCGGTGACCCACGTCGGTGCCGGGGCGGGCGCCCAGCCCTCGACCAGCCGGGCCGCGGCGGCGACCAGCTCGTCCGGGTAGTCCCCCGCCTTCTGTCCGGCCCGGACTCGGGTACCCCAGCCGCCGTCGCTCCACAGGCAGAGCGCCCGGCCCTCCTCCACCAGCTGCTCGGCGGGGATGCGCCCCCGCACCTCGTCCATCCCCGAGGGCCACTGGCGGCGGGGCTCGACGATCAGGGGCTGACCCCGGACGAACTCGATGGCCCGGGCCACCTCGGCGGGGTCGACCGGCTCCTCGTCCACCGGGGCGCAGTTCCCGCAGCGGCCACAGGGCCCCGACGGCGGATCGTCCAGCTCGGTCAGCAGGAGCTGCATCAGACACCCGTCGGTGGTGCCGAACCCGTCCATGGCCGCCTGCTCCCGGCGGCGTTCGGCGGTGACCCGCTCGACCCGATCGGTGTCGTAGGCCCACGGCAGACCGGTGCGGGACCACTTCCCGCCCTGGCGGGCCACGGCCCCCTCGACCTCCAGCACCTTCAGCATCCCGTCGAGGCGGGAACGGCGCAGGTTGACGACGGGCTCGATGGCGCCGACACCCACCGGATCGTCCTGCTCCTCGAGGAAGCGGATCACCGCCTCGGCCTCCACCCGGTCGGGGAAGGCGGTCTCGATGAACCAGTCCTGGATGTCACGGTCCTCGTGGCCCCGCAGCAGCACGACCGCGGCCGTGTCCAGGGCCCGGCCCGCCCGCCCGATCTGCTGGTAGTAGGCGATCGGGGACCCGGGTGACTGGAAGTGCACGACGAAGGCCAGGTCCGGCTTGTCGTAGCCCATGCCGAGGGCCGAAGTGGCCACCACCACCTTCACCCGGTTCTCGCTGAGCGCGGCCTCGATCTCGATGCGGTCGTCGGGATCGGTCGCCCCGGTGTAGGACACGGCGTCGATGCCCTCCCGGCGCAGCCACTGGGTCACCCGGTTCGCGTCGGTGATGGTGAGGCAGTACACGACACCGGTCCCGTCCATCCGCGGTATCTCCCGGGCCAGCCAGGCCAGGCGCTCCCCCTGGGACGGCAGGTCCAGCACCCGCACCGCCAGGCTGGCCCGGCCCAGGGCGCCGCGGACGAGGAGCAGGTCCTCGCCCAACTGGTGCTCGATGTCGGCGATGACCCGGTCGTTGGCCGTGGCCGTGCACCCGAGGACGGGCACGGTCGGGGGGAGCAGGTCGATGACCCGGCCGACCCGGCGGTAGTCGGGCCGGAAGTCGTGGCCCCAGTCCGAGATGCAGTGGACCTCGTCGACGACGAAGAGCCCCGCGGTGTGGGCCACCTCGGCGAGCACGTTGTCGCGGAAGCGGGGGTTGTTGAGCCGCTCCGGGGAGATGAGCAACAGGTCGACCTCGCCGTCGCGGGCGGCGGCCTCGATGCCGTGCCAGTCGTCGGTGTTCTCGCTGTTGATCGTGGCCGACCGGACCCCGATGCGCTCCCCCATCTGGGTCTGGTTGCGCATCAGGGCGAGCAGCGGGGAGACGACGAGGCTGGGCCCGGCCCCGTCCTCCCGCAGGAGGCGGGTGGCGATCAGGTAGACGATGCTCTTGCCCCAGCCGGTGCGCTGCACCACCAGCACCCGGCGCCGGTCGTCGACCAGGGCCTCGATGGCCTCGAGCTGACCGTCCCGGAACCGGGCCTCGGGCCCCAGGAACCGGGCCAGCAGTTCCCGGGCCCGGTCCGCAGTGGTCACGCCGAGCACCGTACGGCGGGGGTGGGACACCCATGACCCGTTCTGGTTGCTCTCCTCTGTTCTCCACGACAGACGAGAGCAACCAGAACGAAATGGTGGGCTTGGGGAGGGCCCGGTCGGGGTGGTCAGATGAGCGGGTGACCGAGATCGCCGCCCCCACCACCGTCCGCCCGGGCCTGCTCACCGCCTACCGGATCCTGGCGGGGCTCTGCGTGCTGCTCGTCCTCGTCATGGCCGCCATTGCCGGGCGCCACATCAGCCTCGGCGGGGGCATCGAACTGCACGGGATCCTGGGCAACATCGTCTTCACCCTGGCCGTGGTCATGGTCGTGCTCTCGTTCCTGACCCAGACCCGGGGCGTGGTCGTCGGCCACGCCGTGGCCTTCGCCGCCCTCTGCTTCGCCCAGATCGGCCTCGGCTACGTCGGCCGGGAGACCGCCGAGGCCGCGGCCTGGCACCTCCCCAACGGCGTCCTGCTCATGGGCCTCGCGGTGGCCCACCTGAGCCTCATCCTCCCCGGCCGGAACGCCTGAGCGTGGACCGGGCCCGGATCGAGTCCCTCCTGGCCCGCGAACGCGCCACCTTCAGCGAGCGCAACCCCCGCTCCCGGGCCGCCCACGCGGCGGCCGACCACCTCCTCGGCCGGGTCCCCATGACCTGGATGGGCAAGACCGCTGCGCCCTTCCCCCTCTACCTGGCGGGGGCGGCCGGCGCCCGGGTCACCGACCTCGACGGCCACGAACTGACCGACTTCTGCCTCGGGGACACCGGGGCGATGGCCGGGCACTCGCCGGGGCCCGTCGTGGACGCCGTGACCCGACGCCTGGGGATCGCTGGCGGGGCGACCGCGATGTTGCCGACCGAGGACGCCGAGGTGGTGGCCGCCGAGCTCACCCGGCGCTTCGGGCTCGGCCAGTGGAGCTTCTCGCTGAGCGCGACCGACGCCAATCGTTGGGCCCTCCGCCTCAGCCGCAACCTGACGGGGCGGCCCAAGGTCCTGGTCCACAGCGAGTGCTACCACGGCAGCGTCGACGAGTCGTTCGTGGTGGCCACGCCCGACGGCACCCGACCCCGGCCCGGCACCGAGGGCGGCCCCGGCGAGGTCACCACTTACAGCCGGGCCGTCGAGTTCAACGACCTGGACGCCATGGCGGCCGCATTGGCCGACGGCGAGGTGGCGGCCGTGCTCATGGAACCGGCGCTCACCAACATCGGGATCGTCCTGCCCGAGCCCGGCTACCTCGACGGCGTCCGGGCCCTGACCCGCGATGCCGGGACCCTGCTGATCATCGACGAGACCCACACGCTGTCGGCCGGACCGGGCGGCGCCACCGCGGCCTGGGGCCTCGAGCCCGATGTCGTGACGCTGGGCAAGGCCATCGGCGGGGGCCTGCCGGCCGGGGCCTATGGGTTGGCCGACGACCTGGCCCAGCGGGTGGCCGCCTTCGCCGAGTCCGACCTGATCGACGCGGGCGGCGTCGGTGGGACCCTCGCCGGCAACGCGCTGTCCGTCGCCGCCATGCGGGCCACCCTCACCGAGGTCCTGACCGATGACGCCTTCGACCACATGACCGCCCTGGCCGACCGCTACACGGCGGGCACCCGAGCCGTCATCGAGGACCACGACCTGCCCTGGTCCGTCAGCCAACTGGGCGCCCGAGCCGAATACGCCTTCGCCCGTCCCGCGCCCCGCAACGGCGGGGAGGGGGCGGCCGCGGTCGATCCCCTGCTCGACGACGTCCTGCACCTCTACCTGCTCAACCGCGGGGTCCTGTTGACCCCGTTCCACAACATGGCCCTGATGTGCCCGGCGACGACAGAGGCCGACGTGGACCTCCACCTCGCCGTGTTCGCCGACGCCGTGACCGCGCTCGTCACCGGCTGACGCCGCAACGACGTCAGGTCGGCGGCGTCGCCTCGGCGATGACCGCCAGCAGGTCGTCGCCGTAGTTCTCGACCTTGGCCGGCCCGATGCCGGTGCAGGCCCGGAGACCGGCGTAGTCGGTGGGCCGGCGGGCCACGAGGTCGTCGAGGGTCTTGTTGTTGAACACGACGTAGGCGGGGACGCTGTCGGCCCGGGACCGCTCGCGGCGCCAGGCCGTCAGCGCCTCCCGCAGGCCCTCGTCGCCCGGCGCCGCGGCCCGGGGGGCGGCCGCGGGAGGGGCCAGGACCCGCCAACGTCCGTCGACCACCACCCGGGTCCCGAAGGCCACGTCGAGGTGCAGGGCACCGCCGACGTCGGTGCGCACGCCGGTGGGCCCAACCTCCACGACCTCGTGCCCGTACCCGCCGTGGTCGAACTCGAGGCCGACGGTGGCGGTCGCGGCCGGCGCCTTGGCCCCGCCGGGCCCGGGCGGCGGCGGGGCCGGGGCGTCGGCGGGAACGGGCGGGGCCTCGGTGACCAACTGGGCCAGGAACGGCGAAGGGGCCCGCTCGGGCGCCACCACGGTCACCGTCGTCGCGCCTCGTGTCACCGCCACGTGGAAGACGCGGCGCTCCTCCTCGACATCGTCGGACAGCCGGTGCGGGAAGAGGCGGGCCGAGGCCTCGTGGACCACGACGTGGGGCCACTCCAGGCCCTTCACCCGGTGCACGGTGGACAGGTGCACCACCGGGCCGTCAGACCGGGGCCGGGCCTGGAGCTGTTCGGCCAGCCAGTCGCCGAAGGAGCCGGCGTCGGCGTGCAGGTCGGCCAGCTGGATCAGCGCGTCGAGGTCGTCGGTGTGGCTGGATCGGTCGACCCGCCCCCGGCTGCCGTCCAGGGACTGCATGGCCCCCTCGAGCCCGAGGCGGTCCCGCACGTGCAGGAGGACCTCGGACGCCGTGCCCCGTGCCCCCCGGCGGACCATGGCCCGGATGTCGTCGGCGAAGGCCTCGACCTTCTCCCGGTCGCGGTCCCGGCTGAGCCGGCCGGCCAGGCGCTCGATGCCCTCGACCGTGCGCTGTTCGGCGATCCACTCGATGACCTTGCCGGAGAGGCCCCGCGGCGGGCGGCGTACGGCTTCGGCCAGGTCGGCCGGGCGCAGCGTGGCCGATGTCGCCACCCGGAGCCACGCCAGGGCCGAGCGCACGCCGGTGCGCTGCAGCCAGGACGGGCCCGCGACCCGGTCACAGGGGATCCCCGCCAGGTCGAGGGCGACCTGCACCGGCGCCAGGGTGGCGTTGACCCGGGTGAGGACGGCGACGGCGTCGGGGGCCACGCCCTCGGCCAGGCGGTCCTGGACGCTCTGGACCGTGGTGGCCACCGTGGCGTCGTCGACCCGGACCACCAGGTCGGTGTCGGCCCCCGGCCGACCGGGGGCGGCGTCGATGACCTTCTCGACCCGCCTCCGGTTGTGGGTGAGCAGCGTGCGGGCCCCGGCCACGACCCCCGGCGGACACCGGTAGTTGACGGTCAGGGGGTGGGCCGCCGCGCCCGGGAAGTACTGGTCGAAGTCGATCAACCATCGGGGGTCGGCGCCGTTGTAGCCGTAGATGGTCTGGTCGTCGTCGCCCACGCCGAACACGTCGAAGCCGGGGGCGGCCAGCAGGCGCAGGAGCAGGAGGTGGGCGGGGGTCAGGTCCTGGAACTCGTCGACCAGCAGCACGCGGCCGGCCCGTTGGGCGGTGGCCCGGACGGCCGGCTCGGTCAGCAGCAGGCGCACCGCGCCGTAGATCTGCTGGTCGAAGTCGACCACGCCGCGGCGCTCGAGCTCGGCCTGGTAGCGGGGGAAGGCCTCGGCGAGGCCGTCGACGTCGCCGGCGTACTCGGCCTCCACCTCGGGGGGCGGCCGCAGGCCGAGGCGGACCCGCCCCAGGGCCTCCAGCCACGCGGCCGCCGGGTCGGTGTTGGCCCGGCGGGGGAAGTCGACCAGGCTGTCCAGGATGCGGCGCTGGTCGGGCTCGTCCAGGGTGTCGACCCGGCGCTGGCTGCTCCCGGGCGTGGCGAAGGCCCCCCGACCGGTGAGGATGGCCAGGCCCAGGGAGTTCAGGGTGCGGATGTCCAGGCCCCGGGTGTCACCGAGGCGCTCCCCCATCTCGTCCGCCGCCCGCTTGTTGTAGGCGACCAGGCCGAGGGCCCCGGGGGCCAGGTGTTGCCCGCGGAGCAGGTGGCGGGCCCGTTCGGTGAGCGTCCGGGTCTTGCCCGAGCCGGCCGGGGAGATGACCCGGCAGGGCCCGCCCCGATGGGCGACCGCGGCGAGCTGGTCGGCTGCCAGGTCGGCGGACGGCGGCTCGAGGCCCAACGGTTCCAGGCGGCCCTGCTCCAGGTTCAGGGCCGGGACCAGCGGCGCGCCGAGCGCGCGGGCCAGCTCGACGTCCAGCGGCCCACCGTCGCACCAGGCGTCCCGACCGTCGGGCAGGGTCACGTCGAAGGTCCCAGATGGTGTCGCCCCCCGGGCCAGCGCCCGCGAGCGGGGAGCGGACGTCGGCGCCGACGGGTCCCGCAGGTCGACGGCGTTGGCCCGCACCAGGTGGGCGAGCTGGTCGACCAGGAAGGTGTGGTCGGGGTCGAGGGTCCACGGCTCGGCGGCTTCCACCTCGGACGGCCCCTCCGGGAGGTCAGCGGCCAACTCGACCACGAAGCGCACCCGGCCCGACCAGAGCGGCTGGAGCTCGGCCACGACGTCGGTCGGGTCCATGAGGGCGCGCGAGTCGACCACGACCCGGGGCCCGTCCGTCCACGGCGCCGGCGCCGCCTGCCCGGGCCCCACGATCAGCGAACGCCCCAACGCGTCGGGCCCCGCCAGCACCTCCAGGGCCCCCGCCACCGCCTCGACCCCCGTTCTGGCTCCTGATCCTCCGGTCATGGGCGGAGGATCAGGAGCCAGAACGGTGGGGGCGGGCTCGTCGGCGGGGACGGCGTCGTCGAGGGGGCGGGTACCGGTGCAGTTCCGCACCTCGGCCACGGTGTCGTGGCGTTCCCCGCAGTGTCCGCACGCGATGGCCATCAGGTCCGGACGGTACCGGTGACGTGGGACACTCTCCCGATGACCGGGGGACCTGTCGTCACACCCTGCACCAACGTCCTCGGCGCCGTCGTCGAGGGCGTCGACCTGAAGGACCTCAGCGACGAGGACTTCGCCGCCGTGGACCGGGCCCTGCTCGAGCACCAGGTCCTGTTCTTCCGGGACCAGGACCTGTCCGAGGACGAGCACCTCGCGTTCGCCGCCCGCTTCGGCGAGCCCAGCGTCTTCCCGGTCGGCAAGGTCCTGGGCTCACCCAGCCGGATGCAGTACATCGAGGACACCGCCGACAGCCCACCCGACGCCGACGGTTGGCACACCGACGTGACCTGGATCGAGTGCCCACCCCAGGTCGCCGTCCTCAGCGCCCGGGTCATCCCCGAGGTCGGCGGTGACACCCTCTGGTCCAGCCTCACTGCGGCCTACGAGGCCCTCTCGCCCACGATGCAGGAGCTGTGCGCCGGCCTGACCGTCCGCCACCACCGCGGGGACGACTTCGACGCCGCCGTCGGCCGCTTCCTCGACGAGGACCAGATGGCCGCCCTGCGTGCCGCCCATCCCCCCGTGGAGCACCCTCTCGTGCGCACCCACCCCCGCACGGGGAAGCAGGCCCTGTTCGTCTCGGGCCTGTTCATGGACCAGATCGTCGGCCTGAGCCGTCCCGAGAGCGACGCCCTCCTGGGGTTCCTGACCGACCACGCCGCCGACCCCAACTTCCAGGTCCGCTGGCGTTGGCGGGCCGACGACCTCGCCGTGTGGGACGAGCGCTGCACCAACCACCGGGCGTTGAGCGACCACTACCCCCAGCACCGCGTGATGCGCCGGATCACCGTCGACGGCGACCGCCCCGTGTTCACCCCCGCCTGAGCGAGGGGGCGGCGCGACCGGCCACCAGGGGCAGGTCGAGGTAGGTCTGGAGGCCGGGCGCGAGCGGCGCACACGTAGGGGACGGCGTTCACGCAGTGCATGGCGGTGGCCACGATCCCCCGGTTGCGCTCGAGGCCCTCGGCGATCGAGTCGGGGTGCAGGCCGTGGAAGGTGAGCTGCACCGGCGGGTCACCGACGATCTCGACCTCGAAGCGCTCTCCTTCGGGGCCGAAGGTCCAGCCCGGGTCGAGGTGCTCCTCGCCCATGAACCAGTTGACCGCGGCGGTGACCACCGGCTCGCCGTCGACGGTGCCGGTCCAACGAAAGCGCTGGGCGGCGACCAGGCCCGGCTCGATCGGGCCGATGGGTGAGTCGATGGGCGCGGTGGCCACGGCCACCTCGTGGCTGGTCGTCAGCTCCGGGTCGAGGCGGAAGCCGAGGGTGTCGGCCACCATGTGCACGGACTGGATGAACCCGGCCCCGAGGACGTCGAGCATGATGCTCCCCGCCGCCTCCTCGGGCGTGGCGCCGAAGAGCATCACGTGGCGCACCACGTCGGGGGCGTCGTAGGTCCGGATGTCGCTGAACTCCTCGGCCCGCACGTAGGTGATGGCGTTGGACAGGGCCGAGACCATCAGCGGGAAGCGCTCGGTGATGCCGCCGGGGTGGATGCCGGTGCCGTGCAGGGTCACCCGGCCCTCCTTGGCGGCGCCGTCCATGCGGGCCCGCTCGCCGGCCTCCGGGTAGAACCAGCCCAGCGGGGTGACGACGTTCTTGCCCGAGCGCAGGATGCGATCCACCATCCCCGGGTCGGCCATGACCGGGGAGTAGACGACGGCGTCGGCGTCGAGGTCGAGCAGGTCCTGCTCCGAGGTGGTGGCGGTGACGCCGAGCGGCGCCCGGCCGATCAGCTCCCCGACGTCCCGGCCGTCCTTGTCGGCGCTGTGCACCCAGCAGCCGACCAGCTCGAGGTCGGGATGGTCGAGCACGCCCTCGATGGCGGCCCGGCCCACGCCACCGGTCGCCCACTGGATCACGCGGTAGGTCACGCCGTCATCATGGCCGACCCGCGGGCGATCAGGACGGGCGCAGTCCCAGGGGGTGCTGGTTGATCATGTGGGTGGCCGCGGTGTCCAGGTAGGCGAGGAGCTCGGCCTCGTCCTCGGGGGCCAGGCCGCCGGCGCGGACGGCGGCGGTCATGTGGAGCACCCAGGCGTCGCGCTCGGGCGTGTCGATGGGGAACGGCAGGTGCCGGGCCCGCAGACGGGGATGCCCCCGCTCCTCGGAGTAGGTCGCCGGCCCACCCCAGTACTGGCCGAGGAAGAGGGCAAGGCCCCGCTTCCCCGGCCCGAGGTCCTCGGGGTACAGCGGCCGGAGCACCGGGTCGTCCTCGACACCCTCGTAGAAGCGCTCGACCAGGGCGTCGAACCACGGCTGGCCCCCCGCCCGGTCGAAGAGCGTGTCGGCCAACGGGATCAGAACCGGAAGCGGGGCGTGAGGTCGAGGAGGGTGAGCACGCCCGGGTCGGCGGCGACCACGGCGGGGATGGCGTTGACCACGTGCATGGCGGTCGCCAGGCACCCGGCGTGGTTGTGGTCACCGAGGTCCGAGGACAGGGTGACCTCCAGCTTCAGGTTGGGCTCGCCCTCGACCAGGATCCGGTAGCCCTCGCCCTGGGGCCAGTGCGGGGCGTCGCTCGTCCCGCAGGCGGGTGACGTGCTCGACCACCACCCGCTCCTCGCCGTCGACGATGCCCTTGATCTCGAAGCGCATCCCCGAGATCGTCCCGGCCTCGACCACCCCCGAGGCGATGGTCACGTCCTCGTCGGCCAGGAGCACCTCGTGGGCCTCGGTGATCTCGTCCAGCTCGAGGCCCAGCGACTTCGCCACCAGGGCCACGACCGGGCCCCACGCCATCGTCGTGCTGCCGGGGGCCAACAGCAGGGACTGGGCGGTGTCGGCCTTGCCGAACCCCATGATCTCGAACATCGTGAACGGGTTGTCCCAGGTCGCGTAGTTCACGATCTCCATCATCCGCACGGTGCGGACGTCCTGGCACAGGCCGAGGGCGCCGATGGTGACGCCCGCGTTGCCGTACCCCGGGTCGATGCCGGAGGTGAAGAACGACGTGCCCCCCTCCAGACAGGCCGCCTGGAGCTGGTCGTGGAAGCCGGCCTGCTCGGGATACAGCAGGGCGACGAAGGAAGTGTTGACCACGTTCTTGCCCGAGGCCAGCATCCGGCAGAGGTCGTCCACCACCTCGCCGGGGCGGACGTCGGAGTGCGCCGTGTAGCAGATGCAGTCGGCGTCGAGGGCGAGCAGGGCGTCGACGTCCTGGGTGGCGGTGACGCCCACGGGGTCGATCCCACACAGCTCGCCGGCGTCGCGGCCGGCCTTGTCGTCGCTGTGGACCCACAGCCCGGCCAGCTCGAGGTCGGGATGGCGGACGATGGCGGGCACGGCATGGATCCCGACGGTCCCGGTGGCCCACTGGATGACGCGATGGCTCATCGCGTCGACCGTAGTGCCGGGCGCACTACGGTCGACGGGGCGACACGTCGTGGAGAGGATGACGATGGACCGGACGCGGGCGATAGGGGCCGAGGCCCTGGGGACCTACTGGTTGGTGTTGGGCGGTTGCGGCAGCGCCGTCCTGGCCGCCGACTTCGGCGAAGGCAACACCCTGGGCATCGGCCTGCTCGGCGTCTCCTTCGCGTTCGGCCTGACCGTCCTCACCGGCGCCTACGCCCTCGGCCACATCTCCGGTGGGCACTTCAACCCGGCCGTGACCATCGGGCTCTGGACGGCCAAGAAGTTCCCGGCCAAGGACATCGCCCCCTACGTCGCCGCGCAGGTCGTCGGCGCCATCCTCGCCTCGATCACCCTCTGGGGGATCCTCGAGGGTCGCCCCGGGTTCGAGACCAGCGGCAACTGGCTGGCGGCCAACGGCTTCGGCGACAGCTCGCCCGGTGGCTTCACCATCGGCGCGGCGCTGATCGCCGAGGTGGTCCTGACCGCGCTGTTCCTGGTCGTGATCCTCGGCATCACCGACCGCCGGGCCCCCGCCGGGTTCGCCCCGATGGGCATCGGCCTGTGCCTCACCCTCATCCACCTGATCAGCATCCCGGTGACCAACACCTCCGTGAACCCGGCCCGCTCGACGGGCCCGGCCCTGCTGGTCGGCGGCGAGAACCTCGAGCAGCTCTGGTTCTTCTGGTTGGCCCCGATCGTCGGTGGCGTCATCGGCGCCCTCATCCACGGCTTCGTCTCCGGCGACGAGGACACTGAGGAAGTCGAGATCAGCTAGCGGGGCCCGCGCTCGGCGGGCGAGGCCGTGCGGGCGGGTGATTAGCGTCGGCCGCGTGCACGACGTGGTGTCGCCCCTGCAGGGCCGAGTGGTCGGCGTCCCCGTCGGGCCCGGGACCGCCGTGGCGGCCGGCACGACCCTGGTGGTCATCGAGTCGATGAAGATGGAGCACGTCGTGGCCGCCGAGGTCGACGGGACCGTCGGCGAGCTCCGAGTCGCCGTCGGTGACGCCGTCCGGGCCGGCGACCTGCTGGCCACTCTCGCTCCTGGCGCCGTGACGGAGACCGCCGCCGCCGTCGAGGTCGGGGCCGCCACGGAACGCGCCGACCTGGCCGAGGTGGTCGCCCGCCATGCCCTCGGCTTGGACCCCGCCCGACCGGACGCCGTCGAGCGCCGGCGGCGGACCGGCCAGCGCACCACCCGCGAGAACATCACCGACCTCTGTGATCCGGGGTCGTTCGTGGAGTACGGCCCGCTGGCCATCGCCGCCCAGCGCCGCCGCCGGGACGTCGACGACCTCATCGCGCGTACCCCGGCCGACGGCCTGGTCGGCGGGATCGGGCGCATCGACGGTCGGCCGGTCGTGGTGGCCTCCTACGACTACACCGTGCTGGCCGGGACCCAGGGCTTCCAGAACCACCGCAAGAAGGACCGGCTCTTCGAGCTCGCCGAGCGTCAGCGGCTCCCGGTCGTGCTCTTCGCCGAGGGGGGCGGCGGGCGCCCCGGCGACACCGACGCCCCCGGTGTGTCCGGCCTGGACACCATGGCGTTCCACCTGTTCGCCCGCCTCAGCGGCACCGTCCCCCTGGTCGGCATCGCGTCGGGTCGGTGCTTCGCCGGCAACGCCGCCCTGCTCGGCTGCTGCGACGTGGTCATCGCCACCGAGGGCGCCAACATCGGCATGGGCGGGCCGGCCATGATCGAGGGCGGCGGTCTGGGCCAGTACGCCCCCGAGGACATCGGGCCGCTCGACGAGCAGGTGGCCAACGGCGTGGTCGACGTCCGGGTCGAGGACGAAGCGGCCGCGGTCGCCGTCGCCCGGCGTTAGCTCGGCTACTTCCCGGCCCGGTCGAGCCGGGCCCGGCGCCCGACCCGGCGGCGCTGCGTTCGGTGATCCCCGAGCGCCGGTCCCAGCTGTACGACGATCCGTGACGTCATCGCGGGCCTGGCCGACACCGACACCGTCCTCGAGCTGCGGGCCGGGTTCGCCCCGGGGATGGTCACCGCCCTCGTCCCGGGTCGACGGCCACCCCCTCGGCATCGTGGCCAACGACCCCCGCCACCTCGGCGGGGCCATCGACGCCGACGGCTCCGACAAGGCCGCCCGCTTCCTCCAACTCTGCGACGGCCACGGCCTGCCGGTGCTGTTCCTGTGCGACACCCCGGGCTTCATGGTCGGCCCCGAGGCCGAGCGCACCGGCCTGGTCCGCCACGTCAGCCGGCTGTTCGTCACCGGCGCGAACCTGTCGGTCCCCTTCGCCACCGTCGTCCTGCGCAAGGGCTACGGGCTGGGCGCCCAGGCCATGGCCGGCGGGAGCTTCAAGGCGCCCCTGTTCTGCGTGGCCTGGCCGACCGGCGAGTTCGGCGGCATGAACCTGGAGGGGGCGGTGCGGCTCGGGTTCCGCAAGGAGCTCGAGGCGGTGACCGACGAGGGCGAGCGAGACGCCCTGTTCGCCGAGATGGTCGACCGGGCCTACGAGCACGGGCGGGCCCTGAACGTGGCCAGCCACTTCGAGATCGACGACGTGATCGACCCCGCCGACACCCGGCGCTGGATCACCGGAGTCCTGCTGGCCGTGCCCCCGCCGCCGCCGGGTGGCCGCCCGAACCTCGACACCTGGTGAACGAGCCACTCCCCCGCCCGGCGGGGCGCCTGTGGGGCCTCGTGTCACGGCCGTCCTGGCGGGAGCTGCGCCTCCGGCAGGAGGGCCGCGACCTGGAGGCCCACCCCATCTGGCGAGGCGAGGGCGTCCCCCAGGGCCACGGCCGGTACATCGTGCTGGTGCCGGGCTTCCTGGCCGGCGACCGCAGTCTCTCCATGCTCGAGCCCTGGCTGCGACGGTGCGGGTGGGAGACCCGGCGGGCCCCCGTCGGACGAAACCACCAAGCCTCCGAACTGGTCCTCGACGTCCTCGAGGAGTGGCTCCTGGCGACCGTCGCCCTGGAGGGTGGGCCGGTCCCGGTCATCGGCCACAGCCGCGGCGGCCAGCAGGCCCGGGTGCTCGCGGTGCGGCACCCCGACGCGGTGTCGCTGCTCGTCACCCTGGGCGCCCCGCTACGGGTCCTGTACCCGCCCCACTTCGTCGTCCGGACGCCAGTCGCCTTCCTGCAACTGGCGGCGTGGGTCCGGCGGTCCCGGCCCGACCTCACCGGCCACCGGCGCTACGAGGCCGACCGGATCGGGCCCTTCCCGCCGACCGTGCCCTTCGTGTCGATCTACTCCCGCACCGACGGCTTCCTGGACTGGCGCCTCAGCCTCGACGAGGCCGCCGAGCACATCGAGATCGACAGCACCCACCTCGGCCTGGCCGCCTCGGTCCCGGCCTTCGAGGCAATTGCCCAGGCCCTTACCCGGCTCGACGGGTAGAACCGGTGCGCAGCGGAGCGAAGCACCTCCGAGAGCTCCGGCATCGGCGGCGCCGGCGTTCGTGAGCGCAGCGAGGGAACGCGAATGTGACGGGTAGAACCGAGGTCGTGCCCGACACCCCCGACACCTACACCCACGGTCACGCCGAGAGCGTCCTGCGCAGCCACCGTTGGCGCACAGCGACGAACTCGGCCGCCTACCTGCTCCCCCACCTGGAGCCCGGCCTCGACCTGCTCGACGTCGGTTGCGGGCCGGGGACCCTCACCTGCGACCTGGCCGACCGGATCGGGCCGGGCACGGTCATCGGCCTGGACAGCTCGACCGACGTCGTCGCCACCGCCACGGCGGAGGCCGCCGAGCGGGGGACGGCCAACGTCACCTTCGACACCGGCGACGTCTACGCCCTGCCGTTCGCCGACGACAGCTTCGACGTCGTCCACGCCCACCAGGTGCTCCAGCACCTGACCGAGCCGGTGGCCGCTCTCCGCGAGCTGCGGCGGGTCGTGCGCCCCGACGGCATGGTCGCGGTACGGGACAGTGACTACGCCGCCATGACCTGGGCTCCCGACGCGCCCCCGCTGGACCGGTGGCTGGCGTTGTACCACCAGGTGACCGAGCGCAACGGCGCCGAGGCCGACGCCGGGCGCTACCTCAAGGGGTGGGCCCGGGCCGCCGGCTTCGCCGAGATCGCGGTCGGCTCGTCGACGTGGACCTTCTCGTCCCCCGAGGATCGGGCGTGGTGGGGCGAGCTGTGGGCCGACCGGGTCGAGGGGGTCGACTCGGCCCTCGCCCGGCAGGCCGTCGAGTACGGCCTGGCCACCACCGACGAACTGGCCGACCTGGCCGCGGGCTGGCGGTCCTGGGCCGAGGCCGACGACGGCGTGTTCGCCGTCGTCCACTTCGAGGTGCTGGCGCGGGGCTGACCCGGGCTAGCCGGGAGTGGGCACCCAGTTGCCGTGGAAGCCGAAGGGCACCCGCTGGGGCAGGTGGATCGTGGCCACCGGGTGACCGGTGAAGTCGTCGGCGGCGAGGACGACCACGTCGCTGCGGTCGGTCGACGCGTCGTACACGTAGGAGAGGATCCAGCCCTCGTCCTCGCCCGAGTCCGCTGACCGCGGCACGAACACCGGCTCCAGCGTCATCCGACCCGACCCGAAGTCGTGGCGCTCGGTCGTGCCCGCCTGCAGGTCGTACTTGACCGCCCCACCGTGGGCGAAGCCGTCACCGGCCTCCATGGCGTAGCCGTAGCGGTACGCCTGGCCGAGACGCCGCTCGTCATGGCGGGGCAGTTCGACGCTGGTGTCGTCGAGGGTCGCCTCCAGGGCCTTTCCCGCGGCGGGATCGATCGTCCAGCGCTCGAGGCGGGTGGCGCCGTCGTTGGGGCCGAGCCGATCCCGGTCGAAGATCTTCGGGTGGCGCACGACGTCGACCACGACCTCGCCGGACGGGGTCTCGAAGGCGTTGAGCGGGTGGAACACGTAGCAGAGCCCGACGTCGAACCAACGGACCGCGTCGGCCTCACCTTCGCGGGGCAGCAAGCCCACACGGGCGCCGTGGTCCGGGTTCCAGGTGTACGGGAACTTGGTGCCCGGCCATCGCCGCGTCGAGGTCGAAGGTCACCGGGAGGTCGAAGAGGACCACGTGGTTCTCGGTGATGGCGCAGTCGTGGACCATCGGTCCACCCTCGACGGGGACCCGGACCTCGCGACGCAGGCGGCCGTCGGTTCCGATGACCGTGTAGCGGAGGTGGTCCCAGGCCCAGAGGTAGCTGACCGCGTGCAGCTCCCCGGTGTTTGGATCCCGCTTGGGGTGGGCGGTGTAGCCCTCCTCGACCGCTCCGTCGAAGCCGTTCACCGCCACCGACTCCAACTCATCGGTCAGCTCGACCGGGAGGAACCCGGACTCGATGATCGCCCAGGTCCTGCCGGCGTGGCCGATGACGTTGGTGTTCGGGGTGAAGCCCCCGTCGCCCCGTACCCAGCGGTTGCGGTACCACTCGGCCCGCCCGTCCCGCAGTCGGAGGCCATGCACCATGCCCTCACCGGTGAACCAGTGGTACGACTCGGGACGCTCGACCGGGAGGTGCGGGTTGGGGCCGTTCCGCAGCAGCCGCCCGTCGAGGCCCTCCGGGATCACCCCGGTCACCTCGAGGTCGAAGGCGGTGACCTCCTCGGTCACCGGCGCGAAGTTGCCGGAGAGGTACGCGTTCGTGGTCATGATTCGCCTCCCGGGGGCCGAGTGGATGACTCGTTCTAGCCTCTGTCCGTGGCCGACGTCCCCGTCATCGACCTGCGGGACCCCGCCGCCCCCGCCCGCATCGACCGGGCCTGCCGGGATCACGGCTTCTTCTCGGTCACCGGCCACGGGATCGATCCGGCACTGCTCGACCGGCTGCTGGCGACCGCGACCACGTTCTTCGCCCGGCCCGAGGAGGAGAAGGCCGGGATCGCCATGGCCCGGGGAGGTCGGGCCTGGCGCGGCTGGTTCCCCCTGGCCGGCGAGCTGACCAGCGGGGTGCCCGACCGCAAGGAGGGGATCTACTTCGGCGCCGAGGACGCGGCGGGCGACCCCCGCCCGCTGCACGGGCCGAACCTCTTCCCGGACCACCCGGCTGAGCTGGGGCCGACCGTGCTCGCGGTGCTCGACGCCTTCACCGCCCTGGGCCACCGGCTCATGGGGCTGCTGGCCCTCGGCCTCGGCCTCGACGAGGACGCCTTCGCCCGGGACCTGACCGCGGACCCGACGATCCTGTTCCGGATCTTCCACTACCCACCGGTGCGCCCGGACGACGGCGCCGGGGACTGGGGGGTGGCCGAGCACACCGACTACGGCCTGCTCACCCTGCTGCTGCAGGACGCCAGCGGTGGCCTCCAGGTGCGCACCGCCGGCGAGTGGCGGGACATCCCGCCCGTGCCTGGCGCTCTCGTCTGCAACCTGGGCGACATGCTCGAGCGCCTGACCGAGGGCCGCTACCGGTCCACCCCACACCGCGTGCGCAGCCCCGAGGGCGGCGGGCGCCTCTCGTGCCCGTTCTTCTTCGACCCCAGTTGGGACGCGGAGGTCCACCCCCTCCCGCTACCGGACCCCGCCCCGGGCGAGCGGGTCGAGCGCTGGGACGACGACGACCCCCTGGCCTGGGACGGCCCCTACGGCGAGTACCTCCTCAGCCGTGTCGCCAAGGTCTTCCCCGACCTGTTCCGCGACGTCGTCTAGGGCCCGGGGAGCCGACACCGAGGCAACGATGGGGCCGGCGCTCGAGCCGACGACTCTCGGCCCGACCTCACGCCCGTGGTTGCGTGATTGGCCTACGGGGCGGCGAGGCCGTAGGTGAGGGTGCCGTCGGGCTCGATGTCGTAGATCTCGATGCCGTCGGTGACGTTCGGGGCGTCCGCGGCCAGGGCCACGGCGATCTTGTTGCCGGCGTTGCGCATCACGTCGAGCACCAGCTCGACGGCCTGGGTGGGGGTGAAGTGCTCACGCACCGCGGCCAGCGTCGACGCGGGGAGGCCGTCGGGGGTCCAGATGAGGGCGTCGGTCAGGGCCAACGCCGCCTTCTGGGCCTCGGTCAGCTCGCTCTCGGCGAAGTCGTCCACCGCGGCGAAGGTGGACTCGTCGGCCCCGGCAACCAGGGCCGAGCGGCTGCGCAATGACTGGCAAAGGCGGCATTCGTGCTGCCGGGCGCCCCGCAGCCGGACCAGCTCGGCGGTGACCGCGTCGAGGGCGTCGAGCCGGGCCACCACCTGCTGGAACTCGTCGATGACCGCCCACCGGTCGCCGTCGCCGGCACGAGGTGCCGGCCAGTCCGACGGGGCGAAGAGCGCGTCGAGGGCGTGCCGGACGCGGGGCACCCAGTCGCCGAGGTAGACGGCCATGACCACCGGGAACAGCCGGTTGCCGGCGGCTTCGGCCAACTCGGCCCGCATCAGCTCGTCGATCTGGGTGACGTCCACCGCGAACTGCTCGGCGAAGGCCGTGATGAGCGGATGGGTCGGGCGTCTCGGGCACCAACGGCCGCAGGCCGAGCGTCCGGGCCGGCACCGCGGCGGCTGCGTCCAGGGTCCCGGCGCTCAGCGCCCGCTCCAGCACGTCAGCCGCCTCCGGCGCGTGCGCCCGCAGTGCCGCCAGCCCGTCGCCCTCAGCCCACCCATCACCCATCCCCCGATCATGCCCGTTCTGGTACCAGCTATCTCCACCCCAGCGCGCGTTGCTGGGACCAGAACGATCAGGCTGGCGGCCGCGGGCGTCTGGCCCGACCTCCACGAACCCACCACGCCGTCTCCAAGACCAGGAGCGAGCACCCCTTCACGATGGCGGCATGTACCGCAACGAGCTCCAGGCCATCCTCACCGACCCCGACCACGACTGGCTCACCCGACGGCAGCGCCTGCGGGGCTGGCGCGGCGCCGACCTGGACGCCGCCGTGGCGGCCCACGTGGGGACCCGGATCGGACCGGCCACGTGCGCCTTCGGCGCGCTGGTGGGCGCGGGGATCGCCTCTCCCGTCCTCCTGGGCGCCCTCGCCGTCCTCTCCGCGATCGGGATCATCGCCCCGCGGCACCCTGTCGAGACCGTCTTCGCCGTGGTGTCCCGTCGCCGAGGGTGGCCCGTGGCCCCGCCGAACCGCGCCGCGACCCGATCCGGGTGCGTGGTGGGGACGGTCTGCCTGACCGTCGCCACGGTGACGATCGCCACCGGCGCCGTCGGCATCGGTCGGGCCGTGGCGGCGGGCCTCGGGGCGCTGGCCGCGTTCGTGGCCGCCACGGGGATCTGTGTGCCGTCGATGGGCTTCACCCTCGTGTTCGGTGCCGACCGGGCGACCTGCCCGACGCTCGCCGCGGCCCTCGCTCAGTCCTCGACGGCCTCCCGGCAGCGGGCGGCGTCCAGCGGCTGGCCGGCCTGATCGAAGAGACCAGCCGCCCGGACCAGGAGGGCGTCGGCCTCGTCGGGGCGCCCCTCGGCCCGGGCCACGGCCGACTCCGCCTCGGCCACCGCCCCCTGCCAGGCCGTCCCCTGCCAGAGCCCGGCGGACCGCTGGGCCCGTGCCAGGTGGGCTCGGGCCTCCTCGAGCCGCCCGCTCTGGGCGAGGGCCATCGTGGCCGGCACGGCGAGCATGATGTCGCAGTACTCACAACGTGTGTTGTCGTCAGCCGCGACCTCCGCCTCGGCGACGACGGCGAGGGCCGACGCCGGATCGGGTGCCGTGGCGATGAGGGTGCCATAGGTGCGCTGCACCAGGTGCCGCGCCAACGGGGACCACCGGGCCAGGTTGAGCGAGCGGCGGGCGAGCCGCTCGGCCGCGACCCGGTCTCCCTCCGCCCACTCCACCTCGGCCAGCCGCTGCAGGGAGTGGGCCGTGCCCGCGTCGGCATGCAGCTCCTCGTGCATCGCGAGCGAGCGCTCGAGGTCCACCCGCGCCTCATCCAGGCGCCCTGCCAGCAGCAGGGCCTCGCCTGACAGGCACAGCGCGAAGGCCTCGGCCCGTCTGGCGCCGCTCTCGGCCGCGGTCGCCTCCAGGCCGCGGGCCAGCGCCACCACCTCGTCGTAGGGCAGGGGGCCGTACAGCAGGTACTCGGCCACGCAGAGCTGCCCGTCGAAGACCTTGGAGGCCACCACCGGGTCGTCCTGGGTCGCGCGCAGCTCCCGGCGGATGCGGTCGAACCACTCCCCCCGGTTGTGGGCGATCATCCCCTGGAGGGCGATGACGTCCAGGAGGGCACCCGGTGCCCCCGGCGCGAGGGCCAGCTCGCGGGCGTCCCGAGCCGCCAGCTCCGCGGCATCGATGTCGCCGCGGAAGTAGGCCACCATGCCCCGCAGAAGCAGGATGGCGCCGTCATGAGGCCCACCGTCGGGGTCGAGGCCCTCCAGCGCGTCGTCCGCGCCCTCTGCATCACCGGACAGGATCGAGGCCTGCGCCAGGGCGAGGCGGATGAACGGCGCCCAGTCCGGCCCGGCGAGGGACAGCGCCTCCCGGAGGCACCGCGGCGCCGTCGGGTCACCTGCAGCCACGAGGCTGAGGCCCCGCAGGGCCAGCACCTCCACCCGGTCCTGGCCGGTCGCCCACTCGAGGACGGTCTCGGTGGTGGCCAACACCTCTGCGTGCGCGTGGACCGCCGACGCCTGGCGGGCCACCTCGAGCGTGTGAGGGACCGCGGCGGCGGGGTCACCGGCGGCGATGAAGTGCTCGGCCACCACACCCGGTGACCCGCCCGCCGCGGCCAACGCCTCCGCCACCTCCCGGTGAAGGGCGGCCCGCCGATGTGGTCCCAGCCGCTCGGTGAGTCCTCGGGCCTCGTCCTCAGGACGTGAAGCGGTAGCCCACCTCGTCGGTCTCCAGGACACCGGCGCCCACGGCGATGGCCACCACTCGGTCGGCCAGCTCCGGTACCGGGCCCGCCACCGCCCGAAACGTGGCCGCGTCCACGACGGGGCCGACCAGGGCGATCCGGGTCAGGGCCGCGGTGACCTCCTCGGGCAGCTCCGGCACGTACCGGTCCGTGGGCACAGGACGAAGGCGGTCCGGTTCGACGACCTCAAGGCCGGTGAGCGCCGTGGCATCCCGGTGGGTGACGACGAGGCCCACGGCGACCCGACGGGCCATTCGGGCCCACTGCTCGACGAGGACCAGCGTGGGCGGATCGGCCAGCTCGAGGTCGTGCAGGACCAGGAGGATCCCCCCACCGGTCGCGGCGGCCAGCACCAGCTCACGGGCCGCAAGCTGCAGTCGACCGACCGTTGACGGCGATCCACCCCCCAGCACCGAGGCCAGCTCCGTCCGACAGCCCTCGGGCACCTGTTCGAGGAGCTCGGGGCGCCGTTGCCCGATCTCGTCGAGGGCGTCGATGACCCCGGCCAGCGCCGTGACCTGCACCATCTGACCCCGAGCCGCCGGCAACCCCGCCGCTCCCGCGTCCTCGTAGAGCTCATCGAGCAGTTCCCGGCGGGCCCGCCCGGGCGGCGCGACGACGAGCACGGCCCGACCGCGCCCGCTTCGGAGCTCGTCGATCATGGCGTGGAGCTCACCGCCGCCCGACGCCTGCTGCGAGGACGTAGACCCGGCCAGGTCGGCCACGAACCGGTAGCCCCGCCCGTGGACGGTGCGGATGACCCGCTGGTCCCGGCCGTTGTCCCCCACCGCCCGGCGCGCCGCCTTGATCCGACTGGTCAGGGCGGACTCCGACACGAACCGGTCGCCCCAGACCTCGTCCAGCAGCTCGGTCTTCGGCACCAGGCGGTCACGGTGTTCCACCAAGTAGGCCAACACGTCGAAGACCTGCGGTTCGACGGGCACCGGCTCACCGGATCGCCGGATCTCGTGGCCGGCCAGATCCAGTTCCACCTCGCCAAAGACCGCCGTCTCGGCCGTCACCGTCTCCCCCTCTCCACAAGATCGCCTCGCCTTCTCCAAGACTCGATCGGCAGTCTGCCGCACTGTCGGGGGCATGCACGAGAACGAGTACCCCTCCGCCGACGTGGTGATCGTGGGCGCCCGCTGCGCCGGCGCCGCCACCGCCATGCTCCTGGCCCGGCAGGGCCACCGGGTCGTCCTGGTCGACCGGGCCGCCTTCCCGAGCGACACCCTGTCGACCCACGCCATCGCCCGCGGCGGGGTCGTGGCCCTGGACCGCTGGGGCCTGCTCGACGCCGTACTCGACTCCGGGGCACCGGCGATCCGCCGGGTCCGCTTCCACGTCGGGGGTGAGGTCGTCGACCGTCGCATCAAGCACCGTTCCGGCGTCGATCTCATGGTGGCCCCCCGTCGCCATGTCCTCGACCAGCTGCTGGTCGACGCCGCCGTCGAGGCCGGTGCCGAGGTGCGAACGGGCGTGTCCGTCCAGGGCGTCACCCGCCATCTGGGCCGCGTGACGGGCATCGTCGGCCAGGACGCCCACGGCGAGCCCGTCCAGGTCTCCGCCCGCTTCGTCGTGGGGGCCGACGGCCTGCGGTCCCGGGTGGCCCACGAGGTCCCGGCCCCGGTCGCCGTCCGGCGCCCCCCCGGCGGAGCCACCCACTACGCGTACTTCGGCCGGCCGGACTGGGACGGCTTCGAGTTCCACATCGCGGACCGGGTGATGGCCGGGGTGTTCCCGACCCACGGTGGCGAGGCCAACGTCTGGGTCTGCGGCCCGAGGGACCACATCGACTCATTGCGGGACGATCGTCCCGCCGGGCTCCTGGCGCTCCTGGCGTCAGCCAACCCCGAGCTGGCCGAGCGAGTGGCCGACGCCGAGCGCACCAGCCCGGTGCGGGGCGCCGTCGCCCTGCCCAATCACATCCGCCGCGCCTGGGGGCCGGGCTGGGCCCTCGTGGGTGACGCCGCTATGCACCGTGACCCGGTCACCGGCCACGGGATCACCGACGCCTTCCGGGACGCCGAGCTCATGAGCCGGGCCCTCGACGGCGTCCTCCGGGGCGAGCTGGCCGAGGCCGTCGCCGGCCGCACCTACGAGGCCCTGCGCCACGACCTGGTGCACCAGCAGTTCGACGCGACGGTCCGCATGTCCCAGTACCCGCCGGTCGACGAGTTCGTCGCCCAACAGCGCCGGTCGACCGAGGCCATCGAGGCCGAGGCCCGCTTCCTGTCCGAGCTACCCGCCTGGCCGGCCCTGCTGGCCGCGGCGGCCTGAAGGGAGCAGCCGTGCACCGCGACCCGGCCGCCCAGACCGCGGCCCTGTTCCTCGATCGGTGGGGTTCCGCCCGCCGTACTGGCGATTCGCACACGGCGTCGCGCTCGACGGCCCGGTGTCTACCGAGCCGCCTGCGCGCCGAGATCTACCCACCACAACCAACAACCAACAACCAACAACCAAGGAGAAACCGCAATGACCATCACCGAGAGTGACACCGTGCGCAACGGGGTCGACACGGCGACGCTGTTCGCCACCATCGGCGCCGTGCGGGCCCAGCCCGAAGCGGCCGCGTTCCAGTTCCGGGCGACGAACCGCTGGGTGTCCGGCACCCACAGCCGCGGCTACGTGCAGGGCTTCTTCGGCGTCGGCGCCGAGGACACCTCCCGGGAGGAGCCCTTCGTCCTCAACGCCGACCACCCGACCGTGCTGGTCGGGTCCGACGAGGGCCCGACGCCCGTGGAGTACGTGCTCCACGCCCTGGCCGCCTGCCTCACCGCCGGCATCGGCAACATCGCCGCGGCCCGCAAGGTGACCTTGCGCAAGGTCGAGTCCTCCGTCGAGGGCGACATCGACCTCCAGGGGATCCTGGGCCTCGACCCCGAGGTCCGCAACGGCTTCCAGGCCGTGCGCATCAGCTTCCGGATCGACGCCGATGCCGACCGGGAGGTCGTCGCGGAGATCGTCCAGCAGTCGGTCGCCCGATCCGCGGTCTACGACATCATCACCAACGGGGTCCCCGTCGACGTCGCCGTCGACGCCTGATCCCCAGTCCCGACGGAGGGGGGCGCGGTCTGCACCGCACCCCCCTTCGTCGCGTCCGGGCCCCGACCCGATCTCCACAAGTTCACCTCGTCATCTCCAAGACCCGGCAGGGCGGATGCCGGACGATGCATCCATGGCCAACTCCGCCAGCGCCACAATCGACACCCGCCGGGCCGGCCGCCAGGGGGCGCAGGCGATGCTGCCCCTGCTGGTCGGCGTCGCCCCCCTCGGCCTCGTGGTCGGGGTCCGCGCCGCCGAGGCCGACCTCCCGGTCGGCGCCGGGTGGGCCACCGGCCTGACCATCTACGGCGCCAGCGCCCAGCTGGCCGCCATCGACCTCCTGGATCGAGGCGTCGCCCCGCTGCTGGTGATCGCGACGGTGGCCGTGGTGAACGCCCGGCTCGCCCTCTACAGCACCGGCATGGGCAGGCACTGGAACAGTGCCCCCGCCGGGTGGCGCGCGGTGGCCGCCTACCTCCTGGTCGACCCGTCCTACGCCGTGGCCACCGACGGGTACACCCGTGACCTCTCGCAGGCGGACCGCCACCGGTTCTACGTCGGCGCCGGCCTGACGCTGTGGGCGGGCTGGCAGGTCATCACCCTCATCGGCATGACCGTCGGGAGCCACGTCCCGGGCTCGCTGCACCTGGAGTTCGCCGTGCCCCTCTGCCTGCTGAGCATCGTCGCCAAGCAGGTGGAGGGCCGGCCCGCGCTGCTCGCCGCCGCTGTCGCCGCCATCGTCGCCGTCGCCGGCCACGGCCTGCCCATGGCCACCGGTCTCCCTCTGGCGATCGTCGTCGGTCTCGTCGCCGGCTCGAGCCGGTGGGCCAACCAGGAGGGTCGCTGACATGACGGCCTGGATCACCATCGTCGCCGCCGGGCTGGTGTCCTTCGGCCTCCGGGCCGCGCCCGCCCGCTGGGCCGGCCGCCACGAGCTCCCGGCGCACTGGCAGCCGCGCCTGGCCCTGCTCGGACCGGCCGCCTTCGCCGCTCTGGCCGCGCCGGCCGTGGCGTACGGCCACGGCCCAGACGGCTCAGCAATGGCCGGCCTTGCGGCCATCGCCGTCGCCGCCCCCGTCGCCCGAGTCACCCGTTCCACTGCGGCCACCTTGGCCGCGGGGATGCCCGTGCTGTGGCTGGTCACCGCCCTGACCGGCGCCTGAGAGGAGCCGCAATGCTCACCATCCGCACCGCTGACGAGGCCCGGGAGCTGGGCACCGTGCTCGGCCTCTGGGCCCATCCCGACGACGAGGCCTACCTCTCGGGCGCCCTGATGGCCCTGGTCCGCCGGGCCGGCAACCGCGTCGTGTGCGCGACCGCCACCCGAGGCGAGCAGGGCACCCCCGATCCGGTCGTGTGGCCGCCCGCTCGTCTGGCCGCCCTGCGCCAACACGAGCTCCGGGCGTCGCTGGCCGCCCTCGACGTGGACGAGCACCACTGGCTCGGCCATGCCGACGGCAGCTGTGCCGCCGCCTCCGCCGCCCATGCCGTGGCCGACATCGTCGAGATCTGGCAATCGGTGCAGCCCGACACGGTCATCACCTTCGGCCCCGACGGGATGACCGGTCACCCCGATCACCAGGCCCTCTGGCGCTGGACGACAGCGGCCTGGGTGGCCACCGGCCGTCAGGCCCGGCTCCTGCTGGCCACCACCACCGAGCGGTTCGCCCGGGACCACGCCGACCTCCACGACCGCTTCGACGTCTTCCTGGCTCCCGGCCTGCCCGTCCGCACCCCCGACACCGACCTGGCGGTAGCCGTGGAGCCCCCCGACGACGTGCTCGACCAGAAGCTGGCCGCGCTCCGAGCCCAGGCCTCCCAGACCGCCGGGCTCATCGAGGCCTTCGGCGAGCACCGCTACCGCACCTGGTTCGCCCGTGAGACGTTCACCGACGGCGCTCTTGTCGCCCGGCGGCACCGCCCACGCATGGCCACCGCCGCCTGACCCGGTTTCCGGTGACCTGGGATGTCGCCCACAACACCACGGGTCACCCAGAACGAATGGTCAGGTACGGCCTTCGATCTCCAGCCAGAGGGGGAGGCCGATGGGGTCCTGGTTCTCCTCGGCGATGTGGGCCACGAGGCCGGCGGTGCGGCCGATGAGGACGACGCCTCGGATGACGTCGGGCGGCAGGTCGAGATCGGCCAGGGCGGCACCCGCCGCGCCGGCCCCGTTGATCGGCAGGTGCCGGCCCGATTGGCGCTCGTGGGCGGCGGCGACCTCGGTGAGCAGGCGCAGGTGGGGGCCGAGCAGGCCCTCCTCCTCGGCCAGCTCGTAGAGCCGGGGCGTGCGGGGGTCGACGTCCCGGTGCACCGGGTGGCCCAGGCCGGGGACCCGCAGGCCGGCGGCCCGCCGGTCGGCCACGGCCGCCTCCGCCAGGGCGGTCAGGTCGGCGGCGTCGGGCGCGTCGGCCAGGACGACGGCGAGGAACTCCGCCGTGTCACCGGTCGGGCCGAGGAACACGCTGCCCGCGCCCAACAGGCCCGCGGCGACGGATGCCTGTACCGCCTCGGGGGCACCGGTGTGGGTCAGGCGGGTGGCCAGGGCGCTGGGGGTCAGGCCGTGGTCGGCCAGGGCGACCAGCACGGTGTCCAGCATCCGGCGCTGGCCGGGTGTCGGCTCCCGGTGGGTCACCAGCGAGATAGGCCAGCTCGGTCAGGGACAGCCGGCCCATCACCTCCGACGGCAGGTCGAGGCCGCCAACGGTGATCGAGTCGGGTGTCGACGAACCGATCCAGGTGTGGAACGCGGGGTTCAGCCAAGATCGACCTCCTGCGTCGGTGCGGCCCTTGGGCAGCTGGTGCTTGGCGATGCGGTCCGTGGCGGTGTGGGGCAGCTCGTCGACGAGCTCCCACCAGCGGGGGACCTTGTAGCGGGCCAGGTGTTCGGCGGCGTGGGCCTTCAGGGCCGGCAGGTCGGGCGTGGCCCCCGGGACCAGGACGACGAAGGCCTTGACCTCCTCCTCGGAGAGATCGGACTCGACGCCGACCACCGCCGCCTCCGCCACATCGGGATGGCGCTCGAGGGCCGCCTCCACCTCGGCGGGGCTGAGGTTCTCGCCCCGGCGGCGGATGACCTCCTTCTTGCGCCCGATGAAGGTGTAGGTCTCGTCGGCGTTGCGCCGGACGATGTCGCCGGTCCTCAACCAGCCGTCGACGACCACCGCCGCGGTCTCCTCGGGCATCTCGTAGTAGCCCTTCATGATCGCGGGGTTGCGACAGCTCCAGCTCGCCCTCCTCGCCGACGGCCACCTCGGCCCCGTCGGCCATGACCCGGCCGTCGTTCACGTGGCCCAGGGTCGGATGCTGGCGGACGGCACCGAGCGTGCCGTAGGGCCGGGTGCCGTGGCGCCAGACCGTGCCGTAGGGCGACTCGGAGAGGGCATAGCCGCAGGTGATGCGAAGGCCGAAGCGGGCCTCGGCCTCGAGCTGACGTTCCTCGCTCGGCGACGGTCCCGTGTAGCAGAGGCGCAACGGGTTGTCGGCGTCGTCGTCCCGCTCGGGCTGGCGGAGGAGGATCTCCAGCATCGCCCCGATGGAGTTGAACTCCGTCGCCCCGTAGCGGCGGGCGTCGTCCAGGAAGCCGCTGCCGGAGAAGGCCGGGAGCAGGACGAGGCTCGCCCCCGCCGCCACCGACCCGAGCGTGGAGTAGGCCGGGGCATTGATGTGGAAGAGGGGCAGGGTCGTCATCAGTCGATCCTCGGCGGTCAGCTCCAGCCACCAGGGGAAGCCCTCTCCGGCCATCACGTAGGCCCGATGGGTCTGCATCACCAACTTCGAGCGACCCGTGGTGCCCGAGGTCGGGATCATCACGGCCACGTCGTCGGGGTTCACGTCGGCCGGGCCCCGCCCGTCGGGGTCGGCGGCGTACAGGTCGGCCGCGCTGACCACCGGCACCTCGAGGGCCCCGAGCAGCGGGGCGAGATCGGGGTCGGTCACCACCAGGGCGGCGTCGACCTGCTCGACGAAGCCGGCCAGCTCCGTCGCCGTGCTCTTCGGGTTCAGGGGGACCTGTGTGGCGCCCACCTCCATCAGCGCCAGCCAACCCAGGAGGTGGTCGGGGTGGTTGCGCGGGGTGTGCAGCACCCGGTCGCCGGGCTCGACGCCGCCGGCGCGGAGCCCGGCCGCGGCCCGCTCGATCCGGGCCTGGGCTTCGCCGTAGGTCAACTCCAGGTCGGGGGCGACCAGCCAGGTCCGGTCGGCGGCTGCCTCGACCGTGGCCCGGAAGAGCCGGGGGATCGTCCTGTGCTCGAGGGCCACCGCGGGAGTCTGCCACCGTGACCGACGCCACTTGCCCCCACCCCCCTCTCGTGGTTGAGTTCTCTTGTTGAACTGACAGCTGGAGGGGACCATGGGCGAGACGAACGGTGCGTGGCACCAGACGGCCTGCATCCTGTGCTCGGTGAACTGCGGCGTCGAGGTGCGCCTCGGCGGCGATGACGGCCGGACCTTCGAGCGGGTGCGGGGCGACAAGGCCCATCCGACCAGCCAGGGGTACACCTGTGAGAAGGCCCTGCGCCTCGACCACTATCAGAACGGCCGTCACCGGCTGACCAGCCCGCTGCGCCGCCGGGACGACGGTGGCTTCGACGAGATCGACTGGGACACCGCCATCGCCGAGATCGCCGGCCGCCTGAACGACGTCAAGGTGGCCCACGGCGGCGAGTCGATCCTCTACTACGGCGGCGGCGGGCAGGGGAACCACTTCGGCGGTGCCTACGGCCGGGCCACCCGGGCCGCCTTCGGTTCCCGCTACCAGTCCAACGCCCTCGCCCAGGAGAAGACGGGTGAGTTCTGGGTGGACGGCCAGCTCTTCGGCCGCCCCCGGTGCCACACCACCGGCGAGTGGGACGAGGCCGAGGTCCTCGTCTTCGTGGGCAAGAACCCCTGGCAGTCCCACGGGTTCCCCCGGGCCCGCACCGTCCTCAAGGCGGTGGCCAACGACCCCGACCGGACCCTGATCGTCATCGACCCCCGCCGCACCGAGACCGCCGACCTGGCCGACCACCACCTCCAGGTCCGCCCGGGCGGCGACGCGTGGGCCCTCGGCGCCCTGCTCGCCGTCCTCGTCGACGAAGGGCTCCTGGCCGACCGTTGGCTGGCCGAGCACGCCAACGGCCTGGACGAGCTGCGCCCGGAGCTCGAGCGCATCCCGATCGCCGCCTGGTGCGAGCGGGCCGGCCTGGCCGAGGACGACGTGCGAACCGTGGCCCGCCGGATCGCCACGGCCGAGGGCGGGGTGTCGATCTTCGAGGACCTCGGCATCCAGCAGGCCCCCCACTCCACCCTCTGCTCCTACCTGGAGAAGCTGCTCTACCTGCTGACCGGGAACTTCGGGGTGCCCGGGGCCATGAACATCCACACCAAGTTCGCCAACATCGCCGGCAACAGTGGTGGTCGGGGATCGCGGACCCGACCACCCCGGTGACCGGTGAGCGCATCATCACGAGCCTCATCCCGGCGGCCGCCCTACCCGACGAGATCCTGACCGACCATCCCGACCGCTTCCGGGCGATGATCATCGAGTCCGGGAACCCGGTGCACTCCCTGCCCGACTCCCCCCGGATGCGGGAGGCGCTCGACGCTCTCGACCTCGTGGTGGTCATCGACGTGGCGCTGACCGAGACCGGACGCTGCGCGGACTACGTCCTGCCGGCGTCCTCCCAGTACGAGAAGTGGGAGGCCACCTTCTTCACCCTGGAGTTCCCCGAGAACGCCTTTCACCTGCGACGGCCCCTGCTCGACCCGCTGCCCGGCACCCTGCCCGAGCCCGAGATCCACGCCCGCCTGGTCCGGGCCAGCGGGGCCTTCGACGACCACGAGGATGCGCTCGGACGAGTTGCGGGCCGCGGCCGCGAGCGGACGGGCCGCGTTCTTCGAGGCGTTCCTGCGCATCAACGGCGAGCGCCCCGCCCTGGGCGCGCTCGCTCCTGTCGTCCTCTACGAGACCCTCGGCCCGTCCCTCGGCGAGCAGCGGGACGCGGCCGGCGCGTGGGGCCTGGCCCAGATGACGACGATGGCCTACCCCCAGTCGGTGCAGCGGGCCGGGTTCGCCGACGGCGACGCCCTCTTCGACGCCGTGCTGTCCAGCCCGTCCGGGGTCGTGTTCAGCATCGACGAGTACGAGGACACCTGGCGCCGGGTCGAGACCCCCGACGGCAAGGTGGCCCTCGTGGTCGACGAACTGCTCGAGGAGCTGCGGGGCCTGCACGACGAGCCCGGTCCGGTCGCGGACCCCGACTTCCCCTTCGTCCTGTCCGCCGGAGAGCGCCGATCCTCGACGGCCAACACCATCTTCCGGGATCCGGGGTGGCGCAGGAAGGACCCGTCGGGGGCGCTGCGCCTGTCGACAACCGACGCCGAGGCCCTCGGGATCGCCGAGGGCGACGCCGCTCGGGTGACCACCCGCCGGGGCTCAGCCGTCGCCGTGGTCGAGGTGACCGACACCCTCCTGCCGGGCCACGCCTCGCTGCCCAACGGCTTTGGCGTGGGCGAGGCCGGCGACAGCGTCGGGGTCGCCCCGAACGAGCTCACGTCGGGCGCGGACCGGGACTGGCTGGCGGGCACACCTCACCACAAGCACGTCCCCGCCCGCATCGAGCGGCTGGACCCCCAGCCCGTGGGAGCATCGTGAGATGACGATGGACAGCCGTGAGTGGATCGACGCCTTCAGCGCCGAGCTGGGGGTGACCCCGCCCGACGACGCCACGATCGAGGCCCTCCTGGACCTCGCCGGGGTGGCGGCCCACGCCTCGGAGCGCACCGCCGCCCCGATCACCTGCTGGCTGATCGGCCAGGCCGGCCTCGGTGTCGACGAGGCCCGCCGCCTGGCCGACGAGCTGGCCTCCTGACGTGCGCCGGACCCGCTTCGACGACTGGGACTGCCCCATCGCCCGGGTCACCGACCTCCTGGGCGACTGGTGGACCCCACTCGTGCTGCGGGAGTGCTTCTACGGACGGCGCCGCTACGACGAGTTCGTCGAGGCCCTCGGCATCCCCCGCCCCGTGCTCTCCAAGCGCCTGGCCCGCCTCATGGACGAGGGCCTGCTCGAGAAGAAGCAGTACGAGGAGCACCCGCCCCGCTGGGAGTACCGCCTGACCGCCAAGGGCCGGGCCAGCTGGGACGTGCTGGCCGCCATGTGGCGCTACGGCATGGACTGGCAGTGGACCGACGACGACCCGGCCTTGCGCCTCGTCGACCGGGAGACCGGAGACGAGGTCGTCCCCGTCGTGGTCGACCAGACCACCGGCGAGCGCCTCGACATCCGCAAGGTCCGCCTGACCCTGAGGGAGTAGACGCTCCCCCCCCACGGGTACCAGCACCCCCCGATCGGGTGAGAGGACATCCTTCCCCTGCCGTGGTCGCCGAGCGATGATCGACGGTGATGGGGGCGATCCGCTACTGGGTCCGGGTCGCTCGACGGCGGCACCGGGTGGGGATCGTGGTACTGGCCGTCGCTGGCGGGGCTCGGCCTCGGACTGACGTCGGTGGCACTCACCGGGGCCCGGCGGGCCGACACCGCCCTCGAGCGGCTCCAGGCGGCGACGCTGGCGCCGGACGCCAGCATCGGGGGCGTCGACGAGGCCCCCGAGGACGTCATCGCGACCCTCGCGGCCGACCCGTCCGTCACCACGCTGGCCCGGTGGGCCTTCACGCCGGTGCGACCCGATGCGGTGCCGGAGGGCCGGCGCGTTCATCGGCCTTGACGAACCCTTTCTCGACGAGCTCTATCGACCCGTGGTCCTCGAGGGCCGGCGGTCCCGCCCGGGGACCGACGAGGTGATGGTCAACGAGGCAATGGCCGACGTCGCCGACCTCGAGGTCGGCGATCGGGTGGACCTCGTCTCCGGCTTCGAGGACCCCCAGCCCCTCGGCCCGGCGACGGTCGTCGGCATCGCCCGCGGCCCCTTCGACGTCGGTCCGGCTGCCGGCGGCGCCTTCCTGCTGCTCGACTCGGCGTTCCTCGAGGCCCACCGGGACGCGCTCCAACTGGCCCCGGCGACGCTCATGGCCCGCTTGACCGACGGCGTCGAGGGCATCGACGACTTCAACGCCGCCGCCAGTGCCGCGGCCGGGGTCGCGGTGACCGCGTTCAGCGCCGAGGACGAGGCGGGCCCGGTCGAACGCACATTGGACGTGCAGACCCTCGCCCTCGGGTTGCTCGGCCTGGTTGCCGGGATGGCCACCATCGCCGCCGCCCTGCAGGCCCTCACCCGCCTGCTCGACGCCCCGCTCTCCGAGCTCCCGGTCCTGGTTGAGATGGGGCTGTCGCCCCGGCGGAGCCGTGCCCTGGGCGTGCTCCTCGCCATTCCGGTGATCATCCTCGCCCCCGTCGTCGCCCTCGGCGCCACGCTCGTGGGCACGCCGAGGGTGCCCACCGGCTTCGCCCGGACCGTCGACCCCGATGTCGGTACCCACATCGATCTCGTGGTCGTCGGCGGGCTGCTCGTCGTCTGGGTCTCGGTGATGCTCTTCGGCGCCGCGCTGAAGGGACGCCGCGCCGGCCGGGCCGCCCGGCCGACCGTCGAACCCGTCCGCGCCGTCACCCGCCCGCTCCCGCTGCCGGCCCGCCTGGGGGGACAGGCGGCGCTGGCCCCGGTGCGGGCCCGGGCCGGCGCCGCGGCCCGGTCGGCGCTCGTGGCCGGTGTGGTCGCCGTCGCCGGCGTGGTCGCCGTCGCCACCTTCACGGTGTCCCTCGACCACCTCCGTGACGATCAGAGGCTGGAGGGCTGGGACTTCGATGCCGTCCTGTCCGGGTTCGAGCCCTCCCTCGATGCCCTCCGTGACGCGGTCGGCCCGGTCGAGGAGGAGCCCGGCGTGGAGGCCGTCGGCTGGGCCTCGATCGTCCAGGTCGGCGTCGAGCACAACGGGGACGAGGTCCAGGTGGAGGCGTTCGCCTTCGACCCCGACGCGGGGGCCGTCCACCCGACCATGCGGTCCGGACGACCGCCACTCACCGACGACGAGGTGGCGGTGGGGATCGACATCCTGAACGGCATCGACGGCCAGGTCGGCGACGAGCTCACCGTCAGCGGCACCGAGGGCAGTGCCGACCTCGAGATCGTCGGTGTGGCACCGTTTCCGGAGCTGGGCAACAGTGCCGACATCGGCTCCGTGATCTCCCTCACCCGGGCGACCGCCGAACGGATCGGCGCGATGGAGGCCAGCGCGTTCGCCCTTGTCCGCCTGGAGCCCGGTACGGACCCCGGCGTCCTCGACGCCTACGCCGGTGACGCCGCCGATGTGGACCGACCGTTCGAGTCGAACCGCGTGCGGAACCTCGGCGAGATCGGAGACATCCCGACCTTCCTCGCCGCGTTCCTCGCCGCACTGGGCCTCGCAGCCGTGCTCCACAGCCTCGTGCGCTCACTCCGGGCCCGCCGGCACGACCTGGCCGTCCTGAGCGCGGTGGGCTTCCGTCGCCGCGACCTGCTGGCCATAGCGGGCTGGCAGGCCGTAGCCACGGCGGTGGTCGCCCTCGGCCTCGGCATCCCCCTGGGTGTCGTCGGTGGCCGGCTGGCGTGGTCGGCCGCGGCGGAGGCCTCCGGTGTGGTCGAGATGACCCTCGTCCCCCTGCTCCTCCTCCTGGGGGTGGTGGTCAGCGTGCTGCTGACCTGGACCGTCGCCGCCCGCCTGCTCGCCCGGGCGGTCATCCGCGGCCCGGCCGCCGACGGCCTGCGGGCCGACTGACTCCTCCGCACCCGTCCGCCAGACTCGTGCGATGACATCGCTGCGAGTCGTCCAGTGGGCCACAGGCGGCGTGGGGTCGATCGCCATCGGCGCCGTAGCCGAGCGACGGGACCTCGACCTCGTGGGGGTGCTCGTGCACGACGCGGCCAAGGTGGGACGGGACGCCGGTGATCTCGGTGGTGTCGCCCCGCTGGGGGTCACCGCCACCGACGACGTCGAGGCCCTCCTGGCCCTCCGGGCGGACTGCTGTTGCTACGCCGCCTCGGGTGAGGCCCGGGCGGATGCGGCGGCGGCCGACATCGTCCGGCTGCTGGCCGCGGGGACCAACGTCGTCACGACCTCACTGCCGGGGCTCGTCTTCCCGCCGGCCTTCGACGCGACGCTGCGGGAGCAGCTGGATGCAGCCTGCACTGCGGGTGGGACCAGCCTGTACGTCTCGGGGATCGAGCCGGGCTTCGCCGCCGACCACCTCGTGCTCGTGCTCTCGACGCTGTCCCGGCGGATCACCTCGGTGCGGACCCAGGAGCTGTTCAGCTACGCCGACTACCCGGTGACCTTCACGATGTTCGACGTGTTCGGCTTCGGCCGGCCTCCCGAGCGGCCGTGCCTCATGGAGATCCCGGGTGTGCAGGCCGGAGCGTGGGGCCCGCCGGTGAGAATGGTGGCCCACCACCTCGACGCCGAGCTGGACGAGGTCCGGGAGACCTACGAGAAGCGGGTCACCGACCGTCGCCTGGAGGTGGCCTCCGGCATCATCGAGGCGGGGACGGTCGGCGCCGTGCGCTTCGAGACCATCGGGGTGATCGACGGCCGCGAGGCCGTCGTGATCGAGCACGTCAACCGCATGGCCCCCGACCTCGCGCCGGACTGGACCGTGCCCGAGGTCGACGGCACCTACCGGATCGTGATCGAGGGTGACCCCGACCTGACGGGTGACCTGCGAGTCGGGAAGCCGGGCGACGCTTCCGCGGCCGGCATGGTCGCCACGACGATGCGCTGCGTGAACGCGATCCCGGCTGTCTGTGCGGCCGAGCCAGGGATCGTCACCGCCATGGACCTGCCGTTGAGCCTGCCCGTAGACGCCTTCGGGCGTGGGTAGCCGTCGGGCCGACGTCGCCATCTCTCCGTTCTGGTTGCTCCTCTCTGTTGCTGAGAACAGGGAGGAGCAACCAGAACGGGAATCGCGGTGCGAGAACCGCCGGATGGCCACGGAGGGTGGGATTTCATGCCCCCGACGACCGGCGGCGGGTCCCCACGCCCCCTTCCTTGCCTCGTTGGTCAGCGCAGCACGTACTCGTCGGGGTCGGGCTCGCGGGTGCGCTTCCAGTACTCGAGGAGGGGGAACGGCCAGTTCTGGGCGATACGGCCCGACGCGCTCTTGTACCAGGAGCTGACCTTGGAGGCGCCCCAGGCCCGCAGGCCGTTGGCCTCGTCGACGGCGACGTTGAAGGCGTCGTGGACCTCTGGGCGGACGTCCATGGACCGGTGGCCGGTCGCCAGCAGCAGGCGCACGCTCTCGGCGATGTAGTGGGCCTCGCACTCCGAGAAGTAGATGATGCTGCCGTTCACCACGATGTTCGTGTTGGGCCCGTACATCAGGAACAGGTTCGGGAAGTGCGGCACGGTCAGGCCCAGGTAGGCCCGGGCGTCGCCGCTCCACTGCTCGTGGAGGTCGACGCCCCCCACGCCGGTGAGCTGCATCGGGGTCAGGAACTTCGAGGCCTCGAACCCGGTGCCGTAGATGATCACGTCCGCCGGGTGCTCCACGCCGTCGGTGGTGCGTACGCCCTTCTCGGTGATCTCGGCGATCCCGGTGGTGATCAGGTCCACGTTGTCCCGGGTGAAGGTGCGGGCCCAGATGCCGTTGTCCCGGACGAAGCGCTTGGCCAGCGGCGGGTAGTCGGGCAGGACCTTGGCCAGCAGGTCGGGGTCGGGGAACTCCAGCTGCAGGTAGGCGGTCAGCAGCTGGCGGATGAGGTCGTTCGGGAGGCTGACCGAGAGCTCGCCCTCGTCCCAGTCGGGGTCGACCTCGGCCATGGGGCCGAGCCCCTCGAGGCTCCGCCAGAACAGCCACAGCCGGTCCCACCGGCCATAACCCGGCACGTGCTCGACCACCCAGCGCAGGCCCTCGTCCAGGTCGTCCTGGTAGTTGGGCGTGGGGATGAGCCACGGCGCCGTGCGCTGGAACACCTCCAGCTCGGCGGCCTGCTGGGCCACGGTCGGGATGAACTGGGCGGCGCTGGCCCCGGTGCCGATGATCGCCACGCGCTTGCCGGTGAGGTCGACGTCACGGTCCCACTCGGCGGAGTGGAAGTACGCACCCGTGAACCGCTCGATGCCGTCGATGTTCGGCCAGTTGGGCCGGTTGAGCTGGCCCACGGCACTGACCAGGCCCTGGTACCCGGCGAGCTCCTCGATCCCGTCCTCCCCGATGACCCGGAGGGTCCAGGCTTGCGTGTCCTCGTCCCAGGTCGCGCCGGCCACCTCGGTGCCGAAGCGGACGTGCCGACGGAGGTCGAAGCGGTCTAGGCAGGTCTGGAAGTAGTCGAGGAGCACGTCCTGGGTCGAGAAGTACTGCGGCCAGTCCCCGGTCTGGGCGAACGAGTAGCTGTAGACGTGGTTGGGGACGTCCACCCGGCAGCCGGGGTAGACGTTCTCGTACCAGGTCCCCCCGGCATCGGGGTTCTTCTCGAAGATCGTGAACGGCACCCCGGCCTGGTCGAGGCGATGGGCGGCCGCGATGCCGGACATGCCCGCCCCGATGATGGCGACGCGGAACTCGACGTCGGGGGCCAGTTCGTCCTTGGTCCACCCGGGAGCCCGCTTGTCCCCGTCGAGGGCCAACTCCTCGGTCAGCATCGGGAGGTACTCGTCGGTGTCGTCGCCGACCAGGTACTCGATGAGGCCGCGGAGGTCGGCGCCCGACGGGGTCGGCGCCGGCACCGACCCGCCGTCCCGGAACCGGGCCAGGGCAGCCGCGGCCAGGTCGCGGCCCCGGGCCATCTCCTCCGGGGTGATGCCGGCCTCGGGCTCGAGCAGACGGGTCTGGTCGGGACGGAGGTCCTCGACCAGGAGGTCGTGGTCGCCGGTGAGCTGGGCCACCGCCACCAGCAGCGGGGCCACGTCGGCCCCCTCCAACGCGGCCCGGATGGCGGCGTCGTCCTCGGTGACGGGTTCGGGGTCGACGTCGAAGCGCATGGACCCTCAGCCTCGCGCGCCAGCCGCCCGGGCGTGAACGGCCACGTGGTCGACGATCGTGTCCCAGTAGGCGGGCGGGTAGTCGTGGCCCAGACCCTCGATCAGCTCGAAGCGGGCGCCGGGGACGGCCTCGGCGGTGCGGCGACCGCCCGACGGGTCCACCAGCCGGTCCTGGTCGCCGTGCAGCACCAGGAAGGGGACGTGCACCCGGCCCAGGGCCTCGGTCCGGCTCGGTGCCGCCCGCAGGGCCAGGAGCTGGCGGGCCTGGCCGTCGGGGCGGAAGGCCCGGTCGTAGGCCTCGCCGTTGACCAGCCGGATCCAGTCCTCGTCGAAGACGGCCGGGCTGCCCCAGGTCCGGATCGAGGTGAGCTGGTGCTGCAGGTAGCCCTCCCGGTCCACAGGGGCACTGGCCAGGATGTGCTCGAGCGCCTCGGGGGACGGCAGGCCGACGTCGGGGTCACCGGTGGTGGACATCAGCGAGGTCACCGACAGCAGCCGGTCGGGGTGGTCGATGGCCAGCAGCTGGGCGATCATCCCGCCCATCGACAGCCCGAGGACGTGGGCCCGGTCGACATTGGCGGCATCGAGCACGGCCACCGCGTCGGCCGCCATGTCGTCCACGGTGTACGCCGCCGTCAGCCCCGCCTCGTCGAAGTCGGTGGACAGGCCGACGTCGCGGTTGTCGAAGCGGATGACGAAGAACCCGGCGGCCACGAACCGCTCGCACCACTCCACCCGGTAGTTCGTGCACTGGCTGCCGAGGCCGTTCACCAGCAGCAGCGCCGGATCGGCCTCGAACCCGAAGGTCTCGAAATAGAGCTCGACGTCGTCGTTGAGGGCGTAAGACACGGCGAAGACGCTATTCGCAGAGCGGAATCCTCACGTTCACGTGCTCTCTACCGACCGGTCGGTAGAGTGACCGCCGTGACCCTGACCGCACCCCCCACCATCGCGTCGGACAAGGCGGTCGAACCCGTCACCGAGGCCCCCGCCAACGGTTCCCTCAAGCCGGTGATCGACATCATCCCGGCCGCCGCCTACGACAACCCGACCTGGAAGGGCATGGCCTACTTCGGCCGCGACCTGGTCATCTACGGGCTGGTCGTGTGGGGCCTCATCGTGGTCACGAACCCCTTCGCCGTCCTCGGCCTCGAGATCCTGGCCGCCCTGGCGGTGACCTCGCTGTTCGTGGTGGCCCACGACAGCGCCCACGGTGCCCTGTTCCGCAGCAAGCGGCTCAACTCGATCGTCGGCCACATCGCCATGCTCCCGTCCTGGCACGTGTTCGAGGGCTGGATCCTGGGTCACAACCGGGTCCACCACGCCTACACCGTGCGCCAGGGCTACGACTTCGTCTGGCACCCTTACACCGCCGAGGACTACGCGGCCATGGGCCCGCTGGGCCGTCTGCGCCACCGCTTCGAGTGGTCCTGGGCCGGCGCCGGCGCGTACTACATCCGCGAGGTGTGGATGTCGAAGATGATGACCGGCGAGCCCCCCGCCCGCTGGCGCAAGGCCATCCGCCGGGACCGCATCGTGGTCTACGCCTTCATCGTCACCTTCGGCGCGATCCTCGGCGCCATCGGCTGGAGCCGCACCGGCACCGTGTGGGGCACCATCTGGCCGATCCTGGCCGTGTCTGGTGATCCCGTTCCTGACCTTCTCCTACATGATCGGCTCGCTGGTCCACGTGCACCACGTGGCCCCGGACATCAAGTGGTGGAAGCGCCGGGAGTGGACCAAGTTCAAGGCCCAGATGGAGGGCACGACGATCATGCGGGTGCGCCCGGGCGTGAACTTCTTCTTCCACTGGATCATGGTCCACATCCCGCACCACGTGGACATGCGCATCCCGATGTACAACCTCGAGCTGGCCGCCGACGCCATCCGGCGACGCCTACCCCGACACCGTCCGCGACGTGCCGCTGCGCTTCCGGGACTTCGTCGACAACACCCGCCAGTGCAAGCTCTACGACTACGACACCGGCACCTGGATGACCTACAAGGAGGCCGCCGCGCACCTGGCGGCGACGCCCGTCGAGCCCACACCCGAGGCCGCCACGGCCTGAGCCTCCGGCCCCGTCAGGGGAGCTGGAAGTGCGGGTTGTGGATGAAGCCGACCACGCTGCCGTCGGGTGTCCGCACGGAGCCGGTCACGATCCCCTCGCCGACCTCGGTGGCCTCGGTGTGCTGCGTGGCCCCTGCGGCGATGGCCGCGGCCATGGCTGCGGCGACATCGTCCACGCCCCAGTAGGTCAGCGCCCCGTCCGACGTGTCGTCGCTGGGCAGGAGCCCCAGCTCGTAGCCCGCCACCTCGAAGCCCACATAGAACGGCTCGTCGAAGTAGGGCCCGAAGCCCACGAAGTCGGTCCACCACGCCTTCGCCGCGTCGAGGTCGGCGACGGGGTGGATCAGGGTCCGCAGTCCGTGGAGGGTGACAGCCATCGCCCCAGCCAACCACGAAGGTGAGAGCATGGCTACCGAGCCGACAGGAGAGCCGCCACCCGGCGGAGCATGACCTTCAGGTTCTCTTCGGCGGTGAACTCGACGGCCTCAGCCGCCGGCAGCCAACGCAGGCGGGCTGCGGGCGTCTCGGGACGGACGTCCTCGGGGGTGTCGGTGGCCAGGACGTAGCGCACGTCGAGGTGCTCGTGGGCCGGCTCGCCCTTGCCCGCCGGCACCGGCACCGCGACCAGGTGCAGCAGGGTCGGCTCGGGGTCGGGCCAGGCCCGCGAGATCGGCCAGTCCGGTCTCCTCGCTCCCCTCCCGCAGGGCCGTGACGAACGGGTCGGTCTCCCCCGGATCGGCGTGGCCCCCGACCTGCAGCCAGGCCTGCTGCCGCTCGTGCCACCGCAACAGCACCCGGCCGGTCGGCGGGTGCACCACCACGGCCGAGCCCGTCACGTGCAGCGGGACCGAACGGCTCCACGGGTCCGCCCCGGCCAGCAGGGCCCGGGCCCGGTCGAGGTCGGCGACCTCCTCGGGTGTCCCGGCCCGGTAGCTGCTCTAGCGCGGCCAGAAAGGCGGGGGCGACCGGCACGGGGCCAGCTTCGCAGCCGATCGGTCGACAGCCTCGCCGGATTGACCCATGCTCCCGGCGTGGGCCTCTTCAAGAACATCAAGCAGGGACTGGCCGGGGCGATGACGCCGCCGACCCCCGAGCAGATGGCCGCGATGCTCGAGCAGCTCCCTCCGGACAAGCGGGCCGAGCTCGAGGCCAACATGGCCCTGGCGAACCAGGGCACGGCCGACGCCCAGGCCCTGTTCGAACAGGAGCGGGACCGACGCATCGCGAGCCGGGTCCTGGACGGGCCGGCCGGCGAGCACCTCTACGGCCGGGCCGAGGATCTCGACGGTCCCCAGGACGTCGCCCGCCGGATGCAGGAGGAGGGCGTCGGGATCGGTGTACAAGGGGATGCTCGGCGATCGACGGTGGCAGGCCTGCGGCAGGGCGTGCGGCGAGTTCACTGAGCGGCGGCAAGGTCGACGAGGTCACCGACCCCGAGGCCCGGGCCCGGGTGTCCGCCGAGCACCGCGCCGCCCGCGACGCCGCCCGGGCGCCCTACCTCGCCGCCGCCGTCCCGCCGATCACCATCTCCCGACTCGCCACCCGCGGGCGGTACCCAGATCGAGGAGGTGGCGGCCTACCTCGAGCACTCGGGCCTCGTCGACCACCCGGAGCGGGTCTACGGCGTCTACCGGGTCCCCGACCGCATCAGCCCGACCCTGTCGACGACCTCGGAGCGGGGTCGCGGTCGTGGAGTGGGACGTGGTCCACGAGCCCGGGGCCGACGCCGGCCCAGCGGCGGTCGCGGTCGACGACGCCTGGTTCCCCGCCGACCAGCAGTGGGTCGGCCGCCGGCTCGGCGAGCCGTCGGTCCTCGACGAGGACCTCGGCCTCGACTACTGCATCCGCGCCGGCCTGCCGCCCGAGCGCTGCCTGGGCATCGCCCGCCACGGCGAGTTCGTCAACCCCGACCACGGCGAGGAGAGCTCGCTGGTCCGCACCTTCGTCACGGGGGTGCACGTGTTCCACCCGGGCGGTGCCGGCGGCGAGACCTTGGCCGCCATGGCGGCCGAGGCCCCCCTGACCCTGCCCCCGGGCAACCCATCCCGGCGCCCACACCGAGGTGCTCAACGTCGGTGAGGTCGTGCGGGCCGTCCACCCCCGCCCCCAGGACCCGGTGCCGGTGCCGTCGCCGTTCCCGTACCTCCCGGCCAACCCCCAGGAGCTCCTCCGCATGTACCTCGAGGTCGTCGGTGTGCGGGCGGCCGACTGCTACAGCGCCCAGGTGACCGTCAACTCGTACCGGGAGCTGAGCGGACGCATCCTCGACGAGGGGAGCACCAACATGGGCCCGAAGCAGCCGTGCGCCGACGGCAAGGACCGGGGCCGGATCCACGGCGCCGAGCACGTGGTCGTCACGTACCGCGACTCGCCCGACTACGCCGAGGGCCGGGCGCGGTGGGCCGCCTACCAGCAGGAGGTGCTCCTGGCCCATCTCGAACGCCAGACCCACGTCCGGCTCCCGGTCGAGGACTTCGAGGGCAGCTACGTCGACCAGCGCCCTGATCCGGGCCGGGGCGACCGCTGCTCCGCGGCGCCGAGCGCATCGCCGCGATCGGTGAGCGCAGGCCGCCACCCCCGTTCCGGTACTGCTGGCCCCCGGTCGGCTGAGCCCCGTCTCAGGCTCAGAGCGCCTTGGCCATGACCACCCGCTGGTCGGGGTCGAGGCCGTCGGCGGCCTCCTCCTCGCGCCGGGCGACCAGACCCGGCGTCCACTCCGTCCTCGGCCAGGACCCGGTAGCCCCGGCGTTCGTACCAGGGACGGTTCCAGGGGACCTCGCTGAAGGTGGTCAGGGTCACGGCGGGGAAGCCCTTGGTCCGGGCCCACTTCTCGACGTGGCGCAGGAGGGCCATGCCGTGACCCCGCCCGCCGACGTCGGGGAGCACCGAGATCTCCTCCAGGTGGACGGCGCTCGTCGACGCAGGTCGACGACCACGAAGCCGACGGGATGGCCGTCCCGGTCGGTGGTCACCCAGGCCCGACCCGCCTTCCGCCAGCGCTCCAGGTCGGCCAGGTCGAGGGGCGGGTCGGCGGCGACGTCGTCCAGCCCGACCTCGGCGAAGCGGCGACCGGCGGCGACGCCGATGGCCTGGAGGAGCGGCAACTCGTCCGGCAATGGCGGCCCGGACGGTCACCGTCAGGCCTCGAGGAGCTGGTGCAGGCAGTCCGCGGCCGGGTTGTGGAGCCAGATGTCGTGGTCGGGCGCCATCATCTGGCGCTCGACCCAGCGGTTCATGATCCGCACCACGATGGCCGAGTACCGGTAGGCGGCCAGCAGCTCGTAGACGAAGGTGTCGCCGACCTCCCGGCCCGACAGCCTGCGTCGTAGAGCGCCGACCTGCTCCTCCCGGGTGGGCTCGCCCTCGGGGCGCTCGATGCCTGCCGCCTCGTGACAGGACCGGTCGAACATGAGCCACCAGCCCAGGTCCAGCTCGGCCGGGGCGATGGCCGACCGCCTCCCAGTCGGTGACGCTGGCGCAGGCGAAGTCCTGCCAGATGATGTTGCCGAGCCGGGGGTCGCCCCAGCACAGCGTCGGCGCCGAGGGCTCCGGCAGGTCCCGGCGCAGGATCGCCAACGCCCGCTCCATGTCGGGATGGACCCGGCCCCGTAGCTCCCGCTCGGCGTAGGCGGCCCAGAGCTCGAGCTGGCGACCGGAGGGTGGGCTCGACGCCGGCGGGGACCAGCCAGTCCAGGCCCAAGCCACGCCAGTCGACGGCGTGGACGTCGGCCATCGCCTGCAGGCCGTTGGCCACCATCGTGCGCCGCTGCTCCGGGGGTGGCCTCGGCGAAGAAGCCCGCCGCCGGGTACGGCGGGTCGACCGGGCGGGACCACACCGTCCACGAACTCCATGACGAAGAACGGGGTGCCGATGGCCTCGTCGGTGAGGTCGGCGCCGATGATCGGGGCCACGGGGATCTCGGTCGCTTCGGCCAGCGCCGACATGATCCGGTGCTGGATCTCGATCTCCACGTCGATGCCGTCGACCTGGGCGGGATAGACGGCCGGGTCCGGCGTCTCCCCCCGCAGGACCAGGCGCTGGGTGTGCTCCCCCGAGGCGGTGGGGACGTTGGCGGTGAACAGGAGGGTCTCCGCGGAGTACCCGATGCCGTCGGGCACTCCGTAGTCGGTGATGGTCACGGCGCCCTCGGCCCCGAGGTAGGGGCCGATCCAGTAGGCCAGCCGGTCCCACCGCTCCTGCAACTCGGTCACGCCTCGTCCTCTCCGTGGTCGCGGTGGGCCGGGTCGGCGAAGTACCGCCGGGCCCCTGCCGCCGACCAGTTGTCGTGATCCTCGCCGAAACCGGCGCCCCCGTCCCAAGCCCAGTCGGTGAGGCAGTTCCAAGTGAACAGGTTCGGGTTGAGGTGCAGGCCGAACCGGTTCAGTGTCCGGCCCTCGGCGGTCAGGGTCCGGCCGAGCTCGTCGGTCAGCTCCAGGCGGACCCGGGACGGGGCGCCACCGGCGCGGGCCAGCACGTCACGGCGGCCCGAGGCCACCCGGGCGTACTCGCCGCCGCGGTTGACGTAGCCGTGGATGGCGATGGCCCCGTCGCCCCAGTCCATGGTGATGACGTGGAAGCCGTCGTCAGCCGACGCGGTGGCGTAGCTGTAGCCGCCCCGCACGGCGCCGGAGCCGTGGAGGTCGGCGCCGAACTGGGACCGTGGCCCCCAAGAGCGGTCCCGCATGCCGTAGGCGTCGACCGCGATGGTCTCGCCCTCCAGGGTCATCGTCCCCGTGTAGCGGCCGGGCTGGTCGAGGTGGGTCTCACCCAAGCGGTTGGGCTCGAGGATCCCCTCGAAGGTGAGGTCCAGGGCGAACGCGCCGTCATCGGGGTCGAGGTACGCGATCTCGTAGGCCCGGAGCGGCTCGACACAGCGGTAGCGGATGCCGTTGGGCAGGGTGAGGTCCGACAAGGCCTGATCGGGCAGCGGCAGGTGCCAGAAGTTCTTGGCGTAGCGGGCGTTCCAGGGGGCGTCGCCGGTGGTGTCCCACGCGAAGGCCCCGGCGGCGCACACCCCCTGGTTGGGGCGGAAGAACGGGTAGAGCTGGGCCGAGAGCCGCCGCTCGGGCACGGCGACGGTGAACCAGCAGGTCTCGGTCCAGTACGGGTCATCCGACGTGGGCGGGTGGAACTCATCGTCGGGATGCCCGTTCACTCCCCCCGAGCGTAGGCCCGGCCGTCCCGCGAGAGACTGCCCCGGTGGCCGCTCCCGTCCCTCCGACCGGCCTGCCGGTGGAGGAGGCGGTCGGGCCCTTGCGCCGGGCCCTGGCCGACCGCGGCGTGGCGGTCCTCCAGGCCGAGCCGGGAGCGGGCAAGACCACTGTCGTGCCGCTGCGCCTGCTCGACGAACCGTGGCTCGCCGGTGGGCGGATCGTGGTCCTCGAGCCCCGACGGCTGGCGACCCGGGCCGCGGGCCGCCGCATGGCCGACCTGCTGGGGGAGACGGTCGGGGCCACGGTCGGCTACCGCACCCGGGACGAGCGTCACGTCGGGAAGGCAACGCGGGTCGAGGTGGTCACCGAGGGCATCCTGACCCGTCGCCTGCAGGCCGACCCGAGCCTGCCCGGCACCGCGCTGGTGGTCTTCGACGAGGTCCACGAGCGCCACCTCCAGACCGACCTGGCCCTCGCCCTGGTCCTCGACGCCCGGCGGGGCCTGCGGCCCGATCTGCGGATCCTGGCCATGTCAGCCACGTTGGAGGCGTCCCGCCTGGCCAGCCTCCTCGGCGGTGACGACGACCCGGCCCCCGTCGTGACCAGCCCGGGCCGCACCCACCCCGTCGACATCCGGTGGCGCCCGCGTGGGCCCGCGCGACCGCCCCCTGGACGCCGTCGCCGGTGCGGTGCAGGCCGCGCTGGCCGCCGACCCCGGCGACGTCCTCGTCTTCCTGCCCGGCGCCGCCGCCATCCGGACGGTCGCCAGCCTGCTCCGGGGCCTGCCCGCCGACGTCGACGTCCGTTCGTTGCACGGCAGCCTGCGCCCCGAGGACCAGGACCGGGCCCTGTCCCCGTCCCCAGCCGGACGACGGCGGGTGGTTCTCTCCACCGACATCGCCGAGTCCAGCCTGACCGTGGACGGCGTGCGGATCGTGGTGGACGGCGGCGAGGTCCGGCGGCCCCGCCACGACGCCCGCAGCGGCCTCAGCCGCCTGCAGACCACCGCCGCGTCGAAGGCCTCCGCCGACCAGCGCGCCGGTCGAGCCGGACGACTCGGGCCCGGCGTCGCCTACCGCCTCTGGTCACCCGGCGAGCACGCCACCCGGCGGGCCCACGCCGAGCCGGAGATCCGGTCCGCCGACCTGGCCGACCTGGCCCTGGAACTAGCCGTCTGGGGCGCCACCGCCGACGAGCTGCCGTTCCTCGACCCGCCACCCCCCACGGCACTGGCCGATGCCGAGGCCCTGCTGCACCAGCTCGGTGCCGTCGATGACGGGGGTCGCCCGACCCCTGACGGCCGGGCCATGGTCGACCTCCCGCTGCACCCCCGTCTGGCCCGGATGGTCGTGCACGACCGGACGTACCTCGCCTGCGTGCTGGCGTCGCTCCTCGAGGAGCGGGACCCGCTGCGGGGCCGACCCGGGGAGCTGGAGGCCGACATCGTGGAGCGGGTCCGCCTGGTGGTCGACCCGAAGCGCCGCCACCACCGGCTGGACGACGGGGCCCGCCAGACCGTGCGCCGCCGCTCGCAGGAGCTGGCCCGCCGGGCCGGCATCGAGGACCGGACATCCGCCGCGGTCGACCCGGCGGCCGTGGGCCCTGTCCTGGCCCTGGCCTACCCGGACCGGATCGGCCAGAATCGAGGACGGGGCCGCTTCCGGCTGCGCTCGGGGCGGGGCGTGGCGGTGGCCGACCACGACCCGCTGGCCACGGAGGCCTTCCTGGTCGTGGCCGACCTGATGGCCCCGGGCCGCGACCAGGTCGACGACCGGGTCCGCCTCGCCGCGGCGCTCGACGAGGCCGACGTCGAACGGGTGGCCGGGGCGGAGGTCGTCGAGACCACCGAGCTGGTGTGGAACGACCGGGGGGACCTGGAGGAACGGAGGGAACGACGCCTCGATGCCCTCGTCCTGCAGCGCCTCCAGCGGCGCTGCGCCGCCGGGGCCGGCGACGGTTGCCGCGCTGGTCGACCGGGTCCGCGACGACGGCCTGGGCCTGCTGGGGTGGACCGACAAGGCCCGGACCCTCCAGGAACGGGCGGGGTTCGCCCGCCGCTTCCTCGGTGAGTCCTGGCCCGATGTCAGCGACGACGCCCTCCGGGCGTCGGTGGACGAGTGGTTGGTCCCGCTCCTCGGGCGAGCCACCTCCGCCCGGGACCTGCGGAAGGTCGACGTGCTCACCGTCTTGCGGGGTCGACTCGGCCACCGGGGGCACGAGCTGGATCGCGTGGTCCCCGCCAAGGTGGCCGTCGCCAGCGGCCGGGACGTGGCCGTGGACTACGACACCGACCCCCCGTCGATCAGCGTCCGGGCCCAGGAGCTCTACGGCACGAGCACCCACCCCACCGTGGCCGACGGGCGGGTGCCGCTGACCGTCGAGGTCCTGTCCCCCGCCGGCCGCCCCATCCAGGTCACTGCCGACCTCCCCGGGTTCTGGTCCGGGTCGTGGGCGGCCGTGCGCAAGGACATGATCAGCGCCTACCCGAAGCACGACTGGCCCGCCGACCCGGCGGCGGCGACCCCGACGACCCGGGCCCGGCGCGGCCGTTAGCCGAGTAGGTCCCGCAGCTTCAGGACGGTGTTCCAGTTACGGGCGGTGAAGGCGATGCCCGTCGTCGCCGGGACGTCAACCGCCAGCTTGGACCGTCCCGCGCCGTCGGCGTACCAGACGTAGACCTCGTGGGTCCCCACCGCGAAGTCGTCGGGCTCGAACACCGACCGGTCGATGTCGCGGTAGGCCTCCGCCGGAACCTCCGCGGAGGCGAAGGCGACGTGGAGGAACTTGGGCTCGACCTCGAGGGCCTCCGGGAACGGGTTCTCGGCGATCACCCGATCGAGGTCCTCGGCCGTCCGGATGAGCACCGGCACGGGGAAGCCGAACTCGCCCTCGATCGCCGCCGCCAGCTCGGCCTCGAGGGCGGCGACGTCGGTACGATCCGCGGTGAACACGACATTGCCGCTGGCCATGAGCGTCTGCACGTCGGAGAAGCCGAGGGCTTCCAGCAGCGTCCGCAGGCGGGCCATCGGGACCTGTCGCTTCCCGACGTTGACGGCGCGGAGCAGACCTACATAGCGCATCGGGCCATGATGCCTCCGTGGCCCTGTGGACCTGCCCGGAGTGCGACCGGACCTTCGGCCGCGCCCGCCAGGGTCACCTCTGCATCCCGGCCACGACCGTCAACGAGTGGTTCGCCGACGAGCCGACCGAGCACCGCCGGATCCATGACCGGATCGTCGAGCACCTGGACCTGTTGGGCGACGTGCGGGTCGAGGCCGTCGCCGTGGGCATCTTCTACAAGCGCGGCCGCAACCTGGCCGAACTGCGCCCCCGAGCCGACCACCTCGGACTGGCGCTGGTCCTGCCCAAGGGCTCGGACCACCCCCGGTTCAGCCGGCGCACGCCCATGAGCGGCGAGCGGATGATGTATTCGGTGCCGCTGCGCACACCCGACGACGTCGACGACCAGGTCCGGGACTGGCTCACCGTGGCCTGGGACCTGTGCCGGTGATCCGGCCGTCCGGATCCGGCCAGAATCCCGGCCCGGACGGGAGTACAACGGACTCATGCAGACGACCGTGATCGACAGCCCGACCGGCCTCGTGGAGATCGAGGTCGACGACGGGTACCTCGTCGGGGTGACCTTCGTCGACGAGAGCGACGCCGGCCGGGAGGACCCCACGGGCATCGCCGACGCGCTCCGCCGCTACTTCGCCGGGGACCTCGACGCCATCGCCGACCTGCCGGTGCGGTTCGACCGGGGCACCCCCTTCCAGCAGGAGGTGTGGGCCGCGCTGCGCACGATCCCTCTGGGGGAGACCATCAGCTACGCCGAGCTGGCCGAGATGGTCGGCCGCCCCACCGGCTACCGGGCGGTGGGGTCGGCCAACGGCCAGAACCCCGTGGGCATCGTCGTCCCCTGCCACCGGGTCATCGCCAGCGACGGGACCCTCGGTGGTTACGCCGGCGGCCTCGACCGCAAGCGCTGGCTGTTGGCGCACGAGGGTGTGGTCCTGGCCGACGAGCCCGACCCAGCATTGTTCTGAGCCCCTCGTCGCCGCCTGCGCGGCTCCTGCTGCCTACGGCAGCTATCGACGGTCATCCGGAGACGCTGCTTCGGCTGGCGCCTCCGCAGCGACGCCCGCACCGTCAGCCGTCGGCGAACATCGTCAGGGTGGGGGCGAGATCGCCCCGGTCCTTCACCACGACGTCGTCGAGGCCGAGCCAGTCCGGCCATGAGGCGGAGCTCCTCGGCGAGCGGCTCGGCCACCTCGAGGTGGTCGACGCCGTCCTCGGCGAAGGCGGACTGCACGAGCAGGGCCGACGCCGCCCGATCCGCCTTGAGGTCGACCCGGGCGACGTAGCGGTCGCCCAGCAGGAACGGCAGCACGTAGTAGCCGTAGGTGCGCTTCGGCTTCGGGACGTAGATCTCGATGCGGTAGGTGAAGCCGAAGACCCGCTCGACCCGGTCCCGCTCCCACATCACCGAGTCGAAGGGCGAGACCAGGGCGCGGGCCCGCACCCAGCGGGGCAGATGGGCGTCGGGGTGCACATAGGCCGGCTGCTTCCAGCCCTCGACCTCGACCCGGTCGACCACGCCCTCGTCGGCCATCTCCTCCAGCAGGGGACGCACCACCTTGATGGGCAGGCGGAAGTAGTCGCGCCAGGTCCTTGGCCGTGCCCACCCCGTGGCCCCGGGCCGAGCGCTCCAGCAGGGCCGACGAGCGCGTCGCGGTCCTGCGGGCGTCGGTCGGGCCAGGACCTCCGGCGGGCACCACGGTCGTCGGGTCGCAGTAGGCCCGCTCGAAGCTGCCCCGCCGCGTCGCCCCGACCCGGCCCACGTAGAACAGGTGCTCGAGGGCCACCTTGGTGTCCCCCCACCCCCACCACGGCCCCTTCTTGCGGTCGGAGGCGTCCAGGTCACCGGCGCTGGCCGGACCCTCGCTCGAGCACGAGGGCGTGGAGCTCCTCGATCAGCTCGGCCCGGTCCTCGACGATGCGTCGGACCCCGCCCCACTGGTGCTCGCCCGCCATGCGCCAGCGCATCAGCGGGTGGAGGTCCTTGTGCAGCAGCGACGCCTCGTGGCCCCAGTACTCGAAGGCCTCGTGGTCCCGGTAGGCGAAGCGGTCGAGCAGAGCGACCGGTCGTAGGGCCCGAGGCGGGAGAACAGCGGCAGGTAGTGACTCCGGACCAGCACGTTGACCGAGTCGATCTGGATCAGCCCGAGGCGCTCGAACACCTTGCGCACGTGGCGCTTGTCGACCCGCCCGGTCGGCCGCTTCTCCCCGAAGCCCTGGGCGTACAGGTGCAGCCGCCGCGCCTGGGCGGCGGACAGCGAGTCGGGACGGGCCACCGCCGGAGGCTACGGAACCCGGCACCCGGCCGACCGGCCAGATCCGGACATCCAGGCGGACGAAACGGTCACTCGGGCGCAGGCCGGTGGCCCGTGCGACGAAGGCGACGCTGGGGTGGTCGGCGCCGAGGAGGTCGGCCACCATCGCCAGCAGGTGCGGCGCGTCGATGGCCTCGGCCTCGACCATCGCCGTGAGTCGACAGCGTCCTTGGGGCGGGCGAAGAAGGCCTTGAACACGGCGAGGTCCTCACAGGCCAGCACCGGGAGGTCGTCGACGGCACCGAAGGGGACACGCCGACACCTGGTCGCCGCCGCCTCGTGGAACGGGTGGTTGGACAGGAACAGGTCGACCGGCGTCTCGTCCCACCGAAGGCGGGCCTGGCCGTCGCGGGCCAACTGTCGTCGGGCTGCGCCGGTGGCCGACCACGCCGTCGGGGACCGCGGCGAGGACGTCGTCCAGCCGGTCGGTGCCGACGAACACGTTGACGTCGATGTCCTGGGTGGCCCGCGGGTCCAGCGTGCAGTACGCCAGAGCGAGCGCCCCGCCGAAGGCGTGGGGCAGGGCGCCCGCCGAGAACCCGTCGTGGAGCGCCACGATCCGGTCGGCGAGGCTCAGCGTCATGGCTCAGCGAGCCTCGCGAGCCAGCACGGGAGCGTCCAGATCGCCTTCCCTGCGCTGCGGAAGGTGATCGACGAGATCCAGCAGGTCGACCAGGATCCGGCCGTTCCGGGCCAGGTCGATCTCCCGGGCAGCGGCCAGTGCACCGACACCGCCAGGCGGCCGCCGGTGGCGCCGACGATGCGCTCGAGCGTGTCGACCCGCGGGTCACGACGGCCGCCTTCGACCTCGCAGATCGCGGCCGCAGACGTCCCCGGCCAGAGCGGCCAGCTCTCGCTGGCTGAGGCCGGCCCGCTCCCGGGCCCGGTTGACGAGTTGGGCCGCCGTCATGACCACCAGCCTACCAGGGGTGTTATCGAATCCGATAACACATTGGTCAGCGGGCGAGTTGGGCCGCGCCGGTGATGGTCGGGAGGTCACGAGGGTGGACCGGGCCGGGCGGGGCGGCGATGACCGCGGGGATGGCGTTGACGATGCGGTTGGCCGCGCTGGCGTTGCCGCCGCCGGCGGCGCCGGGCTCGCCGGGCTCGGTGCCGTGGACGCTGACGGCCAGGTTCGGGTGGCCGGTGAGCTGGACCCGGTGCTCACCGCCGGGCGAGGTCGACTGCTGCCAGTCGGGGGCGCAGTCGTCGTCGATGCGGGTGATGTGCTCGACGACGAGGAGGGGCCGGCCGCCGACGATGCCCTGGACCTCGAAGCGGAAGGCTCCCTGGGTGCCGGCCTCGAAGGTGCCCATGCCCGGCACCTCGACGGTGCGCTCCAGCGGGCGACGCTCGACATGGATGGCCACGTCGTCGAGGGTCACCTCCAGCAGGTCGGCGAGCACCCGGACCATCGGGGCCCACACCATCTCCAGGGAGACGTCGAAGAGCATCAGCGGGGTCTCGTCCATCGGCCCGCCGAAGCCGATGATCTGGCGGACGACGTCGGGCTGGTCGTAGAGGGCGTAGTTGAAGACCTCCTGGATGCGGATCTCGGTGATCCCCGCCCCGACCCCGCTCACCAGCGCGGGGAGGATGTCCAGCGCCCAGCCCGGATCGACGCCGGAGACGAAGACCGACGAGGCGCCCTCGGCGCACGCCGCCCCGACCACCTCCAGGAGGTCGGCGGGAGCGGACGGCGGGTGCAGCAGGGGATAGAAGGACGTCGACACCACGTCCTTGCCCGCCGCGAGGCAGGCGAGGAGATCAGCCAGGGCGTCGTCGGGCCGGGTGTCGCCGGTGGCCGTGTAGACCACGGCGTCGACGTCGTCGGCCAGGGCCCGGGCCGGGTCGTCGGTGGCGGTCACCCCGAGGGGGTCGATGAACGCCAGCTCCCCGGCGTCCCGACCCACCTTGTCCGGGTTGGCCACGACCGCCCCGACCAGCTCCAGCTCCCGATGGCCCGCCACCGCCCGGATGGCCGGCCGACCCGCATTTCCCGTCCCCCACACGACCACGTTGTGCATCGGAGGAACGTACTCGGGCATCGATGGGCCATGATCCACGCCGTGAGCACCCGTGACCGGTTCCCCGGACTGTCCGACGGTTGGGCCCGCCTCGACGGCGCGGGCGGGACGCTGATGGTCGATGTGGCCATCGACGCCATGACCGACTTCATGCGCTCACCCGCCGCCAGCAACCTGGGCGGCGCCTTCGCCGCCAGCGCGGCGTGCGAGGACCTGGTGGAAGGAGCTCGGGGCACCGTCGGCGGACTGCTGGGTGTGGGCGACGGCGAGGTCGTCTTCGGCCCCAACTCGACCACCCTCGTGCTGGCCTACACGCGGGCGCTGGGCCGGTACCTCGGTCCCGGTGACCGGATCGTGTGCACCCAGCTCGACCACGACAGCAACGTCTCGACCTGGATGGCGGTGGCCGAGGACGTGGGCGCCGAGGTCGTGCTCTGGCCACTGGACGAGACCGGCCACCTCGACGTCGACGCACCTGGAGGAGCTGCTCGCCCCGGGCGACGTGGCCTGGGTGGCGGTCACCGGCACGTCGAACCTGACCGGGGCCGTGCCCCCGGTCACCGAGATCACGGCGGTGGCCCACGCGGCCGGCGCCAAGGTCCACCTCGACGCGGTGGCCCGGGTCCCCCACCTGCGCACCCACCGGGACGAGCTGGGCGTCGACTCCCTGATGACGTCGGCCTACAAGTGGTTCGGCCCGCACGTCGGGATGCTGGCGCTCAGCGCCGAGCTGCTGGACACCGTCGAGCCCTACCGGGTCCGGCCCGCGGACTACCCCGGCGCCCGCCGCTTCGAGACCGGGACACCGTCGTTCGAGACCATCGCCGGGGTCGCGGCCGCCGCCGCCTTCCTGATGGACGAACCGTCACCCATCGCCCACGAACAGGAGCTCATCGAACGGCTCGAACGGGGGCTCGGAGCGCTGCCCGCCGTAGAGCTGTACGCCCCGGACCCGGCCGACGAGCGGGCCCCGACCACGATCTTCAACGTGGGCGACCACCACCCCGACGCCGTGGCCGCCCACCTGGCCACCCGCGAGATCTCCGTCTGGTCCGGCGACTGCTACGCCCGGGAGCTCATCGCCGCCCTCGGCCTCACCGAGCGGGGCGGCGCCGTACGGGCCAGCCTCGTCCGCTACAACGACGAGACCGACGTCGACCGCCTCCTCGAGGCCCTCGCCGAGCTCACCTGATCCCTCTCTGGAGGCTGTAGTGCCGCGTTCGAGCGCGGCACTGACAGCCTCCAGAACGAGTCACTCGGCGAGGATGCGCTCGCGCTTGGGGTCGTAGAGGGGGGCGAGGCTGGGACGGGCGCCGTAGCGGGTACCGGCTACGTCGACCTCCCAGGTCCCGGACTCGATCCAGTCCTTGGTGACGCCCTCCTCGCAGGCGACCGAGCCGAGGCCGACCGACGCCCCGAGCGTGTGCCCGAAGTCCCCGGCCCGCAGGTAGCCCACCCACGTCCCGTCCCGGAAGACGGGCTCGGTGCCCAGCAGCAAGGGCTCGGGATCCTCCAGCAGGAAGCTCAGGTGGCGCTTGGTCAGGACACCCTCCGCCTTCTGGGCGACCGAGGGCGTCGCGGCCGACGAAGTCGGCCTTGTCCCAGCCGACGGTGAAGCCCAGCCCGGCCTCGAGGGGGGTGTCGAGGTTGTCGATGTCGTGGCCGTAGTCGCGGTACCCCTTCTCCAGCCGCAGCGAGCTGAGGGCCGACAGGCCCGTCGGCACCAGGCCCGAACTCGTCGCCGACGGCGAACAGGGACTCGTAGACCCCGGCCGCCAGGTCGGCGGGCACGTGCAGTTCCCAGCCCAGTTCGCCGAGGTAGGTGACCCGCAGGGCCAGGACCGGGGCGTAGCCGATCTCGACCGGCCGGGCCGACAGGTAGGGAAAGGCCTCGTTGGAGAAGTCATCGGGCGACAGCCGCTGCAGCAGCGCCCGCGAGTTGGGCCCCTGGACCGTGAACAGCGCCGTGCCCGAAGTGTGCTCGACCACATGGGCATCGGCCCCGATGGCCTTGATGGCCCGCCGGATCATCCACAGGATCCGGGTCTGGATCACGTCGCTGGTGACGACGTTGAAGCCGTCCTCACCCAGCCGGGTGACGGTGAGGTCGGCCTCCATGCCACCCCCGGGGTTGCACCAGGGCGTGTAGACGACCTTGCCGATCTCGGTGTCCACGTCCGCCGCCGACAGGTGGTTCAGGACGCGGCAGGCGTCGGGCCCGGTGACCCGGAACTTGGCCATGAGGGACATGTCCATGACCCCGACGGCCTCCCGCACGGCGACGTGCTCGAGGCGGGCCCGCTCGAAGGAGTGACCCCGCCCGAAGGCGGTCTCCGGGGTGGGGTGGTCGGGGCGCTGCCCCTCCCCCGCGAACCAGAGCGGGAACTCCCAGCCCATGGACACCCCGAAGCTGGCCCCCTGGGCCACCAGGTCGGCGTGGATCGTGCTGCGGCGGATGCCGCGGGCCGAGACGGGCTCCCAGTTCGGGAACACCGAGTCGCCGAACAGCGCGCCCAGCAGCTCGACCGTGCGGTCGGTGCGGTAGGCCCGGGTGGCCTCGTACGGCAGCGCCCGGTCGACGTGGTAGTGGGTCACGTCCTGGGGGGCCACGCCCTCGGTCATCCAGTGGGCCATCACCGTGCCCACGCCACCGCCGAGCAGGATCCCGAGCGAGTTCAGGCCGGCCGCCACCCAGAGCCCGTCGACCTCCGGCGTCGGGCCGAGGTGCGGGTGCAGGTTCGTGGTGAAGGACTCCGGCCCGCAGAAGAGCTGCTTGATGCCGACGTCCTTCAGGGCCGGGATGCGGTCGATGGCGTCCTCCACGAAGGGCGCCATGCGCTCCCAGTCCGGGTCCAGGGTGGTGAAGGCGGCGTCGTGGGGGATGCCCTCGGGCTTCCACGCCGCCCCGACCGGCTCGAACAGGCCGACGAGCAGGCCGCCGCCCTCCTCCCGGTAGTAGCCGTACTTCGCCGGGTCCTCGATGACCGGCAGCTCCCGGTGGCAGCCCTCGAACGGCTCGGTCAGCAGGTAGTAGTGCTCGGCGGCCTGGAGGGGGACGTTGACCCCGGCGGCGGCCGCCAGGTCCCGGGTCCACATGCCGCAGGCCAGCACCACCTGGTCGGCCTCGACCGGCCCGCGGTCGGTGTCCACACCGGTGACCCGGCCGTCGGTGACCCGCAGCCCGCTGACGCCGACGCCCTGCACGATGCGGGCGCCCACCGTCGCGGGCCCCCCGGGCCATCGACATGGTCACGTCGACCGGGTTGGCCCGTCCGTCGTTGGGGTTGTAGATCGCCCCCAGCACGTCGTCGACCCGGGCCATGGGCCACATCTCGGCCACCTCGGCCGCGGAGATCAGGTGGCTCTCGACCCCGAAGCCGGTCTGGAAGGCGTGCTCCCGCCGCATGGCCTCGAGGCGCTGGGGCGAGGTGGCCAGGTGGAGGTGGCCGATCTTCATGAAGCCGGTGGCGAAGCCGGTCTCCTCCTCCAGCCGCTCGTAGAGGTCACGGCTGTACTCGGCCATCCAGAGCGTGGTCTCGTCGGTGAACCCGGCGGAGGTGATCAGGCCGGCCGCGTGCCAGGTCGTCCCCGCCGTCAGCTGGTGGCGCTCGAGCAGCAGGACGTCGGTGACGCCCACCTTGGTCAGGTGGTACGCGATCGACGTGCCGATGACGCCCGCCGCCGACGATGACCACCTGCGCCCGCTGCGGAAGGTCCTCGGTGCCGTCGCTCATGGAGCAGCGAGGTTAGACCGGCGCCGTTCCGTCAGAATGGGGCATGGCGACACGCGGGTTCTTCGGTCGGGAGCGGGGCGAGCGCGACGAACGCCTGCCGCCCGGCCAGTACGACACGGGCCAGCAGCTGGCCGGTCCTGACCGCCGAGGTCACCCCGGACCTCGTCGACCGACCGACTGGACCTTCCGCATCGAGGGCGCCGTCGACACGCCGACGACCTGGACCTGGGACGAACTGCACGCCCTGCCCGAGTCGACCTACGACGGGCGCCATCCACTGCGTGACGACGTGGTCCAAGTTCGACATGACCTGGCGGGGGGTCTCGGTGGACACGCTCCTGGAGGCCGTCGGGGTCCGCCCCGAGGCCCAGTTCGCGGTCGTGTTCTGCCACACCGCCTACACGACCAACCTGCCGCTGGCCGACCTCATCGACGGCAAGGCGTGGGTGGCCTGGGAGGCCGACGGCCAGCCGCTGGACCGCCAGCACGGCGGACCGGCCCGACTGCTGGTCCCCCACCTCTACTTCTGGAAGAGCGCCAAGTTCGTGGCCGGCCTGCGCCTGGTCGAACACGACGAGCCCGGCTTCTGGGAGCGCAACGGCTACCACGACCGGGGTGACCCCTGGTCGGAGCAGCGCTACCAGGGCGACTGAGGTGGCCGGCCCCTGGCAGACCGCCCGGGTGCGTGGCGGTCCGGGACGAGACGGCGAGGGCCAAGACCTTCCGCCTCGCCCTCGACGGCCCGATCGGGCCACCGGGCCGGCCAGTACTACGTGGTGCGGCTGACGGCCCCGGACGGCTACACCGCTCAGCGCTCCTACTCGGTGGCCTCCGCTCCCGACGGGGGCAACGAGATCGAGCTGACCGTCGAGCTCCTCGAGGACGGCGAGGTCTCCGGGCTACCTCCACGAGGTGGTCGAGCCCGGCGACGAGCTGGAGGTCCGGGGCCCCATCGGCGGCTGGTTCGTCTGGGAGGGGACACCCCCGCCCTGCTGGTCGGCGGCGGATCCGGGGTCGTGCCGCTGATGGCCATGCTGCGCCTGGCCCGGGCGTCGGGCCGGACCGACCTCGTCCACCTGGTGGCATCCGTCCGGGCGCCCGGCCGACCTCTACTACGCCGACGAGCTCCCCGGCCCCGAGGTCACGGTGGTCCACAGCCGGGAGGCCCACCCCGAGTCGACCCGGGCCGCGGGCCGGCTCACCGCCGACGACCTCGCCCCCCTCGATCCGGCCCGACGCCACCGCCTACGTCTGCGGCTCGACCGGCTTCGCCGACGCGGCCTCGGGCCTGCTGATCGATCTGGGGATCAAGGCCGAGCCGATCAGGGTGGAGCGCTTCGGTGTGACCGGCTGAGGCCGTCGGACGCGGCGGCGGCCCCGGCCGAAAGCCGGGACCGCCGCCGTACACGTGGCAGCCGACGGGATGAACCGTCAGGCCGGCCTCGTGCGGTGGCGACTGACACCATGGACCCCGCCCAGGACGACACCGATGGCGGCCGCCGCGACTGCGGCGAACCAGCTCCCCCACCAGGTCATCCAGGCGACGCCGCTGACCACGGCCATGAAGCCCTCCTCCTCGGACCCGAAGTCCGAGCTCTCGGTGAACACGAGGAGCGGGAAAAGGAAGCCGAAGACGGCCAGAGCCACGGCGGCAACGAGCCACAGGTACCAACGGGCGAGGAGGTCGAACGAGCGGTGGTCGGGCGGCCGAGGGACCGGAAGCGGGTCGGCGTCGGATCCCTCGGGCGCCAGCCTTGAGGCGGAGGTTCCCGGTCCAGAACCCCGAGGCGATGACGAGGACACCGACCGGGAGCAGGAACGGCACCGTCCCCATCAGGCTCCCGATGATCACCATCCAGGTCCCGGCGACGACTTGTCGGCCGAGCACGAGAGGCCCCCGAGGAGAAGCCCGGCGGCCAGCGAGGCCGGTGACGACGCCGATGATTCGGAAGACGTCGCCGACCGGGTCGTCGGTCCCCGACCCTCCGACCAACGCCGGACCGACGGAATTGATTGCGGTCACCGCGCCGAAGATGGCCACGGTGATCATCCACCAGTTGTTGTTCCGTGCTTCGGGCATGTCTGAGCTCCTTTGCCGGGCCCCTCGCTCATCGAGGAGCGTGCGATATCGCCACCGCACGTCGGCCGGAATGCCACGGATACACCTGCTCATGAGGACCAAGCCCGTCGAGGGCTCGTCGGGATCATGGATCTGTTCCCACTGGTCCGAGGCGAGCTCGAGCCGGCGGCGCTCGACCTCGCCGGCGGGAAGGCCTCGGGTGTAGACGTCGATCCACCGCCGAACGAGGCGGGGCCCGGGAACCGGTTCCGGCCTCACGACGGGCTCCAACCGGGATCGAACCGGGTGCTCGCTTCGGCCTCGGAACGCACTCGGGCGAGGGTGGCCCGACCCTCCGAGGTGATCGAGTAGAGGCGGCGCCGCGGGCGGCCGGCGTCCTCGGCCACCGTCGGGATCCTCCCAGACAGACCTCAGCAGGCCCGCCTTCTCCATGCGACTGAGCGCCTTGTAGAGGGTGCCGTGAGCGATGAGGGCCCGACTCACCGTCCGCATCGCGCAGCCGCTTGGCCAGCTCGAAGCCGTAGAACTGCTCGACGCCGTGCCTTGGCCAGCGTGATCGCGGTCGACAGCACCGACACCTCGAGGGGGAGGAGGGCACCGGGTCGACGTCGCATGCCAAGAATTATAGGAAGGTATAGTCCCTTTCGTCAAGGGTTCGATCCTCGGCCCACCGCCGCGGCGCTGATGGCCTCGATGTGGGTGTGGTCGGTGCCACAGCAGCCGCCCAGCACCTTGATGTGCGGGTGGACGGACCGGATCTCCCGGTAGAGCTGTCCGAGCTCGGCCGGGTCACCCCGGTCAAGCTCCTCGGCGTTGTCCAGCTCCTCGTGGCTCATCCGCGACGCGTTGGCCCGGATGCCGCCGATCCGCTTCATCCAGGCCTGCGCCGGGTCGAAGACCGAGGCGAAGTGGTCCGGATGGGCACAGTTGACCATGTAGTAGGCGGCGTAGGCCCCGGTGGCGGCGTCGAGGGCCTCGACGGCCACTCCCAGGGCCTCGCCGGTGGGCAGGGTCCCGTCGGTCTCGACCGTCAGCGAGATGGCGACGGGCAGCCCGACGGCTCGGGCCGCTTCGATGACGCCCTGGGCCTCGGGGACGTTCGTCATCGTGATGGCGGTGATCAGGTCGACGTCGGCGGCGGCGAACGCCCGGGCCTGCAGCCCGTGGAAGCTGCGGGCCTCCTCAGCGCTCATCAGCTCGCCGGCCTCGTACCCGTCACCCCGAGGACCGATGCACCCGCTGACCACGATGGGCGTGGACGGCGTAGCGAACCGGCGCTGGGCGTCGCGCACCAGGGCGACGGCGTCGCGGTTGAAGCGCTCGAGGTCCTCGACGGTGAAACCCAGACGGGCACCCCAGTCGGCGCTGGCCCGCCAGGTCGGAGTCTCGAGGACGATGCCGACGCCGTCGCGGATGGCGAGCTCGGCGTACCGGTCGAAGTACCGCACCAGGGCCGCCCTGCCGTCGGAATCGTCGAGCAGGGGGAAGGCGGCGAACTCCGGCAGCTCGATGCCGTCGTCGAAGATCAGCGTGGTCTCGATCCCGCCGTCGGCCAGGAACACATCGGCCTCGAGCTGGGGAAGGGTGCTGGACATGAGGAACCTCCATTGGTGGTGTGCACCCGGAGAGACGTGAGATCGGGCCTCACGTCGTGAGACCGCCCATCCTCCCTCATCCGGGGCGATCACCGTTGGCAGGCCTGCGCCCTCCCTCGGGTCATCGGGCGGGCCCAGGCCTCGCTGGGTGATGCCGCCGCCGCGGCGGAGTCCTTCACCGACGCGGTGGCGGCCGCTGACGCGGTCGGCCTCGAACCTTTCGCCCGGGAGGGGGCGGTCCTGCGAGCGATCTGCATCGCCGAGCTGGGCTCGACGGCTGAGGCGGAGGAGATGCTGACGGCCGTGGAGGGCGAGGCCGGTCGGGCGGGTGACCAGATGAACGAGCTATGGGCCCGGCGTGGCCGCCGGCTTCCTCCGACTGCCCCGCCGGCCGGAGGAAGCCGAGCAGGTCTTCGCCGATGCCCTGGAACCGGCCCGGGCGATCGGCTACGGCACCGGGGTGCTGACCGCCCTGCAGGGCCTCGCCCTGGCCCGGCTGGCCGGCGGCGACCCCGCCCGGGCCCGCGCCACCCTCATCGAGCTCCTGGACGAGATGACCCACGGCGGCGCCGTGGCCGAGCCCCGCAGCGCCATCCGGGCCGCCGCCGTCGCCCTCCACCAGGCAGGCGAGGGCCTCTGGGCCGACCTCGCCGCCACCGCCGAAGGGCTCCCGGCGATCAGCGCCTTCACGGCGGTCGGCCCCGCGATGTTCCCGTTGCCTCCCGGCGTCGGCCGGGCGTTGACGACGAGCGAGGCGATCACCCGCGCCCGTCAGGCGCTCTCGGTCACGCCGGGCCTGCCGGTCGACTCGCCCGACGACGGCGGGAGCACGGGCCGCTCCGCCCCCGCCGAGGGCCGCTTCCAGCGGTCCGGCGATGCGTGGTCGATCGACTGGGTCGGCCGGGCCCTGACCATGCGCTCGTCCAAGGGCATGCAGGACCTGGGCTGCCTCCTGGCGGCGCCGGGCCGGGAGATCCACTGCCTGGAGCTGGCGGGCGCCGGCGCCGAGGAGGGCTCCACGGGTGAGGTGATCGACGACCGGGCCCGCCGGGAGCTGGAGGAGCGCATCCGGGACCTGCAGGCCGAGATCGACGAGGCCGAGGCCCACAACGACCACGTCCGGGCCGACCGGGCCCAGGAGGAGTTCGACGCTGTGGTCGAGCACCTCGCCAGCGCCCTCGGGCTCGGGGGACGGGCCCGACGGGGCGGGAGCACCGCGGAGCGGGCCCGCTCCGCGGTCACCCACCGGATCCGGGCCACCATCCGGCGCCTGGCCGACGAGCACCCCGAGCTGGGCCGCCACCTGGCGGCCTCGGTGACCACCGGGGCCTTCTGCTGCTACCGGCCGGAGCGTCCCGTGCGCTGGAAGCCTGAGTCAGCGGTAGGCGGCGGCCTGGATGGCGTAGAGCTCGGCGTACTGGCCGCCCCGGGCCATCAGCTCCTCGTGGGTGCCGACGTCGCTCAGCTGGGCGCCGTCGAGGACCACGATCAGGTCGGCCATGCGCACCGTGCTGAAGCGGTGCGACACCAGGACGGTGATGCGCCCGTGTCGCCGCCCTGGTGGGCCTCGGCGGCGTAGCGCTCGAACAGGGCGTGCTCGGTCTCGGCGTCGAGGGCGGCGGTGGGCTCGTCGAGCACGAGGAGGAGCGGCTCGTCGCGCATGAAGCCCCGGGCCAGGGCCAGCTTCTGCCACTGGCCGAACGACACCTCGACGCCTTCGGGCCAGGTCGCCCCCAGCTGGGTGTCGAGGCCGCCGTCCAGCTTGGCCACGACGTCCTCGGCCCCGGCCCGCCCCACGGCGACCTCGACGGCGGGCTGGTCGTCGACCCGGTCGACGTCGCCCACCCCGACCGACTGGCGGGCCAGGAGCTCGAAGCGGAAGAAGTCCTGGTAGGCGCCGGCCAGGCGGTCCCGCCACTCGTCGGCCGGCATGCGGGCCAGCTCGGCGCCGTCGACCAGGATCCGCCCGGCCGTCGGCTCGTAGAACTTGGACAGCAGCTTGACCAAGGTGGACTTGCCCGCCCCGTTCTCGCCGACGACGGCCACCACGGCACCCGGCGGGCAGCGTCAGGCTCACGTCGACCAGGACCTCGTGGTCCGTGCCCGGATAGGCGAAGCTCACGTGGTCGAGGACGATCCCCTCGGTCAGCCGGTCCGGCACCGCCACGTCGTTGTCGGCGGCGATGGCCGCCGCGTAGTCCTCGAGCCAGGCCAGGCGGCGGGACCCGTCCATCCAGATGCCCCGGAGGAAGCCGATCTCGCCCACGGTGGCCGCGATGTAGGCCGACAGGCGCGAGCCCGCGGCCAGCACCAGGAGCACGTCCGGGGCCGAGGCATCCAGGCCCGAGGACACGTAGACGATGGCGGCGACATAGCCCGCCCCGAACACCGCCCACCCGAGGGTGTGCCACACCGCCGAGGCCAGGCGGGTCCGGGCCACCGGGCCGTACCAGCCCTCCCAGGCCTCCCGCCGGTCGCGCCTGCAGGCGGGGGGCGATGCCGGTGACCCGGACCTCCTTGGCCGGCGCCGCGGTGGTCGCCGTGGTGAAGAGGTGCTCGGCCAGCCGACGGGACGGGGCCCCGGCCTCCTCGGTCTCCCGCTCGACCGCCGGCCGCCAGGACGAGGTGGCCACCGTCGGGACCGCGAACAGCACGAGGAGGACGAGCACGGGGCTGATCGAGGCCAGCAGCACCACCGTCACCCCGAGGCGCAGGATCCAGCCCGCGGTCGAGAAGACCGACATGTACATGTGGTCCAGGACGAAGACCTGGTCCCGCAGCACCGACAGGCGGTCGATGAGCTCGGGCCGCTCCTGGTGGGCGATGGTCGACACCGACGCCTGCAGACGGGCCACGTGGGACTCGAGGCCGATGGTCACCTTGTCCCGGAACCGCCGCTGCACCCGGGTCGACACCGTGGTCAGGAACCAGGTGGCCGCCCCGGCCGCGCCGAGGAGGAGGGCCACGAGGAGGATCCGGTCCTCGTCACCGTCCAGCACGGCCTGGGCCAACGCGGCGAACCCCACGGCCAGCAGCGCTTCGGGCAGGGCGGCCAGCAGGGCGAGGCCGAAGGCGACGCCCATGAGCGCGGGCTCGTGCTGGTAGCCGATCTTGCACAGCCGCCACATGGACGACAGCGCCGGCGGGAGGTCGGCGTCCCGGTCCGGGGCGTCAGCCGAGGGTCTCAAGGGTCACCTCCTCCTCGGCCGTCGTCGGCACTCGTCGTCGGCGAAGCGTTGGGCCTGGAGGTCGAACATCGTCCGGTAGCGGCCCTCGGCGGCCATGAGCTCGTCGTGGGTGCCCAGTTCGACCACCCGGCCGTGCTCGAGCACGCAGATGCGGTCGGCGTGGCGCACCGTGGAGAAGCGGTGGGACACGAGGATCGTGGTCGTGTGCCGGGTGGCGGCGAGCACCCGGTCGAAGATCTCGGCCTCGCCCCGCACGTCGAGCTGCGCGGTGGGCTCGTCGAGCAGGACCAGGCCGGCGCCCTGGTCGACGGCACAGAGCGCCCGGGCCAGCGCCACCCGCTGCCACTGGCCGCCCGAGAGGTCGGTGCCGCCCTCGTAGCCCTTGGCCAGGATCGTGTCGAGGTCGGCCAGGTCGGTGGCCCCGGCCTCGGCCAGGGCGGCGAGCACGATCGTCGTCGGGTCGCCCCCGCCGGGGCCACGTTGTCCCGCAGCGGGAGCTCGAAGCGGATGAAGTCCTGGAACACGGCGGTGATCCGCGCCCGCCAGGCGTCCACGTCGAGGTCGCGGAGGTCGACCCCGTCGACCTCGATGGCGCCCGGCCTGCGGGTCATAGAGCCGGCACAGCAGCTTGGCCAGCGTGGTCTTGCCGGCACCGTTCTGACCGACGATCGCCAGCGAGGTGCCCGCCGGGATCTCGAGGTCGAGGCCGTCGAGGACGGGCGTCGTCCGTGCCCGGATAGGCGAAGGTCACGCCCCGCAGGCGCAGGTGCTCGCCGGCCGGTCGGCCCCTCGGCCGTCGCCGTCGCCGCGAGCGGGCAGCGCCCCGGCCGGGGCCATGGCCTCCCGCAGGCGCAGCACGGCGGCCACCGGCGCGGCGGCCCCGTCGAGGGCCCAGTTGAGGCCGCCGAAGGCGATGGCCGAGGTCGTCAGGGCGGCCTGGGCGTAGGTCACCAGCGCGCCCGAGCTCGAGTGACCCGTTGCCCGCGGCCTCGGCCAGCTGCCAGAAGACGACCAGGTTCGCCCCGAGGACGACGACCAGGCTGCTCAGCACCGACCGCTCCCGCAGCCGGGTGGCCTCGTACTGGAGCTCGTGGAGCCGGGTCCGGCGGGCGATGAACCGGTCCAGGGTCCAGTCCACGAGGCCGAACAGGCGCAGCTCCTTGGCCGCCGGCGGGTCCACGGCCAGGCGGTAGGCGTACTCGGCGTCGCGTTGGGCCCGGCGGACCTCGTCGGTGTTGCGGTCCTTCCAGACCCCGCTCTCGCGCAGCAGCCAGTGGGTGGCGCAACCAGGCCCCGCCGAGCAGCGAGCGGGGCCCACCAGGCGAACCCGAACAGCAGCGCGGCCGACACCAGCCCCATCAGGAGCAGGGCCAGGCCGTCGGCGATGAAGTCCATCGACATGCGCAGCGGCGGCCCGGTCATCCCCCGGTCGAAGTCGCGGGCCAGCTGGAGGTCGTCGGCCAGGTCGGGGTCCTCGAGGTGGCCGATGCCCGGCGGGGCCAGGCAGGTCTCGGTGAGCTGGTCGTAGAGCCAGGCCGCGGTGCGGTCGCCGAGGTCGGCGCTGACGGCCGCGTGGATCGGGTTCAGGACCTGGAGGGCGACGAACACGACGCCCATGGCCGCGAGCGGCCCGGCCAGGGACGCCCCGTTCTCGACGGCACCGATGAGCACGCCCATCGTCACCGCCATCGCCGCCGGGAGCACGCCCCGCAGGGCCGAGCAGCGACCACCAGGCCGATCGGCCAGCGGCCGGTCGGCCTTGTGGAGGCTGGTGAAGAACAGCCACTCCTGTCGTTGCCGCAGGCTGGTCATCCGCGTGCACCGTACGCGTCGACGCCCACGCCCGGGTCCGGTCGTGGGCGTCGTGATTGAGAGCGAGGGCGAACAACGTGCTGAAGGGAGCCGGTCAGAACCCGCCGCGCGCCACCTCGCCCGCGGCCTCACGGGGGTGACGGGCCAAGAGCTCGTCGGCCCAGTCCCCCCGGCCCGTCGAGCGGAGCCGCTCGGCGTACTCGAGCAGGTGCCCGCGCACGTGCCAGGGGCCACCCTCGTCCAGCACGGTGTCCAGCGGGTCGACGCCCGGTCGGTGAGTCGGCCAGGCAGGCCTCCCGCCAGCCGACCAGCTTCGCTTCGGCCTCGGCGCACACCTCGGGCTCCGACGCGGCGAGGTCGTGCTCCTCGTGGGGGTCGCTCGCCAGGTCGAACAGGAGCTGTCTCGGACAGGCCGTGGAACCCGTCGTGGTAGGTGCGCAGGTACAACCAGTCGCCGGTCCGCACCGCCCGCTGGGCTGTCCAGGCCCCGTGGGAGAGGACGAGGTGCTCCCGGCCCGCCGGCTCGTCACCGGCCACGAGCGCCAGCGGCGAACGATTCGCCGTCGCCCCCCGCCACCGGGATCGCCCCGGCCAGCTCCGCGACCGTCGCGGCCACGTCGAGCTGGTAGTGCAGGCCGCCTGCCACCGCTCGCCCTCGGCACCGGCGACTCCGGGCCAGCGCAGGACCAGCGGCACGTGGCTGGTGTGCTCGTCGGCGAAGTGGTGGTCGCAGTAGGTGCCCAGCTCCCCCAGGGTCTCGCCGTGGTCGGAGGACACCATCACCGCGGTCTCGTCCAGCACGCCGACGTCGGCCAGGGCGTTCAGCCACCGGCCGATGTGGTCATCGGCGTAGCGGACGCCGGTGTCGTAGCCGTCGAACATGGCCCGCACGTCGTCCATCCCGGTGGCCTCCGTGGGCTGGCGGGGGAAGCGCTCCTGGGTCCGGCGGGCGCCGAAGCCGGCCATCTCCTGGGCCGAGTGCGGACCGGGCAGCGCCCAGTGCTCGGCCCGGACCTCCTCGGTGTACCAGGCGGGCAGCGGCTCGTCGGCGAAGGGATCCCCGTAGCTCGCCGGGGCCCGGTAGGGCGTGTGCGGGTCCCACAGGTGGACGTGGCAGAACCAGTCGTCGGCGGCCGCCCGGCGGGCGATCCAGTCCAGGAACACCTCGGACACGACGTCGGCGGTCTCCATGCCCATCTGGCCGACGTTGAGGCTCTCGTTGAAGCCCGCCAGCCAGTGGTAGGCCGAGTGCCGCTCGGCGAAGGTCGAGATCGATGTCGTGCGCATCCCGGCCGACCGGAACCGGTTCGCCCACGACGTCATCGCTCCCGTCGACCAGAACCCGCGTGACGCCCCTTCGCGGAAGGGCTCCGCCGCCGACCCCCCGTGGCCGACGACGCCGTTGCGGATGCCGAACCGGCCGGCGATCAGCGCCGAGCGGGACGGTAGGCACGGCGTGTCCGAGGCGTAGACGCTCTCGAAGCGCACGCCCTGGGCCGCCAGGGAGTCGATGTTGGGCGAGGTGTCCCGGTGGTAGCCGTAGCAGCCGAGGTGGTCGGGCCGCAGCGTGTCGATGTCGATGTAGAGCAGGCGCATGCCCGGCCTCGGTGCGATCGGCGACGCCGACCTTCTACCAGCCCGGACGACGCCCGGCGGACGGCCCGGTCAGGCGGCCTGGAGACGCTGCATGGCGTCCCGCCGGATCCGCTCGGCGAACACCGGGTCCCGGCCCAGCAAGGTGCCGAACTCGCGGCGGTTGAACACCTTCACCCGCAGGTCGTCGGCGGCGACCACCGTGGCCGTGCGCCGGGTCCGGGGGTCGAGCATCACGATCTCCCCGAAGTGGTCGCCGGGGCCCAGCACGGCGACCTCGATGCCCAGTCGCCGCACGGCGACGTGACCGGTGTGGATGATGAAGAACTCGCTGCCGGTCGACCCCTCGGCCGTCAGTCGGGTCCCCGGGCGGATGGGAAGCGAGGTCCCCAGCCCCGCGTCGGCAGGGCGTCGGCGACGCCACGGTTGGAAGTTGTCCATGCACCGGAGTGTGGGGAGGTCCCGTGACCAGGAGGCGGCGCCGGTGTTACCACCACGTGAAAGCGAGCTGTCGGTCGGCCTCTACGGAGCGCCGGGGGGCAGGGAGATCAGCCGCCAGAAGCGAGGGGCGGACGGGTCAGGGCGACGAGCCGGCTCATGGATGCGGCCGCGGCGTCGAGGGGCGCCCGGGACCGCTGGGCCCGGGCCAGGACGGTGGCCCCCTCGTAGGCGCCGAGGAGGGTCGAGGCCATGGCTCGGGCGTCCTCCGGCAACCGGCCCTCGCGCAGGAAGGCGTCCATGATCGGCTCGCTCAGACGCTCGAAGCCCGAGGCGCAGGCGCCGAGGACCCGGGGCGCCGGCGTCGCGTCGTCCAAAGCCGGGGTGCCGACCACGCACCCGGCGACGAAGTCGGTCGCCTCCAGGCGGTCGGCCATGAAGCCGAACATGCGCCCGATGGCGTCCTCGGTGACCCCGTCGGCCAGCAGGGCCTCCAGCAGCTGGGCGATGGCCTCCGCCGTCTCGAGGATGGCCGTGGCGGCGATCTCGTTCTTCCCCCCCGGGAAGTGGTGGTAGATCGACCCGAAGGGCAGGCCGGTGGCGTCGCTCAAGGCCTTGAGCCCCATCCCGTGGTAGCCGTCCCGCGACAGCAGTTCGGCCGCCTCGTGCTGGATCCGGGCCTTGGAGGCGTTCGGCGCCATCGGCGACGCGCCCTCTAGTGGACGGCCGCCACGGCCGCCTCGCAGAGGGCGGCGAACTCGTCGGCCTCTTCGGCGGAGAGCGCGGCGTAGTCGTGCTCGGTCGCCCGGTTGGTCAGGACCTCGGCCTCGTCCCACTTCGCCGGCAGGTCGTCCGGGATCGCCGTGCCGTCCCAACCGAAGATGGGCGCCATGCCCGGTGAGGCGTGGCACACGACGGCGCCGACGTCGAGGCCGAGCGCGGTGACCGCCGCACCGTGGCGGGCCATGCGCAGCTCCCGCAGGGCGTTGAGCTGGTGGACGGCCGCCGCCTTCGGATCGGTCGGCACCGGCAACGCCTTCCACCCCGCGAACAGCGGAGCCCCACCGATCGAGGCGGTATCCACGATCTTGCCGGCCAGCTCGGCCAACCGGGCCCAGTCCACGTCGTCGCCGAGATGGGCGTCGGCCCAGGTGACCAGGCAGCCGGCGAACAGTTCGGCCGCGGCAGCACGCGGCATGACGTCCCGCGACCCCTCCCATGCGGCCTCAACGACGGCCGGGTTGAAGAACACGAGCGCGGCGGCCACAACGTCGGCCGACACCTCGCCGAGTACCCCGGCCCTCCCGGCCCCGTAGAAGTCCATGCCGTTGAACCCGGCGTCCCCGCCGACGGCATAGGTGGCGCCGTCGAGCATGAAGTTGCTGCTCATGCCGGTGACGGCCGGGCGGGTCTGTTCGGCGATGGATGCGGTCATGAGGTCCCCTCGGTGGATCGACTAGAACGATCGTTCTAGTCGACGGGCACGGCGCAGCGAATCCTCGGCCGCTTCTCAGTGTTGGCTGAGGACGTTCTTGACGAGCGCGACGGCCACGGCCACCACGAACACCCCTGTGGCGTACGCCAGCGAGCGTCCCTGCGTTGCGCCCTCGGTGCGGGCCACGGCGTAGCCCCCCACCGCCAACAGGAGGGCCATCTCCACCCGGACGACGTCGAGCTCGGCGGTCGACGGGAGGAGCAGGATCGGTACGGTCGCCAGCACCGCCACCGCCACGGCCCCGCCGATCTGGGCGACCGCGACGCCGGCGTGGCGCTCGGCGTGCTCCGCCCGACCGACCAGGCGGGCCGACAGCCGAAAGGCGAACCAGTGGGCCAGGGCCAGGCCGACCGTGGTCCCCCAGACCAAGCGGAGCACCTCCACGTGACCCGCAGCCGCGTCGTCCTGCACCGCCGACAGCGCGGCCAGCAGGCAGATGGCGACGTAGAACGCCATCGTGACGGCCTCCCGCAGGCGCTCCTCGCGGCCATCCTCCAGGGTGACCGTCGCCCCGTCAGTCACTGACCCTCGACGGCCTCGACGGCCGCCTTGTAGCCGCCGATCTCCGCTTCACGGCGAAGGTGGTCCACGACCGTGTCGGCCACGACCTGCGGAGGCAGGCGCTACCCGCGTTGTTGAAGTGGACGACACGCTCGACCCCAGGGGTGTCGCGGCGCACTGCTTCGACCGACCAGTCCATGGGCGATCACGGTAGGGCAGCCTCGTCCCGGGCGACCGACTGGTTCCGGGCGCGGGACGGCGACGTGGTAGACGTCCTCGCCGTGAGCAGCGATGAAGACGGGGGGGCCGACTTACGGGAACGACTCGAGGCCTTCATCGGCAGGCCGGTGGGCTCGGGCTCCGGGGTGAGCATCGCCCCCGACCCGGTGAACCAGCCGATGATCCGGCACTGGGCGGCCGCCTTCGAGGACGACAACCCGATCTACACCGACCCCGACGCGGCGGCCGCCTCCCGCCACGGCCAGATCGTGGCGCCGCCCCTGATGCTGCAGACCTGGACCATGGCCACCCCCCTGATCCGGGGCATCGGCGAACGGGGCGGCTCACCGGTCGCGTCCGAGGGCGTGGGCGGGGTGCTCGCCGTGCTCGACGCCGCCGGCTACACCGCCACGCTCGCGTCGAACTCCGAGTTCGAGATCGACCGCTACCTGCACCTGGGTGAGGTCGTCAGCTCCACCACGGTCGTGGACACCATCTCCGACGAGAAGCAGACCCGACTCGGCCCGGGGTTCTTCCTCACCTGGGTCACCGACTACCACGACGAGGCCGGCGAACGGGTCGGACGCCAGCACTTCCGCATCCTCAAGTTCAAGCCCGGAAGTACGACATGAGCACCGTCTCGCCGTCACCTCCCTGGCACGGCCTCACGGTCGGCGACGAGCTGCCGAGCCTCACCCTCGACATCACCGCCACCCACATCGCCGCCGGAGCGCCATCGCCACCCGGGACTTCATGCCCGTGCACCACGACCGGGACTACGCCCAGGCCCAGGGGGCCCCCGACATCTTCATGAACATCCTGTCCACCAACGCCCACTGCAGCCGCTGGCTGACCGACTGGGCCGGTCCCGACGCCATGGTCCGGCGCCTGGCCATCCGCCTCGGCGTCCCGCTGATGCCCGGGGCGACCCTGACGTTCAACGGCGCGATCACCGGGCTGGCCGAGGACGGTGACGAGGGCCGCGTCGAGATCGAGTTCCGGGCCGCCACCGACATCGGCGACCACGTCACCGGCACGGCCGCGGTGACCCTGCCTCTCGGGTAGGTGTCGGCCGCCCACACCGACCACGCGACGATGAGGGCACCATGACCCAGCCGCTTCCGGGCCTCGTCGTCGACCCGTGGGGCCGGGGCGTCACCGAGGTCATCGACACGCTCGGCGTCGACCCCGCCGTCGGGCTCGATCGCCGCGGCGGTGACCGAACGCCGGGCCCGGTTCGGGCCCAACCGCCTCGACGCGGCCCCGCCCGTCCCCGGGTGGCGCAAGGTCCTGGCCCAGTTCGCCGACCCCCTGATCTACCTCCTCCTCGGCGCGGTGGTGATCTCCTTCGTCGCCTGGCTGATCGAGGGGGCCGAGGGGGTGCCCTTCGAGCCCCTGGTCATCGTCGCCATCGTCGTGCTGAACGCGGTGCTGGGCTACGTGCAGGAGGCCCGCGCCGAGAACGCCGTCGCCGCGCTCCAGGCGATGGCCGCTCCGAGCGCCGGGGTGCTCCGGGACGGTCAGGAGCAACGGGTCGCCGCCCGCGACCTCGTCCCGGGTGATGTCCTGCTGCTGGCGGAGGGTGATGCGGTGGGCGCCGACGCCCGCCTGACGGCCGCCGCCTCGCTCGTGGTGGCGGAGGCGTCCCTCACTGGCGAGAGCGAGGCTGTCCTCAAGGACCTCGCCCCCCTGTCCGGGCCGGTCGCCCTCGGCGATCGGGCGAACATGGTGTTCAACGGCACGGCCGTCACCCGCGGGCACGGGCGCGCACTGGTCACCGCCACCGGGATGGCCACCGAGATGGGCAGGGTCGCGGCCCTGCTCGAGCGCACCGAGGACGAGCGCGACGCCGCTCCAGCGGGAGGTCGACCGCGTCGGGCGCATGCTCGGCCTGGCCGTGATCGCCATCGCGGTCGTCGTGGTCACCGCCATCCTGCTGACCGCCGACATCGCGGACGCGTCCGACGTCGTGTCGATCCTGCTCGTCGGGGTCTCCCTCGCCGTGGCCGCCGTACCGGAGGGCCTCCCGGCGATCCTCTCGGTGGTCTTGGCGCTCGGTGTCCAGCGCATGGCCGCGTCAGCGGGCCATCGTCAAGCGGCTGTCCTCGGTCGAGACCCTCGGCTCGGCCTCGGTGATCTGCACCGACAAGACCGGCACCCTGACCGAGAACGAGATGACCATCGAAGTGGTCGTCACCGCCGCGGGCGAGGCGGACGTGACCGGCGCCGGCTACCGACCCGAGGGTGAGGTCCAGGTCGCCGGGCGCCGCCTCGAGGACCCGGTCCAGCTCGACGAGGTCCGGGCGGTCCTGCTGGGCGGCAGCCTGGCCAACGACGCCGTGCTCCGCGAGGAGGCCGGGGACTGGGTCGATCCAGGGCGACCCCACCGAGGCCGCCTTCCTGGTCGCCGCGGCCAAGGTCGGGCTCGACGACCGTCGGGCCCGGTTCCACCGGGTCGGCGAGGTCCCGTTCACCTCCGAACGCAAGCTGATGAGCACCGTCCAGGCCGACACGGCGCTCGACGGACGCCGTCTCGATCGTCACCAAGGGTGCCCCGGACGTGCTCCTGGCCCGCTGCACCCACGAGCGGGTCGGCGGGGAGGTCGACCCGCTCAGCGAGGACCGACGGGACGAGTTGCTGGCCACCGTGGAACGGCTGGCCGACCGGGCCCTGCGCACCCTGGCCGTCGCCTACCGACCGCTGACCGACGGACGGTCCCACGACGGCGACGACGACCATCGAGCACGAGCTCGATCCACCTGGGCATGGTCGGCATCATCGACCCGCCCCGGGCCGAAGCGGCCGCGGCGATCGCCGAGGCCTCGCTGGCGGGGGTGCGGATCGTGATGATCACCGGCGACCACCCCCGGACCGGCGCCCGGATCGCGGCCGACCTGGGCATCGCCGGCGGCGACGTGACGGCCACGCGTCCTGACCGGCGAGGACCTGGAGCGCCTCGACGACGACGGTCTGCGGGTGGCCGTCCGGGAGGCCTCGGTGTTCGCCCGTGTGGCGCCCGAGCACAAGCTGCGGATCGTCGATGCCCTGCAGGCCGACGGGTACATCGTGGCGATGACCGGCGACGGCGTGAACGACGCGCCGGCGCTCAAGGCGGCCGACATCGGCGTGGCGATGGGTCGGGCCGGCACCGACGTGGCGAAGGAGGCGGCCGACATGATCCTGGCCGACGACAACCTCGCCACGATCGTCGCCGCGGTTCGTGAAGGGCGGGGCATCTTCACCAACATCCGCACCTTCCTCCGCTTCCTGCTCTCGTCGAACGTCGGCGAGGTCTTCGTCGATGTTCTTCGGCGTGGTGCTGGCCGGGATGCTCGGCCTCGGCGACACCGGCGAGGCCATCGCCGTCCCCCTGCTCGCGACCCAGATCCTGTGGATCAACCTGCTGACCGACAGCGCCCCGGCGCTGGCCCTCGGCCTCGACCCCCTGCCGGCGGATGTCATGGCCCGTCCGCCACGACGGATGACCGACCGGGTCATCGACGGTGAGATGTGGCTCGGGATCGTGTGGGTCGGGGCCGTGATGGCCGCGGTGACGCTGGCGGCACTCGACCTGCACCTCGACGGCGGGGTGCTGGGGGGCTCCGGTGACATCGTCGAGGCCCGCACCATGGCCTTCACCACCCTCGTGCTGGCCCAGCTGTTCAACTGCTTCAACGCCCGCTCGGACCGGGCCAGTGCCCTTCCCCGTCTCTTCACCAACCCGTTCCTCTGGGCCGCCATCGCCCTATCCGCGCTGCTCCAGGTGGCGGTCGTGCACGTGCCCCTGCTCAACGACGCCTTCGCCACCACCCCGCTGCCGATCGAGGGGTGGCTGACCTGCATCGGGCTGGCCAGCCTCGTGCTCTGGGCCGACGAGGCCAAGAAGCTCGTCGGGCGCCTGGTCCGCGGCCCGGCGGCGCTGACCGGAGCCATACTGCGCCATGCCGCGCCTGGCCCTGCACGCCGCCCGAGGCCCAGCCCGTCACCTTCGTCGAGCTCTTCTTCGACCTGGTCTTCGTGTTCGCCGTCACCCAGGTGACGGTGCTCACCGCCCACCACCTCGACGCCGGTGGCGTCGCCCGGTCGACCGTGCTCTTCTGGCTGATCTGGTGGGCCTGGACGCAGTTCACGTGGACGTTGAGCCCGGCCGACACCCAGCACACCGTCGTGCGGGCCACGACCCTGTCGGCCACCGGCGCCGCGTTCGTGATGGCCGCCTCGGTGCCCCGGGCGTTCGAGGACGACCCGATGTGGTTCGCCGTCCCCTACGTCCTCATCCGCCTGCTCGGGCCTCGGCCGTCCAGGTGCGAGATCGACCACGAGCGGGCCGGTGAGGGCCAGGGCATCTCGATGGCCTGGGTGTACGTCTCCCTCATCGGCCTGGCCGTCGTGCTCGTCGGGGCCACCGTCGACATGCCGGGCCGCACCTGGGTCTGGCTCGGCGCCATCGCCGTCGACTTCCTCGCCGCCGCGCTCGTCGGGTCGCAACGCCGTGTGGGACCTCGACCCCGGCCACTTCAGCGAACGCCACGGCCTGTTCGTGATCATCGCCCTGGGCGAGTCGCTCATCGTCGCCGGGACCGCCGTCGCCGCCGACGAGCGCACGGCCGACCTCGTCCTCGCCGCCGGCGCCTGCCTCGTCGTCGCCTCGCTCCTGTGGTGGACCTACTTCGGCTGGTTGAAGGAGGATCTCGAGGAGGGCTTCGCCGCGGTTCCCGCCGACCGCCTGGGGCCGACGGCGAGGGATGCGTTCAGCTTCACCCACTTCCCGCTCATCTGCGGGATCATCGGCTTCGCCGTCGCGGTCGAGGAGATCCTGCTGCACCCCGAGCGACCGGCGGAGACGGCCGTGATCGTGTCCCTCGTCGTCGGCATCGGCCTGTTCATCGGCGCGTCGGCGCTGGCGTGCTGGCGCATCACCCGTCGGGTCTTGACCGCCCGACTGGCCATCCTCGTGGCCACCCTCGCCCTCGTCGGCGGACTGGCCGACGCCGATCCCGTTTGGCCGCTGAGCGTGGTCGCCGCCGGCCTGCTGGCCATCGTCGTGGTCGAGGACGTGACCATCCGCCGCGAGTCGGCGGCCGACATCGCCATCGACTGAAGGCGTCGCCCCCCTCCGGCTCCTACGGTGTCGGCATGACACGGGTCCGGGAGCGGCATCCCTGGAACACCGACTTCCGCTGGGCCCTCCCCGACCGGGAGCCCACGACGATCACCGCCGACCAGCGGGCTCAGTTCGACCGCCGACGGGTTCTTCGTGCTCCGCGCGGCGTTCGACGCCGCCACGGTCACCGCGATCGAGTCGGCCTGCGCCGACGGTGTCGCTGCGGCGTCCGAGTTCCTCGAGGCCGTCGGAGGGCGGATCAGCGTGGCCGGACTCGACACCCAGGTGGTCGCCCCCCACCTGGTCGTGGGCTCAGAGGTCCTCCGCCGGTTCTGCCGCCACCCACTGCTGGCCGGGGCCTGCCGGGACCTGATGGGCGACCACGTCCGCCTCTACTGGGAGCAGGCCGTCTACAAGGCGCCCCACGGCGCCGAGCCCGTGCTGTGGCACCAGGACAACGGCTACACGTTCATCGAGCCCCAGGACTACCTCACCTTCTGGGTGTCACTGACCGACGCCACCCCCGAGAACGGCTGCGTGTCGGTGATGGCCGGCGCCCACCGGGACGGCACGCTGGCCCACGCCGAGACGCCCATCGGCTTCGAGTGTTGGGGGGACCACGCCACCGCCGTCGACGTGCCGACCGCAGCCGGCGACGTGGTCGTGTTCTCGTCGCTCAGCCCGCATGCCACCCGGGTCAACACGACCGACGAGGTGCGCAAGGCCTACATCGTCCAGTACTGCCACGCCGAAGCGGTGGCCTACGCCCGCGGCGAGTCGGGGGCGGTCGGGGCGCCGATTCCCCAGACCGACCCCCGGCGCCAGTTCGAGGTCGTCCGCGGTGGCGACCTCGTACCGCCGTTCTGAGCCCGGTTCGGACGCCGACACCGACCGCCCGCGCCACGCGGGTCATAGGTCCCTGGGCAGCCGCCCCGACGGCTCCGTACTGTCCGACCATGGACGACCCGCTCCTGACCGCGATCGAGAACCTGTCCCGGTTCCACCACGAGCACGAGAAGTACTACGCGCAGGCCCCCCGGGAGCAGGCCGTGACGGTGCAACGGCACGCCCGAGCTCTTGCCGCTCTGGCCGACCGGTGGTCCCGGGTCGAGGTCCAGCGGATCGACGCATTGAACCCCTACGAGGGGGCCGAGGACCTGAACGTCGGCGACGCGCTCCAGCTGGACGGGATCCTGTTCATGGAAGGACAGGAGGAGCCGGTCGAGCTGACCCGGGCCAAGCGGGACCTGCGCACGATCGGCGACGACGCCGTCGAGACCGGGGCCTGGCTGGCGGCGGCGATGGAGGGCACCTGGGAGGCGGCGATGGCGCTGATGGGCTACCCCGAGCTGGCCGACCTACTGGGTGACCGGCACCGGATCATCGCCAACGACTGGCAGGCGGCGTCGATGAGCTCGCTGGTCGGGCGCCTGCTGCACCGCGCGGTCGACGTCCTCGACCAGGTGGACCTGTCGCCGACGGCGCTCCGCGCCGACCTCGAAGGCGCTCGTTCGAGCCCGGGCTACGTCTACTCCGCCGTCGAGCTGCTCGACCGGGCCGCCGACCTGCTGAGTGACTCGGCCGGCCTCGTCCACGACAACGAGCGTCGGTGGCGAGTGTTCCGCGAACGCGTTCTCACGCTCACGGGCCCGGCTGAGCCAGGCTGAGCGGCGTAGTAGCGCAGCCGTCCGAGCCCGAACCGGGATGGGAGACTGACGCGATGCCACGCCGGGGCGCCCTTCGCTGCCTGGCCGCCGCAGTGCTGTTCGGGGCGTCCGCCCCCGCAGCATCGGTCTTGGCCCGGGACATGGCCGCGCTGACCCTGGCCGGCCTGCTCTACCTCGGCGCCGCCCTCGCGGTGGCCCCGGCCGTGGCCCACCGCCCGCCGCGGGCTGATGCCGTCCGCGCCGGATGGCGACCCCTGGCCGTCGCCGTGATCGCCGGCGGGGCGCTGGGGCCGGCCCTCCTCGTGGCCGGCCTCTCCCGGATCGACGCGGCGACGGCATCCATCCTCCTGAACCTCGAACTCGCGGCCACGGTGGTGCTGGCCGCGACGTTCTTCCGGGAGCACCTGGGCCGGAGGGTGCTCACCGGCGCCGCGCTCGTGTCGGTCGGCGGCGCGCTGTTGGTGTGGGATCCCGGTGCGCAGCTCAGCCTCGGCGCGCTGCTGATCGCGGCGGCCTGCTCGTGCTGGGGCTTGGACAACTGTGTGACGGCCCGCATCGAGCAGCTCTCGCCGGAGACCGTCGTCCTGGCCAAGGGCACGGTGGCGGGGTCGGTCAACGTCCTGCTCGGGCTGACCGTCGCCAGCCGGGCGGGCGCCACGGCCACCTCGGGCCAGATCCTGGCAGCCCTCCTCATCGGGGCAGCCGGCTACGGCCTGTCGATCACCCTGTGGGTCAAGGGCGCCCGGGACCTCGGGGCCGCCCACGCCCAGGTCATCTTCGCCACGGCGCCATTCATCGGCGCCGCCATCGCGTGGGTCGTCATCGACGACCCCGTCACCGCGACCCAGGTCGCTGCCGTCGTCCTGGCCGCGGCCGGGGTCGCCCTCTCGCTCGACTCGGCCCACGAGCACCGGCATCGCCACGACCCGACGAACCACGAGCACGAGCACGCGCACCCCGACGACCACCACACCCATCGCCACGACGGCGACTTCACGGGGGCCCACACCCACCCCCACGTCCACGAACCGCTGGTGCACGCCCACCCGCACGTGCCGGACCTGCATCATCACCATCCCCACGAGTAGGCCGGCTCCCGCCGACCCTCGGCCCGACGCAGACCTAGGGTCGGGCATGGCCTACGAGGACTACAACGCATTGACGGTCGCGGTGGACGGGGGCATCGCCCGGGCGACCGTCGACCACCCGCCGATCAACCTCCTGGACCTCGAGCTGATCCTGGAGCTGGACCGCTTCGGCCAGGAGGTCGAGGCCGACGATGACGTGCGGGTGGTGATCCTGGACTCGGCGGACCCGGAGTTCTTCATCGCCCACGCCGACGTCACTCTCATCCAGGCCCTCCCGACCGAGGACCCCGAGGAGGACACGCTCGGGGCGTTCCACGTCATGGTGGAACGGTTCCGCACCATGCCCAAGGCCACCATCGCCGTCATCGAGGGCATCGCCCGGGGCGGGGGCAGCGAGGTCGCCCTCTCCTTCGACCTCCGCTTCGCCGGTGAGCGGGCCGTCCTGGCCCAACCCGAGGTCCTCGTCGGCATCATCCCCGGTGGCGGCGGGACCCAACGCCTGCCCCACCTCGTGGGCCGGGGCCGGGCCCTGGAGATCATCCTGGGTGGTGACGACATCGACGCCGTCACGGCGGAGCGCTGGGGCTACGTGAACCGCTCGCTCCGCGACGGCGAGCTCCGGCCCTTCGTGGACGCCCTGGCCCGGCGGATCGCCGGACTCACCGCCGAGTCGATCGCGCTGGCCAAGCAGGCCGTTGACGCCGCGGCGGCGGACCCGACCCCGGGCCTCCTCATCGAGGGACGCCTCTTCACCGAGTCCCTCCGCAACCCCGAGGCCGGCGACCGCATGACCGCGTTCATGGCCGCCGGCGGCCAGACCCGCGAGGTCGAGCGGGAGGGCTTCCCCGGCGGGTTCTGACCGCCCGCGACGAAACGGTCAGGGGCGGAGGGCCAGCAGGCGACGGGCGACCGGCTCGAGGATGAGCCAGGGGTGGCCCGAGGTGGGCCGGGTGCCGGGTCGGCCTGAGCGCCCGCATTCAGCTCTCGAGGTCGACGTCGTCGGGCACGGGCTGGCGGTCGCCGCGGGGGTGGGTCTCGTACATGCGGACGGCGACCACCACCCCGGAGAGCGCGGTGATCGCGGCGACCGTGTGGATGGCGGCGGACAGCCCCAGCACGTCGGCGACGATGCCGGCGAGCAGCGCGCCGACGGCGAAGCCGCCATCGCGCCAGAGCCGGTAGACGCCGACCGACCGGGCCCGCCACGACGGGTGCGCGACGTCACCGATGGCGGCGAGGAGCGTCGGGTAGACCATCGCCGTTCCCGCGCCGAGCAGCATGGCCCCCACGGCCCAGACCCCGAACCCCGACGTGGCCCCGATCAGGGCGATGGCGAAGGCCTGGGTGAACAGGCCACCGGCGATGAGCCATTTGCGCCCGATGCGGTCCGACAGGCCACCGGTGACGAGCTGCCCGAGGCCCCACACCGCCGGGTAGAGCGCGGCGAGCACCCCGATGCGGGCCACCGAGAGGCCCGCGGCGGCGAAGAAGAGCGGGAAGAGCCCCCAGGCCAGGCCGTCGTTGAGGTTGTTGACGAGGCCCGCCTGCGAGCAGGACGACAGCGCCTTCTCCTTGAACGAGGTCAGCGCGAAGATCTCGCCGGTCGAGAGGTCGCCGTGCAGGTCACCGGCCACGGGGGTGTGACTCGCGGCCTCGTGCTTGGCGTGGCCGTGGGTCTCGCGTACGAAGACCGCCGACAGGGCGAGGCCGAGGCCGGCGTAGGCCAGGCCCAGGTAGAACGGGGCCGGCCGCAGCCCGTGGTTGGCGGCGATGAAGCCGGTGGCCAGGGCGGTGAGGGCCACGGCGCCGTAGCCGGCGGCCTCGTTGAAGCCCATGGCGAGGCCGCGCTTGGCCGGGCCGACGAGGTCGATCTTCATGATGACCGTCGTGGACCAGGTGAGCCCCTGGTTCACGCCCAGGAGCACATTGGCGGCGATGACCCAGCCCCACGTCGGCGCCCACATCAGCAGCAGTGGCACCGGGAGGCCGATGATCCAGCCGGTCACGAGGACCGGCTTGCGGCCGTAGCGGTCCGAGAGGGTGCCGGCGAAGAAGTTGGTGGCGGCCTTCACCGCACCGAAGGCCACGATGAAGGTGAGGGCGCTGGAGAAGGCGGCGAGGCCGAAGACCTGCTCGGCCAGCAGGGGCAGGACCGTGCGTTCCTGGCCGATCATCCCGCCGACCAGGGCGTTCACGCCGACGAGGAGCAGGAACTGGGCGAGGTTCTCCCGCAGGCCGAGCTGGATCCCCTTCGCCGAGGTGGGGGCGGGCGTCGTCGCGGCGGTCATCAGCCGGTCGCCGGCTCGTGGCCGGAGAGGGCGGCCCAGCCGGTGAACCCGCCCCGGAGCACGGCGACGTCCGCATGCCCGGCCCGTTGCAGGACGCTCGCGACGTCGCCCGGTGACATCGGCGTGAGGATCGGCACCGATTCGTCGGCCGGGACGCCCGTCTGGTTCACGGCGGGAAGTCGCCAGAAGTAGTCGGGGAACGACCCGAGGCCCTCGTTCACGAAGCTCACGATGCGCAGGTCGGTGAAGGTCAGGTCGGCTCGTGGGCCGTGACGAGCCAACCGCCGGTGCCGACGCGGACTCCCACCCCCGGCTCGTAACGCTCCGCGAGCGAGGCCCGGACGGCATCGACGGCCGCGGCCCGGGCGTCGGGCTCCAGCCCGCCGAGCAGTCCTCGGCCGATCCCCGAGCCCAGCAGGAACCCGGTCGCCTCGTCCAGGCTCCCGCCTCCACCGAGGAGGATGGTCGGCGAGATCGGCTCGACCTCGATCTGGGCGAACCCGGCCTCGGCGAGCACGCCGGCTGTCTCGTCCGGGTCCTCGAGCGCGAACATCCCCGGCCCGCCGGCGAGGCCGCCGAGATCGGGGAGCGTCGCGTGTTGCGCCACCGCACGGCCCACGATCGAGAGCCACTCGTTGGCCGCCAGTGCCTGCCAGGAGACGAACACGAGCCGACCGCCCGCCACGAGCGCCCGTCGGAGGTTGGCGAAGGCCACCACCGGCTCGTCGAAGAACATGAGTCCGAACTGGCTGATGACGACGTCGAAGGTGCCGGCCGCGAAGGCATAGGTCTGCGCATCGGCGACGACGAAGTCGGCGTTGTCGAGCGACGCGGCCCGAGCCCGATCGGCCGCCACCGCCACGAAAGGGGCGGAGATGTCGACCCCGAGGGCCGTTCTGGCGCGGCGAGCCGCGACGAGCGTGGTGGCGCCGCAACCACAGCCGACGTCCAGAACCGCGTGATGCGGCTCGAGGCGGGCCCGTTCGAGCATTTCATCCACGAAGGGCTCGAGCTGACGGTCGTACCGGTCGGCGTGGTCGACGTAGTGCACGGCCTCGGCCCCGTTCCAGGCCTCGAACTGCTGCTGGTTCGCCGTCATGGCAACTCCTCCGTGCACTCGCCTCGTCTCGCCCTCAGGGGCCGGCCCTGGTCGGGATGCTCGCCGCGGCGGCCGGGGACCGCAACTCCGCCGACTCGGACTTCCGCGCCTCCGGCAGCGCCAGCCAGCCTCGGCCGATGACCGACGTGCCGAACCTCGTCTCCTCGGTGCCCGGTCGCTTCGGCATCGGGGCCCACGTCGACCACGACGGCCTGCACCTCGTGCTCACCACCCAGCCCGAGGTCCTGCACCACGGGGTCGTGCGGGCCAGCGTGCTGGCCTACGCCGTCGACGCCGCGGCCGGCATCGCGGTCGACGACGACCCCGACGTGTGGACGCTCACCACCGACCTCTCGTTGCGGATGCGCCCGGTGCCCGCACCCGACGTGGCGACGACCCACTGCACGCTCGTGCGCCGAGGTCGTCGGTCGGTGACCTCCACCTTCGAGGTGGTCGACGGTGAGGGGGTCTCGGTGGCCTCGGGGGCCATCGGCTTCGCCGCCGTTCCCCGCCGGGACGGCGATCCTCCGAAGCCGCACTTCCCCCCGGCCGTCGCGACGCGGCTGTTCACCGGGCAGTCCACACTGACCGAGCCGCTCCGGGAGGCCGCCGGCATCGAGGTGATCGACGCCACCGCCGGCGTCGTGCAGGTCGCCGTGACGCCCGAGCTGCGCAACCCGGCGGGCACCCTGCAGGGGGCCATGGTCGCGCTGGTCGCCGAGGTCGCAGCCGAGGAGCTGGCGGCGACCCGCACCGACTCCCCGGTGGTGGTGACCGACCTCGACCTGCGCTACCTCGCCCAGACCCACGAAGGCCCGGTTCGCACCCGGAGCCGCCGGCTCGGCCCCGCGCCCGATGACCCGATGGAGATCGAACTGATCGACACCTCCACCGACCGCCTCACCACGCTCGTCTACGCCCGGGCGACGAGCCTCCCCCATCCATGACCGCGGACCGGCTCGGTGACCACCGCGCCGAGGCCCCTCCGGAGAGGGGCCTCGGGCACTGCTCAGCACGTTGGTCGCGGGCGATGGGCCCGCAAGGTCAGGACAGGTCGAACCGGTCGAGGTCCATGACCTTGGCCCAGGCCGCCACGAAGTCCTCGACGAACTTCTGCTGCCGCGTCCTCGCAGGCATACACCTCGACCACGGCCCGGAGTTGGGAGTTCGAGCCGAAGACCAGGTCGACCGCCGTGGCCGTCCAGCGGACGTCGCCGCCGGCGCGGTCCCGACCCTCGTAGACGCCCTCCGCCGAGGCGGACGCCTTCCACTCGGTGCCCATGTCCAGCAGGTTCACCAAGACGTCGTTGGTCAACGTGCCGGGCCGTTCCGTCAGGACGCCGTGGCCGGACTGGCCGGCGTTGGCGCCGAGGGCTCGCAGGCCCCCGACGAGCACCGTCATCTCCGGGGCGGTCAGGCTCAGCAGGCTCGCCCGGTCGACCAGCAGGTCCTCCTGCCGGCGCTTGTCGCCGGGTCGCGCGTAGTTGCGGAACCCGTCGGCGATCGGCTCCAGCACGGCGAAGGCCTCCCCGTCGGTCTGCTCCGGCGTGGCGTCGGTGCGCCCCGGGGAGAACGGGACCTCGACGTCGTGGCCGGCAGCCTTGGCCGCCTGCTCGACCGCGGCGCACCCGCCGAGGACGATGAGATCGGCGAGAGAGACCTGCTTGCCGCCGGTCGCCGAACCGTTGAAGTCGGCCCGGACCTGCTCCAGGGCCTGCAGCACCGTCGGCCAGCTGGGCCGGGTCGTTCGCCTCCCAGTCCTTCTGCGGGGCCAGGCGGATGCGGGCGCCGTTGGCGCCGCCCCGCTTGTCGCTGTCGCGGAAGGTCGACGCCGAGGCCCAAGCGGTCGCCACCAGCTCGGAGATCGACGGGCCGGACGCGAGGATCGTGGCCTTCAGGGCCGCGATGTCCTGCTCGTCGACCAGCGGATGGTCGACCGCGGGGACCGGGTCCTGCCAGATCAGCTCCTCGTCGGGGACCTCGGGACCGAGGTACCGCGAGACGGGGCCCATGTCGCGATGGGTGAGCTTGAACCAGGCCCGGGCGAAGGCGTCGGCGAACTCGGCGGGGTTCTCGTGGAACCGCTTGGAGATCGGCCCGTAGATCGGGTCCATCCGCAGCGCGAGGTCCGTCGTCAGCATGACGGGGGCGTGGCGCTTCTCCGGATCGTGGGCATCCGGCACGGCATCGGCCGCGGCGGGATCCGTCGGCACCCACTGCCAGGCACCGGCCGGGCTCTTCACCAGGTCCCAGTCGTAGCCGAACAGCGTGTCGAAGAAGCTGTTGTCCCACGTCTTCGGGGTGGGGGTCCAGGCGCCTTCCAGGCCGCTGGTGATCGTGTCGCCGGCCTTGCCGCTGCCGTAGGTGCTCGTCCAGCCGAGGCCCTGCTCTTCGAGGCTGGCCCCTTCGGGCTCGCGACCGACGTACTCGTCCGCGTCGGCCGCGCCGTGGGTCTTGCCGAAGGTGTGACCGCCGGCGATGAGGGCAACCGTCTCCTCGTCGTCCATGGCCATGCGGGCGAAGGTCTCCCGGATGTCCCTGGCCGCGTCCAGCGCGCTCGGGACGCCGTTCGGGCCCTCGGGGTTGACGTAGATCAGACCCATCTGGACCGCGCCCAGCGGATCCGCGAGCTCGCGGTCGCCGCTGTAGCGCTCGTCCTCCAGCCAGACGTCCTCGGGGCCCCAGTAGAGGTCCTCCTCGGGCTCCCAGACGTCCTCCCGCCCGCCGCCGAAGCCGAAGGTCTCAAAGCCCATCGACTCCAGGGCACAGTTCCCGGCGAGGACCATCAGGTCCGCCCAGGAGAGCTGCCGGCCGTACTTCTGCTTGACCGGCCAGAGCAGGCGGCGCGCCTTGTCCAGGTTCGCGTTGTCGGGCCAGCTGTTCAGCGGCGCGAAGCGCTGGGTGCCCGACCCGGCACCGCCCCGACCGTCGTGGATGCGGTAGGTGCCGGCGCTGTGCCAGGCCATCCGGATGAAGAGCGGTCCGTAGTGGCCGTAGTCCGCGGGCCACCAGTCCTGCGACGTGCTCATCACCGCTTCGATGTCGGCCTTCACCGCCGCGAGGTCGAGGCGCTCGAACTCCTCGGCGTAGTCGAAGGCCTCCCCCATCGGGTCGATCTTGGGGGAGTTCTTGTTCAGGGCGCGCAGGTTCAGCTGTTCCGGCCACCAGTGCTGGTTCGCCATGGATCCCGTGGCCGAGTGCGAATGGCTCAACACGGGACATCTCGCCGCAGGGGCGTCCTCCGCGTCAGTGGTGACGACGGCGCCGGTCTCTTCGTTGCTCATGGTGCTCCTCGGGTACTCGTTGGGCTGATGGTGTCCCTCTGACGGGCCGCGGGCGCCGCGGCCGCCTCCTGGCAGGCGGGGCAGGATCCCCAGTAGATGACCTCGGCCTCCTCGATGGTGAAGCCGTGATCGTCGTCGGCTTCGAGGCAGGGTCGGGCCCCCACCGCACAGTCGATGTCGACCGTGCGCCCGCAGGTCCGACAGACGAGGTGGTGGTGGTTGTCGTCGACCCGGTCCTCGTAGCGAGCGGGCGACCGGGCCGGCTGGATGCGGCGGATGAGGCCCCGCTCGGTCAGGGTGCCGAGGGCGTCGTAGACCGCCTGCCGGGAGATCGCCCCGAGGCCGGCCCGGACGACGGCTTCGATCTCGTCCGCCGTGCCGTGCGGCCGGTCCGCGACCGCCCCGAGGACGGCCAGCCGCTGCGCCGTGACCTGCAGGCCGTGGGCGCGGAGGAGGTCAGCGCGGTCGGCGGCGTCGTCCGGGGTCACCCCCGGAGCCTAGGAAAGATTCTGGATTCTGTCCAGGTTTTGTTCACTACAAAATCATGGCCGTCAGGGGTTCACCGGATGAACGCCGGGAGCGTGTCCCATCCCCGCAGGATGGGGGCCCGACGCCATGCGGGCGTGGTCGAGGTCGATCTCCCACGTCGGGAAGCGCTTCCCCCTAGGGTTCGGCGGCCCGGCCGGCCTCGGTCTGCTCCTCGCCGTCGCGGCTGTGACCGAGTGACCGAGCGACCGAGCCGGCCCGATCAACAGGAGAAGGCCCATGGGGTTCTATCGAGAGCACGTCTTGCCCCGTCTGGTCGACCGCGCGTGTGGCACCCGCGAGCTACGCGGTGGCGCGAGCAGGTGACCGCCGGGTTGGCGGGAACGGTGGTCGAGGTCGGGTTCGGGTCGGGTCTCAACCTGCCCGTCTACCCGCCCGAGGTCCACCTCGTCTACGCGGTGGAGCCCGCCCTGACCGCCCGGCGCCTTGCCGAGGAGCGGATCGCCGCCTCGCACGTGCACGTCGAGCACATCGCGCTGCGCGGCGAATCGATCCCACTCGAGGACGGCAGCTGCGACGGCGCCCTGTCGACCTTCACCCTCTGCACGATCCCGAGGGTCGAGGCGGCTCTGGACGAGATCCGGCGGGTGCTGCGCCCCGGCGGACGGTTCCACTTCCTCGAGCACGGCCTCTCGCCGGATGCGTCCGTGGCCACCTGGCAACGGCGACTGGAGCCGGTCCAGAAACGACTGGCCGACGGGTGCCATCTCACCCGCGACGCCGCGGGGCTGGTCCGCTCCGCCGGGTTCGAGATCGAACGGGTCGAGTCGCGGTACGCGAAGGGCCCGAAGCCCTGGACCTGGCTCACCGAAGGCGCGGCCATCAAGCCCGGCTGATCGTCGGCGCGGACGGTGGCCGGATGCGCCCGAAGCCCGCTCGCGGAACACCCCATGGAGGACGCCATGGAGCAGTTCGAGAACGTCGAGGAGTTCAAGCCCTACCTCCGCTACGCCGACGCCCCCTGATACGGGACGTCGTCATGAGCGGAACCCTCTGAACCGGTCCCTCCAAGACCTCGACTGGCCCGTCCGGCGCATTGGCGCTGGACATGTGGTGTTCGGTCACAAGGAGTCGTTCGTCACCGCCGCGCTCGACGCGCTGGGCCAGTCCTGACGCGGCGTCAGGGCCCGTCGCGGCCCGTCGGTCCTCGGGGCACGTCTCGGAAGGCCACGTCCCGGTCCATCGACCGCTCCCGCGGCATGCCCAGGACCCGCTCGCTGATCACGTTGCGGGCCATCTCGGTCGTGCCGCCACCGATGGTGCCGGTCTGGCGCATGAGGAAGTCGTGGCCGATCTCGGCGACCATCCCGTCACCGTCGGACCAGGCCGCTCCCGCCGCGCCCGCGATCTCGAACGCGATCGTCCGGCCCCGGACCTCGGTCATGCCGTGGAAGAGGCGCCCGATCGCCGAGGCCTGGTCGGTGAGGGTGCCGGCCGCCATGCACGCCCCGAGGCGACGGTCCAGCGCCTCCCCCACCAGGTCCGTAGCGCGGGCCTCGCCCAACAGCTCTCGGGTGTGGGCGTCGTGGAGACGGCCGGCGTCACGGGCCACGTCACGGATCAGGCTGTAGCCCTTGGTGCCCCCGAGGGTGTCCCCCAGCGGCACCGTCACGTAGGGCGAGCTGCGGAACATCCGCTCGTGGACCATCCAGCGGGTGCCCACCGTCCAGCCGTCATCGACCTCGCCGACCCGGTCGCTGTCCGGGACCCGCACGTCGGTGATGAACTCCTGGCAGAACTCCTTGGTGCCGTTCAACATCTCGATGCGGTGCACCTCGATGCCCGCCTGGTGGATGGGCAGGATGAAGACCGTCAGCCCCCGGTGCTTGGGGACGTCCCAGTTGGTCCGGGCCAGGCAGAGGCCCCAGTCCGACCACCAGGCCCCGGTGGTCCACACCTTGGAGCCGTTGAGCACCCACTCGTCGCCGTCCCGTACCGCCGTGGTCAGGGCACCGGCCACGTCGGATCCGCCGCTGGGCTCGGAGAGGAACTGCATCCACAGCTCCTCGCCCCGCAGGATCGCGGGCAGGTGGGCCTGCTTCTGGGCCTCGGTGCCGAACTCCAGGAGCACCGCCGCGCACGGCGACATCGTGGGGACCTGCACCCGGGACGGGAACTCGTACCCGGCCATCTCCTCGATGAGGACGGCCTGGTGGGCGGGGGTGAGGCCCTGGCCGCCGTACTCCGGCGGGAAGCAGATGCCGGCGAAGCCGGCGTCGAAGAGCATCCGCTGCAGCGCGCGCTCGCGGGCCACTGCGGCGAGCTCCTCCTCGTCGCTGCGCCGGGCGCGGAGCACACCCACGCTGTCGGTCGGCGACGACGGCTGGAGGTTGGCCTGGATGAAGGCCCGGGCCCGCTGCCGGAAGGCCTCGACCTCCTCGACGTCCTCGATCTCCTCGCTCATGCCGCGGCCTCCCGCTGCTCGGCCAGGTCCGCCAACCGCCGGAGGTGCTCACGCGATGTCCCGTGCACCATGCTGTTGACCATCACCCGACGCAGGAACAGGTGCAGGTCGTGTTCGAAGGTGACCCCGATGCCGCCGTGGATCTGCACGCAGTCCTGCAGCAGTTCGTTGCCGCGATCGCCGATGAAGGCCTTCGCCGCGCTCAGCAGCTCGCCGGCGTCGTCGCCGCCGACCGCCAGCGAAGCCGCGCCGGCGTCGCTGATGGCGTGGCTGGCCTCGAGCCACGCCTTCATGTCCGCGAACCGGTGCTTGAGGGCCTGGTAGGAGGCCAGCGGGCGACCGAAGGAGTAGCGGTCGAAGGACCACTCGACGGTCAGCTCGAAGCCGGCCTGCAGGGCCCCGACGGACTCGGCGTTGGCGATGACGAGGGCGTGCTGCAGCTGGCGCTCGACGGCGGCTTCGGTGGTCGCCGGGTCACCGACGACGGCGTCAGCCGGCACCCGGACCCCGTCGAAGGTCACCACGGAGAACCGCCGGCTGAGGTCGACGCCCTTCAGGGGCTCGATGGAGATCCCCGCGGTGTCGGCGGGCACGAGCACCTGGACGAGCCCGCTCGCCGAGCGACCGGTGACCAGGAGCTGGTCGGCGCGGCCGGCCGCCTCGACCGGCCGTTTGACGCCGTCGAGCACGAGGTCGCCGCCGTCGGCCCGCACGCCCAGCCCGATCACGCCGAGCCCGTCGCCGGGCGCCGGTTCACCGTGGCACCAGGTCGCGACGAGGTCACCGGCGACGAGACCGGCGATGACGTCGGCGTGGTGTCCGCCGGCGTCGCTGAGGGCCCCCGCCACCACGTTGGTCGCCGACAATGGCCCCGGGGCGGCGTGGCGGCCGAATTCGTGGGCGACGAGGGTCAGGTCCACCGCGCCGTGACCCGATATCGACCCACCACCGTGTGACTCGGCGACGAGCAGCGAGGTCCACCCCAGCTCGGCCCCTCGGCGCCAGTAGTCGCGGTCGAACCCGTCGGGGTCCGGACGCAGGCGTCGGATCTCGTCGGCCGGGGAGAACTCGTCGAGGAACCGAGCTGTCGTGGCCCGGAAGAACTCCTGGTCCTCATCGAGCTGGGGGAGCATCGGCCCGAATGTACGGCCCCGACACGCGTGGACCCCAAGCGGGCGCCGCGCTTCACTGACATCGACGTGCGAGCACCCGGCCCACCTGGGGCTCGTCCACGACCCTGGCATCGATGCGCACCCGGCGGCCGCGGACCACGCCGCCGTCGCGGACCACCTCTACATTGACGTCGATGTCGGAGATGTCGCCGTGACCGCCTTCGGGCACCTCCTGCGCGATCGCCGCGACGACGACGCACTCGCCCTCAAGTACGAGGACCGGATGTGGACCTACCGCGACCTGGTGCAGGAAGGCTGGCGTCGGGCCGCGCTCTTCGCCGAGCTGCGGGACCCGGAGCGGCCCCCGCACGTGGGCGTCCTCCTCGACAACGTGCCCGACTACCTCTTCTGGCTCACCGCGGGGGCGCTGTCGGGCACGGTCGTGGTCGGGATCAACTCGACCTACCGCGGCGAGCAGCTCGCTCAGCTCATCGATCACACCGACTGCCAGGTGCTGGTGACCTCGAGCGACCTCGCCGACCTCCTCGAGGACGCGCCGCACACGATCCCGCCCGAACGGGTCCTGGTGGTCGACGACCCCGTCTACGAGGCCGCGCTGGCCTCGGCGCCGCCGATCCAGGCCGGCACCGCGCCACCGGAGGACGACGACCTCTTCCTCCTCGTCTTCACCTCGGGCTCGACGGGCCTGCCCAAGGCCGTTCGCTGCACGCAGGGGCGGATCGGTCGGACCGGTGCCCACGTCGCCGGCATCGCCGAGCTGACCGACGACGACGTCGTGTACGCGCCACTCCCCTTCTTCCATGCCGCGTCGCTGTTCACCGGGTGGGCCGCCGCCGTCAGCGCCGGCATTCCCATCTCGACGCGACGCCGGTTCTCGGCGTCCGGGACCGTGCCCGACATCCGGGCCTTCGGGGCGACCCTGCTGACCTACACGGGCAAGGTCCTGAACTACATCCTGTCCGTGCCCGAAGCCGACGACGACGCCGAGGTGCCCCTGCGCCTGGCGATCGGCAACGAGGCATCCGAGCACGACATCCGGGACTTCGCCCGCCGCTTCGGCTGCCACGTCCGTGACAGCTACGGGTCCACCGAGGGGGTGATCATCATCCGCCGGGACGCCTCGATGGCCGCTGGCGCCCTCGGTACGGCCAACGACTCGGTCAAGGTGCTCGACCCCGAGACCGGGGCGGAATGCCCCCGCGCCGTGTTCGACGACAGGGGCCGGGTGGTGAACCTCGAGGACGCGGTCGGCGAGATCGTGGAGACCCAGCCCACCTCCGGGTTCGAGGGCTACTACCGGAACCCGACGGCCACCGAGGAACGCTTCCGGGGCGGTGCCTACTGGTCGGGTGACCTCGCCTACCGCGACACCGACGGCTGGCTGTTCTTCGCCGGTCGGTCCAACGACTGGCTCCGGGTCGACGGCGAGAACTTCGCCGCCGGCCCCGTCGAGGCGATCATCGCCCGCCACCCGGACGTGCGCTCGGTCGCCGTCTACGCCGTTCCCGACGACCCCGTCGGTGACCGCGTGATGGTGGGTCTGGAGCTCCACAGTGGGGCGGACCTCGACCCCGCCGCCTTCGACCGCTTCCTCCGGGCCCAACCCGATCTCGGCCCCAAGTGGGTCCCCGCCTTCGTCCGCGTCGAGCCGCGAGCTGCCGAAGCTGTCGAGCCTGAAGATCGACAAGAAGGCCCTGCGCCGTGACGCCTGGGGCGTCGACGGCGTCTTCTGGCGCCCCTCCCGAGAGCAGGATCTGCAGGTCCTCACCGAAGACGACCGGCGGGCGCTCGATCACCTGCTGTCGGACCGGTCCGTACGCTGAGTCCCGGCCCTCGACCAGAGAGCGAGTCGACATGCCCAAGTCCGCGACCCCCGAACCGGCAGCCGTGGCGCCACGCTCGCGCAAGGGTGCCCAGACGCGGGCCCGGCTGCTCGACGCCGCCAAGCAGGTGTTCGAGGGGTCCGGCTTCCTGGAGGCCCGCATCTCGGACATCGCCGAGCGGGCCGGCCTCTCGCACGGATCCTTCTATCACTACTTCGATTCCAAGGAGCAGATCTTCCGGGAGGTCGCCGAGACCCAGGAGGCGCTCCTGGCGGCCCCCGCCAACGACGACGTCGACCCGGCGTCCCTCAGCGAGCGCGAGCGCATCTTCCGGGCGAACCGGCTCTACCTCGAGCGCTATCGGGACAACGCCAAGATCATGGGCGTCATCGAGGAGGTCTCCCGTTACGACGCCCCGGTCAACGAGGCCCGGATGCGACGCCAGAAGCACTTCGCCGACCGGGCCGAGCGTGCCGTCCGACGCCTGCAGCAGGCCGGGCTGGCCAATCCCGAGGTGAACCCGGAGATCGCGGCCCTGGCGTTGGGGTCGATGGTGGCCCGCACCGCCGAGCTCTGGCTGGTCGAGGACTGGGGTGACTACGAGCTCGACACGGTCGCCGAGCAGCTCACGCTCCTGTGGGCGAACGGGATCGGCCTGCGCGAGGCGGCCGGCTGACCGATCAGCGGTTCGGTCCCGCCGCGCCTGCCGGCGCAGGTGTCGTACAGCTGAGGGTGATCAGCGGGCGGCCCGATCATCGTGTCGACGATCCCGGCGGCGACGCCACCGAGCGACAAGGCGGTCACCCGGGGACAGGGACGCCGAGCAGCTCGGAAGCGTTGTCGCGGGCGATCCGCTGCACGTCCTCGGCGGGGAGCCCCGCCAGGGTCTCGGTCACGAAGTCCAGCGGCCGTCGGGTGCCCTCGGCATGGGGCCAGTCCGAGCCGAGCAGCAGGCGGTCGGTGCGGAACTGGCCCACGAGGCTCGGGACGTCGTCCTCCCAGAATGGCGTGACCCAGACGTGCTCGCCGAATGTCTCGTTCGGGTGCTCGGCGAAGTAGCCCGGGTTCCGGTTGGCGGCATCGTCCAGGCGGTGGAGCAGGTCCGGGATCCACGACGCCCCGTTCTCCACGCTGGCCAGGCGCAGCGCCGGGAACCGCTCGAAGACCTTGTGGCAGGTGGCGGTGGCGTAGAAGTCGCTGACCGCGCGGTTCTTGGTGACCACGTTGCGCAGGGGGGACCGGAAGATCGAGCTCTCGGCCCCGCCGGGCTCCCACATCTGGATCAGCGCGTCGTACCCGTCGTTGCCCGCGTGGGTGGCGCACACGACCCCGGACTCGGCGGCGAGGCCCCAGAACGGGTCGTACACCGGGTCGAAGGGCGACCGGTACCCACCGGGCACCGGCACCGGCGCGTTGCGGACGTTGACCACGATGGCGCCCCGCTCCACGAGCGAGGCCGACTCGGCGGCGGCCGCCGCGGGGTCGAGCAGCTGCACGTAGGGCACCGCGAAGATCCGGCCCTGGTGGGCAAACCCCCAGTCCTCCTCCAGCCAGCGGTTGAATGCCTGGAAGACACCCGCCGCCGCCTCGGGATCGTCCCGCAGGGCATCCTCCAGGCCCACGCCGAGCGTCGGGAACAGGAGCGTGGCCGCGACCTGCTGCTCGTCCATCACCGCGAGGCGGGCGTCCCGATCCCGGTACTCGGGCCGAATCGGCTCGAGCTCACCGAACGCCTCGAGGATGGACTTCTGCTCCGGGTTGCCCCGGTACCACTCATAGAGACAGCCCGGCTTGGCCACCGGATCGAACGTCGGGTTGGCGACGTAGCTGTTGACCTTGCCGCCCACGATCAGGCGACGCCGACCGTCGATCTCGGCCCAGCGGACACCACGGTTGCGGAGACGCTTGTCCTGGTGCCGGGTGAACGCGTCCTCGGCTTCGTAGTAGTGGTTGTCGAAGTCGAAGATCGGCGTGGTCTCGGTCATGGTCTCCCCGGCCTTCACAGTTTGACGCCCCCTCGCCGCGACCACCACACTATCGACATTGACGCCGAAATCGAAAGACATCGAGACGGACCCCTGAGCCTCATGGCCACCGACAGCGAGATCCCCGACCGGCCCGAGGGCGTCACCGCGGCCTGGCTCACGGCGGCCCTGCGCACCACGTCGCCCGACATCGAGGTCACGGGCGTCACGGTCCTCGACCAGCACTCGGGCACGACGGGGCGGCTGCGTCTCGGCCTCGAGCACGCGGCGGGCCACGTCGGTCCCGCGACCGTGTTCGTCAAGCTGCCCCCGGACGGTGAGGCCCAGCGGAAGCTGGTCGCGGCCACGGACATGGGCCGCAAGGAGGCCCGCTTCTACGAGGAGCTGGCAGCGGAGGCCCCGTTGCGGGTGCCGCGCCTGCTTCTTCGCCGCCCACGGCGAAGAGCGCACCGAGTACGTCATGGTGCTCGAGGACCTGGAGGCCTCCGGCTGCCGGTTCACCAGCCGGCTGGAGTCCGGAGCCGACGAGCACGGCCGCAAGGTGGTCGAGGCCCTCGCCCGGCTGCACGCCCGATTCTGGGAGGACCCTCGCTTCGATGACGAGCTCGCCTGGATCCCGCCCGCCATGCGGGGCAAGCGGGGCGCCCAGTTCGTCCAGAGCGCCCTGGACCAGTTCGGGGACGACTTCCCGCCGGTGTTCACCGAGCTCTGCCGCCTCTACATCGACCACGACGACGAGATCGCCGAGCTCTGGGACGAGGGCGAACGGACCCTTGTCCACGGCGACACGCACGCCGGGAACCAGTTCGTGGACGGTGACGAGGTCGGGCTTCTACGACTGGGCGGTGATCAGCCGCTCGCCCGGCATCCGCGACATCGCCATCTACCTCGGCAACTCGTGTCCCACCGAGGTCCGACAGGCCCAGGAGGGCGAATGGCTGCGCGTCTACCGCCAGGTGCTCGTGGACGCCGGGGTCGACGCGCCGGCCGCCGAGGTGCTCTGGGACCGCTACCGACGCCTGGTGCTCTACGCCTGGATCGGCGCGACCACGACCGCGGCGATGGGCAGCCGCTGGCAGCCCATCGAGGTGGGGATGCTGGGGATGACCCGGGCCACCCAGACCTGCGCCGACGTCGGGACGGTCGAGGCCTTCCGCGACGTCCTCTGACGAGGGTCAGGGCCAGCCGGCACCGGGGACGTCGACCTCGACGGCCTCGATGCGCCCGAGACCCTTGCCGGCACAGATCGTCTCACCGAAGCCGGGGGCGCTCAGCAGGTAGAGCGTGCGCCGGTCAGGACCGCCCAACGTGCAGGCGTAGACCGGCTGGCTGGCGGTGACCGAGTCCACGATCTCCCCGCCCTCGGTTACCCGGAAGCAGCCGCTCCCGCCGGCGTCGGCCATCCAGATGGCGCCGTCGGCATCCATCACGCACCCGTCCGGGGCCTTGCCCGGCACCTCCGCCCACACCCGGTGCTCGGCCAGCGTGCCGTCGTCCCGGATCGTGAAGGCGGTGTACCGCGCCCCCATGGACTCCCCCACGATCAAGGTGGCGCCGTCCGGGGTCACCACCGAACCGTTGGGGAACCGGAGGTCGGTCGCGGCGACCTCAGTGGTGCCGTCGGGGTGGACGAGAGCCAGATCCGCCGGCCGGGGGCCGTCGTCGCCCGCCTCGATGTCGAAGCCGAAGTTCCCGACGTAGGCGTTGCCCCGACCGTCGACGACCATGTCGTTGGCGTGGCCCGTGGCGACGGCCGACAGGTCGGCGTGGAGGTGGATCGCTCCCTCGGCGTCCACCCGACGCACCTGCCGGGTGGTCATGGCGACGACCAACAGGTCCCCCGACGGCAACCAGCCGAGCCCGCTGGGCTGGTCGTCGAGCTCGACCTCGACCCGGCGGTCACCGGTCGGGCCGAACGACGAGACCCGGTGGGCGTAGAAGTCCGACACCCACAGCCGGCCGTCGTGCCAGCGGGGGCCCTCGCCGAAGTCCAGGCCCTCGTGGACGACCTCGACGGCCCGGGTCACGCGACGCCGATGCCGGCCGCCTCGTTCTCCTGCTTCCACTCGGCATCGGGGCTTGCGGGTGACGTCCACGCCGGCCGCCGCCGCCCGGGCCCGGAGCGCCCCCACCGTGGCTTCTTCGCGGGCGGTGTGGGCAAAGGGGTCCCAGTCGAAGAAGCGGCAGGCGTTCTCCCAGGTGATCTTGTGGATCTCCTCGTCGCTGCACCCGGCGCCCTGGAGCTCCTTCCAGGCGAACTCCGGTGACTCGGGCCACGTCGTGTCCGTGTGGGGGTAGTCGCACTCCCAGGCGATGAGGTCCACCCCGATGCGGTCCCGCAGGAGCAGCCCGGAGGGGTCGGTGATGAAGCAGGCCAGGATGTGCTCGCGGAAGACCTCGGAGGGCAGCTTGCCGCCGAAGTCGTCACCGCCGTGGAGCCAGGTCTGGTTCTCGAAGTGACGGTCGATCCGGTCGAAGTAGAACGGGATCCAGCCGATGCCGCCCTCCGACAGCGCCACCCGCAGATCCGGGAACTGACGCAGCGTCGGGCCGAACAGCAGGTCCTGCGCGGTGATGGCACTGATCTGGCAGGCCAGGACCATGAGGTGGTCGATCGGGGCCTCCTGCGGGCGCCGGATCACCTCGAACCCGGCGCCGATGTGCAGCGAGAGGACCATGTTCTCGTCGCAGATCGCGCTGAGCATCGGGTCCCAGTGCCCGGACAGGAAGCTCGGGAACCCCTGGACGTGCGGGGTCTCCAGGAAGCTGATCGAGCGGCAGCCCTTCTGCCCGAGACGGTGCGCCTCCTCGACGGCGAGGTCGACGTCCCACATCGGGATGATGCCCTGGGGGATGAACCGACCCGGGTAGCCGCCCGCCCACTCGTCGATCGCCCAGTCGTTGTAGGCCCGGAGCGAGACGAGCGCCACCTCCTTGTCACCGGCCTCGGTGAAGGTCCGAGCGTTGAACCCCGCCATCGTCGGGAAGTTCATCGACCCCAGGATCCCGTTGGCGTCCATGTCCTTCACCCGCTCGTGCACGTCGAAGCAACCCGGCCGGAGCTCGCTGTAGCTCCCCGGGTTGAAGCCCCACTCGCTCTTCGGCCAGCCCACGGTGGCGGCCATGCCGAAGGGCGTGGAGGTCTTCTCGCCCTGGAACACCCACTCGTCCACGCCCGCCTCGTTGCGCACGACCTTGGGAACCGAGTCCTTCCACTTCTCCGGGACGTGGTTCTCGAACATGTCGGGCGGCTCGATCATGTGGTCGTCGATGCTCACCAGGATCATGTCGTCCATCTGCATGGCGGGTTCCTCCTCAGCCGGGGGTCACCGGCAGTCTCTCCCATCCGCGCCCGGGCGCGGAGCGGCGGAGCTGAGGGAACCCTACCCCTTTGTTGATACTGACGTCGAAATTGATAGCAATCGCCACTCGGCTAGGGTTCGGGAGTGACCGACACGGCGCTGTTCCGACCCGAAGGGTCCAACGGCTTCACGCCGACCTCGGCGGCCGTCGGGCCGTGGGACCGCCAGGTCGTGCACGGGGCGGCGGTGATGGCCCTCCTCGCCGGCCGGCTCTCTCCGCCGGAGCACACCCTGACCCGGCTGTCGGTCGACTTCCTGACCACCGTGCCGATGGCGACGCTGACCCTCGAGTGCAGTGAGCCCGCCGGCGGGAAGCGGGTTCAGCGTCAGGACGCCGTGCTCTCGTGCGCCGGCCGTCCCGTGGCGACGGCTCGGACGATCATCGTCCGTCAGGGTGAGCTGGAGCTGCCACCGAAGGCCCTCGACCACCCGAGCCCCTTCGACCCGGCCGCGGCTCCGGCGTTGGACGAGCCGAACCGCAAGGCGGCCGAGGCCGTCGGCTGGGACAGCTTCGACAGCACCAGCCTCATCATCGAGTTCCTGCGGGTCGAGGGCGATCGGCGCGTCCACGCCTGGATCAGCCTGGCGCTGCCGGTGGTGGAGGGCACCGAGCTGCGGGGGACCGAGCTCGCCGCCGTCGCCGCCGACTACGGCCAGTCCGCGGTGAGTCGACAGCTGCCGTTCGCCGAGTGGTCCTTCCGGAACGCCGAGCAGACTCTGCACCTGTCGCGGGAGCCTGCGGGCAGGTGGATCGGCCTGCGCTCCGAGGCCGTCGTGGCGCCCGTCGGCGCCGGGTTCAACACCACCGACCTCTTCGACGCCGACGGTCGCGTCGGCCGCTCCGTGGCCGCCCTCGTCGTCGAGAGGCGCTGAGCCACTCGGCCGGCGGGTCTGCCCCTACCGGCCGCCCATGTCCCGGTGCACGGTGGCCAGGGCCTCGATCCGCTCCAGACACGCCTCGAGGCTGTCGGCACGGAAGCGCACGGCGACGGTCGTGGCCCCCGCCGCCGCGGTCTCGGCCAGGACCTCCTGGGCCCGGCCGGGCTCGCCGATCGGGTCCAACCGGGCGATCGGCGGGAGCTCGACCTCGAAGCCCGCAGGGAGCTCGACTCGGGCGAGCCACTCCTGGGCCTGCGCCGGGCGCACGGCGAACGGGCTCCAGCCGTCGGCCAGCGCCACCGCCCGGCGCAGCGAGCGCAGGGTGCGACCACCGACCCAGAGGGGGACCCGGTCCTGCACGGCGCACGGGTCGACGACGAGCCCATCGAAGTCGTAGAACTCGCCGTGGTACGTCGGTTCGGGCTGGGACAGCGCGGCCCGGAGCGCCCGCAACGCGTCATCGGCCCGAGCGCCTCGGTCCTCGAACGGCGCGCCGATGAGATCGAACTCCTCCTGCAGGGTGCCGACACCGACCCCCAGGATCACGCGCCCGCCGCTGACCAGGTCCAGGGTCCCGTAGCGCTTGGCGATCTCGAGCGGGTGGTGGTAGCCGAGGACCAGGACCGAGGTCGCGAACCGGATGCGCTCGGTCCGGGCCGCGAGGAAGCCGAAGGTGGCCAGCGGGTCCCAGTAGCGCACGCCGCGGCGGTCGCGCTCGGCGGCCGGCACCCCGATGTGCTCGCTGCAGGTCAGGTGGTGGTAGCCGAGCCGGTCGGCCGCCTCGGCGATCCGGGCCACGTCCTCGATCGACGCGGCGGCCTCCCAGGGGCCGTGCCCACCCGGGGTCATCGTCACCACCGGCGTCCCGATCGACAGCTTCACGCTTCCGGGATCGGTCATCGCTGATGGCTCATCGCCATGCCTCCCATTCGATCATCGACCGGAGCGGCCCGGCGAACCGTGGCCGCACCGCGCCGGAGCGCCAACGCGCCTCGAGCAGTGGCGTCAGTGCCTTGGTCGTGACGATCGGATCCTCGTCCAGGTAGATGACGGTGATCTGCTGCGGATCACCTCGGGCCGCCGGGTGCAGGTCCCAGGTGTCGGTCGACCCGTACCGCCAGACGCCGGCCACCCCGGGGGTCCCGAGCACGGCGGGATGGTGGTCGGTGTCGAGCCATTGCTCCCAGGCGTCGATGTCCGCCTGCACCGGTTCCTCGACCACGACGAGGACGCCGCGGTGCGGACGGAACGGCACGACCTCAGCCGAGATCAGCGCCCGTGGCGCGGCGTGCCAGGCCAGCAGCTCCGGCATCCGCAATTGCAGCGAGGGCCGGTGCTCGGGGAAGCGACCGATCTCGGCCAGTCGCCGCCCGAGGTCCATGAAGTCGTCGTGGGTCTCCTGGACCGGGTCGCCCACCAGGTAGTTGACGAGGTTGCCGACGGGCTCGAGGTCCCCGGTCGCCACGAGCCGTGCCCCCGTGCACTCGGCATCGGCGAGGTACCGCAGGCCGAGCTGGATCCCCGGCAACTGGTACTGCTCCGGCATGTGGTCGAGCAGGTGCCACCGCAGGTAGCTGCCGTCGTCGCCGGGCGGGAGTGGCGGGGTGAAGCTGAAGAACGCCGCTTTCACTCGGTTCATGCGGCCGGCCTCGTTCACCATGGGTCCGACCGCGTCTCGCCGGTCACGCCGACCTCCTCGAGCACGTCCTGGTCGTCGTTGTGGCTGTGGGTGAACCCGAGCTCCCGCTCGATCCTGACGGTCGCCTCGGACCGGTAGGCGAGGACGTAGGCCCGCCGGAACCCGTCCGTCTCGTTCCCCCCGGAGCCGTGCATCACCCGCTCGTTGTGGACCGTGCAGTCCCCGCGGGCGATCGGTCGGACGACGACCTGGTCGTCGGGGCGCAGCTCGGTGCCGAGGGCGTGGGACTCGCCCCGGCCGCCGTAGACGGGCGCGTGCGGGCGGAGGTGGTCCTCGTGGGTGGTCGCGGGGACGAACCGCATGCAGCCGTTCGCCACCGTCGAGTCGTCGATGGCCAGCCAGAACGTCGCCGTCCGCCGGTCCTCGGTGGCCGGCCAGTACGCCATGTCCTGGTGCCAGGCGAAGACGGCGTCGGTCTTGTGTGGCTGCTTGGCGAGGAGCTGGTCGTAGTCGATGGTCATGCCGTCACCACACAGCTGGCGGGCGATGTCGGCGGTCCGACGCTCGTACACGTTGCCCTGCCACGCCGGGAAGTACCGGCGGGGCAGCATGACGTTGACGATGGAGTAGTCGGCGGGGTCCCGCCCGTAGTCGCCAGCCATGTCACAGAAGTCCTTGCCCGGCACGTCGATCTCGCGGCGCAGGAAGCGGTCGTAGTCGACCTCGAGCTCGGCCACCTCCTGCTCGCTGAGCACCCCGGTCAGGTGGACATGACCGTCCTCCTCGAAGCGTCGGCGATCGTCCTCGTCGATGCGGTAGCAGCCGTCGTCGTCCCGTCGTCCCATCGGGGACCAACTCTTGCCGATCACGGTCACCGACGCATCGCCGGCCCTCCGATCCCCGTCCCGCGGCACGGGCACGTGGTCGCTCGCCCCACCCGTACGAGACGAGTCCCGTCCACCACATAGGCTCGCCCACGATGGATCGGGCGCTCCGCCGCATCGCCATTGTCAACCGCGGCGAACCGGCGATGCGGCTGGTCAACGCGGTGCGGGAGCTGCGCCACGAACACGGCATCGACATCCGGTCGATCGCGCTGCACACGCGGGCGGAACAGGCCGCGATGTTCGTGCGAGAGGCCGACGAGGCGGTGTGCATCGACGACGGGCGGCCACCCGATGCGGGCAGCCCCTACCTCGACCTGGACACCCTGGAGCGGGCGCTGGTCGCGGCGCGTGCCGACTCGGCGTGGGTCGGGTGGGGGTTCGTCGCCGAGCGCCCGGAGTTCGCCGAGCTGTGCGAGCGGCTCGGCGTCGTGTTCATCGGGCCGCGCCCGGACGTCATGCGCCGCCTCGGCGACAAGATCGCGGCCAAGCTGCTGGCCGAGCACGCCGCGGTGCCGATCGCGCCGTGGAGCGGCGGACCCGTCGAGTCGATCGACGAGGCCCGGCGGCACGCCGCCGCGATGGGGTATCCGCTGATGATCAAGGCGGCGGCGGGCGGGGGAGGCCGCGGCATCCGGCGGGTCGACGACGACCACGGACTGGCCGAGGCCCTCAGCAGTGCCCGCGCCGAGGGGCTCAAGGCCTTTGGCGACGCCACCGTGTTCATGGAGCGCGTCGTGACCGATGCCCGCCATGTCGAGGTGCAGCTCATCGCCGACACCCACGGCACGGTGTGGGCGGTCGGTGTCCGCGACTGCAGCATGCAGCGGCGCAACCAGAAGGTGATCGAGGAGTCCCAGTGCATCGCGCTGACGGCCGACGAGGATCGCGACCTGCGGGCCGCCGCGGTCCGACTGGCCGAGGCGGCCGGGTACGAGAACGCCGGGACAGTCGAGTTCCTCTTCCAGCCGGCCGAGCGGCGGTTCGCGTTCCTGGAGGTCAACACCCGCCTGCAGGTGGAGCATCCGGTCACCGAGCTGACGACCGGGCTCGACCTGGTGAAGCTGCAGATCCACGTGGCCGGTGGGGGCCGACTGGAAGGCGAGCCGCCCCCGACGGTGGGGTACGCCATCGAGGCTCGACTGAACGCCGAGGATCCCCAGCGCGCCTTCGCCCCCGCCCCCGGCACCATCGACACGCTGACGTTCCCCGTCGGACCCGGCCTCCGCGTCGACACCGGCGTCGCCGAAGGTGATGTGATCCCGGCGGAGTACGACTCGATGATCGCCAAGATCATCGCCCAGGGCAGCAGCCGTCAGGAAGCGCTGGCCCGCCTCAACCGGGCGCTGGCGCAGACCACGGTGCTCGTGCGGGGCGGGACCACGAACAAGTCCTTCCTCCTCGACCTCCTGGCCCGCCCGGAGGTGCGCTCGGGCGCGGTGGACACCGCGTGGCTGGACCGCCTCACCACGGCCGACGAGCACCTGCCCACGCGCTTGGCCGACGTCGCCCTTGTCGCCGCGGCGCTCGATGCCGGTGAGCTCCAGGCGACGCTCGATCGCGCCGACGTTCCTCAGCTGGGCGAGTCGCGGCCGCCCCCAGGCGGACACCGAGATCGGTCGGGAGGTCGAGCTGCGCCATGGTGGGCGGTCGTACCGGGCCACCGTCCGACGCCTCGGCCCGAGCCGGTACGAGGTCGGCCTCGACGCCATCAGGTCCGTCGTGGAGGTCGAGCCGATGGGGCGGGCTCGCCGCCGGCTCACGATCGGCGGGCGCCGCTTCGACGTCGTGTCCTCGACCCACGCAAGCGATCACCTGGTCGAAGTGGACGGCGTCGTCCACCGCTTCTCCCGGGACGACGTCGGCATCGTCCGGGCGCCGGCGGCGGCACTGGTCGTCGGCGTCGACGTCGCCCCTGACGACATCGTGGAGGCGGGCGCCCGCCTGGCGGTCGTCGAGGCGATGAAGATGGAGATCGCCGTCACCGCACCGGTGAGCGGCCGGGTCCGCGACGTCTTCGTCGCCCGCAACGTGCAGGTCGATGCCGGCACGCCGTTGTTCCGGATCGAACCCGGCGGCGACGACGATGCGGCGAAGCCGCTGAAGGACCGCATCGCCCTCACGGCGCTGCGGGCGGACCGGGTCGCCGACGACGGGCTCGACCTGGTCCTGGCCTCGGTGCTCGGCTTTGACGTCACGACCTCCGCAGCCCTCCGCCTGCTGGACGACGACGGTCGTTCGGGCGCCGACGCGCTGGCGATCCTGAACGCCTTCGCCGATCTCTGCGCCCTCGCCCCCGAGCGCCGCGACCCGGACGCCGACACCAACGAGACACGCCCATCCCGGGAGTACCTCAACACGTACCTGCGATCGCTCGACGTCGAACGCGAGGGCTTGCCGCAATGGTTCAACGACCGGCTGCTGCGGGCGCTCGCCCACTACGGGGTAGCCGGGCTCGAGCCGAGCCGAGCACTCGAGGATGCGTTGCTGCGCATCTTCGTCGCCCAGCAACGGCGTGAGGAGCAGCTCCCGATCGCGGTGGCCCTGCTCGAGGGTCCGCTGGCGTCGACCGGGCTTCGCGAGACGCTGGATCGGGTGATCGAGTCGACCCGGCGGCGCCACCCGGCGATCGCCAGCCTCGCCCGAGGGGTCCGGTACAGCCGCTTCGACCGTCCGCTCATCGATCGAGCGCGGGCCGAGGTCTCGGCCACGATGAAGCAACTCGCCGCCGGGCTCCTCGAATCGACCGACCCGCGGCCCGAGCAGATGGAACAGCTCGTGGCCTGCGGGCTGCCCCTCGGGCCGATCCTCGCTGAGGAGGACCTGCTCACCGACGCGGCGTCGCCCGGCCCCCTTCTGGCCGTGCTGACCCGGCGGTACTACAAGATCCGCGCCCTTCGGGCCGAGCGGATCGAGCGGGTCGGCACGGCCGACGTGTGCCGCGCCGAGTACGTCCACGACGGCCGCACCGTGCACGTCGTCGCCGTCCGGGCCCGGGAGGACGGTGTCGCCGCGGCGATCGCCGCCGCGGCCGAGGTCGCGGCCTCGGTCGCCCCTCCGGACACCGTGACCGTCGACGTGTACCTGGCGTTCTCGGCCGGGAGCACCGCGGACACGGCCTCGACAGCAGCCCATCTCCACGAGCTGCTCGCCGCCGCGGCGATGCCCGGCTCGATCCGTCGGGTCGCGGTGATCCCGTCGGGGGCAGATGTCGATCTCCTCACGTTCCGGCGCGCCGACGGTGACGGGGCCCGGCCCTACTGGATGGCGTCGGAGCCGGATCCGGAGACGTTCGCGGAGGACATCAAGTTCCGCGACCTGCATCCGATGATCGCCCGTCGCCTGCAGATGTGGCGTCTGAAGAACTTCGAGATCCGCCCCCTCCGGGCCCCCGGCGAGGTCCACCTCTTCGATTGCGTCGCCCGGGACACCCCCTCGGACCAACGGCTGATCGCCGTCGCCGAGGTCCGCGACCTGACGCCGGTGCGCGACGACGACGGCCGCGTGCTCGCCCTGCCCGAGGTCGAACACGTCCTCGTCGGCTGCCTGGACGCCATCCGCCAGGCGCGCGCGGAGCTCCCCGGCGGGCACCGACTGGAGTGGAACCGCGTCCTGCTCTACATCTGGCCCGTCGTCCATCTGCCCCTCGACGAGCTGACCGCCGTCGCCCGCCGCCTGGCCCCCCTCACCGAGAGCCTGGGGGTGGAGCAGGTCGTCGTCAGCGGGCAGCTCGCCGTGCCGGGATCGGAGGAGACCGTCGAGGCGGTGATGCGCCTGGGGTACGAGCTGGGTCGCGGGGTCACCGTGCGCCTCACCGATCCGCCGACCGCACCGATGCAGCCCCTCGACGACTACACCCGCAAGCTGATCCAGACCAGGCGCCGAGGTCTCGTCTACCCCTACGAGCTGCTGCCGCTGCTGCGCGGGGAAGGCGGCACATTCGTCGAGCACGACCTCGACGACGACGGTCGGCTCGTGCCCGTGGATCGACCCGAAGGCCAGAACCGGGCCGGGGTCGTGGTCGGTGTCGTCAGCACACCGACCGAGCGCTACCCCGAAGGCATGACCCGAGTCGCCGTACTCGGGGATGCCACCAAGGCGATGGGGTCGATCGCCGAAGGCGAGTGTCGGCGGCTGCTCGCGGCCGTCGATCTGGCCGAGCGGTTGCAGGTGCCGATCGAATGGTTCGCGCTCTCGGCGGGCGCCAAGATCGCCATGGACTCAGGCAGCGAGAACCTCGACTGGGTGGCTCGTGTCCTCCGCCGGCTGGTCGTGCACACCCAGGCCGGCGGCGAGGTGAACGTCGTGGTCGCCGGCATCAACGTCGGGGCCCAGCCGTACTGGAACGCCGAGGCGACGATGCTGATGCACACGAAGGGCATCCTGGTCATGACCCCCGACAGCGCGATGGTGCTGACGGGCAAGCAGGCGATCGACTACTCCGGCGGGGTGTCCGCCGAGGACAACTTCGGCATCGGTGGTCACGGGCGGATCATGGGGCCCAACGGTGAGGCCCAGTACTGGGCGCCCAGTCTTCCCGCGGCGTGTGGCGTCCTGTTCGCCCACTACGACCTGACGTACCGGGCTCCGGGCGAACGCTGGCCGCGTCGCGCCACGACGAGCGATCCCGTCGATCGCGACGTCCGGTCTGAGCCGCAACGCGTCGAGGGCGTCGACTTCACGACGGTGGGCGACATCTTCTCCGCGGGCGCCAACCCCGACCGCAAGAAGCCCTTCGACATCCGCACCCTGATGGGCGCCGTCATCGACCAGGATCACCACCCGCTCGAGCGCTGGCCCGAGATGGCCGAAGCCGAGATGGCCGTGGTGTGGGACGCCCGCCTCGGGGGACGGGCCGTGACGATGATCGGCATGGAATCGCGGCCCCTGCCGCGACACGGCATCACGCCCGCCGACGGGCCGGCGCAGTGGTCAGCGGGCACGCTGTTCCCGTTGTCGTCGAAGAAGGTGGCGCGGGCGATCAACGCGGCCAGCGGCTGCCGCCCCGCGGTGATGCTGGCCAACCTGTCGGGGTTCGATGGCTCGCCGGAGTCGCTACGGCGACTGCAGCTCGAGTACGGGGCAGAGATCGGCCGGGCCATCGTCAACTTCGACGGCCCGTTCGTGTTGTGCGTCGTGTCCCGCTACCACGGCGGCGCCTTCGTCGTGTTCTCGGCCACCCTCAACGACGACATGGAGGTGCTGGCCGTCGAGGGCTCCTTCGCTTCGGTGATCGGTGGTGCACCGGCGGCCGCCGTCGTGTTCACCCGCGAGGTCGACCAGCGCACACGCGCCGACGAGCGCGTCCGCGCCCTCGAGGCCGCCCTCGCCGACGCCACCGCCGGACGAGGTCAGCCGCCTGCAGGCCGACCTGGCGACGATGTGGGACACGGTGCGCACCGAGAAGCTCGGTGACGTCGCCGCCGAGTTCGACGCCATACACAGCGTTGAGCGCGCCCAGGCGGTGGGCTCGGTGCACCGCATCATCGCGGCGGCCGACCTGCGCCCGGAGCTCGCCGCCGCCGTCGAACGGGGCGTGCAGCGCGTCGACTCCCGCTGACCCTCCCGTCCCGTCCCTCGCCGACGCCCTCGCTCAGGCAACGGGGCACCGATCGACGTCGAGGAACTGTCGGCACTCGTCGTCGGTGAACGAGCGGGTGAGGCGCCGTTCGGCGATCGCGATCAGGTCGTCGAGCCCGAGGGCCCAGACGCGGACGAGGCCGTCGCTGCCGACCGACGCCAGCCGCGTCCCGTCAGGGCTGAGGACCACCGCCTGCACGTTCGTCCTGTGGCCGCGGAGCTCGAGTTCCTGTTCCCCGGTGTCGGGATCCCACAGGCGGACCACCCCGTCGACCCCGGCCGTGGCAAGCCGGGAGCCGTCGCTCCCGTAGGCGAGGGCGTTGACGACGGCCGGCCCCGACAGCGTCGCCACCTGCTCGCCGGACGCCGCGTCCCAGACCCCGACGGTGCCCTCTTGCTCGAGCCGGGCCGCGATCCTCGGGCTCTGGGGATCGGACGCGGCCTGGACCGCGGGGGTCTCGATTGTCCTCACGATCTCGCCGCGTTCCCAGTCCCACACCCGCAGCTCCTGTCGGGGCAGGTAGTCCAGGCTCGGGAGCCGAGTGGTCACCAACAGCCGGTCATCGGGGCTGAAGCTGGCCGAGCCGATGCCCCAGTAGAAGCTCTCATAGAAGTCGTTGACCCCTTCCCCGGCGCGGTTCACGATGTTGACTTGGCCTTGGAGGGGTTCTCTCCGGGCGACGGCGAGGACCTCGCCGTCGTGGCTCCAGGTCAGGGCCACCACCCGCCGGTTGACAACCCGCTCCAGGACCGTCCGGAGGTGCCCGCCGGTCGAAGCGTCCCAGAGCTCGACCGGACCCTCGTCCGTCGACGAGGCGACCAGAAGGCCGTCCGGGCTCACCGCGAGCTGCACGACCTCGCGGCGTTCGGCCGTGACGGGACGGGAGGTCCAGAAGCGTCGCCCGGAGGTCACGTCCCAGCTCGTGATCGTGCCGTCCTCGCCACCGACGACGAGGGCGTCGCCATCCGGGGTGAACGCCAGCGCCGATGCGCCGGGACGGACGCTGTGTCCCGCCACGTTCAGCCATTCGACGCCGCCCGTGGCCCCGATGTCCCAGACCTTCACCGCGGTCCGGCCGGAGACCCCGGTGACGATCCGGTCGCCACCGGGCGAGAACGCCACACTCACCAGGCCGCGGTCGGTGTCATGGGCGGCGAGGGAGGTGGTGGCTCCTCCGCCGTCCGCGGCGATCTCGGTGACCCGGGCGGTGCCGTCATCACTCGCCGTCGCCAAGCGGGCGCTGTCGGGGCTCCACGCCAATGCGTTCACGGGGGCGGTGTGGGCCTCGATGGCGAACCGGCGGGACCCGGTGACCGCGTCCGACACGACCACGGTTCCGTCCGCACTGGACGTGGCCAGGAACCGACCGTCCGGGCTCCACGCCGCATCGTGGCCCGAACCGCCGTCGGCGACGGAGAGGTCCCCGCCCGAGGGCGCCAGCAGCCCCACCTCGCCCCGCCGACGACCCACCATGAAGGCCGTCTCGCCGGTCGCGGCGTCCACCACCACCACCACCGGCGTCGAACGCTGGAAGACGGCCCCGTTCCACCGGCCGCCGAGGGACCGGTCGGTCTCCACGATCGCCAGGCGCTCACCGTCAGGGCTGAACTCCGTGCCGTGCGCCGTCTGTGTGGCCCACCACACCTCGCGGCCGGACGTCACGTCGAACATGCGCACGACTTCGTCCTGCGGCCACGATGCCGCCACCCGGCTCCCATCGGGGCTGAACGACGGGCCCCACACCTCGCCCCCGGCGGGGAACTCGAACTCGGCCCGCTGCTCGCCGGTGGCGGGATCCCAGAGGCGCAGGGCGCTGTCGTCGCCGGTCGTGGCGAGCAGCGAGCCGTCGGCGCTGAAGGCCACGTCGTTGATGCCGAAGTCGTGAGCCCGGAACGACAGGACCTCTGCTCCCGTGCGGGCGTCACGGATCTCGACCGTCCCCGAACCCTCGGGTCCCGCGGCGACGAAGGTGCGCCCATCGGGGCTCCAGTCCACGGGGCCTCCTACGTCAGGGACGCTCAGCACCAGCCTCGATAGAGCCACCGCCTCGTGGAGCGCCTCGATCGCCTCCGGCAGCACCTCGCCGCCCTGCTCCCGCGTGGCGTCGACCGCGGCGAGAGCCAGGAGGATGCTCCGCTCGGGATCGTCCACGAGGCTGGCCGAGGACGACCCGGCCAGGGAGCGGGCGGTGGCCTCGCGCCGCCCGTTCTCGGCCTCGCTGCGCTGGTCGATGGCGATGAAGCCGCCCACCAGCGCGACGACGAGGGCCACGCCGATCACCACGAGCTGCGCCCTGAGGCGGCGGTTGGCGCGGGCCTGCCGGGCGACCCGCTGGGCCTCGGCGGCCGCTTCGCGGTCCCGCTCCTCCCGGCTGGCGGCGACGAACTCGCGCTCGAGGGTCGGGAGGTGGCCGGCGCGGGCGTCGGCGGCCTCGATCGCCACCTGGAGCTGGGCTCCCCGGTACAGCGCCCCGGGGTCCCGATCGACCTCGAGCCAGCTCGCGGCCGCCTCCCGCAGGTGCCCGAGCACCATCAGGGTCTCGCGGTCCTGGTCGATCCAACGCCGAAGGCGCGGCCACTCCCGGAGGAGGGCCTCGTGGGCGATCTCCACGGTCGGCACGCGTGACCGCGGATGGCGGTCCAGGCTGAGGAAGCGGGCATTGGCCCACCGGTCGACGGTGACGTCCACCGATCCGTCGGCGGCGGCCTCGGAGAGCTCGCGGCGGGCGGCCCGGCGCCGGGTGGGCTCGTCGTCGGCGTCGATGACCACGAGGTGCTCGAAGAGACGCCGGACCGCGTCCTGCTCCCCTTCGTCCAGCGACTGGTACAGCTGTTCGGCCCGACTGGCGATGGCGCCGTCGACCCGGCCCAACCTGTGGTAGGCGGCGACGGTGAGGGCCTCGTCACCGGCCTCGGCCAGCTCGTAGAGGGTGAACTGCAGTGCGGGGAGCGCGGCCGGCTCGTCGGCGACGGCACTCAGGAGCTCGGCGACGAGCGCTCGCTCGACCCGACGGCCCACCCGCTCGGCCGGCTCGACGATGGCCGCCTCGAGCTCGGTCGGGGTCATCGCCGCGATCGTGACCGTGGCGGCGTTGACGAGGGGGCCGAAGCCCTGCACCGCGAGCGGGCGGTCATAGAAGTCGGCCCGAAGGGTCGCCACGACCCGGAGCCGGCTGTCGGGCACGGACATGGCATGCACCAGACCGGCCAGGAGGACCCGTTGGTCGCGCTCGGAGGCGGAGGTGAAGAGCTCCTCGAACTGGTCGACGACGAGGAGCAGCTGACCACCCAGGGGGACGAGGTCGCGCAGGACACGATCGATGGCGCCCGGATCCGCGGCGAGGACGTCGGCCAGGCCCGTCGTCCCGGCGACGGCGACGCGACGAAGGCTCTCGGCCAGGGCGTCGAAGGGGGACGCTCCGGGGAGCATGGTCGTGACGAACCACGTGTCGGAGCCGGCCACCTCCCCTGCCCGCACTCGCGGTAGCACGCCCGCCCGCACCACACTCGACTTCCCCGTTCCGGAGCCGCCCACGAGGAGCACGAGTCGCCCGACGAGGTCGTCCCGGCGGAGTCGAGCAAGGACCTCCTCGATCAGCTCGCGCCGTCCGAAGTAGTCGGCGGCGTCGCTCTCGTCGAACGCCCGCAGGCCCTTGTAGGGGTTCACGGGCCGTTCGAGGCCGCCGCTGCGGCCGCAGGTGAGCGCCTCGACGAGCGCCGGGACCAGGTCGGCCAGCGCCTGAGGCTCCCTGGTGGTGATCGCTCTGAGGAGGACGGCGTCGACGTCGCCACCCTCGTCGACACAGCCGCGGACCATGGCCGCGAACTCGTGCCCGTCGTCCATCACCGAACCGCGCCGGGGGGCGACGGCGAAGTCAGCCAGACACGGTTCGCCGGACTCGTCGAAGAGCACGTTGTCCACGGTCACCGCTCCGTGGACGACCCCGGCGGCGGCGGCGGTGGTGAGCGCCCCTCCCACCCGGGTCACGAGCGACACCACCTCGGAGGTGGTCAACGGTCGGCGAGCGAGGCGGTCGGTGAGGGTCCCCCCGTGCAGGCGGCGCATGACCACGTAGGCCGACCCCGGCTCGCGCCAGTAGTCCTGCAGGGCGACGATGGCGGGGTGCCGCAGAGAGGCCACGCGGTGGGCGGTCGCCTCGAACGTGCGGACGAACTCGGGATCGTCCGCGATCTCCGGGCGGATGACCCGGATCGCCAGCTCCCGTTCGACCCCGGGGAGCCGGGCCGCGAACACGGTGCCGTCCCGGCCGGTCCCCAGGCGCTCACCGAGGCGGTAGCCCCGCAGTGGCCGGCCCGCAGTCTGGTCGAGGAGCAGCGACGGATCGTGGGACAGGATCCTTCGTTCCAGCTCCTGGAGGGACGGGGTCGGCTCGAGGCCGAGCTCCTCGGCCAGCGTCGTCCTGTGGACCTGGAAGGCCCGAAGGGCGTCGGCGTGGCGCCCACTGCGATAGAGGGCGACCATGAGCTGGGCCCGGAAGGATTCCCGAGTCGGGTGCTCGGCGGTCAGGGCGTCCAGCTGCGGGATGAGCTCCGTCGCCCGCCCGCAGGCCAACTCGGCGTCCATCAGCGTCTCGTGCGCGACCATCCGGAGCTCGCCGAGCCGCTGGGCCTCCGGTCGGGCCCAGTCCTCATCGGAGAACTCCGCATAGGCCTCGCCCTGCCAGAGGTCGAGGGCGGCCCGGGCTTCGGCCGACGCCTCGGCGGGATCGTCCCGGCTCAGACTGGCGCGCGCCGCGGACAGTCGGGCCTCGAAGCGGGCGACGTCGAAGGCTTCGGCCGGCAACCGGAGCAGGTACCCGGGTGACTGGGTCACGACGCAGGCCCCACCGTCCTGGCCGTCCAGCACCCGGCGGAGCCGAGCGATGTAGCTCCGCATCGTGGTGGCCGCGGACGGTGTCGGCTCGCCGGCGAACACGGCTTCGGCCAGCCGATCCACGGAGACGACGGTGTTCGCATGGATGAGCAGCACCGCCAGGAGACGGCGCTGGCGGGCACCACCGATCGCGATCGATTGGCCGCTCTCCGTGACAACCAACGCACCCAGCGCCTGGAACTCGATCACCGGAACCCCCCGTCGTGAGAAGTCTGCCACCGCAACGCTGGTCCATCGCCGTGGCAAACCCGTGGCAAGTGGGTTCGATGGCCATTTGGGGCATGGCTGGAAGCCGATCGTCCCCGTGGCGGGTGGACCCTGGCCGGCGCGACCGAAGACCCTCCGATGGGAGGGCGTCGGTCACCAGGGCGGCGTCACCCGAGGCGTTCCTCGAGGAGGCCGAGGACAGTCCGCCAGCCGGCCGAAGTACCGGTCCAGCAGGCCGTCCTGCTCGGCCCGATCATCCCCCTGGCGGGCGCACCATGCCGGTGAGCGTGTGACCGTCGAAGTCCGCCTGGCCCACGACCTCGAACCCTCGCTTCGTGTAGAAGTCGATGTTCGACTGGGTCCCGGTGTCGAGATAGCACGGCACCCCGGCCGCGTCGGCGCGGGAGGTGCCCACCTCAACGAGGGACGACCCCAGCCCCTGGCCTTGGCGATCCGAGCGGGCGCCGACCGCGAGGAGGTACCAGTGGGGGCCGTGGACGGACTTGTGGAAAGGCTCCGTTGCCGACAGCGCCTGCAGGAACCGACGGCTCCCCGCCATCCCCAGGCGGAACGGCATCCGGGCCAGGCCGAGCCGGAGCATCCGACCAAGGCCCACGTTCCCGCTGTCGGGCGGGACCCACGCCGCCACCGCCGACGCGTCGTCGGTGCCCCAGACCTCGCCCCATCGCAGCCCGTACCGCAGTGGCACGCCCATGAACCAGGGCGCCCAACGCCGTCGCGTCGCCTCGTCCGGGGCCACTATCTGCAGCAGCGGGTCGTCGAAGAACGCTTCACCCAGGGTGGCGGCCGCGGCGTCGGCATGACGGGCATCGAGACGCTGGATGGGCACGGCGGTCTCCCGGGTGAGTGCGCCGGCACCGGCGCTTCGGCGTCCGCAGAACCTAGCCCTCGCCGGGGAGCCGGCACCCGAGGTCCGGCGCCTCTCGCACGCGTCGCGCGTGAAGACGCCGGGTCGGCGGCCGGGCCCGAACGCGACGAGGCCCCTCCGATGGAGGGCTAGGTGTGCTGGTTGACGATGCCGGCAACGCTCTCGGCCAGCTGAACAGCCTCCGCGGCCACTGCGGTGTCGAAGGGCGCATCGCGGACGTCTTCTGGCCAGCCGTCGACGGCCTGTGACGCCCAGCTGACCCAGTGCGCGAGCATCACGTAGAAGTCGGTCAGGAAGCGGCCCGTGAGTTGGTTGAGTGCGGCGCGTTCGGGAAATTCGCCGTCGCCTCCCAGGTAGGCGCGTGCCGTCGCCATGTTCTCCTCGTTCTGGTCGATGACCCAGGCGCGGGTGGCCGCCAGGTTGGCGACGATGTCGGTCCGACGGCCACCGTCGGCGAAGCTGATCTTGAGCAGCTGCTCGAACTCGAGGACCGGGCCGGCTCCTGGTTCCTGCAACCACGCGGCGAGAGCGCGCCGCCCGTCAGCGGTGATCGTGTACCGGGTTCGGCGGCGGCGGCCGACGGAGTCGTCGGTCGCTCGGGCGTAGCCGTGGGCCACGAGCTTCTTGGGTTCCTCATACAGCTTGCTCTGGGCGCGAGGCCAGATCCGGCGCATGCTTCGGTCGACCTGCTGCACGAGCTCGTGGGTCGTCCATGCCTTCACGGCCAGCAGCCCGAGGATCGCGTAGGACGTCGACGTCATCGCCGGAACGGTTGACATAACTCTCCCTTTGGGAGAGATTGGAGTTCTCCCAAAGGGAGATTAGCCAGAAGGGTACGCAGATGGCCGCGACCAATGCAGTCCCCGTCGACTCGTCCAACGTCGAACAACTCCGCGCCTGGGATGGCGGCGAGGGCGAGTACTGGGCCGAGAACGCCGAGTACTTCGATCGCTCGGTCGCGGCGTACCACGAACCGCTGTTCACGACCGCGGAGATCGGCGAGCGTGACCACGTGCTCGATGTCGGGTGTGGAACCGGCCAGACCACCCGTGATGCCGCCCGCGCTGCGGCCACTGGCTCCGCCCTCGGCGTCGACCTGTCGTCACGCATGCTGGACCACGCCCGCCGCCGCGCCGCCGAGGAGGGTGTGACCAACGCGGACGTTCGCGCAGGGCGACGCCCAGATCCACCCCTTCGATCCGGGCCGCTACGACATCGCGATCAGCCGCACGGCAGCGATGTTCTTCGGCGATCACGTGGCCGCGTTCGCCAACATCGCTCGGGCCTTGCGCCCAGGTGGACGGTTGGTGCTCGTGACCTGGCAGCCTCTGGCCGGCAACGAGTGGATCCGCGAGATCTCGGGTGCGCTCGCGGGGGGACGGGACCTCCCGGCGCCGCCGCCCGATGCCGGCCCGTTCGCCCTGTCCGACCCCGATCGGGTTCGGGCGCTGCTCGCTCGCGCCGGGCTGTTGGATGTCGAGGTCGAGGGCGCAAGCGCCCGCATGTGGTTCGGCCGCGATGCCGCCGACGCCCACCGTTTCGTGCTCGGCCTCATGGACTGGATGCTCGAGGGCCTCGATGACGGAGGTGTCGCCCGGGCCACCGACGCGCTGCACGCCACGATGGCCGCCCACGAGACGCCCGATGGCGTGCTGTTCGACTCGGCGGTGTGGATCACCGAAGCGACCCGACCGTGACCAACAGGGCTACGACGCCGTCGGGTCCCTGCGGGAAGAGCAGGCCGACAGGGGTGCCCTTGCCGATGCCGCCCCGCAGGAGGTGCTTGGCCAGACGTCGGGACTGTCGGTCGGCCCCGCCGAAGGTCAGGACGTGTTCAGGCGTGACCACGAACGGGCGCGTGCTCGAATCGTTCCGCCGCCATCCGAGGAGGCTGGGGATGGTGGCGACGGGCTGGGGTCGTCTGGCGTTCATATGGGCCTGCTGGGCCGGCCGTCGGGGAGCGCCCGTCAGGTCGTGGCGGGGTGCTGCCCGTTGGCCGAGACGGGAGGCGGCACCACACCGGCATCGGGCGGTCCTCGGTGGCCCCGAGGTAGGCCTCCTCGACGACCTCGACCTTCGCGCCCAGGTCCGCCGCCGGGCCGCTCAGCACAATGCTGCCCCGGTTGATCACCGAGGCCGTGTCGGCCACCTGCAGGGCGACGTGGACGTACTGCTCGACGAAGATCACCGCGCAGCCGCGGTTGGTCGCCGCCTGGCGGACGGCCTCGAAGAGCCGTTCCACGATGGCCGGGGCGAGGCCCATGCTGAGCTCGTCGACGAGGAGCACCTTCGGCCGCTGGATCAGCGCCCGGGCCATGCGCCAGCATCTGCTGCTCGCCACCGGAGAGCGCTCCGGCTCGGAGGTCGCGGCGCTCCTCAGCGCCGGGAACAGCTTGTACATCGCCTCGATCCCGTCCGCTGCCGCGTCGATCGGGCACCCGGAGGTTCTCCTCGACGGTGAGCGTGGTGAACAGCTGGCGGTTGTCGGGGACCAGGACGAGCCCGGCGCGGCACGCGGCGGTGGGGCGACCGGGCCGCAGCGGACTCGCCGCCGACCGAGACGGTGCCCGCCTGAGCCGGAAGCAAGCCGGCGAGGGTCAGCAGCAGGGAGGTCTTGCCCGCGCCGTTCGGGCCGAGGACAGCGTGCATCGAGCCGGCCTCGACCGAGAGGTCGATGTCCCGGAAGGCCGTGAGCTGACCCCAGCCCCCCGCGAGTCCGACACAGTCGAGTCCGGCACTCACGACGTGGCCACCGGATTCGAGGGTGCCGAGGTAGGCATCGGCGAAGGACTGGTCCGCACGGATCACCTCGGCCTCGCCCTCGACCAGGACCGAGCCGAAGTCGAGCACGTAGATGTAGTCGCAGACGTCGAAGACGAGGCCGATGTCGTGGTCGACGAGCAGGACGCCGGTTCCCGACGCGGCGATGTCCCGGATCCGCTCACCGAGGCGAACGGTGTCGTTCGGCCCGAGACCAGCGGCCGGCTCGTCGAGGAGGAGCACGCTCGGGTCGCACGCACAGGCCCGGGCGATCGACACGAGCTGACGCTCGCCCTGGCTGAGCTCGCCGGCCTCCCGCTCCGCGCAGCTCGCTCAGCCCGACCCGGTCGAGCGCGGCCGCGACCTGGCCGTGCCGGTGCTCGCGGGCCGTCCCGAAGAGGGCGGCGCTGACGTTCTCCTCGACGGTCAGGTCGTCGTAGAGCTCGAGGGCCTGGAAGGTGCGGGCCAGGCCACGACGAACCCGGGCGTGGGCCTTGAGCCCGTCGAGGCGCTCGCCGCGCGAGGAGCACACTGCCGTCGGCTCGGGCGAAGCCGGTGACGGCGTCGATCAGGCTCGTCTTGCCGGCGCCGTTCGGACCGATGAGGCCGATGACCCGCCCGGCCGGGACGTCGGGGAGACGTCGTCGACCGCGACCACCCCGCCGTAGCGAACGGTGAGGTCCTCGACGCGTGCAGCGGTCCCGCCGTCGGGCGTCGACCGCGGGGTCGCGGCCGGCTGCGGGGCGACCGCCTCAGACGAACGATCCGGCGGTCGGAACAGGCGGAAGCGATGCAACCGCTTGGCCAGTCGTGCCCAACCGACGCGAGGCCTTCGGGATGACTGGATCAGCGTCACGATCGAGGCCGACGCCGGTGATCACCACGAACCAACGGCCGAGATCGACCCACCGGTCGGCGGCGAGGTACACCACCCCCGGGCGCGCGGTGATGCCGGCGAGGATCCCGCCGGAGACCGAGGTGATGCCCGCCAGGTAGACGGTCGTCAGCAGCGCCAGCCCGCCGAGCGCCGTGAACGAGTTGAAGGTGATCGTCCCCTGGCGGTAGGCGAGGAGGCTGCCGCCGATCCCGGCGATGAACGAGGCGATGGCAAAGCTGGCGATCTTCACGCCGACCACGTTGACGCCGATGCCGGCGGCGGAGCGCTCGTTGGCCCGCACGGCGAGCATGGCTGACCCGAGGGCGCTGGTGCGGAGCCGGGCGACGCCCCACGCCACGACGACGAGCGTGAGCAGGGCGAACAGGCCGAACTGCAGGCGCGGGAAGGCGTCGCCGGTCCCGACGCCGAGGTCGACGCCGAACAGCTCGGGCCGTGCCACTCGGGCGCCTCCCGACGTCACGAACTGGCCGTTGCGGAACCAGACCGCCTCGATGGCGTAGGCCAGGGCAAGGGTGACGACGCCGAGTGTCAGACCCGCGCAGTCGCAGCGCCGGCAGCCCGACGAGGACGCCGACGACCGTCGTGATCAGCGCCGCCAGTAGCGGCGCGAGCGGGAACGGAACGCCCCAGCCCTCGGTGATCCCCGCCAGCGCGAAGGCCACCGACGCCGGCCAGCGTGAGCTGGGCGAGGGAGACCTGACCGGCGTAGCCGGTGACCACGATCAGCGACAGGGCGATGATCGCGGCGATGAAGGAGTTGATGACCGCGGCCCGCCAGGTTCCGTGGGTGACCACCAGCGCCAGGACATCCCGACGAGGGTGCCGATGACGGTGGGGGCCAGGAACAGCTGGGGCCGTGGCGCCCGGCCGACGGCTTCTCCCGCACCAGCCCACCCCGGGTGCGGATCCCCCGTCCCACCACGAGCAGGGCGACCAGGATCACGATCAGCGGCACCAGCTCGGCCGAGCCGCGTCTGCGGGGAACCAGCAGTGGTCGAGGGCCAGCGACGACGCCTCGGACTGGATCATGCCGATCGCCAGCCCCGCGATCACGGTCGGGACCAAGGCCTCGAACCGACCGACGACTGCGGCCGCCAGTGCCGGCACCACGACCAGGGCGTAGGCGTTCGGGGTCAGCGGTGTGATCGGCGAGATGAGGATGCCCGGCCCCGCCGGCGACCATCGCGCTCAGGACCCAGTTCGCCAGCGCCACACGTTCAGGAGACACGCCGCTGACCAGCGCACCGGTCTGGGTCTCGGCCACCGCTCGGGTCAGGAGCCCGAAGCGGGTCCACCGGAACACCGCGGTGAGCAGAAGCGTGAGCACGACGACGGCGAGGGCGAGGTAGAAGCGGTCGGACAGCATGCCGATGTCGCCCCAGGTCCACCGTTCCGCGGGGAAGATGTCCTCGACGGCGATCGGGCGGTCGCCCACGCGGTTGACGATCAGCGCCTGGAGGATCACCAGGAGGCCGAGTGACGCGCCGGTGCGGGCCAGCGGCGGCGCCGTTCGCAGGTTCCGGAACACGAGCAGATAGAGGAGCGCCCCCAGCACGGCCGAGATCGTCAGCGAGATCAGGACTGCGGGGACGAGTTCGACCGTCCTCGGGAGCGTGATGCTCCCGGGCAGGCCGGGGATCAGGATGAGCAGGTGTCCCTGACGCAGCTGGGCGTAGGTGTAGGCCGTGTAGAGCGCGATCGTCCCCGTCGCGAAGTTGATGACGCCCGAGCTCCGGTAGGTGAGTACCAGCGCCAACGCCAACGCGGCGTACACGCCGCCGTTGCCGAGGCCGAACAGCAGTGAGGTGATGTGCTCCAGCGTTCGATCTCTCTCGCGTCGACGACCGGTCCCGGACGGTCAGTCCGGGATCGGCTCGTCGTTGAAGATCGTGTAGCTCACCGGGCGACCGTCGGCGTCGAGCGTGGCCGACAGGCCACTGGCCGAGCAGACCGCCGGCGCGCTGGTGTTGGCGTTCCCGTTGCAGCGGAACCCCCGCCCACCCGTGCCGGGCAGGATCTCGTTGTCCATCGACCGCATGGCGTCGATGATCGAGTCCGGGGTGACGTCGCCCTCGATCGCGGCGGTGCCGATGGCCAGGCCGGCGAAGGACGAGTAGATGGCCGATGACGAGGAGATGTCCCGGGCGATGTCCGACGAGGCGTACTGGTCCATCACGGCGTTGTACTGCACCGTCGACGGATCCGCGGCGTCACCGAGGGTGTCGGAGGCACCGAGCCGCAGGCCCTCGAGGAGCCCGGTGCCGGCGAGGGCCTCCTGCATGGCTTCGGTGGCGCAGAAGGAGATGATGCCGATCGTGCCGGTGAACCCCGCCGCATCGAGGGCGTTGATGGCGGGGATGCAGAAGGCGTCGTGGCCGACGATGTTGACGACGCCGTCGGGGTTGTCCTGGACGATCTGCTGCGCCTGGGGCGTCAGGTCGACCGCCCCGAGCGGTGCGGGGACGATTGCCGGATCCAGTCCGGCGTCGGCGAAGCGATCCTGGGTCGTCTGCGAGTCATAGATGTCGGTGGCCGCCGGCAGGTCGACGGGGAGGATCGTGAGGTTGTCGGTGCCGACCTCCTCGGCCACCCCGATCGGGTACTCGACGGTGAGCGCCTCGGAGTCCTGGCAGCACGAAGGTGGAGTCCGGGTCCGCGAGCAGGACGACTCGGCTGTGGCGAGCTGATGACCGGGATGCCGGCGTCGTGGAGCATCTCCCAGCCCGTGACCGTCGAGTCGGCGCCGGTGACCACCGCGACGTCCGGCGCTGATCAGCTCGTTGGCGCAGTCGATGGACCGCGACGGGTCGAGGTGGTTGTTGCACACCTGCAGCTCGATCGGATGGCCACCGATGCCGCCGAGGTAGTCGTTGGCCCAGGCGACGTGACGCCTCGGCCGTCGGCTGCTCGATCGCTCCGCCCTCGGGAGCAATTGGCGCAGTGCCGCACCGGTGCCGATCATGCCGATCGGACCGGGTCCCCCTCGGCCGGTTCGGCTCGCCGAGTGGGTCGCCACTCACGGTCGTCGACGTCGCGCCGTCATCAGCCGCGGTCGTTTCCGCGCTGCTGGCGTCGTCACCATCGTTCGTCTCCTCGCCGCACGCGGCGGCGAGCAGCGACCAGTGCGAACAGGGCGAGCAGCACCGCGGCGGCCCTCCGACCCGATGACCTCTGGCTCATGTGCCTCTCCCCCCGGATCACTCCGGACCACCGCGAAATGCGTCAGTCGACTGTCAGAATCTAGCCCGGTGGGCGGGACGCCGCAAGGCGGTCCGCGGCCAGTGGACGGTGGGCTCACCACCGCCGAGCAGGGGGCGGTCAGTCGGTGCCGGCGGCCTGCTGTGCGGCGGCGATCTCGTCGCCGGCCGGGTCTGCACCTTGATCTCCTCGCCCAGCGGAGAGGTCGAGCACCTCGGGAGGTTCTCGGCGATGTCTCGGGCGTCATCGGGTCTCGGGCGATGCCCGTGGTTGACGACGAAGGCCCAGCGCATCACCTGGCCACCGCCCGAGATCAGCACCTCGCCGTCGAGGTCACAGGACTCGTGGGCGAGGAAGACCGCGGCGGGGGCGACGAGGTCCGCGCGTACTGGTCGAGCGTCCCGCCCCGCTCGAACATCTCCACGGGCACGTCGTAGGTCTTGGCCATGACCTCGGGGCCCGACAGCCGGGTCTGGGCTCGGGGGGCGACGGCGTTGACCCGGATGCCGTGCCGAGGCGCCTCGAGCGCGAGGGCCCGCGTGAACCCCAGCACCGCGCCCTTCGCACCGGCGTACGCGGCGGACTTCGGGACGAAGCCGAGGTTGGCCTCCGAGCACGTGTTCACGATCCGCCCGTATCCCGCCTCGACCATGTGGGGCCACGCCGCGTGGGTGACGTAGACCGTGCCCAGGTAGTGGACCTCCACCATCCGGCGGAAGCGCTCCATCGGCGTGTCCTCGAACCAGTCAGGGGCGGCGATGCCGGCGTTGTTCACCACCACGTCGATGCGCCCGAACGCGTCGAGCGCGGTCTGGACGATCGACGCGGCACCGTCCTCGTCGGCCACGGAGGCGTGACAGGCGATCGCCTCGCCGCCGGCGGCGCGGATCTCCGGACACCACCTCTTCGGCGGGCTCGGCCGAAGAGCCGCCGCCCTCGAGAGCGCCACCGAGGTCGGCGACGACGACCTTGGCACCCCGTTCGGCCAGCAGCAGTGCATGGCAGCGCCCCACGCCGCGGCCGGCACCGGTGACGATCGCCGAGCGCCCGTCGAATCGCAGTTCGTCCATAGTCAGGACTCCCCCTTGTCGCGTCACACCCAGGCCCGGGTGCGAGTGATCTTCCGTTCGACCTGCGTCATCGACGCGGTCGCCGGGTCCTTGCCGCACTCCGGCACCGGCAGGCAGCGCCCGTCGCCGAGGCAGACGTCGTAGCCACCGCGTACGCCCTCGGGCGACTCGAAGCACAACTCGACCCGTTTCGCGCTCCGCTCCTTGGCGAAACGGCCGCTGTCCAGCCAGCTCCAGCCGTGAGCCTCGAGTCCGGCGCGGTCAGCGACCTGGACCGCCGGCGAGAAGGCCGCGCAGCCGCGCAGGTGCGCCGCGGCCACCGAGGGATCCAGAGAGCGATCCAGGATCCCGGCGAGGATCTCGCGGTCCAGGAAGGCCCAGTAGTTGCCGTCCGGAAAGGTCACTGCGGTCGGCGCGAACCGATGGCCCCCGGTGTGCGAGGTCCGGTACAACTGGACGCCCGCCCGGTCGGCGTCCTTCCAGAGACGGGTGCCGAGCGAGCCGCAGCAGGGGTCCCTGCTGCCGTGGGTGCAGACGAGGACATCGGTGACCCCGCGCTCGGGCGGGGACGGCTCAGCGGTGACGAGAGCCTGGGCGAGGTCGGGCAGTCCACCGGCGAGCCCGGACCCTTCGACCCGCCCATAGCCGGAGAACGGTGAGCAGGTGGCGGCGAGGACGATGACCTTGCGGGTGACGGCCGCGGGATCGACGGCGACCGCCTGGAGCCGGACGCGTCGACCTTCGGCCGCCTCGCGGGCCGCGCGCTCGACTGCAGCGAGCAGCGGGTCGTCGCCGATGTCGTGGGACCACGGCAGCGGGTGCTCGACGAGAACGAACACGTCGGCGGTCGGCGCCGTCCCGCCCGGATCGACCTCGACGTCGCGGGCCCAGTCCGCACAGCGGTGCCGACAGGAGCAACCCGCGTCGTCGTCGACGAGCTCACTCACGCCGTGACCTCGTCGTCCGGATCGACGAGGACGTCGTCGCCGTCGACCTCGATCTCGAACCGTCGCAGGCGGCGCCCGGTGGGTTGATGCCACGCCCGGTGGTGGCGTCGAAGCACCACAGTGGTTGACGCAGGTGAGGACCGTGCCGTCGAAGATCGCCGTGGACCAGCGGGAAGTCCTCGTGCGGGCAGATGCCGTCGAGTGCGTGGAGGGCACCGCTCGCGTCGCGCACGACCAGCACCTCCTCACCCTCCACGTAGAACGCCGCCATGTCCCCGGCCGCGAGGTCCGGGCGCACGGCTCAAAGCCACTTGACAGTCTACGCCACATGGTTGACAGTCTACCTGGCCGAACACTGGTCGGACGTCCCTCGGTCCGGCGGTCGCTGCGCCGGACGGCGTCCCACGACGTCACCCGGCCCGACGGGTTCGACGGGACCGATGACTCGCCACCTGCCGCGGGCGGGACCTCACGGCCGACGGCGGCATCCGCAACGGTGCGGGAGGTCGTCGATCGAGGCCCGGGCCGACTTCGACGACGGGCAGGTCGTCGCCATCGGCAGCGACGACCCCGACCTCGACCTCGATCCGCTGGTCGGGACCTCGGCGTTCTCGGGCTTCCGGGCCGCCGCCCGCCGAGCTCCTGCCGGACGAGCGGCCCGACTCGTCGCTCGTCCACCAGCTGCTCGACGACCTGCCGGTCGCCTTCCTCCTGAGCGGGCGGGTCCTCCGGGTCGAGGGCATCGGCCTCGGCGCGCCCGGCCGTAGACCGCCCATCGACCTCTGCGCCGGTTGGGTCGACGGGCGGCTCGATGGTGGCGGGATTCAGCGAGCACGGGCCACCGCTGCACCTCGGCCCCCCGGTCCACCGGCCACGCGGACGATGACCCGCTCGCCTGCCACGGTCGACGGCCGCGCCGCCGGACGACGACCGTGCGGTTGGACGGACGACCTGGCCCATGTCGAGTCGCTGGTTCCGCGACTCCCACGTCGACGCCGGCAGGGTCGAGACCGTCGTCCACGAGTACGAGGTGCACGCCACCGTCGACCGGCGCCGTCGACGGTTCGTCCGCAGTCGCCGCCGTGGCCGGGCACGCTCCCCTACGCCGAGTGCCCCGGCGCGGCGGCGAGCGCCGGCGCCGGATCGTCGGCCAGTCGCGGTCGACGGACCGGTGTCGGGACCGCGTGTCGGCCGAGCACCTCACGGACCGAGCACCTGCAGCCCAGGCCTGAACGACGCCCTTCGGTCAGCCTGGCGAAGGCGTCCGGTCGGACGGACCCGTCGCGAAGGCACGATGGAGAGGAAGCGAAGCGACATGACGAACGTGGTGATCGGCGCCGGGTCCGGCATGGGGAGTCGAGGTGGCGCGTGCGCTGGCGCCTCGCGGTCCACTGCTCCTGGCCGACGTGAACGCCGACGCGGTCGAGGCCGTGGCCGCCGAGCTCGGGGGTCGAGGTGACGGCGATGGCCGTGCGACGTCACCGACCAGGAGCAGGTCGATGCCGTGGTCGCGGCCCGATCGACGATCTCGACGCACTCGTGATCACCGCCGGGCTGTCGGGTTCGATGGCGAACGGTAGTCGCATCTTCGAGGTCAACCTGATCGGCATGGCACGGGTCCTCGCCGCGGTGGACCCGCTCGTGCGGGACGGCACCGTGGCGTGCTCTTCGCCTCGATGTCCGGCCACCGGGTCCCGAACCGTGCCGACCTCCTCGAGGTGCTCGACGACCCGCTCGCCGAGGACTTCTTCGACGCGCATCGAGGCACTCGGGCCTCGACCCTGACGCCCCACAGTTCGCCTATCCGGTGTCGAAACGAGGGGTCCAGCGCCTGGCTCGTCAGCATCTGCCCGCCGTGGGGCGCCGTGGCGCCCGGATCCTCTCGGTGTCGCCGGGCATCAACGACACCCCGATGAACCGCCTCGACGAGTCGCGCCACCCGATCATGGCGGAGATCATCGAGACCAGCCCGCTCGGTCGTCGGGGCCGACCCGAGGAGGTGGCCGCCGTGGTCGAGTTCCTCACGTCCGACCGGGCGTCGTTCATGACCGGCAGCGACGTCCTCGTCGACGGCGGCATGGTGGCCACGATCCCGGTCGACTCGACCGGCGGCCGGACGGCGTGACGATGGACGCCATTGACGAGCTGTTGGCGCGCGACGCCATCCGCCAACTGGCCCACCGCTACGCCCTGGCCGCGGACGGAAGAGACCTCGACACCCTCGCCGAGCTGTTCGCCCCGGATGTCGACAACGGCCGCTACGGGACAGGCCCCGAGGGCGTGAAGGCGTTCTACGACCAGTCGCTGCGCAAGCACCACTGCTCGGTGCACTTCGTCGGCAACCACGTCATCGACTTCGACGACGACGACCACGCCCATGGCGTCGTCTACTGCCACGCCCAGCACCACGTCCTCGACCCCGAGCACTGGTGGGACGAGGTCCTCGCCTACTGGGACACCTACGAGCGGATCGACGGCACCTGGTGCTTCCGGCGCCGGCGGGTGCGGTCCTGGTACCGCCAGGAGCACCACGACCGGGCGGTCGCCACCGCAGCCGACGCCGGACCGAAGCGGGGGACGATGATGCCGGAGGCCTTCCCGACCTTCGAGGCCTTCTGGGCCCGCCCACCCGCTCTGACCATGCAGATCGGCGTCCGCATCCCCCACACCGGCCCGCGGGCGACTCCCGAGTTCGTGCGCGAGTGGTGCACGACGGCCGACCGAGCTGGGCTTCGACATCCTCTGGGGCGCCGACCACCTCGTCATGCCCCAGAAGGTCGGCATCGCTCTACCCGCTGCCGCGGGAACCGGCCGAGCTCGACGACGACGCCGTCTCGGACCTGCTCGCCGCCGAACTTCGAGCTGCTCACGACACTGGCCCACGTCGCCGCGGTGACCGAGCGGATCAAGCTCGCCACCGGCGTCGAGGTGCTGACCGATCCGCAACGCCGTGCTCAACGCCCGGCAACTGGCGACGGTCGACCGGTACTCGAACGGCCGAGTGCTCTGCGGCGTCGGCGCCGGCTGGCTGAAGGAGGAGGCCGACGCCATGGGCATGGCATGGGACCGACGGGGGCGCCGCACCGACGAGCACATCGAGCTGCTGCGCACCCTCTGGACCGCGCCCGGGCCGCCACGTCGAGTTCCACGGCGAGTTCTGGGACCTGCCGCCGATGGACCCCGAGCCCCGCCCCGTCCAGCAGCCCATCCCGATCCTCGTCGGCGGGCACAGCGATGCCGCCATCGACCGAGCCGCACGGCTGGGCGACGGCTGGATCGCCGCGGGCATGTCGAGCAGTCGCTTGGCCGAGCTGCTGCCGACGCTCCACGCCGGCGTTGGACCGACACGACCGCGACACCTCGGAGGTCCCGGTCTACGTCGGCGCCCGACCCGGCCCGATCACCCTCGACGACCTGCGCCGCTACGAGGAGGTCGGCGCCCACGCCGTCCAGGTCGGGCTCGAGACCCTCGACGACCTCCGCCGGTTCGCCGACGAGGTGCTGCCGCTCGTCAGGTGAGGACGGGGAGGGCGTCCCAGCCGCGCAGGTCGCCGTCGTGCACGAAGTGGGCGTTCGCCTCGTCGACCTCCCACTCCGGCCAGCGCTTCAGGACCTCTTCGAGGGCGATGCGACCCTGGAGCCGGGCCAGCGCCTGGCCGATGCAGTAGTGGGCCCCGAACCCGAAGGTGAAGATCTGCCCGGGCGTGCGGGTGACGTCGAAGCGGTCGGGGTCCTCGATGCGCCGCTCGTCGCGGTTGGCCGAGGCGACGAGCAGGGCCATGCAGCTGCCCTCGGGGACGGTCTGGCCGTACCACTCGGTGTCCCGGTCCACGTAGCGACACGACTGCAGCGGCGGCGGCTCGTAGCGCAACAGCTCCTCGATGGTGTTCGGCACCAGGCCGAGGTCCTCGGCCACGAGGCGGCGCTGGTCGGGGTGGTCGGCCAGCACGCGTCCGGCGAAGCTGATCAGCCGCCGGGTCGTGTCGTTGCCCGCCGCGGCGACGATGTTCACGTAGGCCAGCAGCTCCTCGCGGGTGAGGTGGCGCCGGACCCCGGTCTCGTCCTCGAACTCTGCCTGCAGCAGCTGGGAGATGACGTCGTCGGAGGGGTTCTCGGCCCGCCAGTCGATGTACTGGGCGAAGATCTCGCCGCTGAAGACGGCCTCGTGGTCCTCGCTTCGGCGTCGTCTCGCCGGTAGGCGTCGAAGAGGTCCCGGATCGACTCGCTGTCCTCGTCGGGGATGCCGATGAGCATGCGCGACGACCCGGGTCGGCATGACCGCGCCGAGGTCGGTGGCGAAGTCGAACCGCCCGGTGCCCATCAGCGGGTCCAGCTGCTCGGCGCACAGCTCACGGATCTTCTCCTCCAACCCCGACACCTTCCGCGGGGTGAACATCCGCGACAGCAGGCTGCGGTGGATGGTGTGGACCGGCGGGTCCTCGAAGATGACGGTGCCGGGCGGGAACTCGATGCCGGCCTTGACCAGGCTCAGCGTCGCCCCGCGGCGGGACACGAACGTCTCCCGGTCGACGTGGGCCTTCTCGACGTCGTCGAAGCGGCTGAGGGCCCAGAAGTCGAGCTCCTCGGAGTAGTAGAGCGGTGCCTCGTCCCGCATGCGCCGGAAGAGGGCGTGCGGGTCGCGGCCGACCTCCACGTCGTAGGGGTCGTAGACCAGGTCGGCGGCCGTCATGCGGCGAAGCCGCATGACGTCGGCGAGGTTGCCGCCCATGATCCGGGCGATGTCGTCGTGGGGCAGCTCGGCCAGCTGCTCGACGTAGCTGGTGGGCTCGGCCAGCCCCTCGGGGTGCGGGTAGTCGGAGCCGAACAGCACCCGGTCGGCGCCGATCAGGCGGACGACGTCCATGGGGTCGTCCTCGTGGAACGGGTGCACCCAGATGTTGCGCTTGAACACCGCGACGGGGTCCTCGGGGAACAGGGTCGGCTGCATCTCCTGGGTGTGGGCCAGGGCATCGAGCAGGGGCCCGACCCAGCGGGAGCCGTTCTCGATGGGCAGGATCCGCAACGTCGGGAACCGGGTGAAGAGGCCGTGGCAGATGGCGGAGGCCATCGCGTCCATGATCCCGCGGTGGTAGCTGCGGAAGACCTCCTCGAACGCGTTCGGCCGTCTTGAACGGGAGGTACTCGCCGTCGACGCCGCCCTCCCAGATGTTGAGGTACTTGGTCATGGCCGTCGTCGGAGCCGTGCATGCCGACGGGGATGTCCGCCTCGACCACCCGCTCCCAGAAGGGGTCGAACTCGGGGAGGGCGAACGAGCGGCTGCCCTCGAAGCCGGGGACCGGCGCCGGCCGGATGAGCACGATGCGCGCCCCCCGCTCGAGCACCCACTCCAGCTCCTCGATCGCCCGATCGACGATCGGCAGGGTGATCACCGGCGCGGCGAAGATCCGGTCCTCGTAGTCGAACGACCACTGCTCGTGCATCCACTCGTTGAGGGCGTGGATGACGGCGTGGGTCGCGCTTGGGGTCGTCCCGCAGCCGCTCCTCGAGGAGGCTGGCCAGCGTCGGCCACATGATCGTCCGGTCGATGCCCAGCTCGTCCATCCGCACCAGCCGGGGCGCCGGGGCGAAGAAGGCGTCCTCGGCCCGCATCGACTCGCCGAGGATCTCCCGCCGGGACTTCCCGTCGGGGTTGCCCTGCTTGAAGTAGTCCTGCTGCGCGCCCGGCCGGGCGACGACCTCGAAGGTCGGGTTGGGGATGTAGTCGGAGATCGCGTTCTTGATGGCGATCTTGGTGCGCCCCTTCACCTGGACGTACTTGATGACGCCCGCGTACTCGGGCGGCAGGTGCTTGGTGAACGCCTCCTCGGTCTCGTACATGTGGTTGTCGGCGTCGTTGATCGGGAAGTCGATCGTGGTCATGGCTGCTCCTTGGTCACAGGCCGAACGTGTAGCCACCGTTCACGGCATAGGTCTGGCCGGTGATCCAGTCGGCGAACGGGCTCGCCAGGTAGGTCACCAGCGGGGCGACGTCGTCGGGGGTGCCCCGGCGCCGGACCACGTAGGGCCGGAGGAAGGCGCGCTCGCGCTCCTCGGCCTCCGGGGTGTCCAGCGGCAGGGGGCGTCATCGTCGGGGTGACGATGTTGCCGAGGCTGAGGCAGTTGGCCGTGATGGCGTGGCGGCCGACCTCGCGGGCGATCGAGCGCATGAAGCCCGCCGCGCCGGCCTTGGCCGCCGAGTACGGCGCCAGCTTGGCGTTGCCGAACCGGGCGGCGTCGGAGACGATCGTGATGACCCGGCCCCAGCTGCCGTCGATCATCGACGGCAGCGCGGCCTTGGTGCAGTGCATGACCCCGAACAGGTTGACGGCGAAGTAGCGCTGCCAGTCGGCCGGGTCGGAGTCGACGAAGTCGATCAGCCCGGCGAAGCCCTCGGCGCCGGCGTTGCCGGCGTTGTTGACCAGGATGTCGACGCCGCCGCAGCCGGCGACAGCCGCCGCGGTGCCCGCCCAGTCCGTGACGTCGAAGGGGAGCGGCTCGGCGGTCGCGCCGGCGCCCGCAGCTCCTCGACGGCGGCGTCGGCCTGCTCGGGACGGACGTCGTTGACCAGGATCGTGGCTCCCGCCTCGGCCAGCGCGTGGGCGGTGGTGAGGCCGATGCCCTGCCCGCCGCCGGTGATCAGGGCCCGGCGGCCGCTGAGGTCGATGGCGAAGCTCACGTGTCCGCCAGCACGTAGGTCGGGTCGGCCTCGTACCGGGCCCGCCATTCGGCTCGCGACACCGTGGAGGTGTCGACGTCGGTCGATCGCGCCCGCAGCGCCCCGACCGTCGCCTCCTCACGGGGGATGATCGAGAACGGGTCGTAGTCACAGAAGCGGGCCACGTTCTTCCAGCTCACGGCGTCGATCGCCCCGTCGCTCATCCCCGCACCGTTGCACTGCTCGAGCAGCACCTCGGCCGCGTCCGGCCACAGCGAATCCGAGTGGGGGTAGTCGGTCTCGAAGGCGATGAGATCGATGCCGATGTCCTCGTAGAGCTTGAGCGCCGTCGGGTCGTAGATGAAGCAGGCCAGGGCGTGCTCCCGAAAGACCTCGCTCGGTAGCTTCCCGCCGAAGTCCTGACCCGTCCACCGCTGGTTCTCGTAGTGGCGGTCGACCCGGTCCATGAGGAACGGGATCCAGCCGATCCCGCCCTCGGAGAAGGCCACCTTGAGATCCGGGTACTTCCGCCACGCCGGACCCCACAGCAGGTCCTGGACGGCCAGCACGGTGACCTGGGTGGACAGCACCATCATCAGGTCGGCCGAGAACTCCGGGCCCATGTCGATGGCGTCGAGCCCCATGCCGATGTGCAGGCACATCACCAGGCCTTCGTCGCACATCACCTGGAAGAACGGGTCCCAGTAGTCGCTGCGGTACGACGGAAGGCCCTGGATGTACGGCAGCTCCGGCATGGAGATGGCTCGGACGCCCTTGGCCGCCACGCGGCGGACCTCGGCCACCATCGCGTCCATGTCCCAGGCCGGACCGATCGCCAGTGGCATGAAGCGGCCGGGATGGGCGGCGCACCACTCGTCGACGTGCCAGTCGTTGTACGCCCGGAGCATGACGGCGGCCAGGTCCTTGTCCTCGGCCTCCTGGAACCGGCGGCCGCTGAAGCCGGGCAGGCTCGGGAAGCACATCGAGGCCAGCACGCCGTTGCGGTCCATGTCCCGGACCCGCTCGTCGATCAGGTAGGCCGCCGGTCGCATCTCGGCCAGCGCGCTGGGGTTCAGGCCCCACTCCTCCTTGGGCCAGGAGACGGTGGCGTTCAGCCCGAAGACCCCGAACTCCTTGCCCTCGAACTCCCAGTGCTCCTTGCCGTCGTCGTCCCGCACCAGCTTCGGCGCCCGGTCGGCGTAGGCGGCCGGCAGGTGGTTCGCGAAGAGGTCAGGGGGCTCGACGACGTGGTCGTCGATGCTCAGGATGATCAGGTCGTCGACGTTCATGGGTCCCTCCGTAGGAGCAGCACGCTGCCGGGGGTGAGGCCGCCGCTGGTCACGACCGCCGTGGCGGCGTCCGCCACCTGGCGGTCGCCGGCGTCGCCCCGCAACTGGGTGACGGCCTCGTGGACGAGGCCCATGCCGTGGGTCCGGCCGTGGGACAGCTGGCCGCCGTGGGTGTTCAGCGGCAGCAGCCCGTCCCGGGCGATGTTCTTGCCGCCGTCGAGGAAGTCCTTCGCCTCGCCGATCTCGCAGAAGCCGAGCGCCTCGATCCAGGAGAGGGCGTTGAAGCTGAAGCCGTCGTAGAGCTCGGCCACGTCGATGTCCTCGGGTCGCAGGGTCGTCCGTGTCCACACGTGGGCCGCCGGGCCGAGGACCTGCGGCTCATGGCTGAGCACGCCCTGGTCCCACTCCATGCGCTCGGTGATCTGGGTGCCGACCGCTTCGACGTGGACGGGGTGGGGCAGGTCGCCGGCGGCGTCGACGGCGGAGACGACCACGGCCACCGCGCCGTCGCACAGGGCGTCGCAGTCGAAGAGCCCGAACGGCGTGCTGATGGTCCGGGCGGCGAGGTAGTCGTCCATCGTCATCGGATCGCGGTAGACCGCGGTCGGATCCAGGGCCGCGTTGGCTCGCGCGTTGAGGGCGATCCAACCCAACGTCTCGCGGGTCGTGCCGTAGCGGGCCATGTGGTGCGAGGCGGCCATGGCGACGGTCTGCACGGCCTGCACGCCGAACGGGGCCAGGTGCTCGTCGAAGCCCGACGCCCGGCGGGGGCCGCCGCCGGCGACCTCGCCCCGTTTGGCGAGCTCGCCGAAGCTGGACTGCCAGACGGTGCGGAAGCAGACGACGTGGCGGCACAGCCCGGCGGCGACGGCCAGCATCGCGGCCACGAGCGAGCCGGTTGCCCCGGGCACCTCGGAGCCGCCGTTGTGCCAGGTCGGTCGGATGCCGAGCACGCCTTCGACGGCGGTGATGCCGCCCTCCGCGTAGCCGCCCTCTGCGGCGGTGCCGGGGTAGGTCGAGAGGCCGTCGATGTCGCCCATCGTCAGGCCGGCGTCGTCGACTGCGGCCCGGATGGCGTCGACGGCGAGGGACAGGGGCGAGCGCATCAGCTTGCGACCGATCTCGGACCGTCCGATGCCGGTGATCGCCACCTGGTCCTCGAACTTGTCGGTGCGGGCCATGGGCCGCACCGAGCGGAGCCGCGTCCAGCGTCCTCGTCGACCAGCCGGCCCGGGGGCTCGCCGGAGGGTTCGAAGAGCGGCAGCCAGACGTCGTCGTCCTGCTCGAAGGTCACCCGGACCCGGAGGCCGACGTCGACCGCGTCGGGCTCGACGCCGACGAGGTTGGTGGTCAGGTGGATGGTCGGGTCCTCGTCGATGGCGACCACGGCCGCGATCGCGGCGCCGGCCGTGTGACCCTGCACGGTGCCGAGGCCCGACACCGCCTGCCAGTCGAGCTCGTCGCCGCCGCACCGGCGGCAGGCCGGCGCCGCCGGGTGCTGGAGCCGGTCGCAGGCGGTGCAGTGCTGGAACCGGAGCCGACCGTCCTCGCCGGAGGTCCAGTAGGCGCGGTTCCAGTCCCGCAGCAGCGGGAGCGTTCGCGCCATCAGCGACCCAGCACCGCGCCCGGGACGACCGTCGTGGCCACACCGTCCTCGACGACGGGGACGCCGTTGACCAGCACCCACGGGATGCCCTGGGCGTCCTTGGTCATCCGCGTCCCGCCGCCCGGGATGTCGTCCAGCGTCTGCAGCGCCAGCGGCTGGACGGTGTCGGGGTCGAAGACGACGAGGTCGGCCGCCTTGCCGACCTCGACGGTGCCCCGGTCGTCGAGGCCGAGGAACTCGGCGATGCGGGAGGTCAGCGCGGCGACGCCCTCCTCCAGGGTGAAGGCCTGCTTCTCCCGCACCCAGTGGGCCAGGAAGTAGCTCGTGTAGTCGCCGCCGGCGAAGGTCTGGAGGTGGGCCCCACCGTCGGAGATGCCGACCAGCGTCGCCGGGCTCTTCAGGATGCGCTCCAGCCGCGACTCGTCGACGTCCACCGGCCCGGTGATGCGGAAGTACGTGGCCAGGTCGTCGGCGATGGCGACGTCGAACATGACCTCGGACGGGGTGCACCCGCGTTCCTCGGCGATGTCGACGAGCAACCGGCCCTCCAGCGGGGCGGTCGCCTCGCTGCCGGCCTTCTCGACCGAGGCGTTGACCATGAACTTCGCCGTGCGCCCAGAACTCGCCGAGGCGCTGCCGCCAGTCGGGGTCGGCCAGGGCGGCCAGCTTGTCGGCCGGATCCAGCTTGGACAGGTCGACCCAGGCCTCGGAGGTGGCGAACACCGACGACAGCTTCTTGAGGGTGAAGCGCGTCTCGGCCCGCTGGCAGCGGGCCACGGCGTAGACCTCGAGGCCACGCTCGACCTGCGCCTCCATGAACTCGAGGGTGCGGTCGCCATCGGGCGTGCCCATGCCGAAGTCGTTCCACGACACGGCCGCACCGGAGCGCTCCGCCAGCTCGACCAGCAGTGCCTGGTCCTCCTCGCTGATGCCCGGAGCGCTTGCTGGCCGGGTTGATCGACAGGAGGCGCCCGCCCTTGCGTCGGACGGCGTCGGCCAGCGCCTGGGTCTCGGCGCTGTCGGCGAAGAACGACGGGATGTGCTCGCCCAGTTCGCCGCGCTGGTGCGGGGCCTGGCTGCTGCTGATCCCGGCGGCACCGGCGTCCATGGCCTCTTCGACCACCCGGACCATCTCGGCCACCTCGTCCGCCGTGGCTTCCCGCTCGAGGGCGGCCTCGCCCATGACGAAGCGGCGCACGGCGCTGTGGCCGACCTGGGTCAGGACGTTGATGCCGACCCTGCCCTCCAGCCAGTCGAGGTAGTCGGGGAAGGTCTCCCAGCCGAGGGGCGCGAACTGCTGGAGCGCGGCCTTCGGGATCTCCTCGGCGGCGGCGAACAGGCCCATCAGGTAGTCCTGGTCCTCGGACCGGACCGGCGCCAGGGTGTACCCGCAGTTGCCGAGCAGGACGGTCGTGATGCCGTGGGCCGTCGAGGGGTTGGCCGAGGGGTCCCAGAGCAGCTGGGCGTCGTAGTGGGTGTGGGCGTCGATGAAGCCGGGGGCGACGACCAGGCCGGCGGCGTCGATCGTGCGGGCGGCGTCGCCCGTGACCTCGCCGACCTCGACGATGCGGCCGTCGGTGATCGCCACGTCGCCCACGAACGCCGGTGCGCCGGTGCCGTCGACGACGGTGCCGCCGCGGATGACGAGGTCGTGGGCTCATCGCGCGTCCGCCCCGATCGCCTCGGCCAGTTCGCCCACGTCGTCGAGGGCCTCCAGCCGGCTGCACAGCTCGACGATCCGGGTCCGTTGGGCCTCGGTCGAGGTGGCCGCGGCGCACTCGTCGAACTTGTCCACGATCTCCTCCTGGGTGAGGGGGTCGGCGGGGCTGCCGTGGGCCCGATTCGCGGTCTCCTCGAGACGCTCGCCATTGCGGCGGGTCACCACGACCCGGCTCTGCATCGGACCGTCGACCGGGATCGTGGTCACGCGGGCCATCAGGTCCCGGGCCTCGGGTCGGGCGACCGCGTCGTCGCGGAACTGGTTCACGCGGCCATGGCCGTCGAGGGCGACCGTGGCCAAGGCGTACTCGAGGCTGTACTTGGCCTCGAGCCCGGTGGTCGGCTCGTGGTTGGGCAGCATCGGCGAGGAGGAACTCCGGGATCTCGACCTCGATCGACTCGATGTCGTCCGGGGTCACCGGCTCGCCGCCGGAGCAGCAGCTGGAGGGCCTCCATGCTCCAGTGGGCGGCTCCGCAGCAGGCGTGCAACCGGATGGTCGAGCCGCGGGTGGCCAGGTCCCACGTCCCGAGCCCGTCGCAGCATCCGCTCGGGGTCACCCTGGTCGAGGCCGAGCAGGCGGGCCACGCCGAGCTCGCCGTCGAGGATGTCGCGGTCGGCGGTGAAGCCGGTCCCCGCCAGCTCGGCGGCCATGACCCCGTGCATGGCGGCGCTGCCCGCGGTGAACCCCTTGGTGTCGGTTCCCCGGTTCTTCATCAAGCCACCCATGGCCGAGGCGGCGTGGCCCAGCGCCATCCGGGTGGCGTCGAGGTCGAGCCCCAGCAGCCGGGACGCCAGCGCGGCGACGCCCAAGCGTCTCCTGGAAGCCCTGGTTGAACCAGCCGCGGTTGATCAGCTCGTTGCCGCGGGGGCCGAGGCATACCTTCATGGTCTGGGCGGTCACCTCCCAACCGATCATCCAGGCGAGGACGAGCTCGCGACCCGACACGCCGAGCTGTTGGCCCAGCGCCAGTGAAGCCGCCGTCAGCGGGCTGTTCGGGTGGCTGCTGAACGTGGCGATGTCGTCGTTCTCGAGGGCATGGGAGGCCGCGCCGTTGAGGAGCGTGGCGAAGGCGGCGGTCGTCGGAAGTCCTGCGCCGTGACGGTGCACACCGGGGCGGCCGCCTGCGCCCGCACCCAGTCGGCCAGGAGCCGCCCCGTGGGGACGGCCATGCCCGCGAACTGGTTGCCCAGCGAGTCCAGGACCAGGTTGCGTACCCGCTCGGACGCCGACCTCGGGGAGGTCGCCCTCGTCCACCTCCACCACCCAGCGGGCGACCTGCTCGGTGACCGTCACCGGCTCGTCGCCTGATCTCCAGCGGCGACGGTTCGGCGAGGTAGCCCTCGCGGCGGAGCACACCCTCGACGCCGCCGCCGGGATGATGTCCCGCAGCTGCGGGGGGATCGGGTTGCCCGGTCGCGGTCGCGCCGGAGGTGACGTTGCGCACGTCGCCGGTGGTCCAGTCGACCTACGGCGACGTCGCCTTCGGCGAACACGTCCGAGCACGCCCGGGCACGGCAGGGACGGGAGCCCGGCGTTGATGCAGTTGCGGAGGCCGAGGCCGTTGAAGGACTCGGCGACCACGCCGCTGATGCCGAGGGCGTGGAACACGGCGCCGATGTTGCGGGCCGAGCCGACGCCGAAGTTGCGACCGACGACGAGGACGTCGCCCGCCTGCACCTCGTCGACCCATCCTGGCCGGTTGGCCGAGAAGCAGTGCTGGAGCTGTTCCTCGAGGGGCATGAGCACGGCGAAGTTCGGGATCACGAGATCGGTGTTGATGTCGTGGTCGAACAGCCAGACCTTGCCGGTGAAGGTGGCGTGCATCACAGGTCCCGGGGATCGGTGATGGCGCCGGCGACGGCGGAGGCGGCCACGGTCGCCGGTGAGCCCATGTAGACGCTGGCCGTCGGGCTGCCCATGCGGCCCTTGAAGTTGCGGGTCGAGGCGGTGATGCAGACCTCGTCGTCGGCGAGCAGGCCCATGTGGCCCCCGTAGCAGGCGCCACACGTCGAGCTGGTGACCACGGCACCGGCGTCCATGAGGGTCTCCACGTAGCCCGGCCTGATCGCCTGCTTGAGGATGTCCTGGCTGCCCGGGGTGACGATCATCCGGGTGCCGGCCGCGATCTGGCGTCCGTCGAGGATCTCGGCGGCCACGGCGAAGTCGCTGAGACGACCGTTGGCGCAGGAGCCGATGAAGGCCTGGTCGACCTTGATCCTGCTCGTCGGCCACCTCGCGGGCGCCCTTGGTGTTCCACGCCACCTTGTCGGGCAGGACGATCTGCGGCTCCAGCGACGACAGGTCGACGGTGATGACCTGGTCGTACTCGGCGTCGTCGTCGGGGTGCGCCGGCTCGAACGGCCACTTCGCCCGGCCCTCGAGGTGCTCGGCCAGCAGGTCGTCGTAGGGGAAGAGCGAGAACTCGGCGGACAGCTCGGCGGAGATCGTGGCCATGGTCAGACGGCCGTCGACGTCGATCCCGGCGAGGCCGTCGCCGTGCCACTCCAGGTTGCGGCCGGCGAAGTCGCCGTACTGGCCGGGGAGGTGGTGGATGACGTCGCGGGCGTAGACCCGCTCGGGCAGCGCTCCCTCCAGCACCACCTTGGTGGTGGAGCCGACCAGGTACCAGGTCTGGCCCTTGCAGAGGATGTAGAGCATCTCCGATGGGCCCATGCCCCGGGCGAGGCAGTTCATGGCACCCGACGAGCAGGTGTGGGAGTCGGCGTTGACCAGGATCTGGCCGGGCAGGGCGTAGCCCTCCTCGGCGACGAGGACGTGGGAGATGCCGTGCTGGCCGACCGGGAAGTAGTGCTCGATGCCGAAGCGCTCGACGAACTCACGCATCTTCTTGGCGTTGTTGGCCGCCTGCACCGTCGGCGCCGGCACGACGTGGTCGTGGAGCAGCACGAGCTTGTCGGGGTTGGCGATCTTGAGGACGTCGGCCCGGGCGTGGTCGAACTGCACGGTGACGTCGACGTCGACCATGACGACGTCGCCCGGCCGCACGACGTCCTGCTCGGAGTGGCGGGCGAGGATCTTCTCGATCGCGTTCATGCCCGAGTCTGCGCTTGGGGCTGAACAGCGGGGCGAGCTCCGCCACGTCGCCGACCTCGACCGAGCGCCCGGGCTCGGTGGTACAGCTCGTCGGCCTGGTCGTGGCCGAGGACGCGGACCGGCCATGTCCATGAACTTGGCCTTGAACTCGTCCTCGGACAGCGGGTTCGCGGGGTTGCCCTTCGGGTACAGCACCTCGGCCATGAACGACCGGCCGTCCTTGGTCCGCACCGTCACCCGCCCCGGCATGCGAGTTGGTGACCTTGGCGTAGAGGTCGTCGTCCTGGTGGACGACGGTGCGCGGGATCATCGCCTGCACCACCGGGTCGGCGACCGTCTCGTCGGTGAACTCGTCGACGCCGACCTGGCCCCGGACCGCCGCCACGGCGAGGGCGAACGGCAGGCTGGCCTGCGCCGCCACCACCGTCGAGACCTCCTGCTTGGCGAGGAACGGCTCGACGCTGCTGCCAGGCGGCGTCGATCTCCTCGATGTCCGTCGTGGCGGAGGTGGTGCTCGCCCATGATCTGCAGCAGGGCCTCGACCGGGGCGTGCAACGTCGTGTTCATCGGGTAGCGCTTGACCCAGCGGTCGGTGATGATGAACGACTCGCCGATGCCGTCCAGCAGCGCCGCCGGGTCGAGGTGGCCGTTGGTGTACATGCGGGCGAAGCCCTGCACGCCTTCGAGCCCGAGCTCGGTGGCCTTGAAGCCCGTCTGGGCCAGCAGGGCGGCGGTCACGCCCCGCTCGCCGGCCATGCCGCCGTTGAGCGAGCGCTGCCAGGCGCCTTCCTCGTGGCCCTGGAAGGTGCCGCCGGTGAACGCCGCGGCGAGGCCGAGGGCGTGGTTGGTGTGCTCGGGCGAGAGGCCCAGCAGGCGTGCGCTGCCGGCCGCCGCGGCCAGGGTCCCGTAGACGGACGGGACGTAGAACGGAATGGTCTTCCCGCGCTCGAAGGTGGCGCGGGAACACCCGGCCCATCACCTCGTAGCCGATGACGATGGCCAGAGCGAGGTCCCGGCCGGAGCAGCCCCTCGACTCGGCGATGGCGAGCGGCGCGGTCACGGCGAACGGGTAGGGCCGGCTGCCCGCCCCGAAGTCGGCGTACTCGAAGCCGAGGGCCATCGTGCCGTTCGCCAGCGCGGCCCGCGCGGTCAGCGTCCGCTCGCCGGTGCGCGATGATCGTCGCCTCCGGCTGCCCGCCGCCGTCCTGGGCGCAGAACGCGGTGATCGTTGAGCCCCACGGCTTCGTGCCGCCGACGAAGAGGCACTCGCCGAGGAAGTCCGCGAACGCCCGTCCGGCCTCGGCGAGGACGTCGTCGGGCACGTCGTCGACCTGGAGGCCGGCGACCCAGTCGGCCAGCTCGCGGGTGACCAGTCGTCCGTCCGGTGATCGTCTCCATCCCGGCGGCTACCGGCTCCGGCCGGAGCGGGCCTCGAGCGCCCGGGCGAGCTCCAGCCAGGTCTCGGAGCGACGCGGGCCTCGTCGGCCACGACGCAGACCCGGCTCAACGGCACGGTCGGGACCCGGCCCAGGTCGTCGTCGGTCACCGAGGTCTGCGCGAACCACCTCGTGAAATGCTCGCCGTCGGCGGCGGCCGCCGAGCGCGGTGTCGCCCTGCCAGGACGGTCCGTCGACCGGCGGCGACTCGACCTCGGGCGCCTCGGCGAGGTTCAGTCGCACCAGCCTCACGGTCTCGGGCGAGACGCCCGCCAGGCCGCGACGGTCCGCAGCGAGGCGTCCGGCTCGATCTGCAGCGCCTCGAGGACACGGGTCCGCGCCGATCCCTGCCGGGCCGGCCGAAGGCGCCCGTCGCGCCCGAGTCGACGGTCGTCTGACTGGCGACCTTCCTCCGTTGGACGGCCCTCCGCCCGCAGGCGGCTGACCGTCTTCGGCGAGAGGGCACACAGCTCAGCGATGCGGCGGTCGGACCAGACCGGGTGCTCCCGCAGGACCCGGGACGCCGCGCCCTTGCGCTCGGTCACCGAGAGCATGAGGCCATGGGTCACGTTGCGGCGCAGGAACTCGACGAACGCCTCCTCGGGGCCGCCGGCGAACAGCTCCACCTCGAGGCGGGCCATCCCCAACCGGCGGGCGGCGGCGACCCGGTGGGCCCCGTCAACCAGCGATCCGTCCCGGTCGCTGATCAGGACGGGAGGCCACGCGCCGCCGAAGGCGACGAGGCGGTCGACCTGCTCGCGACAGAGGCCGGACCGGAACGGTGAGCCGGTGCCGAGCTGGGCCACGGGGACCCAGGACGCGCCCGCGGGCGGCGCCAGGTCCTCCAGCAGCTCAGCGTGCGACACCCGACCCCCTCGATCCCCAAGTGACAGTCGAGTGTCACATTATGGCTGAGGCAGGAGACTGTCAAGGTGACCGGCACGGCGGGGTAGCGTCGTCCCCGTGGGCGACGAGCTGACCTCGACCGTGCCGCCCTCCCGTCGGCAGGCGCACAAGATGCGGACGGCGAGGCGCCCTCCAGCAGGCCGCGCTCGTCCCTGTTCGCGGAGAAGGGCTACGACGACACCACCACCGACGAGATCGCCGACCAGGCGCCGGCGTCTCGCCCCGCACGTTCTTCCGGTACTTCCCCACCAAGGAGTCGGTGCTCTTCGCCGGCTCCTACGGGTGGTACCAGACCTTCACCGAGCACTTCCTCGCCCAGCCGTCGACCATCAGCGACGTCGCAGCCATCCACCAGACGTTGGTCGACCTGGCGCCGGAGCTGGCGAAGCGACGCAAGTCGCTGGTCCTCGTACGAGCAGGCCGTGGCGTCGTCGGCGACGCTGCGCGGTGGCGTCCAGGACCACGTCCAGGAGGACATCGCCACGCTGGCCGAGGCGATCGCCCAGCGGCGGAGTCTGGCGGAGCCCGACGAGAGCTGTTCCCTTTCGCCACCGTCGTGCTCGTCGACCTACCGGCGTGCGGTGTTGCGCTGGTTCGCCGGTCCGGCGACGAAGAGACCCCCGCGACATCATCGACGACGAGCTGAAGCTGCTCATCGCCCAGTTCTGACCTAGGTGCACGCACCGTCGATCTTGAGCTGGAGGATCTCGTCCTCGATCTTGCCCAGCTCCCGCAGGATCTCGTCGGTGTGCTCGGCGAAGGTCGGCCCCCGTGTCAGCTCGGGGGGCGTCTCGTCGAACTGGACGGGGTTGGCCACCAGCGTCCGCGTCGTGCCCTCGGCGTCGACCACCGGGAGCAGCACGCCGTTCGCCCGCAACTGCGGGTCGGCGGCGACTTCGACCGGGTCCTGCGCCGGTGCCCATGGACCCTCCAGCGTCTGCAGGTGGTCACGCCAGTAGGCGTACGGCTTCGCGGCGATCGGCCTCGGCGATGTGGCGACCCACCTCCTCCGCATTGGCCATCAGGCCCTCGGCCGTCCTGGAAGCGCTCGTCCTCCAGCAGGTGCTCGAGGCCGAGGTGGGCACAGAGGTCGGCGAAGTAGCGGCCGGGTTGCACCATCATCAGCGTGATGAAGCGGCCGTCGGAGGTGCGGTAGCCGCCGATCATCGGGTTCACGGGGATGTGCGGTGGCGCCGTCGACAGCGGCGGCGGGGTGGCCTCGCCGGTGAGCAGGGCGGTGCCGATCCAGAGCGCCATGGCCCAGGCGCCGACGCTCATGAGCGAGATGTCGACCACCGAGGTCTCGCCGCCCCGCTCGCGCTCGAAGAGGGCCGCCGCCACGCCGCCCGCCATGATCGCTCCGCCCACCGAGTCGCCGAACGCGCCCGCGGGCTGGCCCTGCAGCCGGCGACTGTCGGGCGGGGTCACGCCCCAGGCGCAGCCCATCCGGGACCAGAACGTCGAACCGTCGTAGCCGGGCCGCTCGACCTCGTCGCCCCGCTGGCCGTGGCCGCTGCCCCGGCCGTAGACGATCGCCGGGTTCGCCGCCCGGATGTCCTCGACCTCGATGCGCAGCTTCCGGCGGGCGCTCGGCAGGAAGTTCGTGAGGAACACGTCGGCGTCCGCGCACGAGCTCCAGCAGCACGTCTCGACCGCTCGGCACCTCCAGCGACAAGCCGATGCTGCGCTTGCCGCGGTTCGGGTGCTCCATGAGCGGCTGGAACGCCCCCGCGGCCACGCCGCCGGCGCCGATCGTCAAGCCCCGTTGGGCGTCGCCGTGCTCGGCGTGCTCGACCTTGATCACGTCGGCGCCCCAGTCGGCCAGCACCGCGCCGGCCGAGGGGGTGAAGGTGAACTGCGCCACCTCGACGACCTTCACGCCCTTCATCGGTTGCCAGGCCATCCTCGCCTCCTCTCGTCGAGCGCGAGCTCGAGCGCCCGGCGCCGGTCGACCTTGTCCCGGCTGGTGAGCGGGACGGCGTCGAGCGAGAACAGCGACCGCGGCACCTTGTAGGCCGCCAGGTTGGCGCGCAGCTCGTCCGTCGAGCGCCGCTTCGTCCGGCACGCCCTCCCACACGATCCCGGCGACCGGCGGTTCGCCGAGGCGGTCGTCGGGCACGCCCACGACGACGGCGTCGCGGACCAGCGGCGAGCGGCGGGCGACGTCCTCGACCTCGGCCGGATACACGTTGAACCCGCCGACGATGATCTTCTCCTGGGCTCGGCCGGTGATGTAGAGGATCCCGTCGTCCAGCCGGCCGACGTCGCCGGTGGCGAACCAGCCGTCCTCGTCGAGTGGCATCGGGGCGCCGCCGATGAACGACTCGGTGACCTCGTCGGTCCGGACGAGGATCTCGCCCTCCCCCGCCGGGCGGTCGTCGTCGAGCGGCCGGATCCGCACCTCCACGCCGGCGGCCAGGCGACCGACGGAGCCGGGCCCACGACGGCCGGCCTTCACGTCGTCGATCCGCTCCTGGGCGACGGCGCCGACCTCGCTCATCCCGTAGGCCTGCATGACCGGCACGCCGAACCGGTCCTCGAAGCGCTCGCGGGTCGCCACCGAGAGCGGCGCCGTGCCGGACGTCACGTACTTCACGCTGCCGAGGTCGACCGGCTCCTCGGCCACGGCGAGCATGTGGATCATCGTCGGGGTGAGCTGGAGGGTGTCGAGATCGAACCGCTCGAACAGCGCCTTCGCCGCGGCGACGGTGAACCTCGGCACGATCACCAGCGGCCGGCCGATCCACATGCGGAAGGCCAGCCGGCTGTACCCGGCGAGGTGACCGAACGGGTTGAACAGGGTGCCCGGGGCGAGGTGGGCCGGCGCGGGCTCGGGCCGGTAGTCGCTGGTGCGGGCGTAGCCGGCGGCGACCCGGCGGGCCGACGCCACGAGGTCGGCGTGGCTGTGGGTGATGCCCTTGGGCTTCCCGGTGGTCCCCGAGGTGAAGATCGCCACCGCCTCGTCGCCCGCGTCCGGCAGGCGCAGGTCGGGCGGCGGACCGGCTGCGCCGACGCCGCCCTCGTCGATCCGGAGGGCCTCGCCGTCCCACGGGGCCTCGTCCAGGGCCACGACCGCTCGGACGTCTGCCAGCTCGAACAGCGAGGTCGCCTCGGCCCCCGGCATCAACGTGCCCGCCGCGGCGACCGCCGCCCCGTGCATCCACACCGCCAGCGAGGCCACGACCCAGCTGGGCGAGTTCGAGAGGTAGCAGCCGACCCGGTCACCCGGTCCGAGTCGGCGGGAGCGCACCGGCCAGGGCCGCCGCCCGCTCCAGGACGTCGCCGTAGGTGAGCGTGCGCACGTCCGCCCCGTCCACGGTCAGCAGGAACGGCGTGGACGGATCCTGCTCGGCTCGGCGCTGAGGCGATGTCGAGGAGGCTGGTCGGATCCTCCGTCATCCGGAGCGCCGCACCTCGGACCACGGCACGTCGCGGTCCAGCTCGGGCTCCTTGGGCAGACCGAGGATGCGCTCGCCGAGGATGTTGCGCTGGACCTCGGAGGTGCCGCCGGCGATGGTCTTCGACCGGACCCGGAGGAACGACCACGCCGTGTTCTTCGACCACCGGTCGTCCTCGAGCCAGGCCTGGGCGACCGGGCCCTCGAGGTCGACGGCCAGCTCCTGGAGCCGCTGGGTGTGCTCGCTGAAGAAGAGCTTCGACACCGACCCCTCCGGCCCGGGTGGCTGCCCCGCCCGCCGACGGGCGGCGGCCCGCTGCTTGGTCATCGAGACCAGCCGGTCTTCGATGTAGGCCTGCACCAGCCGGTGCCGCAGGACGGGATCGGCGACGGGGGCGTGGCGCTGGATGAGGCCCGCGACCGAGCGACCGGTCACCGTCCCGGGCAGGGCGCTGTCGCCCGCCGGGAACGACTGCCGCTCGTTCATCAGCACCGAGATGGCCACCCGCCACCCGTCGCCCTCGGGCCCGAGGCGCAGGTCGTCGTCCACCTCGACGTCGTCGAGGAAGACCTCGCAGAACTCGGCGTCGCCGGTGATCTGACGGAGGGGTCGGACGGTGACCCCGGTGGCGTCCATCGGTAGGAGGAAGGCGGTGATCCCGCGGTGCTTCGGCGCGTCGGGATCGGTGCGGGCCAGGAGGATGCCATGTGCCGAGATGTCGCCGAGGCTGGTCCACACCTTCTGGCCGCGCACCACCCAGGTGTCGCCGTCCCGCACGGCCCGGCAGGCGAGACCGGCGAGGTCGGAGCCGGAGCCGGGCTCGGAGAACAGCTGGCACCAGATGTCCTCGTAACGGGCGATGCGCGGGACGAACCGCGCCTTCTGCTCGTCGGTGCCCCACGTCAGGATGGCCGGCCCGACGAGGTCGACGCCCACCGTGGCGTTGAACCGGTGCAGTCGGAAGCGGCCGAGGCCCTTGGCGATGGCCGCGCCCTGCTTCGGCTCGAGCCCGAGCCCGCCGAACTCCTCGGGCCAGGTCGGGACCAGGTAGCCCTGAGCGGCCACCCGCCGCCAGATCTCGTCGGCGTCGGCTTCACGGCGGATGCGGGACAGCGCGTCCCAGTCGTCGGCGTCGATGGCCGCGACCCAGTCGGCCGGAAGGGTCGCCCGCAGGAAGGCGTCGACCTCGGCGGCGAGCTCTTCGGTCACGTCGGTCACCGCCACTCCGGGTCCCGCTTCTCGGCGAAGGCCTTCGGGCCTTCGAGGCTGTCGGGGTGGTCCCGGTGGGCGAGCAGCAGCTCCCAGCCGCACTGCATCGCCTCGGCCATCGGCCGCTCGAGGGCCCCGCGGATGGCCCGCTTCGAGGCCTCGATCGCGGCCGGCGAGCCCGACGCGGCGATCTCGGCCAGCGCGATCGCCCGGTCGAGCAGCTGGTCGGGCTCGACCACCTCGTCGACGAGGGCGATGCGCAGCGCCTCGGCGGCGTCCATCCGCCCAGCCCGACCGAGCACGGCCAGCCGCAGCGCGTTGCCGAGGCCGATGCGGGGCAGCAGGCTGATCGGCTCCAGGGCGGTGACCTGACCGACGGTGACGTGGGTGTCGAGGAAGGTGGCGGTCGACGAGGCCACCACCACGTCGGCGTCGGCGAGGAAGTGCAGGCCGGCGCCCGTGCACACGCCGTTGACGGCGACGATCGTCGGGAGCCACACGTCGCACTGCAGCGGCGTCAGGCGCAGCTCCTCGTGGACGTCGTCCTTCACCGGCCGTCGGTCCGCCCCGCTCGGCGTGGTCCTTGAGGTCCATGCCGGTGCAGAAGGCGCGCTCGCCGGCGCCGGTGATGACGATCGCCCGCACACCGGGATCGGTCCCCGCGGACGGCCCAGGTCTCGATCAGCTGCTCGTGGATCCCGCCGCCGAGGGCGTTCATCCGCTCCTGGCGGTCGATGGTGGCGACGAGGACGGCCCCGTGCCGGTCGACCTCGAGGCCGTCGGCCATGCGGGACCTAGGCCCAGAAGCCGAAGGTGCGGAAGGCGAGGTGCCCGGCACCGTCGGGCCGCTCGGTGACCGGGTCGCTGTTCAGGTCGGCGTGGGTCGGGGCGTTGATGCGCTCGGCGACCTTGGCGAGGGCGCCGGCGTCGAGGTCGTAGGCCTGCATGGCGTTACCGCCCAGGTACTGGCGGACGACGTCGTCCTCGAGCCCGGCGTAGTGGAAGCGCAGAGCCGCCCACGTCATCGGCTCGCCGTTGGGACCGTCGGCGCCGTACTGGTAGGTGCCCTCGAAGTGCGGGTAGTCCGAGCCCCAGATGACGCGGTCCTGGTAGCCGTTGGCCATGGCGTCCTCGGCTTCGAAGCGGGCGTGGAAGCTGGCGCCGATGAACACCTGCTCGCGGGCGTACTCGCTCGGCAGCTTGGGGACCCGCTCCTTCTCGGTGGGGCCGTAGCTGCGGGTGTCGGTCAGGTAGATGCTGTCCATCTCCTGCAGGACGAAGTTCCACCAGGTGCCCGGCGACTCGGTGAGGACCAGGCGCACCCCCGGATGGCGCTCGAAGACACCGCCGAAGACCAGCTGGTCCATCGGGCAGATCCGGGCCATCATCGAGATCTCGTACTTGGCGATGGACATGGCGCCAGGGAAGGCCCCGCCGCTGGCCCCGGCCCCGCCGTGGTTGCACAGCGTCACGCCCAGGTCCTCGACGACGGAGAAGAATGGGTCCCAGCTGGGCGAGTTGTAGGGCTCCAGGAAGATCTTGGGGGTCGGGAAGTTGATGCCCTTCAGCCCCACGGAGTGGGCCCACTTCAGCTCGGCGATGGCGGCGTCGATGTCCCACATCGGCAGGTGCATCAGGCCGATGTGGCGCTCCGGCTCGATCGAGCAGACGTCGGCCAGCCACTGGTTGTAGATGTGCTGACCGGCCTTGAGCTGGTCGAAGTCCTGCGCGATGTTGGCGGCCCGCATGAGCAGCGTGTCGGTCTGAAAGGGGATCGGCTCGCCGTTCTGGCTGTCGTGGAAGACGACCTCAGCGGCCACACCGTCCCGGTTGAAGTCCTCCAGGCGGGCGGCCATGTCGTAGTGGCCGGGTGTCTGCAGGTTGTCGACCCGCACGCCCCAGTCGTTGCCCATCTCCTTGCCGCCGAAGGCCACCCGGCCCCGGGCCGCCGCGGCGGCCTCCTTCTTCTCCTGGAGGGCGTTGGCGTACGCGTCGTACTCCTCGAGCAGGTCCTTCGGGCAGTAGTCCCGCAGGTCCTCGACGAGGCGCGGGCCGATGTGGGTGTCACAGGAGACGATGACGTAGGGGGCGGTGTCCTGCTCGCTCCCCGTCGTGGCCTCGGCCTCGGTGATGGTCATGAACCCCCCAAAAAAAACGACAGTCGACTGTCAGTATCGTAGGACGCCCGCACGTGGACACGCAAGCGGTGCGAGACCGTAGACTGACATTCGACTGTCACTTCGCGACCGGGGGCAACCAGTGACGACCACCACGCCAGACGTCTACTACGACATGTACGACCGCGAGATCTTCGCCTCGCCGTACGACACCTACCGCCGGCTGCGGGACCACGCGCCGCTCTACTACAACGAGGAACGGGACTTCTACGCGGTCAGCCGCGCCGACGACGTCAACCGCGTCCTCAGCGAGCGGGACACGTTCAGCTCGGCCAAGGGGCCCGTCTACAACATCATCAAGTCGGGCTTCCCGGTCCCCGCCGGCCTCTTCATCGGCGAAGACCCGCCGCTGCACACCGTGCACCGGGCCCTCGTGTCCCGCCTCTTCACCCCACGGGCCATCGCCCGCATCGAGCCCGAGATCCACGAGCTGTTCGAGACCACGGCGGACGAGCTCGACGGGGCGACGCGGCTGGACTTCATGAAGGACTTCGCCATCCGGTTGCCGATCCAGGTCATCGGGATGCTCTTCGGCCTCCCCAAGAGCGACCACGCCGAGCTGCACGCCACCTTCCACCGGACCATGAACGAGGACACCGCCGACGAGGGGGCCGAGGCCTTCGCCGGGATCCTCGAGGTCGCCGTGCTGTTCACCGAGTACCTCGACGACCGGCTCGCCCACCCAACCGACGACCTGCTGACCGAGCTGCTGCAGATGGAATTCGAGGACGAGACCGGCACCGTGCGCCGGCTCGAGCGCGACGAGATCGTCACCTACCTGAGCCTGATCGTCGGCGCGGGCAGCGACACCACCGCCACCGGCCTCGGCTGGGCCGCCTCGTTGCTGGGCGACCACCCCGACCAGCGCCGCCGCCTGCAGGAGGACCCGGGCCTGCTGGCTTCAGCCGTCGAGGAGGTGCTCCGCTGCGAGCCCCCCAGCTACCACATCGGTCGCTTCACCACTCGTGACGTCGAGCTGCACGGCCAGGTCGTGCCCGCCGGCAGCACCATCGTCTCCCTCCCCGGCGCCGCCAACCGCGACGACCGCCACCACGAGCGAGCCGACGAGTTCGACATCGGTCGCCCGCCGTCACAGATCTACACGTTCTCCTTCGGGCCGCACTTCTGCCTCGGGGCGTCCCTGGCCAAGCTGGAGATCCGGCAGGCCCTGGAGGCCTTCATGAAGCGCTTCCCCGACTGGACCGTGGACCACGACGGCGCCGAGCTCCTCGGCGGCATCGACACCCGCGGCTGGAACCACCTCCCCATCGAGCTGGGCTGACCCGCCCGACCCACCGTCCTGGCGCCCGATCCTGGGGCCAGGACCCCGAAATCGGGCGCCAGTTCGCGTCAGGTGCCGCGGGCGAAGGCGGGCTTCTCGGCGGAGGCCTTCATCGCCACGCTCGGGGGCGGGGGCGCTGACCTTGCGGAGGCTGCGCTCGGTGCCGTCCTGGGTCAGCAGGCCACGGCCGTGCTGCACGGCGAGGTTGTCCCAGACGACCAGGTCCTTCTCCCGCCAGTCGTGCTCGAAGGCGTGGTCATCGTCGTAGAGCACCGCGAACAGCTCCGCCAGCAGCGCCTCGCTCTCGTCGGGCTCCAAGCCCTCGACCACGGAGGTCATCATCTGGGAGACGTAGAGGATCGTCTCGCCGGTACGGGGGTGGGTCAGCTCGACGGGGGTCGAGCGGCTCTTCTCGGCGCGACGCTCGGCCTGGAGGATCTCTGACTCGTCGTAGCCGCCCCGATTGCGTTGACCGGTCAGGTGGACGGCCGTCCGGCCCTGGATGCGGGCCCGCAGGTCGTCCGGCAGGCGCTCGAGGGCCCGGGTCGCGCTGACGTAGATCGTGGGCACCGATGGCTGCTCAACCTGCTCGCCGTAGAGGGACAGGAGCTCCTGGGGGCTCTCGCTCCACATCCCGTCGGCGTGGAAGAGCAGCCGACCGTACGGGGCGTTGCCGTCCTCGTCCTTGTTGGAGATCCGGGTCGAGTACAGGTGGCTGTTGGCCACGGCGGCCGCCCGGTCGGCGGGGGCCTCGCTCCCGACGAGCAGGCCGCAGAGGGCCTGCTGGTCCTCGGCGGTGACCTCGACGTCGCGGAAGACGAGGACGCCGTAGTCGTCGAACGCCCGCCGGAGCTCGTCCACGGTCTCGGGGTCGAGGTCGTCGCCGCGGGACCAGCCCTCGACCTCGGCACCGAAGCCGGGGGTGATCTCACGGAGGTGGAGCGTCGGCATGGCGTCTATTGTGGCAGACGACTGTCAGGAATGGGAGGCCATGGCCGCCGACGACGAAGTGCAGCGCCTGTCCGACATCGAGGCGATCAAGGTGCTCCGGGCCCGGTACACCCGCGCCATCGACACCAAGGACTGGGCCCTCTACGGCGACTCGCTGGCCGAGGACGCCCACCTGTCCACCGACCGCGGCGAGGACCATGGCCGCGAGCACATCGTCGAGGTCATCTCCCGGGCGCTCACGTCCGCGACGACGGTGCACCACGTCCACACCCCCGAGATCGAGCTCACCGGTGCCGACACGGCGTCGGGGATCTGGGCCATGAACGACCTGGTCGACTTCCCGACGTTCGCCATCCGGGGCTGGGGGCACTACAGAGAGACCTACGTGCGCACCGACGACGGCTGGAAGATCCAGAGTTCGACGTTGACGCGGCTCCGGGTCGACACCGAGGGGGAGCTCCCACAGCGATGACCATGGAACTCGAGGGCAAGGTCGCCATCGTCACCGGTGGCTCGTCGGGCATCGGCTTCGGCACGGCTGAGCGGCTGGTGGCGGAGGGGGCGAAGGTCGTCATCGGCGACGTCGACGGGGAGCGAGCCCAGGCCGCGGCTGAAGCCCTGGGGCCCGACGCCGGCTTCCAGCGGACCGACGTCGCCCAGCCCGACCAGGTGGCGGCGCTGGTCGACGCGACGGTCGAGCGCCATGGCCGCCTCGACGTCATCTTCAACAACGCCGGCATCTCCGGCGCCCGGACCCCGAGCCTGCTCGATGACGACTTCGCCGACTTCCACACCGTCCTCGGCGTGAACCTGCTGGGCGTCATGGCCGGCACCGCCCACGCGGCCCGGGCCATGGCGAGGACCGGCGGCGGCTCGGTGATCAACAACGCCTCCATCGGCGGGGTCCAGCCCACGCCGGGCCAGTGGGCCTACAACAGCTCGAAGGCCGCCGTGATCCACTTCACCCGGTCCTCGGCCATCCAGCTGGGCGGCCACGGGATCCGGGTCAACGCCATCGCCCCCGGCAACATCGAGACCGAGATCCTCGGCAACACGGTCGGCGCCGGACTGGCCGAGGACGAGAAGGCGGCGCTCATGGACAAGGTCCGGGCCTTCCTCCTCGCCCGCCAGCCCCTCCAGCTCCAGGGCGAGCCGTCCGACATCGCCGAGACCGTCCTCTTCCTGGCCACCGACCGCAGCCGCTACATCACCGGGACGGTGATCCCGGTGGACGGTGGCCAGTTGGCGGGCAACCCCTCGACCTCCTCGACCTTCAAGGCGCTGCGCGACGAGGGGGACTGATCAGGCATCGATTCCCACGCTCCGTGGCCAATCAGAGCGATTCCGCCGCGATCGTCCGTCGTCACAGCAAGTGAGATCTGGCCGCCCCGGAGGGCTCCGGCGGCACCCCCACGCCCCTTCCGTCCCATCAGTTGCGGTCCCCGCGGCCGTGGACCGATCAGAGGTCGGGGAACCTCGGCCGCAACTCGCCGACGGCGCCGCCGTCGACGTCGAGGCAGACGCCGGTGATGAAGGACGCCGCGGGCGAGGCGAGGAAGACGGCGGCCCGCCCGATGTCCGCCGGCGTGCCGAGGCGGCGCAGCCGGATGCGGTCGGTCAGCTGCTCGAGGACGCCCTCACTCCCGGCGACGACCGCCTTCATGGCGTCGGTCTCGATGATCCCGGGGTTGATCCCGTTGACCCGGATGCGCGGGCCGAGCGCAGCGGCCATCGAGCGGGTGGCGTAGTGGAGGGCGCCCTTGGCGGCGTCGTAGGACAGATGGCCACGGATGGGCTGGTGGATGGCGCTGGAGACGATGTTCAGGATCGAGGCGCCGGGTCGCTCCAGGAGGTGGGGCACCGCCAGGCGGACCAGTTCGAACGGCGCGCCGACGTTGAGGTGGAACGCCTCGGCCAGCTCGTCGACCGTGTTGTCCGGCAGGGCCCGCCACAGGTCACCGCCGCCGGCACAGTTCACCAGGACGTCGAGCCCGCCCAGCTCGTCGACCACCCGCTCGACGACCGCCGGCAGCTGGTCGACGGCGTTGAGGTCGGCCGGGACGGCCAGGGCCTGGCCGCCCTGGGCGGTCAGTTCAGCGGCGACGCGGTCGAGCTGCTCAGCGGTCCGGCTGACGAGGGCAACGGCGGCCCCGGCCTCGACGAACGCCCGGGCGATGCCCTCACCGATGCCCCGACCGCCGCCGGTGACCAGGGCCACCTTGCCGGCGAGCGAGAACGGGTCGTCGGCCATCAGACCTCCGTGACCAGCGTCGGCGGTGGGCCGAGGGCGAGCGCGGGTTCGCCGTAGGGGCGCCACGGGATCCCGACCAGCCGTCGCTCGCCCCAGTCCTCGTGGGTGACCGGGGCGAACAGGCCACGCGTGGCCAGCTGGGCGCTGTCGACCAGGTCGGCGGGGGTGGCGCACGCCTCAGCCAGGACCCCGGCGGCCCGTAGCCGGGCGGCCAGGTCGGCCGCTTTGCCGGCGGCGATCGCCTCGCCCCACGCCGGGCCGAGCAGCTCGACCAGGGACCGGTCGTCGCCCTCGACCGACAGCGCCAGCCAGCCGTCCGCCGTCGCGTACACACCGTTGGGGTCGAACGGGGCCAGCTCGTTGGCCCGGTCCTCGTCACCGTCGAGGCCGAGGCTGGCGGCGGCCACGGCCTCGTTGAAGTGCGACACGACCAGGTCGGCCATGGCGAAGTCGAGGCCGACGCCGGCGTTGCCCTGCGGCCCGACGGTCCAGGCGGCCACGATCGTGGCCAGGGCGTAGGCCGCGATGAGATCGGCCCAAGCGATGTCGATCTCGGCGCTCTCGTCGCCCTCGGTGCGGGTCAGGTAGCCGAGGGCGCAGGCGGCCTGGAGGTTGTAGGCGTAGGCCCGGTACCGGGCGTGGGGCCCGTCCTGACCGAAGCCCGACGAGCACAAGGCGAGGACCTCCGGGCGGGCCGGAACCACGACCTCCGGCGCCAGCCCCAGCGCCGTGGCCCGCTTGCGGCCGAGGTTCTCGATGACCACGTCGGCGCCGGCGACCAGCCCGCCAAGGCGGTCCAGCTCGGCATCGGCGTCGAGGCCGGCGCTCACCTTCGAGTGGTTCATCAGGGCGAAGTAGGCCCCCCGCTCCGGCCCGGGCTCGCCCTCGATGTAGGGCCCGCGGCGGCGGTACATGTCGAGGCGGGGAAGGTCCTCCAGCTTCGTGACCTCGGCGCCGAGCGTGCCCAGGATCGCCCCGCACAGGGGGACGGCGAGGACCCGGCTCGCCTCCAGCACCCGCAGCCCGCGCAGCGAGTGGCGACGGGCCCCGTCCCCCCGGGCGACGACCCGGACGGGCAGGCCGACGACCCGGGCCTCGTCGCCCTCGACCGGGAGGGACTCGAAGGCGTCACGGTGGGCGAGCTGGGGCGACGCCAGGATCTCCGCCGGCGAGTACACGGCCGTCGCGGGCACGCCGTTGGCCTGCAAGTCGGTCTCCGCCTCGACCTTCGACCGGGTGGCGGTCCACGCCGCAACCTGCTCGTCGACCTCGTCGGCGCCGTCGATCCTGGCTTGGGCCGTCGCGAACGCCTCGGCCCAGGCCGGTGAGCCCATGGCGGTCACCACGCCCTGCCACTGGTGGTCCTCCATCGCCGAAATGCGGACCAGCCCGTCGGTGCAGGGGTAGAAGTCGGCCGGGGATCCGTAGCGCTTGGCCCCCCCGACGCCGCCGGTCTCCAGCAGGATCCCGCCGACCTCCAGCACCGGGCCCATGGCCAGGGTCGCCTCGACGGCCGACAGGTCGAGGTGGACAGGCCCGTCGGCTGCGAGGTCGAGCGCGTGGCAGGCTGCCAGGGCCGCCGCCTGCCCGGTGTTCAGCAGGGACTGCTGGCCGGCCAGCTTCAGCGGCCGCCCCGAGGCGGGGTCTCGCACCGCCGAGAGCATCCCGCTGGCCGCCGCGACGGTGAGCTCGCTGGCGCCGTCGCCGGCTCGCTCGCCGCTCAACCCGAAGGCGCTGATGGTGACCCACGCGCCGCTCCGACAGCCCTCGACGTAGGCCGGGATGTCGTCGCAGCCCCGGAGCACCTGGTCGACCACGACGACGTCGAACCCGGCCGGGTCCGGCGCCTCGTCGACCACTGTCTTGCCCCGGTCGAGCGTGCGGGCCAGCAGGCTCACCCCACCGACCGCCGGGCGACCCCGCCGGTGGGGGCTGGTGGCGTCGACGACCGTGGTCACTTCAGCTCCGAGCGACCAGAGGATGCCCGTGGCCGAGGCGCCGGCGACACCGTCGCCCAGCTCGAGCACCCGGACGCCGGCCAGGAAGTCGACCCGTGTGCTCACGGGGCGGCGGCTTCCGGCACCTGGTCGGAGTCGAAGGCGGGGATCACGGCCGGACCACCGTCGGCGGGCGGCAACAGCACGACGATCCGGGCGTCGCAGGTCACTTCACCCCGCTGGTTCTCGCCCGTGACGTCGACGGTGACGGTGCCGGCAGTCCGGTCCACCTCGCGGACCACGCCCGAGACCAGGTGGGCGTCGCCCAGGTAGTTGAACTTGCGGACCGAGGCCGACACCTTCCAGATCCAGGCGTCGTCGCCCATCCAGTTGGTGATGAGGTGCACCATCCAGGTGGTGCGCATGACGCCGTAGTCGTAGGCGCCGGGGTGGCCCATGCGCTGCGCCCACTCGTCGTCCCAGTGGCAGCGCTGGGCCGAGTCCCAGACACCGAGGTCGGTGCGCACGTAGAACTTCGGGACCCGCCGCCGGTTCTGGTACGCCAGCTTCGACGTGCCGCCGCCGTACATCCCCCAGCCGACGCCGATGTGCCAGTTGACCATGTCGGTGACGCCCAGCGGGCCCTTGGCGATGGGGCCGAGCTCGTCGCCGACCTCGACGTCACTAACCAGCCGCGGCGTGGCCCCGCGGACCTCCTCGGCCTCGTAGAGGGCGTCGAAGCGCTCGATGTCCTCGTCGGAGTAGTGCGGCCGGTCGATGTCGCGGTTCTTGCCCGCCTTCCGGGACTCCTCCCGGTCGGCGTGCCAGAAGTCGAGGAAGCGGTAGGCGAACGGGTCGCCGGCGTCGTCCTCCCAGGCGACCCGGTGGGAGACCAGGGCGCCGGTGCCGCCGCCGAACGAGCTGGGCCGCAGATCGGCCGAGTGCAGGCTCTGGGACTGCCACAGCACGTCGCCCGCCCGCACCGGCCTGGGGAAGATCCACCGCTCGCCGCACATGTACTGGCCGATGCCGGCCAGCGGGTCGCCCTCGGCCAGCAGGGCCTTCTCGGCGGCGGACAGCTCGACCTTGCGGCTGATGCCGGACACGAAGGGGTACAGCGGCGGCGCGATCGGTGAGGCCCACGACGAGGCCGACGCGTACGCCGGGTCGGTGTAGAGCGGGTTGTCGTCGCCGTAGGCCCGGGCGAAGTGGCGGAACGAGTCGGTCGACGAGACCTCGTTGTGCTGCCGGGGCGAGTAGCGCACCGGGATGCCGATCCGCTTCCGGACATCGTCGATGGTCGCTTCGTCCAGCGTCCTCGGGCTCATGACGCCACCAGGGCCGGGAACACGGTGTCGGCGAGGCGTCGACGGTGCCAGGACGGGCTCCCGAACAGCACCTCGTCGAGCTTGGCCCGCTTGAGGAGGCGGTGGCAGTCGTGTTCCCAGGTGAACCCGATGCCGCCGTGGACCCGGAGGGCCAGGTCGCACACGTTCGACGCCGCGGGGCCGACGTAGGACGCCGTCATCGCCGCCGCGGTCGCCCACCCCGCTGGGTCGCCGTCGAGGGCCTCGGCGGCGGCGGTCACCGCGGCTCGCCCCGCCTCGACGGCGATGGCCATGTCGGCGCAGTGGTGCTTCACGGCCTGGAACGAGCCGATGGGCCGCCCGAACTGCTGGCGCTCCTTGGCGTAGGCCGTCGTCATGTCGAGGGCCCGCTCGGCGACGCCGACGGCGTCAACCGCCGTCGCGATCACGCCGAGGGCGAGCACCCGATCGAGGAGGGCCTCGGCATCCGGCCCAGGCTCGCAGAGGTGGCGACCGTCTGACCCGTCGAAGGTCACCCGGAACAGCCGGCGAGTCTCGTCGAGGGTCGGCATCGCCTCGACGGCCACCGCCGCGGCGTCGACGACCAACGCGGCCGCGGTACCGGATTCGTCCCGGGCGGCGACCACCAGGACGTCGGCGACATCGGCGTCGGGCACGAACCCGGCGGCGCCGTCCAGGCGGTCACCCCGCCAGGTGGCCGTGCGGCGTCCGGGCTCGTAGCCCCCGTCGACGTTGGCGAGGGCGACGGTGCCGACGGCCTCACCGACGGCGAGGCGGGCCCGCAGACCGCGGTCGTCGTCGGCCTGGGCCAGTGCCGCGTCGGCCAGGACGGCGCTGGCCAGGAGCGGAGAGGGGATGAGGCCGCGGCCCAGCTCGTGGAGCACGACGGCGAGATCGGCGTAGCCGCAGCCGGCGCCGCCGTGGGCCTCGTCGACGTGGATGGCAGTCCAGCCCAGCTCGACCACCTGGCGCCACCGATCAGCCGACGACCGAGTCAGGGCACTCCTGGCCGTGGCCCGCAGCTCGGCCCGCTCGGCATCGGTCAAGGTCGTCATCGTCCCTCCCGGGGCAGGCCGAGCATCCGCTCGCCGATCACGTTGCGTTGGATCTCGTTCGTCCCGCCACCGATCAGCCAGCCGAAGGCGTGCAGGTAGTCGTTCATCCAGAACCCCGTCTCCCAGCCCGAGCAGGCCAGGACCGGTCGGTCCAGCTGGCCGGCGACGCCCTCGAGGGCGGTCATCTCCTGCATGAGCCCGTGGAGCACCTCGGTGTAGAAGACCTTGATGATCGACGACGTCCCGCTCACGTCCTCGCCCCGCAGGATCCCGTCGATCATCTGGTTGAGGAGGTGACGACACACGTGCACCTCGGCGTAGCGGGCGGCGAGGCGCTCCCGGACGGCGTCGTCGTCCAGAGCGGGGCGCCCGTCGGCGAGGCGCCAGGCGGCGGCCTCGGCGACCGCCGCTTCGATCCCGTGGCAGCGGAGGCGCTCGGTCATCTCGAGGATGGCCACTGCCCGTTCGGGGGCGAGGGTCCCCTGGGCGACGCCCCAGCCCCGGTTCTCGTCGCCGAGCAGGTTCTCGACGGGCACGACGACGTCGTCGAAGAAGACCTCGTTGAAGTCGGCGGGACCCCAGACCTGGCGGATCGGGCGCACCTCGATCCCGGGGGTCGCCATGTCGACGACCAGGCAGCTGATGCCCTTGTGCTTGGTGGCCTCGGGATCGGTGCGGACCAGGAGCATGCACCAGTCCGCCTCCTTGGCCCAGCTGGTCCACACCTTCTGCCCGTTGACCACGTACCGGTCGCCGTCGCGCACCGCGCTGGTCTGCAGGCTGGCCAGGTCGGAACCGGCGTCGGGCTCGGAGAAGCCCTGGCACCACACCTCGCCCTGGCGGATGCCGGTCAGGTAGCGCTGCCGCTGCTCGTCGGTGGCGTGGTGGAGCAGGGCCGGCGCCACGTTGAAGTTGGCGACGTGGAAGAGGGCGTTGCGGGGGACGTCACCGCGGGCCAGCTCCTCGGCGATCACGACCTGCTCGGGGACCGAGAAGCCACCGCCCCACTCGAGAGGCCAGTGGGGGGTGGCCAGCCCTCCGTCCCGCAACGTGCCGCCCCAGCCGCGGAGGAACTCGACCAGGTCCTCGTGGGCGACGCCGCGCTGTTCGTCCCGCCAGCCCTTCGGCACGTTCGCCGCGCACCAGTCCCGGACCGCGTCGCGCAGACCCTCGAGGCTGCCCCCCGGCTCGACCATCGTGTGCAGGATAGTGTCAGAGGACTGCCACTTTGCGAGCCAGGGGGATGAGGTTGTCCGGAGCGTGTGAAGGCATCCGTGTCCTGGACCTCAGCCGAGGTGCGGCGGGGTCCCTGACGACGATGGTCCTGGCCGACTACGGGGCCGATGTCGTCCGCGTGGAGCCACCGGAGGTCGACGCCGTGGATAGCGCGGGAGCGACGCCGGCCTACCTGCTGCTCCAGCGGGGCAAGCGGAGCATCACCCTCGACCTCGGCACCGATGAGGGTCGGGCCGCGCTCGGTCGCCTCCTGCCCGGGATCGACGTCGTCGTGACCAACGAGCCCGGGGACGACCTACTCGACGGCCACCCGGCACTCGTCGTCTGCTCGATCACCGGCTTCGGCACGAGCGGGCCCTTCGCCGACGTCGAGGCCGACGACTGGCTGGCCATGGCCAAGGCGGGCATCTACCGGGACCAGCCCGGCTGGGAGCGCGACGGGAAGCGCCCGATCTACCGCTCGTGCCCCGAGGGCTCGTACTTCGCCGGGATGCTCGCGGTGCTCGGCATCCTCGGCGCGCTCCGGGCCCGGGACCTGACCGGTCGGGGCCAGCGCCTCGACCTCAACATGCTGCTGGCGATCACCTGCCGCCAGAACCCGCAGGTCCGCTCCCTGCGCCGGGAGGGCGAGCCGCTGCCGGTCGACCAGGCCGCGTCGACCGAAGCGGTCTCCGATGCGATCAATCCGCTGGCCCACCACCGGGACCCCCGCGAGGTCACCCTCACGGGGATGCTCGTCGAGTGCAAGGACGGGCGGTGGATCATGCACTCCCTGTCCGAGCCGCACTTCTTCCCGGCGTGGATCGAGGCCATCGGCTTCGGGTGGATCTGGGACGACGAGCGGTTCTCGGGGGCGCCGTGCGAGGTTCCCCGACGACGCCGCCAAGGTCGAGCTGGTCACCCGGCTGCAGGCGCGGATGAAGGAGAAGACCTCGGCCGAGTGGATCGAGGCGTACCTCGAGAACGGCAACGTCTGCGCCGACGTCATCCAGACGACGAAGGACGCCCTTCGCCATCCCCAGGTGGTCGCCGCCGACCTCACCGTCGAACTGGACGACCCCCGGGTCGGGCCCATCCTGCAGATCGGCCCGCTGGCCAAGATCCCCACGGCCCCGGCCGAGGTGCGGGGGCCGGCGCCGGACCCGGGCCAGCACACCGAGGAAGTGCTCGCGGCCGAGGTCGTGCCCGTCGAGGTGGCCGAGGACAGCGGGCGTCGCCTGCGTGGCCCGCTCGAGGGGATCACCGTCGTCGAGGCCGCCTACTACTACGCCACCCCGTTCGCTACGGCGCTGCTGGCCGAGCTGGGGGCCCGGGTCATCAAGGTCGAGCCCGTCGCCGGCGACCCCTACCGCCTGCTCGGGCGGGGCGGGGGCGACCCGGTCGCCGCCCTCGGCCACAACAACATGGTCCGGGCCATGCAGGGCAAGGAGTCGATCGCCCTGAACCTCAAGGACGAGCGGGGCCGTGAGGTCCTCCACCGCTTGGTCGCCGAGGCCGACGTGTTCGTGCACAGCTTCCGGGGCCAGGTGCCCGAGCACCTCGGGCATCGACGCCGCCACCCTCCGGGCGATCAACCCCTCGCTCGTCTACCAGTACGCCGCGTCGTACGGCTCCCAGGGCCCGCACGACCGTCAGCCCGCCATCGACCCCGTCATCGCCGCCTTCGCCGGCCAGACCGCGTACCAGACCGGCGAGGGCAACCCGCCGCTGCGCGAGAGCGGCGCCGACCCGGTCGCGGCCGCCGGCCACGCCGCGGCCATGGCCCTCGGCGTCTTCGCCCGGCACCGCACCGGCGAGGCCCAGGACGTCGAGTCGGCGATGATCGTCTCGAACATGCTCCTCAACTACGAGGACGCCTACGACCACGAGGGCAAGGCCCCCCGCCCGCCGGTCGACCCCCGCCAGTTCGGCATCGGCCCCACCCACCGCCTCTACGAGTGCGCCGTCGGATGCCGGTGTCGAGCGGCCCGCCCACCTCAACCCCGACCCGCGCTGGGTGATGTTCGTGGCCGACGACGACGAGGCGTTCGCCTGCTTCCGTGACGAGGTCGGCCGACCGGACCTCGCCGCCGACGACGAGCAGTTGGCCGAGTTCTTCCTGACCCGCACGGCCCAGGCGTGGGAGGCGGCCGGCGTCGGCTGCGTGGTCGCCGACGCGATGTCGCACTTCGCCTTCCTGTTCGAGGACCCCCAGGCGCAGGCCATCGAGATGATGACGCCGGTCGAGCCACCCCAGCCTCGGCGGGACGTACTGGCGCTACTCACCGGTGATCGCGTTCTCGGACACCCCGAGCCAGGCGCGGCCGTTCACCGAGCACGGTGAGCACACGCGGGCGCTGCTCGCGGAGGTGGGTTACGACGACGAGGCCATAGCCGAGCTCGAGGCCGACGGCGTGGTCGCCAGCCTGGAGCTGGCCGACGTCGACTGATCGGGTTCCCGCCGACTACCTCGACGCCTTCACCATCGAGCTCGACGAGGACGGCTGACCGCCCGGCCGCGCTCGTCCCCTCTCTGGGTTGCGGTCCGCGATCAGGGGAGGGGCCCGGTGTCGGGCGGGGTTCTTCGTTGGCCGGTGTCGATGGGCGCGGGCGGCGGGGGTTGGCCGTAGGTGTTGGTGTACCAGCGGTTGTGGGGCCCGCATGCGGTGTCGGCCTTGTCGATGTCGGTCTGTCCGCCCCGCTGCCACTCGGGGGTGTGGTTGGACTGGAGTGAGGGCCCGGTGCGGTCACAGCCGTAGGGGTGACAGCAGCGCCGGAACCGGGCCCGAAGGGCGTCGGCCTGGGCTCTGGTGAACAGGCGGCGTTCCCGGCCGTAGCGGAGGGGCACTCCGTCCGGGTCGTACAGGTAGCCGCGGATGGCGCCGGTGAGGATGGCCAGCACGATGGTGTTGACGGTGATGACGGTGCCGTCGTCGAGCTCGTGGAGGGATTCGGGGGTGAGCTCGATCTGCTCCAGTGCTTGCGTCGAGGTCCAGGTCGGGGTCCTGGATGCCGCCGCGGATGACCTCGAGGATCTTGGCGAGGAGGTCGGTGTCGCTGTGGAGGTTGAGCACGAACCGTGAGGGCCCGGGACCCTCGGGGTCGTCGAAGGCGGCGGAGCGTTCGGCCATGAGCACCATGGCGTCGACCCGACGCTGGCGGGTGGTGCGGGCCAGTTCGGAGGCGAGCGGCCGGCGTCCGAGCCGCTCCTGAGCCTCGGCCCGATCCTCCTGGTACAGCACCTCCATGAGGCGCTCGAGCTCGGCCTGCCAGAAGGTGAAGGGGATGGGGGTCATCCAGGCGTCGACCTTCCCGCAGCCATCCAGGGTGCGGGAGGAGGAGCCGTAGCGCTCCTCGTACTGCTGCTGCTCGCGGTCGGCGGCCTCGGTGGGGCCGGCGGCGTAGATGAAGTACTCCACGAGTCGGGCGAAGTCCGAGAACCGCTTCACCACGGCGGCGTCCACGAGCGCCTGCTCGCCGATGGCGAACGCTTCTTCGCCGACCATGCGCCACGCCCGGTGCAGGACGTCGACGTGGTGCGCGGTGATCTCCCCGTCGACCATCGCTTGGTCCGCGATGGGCATGAGCCGGAGGCGCTTGGCGAGCCGCTTGCGTCGAGCTGCGTCATCACCGTGTTCGCGGCGGTGCTGCAGCCAGCCGATCACCGAGGCGTGGCCTTCGGCGGCGTGCTCCTGGGTGGCCTCGAAGGCGGTGATGACCGACGCGTCCAGGGCGTCGAGCTTGCTCCGCAGCCGGGAGAGGGTGAGCAGGTTCTCGGCCTTGGTAGCGCCCGCGAGGCCGTGGAAGGTCGCCTTGTTGGCCAGGTCCAGGCTGTGTTCCAGGTCAGCCAGCTCGCCGATCACCGCTCGTCACCTCCCTCCGGAAACCATCGGAAAAATCGAACACCAGTACGTTACCACAGCCCAGTGACCGTCACAACGGCAATCGGGCTCACGTGACTGTCGAGGGGCAGAGCCCGACCCAACGATCACGGGATCCTCGGCCGGGAAGGGCGATGGTCACGGTGACAATCACCACCTGAGTGGGAGCGACCCGACCTGACGCATGAACATCCAGGTCGGCCACTCGACCTCCTCGGCCGGTCCGGCGAGGTCCAGGGTGGGGAAGCGCTGGAGCAACGTCTGGAGGGTGAGGTCCACCTGCAGCTTCGCGAGGTGGATGCCCATGCAGAGGTGCTCGCCGAAGCCCAAGGCGAGGTGGGGGCGCGGGTCGTCACGGTGGAAGTCGAGCTCCCAGCCGTTCGGGAACACGGCCTCGTCGCGGTTGGCCACGGGTTGTTCGGGAAGCACTGCCTCACCGGCGCGGATCACGAAGCCGTCGGCCAGCTCGACGTCCTCGGTCGCCCAGCGCGCGAACGTCGTCCCGTAGCGGAACCCGGGGACCCAGCGCCACAGCTCCTCGAGGGCGACGGCCACCTCCGCCCGCCCGTCCACCAGCTCCTGCCAGAGGTCGCGGTGCGTCATCAGCGCGTACACAGTGCTGCCGAGCTGGGATGCCGTCGTCTCGAAGCCACCCACGACCAGCGAGAGCATCACGCCCCGCACCTCGGCCTCCGTGATGGTCCCCGCGCCGTCGCAGGCATCGACCAGCGTGGCGAGCAGGTCGTCGTGTCGGCGGCGACGGCGGATGTCGATCAGGTGGTCGAGGTACTGCGAGATCCGGATCATCGCGTCGAGGCGATCCGCGTCCGACGCCCGCTCGGACGTGCTCGTCACCACCCAGCCCTGGAACGATTCGGCGTCCTCGGCCGGGATGCCCAGGAGCAGTGTCAGCGCGCTGACCGGCAGGTCCCAGGTGAAGCCGGCGACGAAGTCCGCCCCCGGTCCTCGGGCGACGAGGTCGTCGAGCAGGCCGTCGATGATCGTCTGGAGCTGGTCGGCGAGGCGCCGGATGGCCCGCGGCGAGAAGGCCGACGACGTGACGCGACGCACGCGGAGGTGCTGAGGCGGGTCCTGGCCGAGCGGCATCGAGGTGTCGACGAGGCTCGCCCCGCGCATCGCCCCGGGCACCTCGGTGCCCGGCTCGAAGACGCGGCTGAACCGCCGGTCGCCGAGGATCGTGCGGACGTCCTCGTACCGCGTCGCCAGCCAGCACGGCAGGCCGTACGGGAGCTGGACCAGGACGGGTGGCCGGCGCTGCAGATCACGAAAGCGCAGGTCGACCTCCAGCGCGTCGTCGTGCCCGAACGGGTACGTGAGCGCCTCGACCACGTCAGGCTCCGTCGAAGGTCCAGCGGCGGGTCGACTCGCCGGGGAGCAGGCGACCGAAGCGCAGACCGGGGAAGTGGGCGGCGGCGGCCAGGACATCGGTGCCCTCCAGCTCGCGGGCGTAGGCCTCCCGTACCCGGTTGGCCAGCTCCTGGTCGTGGTCGACGAGGAGGTTGAAGTCGTCGTCCTGGAGCTCCAGCGGGCAGTGGACCAGGTCACCGAGCAGCAGCGCCCGCTGGTCACCGTCGGACAGCACGACCACGCTGCTGCCCGGCGTGTGCCCCGGCGCCAAGCGCACGTCGATGCCCGGGGCGATCGGGCCGTCCGCCTCCCACGTCTCGATGTGGTCGAGCACCGGGGCGAGGCGCTCGGTCGCCGGGAGGGCGCGGAACAGGAACGAGGTGAACAGCTCCTCGGCCGGGCCCGCCAGGAAGTGGTCGAGGTCGGCGGCGGCGCAACGGACGGTCGCGTTCGGGAAGTACGGCCGGCCGGCGTCGGACACCCAACCGATGTGGTCGTAGTGGAGGTGGGTGGCGACCACGTCGGTGACGTCCTCGGGCGCCACGCCGAGCTCGGCCAGCGAGGCCGGCAGCGCGCCCTGCTCGGCCTCGATCTGGCCGAAGTCGTCCGCGATCCGGCGGGCGTCGTCGTCGCCGACGCCGTTCTCCCGCATCATCACCGTGAACGGGTCGGCCGGATCGTCCACATTCATGGGCGGCGGCCGGTAGCCACCGTCGAAGGCCTGCCCACTGCCGGCGTCGACCAGGACGACCCGGTCCCGGGCGCGGACGAGGAAGGCGCCGACGGTGCTCTCGATCATCCCGTCCTCGTGCACCATCCCGGCGAGGTCGTCCCAGAGCGCTGAGCCCGGTGCCGGCAGCGGCTTCGTCCCGTGGAGGCGGCTGAGGATCCGGCCGTCGAGCACGGGGTCGACCCGGATGGCGCCGATGTTCACGTTGCCTCTGCCGGCCCGGTTCCGATGCTGATGACGACGAGGGAGAGGCCGTCGGGTCCCCCGCGCATGGCGTGGTCGACGCCCGGCATGACGATCAGGTCGCCGGTCGCCACCGGGTGGGCCCCGTCGTCGAGGAGGAGCTCGCCCGCCCCGTCGTGCACGAAGACCATCTCGAAGGTGTCGGTGTGGTGGATCGACGTCGACGTCGACGGTGGGCCGTCGGGGTCGTAGGGCGGGTGCTCGACGACGATCCAGCGGGCGATCCCCGGAGGCAGCCGGACGTCCACGTTGGGCCCACGGGCCGGGACGCCCGAGAGCGGTGGGCTCTCAGTGGTGACGTGCACCCGGGCCACGTTCACGCCGTGTCCGCCTTCGACCGGCGGCGTGGGCTCGATCTCGGTCACCTCGACCAGGCACGAGCACCCCGACTCGTCGACACCGGTCAGGAGCTTTCGCATGGTCCCGGTCATCAATGTGACACTAGACTGCCAGAAAGCAGCAGACGCAGGGGGGCATCGACATGGAGATCCGCGACCTGACCCCGGCGTTCGGGACCGAGATCACCGGTCTCGACGCCGAAGCGGCGCTCGCCGGCGGCGAGCCGGCCGATGAGCTGCGCTCGCTGTTCGACACCCGGGGCGTTCTCGTCTTCCGGGATCTCGACATCGACGAGCGGGCCCAGGGGAACCTCATCCGCCTGCTCATCGGCGCCGACCCGCTCGGGCCGGACGAGTCCCCGTCCGGTCGTGCGAACGGCAGCACCTTCTTCGTCTCCAACAAGGAGCCCGACGGCGGCGCCCCCTTCGGGCGGCTCCTCTTCCACTCCGACATGATGTGGTCGGAGCACACCTTCGAGGTGCTCTCCCTCTATGCGGTCGAGGTCGAGCCGCCGGTCTCCCCGACCATCTTCGCCAGCGCGGCCCACGCCTGGGAGACCCTCCCGGACGACCTGCGGGCCAAGGCCGAGCAACTCACGGCGGTCCAGGGCCACGCCGAGCACGAGAGCAAGCGGGCCGGCGACGACCCGGACGTGTTGATCACCACGTTCGAGAACCTGCCGACCCGCACGACGCCGGTCGGCCACCGCCACCCGAGGACCGATCAGACCCTGCTCTACGTCTCCCAACAGATGACCCAGGGGATCGAGGGCCTCGCCCCGGACGAGAGCGAGGCGGTCCTGGAGGAGCTCTTCGGCCACCTCTACCGCGAGGAGCTGATCTACGAGCACGACTGGCGCAACCACGACCTCGTGGCGTGGGACAACATCGCCGTGCAGCACGCCCGACCCAACGTGACGCTGGAGGGCCCCGTGCGGACGCTGCGCAAGCTCTTCGCACCGATCCCGCCCCGCGCCGGCACCCCGGCGCGACCCACCTTCGCCAGCGCCGGCTGAGGCTGCGCCGCGTACGGCGCCGCCCGGTCAGCTCGCTGGCTTCGGCACCTTGATGGCCATGAAGAGGATGTGCTCCCGGCCGTAGTCGTCGACCATGTCGGGGTGCTGCTCGCGGAGGTGGGCGAAGGCGGCCTCGACCAGCTCGTCCTCGGTGTCCCCGCTCAGGCCCGTGCCGCAGGGGCAGGTCATGCGGTGGTGGTACTCGCGGGCCTCAGGCACCCATCGCCTCCTCGATCGCTTCCGTCAATGCCCGGCTGACCATGGCGGCGCCGACCCGGCGACGGTAGGACGCCGGGCCGTGCACGTCGGAGGGGACCTCGTCCAGCGTGTCGACGGCGAGTCGGCCGATGCCGTCGAGGTCCAGCGCCTCGGCGCCCTGGCCCAGAGCCGCCTGCTCGGCGGCGGTCGCCCGCAGTGGCGTGGGGCCGAGCCCGAACAGGCCGATGGTGCAGCGCTCGACCCGGTCGTCGGCGTCGAGTTGCACGCCGATGACGGCGCCGGCGATGGCGAAGTCCCCGAAGCGGCGGGCGAACTCCCGCACGGCGAAGCCGCAGCGTCCGGTCCAGGTCGGGAAGCGGATGCCGAGGAGCAGCTCGTCGGGAGCGAGGGCCGTGGTCCAGAAGCCCCGGAAGAAGTCACTGGCCGCGATGGTGCGGCGCCCGCGGACCGACAACGCCTCCATCTCGGCGTCGAGGGCGAGGGCGACGGCGGGGTATTCGGCAGCCGGGTCGGCATGGGCGATCGAGCCACCGACGGTGCCCCGGTTGCGGATCTGGAAGTGCCCGATGAGCGGTGTCGCCTTCGCCAGCAGCGGCACCCGCTCGGCCAGGTCGGTGTCGCGCTCGACCGCGGCGTCGACCGTCATCGCCCCGATCCGCACGCCATCGGTCTCGGCATCGATGCCGCGCAGGTCATCGATGTGGCCGATGTCGACCAGGTGGTCGAAGAACGCCAGGCGCAGCGACAGCATCGGCACCAGGCTCTGGCCGCCGGCGATGACCTTGGCCTCGTCACCCCGCTCGGCCAGCAGGGCGACGGCCTCGTCGACCGTCTCGGGAGCGTGGTAGTCGAAGGTGGACGGCTTCACGAAGCGGCCTCCCAGCAGAGGACACCGATCTCGTCGGCCACCCGCTCCGGCACGGCGCGGACCCGCAGCCCCTGGTGGACCTCGACGTCGCCCAGCACACGGCCGGGCACGAGGATGTCGTCCTGCTCGTCGAGCCGGACGAGGGCGACCGTGTACGGAACCAGTGCCGCGAGGTCCGCGCCGTACGGCTGGTGGGTGACCACCCAGCTGTAGACCTCCCCGGTTCCGGACGCCTCCTCCCAGGCCAGGTCGTCGCCATGGCAGCCCGAACAGATCGGTCGGGCGGGCCAGGTCCAGCGGTGGCAGTCGTTGCAGTGCTGCAGCTCGAAGCGGCCCTCGGCCAGGGCGGCCCAGTAGGGGGCGGTGTCCCGGTCGGGCACGGGGACGGGCACCTCAGCCCCCGACCAACACCGCGGCGGACGAGTAGCCGCTGACGTACCCGAGCTGGCCGGTGACGAGGGCCACATCGTGGCGGTCGACCTGCCGGTGGCCGGCCTCGCCGCGGAGCTGCTCGACCGCCTCGTACACGTGGTTGAGGCCATGGATGTAGCCCTCGGACAGCAGGCCGCCGTGCGTGTTGAGCGGCAGGGAGCCGGTCGCCCGGTCGAAGGCGCCGTCGGCCAGCATCGCCGGGACCCCACCGGGCTCGGCGAACCCATAGCCCTCGATCTGGGACAGCACGTTGTAGGTGAAGCAGTCGTAGAGCTCGGCCAGCTCGATGTCGTCGGGCCCGAGGCCGGCAGCGGCGTAGACCCGTTCGGCGATCGGCTCGGCCGGCGAGCGGGTGATGTCGTCGTGGCCGTTGTTCACCACGTTGATCCCACCGCCCCACGCAGCCCCCTGGACGAGCACCGGACGGTGCGGCAGGTCCATGGCCCGATCGGCCCGGACGAGGACGACCGCGACGGCCCCGTCGGTCTCGAGACAGCAGTCGAACTTCCGGAACGGCTCGGCGATCCACCGGCTGGCCAGGTAGTCGTCCATGGTCATCGGCGTGCGCATCATCGCCCGCTCGTTGTCGAGGGCATGGGTGCGGCTGAGGATGGCGATGCGACCGAGGTCCTCGTGGGTGGTGCCGTGCTTCAGCATGTGGGCCCGCGCCGCCATCGCGATCTCCTGCGACGGGGCGACGACGCCGGCCGACACCTTGAACTGCATGTCCCAGGGCAGGCGCCCACCGCCGCCGGCGCCCGAGCCGTTCAGGCGGGCGCCCGACCGGCCGTTCAGCGCCCGGTAGACGACGACGCAGTCGGCGACCCCGGTGGCCAGCGCCATCGTCGCCTGCCCGAGCATGGTGAGGGACACGCTCCCTCCGTAGAACTGGTCGAGGTAGAAGCTCAGGCTCTGGATGCCGAGCGCCTGGCCCAGGATGTTCGGGGGGATCGAGTCGTTCACCCCGTAGGTGCACAGCCCATCGATGTCGTCGACGGTCAGGCCGGCGTCGGCGACGGCGCCCTTCACCGCCCTCGCCGCCAAGCTGAAGACCCCGACGCCCGAGTCCTTCGAGTACTCGGTGCAGCCGATGCCCACGATGGCGACCTCGCCCCGCGGGAAGCGCGGACGGGTCGCTCACGCCGGCTCGGTGCCGTGCCCGATGCGGGCGATGACCCGCCCGTCCTTGGCCACCATGTGAAACTCCGCCGTGTGGAACGCCAGCGTTCCCGAGCCGTCTCGGGCGGTGACCGTGACTCGCTGCTCGCTGAAGACGTACCAGTCGTCCAGCGCCTGGCAGAGGGGCTGCACCGACAGGACCTCGTAGCGATCGAAGAACGCCTCGTACCAGGCCCGGTGGGCGTCCCTGCCGATCAGCTCGACCAGCGTCCCGGTGCCCTCGACGTAGTCGCGCACCGCCGAGGTCGCCAGGTCGTGGAACCCCGCCAGGACGGCGTCGACGTCGTTCGCCCGGAGGCCGTCGAGGTGGCGTTGGTGCTGCTCGTGCACGGCGTGGCGAGCGAGGAGCGGGTCTTCCGGTGTCACGTCGATGTCGTCGGGGGCGCCGAGCTGCGAGCGGGGGACCTTGAGCCAGACCAGCTCGCCGGTGATCCCCGGCCCGGCGCCCGAGGGGAACATCGACAACGTCTCCCGGTTGTTTATGTGCTCGTGGTCGTCCTTGAGCGAGCCCCGGGTCATGTTGTGCTGGAACAGGTACCAGGCCCCTCGGATCTCGGTGAGGCCGATGACCTCGTGAAGGTCGCTGACGCCGCGGATGAACGCGTAGGCCTCGGTGATCTCCTCCTTGGTCAGCAGGAGCGGCAGCCGCACCGAGCCGTCGTCGGCGAGTTGCGGGAGGATCGTGTAGGCGTACGGCCCCTCGTCGGCGAGGGTGGCGACGAGAGCGTCCAGGTTCTCGGGATCCCGGGCCTTGATCTCCTCCCGGACGTGGGCGATCGCTTTGTCGTACGCCTCCGCCGAGGCGGCGGCGACAGCCTCGAGCTTCGCCGGATCGATGTCGATGGCCATCGGTCACCTCCCCCTCGGCGGGTCCTCGAACTAGAAGTGGACGATCTGATCGAACGCCGTGATCTCGTTCTCGGCGAAGCCCTGCTCGTGGCCGGGAAGGCGGTAGAGCCGGCCGACGTTTCCTGCCAGCATCGCATGCCGCTCATCATCGGGGGCCTCGTCGGTGACCCGCATCGCCTGCTGGCGGTCGTCGGGCCAGTTCGAGTCCTCGTACGGGAAGTGGCTGGCCCACAGCAGGTGGACGCCGCCCAGGCGGTGTCGGTTCTTCACCGCCGGCCGGTCCTGGTGGAACGTGAACCAGGCGTGCTTGCGGATGTAGTCCGACGGCACGGCGTCCTCGTCCTGCAGGGCGTACTGCGACAGGTGGCGGTGGCGCACGTAGTTGATGTCGAAGAACTCCATCCAGTGCAGCGCCCATCCGGCGTCGCCGTGGGCCAGGACGATCTTCACGTTGGGGTGGCGGTCGAACACCCCGCCCGCGGCCATCGGCAGCAGCGCGTCGGCCATGGGCGGCTTCATGCCCGGGGCGATGCCGGTCCGCGGGGCGGTCGGCTCACCGGCACCGAAGCCGTAGTGGATGCTGATCGGCACCCCGAGGTCGTCCACGACCTCCCAGAACGGGTCGTCGGCCTCGGTGCCGGCCGTCGATGAGCCGCTCGGTGGGGCGGCGAGCACGGCGCCTCGCAGCCCGAGCCCGTGGGCGCGGACCAGCTCGTCACGAGCCGCCTCCACGTCGGTGGTCGGCAGCTGTGCCACCCCGATCAGCCGCCCCGGGTCGTGCGCGCAGAACTCGGCCAGCCAGTCGTTGTAGGCCCGGACGCAGGCGACCTGGAGGTCGCTGTCCTCGATGAGCCTGATCTCGTCCCACAGGCCCGGGGTCGGGTAGAGCACCTCGGCGTCGACACTGCCCGCCCACTGCGCGTTGATCCGCTCGGCCGGGTCGTAGAGCGCCGGCAGGACGTCGTCCCAGGACACCCGACCATCCGGGCGGGCACCTTGGGCCGTTCGGTGCCACCCGGACCCGGTCGCCGCGGTGGCGATCAGGTGGACGGGCTCCGCACCGTCGACGAACCAGGCGCTGCCGCCGTCCGCGTCGCCGAGTCTCGGCGCCCGGTCCTTGAGGCCGGCGGGCAGCCGGGACTCGAAGAGGTCGGGCGGCTCGACGACGTGGGACTCGGACGAGACGAGCCCGTAGTCGGGAGGCGCTGCAGTCACGCGGCCGTGCCCAGCGTCGCGGGCAGCTCGTACGGGAGCTTGTAGAGGTCGGCGGCGTTCTTCCACATGATCCGGTCGATCTCGGACTCGCTGCAGTCGGCCCGCTCGAGGATCTCCCGGCCGAGCTCGTAGTCGACCGGCCAGGCCGACGACGAGTGGGGGAAGTCCGGGCCCCACATGATGTTGCCGACGCCGATGTCGTACCGGTTGTGGGCCCCGATCTCGTCGACGATGTAGACGACCGAGACGTTGCGCCGGAAGTACTCGCTGGGGAGCAGCGGGAGGTTCCAGTCCTCCCGGTTGCGCTTCACCGAGTCGTCGAACTGCTCCAGGTAGTACGGCACCCATCCGGTGTGGACCTCGGTGCCCACCAGGGCGAGGTCGGGGAAGCGCTCGAACACGCCCGAGCGCATCATCCGCCAGAGGATGACGGGGAAGCTTCCGGCCTGGACGTCGAGCCCCATCTTCTTGGCCCGGTCGCGGCCCGCCTTGACGCCCTCGGCGGTGATCTTCGAGCCGAGGTCGCCGACAGGGAAGAAGAACTGGGTGTGCACGTTGATCGGCATGCCCAGCTCGACGGCCGCCGCCCAGAACCGGTCGTCCTCAGGGCTGGGGTCCGTGAACGAGCCGCTGGGGTACGACTCGAGCTGGACGGTCCGCAGGCCGAGCTCGGCGCAACGGTGCAGCTCGGCGATCGCGTCGTCCAGGCCGGTGGTGGGAATCGTCCCGTTGCACACGAACCGCTCGGGAGCGTACGCCTGGAAGCCGGCGATCCAGTCGTTGTACACCTGGTAGCAGGCGAGAGCGAGCTCCTTGTCCTGGCAGAGCTTTATGCCCGTCCACACGGTCCCGACGCCGTTGAAGATGACCTCGGCGTCGGTCTTGTCCTCGAGGATCTCCTCGACCCGGGCCTTCGGGTCGTACGAGCCCGGGAACAGGTCCTCGTAGCGGACGCCGCGGTCCTTGATCTGCTTGAAGCCCTCGACGAGCGACGCCCGGTCGAAGCGCTTCCCCGATCGGAAGTACATGGTGGAGAACCCCATCACCGACGGCCGGGTCTGACCCTCCATGATCCAGGCGTGGCCCTTGGTCTTGGGGGTCTCGATGACGTGGGGGCCACGGTCGCGGAACTTCGCCGGCAGGTTGTCGACCCACAGCTCGGGTGGCTCGTTCACGTGGCCGTCAGCGGAGATCGCCTTGTACTGCATGGAGGTCCTCCTCAGACCGTTGTGAGGAGCACTGTACACCGATGTGACAGTCGTCTGCCACTTTGTAGCGTCATCGGACCAGGAACACGGTGCACCGCGTGTCCTCCGGGAACCGGGGGCGCTCCTCCGGCGGCAGCGGCGTCGCGATCTCCTCGAGCGTCGGGCCGATCCGGTCCGCCACCGCCTGCAACCGGTCGAGGTCGAAGTCGTAGACGGCCGCCGCCCGGCTCGACAGGAGCGTGGTGATGTCGTCCTCCGGGAGGTCGCTCATCGTCGTGCGCAGCACCTCGAGCGTGTACGGGCTGGTGCCCTCGGCATGGGGGACGTCGGCGCCCCACATCAGGTTGGGGGTGCCGAGGTCGAGGGCGGGTCGCAGGTCGTGGGTGGGGCCGGCCACGAAGCAGTTGGTGGCGAAGTACTCGCTGGGCTTGCGATGGAGCGCAGCGAGGGCGTCCTTGATGTGCGCGTAGAGCGGGGTGCCGGCCCCGAGGCCGAGTCCGGCCATGCCGTCGAGCCGGGCCAGGTAGCCGGGCAGCTCAGACGCCGCGGTGATCTCCGTGAGGACGAACACCAGGTCCGGGTGGCGCTCGAAGGCGCCGGAGAGGATGAGGTGGCCGAGCGACCGGATGCTGAAGAACTGCGTCTCGATCATGCCGACCAGGGCCGACGCGTCACCCCCCTCGTGCACCGATTCGGTCGGGAAGCTGGCGTGACGGTGGATGGGCAGGCCGACCTCGGCGCACGCCGCCCACAGCGGGTCGAGGTGCGGGTAGTAGAGGTTCGCCAGCTTCAGCACGTGGTCCGCCGGCAGCAGCACGCCTCGGAGCCCCGCCTCCTTCGCCCAGTGCACCTCGGCGACGGCGGCCTCGATGTCGTCGAGGAAGACCTGGGCGAAGCCCGCCCAGCGGTCCGGCGCCTGGCTGCAGAAGTCCGCCATCCAGCGGTTGTGCGCCTGGAGCCCGGCGAAGCGCCGCTCGAACTCGCCGGTAGTCCGAGGACCCGGCGAGGTCAGCGCTCCGGAGGGGTAGAACGGCGGCGAGGTGTTCGGGAAGAGCACCTCGGCCGCTATGCCCTGGTCGTCGAGGTGCTCGAGCCGCAGCGGTCCGTCCCAGTTGAGTGGTGCACCGGCCGACGCCACGCCGAGCCTCTGGTTCTCGGGCCGGTCCTGGTCGTTCTCCTCCACCCACGCGTCGCGGAACGAAGCGGCCCACGCGTCGAACTCGTCGTGCCAGCGCCGCTCGAGGTAGGGCTTGTAGTCCAGGAGATCCGCGCCGGCGTGGCCGTCGGTCGAGATCAGGATCTGGCGCTGCGCTTGAGCCACAACTGACAGTCTACTGTCACGGAGATGGACCGTCTCCACATCGAGCTCGACGCTGGCGTCGCCACCGTGACCATGGACCGGCCGCCGGTGAACGCCGTCGACCTCGTCATGTACCGGGAGCTGCGCGACCTCTTCGTCGACATCGACCAGGTCGGCCCCGGGGTCCGTGCGGTCGTGCTCACGGGGGCGGGAAAGCACTTCTGCGCCGGAAACGACCTCGACGACTTCGCCACGATGGACCGCGAGAACGTCCGGGAGCGGATGTTCCACGTCCGCGAGGCGTTCTTCGCCATCCAGGAGTGCGCCGTCCCCGTCGTCGGCGCTGTGGCCGGCGCCGCGCTGGGGACGGGGCTGGTGCTGGCCGCCTGCTGCGACTTCGTCGTGGCCACCGAGGATGCCAGCTTCGGCCTGCCCGAGCTCAGCGTCGGGGTGCACGGCGGGGCCCGCCACCTGGCCCGTCTGGTCGGCCAGTCCCACGTGCGCTGGATGTTCTTCACCGGCCAGCGCCTGTCCGGTGCCGACATGCACCGGCTCGGCGCCGTGGTCGCCGTGGTCCCCCGGGACGAGCTGGTCGGGCGAGCTCAGGCCGAAGCCGCCCGCATCGCGGCCTACAGCCCGACCGCCGTGCGGCTGGGCAAGACCGGCCTCGACCGGATCGAGTTCGAGAACATCCGCCGTGGCTACGAGCGCGAGCAGGGCCTGACCGCGCGGATGATGGACCACCCGGACTCGAAGATCGCCCTCGAAGCCAGCCGCTCCGGCGAGACCCCGGTCTACCCGGATCCCTGAAGGGAGTCGACGGCGATGACGCCGCCGTCGGCGACGATGGTCTGGCCGGTCACGAACGCGGCGGCGTCGGAGAGCAGGAAGCGGACGACCGTGGCGATGTCTTCGGGCTGGCCGATCCGGCCGAGGGGGGCGGCGCCGGCGAAGTGCTCGCGCACGCCGGGGACGGCGAGGCCGTCGGCCATCATCGGCGTCTCGATGTAGCCCGGGCACACGGCGTTCACCCGGATGCCGACCGGGCCGAGGGTGGCGGCCATCGACCGGATGAGCCCGATCACGCCGGACTTCGAGGCGCAGTAGGCCGGGACGACGGCGCTGCCGACGAGGCCGTCGATCGACGCGATCCCGACGACGGCCGCTCCGGGCATCGCGGCCTCGAGGTCTGGCAGCAGCTCCTGGGTGATCCGGGCGAAGGCGACGAGGTTGACGTCCAGCACGCGCTGGAAGTTCGTGAAGTCGATCGAGCCGATGGGCTCGACGACCACGATGCCGGCGGCGTGGACGAACCCGCCGATCGACGGCAACGCCTCGCGGGTCTGCTCGACGGCGGCCCTGACGGCCTCGCCGTCGGCCACGTCCACCTGGAGCGAGACGTCACCGACGTCGGACGAGGCCAGGTCCCAGACCGCCACGGGTCGTCCGGCCTCGGCCAGCGCCACCGCACAGGCCCGCCCGATGCCGGAGGCCCCGCCCGTCACGACGACACCAGTGGCCGTCATGGGTGATGGCTCTTCGCCGGCGCTCATCGCTCGCGCACCGTGAGCGGGCGCTCGTAGGAGGCGTCGGTGCGGTCGCGGGCGACGGTGCCGCTCAGTCCCACGAAGTCCATCGCCGCGTTGCCCAGCAGCGAGGGCAGCTCGGTCGACCACTCGGGCAGGCACACCCGAGCCGCGATCGCCCAGCGGCCGTCGCGGCGCTCGAACCGGTCGAGGTACCGGCCGCCGGTCACGGTGAGCGGTGCCGCCTCGTCGGGGAGGGTGCCGACGAACAGGTAGTAGGTCTCGGCGTGGGCCACGTCACCGTCGACCTCGACGCTGTGGTTGGTGACGTAGTGCTGATGGCGGACCTGGGTCCCGTGGTACTCGAAGGCCCAGTCGAGGAAGCCGTCGACGGGGCCGATGAAGCCGACGTGGTCGTCGACGGCGTCATCGTGGTACGCCGACCGGGCCAGCTCGCGGTCGAGGCGGTCCATGCCCCGGCAGTACCGGGTCAGGCAGTCCCAGATCTCCTCGCGGTCACTCATGCTTCCTCCAGGGCCGGGCCGTTCCAGCGATCGATCGATGTCACCTCGGACAAGGGCTTGCGCGGTGCGGGTGCAGTGTCCGGCTCCGGAGCGGGGCCACCGGGAGCAGGCAGCCCTGCACCACCCCGTCGGGGATGTCGAGCAGTTCGGCGACCTCCTGGGCATGGTGGAGGTGCAGCGTGGTGATGCAGGAGCCGTAGCCCCGGGACCGCAGCGCCAGCTGCAGGTTCCACACCGCCGGGAAGATCGAGCCGTAGACCGTGGCGGTCGCGAACTCGCCGTCGCCGGGGATGTACGGCTGGTAGCACGGGATCACGTGAACGGGGACGTCGGCCAGGTGCTCGACCAGCCACTCGGTCGAGGTCATCACCTTGCCGAAGTCGTCCTGGGGGAGCTGGTCGGCGATGAGCCCACCGGTCATCCCGACGTAGCCGGCGCGGTAGTGCTCGGCGACCTCGCGCCGCAGGTCGGTGTCGGTCACGACCAGCCAGCGCCACGACTGCTGATTGGTGCCGTTGGCGGCGTGGAGGGCGAGCCCGAGGCACTCGGCCACCACGCCGAGGTCGACGGGTGCCTCGAGGTCGAGGGTGCGTCGGGCCGAGCGGGTCGACGTGAGGAGCTCGTCGACCTCCATCCCGATCCCCCTCCTTGACCGCTGGCCCCGGTGCTCGTACATTCTGGCAGTCGAGTGTCACCATAGTCGGATCGTCGGGGGAACGGGATCGGTGTCCAACTGGCGAGGATCCACAGGTGGACACCGTGGCTGAGACCCGGGTCCGCCTCGTCGTCAACGGCGAGCCGCGGCGAGCCGAGGTCGAGGCCCGCCTGACCCTCGCCGACTTCCTCCGTGAAGCGTGCGGCCTGACCGGCACGCACCTCGGCTGCGAGCACGGCGTCTGCGGGGCGTGCACCGTGCTCGTCGACGGTGAGGCGGTGCGGTCCTGCCTGATGTTCGCCGTCCAGGCCCAGGGCTCCGAGGTCACGACCATCGAGGGGCTCGGCGGGCCCGACGGGGAGCTGACCGACGTGCAGCAGGCGTTCCGCGCGTGCCACGGCCTGCAGTGCGGCTTCTGCACCCCCGGCTTCGTCGTGTCGGTGACCGCGTTCCTCCAAGACCATCCGTCGCCGACCGATCAGGAGATCCGCGAAGGCCTTTCGGGGAACCTCTGCCGGTGCACGGGATACCAGGGGATCATCAACGCCGTCCGCCTCGCGGCGGAAGACGCCGCGCCGTGACCACCGGCGCCGCCCGCTTCGTGGGCCAGCGGGTCGCCCGCCACGAGGACGCCCGCTTCTTGACCGGCCGGGCGCAGTACGTCGACGACATCACCCTCCCCGGCCTGCTGCACGTCGCCTTCGCCCGCAGCGACGTCGCCCGCGGTCGCATCGTCAGCATCGACGTCGACGCCGCCTGGGAGGTGCCCGGCGTGGTGGCCGTGTACGTCGCCACCGACCTCGAGCCCGTGCTCCACGACCACCGGGCCGACGACGAGCCGCCCAATCGCGAGCGCCCGTTCCGGCTGCTGGCGGAGGGCGATGTCCGCTGCGTGGGCGAGTCGCTGGCCATGGTCGTCGCCGACTCCCGCTACCACGCCGAGGACGCCGTCGACCTCATCCAGGTCGAGATCGATGTCGAGTCGCCGGTGCTCGACTACGAGACGGCCATGGACCCCGACGCTCCGCTCGTCCACCCGGGCATGGCGTCGAACGTCTACGCGGACTTCCCCTCTCCCGGCAGCGAGGCGCTGGACGCGGTGCTGGCCTCCGCCCCGATCGTGCTCACCGAGACCTTCCGCCAGCACCGCTACCTGACCGTGCCCATGGAGACCCGCGGGATCGTCGCCCACTGGGACCCGAGACCGGAGGCGCTCACCGTCTGGATCTCGACCCAGGGCCCCCACGGGGTCCGGGCCCAGATGGCCCGCTCCCTCGGCGTCGAGGACAGCGCCGTGCGGGTCCTGGCCCCCGACACCGGTGGGGCCTTCGGTCTGAAGATGCACCCCGGGCCCGAGGAGCTCTGCGTCGCGCTGGCCAGCAAGCTGCTCGGCCGGCCGGTCAAGTGGATCCAGGACCGCCGCGAGAACCTGATGGCCGACGAGCACCCCCGCGAGGACCAGGCCACGGTCACGATGGCCGCCGACGAGGACGGGATCCTGCTGGGCGCCGCAGTCGACTTCCTGGAGAGCACCGGCTCGTTCCCCAGCCCCGGCGGGTCCGCCGCGATCTTCACCGCGATGCTCTTCCCGGGGCCGTACCGGCTGACCCCGTGCACCGCCTCGGCCCGCTCCGTGATGACCAACACCCGCGGCCGCGGGGCCTACCGCGGGCCCTGGATGTTCGAGACGGTGGCCCGCGAGTTGATGATCGACCGGGTGGCTTCGGCGGTCGGCCTGGATCCCCTCGAGCTGCGTCGTCGCAACGTGCTGCACGACGAGGACCTGCCCTGGACGATGCCGACGGGCATGACCTACGACCAGATGACCGCGCACGCCAACCTCGAGCAGGCCGCCGAGATGATCGGCTACGAGGAGCTACGGGCGCAGCAGGCCGATTGGCGAGCCGAGGGTCGCCTCGTCGGCATCGGGGTGAGCTTGTTCGCCGAGCCGACGGCGAACTCGTTCGGCTGGATGAGCACCGACGGCGCCTGGATCCGCATCGGCGCCAATGGGCGGGTCGACGTGGCCCACAGCGGGTCCAGCCACGGCCAGAGCCTGGAGACGACGGTCGCCCAGGTGGCCGCCGACGAGCTCGGCGTGGACATCGACCAGATCCGGGTCGTGCAGGGCGACACCGACGCCACGCCGCTCGGCCCCGGCACCGGGGGCAGCCGCAGCGCGGTGATCGTCGGCGGGGCGGTGCGACTGGCCGCCCGCGAGGTGCGGGCCAAGGTCGCCGCCATCGTCGCCCACGTGCTCGAGGCGACGCCCGAGGACATCGAGGTCGTCGACGGGCGGGCGCAGGTCATCGGCACACCGACCAAGGGGATGACGCTTCGGGAGGTGGCGACCAAGGCGTACGCCGAGCCCGGCACCCTCCCGTCGGGCATGAGCCCCGGCCTCGAGGCCCAGGCGAGGTACAAGCCCGACGAGTTCTGCACCTGGTCCAACGCCTGCCACGTCTGTGTCGTCGAGATCGATCCAGCCACCGGCCAGGTCGAGATCCTGCGCTACCTGGTCAGCGAGGACTGCGGCGTGATGATCAACCCGAACGTGGTCGAGGGCCAGATCGCCGGCGGGGTCGTCCAGGGCATCGGCGGGGTGCTCTACGAGCACCTGCCCATCGACGACGACGGCAACCCGCTGGCCTCGACCTTCGTGGACTACCTGCTGCCGACCACCACCGAGGTGCCCGACATCGAGTACGGCCACATCGAGACCCCGGCGCCGTCGAACCCGGGCGGCCACAAGGGCCTCGGCGAGGGTGGTGCCATCGGCGCACCACCGGCAGTGATCAACGCCGTCGCCGACGCGCTGGCCCCGATGGGCGCGGTCGTCAACTCCCAGCCCCTCGGCCCCGCGGACATCGTCGCCCTCATCGAAGCCGCGGGCTGAACCGCTCCGAGTAGTCGGCGAACGCCGCGGTCACGTCGGCCTCGGTGAGGCCGTACTCCTCCAGCGAGTACCGGTGTGCACCGCGCGCTCCTCGCCGATTCGCCTCGGCCCAGTCCGCCATCGCGTCGGCCACGCCGCCGACGAGGGTCAGTCCGGCCGCCTCGTAGACCCGCTCGGCCACCGCGACAGCGTCGGCCTCGAGCTCGGGCTGGGTGACGTCCACGAACCGGTCCTCGCCGAGGAGGTCACGGGCCGCCAGCGCCCGCTGCACGCCCTCGGCGAAGTGTTCCAGCTGCTGGCGGCCGAAGTCCGGGCCGGGCGGCGACTCCGGTGTCCGCTGCGAGCGGGAGTCGGCGACCGTGCTGCAGGTCGACGCCATCACGGTCACCGGGTCCCGGTGGGTCCAGACGAAGCGCACCTCGGGGTACTCCGCGACCACCTCGGGCAGGAGGAAGATGTACGCGGGCAGCTTGAGCAGCCAGCGGTCCGGCGGCCGGTGCGACTGCAGGAGGCGGAGGACCCGCTCGTGGTAGCCGAGCAGGTCGTCGTGCGAGCGGGACCGCCACCACACCGAGTACTCGGGGACGGGAAGGGTCAGCTCGGCGTGGTCGAAGGCGAAGGCGTGGATCGGCCAGTCCTCGGCCGGGCCGTCGACGGTGACGATGTGGCGGATGTCGTCGCCGGGCACCTCGGCGGGCCGGCGCGGGTCGGCGTGCTCGGTCGCCCGCACCGGTGGTGGAACGGGGTCCTTCACCTCCCACGAGCGCAGGTACCGGAACTGCGGGTCGGTCGCCAGGAGGTGGTGGATGGCGGTGGTCGCCGTTCGGGGCAACCCGATGATCATCAGGGGCGCCGTCGCCGGCCGCTCGGCCTCGGCACGGTGCTCCGCGTACCAGCCCTCGATCCGGAGGCGCTGCACAAGGCGCTCGACCAGCAGCGCTTCGATGCGCTGGACCGACGACGGCTCGGCGAGCTCGGTGTCCACCGCCTCGACCAGACGGTCGAGGCCCAGGCGCCAGTCCCCCGGACCGAGGTCGTCCAGGCCGGTCCGCTCGCGGGCCCGGGCGATCAGGGCATCAGCGGTGGCGACCATCAATCGCAGAGGAGGTGGGCGACGCCCTCGCGGCGCTCCCCCACCTGAGCTCGGCGCTCCTCGGCGGTGACCGTCGGGGCGTGCGGCAGGAGGTCGGGCAGGTCCGCCAGCGCGACGACCCGGGTGGTCGGTGGCACCGGATTGGCGGCGCGGTGGATCCGCATCATCAGGTCGCCGTGGTGGAGCCCGGTGGTGTCGATCCAGTTGTGCACGCCCGGGTCCCGGTGGGCGACCACGATCCGCACCTGGCCGTCGTCGTCCACCCGGGCCTGGGCGTTGTTGATGGTGGTCAGGCGGTTCGCGAAGTCGAGGGTGTGGACCAGGATCGACGCCGCCTGGACGCCCCAGTACTCGGCGTCGGGGTCGGGGAACTCGAGCACCAGCGCCTCGTCGTCGTCGAGCTCCCAACAGCCCCGGCACACCGTCGGACGCTTGGTCTCGACCCGGTGGAAGTCCTTGAACCGGTTGCGGGTCGCCGCTCGCGCCTCGTCGCCGTGCCAGCCCTCCAACCAGAAGCGGGCCCCCGCTTCATAGAGCCAGTCGCCGAGGACGTCGAACTCGGCGGCGACCCGGGCGGCCGAATGCTCGGGACGGGGCCGCGACGCCGAGCGGGTCAGGACGTCCTCGTCGACGCAGTCGATCCGCAGCACGGCCCGCTGCGCCGCCGACCAGTCGTCGAAGAACTCTCGCGTCGTGACGGCCAGCGAGCCGGCGGGCAGCGGGAACCAGCGCGAGGGCCGCTCCGGTCCACCGAGGTGGAGCTCGAAGCTCCCGTCGACGTCCGCGTCGAGCTCGTCGACCTCGACGCCGTAGCCGACATCGCTGTCGTAGGCGGCACCGCCGATGTCGAAGGTGAAGTACCTGGCGTTGCCGAGCCGCCCGTGGATCCGGTAGCTGCGCTCCGCCGACACGTGGGCCCGTCGGTAGACCCCGTCGGGGTTCCGCGCCCCCAGTCCACCCGGTGCGTCGGCAGCGCCGGCGAGAACATCGGCTCGGTCGTGTCGGTCTGCAGGATCGAGTGGTCGATGGCGGCGTGCAGCGTCACCAGCAGGTGGTGGAACGCGTCCGCACGGTCGGCGGGATGCGCCAGCAGCGGGGACTCGCCCAACAGCCGGGCGGTGTCCTCCAGGCGCTGGGTGAACCGGGCGACCGTGGCCTCGTCGAGGACCGCCGCCCCGTCCGGGTCGACCCTGCGCAGGGCGTCGACCATGAGCGCGGAGACGGGCACGTGGCCGGCGCTCACCTGGTCGAAGGCGATCCGCGAGGCAGAGGGGATCGGGTCGGACACTCGTCCGTATCATGACACTCGACTGACAGATTCTGCCTCGACGGCTACGGTGGCCCCCATGTCGGGGGACAGGCAGGACAAGACGGACCTTCCGGCGTACCCCGTCGCGGAACCCGACGACCTCACGATCACCGAGGCCACGCTCGCCCTCCAGGCGCGGGGCCCGTACAAGGCCCAGATGCCCTACGGCGAGCCGATCTGGATCGCCACCCGCTACGAGGACGTCAAGACGGCCTACGGGGACCGCCGGTTCGGCAAGGCCATCGGCGTCGGTCGGGACACGCCCCGCCTCCACGAGATGGCGCACCCGACCGATCCCAGCCGGCTGGACAACATGGACCCGCCCGACCACACGCGGGTGCGGCGCTTGGCCTCGACCGCCTTCGCCCCGGCCCGCATCCGCGAGATGGCCGGCTGGATCGAGGACCTCACCGACCAGCTCCTCGACGACGTCGCGGCGACGGGCCCCGGCGCCGACTACATGGCGCTCTTCGCCTGGCGCCTGCCGCTGCAGGTGATCGGCGGGATCCTCGGCGTGCCCGACGCACAGGTGCCGACGTTCAAGGGCTGGATCGACGAGATGACGGGCATGGACAGCTCGCTCGAGGTCCGCTACGCGGCCTACGAGAACATCCGCAGCAGCGTCCGCGAGCTCATCGCCGAGCGGCGGGAGACCACCAGCGACGACCTCCTCTGCGTCCTGGTGCAGGCCCGGGACGAGGGTGACAGCCTGAGCGAGGACGAGCTGGTCAACCTCTCGACGACGCTCATCCTCGGCGGTTTCGAGACGACTGCGGCCCAGCTGGGCTCGATGGTCTGGACGCTCATGGCACACCGGGACCAGTGGCAGCAGCTGGTCGACGAACCCGACCTGATCCCGGCCGCCGTCGAGGAGCTGTGGCGCTGGATCCCGAGCTTCCGCCACGGTCGGCCGATGATCCGCTGGGCCAACGAGGACGTGGAGCTGAGCGACGGCGTCGTCATTCCCGCCGGTGAACCGATCCTGCCCGAGCACCAGGTGGCGAACCGGGACGAGTCGGTCTTCCCCCACGCGCAGGAGCTGGACTTCACCCGCAAGGACCCGGCACCGCACCTGTCGCTGGCCTGGGGCCCGCACCGCTGCATGGGGGCCCACCTCGCGAACCTCGAGGTCGAGTCCGCCCTCCGGGCGCTGCTCGAGCGGTTCCCCACCCTCGACCTCGCCGTGGCCCCCGACGACGTGGCCTGGACGCGGACCACGTTCCTGAGGAGTGCGGCCGAGCTGCCGCTGACCTGGTGAGGAGACATCGATGAGCGAGCTGCGGTTCGACGAGAAGAGCGTGATCGTGACCGGCGCGGGCCGGGGCGTCGGCCGGTGCCACGCCCTGCTGTTCGCCGAGCGCGGCGCCAAGGTGGTCGTGGCCGACCTCGGCGGCGAGCTGAACGGCTCCGGCCAGTCCGCCGGACCCGCCGAGGACGTCGTGGCCGAGATCCGGTCGACCGGCGGCGAGGCGGTGGCCGTCTGCGCGTCGGTCGCCGAGGAGGCGGGAGCCGGCTCGATCATCGAGGCGGCGATGGACAGCTTCGGGACGATCGACGTCGTCGTGAACAACGCCGGCATCGCCGCCCCCCTGGACCTGGTCGAGGACCTGAGCACCGGCGACTACCGGAAGATGGTCGAGGTCCACCACCTCGGCACCGTGTACGTGACCAAGGCGGCGTGGCCCCACCTGATCGCCAACGGCGGCGGGCGGATCGTCAACACCACCTCGGAGGGCGCCCTCGGCACGGTCCCCAAGAACTCGAGCTACGGCTCGGCCAAGGGCGCCGTGCTCGGCTTCACCCGGACCTCGGCGCTGGACGGCGCCCGCCACGGCATCAGCGTGAACGCCGTCGCCCCCCGGGCCGAGACCCGGATGTCGACCCCGGACATCCTGGCCCACGTCTACGACGCCCCCGCCGAGATGTTCACCTCGATGCCGGGCTTCGGCGCCCAGTTGGTCTCCCCCGCCGCCGTCTACCTGGCCCACGAGTCGTGCCCGCTCAACGGCGAGGTCCTCGTCGCCGGCGGCGGCCAGGTGCTGCGACTGGCAATCTCCGAGAGCCAGGGCTTCACCAGCGACGAGCTCACCCCGGAGCTGATCGCCGAGAACATCGACCAGGTCATGGACCTCACCGACGCCCAGCTGATGACCGTCGGGGTGCTGCTCGCCGACGAGGCCTGACCCCGTGATCGACTTCACCGGACAGGCCGCCGTCGTCACCGGCGCCGGCCGGGGGCTCGGCCGCCTCTACGCCCTCGACCTCGCCCGGCGGGGCGCCCAGGTGGTGGTCAACGACATCGGCAGCTCGATGGCCGGCGACGGCCGCGACCAGGCCGTCGCCGACGCCGTCGTCGAGGAGATCGTGGCCGCCGGTGGCCGCGCCGTGGCCTCCCATGACTCGGTCGACACGCCCGAGGGCGGCGCCGCGGTCGTGGCCGCCGCCACCCAGGCGTTCGGCCGGCTGGACGCCGTGGTCAGCAACGCTGGCATCTACGAGATGGCACCGTTCGAGGACCTGACCGTCGACCAGTGGCGGCGCATGCGGTCGGTCCACCTCGACGGCGCCTTCCACCTCTGCCAGCCGGCGTACCGGGAGATGAAGGAACAGGGCGGCGGGCGGATCGTCTTCGTCGCCTCGAACACCGCTGCCTTCGGCCAGGAGACGACCACGCACTACGCCGCGGCGAAGGGCGGCATCATCGGCCTCACCCACGCCCTTGCCAACGAGGGCGCGCCCCATGGCATCAAGGTGAACGCGGTGCTGCCGGTCGGCCGGACCCGGATGATGCTGGACTCCATGGGCCACGGCGAGGACCGCAGCCCGGTCGTGGACCAGCTCTTCGAGGCCTGCTCGCCGGAGAAGGTCGTCGGCCTGGTGAGCTTCTTCGCCAGCAGCGCGTGCGAGGTCTCGCACCAGCTCGTGTCCGCAGTGGCGGGTCGCTACGGCCGCATCTTCCTGGGCCTCGGCGAGGGGTGGCTGGGCGAGGGCGAGCCGACCGCGGAGGACGTGGCCGAGCACCTCGACGAGATCCGGCGACCGAGCCCAACACCGTCCCGATGTCGGTCGCCGACGAGATCGTGACGATGCTCCAGCGCCTGGAGCTCATCTAGCTCGTCCCGTGCCCCCGGTGCTGGCGCCGGTGAGCAGACGCGACCTTCCCCTCCAGGCTCCGACTCATGGCAGACCCACCTCGCAAGATCCTGACCGTTCACTGACACCATGGGTACGGGATCGTCGAAGTCGTCGGGTTCATCCTCGGGGGAGGCCGAGCACCCGCTCAGCGATGATGTTGCGCTGGATCTCCGAGCTGCCGGCCGAGATGGTCGCCCCGAACGTCATGAAGTACCACTCGATCCACGAGCAGTCGAGCTCGCGGCGGTGCCCCTCCTCGGCGAGGTCGATGCCGTGGTCGGTGGCCACCTCGACGCCCACCAGTGCGGCCTGGCGGTGGGCCTCGCTGCAGAACGCCTTCATCAGCGCCTGCTCCGGGGCGTCGCCGCCCTCGTACGAGCTTGGCGAAGCCGCGATAGCCGAGGGCACGGGCCGCCAGGGCGTCGACCCAGGTCGAGGCGATGCGGTCGGCCAGCACCGCCTGCTCGGTCGGCGACGAGCCCGCCGAGCAACGTCGGCGCCTGGTCGCGAAGGCGGCGAGCGGCGTTCTCCAGCTCCAGCACCGAGCGCAGCCACACCATCCCCCGCTCGTGGGCCAGCGAGCCGCCGGCCATCGCCCACCCCTCGTTCTCCTGGCCGACGAGGCTGGCGGCGGGGACCACGACGTCGTCGAAGAAGACCTCGTTCAGGTCGGCCTTGTCGGGGTGGATGATCTCCGGCAGTGGGCGCACGCTGATGCCGGGCGTCGCCATGTCCACCAGCAGCACGCTGATGCCCCTGTGCTTCGGGGCCTGCGGGTCGGTCCGGCAGAACAGGAAGCAGAAGTCGGCGTAGCGGGCGCCGGACGTCCACACCTTCTGGCCGTTGACGACGTAACGGTCGCCGTCGCGGACGGCCCGGGTGCTGAGGGCGGCCAGGTCGCTGCCGGCCCCCGGCTCGCTCATGCCGAGGCAGGCCGCCTTCTCGCCCCGCAGCAGCGGCAGCGCGTAGTCGCGGAGCTGCGCCTCGTCGGCCGTAGTCGAACAGCGACGGGGCGATGATCCCCAGGCCCTGCGGGTTCGTTGTGCGGGGAATGCCCGCCGCCATCAGCTCCTCGAGGTAGACGAGGGTCTCCACCGGCCCGGCGTCGCGGCCGCCCCGCTCCGGCGGCCAGCCGGGCACCAGCCAGCCGGCGTCGAACATCCGCCGGGTCCACTCCCGGGCCCAACCGGGGACGTGGGCCGTGCCCAGCGCGGGCTCGGCCGCCATCTCCTGGGCGGTGGGGGCGTTCTCCGCCAGCCACGCCCGGAACTCGGCCCGGAAGACCTCGACGCCGTCGTCGAAGGTGAGCTTCACGCCGGCACCAGCCCGAGCAGCGAGGCCGAGCGCGGCCCGGTGGGTGACGGCCGAGCCGAAGAGGGCATCGCCCGCCTTGGCCCGCTTCAGCAGGAAGTGGAGGTCCTGTTCCCACGTGTAGCCGATGCCGCCGTGGAGCTGGAGGCCGTCCTCGACCACCAGGCGCTGACAGTCCCCCGCCGCCGCCTTGGCCGCCGCCGTCACCTGCGACCGGTCAGGCGTGTCCTCGGCGATGGTGAGGGCGGCGAGGTAGACGAGGGCGTTGGCCCGCTCGACGGCGAGGTACATGTCGACCAGTCGGTGCTTCAGCGCCTGGAACGAGCCGATCGGCCGGTCGAACTGCTCGCGCACCTTGGCGTAGTCGAGCGTCGTCTCGAAGATCCGTCGGCAGGCGCCGACGGTCATGGCGGCCATCGCCACCGCCGCCTGCTCTCGCACCCGGGCGATCGAGCCCTCGGCCAGCACCCGGTCGCCGTCGAGTCGGACGCCGTCGAGTCGGAGGTCGGCGATGGGCATAGTCGGGTCGAGCGTGAGCCGGGGCGTCGCCTCGACCGCGCAACCGGGGACGACGAAGCCCAGGTCGTCGGCGATCACCACGATCTCGTCGGCGGTCGTCCCGTCGACCACCGTGGCCTGGCGGCCGTCGAGGACCCAGCCCTCACCGTCCCGGTGGGCCGTCGTACCGGATCCGGCCGCCAGCGTCCCGGTGACCTCGCCGGCAGCGACCCCCGGCAGGAACCGAGCGGCCGCCGCGTCGTCACCCATCTCCTGGATCGCCGGGACGAACTGCGTCGTCGTCGCCAGCAGCGGCCCCGGCACCGCCGCCCGACCCAGCTCCTCGGCCACGAGGGCCAGCTCGACGAAGCCCAGGCCGAGACCTCCGTGCTGCTCGTCGATCGCCAGGGCCGGCCAGCCGAGCTCGACCATGGCCGCCCAGACCGCGCCGGCCTCGCCCTCGCCGTCGTGAACGGTCCGCACCACCGAAGGGGGACAGACCCCCTCCAGCACGGCCCGGACGTTGCCCTTCAGCGCCGCCTCGTCATCCGACAGCTCGAGATCCAACGGTCCCCCGTCCGCAAAGGTGGCAGGAAGCTGTCAGAATAGACGGATGGCTCCCACCCGCTCGGAACAGCTGCGCGCTCGAGCTCGGCTACCCCGTCGTCGACGGCGACGGCCACGTCGTCGAGCTGATGCCCGTCTTCTTGGACTTCGTCCGCGACAACGGCCACGGCGCCCTGCTCGAAGGGATGCTGAACCGCACGCGTGCCATCGAGGACCTGTCGATGGACGAGCGGCGCGAGGGCGGGATCGTCCCCCACTCGTGGCACGTCCCCGCCGAGACCGACTACTACGCCACGGTCACCTCGCCGAAGCGGTACCACGAGCGTCTCGGCGAGGCCGGCATCGACGTCGCCGTGCTGTACCCGACGATGGGCATCGCCCTGCTGCAACTGCTGGACGACGAGCAGCGGGTCACGCTCTGCCGGCTCTACAACGAGTGGGTCGCCGACCTCTACCGCCCGTACCGCGACAGGTTCACGGTCGCCGCCCTCGTCCCCATGAACACCCCGGACGAGGCCGTCGCCGCCCTGGACCACGCCACCGGCCTCAGGGCCAAGATCGCGCTGATCGCCAGCCACGTGCACCGGCCGCCGGCCGGAGGGCCGTGGTCCGACAACGGGTACGACGACGTACGGGTCCCGGAGTGGGAGACCCGGGGCTGGGTCGACACCTTCGGCATCGACAGCCCGTACGACTACGACCCGGTCTGGGCCCGGGCGATCGAGCTGAGCCTGCCCCTGGCGGCCCACACCGCCGGCATCGGCAACAGCGACCGGGCGTCGATCTCCAACTTCGTGTTCAACCAGATCGGGCACTTCGCCGCCTCGGGCGGCGCCCTGGCCAAGTCGCTGTTCCTCGGCGGGCGTGACCGCCCGCTACCCCCGTCTCCGCCTCGCCCTGCTCGAGGGCGGCGCCGCCATCGGGGTCGAGACCTACGTCGGCCTGGTCGGCACCTGGCAGAAGCGAGGCGGGCGCGGCCATCGCGGCGCTGAACCCCGAGAACCTCGACAAGGAGCGGCTGCACGAGCTGCTGGTCGGCCGACGACCCGCGCCTGGCCCGGTACACGCCCGACGAGCTCGCCGGACGGGCGCGGCCGCATGACCCGGGTCCACGACGACTTCGCCGACGCCAAGATCACCTCGGTGGAGGACGTCCGCGACCGGTTCTGCACCAACTTCGCGTGGGGCTGCGAGGCCGACGACCCGCTGACCGGGCTCGCCTTCGACACCCGGGTGACCCCGCTCGGTGCCACCGTCCCGGCCTTTTTCGCCTCGGACCTCGGGCACTGGGACGTCCCCCGGTTCGACGAGCCGTTGGAGGAGGCCTACGAGCTGCTCGAGCGTGGGATCCTCGACGTCGACCAGCTGCGGGACTTCCTCTTCGTGAACCCGGTGCGGTTCTACGGCTCATTCAACCCGTCGTTCTTCGCCGGGACGTCGATCGAGCAGCAGGCCGCCGAGATCCTCAACTGACGCCGCGCAGGAGGAGCTGAACGTGGCAGGTCGAGTCGACGGCAAGGTCGCGATCGTGACCGGGGCGGGCTCCGCGGCGGATGCGCCGGGCGCGGGGATCGGCCAGGCCATCGCCACCGCCCTCGCCCGCGAGGGCGCCTCGGTGCTCCTGGTGGACCGGGACCCGGAGCGGGCGGAGGCCACGCTTGCCGCCATCGACGGCACGGCTCGGTGCGTTCACGGCCGACGTCACCAGCGAAGCCGACTGCGAGGCGATGGTCGCCGACGCCGTCGCGCGGTTCGGCGGCCTCGACATCCTGGTCAACAACGCCGCCATCTCCCGGCACCTCTCCCTCACCGAGACGACGGTCGAGGACTACGCCGAGGTCCTGGACGTCAACCTCCTGGGCACGTTCCTCGCCTGCAAGTACGCCGTCCCGGCCCTCGTCGAGCGAGGCGGCGGCTCGATCGTCAACATCGGCTCGGTGGCCGGCGTCCGCGACTCGGGCACCTCCCACCCGGCCTACTGCGCCTCGAAGGCCGGCCAGCTCGGGCTCACCGTCGACCTCGCCGGCGCCTACGGGCGGGACAACGTCCGGGTCAACGCCGTGCTGCCGGGCATGGTCGCCACGCCGATGCAGCACGTCGGTCGGCACCACCCTCAGCGACGAGGTGCGGTCGAAGCTGAACCTGCTCGGGCGCATGGGCGACGCCTGGGACATCGCCCATGCCGTGCTCGTTCCTCTGCAGCGACGAGGCCTCCTACCTCACCGGCGTCACGTTGCCGGTCGACGGCGGGGCCACCGTCGGCATGCCGGCCTCGAGCTTCCGGGCCGCCCGCTCCTGATCCTGACCTGACGTGGCGCTGTTCCACCTCCACGGCGACGACGCCGGCGAGACCCACCTCCGCCGAGTCGACCTGCCCGAGCGCGACACCGAGCACGGCCGCGTCCGCAACATCAGCGACATCGACGTGACGACCGCTGGCCTGGGCGGGTTCGTCGAACGCAAGCCCGACGTCGGGATGCACAACGCCCCGCGGCGTCAGCTGCTGGTCGTGCTGGAGGGTGAGCTGGAGATCGTCACCAGCACCGACAGCGGCAGGTGCTGCACCCCGGCGACGTGCTGTTCGCCGACGACATGGGCACCAAGGGCCACATCAGCCGGGACGTGGGCGACGACCGCCTCTCGATCATGGCCATCGGCGTCGCCGACGACTGGACCCTGCCCTGAGCGGGACGGTCAGTGCTCGCCGGGCCAGCCGCCGACGGGGACCAGTGTCGGCTCGGCGAGGTCCAGGATCCGGTCGAGGCCCTCGGCCACGGCCTCGGGGGTCAGCTCGTCCTCGGTGATCCCCGGCGACTCCACCACCGCCAGGCGAAGCACCTGCCCGGCGCCCGCGACGAACACCTCGCCGTTGACCCGACAGGACTCGTGGGCCAGATACGCCATGGCCGGGGCCACCAGCTCGGGGCGGAAGGCGTCCATCGTCCCCCGCACGAGCTCGACGTCGACGTCGTGCGTGAAGGCCACCACCTCGGGAGCCGCCAGTCGGGTGTTGGCCCGGGGCGCGACGGCGTTGACCAGGATCCCCTGCGCCGCCGCCTCGGCGGCGAGAGCTCGGGTCAAGGCGAAGACGGCGCCCTTGGCCCCGGCGTAGCTCGACACCTTCCCGTTCATGCCGAGCATGCCCTCCGAGCAGGTGTTCACGATCCGGCCGTAGCCGGCATCGACGAGGTGGGGCCAGGCCGCCTGGATGACGTGCAGGGTGCCGAAATAGTGGACCTCGACCATCCGGCGGAAGTGCTCGAACGGGAGGTTCTCGAAGCGCTCGGGATCGGAGATCCCGGCGTTGTTGACCACGATGTCGAGCCCGCCGAAGGTCGACAGGGCCGCGTCGACGATCGAGGCGGCGCCGTCGGGGTCGGCGACCGAGGCGTGGACAGCCACCGCCTCGCCGCCGGCCGAGCGGATCTCCTCGACGACCTCCTCCGCCGGAGCCGACGACGAGCCCTCGCCGTCGAGGGCGGCGCCGAGATCGGCGACCACCACCTTCGCCCCCCTGGCGGCGAGCAGGAGGGCGTGACCCCGACCGACCCCCCGGCCCGCCCCGGTGACCACCGCGGTGCGGCCATCGAAGCGCAGCTCATCCATGTCCATCCCCCAAGCCCGTTCGCCAAAGTGGCAGCGTAGTGTCACCATAGGCGAGTGCCCGAGTACAAGTTCCTGACCCATGAGTCCCACGATGACGGCCGGATCGTGCGGATCCTGCTCAACCGTCCCGAGGTGCGCAACGCCCAGAACCGGGGGATGCTCGTCGAGCTGAACGAGGCCTTCCTCCACGCCGAGGCCGACGACGAGGTCCGGGTCGTAATCCTCGGCGGCGCCGGCCCCATGTTCTCCGCCGGCCACGACATGGGCACCAAGGAGGCGGTCGAGGAGCGTTCGGGCGCCCACCCGTCCTACCGCGAGAACGGCGCCACACGGAAGGGCGCGGAGTGGCTGATGCTCCAGGAGTGGCACCACTACTTCCAGAACACGTTGCGGTGGCGGAACCTCCGCAAGATCACCATCGCCCAGGTCCACGGCGACGTGTACTCGGCCGGGCTGATGCTGATGTGGGCCTGCGACCTGATCGTCGCCGCCGAGGGCACCCGGTTCGCCGATGTCGTCGGCACCCGGCTGGGGATGTGCGGCGTCGAGTACTTCGCCCACCCCTGGGAGTTCGGCCCCCGCAAGACCAAGGAGCTGATGCTGACCGGGGACTCCATCGACGTCGACGAGGCCCATGCCCTCGGGATGGTGGCCAAGGTCTTCGCCGGCGACGAGCTCGGTGACCGCACGCTGGACTTCGCCCGTCGCATCGCCGAGACCCCGACGATGGCCGCCCTCCTCATCAAGGAGGCGGTCAACCAGTCCCAGGACAACATGGGCTTCCACAACGCCCTCAACGCCTGCTTCAACCTCCACCAGCTGAACCACTCGCACTGGGCGCAGGTCCACGGGAACGGCTACCCGGTGGCCCTCGAGGAGGACGGGATCCCCAACTGGAAGGACGCGCCGCCTGTCGTCCCGGCCGTCAAGGACCAGGTGCGGGCCGAACCCTGAGGTGACAGTGAGGTGCCACAATGGCGCCATGGCTGACCTGCCCGAGTACCGCAACCTGATCGGCGGCGAGGTGAGGCCGGCCGCGTCCGGCCGCACCCTCGATGCCACCAACCCGGCCACCGGCGAGGTGTGGGCGAGGATCCCACACAGCGACGCCGACGACGCCCGGGCGGCCGTGGCTGCCGCCAAGGCTGCCTTCCCGGCCTGGGCCGCCCTGTCCATCGACGAGCGGATGAGCTACCTCAAGCGGGTCGCCGACCTCTTCCCCCCGAACGGCGAGGAGCTGGGTCGCCTCGAGTCAACCGACAACGGCAACCCCTACGCGATCCAGACGATGGTCAACGGCGAGCTGATGAAGGTCCTGTGGGATCGAAAGGCCCACGAGGTGGTCGAGGCCCACACCGGGCGGACGGTGCCGCTCGACGCCCAGTCCCTGGGCCTGACACTGCGCGAGCCCTACGGCGTCGTCGCCGCCATCGTCCCGTTCAACATGCCCATCGCCATGATGAGCAACAAGGCGGCCAGCGCCATGGCGGCGGGCAACACCGTGGTCGTCAAGCCGCCCGAGCAGGCCAGCGTCGGCTGCCTGCGCTTCGGCGAGCTGGTCAGCGAGATCCTGCCGCCCGGCGTGCTCAACATCGTCTCGGGGCTGGGCGATGTCGGCGACGCCATGGTGCGCCACCCCCACGTCGGCAAGGTGACCATGACCGGCTCCTCGCCCACAGCCAAGAAGATCCAGGAGGCCGGGGCCGAGACCCTCACCTCTGCCGTCTTCGAGTTGGGCGGCAAGTCCCCCAACATCGTCCTCGACGACGCCGACCTCGACCTCGCCACGATGGGCCTGACCGTCGCCTCGATCTTCGGCTTCAACGCCGGCCAGGCCTGCGTAGCGGGCTCCCGCATCCTGGTGCAGCGGAGCATCTTCGACGAGGTCGTCAAGCGGATGGAGGCGACGGCGAAGACCATCGTCCTCGGCGATCCGAACGAGCCGGGGACCACGATGGGTCCGCTGATCTCCAAGCAGCAGTGCGACAAGGTCGTCGCCTTCATCGAGGACGGGAAGAAGGAGTGCGAGCTGCTGTTCGGCGGCCGCCATGGCCCCGAGCTGGTCCCCGACCTGCCCGGCGGCAACTGGGTCGAACCCACCCTCTTCCTGGCCAAGGACAACACGCCCCGGATCTGCCAGGAGGAGATCTTCGGCCCGGTCGGCGCCATCATCGCCTTCGACACCGATGACGAGGCCATCGCCCTGGCCAACGACAGCCGCTACGGCCTGGCGTCGGGGCTGTGGAGCAAGGACCTGACCCGCATCCACCGCTACCTGCGCGAGATCGAGTCGGGCAACGTCTGGGTCAACACCTACCTCCAGACCCGCCACGAGCTGCCCTTCGGAGGCATCAAGGACAGCGGCTACGGCTTGGACGAGACCATCGAGTTCAGCCGGGAGAAGGCGGCGGTCATCGCCCTGCCGTGGTCCACCGACATCGGTGGCTCGGGACCGGTGTACAGCCAGCTGGACTAGCCCACCGCCGGCGGGAACGACTCCCCGACGAGCTCCTCCGAGCGGGCCCACAGCGCCGCCGCCCGCTCAGGGTCGACGGCGTAGGACCGCACCCCCTCGCCGTCGTCGTCGCGCACCGGCGCCACCGCGCAGTCCTCGAGGTAGCGGCCACCGATCGCCTCGGCGTCGGCGACCACGCCGCCCCAGACGGTGGTGGCCGCCCCGGAGGCCGGCGACTTCGCCGGGATGCCCGTCTGCTCCCGCCGCTCGGCCACGAACGCCAGCGCCTCGGGACCCAGGTGCCGGAAGAGCTCGGTGTCGATGCCGCCGGGGTGCAGGGCGCAAGCCCGAACCCCGCGGTCGCGGAGGCGCCGATCCAGCTCGACGGCGAACAGCACGTTGGCCGTCTTCGACCGGCCGTACGCGACCCAACCCTGGTAGTCCTGACGGTCGAAGTGCGGGTCGTCGAGGTCGACGTCGCTGAGGCGGTGGCCCGACGACGAGAGGCAGACCACACGGCTCGGGGCGCCGGCAATCAGGAGCGGGACGAGCCGGTTCACCAGGACGAAGTGGCCGAGGTGGTTGGTTCCGAACTGGGTCTCGAAGCCGTCCTCGGTGCGACCCTCGGGGCACGACATGACGCCGGCGTTGGCGACGACGAGGTCGAGGCGCTCGTGGCGGTCGGCGATGCGGTCGGTGAACGCCCGCACCGACGCCAGTGAGGCGAGGTCAGCCTCCTCGATCGTCGCGTCCTCGACGCCCGCAGCAGCCAGCGCCAGCGCAGCCTTCTCGAGGTCGCGCACCGCGACGATCACGGTGGCGCCTTGGGCGGTGAGCGCGCGGACGGTCTCCACGCCGAGCCCGGCCGAGCCGCCAGTGACGACGGCCATGAACCCCGTCAGGTCCCAGCCGTCCAGGACCTCGTCGGTGGTCGATGACGCCCCGAAGCGCATCTACGGCAGGAGGGTGACCGGCCCGGGGCTCTGGAGGTGGTGAAGGACCCAGCCGGGAACCGGATCGGGTCGACGCCCGTCGTCACGTCCCCCATCATCGGGCGGTGGAGGAGCCGGCGGGTCGACGCGCGGAACGATCGGTTCCGGAGTCCGAGACTCGGTCTCGTCAGTGACCAGTTTCCCCACAGCGTCCCCCATCGTGTCAGTGGACTGCCAGGAGGATAGGCCGCGAAGGGATCAACGCCTTCTTCGAGGGTCGCCCGCCCGAGTGGCGCGGCCGCTGACCGTGGCCGGTTCGCCTAACTGGCAGTCGAGTGTCACAATGGACCGGTGAGCAGACATCTCGAGGGCAAGTCGGTCGTCGTGACCGGCGGCGGCCGCGGCATCGGTCGGGCGATTGCGCTGGCCGCCGCCGAGGCCGGGGCGAAGGTGGTCGTCGCCGACTACGGCGGCTCGGTGCTCCGGAACGAAGCCGGGTCTTCCGAGGCCGCTGACGGGGTGGTCGCCGAGATCCAGGCCGGCGGCGGCGAGGCCGTCGCCGCCGCGGTCGACGTGTCGACCATGGCCGGCGGGCGGGCCTGCGTCGAAGCGGCCATGGACTCGTTCGGCCGGCTGGACGGCCTGGTCTGCTCGGCGGGGATCACGGCGCTCAAGTACCTCTGGGACATCACCGAGGAGGAGTGGGACGACGTCATCGCTGTCCACCTGAAGGGTCACTTCAGCTGTGCCAAGGCAGCCGCCAAGGTGATGATCCCGCAGCGCTCTGGCAGCCTCGTCTTCCTCTCCAGCGGGGCACTGAACGGGATGCCGAACGTCACCGCCTACGCCACCGCCAAGGCCGGCATCCTGGGCTTCACCTGGAGCACCGCCAACGGTCTCGGCCGGTTCGGGATCCGGACCAACTGCATGGTCCCCAGCGCCGCCACCCGGATGTCGGACGGCATCTACGGCAACGCCGGCAAGCTCACCGAGCGGTTCGGCGAGACCATGCGCAGCGACCTGGCGGCCGGCACCTATCGAGACCCCACCACCGTGGCGCCGTTCGCCGTGTACCTGCTGAGCGACCGCTCACAGGACGTCAACGGCCAGATCTTCCGCGTGCAGGGTTACGAGGTCGGCCGCCTGGGCATGCTCCGCTACGCCCCGATGATCGCCAACCTCGGGCCATGGGACGTCGACACGCTCGCCGAGCGCATCCCGGCCGAGCTGGGCCCGGACCTCCAGCCGCTGCCGATGCCGTGGCCGGAGCCCGAGTGGACCGACGACATCGAGTTCAACGACTGAGAGGGAACCGAGGATGAGACAGCAGGTCGACGTGGCCGTGGGCGACCAGACGATGGGGATCTACGTGGCCGAGCCCGATGGCGAGGCCCGCGGCGCGGTCGTGGTGGTCCAGGAGGCGTTCGGGGTGAACGACCACATCCGTGACGTCACCGACCGCTTCGCCGCCGAGGGCTACCTCGGCGTCGCCCCTCGCCTCTATCACCGCAGCGGCGACCCCGAGTACGGCTACGACGACCCCGCCGAGGTGATGCCCAACATCATGCAGCTCCAGGCCGACGAGATCGAGGCCGACCTCGAGGCGACGTTCGCCCTCCTCGCCGAGCGTGGCTTCGAGCTGTCGAAGACGGCCGTGATCGGCTTCTGCATGGGCGGCAGCATCTCGTTCGTCGCCGGCTGCTTCTGGAAGCTCGGCACCGCCATCTCGTTCTACGGCGCCGGCATCGCCCAGAGCCGCTTCGGTTTCCCGCCGCTCTTCGACCTCGCCCCGACGCTGCAGTCGCCCTGGCTGGGGCTGTTCGGCGATCTGGACACCTCCATCCCGATCCCCGAGGTCGAGGGCCTCCAGAAGGCCGTCGCCAACGCGTCGGTCGACGCCGAGGTCGTCCGCTACCCGGACGCGAACCACGGTTTCCACTGCGACGCCCGGGACTCGTACCACGAGGCGTCGGCCAAGGACGGCTGGCAGCGCACGCTGGCCTTCATCGAGGCGCACCTCGGCTGACGGCCGCAGCGCCGACCGTCACGCCGACACCGCCCAGCGCTCATCACGGGGCGCCGCCGAGGACGCCGTCGTCCGGGTGGCGCTCGTCCCACGGCTGCGCCTCCGCCACCTGTTGGGCGAGCCGGAGGAGCGTCAGCTCGGCGCCCCGACGGCCGACCAACTGCACGCCGATCGGCAGGCCGCCGGTGCTCGTCGCCAGCGGGAGGCTGAGGGCGGGCTGGCCGCTCAGGTTGAACGGCTGGGCGAACGCCGGGAGCGGAAACGCCAGGAAGCGGGCGCTGTGCTCGTCCCGCGGCAGGTCCCAGGACACGAAGTCGACGGGTGGCGGCAGGACCCCCGACGTCGGGGTCACCAGGACGTCGACCTCGTCCCAGAAGGTCAGGAACTCGAGGGCCCGGGCGCGAACGAGGTCGACCCAGCGAGCGTGCTCGACGACGGTCAGCCGGTGGCCCTGTTCGAGCAGCGGCCGGTTCCGGGGCTCGAGCCGGTCGATCAGCTCGATCGGGACCAGCCCCGCCGGCCCGGGTGAGGTCATCGGCCCCATCGCCGCCTCCAGGATCGTGGCCCAGGCCGGGGTCGCCTCGGTGACGGCGTGCCCGAACGAGGCGAGCAGCTCAGCGGCGGCGAGGGCCGCCGGGGCGCACTCGTCGTTGACGTCGCCGTACGGCGGGTCGACGGTGACGGCGATCCGCAGCGGGCCCGGCGCGGTAGTGAGCTCGGCCGCGAGGGCCTCCGGGCCTGGCGCGACCACGTCGAGCACGGCGGCGGCGTCACGGACGCTGCGACTCAGGATCCCGTCCACGGACGTGCCGTAGTAGGGGTTGTCCAGCTCCGGGCCGTCGGACACCCGGCCACGGGTCGGCTTGGTCCCGACCAGACCGCAGTACGCCGCCGGCACCCGCACCGAGCCGGCCCCGTCGGTGCCGTGGGCGACGGCGCAGAGCCCGGCCGCGACCGAGACGGCGGCCCCGCCGCTCGAGCCGGCTGGTGTCCGCGCCGGGTCCCAGGGGTTGCGGCAGGTCCCATGCAGCTCCGACGCCGTGACCGAGGTGCAGAACTCGGGGACGTTGGTCTTCCCCAGCACGAGGAAGCCCGCGTCGCGGAGCCGACCGACGAGCGGGGCGTCCTCGACCGCGACGTGGTCGGCGAGGACCTTGCAGGAGTGGGTGGTCGCCAGCCCGGCCACGTCGATCACGTCCTTGATCGAGATCGTCACCCCGCCGAAAGGCCCGAGCCCGTCCTGACGACCGGCCGCCACGGTGTCGTCGACGGCTCGGGCCTCCGCTCGGACTCGCGGCTCGTCCATCGAGACGAAGGCCCGCAGCAGCGGGTCGAACCGGTCGATGCGGTCGAGGTGGGCTTCAAGCAGCTCGGTGGCGGAGATGTCGCCCTGCCGGACGAGCTCGGCCTGGCCGACGGCGTCGGTCCAGATCACCCCCTCCACGACGCAGGCGCCACCTATCTGGCCGTCATGCCGCCGTCGACCACGATCGCCTGACCGCTGAGGTAGGAGGCGTCGTCCGACGCGAGGAAGGCGGCGACCGAGCCGATCTCCTCGGGTTCTCCCCACCGCTCCAGCGGCACGCGGAGCTTCTCGCGGATGTAGCTGCCGTCGGTGTCGGCCTCGTGCATCGGCTTGGTCACCTGCGTCTTGACGTAACCGGGGCAGATGGCGTTCGCACGCACGCCCTGCGGGCCGTAGTGCAGCGCCAGGCTCTTCGTCAGTCCGATGACGCCGTGCTTGGCGGTCGGGTAGGCGGTCGTGTCGACGTCGCCGATGAGCGAGCCCCGGATGCCGGCGATCGAGGCGATGTGGATGATCGAGCCGCTGCCGCTCTCGATGATCGCCGGCAGCGCTTGGCGACTGGCGTAGTACGGCCCGGTCTGGAACATGTCGACCATGTACTTCCACCCCTCCGGAGAGCCACGGAGCTCCTCTGGGGGCCGGCCGGCGACGCTGGTGACCAGGATGTTGAGGCCGCTGAAGGTGTCGACCGCGAAGCGCACGGCGTCGGCGACCGACGTCTCCTCCATGATCGTCGTGTGGACGAACGCCGCCTTCCCGCCGGCGGCGGTCGCGTCGGCGACGGTCTGCTCGCCGCCGGCGTCGTCGACATCAGCAACGACGACGGCGGCGCCGTCAGCGGCGAGGGCGACGGCGCAGGCGCGGCCGATCCCGGAGGATCCACCGATGACGAGTGCGGTGCGGCCGGCGAGCCTCATGGCGAACCGGCACCCGGGACCTCGACCTCGACGGTCTCGATGCGGCAGGTCGAGTCGCCGGTGACCAGTCCCTCGAACGTGGTGTCGTTCACGACGAGGTGGAGCGTCCGCATCTCCGGCCCGCCGAGGGCAGTCGCTACGGCCCAGCTCTCGCCGACCGGGACGCTGTGGGTGATCTCGCCCCCGTCGAGGACGCGCAGGAACTCACCGGTGAGGAAGCACCCGACCCACACACCACCCTCGACGTCGATGCAGATCCCGTCGGGATGGCGCTCGCCGAGGTCGGCGAACACCCGCTGATCAGTGAGGGTCCCGTCCGCCCGGATGGTCCAGGCGGTGAGCCGGTTGCCGTAGGTCTCGGCGGCCACGAGCGTGGCGCCGTCGGGCATGACCGCGAGGCCGTTCGGCGTGGCCAGCCCCCGGGCGACGATCTGTGCCGCCCCGTCGGGCGCCACGAGGGCGAGATCGCCCTCCGGCGGGCCGCCACCCCGCTTGAGGTAGAGGTCCACGTAGGCCCGCCCGTCCGGCAGGACCACCATGTCGTTCAGTGACGCGCCGTACTCGCTGAGATCGCAGTGCAACTGCGGGCCGCCGGGCGTGATCCGGTGCACCACGGCGTGCGGGAGCGACGTCACGAGCAGGTCGCCGTCGGGGAGCCATCCGAGGCCCGAGGGGTGGTCGGCGTTCGCCCCGATGTCGATCGTGCCGTCCGGGTCGACGGTTCGGACGACATTGGCGTGCATGTCCGAGAACCAGAGCTTGCCGTCACGCCATCGGGGCCCCTCGCCGTAGGTGAACCCCTCCGCCAGCACCGTCGACTCGAGCGTCTGCACGGTCATCCCTCCTTCGCCATCGTGAGGCCGGGCATGCCCTCGTCCCGCCACGCCTCGAAGATCTCGCGCAGCTCGATGATCGAGCCGCCGAAGCTGCCGTTGCGCAGGATGCGCTGGTCGTCGGCGGTGCCCTCCTGGTTGAAGTAGCTCGGCGTGCACTCCTTCCACCGGGCGTGCGACGTCCAGCTCTTCTCCTCGTGGAAGCGGACCCAGTCGGCCTCCGCCTCGGCGGTGACCTCGACGGTGGCGATGCCCTCGTCGAGGGCGTGACGGACCAGCTTGGCCAGGTTGATGGCCACGACGTCCTGCGGGAAGGGGAAGTTGTTCTCCCACGAGGCCTGCCGGGTCGTCGACAGCAGGAGGTTGGGGAAGCCGTGCACGTGCTGGCCGTGCAGGGTGATGGCTCCTTCCTCCCACTTCTCGGCCAAGGTCCGACCGTCGCGGCCGGTCACGGGGAGGGGCGACCCCTCCTCGTAGGGGGACAGTTCGAACCCGGTGGCGAAGATCAGCAGGTCGAGCTCGTACTCCTCGCCGTTGGCGACGACCAGGTTCCCGTCGATGCGGTCGATGCCCCGACCCTCGGTGTCGACCAGGGTGACGTTGTCCTGGTTGAAGGCGTCGAGGTACTCGTCATGGAAGCACGGGCGCTTGCAGAGCCAGTTGTACCAAGGCTTGAGCGCCTCGGCCGTCTTCGGGTCGCGGACCACGTACTCGATCCGCTTGCGGACGCCCTCCATGATCTCGAAATCGACCATCTGCAACAGCTCGACCATGTCCTCAGCCGTCATGTCGGGCTTCGCGTGCTTCGCCATGCCGTGGGTCAGCTGGCTCCAGCCGTCCTGGATCAGGTCGACGGGGTCGACGCCCCGGTAGTGCTGGACGAAGTTGACCATGCGCTCTTCTTGCCAACCCGGCTCCTGGGAGGTGTACCAGTCGAGATCGGTGGGCTCGTTGCCCCGTACGCCGACCGACGACGGCGTGCGCTGGAAGACGTACAGGTGCCCGGCATCCTTCGCCAGCTGGGGGATGCACTGGACGCCTGTCGCCCCGGTGCCGATGATCCCCACGGCCTTGTCGCGAAGGTTGACCATCGGCTCGCCCGGGGCGCCCCCCGTGTAGCCGTAGTCCCACCTACTCGTGTGGAAGCTGTGGCCACTGAACGTCTCGATGCCGGGGATGCCCGGCAGCTTCGGCTCCCGGTAGTGCCCGGAGGCCACGATGACGAAGCGGGCCCGCAGCTCGTCCCCGCGGTCGGTCTCGAGGACCCATCGGGATGTCGCTTCGTCGAAGCGCGCTTCGGTCACGCGGGTGTGGAACAGCGCTCGGCGGTACAGGTCGAAGGTCCGGCCGAAGGCCTGGCAGTGCGCATAGATCTCCGGCTGGTACACGTACTTCATGGTCGGGACCGTGCCGACCTCTTCGAGGAGCGGCAGGTAGATGTACGACTCCACGTCGCAGGCCGCACCCGGGTAGCGGTTCCAGTACCACGTCCCACCGAAGTCGCCGCCCCGCTCCAGCACGAGGAAGTCGTCGATGCCCTCCTTCGTCAGGCGCGCCGCGGCGAGCATCCCGGCGAAGCCCCCACCGACGATCACGACATCGGTCTCGACCTGCTTCGGGGCCCGCTCCTCGACGGGGGTGTACGGGTCCTCGGCGTACTGCTCCAGCTCGCCGGTCAGCGAGCGGTACTGCGCCAGGCCCTCCGGCCGCATGGCCCGCCGCTTGTCGCGCTCCTCGTCGTACTTCGCCTTGAGGGCGACAGGATCGAAGTCGTATCCCTCAGCGTTCGGCATGATCGTCCCTTCGGGCAGCCATCACCGACGAGCCGTCGCCGGTGATGCGGATTGCGGTGCGCGAGCCATCCCGCTCATTGTGACACACGACTGTCACTTTGGCGGACGTCGTGCGCCGGACAGGATCCGACAGTCTTGGAACCGAAGACCGCTCGGTTCGAGGCTGACTCGGGACCGTCCCAGAGCGACGTCGCCAACTGATAGCCGAGGCCGCAGCGATGATCGCCAGCCTGGTCGCTGCGGACTCGCGGTCGCCCAAACCCGGCGACGAACGATCAGCGACCGGATTGACCGGCGGCGACCAGCCCCGGCGGGTTTGACACTGGTTTGACACGGTCCCCTGGAACGACGAGGCCCCTCCACTGGGAGGGGCCTCGGGCACGGCGGATACTTGGTGGCGGGGGGCGGATTTGAACCGCCGACCTTCGGGTTATGAGCCCGACGAGCTACCAGACTGCTCCACCCCGCAGAAGCGAGGCTAGCGAGCGTTCCCGCGGAACGCCAATCGGCCCTGAACCGCACTGCGGGCGTCGGGTGACCCGCCACTGCAGCCATACAGGAAAGAGGGTCGACCCTGTAGGGCCGACCCTCCTCCCCTGCTGTTTTCCGGGTAGAGCTGTCAGGGCATCACGGGGTGGCGGTCGCCGCGTGGTCGACGGCGGTGATGCTGCCGTTCTCCACCAGACCCGGGGACTGCCCCGCACCCGACCCGGGCTCCGCGGCCTGGTCGACGGCGGTGATGCTGCCGTTCTCCACCAGACCCGGGGACTGGCCGGGGGCGGTCTCGGGCTCCGCGGCCTGGTCGACGGCGGTGATGCTGCCGTTCTCCACCAGGCCCGGGGACTGGCCGGGAGCGGTCTCGGCGGCGTGGTCGATGGCGGTGATGCTGCCGTTGTCGACCAGGCCCGGGGACTGGAAGCCCGTGGTCGGCTCAGAGTCACTGCCGAGGTTCACGGCCAGGACCAGGGCGAGGACCGCGGCGGCCACGGCCAGGCCCACGACGAACCACCCGAGGCCCCCTCCCGTGCGTGCGGTCGACGGCGGGGTCGGCTCCGGCGTGGTCGCTTCCTCCACCCGAACCTGCTTTTCGATGACGGCCATGACGGCTCCTTCGTGTCGGGCTGCGGTGTGCAGCTGCTCGACCCGAACCATCCGACGGGGCGGTGGCAGAACGGCATCGGTGGCGTGGCAGATCCGTGGCAACCCGCCGGACCGGACGCCGACCACCGCTCAGGACGCCGCGCAGGACTCCACGTGGAGGTACTGGCGACACTCCTCGTCGGTGAACGTCCGAGTGAGCCGGTCGTTGGCGATGGCGACCAGGTCATCGAGGTCGAGGGCCCACACGCGGATCACGCCGTCGTAGTCGAGCGAGGCCAACCGGGTCCCGTCCGGGCTGAACGCCACGCTGCGTATGGGTACCTCCGGCCCACCGAGGGCCATCCGCAGGCTCGCCGGTCTCGGGGTCCCACAGCCGGACGGTGCCGTCGGCCCCCGCCGTCGCCAGCTGTGACCCGTCCGCGCTGTAGGCGACGTCGTACAGCAGCGAGTCCGACTGGGGAAGTGTCGCCACCGTCGTCGCCGGTGTCCGCGTCCCAGATCTCGGCGACGCCCCCCTGCTCCCCGATCGTCGCGATCCGGCCGCTCATCGGATCGAAGACGGCCTCGTGGGTCAGGGTGTCGATGGTCCCGATCTCCTCGTCCCGCTCCCAGTCCCAGATCCGCACGCCCCGCTTCGTCGGGTCGTCGTAGAACGGTTCCCGCGTCGTGGCCAGCCGACGGCCGTCGGGGCTGAAGCTCACGGACCGGGCTCGGACGGGCCCCTCCTCCTGCACGCGGCCGACCTCGGCGCCAGAACGGTCCACGATCACCACCGAGCCGTAGAGGAGCGCTGGACTTGGCGATGGCGAGACGTTCGCCGTCCGGGCTCCAGGCCAGGTCGTAGACCCACTCGCCGGCGACCGGTGTGATGGCGAGGAGGTGCTCCCCGGTCGCGGTGTCCCAGAGGTCCACGGGGACATGGTCGGTGGAGGTGGCGATCACGTCGCCGTCGGGGCTCACCTCGAAGCGCTCGAGGTCAGGTCCACCCGCCGATCGGGGGCCGATCCGCTGCAACCGGCCACCGCTCTCGATGTCCCAGGTCGACACCGTGCCGCCCCCGCTGCCCACGAGGATCCCGCGACCGTCGGGGGTGAAGGCCAGCGAGCCGCTGGTACCCGCTCCGACGCCCACAGCCTGCACGTTGCCCCACTCCGCCCCGCCCGTCGGGCTCACGTCCCACACCGTGGCCGCGGCCAGCCCATAGTCCCCGATCAGGATCCGGCGGCCGTCAGGCGAGAAGGCCACGCTCTGGAGGCCGTTGCCGGTGTCCTGGCCGGAGAGGCTCATCCGTTCCCACACGCCGCCGTCGGTGATCTCGGCGACGCGCGCCGTGCCGTCGTCGCTCACCGTGGCCAGGCGGGACCCGTCGGTGCTCCAGTCCAGGCCGTTGACGGCCCCGATGTGCGACGCCATCGCGAATCGCTGTTCGCCGCTGTCCGCCCGCCAGATCCGGGCCGTGGCGTCGCCGCCGGCCGTCGCGATCCATCGGCCGTCGGGGCTGTAGGCCACATCGCTGACCCCGAGTTGGCCCGTTCCGATCGTGAACAGCTCCTGGCCGGTGTCGTCGACCTCCGCCACCGTGGCGACGCCTTCGACGTTGCCAATGACGATCCGCTCGCCGTCAGCCCGCAGCGACGTGCTCAGCGCCCCCGACGGCGGGGATCTCCGAGCGGGTGGCGCCCGACGCCCGGTCGAACACCCGGACCGTCTCCTCGTCCAACCACGAGGCGGCCACCGTCGCCCCGTCCGCACTGAAGGACGGTCCCCAGACCGGCCCCGTGAACGGGTACTCGAAGGCCGCGATCTGGTCGCCGGTCGAGGGATCCCACACCCGCAGCGCACCGTCGTCGCCGGTGGTGGCCAGCATCGAGCCGTCGCGGCTGAACGCGACGTCGTTCACGTCGATGTCGTGGCCGGGGAAGGCGAGCAGCGACTCGCCGGTCTCGGCGTCGCGGATGTCCACCACGCCCGACGCCTCGGAGCCCTCGGTCACGAAGCGGTGACCATCGGGGCTCCAGTCCACCGAACCCCCCAGGTCGGGGACGCTGAGCACCAGCCGGGAGGCCGACACCGAACGGTGGAGAGCCTCCACGGCCTCGGGGAGCACCTCGCCCGGGCTCCCCGTCGCGTCGACGGCCGCCAGGGCGAGGAGGATGCTGCGCTCCGGGTCATCGGTCAGGGCGGCGTCGGAGGCGGCCGCGAGCTTCACGGGCGGTGGCGCCTCTCGGCGCCCGCTGCTCGGCCTCGCCCCGCTGGTCGAAGGCGATGACACCGCCGACGAGCGCGATCACCAGAGCGACGGCGATGACCCCGAGCTGGGTGCGCAGCCGCCGGTTGGCCCGGACCTGGCGGGTCGCGGCCTCGGCTGCCTCCTGCTCCTCGCGGTCGCGGGCCCCGCGGCTGGCGTCGACGAAGTCCCGCTCGACCGGTGTGAGCGTCGGCCCCCGGGCGTCGGCGACGTCGAGCGCGACCTGGAGGCGGGCCCCGCGGTACAGCGCCCCGGGATCCCGTCCCAGCTCGACCCAACCCGCCGCCGCCTCGCGCAGATGGCCGAGCACCAGGAGCTCGTCGCGGTCCTCGTCGATCCAACGCCGGAGGCGGGGCCACTCGCGGAGCAGGGCCTCGTGGACCAGCTCGACGGTGGGCTCACGGGTCTGGGGATGTCGGTCGAGGCTGAGCAGGCGAGCATCCGCCCAGCGGTCGACGGCCGCCTCCACCGTCGGGTCGGCCGGGACCCCCGCCAGTTCGATGCGGGCGGCTCGACGCCGGGTGGGCTCACCCTCGGCGTCGACCACGACGAGGAGCTCGAACACCTGGCGGACGGCCCCGCGCTCCTCGTCGTCCAAGGACCGGTACATGGCCTCGGCCCGCGCCGCGATCGCTCCGTCGACCTCGCCGAGGTCGCGGTAGGCGCCCAACGTGAGGGTGTCCGGGCAGGTCTCCGCCAGCTCGTAGAGGGTGAACTGCAACGCAGGGAGGGCAGCGGGCTCGTCGGCGACGGCGCTGACCAGCTCGGCCACCAGGGCCCGTTCGACGTGGCGGCCCACCCGCTCGGCCGGCTCCACGATCGCCGCCTCGAGGTCCGCCGGCGCCATCGCGGCGATGGTCACCGTGGCCTCGTTGACCACCGCACCGAAGCCCTGGACGGCGAGGGGACGGTCGTAGAAGTCGGCCCGCAGCGTGACCACCACCCGCAGCCGGCTGTCGCGGCGGCCCAGGGCGTGCAGCAGGCCATCGAGGAACACCCGCTGGTCCGGCTCGCTCGCCGAGGTGAAGAGCTCCTCGAACTGGTCGACCACCAGGAGCATCTGGCCGTCCTCGGGGACCAGGCGGCGGATGACCCGGTCGATGCTGCCGACGTCCTCCGCCAACTCGTCGGCCAGGCCGTCCGCGTCGACCACCGCGACCCGGCGGAGGCTCTCGGCCAGGGCGTGGAACGGGGACGTGCCCGGGAGCATCGTGGTGATGAACCAGTCCTGGGACCCCGTGACCGCACCCTGACGTAGGCGGGGCAGGAGCCCGGCGCGGACCACGCTGGACTTGCCGGTACCCGAGCCGCCGACGACCAGGACCAGACGGCTGCGGAGATCCCCTCCCGCCAGCCGGCCGAGGATCGCCTCGACCAGATCGGCCCGGCCGAAGTAGTCCCGGGCGTCGACCTCGTCGAAGGCCCGCAGGCCCTTGTAGGGGTTGGGCAGGGGAGTGTCAGCTTCCGCCTGGCTGCCCGTCAGGGCCTCGACCAGGAGGGGGACGAACTCGGCCATCGTCGGGCGGTCGACCCCCGCCGCTCCCCGGTCCACGGCCTCGGCCACGGCGCCGCGCACGTCGGTCAGGCAGCCCCGGACCAGGACCGCGAGGTCCTGTACGTCGTCGCGGCCGGCCCGGTCGGGCTCGGTGGCCACGGGGGAGAAGTCGGCCACACAGGCCTCACCGGCGTCATCGAACAGGACGTTGTCCGCGGTGAGTCGGCCGTGGCCGATCCCCGCCTCGGCCGCCACCACGAGCGCCCCACCGACCCGGTCCACCAGCGCCGCCACCTCGGCGTCGGTCATCGGGCCCCGGGCCAGTCGGTCGGCCAGCGTCCCACCATGCATCCGGCGCATGACGAGGTAGGCGGCACCCGGCTCCCGCCAGTAGTCCTGCAGGGCCACGATGGCCGGGTGCCGCAGGGACGCCAGGCGGTCGGCCCTGGCCTCGAAGGTGCGCACGACGTCGGGCCGGTCGGCCACCGACGCGTGGATGACCCGGATCACGAAGTCACGGTCGACCCCGGGGAGGCGGGCGGCGTAGACCGTGCCGTCATGGCCCGTGCCAAGACGCTCGCCCAGGCGGTAGCCCCGCAACGGCAGACCCGCCGGCTGGGCGAGCAGGAGCGTCGGGTCATGGGACAGGATCCGCCTCTCGAGCTCCTCGAGGGTGGGCGTCGGGTCGAGGCCGAGCTCCTCGACCAGCACCTGGCGATAGTCCCGGAAGACGGCGAGGGCGTCGGCCTGCCGGCCACACCGGTACAGGGCGACCATGAGCTGGGCCCGGAAGCCCTCCCGCATCTCGTGGGCCCGGGTCAGCGCCTCGATCTCGGGGATCAGGTCGGCGGCCCGTCCGCAGGCCAGCTCGGCGTCGAACAGGCTCTCGTAGGCCACCAGGCGAAGCTCGCCCAACCGCTGGGCCTCGGGCCGGGCCCAGTCCTCGTCCGCGAACTCCTCGTAGGCCTCCCCCCGCCACAGCGCCACAGCCTCCCGCAACACGATCGCCGCGCCCGCCGGGTCCTCGCGAGCCAGCTGCGAGCGGGCGTCGGCGAGCAGCTCCTCGAAGCGGGCGACGTCGAAGGCCTCGGCCGGCAGCCGCAGCATGTAGCCCGGCGCCTGGGTGACGACCCTCGGCGCCGGGTCCACCCCGTCGGCCACCTTCCGGATGCGGGCGATGTAGCTGCGCAGCGTGGTGTTCGCCGCCGGCGTCGGCTCCCCCGCGAACACCGCATCGGCCAGACGGTCCAGGGAGACCACCGCGTTGCGGTGGATGAGCAGCATGGCCAGCAGTCGGCGCTGGCGAGGGCCGCCGATCGCGACCTCCTCCCCCTGCTCGGTGATGGCGAGCCCGCCCAGAGCGTGGAACTGGATCATCCGGCCCTCCCGTCGATGACGCTAACCGGGACACCACCACCGTCCCGGACGCCTGTGGCAGTCCTGTGGCACCGGACCGGGCGGGGTCCGGCGAGCGGTTCGACGATCACCCTGGTGGACTGGCGGGGTGCGACCCGATCCCGTGTCCACCGCCGCCGGTGCCACGCTCGCGGCGATCGGCGCCCTCCATGTGGCATGGGGTCGAGGCTCGACGTGGCCCTACCCGGACCTCGACACCCTGGCCGACGAGGTCGTCGGGCGTCCGGTCGTCCCCTCCCCGGGCGCCTGCTACGCGGTCGCCGGCCTCCTGGGCTCCGCAGCCGTGCTGCGTGGCCACACCGCCGGGCGCCGCGCCCCGGCTGCAGGCCCTCGGTCAGGCCGGGGCGGCCACCGTGCTGGCGGCCCGGGCCACGCTGGGGTTCCTGGGCAGGACCGACCTCGTGTCACCCGGATCGGCCTCGTCGGCGTTCCGGCGCAACGACCGCCGTCGGTTCAGCCCCCTGTGCGGCGCGCTCGCCCTCGCCTCGGGCCGAGCGGCCTATCGCGTGTGGCGCGGCCCACGTGGCAGGGTGCAGGGATGATCGCGAGGAGAGACTTCACCGACGAGCAGTGGTACCGGCTGCGCTCGGCGCCCTTCGAGGTGACCGAGGCCGTCCTCGAGATCGACCCCAGTGGGACGCTGGCCACCGGGCGGGAGCTGAAGGCCGTCGAGACCGAGCTGGAACGGGTCCGCTACGACCCCGAGGAGGACGCGCTGATCCGCCTCGTGGCCAACTCCCTGAAGGACGATGCCGCCACCGACACGGGGGTGGCCCCGGCCGACCTGCCCGAGGACGGTCCCCTGCCCGAGCGGGTCCTCAAAGTGATGGCGGACCTGCCGGCCGTGCTCGACGCCACTGTCGAAGCCGACACGAACGAGGCCTTCCGGTCCTGGATCGTCCAGATCGCCACCATCGCCGCTTCGGCGGCCAAGGAGGGCTTCGCCGGCCTCACCGGCCCGGCCGTGAGCGACGCGGAGCAGGCCTTCCTGGACCGCCTACGCCGGGCCCTCGGGCTCCCCTGATCCACGGTCGGCCACCCACCAACGACCGCCTACGCGAGGCCCTCGGGCCCCGGCGCGCCCCGACCGTCGGCTACCCACCGACGACCGCCTACGCGAGGCCCTCGGGCCGGCCGCCCGACCGCCGGCCACCCACCGACGACCATCTGGGGGAGATCGCCGGCGTCAGCTGACCGCCGACCCGCCGCACGCCGACGCCTACTGTCGCCCCTGTGGGGCGCTTCGACGGACGGACGGCACTGATCACCGGCGCCGGCGGCGGCATCGGGCGGGCGACGGCTGAGCGCCTGGCTGACGAGGGCGCCACCGTCGTGTGTGCCGACGTGGACCTCGCTGCCGCGGAGGCCACGGCGGCCGCCGTACCGGGCGCCCGCGCCACGGTCCTCGACGTGACCGACCCCCGCTCGTGTGGGGCGGCGGTCGCGTCCGCCGGGCCCCTCGACCTGCTGGTCAACCTGGCCGGGGTGGGGGCCTTCTCCCGGACCGCTGACCTCGGACTCGACCTGTGGGAGCAGACCCTGCGGGTCAACCTCACCGGCACCTTCCTCATGTGCCAGTCCGCCCTCGACCAGCTGCTGGAGCGATCGGGGGCGATCGTCAACATGGCCTCCCTGGCCGGCCTCCGGGCCACCCCCTACAACGCCGCCTACTGCGCGTCGAAGGGCGGCGTGGTCATGTTCACCCGCTCCCTCGCAGTGGAGCTGGCCAAGACCGGGGTGCGGGTCAACTGCGTCTGCCCCGGTTCGGTGGACACCGCCTTCCTGCGGGGCTTCGAGATCCCGGAGGGCATCGACGTCGACCTGCTGACCCGGGCCGCGGCCCCGAACGGTCGGGTGGCCACACCGGAGGACATCGCCGCCGCCGTCGCCTATCTCGGCTCCGACGACGCCGCCATGGTCACCGGCACCTCGCTCGTCGTCGACGGCGGGGCCCTGGCCTAGGCCGGCCGTGCCCCCTGACCCCACCGCCACCCGGGACAAGCTGCTCGACGCGGCGACGGCCCTCTTCGCCGAGCGGGGCGTGGCCAACGTGTCCCTGGCCGAGATCGTGCGGGCCGCCGGTCAGCGCAACGCCTCGGCGATCCACTACCACTTCGGCGGCCGGGACCAGGTGGTCGAGGCCATCCTGACCCGCCACGTCCCCGCCCTACGGGTCCGGCGCCTGGAGCTGCTCGAGCACGCCCGCTCCACACCGCACGACGACGTGGGCTCCGTGGCCGAGGCCCTCGTCCGCCCGGTGACCGAGCTGGCCCAGCGGGGCTGGCGCGAGCGGGCCTACCTGCAGATCGGCGCCGAGTTGGCGGGCCAGCTCGACAAGGCCACACCGGAGATGCGTCGGCTCTTCCGGGAGACCGCCGGGCCCGAGGTCATGGCCCTCCTGGCCGACCGCTGCGCCGTCGATGAGGACGTCTGGCGGGTCCGGGCCCTGATCGGCAACGCCTTCGTCGGCCGGGCCGCCGCCGACCGGGCCCGGGCCCTCGACCGGGGCGACGCCGGCCCCCTCGACGACGACCGCTGGGTCGCCAACCTCGTCGCCATGTTCGTCGGCATGATGACCGCGCCCTAGGGCTGGAGAACCGAGATGACCCGTTCTGGTACCAGCTACGTACAGCCCAGCGCGCGTTGCTGGGACCAGAACGGGATCAGGGGCTCAGGCGGGTGAGGACCTCGGGGGCGGCGTCGGTGACGAGGACGGTGTCGGTGCCGAGGTAGCCGTCGATCTCGCCCCGGACGCCGAGGACCATGCCCGCTTGCAGGGGCGCGCCGGGGACCAGGGTCTCGACGCCGAGGCCGACGCCGTACACGTCGAACCCCTCCCTCTCCGGCGACCGGCGCGCCGGCACGGCAACCCGCGATCACGTCGTCCATGACCGACCGCCAGCGCTCGGCGGACGGGGCCGGTCCGCCGCCGCACACCCGGGTCCGGCCCGCCGCGGCCTCGTACCCGGCGAAGGTCAGCGCCCCCTCCAGGGGCACGAGCTCGCCGTCGACCAGGGGCGTCCCCGAGCCGAAGCGGCCCTCGGCGTTCGGGTGGCTGATGCCGTAGCGGCCCATGGCCTCGTGGAAGGCGCCCTTCAGGTGGGCCGGGGCCACGCCCGCCTGGATCTCCAGGGCTGCGGTGGTCAGGGCGCCCTCGGTCAGGGCTGCCGCCGTGCGGATGCACTCGACCTCGGCCGGGAACTTCACCGCTCGGGCGGCCCGCATCAGGGCCTCGCCGTCGACCAGCTCGGCCTCTGGAGCGAGGTGGCCCAGCAGCACGGCCAGGCCGGACGACAGACCGTCGGTCGCCACGACGGTCGCCTCGGCCAGGCCGGGGATGCCCGCGATGTCCCCCACGATCGTCCGCGGGCTCCACGACAGGCCGATGAGGTTCTCGTGGGGGATCTCCTCGGGCACGCCGTCGTCCCAGGTGGTGTGCAGGAGATGGACCCCGCCGTCGGCCCGCAGCGCACAGAAGGGGGCCCACGCCGTGACCACCGCCCGCCAGATCGGCCGGTGGCCGGCGACGTAGCGGGCATTGCCCTGGCGGCCGAGCAGCAACAGGTCGACGCCGGCCTCGCCCATGGCCGCCAGCACCCGCGCCCGTCGGTCCGCCCGCAACGCGGCGAAGTCGACACCCGTCCCGTCCTCGAGGGCCATCGTCCCCCGCCCCACCGAACGGGTCACGCCCGACCATCCCACGCTCGCGGGAGGAAACGCTTACACGATTCGCGTCGGTCGTTCCTCGAGGTGGTCGACCGGGTCACGCCACCGGCTCCGCGGGGTAGGCACTGACGCGCTCGTGTCCGTCGTCGGTGACCACGACCAGCTCCTCGCAGCGCCAGCCGGCATGGCCTTCGGACCACGTCACCGGCTCGATCACGACTGTCATGCCCGGCTCCAGCACCAGCTGCTCGTCGTAGGCCTGGCCCTTGTCGGAGCCGATGTGCTGCATCTCGCCGCCCTCCAGGCCGAGGGTGTGGCCGAGGAAGAAGTGGTCCAGCCACGGCTTCGACCCGCCATTCGCCTCGGTGGCCACCCGGGTCAGCACGTCGGCGGTGACCCCCGGCCGGATCTCCGCCAGCACCGCGGCGGTGATCGCCTCCCAGCGCTCGTGCAGCTCCTGGCGCACCGCACTGACCGGGCCGACCACCCAGGTCCGGCCGACGTCGGACGCGTAGCCCTCGTAGCCCGACACCGTGTCGGTCCAGATCACCTCACCCTCGGACAGCACGTGGTCGGTGGTCACCAGGTTGAAGGGGATGTCACCGTTGGTGCTCCAGGGCCCGTCGGCCACCCGGTCGGGCATGGGCTGGAAGACGGGGTCGAGGAAGTTGGCGGTCGCTCCCTGCTGGAACAGGCGCGGACAGGTAGGCCCCGCTGAGCTCCGAGGTCCGCACCCCGGGCCGGACCAGGCCCTCGACCGACCGGGTCGCGGCCTCGTTCATGCGCCACGACCGACGCAGGCACTCGATCTCGTCGGGCGTCTTGTGCAGGCGGACGGTGGTGAACAACGGGCCGGCGTCCACCAGCTCGGCGCCGGCGAGCACCACCGGGAAGGCCGACCACATCGGCATCGTGTAGTCGTCGACGGCGACCCGGCCGCGGGCGCCACCGAGGAGGTCGACGACCGTGGCGGCCATGGCGGCGGCACCGTCCGCCGTCTCCGTCTGGAACGCAGGGTGCAGGTGGTCGGCCGGCAGCTCCTCGGGCGCACTCTGCGGGTACGGCGTGAACAGGTGGGGCGCACGGGTCGTCGGCCAGGACGACGGCGACGGCGCGACGGGCGAAGGTCCGACCGGTGTCGGCCGCCGGGGTGTGCGCGCCAGTGGCGTAGAGGACCCCGCCCGTGGTCAGGGCGACGACGGCGTCGACGCCGTGCTCGGCCATCTGCGCCCGAAGCTTCGCCACCCGGTCGGCCCGCATGCGGCAGAGGTCCAAGGCGAACGCCTCTGCTGGCTCTCCCGTCATAATGGGGTTACATTATCACTCGATGACCGCACACGAGGGGTCCGCGTCCGCCGCCACGATCCGGGCCCGGCTGCCCCACCCGGTCGTCGACGGCGACGGTCACCTCATCGAGTACTTCCCCGCCCTGGCGGGCTACCTCCGGGAGGAAGGCGTCGACCCGGCCGGGCCCGAGCATGCAGCGCCTCCTGCCCGGCCGCTTCGGGCCCGACCAGGACTGGTACGCCGCCAGCCCCGAGGACCGGGCCCGCCTCCGCATCGCCCGCCCGCCGTGGTGGGGGGCGCCCGCCCGGCCAACACCCGGGACCTCGCCACCGCCTTCTTCCCGCGCCTCCTCCACGAGCGCCTCGACGAGCTCGGCATCGACGTCAGCGTCGTCTACCCGAGCATGGGCCTGGCCTTCCTGCACCTCGAGGACGCCGACGAGCGCGGCGGCGCCTGCCGGGCGCTCAACCGCTACAACGCCGACCGTTCGCGCCGGCTCGGCGACCGCCTCGTCCCCGTGGCCGCGATCCCCATGCACACCCCCGAGGAGGCCGTCGCCGAGCTCGACCACGCCGTGACCGAGCTCGGCTTCAAGGCCGTGCTCATGGCCGGGTACGTCCAGCGGACCGTCGCCGGCGTCTCGGCCACGACGCCGACCTGGCCGTGGGCCGTGTGGATCGACACCTACGGCATCGACAGCCCTACGACTACGACCCGGTCTGGGCCCGCTGCCGCGAGCTGCAGGTCGGCCGGGCCTTCCACTCCGGCTCCATCGGCTGGGGCAGCCGGATCTCGATCGTCCAGCTACATGGCTACAACCACATCGGCCACCTCGCCGAGGGCCAGCACGCCCTCGCCAAGTCGCTCTTCCTCGGCGGGGTCACCCGGCGCTTCCCCGAGCTGCGCGTTCGCCTTCCTCGAAGGCGGGGTCGCCTGGGCGGCGTCGCTCTACGCCGACCTCGTCGGCCACTGGGAGAAGCGCAACGTGGAGGCGCATGCGCCCACCTCGACCCGTCGGGCGATCGACCGCGCGACTGCTCGCCGAGCTCGTTCGGCGCAGCTACGGCGCCGATGGTGACCGCCGACCCGCCGCGATCCGACGCGCTACCCCGGCGCACCGAGGACCCGGCCATGCTCGACGAGTTCGCGGCCTGCGGCATCGAGCGGGCCGAGGACATCGTCGAGCTCTTCGTCGACGCCGCTTCTACTTCGGCTGCGAGGCCGACGACCCGCATGACGACCGCATCGCCTTCGACACCGCGGCCAACCCGTTCGGCGCGCGGCTCAAGGCGATGTTCGGCTCCGACATCGCCCACTGGGACGTGCCCGACATGGCCGAGGTGCTGCCCGAGGCCTGGGAGATGGTCGAGCACGGCCTGCATCGACGAGGCCGACTTCCGCGACTTCGTCTTCACCAACCCCGTCCGCTTCTACACCGACGTGAACCCCGACTTCTTCGAGGGCACCGTCGTGGCCGACGCCGTCCGCGCGCCGGAACCGGCGCCGATGACGCGTCGACCTCGTCGCTGCGGGGCGGCACCGTCGTCGACGGCACCGGCGCCCCGCGGCCGGATCGCCGACGTGGCCGTCGCACGACGGGCCGGATCGTGGCCGTCGGCGACGGTCGACCGACGACGCCACCGCGGACTCGTCGACGGCCGACCGGCCGGGTCGTGGCCCCGGGCTTCGTCGACCTCCACACCCACTACGACGCCCAGCTCCTGTGGGACCCGGCCGCCACCCCGTCGCCCCTGCACGGGGTCACCACCGTCCTCGGCGGCAACTGCGGCTTCTCCATCGCCCCGTTGGCCCCCGGCGACGCCGACTACGTCCGCGCAGATGATGGCCGTGGTCGAGGGCATCCCGCTGGCGTCCCTGCGAGGCGGGCCCGGCCTGGGACTGGCACGGCTTCGGCGAGTGGCTCGACCGCCTCGACGGGCGCCATCGCCGTCAACGCCGGCTTCCTCGTCGGGCACTCGACCGCTCCGCCGGGTGGTCATGGGCGACGCCGCGGTCGACCGACCCCGCGACCCCCGAGCAGGTCGGCCGCGATGGTCGCCGCACGTCCACCAGGCCGTCGCCGCCGGCGCCCTGGGCTTCTCCTCGTCCTGGGGCGAGGCCCACCGCGACGGTGACGGTCACCACGTCCCGTCCCTCGCCGCCACCGCACGACGAGCTCGTCGCCCTGTCCGCGGCCGTCGCGCGACCACCCGGGCACGACGCTGGAGTTCATCCCCGCGTGGGCGAGATCCCCGACGACCGCATGGCCCTCATGGCCGACATGTCGCTCGGCCGCCGACCGGCCGCTCAACTGGAACCTGCTGGGCAGCCTGTCCCCCGTCGAGATCTACGAGCAGCAACTGGTCGCCTCCGACGTGGCCACGGCCCGGGGGGCCGAGGTCGTGGCCCTGGCCCTGCCCGACGTGATGCGCCTGCGCATGGGCACCGGTCCTCGACGGCCTGCCCGCCTTCGCCGAGGTCGCCGCCCTCCCCGACCGACGAGCGGCGCCGGGCCGTCACCGATCCCCCGACCCGGGCCCGCCTGCGGGACGAGGCCGAGCGGGCGACCCGCGGCCCGCTGGCGGCCCTGGCCGACGGGGCGCTGGTCGAGGTGGCCGAGTCCGATCGGTGGGGCGGTCACACGGTGGCCGAGGTGATGGCCGCTACCGGCGGCGACGCCGTGGACGTGCTCATCGACGTGGTGCTGGTCGATGGCGCCGCCCTCACGATGGTGCTGCCCACCCTCGTGCCGTCGCTGGGCGTCACCGACGAGGGTTGGGCCGCCCGGGTCGAGGTCTGGAAAGACCCGCGGGTCCGCCTCGGCGGTTCCGACGCCGGCGCCCACGCCGACATGATGTGCCACGCCAACTACCCGACCGTGGTGCTCGGCGAGGTCGTGCGCGACCGCGGCCTGCTCACCCTGGAGGACGCCGTGCGCATGATGACCGACGAGCCCGCCCGCCTCTACGGCCTGGTGCGACCGGGGCCGGATCGCGATCGGCGCCCACGCCGACATCGTGGTGTTCGACCCGGCCACGGTGGCGTCCGGCCCGGCCCGGGCCCGCCACGACCTGCCCGCCGACGGCCTCCGCCTCTACGCCGACGCCGTCGGCGTCGACCACGTACTGGTGGCCGGGACCGAAATCGTCCGCCACGGGGTGGTCACCGGCGCCCTCCCCGGCACCGTGCTGCGCAGCGGCGTGGACACGGCCACGGCGGCGAGCCGATGAGCGCCCCCGAACGGGTCGCCTTCGTCACCGGGGCCAGCCGGGGCATCGGCAAGGCCTGTGCGGTGGAGCTGGCCAGGGTCGGCTACGACGTCGCCATCAGTGCCCGGACCGTGGCCGAGGGCGAGGCGCGGGAGCACTCGTCGACGGTCAAGAAGTCCGACACCCGGCCGCTGCCCGGCAGCCTGTCGACCACCGCCGAGCTGATCGAAGCCGAGGGCCGCCGGGCCCTGCCGGTGGCCGCCGACCTCACCGATCGGGAGACGTTGACGGCCGCGGCCGCCACGGTGCTCGACCAGTGGGGCCACGTCGACGTCCTGGTCAACAACGGGCGCTACATCGGCCCCGGCCACATGGACCACCTGCTCGACACCCCCATCGAGCTGCTGGAACGCCATCTCGAGGCCAACGCCCTCGCCCCCCTCGTCCTCATCCAGGCCCTCCTGCCCCCGATGCTCGAGCGGGGTTCCGGGCTCATCGTCAACATGACCTCCGACGTGGCCTGGTCCGACCCGCCCGCGGCGGCCGGCGAGGGCGGGTGGGGCCTCGGCTACGCCATGTCCAAGGGCGCCCTCCACCGGGTCGTCGGCGTCCTGGCCCACGAGGTCGCCGGCACCGGGGTCCACGTGGTCAACGTGTCCCCCGGCTTCGTCGCCACCGAGCGCATGGTGATGGACATGGCCGAGTTCGGCTTCGACGCCTCCATGGGCGCCACCCCCACCTCGGTCGGGGTCGTGGTGGCCTGGCTGGCCGAGGACGACCATGCTGCGCCGTACCACGGCACCACGGTCGCCGCCCAGGAGCTCGGCCCCGAGCTGGATCTGACGGGCTGATCTACCAGTCCGGGCGCAATGGCAGCCCGCTCTCGCCGTCGGCACCGGTCTTCACACCGAGGACCTGGTGGATCTGGATGCGGTCGGCTTCGAAGCCGGCCGCCGAGCCCGCCATGTAGAGGCGCCAGATCCGGGCCCGGGCCGGCCCGACCTGGGCCACGGCCTCGGCCCAGTGTTGTTCGAGGTTGACCACCCAGTGGCGAAGGGTGCGGGCGTAGTGCTCCCGCAGCGACTCCATGTGGCGGGCCTCGAAGCCCGCCCGCTGCATGGCCGTGACCACGGTCCCGACCTCGATCAGCTCCCCGTCGGGGAACACGTAGCGGCCGATGAAGGAGTCGAGATCGATGCCGGCAGGCTGGTCGGCCGGACGGCTGATGGCGTGGTTCAGCAGCCGACCTCCCTCGCGGACCAGGCCGTGGAGGTGACCGAAGTAGATGCCCATCCGCGCGGCGCCCACGTGCTCGAACATGCCGACGCTGGACACCGCGTCGAAGGGTCCGTCGCCCACCTGCCGGTAGTCCTGCACCCGGATGTCGATGCGGTCCGCCAAGCCCGCGTGTCGGACGGCCCGCCGCGCCCACTCGGCCTGGACCGGCGAGAGCGTCACCCCCACCACGTCGACGCCGTGGTGTTCGGCGGCGTGCCGGGCCATCGCTCCCCAACCGCAGCCCACGTCGAGCAGTCGCATCCCCGGCCGCAGGCCGAGCTTGCGACAGATCAGCTCGTGCTTGGCCGTCTGGGCCTCGACCAGGGAGCTCTCGGGGGGGTCGAACAGGGCACACGAGTAGGTCATGGCCGGGCCGAGGACCAGCTCGTAGAAGCGGTTCGAGACGTCGTAGTGGTGCCGCACCGACTCCTCGTCCCGACGAAGGGTGTGGAGCCCGTACCGGCGCCGGGGCATCTCCTCAGCCGGTGGAGGGAGGGGCCGGAGCTGGCGGAGGTCGACCAGCCGGAGCAGCCGGAGGGTCTGCCCCGCGGTCAGTCGGGGTGACGGGAAGCGGTCCCGCAGGCGGAACAGCTCGTAGATGTCGCCCTCGATGTCGGTGTCACCGACGACATAGGCCCGGGCGAAGCCGAGCTCGCCCGGGCGCATCAGGATCCGGCGGAGCGCGTCGGGCGAGTGGATGACGATGGTGGCCTTGGCGTCTGCCGGGCCGATGTCCGTGCCGTCCCAGGCCCGGACCGCCAGTGGCAGGTCGGGACCGAGTAGCTCCTCGAGGAACGCACCGAGTCGGGTCATGGCCGATCCGGTCGGCCCGCCTACACGATCAGCCGCTCGTCGGGGGCGGGGACGCCGACCACGGCCATGGCCCGGCCCATGCCGAGCCACATGCCACAGCAGATGACCAGGTCGGCCAGCTCCTCGTCGGCGAAAGCCCGTGCGCATGCGGTCGAAGAAGGCTTCGTCCATGGTCAGGTGGTCGAGGGCGAAGCGCTGGGCGAACTCGGCGGCCAGGCGCTCCCGGTCGGTCAGCGCCTCGCTGTCCCGCCAGTTGGTCACCTCGCGCGTAGAAGCCGTCGTCGATGCCCGCCTCCGGGCCCTTCTCGGCCCGCGTGTCCTGGCAGACCGCGCAGTGGTTGATCAGGGCGATGGTCCAGCGGGCGGCTTCCCGCTCCCGGACCGGCAGCTGGGAGTGGCCGTACACCGCGCTCGACAGCTTCCCCATGCCCGCCGCCATCTCCGGCCGCTGCAGCGCCCAGTCGATGTGGGGGCCGAAGCCGACGTCGGGAAAGGAGATGAGGGCCATGGCCCGAGAATACGCGGCCGATCCGCCGCCGTCACCGGGCTACAGGATCTCCGAGGCGTCGATGAGCAGCTCCTGGAGGGCGATCCCCGCGATCACCAGCAGGACGAAGCGCACGATCCAGGTCGGCACGGGATGGGTCACGGCCGCCGCCGCGGCGGGCCAGCGACGACCGATCAGGACCAGCAGCAGACCCACGACGGTGATGACCACCGACATCAGGCCGACGAAGCCCGACCACGGCGAAGCCGATGATGCCCGCCACCCGGGCCTTGCGGAGGTGCCCAGGTCGGGCGATCAGGGCCTCGACCAACGAGGCCATCAGCCAGCCGTACGCCGCCGGGAGGGCCACGAACAGCGCGACCGCCAGCCAGAGGGGGCTCAGGAGCGTGAAGTCCACCCCGTCGGGCTTGATGACCGCGGCCCCGCCGACCAGCCCGAAGAAGACGCGCGGCCTGCAGTGGCCGCCGACCCTCGGGCAGCCAGCGCCGGACCAGGAGGTAGCCGAAGGCCAGGAGCGTGCCGACCAGCGTCGTGGCCAGGATGAGGAAGATCGACGCCGATGATGATCTGGCCGATCGTGAAGTCGTCGTCGGACTGGATGCCGACGCACGCTGTCGTCGGAGGTCACCCGGAGGATGAACATCGCCAGCCGGCCGCCGATGCCCCCGACCAGGAACCCCGCCGCCAGCCCGCCGAGCGCGGCGGCACCGAAGCGGTCCAGCAGCACCAGCCAGTCGTCCGGCGTCGGCCACACCGTCCGACGTTCCTCGGTGGTCGTGGTCATGGGACCTCCCCTCGACCCGTTGTCCCCCATGGCCGGCGCCCAGGCAAGGGTGCCTGCACCCCCCGGGCTCAGCCGGGGTGGACGTCCTTCAGCAGGGCCCGGGTGCGGGCGAACTCGTCGCCGTCGAGGCCGATCTCCACCGCGGCGAAGTCGGTCGCGCCGGCGTCGGCGAAACGGGCCAGGCCCTCGCGGACCTCGTCCTCGCTGCCGATGATCGCCACGTCACCGGCGCGGGCGGCACCCTCCCGGTCGAGCATGGCCCGGTAGCTGGGGAGGGTGTCGTAGCCGACGAGGATCTCGGAGATGAAGGCCCGGACCTCGTCGGGCCGGTCGGTGACCGACGACGGGCACGCTGGCCACGATCGCGGGGCGCCGGACGACCGGCCTCGGCCGCGGCGTCGCCGATGGTGGGCACGATGTGATCGGCGACGGTGGTCGGCCCCACCAGCCAGAGCACGGTGCCGTCGGCCCGCTTCCCGGTCAGGCGGAGGAACTGCGGGCCGAGGGCGGCGACGAGCACCGGCGGGGCCTCCGCGGGCGGGGCCACCACGTCGGTCGTGCAGGACCAGATCTCGCCGACGACGTCCACGGCCCGGTCGGCCATCAGCGGCTGGAGCACGTCGAGGTACTCGCGCAGGTGGCGGACGGGGCGCTCGAAGGGGATGTGGTAGCGGTCCTCGACCGACGGCTTGTGGGCGACGCCGATGCCGAGGGCCAGGCGGTTGCCCGTGGCGGCCTGGACGGTGAGCGCTTGGCCGGCCAGCACGTGGGGGTGGCGGCCCCAGGTGGGGACCACGGCGGTGGCGAACTCGATCGAGGAGGTCGCCGCCCCGAGGACGGCAATGAGCGTGAGAGCATCGGTCGCTCCGCTCTGGGGCAGCCAGTAGGTGCTGAAGCCGTCGGCCTCGGCCTCGACGGCGTGGGCCGCCACGTCCTCGAGGGGGGCACCCATGATCATCAGGGCGCCGGCGTGGATTCCGATGCGCATGGCCCGGGACCGTAGTGGGTCACCCCCCGGTAGGTTCGCTGGCGATGCGCCGTGCGGTCGTCGCCCTCCGAGCCCTGGGGAGCCTCGCCCTCCTCCTGGTCGGCTGCGGTGACGACGAGGCCGCGGCCCCCGCCACCACGAGGGTCACCGTCACCTTGGGCGAGCCGCTCCCGGTCGGCACGGCCTACGAGGACCCGAGTGGCAAGGTGACCCTGACGGTCCGGGGCATCCGACTGACGGGTGGCCTGCTGCTGGCTGACGCCGAGGCCTGCGCCGCGGCCGGCGGGCTGCCCGCCCTGCCGGTGCAGCCCGGCGCGTGGCAGCTCAGGCTCGAGGGCCGGGAGCAGACGATCCCGCAGGTGACCCTGGACGAGCCGAACCGTGCGGCCCGCCCGCCGTGGCCCGAGGGCGTCCGCTTGGCGGCAGGCGAGTGCGTCGAGGGCAAGGTCGCCTTCCGGATGCCGCCCCAGGCCGAACCGGCCGAGGTGCTCTTCACCCAGCTGCCCGCCCCGGTGGCCTGGACCATCCGGGGCTGAGTCGCTACCGGCCGATCAGGCCTCCGCGGCCTGGCGATTCAGCTGGCGCCAGCGGGCGGCGCGGGCGTCCCAGTCGTAGACCACGGTCGTGTGGGCGATGACATCGTGGAGGCCGCGCCGTTCCTTGCCGATCACGAGGCCGACGAACCCGAGTCCCAGCAGGATGAAGCTGAGCGGGAACGCCAGGGTGCGCACCACGGCGTGGCGCACCGTGATGTCGCCGCCGTCGCGCTGCACGACCCGCAGGCCGAGGACGGCCATGCCCGGGGTCTTCGCGGCCAGCGCCCAGCTCCCGGCGAAGTAGAAGAAGAGCCAGAACACCATGCCGATCAGCCAGATCACCGAGTCCTGGGCCGGGAAGGTCAGGTCATCCCGACTCACGAGCTGCCAGAGGAAGACGATCAGGCTGAGGAGAAGGCCGTAGGCCGAGACCGAGAGGAAGGCGTCGATGGCGTAGGCCGCCAGGCGGGTCACCGGGCCGGCGTAGTTCCCGGCCAGTGACGTGGTCGGGGGCGCGGCCTTCATGCCGGGCGCTCCGGGGCCACGGCGGCCGGCGGGACGGCCTCGACCACCTCCGCTTCCGACGTGCCCAGCAGGACGGGGGCGACCGGCCGGCGGCGGCCCCGGTGCACCACCCGGTCCACGACGCGGTCGGACACCTCGTCGAAGGTGACGCCCAGGCTGCGGACGAAGTCCAGGAACTGCGTGACCATGCCCCCGGTGGACTGGACGATCAGGGTGCCCACCTCGGTGCGGCGGACGATGCCGTCGACGTCGACCCGGCCGATGATGTCGTCGATGTCGAGCCGCCCGACGAGGGCGTCCACGTCTACGCGCCGGACGATGTCGTCGACGTCCACCTGGCGGATGATCCCGTCGACGTCGAGCACCCCCACGACATCGTCCACGACCTGGCCGACGCACGGCTTCCACCTGCTCGGCCGTGGCCTCCCGATGGCGACGCCCACTCTCTGCGGCCGGTTCCAGGCGGTCCGCCAGCGAGCCCGCGGCGTCACCCACCGGGCTCTGGTCGAGGACCTTCAGGGCGACGTCCGTCCCGGCCCGGCCGAGGCCGATGGCGGCCCGCAGCCCGGCCCGGCCCGCACGCGATGCCATAGCCGATGCCCGCGTCCCGGGTCGCCCGCACGGCCCTACGGACGTGGTCCGGGGCCAGGGGGTCGACAGTGACGGCCGGCGGCTCGATGGCCGGCGGGCCCTCGGGTGTCTCGTCCGCCGGGGTCGGGTCGGTCACGGGCGCTCCCGCCGGAAGTCGGTCGAGGCGTCGTCGAAGACGTCCGTCAGCTCGTCCAGGTCCACCGCGCTCGCCTCCTTCCTTCAGCTCCCCGGGGACGGTATCCGGCCGGATCCGGGCCATGATGGGTCATGGCTGTGACCGTGATCACCGACGAGGCCCGCCCCACCACCGCCGAGGTCGTCGACGGGACCGTGGTCATCGACCCGGCCGACCTTCCCGCCGCCGTCGGTTGGACCCTGCAGCCCGAGGGGCTCTGTCACGGCGACGTGTGTGTGCCCGTCCGTGACCACGACGCCCTCTTCGCCGGCGACCGTCTCGACCTCGGTCGTGTGGCCGACGCCCTGGACCGGCCGTTCCTGGCCGAGGACGGGGTGGCCGCGCTGGGTGAGTCCCGGGCTACCCGCCGCCTGGCCACCGACGGCCTGCAGGCGCCGACCTTCACCCTCCCGGACCTCCGGGGTGAGCGCCACTCGCTGGAGGAGTGGCGGGGGCGCAAGAAGGTCCTGGTCGCCTTCGCCAGTTGGTGAGGCTGCCGCTACGACCTGCCCGGGTGGCAGGCCCTCAACGACGAACTGGCCGACACCGGCTTCGTGGTCATCGCCGTCGCCCTCGACGAGTCCGCTGACCTCATCGAGCCCTTCGCCGAGGGCATCACCTTCCCGGTCCTGCTCGACCGGGAGCACACCCTGAGCGAGACCTACGCGATCACCAACGTGCCCACGGTGGTGTGGATCGACGAGGACGACCGCATCGTGCGCCCGAACTCGGTGATCTTCAGCAACGACATGTTCGTCGAGTTCACCGGGGTGTCCTGCGAGCCGGGCCTCGCCGCGGTCCGCCACTGGGTCCGCGACGGCGAGGTCGACGTGACCCCGGACGAGGCCCGGGCCGCGGTCGCGGACCTCACCCCGGAACTGGAGGAGGCCCGCCTGCGGTTCCGCATCGGGGCCTACTTGGCCCGGGAAGGCGACGCGGAGGGCGCCCGGCGCCAGCTACTGGCCGCCACCGAGCTGGCCCCCGACGACCTGACCATCTGGCGGGCCGCCCTGCCTCTCATCGGCGACGACCCGTTCGGCGAGGCCTTCTTCGCCAAGTACGGCGAATGGCAGGGCCGCGGCCTCCCCTACAACGGCCTCCCCCCCATCACCTGACGAAATTGCGTCGATTTGTCACGCCTGGCGTGACAAATCGGCGCAATTTCAGTCCAATCGGGATCAACCGGGGTTGATGTCGACATCCAGGTGCTTGATGCCGTGGATGAAGTTGGACAGCAGGCGGTCCGGCTCGCTGGTCGCGGCGATGTCGGGCACCCGGGTCAGCAGCTCCTTGAACATGACCGTGATCTCGCGGCGGGCCAGGTGGGCACCGAGGCAGAAGTGGGGGCCGGGGCCGCCGAAGCCGACGTGGGGGTTCGGGTCCCGGGCGATGTCGAAGGTGAACGGGTCCTCGAACAGGGCCTCGTCCCGATTGGCCGAGTTGTAGAACATCACGACCTTGTCGCCCTCCTCGAACGCCTGACCGCCGAGGGTGGCCCCGTCCTGGGTGACGGTGCGGCGGAAGTGGATGACCGGCGTGGCCCAACGCACGATCTCCTCGACCGCGGTGGTGGCCAGCCCGTCGACGTCGGCCTGCCACGCCGCCTTCTGGTCGGGGTTCGCCGTGAGCAGGTGCATGCCGTGGGCGATGGCGTTGCGCGTCGTCTCGTTGCCCGCGACCACGAGGAGGACGAAGAACGGCCCGAGCTCCTCGTCGGTCAGCATCTCGCCGTCGACGTCGGTGTTGACCAGCGCCGAGGTGAGGTCGTCGGTCGGCGTCTCCCGGCGCTCGGCCCCCAGTTCCTGGACGAGCTGGGCCAGCTCGTAACCGGCGGTGAGCAGCGCGGGCACGACCTCGTTGATGTCCGAGACGTACTCGGGGTCCCCGGCGCCGAGGATGATGTTCGTCCGGTCGAACACGAACTCGTACTGGCTCTCGGGGATGCCCATCATGTCGCAGATGATCGCCAGGGGCAGGGCGGCGGCCACGTCGGTGACGAAGTCGCAGGTGCCCTTCTCGATGAGGCGATCGACGATCTCGGCGGCCCGCAGCTCGACGGAGTCCTGGAGGTCACTCAGGTGCCGGGGGGTGAAGCCCCGGGAGACGATGCGACGCAGGCGGGCGTGGCGGGGGTCGTCCATGTTGATCATGGAGCCGAAGAAGTCGAGGAACGGCTCGGGCATGTCGCCGATGTTCGATCCCTTGCCGGAGCAGAACAGCTCGGGCTGGCGGCTGGCGTCGAGCACGTCGCGGTGGCGGCTGAGGGCGTAGTAGCCGGGACCCTGCGGGAAGAGGCCGTAGTCGCGCTCCTCGTGGAACGAGATGGGCCGCTCGGATCGGAGGGTCGCGAAAGCTCCCTCCCGCTCCTCCTCGGGCCGCGCCCAGAACAGGGGATCGGACAGGTCGATCTCGTCGACCGCGAGAGCGGACCGGGGAACGAAGGTCTGGGCCATGGCCGTACTCTGCCACGCCCCGCACTGGCCTACGGTGCCCGGGCGTGAGCACCTCACCGCGAGGCATGGACCCCGATCGGCTGGCCAACGTCACGGCCGTCGCGCACGGCTACGTGGACTCGGGCCGGTTCCCGAATGCGGTGACCGCAGTGCTGCACCGGGGCGAGGAGGTCCTGCGGGACCTCTACGGGTGGGCCGACGTCGCCGACGAACGGCCGATCGAGGAGGACTCGATCTTCCGCATCTTCTCGATGACCAAGCCCATCGTGAGCCTGGCCCTGATGCAGCGCTACGAGAAGGGCGAGTTCCTCCTGGAGGACCCGATCGGGCGCTACATCCCGGAGCTGGCGGACCTCGGCGTCTGGGCGGGCGAGGGCCAGGCGCCGGTGCCCACCGAAGCTCCCGTCACCGTGAAGCAACTGCTGACCCACACGGCGGGGTTCACCGCCGGCTTCCAGTTCACCCAGCCGGTGTCCGCCCTGTACCGCGATGCCGGCGTCGGGGACCTGCGCCCGTCGAAGCACGACCTGGCGACGACCATGGGCATCCTCGGCGGTCTGCCGCTGGTCTGCCAGCCCGGATCCGCATTCCACTACGGCATGTCGACCGACGTGGTCGGCCGTCTGGTCGAGGTCCTCAGCGGCCAGGGCCTGGACGAGTACCTGGCCGAGCACGTCCTCGGGCCGCTGGGCATGGACGACACCGGGTTCTGGGTGCCCGAGGGCGACATCGACCGCTTCATCAGCAACTACCTGAAGACGCCCGACGACAAGCGCTACCGGATCGACACCCCCGACGCCGGCCGCCACTGCCACCGGCCGAGCTTCCTGTCGGGGGCGGGCGGCCTCGTCTCCACGCTGGACGACTACCTGCGCTTCTGCCGGATGCTGCTCGGCGGCGGCGAGCTGGACGGGCGACGGGTCCTCGGGCGCAAGACCCTGGAGTACATGGCGACCAATCACCTGCCTGACGGCCGGATGCTCAATGAACTCGGGCAGGACACCTTCAGCGAGGTGGCCATGGAGGGCATGGGCTTCGGCCTCGGGGTGTCGGTGCTGCTCGACCCGGCTCTGGCGGGTGCCATCGGCTCGGTGGGTGAGTACGGCTGGGGCGGCGCGGCGAACACGGTGTTCTGGGTGGACCCAGCCGAGGACATGGCCGTGGTCTTCCTCACCCAACTGGTGCCCTCCGGCGCCTACCCCATCCGCCGCCAGCTCCGGGCCACGGTCTACGGCGCCCTCACCTGAGCCGGCGGCGGCGGGTCACGGCCTAACGCCGTGGAGGAAGCGACGGACCTCGCGGTCGAAGATGGCCGGTGCCTCGAGGTTGACGACGTGGCCCACCCCAGGGATCACAGCCAGCTGGGCCCCGGGGACGGCCCGCTCGATCTCGTGGGCGACCGCCAGCGGAGCCCGGCTGTCGAGCTCGCCGTAGAGCAGCAGGGTGGGAACGGCGACGTCACCGAGCACGGGGCGAAGGTCGGCCGCGGCCATCGCGTGGATCATCGGCAGGATGCCGGCAGGCCGGACGTCGAGCATGATGCCCAGCATCTCCTCCTCCAGCTCCGGCGCGACCGGGCCGGCGAAGAAGCCCGGCAGATACGACCGCACCCAGGTCTCGGGCGGCTGATCGGCTTCGGCCAGGACCTTCGCCACCCGGGCCTCGATGACCTCGGGCGAGAGCGAGCCGGCCCACCCGGCATAGGCGGAGACGAGGATGAGTGACCGGACCGCCGCCGGGTGCCGATGAGCGACCTCGATGGCGAGGCTGCCGCCGAACGAGAGGCCCAGCAGGTGCGGCCGGTCGAGGTCCAACGAACCGACGAGCCCGGCGACGGCATCGGCGTAGTCAGCCAGCGAGAAGCGCTCCGGCGGGTCAGACGACCGGCCACAGCCTGGGGCGTCCCAGGCGACGACCGTGAACTCGTCGCTCAGCGACTCGAGTTGGAGGCGCCACTCGCGACCGTCGCTCCATGCGCCGTGGAGCAGGACCAGCGGCGGTCCGTCGCCGGACTGTCGGTAGCCGATCTGAAAGCCGTCGACCTCGGCGATGCCCAGCTCCATGGCGGCCCCCCAACGTCGGTGGCGTCAGCGTAGGTCGTCAGCCGGTGTCCATCCAGGACGACGACACCTCCGGGGACAACGTGGGGTGCACGCCGCCAGCTCCGAGCCACGGCCTAGGGCGCCCTCACCTGACCGCGCCAGCCCCGTTCTGGTCCCAGCAACGCGCGACAGAGTGCACATAGCTGGGACCAGAACTGAATGTATTGACACTAAGTGTGCCACTTTCTAAGGTAGGAGCGACATGACCGAGCACGACCGACGGGTTGCCTTGATCGCCGACGCCGGCTTCTACGTCGGCCCGGCGCTGTCGCGGCTCATGGCCGAGCGGGGCCACGACCTGGTGCTGGGCGACCCCGCGTCCGAACTGGTCGAGGAACTGACGGCCGGGGGGACGCTGGTCGAGGTCGTGGAGGGCGCCCGGGACCTGAGTGAGCCCGACGCCGCCGAACGGCTCGTCGCCGCGGGGCTGGGCCGGTTCGGCCGCATCGACTCGGCCACCGCCTTTTCGGGGATGATCGTCGTGGGCCGGTTCCTCGAGTCCTCGGTGGAGGACCTGCACACGGTCGTCAAGGGCTGCATGGAGGCGCCGTACCGCTTCCTTCGGGCCGTGGTCCCGGTCATGGTCGAGCGGGGCGAGGGCCAGGTCCTGGTCATCACCAGTGCCTCGGCCGCGAAGCCGACGCCGGGCGCCCCGCTCTACTCGTCGGCCCGGGCGGGGGCGACGATGCTGGTGCGCAACGTGGCCGGCGAGGTGGCCCGCACCGGAGTGCAGGTCAACGCGGTGGGCACCAACTTCATGGACTTCCCCGAGTTCCTGCGGGCCAACCGCATCACCGACGACGAGAGCCGGGCCAGGGTCGAGGCCATGGTGCCGATGCGTCGCCTGGGGACGATGGAGGAGTTCGCCGCCTTCTGCGGCCCCTACATCGACGGCACCAGCCGCTTCACCACCGGCCAGTTCACCGCCTACGCCGGCGGCTGGGCCTGACCGATGCGAAATTGCGTCCATTTGTCACGCCTGGCGTGACAAATGGACGCAATTTCAGATGGGGGTGCGGGCGGCCGGCGGGGAACTCGCGGCGACCTCCCAGCGTGGTAGGTCGGTGATCGACGACATCGACGTCCGCCGGCGCGCGGGCGCCGCCGGAGCGCTCAGTGCGGCGCTGGCCCTGGCGCTGACGGAACTGGCCGCCGGGCTGTCCAGCGAGATCCCCTCGCCGGTGGCCGCGGTGGGCGACGTCTTCATCGACGGCCTGCCCGGCCCGCTGGTGCGGGCGGGGATCGACTCGCTGGGCACCTCGGACAAGCCCTTCCTGGTCACGATGATCGTGCTGATCTCGGTCCTGATCGGGTGGCGGGTCGGCACCGCGTCCCTGCGCCGACGCTGGATCGCCCCCGTCGCCTTCGGCGCCGCCGGGGCCATCGGGGCCTGGGCCACGGCCCGGGACCCCCAGTCCAGCGCCCTCATATCGTTCCTGGCCACCGTCGGGCCGGCCGTCATCGCCGCCGCGGTCCTCCTGAAGCTGCTCGACCTGGCCGAGGCCACCGCGGTCGCCGACACCGGCGAGAAGGCTCGAGCGTCCTCGGCCATCGGCTCCGGGAGCGACCGGCGCCGGTTCCTGCTCGGGGTGAGCGGCACCGCCGCCGTCGCCTTCTTGAGCGCCGTGTTCGGCCGGCAGCTGAAGCGGCGCTTCTCGGTGGAGAGCGAGCGGACGGCGCTGACCCTGCCCGATGTCGAGCCCGCGGTCAGCGTGAGCGACCTCGGTGCCGAAGGGCTGTCGCCCTACATCACGCCGAACGAGGCCTTCTACCGGATCGACACGGCGCTGACCGTGCCCCAGATCGCGCCCGACGACTGGACGCTGCGCATCACCGGGATGGTGGACAACGAGATCGAGCTGACCTTTGCCGACATCCTCGAGCGGACCCAGGTCGAGGAGATCGTGACACTCTCGTGTGTCTCCAACGAGGTCGGTGGCGACCTGGTGGGCAACGCCCGCTGGCAGGGCGTCCTGCTGGCCGACCTGCTGGCCGAGGCCGGCCCCCAGGAGGGCGCCGAGCAGGTCGTCGGTGTGTCCATCGACGGCTTCACCGCCGGCTTCCCCCTCGAGGTCGCCATGGACGGGCGGCCCTGCCTGCTGGCCATCGGCATGAACGGCGAGCCGCTGCCCGTCGTCCACGGCTTCCCCGCCCGCCTCGTCATTCCCGGCCTGTACGGCTACGTGTCGGCCACCAAGTGGCTGAGCGAGATCCGCCTGACGACCTGGGACGACTTCGACGGCTACTGGATCCCGCGGGGCTGGGGCAAGGAGGGGCCGATCAAGACCCAGAGCCGCATCGACGTCCCCCGGGGCGGGGCCTCGCTCGCCGCCGGCCGCAATGCCATCGCCGGCGTGGCCTGGGCGCCGGCCCGGGGCATCGAGCGGGTCGAGGTCCAGGTCGACGACGGCGCCTGGCAGGAGGCCCGCCTCGGCGACGAGACCACCGACCTCAGCTGGCGCCAGTGGGTCGTCGAGTGGGACGCCCCTGTCGGCGAGCACGAGATTCGGGTCCGCGCCACCGATGGCGACGGCGAGACCCAGACCTCCGACTACGCCCCGCCCGCCCCCGACGGCGCCACCGGCTGGCACGAGGTCAGCGTCACCGTCGACTGACTCATCGTTCTGGCCCCTGATTTCGGAGCCATGGCCGGGAAACCAGGCCAGTTCGGGAAGAGTGGGGGCATGGACGTCGAGATGACGGGTGCCGCGTTGGTCCGAGGCGAGGACGCCGAGGTGCTGCAGTCCCCGACGGATCTGATCCGGCTGCTGGTGACCGATCGGGGGGACGTGCAGGTCGCCGAGATCACCAGCACCGACCTGGTCGGACCACCGGTCCACACCCAGGAGTGGCACGAGGTCCAGTACGTCCTCGCCGGCGAGGTCGAGTTCTGGCTGAATGGCGAGTGGCACCGGCTGGGCCCGGGCGGCGTGCAGGCTCTCCCCGCCGGCACCCCCCACACCGTGCGGATCCCCGAGGGGGAGGCCCGCATCCTGCTGGTGACGATCGGCGCCTCCTTCGCGGCCTTCATCCGCGACATGGTCGCCCTCGACAACGACCCCTCGGCCACCGGCCCGGCCAAAGGGGACGCCGCCGCCCGCCACGGCGTCCGGTCGGTCTGATCCGGCGCACCTCGGTCCTCCCGACCCGACGGGGGCTGATGCCCATCGGTGCTCGACGCATGACAGGGGTGAGCCCCCGACCCCGAACCAGCGTCGAGTCAGTGGTTCCGGGCCGGACGCGCAGCGGCCGCCGGGGCAATTGCCCCGGCGGCCGCCGTCGTGTCGTCAGATGGTCAGCAGCTCACTACGAGGGTGAAGCCGTCGCTATCACTGGTGTCAGTCTGGGTGCCTGCGCTGTTCGTGGTCCGGACCCAGAGGGTGAATGGATCGGCGGCCGACCCGCGCTCGACAGCGATCTGCCCCGCACCAACGACGCCGGCGTCGTTGTCGTTTCGGGTCGCGGACCAACCGCAGCTGGTGATCGGCGAGACGAACCTCACGCTGTAGACCCCGGCGCTGATTCGGGACGCGCTGGCCGCACCCCGGCCGCGGATGAGCGACGTGCTGACACCGGCGTCCACCTTGGCCCAGCGGGGTCGGACGTTGATACCGAGTTGGCCGGGGCCGACGGCGCCGGGCTTGATGTCGATGCCCTGGATGGTGCCGTTGACGATCTTGGCGCTGGTGACCGAGTTGTTGGGGACGGTTTCGGTGGCCGCCTGGGCGATGCTCAGGCTGCCCGCCACCACGACGGCGGCGATCGTGGCGGCGCCGACCGCAGTGGCGGTCCTCGACGCTGCGGTCTTCAGGAACTGTCGACTCATGATTCCTCCTCATGCAAGGCGGACGCCTTACGCACCAGTCGTACACCAGACGACGGCCCACGTCCACGAACGGCGCTGGTCCAGTCGCGTGGGCGCGGACCGGACCGACCGGGGGGATCCCTGGACATCGGCCTGAGCTCGCCCTGCAGGGTCGCCGGGGCAATGGCCGCTAGCGGCAGGGCGGGGCCAAGCACGGCCAGGGGCCGGCGCCGCAGCGCTGGATGACCAGCCGCTCCTCGGCGGGTCGTCCGTCCGCTACCCGGGCAGAGGACCGGCAGCCCGGCGCAGCCTGGCTCAGCCCAGCTCCGTGCCCAGGATCGAGACGAAGGACAGCATCTCGCCGGGGTAGCCGCCGAGGTTGTGGACGAGGCCGAGGCCCCGGTCGGCGGTCGTGATCCGGCGCTCGTCGGGGGCCTCGCCGCGCAGCTGCAGCCAGTGCTCGAAGTGCATGCGCAGGCCCGAGGCCCCGACCGGGTGGCCGAAGGACTTGAGGCCGCCGTCGGGGTTGACCGGCAGGTCACCGGCCAGGTCGAACGTGCCGGCCAGCACCTCCTTCCAGGCCATGCCCCGCTCGGCGAAACCCAGGTCCTCCATGAGGACCAGCTCGGTCGGCGTGAAGCAGTCGTGGACCTCGGCCATGGCCAGCTGCGAGCGAGGATCGGTGATCCCGGCCTGGGCATAGGCGTCGGCCGCGGCCTTGGCCGCCTCTGGGAAGTGCGTGTAGTCGTAGGCCGGGTCGAGGTTGCCGGCCTTGGTCCCGGCCACGAAACCGAGCCCCTTCACATACAGCGGCTTGTCGGTGTACCTGTGGGCGTCCTCGGCCCGGCAGACGATGGCCGCGGCGGAACCGTCGGCGACGCCCGAGCAGTCGAAGACCGAGAGCTGACCGGCGACGGTGGGCATGGCGCAGATCTGCTCGGCGCTGGTCTCCCGCCGGAACTGGGCTCGCTCGTTGCGGGCGCCGTTGTAATGGTTCTTCTCGGCGATCTTGGCCACGACCATGCGCAGCTCGTCGGGGTCGACCCCGTAGCGCTTGGCGTAGGCGGGCAGGATCATGGCGTACATGGCCGCCGCGGTCAGCGTCCTGCCGGTGCCGTCGGTGGGGACCTTCGCGGCCCCGTGCAGGCCCTGATAACCGCCGTCCTTCACCTTCTCCACGCCGATGGCCATCGCCACGTCGTAGGCCCCGGCGGCCACGGCGTAGCAGGCCTGGCGCAGCGCCTCGGAGCCGGTGGCACAGAAGTTCTGCACGAGGCTGACGGGCTTGTCGACCAGCTTCAGCGGACCGGCCAGGTCCATGCCGCTCGTTCCCGACATGGCGGTGCCCAGCCAGTAGGCGTCGACGTCCTCGGGCCTGATGCCCGCCGACTCGTAGGCCATGTTCGACGACTCGATGAGCATGTCGTCGGTGCTGGTGTCCCAGCGCTCACCGAAGTGGGTGCAGCCCATGCCGATGATGGCGACCCGGTCCTTGATGCCGTGCGAGCCCATGTCAGCCTCCTGTGTTCGTCTGACCGGGAAGGAGTCGGGCCTTCCAGAAGTAGTTGTGGATCCCGTCCTGGGTGCCCAGGACGCGGAAGGTCATCTCGGTGCGGTCACCGATGTGCAGGTCGTCCTCGTTGCAGTCGGTCAGCTCGCAGGGGAAGCGGCCGCCGCCGTCGAAGTCGAGGATGGCGAACACGACCGGCGGGCTGGGCGAGTACGCCATGCGGTCGACCGTGAAGGTGGCGATGGTCGCCTGGACGTCGGCCATCGGCGCCGGGTCCATGTCGTCCTGGTGGGCGTTGGTGAAGGACACCCGGGCGGGCGGCAGGTGCAGGGCGCCGGACTCGCGGTCACGGGAACCCTCGAAGCCGAACTTCCAGTCCTTGGTGCGATGGGCCACGGAGGTGGACGCCCGACCAGGCTCGGGTCGGTTGGGCGGCTCCAGCTCGATCTCGCCCCGCCAGGCCAGGAAGGTGCCGTAGGGCAGGTCGACGGCGCCGGCCACCTGGTCGGCCACCGGGCGGACGGCGGCCCCCGACACTTCGTCGGTGGCCCGGAAGAGGAGGACATCGGCGCCGTCGACCAGCGACACCAGGGCCAGGACCTCACCCGGCTCGGCCGATTCGACCATGGCGGCCATCAGCAGGCCGGGGTGGGCGGTGGCGGCGTTGCCGACGGTGGCGCTCAGGTCGTCGACGACCTGGACGCCGCCGAGAGCCTTGGCCATGCGGCCTGCGGCCCGGGCGTTCTGGCTGTGCACGGCGACCTTGGTCACGGCGTCGGCCTCGAGCGACGCCGCCTTCAGCGCCGTCTCCCAGGCCTGGCGGCCGAGGTCGGGATAGACGGACTCGCCGAAGCGGTCCTCCCACGTGCGGGTGTGGCGGTCGCCGGGCGACTTCCAGCGCTCGACGAACTCGTCGGTGACCGACGCCCCACCCAGGTACTCGGCGATGACGTCACCCTCACCGACGAGCGCGGCCGCGGCGGCGTCGCCGCCCGAGGACTCCTCGGCGCTGGAGGGACGCCCGGAGCGGAGGTCGGCGCTGACGACCAGTGTCGTCCCGTGCGACTCGAGGGCCGAGCGCAGGGCACCCACCCCGGAGCGGACGGCGCCGCCGGCGTCCATGGCCAGCACGCCCGAGTCCAGCCGCAGTGCGGCGTGCACGGTCGTGGCGTTGGTCTTGTCCAGGTAGGCGGGCGCCGCTGTCGCGAACCAGAGGCGGTCGACCAGGGCATCCGGAGCGCCTTTCAAGGCAAGCCGGCCGGCCTCGACGCCCATGGTCGTCGTGTCTTCGTCGTAGGAGGCGACCGCGCGGGTGCCCTTGCCCCCACCCTTTCCCAGCACACCCCGGACGTCGCCCCGCTGGAGCCGGTGGTGGGGGACGTAGCCCGCCACGCTCAGAAGTCCTCGCATCGGGGAGCAGGGTACCCGCCGCGCCCTACCCGCCCGGAGGCGTGACACCAGGCCGATCGGGACCGGAGCGGACAGGTGCAGCCGCTCGGTGACTCCTCGGCCGCGAGGATCACGTGATCCTCAATGGCCGACGATGCACGACGCCCTCGGGAACTCGGCCACGACGCCGATCCCGTGGGCGCCCGACGACGCCGTGGCGTACGCCGCCGCGGTCGGCGCGGACGCCAACGAGGACCTCGACTACCTCGACCTGCCCCGCGGCCCGGCGGCGCTCCCGACCTTTCCTGGCGCCCGGGTCTTCTGAGAGGGCCAGAAACTCAACCTCTGGGAGCCGTGGGACTTCGACCCCCATGCCACCCTCGCCCTGGGCTGCGACATGTCGTTCCACCATCGGGCGCCTCCGACCAACGGCGGCGAGGGCGTCGTGAGGACGGAGGCCATCGCGGTGTGGGACAAGGGCTCGTAAGCCGATTGCCCTCCTACCCTCCCCTTGATGCGACTGGGTGAGGTGGTCCCCGGGGAGGGACCCGACAACGGCAAGCCCCTGGAGGGCATCCGGGTGCTGGCGGCCGAACAGATGCAGGCGCTCCCGTACGCCACCCAGCTGCTCGGGCGCCTGGGCGCCGAGGTGGTCAAGGTGGAGCACCCCGTCCACGGCGAGTCCGGCCGGGGCGCGTCCCCGGCCATGCTGGACCCCGAGGGCCGAACCGTGGGCGCCACGTTCCTGCGCAACAACCTGTCCAAGCACAGCGTGGGCATCGACCTGAAGGCTGACGCCGGCAAGCAGCTCTTCCTCGATCTGGTGCCCCACTTCGACGTGGTGGCCGAGAACTTCAAGGCCGGGACGATGGACCGCCTCGGGCTCGGCTACGAGGACGTCCGGGCGGTGCACCCCGGCGTCATCTACGTGTCGGTGTCCGGCTTCGGCAACCGGGACGACAGCCCCTACCGGGAGTGGCCCGCCTACGCCTCGATCGTCGAGGCCATGTCCGGCATCTACGCGTGGGCCCAGCGTCCGGGCGAGCCGCCCCGGCCGAACCCGATGGGCGCCATCGGCGACATCAGCAGCGCCCTGTTCGCCGTCATCGGGATCCTGGCCGCCCTCCGCCACCGGGACCGCACGGGCGTGGGCCAGTACGTCGACATCGCCATGCTCGACGCCGTCGTGGCCATGACCGACGTCGTGTCCAACCTGTACTCGCTCGGTCAGCGGCCCGATGAGCCTCTCCCGATGATCCTCGACGCCTTCCTGGCCAAGGACGGCTACCTCAACATGCAGGTCGTGCGGGAGCACCAGTTCGTCGCCCTGGTGAAGCTCATCGACCGCCCCGAGTGGGCCGACGACCCCCGCTTCGCCGAGCGCCTCGGCTGGGCCGAGCACCTCGAGAGTGACATCCGCCCCGCCATCGAGGCCTGGCTGGCCGACAAGACCCGCCTGGAGGCGACCGATCTGCTGAGCAAGGTCGGCATCGCCGCCGGCCCGGTGCACACCTCGCCGGAGATCATCGCCGACGAGCACGTGGCCAAGCGCCACATGATCGTCGAGATGGAGCGCACCGACGGCGTGGCCGACCCTGTCCTCATCCCCGGCAACCCGGTGAAGCTCTCCGAGGTGGCCGAGGGCCCCGAGACGCGGATCCCCTGGGTGGGCGAGCACACCACCGAGGTCCTCCAGGCCGAGCTCGGCCTCTCCGGCATCGAGCTGGACCGGCTGCGGGCCGACGGGGTCATCACCTGAAGGGGATCCTCGCCCTGGTGGCCGCCACGGTCCTCCTGGCGGCCTGCGGGGGCGACGACGCGGCGTCCCCGCCACCGACGACCGCCCCCGTCACCACGGCGAGCGTCGCCCCGCCGACCTCGACCCCGCCTGCCTGCGGCGACCTGGCCGAGCAGTACCTGGACACGTTCTTCGCCCTCGGCGCCGGTACGCCGGAGGACCCGGAGGCCACCCACGTGCGCCTGCCACGGCAGGCCCTGCGGGCCATCGACCAGCAAGCCGCCGACGCCGGCTGCCGGGACTTCGTCGACGTCGCCTGCAGCGCCTACGCCGAGCTCGAGGCCCAGGGCCTCGAGGCCGTCAACGCCGAGGCGCCCGCCGACTGCTGAGCCTCGATGGGTCAGTCAGTGAGCACGCCGGCGAGGGCGATGCGGTCGATCTGGCAGACCGGCCGATCGACAGGGGCGCGTCGGGGTCGACCGCGCCGACCACCACGGCCCAGTCCCGGTCCGCGCCGTCGACCATGGCCCGCAGCGGGGACGGCGGTGGTGGTGCCGTCGAAGAGCCGGTCGTCGACGAGGACGGCGAGCTGGAGCAGGAACGCCTGCGAAGCGCCCGAGGTGTTCTGGAGGCGGCCGCCCGCCTCGATCACGCCGTCGACCACCTCGCAGCGGTCGATCTGGACCACGGCGTCGTCGGGCCCCGCCAGGCCGGTCTCGACCAGGTCGGTCGGCGACTCGCGCGTCGAGGTCGGAGCTCGATCCCTCCTCGCGGCTGTCGCTGTCGGGAAGGACCTTCACCGCCAGCCAGGCGCCACCGGCAAGCACGACGGCACCCACGCCGACGACGGCCAGCAACGAGAGCACCGACCGGGTCCAGGCGGGCGGTCGGGCACCGCGCCAGTGTGACCCAACCGCACCGGGCCACCGCACCGCGCCGTTTCTGACGGGTCGTCAGATTCTCGGTAGCCTCCGGCCCCATGGATTTCGAGTTCTCCGAGGAACAGCAGGCCTTCGCGAAGGAGGTCGAGGCGTTCCTCGACGAGCACGACGATCCCCACGTCTTCGACGTGACCCGGGAGAACATGGCCCAGATCGTCGACACCCCGCGTCGCCGGGCGTTCATGGCCCAGCTCGGCGAGCAGGGCTGGCTGGGCATGACCTGGCCCGAGGAGTACGGCGGCACCGAGGGCGAGGGCGTCTACGAGTACCTGCTCAACGAGCAGCTGGCCGGGCGGGGTGGTCCCCAGATCGGCAAGGGCGTCGGCATCATCGGCAAGACACTCATCCGCCACGGCAACGACCGGCTCAAGGCCGAGTTCCTGCCCAAGATCCTGCGCAACGAGGTCGAGTTCGCCGTCGGCTACTCCGAGCCCGACGCCGGCTCCGACGCCGCCGCCATGAAGCTCAAGGCGGTCAAGGACGGCGACGGCTGGATGCTCAACGGCCAGAAGGTGTGGACCACCTCGGCCCACTTCGCCGAGTGGTACTGGCTCGGCGCCCGCACCGACCCCGACAACAAGCACCAGGGCATCACCCTCTTCCTCGTCCCCCTCGACCATCCCGGGATCACCATCAAGGAGATCTGGACGATGGGCGACGAGCGCACCAACGAGGTGTTCCTCGACGACGTCTGGGTCCACGACGACTACGTGGTCGGCGACGTCAACAAGGGGTTCCAGTACATCTCCGAGGCGCTGGACCTCGAGCGCTTCACCATGTTCACGTTCTCGCCGGTCGAGCAGCGCTTCGACATCCTCGTCGAGTACGTGCGCACCGCGACCCGGGACGGCGAGCCCCTGCGGGACGACCCCGTCATCCGCCAGCGCATGGCCCAGCTGGCGACCGACCTCGAGGTGTGCCGGGTGCTCGGCCTGCGGGTCGTGCACGCCTCGATGAAGGGCGGCGCCCCGCCGACGACCCAGGCCTCGGAGTACAAGCTCTTCACCACCGAGCTGTCGAAGCGACTGGCCGACGCCTCGATGGACATCTGCGGGCCGGGCAGCCAGCTGCGGGTGCGGACCAAGGAGGCGCCGCTCGAGGGCCGGTCCGAGTCGACCTACCGCTACACGGTCATCGACACCATCGGGGGCGGCACCTCCGAGGTGCAGAAGAACATCATCGCCCGCCGCGAGCTCGGCCTCCCCAAGAACTTCTGAGCTGATGCCTACCGCTCCACTGAGGCCGCTCGAGGCCACGGCGGCCGGGGCCGCTCGACGGCGGTGCGCGTGCTGGACTTCAGCACGGTCGGCCCCGCGGCGCGTTCGGCGCGCTGGCTGGCGGACTACGGCGCGGACGTCGTCAAGATCGGCGCGCCGGCCCGGGCCGGCGCGGTGCAGATCGAGCCGGTCTTCTACGCCTACTCGGCCCACCGGGGCATGCGCCGGATCCGCCTCGACCTGAAGGCCGACGAGGGCAAGGCCGCCTTCCTCCGCCTGGCCGAGACCGCGGACGTCGTCATCGAGAGCTTCCGGCCCGGCGTGGTCGACCGGCTGGGCATCGGCTACGAGGCCGTGAAGGCGGTCAACCCCGGCATCGTCTACTGCTCGACCTCCGGCTACGGCCAGGACGGCCCCCGCTCCCAGTGGGCGGGCCACGACCTCAACTACCTCGCCGTCGGTGGCTACCTGGACTGCTCGGGCCGCTCCCCCGAGGGCGGGCCGGCGCTGCCCGGCGCCACCATCGCCGACTCGGCGGGCGGCGGCATGCAGGCCGTCATGGGGATCCTGGCCGCCCTCGTCCAGCGCCAGTCCACGGGCGAGGGCCAGCACCTCGACGTGGCCGCGGCCGACGGTGTGCTCGCCCTCATGTCGCTCTACGTCGAACAGCACCTGGCCACCGGCGACGAGCCCGGTCCCCGCCACGACCTGCTCACCGGCCGCTACGCCTGCTACGACCTGTACGAGGCCGCCGACGGCGGCTGGCTGTCGGTGGCCGCCATCGAGCCCCACTTCTGGGCCAACCTCTGCCGCCTGCTGGGCCACGAGGAGTTCGCCGCCCACCAGACCGACGACGCCCGCCAGGACGAGATCCGGGCGGCGTTCCGCGCCGCCTTCAAGGCCAAGACCCGCGACGAGTGGGCCGCCGAGCTGGGTCCGGCCGACACCTGCGTGGCCCCGGTGCTGACCATCGCCGAGGTGGCGGCCGACGACCAGTACGCCGCCCGGGGCGCCGTCGTCGACGCCACGCACCCGACCCAGGGGGCGTTCCGCCAGGTCGGCCCCGTCCTCGCCGGCCAGCCCGGTGCCGGTGAGGCCGTCACCGTCCCCGACTGGTCCGAGACCTCCACCGTCGAGATCCTCACCGCCGCCGGCTACGCCGCTGACGAGCTCGAGTCGCTCCTCACCGAAGGCGTCATCGCATGACCAGCCAGTCGACCGTTCTGGCGCCCGATTTCGGCGGTCAGGGCACCAGGATCAGGCGCCAGAACGAGCGACCCATCGAACTGGCGCCCGATTTCGGGGTCAGGGCACCAGGATCGGGCGCCAGAACGCGGCGCGGGGGTGTGGCGTGAGCGGCCACGCGGCGGTCGAGGAGGCCCGGTCGTGGATCGGGGAGCCGAAGTACGAGGAGGACGGGGGGTTCCCGGCCGAGATGGGCTACGTGTGGACGTCGCTCTCGTCGGTCGAGAACGGGAACCCGCTGTTCTGGGACGAGGCCGTGGCCGAGGAGCTGGCGGGCGGGCCGATCGCGCCGCCGTCGATGCTGTCGGTCTGGTTCCGGCCCCACAACTGGGCGCCCGGCGTGTCCGAGCCGCAGGTCCCGCTGAAGGTCCACTTCGACCTGAAGGAGACGCTCGGCCTGCCCGAGGCCGTGATGTCCGACAACGTCATCACCTTCGGCGAGCCCGTCCGGCCCGGCGACCGCATCACCACCCGCCAGGTGCTGCGCTCGGTGTCGGACGAGAAGACGACCAAGCTCGGCACCGGCCGCTTCTGGGTGATCGACGTCGAGTACCACACCCAGGACGGCACCTGGGTGGGCACCGAGTCCTACACCGGCTTCGGCTACCGGCGGGCCGGACGCATGAGCCTGCTGCTGAGCGACGTCACCGTCGGCGACGAGCTGCCCGAGCTGGCCTACGACGTCACCGCCACGACCGTGGTCCTCGGCGCGCTGGCCACGCGGGACTGGCGGCCCATGCACCACGACCACAAGTTCGCCACCGAGCGCAACGGCACCCAGGACATCTTCCTGAACACGCCCAACCAGGCCGCCTGGTTCGAGCGCTTCCTGACCGACTGGACCGGCCCGAAGGGCCGTCTCGGCCAGCTCCGGTTCCGGATGCTCAGCTCGGTCTTCCCCGAGGACCGCATGGTCCTGACCGGGACGGTCACCGCCGTGACCACCGACGAGGCGGCTGCGGCTGGGTCGATGTCGACCTGGCCCTGAAGGTCGGCGACCGCACGTGCACCACGGGCCACGCCCGCATCGCCGTGCCCACCACCGAGGACGACAACCCCTGGGCCCGCCACGGCGACACGTGGCGACCCTTCCCACCCGAGTGACCCCATTGGAGGCAATAGGGGGCGGATTCCGCCTCCTATTGCCTCCGACGAGAAGAGGATGACGATGGATCTGGAGTTCAGCGCCGAGCAGGACATGCTGCGGGAGATGGTGCAGGGCCTGCTGGCCCAGCACAGCCCGCTGACCAAGGTGCGGGAGCTGGAGGACGACCCGACGGGCTACGACCCGGCGCTCTGGGCCCAGCTCCGGGAGCTGGACCTGGTCGGCCTGCTCCTGCCCGAGGCGGCCGGCGGCTCCGGCCAGTCGATGCTCGAGGGCGTCGTCCTCTACGAGGAGCTGGGCCGGGCCCTGGCCCCGACCCCCCACTTCGTCAGCGCGGTGCTGACGGGCGGCGTCCTGGCCACGGCAGGCGGCCACGACGAGCTCCTCGGCCGACGATCGCCTCGGGCGAGAAGGTGGCCTCCGTGGCCTGGCTGGAGCCCGACGGCGCCTTCAAGCCCCGCGGCGTCCAGACCGCGTCCGACGCCGGCGGCCTGACCGGGGTGAAGCGCCACGTCCCCTTCGCCGCGGCCGCCGACGTCCTGCTGGTGCTGGCCCGCACCGGGTCCGACCCCGAGGACGTCGGCCTGTTCCTGGTCGACCCGAAGGCCCACGGCGTCGAAGCTGACCCAGCAGTTCACGATCGCCTCGGACCGCCAGTACCGGGTCGACCTGACCGACGCCCCCGCCGAGCAGATCGCCGGGGCGACCTGGGAGACCTGGCACCGCACGATGCTCGACGCCGCCATCCTCCAGGCCGCGGCCGCGGTCGGTGGGGCCCGCTACGCCCTCGACATCACCAACCAGTACGCCAAGGACCGCCAGCAGTTCGGCAAGCCCCTCGGCGCCTTCCAGGCCATCGCCCACTACCTGGCCGACGCCGTCACCCGGGTCGACGGGGCCGAGGTCCTCGTCCACGAGGCCGCCTGGGCCCGCGCCATGGGCCGCCCCGTCGACCAGCTCGCCCCCATGGCCAAGCTCTTCGCCGACCAGACCTTCCGCGACGTCACCGCCATGGCCCAGCAGATCTGGGGTGGCGTCGGCTTCACCCTCGAGTACGACATCCAGCTCTTCTTCCGCCGGGCCAAGGCCATGCAGCTCAACTGGTGGGACGCCCGCCACCTCGAAGACCTCATCGCCGACGAAGTGCTCTCCGGCGTCTGATCGGTCGTCACCCCCGTGGGCAGACGCGTCCGACGGCGACCCAGACCGGTTCCCGCGAGGCGGGTCCGCCGGGGTCAGCGTCCGTCGAGCTCGGCGACCAGCGCCTTCGGCGCGGTGAGGCGGTAGGAGGCGTCGAGGAGCTCGGCCACCTCGGTCCAGTCCACACCCCCGTCGAGATCGACGCCGATCCAGCCCGACGGTCCGAGGTAGGCGGGCACGAAGCTGCGCGGGTCCTCGAGCAGCGCCACCCGGTCGTCCCCGTCGGGCAGCACGATGACCGCCTGCGGGTGCTGCACCCACGCACCGTCGACCTTGAGCGAGCCGCCGTAGTAGGCGAACACCTTCTTGGTGAAGAACGCCGGGCGCCCATGCGACACCTTCTCGTCCGTTCCCGGCAGCGCCGCGGCCAGCTCCCGTACCCGGGACAGGACCGGGTCGTCGTCGTCGAACATCTTCGGGTGCGCCACCGCCCCCGAGCGTAGGCAACGCCGACCCGCTCACTCGAAGAGGGCGCGGTTCTCCTCGGCTTCGGCGATGAGCTCGTCGGCGTCGGGCTGGAGGAGGAAGCCGTCGGCGACCGCGGCCTCGGCCGAGGCCCGGAACGCGGCCACGTAGTCGTCGGCCGTGCCGTACCGCTCGAGGAGGGTGGCCCGGTCGAAGGCGACGGTGCTCCCGAACAGCACGCACACGCCGGCCCCGTCGCCGGTCACGTCCTCGATGGACGCCCCGCCCGGCGGATCACCGGAGAGCGTCGCCACGGGGACGTCGACCAGCGGGTTGCGCACGCCACCGAGGGCATTGCCGTCGTCGTCGCGGGCGATGGCCACCTCGTCGCCCTCGACCAGCTCGATCGGTTCGCCCGCGGGCGGGGTCGTGCCGTCGGCCACCCAGGTGACGAGGCCGTGGAAGGCGGCCGACACCACCTCGTGGTGCGGGCCGGTGTTGATCGGCTCGGGGCAACCGATCAGCGAGCCGAGACCCGGGTCCCGGGGACCGCCGACGATCGCCCGCATGAAGTGGGCGTCGGCGTGGGCCGTGCCCGCCACCTCCCAGGTCCGCAGCAGGTCGGTGTCGGGCTGGCGGGCGTTCGCGTAGCCGAGCAGGGTCAGGTCGGTCTCCGCCTCGACGATCATGACCGGCACGTCGAGATCGGTGCGGATGAGCACACCGTCCGCCAGGGCCTCCTCGGCGTCCTCCCGGTCGGCCCTCGACACGAACTCGCCGTCCAGGGGGGCGACGTTGGCGCCCCGGCTGTGGATGAGGAACCCGTCGAACACCGGGTCCAGCGGGTGCACGGCGTTGGCGAACGTGGACAGGAAGATGGCCGACTGCGACTCGCCGGCGGCGATGACCTGCGTGGGGACCAGGTCGCCGAGCAGCCCCCCGTCGGCGGCGGCCACCCCGACCTGGTTGAAGATGTCGAAGGCGTAGGCGTCGCCCGGGTGCACCAGGGTGCCGTAGCGCTCGGGGTCGATGTTCTTCAGCCCGCTGGTGTCGGAGGTGACTCCTGAGGCCGCGGCCTCGTCGGGGTCGACCTCGACGTCGATGATGGTGTCGCCGCCCTCCACGCCCTGGGCCTGGGTGCTGACACCGATGTAGGCGTGACCCTCCCGGCCGATCTCCTGGGACAGGTAGGCCCAGTCGGGCGAGGCCTCGATGGCGCTCACGTTGAACCACTCGACGACCACCGTGCCGCTGAAGTCCCGGGCGGCCGCGGGCCGGCGCACGATGACCCGCGTGCGGTACTCGGCCTCCTCGCCCGGCGTCGCCGTCCAGGCCCCGTCGTCGGGGGTGTCGACGGCGTCGAAGCGGGTCGCGGTGCCGGCGACGAGGTGCTCCTCCTGGAGGTAGTCGTTCGGGATCGCCGGGGCCGGCTGGGGCACGACGATGCCGTTGCCCTCCGCCGGGGGCGGCGCGATCTCCTCGGGCGCCCGAGCCGTGAAGGTCACGGCCTCGGGCTCCGAGGCCGTGCCCCGTCACCGTCGCCGTCGTCGGACGAGCATCCGGCGAGCACCGTGAGCGCGACCAGCACCGCCGCGAGCAGCATCCGACGGTGGCGGTGTTCCCGCATGGGTCCGGGAGCGTAGGTCCGCCGGGAGGGACCAGGCGACGGCAGTCGCCGGGCGTCACGTCAGGCCGGGGTGACCTCGACCATGGCGTCGTTGAACCTCGCGCCGCCGGCGAGGTCCGAGAGGGTGTCGGGGACGAAGGCGTTGGCGGTGAGGCCCTCGGGGGTGGCCTTGCACCAGAGGCCCTTGGGGATGGCTGGCGACGCCGGGGCGGATGGCGTCGTCGACGGCGACCGCGACGGTGATCGTCGCCGAGCCGTTGGTCACGCGGGCCTGCTGGCCGTGGCTCAGGCCCCGGGCGGCGGCGTCGTCGGGGTGGAGGTGGACCGAGGGGTCGGACGGGTCGTACTCGCCGAACATCGAGGTGATGGTGCGGTTGGTCGCCGGGGTCAGCAGGGTCAGCGTCCCGCCCGTGACGTCGTTGTCCCGGTAGGTCGGCACCCGGTCCGAGGTCGGGTCGTCGGTGACCAGGCGGGCCCGGCGGGAATCGGAGCCGGCGTGGGCGGGCCAGAGGTCCCGGAACTGGACCGCACCTTCGGCCTGCAAGCGCAGCGGTAGCTCGAGCGGGCCGACCATGAGCTCCCGCAGCCGGGCCGGGCTGGGGTCGAAGGCGTCGCCGTCGAGGCCGAGACGGACAGCCAGGCCGTGGGCCACCTCGTTGTTGGGTCGGCTCTCCCCGACGGGCGGAATGACGGCGGGCGCGTCCTGGACCCAGTAGCTGCCGTAGCCGGCGACGATGTCGTCGACCTCGAAGCTGGTGGTGGCGGGCAGGACGACGTCGGCGAAGCGGGCGGTGTCGGTCAGCACCTGGTCGTGGACGACGGTGAACAGGTCCTCGCGGGCCAGGCCCTCCAGCACGGCCCCCTGATTCGGGGCGGTGGCGCCCGGGTTGGAGCCCTGGACGAACAGCACGTCGACCGGGCCGCCCTCCCCCGCCAGCACGGCGCCGAACCGATTCATGTTCACGATGCGCCGGTTCGGGAAGGCACCGCCGCCGAGGACGGCAGTGCGCACGGCGCCGCCCGTCGGGTCCTCGTTGGGGCTGGTCGACCCGACGACGCCCGCCCCCGGCCTCCCGAACGCCCCCGCCAGCACCCACAGCGACAGGGCCGCCCGGTGGGCCGAGCCGCCGTTGCGGTTGCGCTCCATGCCCCAACCCACGCGCAGCAGCGGGGCCTCGGCCGCGACGAGGTCGTCGACGAACCCGGTGATGTCCCCGGGCTCGAGGCCACAGACCGTCAGCCGCCCGCTCCACGGTCCACTCGGCGCAGGCCGCCAGGTACTCGTCGACCCCCTCGGCGTGCTCGTCGACGAAGGCCCGGTCGACCGCGCCGCGGCGCTCCAGCTCGGCGGCGGCCGCCATGGCCAGGACCACGTCGGTCCCTGGCCGCACAGGCAGGAAGCGGGAGGCCCGATCTGCGGCCGGGGTGCGGCGGGGGTCGATGACCACGACCTTGGCCCCTTCCCGGGCCCGAGCCTCGATGCGGGGGGCGAGGTGGGAGTTGGACACCGTCGGGTTGGCGCCCCAGACCACGATGAGGTCGCTGTGGGCCACGTCGGTCGGGTCCGCGCTGGCCATGGTGCCGAGCACCAGTCGCCAGGCCTTGGCCGCGGTGGCGGCGCAGATGGTGTGCTCGACCTCGGCCGCCTCCAGCGCCTCGAACAGCAGCGGCGTGAGGCCGTCGCTCTCCAGGACCGGCGCCGAGGAGTTGTAGAGGTACGGCACGACCGAGCCCGGGCCGTCGGTGTCGATGGCGGTGCGGATGCGGGCGGCGATCTCGTCCAGCGCCTCGTCCCAGCCGATCGGGCTCGAACTCGCCGGAGCCCTTCGGCCCGACCCGGCGCAGCGGCGTCGTCAGCCGGCCCTCGCCGTGGATGCGGCGGGTCATGCGCCGGACCTTGCGGCAGATCCAGGCGTCGGTCAGCGGGTTGGCCGCCTCGCCCTCGGGCACGGCGTCGATGCCGGTGATGCGGTCGTCCTCCACGGTCACCGACAGCGAGCACCCGTCGGGGCAGTCGAGGGGGCAGGCCGTGGTGATCGTGGTCACGGGCGAAGGCTAGACAGGGCGCCGTGAGCACCGCCGTCGATTCCGCCCGTGACCTCTTCACCCTGATCTCCGACAACGCCGAGCGCACCTCGCCCGAGCCGGTGCCGGCCGAGACCATCGACGCCCTCGTCGAGGCCGACCTCCACGCCATCTCCAGCCCGGAGGCCGTCGGCGGGCACCGAGCTCCCCCTCATGGAGCAGATGGACGTGCTGGCCGAGGTCTCCCGGGCCGACGGCTCCGCCGGCTGGGTCCTGCTGGCCAACACCGGGACCATCGCCTTCTTCGGCGCCTGGGCCGGTGACGACTTCGTCGAGAAGCTCTTCGCCGACGGGGTCCCCCTGGCCGCCGGCCAGTTCGCCCCCAACGGCGTCGCCGTCCCGACCGACGGCGGCTTCCGGGTGACCGGCGACTACCAGTTCGGCTCCGGCATCAACCACTCGACGTGGGTCGGGCGCCGGCACCATCACCGAGGAGCCCGAAGGCGCCGATCCCCGCTTCCTCTTCACCCTCATGCCCATCGAGGACGTGGAGCTGCGGGGCAACTGGGACGTGCTCGGCCTCCAGTCCACCGCCAGCTACGACTACGCCGTCCGCGACGTCGTTCGTCGACGAGCAGGCCACCTTCGACTTCTTCGCCCCCGTCCGCCGCCGGGGCGGGCCCGATGTACGACCTCGGCGTGATGTGCCTGACCGCGATCGGCCACGCCGGCTTCGCCATGGGCGTCACCCGCCGGGTCCTCGACGAGCTGGTCGAAGTGGCCCGCACCAAGCACCGCATGGGCGCGGCCGTCCCCCTCAAGGACAGTGACCGCTTCGTGTACGGCGTCGGCCAGCTCGAGTCCCGCTTCCGGGCCGCCGGAGGCCTGGATGCGCGAGCACGGTGACCGCGGTCGAGGCCTCGGTGGCCGACGGCGGCGAGCCCGACCTGTCGGCCATCACCGCCTGCCGCCAGGCCAGCGTCTTCCTCACCCAGCAGGGCGCGGACATCGCCCGCGAGGCCTACCTCCTGGCCGGCACGACGGCCCTGCGGGACGGCCCCCTCCAGCGCGGCTTCCGCGACCTCCACGCCGGCAGCCAGCACTTCTTCGCCCGCGACGCCGCCACGCTGGATCTCGGCCGCGAGCGCCTGGCCTGACGCCGAGTCCTCGGGCCTCTCGATTCGTGAGCGCACCCGTCCTCGAGCCCGGGGCACCGAGGCAAGAACGGGGGCGGGGATCGAGCCGCAGATCGTCGGGGCACTCGATCGGAGCTCGCTGAACTCAGCGCAGCTGACCGCGCCACACGCGGTTCACTGCGCTCGCTTCGGTTCCCGGCCGGCCCGACGAGGCGCAGCCCGACCCCACGCCCCATCCCTGCCGATCGGTCTGCCCCGGCCAGGCGAGCCCCACGCCCCTGACGACCCGCAGCCCGACCGGGGCGGTCAGTCGCTGCCAGATGGCGGCCATGTCCAGGAGGTCGACGCGGAGGCGCTTGTGGGGGATGCCCATGCGGTCGAGCCGCTCGGCGGCCTGGGTCAGGGCCTGGTCCTCGACCTCGGGGTCGGTGGCCTCGTCGGGGCTGCGCAGCTCGTAGCGGAGGTTGAACCACGTCAGGCCCGGGCTGTAGACGAACGTGCCCTCCCGGCTGAACGACGACGCCAGGATGTCGTGCTCGTCGGCCCGGGCCCGGAGCGCGACCTGCTGCTCTTCGCCGAGGCCGTCGAACTGGCCCCGCACCGTGGCCCGGAAGATGCGCATGGCCCGACCGTAGGACTCCCCCGACGCGAACTGGCGCCCGATTTGGCGGCCGATGACCGAGATCGGGCGCCAGAACGGGAGGGTCAGGTGGTGACGGCGGTCAGGGTGCGATCGGCGACGGGGGCGTCGAGGACGAGCTGGAGCTCCTGGGCCTCGGCGATCTCGATGCAGGCCTGGTCGCCGGCGTCGGGCTGGCCGCCGACCTCGAGACGGATGCGTGACCTCGCTCGTCGGTCTCCTCCACGACCGACGGCCCGGGCGCCGTAGCACTCCTGCACCCCACCGTAGAAGTGGATGAGCACGGCGTTCGGGTCGTCGGGGTCGGCCACGATCTCGTCGGGCGTGGCCACGATCGGGTTGACCAGGTCCTCGGTCGGCTCGATGCGGGTCCAGGCGTCGTGGTGGCTCGCTGCCGTCGTCGGTCACGGGCGGACGACGAGCTGGTCGGGATCGGCCGCGTGGAGACGTCGTCGCCGGCGACGACCTCACTGTCGTCGCCGCCACAGGCGGCCGCCAGCGAGACGACGACCAGCAGGGACAACAGGACTCGGGTGACCTGGCGCATGGAGGGTTCTCCTCGGTTCGGGTGACGGCGCCGTTGCCGTCACCACTTCTGACGACGGCGGTGGCCCGATCGGTTCCCGGACGGGACAGGTTCGCCGGGACCCGCCCGACGGACGACGACGGGCGACGAGGCGGCGAAGCGGCTCGACCAGGAGATCGAGGTGCACCGGCGGTCAGCGTAGGGTCGGGCCCCATGGGAACTGGGATCGAACCGGACGCGGTCAACCTCGCGCTGCTCGGGCTGCGCCTCATCCTCGGCGCCGTCATGCTGGCCCACGGGATCAACCACATCATCGGTGGCGGCAAGATCGCCGGGACCGGCCGCTGGTTCGAGAGCCTGGGCATGAAGCCGGGCCCGCTACACGCATGGCTGGCCAGCCTCACCGAGGTCGGCGCCGGGGTCATGCTGGTGCTCGGCCTGCTCACCCCGCTGGCCTGCGCCGGGGTCCTGGGCGTGATGCTCGTCGCCCTCGATCACCAACCACTGGAAGAACGGCTTCTTCATCTTCCGGCCGGGCGAGGGCTACGAGTACGTGCTCACCCTCATCGTGGTCAGCCTCTGCCTGGCCCTGCTCGGATCCGGCGAGTGGTCGGTCGACGACGCCTTGGAGACCACCGACCTCGCCGGCTGGAGCGGACTCTGGATCGCCCTGCTGGCCGGCGGCGGCGGCACCGCGGCCCTGCTCGGGATCTTCTGGAGACCGGTACGGTCCTCCGACGATGAGTGACATCGTGAAGATCAACGCCATCCGGGTGCCCGAGGGCATGGGCGAGATGATCGAGCAGCGCTTCGCGGCGCGGGCCGACGCCATGAACGAGGTCGACGGCTTCGTGTCCTTCGAGCTCCTCCGCCCCACCGCCGGCGAGGACCGCTACTTCGTCTACACCCGCTGGGAGAACGAGGCGGCCTTCCAGGCCTGGCGGGAGAGCCAGCGCTTCGCCGAGAGCCACGCCGGACAGACGGGTGGCGCCCCGGAGGGCCACGGTGGCCCACCGGCGGGCCACGGTGCGGGCGGCCAAGGGCCCGAGTGAAGGCGTCCGGCCCGGTCGGCATGGGCGCCGATCTGCTCGAGTTCGAGACGGTCCTGTCGGTCACCAAGCCCTAGCGACGGCGGCGCATCCCGGTCAGAAGCCGAGGCGCTGCCAAGGCCCCCAGATCGGCGAACGTCAGGGCCCGGCCCGCCTGGATGTTCACGAACAGCGTGTCGACCGTCGGGGCTGAAGGTGGCGCCGGCGAACTCGTCGTTGAGCTGACCGGGCAGCAGGTTCTGGGCGACGGTGAAGAGCCGACCCGACGGCGAGAGGCCCCGCAGGTAGTTGCCGTTCCCGCCGTCCTCGCAGATGAGCAGGGCGCCGCCCCGGCGGCGGACGGTGACGTTGTCGGGCAGGTCCAGGACGTCGGGACCCGGCGACTCGTAGGCGAGGCGCAGCCTCCGGCTCCTGGGGTGGTAGGCCCACACCTGGCCGCTGCCGTTCCCGAATCCGTTGGCGATGGGCCCCACGCTGGTCTCGGCCGGACCACCCCCTTGGGTCGCGGTGAACCAGAGCGTGGCCCGGTCGAACACCGCGCCCTCGAGGCGGGAGAAGTAGGCGGCACCCTGGGCGCGTCCCTGGTCCCCGACGTAGCGGATCGCCTCGTCGTTGGTCGTGGGTGCGACCTGGCCCGGTGTGTAGGGGAAGCTCGGGGCGGGGTCGTCGATGTCCACCCAGGTGACCCGGTAGGTCGCCCCTACGGGCTGGGCGGCGGCCAGGTCGGCGTTCGGCTGGCCGACCACCGCCAGCATCTGGAGCCGACCGCCGTCACGGATGTCGCCGACGTGCTGGCGGCGGCCCGGGGGCAGGTAGCGGTAGAGACCCGAGGGGAAGCCGAAGTTGTCCTCGGTGAGGTAGAGGACGCCCTCGGCGGGGTCGTACGCCGCGGCTTCGTGGGGGAAGCGGCCGGCTGCGGTGATCGGCTCCCGCGACCCCTGACCCCCTGCGGGCACCTCGAAGATGAAGCCGTGGGGTCGGGTCAGCGCCGTGTTCGGCGCCCCGGTGAAGTCCGGGCCGACGTCGGGACCGTTGACTGTCTCCTCGCAGGTGATCCAGCTGCCCCAGGGCATCCGACCCCCGGCACAGTTCATCTGGGTGCCGTTGAGGCTGGTGAAGGCCTCCTCGACCTGGCCGAAGCCGTCGACGAGCACCGTGGTGGTGCCGCCGCGGGTCATCGAGTCGTAGGGCGTCCCCGGGCCGAACGCCGGGCCCGGTCCGTTGACCTCGTGGTTGCGGACCAGCCAGACGCGACCGTTGCCCGCCGGGAAGGCGGCCATCCCGTCGTGGCGGGCGGGCAGCACGGTCCCGTCGTCGAGGATCACCGGCGACGCCGTGTCGTGGAAGGACCGGTAGTGGAAGCCGTCCGGCAGCGCCAGGCGCACCACCTGGTCACGCTCGTCGGGCACGGGCCCCAGGGTCACGGCGGGCGGGCCCGACTGGGCGGCCACCGGGTTGGTGAGGAACCCGGCGAACGGACCGGCGAGCGCCACCCCCCCGGCTGCCGCGGTGGCGGCCTGGAGGAACTGACGACGATCGACTGGTGACATGGAGACAACCCCCTGAGCCGGCCCGCCCGCAGCCCTTTCTACCCCACCCGCGCTTCGGCTGCCACGACGACGAGGCTGATCCCGCGCGAGGACCGGGCCAACAAGGTCCGCCCCGCCGGATGCCGCAGCTCGACGTCGCCTGCGGCTGACGCGCTTCAGTCCAGGTAGGTCGGCGTGCGGCCCTCGCGGCGGGCGCGGATGTACTCCTCGAGGTTCTGGGTGGTGAGGCGGACCAGGAGCTGGTTGCGGTTCTCCATGTCGATGGCGGCCTCGAGGCTGCCCACCTCGAGGGCTGACCACAGCACCTTCTTGGTCATCGACACGCCGTGGGTGGAGAAGCCGCAGATGCGCTCGGCCAGCTCGTAGGTCGTCTCCAGGAGCTGGTCGTCGGGGACGGTCCGGGACACGAGGCCGATGCGCTCGGCCTCCTCGGCGTGGACATCCCGGCCCGACAGGCAGATCTCGAAGGCCCGGGACGAGCCGATGGCCCGGGTCAGGGTCCAGGACAGGCCCAGCTCGATGGCACCGAGGCCGTTGTTGATCCCCGCCGCCCGCCAGTAGGCCGACTCGGCGGCGATGCGGATGTCGGTGCCCATCGACAGGCACATGCCTCCGCCGATGGCGGGGCCGTTGACGGCGCCGATGACGGGCTGGGGCAGCTTGCGCATCTGGGGGACGATGTCGCCGAAGTACTCCATGGCCCGGATGGCCAGCCGGGAGAGGGTCAGGCCGTCGGCGTGGGGCGGCACCCCGGCGTCCTCGAGGTCCAGGCCCGAGCAGAAGCCGTCGCCGTTGCCGGTGAGGATCACCACCCAGCAGTCGTTGTCGTGGCCGGCTGCCTCCAGGGCCTCCCGCAGCGGGATGATCGTGTCGAACGACATGGCGTTCATCCGCTCGGGCCGGTTCAGCGTGATCTGGCGGACGTGCGGACGGGGGTCGGTCACCTCGACGTAGGCCATGAGCCGAGATCTTGCCAGCCCCCGGCCGATGGCCCCGACGGCGGCGATCCCCCGCCCCGCCGGGTTGCTGCTAAGCCATCCCCGATGCACCATCGTTTCGCGCCCTGTCGTCCTCGCTCTCCTCGCCCTCCTGGCGGCGGCCTGCAGCGGTGACGATGACTCCGCCGAGGACACGGCGCCGGCCTCCACATTCGCCCCTCCGTCGGACGCCGACGCCCGCCGACTTCTCCGGTCGGGGCCCGTACGCCGTGGGCCAGGTCGACCTCGAGCTGGACCCCGACCACCAGGTCGCCGTCTTCTACCCCGTCGACCCCGACGCCGTGCCCGCCCGACGCCGAGCCGTACTCGTACTCCGGCGAAGACATCCTCGACCCGACGATCAGCGCGCTGCTGCCCGGATCGCTCTCCGGCGAGGTGGCCCCGTCGGACACCTGGGTCGGCCTGCCCGCCAGCGGTGACGGGCCCTTCCCGACCGTGCTGCACAGCCACGGCTTCTCCGGCAACCTGCGCTTCGGCAACCAGCACAACGCCGCCGTCGCGTCCTGGGGCTACGTGGTCGCGGCCGTGGACCACCCCGAGCGGGGCCTGGCCTCGATCCTGGACGCGTTCGTCGCCGGCGCGGAGGACGAACGGGAGCGGCCCGACGAGTACCTGGACAGTGACCAGTTGATCGCCGGCCTGGACCTGCTGGCCGAGACCAACCAGCAGGCCGACTCGCCCATCGCCGGGGCGGTCGACACCGAGCGGGTCGCGACCGAGGGCCACAGCGCCGGGGGGAGCGCCTCGGGCACCGCGGCCTACGACGAAAGGGTCGACCTCTGGATCGGCCAGGCGCCGGGGACCCCCTCGAGCCCGGCGCCGATCTGGCGGCGGTCACCGAGGAGGTCGAGGACGACGACGGCGAGACCCGCCCGCAGGTCGACTACGAGGCGCTGCTCGAGGCCACCACCCCGCCCGAGGTGCCGTCGCTCATCATCGCGGCCGAAGGCGACACCATCGTCGAGCTCGACCGGGTCGATGCAGGCCTACGACTGGCTCGACACGCCCAAGCGCCTGGCGGTCATCGCCGACAGCGGCCACGCCGTGTTCGTGGACCCCTGCGTTCCCATCCGTGAGGAAGGCGGGCTGAGCCCCTTCATCGAGGCGCTCGGCCTCGACCCCGACGACGTGCCCCTCGTGGAACTGGGCGAGAACGGCTGCCTGCCCGGCGACACCGATCCGGTGAGCGTCTGGGGCCTCATCGACCACCTCTCGGTGGCCCAGCTCAACCAGGTCTTCGGCGTCGACACCGACGTGGCCACCGCCTCCCTCGACCCCGACTACCTGGACGAGACGTTCCCCGGCCTGCTGCGGGAGATCGTCACGAACTAGCCCGAGACGTCGGCCAGGACCGTCAGCTTGCTCGGGCGGATCCGGACGACCAGCTCGCCGGGGACGCCGTTGCGACGCCCGAACTCCTCGGCCCGGTCCTCGCCCATGTAGCGACCACCGATCCGGGTTGCGACGTCGACCAGTACGTCCGGGTCCTCGCTGAGCGAGACCGTGCCGTCGACCTTCACGTAGGAGTACGGCGGCGCCTGGTCGTCGACCACCATCGAGAGGCGGGTCCCCTGGGTGATGGCCTTGCCCTTCGCGCCGTCCAGGTGGGTCGTGAAGAGCACGTCGTCACCGTCGAGCACGAACCAGACCGGGGCCACGTGGACGTTGCCCTGCGGCGAGACCCAGGCCACCTTCCCGGTCCGGGTCCCCTCCAGCAGGAAGGCCCGCCGCTCGTCGTCATCATGTTCCGGCTCACCGCGTACGTCCAGTCGGGGCCCTTGCGGTGCTGGTCGGGGTCGTACCGGTCCAGTTCCACGAGCTTGGGGACGTCCAGGCCCCGGCCCTCGATTCCCCCGCCGTCGAGGGCGGCGACCACGTCCTCGGGGAAGAGCCGCAGGATGCTGGAGACGAGCACCTGCTCCTGGGTGCCCAGGTAGCAGCGGTTGGCGTCGGTGACCGTGAGCAGCCGGGCGCCGATGGCCTCGACGTCGTTGTCGTCGCCCCCGGAGCGGGCGATGCGGTCGAGGCGCTCGGTGATCTCCCCCGAGCCCAGCTTGCAGGGTGAGCACTGGCCGCAGCTCTCGACGTAGAGGTAGTTGCTGGCCAGGCGGGCCACCTCGACCATGTTCGTCCGGTCGTCGTAGACGATGAAGCCGGCGGAGCCCAGCCCGCCGCCGGCGTCCCGGAGACCCTCGTAGCTGACCGGGGCGTCGAGGTCGGCGCCGGTCAGCGCGGGGTTGGCGAAGCCGGACAGGACGGCCTTGACGTAACGGCCCTCGCCCAGGCCGCCGGCGTGGGTCTCGATGAGCTCGATCAGTGGGGTGCCCATCTCGACCTCGACGACGGTGGGACGAGCCACGTCGCCCACGACCGTGCAGACGATCGGTCCGGGGGACTCCTCGGTGCCCATCGAGCGGTACCACTCGGGACCCAGGGCCAGGATCTGGGGCACGCTCGACAGCGTCTCCACGTTGTTCACCAGGGTCGGGTTGGCCTGGTTCGGGGGCTCGGCGTCCTTCTTGGGCGCCGAGGACCACCCGGCCTGGGGCCCGGTGGCGAACAGTCCCTGCAGGTACGGCGGGGCCCAGCGGGGCAGGGGCTCCTCGCCCTCGATGACCTGGAGGAGGCCGGTCTCCTCGCCGAGGAGGTAGTGGTCGGGGCCGGCCACCAGCTCGAACTCGACCCCGGCCGTCAGGCCGGCCGCCTCCATCTCGGTGAGCGCCCGCTCGAGACGGTCGATCTCGGTGCGGAAGGTGCGCTTCAGCCCGATGTAGGCCTTGGTCGCACCCACCGTGACGGCGGCGATGGCCGCCCCCTCGATGAGCTGGTACGGGTTGGCCCGGATCAGGGCCCGGTCCTTGAACGTCCCGGGCTCGCCCTCGGCGGCGTTGACCACGACGTAGCGGTCGCCGGTCTCGGGACGGGCCTGGCCGATCGATCGCCACTTGCGGGCCGTCGGGAACCCGGCACCACCGCGGCCCCGCAGGCCGGAGAGGCTCAGCTCCTGGAGCGTCCCGCCCTGGCCCAGCTCCTGGGCCCGGTCGAGGCCGATGCCGCCCCCGGCTTCCCACCAGTCGTCGATGGTCGGGACCTCACGCAACAGAACCGGCTCGTGCACCCCACCGTCCTACCCGATCCGGCCGCGACCCGGACTTCAGACCCCGCGGCGGAGGTGGGCGGCGAAGGCGGCTTCGGAGCGGGCCGAGGCCTGGTGCAAGCCGAACGGCGTGACCGGCTCTCAGTTGCGGGGCACGTCGATCCAGGGCAGTTCCTTGTCGGTCCGGGGCTCGCCGGGCAGGCCGAGGATGCGCTCACCGAGGATGTTGCGCATGATCTCCGACGTGCCACCCTCGATGGAGTTGGCCCGGGAACGCAGGAACATCTTGCGGGACGACCCCGGCGGGCCCTCCAGGCCGATGATCTCCGAGCGCCGCATCGTGTAGTCGTAGTCCACGAGCGCCGCCGGCCCGAGCAGGTCGAGGCACAACTCGTAGATGGCCTTGTTGATCTCGGCGAAGCGGAGCTTGAGCACCGAGCCCTCGGGGCCGGGGTTGCCCGACTTCGCCGCGGCGGAGGCCCGCAGGGTCGTCATCCGCAGCGTCTCGGCGTCGATCCAGCGGCGCATGAGCTGGTCCCGCATGACCGGGTCCTTGTCGGTGCGCTCGTTCCAGATGCGCACGGCCTCGGCGATGGGCCCCGACCCCCGGGGCCGGGTCCCGCCCCCGCCGCCGATGCTGGTGCGCTCGTTCATCAGCGTGGTCATGGAGACCCGCCACCCGTCCCCGATGTCGCCGATGCGGTCGGCGTCGGGGATCCGGACCTCGGTCAGGTAGACCTCGTTGAACTCCGCCTCACCGGTGATCTGGCGCAGGGGTCGGACATCGACACCGGGCGCGTGCATGTCCACCGCGAAGTAGGTGAGGCCCTTGTGCTTGGGCACGTCCGGGTCGGTGCGGGCGACCAGCATCCCCCGGTCGGCCAGATGGGCCATGGTGTTCCAGACCTTCTGACCGGTGACGACCCACTCGTCGCCGTCCCGCACGGCCTTGGTGCCGAGGCCGGCGAGGTCCGAGCCCGCGCCTGGTTCACTGAAGAGCTGACACCAGACCTCCTCACCGGTGTACATCGGGCGCAGCAGCCGGGGCCGCAGCTCGTCGGAGCCGTGGGTGACGACCGTCGGGCCGGCCAGGGCCAGCCCGAAGAACTGGGTCTCCTCGGCGGGCGACCCGCCGGCCTCCCGCAAGCGCCGCTCGACGACCGACTGCAGCCGGGGGCGCAGCCCGAGGCCTCCGTACCCCTCCGGGAAGTGCACCCAGGCCAGCCCCGCGTCGTACCGGGCTCCCCGGTACACCCGCGGGCTCATGGCGGCGGGGTCGGTCGCGGCGATGAACCTGTCCAGTGCCGCCTCGACGCGAGCGGTTTCGGCGTCGACGGCGGTGTCGAGCGTGTCGGTCATGGCCCGGACACTACGACGGCCTCCGACTGCCGTCCGATTCGCCGCCAATCGAAATTGCGCCACTTCCGGTCGCAGGACAGCCCCAAGCCACACAATCTCGATCGTGTTCGCCCCGCCCGAGGGGGCGAGCCGGTCAGACCGCTTGCAGCTCGCGGACGGCCGCCGAGAACGCCTCGTCATCCGCCGGGTCGGTGGGGGGATGGAGGAGGACGCCGTCGGCGAGGTCGGCGTAGCGGTCGCCGAGGACCTTCGCCAGCTCGTCGTAGCGACCGGCCGCGACCACGGTGTCCAAGACCTCGTCGCTGACGGTGGCCTCCAGGTCCTCCCACCGGCCATCCTTGGTCATCGACCGCAGCTTGTCGCCCAAGTCCTGCCAGCCGTGGAGCTCGAGGGTGCGCCGGTAGGCGGGGGTGGAGAAGAGGAAGCCGAGCATGTAGCGGCTGCGGGAGCGGGCGTCGGCCACCGCGGCGTCGTCCCGGCCGGTGGCCACCATCCCGCCGACGACGACCTGGACGTCGGAGCGGTCCCGGCCCGTGTCCGTCAGCCCCTGCTCGAGGGCAGGCAGGCACAGCTCGCCCAGGTAGCGGCGGTCGGAGTTGGTGGGGTGGGTCACGTACCCGTCGCCCACCGCGCCGGCCAGGCGGCAGGCCCGCTTGTTGACGCCACCGAGCCAGATGGGGGGCGGGCCCGCCGCGAGCGGGCCCGGGTTGAACTCGGGCTGCAGCCGCGTCAGGCGGTAGTGCGGACCCTCGTGGCGCAACGGGCCACCCTCCTGGAAGGCGGTGAAGACGGCGCGGACGGCGGCCACGTAGTCGTCCATCCGCTCGACGGGATCAGCCCACTCGACCCCGAAGCGACCCACGATGTTGGGCTTGATCTGGGTGCCGAGGCCGAGCTCGAAGCGGCCGGGGGCGAACCCCGCCAGCGACCACGTCGAGTAGGCCACCTGCATCGGGCTCCGGACGAAGGCCAAGGCCAGCGCGGGACGTACGACGAGCGTCGACGTGTGCTCCAGGGCCAAGGCACACGTGATGAAGGCGTCGTTGGTGGTCTCGGCCACGTGGAGGGCATCGAACCCGAGGACCTCCGCCCGCCGGGCATGGGCCCCGATGTCCGCCAACGGGGCGCGGGGATCCATCCCGGCGATGACCTGCATCACTGTGTTCTAGCGGCCGTAGAGCTCCGTTCTGGTACCAGCCATCTCCACTGGGGCGCGCGTTGCTGGGACCAGAACGAGATCGGTCAGGCTTCGGCGCCGGGTTCCAGGCCGAGGGCGGACTCGAGGTGGCGGTGGAGGTTGATGATGCGGCACTCCTCGGCGGAGAGGCGGAGGTGGGTGAAGCCGGGCTGGTGCAGGCCCCGCTGGACCTTGGGCAGGTTCTCCAGGTCCTGGTCGAAGATCAGGCCGAGGCTGACCGCTCCCGGCTCGATGTCCATCACCGGCGGCCGGGCGGTCGGCTCGTCGGCCGAGGGCACCCGGAACGCGACGAAGAACGTCAACACGCACTCGTCCGGTGTCGGCCCGGGCGTGGCCGTCATGGCGCTGACGGCATCGCTCAGGTAGATGACGGTGGCGTTGGGGAAGAGGTTGTACTGGTGCAGGTCCAGCACCTGCTCGGTGTCGAAGCCGCTCAGATCCAGGCCCTTGGTCGCGGCCTCGTCCCGCACCGCCTGCTCGATGACGGCCCGCATGGTCGAGCCCTCGGGCACCGACGGGGCGGGCGCCTCGGGGTCGGTCACCCCCATGCGGGCGCCCTGGGTCTGGATGAAGCTCCGCCAGATCTCGGCGTCGGAGGCCCCGCCCCGCAGCCGGGGTGAGGGGACGCCATAGGGCTGGTTCAGCTTCCCGTGCCGGTTCCAGAGGCGCTGGGGCGAGTTCACGTCGTCGGTCGACGCCAGCATCTCCCGGTGGATCCCCTGCACGTGGTACGTCTCGCTGAAGGCCTCGATGCCGACCTTCCAGTTGCAGTCCAGAGCCACCCGCAGCACGGCCTGCATGCGGTACTCGTCGGGCCGGGCCCAGGCCACGTCGTCGGGCACGCCCTCGAGGTAGTCCGCCAGCGGCTCGGCGTCGGGGTCCAGGTTCACGAAGACCAGCTCGCCCCAGGTGTCGACCTGGACCGGGACCAGCGGCAGGTCCTCGTTCCGCAGTGGGCCGAACCCCTTGCGGGACGGGACCTCCCGGAGCTCGCCCCGGAGGTTCCAGGCCCATCGGTGGTAGCCGCAGCGGATCTCGGTGCGGTCCTGGCCCTCGCCCGAGCACAGCTCGTTGCCGCGGTGCAGGCAGACGTTCTGGAACGCCCGCAGGTCGCCGTCGTCACCCCGCACGATCAGGACCGAGATCGGCCCACACCGGTACTCGCACCAGTCGCCGGGCTCGGCCACCTGGCCCCGGGCGGCGGCGATCTGCCAGGTGTGGGGCCAGAGGCGCTGCGGCCTCCAGGGCGGCCCATGCCCGGGACGTGTAGCGGGACGCCGGGATGGTGGCGGTACCGAGCGGGCCGGTCTCGATGGTCGAGCCGACCGGCGCGTCGTTCGTGAGCTCGCGGTCCTGGGTGTCGGTCACCGGACGGCAGCGTAGGACCGTCCGGACCGTCAGACGGGCGGCCGGGTCAGCTCCCAGGTGTTGTCCCGCAGGACCCGGCGCTGGTCGGCGTCGGCCAGCTCCTTTACCTCGGCCAGGTAGTCGAGCGGGCGGGGCATACCCTCGATGTGGGGCCAGTCCGAGCCGAAGATGACCCGCCCCGCGCCCATCAGCTCGGTGACCTCGTAGGGATCGTCCTCCCAGAAGGGGTTGATCCAGACATGACGCCGGAAGGTCTCGGCGGGGTCCTCGGGGAAGTACCCGGGGTACTTCTTGGCCGTCGAGGCCAGCTTCCGGAGCAGGTCGGGCAGGAACTCCGAGCCGTTCTCGACCGAGGCGATGCGCAGTCCGGGGTGGCGGTCGTAGAGCTTCTCCAGGCTGAGGGTCAGCAGGAAGTCCAGCGCCGCCCGCTCGATGGCGTACATGCGCACCGACGGTGCCCAACCACCGGAGAACTGGGCGGTGAACTTGTCGTCCGCGTAGCCCTGCGAGGAGTAGCCGGAGTCACCGGCGTGGATGACGGTGGTGATCCCGGACTCGGCCACCCGGGCCCAGAACGGGTCGAACATCGGATCGGCGGGCGACATCGGCCCGTCGGCGGTGAACGCGGCGGCCGGGCGCATGACGATGACCCGGGCCCCGGCGTCCAGCGCCCACTCCAGCTCCTCGACCGCCCAGACGGGGTCGGCCAGGGACAGGTACGGGGCGGCGAAGATCCGGTTCGCGTAGGCGAAGCCCCAGTCCTCCTCGACCCAGCGGTTGAAGGCCCGGAAGGTGGTGGTGAGGGCAAACAGGTCGTCCTTGAGGAGCTCCTCGTAGAGCACGCCGAGGGTCGGGAAGAGCCAGATCGCCTCCAGGCCGAACTCGTCCATCTTCACCAGCCGGGCGTCACGGTCCCGGTACTCGGCACAGATGGGCTCCCGCTCCCGCAGGAACTCCAGGGGCGACTTCCCGTCCGGGTTGCCCCGGAAGTAGTCGTGCATGGCCCCGGCTTTGGCGATGGGGTCGAAGGTGGCGTTGGTGACGGCTCGACTGACCTTGCCGCCCACCACGTGGTACTTCCTGCCGTCGATGTCGCACCACTGCACACAGCGCGGGCCGAGGGCCGGGTCCAGGTGGCGGGTGAAGGCGTCGAGGGCCTCGTAGTAGTGGTTGTCGCAGTCGAAGGCGTCGTAGTCGAGCTCGCTCACGGCCCCGACAGTACCGGGGCCGCCCCTATGGCTCGTCCCCGACGAGGCGCCACACGGTCAGGTCCACGGGGACAGGACGGGCCTGGCGGGGGCGGTTGGCCAGCCCGTGCTCGAACTCGCTCAGCTCGGTGACGATGCGCCGCTCCTCCTCCAGCACCCCCGCGGCCCGGGGCGGGGGTTGGTCGCCGTCGGCGACGAGATAGAGGGTCCGGTCACCGAGGGCGTCCTGGAGGGCCTGCAGGGTGTTGGCCGACGGGTCGATGGGACCCGACAGGCCGGGTAGGCCCAGCCAGGTGAAGGGTGTGGCGGCGAAGTTCGGTCCCATGGTGCTGCCCCCCTCCCAGACGAAGACCACGTCCTCGCCGGCCGCCACGTCCTCGAGCTGCTCGATGACCCCCAGAGAGCCGCCGAACTCCTCGTGGCCCCACAGGTCCGAGGACTGGCGCAGCATCCAGCCCGCCATCACCACGACGACCACCGCAGTACCGACCCGCACCAGGCTCTGACTTCGGCCCCGACGCTCCCAGAGCCAGGCCACCGCCACCCCGACCAGCAGCAGGAGGGTGGGCACGACCATGGGGACGTAGCGGCGTCCCCACCACATGAGGTCAGGGGCGATGCGGGGCTCCCAGATGAGGACGGGCGCGATCACGAGGCCGGGCAACACCAGCACCCACCGGGCCGCCGACCACCGGGCCCGGACCCCCACGACCAGCGCCCCCACCGCAGCGACCAGCGCCATCGGCGTCACGAACAGGGCCAGGCGCTTCAGGTTCAGCTCGTCGTACCCGCGGGACCGCTCGCCCCGCTTGTCGATGCGGTAGTTCTGGCCCAGCAGCTCCTCCCGGAACCAGGCCACGGCGAGGAACACGACGAAGAGGGCCACCAGGCCGTAGCCGCCGAGCCGCCAGGCCCGATCCCGGTCCACCGTCGGCCAGCCGCCTCCCCAACCGGGCGAACAGCCCCGCGTCCGACGACCCGGACGCCAAGACCCGGGAACGCACCCCGCGGACCGCGACCGCGACCAGGCCGAGCAGGACCGCTCCGGCCACGGCCTCCCGGAACGAGGGCAGGCCCTGCTGCAGCCGGGCGTAGCGCGAGCCCCGGCCGTAGGCCTGGTAGGTGCCGAGCAGGAGAAGCGGGGCCAGCCCGGCCGTGAAGGCCCACGCCCGGCCGTCGAGCCGGTCGAACACCCAAAGGCCGGCGAGCACGACCGCAGCCAGGCCGACCACGACGATGCCTTCGGGCCGGGCGACGAAGCCCACCCCGACCAGCGCCCCGCCGAGGGCGGCGGCCACGCGCCAGCGGGTCGACAGGGCCAGCGCGACGGCCAGCAGCGCGCCCGCGTAGACGAAAAGGGACAGGGACTCGGCGGTCGGGAACTTGGCCTGCCAGACCATCAGCTCGTTGGCGGCCAGGAGCCCGGCGGTCACCGAGGCGGCCAGCAGGCCGAAGCCCCGCCGGGCGGCCAGGAAGAAGAGGCCGACGGCGCCGACGGCGAACAGGGGCGTGAGGTTGAACAGCGCTCCGGTGCCACCCAGGTCGTGGGCGGTGGCCAGGGTCGAGGGCCAGAGGTGGAAGAAGTCGGGCAGGATGTGGCCGGGGTCGTCGGGATCGGTCGGGAAGCTCCGGTAGGGCAATTTGCGCCAGGCGACCTCGCCGGCGTCGGTGACGATGCGGGCGATTTCGTCGGTGACCACGAGCTCGGCGCCCGTCTCGGCCACGGGGTCGGTCAGGGTCGTGTCGCCCTGACGGGCGATCGCGACGGCATGGTTGACGTAGACGCCCGGGTCCCGGTTCTTGGCCGCCAGCGGGAAGCCGGGGAAGAACTGAGCTGCGGCCAGCACCAGGATGGCTCCGAGAGCGATGGCCGCAGGCCAGGACCAGGGCGCCGGCGACCAGGTGCGGCGCCGCGCCGCCACCACGACGGCCGCCGCGGTCAGCAGCCCGCCGCCGAGCAGGGCCGCCCACCCCTCGTGGGCCCCGACGGTGGCCAGGACGAGCGAGAGGACGGCCACCGCGGCGCCGAAGGTGACCACGACCAGCCCGCCCAGTTCGAGGGGCGTCGGCGCCTCGAGGGTCCCGTCGCGGTCCGCGAGGGTCATCGGCGGAGGAGCCGGCGGGCCCGGTCCCGACTCCGGTTGACCACCGTGGTCAGCAGGCCCGCGGCGTTGACCCGGGGGAACGGGTCGTCGGGCACCGGTCGGCCCAGGAAGCCGCACAACTCGGGCCAGCCCTCGCCCTCGGTCAGGCGGAGCACGAGCAGGACCTCGGGCCGGTCGGCGAAACGGGCCGTGACCTCGGCGTTGTGGCGCTCGTAGCGCTCCCGGTAGAGCGCTTCGTGGCCGACGGGGTCCCCGTTCCCCTCGCCGTAGATCCACTCCCGCATCGGGGTCGAGCGGCCACCGAAGTGGCCGACGACGCTGGCCCACCACTCGTCGGTGGGGCGCACCGTGAGGACGAAGCGGCTGCCGGGGTGGGCCTCGTCCAGCTCCCGGTACAGCAGGGGCCAGGGGTTGTCCTGGACGGCGTCCACGGTGATCAGGCGCCGCTCGGCCTCAGGCCAGGCGGTCTCGGCGATGGCGGGGTCCCGCACCCCGAACGGCCCGCCGACGCGGTAGCCGAGCTGCTCCAGGGCGCGGCCCAGCGACGAGGTCCCCGTCTTGTGGAAGCCGACACCGAAGAGCTTGGGCGTGTCCAGGAGGTCCGAAGCGTAGTGCTCAGCCGCCGAGGGGTACCCTTCCTCGGCCCCATGAGCGAGTCCCCCGCACCCGTCGACGTCTCCATCGTCCTCCCCGTCTACAACGAGGCGGGGCACCTGCGCGCCGAGATCGACCGGATCCGCCTCGCCATGGACGCCTCGCACTACTCCTATGAGCTCGTCGTGGTCGACGACGGGTCAAACGACGGCTCCGGCGAGGCGCTCGAGCACATCGAGGGGATCCGCTTGATCCGCCTCCCGGTCAACCGGGGATCGGGCACGGCTCGGAAGGTCGGCACCCGCGAGTCCGTGGGCGACGTCGTGGTCTGGACCGACGTGGACATGACCTACCCGAACGACCGCATCCCCGAACTGGTCAAGGAGCTCGAGGGCTACGACCAGGTCGTCGGAGCCCGCACGTCCGAGCAGGGAACGGCCAAGGCGGTCCGAGTGCCCGCGAAGTGGACGATCCGCAAGCTGGCCGCCTACCTGGCCAACACCGAGATCCCGGACCTGAACTCCGGCTTCCGCGCGTTCCGCCGCAACGTCGCCCTGCAGTTCCTGCACCTCCTGCCCACCGGGTTCTCCTGCGTGACCACGATCACCATGACCTTCCTGGCCAACGGCTACACGGTGAAGTACATCCCCATCGACTACGCACCCCGGGCGGGCGAGTCGAAGTTCCACTGGCGCAAGGACACCACTCGCTACCTGGTGCAGGTGGTGCGGCTGGTCCTGTCCTACAACCCGCTGCGGGCCTTCGGGCCGGTCTTCGGGATCCTGGCCACGATCGGCTTCGTGAAGCTGGGCTTCGACCTGGAGAACAAGTCATGGCGGGTGCCGACCAACACCCTGCTCATCATCTTCGCCGCCTTCCAGGTCCTGGTCATCGGCCTGCTCGCCGACCTCGTCGTGCGGGTCACCCGACCCCGTGACGAGGTCGCCGGCGCCGGAAGGTGACCGGGTCGGGGACCACCCCCGGCCGCCTGCTGGTCATCACCTCGAACTACCCGCGCTGGGCGGGTGACTCGACCACCCCGTTCGTGCTCGACCTCACCCGCGCAATGGCCGACCGGGGCTGGGCAGCCGACGTGCTCGCCCCCCACGCCCCCGACGCCGCCCGGGACGAGGTCCTCGAGGACATCCCGGTGCACCGCTTCCGCTACCTGCTCCCGGAGCGGGCCCAGACCGTCTGCTACCAGGGCGGGGCGCTGGTGAACCTGCGCCAGAACCGCACCAACCTGCTGAAGCTGCCCGCCCTCGTCGGCGCGGAGTGGGCCACCGTGGTCCGGCGCGTGCGCACGGGGGGCTACGACGCAGTGCACGCCCACTGGGTGCTGCCCCAGGGCCTGGTCGGCGTGCTGGCCACCCGGAAGATACCCGTCGTGGTCACCGTGCACGGCGGTGACGTGTTCGCCCTGGACCAGGGCCCGCTGCGGGCGGCCAAGCGGCTGGCCTTCGGGCGGGCCGCCGCCGTCACCGTGAACAGCTCCGCGACCGAGCGCGCCGTACTCGACCTGACCCGGCCGCGGCGCCTGGAGCGCATCCCTATGGGCATCGACGTGGACCCGGTCGTGAACACCGCGGCCGTCGAGAGGCTGCGGCGCGAGCACCGCCGAGGGGACGGCCCGCTGCTGGCCCTCGTCGGTCGGGTGGTGGCCGAGAAGGGCATCTTCGACCTGCTCCACGCGGTCGATCGGCTGCGGGCCGACCTCCCGGGGGTGCGAGCCGTGGTCCTCGGGGAGGGTCAGGACCGGGTGGCGGCCGAGGCCCGGGCCGCCGACCTGAGCTTGGGCGACCACATCGCCTTCGTCGGCTGGGTCGACCCCACCCAGGTGCCGGCGTGGCTGGCTGCCGCGGACGTGGTCGTGGCCCCCTCCCGGACCGCCCCCGACGGGTGGGCCGAGGCGCAGGGCCTGTCCATCGTCGAGGCCATGGCCGCCCGGCGGCCGGTCGTGGCCAGCGACAGCGGCGGCATCGGCGACGCGATCGAACACGAGGTGACCGGCCTGGTCGTCGGCGAGGGCCACCCCGACCAGTTGGCCGAGGCGGTCCGGCGCCTGCACGCCGACCCCGCGCTGGCCACCCGCCTGGCCGAGTCCGGACGGGCTCGCGCCGTCGAGCGGTTCTCCGCTGGTGCCTCCGCCGACGCCTTCTCGTCGCTCTTCACCGACCTGATCGGAACCCGACGATGAGCGGGCGGGCGCTGTTCGTCGTGTCCACCGGGCGCACCGGGACCCAGTTCCTGGCCCGAACCGTCGAGGCCTGGGGGGCCCGGAGCCACCACGAGCCCGGCCCGTGGTGGCTCCGACACCTGTCCAACGCCCACGCCTCGGGCGCCGTGAGCCAGGCGCGGGCCGTGCGCCTGCTGCACCGGGTACGGGGCCCGGCCCTGGCCGCCGACGAGCCGTGGTTCGAGGCCAGCTGCCTCGATCACGGCCTGGTCGGGCCCCTGCTGGCCGCGTTCCCCGAGGCCACGGTCGTGCAGGTGGTGCGCCACCCGGTGGGCTACGTGCGCTCGGCCCAGGACTGGGGGGCCTACCGCTTCGGCGGCCGGCCGCTCAACCTCCTCCCCTACCGCCGCCTGGCCCCGCCTCAGTTCGACCGCTGGAACGCGGCCGAACGCGTCCGGTGGGTGGGCCAGGACCAGTTCGAGCGCCTGGCCTGGGCCTGGGCCGCCATGAACCGGGCCATGCGCACCCAGGGCGAGAGCTCGGACCGCTTCCGGGTCGCCCGCTTCGAGGACCTGACCGACGCGGCGCGGGGTCCGGCCGAGCTGGGTCGCCTGGCCGGCGACCTCGGCCTGTCCGTGGCGCCGGACGTCCTGGCCGCCGCGGTGCAGAAGCGGGTCAACGCCAGCCAGCCCAAGGCCGGCGACTGGACCCCCGCCCAGTGGGCCACGCTCGTCGAGCTCACCGCCGACGAAGCCGCCCACTACGGCTACGAGCTCACCCCGCCCTCGTCCTGACCGGCTGGGGGGACCGGTCTTGTTCTGGCGTCGATTTGTCACGCACAGCGTGACAAATCGACGCAATTTCGAAGGGGGGGCGGGAGACAGGCCGTCAGTAGCCGTAGCGCTTGCGCAGCGGCCAGGTGAGCCCATTGACCGCCAGCCGGTCCCGGCGGGGCAACAGGTCACGCCACTCCTCGTCCTCGCGGATCGTGACCTGGGTGTCGGCGAAGCGGGTGGGGTTGCCGGCCAGCGTGTGACCCTGGGTGACCGTCAGGGTGCGGCCGTCGAGGACGGCGTCGACGTCCGGTGTGCGGCCGGTGAACGCACCCAGGTCCACCAGGGCGGAACGGGGGTCGGCGGTGAAGTCCTCGTAGCGCAGCGTCGTCCGGAGCCCCGACGAGCGACGGGTGGCCAGGCTGACGACCAGGTTGCGGCTGGTCCAACTCAGGCCGGAGTGCCAGGCCGGGAAGCGGTCCATCTCCCGGGGCTCGATCATGTCGTGGTGGGTCTTGGTCCGCTTCCAGGACCAGGCCACCGCCCGTGGGTCACGGATCAGGAGCACCGAGAAGGGGCGGATGCCGTCGACGCGGCCGAGGACCCCGGGTTCGGTGGGCCACTTGGAGGAGTCGACGACGACCTCCGCCCCGGTGACCTCGGCCACGGCCCCGACGAGTCGGGTCGTGGCCGCCGACCACCGCTGGAAGGCGTCCCAGCGTCCGGTCCGGCCCGCCAGCAGGCGGGGGGCGGCGCCCCAGCGGAACACTGCCTCGCTGTCGCGGGCCAGGGCCTCGGCGTCGAGGTCGGCCAACCGGTCGGCCACCGCACCCCAGACGGGACAGGCGGTGATGGGCCGGCCGCACGCGCAGCGCCGGTCCTCGACCAGGCCCCGGCGCCAGAAGAAGCGCAGTTCGCCGGCCGCGAAGAAGCCGTCCAGCTCGCCCAGGGCCATGGACAGCAGGGTCGAGCCCGACCGGCCCTTCCCCAGCAGGTAGAGGACGTCGGTCACACGGACTCGGGATCGGGGGCGGGATCGACCTCGACGTCGACGACGTGTTCCCCCGCGACCACCTCGGCCCCACCCGGGACGTCCCGCCGACCCACGACCCCCACGATCAGGGCGATCACCGCCATGACGGGCAGAGACACCAGGCGGTCGAGGCCGCTGGCCAGGAGGCCACTGGAGGCGGGATCGCCGACCAGGCGGCTCAGCGCACCGGAGATCACCTCTCGGATCCCGAAGCCCGAGGGGAAGAACCCGATGGCGGACGAGAGCACGCCGGCCAGGGGCAGGAGCATGGCCCCGGCGAAGGACCCACCGATGTCGAAGCCGACCATCACCAGCCAGAAGCGGACGCCGCGGACCACCACCATCAGGATCTCGACGCCGAGGAGCACGGCGCTGCGCCGGAGCGCCTCACCCGGCGGGGCGTCCTCCCGACGGGCGACCAGCGACCGCACGGCCGTGTGCCCGACCAGGCTGGCCAGCACCCCGCCGGCGCCGAAGAGCAGCGCCAGCCAGGGGCGGGCCGGGATGAGCACGACGGCGCCGACCAGCAGCGCGCCCCCCAGCCAGAACAGGGCGGTGGCCAGCGTGGCCGAGGCGGCCCGGCCGTAGGAGGAGCCCTCCCGCTTGAGTCCCTGCATGCGCACGAGGGCGGAGCCGGGTAGCGGCAGGAGGTTGGCCGCCCGGGCGTAGATGGCGATGGGCATGGCCACCCGGAGCGGGATGCGGTGGCCCAGCACCGCCCCCGACGCCGTGTACTCGAGCGCGTTCAGCCCGATCAGCACCGGGACCCCGACCACGCTGGTCAGCAGGATCGCCCACCACTGCAGCTCCCGTTCACCCGAGGGCAGTCCCCGGATGCCGAGGGCCATGGCCACCACGAACACGACGGCGGAGACGGCCATCGAGATCCTCCGGCCCCGGGGGGTCTCGGTCTTGGCCGAGATGCGGTCGAGGAACTCGGCGGCGCGGCGCAACAGCGGCTGGAGACGGTCCACGTCAGCGACCCCGGCTCACAACCGATTGAAGGGCTCGGCGTACACGAACGGCCCCGCCACGACGGCCGACGGATCCAGCACCCGCACCTGGAAATGGGCGCCCCAGGTCGGGGTTCGGGGCCTCGACGCCGTGGTCGGCCGCGGGCTCGAAGCCGAAGCGGCCGTAGTAGTCGGCGCGGCCCACGAGGGCCACGAGCGTCTCGCCCCGGGCCTCGGCCACGGCCACGACGGCATGCACGAGCGCCGAGCCGATGCCCTCGCCCTGGTGGTCCGGCCGTACCGCGATCGGGCCGAGGCCGAGCGCCCGGCGCCGGTCCGCGCCGACGGTTCCCCGAGTGCAGACGACGTGGCCGACGACGTCGCCGGCGACTTCGGCAACCAGAGACAGGTCATCGAGCCAGCCCTCGTCCTGGCGCAGCTCGTCGAGCAGCCCGGCCTCCGCCGGCTCCTCGGCCCCTTCGGGCGTGGGGAAGGCGGCGACCTGGACGGCGCGCGCCGCCGCGACGTCGCCCGGTCGCTCCCGCCGCACGATCACGATGGACGCTCGGCTTCGAGGACCTTCCGCAACACCTCGGTGAGCGGGATCGGCTGTCCCTTCCGGAGGTGGACGTGCACCGTCTCCCCCGTCGCCAGGCAACGGTCGTCCAGGAACACCCCCTGGCCGATGGTGAACGAGGAGTCTCCGAGGTCCACCACACACGAGCCCACGTCGAGCTGCGCCGGGTAGGAGGCTGTGTCCAGGTAGTCGATCGCCACCCGGCGGACGATGAAGTTGTCCCCTTGGCCCTTGTGCGGGATCACCCGGTCGAGCAGCAACTCGAGCCGGGCGTTCTCCAGGTACGCCGCGTAGGCCACGTTGTTGATGTGCCGGGCACCGTCCTGGTCCCCCCAGCGCACCTTCTCCCGGCTCCAGTAGCCGTAGGTCGACCGGTCCCTCAGCTCCACCTCGTCAGTCTGGCCCGCGCCACCCCCCGTTCCGGCACCGGGAACCGGTCGCCGGGGTGGCATCGTCTCATGGTCATGCGCCGGATCACCGCCCTGCTCGTCGCCGTCCTCGTCCTCCCCGCCGCCTGTGGGGACGACGGGGGTGGCGGCGAGGCCGGTGACACGACCGACCAGGTCCAGACGACGCCCTTGACCTTCGGCGACGGTGGCGAGGTCTGGCTGCGGGTCGACACCGGCGGCGGCTTCGTACCCGTGATCGTCAACCAGCGTCAGGTGCCCGAGGTGCTGCTGTTCGACGACGGCCGGCTGGTGCGCCTCACCAGCGTCCCGGGGGCCGTGGTCCCGGAGTTCGAGGTGGCCCTGCTGGAGGAGACCGAGGTGGCCGAGCTCCTTGACGCGGCGGGGGTGGTGATCGACGGTCCCGACGTCGGGTTCCCGAACGTCACTGATCTCCCGACGACCACCATCGCCCTGAGCACCGACGCCCAAGACGGCAGCCTGGACGTCTACGCCCTTGGTTATGAGGACGAGCAGCTCGCCGCCGACGAGCAGGCGGCCCGAGCCGCCGTCACCACCCTGCTCGACGACCTGGCGGCCGCCGGCGAGGCCGAGCCCTACGTCCCCGAGGAGTGGCTGGCCCTGACCACGGCGACGCTCGAAGGGGCCGACGTGACCGAGTCGGTGTCGTGGCCCCTCGATCCGGACCGAGCGGCCTCCGTTGACTCCCCGGCGGTCTGCACCCGCCTCACCGGCGACGAGGTCGACCAGGTGCTCTCCACTCTGGCCGGCAGCGAGTTCGGGTTCGTCGCGGCGAACAGCACCGTCCTGGAGGTCGCCCTGCGCCCGGTGCTCACGGGCGAGGAGACCTGCAACCTGAGTGGGCACGACGACGTCGTCGAGCGGTGAGGGGTACCACCAGCGCCGGTCCGCCCCGAGGACTACCTTGCCCCCGATGAGCACCGAAGGCCTCGCCAAGTCCCACGCCGCCGCACGCGCCGCCCTGGCCGGGGTCTCCGCCGACCAGCTCGACCAGCCCACGCCGTGTGCCTCCTGGACGGTCCGTGACCTGGCCAACCACCTGGTCGGCGGCAACTACTGGTTCGCCACCTGGGTGAACGGGGAGACACCGACCGAAGACGACGAGGCCCCCGACTTCGCCGCCGGTGACCTCGTCGCCGCCTTCGACGACGGCAGCCGCCAGGCCATCGAGGCGTTCGAGGCCCCCGGGGCCATGGAGAAGATGATCACCCTGCCGTTCGGCACCATGCCCGGTGGCGCCTTCATGGGCCTGGCCACGACCGACCAGTTCACCCACGCCTGGGACCTCGCCAAGGCCACCGGCCAGCAGATCAACTTCGACCAGGATCACGCCGAAGCGCTCCTGACCGCAGCCGAAGCCTCGATCCAGGACGCGTTCCGGGGTGCCGACGGCCAGGCGCCGTTCGGTCCGGCCCAGGAGATCGATCCCTCGGCCCCCGCCTCCGATCGCCTCGCCGCGTTCCTGGGCCGCCAGGTCTGAACCGCCCGGCCGATACCGTTCCCGCCCGGTGACGGGCCCCTTCGACGACCTCCTCGCGGCCAACCGGCGCAACCAGGCCGACTTTGCGTTCGCCGGGCTGACCGGACGGCCTCGCCTCGGTCTGGCGGTGGTGGCCTGCATGGACACCCGCATCGACCCCCTGGCCGTACTCGGCCTGCAGCCGGGCGACGCCAAGATCCTGCGCAACGCCGGGGCCCGGGTCACCGACGACGTCGTCCGGTCGCTGGCGATCGTGGTGGCCAACCTCGGCGTGGATCGTGTGGCGGTCATCGCCCACACCGACTGCGCCCTGGACAAGCTCTCCGCCGACACCCTGCGGTCGCGGGTGGCGGAGGCCTCGGGCAACCCCACCGAGGGCTGGGACCCCCTCGCCGTCGACGACCAGGTCGCCACGCTGCGGGCCGATGTCGACCGGCTCCACGACGATCCCCTGCTCCCTGCCGACCTCACCATCGGGGCCTTCGTCTACGACGTGGCGACCGGCGCCCTCACCCCCCTGGACTGACGGCGAACGCGAATCCCTCCAGGTGGTCGGCGAGGTCGGCGGGACGGGCCAGCATCGGCGAGTGGGACCCTTCGAGGACCTCGGCGTCGATCCCCAGACGCTCCCTCGCCATGCGGACCTGCCAGGCCGGGTCCATGATCCGGTCGTCCGAGCAGGCCACGTAGCGCATGGGCACCTCGGGATAGGCCGCCAACGGCCAGTTCTCCTGGGTCGGTTTCCACTGCTGGCCCCGGAGGGCACCGACCGCACCGTCGAGCAGGTCCTCGGGGACATCGTGGTAGAAGGCGGCGATCGCTCCTTCCCGGTCCCACCGACTGGCCCCGTCCTCACCCGGGCGCTGGTGGGCTGCGGTCAGTTCCGGGAAGCCGGGGCTGAAGGCGTCGGCCCCCAGCCCTTCCCCCGCCGGTCGACCGGGCTGGGGAAGGATGGCCGCCACGAACACCAGGCCGGCCACCGGCCGCCGTTCGGGGACCAGGGGGATCGTCAGCCCCCCGAGGGAGTGGCCGACCACGACCACCGGCTCGTCGAAGTCGGCGGCGGCGGCCACGACCGCCGCGGCGTACTCGTCCAGGCCCGCATCGGGGTCCTCGCAGGGGAGGTCGGGAGCCACCACCTGCTCCCCCCGGGCCTCGAGTTCGTCGACCAGCGGTTGCCAGCAGGCGCCGGCGTGCCAGGCGCCGTGGACCAGGACGAAGGGCGGGCTCATGAGACCTGCTTCGCCCGACCTTCCCAGAACGGGGCTCGGAGCTTGAACTTCTGGAGCTTGCCGGTCGCCGTGCGGGCCAGCTCCTCCCGGAACTCGACGGAGGTCGGGCACTTGTAGTGGGTCAGGCGGTCCCGGCAGTGGGCGATGAGGTCGGCCTCGGAGGCCTCGGCCCCTGGTGCCAGGACGACGAGGGCCTTGACCGTCTCCCCCCACTTCTCGTCGGGCACCCCGATGACCGCCACCTCGGCTACCGCCGGGTGGGAGAAGAGGGCGTCCTCGACTTCGATCGAGGACACGTTCTCGCCGCCGGAGATGATCACGTCCTTCTTGCGGTCCGAGATGGACACGTAGTTCTCCCCGTCGATGATCCCGCCGTCACCGGTGTGGAACCAGCCGTCCACGATGGCGTCGCCGGTGGCGTCGGGCTGCTCCCAGTAGCCGTCCATGACGTGGTTGCCGCGGGCCAGCAGCTCACCCTGGTCGTCCACCTGCATCTGGACACCCAGCGCGGGTGCGCCCGCCCGGCCCAGGCGCTCGGCCCGCTCTGCCGGGGACAGATCGTCGTACTCGGCCCGGCCCCGGTTCATGGTGAGCAACGGCGTGGTCTCCGTCAGGCCGTAGATCTGGATGAACTCCCAGCCGAGCTCGGTCTCCACCCGTTCGATGGTCCGGGTCGGCGGCGGGGCGCCCGCGACCACCATGCGGGTGCGACCGGCGCCGGGGATCGGCCCGTCCCACTCGGCCGCGGCGTCGAGGATGGCGGCCACGACGGCGGGAGCGCCATTGAGCTGGGTCACCCCGTGGGCCTCGATGCGGCGGAGGATCTCGGCGCCGTCGACCTTGCGGATCACGACCTGGGTGCCGCCCATGCCGGTGTGGGCGTACAGCATGCCCCAGCCGTTGCAGTGGAACATCGGCAGCGTGTGCAGGTAGACGTCCCGGTCCGAGACCCCAGCCTGCCAGCCGAAGGTCGAGGCGTTGAGCCAGATGTTGCGGTGGGTGAGCTGCACGCCCTTGGGCCGGGCCGTGGTGCCACTCGTGTAGTTGATGGTGGCGGTGGCGTCCTCGTCGGGGGCCCAGGGTCGCGGCTCGTCCGTCGAGCCGAAGAGGGCCTCGTCGGCCTCGGTCCCGATGACGAAGCGGTGCGGCGCCGTGACCCCGGCCAGGTGGTCGTCCAGCTCGGGGTCCACGATCAGCACCGAGGCCCCGCAGTGCTCGACGATGTAGCCGATCTCGGCCGCGTTCAGTCGGAAGTTGATCGGCACCAGGATCCGACCGGACCCGCTGACCCCGTAGAACGAGGTGAACAGCCGGGCCGCGTTGTGGGACACCATCGCCACCCGCTCCCCCACCCCGACGCCCAGAGCGTCCAGGGAGGCGGCCTGGGCCCGGGCCTTGGCCGCGACCTCGCGGTAGGTCATCGCCCCCCACGACGGCGCGGGCTGGTCGGGCTCGTCCACGATGCCGACCCGATCGCCATAGACCAGTTCGGCCCGCTCCAGGAAGTCGTTCACGCTCAGCGCCACCTTCATGGCGGCGAACGTACTCCGCCCTACCGGGGCGTGATCACCGGACCGACCCGTCGCCTCCGCGTGGGGCAACCCCCCGGCCCTACGGTGGGCAGGCACCCTTGTCCGCAGGGGTCGTTCGGGGGACAACGGGAGCGTGAAGGGACACCGCGGTGCGGTGGCGTACTGCGTGCGAGCCGACGCCCGCCGGTCCTGGCCGTCCTGGCTGGCCATCGGCCTCCTCGTCGGCCTCGCCGCGGGAGCGGTCATGGCGGCGGCCGCCGGGGCCCGCCGGACCGAGTCGGCGTACCAGGACCTGCGCACGGAGACAAACGCCATGGACGCGGCGATCGCCTTCGGCTGCAACCCGGCGATCGACGACGCCTGCCCGGCCACCATCGAGGACATCCGGGCGCTGCCCGGGATCCAGGAGGCGGCGCGGTTCGAGTCCTCGATCGTCCCCATCCTCGACGCCGACGGCCGCCTCGTCCAGATCACCGACGATCCGTGCGCGAGCGGCAACGGGGCAATCGACGTCACCGCAGCCGTGGACCCCGCCTTCGGTACGACGCTGCAGGGCATCCGCATCGTGGAGGGCCGAGCGGCGGATCCGTCCCGCGCCGACGAGGTCGTCATGAGCCCCCTGGCCGCGGAACAGCTGGGCATCGAGGTCGGCGACCGGCTGTTCCCGCACCTGGTCGACTGTGGCCTGGAGCGAGCCCAGCGGGGCGAGCCGACCCCGGTGACCGTGGTCGGGCTCGGGCTGACCACGTTCGAGGTCCCCCCCAAGAACGGCTTCTACGTCCAGTCCATCCACACCACGCCGGCGTTCGCCGCCCTCCCGGCTTGGCGGGCCCTGAAGGCCGAGGACGAGTCCCCCCCGCTGATCGGCGTGCGCCTCGACGACGGCGTCGACGTCGACGGGCTCCGGGAGACCGCCGGGACTCCCTCGCTCGTGGTGGTCCTCGACCTGGAGCGCGAGTTCACCCGAGCGGTCGACGAGGGTCTGCAAGGCGACGCCAACGCCCTGTGGCTGGTCGCCCTCCTCGGCGGCGTGGCCTCCGTCTTCGTCCTCGGGCCCACCCTCACCCGGTACCGGGGCGACGCCGCCGCCATCGACGAGAACCTCGCGGCCCTCGGATGGAGCCGCCGGGACCGCGTCGGGCGGAGCGCGCTCCACGGCGTGGCCATCGGTGTCCTGGCGGTGACCGTGGCCGTCGTCATCATGCTCCTGGTGTCGACGCGGACCCCTGATCGGGGACGCCCGCACCATCGAGCCCGTGCCCGGCGCCGAGCTCGACGCGACGGTGGTCCTCCTGGGTGGCCTCGCGACCATCGGCCTCGTGACGGGGACGCTCGCCGTCCTGTCACTCCGATCGCCGAGCCGTGTTCGCTCGGCGCGTCGGACGCCCCTCGCCCGCCTCGCCAGCCGGACGGGGCTCCCGGTCCCGGCCGTGCTCGGGATCCGCATCGGCCTCGAGCCGGGACGGGGCCAGGCCCCCGTGCGGTCCTCGGTCTTCGCCGTGGCCCTCGGCGCCACTGCCATCACAGGCGTCCTCGTCTTCACCAGCAGCGCCCAGCACCTTCGTGACACCCCCGCCTGGATCGGCCTCGCCTGGGACGACTTCGTGTACGTGAACGACCGCCCCGACGGGGTGACCATCGCCGAGGAGGCCCGCGACTGGCCCGAGGCCGACGCCGCCGGCCACGCGCTCTTCTTCACCCCGTCCCTGAGCCTGGGGGCCGACCACGCGCTCAGTCGGCCGTTGGCCTTCAGCACCGGTCCCGACGCGGTCGAGCCCACCGTGATCCGCGGGCGCGCCCCCGCCGGCGTCGACGACCTGCTCCTCAGCCCGAAACTGGCCGACGCCCTCGATCTCGACGTGGGCGACGAGGTCGACGCCCGACTCGACCTGAGCGAGCTGACGCAGGGGGCCATCGAGCTGACCGAGCCGTTCCTGCTCGAGGTCGTCGGCATCGGCCCGGTGCCGCTCGGCGACGGGAACTTCGACATCGGCTCGGCGGTGACGATCGACGGCCTGTTCAGCCACCTCCCGCCGGAGGTCCAAGCGCAGGTCGAGAGCGAGGAGGAGGTCGACCGGACCGACTTCGTCCTCATCGACCGGGTCGAGGGGGTGACCGACGATGCGATCGTCCGACGCTTCGCAGCGGCCGGCGTCGAGATCGAGCCGGACGCGCCCGCCATCGAGGACTATGCGGCGACCGTGGTCAGCACGGACCCGACCAGCACGGAGTCGGCCCCGAACCTGCTCGCCGCCCTGATGGCGGTCATGGCGGGCGGTGTGCTCACCTACGGCTTGGTGATCGCCGTCCATCGCAATGGGCACGACCTGTCCGTCGTCCGGGCCCTCGGCGTCACGCCTCGCCTCCTCCGGCGGACCGGGCGGTGGGCGGGGACCGTGTTCGCCGCCGCAGCTCTGGTCGTCGCGGTGCCGGTCGGCGTCGTGCTCGGGCGGGTCGTCTGGCGGGCCTATGCCGAGGACCTCGGGGTGGTGCCCGACCCGGTGACCACGGTCTGGGAGATCGGCGCGCTCGTCCTGGCCACCCTCGTCCTGGCCGCCCTCGTGGGCACGCTCGCCGCCGGCCTCCAGGCCCGGACCCGGCCCGGGACCGTCCTCCGCTCGGAATGAGCATCAAGCGCCGCCTGGCCGCCGTCGCGTACTGCGTGCGGGCCGACACCCGTCGCTCCTGGCCGGCGTGGCTGGCCCTCGGCGCGCTCGTGGGGCTGGCCGCGGGGGCGGCCATGGCGGCGGCCGCCGCCGGGAACCGGACCGACAGCGCGTACCGCGACCTCCGCGACGAGACGGCTGCCATGGACGGCGCGATCGTCCTGCAGTGCGCGACCGAAGAGCCCACGGCCTGCCCGATGATCGACGAGGTTCGGGTCTGGCCGGGGGTCGCCGGAGCTGCCCGCTTCGCCACCGGAGCGGTGCCGATCCTCGACAGCGACGGTCAACTGGTCCAGGCCAACGACGACACCTGCTACAGCGGCAGTGGGGCGGTCAACCTCATCACGCCGATCGACCCCGAGTTCGGAACGTCCCTGCACCGGCTCCGGCTCCTGGAAGGGCGGCGGGCAGACCCCACTCGGCCCGACGAGGTGGTGATGGCCCCTTTGGCCGCCGAGGCGCTCGGGGTGGAGGTGGGCGACCGGCTCTTCCCGCGCCTCGTGGACTGCCTCGAGGATGCCGAGCGGTGGGGTGCGCCCCTCCCCGTCACCGTCGTCGGCATCGGTCTGACGGCCTTGGAGGTCCCCCCGAAAAACGGCCTGTACCTGCAGGGCATTCACACGACGCCTGCGTTCGCCGAGCTGCTGCCTGAGAGCGAGGGCGGAGGCGAGGAAGGGGGCGAGCAGATCGCGGTGCGGCTCGACCCCGGCACCTCGTTCGACGACCTGGCCGCGACACCCGACGTCGCCCCGTTCGAGGTGGTGTTCGACGAGGCGACCATCGGCGACCCGGTCGACGAGGGCCTCCGGACCGATGCCAACGCCGTCTGGCTGGTCGCGGTGCTCGGCGGCACCACCTCGCTCTTCGTACTCGGTCCGACATTGGCCCGATACCGGTCCGGGGCGGCGGCGGTGGACCGGACGATGACCTCACTGGGATGGTCGCGGAAGGACCGCTTGCTACGGAGCTCGGCCCACGGCCTGGTGATCGGCGCCGCGGCCGTCGTCGTCGCCCTCGGGGCGATGGCTCTGGTGTCTCTCTGGACGCCGATCGGTGACGCCCGGGGCATCGAGCCCTCCCCCGGTATGGAGGTGGATCTCCCGGTGTTCTCGGTCGGCGCGGTCACGACCGTGCTGCTGGTCACCTTCGGGCTGACCGCCCTGGCCTGGCGGCCGCCGGCCACCGCGCTGGCCGCCGCGACGTACGCCTCTCGCCGGTCTGGCCGCACGCGTCGGGCTCGCCACGCCCGCGGTTCTCGGCATCCGCGTCGGACTCGAGCCCGGACGCGGTGGGGCGCCGGTACGCTCGTCGATCCTGGCGGTGGCCATCGGGGCGACCGCCATAACCGGCGCCCTGGCCTACACGAGCAGCGCGCAACACCTACGGGACACGCCGGCCTGGTTGGGCCTGACCTTCGACGATGTCGTCTACGTGGGCGAGAACCCCGACGGCGTGGCGATCGCCGAGCGGGCTCGGGCCTGGCCGGAGGTCGACGCCCTGGGTCACGTCCTGCTGTTCCTGCCGCCGCTGGGACTCGGGCCCGATCGCGACGTCTCCTGGATGATCGCCCTCAGCACCGGCCCCGATGCCGTGCAACCAATGGTGATCGACGGTCGGGCCCCCGAGGGCGTGGACGAGCTGCTCCTCAGCCCGAAGCTGGCCGAGCGCCTGGATGCCGAGGTGGGTGACCGCCTCGAGGCCGCGTTCGACACCAGCGAGTTCACCGAGGGCTCCTCGCCCGCGGCCGAGCCGTTCCCACTGGAGGTCGTCGGCATCGGTCCGGTGCCGGTCGGCGACGGCCGGACCCTCCTCGGGGCGACCATGACCTACGAGGGGGCCCTGGCCAGCCTGCCCGCAGAGGTGAGCGCCGAGGTCAACGGGACCGACGTCATCCTGGTCGACCGGGCCGACGGCGTGAGTGAGCAGGCGATCGCGGAGCGCTTCGCCGCCGAGGGCGTCGTGGTCGGCGAGGGCGGCATCGACCGGGAGACGATCGCGGCGAACATCGCCTCGGTCGATCCGACCAGCACGGAGTCCGCGCCCGACCTGCTCGCCGGGCTGATGGCGCTTCTGGCCGGTGGCGTCCTCGCCTACGGCCTGGCGGTCACGGTCGCCCGCAACGCCCACGACCTGGCCGTGGCCCGGGCCTTGGGCCTCACGCCCCGCATGCAGCGCCGCACCGCCCGATGGGCATCCGCGGCGTTCGCGACGGCGGCGCTCGTCGTCGGCGTACCGATCGGCCTCGTCGTCGGGCGGGTCATCTGGCGGACCTACGCCACGAACCTCGGCGTCGTCCCCGACCCGGTCGTCGTCCCGGGGGAGATCGCCGCCTTCATCGGGGTCACGTTGCTGCTCGCGCTCCTCGTCGGCACGCTCGCCGCCGGACGCCAGGCGCGTACCCGTCCCGGCGCCGTCCTCCGCTCGGAGTAGCCGGTCCTGCCCGGCCCCGCTGGTTGCTGCCCTTGAAGCAGGCGCCCACCGTCGGGCCGGTCGCGCGCCGCCCCAGCCACCGAGCGCCCACCGCCTCCGGTGACCACTCCCCCATTCGGGTGACGTCGCTCACCAATGCCCACACGGTCTCAGCGGGGGCCGCGATCGCTCGGTCCACGGTCACGAGCGTCTCGCTCATGCTCCTAGGGTCGCGCCATCCCGAGTTGGCTGACCGAAGCGCAGTACGCCGTCCTGGAGGCGGCCGTCGACCGGCTGATCCCGCCGGACGACGACGGCGCGCCCGGGGCAAAGGCCGCGGGGGTGGCCGATTACGTCGACGGGTTCCTCGGCGCCTTCCTCGTCGACCCGCCCCGCATCTGGGCCGGCGGGCCCTTCTCCGGCCGCCACGGGGGTGATGCCGGCTTCGGGACGTTCCTCCCCCTCGGTGCGGTGGAGGAGCTGGCCTGGCGGACCCGCATCGAGGGCAGCCAGGGCCGGCCCGAGCGGGAGTTCAACGGACCCGTCGTCGGCCTCCAGCAGCAGTACGCCGAGGGCCTCGACCGGCTGGGGGACGACTTCGCCGGCCTCGACCCCGACACCCAGGACGCCCGCCTGGCCGCGGACCGCTCGTTCGCCCGGCTGCTCTACGGGCACGCATGCGAGGGCCTGTACGGCGACCCGGTCTACGGCGGCAACCGGCAGGGCGCCGGGTGGGCCGTCGTCGGCTTCGGGGGGGACGTCCAGCCCCGGGGCTGGACCGACGACGAGGTGCGCACCGGTGAGTGACCTCGACGCCGACGTGGTCGTCGTCGGCAGCGGGCCGGGCGGCGCCACCGTCGCCGACGTGCTGACCGAGGCGGGTTGGACGGTGATCCTCCTGGAGAAGGGCCGCAACCACCTCCTCGACCTCGAGCCGCCCTACGGCCTGAAGGGCGAGTTCTCCAACGACGAGATCAAGTTCGCCCAGCGTCACTTCCTCGGCCCCGACCCCCTCGCGGAGCCGCGGACCTTCCGCCGCACCGAGGCCGACGGTGACCGCCTCTTCACCGGCGACGTCAACAACCTGCCCTCGACCGTCGGCGGGGGCGGCACCCACGCCGACGGCAAGCTGCCCCGGTTCCGGGAGGAGGACTTCGCCCTCCTCGACGCCAGGGGGCCGGTGGCCGGGGCGGCCATCGCCGACTGGCCGCTCGACTACGCCGCGCTCGAGCCCCATTACGCCGAGGCCGAGCGCCTCATCGGCACGGCGGGCGAGGCCGGGGCCAACCCCTTCGCGGCCTGGCGGTCCGGGCCGTACCCGATGCCACCGGGGCCCGACATGTTCGGCGCGGTCCTCAGCGCCGAGGCCGCCGAACGGCGGGGCCTGCACCCCTACCGGGCCCCGACCGGCGCCAACTCGGTTCCCTACGACGGGCGTCCGGCGTGCAACAACTGCGGCTTCTGCGCCTTCGGCTGCCCGATCCACGCCAAGGGCGACCCGGTCGCGTCCCTGCGCCGGGCCCTGCTGAGCGGCCACGCCCAGCTCCGCCCGGAGGCCTTCGTGACCGACGTGCTCGTCGACGCTTCGGGCCGACGGGCCACCGGCGTCCGCTACCTCGATGCCGAGCGCCGGCCGCAGGAGGTCCGGGCCACCCACGTCGTGCTCGCGGCGGGGGCCTTCGAGACCCCCCGTCTGCTCCTGCGCAACGGGCTGGGCAACTCGTCGGACCTCGTCGGCCGCCACCTCACCTACCACTTCCAGACCTTCACGGTCGGGGGCTTCCCGTTCCCGATGCACGGCGAGCGGGGCCGCTGCGTCACCCACCTGATGGACGATCCGATCGTGCCCGGCCCCGCCGAGGACGCCGCCGCCAGGGAGGCCGGGCTGCCCTGGATCCGGGGCGGCACGGTGGAGCACGGCTCGTCCACCCTGCCGATCCAGGAGGCCCTCAACTACCCACCCGGGCCGCAGCACAACCGCTCGATGCGGGACTCGGCCCTGCGGGACCGCCTGTGGGTCTTCACCATGCAGGGTGAGGACCTGCCCCAGGCCGGCAACCGCATCGACCTGGACCCGACGGTCGTGGATGCCTGGGGGTTCCCCGCCGGGCGGGTCACCTACGTCCCGCACCGCCACGAACTCGTGGCCTCGGCCCACTGGGCGCCGATCCTGGAGGCGGTGATGCTCGACGCCGGCGCCGAGTGGGCCTTCTCCAGCACCTCACCCCCGATCGGGGACACCGATCCGGGCCGGGAGCACCCCCTCGGGCTCGCCCCGGCCTCCAAGCACGTGATGGGGACCTGCCGCATGGGCGATGACCCGGCCACCAGCGTCGTCGGCCCCGACGGTCGCTTCCACGACATCGAGAACCTCTTGTGCACCGACTCCTCGGTGTTCGTGACCTCTGCCGGCTACAACCCGACGCTGACCATCGTGGCCCTCGCGCACCGCGCCGCCTCCCTGCTCTGTGGAGGGTCGACAGCCGAGACACCACCTTCCACTCCCTGAACCTCGGCCCATGCCGGCCGATTGACCATCGTGGGACCATCTCGGACGCTCGCGTGGTCGTGTGCCGCGGCTCGCGATGATCGCCTTCGGACTTGTCGTGAACCTCGCGCCCGACACCCGACTGGCCCTCGTCGTCGATGACGTCGGCACCACCGCCGCGGCCGCCCTCGCCGCCATCACCGGCTTGTGGTACTCGAGGATCGCCAAGGGGACCGAGGCCGATCCGGCCACGGCGCGGGCCCGGCGCGGGTGGCGATTCGTGGGTCTGGCCTGTGCCTCGTGGGCGGCGGGCAACGCGGTGTGGGCCTTCTACGAGCTGGGTCTCGACCAGGAGGCCCCGTTCCCGTCCCCCGCCGACTTCGGCTACCTCGGCTTCGTGCCCCTCGCCCTGATCGGGATCATCCTGTTGGGACCTTCCTTCGCCAGCGTCGGCACGTTCAAGCGGTCGATGGACGTGGCGCTGGTCACTGTCGGCCTCGGCGGCGCGGGCTGGATCCTGGTCCTCTCGCCGGTCGCGGCCAGCACCGAGGACGGCCTGGAGCAGGCCCTCGCGCTGGCCTACCCGATCGGTGACCTGCTGATGCTGGCCGTCACCCTCTCCGTGATCACCCTCACCCGGGGACGCGATCGGACGCTCACCATCCTGCCGATCGGGCTGATCCTCTTCGCCCTCGCCGACGTCTCGTTCGCCTTAATGACGGCCACGGACCAGTACACCAGCGGTGACCTCAGCGCCTGGGCCTGGTTCACCGGCTTCCTCCTGATGGCCCTGGCCGCCGGACCGCCCGCCGCGCCCGCCGAGGTCGACCTGCTCCGTCAGCACTGGCCGACGGAACTGGTCACCAACGCCCCCACCCTCGCCGTGGGGGCACTGGCCGTCGCCGAGAAGGTCGTGCACGGCTCGGTCTCGGCGCCGACGATCACGCTGATCGTGCTCGTGGGTCTGCTCAACGCGTTGCGCCACGTCGCCGCCTCGCGTCAGACCGCCAGCCTGAACCGCGCCCTGGCCCAGCAGGTCGAGGCGCTGCGGGCCGAGCGGGAGCGGACCCACCTGGTCATCGACGAGGCCCGCGACCCCTACGTCGAGTTGGACCGCGACGGACGGATCCTGGTCTGGAACGGACCGGCCGAGGTCGTCTTCGGCTGGACCGGGGACCAGGTGCTCGGACGTCCGGTGAGCGAGATCGTTCCCGAGGACAACCGGGAGTCCTCACGCCAACGGATGGGGGAGTTCGTCGCCACTGGTGACGCCTCCATCTGGGACGAAGGCGTCGACGTGCGGTACCTGCGACCCGACGGCACGGAGGTGCCGATCGAGATCGCGGCGTGGCACACCGGCGAGGGCGACGCCTACCGGGTCCACGCCTTCGTCTGGGACATCAGCGAACGACGGGCCGAGCAGGCGCTGCTCGAGGCCAGCGAGGCCAAGTGGCAGGCGCTGGTCCGCCACTCCTCGGACATGACCATCGTGCTCGACGTCGAGGGTCGCCTGGCCCAGGAGGTGCCGACCACCCGAACGCTTTTCGGCTACCGCGAGCACGAGAACCACGGCCGCCACTTCACCGACCTGATCCACCCCCAGGACCTCGACCGGGTGGTCGACCGCTTCGCCCGGGTGCTGGCCGAGCCGGGCCACCAGGAGCGGCAACGGGTCCGCATCCGCCGATTCGACGGGGGTTGGGCCCACGTCGAGGCCATCGCCACCAACCTCGTCGACGAGCCGACCGTCAACGGCGTGGTGTGCAACCTCCGGGACATCACCGAGCAGGTGGCCGCCGAGAACGAGCTCAAGCGCCAGGCCCGCCGGGATCCGCTGACCGGCCTCCCCAACCGCAACCTCCTGACCGCGGCGCTGCGCCGGCAGTGCACCGATGGCCAAGACGGTCACGCCGCGCTGCTGCTGATGGACCTCGACGGCTTCAAGGACATCAACGACGGCCTGGGCCACGACGTGGGTGACCAGCTCCTCGTCGAGATCGGGCACCGCCTGGACCGCGTGACCCGCGCCGACGACCTCGTGGCCCGGCTCGGCGGCGACGAGTTCGCCGTGCTCCTCACCCGTCTCCCCGCCTTCCACCACGCCGCCGCCATCGCCGAGAACCTGGGTGGGCTCGTCCGGGAGCCGATGCGACTCGGTGACGTCACGCTCGAGGTCGGCGTCAGCATCGGCATCGCCGGCTGCGTCTCCGGCGACGACCCCCTGGCGGTGCTCCAGCGGGCCGACGTCGCCATGTACCGGGCCAAGCGTCAGCGCACCGGGCACGCGGTCTACGGCAGCGGCGATGACGAGGAGCGGCGCAACAGCGTGAAGGTGGCGGCGGAGCTGCGGCACGCCATCGACCGGGGCGACCTCGTGGTCCACTACCAGCCCAAGATCGAGCTCAGCACCGGCCTGGTCGACTCGGTCGAGGCCCTCGTCCGCTGGGAGCACCCGACCCGGGGCCTCCTCGCGCCCGACGAGTTCATCGCCTTGGCCGAACGCACCGGCCTCATCCGGGGCCTCACCGCCCGGGTCCTGGCCAGCGCCCTCCGGCAGTGCGCCACGTGGCGGGCCGAGGGCCTCGACCTCCCCGTGGCCGTCAACCTCTCCCCCCGGGTCCTCGGCCAGACCGACCTGGTCAGCAGTGTCCGCCAGGCTCTCCTCGACGCGGAGGTCCCGGCCGGGCGGCTCACCCTGGAGATCACCGAGTCCGCCTTCCCCGAGAACACCCGCCTGCTCACCCGCACCCTCGCCCAGCTCGGCGAGCTGGGCGTACGCCTGTCCGTCGACGACTTCGGCACCGGCTGGTCGTCGCTGTCCAAGCTCAAGGAACTACCGGTCCAGGAGCTCAAGATCGACCGGTCGTTCGTCTTCGCGCTCGCCGACGACGCCACTGACCACTCGATCGTGCGCACCATCCTCGACCTGGCCCGCTCCCTCAGCCTGACGGTCGTGGCCGAGGGGGTCGAGACCGAGCCCGTGCGCGACCTGCTCGCGGAGCTGGGGTGCCCCCTGGCCCAGGGCTACCTGTTCTCGCACCCGGTACCCGGCCAGGAGCTCACCGGCTGGATCCTGCGGCGCGACCAGGAGCGACGTCACGCCGCGGGCGAGAACGAGTCGGAGTCCTCACGCCCCCACTGAGTGCCGGAGCACAGGCGTCCGCCGCCACCCGTTCACGGCTCGAAGGTCGCCGTCGACCGGGTCCGGCCGCCCGGGCCGCTGTAGGCCAGGCCATAGCCCGGCGGACTGGCGTAGTCGATCGACGGCAGGCTCGCCCGCGCCGCCTCCCACGCGTCCATCAGCCGGTCCTCCGCGGCGTAGTCGAACGGGTCGGTCAGGACCGTCTCCTCCGGGCCGCCGGGCTCGGGAGGGTGCTCGGCCAGCCACCGGGCCGTCAGCGCCACCGCCACGCCGGCGGGAGTCACGTCCCGATACCCGAGGCGGGTCCGGAGCCGGGTCAGGTCGAGCACCCGGTGGGTGGGCAGGGGCTGGGTCAGCAGTGGCCGAGCGGGGACCGCCAGGTCATAGGGCATCGAGACCAGCTCGAGTTCGGCGCCGAGCTCGGCCGCCACCAACTCGACGACCTGGCGGACCGACAGGACCTCCTCGTCGCCCGCGTTGAACAGCGTGCCGGCCGCGGCATCGGGCTGGTCGATGGCCAGGAGCACGGCGTGGGCCAGGTTCCGGGTGTAGCCGTGGTGGTGCAGCGTCAGGCCGTCGTCGGCCACCACCATCCGGCGGCGACCGTCGAGGATCCGCCGGACCACGGACCACTCGCGGGGCACCAGCTGGTAGGGCCCATAGGCGTACGGGTAGCGCACGTGGGTCGCCGACGGGTGGTGGGCGAAGACGGCGGCCTCGGTGCGGGCCACCCGGTAGCCCTTCTCGTCCTCGGCGGGGTCACCCACCACCGGCGCCTCCTCGTCCACCGGCACGGGCAGGCCGGCCGGGTCCTGCAGCCAGGGGTTCATCCAGCCCCGGATGGCGGGCACGCCACCCACGGACACGAGGCGGTCGGTCCGGCCCGCGGTCAGCTCGACGATCCGGCGCAGCCGGCCGTACATGGCCACCACCAGGTCGTCGCGACGACCGTCCAGGGCCCGGGCCAGGTCCTCGGCGTCATAGGGGTCGTGGTGGAGGTGCTCGACCTCCTCGGGGGTCTCGGCCCGCTCGTGGGCACCCCGGTGCAGGATCGTGACATCCCAGCCCCGCTCGAGAAGGCCCTGCACGATCCACACGCCGGTCGGTCCCGTGCCGCCGATCACCAACGCCCGTTGCCCCACCCCGCATGCTTAGCCGTCGCCCAGCGACCGGGCGGTCGGGCGGGGGCCAACGGTCTACGCTCGGGCGCTCAGCCGTACAGCCGGAGGTGACAGCATGGGCCTGTTCAAGAAGCTCCAGGACTCGATGGGCCAGATGACCACCCCTCAGACCGGTGAGGAGGTCAGCGCACAGCAGCGGGCCATGGGCATCGACACCGCCGCCTTCGGTGGCCCGTCGAACGCCGCGGTGGCCGCCGACGACCCGATCTTCGCCCCGATCGAGGGCATCAGCCTCGAGGAGTACGCCCGCATCGCCAAGATCGGCTCGAACCAGGGCGTGACCGACGAGGCGGGCATGATCCCCATCGCCACGGCCGAGGGCCACGACGCCGCGGCATGGACCGCGGCGGCCAAGGGCTGGATCGAGCGCATGGGCCAGAACATGGCCATCGGCCAGACCTTCCGCCAGCACTTCGACGCGGCCTGAGCCTCGTCGCCCCGTCGGCGGCGCGCCGGAGCGTCAGGCGGGGATGAAGAAGGTCGTCACGCCGTCCGGGTCGGCGTCAGGGACCTGACCCGTGTCCCGCACCTCGTAGATGTCGCCGTCCGGGCCGGTCAGGCTGGCCGCCACGAGCGCCCCGGTGTCCTCGGCCAGGGTGTCGGCCACGAACAGGTAGAAGCGGGTGTCGGCACCCGGCGGGAAGGCGTTGGCGCAATCGGCCAGCTCCACGTCGATCTGGAGCCCCGACGCGTTGTTCGAGGCGTCCGGCGTCGCCACCTGCTCCTGGCAGAGGACGTTGTCGGCCGCGTCGACCGCGCCCACCTCCACCGAGAGGTCTCCGGCGTAGGGATGGTCGATGGTCACGCTCAGCTCGGGGGCGCCGCCGCCGGGTGAGGAGGTGGGCTCGGCCCGCTCCCCATCGGTGAGCAGGACCAGGCCCGAGGGGTCATTGTCCGGGATCGTGGCGGGGAGGCCGTCGAAGTCGATGGACTCGCCGTCGGGTCCGTTGAGGGTCAGGGACTCGACGGTCCCCTCGTCGACCGCGGCAGTGTCGATGACCTGCACGAACCACCGGGTCTCGTCCGACGGCGGGTACTGGTCCGCACAGTCCGACATGTCGATGCTGCCCGACAGGCCGCCGTCGCCGGCGTCGGCAGAGTCCGGAGCCAGGACGTCGACCGAGCAGAGGACGTCACCGCCGTCGTCGTCCGCCGTGCCCGCCCGGATCGACAGGTCACCCACGTACGAGTGGGTGATCTCGATGGCGAAGAACGGACCGTCGCCCTCACCGCCGTCGGGCAGGTCCGGCGGGTCGGGGGACTCGCCACTGCCGTCGACGAAGACGGTGGTGCCCGCCGGGTCGTTGTCCGTGATGGGCCGGGGCAGGCCCGGCGCCTCGTAGGGGTCCTCGCCGTCGTAGACGGTGTACGAGTCGATCTGGCCGGTGTCCTCGGCCAGGGTGTCCACCGCGTGCAGGTACCACTGCTGGTCGGCCGACGGCGGCATGAGCTCGCCGCAGTCGGTGCCGCTCAGGTCGGTGAGGCCGGTCAGGTTGTCCTCGCCGTCGGCCTGATCGGGCGAGTGGAGGCTGACGGGGTCACACAGGTCCTGGCCGTCACCGTCGACAACGCCGACCACCACGTCGAGATCGCCCCGGTAGGAGTGGGAGATCTCGAAGGCGACCGCGGGCACGCCCTCCTCGGGCTCGGGCAGGTCGCCGTTCGGATCCATCGTCCCCCCACCACCGCCGACCAGGCCGTGGGCCTCGAAGGCCGAGGTGATCAGCTCCGCGTCATCACCACCCGCGACGGCATCGTTGGCCGAGATGAACGCGGCGGCGATGTCGGGGAGGGTCGTGCCCTCGACGAGGTAGCCGTGGGAGGTCAGCAGGGTGGCCATGACGCGGTCGGCGGTCTCCTGGCACTCGTCGGTGCCGGGGCAGTCCTCGATGTCGATGCCGTCCTCGGCGAGGAGGCCCTCGAACACGTCCCAGATGGCGCCGGTGTAGATCATCCCGTCGGCGTGGACCTCGTTGACCAGGTCATCGGGGTACACGAGGTCGGTGTCGAGCCGCCGGAGGCACTCGCCCGACTCGGTCCAGGGAAAGAGACAGCCCTGGTCGCCGGTGCGGCCCGCCAGGGTCACGTAGTAGGCGAGCATGTCGCCGAAGCCCTCGTGGTAGGCGCCGCCCTCGGCGGAGTTCCAGAGCACGGGGGCCATCTCGCCGAGCACGGCATGGCCGTACTCGTGGACGATGCCGCTGGCGTCCTCGCCCTCGTTGATCCCGTCGGAGCCGACGCCCATGTGCACGGCCTCGCCGTCCCAGAAGGCGTTGTCCACGGTGTCGGCGTCGACCGCCTCCACCGGAATGGGCTCGTCCCAGACGTCGCCGAAGCCGAGGCGCTCGAGGTCGCGGTGGGCGGTGTCGATCCAGTAGTAGGCCATCGCATGCTCGAGGCCGGGCCGGGCCCGGCCCGCAGCCCACGTGCCGTCGGTCTCGACCGGGTAGTCACCGGTGTCGAGCGACACCGTGTCGACGTGGTCACCGACCAGTTCACCCGATTCGTCGACCAGGTCCTCCAGGGGGCGACCCTCGAGGGTGCTGTTGGCCTCGGCGACATCGGGGGCGTCGCCCCCGTTGGCGTAGATCGGGTCCGGGATGAACAGGCAGGCGGACGGGGCGGGGCCCGGGTCACAGGCGTCGCCGTCGGCCTGGAGCCGGGCGGAGGCGGGCAGGATCGTCGGCGCGGCCCGGCGGGGGCTCCACGGGGCGTGGAGGGCCCGGACCAGGCGGGAAGCCATCGAGTCGTCCACGTCGGTGACGGCGCCCGGACTCGGCATCGATCTTCACGACCCAGGACCCGTCGGGGTCCGAGGTGGTCACCGCGACCGACCAGGACAGCGTCAGGTCGGGCCCGGTCGGCACCCAGATGAGCTCGGAGGGACCCACCTCCTCCGGGGTGCCCTCGACGGCCTTGCCCGCGTTCTCCTCGGCCTCCGCCTGGTCGATCGGATCCACGTCGCCGACGGGCTCGGCGTCGGTCAGGGCGTTGCTGGCCCCCTGGACCTCGTCGTCCTCGAGGACGTGGACGATGAGCTCGGCGCCCAGCACCCGGTGGTCGTCGACGAACTGGCCGAAGGTGACATTGGTGACCGCCGGGGTGCCGGCCAGCTCGACGAAGGCCAACTGGTCCCGCTGCTCGTCGTCGAGATCGGCCTCGTCGTCGATCCAGGCCTGAGCGGCGTCGACCTTGGCCTGCTCGTCCTCGGTGAGGTCCTGGGTCGCGGCGGACTCCCCCGAGGTGGCCTCGCCGCCGCCGTCGCCGCCCTCGTCGTCCGAACAGGCCGGGAGGATCGACAGGCCGAGGCCCACCAGGACGATCCCCACCGACCACACGCTCCGCCGTGCTGATCGCATGATGCCGGACCGTACCCGGCCGCACGCGGTCCCGGCGACGGGTGTGCCTCAGCGAGACATCACCCGGAAGACCGGGAAGTCGGCGGCGGCGGCCGACAGCGCCTCGGCGTCGCTGTCCTTGTCCAGGTCCTCGAAGAACCGCCCGACCTCCCAGGCCCAGCGGTCGAGGTAGGCGGCCAGCACGGGGCCCTTGTCGGCGTCGGCCAACTCGTCGGCGACGAACGGCTCGTCCCGACGGCCGACCTTCAGGGTGCCCTCGCCGGCCGCCCGCAGGTTGCGTACCCACTGGGTGTGGCCCCGGGGGGCGACGAGGAACCGCTCGCCGTCGAGGTCGAGGACGTTGACGACCGTCGTGCGGATCTCACCCGACGTGCGGCCCCGCACGGCGAGCTGACGGGCGCCGGCCACGCCGACACCGTGACGGACGAGCCAGGCCACGACGCGGTTGAAGATGGCGTCGGACCGGCCCGGGGCCAGATAGCGGGGGTCGACGGCGATGGTCTCGGCTTGGTCATGCGCTTCCTTCGTTTCTGTCGTTCGAGCACTGTCTCTGTGAGCAGTGCTCACATTAACTGAGAGCGGTGCTCACTGTCAAGAGCACTGCTCACATTCTTGTGGCATGCTGGGGCGCATGGCCGGACAACGAGAGCGAGCCCGCAACGCCGTCCTGGAGGAGATCACCGCCGAGGCACGCCGCCAGTTGGCCCGCGACGGCGCCGCCGGGCTGTCGCTGCGCTCGGTCGCCCGGGAGCTCGACATGGTGTCGTCGGGCATCTACCGCTACGTGGACGGCCGTGACGCGCTCCTGACGATGCTGATCGTGGCCGGCTACGACCGGCTCGGCGCCGCGCTGGAGCAGGCGGGAGCCGACGCCCCGACACCCCGCGACCGTTGGCGGGCCCGCTGTGCCGGACTCCGGGCCTGGGCCTCGGCCAACCCCCAGGAGTACGCCCTCCTCTACGGCTCCCCCGTCCCCGGCTACGCCGCGCCCCAGGACACCGTCGACCCCGCGACCCGGGTCTACGTCGCCCTGGCCGAGCCTCTCCGCGAGGCGCCGTCGGCCGTCGAGGAGCAGGCGGTCACCGGACCCTTGGCCGCCGACGGGGCCCGGATGGCTGAGGCCCTCGGCCTGCCCCTGCCCGCCGAGCGGGCCGTCCGCCTGCTCGGCGCGTGGGCCACGCTGTTCGGCCTGGTCTCCCTCGAGCTGTTCGGCCACACCCACAACGTCGTCACCGACCACGACACGTTCTTCGCCCACCACGTCGACGCCCTCGCCGACCACCTGGGCCTGTAGCGGCGGACGCACGGGCGGCGGTGACCGGAACGCCCTCCGGCCCGGATCCGGACGGCGTCTCACCAGGAAGGGCGGGACAACCCACCGTCCCATACCTGAACCTTCGGCAACCTGCTGCCGACGGTAACGACGTGGGACCGAACCGCGCGGGCTCCTGGCTGGCCGCAGGCCTGGTCGTCGCCGCCTTCGGCCTGGTGGTCAACCTCGCACCCGACACCCAGGTTGCCGTCGTCGTCGACGACCTCGGCTCCACCGCCGGCGCGGCCCTGGCCGCGTTCGCGTGCCTGCACGTCGCCCGAATGGCCACCGGTGTCGCCGCCGACCGCCGTGGACGGCGGGGCTGGCGCCTCATCGGCCTGGCGTGCGCATCCTGGGCCACCGGCAACGCCGTGTGGGCCCTCTACGAGCTCGGACTGGGACGGGAGGCGCCCTTCCCGTCGCCGGCCGACATCGGGTATCTCGGCTTCGTGCCGCTGGCCGTGGCCGGCGTCGCCCTCCTCGGCCCCACCCTCTCGACGGGCGGCACCCTCACGCGGACGATGGATGCCGTACTCGTCACCGTGAGCCTCGGCGGCGCCGGTTGGATCCTCGTGCTCGCCCCCGTGGCGGCCCGCCCCGAGGCGAGTTTCGAATGGGCACTGGCCCTCGCCTATCCGGTCGGCGACCTGTTGATGCTGGCCCTGATCCTGTCGGTCATCAGCCTCCGTCGGGACCGCCCGTCGGCCCTGGGCCTGCTGCTCACCGGGCTCACGCTCATCGCGTTGGCCGACGTGTCCTTCGCCTACATGACCGCCACCGCTCAATACGCCAGCGGCGGCCTGACCGCCTGGGCCTGGTTCAGCGGGTTCGTCGTCATAGCCCTCGCCGCCTGGACCAGACGGGCTGAGCCCGCCTTCCACCGTCAGCTCGACCCCGCCGAAGCCCCACGGAACTGGCCGGCCGAGCTCATCGCCCTCCTCCCGGCCCTCACCGTCGGCGCTCTCGCCGTCAGCGACTGGATCGCCGACGGCGCGCTGTCCACAGGAACGTTCTGCCTGATCCTGATCGTCGGTGTGCTCAATGCCGTGCGCCACCAGGTCGTCGGCCGCCAGACGAGGCAGCTCAACCGGGTCCTGGCCCGGCAGGTGGAGCGGGCGCAGGCCGAGCGGGAACGGACCCGCCAGGTCATCGACGAGGCCCGACACCCCTACCTCGAGCTGGACCGGGAAGGGCGGATCCTGGTCTGGAACCGCCCGGCGATGGCCACCTTCGGCTGGTCCGGCCTCGACGTGGTCGGCCGCCCGGTCACCGAGCTCCTCGCGCCCGAAGACCCTGAGACGGCCGCCCGTCGGTCGGCCGAGTTCACCGAGAGCGGCGACCCGACCGTGTGGGACGACGACACCCGCCTCCACTGCCTGCGCCCCGACGGCAGCCGGGTCATCGTCGAACTCGCCGTCTGGCACACCGGGAAGGGCGACGGCTTCCGAGTGCACGCGTTCCTCTGGGACATCAGCGAACGAGTAGCCGGACAGGAGCTGTTGGAGGCCAGCGAACAACGCTGGCGGGCGCTCGTACGCCACTCATCGGACATCACCCTCGTGCTCGACGGCGACGGACGCCTCGTCCATGAGATGCCCACCGTCCATGACCTGCTCGGCTACCGGGAGGGCGAGAACCACGGCCGGCACTTCGCGGACCTGATCCATCCCCAGGACTTCGCCCGGGTGGCCCCGCGCTTCGCCCGGCTCCTGGCCGAGCCCGGTAGGCAGGAACGGTCCCGGGTCCGCATCCATCGGGCCGACGGCAGCTGGGTCCCGGTCGAGGCGATCGCCACCAACCTGCTGGACGTGGCGAGCATCCGGGGCGTGGTGTGCAACCTGCGGGACATCCGGGAGCAGGTGGCGGCCGAGGACGAGTTGCGACGCCAGGCCCGGCAAGACCCGCTGACCGGCCTGCCCAACCGCAGCCTGCTGTCCGCCGCCCTCACCGAACTGTGCGACAGCCAGGAGGAGGGCCGTTCCGCGCTGCTGCTCATGGACCTCGACGGGTTCAAGGACATCAACGACGGCCTCGGTCACGACATCGGTGACCGGCTCCTGATCGAGATCGGCCAACGCCTGGCCCGGGTGACGCGGGCCGAGGACGTGGTCGCCCGTCTCGGCGGCGACGAGTTCGCCGTGCTGCTCACCCGCCTGCCCGAGTTCGGCTACGCGGTCCGGATCGCCGAGGAGCTCGGGGCCGTCATCCAGCAGCCGGCTCACCTGTGCGACGTCACCTTGGAGGTCGGCGTGAGCATCGGCGTGGCCGGCTGTAGGTCGGGGGACGATCCCCAGTCCGTTCTGCAGCGGGCGGACGTGGCCATGTACCGGGCCAAGCGCCAACGCAGCGGCGTCGCCGTGTACGGCAGCGACGACGACGAGGAGCGACGCAAGAGCGTGCGGGTCGCCACCGACCTCCGGCAGTCGATCGACCGGGGCGATCTCATGGTGCATTACCAGCCCAAGATCGAGCTCGGCACCGGCATGGTGGACTCCGTCGAGGCCCTCGTGCGGTGGGCGCACCCGGTCAGGGGCATCCTGGCCCCGGACGCGTTCATCGCCCTGGCCGAACGCACCGGCCTCATCCGGGATCTCACCACCTGGGTCCTGGCCACCGCGCTCCGCCAGTGCGCCACCTGGGCGTCGGAGGGCATGGACCTCCCCGTCGCCGTCAACATCTCGCCCCGGGTGCTCGGCCACGCCGGATTCGTGACCACCGTGCGGGAGGCCCTCCAGGCCAGTGGCCTCCCGGCGAGTCGCCTGACCCTCGAGATCACCGAGTCGTCGTTCCCCGAGAACACCCGCCTCCTGTCGGCCACCCTGAGCCAGCTGCGGGACCTTGGCGTCCGGCTCTCCGTCGACGACTTCGGCACGGGTTGGTCGACCCTGACCAAGCTGAAGGAGCTCCCGGTCCAGGAGCTGAAGATCGACCGTTCCTTCGTGTCCACGATGGCTGAGGACGACACGGACCGGTCCATAGTCCGCAGCATCCTCGATCTGGCCCACTCGCTCGGCCTCTCCGTGGTGGCCGAGGGCGTGGAGACCGAGGAGGTGGCGGACCTGCTCCACGACCTCGGCTGCCCCCTCGTACAGGGCTACCTGTTCTCCCGGCCCATCCCCGGCCAGGAGCTCACGGGCTGGGTGCTCCAACAGCAGCTGAAGACGAGGGGACATCCGACCTCCGGACCGACCGGCGCCGAGGACACGCGGCACCACTGACCTCGGTCGGCGCGGACGGTCAACATCGTTCGACGCCTCGCGGGCCGCCCGTTCCGGTCAGCTGATGCCGGGAGTGACCACACCGGACTCGTAGGCCAGCATGACCAGCTGGGTACGGTCACGAGCATGGAGCTTCGTGAGCAGTCGACTCACGTGGGTCTTCACCGTGGCGTGCGACATGAAGAGCGTCTCGGCGATCTCGGCGTTGGACAGGCCACGGGCCACCGCGACGAGCACCTCGCTCTCCCGGGGGGTCAGGCCCTCGAGCTGAACCGGCTGCCCCGGCGCGGGGGCGGCCGGCAAGCGGGCGAACTCCTCCATGATCCGCCGGGTCGCGCTTGGCGCGAGGAGCGACTCCCCCGAGGCGATCAGGCGGACCGCGTCGAGGAGCTCGTCGGGCGGCGTGTCCTTGAGGAGGAAGCCGCTCGCCCCCGCCCGCAGCGCGGCAAAGAGGTACTCGTCGAGGTCGAACATGGTGAGGATCAGCACCCTCGTCCCCGCCAGGCGATCATCGGCGGTGATCCGTCGGGTCGCCTCGACCCCGTCCATCTCGGGCATCCGGATGTCCATCAGGACCACGTCCGGCCGTTCCCGTCCGACCAGGTCGACCGCGGCCCGGCCGTCCTCGGCTTCACCGACGACCTCGATGTCGCCCGCAGCCTCCAGGAGCACGGCGAAGCCGCGGCGGAGCAGGGACTGGTCGTCGACGACGGCGACGCGGATCACGCCAGGACCTCGCCGTAGGGGAGGCGGGCGGTCAGCCGGTAGCCACCGGTGGCCGACTTCCCGGTGTCGAGCGAGCCGCCGTAGACGGCAACGCGCTCCCGCATGCCAACCAGCCCGTACCCGGAGGCCCGCTTGCCTGTCGGCCCCCGCCCGTCGTCGTCGACGTCGACCACCAGGGCGTCGGGTGTGCAAGAGAGGTGCACGACCGCCCGGTGCGCCCGAGCGTGGCGCAACGTGTTCGAGAGGGCCTCCTGCACGATGCGGTAGGCCGCCAGTCCCACACCGGAGGGAACCAGGGTCAGGTCACCGTCGATGGCGAGGTCGACGACGAGCCCCGTCCCCGCCACGTCCCGCGCGAGCCGGTCCAGATCGGCCAGGCCGGGGGCGGGGGCGTAGGTCACGTCGGCCGTCGGGCTGCGCATGGCCCCGAGGAGCCGGCGGATCTCGGCGAGGCTGGACCGGCTGGCGCCGGAGATGTCCGCCAGCGCCTGCTTGGCTCCGGCCGGGTCGCGGTCGATCACCTGCATTCCCACACTGGCCTGGACGGCGATGACCCCCAGGGAGTGCGCCACGACGTCGTGGACCTCACGGGCGATGCGCAGGCGCTCGTCGGCCGCCGCCCGCAACTCGGCCTCGGCCTGATGGTCCTCCAGGGCCGCGATCCGGTGCCGGCGGGATTGGGCGATCCAGCCGATCAACATCACCACCGCGAAGGCGCCACCGGTGGCCAGGAGCTGGCCGGCGCCGAACCCGGGGACGTCACCGAGGAGGATGAGGACGAGTAGGCCCCCCATCCCCACTCCGGCCACCAGCACCTCGACGAGCGGGCGGTACGCCGCCAGCGTGTAGGCCGCCAGTAGGAGCAGGAGGGGGGAGGCGCCCTCGCTGTGGCCCCCGAGCATCCAGGCCGCCGCCGCACCGCCACCGGCGAGGAAGACGGCCACCAGCGCCCACGCCGGCGACCGCTCCAGCCGCTGGGAGGCCCGGGACACGGTGGTCGCGGTCACCCGGCCAACGTACCCAGGGGCCGACGGCGGCGCATCCGGCCGCGGACGTACCTCTCGGGATGTACGCGGACGCCGTCGCAATGGCCGCCAGACCGACGACGGAGGCGGCGTCCGGGCGCATCGTCGAGCCATGGAAACGTTGATCGAACCCACAACCGACGTCGCCGGGGCCGACGAGGCCATCGTGACGATCCCGCAGTACACGCGACGGGCGATCCTCGGCATCTGGGCGGCCGCGGCCCTCCCGATGGCCGTGCTGGCCTGGGTGGTGACGCCCTGGCTGTCGTCCACCCTCGACGGGCCCGCGCCGTTCGCCCGGGCCATCATCGTCTGCCTGACCGTCGGGTTGGTCTGGCAGTTCGTCCTGGTGGCCGGCCTGGTCCGGATCGAGCAGGGCAACCTCCGTTGGGCGACCCTGCGCGAAGCCCTCTGGCTCAGGGCCCCCCGCAGCCCGCGGACCGGGCGTCGCGGCGGGCGGGTCTGGTGGGTCCTGCTCCCGCTGATCGTCGCCTTCGGGGCCAAGGACATCCTCCCGTCCCTGCCCCACCCCGCGGGCCGCGACCTCGGGCTCTTCCTCGAGTCGGCGACCGGCCAGGACTTCATGAGCGGGGCGTGGGGGTGGTTCGCGGTGATGCTGGTGATGTTCCTCTTCAACACCGTGCTGGGCGAGGAGCTCCTGTTCCGGGGGTTCCTGCTGCCGAGGATGAATGGCGCCTTCAGCGACCGGGACTGGCTGGTGAATGGCGTGCTGTTCGCGGGTTACCACCTGCATGTGCCGTGGATCATCCCCGTCACCCTGGTCGACACGTTCATCCTGGCCTGGCCGGCGAAGCGCTTTCGCAGCGCCTGGGTCAGCATCTCGGTGCACAGCGCCCAGAGCCTGTTCTTCGCCGTCGCCGTCGCCGGCCTCGTCCTCCGCTGACCCGACCCCGCGGCCCGTTCGAGGCCCGATCTCCCCGTCGGCCGGAGCCGCCGCGTCAGGGTCGAGTGACTCGAGGCCGACCGACTCGGGCCCTCACCTTGGGGCCCGATGAGCGAGGATCCCGCGTTCTGCGGGTCACTCCGCTAACATGGGCACTTGTGACGGTGGAGGTGAGCGGATTCGAACCGCCGGCCTCTACGTTGCGAACGTAGCGCTCTAGCCAACTGAGCTACACCCCCGAGTATGGGGGGCTGAGGGTAGCGAGACAGATAGCTGAAGACCGACGCGGGCGTGTCGATCAACAGGGAGTTCCATGTCCACCGCTCTCCACCACCACCGCCTCTGCTGGCGCGCCGCGGCCGGCGCGCTCGTGGCTGCGCTGCTGCTGACGCTGCCGATGCTCGACTCTCCCGCCGCGGCGGCCGAGTCGAGCACCCGGGTCACGGCCCGGAGCATGAGCCCCAGCCAGCAGCGCGTCGTCAACGACATCAACTACAGCCGACGGGCCAAAGGCAAGCGCTCGCTGAGGACCAACGGGCAGATGAACCAGCGGGCCCAGAACTGGGCCCAACGCCTGGCCTCCTGTCAGTGCCTGCAGCACCGCAGTGGCCCCTTCGGCGCCCCGAGTGGCTGGTGCGCGGCGGCCGAGAACGTCGGGCGCAGCGGTAACGGCGGCCGGCTCGGCCAACTGCACGCCTCGTTCATGCACTCGTCGGGGCACCGCCAGAACATCCTGAACAGTCGCTGGACGACGCTCGGGGTGGGCGTCGCCCGGGACCGGGCCGGCGAGTACTTCGTGGTCCACGCGTTCGCCGACCTCAGCTGCTGAGTCCCCCCGGGTCGGGCGTCGCCCGGGACCGGGCCGGCGAGTACTTCGTGGTCCACGCGTTCGCCGACCTCAGCTGCTGAGTCCCCCCGGGTCGGGCGTCGCCCGGGACCGGGCCGGCGAGTACTTCGTGGTCCACGCGTTCGCCGACCTCAGCTGCTGAGTCCCCCCGGGTCGGGCGTCGCCCGGGACCGGGCCGGCGACTACGTCGTGGTCCACGCGTTCGCCGACCTCAGCTGCTGAGTCCCCCCGGGTCGGGCGTCGCCCGGGACCGGGCCGGCGACTACGTCGTGGTCCACGCGTTCGCCGACCTCAGCTGCTGAGTCCCCCCGGGTCGGGCCGGGGCGAGGGACGTCAGGGCGAACGGTCCCTGCAGGCCGGCACGACGACGATCTCACCCCGGGGCGACAAGGGACGGACCTCAGGCGACACGGTGGCGGCCGGTCGGTCGCCGCGGGCGGCGATCAGTGGATCAGTTGGCCTGGGAGCGGACGACCCGGAAGGCGGTCGACTCGATCTCGACCGGGGCCAGGTCGGCGTTGCCCGGGCGGAAGCCACCACCCTGGGCCAGCAGCTCGGAGGGAGCGACACCCTCGCCGCCGTGGGGCAGGAAGGCGACCTTGATCTCGCGCTCGGCCTTGGCCTTCTGCAGGCGGATCAGCAGGGTGACGTAGGCGACCAGGGCGATGTCGATCAGCAGGTGCAGGGCCAGCACGGGGCCGCCCAGGCCGACGGCCATGAGCAGGCTGAGCCCACTGGCGGCGACGAGCGTGTAGAGGACCTCGCGGCGGCGCTTCCGGGCGGCGCGGGAGGCCATGACCTCGGCGGGGATGGGGCCTCGAGCGGCATCGGTCCCGAGCTCCACCGACGTCTCGTCCACCTCGGGGGCCAGCAGGAAGCGGGCATCCTCGATGACCACGTCCTGGGCCTCGGGGCCGGCGTCGGGGCCACCGATGATGGAGAACGCGGAGGACTGGGGCTCAGGGGCGCGGGGCACCAGCTGCGGGGCGCCCCGGCGGGTCAGCGGATGGCGGGAGCCGGCGGGCAGCGGGCTGCTGGCCTGCTGCGGGCTGCCCAGCGACGACGAGGCCACCGGCAGGTAGCCCGAGCGGTCGCGGTGGCTGAAGGAGCGGGAGAGGGCGTTGAGCGTGTTGGAGACAGGGCTCTGGGGGCCTGCTGTCCTGTTGTCGTTGCGGTCACGGAGGTACGGCGGCAGCAGTACGGCGGCCCACATACCGACCAGGATCAGCAGGACGATGGGTGTCACTCAGAGGGTTCCTCTGTCGGCGGCAGGTCTCGCCCCGTTGCGGGGCGGTGTCGTGATGGCGCCGTTCTCGGCTCCGGTACGACGATTCTCGCTTGTTACGAACATTACATTTCTACTACGAAGAGGCAACCATAGCGAATCGGGGCCGTGATCGTGGCCATGCGAGTTGACTCAGGAGTCAGCCGACGGGGCGCCCTCGGTGTCGGCCCGGCGGTAGGTGCCGGAGCGCCCACCCGTCTTCTCCCACAGGGTGATGTCGCCGATCACCATCGACTGGTCGGCCGACTTGCACATGTCGTAGATGGTGAGGGCCGCGACCGAGCAGGCCGTCAGCGCCTCCATCTCCACCCCGGTGCGGTCGACGGTCTCCACCTGGGCCTCGATCTCGATGTAGGTGTCCTCGATGCGGAAGTTGACCAGCACCGAGCCCACCAGCAGCGGGTGGCAGAGCGGGATGAGGTCGGCGGTGCGCTTGGCCGCCTGGATGCCCGACGACCCGGGCCACAGCGAGCACGTCGCCCTTGGTGATCGCGCCCCGGGCGACCAGCGAGGTCGTCTCGGGCTGCATGTGGACCCGGCCCCGGGCCACGGCCCGGCGGTGGGTCGCCTCCTTGGGGGTCACATCGACCATGCGGGCCCGACCGAGGGGGTCGAGGTGGGTGAGGCCGACGTCGCTCATGCCGGCACAGCCTAGTGAGCGGGGTGGGGTGGCCCGAAGGTGGGCTCAGCCGCCGATCTGGCTCATCGACTTGGCCGGGCGGATGAAGTGGACCTGGTTGATCTGGTGCCCGGCCCACTTGGCGGCGACGTTGGCGGTGACGGCGTCGGCCAGGTCGTCGTCGGTGCCGCCGCCCCGCAGCAGGGCCGCGGAGGTCGACCTCGTCGAGGGCGAAGAGGCAGTTGCGCAAGCCGCCCTCGGCGGTCAGCCGGACCCGGTCACAGGAGCCGCAGAACGGCTCGGTGACGCTGGGGATGACCCCGATCTCGCCCCGGCCGTCGAGGTAGCGGTAGCGCTCGGCGGGGTCGTGGTCCCGGGCGACGGCCTCGAGCGGGTACTCGGCGCCGATCGCGGCCACGATCTCGTCCCGGCTGACCACCTGGTCGGCGGTCCACGCCCCGTCGGCGTCGAGGGGCATGAACTCGATGAAGCGGACCGTGCACGCCCTTGTCGCGGCCGAAGGCGGCGAAGTCGACGATCTCGTCGTCGTTGACGCCGCGCATGAGCACGACGTTGACCTTGACCGGGTCGAAGCCCGGCGGCCACCGCGGCGTCGATGCCCTCCAGCACCTCGGTCAGGGCGTCCCGGCGGGTGAGCTCGCGGAAGCGGTCGGCCCGCAGCGAGTCGATGCGAGATGTTGATGCGACGCAGCCCGGCGGCAGCCAGGTCGTCGGCCATCAGGCCGAGGGTGGCGCCGTTGGTGGTCATGGCCAGGTCCACGCCGAGGGCGGCCAGCTTGCTCGACCAGGACCGGCAGGCGGGCCCGGACCGTCGGCTCGCCACCGGTCAGGCGGATCGAGTCGAAGTCGAAGCGCTCGACCAGGACCCGGGCGATGCGCTCGATCTCCTCGAAGGTGAGGATCTCGTCCCGGGGCATCCAGTCCATGCCCTCCTCGGGCATGCAGTAGATGCAGCGGAAGTTGCAGCGGTCGGTGACCGAGATGCGCAGGTCGCGGTGCACGCGACCGAACGAGTCGACCAACGGCGTCCCCACGACTCCACCCTACGGGGCCGGGCCGGAGGCGGCATCCGCGGCTCAGCCCGCGGCCGGGACCTCGCCGAGGGGGATGATCGTCGAGCGAGCTCGCCCTGCGGCCACGCCGTCGCCGTCGGGGACCACGGCCAGGGCGTTGGCCGAGGCCATGGCGCTGCAGGTGGTGGCTGCCCTGGCCGCCGACCGGGGCGACGTGGAACGCCCCGTCGCGGTAGGACGCCACGACCCGGACGAAGTGGGTCTTGCCGTCGGGCCGGCGCCCGAAGGCGGCGTCGGCCACGGCCCGGACCCGGGTGCGGTCGAGCTGGGGATGGCCCATCATCGAGCGCAGGGCCGGGACGGGCGAAGAGCTCGAAGGACACCAGCGACGACACCGGGTTGCCGGGCAGGCCGAACACCGGCGTGCCCTCGACCAGGCCGAAGGCGAACGGCTTGGCCGGGCGGATGGCGATCTGCATCCAGCGCATGTCGCCGAGGGTGTCGAGCACCTGCTTCACGAGGTCGAAGTCGCCCACGCTCACCCCGCCGCGAGGTGACGACGGCGTCGCAGGAGGCGGCGGCCTCGGCGATGGTCGAGGTGATGAGGGCCTCGTCGTCGGCCACGGTGCCGAGGTTGACGGCCTCGAAGCCGCCGGCGGCCACCTCGGCCAGCAGCATCGGCCGGTTGGAGTCCCGGATCTGGCCGAAGGCCAGCGGCGGCCGGGGCGGTGACCAGCTCGTCGCCGGTGGACAGCACACCGACCCGGGGCGGGCGGCGCACGGTCACGGCCTCGCGGCCGACGCTGGCCAGCACGCCGATGTGGGCCGGGGTGAGCACCGTGCCCTCGGCGACGACCACGTCGCCGGGAGTCACGTCCTCGCCCGACCCGGCGGATGTGGTTGCCCTCGGGCACCGACGGCCTGCGGACCAGTACACCGGGCTCGCCGTCCCGACGGTCAGCTCGACCATCACGATGGCGTCGGCACCCGGGGGCACCGGCGCGCCGGTCATGATCCGCACCGCCTGACCCGGGCCGACCTCGGGGCGCTCGCCGCTGCCCGGCGGCCAGGGTGCCGATGACCTCGAGCACGGGCCGGATCGGACTCGTCGGCCCCGGCCACGTCGGCGGCCCGCAGCGGCGTAGCCGTCCATGGCGGTGTTGTCGAAGGACGGGATCGGGTCGCCGGCGGTCACGGCCTCGGCCGTGACACAGCCGACGGCCGTCGTCAGCGGGACCGCCGCCGGGGCGAGCCGGGGCACCCGCTCGAGCACGTGGGCCCGGGCCTCCTCCGGCAGGATCACCGCCGGGTCACCAGCCCTCGCGCTCGGCACAGGTCCTGCAGGAACGTCCGGAACGCGGGGCCGAGGTCCTCGCGCTGCAGGGCCAGCTCGACGGTGGCCCGCAGGTAGTCGATCTTCATGCCGATGTCGTAGCGCCCCCGGTCGAAGGTGTAGCCGTAGACCCCCTGAGTCGTGGACAGCACGGCGATGGCGTCGGTCAGCTGGATCTCGCCGCCGTAGCCGGGCTGGACGCCCTCGAGGGCCGTCGAAGATCTCCGGCGTGAGGACGTAGCGGCCCACCACGGCCAGGTCCGACGGGGCGTCGGCCGGCTCGGGCTTCTCGACGATGTCGAGGACCTTCACGAGGCGGTCCGACACCGGCTCGGGCGCGGACGCAGCCGTAGGAGGAGATGTCCTCGTGGGGCACCTCCAGCAGGGCGATGACCGACGCCTGCTGCTTGTCGTAGGCGCGGATCATGGAGGTCAGCAGCTCGGCGCCGTCGACCATGATGTCGTCGCCCAGCATGACCACGAACGGGTTGTCGCCGACGTGCTTGCGGGCGATGGAGACGGCGTGGCCGAGGCCGAGGGCCTCGCCCTGGCGGACGTAGTGGATGTCGGCGAGGTCGGCCAGCTGACGGATCTCGACGAGGTCCTCGTCCTTGCCCTTCTCGTGGAGCTGGTGCTCCAGCTCGAAGTTGCGGTCGAAGTGGTCCTCGAGGCTGCGCTTGCCCCGGCCGGTGATGATCAGGATGTCGTCGATGCCGGCCTGGCACGGCCTCCTCGACCACGTACTGGATGGCCGGGCGGTCGACGACCGGCAGCATCTCCTTGGGCTGGGCCTTGGTGGCGGGCAGGAAGCGGGTGCCGAGGCCCGCCGCCGGGATCACCGCCTTGGTCACCGCGCTCATGACAGCTCACCTGCTGGGTGCACGGGGGCTTCCTCTCGTCGGATGAGTCGTCGGATGTTGTCGTGGTGGCGGGCGATCACGACCAGGCTCACTCCGGCGGTGATCAGGACCTCGGTCCCGCCGTGACCGGTCACCGCCACACCAATCGGCAGCAGCACCGCCAGCACGAGCGAACCTACCGAGCTGCGTCGGGTGACGGCGACCGTGAGCGCGAACACGACGCCCATCACCAGGCTCAGGGCGGGGTAGAGCAGGATGGCCATCCCCGCCGCAGTGGCCACGCCCTTGCCGCCGCGGAAGCGTCGGCCGACGGGAGCGACATGACCGAGCACAGCGGCTGCTCCGGCGATCAGCCCGAGGAGGTGGTCGCCGACCAGTAGGCCCAGGCCGGCGGCGAGGGCGCCCTTGGCCAGGTCGATGACCAGGACGGCCAGGCCCGCGCCCCGGCCCGAGGTCCGGTAGACGTTGGTCGCCCCCGGGTTGCCCGAGCCCTCGACGGTCGGGTCGTGGCCCGTCACGCGGCCGACCATCGCCGCGGTGGGGAAGGTACCCAGGAGGTAAGCGGCGACCACAACCAGCGCTGCGCCGAGCATGGGGCCATCGTAGGACCGGGTATCCTTGGCACTCGGCGTGGGCGAGTGCCAACACCCGCCACGCACCCCGGATCAGCCAGAGGCGGAGCCCCCGATGCCCACCTACGAGTACAAGTGCAAGGACTGCGACCACCAGTTCGACGTCGTCCAGTCCTTCAGCGACGACGCGCTGACCAAGTGCCCGAACTGCAGGAAGAAGGCGCTGCGCAAGGTCTTCTCCCCTGTCGGCATCGTCCTCAAGGGCAGCGGCTTCTACAAGAACGACAGCCGCTCCGGCAACGGCAAGTCCTCCGCGTCGTCGACGGCCACCACGGCGGAGAAGTCCGACAGCGCCGGTTCGTCCGCTTCGAGCGACAGTTCCTCGTCCTCGTCGTCCTCCTCGTCGGACACGACGACGTCGTCGTCGGACGCCAAGTCCTCGGACAAGAAGAGCCCGTCCTCCGAGAAAAAGGCCACCGCCAAGAAATAGGGTCCCGGCCGTGGGTGCGGCCGAGATCGGTGTGTTCGGGGGGTCGGGGTTCTACGCGTTGCTCGACGACGTCGAGCGGGTCGAGGTGGACACCCCCTACGGACCGCCTTCGGACGCCGTGCACGTCGGCACGCTCAATGGTCGGTCGGTGGCCTTCCTGCCCCGCCACGGTGCCGACCACCGCTTCCCGCCCCACCAGGTCCCCTACCGGGCAAACGTCTGGGCCCTGCGGGAGGTCGGAGCAAAGCGCATCCTGGGGCCGTGCGCCTCGGGCTCGCTGCAGGCCGGGGTGGCGCCCGGAGACTTCGTGGTCTGTGACCAGCTGGTGGACCGGACCTCGGGCCGGGACCACACGTTCTTCGACGGGCCGACCATCAACCACATGAGCTTCGCCGACCCGTACTGCCCCGAGCTGCGGGCCGCGGCCCTGGCTGCGGGCCAGGCCGAGGGCATCACCGTGCACGACGGCGGGACCGTGGTGGTCGTCGAGGGGCCACGGTTCTCCACCCGGGCGGAGTCGGCCTGGTTCGCCTCCGCGGGCTGGTCGGTCATCAACATGACCCAGTACCCCGAGGCCGCGCTGGCCCGGGAGTTGGGCCTCTGTTACGCGACCGTCGCCCTGATCACCGACTACGACGTCGGCGTCGAGGGCGTCGCCGAGCACTCCGTCACCATGGAGGAGGTCTTCGCCGTCATGGCCGACAACAACGACCGGGTGCGCAAGCTCCTCTTCCGGGCGATCGGCGCCATCCCCTCGGACCGCGGCTGCTCCTGCCTCGACGGCTCCGGCGGCCTCGAGCCCGAACCCCCTCCTCTGCCATGACCTCCCGTTCTGGGCCCTCTCCTCTGTTGTGGAGAACACGGGGGAGTGCCCAGAACGCTCGATCGACGCGATGAAGGGGCGGCGAGGGGACGAGGGCCGGTACCGGGAGGCCGAGGCGCGGCTCTGGGCGTCGGTAGGGGCCGAGCCGACCCAGCGTCGCCTCCGCCTGGAGCGCACGGGCACGACGATCCGGATCCAGGAGGTGGGCGAGGGTCCGGACGTCGTGTTCATCCACGGTGTCAACAACGCCGGGACCAGCTGGGCTTCACTCGTGGCCCGGATGGCGGGCTTCCACTGCGTGATGGTGGACCGACCGGGATGCGGGCTGAGCGACCCGATCGACACGGTCTTCACCGGACCCGACCACCTGGCCGCGTACGCCGAGGGTGTCGTACTCGACGTGCTCGACGGGCTCGGTCTCCCGTCGACCCATCTCGTGGCCACCTCCTACGGCGGGTACTTCGCCCTCCGGACCGCGGCCGCCCATCCCGCGCGGGTCCAGCGGATCGTCGAGTACGGCTGGACGCTCGGGGCGCCCATGGGCAAGCTGTCGGCGATCATGCGGGTGGCGACGCTGCCCGGCCTGCGCCGGGTGCTGAACGCCGTGCCCCCGACCCGGGGCGCGGTGCGGGCCGTGCTCGGCCAGATCGGGCTGAAGCAGGCCATAGCCGCCGGACGGGTCACCGACGAGATGGTCGACTGGTACCACGCCCTCCTGCGGGACACCCCTACCGTTCGTCAGGAGCTGGCCGCCACGGTGAAGCTGCTGTCCCCGACCGGCGGCCTCGACCCCGGACTCACGTTGCCCGCCGGCCTGCTCGGCCGGATCGCCGCGCCCACCTTCCTCCTCTGGGGGGACGGCGATCCCTTCGGCGGCGCCGACGCCGCCCGGACCCTGGCCGCCCAGGTCCCCGGCGCCGAGCTGGAGCTCATCCCGGGCGCCGGCCACGCCGTGTGGATGGACGACGCCGCCCTCGTCGCGGCCCGAACCCAGGCCTTCCTGTCCGCCGCCTGATCCCGATCCACCCGTTCTGGCATCCCCCTCGCCGCGGGACGCGGGTAGCAGGGCCAGAACGGCAGTGCTGGGCCCTACCCGCGGCGGCCGACCGGCTCGTCACCGGTTACGTTCCACGCGACCTCGATCGAGTGCGGCTGGAGCTACTGCCTCGCCCGCCGCCCGGCGGCCCACTCCACGAGGTGAGTCCGTAGGCTGGCCACAGCGCTTCCCCCGCTGAGTCACTCTCGCGAAGGAGACGCGCCCGTGCGGCGACCTCAGTCCTCTCTCCGTCCGTTCGCCCTGTTCCGGGCCCGGCTGTGGCTGCGACGCCGGCCCCTGCTCTGGTGGCTGGCCGTCCTCGGCCTGTCGCTGGCCGTCGGGGTCACCGTCGACGGCTCGCTGTCCCGGGCCGAGGCCGACGCCCGACGCTTCGGGCGGCCCGTGGAGGTGGCCGTGGCCCGGATCGACCTGCCGGCTGGGGCGCTGGCCGGCCCGGCCACCGTCGAGCTGCGGCCCTGGCCTGAGCGTCTGGTGCCGGCCGGCGCGCTGCAGCCAGGTGCCCGACGACCGGGTCGTCACCGAGCCCCTGCTGGCCGGCGAGCCGCTGGTCGCCGACCGCCTGGGCACCGACTCGCTCGTGCCCCCCGGCAGCCGGGCGCTGGCCCTCCCGACCGGGCCCGGCGCCCTCGGCGCTCCGGACCGGGGACCGCGTGGACGTGCTGGCCACGTTCGACCCCCTCGTGGCCCCTGCCGGCGAGGACCCGACGGTGACCGTGGCCCGGGTCGCCACCGTGGTGTCCGTGCGGGCCCGGTCGATCACCGTGGCCGTCACCGAGGTCGAGGCGCCCCGGGTCGCCTTCGCTCTGTCGCAGGCAACCATCACGCTGGCGCTCACGCCGCCCGGTACCTTCGCCCCCGATGACCGAGGATCCGGGGGCACAGGTCCGTGAGGCGCTGGACGCCGTCGGCGTCGCCTACGAGGTCATGGACTGTGACCCCGGCGCTGGCCGACACGGCGGCCTTCTGCGAGCACTACGGCGTGCCCGTCGAGCAGTCGGCCAACACGATCCTGGTGGCGGGCAAGCCCCGGGGTGGCGGCGAGAAGACCTACGTGGCCTGCGTCGTCCTGGCCCACACCCGCCTGGATGTGAACGGTGCCGTCCGCCGCCGGCTGGACGTGAAGAAGGCCTCGTTCGCCTCGGCCGACGAGACCCGGGAGCTGACCGGAATGCTCATCGGCGGGGTGACCGCGGCGGCCCTGCCCGACGGCATGTCCCTCTGGGTCGACGCCCGGGTGATGGACACCGAGTGGGTCGTGCTCGGCGGCGGCGACCGCAGCACCAAGATCAAGGCCGCCCCGTCCGTCCTGACCGCCCTCGGCGCCGAGGTCGTCGAGGACCTCGGCCACCCTCCCCGACCCCCGACCCAACTTCTGGCGGCTGATTCCGTCGCCATGAACACCGAATCGACCGCGAGAACGGTGCAGATCGAGGACCTGGCGGATCACCTCGACCTCGTGCCGGTGGTGGCCGCGTGGCACTGGCGGGAGTGGCGGGCCGACGAGCCGACAGCGCCGAGGCCAAGTTCCTGGCCATCCTCGCCGCCCGTACCCGTCGCGACGAGGTGCCCTTCACGCTGCTCGCCTTCCTGGGCGACGACGCCGTCGGCAGCCTCTCGGTCTGCTGGGACGACGCCGACGCCGAGTTCGCCGACGAGGGGCCTTGGCTGTCAGGCCTGTTCGTGCGTCGGCGCCGCCCGGGACCTCGGGATCGGGCCGGAAGCTGCTCGAGGCCGCCGAAGCCCGGGCCGTCACCCACGGCCACGCCGAGCTCTGGGCCCACACCGGCGAGGCCGAGCGCTTCTACGTCCGCTGCGGCTGGGAGGTCGTCCGCCCCAAGGAGCCCCTCGTCCGCGACGCCGTGGTCCGCCGGGCCCTGGCCTGATGCGTCCGCACCCTCGCCGCCGTGCCTGACCGCAAGCCACCCCGGCCTTTGGCCGACGAGCGCACGACCGTGATGGCCCTCCTGCAGTTCCAGAGGGAGCCGTTCGTCCGCAAGCTCGACGGGGTCGGTGACGAGGACGCCCGGCGCCGGCTCGTCGGGAGCACGACGACGCTGCTGTGGCTGGCCAAGCACTTGACCGTCGCGGAGGACCTGTGGCTCCTGCGGCGCTTCGCCGGAGGGCCCGGCGTCCTGCTCGACGACACGGTGTCCGACGCCGACACGATCGCCGGCGCGATCGCCGACTACCGAGAGGGCTGGGCCACTGGTGCCGTCGGGTTCAGGCCAGCCCGAGGAGAGCGAGGGTCTCGGTGGGGGTGGCGACAGGGCGGCCGACGGCGTCGGCTCGGGCAACGGCGGCGCTGACCAGGGCGACGTTGGTAGGCGGGGCGGCGGGATCGCCGGCGAAGCACTCGAGGCCGAGGTGGAGGTGGCCGCCCTGGGCCAGCGCGGCGTCGGCCAGCGGGGTGGACAGGAGGTCCCCGCCGAAGACCGAGACCGACCAGGGCAGGCCCGTGCCCTCCAGCAGCTCGAGGTAGGCGGCCAGCGCCGTCTCCGTCGGCGGCAGGCCGAAGGGGGCGCCACCGAGGTAGCCCTTCTCGCCGCCGAAGTAGAGCTTGACCATCGCTCCGGCGGGGAGGCGTCCAGCAGCGTGCCAGGCCAGGATCGCCCGCAGCCAGCTCGGGTCGAACACGGCCAGGCTCGGGCCGAGGCCGTATCGCTCGCACAGGGCGAACATGTGGTGGGCGTCGCTGAAGCTGTTGCGGTACACCCAGTCCCCGGTCGGCACCCCGTCGGGCTCGGCCCCGCCCAGGTTCACCGAGCCAAGGTCGGCCAGGCTCAGTCGGAGCGCACCCGCCTCGGCCAACGGGGCGACGTGGGCGTAGCTCTCCTCGACGGTCGCGCCGGCGTTGGTCGTCGGGTAGAGCAGGGCATCGGGCCGCTCGGCCAGCACCGGCCGCCACGCCTCGAGGTAGCGCTCCGCCGCATCCGGCCCGGGCACGCCGAAGCGGTCGATGTGGTTGTGCACGATGGCCGCCCCTGCCGCCAGGCAAGCCAGTGCGTCCGCCGCGATCTCCGTCGGGCTCGATCGGCACGTGCGGGTTCTCCGCCTTCCGGGTCACCCCGTTGACCGCCACTTCGATGATGACCGGCTCCCCCATCCCCTGATCCTCCCATCTCGTGCCGGACTACGGGACTCCCGCGGCTTGTGCACCAGTCCGCAATGTCTGGCGGCCTGGTGCACAAGGTCCGAACGGCGGGGCAGAGGATCAGCCGATGGCGGAGTGGACGCCCTCGCCTTGGTCGGTCCGGCTGAACTCGACGAACTCGGCGTCCTCGTCGATGTGGGCGTTGTGCCCCGGCCGCAGGTAGTAGGCGTGCCCTGCGGTCAGGGTCTCGTCCGTGCCGTCGGTGTACCGGATCGTGGCCCGACCCCGGACGACGTAGCCCCAGTGCGGCTCCTGGCAGGCGCCGTCGGGGAGGCCGGCGAACATCTCGGCCGTGTCCAGACCGGCCCGCCACTGCTCGAGCGCGACGGCCATCCCGCCGCCCTCGCCGCGGCGCTGCTGCCCGACGCCGTCCTCGTCGAAGGCCAGCTCGGTGTTGTCCCGGGTGTAGATCGCCATGGATCCCCTCCTGGTGTCGGGGCCGCTGATCAGCCCTGGAACCAGAACGTACGGCTTGCACCCGAGTGCAATGTCAAGCCCCCGGACCAGCTCGTTCCGCCGCGTCTGAACGTCGGTCCCGGTGCGGATCTCCGAGCTGGCCGCCGAGGTGGGCGTCCCGACATCAACCGTCCGCTACTACGAGCGGGTGGGCCTGTTGGGTCTGCCCGATCGCACCGCGACCGGCTACCGGGACTACTCCGACAGCGACGCCGCCCGTCTGCTCTTCATCACCCGCGCCCGGCACCTCGGGCTGAGTTGCGACCAGATCGTCGAGCTGCTTCCCGTGTGGGACGGTGTCAACTGCTCTGCCGCCCACCAGGCGGTCCTGCAGCTCCTGGACGAGAAGCAGGCCGAGGTGGCCGAGCGCATCGCCGAGCTGCGTCAGTTCGCTCGTGACATCGACGAGGTGCGCGACACCCTCGTGGCCACGCCGCCGCCCGAGGCGTGCCGCTCCGATCTGTCCTGCTGCATGCCGGAGGCCGATGGGTCCGCGCCCGTGCCCGTGCCACTGACCCCGACGAGCCGTCGCTCCTGATTCTGGGGCCGACCCCACCGCCCACCTCGTACTGGCGCCTGATTTCGGGGTCATGACACCAGGATCGGGCGCCAGAACTGGAACGGGCTACTTGCCGGACAGGGAGACGTCGGCGATGACGATGGTCGCCGCGGTGGCGCCTCCGGGGCGCCATTCGAGGTCGTCGCCGACGGCGACGATGCCCAGCAGCAGGCGCTGGAGGGTCGAGGCCAGGGTGATCTCCCGGACGGGCTCGGCCAGCTGGCCGTCGCGGATCATCAGGCCGTCGGCGCCGACGGAGAAGTCGCCGCTCACCGCGTTGACCCCGGAGTGCAGGCCGTTGAGGGACTGGACGAACAGGCCCCGGTCGATGCCGGCCAGCAGCTCCTCAGGGGACTGCTCCCCGGCCACCATCACCAGGGCCTGGCAGCCCGGCGCGGGGGTGGAGCGGGACGAGCGCACGGCCGAGCCGGTCGAGGCCGTGCCCGAGCGCCGACCCGTGTAGCCGTCGTGGAGGAAGCCCTGCAGCACGCCGTCGGCGATCAGCGGGTTGACCCGGGTGGCCAGGCCCTCGCCGTCGTGGCTGTCGGCCCCGAAGGAGCGGGGGTCGGTGGGGTCGTCGATCAGGCGTCAGGAGCGGGGAGGCGATGGCCTCGCCCACCCGGTCGGCGAAGGGCGACCGGCCCTTCAGCACCCGGTCGCCGGTCAGGGTCCCGCCGGCGATGCCGAGGAGGGTCGCCGGCCAGGCGGGGCTCGAGGACGATGGTCACCTTGTCGGTCGCGGGCTGCTTGGCACCGAGCAGGCGGGTGGAGCGCAGGACGGCGTCGGCCACGGCCTCGTCGATGTCCAGGTCGGCCACGCCCCGGCCGGCGGAGAAGCCGCCGCCGATCTGGGTGTCGTCGCCCTCCCGGGCCAGCGCCGTGGCCGACAGCGAGCAGGACGTGCCCCGGGAGCCGACGACCAGGCCGGTGCTGCTGGCCACGGCGGCCTCACCCGAGCCCTCGCTGTAGCCGGCGGAGCGGACGCCGAAGATGCGGGGGTCGGCGCCCCGGACGGCGGCCTCGAGGTCGAGGGCCATCTGCACCTTGGCCTCGGTCGGCGTCGTGGCCAGGTCGTCGCGCCACAGGTCCATCTCGGGCGGCTCGACACCGTCGGGGCCGACCAGGCCGGCCCACTCGTCGGGCTCGGCGTAGGTGGCGTTGTCCCGGGCCTCGGCCAGCGTGTCGGCCAGGACCTCGGGGTCGAAGGTGCCCGCCGAGGCGAACCCGGTGCGACCGTCCCGGATGACCCGGATGCCGACGCCGAAGGTCTCCGCCGAGGTGAAGGACTCGACCTCGCCGTCGTAGGCCTTGGCCGACAGCGAGGTGCCGCGGGCCACGAAGGCCTCCAGCTCCTCCCCCGGCTCGGCCCGGGCCACGAGGCCCTGGGCCAGGTCGATGAGGTCCGTCACCCGGCTCAGTATGGAGGTCAGACTCCACCCCCTCCGAAATTGCGTCTGTTCGTCACGCTCAGCGTGACAAATGGACGCCAGAACCGGGCGAGGAGGACTCAGACGCCGCAGACCGAGACGTCGGCGATGACCAGGGTGACGCCGGCGGCGGACATGGGCAGCCAGGTCAGGTCGGAGCCGACGGCGACCACGTCCTGCAGCATGCGCTGGAGGGTGGAGGCGATGGTGAACTCCCGGACGGGGTCGGCCAGCTCGCCGCCCGGATCCAGAGGCCGTCGGCGCCGGTCGAGAAGTCGCCGCTGACCGGGTTCACGCCGGAGTGCAGCCCGGCCACGTCGGCCACCAGCAGGCCGTCGCCCACCTCGGCCAGCAGCTCGGCCGGCGAGCGGTCGCCGGGCAGGAGGGAGATGGCCTGGCAGCCGGCCATGGGCGTGGTGCCGGGACGAGCGCACGGCCGAGCCGGTGGAGGCCACGCCGGAGCGGCGGCCGCTGTAGGCGTCGTGGACGAAGCCGGTGCAGCCGACCCTGGTCGATGAGGACGTTGCGGCGGGTGGCCAGGCCCTCGCCGTCGTTGGTCCCGGCGGTGAAGGCCCGGACGTCGGTGGGGTCGTCGACGAAGGTGACCGACGGGGCGGCGATGACCTCGTCGACCCGGTCGCCGAAGGGCGAGCGGCCCTTGAGCACGGCGTCACCGGAGAGGGTCGAGCCGACGATGGCCAGGAACTGGGCCGTGACGAAGGGGTCGAGGACGACGGTCAGGCGCTGGGACGGCGGCTTGGTGGCGCCCAGCAGGCGGGTGGCCCGGTAGACGGCGTCGTTGGCGGCCTCGTCCACGTCGAGGTCCTGGGGCGAGCGGCCGACCGAGAAGCCGAAGCCGGTCTGGGTCTCGCCCGCCTCCTCGGCCAGGGCGTAGGCGACGAGGTCGCAGACGGTCTCGGAGCCGCCGCTGCGCACGCCGGTGCGAGGACACGACGACCGAGGTGCCCATGGAGTCGGCGTACTCGGCGGACTCGAGGCCGATGATGCGGGCGTCGCCGGCCTTGGTCGCCCGCTCGAGGGCGAGGGCCAGCTCGATCTTGGCGTCGGTGTCGGTGGCGGCCAGGCCGTCGGACCAGAGGTCCAGGTCGGCGACGGCGACCCCGTCGGGCTCGGCCAGGCCGAGGTGCTCGTCGGGCTCGGCGAAGCGGGCGTTGTCCCGGGCCTCGTCCAGCATCTCGTCGAGGGCGGCGGGGTCGAAGGTGCCGGCGGAGGCGAAGCCCTGGCGCTGGTCGGCCACGACCCGGACGCCGACGCCCTGGGACTCGGCGACCGAGAGCGACTCGATCTCGCCCTCGTAGACGCGGACCTCGGTGTCCTTGGAGTGGGCGACGACGACCTCGACCTGCTCGCCGGGCTGGGCCCGGGCGACGAGGCGGTCGGCGATGGCGTAGAGCTCGTCCTGCATCAGCCCCGCCCGCCCGCGCGGCGGCCGGCGACGTGCGTCGGAGGCAATGCGGGGCGGAAACCGCCCTCTATTGCCTCCGTTGCGGTCAGTGGCACCCTCACGCGGCGGCGGTGCCGCCGACGGTGAGGGCCGAGACCCGCAGGGTGGGGACGCCGTCGCCGACGGGCACGCCCTGGCCGTCCTTGCCGCAGGTCCCGGGCGGGCCGAACTCGAAGTCGTTGCCCAGGGCGTCGATGCGCTGCAGCACCTCGGGGCCGTTGCCGATCAGGTTGCCCTCGCGGAGCGGCTCGGTGATCTCGCCGTTCTCGATGAGGTAGGCCTCGGTCATGCCGAAGACGAAGTCGCCGGTGGCGGTGTTGACCTGGCCGCCGCCGAGCTGGGCCACGTAGACCCCGCTCTCGGTGGAGGCGACGATGTCGTCGGGGTCGTCCTCGCCGTTGAGGATGAAGGTGTTGGTCATGCGGACCATGGGCAGGTGGCGGTAGCTCTGGCGCCGGCCGTTGCCCGAGGACTCCCGGCCCTCCTTGCGGGCCCGCAGGAAGTCCCACATGTAGTCGGTGAGGATCCCGTCCTCGATCAGCGTGTTGCGCTGGGCGGGGCGGCCCTCGTCGTCGACGGCGAAGCAGCCCCACTCGTCGGTGATGGTGCCGTCGTCGACCAGGGTGATGAGGGGGCTGGCGACCAGCTCGCCGACCTTGCCCCGGAAGGCCGAGGCGCTCTTGCCGACCAGGTCGGCCTCGAGGCCGTGGCCACACGCTTCGTGGAACAGCACGCCGCCGCCGCCCTTGCCGATGACGACGGGGACGGTGCCGCTGGGGGCCGGGCGGGCGTTGAGCTTGGTGAGGGCCCGGCCGGCGGCCCGGCGGGCGAGGTCGGCCACGTCGTAGCGGTCGAAGAGCTCGAAGCCGATGGTGTGGCCGATGGACTCCCGGCCGGTCTGCATGCCGGCGTCACCGGTGGCCACGCAGCTGACGGAGAACAGGGTGCGGGTCTGGTCGTCGCCGGTGAGCAGGCCGTCGGAGTTGGCGATCTGGATGCGGCGGCGGGAATCCGCATAGCGGGCCATGACCTGGCTGATGGCGGCGCCGGCCTGGCGGGCGGCCTCGTCGGCCGTGGCCAGCAGCTCGACCTTGGTGCCCTTGCCGACGTCGAAGGGGGCGATGGTGACGGTGCTGGGGTGGGCGACGTCCCGGCGGGTGAGGTCGACGGTGGTGACGCCCTCCTTGCCGCTGCGGGCGGCGGCGGCCGCGGCCGCGGCGGCGGCGAGCAGGCCCGCCTCGGTGAGGTCGGCGGTGTGGGCGAAGCCGGTGGTCTCGCCGGTGACGACCCGGATGCCGGCGCCCCGGTCACGGCTGGAGCTGAGCTCCTCGACCTTGCCGTCGTCCAGGGTGGCCGAGCCCGCCTGGCGGTCCTCGGCGAACACCTCCGCGAAGTCACCGCCCGTGCGCAGCGCGGTGCCGAGCACCCGTTCCATCACGTCATCGGGGACCAGGGACACCACACGCTCCAGGGGGTTCGAGGGCTGCCGACCACCCGCCGCACCGGCCGGGGCTGGCCCCACGGAGAGTGACGCTCGTAGGGTACAGACGGTGCCCCTGGAACCCGGTTCGAGTGCGTCGGTCGACCTCGAGGTCGGCGACGCCGACACGGCCATCGCCATGCACTCAGGTTCTGTGCCGGTCCTGGCCACACCCAGGGTGATCGCCTTGAGTGAGGAAGCCTGCGTCCTGGTCATCGACGGCCAGCTGGCCGAAGGCGCCACCACCGTGGGACAGCGGGTCCAGATCGACCACCTGGCCCCCACCCCGGTCGGTCAGCGGGTGACCGCCGAAGCCACCCTCGAGGCCGTCCAGGGCCGGCGCCTGACGTTCACCGTGAGCGTCAATGACGATCGCGGGCTCGTGGCCGTGGGTCGGGTGACAAGGGTCGTCGTGGACACCCAACGGTTCTTGGACAAGCTGAGCTGACGTCGTCGGGCTCACAACCTGGAGTTCGGCGGTTCTGATGAGGCCGACGGGCTACGCCGGTGTCGCCAGCAGTTCGGTGGTCGCCGTGAGCGCTGCGTCCATGATCTCGACCGCCTTGCGCACTTCGTCCTCGCTGATGATGAGCGGCGGCTCCAACCGGATCACGCGGGGGTTGTTCAGCGTGAACGCTGCGCACATGCCGCGCTCGAGCATCTGGACCACCGTCAGCTCGGCCACGTCGTCCATGCGCGAACTCCACGCCGATCATGAGGCCCTTGCCGCGCACGTCGGTGACGAGGTCGGGATGCTTCGCCTGCATCTCGGTCAAGAGCTCCAGCATGAGCGCACCCCGGTCACGTGACCGGGCCACGAGGTCCTCGTCCTGGACGACCCGGACGGCGGCGAGGCCGGCGGTGCACGCCAAGGGGTTGCCGCCGAACGTCGACGTGTGCATCAGCGGGTTCTCGGAGAACACCTTCTCCCAGATCGCCGCCGTGCCCATGGTCGCGCCGATCGGCATGACGCCTCCGCCGAGCTGCTTGGCCAGGGTCATGAGGTCGGGGGCGACGCCCTCGTGGTCGCAGGCGAACATCGCGCCGGTGCGCCCGATGCAGGTCTGCACCTCATCGGCGATCATGAGCGCGCCGGTGCGGTCGCACGCCTCGCGGATCGCCCGGAGATAGCCGTCGGGCGGCACATGGATGCCGCCCTCGCCCTGGATCGGCTCGACGATGACCGCGGCGGTCCGGTCGTCGATCGCGGCGACCACAGCGGCGGTGTCGCCGAAGGGCACGAACTCCACGCCGGGCATGAGCGGCTCGACGCGCTCGCGGTACTTCTCGCGGCCGGTGGTGGCCAGCGCCCCGAGGGTCTTGCCGTGGTAGCCGTCGATCGTGGAGATGATGCGGCTGCGCCCGGTCGCGACCTTGGCGAACTTGAGGGCGGCCTCGACCGCTTCGGTCCCGGAGTTGCTGAAGAAGGTGTACTGCAGCCCCGCTGGCGCGATCTCGGCCAGCGCGGCGGCGAGGTCGGCGGCAGGCTTGCTGAAGAACGCCTTGCCGCTCATGGCGAGCGAGTCGAGCTGATCCTTGACGGCCGCCACGACCTCGGGATGGCGGTGCCCGAGGGCGAAGGTGCCGTAGCCGCCCAGGCAGTCGAGATAGCGACGACCTTCGTGGTCTTCGATGTAGCAGCCCTCGCCGTAGACCTCGACGCCGAAACCGGCGAACGCGAGGAAGTCGGCCAGGTAGGGGTTGACGTGGTCGCGGTAGTTGTCGAAGACCTCGGCGAAGTAGGCATCGCCATCAGGGATTCGGGGCACGGGCGCGGCGCTCGTCGGTTCGCTCATGGGTGGGCTCCTTGGGGGGCGGGAGCGACGCACAGCCAGTCCGCCGCAGAGTGGGTATCCGATTGTCTACACCAGGGGCTCAGCTCCGGCCCACCGCGCCCCCTCGGCGACGGCGCTCAGAGGTAGTGCTGGCGCTGGAGGGTCCGGAACGCGAAGTAGCCCCACAGGGCCGGGAGGTAGAACGTCGCGACCCGGTAGAGGACCACGGCGGCGAAGGCGGCATCTTCGGGCATGCCGGCGGCGACCAGGCCGAAGGTGAGGCCGCTCTCGACCACGCCGATCCCACCGGGCACGGGCAGGAGCCCGGCGAGCAGGGAGACGCTGATGCTGATCACGATCAGGTCGGCGAACGACACGGTGGTGCCGAGGGCCGCGGCGAACAGACCGAGGGTCAACGAGAACAGGAGGAGGGTGGCGAGGTTGCCCCCGAACAGGAGCGAGAGCCGACGGGGTGAGGCCAGGCCTCGCAGGGCGTGGTGCCCGTCGGCCGCCAGGCTCGTGGCCCAGCTGCGGAGCTGGCGTCGGCGATCGGGAACCGCCATCGACGGCCGCGGCCAGCAGGACCGCCAAGACGACGAGCAGGCCGAGGACGGTGCGCCACTCGGGGAGACTGGGGGCATCGAGGTCGAAGTACAGGGTCTGGGGGGTGAGGACGAGCAGTCCGAGGAGCAACGTCGCCTCGACGAGGAAGCCGGCGAAGCTGTCGAGCAGGCCCTTGGCGAGCGCGGCCCCGGCGGTGAACCCCTGCTTCTGGAAGAACCGGACGTTCATGGCGATGCGGGCGGCGCTGGTGGTCACGGCGAGGCGCGACGTAGCCCTGCGCGAGTTGGAGCAGGTACACGGGGCGGGCAGGAAGCGGATGGGTGGCGGCGCCGAGCGCGGAGAGGGCCTGGGAGAACCGGGGGGTCTGGGCGGCCACGAAGGCGAGGCCGACGAGCCACCACGATGCGGCCCGGAGCTCGGCGGTGAGCTGGTCCAGGTCGAGGCCGGTGATCGTGGAGACCATCACCGACAGGGCGAGGACGAGCAGGACGACCTGGAGGGCCGAGCCCAACGTGACGCGCTTGAGGCCTTGGAGGCCCGCCGGCGCCGCGGACCCGGGCTGCGAGGCGGCGAGGCGGTCGCTGTCGCTCACCACCGATCCCCGTGGTGACGGCGCCGACGAGCGCCGGGCGAGGTCGCGGTCGACGACGCGATCGCCACCCGGGTCGCGTCTGTCCCCACTGGCTTGCTCACGCGCGGACTCCCTGGTGGCCGGATCGACGCCCGGCCGGTTCTCCGAGCCTTCGGTATCCGAATGTCTACGCTAGGCGTCGTGGCCGACTCCATCGGTGCTCGTGAGGACCCGCTGCTCGCCTCGCGGCAACTGCGGCGTCGGTTCGCGTCGGTCCACGCGGCGGCCGTCGCGGGGATCATCTGCGCCACGGGCTGGTCGTTGTCCCTGGCCGGCCTGTTGAGCGCCCCCGGGATCGGTGCGTCCGACGCCGACATCGACCGCTACTACGCCGACCCCTCGAACAGCACCGCCGCGCTGATCTGGGTCCAGGTGCTCGTCGTCGCCACGATCGCCTTCCTGTGGTTCGTCGGTGTGGTGCGGGGCCGACTCGGTGACCGTGAACCGAAGCTGTTCGGGACGGTGTTCTTCGGCGCCAGCATCCTGCTCGCGGGACTGCTGTTCGTCGGCGCTTCGTTCCTGGCGGCTCCGGCGGTGCTCGTCTACGTCGGTGGGCGGACGCCATCAGCCGACGCGGTGGCGCTCACCCGAGCGGCGGCCGCGGTGGTGCTGTCGGTGTTCGCGCCCCGGGTCGCGACCCTGGTGATGTTCGCCACCGCGAGCCTCGGACGAGCCACCGGTGCCCTGCCCCGCTGGTTGGTGTGGCTCACCTATGGCGTCGGCGCCGCGGAGTTCGTCAACGTCACCATCTCGGTCGCCACGATCTACGTGGTGCCCGCGTGGGTGGCCGTGGTGAGCGTCGTGCTCCTGGTCCGACGCCCGCCCCACGGCTTCGATCTGGAACCGGAAGCGACGGCGCCGTGAAGGCGGGGCGACGCCCGCAGCCGCCGGTCGGCTAGCGGTGCGCGTCGACCCACGTCGCGGCATCGGCGTAGGCCCGCTTGATGGTGGCGCCGACCCGTTCATCGCCGGGGTAGATGTTCTCCGCGCCGATGAGGTCGGTGATCCCGGTCACGTCGAGTTGCTCGATGATGCGCTCGTTGGCCGACACGATCATCAGCTTGCTGTCGACCGCGGCCAGCGCCTGGCCGTAGCGGAACAGGACGTCCATGAACGTCGTCCCCAGATCGCTGCGGCCGCGCAGGCGCAGGATGACCACCGAATGGGCCGACGTCGCCACGACCGCAGGCAACGCCGCCTCGAAGACGGGCGCGGCGGCGAAGAAGAGGCTCCCGTAGGGCTGCAGGACGACCACGTCATTGGCGGCGAGCTCGGCCGGCGGATCGACCTCCACGAGGTGACCTTCGGGATCGAGGATGCGGCGCCGCACCATCACCTGGTTGGACTGGCGGACCACGTGGAGCACCACCGACAGCCCCACGCCCACCAGGACGGCGTACTGCAGGGGGATCACCATCGTCAGCGCGAACGTCACGGCGAGGACGACCTTCTGCAGCGATCCGATCCTCCACACCGATGCCAGGTCGGCCGGACTGATCGTTCGCTAGCCGATGAGCATCAACAGGCCCGCCAGCGACGGCATCGTGATCGATCCGACCGCGTCGCCGAACACCACGATCACCACCACCATCACGGCCGAGGCGAACAGGAGCGACGCCCGCGAGCGGGCGCCGGCCTCCTTGTTGAGCGCCGAAGCCGACACCGAGCCACCGACCGGCATGCCTTGGAACAGGCCGGAGGCAACGTTCGCGGCGCCCTGGCCGATGAAGTCCCTCGAGGCATCCGGGTAGGTGCCGTCGGGATTCGGGAAGTTCGCCGAGACCCCTGCGCCCTGGACGAGCCCGACGAAGGCGAGCGAGGCGGCCGGGATGACCAGCACCGGGACCAGCCGCAGGAGGGGCCACTCGAGGGTGGGCAGCGAATCGGCGACGACGCCCAGCCCTTCGAGCGTCGCGACGTCACTCCAACCGGCCCAGTGCGCTGCGGCCGAGGTCGCGATCACCGCCACGACCAGGCCGAGGGACCGCAGCCGGGTCCGTTCGAGCAGCAGGATCAGGCCGATCGTGCCGAGCCCGACCGCCAGGCTCGTGCCCTGCATCTCGCCGGGACGGATCAACGTGTTGAAGGCCCGAACCAGCCGGTTCGCGCCCTCGGCGCTGTAGCCCGTCAGGTTCGCGAGCTGGCCCAGCACGATGTTGATCCCGACCGCGTTGATGAACCCCACCATCACCGCGTTGGACACGAACCGCAGCACCGATCCCAACCGCAGCGCCCCCGCCGCGAGCATCACGACGCCCGTGAGCACCGACAGCGTCACGAGCGCGCGAGCCGGCTCGGCCGAGTCGCTGATGGCGGGGACGTCGGCGATCAGGATCGCCATCGCGCCCGTGCCTTGTACGGCCATGAACGTCGAGCTGGTGAACATCGCCCCGGCGGCCGTGCCGACCAGGTAGCCGTAGAGACCCGCAAGGGGATTGACGCCGGCCAACAGGCCCGTGGCCAGGCCGTCGGGCACCGACTGGACCCCGACCACCAAGCCGGCGACGGCATCGTCGCGAAGCGTCCCGGACCCCAGCACGCGACGCCACCGCGGGATGGCCCCCTTCTCCGTCACCCCGCCACCCTATTTCGGTAAACAAACGTCTACATCCTCGGTCCGCGATTGTCTAGAATCCGAGGATGGCCGCGCCGAACGTGCTCCTGATCATGACCGACGAGGAGCGCTACCCGCCCCCGTACGAGACCGCCACGCTCGCCGAGTTCCGGCGCACCCAGCTCACGGCTCGGGAACGGATCCGCGACGGCGGGCTGGAGCTGCACCGCCACTACGTGGGCTCCACGGCCTGTGTTCCCAGCCGCGCCACCCTGTTCACCGGGCAGTACCCGTCGCTGCACGGCGTCTCCCAGACCGACGGGGTCGCCAAGCACAACGACGATCCCGCGCATGCGTTGGCTCGACCCCGATGCGGTCCCCACGCTCGGCGACTGGTTCCGCGCCGGCGGCTACCAGACGCACTACCGGGGCAAGTGGCACATCAGCCACGCCGACCTGCTCGTGCCGGGGACCCATGAGGGGCTCCTGGCGTCCGACGACGACGGCCACGTGATCGCCGATGCGGTCGAGGCCTACCGGCGCGCCGACCGCCTCGATCCGTTCGGGTTCTCGGGATGGATCGGCCGAGAGCCACACGGCGCGGCGAAGCCCGACAGCGGCACCGTGCGCGACGGCGTGTTCGCCGAGCAGGTCGTCGACCTCTTCGACGACCTGGCGGCGGCCTCGAGCGACGGTCCGTGGCTGGCGGTCGCCTCCTTCGTGAACCCCCACGACATCGCGTTCGCCGGCGGCTTCTACGAGCTGCTCCTCGGCTTCGAGGTGGACGACGACACGGTGCCCGACATCGACGCCGCTCCGTCCCAGTCGGACTCGTTCGCCGGGCGCCCCGCCTGCCAGGAGCAGTTCAAGGCGCTGTGGCCCCAGATGGTCGCCGACCAGCCCACCGACAACGCCTACCGCCGCCTCTACTTCTACCTGCACAAGCTCGTCGACCAGGCCATCGGGCGCATCCTCGACGCCCTCGAGGCATCCGGGATGGCCGACGACACCATCATCGTGTTCACCTCCGATCACGGTGACCTCCTCGGCGCTCACGGCGGGCTCCAGCAGAAGTGGGCCAACGCCTTCGACGAAGCCACCCGCGTCCCGATGGTGATCAAGGGACCCGGCGTCGCCGCGCTCCCCGGAGGGCATCACCGCACCGACCAGCCATGTCGACCTCATCCCCACGTTGCTCGGCCTCGCGGGGATCGACGTGCGAACGGGCCGCGGCGGGCGTCGCGCAGACCCATGCGGAAGCCCGACCGCTGCCGGGCCGCGACCTCAGCCGAGTCGTCACCGGAAGCGTTGCGCGCCGAGTCCGTCGCCGGCGCCATCTACTTCATGACCGAGGACAACGTCACCAGCGGAGAGGCGCAGGCCAACGTCCTCACCGGCGAACCGTTCGGCTCCCTCGACCCGCCGGCCTGCATCGAGTCCGTCGTCGCGAGCCTGCCGACCGGCGCCGACGGCGCGCCCGAGCTCTGGAAGCTCAACCACTACTACGAGCGACTCGACCAGTGGAACGCCGAGCGCGGCGTCCCGACGACCGCCGGCGCCCCGCCGGCCGCCGAGCCGGCGTGGGAGCTGCACAACCTGACGATCGATCCCGAGGAGCGCAACAACCTGAGCACCGATGCCCCCGAGGCGCTCAGCGAGATGCGCACGGTGCTCGAGGCGCAGCGGGACGAGAAGCGACTGCTGCCGACGATGGGTGCGGCCCGGCGCTGAGCCCGTCGGGTGGGTCGGCCACCCGGAGCGTGGCTCGGGAGTGGCGGCCTCAGGTCAACGCCAAGCGGCGTCTGCACCGCCGAGGGGCTCGGCGAGGAGCACACGGCAGAGGTCGGCGATCGCCACCTCGACGGACCCGTCGTCGGGCAGGTCGAGTGCCGAGCGCAGCTCACGCCCGTAGATGACCGAGCCCATCGCCATGCAGGTCACCGACGCCACGGCGATCCGCGGATCGGTCGAGGTCGGCTCCCTCGCGCACCTGTGGGCACATCGTTCGTACGCGTCGAGGAGTCGGCGGAGGATCGGGAACTGCTTCCGCACCTCGCCGATGTCGACGTCGTCGACCAGGATGCGGGCGATCAGCCATGGGGCGCGTGACCCGTGGTGGATCTGGTGGATGACCGTGTCGATGTCGAAGCCTTCGGGAGCCAGCGCCGCAGGGAAGAGGCCCGAGCTGCCCTGCTCGAACGCCGCGGCCAGCAGCGCCTGCTTCGACCCGAAGTGCCGATAGATCAGACCCTGGTTGACTCCGGCGTGCCGGGCCACGTCCCGGACCGACACCGACGCCGGGCCGCGCAGGGCGAAGAGCTCCACGGCGGCCGCGACCAGCGCCAGCTGGGCGGTTGGCGGATCGGGGACCACCGTCGCCCGCGGGCAGTCGACCGAGGCGAAGGGGGCCCGTCAGGCTCGGGCTCGCCGAGCGCGCCACGTTCATCACGCCGGTGGGCCGCCGCCGCGATGGCGAGGTCTCGCCGTCGCCGGCTCACCGCCCCGAGCCGGACGGCCGCGACGACGAAGTCCTCATAGGTCAACCAGCCCAGCACGAGGCTGGCGGCACCGTAGGTGCACAGGCGCGATCGCAACTCCCGGCGCTCGCCGGGAGTCCCGCCGGGCTGAGGGGCCGCGAGGATCCGCGTCGCGTGCCGGACCGCAGGGCATCCCGCCTCGCCGAGGTCTCCGAGACCGCTCCGCACGAGCAGCTGGACGCATGGCCGCCGCCGGCGGGCGGTCTCGAGCAACTCGAAGACGGGGTCGCCGCCGCTCGCCACCGCAGCCTCGACGGCGGAGTCCACGTCCATGCGCCAGCCGGTGCACCACCGCAGCCACGAGCCTGCTCTTCGACCCGAAGTAGCGGGTGATGAGCGTGTGGTTGCAGCCGGCATCGCTCGCGACCTCCCGAACCGACGTCCCGTCAGGCCCGCTGCCGGCGAAGCGGTGCCAGGCCGCCTCGAGGATGGCTGATTCGGTACCTGCCCGCTTGAGATCACGCATCCCACTGGGCACAACGTGAACATAGTGTTGACCACGGGCCACCGAATCGTGGCCGCAGGGTGGCGCGGAGACAGTCGCCGGGCCTTCTTTCCCCCCTTACTTCCGTAGTTCGGAAGATATCCTTCAGTTTGTGGAACGGTCTGCGGCCCCTGAGCTCCTGCCGATCCTCCGATCGCAGCAGCAGGGCGAGCTGCTGACTGCGGTATTGGAGGATCCTGAACAGGAGGCCTCGCTGGCGGACCTAGGCAGGCGGCTCGGGATCCCTGATCCGTCGGTGCACCGGGAGATCGAGCGGGCCGAGCGCTCGGGGATCGTCACCAGCCGAAAGGTCGGGCGGACCCGGCTGATCCGGGCCAACACGGCGAGCCCGTACTTCCGGCCGTTGCGCGAGTTGCTGGTCCTGGCGTTCGGGCCGCCGGCCCGCCTACGGAAGGCGGTGGCGATCGACGGGGTCGACGGCGCGTACATCTTCGGGTCGTGGGCGGCGGCCTGGGCCGGCGAGCAGATGGCGCGACCGATCGGCGACATCGACCTGCTCGTGCTGGGCGACCCGGACCGGGAGGAGCTCTATCCGGCGGTTGACCGAGCGGGTCAGGACCTGAACCGCCAGGTCCAGGTGCAGATCCGGCCGACCGGCTGGCTCGAGGACGGCGACGGTTCGTTCCACGAGACCGTCGTCGACCGGCCGATGCTCGGCATCTATCCCGACGACCCCGCAACGTAGGTCGAGCACGCCTCGACTGCTCGACCGGCCAGGTCCTCCGCCCATCGGGCATCGGCTTCGGTGACCGCCACCGGCCGCCCGGGGTCCAGGTACTCCAGGCCGTTGCGGGTGTTGCGGATGACCGAGGAGCTCGCCGCCTCGAACACGTCGGTCGACTCGTCATCGAGGATGACCGCCGCCAGTGCGAAGGTCGCCTCGTGCGATCCCCGGCCGCTCAGGACCCGGTAGCCGGACGCGTGGATCACCGCCTCAGCGGCATGCCGAAACGTGTCGTAGGCCGCGTTCGTAGGCGACCCGATGCCGACCAGCGGCGATCGCCGGCTCGATGGCGTCCAAGTCGGCTTCCGCTTCGGCAAGCCACTGCACTGCCGCCGATCGGACATCGCCTTCCACGTCGTCGGCGACCTGGCCGCGACCGAGGAGGAGCTTGGCCACACGCTCGAATCGGGTGTCTTCGGTGGCCACACGCCGAACGTAGTGACGACCCCTGACAGTCCTGGCTCGAGCTCACCGCCCGCAGGCAGCCGTGTCCCTGGCCGCAAGGGATGGCTGTCACACCCCCTTCGTAGGTTGCGGACCCCCAACAGCGAAGGAGACTCCCCATGCAGATCAGAGGTCAGCAGATCGAGGCAGAGATCCGTCCCACGGCCTTTGTCGGCGCCATCGTTACGGGCATCGACGACTGCGGCGAGGACGTCTACGTGCTCGGTTTCGGCGACTCCTTGGCCGAGGCCCAGTTCGTGGGCATCGGAATCTGCGATGTGCTGGAGCTGCGTGCGGCCCTCGACCGCATCGCCGACGATGGAGGTCGGTGGTGACGGTCGTCGAGCTGGGCGGTGGCGCCACAGTCCCGTTCAAGGCGCAGATGTCAGCGTTCGCTATCGCGTTCAAGGCAGCCGCCGAGCCTGACGGTCGCGCCGTGATCGGGTTGCTCCACGGCGATGCCCTCGACGCCATGCGCTGCATCGCTCTCACACCGAAGATGGCCGCCGAGTTGCACAAGTGCCTCGGCGAGGCTCTCGACCAGCCTGTCCCGTCGCTTCCGACCCTGCCCGGCGACGGGACAGCCCGACCACGGCCATCCTGAGCTACCCCAGGTTCGACTGCCTCGGGTAGATGTCTTCGGGGTCGGTGAGGACGTTGACCAGGTAGGGCACACCCGAGGCGAAGGCTCGGTCCAGGGCGGGGCCGATGTCTTCGGGGGTGTCGACGATCTCGCCGGCGCCGCCCAGGGCGTTCACGACGTCGTCGTAGCGGGTGCCGGAGGTGAGCTCGGCGGCGACGTCGTAGCCGTAGATGGCTTGCATGGGGTGCTTCTCGAGGCCCCAGATGCCGTTGTTGCCGACGACGATGACCACGGGCAGCTGGTGGCGCACCAGGGTGTCGACGTCCATCAGGCTGAAGCCGGCGGCGCCGTCGCCCATCATCACCACGACCTGCTTGTCGGGGCGGGCGATCCGGGCGGCGATGGCGTAGCCCATGCCGGTACCGAGGCAGCCGTAGGGGCCGGGGTCCAGCCAGCAGCCGGGCTCGTAGCTGTCGATGTACTTGCCCGAGTACGACACGAAGTCACCGCCGTCGTTGACGACCACGGCGTCGCGGTCGAGGCGCCGGCGGATCTCGCCGTAGATGCGGGAGGGCTTGATGGGCGTGGTGTCGGCCTCCATGGCGGCCGACTCGTCGGTGGTCGCCCAGGACTCGAGGTCCCGCAGGCGCTCGATCCAGGGCTCGTGGTCGGCCCGCTCGCCGATGTGGTCGGCCCACGAGGCCAGGGCCTTGTCGATGGGGCCGACCAATGACAGCTCGGTCACGGCGTGGCCGGCCTGCTGCTCGGGGGAGTCGACGACGTGGATGACCTTGGCGTCGCCGAACGTGCCGAAGGAGAGCCGGAAGTCCAGCGGCGTGCCGATGACCACGACCAGGTCGGCCTCGGTCTTCAGCAGGCCCCGGGTGCGACTGAAGGCCAGCTCGTGGTCGGCGGGAAGGCAGCCGCGGCCCAGGCCGTTGACGAAGGTCGGCACCCGTAGGTGCTCCACGGCGGCCCGCAGGTCGTCCCACGCCCCGTCCCAGTAGACGTCGGTGCCGGCGATGATCGCCGGGCGCTCGGCTTTGGCGATCAGGCGAGCGGCCTGGGCCATGTCCTCGAGCATCTCCTCCCGCACATGGGTCCGGCCCAGCTCCACCTCCTCGGCCTGGCCGTCGGCGAAGACGACGTCCAGCGGCAGGTCGGCGAACACCGGGCCCCGGTGCGGGGTCAGGGCGATCCGCGCCAGCTCGTGGACCTCGTGGGCGATCTTGTTCACGTCCTTGAGCGTGCGGGCGTCCTTGGTGATGGGCTTGAGGACGGGGACGTGGTCGAACTCCTGCAGCGAGCCGGCGCCCCAGCGGGCCTGGGGCGCCCGGCCGCCCAGCACCACGAGGGGTGAGCCGTTGAAGTGCGCCGTGGTCACCGCCGAGATCCCGTTGGTCACGCCGGGGCCGGCGGTCAGCACGGCCACCCCGGGACGGCGGGTCAGCTTGGCCGTGCCCTCGGCGGCGAAGGTCGCCGTCTGCTCGTGGCGGACGTCGACGATGCGCACGTCCTGCTTCACCGCGGCGTCATACAGCGGGAAGACGTGGCCGCCCGAGAGCGTGAACAGCTCTTGGACGCCGAACGGGGTGAGCGCGGCGAGGGCCAGCTCGCCGCCGTGGCCGGTCGTGGTCATGACTCGACACTAGGCAGCCGGTCACGACGGGGCCGTACCGGCAACCGGCGCCTGATCCTCCGCCCATGACCGGCAGATCGGGCGCCAGAACGAACGGGCGACCGGGCGCCGAAGCTCCCGCACCCAAGCCTCAGTCGTAAGCTGAGGGGTTCCCGGGCAGGTGGAGAGCGTTTGAAGAACAGGTGGGTCGTCCTCGTCCTGAGGATCGTGCTGAGCGCGGGCATGCTCGCCGTCCTCCTGTGGCGCGTCCCCGACTTCGATCCCAGCGAGCTGGTCCCCGACTGGGAGCCGATGTCGGCGGTCTGGATGATCCTGGCCATCGGCCTGACCATGGGCAGCATCGTCCTCTCCGCGGTCCGCTGGGACCAGGTCCTGCACGCCCTCGACCTGCGGGTACCGCTCAAGCGCCTGACCTCCCACTACTTCGCCGGCCAGTTCGTCTCCAACGTCCTGCCCACCACCATCGGCGGCGACGTCCTGCGCATCGCCCGGGTCTCCCGGGACCTGAACGGCCACCGCCCCGAGTCCGTCGCCTCGGTGGTCATCGAGCGCCTCACCGGCTGGCTCGTCCTGCCCCTCATCTCGGTCATCGGCCTGGTGGTCAACCGGGGCCTGCTGCCCGACCACGGCGCCGCCACTGCGGCCCTCGTCATCAACACGCTGGCCCTGGTCGGCCTCATCAGCGTGCTCTACCTGGCCTCCCACCAGAAGATCCTCGGCCGCTTCAAGGAGCACGAGAACTGGCTGCAGTTCCTCGGCTCGGTCCACTTCGGGGTCACCAACCTGCGCAAGCACCCCGCCGACACCCGGAGACTCGTGCTCGCCGCCTTCGCCTTCCAGGGCACGCTGGTTCTGGCGGCCTTCTGCGCCGCCCGAGTCGTGGGCATCGACGAGGCAGGGATCACCGCGATGATGGCCTTCATCCCGGTCGTGCTGATGGTGCAGGTGCTGCCCATCGGCATCTCGGGCCTGGGCGTGCGGGAGACCGCCCTGGTCCTCTTCCTCCACCCCCTCGGCGTCGACAACACCCAGGCCATCGCCCTCGGCCTCGCCCTCTACTTCCTGAACCTGTCCGCCAGCCTCGTCGGCGCCCCGGCCTTCGCCTTCGGTGGGCCCAAGGGCCAGGCCAAGGCCGACTGCGCCGACACCGACGTCGACCCCGGCCCAGAGGCCCAGGCGGTGCCGGCGGCATGAAGGACCGGGGGACGGTCGACCGCGACCAGCGGAAGATCGACCTGACCGAGGCCGAAGCCGTCAAGGACGCCGAGCAGGAGGCCCACGGCGCGCGGGACGACGTCACCAACACCCGGCTGCGATGGTGGGTCGAGATCCTCGTCCTGCTCGCCCTCTACATCGTCTACAGCGCCATCCGGAACGAGTTCGGCTCCGCCACCGTCAGCCCCGACCACGCCTTCGACAACGCCCGGCGGGTCATCGACATCGAGCGGGAGCTCGGCCTGTTCATCGAGGAGAGCATCCAGGACGCCTTCCTCGGCTACCGCCTGTTCCTCCAGTTCTGGAACGTCTTCTACGGGACGCTGCACTTTTGGATCACCGGCTACGCCCTCATCTACCTGTTCCGCAAGCAGCCGGCCCGCTACTCGCTGTGGCGCAACACGATCATCTTCGCCACCCTCCTGGCCCTCATCGGCTTTGCCTTCTTCCCGCTCATGCCCCCCCGCCTGCTGGACGCCGGGCCGCCGTTCGGGGGCTTCGCCGGCTACGGCTTCGTCGACACCCTGGCCGTCTACGGCGGGCTCTGGTCCTTCGACAGCGGCGCCATGGAGCAGATCTCCAACCAGTACGCGGCCATGCCCAGCCTGCACTTCGCCTGGGCGCTGTGGACCTTCCTCGTCCTCTTCCCGCACATGAAGCACCGGTGGTCGAAGATCCTGATCGCCGCCTACCCGTGGCTGACCCTCTTCGCCATCGTCGTCACCGCCAACCACTACTGGCTCGACGCCATCGGCGGAGTCGTGGTCCTGGCCGGCGGCTATGGCATCGCCTGGGCGCTGCGAGAAGTGTTCCGCCGCCTCCGCCACCGTCCCGCGGCGACACCGGCGACCACCTGACCGGGTGACCCGACAACGCTCGGCCCTGCTCGGCGCAGCCGCCGCCCTCGTCCTGACCGGCCTGCTGGCCGACCGGCGCACCCCCTGGGCCTTCGAGCGCAGCGTGGGTCAGTGGATCTTCGACCTGCCCGACTGGCTCGAGACCCCCCTGGAGCTGATCGAGCAGACGGGGACACTGCTGGCCATCGTCCTGGCGGCCGCCGGGCTGGTCGTCGCCGGGCGCTACCGGGCCGCCGGGGCCGCCACCCTCGCGGGGTTCGGCGGCTGGTTGGCGGCCGGCGGCCTGAAGGAGTTCGTCGAGCGGCCCCGACCCACCCTGGCCACGCTCGGCCGGGTCCCCCGGGAGGTGGTCGACGGCTTCTCGTGGCCGTCCTCCCACGCCGCCATCGCCGCCGCGCTGGCCACCGTCCTGTTGCTGACCATCGCCCAGGAACGGTTCGGCCGGGGCGTGGTCATCGGCGCCGCCGGCCTGACCTGCGTCGCCCGGGTCTACCTGGGCGCCCACTGGGGCTTGGACGTCCTCGGAGGCGCCGCCCTCGGCGTAGTGGCCGGCTACCTCGCCGCCCTGCTCCTCCGACCGACATGACCGCCGACCCGTTCTGGTTGCGCTCCTCCGCGGTGGGGCGCGGGTGGGAGCAACCAGAACAGCTGTCAGAGCCGTTCTGGTTGCGCTCCTCCGCGGTGGGGCGCGGGTGGGAGCAACCAGAACGATGAAGCTGCGGGTGGGGACGTTCAACGTGCGGAACGGGCTGGCCCGGGACGGGTGGAACTCGTGGCCGTTCCGCAGGAAGGCGACGGCCGCCGCGCTGCGAGGGCTCGACGCGGATGTCGTCGGGCTGCAGGAGGCCTTCGGGTTCCAGGCCCGCAGCCTGCAGGACCACTGCCCCGGCTACGGGTTCACCGGCTCGGGGCGCTCACCCCGACGGTGGGGCGAGCGCTGCAGCATCGCTTTCCGGCGGGGGGACCTGACCATCGTCAGCGGTGAGACCCGCTGGTACGGGCCGACGCCGACCAAGCCCGGGACGAAGTTGCCGGACGCCTCCTTCCCCCGCATCGCCACGGTCGTGCGCCTGCGTCAGACCGGCGGTGGGCCGACCTTCACCGTCGTGAACACCCATCTCGACGAGCACCACGAGCGCAACCGGGTCGCCGCGGCAGAGCAGCTCCTCACCTGGCTGGACGACGGGCCGACCGTCGTCGTCGGCGACCTCAACGCGGTGCCCGACGGCCCTGTGGTGGCCGTCCTGGCGGCGGAGGGCCTGACCGACGCCGTCCCCGGCGACGCCCCCGGCACCAACCACGGATTCACCGGCCGCACCGACGGCCGCCGCATCGACCACATCCTCATGTCCCGCCACTGGACCGTCGACGACGCCCGGGTCCACATCACCCGCCCCGACGGCCGCCTTCCCAGCGACCACTGGCCCGTCACCGCCGACCTGGTCCTCGACGCCTGAGCCGTTCTGGTGACACCGGTTGTCGTGGGCAACATCCCACGTCACCCAGAACCGATCGTCGTCGGTAGCTCGTCGGCCCTGTCGACACACGGGAGTGCTCCCAAGGACGACGGCCCCGCCCGGCCGGCGGGTCGGGCGCGGTACGGTTCTTCCGCAGCCATGCTCGAGCAGATCCACTCACCGGCCGACCTGAAGGGCCTGTCCACCGAAGAGCTCACGGACCTCGCCCAGGAGATCCGGGAGTTCGTGGTCGCGGCCGTCGACGACGCCGGCAGCGGGCACCTCGGCTCCAACCTCGGCGCCGTCGAGCTGACCCTGGCCCTCCACCGGGTCTTCGACTCACCCCGGGACATCATCCTCTGGGACACCGGGCACCAGGCCTACGTGCACAAGATCCTCACCGGGCGCCAGGCGGGCTTCGCCGAGCTGCGCAAGGCCGGCGGCCTGTCGGGCTACCCGTCCCGCGAGGAGTCAGAGCACGACTGGATCGAGAACAGCCACGCCTCGACCGTCCTGTCCTACGCCCACGGCCTCGCCGTCGCCCAGGAGAGCGAGCTGGGCGAGGGCCGGCGGGTCATCGCCGTGATCGGCGACGGCTCCATGACCGGCGGCATGGCCTTCGAGGGCCTGAACAACTTCGGCCACAGCGGCCGCAACGCGATCATCATCCTCAACGACAACGGCCGGTCCTACGCCCCCACCATCTCCCGCCTGGGCGAGAGCCTGGCCCGCCTGCGCCTCAACCCGACCTGGCTGCGCAACCAGGAGCGCCTCGAGCGCACCATCCACAAACTGCCCGCCGGCGAGCGCCTGGCCCGGGGCCTCGACGCCACCAAGGCCGCCGTGCGCGAGATGTGGGAACCGCCCGCCTTCTTCGAGCAGCTCGGCGTCCGCTACACCGGCCCCTTCGACGGCCACGACATCGAAGGCGTCGAGCGGGCGCTGCGCAACGCCGCCGAACTGGACGGGCCCGTCGTCGTCCATGTCCTCACGCAGAAGGGCAAGGGGCACGCCCCCGCCGAGCAGGACACCATCAAGCACCTGCACGACATCGGCGGCGTGAAGCCAGGTTCGTACACCGCGGCGTTCACCGAGGCCATCATCAAGGAGGGCGAGGAGCGTCCCGAGCTGGTGGCCATCACCGCCGCCATGCCCGACTCCACCGGACTGCTCCCCTTCGAGGAGCGCTTCCCCGGCCGCTGCTTCGACGTCGGCATAGCCGAGCAGCATGCCGTCACCTCGGCGGCCGGCATGGCCATGGGCGGCCTGCGTCCGGTCTTCGCCGTCTACTCGACCTTCCTGACCCGGGCCATCGACCAGACCATCTACGACGTGGGCCTGCACCGCCAGCCCGTCGTGTTCTGCCTGGACCGGGCCGGGGTCACCGGCGACGACGGCCCCTCCCACCATGGCGTGCTGGACATGGTCCTGCTGCGCAAGGTGCCGGGGATGACGATCTTCGCCCCGTCCTCCTACCAGGAGCTCGGGATCATGCTCCACGACGCCCTGGACCTGTGCGCCGGGCCCGCCGCCATCCGCTGGCCCAAGACCGCCGCCCCCAGTGTCGGCCCCGATGAGGTCGGCTCCGGCCTGCACGCCCGCCTGGTGCGCCGGGGCACCGACGTCTGCATCATCGGTGTGGGCAAGATGCTGGCCGCCGCCACCGAGGCCGCCGAGGCCCTCGAGGCCGGGGGCGTCTCGGTCACCGTCTGGGACCCCCGGGTGGTCAAGCCCTTCGACGAGGCCATGGTCGAGAACGCCCTCGAGCACCCCGTCGTGGTCACCGTCGAGGACGGCCTGGCCGACGGCGGCGTGGGCTCGGCCTTCGCCGACGACCTGCGGCGCCGCGGCCACGGCGGCGGCCCCAAGATCGCCGTGCTGGGGGTGCCCGACCGCTACATCCCCCACGCCAAGCCCGACGTGATCCTGGCTCAACTCGGCCTCGACGCCGACGGCATCGCCAACACCGTCCGCGACCTCCGCGCCTGACGCTCCCCCGGCCCCGTGAGGGGCCAGGTCGGCCCGGCGGAAATCTGTCGTCCGGGGTGGATGACATATGTCACACCGGTGTACTGTTTCGCTCCTCGGGCGGACCCAGTCCACCGGGGCGACACCAGGGGGGATAGGCCCGGGGTCTTGCTGGGAGACCGGCGAGTCCCCGGGCCTCGTCGCGTAGGACGCGACGCTCATGTTCTGTAACGCGTCGGTCGACCATGAGACCGTGCGGCGGAGCAACAAGGGACGGAGCATGCGCCGGTTGACGGCGGGGTTCTCCCTGGTGCTGCTCATCGCGGCCCTCGGTGCGAGCGAGGCACAGGCCGCGCCGGCGCTGCAGGTGCGGGGCCTGTCGTGCCGCAACGAGTGGGTCGACATCCGCAACACGTCAACGCAATCGGTGAGGCTTCGGGGCTTCCGCCTCTTCGACGGCAACCGGGCCCACCGCTTCGACTTCCCGAACGAGACCCTCGGCCCCCAGGGCATCGCCCGGGTGTGGGCGGACGGCCGGTCGGGTGGGCCCTACCTCAAGTGGTGGACGGCCTGGGGTGGGCCGATCTTCGCCAACACCGGCGACCGGGCACGCCTGGTCAACCCCAACGGGGACCTGATCTCGACCACGGCCTGCTCGGACGCGGTAGTACCGCCGCAGAGCGGCAACTGCCATCCCAACTACTCACCGTGCATCGCCGACCTGGGCACGGATGTGGACTGTGCCGGCGGCAGCGGCAACGGTCCGCGCTACGTCCAGGGTCCCGTGCAGATCCACGGCGCCGATCCGTACCGCCTCGACTCTGACGGCGACCGGGTCGGCTGCGAGGGCTAGCTGATGGAAGCTGCTCGCCGGCTGCGAGAACACCACACCGGCCAGGCGCGGCGATCTCGACCGGGTCCACGAGGGGTCTCCGGACCTCTTGGCGTCAGCGGGGCAGACTGAGGACGTGCCCGCCGAGACGGTTGACGAGTACCTGGCCGCCGTCGACCAACCGGGTCGCGCGCGACGCTCGGGGCGCTGCGGGCCGTGTTGCTGCGGCTGTTGCCGGACGCCGAGGAGGGCATCGCCTACGGGGCACCCGCCTACCGGGTGGACGGCAAGGTGATCGCGGGGTTCTCGGCCTCGGCCAAGCACCTGTCGTACCTGCCGCACAGTGGCGCCGTCCTGGCCGGCCTGGGTGACGCCGTCGCCGGCTACTCGACCTCGAAGGGGGCGTTGCGGTTCCCGCTCGACGAGCCGCTGCCCGAGACGCTCGTCGAGCAGCTCGTGGCGGCGCGTCGGGCCGAGCTCAGGTGAAGTAGGGGTTCTCCCCGGCGTCGTGGTCGGTGCCGTCGATGATCTCGACGACCTCGGGGATGGCCTCCCTGATGGCGGCCTCGATCCCCTCCCGCAGGGTGATGGCGCTGACGGCGCACCCCTGGCAACCGCCGCCCATGGTGACCACGGCGGCGACGCCCTCGTCCCGGTCCTCGATGCGCTCCAGCACGGCGAAGCCGCCGTGGGAGGCGAGGGCGGGGTTGATCGACTGCTCGAGGAGCTGGCGGATCTTCTCCTCCGTGGTGCCCGAGAGGTCGATGTCCTCGCCGGCCAGAGGGTTCGGCCGGTTGGGGTTGCGCAGGACCAGGCCCGGCTGGTCGCCGCTGGGCAGGTCGAGGGTGGCGCCCATCAGCTTGGAGACGCTGGCGGCGGGCACGATCACGGGCAGGACGCCGACGGTGGCCACCGAGTCGCCCTCGACGGCCTCCTCGAGGGTGGCGAAAGCGAGGTCGTAGAGGTAGTCCACGCCCTGGGTCCCCACGACCTCGATGCGCAGGCACAGGTCGTCGGCGTCGTCCTCCTTGGCCTTCAGCTCCAGGATCTGGGCGAGGGCGTCGTCGGTCACGGTGATGACCGGGTCGGTGCGGAGGGCCTCGGGAACGTCGATGCTCACTGGTGGGTCACCTCGGGGGAGATTTCACGGGCTTGACCGGGTAAAGCCTACCGGTCCCCCTCGTCGGCCGACAGGGGTGGGCCTCATCCAACATCGGAGGGCGGCCGCCGACGCCACCGCGGCCGCCGAGGGCCGTGAGGGCCGCGGCGGCCCGCCGATGGGTGACGAGGCCGGGTGACGATTCTCCCAACTGGCCTCGGGCCAGGTCCCAGGTGTGGCAGAAGACCGTCGTCCAGAGCGGGCTGCAGGTGTCTCGGACGGCGACCGGGCACGGGCCGCGTCCTCGTCGACCGAGGGGACGTCGGCGTCCTGCTGAACCGACCGGCCGGCCGCGGGATTCTCATCGCCCCGAGATCGTTCGGGGCCAAACGGTTAGCCTCGCCGTCATGCGAGCGCTCGTGGTGCAGCACGACGCCTATTCCCTCCCGGGCCTCGTGGGCGAGCGCCTGGAGCACCACGAGGTCGAGCTCGAGCCCTTGACGGTCGTGGCCGACATCACCGACCCGGTGTCCGACGTCGAGTTCCCCGACCCCCGGGCCTACGACCTGGTCTTGGCCATGGGCTCGCCGTGGTCGGTCTACGACACCGACACCATCGGCTCCTGGATCGGTCGGGAGCTGGCCATGCTCCGCGCGGCGGTCGACGCCGACGTGCCGGTCTTCGGCATCTGCTTCGGAGGCCAGGCCCTCGCCGCCACGCTGGGGGCGACGGTCGAGCGGTCGCCCCGTCCCGAGATCGGCTGGTACCAGGTCGAGTCCGAGGATGACGCCGTCGCCGACGGCCCCTGGTTCCAGTGGCACTTCGACCGGTTCGACCTCCCCGACGGCGCCACTGCCCTCGCCCACGGCCCCCTCGGTGTGCAGGCCTACCGGATCGGCCACCACCTCGGCACCCAGTTCCACCCCGAGATCACCGCCGAGGTCCTGGAGACCTGGCTCGACGTGGCCGACGAGGCCGAGCTCCGCCACCTCGAGATCGCGCCCGACCACCTCCTCGAGGCGACCAAGGACCGTCAGGACGAGGCCCGGCCCCACACCGACGCCCTGGTCGACCACTTCCTCACCGACATCGCCCGGCTCATCTGAGGCCGGCCGGGATCAGGCCGTCCAGCCGGCCTGGGGGCGGGGGAACCAGACGTGGACCTGGCCGGTGCCCGCGCTGGCCTCGTAGTCGGAGTACCGGACGCCGGGCGCGGTGCATGCCCTACCGCCCAGAGCGCCGACCAGCATCAGGTAGTGGGCGAAGAAGGCCTCGGGGGCGAACCGCCGGTAGTCCTCGTAGCCGTCGATGACCGCAGCGTGGTCGCCGCTGGCCCAGCGGGCCAGGATGGCTTCGTCGGCGGCGCGGGCCTCGGGGGTGCGGATGTGCTCGGGACCGAAGCCCTCGTGGTCCCGGAACTGGCTGAGGGGCCAGAAGCGATGGCTCATCCCCCCCGACCCCAGGAGCACGACCCGGCGGTCCAGGCCGGCGACGGCCTCGGCCAACACCTCGCCGAAGCGCAGGAAGTCATCCCGTTCGCCGGTCTGGCAGACGCCTACCGACAGCCAGCGCTCGTCGCCCTGGAGGTGGTGCAGGAGGTTGACCGTGGCGTAGTGCACGGGCAGGTGGGGGTCGTCGGTGGCCAGGACCCAAGTGTCGTCCCGGTCCTCGGCGGCCACGGCCACGGCCCGGGCCAGCGCCGGGTCGCCGGGCGCGTCATAGGCCACGCCGTGGATGACCGTGGGCAGCTCCTCGGAGGTGAACATCCCCGCCCGGCGCTCGTGCCCACTGACGACGTGCTCCTGGGTGGTGAACCAGTGGCTGTCGAAGACGATCACGGTGTCGGCCGCCAGCGGCGCCAGCACCTCGGCCTTGATGCGGGCCAAGCCGTCCACCAGCGTGGTGTCCCGGCCACCGTTCAGGGCCCGGCGGCGGTCGGCCTCGACCATGATCGGGGGGACGTGGGCCACGACCCCGGCGCCGACGATCTCGCCCATGCCATCTCCTCCGAGGTTGTTTGGACCCAAACTACCCGATGGGCGGCGGGTCCACCTCGAGGGAGTCGAGCATCCGGCGCACATCGGCCAGCTCAGTCCTCGGATGGATGAAGCACAGTCGCAGGACGGGCTCGCCCCGCCAGCGGGTGGGCAGGACCAGCCACGTGCCGGCCTTGGCGTGCCGCGTGGACCAGCGGGCGTACTCGTCCTCGCCCCAGCCCCGGCGGCGCAGCACCAGGATGCTCAGGTCCGGCTCCAGCACCAGGTCCAGCTTCGGGCGGACCCGGATCTCCTCGGCCACGGCCCGAGCCAGGCTCAGGCAGGTCTCCACGGCCTCCCGGTAGGTCGAGGCCCCGTGGACGGCCAGGGAGAACCAGAAGGGCAGGCCCCGCGCCCGGCGGGTCAGGTGCACCGCGTAGTCCGACGGGTTCCAGACCTGGCGGTCGACGGTGTCCAGGTAGTCGGCGTGCTGGGAGTGGACCGCTCCTGCCAGCGCGGGGTCCCGGTAGAGCAATGCGGCGCAGTCGTAGTTGGCGAACAGCCACTTGTGGGGGTCCACCACGAGGGAGTCGGCCCGCTCGATGCCCGCCAGCCGGTCCCGGGTCGACGGCGCGGCCATGGCTGCCCCGCCGTAGGCCCCGTCCACGTGGAGCCACAGCCCTTGGTCGGCGCAGACGTCGGCCACGCCCGCGAGGTCATCGACCACCCCGGCGTTGGTCGTCCCCGCCGACGCCACGACGGCGAACACCCCGGCGGCCCCCTCGGTGGCGGCGGCCAGGTTCGACCCGGTCAGCCGGCCCCGGTCGTCGGCCGGCACCTCGAGCACGTCCACGTCGAGGACACGAGCGGCCGACCGCACCGAGGCATGGGCCTCGCCCGTCGCGGCGAGGCGCCAGCCGCCCTCGGGGCGGGGTCCGGCCGCGCCCCGGGCGGCGGCGAGGGCCGACAGGGTGCCGATCGTGGCCCCGGGCACGAAGCAACCGCCGGCCCCCTCAGGCAGGCCGGCCAGCCCCCGGAGCCAGTCCAGCGCCTGGTTCTCGGCGAAGATCGCCCCTGCTCCGGCCTCCCAGACGCCCCCGAAGATGGACGAGACGCTGACGGCGACATCCATCAGGCGGGCCGCCTCGGTCGGGGCGGTGGGGATGTAGGCCAGGTTCAGCGGATGGTCCTGAGCCCGGGTGGCGGGAGCCAGCACCTCGGTGAAGACCCGGAAGGCCTCGTCGAAACCCAGGCCGTCCTCGGTGACCGTCTGGCCGGCCGCCCGCTCCAGCTCGTCGCGGGACTTCGCCCCCGTGAAGGGGCTGGGGTCCTTGCTGAGCCGGGCCTCGGCCCAGGCGAGGACCTGCTGGGCGAGGACCTCGTCGAAGGCCCACGGGTCACCCACGGCCGAGGGCCTCTCGCCCGGCCGTCGAGCGCAGACCAACCGGCCTGACCCAGGACGGGACGGGATCACCCACCTCAGGTCACCCGGGTGCCGCGGGCCCCGGCGTCGATCTCCTCGACCGTGCGCAGGACCTGGCGCAGTCCGGCCGCCAGTGCATCAGCCTGGGCGTCGTCCAGGTCCTGGGTCACCAGGGCCTCGTGGCGGTTGAAGGCCGGCATGACCATCTCGATGACACGACGACCCTCGTCGGTCGTGGCCACGACCACTCGGCGCTTGTCCGAGTGGTGGGCCCGACGCTGGGCCAGGCCCTTGCGCTCCAGGGTCTTGAGCACGCCGGTGAGGGTGCCCGTGGTGATGCCGGCCTCGTCCGCGAGCTGGTGGGCCTCCTGGTCACCCCACACCCGCAGCACGAAGAGGACGACGAACGCGCTCCAGGAGAGGGCGTGCTCGTCGAGGACCGAGCGCTCCATGTGGTTGCGGACCGCCGTGGCCGTGCGGAAGATGTTCGAGACGGCCGCCAAGGCGCGGAAGTCGAGGTCGAGCCCGCCCAGCTCGGCCCGGACATCGGCCTCGGCGCGCACCAGCTCCCCGTCGTCGTCGCTGGCAAAGGCACGAGGCATCGAGTGGCCGGTCCCCCGGTCGGGCAGTCATGTGGGCGCGATCGTTCGGCTCCAAACGATCCTCGCTAGTGTTGCCCGGCACCGGCTGCGCCGCAAGCGAAGAGGGGGACATGAGTCGCACCACGACCGTCGCCGGGGTCGACGTCGACCTCGACCACTGGATCGGTGGCCGACGGGTCGCGTCGGCCGCCACCTTCTCCGTCGTCTCCCCCATCGACGAGGCCCCACTGGGCGAGGTCGCCCGGGGTGGGGCCGCCGAGGCCGACGCCGCGGTGGCTGCCGCCAACATGGCCTTCGCCGGCTGGCGGGAGACCAGCCCGGCCGAACGGGCCGCCGTCCTGCACCGCATCGCTGACGGCGTCGAGGCCCGACTCGAGGAGCTGGCGATCGTCGAGACCACCGACAACGGTGCCCTCCTGCGCTCCCACCGACGCGGCGTCATGCCCCGAGTGGCCCACAACTTCGCCTTCTTCGCCGACTGGCTGACCCAGCTCGGTCACCCTGACTTCGAGACCCGGGGCCACACCAACCACGTCACCTGGGACCCCTCGGGCGTGGCCGTGCTCATCACCCCGTGGAACGCTCCGCTCATGCTCGCCACGTGGAAGGTCGCTCCGGCGCTGGCCGCGGGGTGCACCGTGGTGCTGAAGCCCGCCGAGTGGAGCCCCCTCACCGCCTCGCTCTTGGCTGACATCGCCGCCGAAGCGGGCCTGCCCGACGGCGTGCTCAACGTCGTACAGGGCATCGGCGAGGAGGCGGGCGACGCCCTCATCCGCCATCCGGGGGTGAGCCGCATCAGCTTCACCGGGTCGGTGCCGACCGGCCGGATCGTGGCCGCCGTCGCCGGCCAGAACCTGACCCCGGTCAGCCTCGAACTCGGCGGCAAGTCGCCGATGCTCGTCTTCGCCGACGCCGACCTGGACGCCGCGGTGGCCCAAGCCGTCGAGCAGTACGACAACGCCGGGCAAGTCTGCCTCGCCGGGACGCGCCTCCTCGTCGAGGCGTCCGTGCGGGACGAGTTCCTGGACCGCTTCGTCGAGCGGGCGAGCACCCTCCACCAGGGCGACCCCCGGGACGAGGCCACCGACCTCGGCCCCCAGATCAGCCGCGAGCACTTCGAGCGGGTGGACGGCTTCGTCCAGCGAGCCAAGGCGTCCGGCCTCGAGCCGGTCATCGGCGGCGGCCCGAACGAGGACCTCGGTGGGCTCTACTACCGGCCGACGCTCTTCACCGACCCCACCCCGGGCAGCGAGATCGTGACCGACGAGGTGTTCGGGCCGGTCCTCACCCTCCAGTCCTTCGCCGACGAGGACGAGGGCGTGGCCATGGCCAACGACAGCGAGTTCGGACTGGCCGGCATCGTCTACACCGGCGACACGGCCCGGGCCGAGCGGGTGTCGAGTCGCCTGGTCGCCGGGACCGTCTGGGTCAACTGCTTCTTCGTGCGGGACCTGCAGGCCCCCTTCGGTGGCTCCCGCAACTCGGGCGTGGGCCGGGAGGGCGGGACCTGGAGCTTCGACTTCTACGCCGACATCAAGAACACGGTGACCAACCCGGAGCACTGGGCCTCGTGAGTGAGACGTTCCGGGCCGAGGTCGTGGGCTCGCTGCTCCGCCCGCCGGCGCTGCGGGACGCGGTGGACCGGTTCTACGCCGACGGGCACCACGCCGTCCTGCCCGAGGAACGGGCCGCCGACCGCACCGAGCTGGAGCAGATCGAGGACGTGGCGATCCGGGAGGCCGTGCGGCGTCAGGTCGACCTCGGCCTCGACGTGGTCACCGACGGCGAGTTCCGGCGCTGGATGTTCCTCAACTCGTTCTGGGACGCCGTCGAAGGGTTCAGCACCGACCGCAACCCCGTGGAGTTCCGGGCCGACGACGGCTCGACGATCACCTGGAACATCCAGCGCATCGAAGGCCGGCTGCGGCCCGTGGACAGCCCGGCGGCCCGGGAGGCGGCGTTCCTGTCGGAAGCGACCGACCACCCGTTCAAGGTCACGTTCCCGGCGGCGTCACTGTTCGCCCTGCCCTTCACCTTCAAGCCCGGCGTGAACGACCACGCCTACCGGGATCTCGACGAGCTGGTCGATCACTGTGTCGAGATCGAACGGGAGCTCGTGGCCGATGCCGTGGCCGCCGGTTGCCGCTACGTCCAGTTCGACTTCCCCGCCTACCCGTACTTCGCTGACCCCCGGTGGATCGCGGCCCTGGACGCGGAGGGCTGGACCGTCGAACGGGCCCTGGAGGTCGCGGTCCGGGCCGACTGCGCGGTCCTGGAGGGGTTGCCCGCGGAGGTGACCACGTCGATGCACGTCTGCCGGGGCAACAACCAGAGCCGGTATGTGTGCGAAGGGCCACTGGACCCGATCGCCGAGACGCTGTTCCGCCTCCCCTACGACGTGCTCCTGGTCGAGTGGGAGGACCCCGAGCGCATGGGCGACTTCTCGGCCCTGCGGGCGCGGCCCGACGACGGCCCGACGGTCGTGCTGGGGCTCATCACCTCGAAGCGGGGAGGCCTCGAGCCCGACGACGCCGTGGTGGCCCGGATCGAGGAGGCGGCGCAGTTCGTCGACCTCGACCACCTGGCCCTGTCCACCCAGTGCGGCTTCGCCTCGACCCTCCCGGGAAACGCGGTGACCCTCGACGAGCAGTGGGCCAAGCTCGACCAAGTCGCCCGCGTCGCCCGGCGGGTCTGGTCGTGACCACCCACCACCACCGTTCCGGTTACGGGATCGCGCGCCCCGACACCCGGTGTCGCACCCCGAACCGGATCCAGCCGCCACCCCCCGCTCCCGGGTGCGGGATCGCGCGCCCCAGCACCCGATATCGCCCGCAGACGGGATGAGGGACGCGGTGGACGTCGACCGGGCGCCGGTGGCGTGGCGGGAGGTGGGGACCGGGTCCGTCGTCGTGCTGCTGCACGGGCTGGGTGGCTCGCGGACGGCGTGGGAACCGCAGCTCGACGCCCTGTCCGGCGACCACCGTGTCGTGGCCTGGGACCTGCCCGGCTACGGGGCCTCGCCGCCTCTGGCCGGGCCGCTGACCTTCCCCGCGCTGGCCGATGCCGTCGCCGAGCTGCTCGACACCCTCGACGTCGACCGGGCCCCGCTGGTCGGGCTCTCCCTCGGCGGCATGGTTGCCCTGCACACGGCACTGGAGCGCCCCGACCGGGTCGCCGGCCTCGTCCTCCTCGATACCAGCCCGGCCTTCGGCCTCGACGGGACCGACGCCGACGAGTGGCGCGCCGCCCGCCTCAGCCCCCTCGACGCCGGGCTCACGCCCGCCGACTTCGCCGAGGACGTGTTGCGATCGGTGGCCGGGCCCGGCTTCGGCGGCGGGGCCCTCGATGAGGCCGTGGCGGCGATGGGCCGCATCCCGGCGGCGGGCCTGCGGGCAGCCATCGACCTGCTGCCGACCCACGATGTCGGCGCCCGGCTCTGCGAGATCACGGCCCCGACCCTGGTCGTCGTCGGCGAGCTCGACGACGAGACACCCCTGGCCTACAGCGAGGCGCTGGCTGCCGGCATCCCCGGTGCCCGCCTCGAGGTCGTGGCGGGGTCGGGCCACCTGAGCAACCTCGAACAGCCCGAGGCGGTGAACCGGCTCCTCGCCGGCTTCCTGCCCAGTACCTTCGTTTCGCTGGAGGCGACATGACCGATCACGACCGCATCCGGGTCCTCTGGCCCGACCACCTCGGCCTGGCCCGGGGGAAGTACCTGCCCGCCCGGCTGGCCGAGCACGGGACGAACCACTGCACCGCGGTGTTCGCCCTCGGCTATGACCGCAGCATGGTCCCGGCGCCGGGGTCCGGGATGCTCGAGGGCTTCCCCGACCTGCACGCCAGCTTCGACCTGGCCGACACCCGGCCCGGCTGGGAGGACCGCACCCGGGTCGTCGTGGCCGACATCACCAAGGACGGCGAGGAGATGGCCATCTCGCCCCGGCGGGCCCTGAAGCAGGCCATCGCCGACTGGGAGGCCCTCGGCTACCGGCCACAGGTCGGCATCGAGCTGGAGACCTTCCTCTTCCAGCCCGACGGCCAGGGAGGCTGGGAACCCTTCGACACGCCGGGCGGCTACGTGTACGGCACCGGGATCTGTGTCGACCCGCTCGGGGTGATCGACGACATCATGCGGGCCGCGGACGCCGCCGAGCTGCCCGTCGAGTCGATCAACAGCGAGTACGACATCCCGCAGTTCGAGCTGACCCTGCAGTACCGGGACGCGCTCGCCTGCGGTCGATGACGCCTTCCTCTTCAAGGTCCTGGCCCGCGAGGTCGCCCACCGTCACGGGCTGCTGGCCACCTTCCTGGGCAAGCCGCTCGGCGACCGGGGTGGCAACGGTACCCACATCAACCTCAGCCTGGTCGGTGGAGCGGACGAACGCCTTCGGCGACGACGGCGCCGACGACGGTCTGTCGACTCTCGCCCGAGCAGTGCATCGCCGGGATGCTGGCCCACCACGAAGGCATGACCGCCCTGTGCGCCCCTACGGTCAACGCCTACAAGCGGCTGCGGCCGGCCCAGCTCTCGGGCTACTGGGCCAACTGGGGCTATGACCACCGCTGCGCCTGTGTGCGGGTACCGGCCCCCCGGGGTGCGGGCACCCGCCTGGAGCACCGGATGGCCGACGGGGCGGCGAACCCCTACACGGTCACGGCCTCGGTCCTGCAGTCCGCCCGGCTGGGCGTGGTCAACGAGCTGGAGCCGCCGCCCGCCGAGACCGGCGACGGCCTCGAGGAGATCAACACCGAGGTCTGCTGCCCGCCGAACCTGGAGGCCGCCCTCGACGCCATGGAGGCCGACACCGAGTTCGTCGAGGCGATGGGCGCCGAGATGGTCGCCCAGTTCACGACCGTCAAGCGGGCCGAGTGGGAGCGGTTCGCCGGCGCCGTCACCGACTGGGAGCTCAACGAGTACCTCCCCTTTCACTGATGTCGACTCGTACCTCGTGCACCAGCCCGCCACTGCTGGCGGCTGGGCGCACAGGGTAGGGACGGGTCCGCCGTGAGCCGAGGGGACGGCATCGACCTGGCGGCGCTGGAGGCCGACCCCGACCCGATCCTGGCCGACCTGCGGGCGAATGAGCCGGTGGCCTGGGTGCCGGCGCTGGACATGTGGCTGGTCACCCGCTGGGACGACGTGGCCCACGTCGACGCCCACCCCGAGGCCTTCAGCGCCGCCACCGACCCGTCGTTCCTGGCCCGGGCGCTGGGCCGCAACATGCTGACCGTCGACCCGCCCGAGCACACCCGGCTGAAGGACGCCCTCGGGCCGCCGTTCCAGTCCGGCAGCCACGGCAGGGCGGCTTCGCGGCCGAGGACCTGGCCGACCCTGGCCGACAACCTGATCGACCGGTTCGCCGCCGACGGTTCGGCCGACGTCATGTCCGGCTACGCCGACGCGCTGTCGGCCGCCTCGCTGGCCGCCGTGCTCGGACTGGACGACCACGGCTGGGAGCGGTGTGGGCCTGGTGCGGCGGGCTGTGCGCCGACATCGCCAACTTCGAGAACGACCCCGACCTGACCGCCAAGGGCGACCGGGCCCGCGACGAGCTGGGCGTGGCCATCGGCGTCCGGCTCGACGAGCTGCGGGCCGCGGCAGCTGACACCGCCCTGGGCCACTACGTCGGCACCGACCTGACCGACGACGAGATCGTCAACAACGTGCGCCTGATGATCTCGGGCGGCATCAACGAGCCCCGGGACGGCATCGGCCTCGTCGCCTGGGTTCTGCTCACCCACCCCGAGGCCCTGGCCGAGGTCCGGCAGGACCCGAAGCTCTGGCGCCGGGTCGTGGAGGAGACCTTCCGGCTGCACTCCCCCGTCGGGACGATCACCCGCCAGGCCACCCGGGACGTCGAGCTGGGCGGAGCCGCGATCCGGGCCGGCCAGATGGTCTCCGGCGTCCTGCGCTCGGCCAACCTCGACGAGGCCCACTGGACCGAACCCGCCCGGTTCGACCTGTACCGCCGCGAGGGAGGCCACGCCGCCTTCGCCCTCGGCGCCCACCGTTGCCTCGGCGAGTGGCTGGGCCGCCAGGAGGTCCGGGTCGGCACCCAACGCCTCTTCGAGCGCCTCGGCGACCTGCGCCTCGCCCCCGACCAGGAGATCACCTTGACCGGCTTCGAGTTCCGCGGCCCCGCCGCCCTCCCCCTCGACATGGACCCCCACATGACCCGCCGAAGCCCGTTCTGGTGGCTCCGACGCGTGCCCCAGCACCACATCCAGCCACCAGAACGGACGGGGGGTGGCGGGATGAGCGGTCGACACGAGGGTCAGGTGGCGTTCGTGACGGGCGCGGGGTCGGGGATCGGGCGGGCGACCGCCCGACGGCTGGCGGCCGAGGGAGCGGCGGTCGGACTGGCCGACCGGAACGACGCCGCCTCGGCGGCGACGCTGGCCATGATCGAGGCCGACGGTGGGCGGGCGCTGGCTCTGCACGTGGACGTGCGGGAGCGGGACCTGATCCGGGCCGCCCGGGACGCCGTGGTCGACGCCTACGGGCCGATCACCCGGCTGGTCAACTGCGCCGGTCTCGTCACCATGTCGGGCCTGGACGACCTGACCGAGGAGGAGTGGGACCTCGTCCTCGACGTGAACCTGAAGGGCTACTGGCTGGTCACCCAGGAGGTGGCCCGGGTCATGGACGGCGGCGCCATCGCCTGCATCTCGACGGTGGAGGCCGACGTCGTCGTGTCCTCCACCGGCTCCTGCCAGGTCCACTACAACGCCAGCAAGGGCGGGGTGAAGATGCTGGTCAAGGCGCTCGCGGTGGAGCTGGCAGCCAAGCGCATCCGGGTCAACGCCGTCGCCCCCGGCCCCATCGCCACCGACTTCGTGTCCCTGGAGGGCATCCAGAGCGACGAGGCCTGGATGGTCATGAAGGAGCGCCTCCTCGTCCCGCGCGTCGGCCGGCCCGAGGACGTCGCCGCCGCCGTCTCGTGGCTGCTGTGCGACGAGGCCGAGTGGATCACCGGTGTCCAGCTCCCCGTCGACGGTGGATGGCTGACCCGATGAGGGGCCCGACGAGGGGCCCGACGAGATCCGGGCGGCCCGACGATGAATGAGCTCGGCGTCGATGACCTGAACGGCGAGTACGAGACCGTCGTCGTCTGCACCCCGGACATGACGGGCCGGCTGCTCGGTCGGCGCCTCACCCGGGACGCCTTCCTGCGGGGTGTCGACCGCGGCGTGGACATGTGCACCGCGACCTTCGCCTGGGACATCACCCAGGACCCCATGGGCATGGTCGGTCACCTCGACTGGGCCGGCTTCCACACCGGCTGGCACGACATCCGGCTGGAGGCCGACGTGTCGAGCCTGCGGCCCGCGGCCTGGGTCGACAGGACGGCGATCTGCATGGCGGACGCCGTCGAGGTCGCCGACGGGACACCCGTGCCCGTGGCCCCCCGATCGATACTCCGTCGGCAGGTCGACGCCCTCTCGGAGGACGGCTTCACGGCGCTCACGGGCACCGAGCTCGAGTTCTACCTGTTCGTCGGCACCCCGGACGAGAACCGCCGGGCCGGTCACCGGGACCTGCAGCCGACGACCCTGCAGCCCGCCGACTACTCGATCCTCGAGGGGGACCGTTTCGACCGATTCTTCAACGAGCTGCGCCGCTGCCTCTCGGCGTCGGGCATCGAGACCGAGGCGGGCCAGGGCGAGTGGGGCCTCGGCCAGTGGGAGATGACGCTCCGGCGCCAGGGCCCCGTGACCATGGCCGATCACCACGCGCTCTACAAGCTGGCGGTCAAGCGCCTGGCGATGGCGCACGGCCTCACCGCCACCTTCATGGCCCGCCCCCAGAGCAACCAGCCGGGATCGTCGGGCCACGTGCACCTGTCGCTCTGGCGGGGCGACGAGGCAGCCTTCGCCGACGATCCCGTGCGGCGCTCGGCGCTGGCCGGGGCCATCGAGCACACGCCCGACCTGCTGGCCTGGTACGCCCCGACGGTCAACAGCTACAAGCGCCTCGTCCAGCAGGACTTTGCCGGCTGGGGCCTGACCTGGGGCGAGGACAACCGCACCACGTCATTCCGGACCCTCGGCCACCGCGACGACGAGCGCCGCTTCGAGTTCCGCCTGCCCGGCGCCGACGTGAACCCCCACTTGGCCCTCGCCGCCCTCCTGGCCTCGGCCCGCGACGGCGTGGCCCGGTCCCTCGACCCGGGCGAGCCCATCACCGGCAACGCCTACGAGCAGGCTCCCGACCCCGGCCTCCCCCGCCACCTCGGTGAGGCGGCCGACCGCTTCGCCGCCTCCGCGTGGGCCCGGGAGACCTTCGGCGACCTCGTCGTCGACCACTACGCCGCCTACGCCCACGCCGAGGTGGACGCCTGGCTCGGCGCCGTCACCGACTGGGAACGCACCCGCTACCTCGACCTGATCTGACCTTCTGGAGGCGCACTTCTGTTCTCAGGCACAGCAACGCGCTCCAGAGCAGCCGTCAGGCGGGAGCGGATGAGCCGAGATAGGCCTCTCTCACCCGGGAATCGGCTTGGACCTCGGCGGGGGTGCCCTCGGCGATGAGCTGACCGTGGTCGAGGACGTAAATGCGGTCACAGAGGTTGGTGATGAAATGCAGGTCGTGGTCGATGACGATCACGCCGGCGCTGACCCGGGCGGCCAGGGCCCGGACCTTGTCGATCATGGCGGCGGACTCGGTGTCGCTCATGCCCGACGTCGGCTCGTCCAGCAGCAGGAAGGACGGCGCCAGCGCGGCGGCCCGGGCCAGCTCGAGGCGGCGCTGCGAGCCATAGTCCAACTCGCCCGCCCGGCGGTCCTGCACGGCCCACAGGCCTCCGGCCACCAGCAGCTCGTCGACCGGGACCCGCACGCCGTCGCGCCGGTGGTGGTCGGCGCTGAGGACGGCGATCTCGACGTTCTCCCGCACCGACAGGTCCGAGAAGAGGCGCAGGTTCTGGAAGGTGCGGGCCAGACCGGCGCGGCCGATGCGATACGACGCCCGACCGGTCAGGTCCCGGGCGCCCAGCGTGTAGGCGCCCTGGTCGCTGCGGACCACGCCGGTGATGACGTTGAGCAGCGTGGTCTTCCCCGCCCCGTTGGGGCCGATGAGGCCGACCACCTCGTCGGGGGCCACCTCCACCGACACCTCGCTGAGGGCCTGGAACCCGCCGAAGGCGACCGACACCCCCGTCGCCGACAGGCGGTCGTGGGGCCCGGCGTCCCGGCCGGGGTCATCGGCCACCTCGGGCTCGGGGCCGAAGCCCCGACGCAGCACGCGTCGGGCGATCCAGTGGTCCAGCTCCCGGTCCCGCAGCAGCCCGTGGGGGCGCAGGAGCATGAACCCGAGCATGGCCCCACCCAGGAAGATGTCGGACAGGCCCGGCTTCAGCAGCCAGTCGAGGGCGCCCGGCGGCGAGTCGGCCAGCGACCGGGTGAACTCGGTCCCGGCAGTGATCACGACCACGCCGACCAGGGCGCCGGTGACCGAGTTGCGGCCCCCGACGATCAGCATCGCCAGCGTCAGCAGGGCGAAGTCGAAGAAGAACACGATGGGGCTGGTCGCCCCGAGGACCTGGACCCGCAGCGACGCCCCGACGGCCACGATCGCCACCGAGGTCATGAAGGCCACCATCCAGGGGACCCGCACGTTGATCCCCGACGCGGCGGCGGCCACCTCGTCCTCCCGACCGGCGTGGGACAGCCGCCCCCAGCGGGACTGCCGGAAGAGGCGGGCCCCGACCACGACCACCGTGAGGCAGACGTAGATCACGCTGCGCCCCTCGAGGCGGTGGATGAACGAGAGGCCACCGCCGCCGTTGGTCATGTCGGTCCAGTTGAGGGCCACCTCGTGGACCACGAAGAGGAAGGCGAGAGTGATCATCGTCGCCGCGATGCCCCCCGCCCGGGTGACCGCGAAGCCGACGAAGAAGCCGATGACCAGCACCACCGCGAGGGCGACGAGGGTCGCGGCCAACGGGCCGAGCTCGGTGTCGGCCAGGCCCCACGGAGCGTTCGCGATGAAGCCGGGCACGAACTCGGTGCCGATCTTGCGCGACGCCGGAATCGTGAGGATCGCCACCGTATAGCCGGCGATCGAGGCGAAGCCCATGTGGCCGAAGGAGAGGATCCCGGTGTTGCCGATGAACACCTGCAGGCCCATCACGATGATGGCGTTGACCAGCATCTGGGTCACGAGGATGTCCCGGGACCCCGGCCCCGACGAGGCGTAGAGGATGCTGCCGCCGATCAGCAGCCCGACCAGCAGCAGCATCGACAGGGTGGGCAGCCCGAACCGGTCGAACACCCGGGAACGCACGACCGCCTACACCCGCTCGGCCCGGCGGACCGAGATGATCCCACCCGGACGGACGATGAAAAGGATGGCCACGAGGGCGAAGACGAAGGCATCGGTCAGCCGGGCCATGTCCCCCGGAAGCCGGGAGCGCAGGAACACCTCGGCCAGGCCGAGGAGGAGGCCGCCGATGACGGCGCCGCTCAGGCTGCCCAGGCCACCGATGACCGCGGCCACGACGCCCTTGAGCAGCGGCACAGTGCCGACGTCGGGCTCGGCCTGGCCGGACCGCAGCATCAGGAAGACCGCGGCGATGCCGGCCAGGACGCCGGAGAGGGCGAAGGCCCGGGAGATGGTGGCTGTCGGCCTTGACGCCCATGAGCCGAGCGGCGTCGAAGTCCTCGGCCGCGGCCCGTAGCGACACCCCGAACATCGTGCGCTGGAAGATCCAGACCGTCCCCACCAGGGTCAAGGCGGTGACCCCGATCACCACCAGGTCGTAGACCTCGATGTTGATGCCGAGCACCTCGACGGTGTCGTTGATCCAGCCCGGTTGGTCGAACTGACGGGGGGCGGCCGACAGGTACATGCGGAAGAGCGCCTGGATGACGATGGCCAGGCCGAAGGAGGTCAGCAGCATGGTGAACTCCGAGGAGCCCCGCACCCGTCGGAACGCCACCCGCTCGGTGGCCACGGCGGTCAGGGCGGCGGCCACGATGGCGATCGGGGCCATCAGCCACCACGAGACGTCGCGGGTCGACAGTCCGTAGATCACGTAGGCCGACACCGTGATGAGCTCGCCGTGGGCGAAGTTCACCAGGTGCATGACGCCGAAGACGATGGCCAGCCCGAGGGCCAGCAGGGCATAGGTGCTGCCGACGCCGAGGCCGTCGACGATCTCCTGGACGAGCTGGCTCACCGCGGGTCGCCCCTCGGTCACAGCGCCGGCCCGTTCGAGCCGAGGTAGGCCTCGAACAGGTCGGTGCGGGCCAGGAGCTCGGGCCCGGTCCCCTGGTCGACGACGGTGCCGGTGCGCAGGATGTAGGCCCGGTCCGCCACCTCGAGGGCCGCGGCGAGCGTTCTGCTCGACCACCAGCAGGGTGCGACCCTGGGCCTTCAGGTCGGCGATGAGGCCGAAGACGACGTCGACCAGCGTCGGGGCCAGCCCCAGCGACGGCTCGTCCATGAGGATGAGGCGGGGGTCGGTGACCAGGGCGCGGGCCACCGCCAGCTGCTGGGCCTCACCACCCGACAGGTAGCCGGCGTGGGTGCGCCACTTCTCGGACAGGACCGGGAAGAGCTCGGCCATTTCGTCGAGGCGTCGACGACGGTCACCCGCGCCGAGGGTCACCCCGGCGACCTGCAGGTTCTCGGCCACGGTGAGGTCGGCGAAGATCCGCCGGTGCTCGGGGACGAGGGCCACGCCACGGCGCAGCATCTCGTCGGGGGCCGTACCGGTGACGTCCTCGCCGTCGAGGCGCACCGACCCCGCGGCCGGGGTCAGCAGCCCGGCGATCGAGGCCAACGTCGTGGTCTTGCCCGCGCCGTTGGGGCCGATGAGCGCGACGACCTCGCCCTCGTCGACCCGCAACCCGAGGTCCCGGATCGCGGTGATCGCCCCGTAGCGGGTGGTCAGTCCCGTCGAGCTCGAGCACAGCGGCCGCGTCCCGACGGCGCCGGGCAGCGCGAACCGCCCACCGACGGGTCGACACCGTCTCACTCCCCGGGGATGAAGCTGTCGGCGAGGGTGATCTCGCCGTCCACGATCTGGTGGATGAACACGGGCTTGATCGGCGTGCCGTTGGTGCCCGGCGTAGGTCACCGACTCGGTGATCAGCTCCAGGTCCTCGGTCGCCTTGATCTCCTCGGCGATGGCCTCGGGGTCGAGCGCCCCGACCCGGGCGTAGGCGTCGGCCACGATGAGCACGGCGTCGGCGGCCAGGGTCCCGAAGCTGACGGTCTCCAGCGCCTCGCCGTTCTGGGCCTCGTAGGCGTCGAGGAAGGCCTTCATGCGGGTGCCCTCACCCGGGAAGCCGTGGGTCGTGTAGTAGACGCCTTCGGCGTCCGCCCCCGCCGAGATGACCCCGGTGGCGTCGAACGCATCGGCCCCGATCACCTCGACGTCACCGAGGCCGGCGGCGTCGAGCTGACCGAGCAGGGTGCCGATCAGCGGCATCAGCATCGCGGTGTAGAGCACGTCGGGCGGCTCGGGCAGGTCGGCCATGGCGTTGACCTGGGTCGAGAAGTCGGCGTCCTCCAGGGAGTACGTGTAGTCCTCGAGCACCTCACCGCCGCCGGCCTCGTAGACCTCGGTGAAGGTGGCCGGGTTCTGCTCGAAGTAGGGGGCGTCCGCAGAGGAGAAGGTGACCGCCGTCTCCCAGCCCTCGCCGAGGGAGAACTCGGCGGCGGCCGTGGCCTGGGCCGGGTCGTCGAAGGGGACGAGGAACGAGTTCAGCTCGGCGTCGGGGAGCACAGGCTCGGTCGAGGCCACGAACAGCACCGGGACCTGTCCGTTGACCACCTGCAGCAGCGGTAGGCCGAAGTCGGAGAACGGCGGGCCGAGGATGGCGTCGACGCCCTGGTCGAGCAGGTCCTGTGCGGCCCGCTGGGTGACGTCGGGATCCCCCTGGATGTCCTGGACGGTGATCTCCACGGGGGTGCCGTCGATCCCACCGGTGCAGTTGATCTGGTCGGCCATGAACTGGGCCGCCTCGGCGCCGGGACCATCGGCGTAGCCGCCCAGCTCGGAGAAGTCCGCCGCGTACCCGATCAGGAGGGGGTCGCCCGAGGTCTCCTCGCAGTCGGTGCCGTCCGAAGCCAGCGCAGCGTCGACGTCGACGGGGGCCAGCGCCCCGCCTTCGCCACCGCTCCCCCCGTCGTCGTCCCCGCTGTCGGCGTCGTCGCCGCAGGCTGCAGCCAGCAACGTGAAGACGATCAGCAGCGCGATCCCGAGCTTTGCCCGCATGGGTGTCCCCCTCCGTCCGAGTGGCAGAAACCTAGAACGGCGATCGTTTGGATGCAAACGATGTCCGGGTAGGTAGCAGGACACGACCGACCAGGTGCCGCGGAGGTCGGCGCCGCTCACGGGGACGAACGCACCTCGCGACTATTGACCCTTCACCCCTTCTCCGGGCCCCGGATCCCCCGGAACTCCCAGTCCCCTCCCAGCGCGGTGGAGAGGACCTCCTCGGACTCGGTGGGCTGCGCGCCGACGTCGTCCCGGATCGGGGTGGGGCCGGTGACGATGGTGTTGGTCAGGGCGCCGAGGCCCTCGACCTCGACGGTCACCACGTCGCCCGGCTCGACGGGACGAGAGTTGGCCGGCGTGCCCGAGAAGATCATGTCGCCGGGCAGCAGGGTGATCGTCCGGGCCAGGTCCGCCACCAGATAGTGCATGTTCCAGGTCATCTCCGCGGTGGAGCCGTCCTGGCGGACCTCGCCGTTGACCAGGGTCCGGATGGCCTTGTCGTGGAAGTCCCAGTCGGTGACCAGGCCCGGACCGACCGGGGCCAGCGTGTCCGAGCCCTTCACCCGCAGCATCGAGCCGGCGTCGGTGTCGCGGAAGTCGTGGAGGCCGTAGTCGTTGCCGATCGTGTAGCCCGCGATGTAGGCCCCGGCGTCGGCGGGCGCCACGTTGCGACAGGGGCGGCCGATGACGATGACGATCTCACCCTCGTAGTTGAGCCAGCGACACCGGTCGGGGCGCACCACCTCACCACGGTGGCCGTTGAGGGCCGAGACCGGCTTGTGGAAGTACGTGGGTGCCGGGGGCAGCGAGGTCTGGAACTCCTGAACCCGGCTGATGTGGTTCAGGTGGACACACAGGATCTTGCTGGGCTCGCTCGGGGGCAGGTGCACGGCCTCGGCCTCGGCCACCCGGCGACCGTCCCCGGCCACCAGCGCGTCACCGTCGACCACAACGGGGGTCACGGCGCCCTCGAGCAGGATGCGGCGGTACTCGGGCATGACGGCAGGCTCCCCCGGGTTCGGCTCGGCCCCAGATCATTTGGGACCAAAGGAAAGTGTAGTGTCACCCCATGGCCGAGCTGGCTGGCTTCTTCGTCCCTCGCAGCCCCGAGGGACGGGCATCGCTGCTGCCCCCGCCGCCGTGGCACTACTCCGGCGAGCTGCTCACCGTCGAGTACCGCACCGACGCCGCCGCGGTGGCCGAGCTGCTTCCCGACCCCCTCACTCCCGTTGCCGACGACGACGACCCCGGCGCCGTCGCCGTCATCTGGGCCGACTGGCAGTCATGCTCGGACTCGGGCGACGAGCTGTTGGACCCGGTGCGGGCGCAGTACAAGGAGTGCTTCGTCGTGGTCCGCTGCCGCTACCGGGATCAGGTCTTCTCCCGCTGCGTCTACATCTGGGTGGACAAGGACATCGCCCTCGTCCGGGGTCTGCACCAGGGGTATCCCAAGAAGCTGGGCGACATCTGGATGACCCGCCCGGTGACCGTCGGGCGGGCTGGACCCCGCCTCGAGCCGGGCGGGCGCTTCGGAGCCACCTGTTCGGCCAACGGGCGTCGCCTGGCCGAGGCCACGTTCACCATCACTCGACCGTCGGAGGGCACGGGCTTCGTCAACAGCCACCCGATGGTCCACCACCGCTGGATGCCGGCGGTCGAGTCCGATGGCCGCGACAGCCTGGCCGAAGTCGTGACCATGTCCGGCCGCGACGTGGAGCTGGGGCCGGCCTTCACGGGCGAGGCCACCCTCGACCTGTTCCCCTCCCCCACCGAGGAGCTCACCCGCCTCGCCCCCCGGGAGATCATCGCCGGGTACTGGCGCACCGTCGGCACCACCTTCGCCGGCGGAACCACCCTGGAGGCCACGCCGTGAGCCGGACGGTCGACACCGACGCCCATGCCGACCTCACGAGCCACGACACGTTCGTCCGTGGCGTCCCCCATGCCACCTTCCGCCGCCTCCGCCAGGAGGCGCCCGTCGCCTGGTTCGAGGAGGCCGACGGGAACTCCGGCTTCTGGGCCGTCACCCGCTACGACGACGTGCTGCAGGTCAGTCGCGAGCACGAGACCTTCACCTCCACCGCCGGCATCCGCATGGAGGAGATGGACCGCGAGGAGACCGAGGCTCGGCGGACGCTCATGGAGCTGGACCCGCCCGAACACACCCGCTTGCGGCGCCTGGTGAACCGGGGCTTCACCCGGCGGACCGTCGAGGCCTACGAGGCGGCCATCCGGGAGATCACTCGGGCCGTGCTCGACGAAGCGCTGCCCAAGGGAGCGTTCGACTTCACCAGGGAGGTCGGTCGCGAGCTGCCCATGCGCATGCTCGGCCGGCTCATGGGGCTGCCCGACGAGGACCTCGACGAGCTGGTCACCTGGGGCGACGCGATGATCGGCAACACCGACCCCGAGTTCACCTCGCATCCCGTCGACCTGTCCGACACCGAGGAGTTCCGGCTCATGCCCTTCCGGAGCCCAGCCGCCCTCGAGGTGTTCCGGTACGCCGACCGGATGGCCCAGGCCCGGCGGGCCGAGCCCCGCGACGACGTCATCACCCGACTCCTGGCCCCCACCCCCGACGGCGAGCCCCTGACCGATCTCGAGTTCAAGAACTTCTTCGCCCTCCTCGTGGCCGCCGGAAACGACACCACCCGCTACACGATCGCGGGCTCGCTGAACACCCTCATCGACCACCCGGAGGCGCGGGCCCACCTCCGGACCCAGCCCGAGGACCTCGAGACGGCGATCGAGGAACTACTGCGGTGGACCACGGTGACCATGCACTTCCGGCGCACGGCCACCCGCGACACCGAGCTGCGCGGGGTCCGGATCCGGGCCGGCGACAAGGTCGTGATCTGGTTCGTGTCGGCCAACTACGACGACGAGCAGTTCCCGGACCCGTACACCTTCGACATCGCCCGCCAGCCCAACGACCACTGCACCTTCGGGCGCAACGGCCCCCACTTCTGCCTAGGCGCGTGGCTGGCCCGCCTCGAGTTGCGGGTCACCTTCGAAGAGCTCCTTCCCCGCTTGGCCTCGGTCGAGCGGACGGGCCCGGTCGAGTTCCTCCGGTCGAACTTCATCCACGGCATCAAGCACCTGCCCGTGCAGGTCGTGACGGCGCCGTAGGGTCGCGGTCGTGCTCTCCGCCTTCGTCCTCATCAACGCCGATCCGGCCCGCATCGACGCCCTGGGCCAGGAGTTGGCCGAGATCGCCGCCGTCCGCGAGGCCCATTCCGTCGCGGGCTCCGACGTCGACCTGGTCGCGGTCCTGGCCATCGCCGACCACGAGATGCTGGCCGACGTAGTCACTGGCGAGATCGCCAAGCTCGACGGCATCCGGGAGACCCGGACGCTCATCGCGTTCCGCCGGTACTCCAGCGCCGAGGAGCGCGCCGCCTTCGAGGGCCTCGGCGACTGAAGGCTAGGGCGCGAGATCGCCCTGGAGGACGCCGTCGAGTACGACCGGGGCGCCGTCGAGGGCCACGGTACACCCCCGCATCGGGAGGTCGAAGTGGCCGTCGGTGAAGCGGCCCGCGACCTCGTTGGCCCCCGTCGAGTAGAGGAAGTTGCCGGCGAAGGCCCGGAGCTCGGTGCCGTTGACCTGGGCCTTGTCATAGAGGGCGAGGGCGTCCCAGCGGGCGGCCGGGTTCATCCCCCACCCGAGGTGGCTCACGGCGTAGGCGTCGCGGTCACCGAAGGCGCCGAGATAGGAGCGGAACAGGTCGGCGTCGACGTTGTCTCCGGTGATGTCGACGATGTGGTCGTCCTCGATGGTGAGGGCGACCGGGTCCCGCAGGTACTCCTTGAACGTCAGGTTGACGTCGCCGGGGGCTAGCACCAGCCGGCCGTTCACCGCCCCCGCGGCGGGAAAGCAGAGGACGAGCCCGCCCGGCCAGTGGGCGATCTCGCCGGGCCCGTCGACCCAGCCCCAGGAGCCGGCCCGCACCGCACCCTCGAGGGCGACGTGGAGGTCGGAGCCGGCGGGCGAGGTGACCGTCAGCGTGGCCGCGGCATCGAGGCGGTCCTTGCCCCGTTGCACCCGCTCGCGCAGGCCGGGGTCATGGGCCAGGCGCTCGAAGACCTCGGGGTCCTCATTGCTGATCATCAGGACCCGGGCCCCGCCGCCCAGGATCTCGCCCAGCTCCGGCGTGTGGAGCAGGCCCTCGACCGTGCAGTCGGCGACGAAGTCCGCGGTCGCCAATGCCGCGACCGTCGCCCGGTGGCCCGCCAGCGCCTGTGAGGCGCCGGTCGACCGGATGGGCACGGGCCCGCGCTGCGGGGGGGTGGGCACCACGACCTCGGCCACGGCGGCCCCGAGGGACCCCAAGCCGAGACGGGCGGCATCGACCAGCTCCCGGCGGCTCCGAGTCTCGGACAGGACAACGGTCGTCTCGCCCGCGCGGACCGCACAGGCCTCGAACTGCTGGACGAAGCGCTCGACGAGGGGCCAGGACGTCGTCATGCCGGTTCGCCCTCCTCGTCGAGCAGGCCGGCGCGACCCAAGCGGTCCAGGCAGGTCTCGACCGACCAAGGCAGCATCGTGGCGCCGCAGCGGGCGTCGCGGTAGATCCGCTCGAGGGCCTGGGGCCGCAGCAGCGAGCGCCCGCCGCAGACCCGGATGGCCAGCGAGGCCACCTCGGGGGCCGTCTCCATCACCGTGACCTGCGCCGTCCAGGCCCGACGCAGCTGCTCGGGCGTCGGGTCGGCACCGGCCTCGTCGACCACCCGGTAGAGCAGGGCCTGGGCCTGCTCGTGGGCGAGGGCCATCTGGGCCCAGCCCGCCTGCTTCTGAGGATGGCGGCGCTTGTCGCCCGGCCCGCCGTCACCGGCCAGGTAGGCCCGGGTGAACTCGATGGCGGCCCGGGTCAACCCGAGGAACGTGAACGACAGGGTCAGGTAGAAGTGCGGCCAGCGGGCCGCCATCTGGTCGAAGGCGCCCGCCGGAAGGAACTCTCGCTCGGCAGGGACGAACACGGCGTCCATCACCAGGTTCTTGGAGATCGTCCCCCGCATGCCCAGCGGGTCCCACTCACCCTCGATGCGCAGGCCGGGGGTGCCGGCCTCGATGCCGAGGAAGCGGATGCGGTCCTCGCCCTCGGCCTTGCAGATCACGTTGTGGCTGTCGGCGGCGTCGGACAGGGAGGCGAAGATCTTCCGGCCCGTCACCCGCCAACCCCCGTCGACCGGGCGGGCCACGGTGCCCACCCCCACCGTGGCTCCGGCGGCGAGGCCCTCGGAGAAGGGCTGGGCGTGGATGTGGCGGTCCTCGACCACGCCGCGGTAGAGCTCAGCCCGCCGTTGCTCGTGCACGGCCCGCTCTTCCTCGGGCAGGTCGAGGTCGTCGGCCACCTGCCCGGTGAGCAGCATCGTGGCGGTGTGCATGTTGAAGGTGAGCGCGGTGGAGCCGTCCCAGCGGCCCAGCTCCTCGGACACCCGGGCGTAGGTGGCGAAGTCGGCGCCCAGGCCGCCGTAACGCTCGGGGATGCACAAGCCCAGGAACCCGGCGTCGGCGAGGTCTTCCCAGTTGGCCGTCGGGAACGCAGCCAGGCGGTCGTACTCCGGCGCCCGTTCGGCGAAGGTCGGTCCCAGGGCCCGGACCCCCTCGACGAGCTCCGCAGTGCGTTCAGCGTCCAGGGGTGACACCGTCCTCGGACGTGCGCCGGACCGCGACCCGGGCGATGAAGTCCACGAACAGCGGGCGTTCGCTGTCATCGGGCATCTTCTCGGGATGCCATTGCACAGCCAGGATCTCCACGGCCGGATCGACGGCCTCGACCGCCTCCACGATGCCGTCCGGGGCCCACGCCACCGCCTCGAGCCCGTCACCCAGCCGGTCCACCGCCTGATGGTGGATCGTGTTGACCACCCGCTGGTCGACGCCGTAGACACCAGCCAGGCGGGACCCGGGCGCAATGGCGATCGGGTGCCGCTGGGCCATCACTGCCTCGGGGTCGACGGGGGTGGGCGGATGAGCGGAACCCTCCACGGCCACGTGCTGGTGCAACGTGCCGCCCAAGGCCACGTTGAGGACCTGGAGGCCGCGACAGATCCCCAGAACCGGGATGCCCCGGTCCACGGCTCGGCGGGCGAGGGCCAACTCCCAGGCGTCGGTGCCGGCCAGGGCGAGGTGGTTGCCCCCCTGGTCGACGGCGCCATAGGTGGCCGGGTCGACGTCGTCGCCACCGCAGAGCACCACGCCGTCGAGGCCGTCCAGGACCTCGTCAGCACTGCCGGGATCGAGGTGCGGGAGGATCATCGGCAACCCACCGGCGACCGCGACAGAGGCTGCGTACTCCTCACCCAACGTGTAGAGGTCGGTACGGGCCGCCAGGAAGGTGGGCAACATCCGCCGCCAGGGCGTCATCCCGATCCGCGGCCTGCGCATCCCCCCAGTGTGCCCTGCCGCGAGCAGGCGGGACGCCCGGGACCCGACTCGGCCCGCCCCGGCAGGGGCGGGCCGGGTCTCGGGTGCGGTCGGCCTAGCCGGAGACCAACAGGGCGGTCGGCTCACCATTGGGCCCGTCGTCGGTGTACACGGGGCCGTTTGGCCCGGCCGGGTAGGGGGCAGCGCCCGGGCCCACGGTTCGGCCCGCACCGCTAGCGTTCGGCCATGGCCGACCAGCTTCCGATGATCATCGGCGACGAGCGTGTCGCTTCCGACGAGAGCATCGAGGTGCACTCCCCGTTCGACGGGTCGGTGGTGGGAACGGTGGCCAAGGGGTCCGAGGAGCACCTGGACCGGGCCGTGGCGATCGCCAAGGCGCTGCACCGTGGTGGCCCGCTGCCCGCCCACCAGCGGGCCGCCATCCTCGACCGGGCCGCCCGGGCGCTCGCCGACCGGGTCGACGAGTTCGCCACGGTCATCTCCGCCGAGGCGGCCAAGCCCATCAAGACCGCCCGGGTGGAGGCGGCCCGCGCCGTGGACACGGTCAGCTTCTCAGCCGCCGTGGCCCGCACCCTCGGGGGCGAGCTGATCCCCCTCGACGCCTCCTCAGCCGGTGAGGGCAAGGTCGGCTGGGTCAAGCGGGTGCCGATCGGCGTCGTGGCCGGCATCTCGCCCTTCAACTTCCCACTCAACCTGGTCTGCCACAAGGTGATGCCCGCCATCGCCGCCGGGTGTCCCGTCGTCCTGAAGCCGGCGTCTTCGACCCCGCTGTCCGCCCTCAAGCTGGCCGAGCTGCTCATCGACGAGTGCGGCCTGCCCCCGGGCTGGCTCAACGTGGTGCCCTGCGCGGGCTCGACGGCCAACCACCTGGTCGAGCACCCCGACGTGGCCATGATCACCTTCACCGGCTCGCCCCCCGTGGGCTGGGGCATCCGGGCCCGCGCCGCGTCCAAGAAGGTCGGCCTCGAGCTGGGCAACAACGCCCCCGTGGTCATCGAGCCCGACGGCGACTGGGCCACGGCGGCGGCCAAGATCAAGATCGCCGGGTTCAGCCACGCCGGCCAGTCCTGCATCTCGACCCAGCGGGTCTACGTCCACGAGGACATCGTCGATGACTTCACCGCGGCTCTGGTCGCCGGGGTCGAAGGCCTCGTCGTGGGCGACCCGGCCGACGACGCCACCGACGTGTCGGCCCTCATCGACACCGGTGAGACCGAGCGGGTGAAGAGCTGGATCGACGAGGCCACCGCGGCGGGGGCGACCGTGGCCACCGGCGGCGACCTGACCGGCGACGGCGTCCTGCGCCCCACCGTGCTCACCGGGGTCAGCGACGACATGAAGGTCTGCGCCCTCGAGGTGTTCGGCCCCGTGGTCGCCATCGCCACCTACACCGACTACGACGACGCGCTGGCCCGAGCCAACGACTCCCGCTACGGCCTGCAGGCCGCGGTGTTCACCAAGGACCTCGGCAAGGCCCTGCAGGCGGCCGACACCCTCGACTTCGGCGGCGTGCTCATCAACGAGGTGCCCACCTGGCGGGCCGACCACATGCCCTACGGCGGCCTCCGGGACAGCGGCAACACCCGCGAGGGCCCGCCCTACGCCGTCCGCGAGATGACCGAGCAGCGCCTCATCGTCATGCAGCCCTGAGGGCCGGGCGTCGGCCCGGCCGAGGTCGACGTACCGGACGCTCAGTCCGAGGGGGTGAGGAGGTCGACCTCGCGGACGGTGAGGTCGGGGTGCACCTCAGCCGAGAGGTCACCGGCACTCGACCCGAGGCTCATGCGCCAGATCGGGCCCTCCCGGGTCACGCCGACGAGCACCCCGTCCTCGCCGGCGGTCGCCACCAGCTCGACCACCGTGGGGTCGGCCAGGAAGGCGTCCACGGCGCGGTCGATGGTGAGTCCGCCGGCGTCCGGCAGTTCGGGGAACGGCACCGTCGCCCGCAAGCGGCCCACCGTGCGCCCTTGGCGGTTCGCCTCGCGGACGACCGCCACCGCCACCAGCGCCGACGAGCGGTCGACGGCTTCGGCCCCGGAGCGGTACGTCCAACTGATGCTCGCGCCGGGGTCGAGGTCCACGGCACCCACGTCGGGATCGCAGAGCCCGGGGTCGGGCACCGCCAGCTCCACGCGGAGCGAGGCCTCCCCCGCCGCGATCAGACGGTCCCGCAGCGCGCCGTTCAGGGGGGTCGCGGCCGGCCGGGGGAGAACACCTTCCGGGCCGATGACAGGACGACCCGGGCCGTCGCACTCGTCGCTCCGGTACCAGGCCGGCTGATCCGAGGTGTTGGTCAGCCGGAGCGTGGCCGTGGCCTCCGCCAGGGGCCGGTCCTCCACCTTCACCACGAGCGTGACCCGCAGGCGGTCACCCTCGGCCACGTCCCGCCCCGCCGCCGTCGACCCCTCGTCCCGGAAGGCCACCACCAGGCCCGTCGCGGCAACGGCGACCAGCGCGGCCAGCGCGGCGAGATTGCGCGCCAGTCGGCGACGGGGGACCGCGGCAGTCATGCTCTCTCATCGACCCGCCGCCCCGGGGTCCTTAGCGCCGTCCCCGACTGCGTAGGAGGAACCGTGCTCAGGCGGCCGTGGCTTCGCGGAGGGCGCGGAACCAGAGGCGGGAGTCGCCGAGGCGGCGTTTGAGCTCCCTCTCGAGACCCCCGATCGGGTACAGGTTCTGGGGCGCCCGGGGGTCCTTGTGGCCCTCTGAGGCGAAGCGGGGCAGCGAGGCAGTGACCCGGTCGGCGAGGGCGAACAGCTCGGGGCCGCTGACGTCGTCGCCGGCCTCACAGCGCACGACGCCGGACCAGCCGTGGAGGATGGGCGTCGGCAGGCGCACGTACCAGGCGGGGCGGCCCGCCCCCAGGCGGAAGACCGGCGTGCGCTGGCCGGGAGCCAGCGCAGCGACCACCCGCTGGGACAGCTCCTCGGGCAGGTAGGGCGTGGGGTGGGTCTTGACGTAGCCGACGGCGTGCTTGACGCCATGACGGCGGCCGCTCAGCGGGCCGTCGGTGATGAGCAGGGCGTCGGGGCCGACCAGCGCCGACCGGGCCATCTCGGCCTCCAGCTCGGCCATCCGCTTGTGCAGGGCCTCGACGAAGACCATGGACTCGTCGGAGGTGACGCCGTAGTGGGCGAAGGTACCGTGGCGGGTGGCGATGTCCCGGGCCGCCTGGTCCGGGGCCAGGAACTCGTGGCGGACCTCAGCCGCGATCACCTCGGCCCGCCCGTCGCAGCGCACGATCCCCGCGCCGTACGACACACACCGGCCCCGGCGGGCCTCACCCGAGTCGAGGGTGACGACCACGTTGGCCTCGATGCGCTGCACGCCGTCGACGAAGAACACGGTGCCGACCGGCTCCCCGCCTGGCGACTGCGGCTCCCAGTGCTTCGGATCACACTCCAGGTCCAGGACTGCAGGCTCCTGCGGGGCGTAGCCGCCCTCCTCGGTCGGCGACCCGTACTCCGGCGCCCACGGCTCGACCGCCAGCCTCACGCGTCGACCCGCGTGACCGTGCTGGTCGACGGGCCCTTGCGGACCTCGAAGCGGACGGGGAGGCGTTCGGCCAGTTCCCGGACGTGGCTGACCACGCCGACCATGCGGCCGGACGCCCCCAGCTCCTCGAGGGCGGTGGCCACGATGTCGAGGGTGTCCAGGTCGAGGGAGCCGAAACCCTCGTCACAGAAGATCGCCTCCAGGCGGGCACTGCCCCCGGCGGCGAGGTCGGCCACCTGGTCGGCCAGGGCCAGCGCGAGGGCGAGAGAGGCGAGGAAGGTCTCGCCCCCCGACAGGGTCTTGGCCCCCCGCACGGCATCGGCGTTGGCGTGGTCGACCACGGCGAAGTTGGCCCCGGCGCTGTCCAGGGTGAGGGCGTAGGCCCCGGCCGACAGCTCGTCGAGGATCTCGGTGGCGCCCACGACGAGGCGCTGGAGCGCCTCGTCCAGGATCCACTTCTCGAAGTTGTTGGCCCGGAGGTGACCGCCCAGGGCGTCCGCGACGTGCCGGCGCTCCACCAGGCCGGCGAGCTGCACCTCGAGCTCGGCCGCCCGCCGGCGGTCCCTGCGCAGAGCCTCGCTGCGGGTGCGGGCCGCCTCCCGGGCCTCGATGGCGGCGTCGCGGGGGTCTCGCTCGCCGACCACGACGTCCAGCTCCGCGCTCGGTCTCCCGTATGCGGGCCTCGATGTCCTTGCGCTCGGTCTCCGCCTCGTTGACCTTGACCCGGGCGTCGGCGGCCTTCTCCTCGTGCTCGGGCCGGGCCTCGTCGGCCCAGGCGACGAGGGTGGACCACGCCGCGCCCAGGTCGTCCCGTTCGGCCGGCGGGGGCCCCAGGGGGGTCAGGGCGTCGCGGGCGGCATGGAAGCGGCTCCAGAGCCCGTCCTCCTCCTCGGCCAACGACCGGGCCCGCGCCTCAGCCCCGTCGCGGTCCCGGCGCCGCTGCTTCTCGGTCTCCCGGGCCGACCGCAGGTCCTTCTCCATCCGGTCGAGCCGGGCCACGGCGGCGTCCAACTCGGGGCGGGCCGGTCCGTCGCCCAACTGCTCGTCCAGGTCGTGCACGGCCTGACGAACGTCGACCAGCTTCTCGGTGACGCGGTCGTGCTCCCGTTGGGCCGCCCGCTCCGCGTCGTGGGCGGCCTGCATGGCGGCGCCGGCCGCGGTCTGGGCGGCCTCGGCGGCCTCGATGTCGGCGGCGTCGGCCGGGACCGGCAGGTCGTGGACGACCTGGCCGCAGACCGGGCAGGCCGCGCCGGCCACCAGGTCCCGAGCCAGCGTCTGCGGCCCGGTCGGCGTCGCGAGCCGCGACCACCGCGAGCTGGGCCCGGGCGAACGTGGCGTCCGCGGCCTCACGGGCCGTGGTGGCCTCGATCAGCGCCTTGGCCGTATCCCCCTCCATGGCCTCGCCCTTGACGATGAGCTCGACCTGCTCCTCCCGGCGGGCGAGCAGGCTCAGCCGTTCGTCGAGCGGCGACCCGGTCGGGGGCGTCGGCCATCGCCGTCTCGGCTGTCTCCAGGAACCCGGTGGCGGCCTCGTGGGCGGCGACCAGCTCGGCCAGCTCGTCCCGCCCTGTCTTCGCCTTGGCCGCGAGGGCCTTGACGTCGGCGGGGACGACCAGGCCGGTCAGGGCCTTGACCCGGCCGGCGGCCTCGTCGGCCTCGGCCCGGGCCGCGGCGATCGTCGCGGTCAGCTCCCCGAGGCGGGGCCGGGCCTCGTCGATGCGCTCGACCAGCTTGTCCAGCACGCCGACCCGGCGCTCCGCCTCCTTGAGGATCTCCTCGGAGGCGTCGTCGAGGCTGGCCAACATCCCGTCGAGGCTCTCGACTCGGGCGCCGGCCGCCGCGGCCCGAGCGCGGGCGGCCTGGCCCATGCGCTCGTAGAGGCCGAGGTCGAGGAGGGCCAGCAGCATGTCCTGGCGCTTGCGGGGCTCGGCGTGGAGGAGGGCGGCGAACTCCCCCTGGGGCAGGACCACGCAGGTGCAGAAGTGCTCGAAGTTGAGCCCGAGGAGGCCCTCGACCTCGGCGGTGAGGGCCTTGGCATCACCCGCCATCGTCTCGGCGCCGCCGTCGGCGTCCCGGCGCTCCAGACGGGCCTCCTTCGTCGTGGCCCCACCGGTGCTCGTGGCCCGGACGACCCGCACCGCCGTGTACCCGGCCCCGTCGACGGTGAAGTCGAGGCGGACCTTGGCCTGCAACAGGCCCTGGCTGATGATGGGCGCCACGGCCCTCGCCCCGAGGCGGGGCACCGACCCGTAGAGGGCGAAGGTCATGGCGTCGATCAGGCTCGACTTCCCCGAGCCGGTCGGACCGGCCAGCGCGAAGAGCTCCGCGCCCTCGAAGTCCACGACGGTCGGCTCGCGGAACGCGGTGAAGCCCTCGACTTCGAGGCGCTCAGGCCGCATCGACGGTCCCGGCCTCGCTGAGCTCGTCGTGCAGCTCCCGGAAGAGGACCAGCAGGCGCTCGTCCTCGACGCCCTGCTCGGCCAGGTACTCCGCGAACAGCTCGTCGGGCGAGCGGCCGAGACGGGGGGCCCGGGCACCGCCCGCGGCAGCCTCCACCGGGCGGGCCGACACCTGCACGGCGTTGGGCAGCAGTTCCCGGACCTCCTCGGCCAGGCCGGCCCGAGCGGGCTCGTCCACTTCGACCCGGAGCCAGTCGTCGCCCACGTCCTTCGCGAGGGCCCGCAGGTCCTCGACGGTGCCCCGCACCGTGCGCAGGGCCCGGCCGGACGTGAGCGGGACGGGCCGGACCGACGCAGGCAGGCCGGGCTGGACCTCGACGACGAGGACGGCCTTGCGGTCGGCCTCCTCGCCGAAGTCCAGGGCCAGCGGCGAGCCGGGGTACCACGCGGGACAGCCCGCCCCCGGCACCGGTTGGGTGCGATGGAGGTGGCCGAGGGCCACGTAGCTGAGCGACGCGGGAAAGGCCCCGCCGGGCAGCTCGTACTGGAAGATCGTGTGGGCCGAGCGCTCCCCGCCGCCCAACGTCCCGCCGCTGACCATGGCGTGCGCGGCCAGCAGGTTCACCGCGTCGCGGTCGTCGAGGCCCTCGGTCAGGTGGGCCACCAGCCGGCGCAGGCGCTCGGCGTAGGTGGCCGAGTGGTCGGCCGCCTGACCGCCCATGAGGTCGTCGGCCTTCACGATCCCCCGCTGGGACACGAACGGCAGCAGCGCGAGGTTGACCGGTTCCCCCGCCGCCGTCTCGAAGTGGACCACGCCGCCCGTGTCGGCCTTGGCGGGCTCGGCCAGCAGCGTGACCTGCCCCAGCGCCAGCAGAGGCGTGACGGCGGCCAGTCGGCGGGGGTTGTCGTGGTTCCCGGCGATGACCACGACCTTCGCCCCGGTTCCGACAAGGCCCAGCAGGTGGCGGTACACGATGGCCTCGGACTCCGGGGACGGGGCCGAGGTCTCGAACAGGTCGCCGGTGACCAGGACCAGGTCGACCGCCTCGGCCGCGGCGATTCCGGTGATCTCGGTCAGGACCGCCTCGTGCTCGTCGGCCCGGCTCTGGCCCCGCATGGCCTTGCCCACGTGCCAGTCGCTGGTGTGGAGGAGCTTCACCGGCTCAGAGCCCCTCGAAGGGGTCGTCGGGCTGCTCGGTGGCCTGCGGGTTCACGCCGGCTTCGGCCGAGCGGGTGGCCCAGGCCGGGAACGGGAACTGGGTGACCAGGGGCACGGGCAGGTGGGGTTGGGCGACCAGCATCGTGCCGGGCTTGATGATCGTGGCCCGGTCCCGCTGGACCGGTGGTAGGAACCCGTACTCGCCCCGCGACGCCTCCGCCGGGTCGAGGCGGCCCACCACCCGGATGGCGCAGTTGGCCACGATGCGCCGCTCCACCTCGCTGGCCGTCTGCTGGGCCCCGATGAGGATGATCCCCAACGACCGGCCCCGTTCGGCCACGTCGAGCAGGATCTCCTTGATCGGGCTGGCCCCCTCCCGAGGGGCGTACTTGTTGAGCTCGTCGAGGACCACGAACTGCAGCGGCCGGGCGTGGCCCTGGCGCTCCTTCTTGTCGAAGGCCCGGCGCAGCACGACGCCGACCACGAAACGCTTGGCCCGGTCGTTGAGGTTGTGGAGGTCGACGACGGTGACCTGGGCGTCGTCGTTGACAAGGTGGGCGTCCGCGTCCGGCACGTCGGCCCGGATGAGCCGGTCGAGGTGGCGGATCGAGCCGTGCAGGCGACGGATGAAGGCGTTGACCGTGCCCGCCCCGATGGCCCGGCCGGCCCAACGGTCGGCCTCGCCCTCGTCCTGGACCCGGTTGGAGATGATCTCGACCAGCTCGCGGAACGTGCGGGCGGTGTCGCCGTCGATGCGCACCGCCCCCTCCCCCGCGGCCTGGGCGTCGGTGGCCAGCCGGGCGGTCACGTTGTGCACGACCATCGTGTACTGCTGACGGTCGTCCTCGGCGTCGGCGAAGAGGAACGGCAGCAGCTCGTCCTTGCAGAACTGCTCGACGGTCCAGAAGAAGGAGGTGACACCGCCGTGGCGGCCGGACACGTCGGGGGCGGCCGTGGGGTCGTCCCGGCGGGGCGGGGCCCACACCGCCATGCTCCGGAAGGCGCCGACGGGCAGGTCGAGGTGGGCGTACTTGGCCCGCTCCTCCTCGGCCAACTGGGTGTTCTCGTGGTCGAGGAAGAGGAGGTCCTCGCCCTTTACGTTGAAGATCAGGGCCTTGGTGTTGACCGCCTCGGCCCCCAGCACGCCGGAATGGAAGAGGCTGTACAGCAGGAACGTGGCGTAACTGGTCTTGGTGGCCACGCCCGAGACCCCACTGATGTTGACGTGGGCCCCCTTGGTCCCGTCCAGGAAGTCGAGGTCCAGGAACAGCGGCTCGTCGTCTCGGGACAGGCCGGCGGGCAGCTTCCGGTCCATCTGGTCGAAGAACAGGGCCTGGTCCCGCGCCTCGCCCTGAGCCCGGTCCACCGCGGTGCCCGGCAGGGGTGGGACGAAGACCTCCGGCTCGAAACGGGTGGACTGGATCAGTGCGGCCCGACTGACCTCGGCGGGCAGGATCCCGTCCTCGATGAGGAACACGTCGCTGTCCAGCGACGCGCCCTCGTGGCGGGCCCGGACCTGGCTCACCATCCCGAAGATCTTCACCGTGCGCCCGTCGGGCAGGACCCGCTCCAGGGCCACGACGTCGTCGAGCTGGAGGAAGGCGTCGGGCCCGATCCCCACCCAGAACTCCAGCGGTGTGGCGTCCTCGGTCCCGATCACCCTGCCCACGGTCGCCATCGCTCGGACCGTACCGCGGGCCTGTGACCGCGACGTGGCTCGCCGACGACGCCCGCCCCGGCCTCACCCGGCGGCGGGGGTCGCTCCCGGGACCGCGACGGACCCGGCGCCGGACGCCTCGCCCGGCTCGGACTCGATCGGCGCGCGGGCGACGTAGCCGACCACCGCGATGGGCGCCCGCAGGGGAAGGCCCTCCCGCATCCGCTCGGCCGCCGCCGCGACCGCCGACGCCCGGAAGGCGTCCTCCCCCACGGCCTGGATCGCCTCGTAGGCGGGGCCGGTGGACGCGAGGGCCCGGGCATACGCCTCGGGGTCGGCGAACTCCCAGACGAAGGGGACCTCGATCCGCTCGACGTCGATGAAGCCCAGCCCCGCGAGCAGGTCCTCCCCCGCTCCCGGCCGGCCCAGAGCCACCATGGCGGCCTGGTTGGCCACCTTCGGCGGTGCGGCCAGGGTGAACGGGTTGAGGGCCCACGCGCCGGGCGACGCCTTGATGTGGCCCCACACGGTGAGACCGATGCGACCGCCGGGACGGAGCACCCGTCGGGCCTCGACGACGGCGTCGGGGGTCGTCCCCCAGATGCCGCGGAAGCTGGTGACGACGTCGAAGGCGCCGTCGACCCACGGCAGGTCGTGCATGTCCCCGACCCGCAGGTCGGCCTCGGGGCTGCGATCCCTGGCCACCGCCACCAGGCGCTCGGAGGCATCGATGCCGGCACAGGCGGCGCCTCGCACCCCGGCCAGCTCGACCGCCAGGCCCGCACCGCAGGCCAGGTCCAGCACGCGGTCGCCCGGCCCGACGTCCAGGGCCTGGTGAAGGGCCAGGTACTCGCGGACGTTGGCCGGCTCGCTCAGCGTGGCGAAGTCGACAGCCCGCCGACCCCATCCCTCGTCCACCCCACGCCAGTCCGCGTGGCCCTCGCGGTCGTCGGACGAACGAGCGGTCGTCACGGGAGAACGGTAGCGCTCCTCACCAACCAGTCGCGGGGTACAAGCGCCGGGCTAGGCCACGCCCAGGTTCAACAAGGCGAGGGTGCCGGATCCTTCCGCCGACAGCGACAGCGCCGTCCCGTCGGCCGGGGGGTCCCCGGCGATCCCGTCGGTGGCCCAGGTCGTGTTCGGGGGGCCGAACTCGGCGTACTCGCCCGTGGTGAGGACGTCTTCGGTGTAGGCCTCGTCGAAGTACACCTGGCTGGTGAGGACGATCTCGTCCTCCTGGTGGACCCGCAGATGGACGTGCACCGCGCGGCCCGGGTACCAGCCCGGGTAGATCGAGGTGAACTCGACGATCCCGTCGTCGCCCGCCACCTGGGTCCCGCGCAGGAAGGTCGTGCCCTCGGCCTCGTCCTTTCCCCCGCCGCCGTCGGCGAAGGCCGAGTAGTCACCGGTGGCGTCGGTGTGCCAGACCTCCACGGCCGCCCCCGGCACGGCCGCACAGTCGGTGTCGACCACCCGGAACCCCAGACGGAGCCGATGGCCCGGGGAGCCCTCGGTGATGTCCCGGCGGACGAACTGCTCCTCGAGCGGGAACGGCCCGGCCGTCTGCTCCGGCAGGAGCGTGCAGGTCCCCAGCCCGTCGAAGTCGGCCGCGGTCAGCCCGGTCGATGGGTTCGACCCGCCTCCGCCGGCCACGGCACTGGTAGGCGCCGCACTCGACGGCGTCGGCCCGGCGGTCGTGGACGGCACGGCCTCGGCGTCGCCGTCATCCCCGCCGCATGCCGCGACGATTGCGGCGGCGGCTCCGGCGACGAGGAGCTCCCGGCGGGAGAGGGCGCGCACCGGCTCGTTCTACCGGCTCCGGGTGCCGAAGCGGCAGGCGCCCTCGTCGTCGGTGGCCCGGTCCCCCTCGTCTCGCACGCGAACCCGCTGGCGGCCACGAGGAGGGCCGGGGCGAATGGAGCCGCACGCACCGGGCGACGATACTGAGCGTCCTCAGACCACGAACCGGGGGAGACGGGTACATGCGGGGACGGATGAAGGCGGTGTTTGTGGCCGCGGCACTGGTGCTGGCCGCCTGTGGGGGCGACGACGACGGGGGTGGTGAGGACCAGGCCTCGGAGGACACCGAGGCCCCGGCCGAGGAGACCACCACGACCACGGCGGCCCCCGAGACGTTGCGGATCCTCGTCTCCAACGACGACGGGTACGCGGCCGAAGGCATCGACACCTTGGTCGAGGGCCTGCTGACCCTCGAGGACGTCGAGGTCACCGTGTACGCCCCGCTGGAGAACCAGAGCGGTACCAGCGACAACACCAACCCCGGACTCAACGAGCCCACGACCGAGGAGACCACCCTGTCGGGCCACCCGGCGGTGGCCGTCGACGGGTTCCCGGCCGACAGCGTCGAGCAGGGTCTCGAGGCCATGGCGGCCGGGTTGCCCCACGTGGTCATCAGCGGCGTCAACGAGGGCCAGAACATCGGCCCGCTCACTGAGGTGTCCGGGACGGTCGGCGCCGCCCGGACGGGGGCGAGGGCCGGCATCCCGGCCCTCGCCGTGAGCCAGGGCATCCTCCCCGACGGCGGGCCCGAGCCCGACTACCCGGTCGCGGTGGACCTGACCTTGGACTGGGTCACTGAGCACCGCGACGAGCTGGTGGCGGCCGAGCCCTCCGACGGCATCGCCGAGGTCACGAACCTGAACGTGCCCACCTGCCCAACAGGCGAGCAGGGCGAGCTCCTCGAGGTCCCGGTGGCCACCGAGGCCCAGGTCGGCGGCCAGGACCTCCTTGCGGTCGACTGCGAGGCCGCCGCTGCTGACGCCTTTCCCCATGACGTGGCCGGGTTCCTCGCCGGCCACCCTGTGCAGAGCGAACTGACCGCCTGATCGGCGCTCCCCATCGCTCGGTAGCGTCGCGCCCGTGAGCGACAGCATCCTCTCCTATGAGCTCGACGGCGATGTCGCCGTCCTCCGCCTCGACGACGGCAAGGCCAACGCGATCGGCCCGGCCACCGTCGCCGCCCTCGACGAGGCCCTGACCCGGGCCGAGGGCGAGGCCGGCGCGCTGCTGTTGACCGGCCGACCGGGCAAGTTCTCCGCCGGTTTCGACCTGTCGGTGATGACCTCGGGCGAAGTGGCCATGCAGGGCCTGGTGCAGAGCGGGGCCGAGCTGCTGGTCCGCTGGTACGCCAGCCCGCTGCCGACGGTGGCGGCCTGTACCGGCCACGCGCTGGCCATGGGCAGCCTCCTGCTGCTGGCCAGCGACACCCGGATCGGTGCCGAGGGCCCCTTCAAGCTGGGCCTCAACGAAGTGGCGATCGGCATGGGCCTACCCATCTTCGCCGTCGAGCTGGCCCGCGACCGCCTGTCGCCGCGGGCCTTCACGGCCGCCACCATCCAGGGCCAGGTCTACGACCCCGCCGGGGCCGTCGAGGCGGGCTACCTCGACCGCATGGTGGCCGTCGACGAACTCGAGACCACCGCCCGCGGGGAGGCCGGCCGCCTGGCCCAGCTCCGTCGCGGGGCGGTCAGCCACACGAAGTCCCGGGCCCGGCAGGCCACCGTGGACCGGATCCGGTCCACCCTGGCCGAGGACATGGCCGCCACCGGCATGCCCGACCCCCGCTGACGCAGGTCCCGTTCTGGGGGCCGAACTCGCGTCCCGCCCCAAATCGCCGGACCCGGACCGGGTCGGTGGGGCAGGCTGGGGGCATGGACGCCACTGCGCACCTGACGGCCGATGAGCTGAACGCCGGGCTGGACGAGATCCGCCGGTCACCGGCGGACGGGGGAACGCTCGAGCTGATCGTGCGCCGGCCCGAGACCGGTGCCCGTGAGGAGGTGGCCGAGGCCGACCTCGATCCGGTCGTCGGCCTGGTCGGCGACAACTGGAAGACCCGGGGCAGCCGCCACACCGAAGACGGGTCGCCCGAACTGGAGCGCCAGCTCACGCTGATGAACGCCCGGGCGGCGGCCCTGATCGCCGTCGACCCGGGCCGCCGATCCCTCGCCGGCGACCAGCTCTACGTCGACCTGGACATCGGCGGGGCCAACCTGCCGGCGGGCTCCCGCCTGCGGGTCGGCGACGCCGTCGTCGAGGTCAGCCCCCTGCCCCACACCGGCTGCGCCAAGTTCATCGAGCGGTTCGGCAAGGACGCCGCCCGGTGGGTGAACACCGGCCCCGGCCTCGAGCTGAACCTGCGGGGCATCAACGCTGTCGTGGTGCAGGCCGGCGCCGTGCGGGTCGGCGACCCGATCAGCAAGCTGCCGTGATCCCCGTCGTGTACGTGAACTCGATGTCGCTCACGATCCACGAGCAGGCCCCCGCCGAGGCCGCCCCGTCGACCTGGGCCTGCACCTCGCTCGCCCCGTAGGCCACCGCCGACGAGTAGTCCTGCAGCCAGGGCACGATCGGTGTCGTCCGGTCGCCCAGCTGCTCGTTCGCGGCGTTGACCGCGCCCTCGACCGTCTCACCCGGGGACGACGGGGGGTCGACCACGCCGAAGGCGCCCGACGAATAGGACTCGGGGTAGACCTCGGGCGAGAGGTAGTCGACCACCTGGGCCATGGCCGCCAGGTCCTGGTCGTACGCCGACGGGTCCTGCACGGACAGGCCGGTGGTCGTGGCGCCGAGGTAGGCGCCTTCGGCCCGAACGGCCTGCTGGGCCCGCCCGAGGAACGCGGTCAGGACCTCCACGTTGGTGCCCTGGCGCCCCACCGGCTGCATGTAGGTCGAATCGCCGCCGGGACGGCGGACGTCGTCGAGCACGACCTGGTCGGCACCGAGGCCGGCGGCCTCCTCGGCGAGGGCGATGTTGTAGTCCTGCACGGCGCTGGACGCGAAGTTGGCGAAACCGCCGATGATCGGCTCGGCGTTGGTCGCGTCGGGGCAGCCTTCGCCGTCGCCGTATGCGGGCCAGGGGTCGTTGGCGGTGTCCTGGAGGACCCAGTCGGCGTGGTTGTTGGCCCACGCCCAACGGGCGAGCAGCGGATCCCGGAAGGTGACCAGGCGGGCGATCAACTGCCCACCGTGGTCGTGGACGGTGGCGATGGCGTCCTCGAGGTCGAAGCGCTCGTCCACTGCGCCGACCTGACGGGCCAGGGCCACGCCCGAGTCGTGGGTGACGACCCCGCACTCGTCCTTGACATCCAACACGATCGAGTCGACCTGGTCACTGTCCAGGAGGGCGATGGCCCCGTCCCGCAGCCCGTCGTCGGCCCAGGCGTCGGCCGACAGGTACAGGCCACGGCTCACCGGCGGTGCGACGGTCACGGGCACGGCCAGCGCGGTTCGGTTCCCCGCCGGGTCGGTGGCCACGAAGTCGACGGCCCCCGCAGGGGGCGTGGCAAAGGTGACCGAGAACGTCCCGTCCTCACCCACCGGGACCGGCGCCCCTTCGGCGCTGAGATCGACCCGTTCGTCGACCTGCCCCGCGACGGTCAGCTCGTCACCGATGCCCACCCCGTCCGGCGTCGGGACGTCCAGCACGGGCGGGGTGTCGTCCACCCCGAAGGTCATGGACCACGTCTCGGAGCCGAACACCGTCTTGGGCACTTCGACCGACAACTCGTACGTGCCCTCCTCCAGGCCTTCGGAGGGCGGCGTCCAGATGAACCCGGTCTCGGTGGCCTCCACCTCATCGGTGACGTCGGTCCCGTCGAGGCGCACGGTGGCGTTGTTGAGGCGACTGGTCGGGTCTACCTGCAGCTCGATGGCCAGGCCGGCCACGCCGGCGGTCGGCACCGCACCGCCGTCCTCGAAGTCGCTGGTGACCCTGACCTGGTTGGCCCGCAGCAGCCAGATCCCCCCGACCACGAAGAGGGCGGCGAAGGCGAGGCCCAGAGCCAGGTTGAACCGGTCCACCTCGAAGCGTGGGCCCTGGAACCGCAGCCCGGGCCCGGCGCGCTTCCGGGGGGCGCGGGCGGTGGACGCCACCTTTGGCGGCGCCTGCCACGGCTTGTTGACGGGGCCACCGCCCACCTTGCCGAGACGGCCTTTCCTCTTGCCCCCTCCGGCACCAGGGATGTCCCGCAACGACGAACCCATGTCGGGCTGGTTTGTAGCACCGCGACCCGGGAACCGGGCGGCGGGACCCGCTCAAGCGGTCAGCGTGACCTGGTCCTCGGGGACCCAGACGGCCAGCTCGTCCACCACCCGCTCGAGCTCGGCGGCGTTGGCGCTGCCGGGGTGGCGCTGGGCCAGAATGGCGGCGACGGACCGGTAGAACCAGATGAACTGGGCGGGCGTGGCCCCGAACCGCCCCCAGACGCGGGGACCCTCCTGGCGGAGCTGGACCAGCAGCGTGCGAGCGTTGTGGAGCTTGTCGGCCGCCGCCACCCGGAGGACACCCTCGGGCACGTCAGCGCCGTCGAGTTGGGCGAGGAGCAGGCGCTTGCGCTCCATCCAGGGGCCCTTGGGCCAGCCCCGGGAATCCGACAGCAGCGCGACGGCGCCGGCCACGTCGTCGCCAAAGCGACGCCGCAACTCGGCCAACGCCTCGTCGCCGCCCTGATCCTCGACCGCGTCGTGGCAGAGGGCGGTGATGGCGTCGTCCTCGCCGCCGCCGTCCTCCAACACGAGGGCGGTGACCGCGAGGAGGTGGCTCACGTAGGGCACGTCGCTGCCCCCCTTGCGGGGCTGATCGGCGTGCAGCTCGGTGACCCAGGCGACAGCCTCGACGAACCGGGGTCCCAGCCGGAGATGGGGGGTGGCCAAGGGCAGATGCTACCGCCCTCCGCCGTCCGGAGGCCAGCGGCCGGGAGCGGGTACGGTCGGGGCGATGGCTGATCAGCCCCGGGGGACCGGGCCGGAGGACGCCAGCGCACCGGGGGACGGGTCCGGCGACGAGGCCACGACGACGGTGGCCAAGCTGGCGTCCCGGGGGGAGGCCATGCCGCCGTGGATCCTGCGGGCCATCTTCTGGTTCTTCGGCACGGGGGTGGCCCTGCTCGTCTGCTGGTGGCTCGTTCTGCGTCTCCGGGGCCTGCTGGTCATGCTGCTGGTGGCCCTGTTCATCTCCTTCGCGCTGGAGCCGGCGGTCAACTGGCTGGCCGAGCGGGGCTGGCGGCGGGGCACGGCGACCCTCACCGTCATGGTCGTGCTCCTCGTGGGGGTGGGCCTGTTCATCTGGGCCATGGGGTCGGTGCTGGTCAACCAGGTCACCGACTTCGTCGACGAGGCCCCCCGCTACATCGAGGACGCCGAGAACTGGTTCAACGACACCTTCGACGCCGACGTGCAGGCCGACGATCTGACCCAGGAGTTCCAGCAGGGCGGCTCCGCCCAGGAGTTCGCCGCCAACCTGGCGGGCAACATCGTGGCCGTCGGGGCCACGGTGGTCCGCGTCCTGTTCCAGCTCCTCACGATCGCCCTCTTCACCTTCTACCTGGTGGCCGACGGTCCCCGCCTGCGCCGGGCGATCCTCTCGGTGCTGCAGAAGGAGAAGCAGGCCGAGGTGCTCCGGGTCTGGGAGATCGCCATCGAGAAGACCGGCGGCTACATCTATTCCCGGGCCGTCCTGGCCTTCTTCTCCACCCTGTTCCACTGGGTGGCCTTCGCCGTCATCGGCATTCCCTTCCCGCTGCCCCTCGCCCTCTGGGTCGGCCTCATCAGCCAGTTCGTCCCCACCATCGGGACCTACATCGCCGGCTTCCTCCCGGTGGTCATCGCCCTCATCGACAAGCCCATCGACGCGCTGTGGGTCCTGGTCGTGATCGCGCTCTACCAGCAGGTCGAGAACTACCTGCTGGCCCCACCGATCCAGGCCGAGACGATGGACATCCACCCCGGGGTCGCCTTCGGCGGGGTGATCGCCGGGGCCAGCATCCTGGGCCCCATCGGTGCGCTCCTCGCCCTGCCCGCGGCGGCCACGCTGCAGGCCTTCGTCTCCACGTACGTGCAGCGCCACGAGGTCATCGACAGCCGCCTCACCCGCCGGCCGCGGTCGCGGGTCGACGTCCTGCGGCCGCTGCGGTACCTGCGGCGGACCCGGGGCGACGCGGTGGGCCCGGGAGACCCCGGGGCCGAAGGTGATGCTACTGCTACCAAAATTCCTGATTGACAACCAGATGATCTGAAATCATATTGAGGGGCGTGCCGATGCGGTCCGCCCTCCTGCTCCTGGCCCTCACCGTGGCCGGCGCGGGCTGCGCCACCGGTGCCGGAGCCGCGCCGAACGGGCGCCTCGCCGAGCCCACCATCCCGCCGTCGACGACGGCCCCCGTCCCGCCGCTCCCGGTCCTCGCCGGGGTGGAGGCGGCCTACCGCCGGAGTTGGGCCGTCTACGCCGACGCGGTGAGCCGGGTCGACGCCTCCCGCCTGGCCGAGGCCTTCGGCGACGGCGCGCTGCGGCTGCGCCGGCGCGAGGTGGCGGACCTCCGCCGAGCCGGGGAGGCCATCGCCGTGCGGGTGGCCCACGACGTGGACGTGATGCTCGTCGACCCCGATACCGCGGTGGTCACCGACGTGCTCCACAACCACATGGTCCGGGTCGACGCCCGCACCGGTCGCGCCCTCGAGCCCGACCCCGACGGCACCCTCACCCGGGCCTACACCCTGCGCCGGGAGGGAGGGACGTGGAAGGTCACCGACGCCGTCGCCCTCGGCTGACGGCCCTGGCCCTGGCCATCGCCGCGCTCGGGGTGGTGACCGCACCCGCCGGTGCAGCCGAGGACCCGGTGGGCGGCACCGTCGATCCGTCGGGGGTCACCATCACCATCGTGCGCTGGCAGGGCAGCGACCGGGTCCTCGCCACTGGCAGCGGCGGCGGGGACGACCCGACGGCGTGTGACTGGTCGATCGTTCCCGCCCCCCTCGGCGCCCTGCCCCCTGCTGACATCCCACCGTTCCGGCCGGACTCCTGGCTCGGGCTCCTGCTGTGCGACGGGGTCGGGGTGGAAGTCATCTGGGTGGGACCCCACAACACCGTGGACTTGGAGGTGGAGGCCCGGCGCCTGGTGGAGGAGTACGTCGCCCGGGTCCCGGTCCCCCGCATCACCGTCGGGGCCAACCCCCTGCCGACGGGCCTGGTCGGCCTCGAGTCATGGTTCTGGGCCACCGGTTATGACGGACGGCCGATCGTGGACCGCATCGACGCTCTCGGCATCGGCGTCGACGTGCGCATCGAGCCCACCCCGGTGACGTGGGCCTTCGGCGACGACAGCACCGAGACCGGGGGTCTCGGTGCCGCCTGGCCCGATGAGTCCCCGGTGCGCCACGCCTACCTCCACCACGGCAGCTGGACGGTGACCGCCCACCTCGACCTGGTCCCCCGCTATCGCATCGACGGCACCGACTGGATCGAGCTGCCCCGCATCGCCGTCGAGGACACCCTGGCCCACCGCATCCGCGAAGCCCAGGCGGTCATCACCGGCTGACCCGCCGCGGCGTCACCTTCATTACGAACACGTTACGACACGGCCCCTGGGGCGAGAACGGTGGGTCGGTCGGGGGCGACGGGCTCAGCCCAGGAAATGGCCGCAGACGGGCCAGGGCTCGGCGCCCCGGGTCTGGAACAGTGCCTTGGCCCGCAGGTCCTGCTCCCAGTAGGAGGCGTCGGAGGGGCGACCGGCGCCACCCATCGTGGCCCAGGTCCGCAGGTCGAACTGGTAGGCGCCGTAGAAGCCGTTGCCGGTGTTGACCGAATAGACGCCGCCGGACTCACAGAACCGCAGGCGCTCCCAGGCCCCCTCGCCCGGGTCCGAGCGGCTGGCCCCACCCATGGCCTGGGCGGCGCTCAGCTCGATCTGGGCCCGCTCGATGGCCCGGTCGGCCAGGATGATGTCGGCGCCGGCCTGCTCGATGCCGGCCTGGATGTCGTCGACCCGCTCGGCCAGCGCGATGACGTCGTCGTCGGCCTGGGCCCGTAGGTCCTGGTACGCCTGGACGGCCGTGGCCGTGTCGACAACGTTCCCGGTGAGCAACTCGCTGCGATAAAGGTGCTCGCCGATGTCCTCAGCGTCCATCAGGACGTCCAACTCGCGGACCCCGTCCCCGCCGGTGTAGGCCCGGACGGTGACCACGCGCACCTGGCGGCGAGCCAACTCGAGCTCGTGGGCCAGGGCCACCTGCTCGAGGCCCAGGGCGCTGATCTCGGCCCGGGTGGTGGCGAGGTCGGCCTGGAGCTGGGTCCGGCGGGCCATGGCATCGATCCGCTGGGTCTCGGCCCCGGCCAACGCGCTCTGGGACCCCTCCAACGAGGGCGGGCCGGGGTGCACCATCGTCTCGGCGGCGGCCGAGGCCGCGCCGAGCGCCGTGAAGGTGGCGAGAGCGATCACCGCCACCGTCGCCACGGCCCGCACGGCGGGACGAGGGCGTAGGGACGCGTCGCGACGGACGGAATGTTGCGAAGCCATTACGAGATGCGGCGGAGCGTAGCCCAAGCCCACCGGTCGGACCTCGGTCGGGTTGCCTCGCCGTTCGCCCGACCGGGTCGGCCCGGCGGGCTACGCTCCCAGCCCCTGGGGACCTGGAGGGGCAGACATGGCACATCACCACGAGTACCTGGACCGGCTGGCCGCGGTCCCGCTGTTCGCCGATCTGGACAATGACGAGCTCGAGGCCGTCGCCGCCCTCGGCACCGACATCGATGTCGACGAGGGCCGGGTACTGGCCAAGGAGGGCGCGGTCGGCACCGAGGCCTTCCTCATCCTCAGCGGTAGTGCGAGCTGCACCCGCGACGGCGAGGAGATCGCCTCGTTCGGGCCCGGGGACTTCTTCGGGGAGATGGCTCTGCTGGTCCACGGCCACCGGACGGCGACCATCACCACCACCTCGCCCACCTCGGTGCGGGCCTTCCACCGCTCGGAGTTCGACAGCCTGCTGGACCGTTCGCCGAAGGTCGGCGTGAAGATCCTCCGCACCACCGCCCAGCGCCTCCTCCAGGCCGAGGACTCCCCCCACCACTAGGGGATCGGGGTCCGATTCGGCCCTCACATCGCCGTCCCCCCTCCGATGGAGAGGGCGAGTCCTACGACGCGATGCGGGGCAGAGCATGACCAAGGGCAATGACCAGCAACAGAACGCGGGCCTCATGGCGTACGCGCTGTGGGCGTTCGTGGCCGGGGCCGTGGGCGCCGTCGTCGGCGTCGCCCTGGAGCTGGGCACACGGCTCACCGGCTCCGTCGCCGCGGCGGCCATCGGTGGGGCCGTCGGCTTCGCCTTGGCCAGCAGCATCTACGTCGCCACCGGCTTCCGCTCGATCGCCCGGCTGCGGGACCGGATCGAGCAGCTCGAGACCCGTGACGCCCTGACCGGTCTGCCCAACGGCCGGGCCATGCGGGCCTGGCTGGACCGGCACCTCCCCCACGCCAACCAGGTGCAGTCCCACACCGCGCTGCTGGTCATTCACGCCGAGGGCATCGGCCGCATCAACGAGAGCCACGGCCGCGAGATCGGCGACGAGCTGCTCAAGGCGCTGGTCGCCCGGGTCCGATCCTGCATCCTCGCCAAGGACCAGGTGTTCCGGGTCAGCGGGACCGACCTGGCCGTGATCCGTCCCGATCTCGCCGGGACCCACGCCGCCGACGACCTGGCCGAGTCGATCCTGGAATTGCTGGCCAACCCCTACGAGGTCGAGGGCGAGCTGCTGCGGGTGCCGGTCTGTGTCGGTCTGGCCGTGGCCGGCGGACGGCCCACCACCGCTGACGACATGCTGCGCGACGCCGAGGTGGCCACCTACCGGGCGACCACCAACGGCTCGGGCTCCCTGGTCCGCTTCGAGCAGGCGCTCGTGGAGTTCCTGACCCCGGCGACGGCAGAGCACCGGCTGCGCACCGCCCTCGAGCGGGGCGACTTCCAGGTCACCTACATGCCGGTGTTCTCCCTGACCACCGGCGAGGTCGTCGAGGTCGAGGCGCTGCTGCGCTGGATCAACGAGGACCAGGGCATGGTCTCCGCCGACGAGTTCCTCACCGCCTTGGAGCAGACCGGCATCATCGTCCCCGTCGGGTCCTGGGTGGTCCAGGAGGTCTGCCGTCAGGCGACCTACTGGACCCGGACCTTCCCCAGCCACCACCCCGTGCGGGTCACCGCCAACCTCTCCCGGCGCCAGCTGCTCCAGGTCGACTTCAACGACCTGGTGGCCGCCGCGCTCGACGACGCCGACACCGACCCGACCCGGGTGATGCTCGAGGTCAACGAGGCGAGCCTGGCCGACCAGCGCGAGGATCTCTGGTCGGTGCTGCGCCGCACCAAGGACCTCGGCGTCGGCATCTCCCTGGACGACCTCGGGGCGGCCAACTCCTCGCTGGCGACCCTCCGGCGCTTCCAACTCGACCAGGTCAAGATCGACCAGAGCTTCATCGAGACGGTCATGGCCTCCGCCGAGGACGCCGCCCTCATCCGCCACCTGACGGCACTGTGCCGTGAGCTGGGCATCGTCACCGTGGCCAAGGCGGTCCAGACCGAGGACCAGGCCGAGCGTCTGTGCCAGCTCGGCGTCGAGCACGGCCTCGGCCGCTACTTCAGCGAACCGGTGACCCCGGGCCAGATCGACGAGCTGCTCTACGCCGACCTGACCCGGCCGGCCCGGAGCACCGTCACGGGCTTGGCCCCGGCACCGGCACCGGCCACTGCGGCCCCGAAGGCCAAGCTCCTGCCCCAACGCACCCCGGGCGACCACCCCACCCCCGTCGAGGAGACCCGCTCCGAGCCCGTGGTCGTCCCCGACCTCGCCGCCACCCGGAAGTTCCCCCGCCGCTCAAAGATGTTCCTCTGACGTCGAGGGACGTCGCTGGTCGTCCTCCACGGCGGCCCGTGGCCGGCACCGGGCCCCACCAGGCGACGAACAGTGGCCTGTCCGCCACGTTCTGTGTTGTCTAGTCGTCGGATATCACGGAGCGTGGTCGGATGGTTACTTCTCGTGCCGAAGGGGAGTAAGGTGCAGGTATGCCCCCCCGATGCCGCCGCAAGCGGTGGGCTCTGGTGATGACCGCCGTCTCCGGCACCATCGTCGCCACGGCCGCCGCCGCCCAGCCCGCCGAGCACCATCCCCCGCCGAGCACGGTCGTGGTCCCCTCCGTGCCCGTCAGCACCCCACCCACGACGGTGCCGGTCACCACCGTGCCCGTCACCACCCCACCCACCACGGTGCCGGTCACCACCGTGCCCGTCACCACCCCACCCACCACGGTGCCCGTCACCACGGTGCCCGTCACCACCGTGCCCGTCACCACCGCGCCGCCACCCCCGCCGCCGACCTCCACGACCGAGCCCATCGGGGGACCCACCACGACCACGACGACGCCCCGCCGCCGCCCCCGACCACGACGACCGAGCCCATCGGGGGACCCACCACGACCACGACGCCCCCGCCGCCGCCGTCGACCACGACGACCGACCCGGACGACGCCGTCACCCCCGGTGACGGCGGCAGTGGGACCGATGGCCCCGACGGCGCCGGTGCCCCCGCGGCGAGTGACCCGGCGCCGGCGCCCCCCGCCACCGCACCGACCGACGACGGAACCGGCGACGAGGTGGCGCTGCCCAGCGCCCGCTGGCTGTTCAGCGACGGTCGGGCCCTGGTCGCCCCGCCCGCCGAGACCCCCGGCGACACCCGCCCGGTGTGGCTGGCCGTGCTCCTCGGCCTCGGCGCCGGCATCGGCCTCACCGCCGCCGCCTCCGTGGTGGTCAACAACCTCAACCACCGCTCCCCCGAGTGACCCGCCGACCCACGACCCGCCACCGCGGGTCGTGGGTCAGGCCGCGAAGGTGATGGGGGGTCGTCGTCCTTGGAGCGGTACATGGCCCGGTCGGCCCGGTCCAGGAGTGACTCAGCGCTCTCCCCCCGCCCGGCCAGGGCCACGCCCAGGCTCATGGCCACCTCGATCCGGTGGCCGTCGACCTCCAGGGGCTGGGCCACCTCGCGGTGGAGGCGCTCGGCGGCCAGGCGCGCCCCGGCCTCGTCGTCCAGCTCCTCACAGATGACCACGAACTCGTCGCCGGCGTAGCGGCCCACGGTGTCCATCGCCCGGGCCGCGCCTCGCAACCGCCTGGCCACGCCGACCAGCAGGCGGTCGCCCACGAGGTGGCCATGGACGTCGTTGACGCCCTTGAAGCCGTCGAGGTCGCCGAAGACCACGGCCACCCGACTGCCGGTGCGTTCGGCCCGCAGCAGGGCGTGCTCGAGCCGGTCCCGGACCAGCGCCAGGTTGGGCAGGCCGGTGAGGTCGTCGTGGGTGGCGTCGTGGGCCAGCTGGTCCTCCAGCTGTACCCGGTCGGTCACGTCGTGGCCGGTCAGCACGAGGCCGCCGATGGCCGGGTCGGCGAGGCGGTTGGCCACCACGAGCTCGAAGCTGCGGTCCGAGCCGTCGCTGTGGCGGAACCGGACCAGGCCCTTCTCCGACACCCCCGCGCGGGAGGCCAGGGCGACGAGCAGGGCGCGGTCGTCGGGGTGGACGAGGTCGGTGAGCCCTCCACCGACCAGCGCGGCGGGGTCGCGACCGAGCAGGCTGATCACCGACGGCGTGATGAAACCGACCACCATCGCCGCGTCGGTGACGATCACGAGGTCCGACAGGTGCTGGACGACCGCCCGGAAGTTCTCCTCGCTGCGGTCCCGGGCCCGCTGGGCCTCCGAGGCAACCATGAGCGCGCCGGCCCGACCCCGGGCCAGCACCAGGATCAAGGAGCCGACGAGGATGCTGAGCGCGATCCCCGCGCCGAGGAGGAGGCCGGGCTCCCGCCAGCCGCCACCGGCCAGGCCGTCCAGGTCGGCCACCGTGACGAGCAGCGGTCCGCCCTGCATGGCGAAGGGGCGCACCGTGCGGGCGTCGGACGGCACCGCGGAGAGATCCACGACCGCGCCGTCGTCGCGCGCCGTCGAGGCACCCAGCGGGGAGTCGGCGGCGGCCAGGGCGACGTCGAGCTCGTCGTCGACGCCGGCGGCCTGGGCGGCCAGTTCGTCCCCCGACAAGAGGGCGAGGATCCAGGCGCTCGGCCCGGCGGGCACGACGAGGGCGAAGGACGACCGGCCGAGGTCGGGGTGGACCGCGACGACGTCGGCCGGCAGCGCCTCGAGGCGAGGGGAGATGCGCACGGCCCGGCTGGCGGCGGGGGCGAAGGCGTCGGCCAGGGCGGGGATGGCCCGGAGGTCGTAGCCCGACAGGATCGGTGCGCCGCGGGTGCTGGCCTCGAAGGTGGCCACGGCCGGGGTCGCGCCCGAGCGCTCGACGGACTGGATCTCGAAGTCCGGGAGGCCGGCGAACCGGCGCTCGGCGGTGAGGCGGTCCAGGCCGTGGCGACCGACCCGTTCCACCAGGCTGACCGTCGCCAGCGACAGCAGCTCCTCGGGGAGGGCCGCGGCCACCGCCCTCTCGAAGGAATCAGCCGTCACCGTCGAGGGGTCACCGTCCACTTCGGCCTGGGTGTCCTGCAGGAGGCCGATGGTGCTTTGGAGGCGCTGGACCACGAGCTGCTGGGCCTCCGTGGCGTCCAGGTCGAACTGCTCCTTGCCCTCGCCCTGGAGCTGGCTGCGCCAGCCCACGGCCACGACGGCGCTCAGGGCCATGAGCACCATGGTGACAGCGACGGCGACGGCGAAGGGGCGCGCCCCCTGACGGGGGGAGTCGACCCCGGCGACCTGGGTCATGGGGCCCAGGCTACCCCATCGACCACTTCACGCGGTCGCACGTGCACGCAGCGTGTCAGACGAGCTTTGGTGAAGTCAGTCAGATGTAACGGCGCCGGTCCCCGGGACGTCCCCCCGGCAGTCGAGGATGTGCTCGCAGGCGGCCTGGACCGGGACACCGAAGGTGACGTCGCCGGTGGCGTAGTTGAGCGGGGCGTAGCCGATGGAGGCGATGGCCACGACCTCGCCGCGGCCGTTGACCACCGGGCCGCCCCGGAAGGCGGCGTTCAGCGCCGCGGTGTGCTGGATGCCCACCGCGGACTGGTCGATCACCGAGCCGGGGCTGAGGCTCACCCCGTTGCCCCCGATGCCCTCGACGGCCCAGATGCGCTCGCCCACGAGGTGGGCCAGGGCGTCGTCGTCGGCCCACGGCAGTGGGTCGAGGCCGCCCCGGGGCAGGATCAGCAGCGCCAGATCGTGCTCGGGGTCCCAGGTGTGGAGCTCGGCGGCAAAGGACTCCTCGCCGGAGCGGACCGTGATCGTCGGCGCCGGCTCGGTCGTTCCCGCCGCCACCGCACCGAACGAGGTGATCAGGAGCGACTGGGAGTCGTCGGAGGCGGCCACGAAGGCCGAGCCCACCGACGGGGCGCCGTTCTCGTCGAGCGTCTCCACGAACCACACCGAGCCGTCCATCCGTCCCGTCAGGTTGCCGACCACCCGCTCCTGCTCGAGCAGGTCCCGGAGGGGCGCGGCCTCCCGGCGGATGGCCTGGATGCTGTTGTCGGCGGAGATGTTCAGTTCCTCGTTGGCCTCCAGCAGACGGCGCTCGAGGCTCTCGGAGAGCTCGCCCACCCGCTGCTCGTTCTCCGACAGGCGCCAGTCGTAATAGGCGTAGAGCACCGCGCCGGCCAGGCCGACTCCGAGGCCGAAGAAGAGCAGCATCGTGGCGATGCCGATCGCGGTCCGGGGAAGAATCCGGTGGCGGCGGCGCTCCAGCTTCTTCACCTTGGTCTGGTGCTTCAGCTCCCGCTTGCGGAGCCGGGCCTGGCGCCGGGTCAGGGGCGCGTCGGCCCGATCCGCGGGTTCGTCGCGGTCGTCCTCAGCAGGCGCCGGCTCGAGCTCTGGCGCGGCCGGCGGCCCGGTGACCGGTGGCGCCAGGAGGGTGTCCTTCTCGTGGCCCGGGGCAGCGGTCGCGTCCACGGGGTCCTCGACCACGCCCGCCTCGGTAGCCAGGCCGTCCCAGAGGGAGCGCACCGTGTCATCGTCCTCCAGGTCGGGCACCCGCAGGGCGTCTTCCAGGGTCGACGGGGCCTCGATGTCCGTGTCGTCGAGGGATCCGAGGTCTTCTCGTCGCATCATCGCCATGTCCTTCCCGGTCAGGGGACCAGATCTCGGGTGCACGGGCCCCCGCAGTCGTCGGGGATGACCGCGGCCGACAGGGGGGAGCCCGCCGTGGCCCCGAAGGGCTCGGGGGCGGTCGGGGTCGGCGGGACCGCCTCCACCTCGATCTCGGGCAGGGGCGCCGCCGAGCCAGGAGTGAGGTCGGGCAGGGGCCCGGGCTCGACGAAGTCGATCACCGCGAGGGACGCCATCGCCGCGCTCATGAAGCGGCCCCAGGTCTCGGCGGGGAACGAGCCACCGCTCACGCTGCCCACACCCTTGATGCCGACCAGGGGGCGGGGCACGTCGCTGTAGCCCATCCACACCGCGGTGGAGAGTTGCGGGGTGTACCCGGCGAACCAGGCGGCCCGGTACTCCTGGGTCGTACCTGTCTTGCCTGCCGCGGGCCGGCCGATGTCGGCGGCCTCGCCGGTGCCGTCGGTGATGACGCCCTGCAGGATGTCGGACACGGTGTCGGCGACCGTCGGGGCCACCACCTGCTCGCCCTCGGGGGTGGTGTGGTCCTCCAGCACGTTGCCCTCGCGGTCCAGCACCCGCAGGATCGGCGTGACCTGCTGGCGCACCCCGCGGTTGGCCAGCGTGGCGTACCCCGCCGCCATGTCGAGGGGGGAGACCTCGTAGGCGCCGAGCGCGAGCGAGATCCCGTAGGGCCGGGTCGGGTCGATGGCCGACACACCGAGGCGCTGGGCCATCTCGGCCACCCTCTGGGTCCCCACCTGGTCGATGAGCTGGGCGTAGACCGTGTTGATCGAGTTGTGGGTGGCCGACCGCAGCGTCATGGAGCCGTGGTCCTCGAAGTCGTAGTTGTTGACCGTGCAGGTGGGGTCACAGCCCGGGACCTCGATCGAGGCGGGGGCGTCGAAGGTGGTCTCGGGCGCGATCCCGGCCTCGAGGGCGGCCGCCAACACGAAGGTCTTGAACGACGAGCCGGGCTGCATGCCGACCGAGCCCCCGAGGCCCAGGTTCACCTGGCTGGCCGCGAAGTCCCGGCCACCCACGAAGGCCCGGACGTGGCCGGTCGAAGGCTCGACCGACACCAGCGACATCTCCAGCGGGGCGCTGGTGCCGGCCAGCGTCTCGGCCACCGAGGCCTCGGCCTGGGCCTGCAGGGCCGGATCCAGGGTGGTCTCGATGTGCAGGCCGCCGCGGTAGAGCTGCCGGTGGCCGTAGCGCTCCTCGAGGACCCGGCGCACGTAGTCCACGAAGTACGGGTACGCCGTCGCTCCGTTGCGGGGCGGAGCCTGGATTACCGTGGCGGGCCCCGGCGGGGTCCCGAACGGGGCGTACCAGAGGTCTTGGCGGCGCGTCCGCAGGAACTGGCGGCGGGTGATCAGGTCCTGCGCCCGCATCGAGCGCAGTACGAGGAGGCGACGGTTGTTCGCCGTCTCGGCGTTGACCCGGGGCCCGTAGCGGCCCGGCGAGGCAATGGCCCCGGCCAGCAGGGCGGCCTCGGACAGGGTCAGCTCGGACACCGGCTTGCCGAAGTAGGACTCGGCTGCGGCACCGATCCCATAGGCCCCGTCGCCGAAGTAGACCGTGTTGAGGTAGCGGAAGAGGATCTCGTCCTTGGACAGCTCTCGCTCCAGGCGGGTGGCGATCAGGGCTTCCCGCAGCTTGCGGGCCACGTCTCGCTCGCCGGTCGTGTACGTGTTCTTGACGTACTGCTGGGTGATGGTCGACCCGCCCTGGACGACCTCGCCATGCTCGAAGTTGGCGATGGCGGCCCGAACCAGGCCCTCGGGGTCGACGCCCTGGTGCTCCCAGTACCGCCGGTCCTCGATGGCCACCACGGCGTCCTTCACCACCTGGGGGATGTCCCGGTACCGGATGGGCACGGTCAACTCGAAGGCCCGGAACTCGGCGATCTCGTTCCCCGCGGCATCCACCACGATGCTGGGGTAGGAGCGGATCCGGGGGTTGGTGTCCTCCGGCAGGTTGCCGGGGAGATCCAGGTTGAGCAGAGCCCAGAACCCGGCGGCGCCTCCCGCGGGCACGGCGATGGCCACGAAGAAGGCGGCGAGGACCGCGACCTTCACGGTCATCCGGGGGACGGCCCACCAGCGGCGACGTCGTTTGGCCGGCTTCATGTCGTCCGCTCGTAGGTGCAGGCCGGCGAGTCACCGAGCGCCTCGAGGTTCCGGGCGATCTCCGGGATCGTGATGACCCCCGTACCGGTGACGGTCCGGCGGGCAGGGGCCCAGTCCCTGCCGGTCCACGCCTCGTAGGTCAGGGCACAGGTGCCGGGGTCGTCGGTGACGGTGTAGGTCCCCGCGGGGATCGGCCCGCCGTAGGGCGGGGTGAAGGAGGCCCCGATCGGGAAGTCCGGCGCGGGCGGCTCGGGCGGAGGGTCGACGACGACGGGGAGCTGGCAGGTGGCCGAGACCGTCGCCGCGGTGCCCAGTGCCTCGACGCGGGCCGACACGGGGCCGGCGGAGTCGCAGGTGATCGCCCACCGCACGCGGCCGGCTCCGTCGACGACCGCCGAGCGCGAGCCGTTCAGCCGCCATGGCCCGAAGACGGTGACGGTGGCGTGGCGTCCGGAGGCGGGCCTGGTGGTGATGATCCCCCGGCCGTCGACCTGCTGGCGGGTGACCAGAGCGGTGACGGCGACGGTGACGCCGACGTCGGGGGCGTCGTCGTCGACGTCGCCGGTGACGTCGGCCCCGTCGTAGCGGTCAACGGCGAGGCTCAGGTCGACCTCGGCGTCCGCCGCGATGAACCGGAGCTCTGAGGCGGCCATGGCCAGGTCGGGGGTCCGCCAGGCCCGGAAGCGGTAGCGGCCACCGTGGACGTCGGCGGCGATCCAACCCCCGTCGGCACCGGTGCGGACCTCGAGCGAACCCGACGACTGGCCGACGAAGCGCTCGAGGAGCACAGTGGCGCCGGCCACGGGCCCACCGGGACCCCGCACCGAGCCGCGTCAGGACGAGGTCACCGCCGTTGACGGCGACGGGGCCGCCTCGTCGGGTTCCGCCGACGCGGGTCAGGGCGACGTGGCGGGTGTCCGGAAGGGGCTCGGGGGCGACGATCGGCCGTTGGTGCGGCGTGGAGGGGGGCGGGGCCGCCTCCTCAGGCGAGGACGAGCAGCCGGTCAGGAGCGCGCCGAGGAGGGCGAAGCAGGCGGCAACCGGCCCGACGCGCGCGACGCGCCGGGTCGAAGCCCCAGATCTCGGCGGCTGGGCCATCGCCCACCCATCGGCAGGCAACCCCCGGGCTACAGGTCTGAGATCACGTCGTGGGCCGGAGTGGGTAGGTCCGCACCATGACCATCATCCCCGATCCCGGCCCCGACAGCCCTCCGAACCCCACCCCAGTGATCCCCGACCCGAACCCCAACCCCGAACCCGCGCCGGTCATCCCCGATCCGAACCCCAACGAGGAGCCGGCGCCCCCGATCCCGGAGCCCGACCCGACCTGATCCCTTCTGGCGCCTCATCGAGGCGTCAAGGCGCCTCAATCGGGCGCCAGAACGAGAGGCCTCCCGTGTCTAGACCGGGCTGGACCCGCCCCCGCCGCCGCGCGGCGCCGCCGGGGACGTAGACGCCGATGCCGTCGGGAAAGGCGAGGCCCTCGGCCAGGGTCTCCGGGGGCCTGGGGCTCGCCATCGACGAACCGGATCCGGCGGACCTTGCCCGTGCCGTCACCGGGACCGAAGCCGTTGTCGGGGTCGTTCACGATCCCGATGTCGGCGTAGTAGATCGTGCCGTCAGGCGTAACGCCGATGCCGAGGGGCGTGCCGGTCGACAGCGACGTGTCGGCCCCGATGGCCTCGCCGGCGGGCGGGGCCAGGATCGTGCGCACGAACCGCCAGTCGGCGTCGTACTCGTTGATGACCCCGGTGATCACGCTCGACAGGTAGTAGCCGCCGTCCGGCGACGGGGCGATGCCCGCGGGCGACAGGACGTCGTTCTCTCCGGGCGCCAGGACCTGCTCCCGGGTCACCGAGTCGGCCAGCGGGGCGCCGGTGGCATCGGTGGCGCCGCAGCCGCCGGCCGCGTCGGCGGACGTGGGCAGGTCCGTGTACCGCCAGACGCCCGAGGTCGGCGGCCGGGCCGACACGACGTAGACCTCGTCGTCGGGACCGACCAGCAGGCTCTGGGCCGTGGCGATGTCGACGTCGACCTTGCAGTAGGTCTGGTCCGTGCCCTCGGGGTCGCCGAACCACACGATGAACTGGCCGTTGCCGGGATCCCCGGGCGCCTGGCCTCCGAGGTCGGTGGTGACCATGCGGCCGTCGGAGAGGACACCGCAGCCGTAGTTCTCGGGCTCGGCGCCCGCCTGGTAGGTCGGGGTCAGCTTGCCGATCTGCTCGGCCTCCAGGTCGCCGATGCCCGTGCCGCTGAGCTGGAAGATGCCCCAGCCCGCCGGCGGGTCCGGCTGGCCGGTGTCCTCGCCGGCGATGAACCGCCCCGAGCCGTCGGGGAAGAAGCAGATCTGGGCGTTGATGTCGAGGCCGTCGGGGTCCTCGGCCGCGGTGGTGATGACCCGCTGGACCTCGCTCGGGTCCCCGGTGCCGTAGGCGTCGAGGTTGTTGCCCTCGGCGCCGAACACCAGCACCTCGTCGGGCAGGCCGTGACGGCCACCGGCGTGGTCGCGTGGTCGTCGTCGGCCGGCGCGGCGGCGCCCTCGGTCGCTGCCGGTGCCTCGGCGGCCCCGTCGTCACTGCAGGCCCCGCCAGCAGCGACCAGCACCAGCACCGCGCGCCACCCCTCGTCGCATCCCCATGGCCGTACCCCCTCCGTTAGGACCCTACGGTTCCACGGCCCGCAGCGGCGGGTCGAAGCTCAGCGTGCGCACCAGCCGGTCGGCGCCGTCCGACAGCGTCGGCTCGGTCGTCTCGTCGACGATCGCCAGCACGCTCAGGCGGTTGTAGGACGCCGCGAACCGAGGGATCGACCGTCCCCGTGCAGCCGTCCTCGCCCTCGGCCCAGCTGCAGACCAGCCCACCACCCCCGAAGGGGTCGTCGTCGCGGGCGGAGAGGAAGACGCCGAAGCGGGTGGCGCCCTCCCGGGCGGCAGCCGAGCCCTGCCGGACCCAGTCCTCGGGCGCGCCGAGGTCGGTCGCCGTGACCTCGATGGCCAGGGGATCGGCGGCGAGCTGCACGAAGAGCTCGGGTCGGGTCCCGGGCGGCGGGTCGTTGATCTCGAAGTCCACGGGACAGGGGGCGTCGATGCACGGCAGACCGTCGGGCTCGAGCGCGGTCACCGCCGCGTCGTCCGCCGCGGTGGTCGACGGCGTGGTCTCGGTCGGCTCGGCGTCGGCCCCGAGCGAGAAGCGGTAGACACCGCTGGTCTCGGAGCGCTCGTCGAGGCCGGGCTCCCGGATGCCCGCCACGGCGAAGAGGTCGTCGCCGCTCACCACGGCACCCCCGGACACCGCGCCCTGCATCTCCTCGGACCAGAGGATCTCGCCGGTGGCCAGGTCGAGGGCCCGCAGGGTGAAGTCGTTGCCCCCGAGGAAGAGGACGCCGTTGGCCACGGCCGCCGAGGCGTAGGTGGCGGCCGGCTCCTCGTTCTGCCAGAGGATCTCGCCGGTGGCGGCGTCGATGCCGTGGGCACAGGGGCACGGCCCCACCCCGGTCCCACCGGCCACCACCCCGTCGCTGACCGCGGTGCCGCCGATGAAGCCGCCGGTGGAGAAGTTCGAACCCTCCTGCTCGAGGCCCGGCGTCGGTGGCCTCGGCCTGCCAGACCGGCTCGCCGGTCTTCCGGTCGACCACGTAGTAGGTGCCGTCCTTGTTGCCGAGGCCGACGACGTCCCGGTCACCGATGCGGAACAGGTTGGGGGCCCCGGCGAAGTCGAGGTCGTCGTTGTTGGGCTCGTGGGGCTGGTAGGCTCCACACCAGGGTCGCCTTCGAGGTCGACGGCGAACATCGCCTCGGTGTAGTCGCCCCAACCCTCGGGGCGAGGTCGGGCAGTTGCCGGTGGCGGCGAAGACGAGGCCCCGGGCCCGTCGACCGACGGCGAGGACCACACGTCGACACAGCCCGTCGGCGCCCCGCCGTGGCCCCCCTCCCGGTCGAGGTCGACGTCCCAGACCAGGTGACCGGTCGCCAGCGTCGACCGCCCGCAGGCCCGGCCCGGTATCCGGGCGTGTTGTGGACGTCGTAGCCCGACGATGGCCAGGCCGCCGACCACCACGGGCGAGGACTCGATCTCGGTGGGCTCGTCGGCGTCGCCGGCCTCGCCCAGCTCGTGGTGCCAGCGTTCGGTGCCGTCGGCCGCCGCGAGGGCGTACAGCGTCTTGCCCGCCCCGATGACCACGAGGCGCTCATCGTCGACGTCGGCCACTGCGGGACTGGACACGATCTGGCCCGCGTACACGTTGCGGTGCTCGGCGGTCTGGAAGCGCCACCGCTCCTCGCCGCTCTCCCGCTCGAGGGCGTAGACCACACCCGCCCAGTCGCCGGTGTAGACGGTGTCGCCCACGACCGCCGGGGTGGCGGTGACCACGTCGTCGGTGGCGTGGAACCACGCCCGCTCGAGATCGCCCACCGTGTCCGGGGACAGGGCGGTCGCACAGGTCGTGGCGAAGGTCCGCTCCACGCCGTAACCCCACATGGGCCAGTCACAGGCGTCGATGGGTGCCCGGGCGGCCCCGGCGCGGTCGGATCCCCGTCGTCACCTGCGCAGGCCGACGCCACGAGGGCGACGACGAGCAGGCCCCCCACGATCCCCCGCATGGGCGCGGAGCGTAGAGGCTCCCCCCAGCGGGGCCGCGGCGGATCCGGACCGGTCACCGACACCGGGAGTACCGTCCCCTCATGGCTGTCGTCGCCGTAGCGAACCAGAAGGGTGGGGTGGGCAAGACCACCGTCACCCTCGGCATCGCCGACGCCGCCGCCCGCCGGGGCCTCGCCGTCCTCGTCGTGGACCTCGACCCCCAGGCCAACGCCACCAGCGGGCTCGGGGTCGCCGACCCCGGACGTACCGTGGACGACGCCCTGGCCGGCGACCGCACCGGGGCCATGGCCGACGTCGTCACCGCCTCGGGCTGGCCCAACGGGGCCGGGCCGTCGCCCGCGGTGGCCCCCAGCTCGCCGGCGCTGGCCGCCCGGGAGCCCCAGTTGGCCACCGACCCGATCGGTGCCCAGGACCGCCTCCGTCATGCTCTGGAGGGCGTGACCACGGGTTACGACCTCGTACTGGTCGACTGCCCACCCAGCCTCGGACTGCTCACGGTCAACGGGCTGGTGGCCGCCGACCGGGTGCTGGTCGTGACCGAGCCGGCGGCGTGGGCCTCCGACGGCGTCGAGCAGATGCTGCGGACCGTCGCCCGCGTCCGGGACCTGCGCCGCCCCGACCTCCAGGTCGCCGCCGTGGTCATCAACCGCCTCGGACGCACCCGCGACGCCACGTACTGGCAGAGCCAGCTGGAGGAGCAGTTCGGGCCCCTGGCCGCTGGTCCGGTCCGCCTCCGGGCCGCGGTGGCCGAGGCCGCCGCCCAGTCTCTGCCCCTGGCCGAGTTGGGCATGCGGGCCGGCGCGACCGAGGCCCGCGACGAGTTCGACGGCGTCCTCGAGCGCGTGCTGGGAGGTCCCTGATGGCCGGCTACGACCCCAAGGCGAAGCGAGCCCACTCCCGGGCCGCCCCCGACGGCCCCGCCCCGGTCGACGACCTGCTCGGGGTCCCGGCGACCTCCCCACGCGGGACCGCCGACTCGACGCCCGCGGCAACGGACCGCCGCGCGCCAGCCCCTCCCGCACCCCGCCGAGCGGACCGGCGCGCCGCCGGGGCCACACCCCGCCCCGAGACACGACCCCTGGCCCCCACGCCGGCGGCCGCCACCGGACCGGACCCGAAGGTGCTGGCTGCCGTCGGGGCCGCAGTGCTCGCGGCGCTGCTGTTCTGGCGGCATCGCCATCGCGGATCGGACTGATCGCCGTTAACGATCATGTGACCCAAGTCACGACCCCAAAACGTGCAGATTCTGCAAGTAGCAACCGATACTGCTCTGGTGGACGAACTCACGAAGATCGCAGAGTCCCGGCAGGCCCTTCGCTGGCTCGCCCGAGAACTGGCCTGGGAGCGAGTGCTCACGGGCCTCCGCGACGACGACACCTCGACGCCGGATCGCGCCGCGGCCTGAGCCGCTTCCGTCGGCTCCTGCCGGCCGCGACGGCCCTCCTCCTCGTCGCCCGGCCCGCTGCGGCCCAGGCCCCGGCCACCGACGACCCCCTGCTGGCCCAACAGTCGGCGCTCAGCGGCCTCGCCCTCCCGGACGCCTGGGCCACCTCCACCGCTGAAGGCGTCCGCCTCGCCGTCCTCGACTCCGGCGTCCAGGCCGACCATCCGGATCTCGCCGCGCACCTGCTGGACGGTGGGGCCACCGAGGACCCCTGGGGCACCGGCACCCACGCCGCCGGCGTGGCCGCCGCCGTCACCGACAACGGCGAGGGCATCGCCGGGGCCGCCCCCGACGCGGAGATCCTGGCCCTGGCCGTCCTCGACGCCGACGGCGGGCTCGCGGCCACCGCCCTCGCCACCGGCATCGCCGCGGCCACCGACGCCGGCAGCAACGTGATCGCCCTGACCCTCGGCGGGACTGCCGAGAACCTCTCGGTCATCGCCGAGGACGCCGTGCGGGACGCCATCGAGGCCGCCGTCGACACCGGGGTGGTCGTCGTGGCCGGCACCGTCGGTGATGACACCCTGCCGGATGACCTGCCCATCGTGGCGGTGGGCACCGGCGACGACGGGCCGATCGACCCCGGGATCGTGACGGTGCCCGCCGACGGGGTCCTGGGCACCGCTCCCCTGGACCCGTCGGCCGCCTGGCCCGACGGCACCGAGGGCTACGAGGCCCTCGACGGGATCGGTCCGGCCACGGCCCTGGTCGCCGGGACCGCCGCCCTGCTCGCCGCCCAGGGCCTGACCCCCGAGGAGATCGCCGACCTGCTCGTGGGTACGGCCCAGAACCCGGACGGCAACCCCGCCCGGGGCGCCGGGACCGTGGACGCCGCCACCGCCGTGGCCCAGGCGGGCAGCCGGGGGGCAGGCGGTGGTGCCGTACCCACGGCCGGCGGCCGCGACGACGGCCTGCCACCGGCGGTCGTCGGGACGATCGCGGTCGGCGCGGCGGTCCTCGCCGTGGGTACGACCATCCTGATCGCGGGCCGACGACCGCGCCCCACCGAGGATCCCGACACCCCACAGGGGTAGGCCGATCGGTCTCGCCGTCTTGGCCTTGATCTCTCGCCGTGGGGCGAAATCAAGGGCCGACAACGGGCTCAGGCCCTGATCGTCACCGGGGTGCCGACCGGGGCCAGGGGGGCGAGGCGCTCGATCACCCCGTTGGGCATGCGGATGCAGCCGTTGCTGACGGCCTGGCCGATGACCGACTCGTCGGACCAGCCGTGGATGGCGATCTGACCGATGCCGCCGCCGAAGCTGGTCAACACGTTCGAGAAGCCGGCCACGCTCAGCATCCAGGCCCCGTAGGAGCCTCCGGGGTCGGGCACGGAGATGTCGACGTAGAACTCGCCGGTGGGCGTGGGGGTGCTGGGAGAGCCGACGGCGACCGGCGCCGACATGAGGGTCTCGTCGCCGTGGTTGGCCCGCAGCATGCGGTCACTGAGATCGATGACGATGTCGTTGGGCACCACGTAGGTGACGACCTCGCCGGCGTCGATCCAGGCGGTGCTCCCGTTGGGCCGGATGGGCAGCCGGACCTGCAGGCGGGCCCCGACCCGGTCGATCACCGTGAACGACAGCGGCACGCCCTCGTGGGTGGGGTTGGGCAGGGACCACATCGGAGTGGTCGGCCGTGGCGTCGGCGTAGAGGTCGACCTCGCCGGCCGAGGCCTGCGCGCCCAGGTAGCCGGGCTCGGGCACACGGATCTGACCGATGGCCTTGGGCGGCAGGTTGGCGGCGCCGACCGTCGGTGGCGGCCGCCGCGACCGCCGTGCCGTCCGTCGCGGTGGCTTCGGCGTCGTCCCGGTGGTCGACCGCGACACGCCCGAGGGTCACGCCACCGGCCACGACGGCGAGGGCGGCCACCACGGCCACGACGGGGCGCTTCACGGCCTCCAGCGTACGGAAGGCCGGCTCCCGGGGGAAGGGCGCCACCGCCCGACGGCCGGAACGATGCCGATCCCTACTCCCCGCGGCGGCGCGGTAGCAGAGCGGATCTCAGGACGTCCGTCGACCGCGGCCGCGGGCAGCCGTAGCCGCGCGGGCGGCCACGAGGGTCAGAGACTGAGCATGCGTTGGGCGTTGGTGCGGCAGATCTTGTCGACCACGTCCTGGGGCAGGTGGCCCATCAGGTCCTGGGCCACCGCGAGGGTGTTGGGCCAGGTCGAGTCGGTGTGGGGGTAGTCGGTCTCGAAGGTGATGTTGTCGACGCCGACCTCGTCGAGGGCGTCGAGGCCGTGGCGGTCCCGGAAGAAGCAGCCGTAGACCTGGCGGTAGTAGTAGGTCGAGGGCGGCTCGGGGACCTGGGTCGGCCACCCCGCCCCAGGCCCGGTGCTCCCGCCACACGTCGTCGGCCCGCTCGAGGATGTAGGGCAGCCAGCCGATCTGGCCCTCGGAGTAGGCCAGGGTGAGGGTCGGGAAGCGCACGAGCACGCCCGAGAACAGGAAGTCCGACAGCGAGGCCATCGCGTTGTTGAAGCTGAGCGTGGCGGCCACCGCCGGCGGGGCGTCGGGCGAGGTGGCCGGCATCTGCGACGACGAGCCGATGTGCATGCACACCACGGTGCTCGGTGTCCTGCGCAGGCGGCGAAGAACGGGTCCCAGTCGCCCGTGTGGATGCTGGGCAGGCCCAGCTTGGGCGGGATCTCGCTGAAGCAGACGGCACGCACGCCCGCGGGCGGCGTTGCGCTCGGATCTCGGCCGCGGCGGCGTCGATGTCCCACAGCGGGATGATGGTCAGCGGGATCAGGGCGCCGTCGCTGTCGCCGCACCACTCCTCGACCATCCAGTCGTTGTAGGCCAGCACGCAGGCCATCGCGAGGTCCTGGTCCTCGGCCTCGGTGAAGGTCTGGCCGCAGAACCGGGGGAAGGTCGGGAACGACAGCGAGGCCTCGACGTGGTTCATCAACATGTCGTCGACCCGGGCCTTGGGCTCGTAGCAGCCGGGACGCATCTCGTCGTAGGTGATGGGCGACAGCGTCATGTCGTCGCGGTCGAAGCCGACCGAGGCCACGTGGCGCTTGTGGGGGATACATCTTCCCCTCGTAGAACCAGATGTCGCAGGGCGGGCCGTCGTCGGTCAACTCGTACTCGTAGGTGGTGCCCCCGACGTACTTGAGGCTCCCGAGGCCGTGGCGCTCGACGTGGGGGGCCGACGCCCGGTGCCTCTCGGGCAGCCAGGTCTGCCAGAGGTGGGCGGGCTCGACGACGTGGTCGTCCACGCTGATGATCATCGGGATCTCGGCCACGGCGGTCTCCTGCTCCGACCCGTTTCTGACGGGTCGTCAGAAACGAACGATACCCGCGCCGGGCGGCGGTACGGACCGCCGGGGTTTAGCGTTGTCCCTCATGTCACACGCCGAGCTCCTCGCCCGTCACCGGGCCGTCCTGCCCTCGTGGCTCGCCCTCTTCTACGACGAGCCCATCGAGCTGGTCGAGGGCCAGGGCCGCCACGTCGTCGACGGCGAGGGCAACCGCTACCTCGACTTCTTCGGCGGGATCCTGACCACGATGACGGGCTACGACGTGCCTGAGGTGACCGCGGCCATCCGGGAGCAGGCGGGCCGCATGCTGCACACCTCGACGCTCTACCTGATCCGTAAGCAGGTGGAGCTGGCCGAGATGATCGCCGAGCTGTCGGGCATCCCGGACGCCCGGGTCTTCTTCACCACGTCCGGGACCGAGGCCAACGAGGCCGCCCTGCTGGTGGCCTCGTCGTACCGGCGATCCAGCCAGATCGTGGCCGTGCGCAACAGCTACCACGGGCGCTCGTTCGCCACGATCGGCATCACGGGCAACCGGGGCTGGTCACCGTCGTCGCTGACCCCGTTCCAGGTGAGCTACATGCAGTCCGGCTACCGCTTCCGCAGCCCCTTCCGCGACCTGGACGACGGCGCCTTCATCGACGCCTGCGCCGAGGACCTGCGGGACGTGATCGCCACCCAGACGGCCGGGGACATCGCCGCCCTCATCGCGGAGCCGGTGCAGGGCGTCGGCGGCTTCGCCATCCCACCCGACGGCTTCTTCGGGCCGATCGAGAAGGTGTGCCGCGAGTACGACATGCTCTTCATCGCCGATGAGGTCCAGACCGGCTGGGGTCGCACCGGTGACCACTTCTGGGGCCACCAGGCCCACGGCATCACCCCCGACCTCCTGACCTTCGCCAAGGGCCTGGGCAACGGCCTGACCATCGCCGGGGTGGTCGGGCGGGCCGAGGTCATGAACTCGGTCTCGGCCAACTCCATCTCCACCTTCGGTGGCAATCCCCTCTCCTGCGCGGGGGCCATGGCCAACCTGCGCTACCTGCTGGACCACGACCTCCAGGCCAACACCAAGGCCCGGGGCGCCGAGCTCATGGCCGCCCTGGCCCCGCTGGCCGAGCGCCACACCGCCATCGGCGAGATCCGAGGCAAGGGCCTGATGATCGGCCTCGAGTTCGTGGGGGCCGACGGCTACCTCCCCGACCCCCACGTGGCCGGCGCCGTGCTGGAGGGCTGCAAGGAGCGGGGGCTGTTGGTCGGCAAGGGGGGCCTGCACGGCAACTGCCTCCGCATCGCCCCGCCCCTCTCGCTGACCGCCGAGGAGGCCCGGGAAGGCGCCGAGATCCTCACCACCACCTTGGATGCCGTCCTGACCTGACGACAATCGTTCTGGCGCACCTACGGTTGACCAGCCAGGCCTCAGTGACTCATCAGGCGTTCGGCGATGCTGCGGCCGCTGGGGGGCTTGCCGGTGCGGACGGCCTTGTCCTCCATGCGAGCGGCGGCCTTCTGGATGTAGCGGACGCCGAGCCACCGCAGGGGCTCGGGCTCCCAGGGCTTGGGGTCGTGCTGGACCATGGGCAGCTCACACAGGGGCGTGCCGCCGCCGGTGATGAGGTCGGCGAGGGTGCGCCCGGCCAGGTTGGTGGCGGCCACGCCCTCACCGGCATAGCCGCCGGCCTTGGCCAGGCCGGTCGCCCGGGTCGAAGCTGAACGACGGCATCCAGTCCCGGTGGATGCCGACCACGCCGCCCCAGCAGCGCTCGAAGGGCACGTCCTTCAGCGTGGGGAAGAACTCCTCGAACTGCTGGCGCAGGCCCTGGGCCGTCTCCTCGACGCAGTCCCATTCTGACTTGATGGCCGATCCCCAGTGGTAGAGCGAACCTCGGCCGCCGAAGGCGATGCGGCCGTCCCGGGTGATCTGGAGGTAGTCGATGGTCAGTCGCTTGGACTGCATGACGAAGCGACGGTGCCAGCCGATCTCCTCCCGCTGGGCCTCGGACAGTGGGGCGGTCAGCATGATCTGGGAGTAGACGGGCAGGATCTCCCGCCGGTGCCCAGGCAGGCTGGAGAGGTAGGCCTCGCCCGCCAGCACCACCACGTCGGCGGTGACGTCGCCACCGGTCGTGTGCAGCACCGGCTTGGGTGACAGGTCGTAGGCGGTGACCGCCGTCTGCTCGTAGATGGTGGCGCCGAGAGCCTCGACGGCCCGGGCGAGGCCTCGGACCAGGCGGCCGGGGTGGACCGCGGCGAACGGCTCGGCGGAGAGGGCGGCCCACGTGTTGTCGACCTTGACCAGTTCAGCGGCCTCGCCCGGCTCCAGCCACCGGTAGAAATCCGGGTACCCGAGCTCGGCCATCTCGTCGTAGATGTGGCGGAGGGTCTTCACCTGATGTCCGCCCCGGGCCAGCATGAGCATCCCGTGGCGGTCGAGGTGGGCGTCGACGCCGTGACGGTCGAGCGCAGCCTCGACCTGTCCGATGGTGTCGACCAAGGCGTCATGGGTCGCTCTCGTCGCGTCCTTGCCGTGCCGGGCGATCATCTCGGTGTGGCTCACCGAGATCTCCGGTGACAGCCAGCCCCCGTTGCGCCCCGAGGCCCCCCACCCCGCGATCTCCTTCTCGACGAGCACGACCTTCAGACCCGGGTCCCGTTCCAGGAGGTAGAGCGCGGTCCACAGTGCCGTGTACCCGGCGCCGAGGATGGCCACGTCGGCGGTGGTGGAGCCGTCCAGCGGCGCCCGCGGGGTCAGGTCGTCCCCGCAGGTCTCCATCCACCAACTGACCGAGCGATCCTCCGAGGCCGTCATGGGGCCGATCATGGCACCACTACCGTCCAGGGCCATGCCCCCACGTGCCGATGACGAGCCCGTCCTGGTCGGGGTCGGCCAGGCCGTCCACCGCCCCCCGGACGGCCCGGTGCCCTCCCTCGTGGAGATCATGACCACGGCGACACGGCGGGCCGGCGGCGAGATCGGGCCGGCGTTCCTGGAACAGCTCCGCTGGGTCGGGGTCCCCAAGGGCGCCTGGACCCACCCGGACCCCGGCCGTGAGGTGACCGAGTCCGTCGGCGCTCCCGGCGCCCACACGGTCCTGGTCGAAGTCGGGATCACCCAGCAGGAGGTGATCGACGCCGCGCTGACCGCCGTGCGGGACGGCCGCGGTCCGGCGCTGGTCGTCGGCGGTGAGGTCAATCACTCGTCGTCGACCGGTGCCGCCGCGGCGGTGGGCGAGGCCCGTCGGGCCGCAGTCGAGCCCGACGAGCACCTCGTGGCCCACGACCTGGGCATCAGCGCATTGGAGTTCAACCAACGTTTCGTGGATCCCCCGACGGTCTACGCGGTGCTGGAGAACGCGTTCGCGGCGTCGCAGGGCTGGACCGAGGAGGAGCACCGCCGGCGGTTGGGACGCCTGACCGAGTCCTTCGCCGCCCAAGCCGCGTGGAATGCCTACGCCTGGAACCGCGAGGCCCTGTCGGCGGACGCCATCGTCACGGCGTCCGCCGACAACCGTATGGTCGCCGAGCCCTACACCAAGCTCTGCTGCGCCAACATGCGGGTCAACCAGTCCGCCGCGCGTCCTCTTCACCACCGTCGCCGGGGCCCGGGCGGCCCAGGTCCCCGAGAACCAGTGGCTGTACCCCCGGGGCACGGCCTTCTGCAACCACGCCGTGCCCGTCGTTCAGCGGGCCGACCTGAGCCGCTCGGTCGTGGCCCGACTGGCCGGACGGCGGGCGATGGACCTGGCCGGGGTCACCAACGAGGGGCTGCAGCACGTGGACCTCTACTCCTGCTTCCCCGCCGCCGTGCAGATCACCGCCCGGGAGCTGGGCATCCCCCTCGAACGGCAGCTGACCGTGACCGGCGGGATGACCTTCGCCGGCGGACCGCTGAACAGCTACGTCCTGCACTCGACGGCGCGGATGGCCGAGGTCCTGCGGGCCGACCCCCTCTCGGTGGGCCTGGTGACCTCGGTGTCGGGCTTCCTGACCAAGTTCGGCGCGGCCCTCTGGTCGACCGAGCCCGGCGTGCACGGTTGGCGGGGCGAGGACGTGACCGCCGAGGCCGCAGCCGAGGACCGGCCGCTCCCGGAGGTCGAGGACCCCGGCGCCGACGTGCAGGTCGTCGCCGGCACCGTCACCCACGCCCGCGACGGCGCCCGCACGCGGGTCGAGGTGGTCGAGAACCCGGCGGGCGAGCGCTCCCTGCGCTCCACCCCCCTCTGAACCCGTTCTGGTCCCAGCAGTGTGCTCCCCAGTGAATATTGCTGGTACCAGAACCGTGGGTCAGCTGCCGAGGAGGGGGTTCAGGTAGTCGCGGACGATGCTGATGCCGTATTCGGGGTCGGGAGCCCACCGGGCGCCGAGCTGTTCGACGGTGGGCGCCGTCGCCCGGAGGGAGGCGAAGTGCCGCGGGTCGGGCGTGTTGACCCGGGGGTAGCCGGGTGCCCCGGCGTAGAGGGCCAGGTGGTCGATGCAGGCAATGACGCCCTGGCGCCAGTTCAGGAAGCGCTGGTGGGCGTCGGGGTCGTCGTTGCCCCCGCCGGCAGTGGTCTTGAGGCCGCAGGGGTTGTGCCACGATTCGTCGATGACCCCGCCGAAGTGCCCGTAGCCGGTCTCCTTGGCCGACTGGGCATAGGCGATCTCCGGCCGTATCCCCCGGGAGGGAGCGAGCTCGAAGTAGAACCGGGCGTTGCTGACGAAGCGGGGGGCAGCCTCCTGGCTCCGGGCCCAACGCTCGGCCGTGGCCCGGTTGGTGAAGGTCTCGCCGACGATGCGGGTCTCGATGCCCCGGCTGCGGTAGACGACGGCCTTGACCCGGTCGAGCAGGCCCGCCTCCTCGGCCGAGCGCACGCTGACCCGCGAGACGGCATGATCGCCGACCGCCGCCGAGTTCCGGGCCTCGATCTCGACGGTCAGGAGGCGGAAGTCGCCGGAGGCGACGTCGTTGAGCCGGTAGCTGCCGTTGCGCACGAGCGACGACACCGGCGCGCCGCCGGCGAGGTAGCTGATGAGGAAGTCCGCCGTGTTCCTGGACCCCTGGACCACGAAGGTGTCCGGGTCGGTGCCGTCGTTGTCCAAGCGGACGACGAAGCGGGCCGTCGCCCCCCGGGGGATCACCGCGACCCGGGTCTGGCCCACGCCGTCGATGTTGTGGACGCCGTCGCCCACCCAGGTCGTCGAGTTCGCGCGCCGGATGCGGCCGTCGGGGCAGTGCTGGCCGCCCTCGCACGGGGACGATCCCTCCGTGGGGGCCGCCTCCTGGGCCGCGGCGACGATCGGGAGGACCAAGAGCACGCCCAGGACCGCGAGCGTGACCCGTGCCTTAGGTCCGCCGTGGGCCAACTGTCCGTCTCCTGCTCGTCGACTCGGCCCCGCCCCGACACGAACGGTAGCGGCCCGCCTACGCTCCGACCCGTCGCCCAGGCCCACGGGGGGGAGACCCGGTGCACCGACGTTCGACCGCGTTGCCGGCGCTCGCGCTGCTGCTCACGCTCACCGCGTGCGGGGACGACGCCGACACGGCCACGCCGGCCGAGACGACCACCGCGCCGACCACGACCGCCGCACCGCTCGTCGCCCCGCCCGCCCTGGGTGAGGACCCCGACCCCGTCGTCATAGGTCACCGGGGCGCGGCGGGCCACCACCCGGACAACTCCCTGGAGGGCTTCGCCGCGGCCCGGGACCTCGGGGCGACGTGGGTCGAGCTCGACACCCGGATCTCCGCCGACGGCGACGTCTTCCTCAGCCACGACGCGGAGACGGCGGGCGGGCTGATCGTGGCCGAGTCGTCCTCGACCGACCTCGCCGCCGAGGGCCTGCCCACCCTCGACGAGGCCCTGGACGTCATCGACGACCACGCTCTCGGCGTCGACGTGGAGATCAAGTCATTGCCCTGGGAAGCGGGCTTCGACCCGCAGCTGGGCGTCGTCGACGCCACCATGGCCGTGCTCCGGGCGCGACCGCCGGTCGGCCCGGTCGTGGTCTCGTCGTTCAACCGGGACGCACTCGACCGCGTGCGGGAGCTGACCGGCGACGACTACGACACGGTCCTGATCCTGCCTGCCGGCGCGGGCGGGCCGGAGGTGGTCGGCGGCCTCGTCGATCGGGGCCACGACGGCTTGGCCCTCGAGGGCCCGGACATCACCGCGTCCGTGGTCACCCCCTTCGCCGCCGCCGACCTCCCCGTCTGGTCCTGGACCATCGACGATCCCGACGACGCCCGTGCCCTCGTCGCCGCGGGGGTCACCGGCATCGTCACCGACGTCCCCGACGTGATCTCCGAGGCCCTCGCGACCTGACCGACCCTTCTGGTGCCCGATCGGCTGGTCGGGACCGGGACATCAGGCGCCGGCACGGGATGCGGTGAGGCCGGAGAGGAGAGCGTTGCGGAGGTCCCGGGGGTCGATGACGTCGTCGTAGCCCATGGTGTGGGCGGTGCGGTAGGGGCCGCCGGCCTGGAGGATCTCGGCCGCGGCCTGCTCGTCGGCGGAGAGGCCGGCGGCCTTGCCCGCCGACTCCGGCGGGCATCGCCCCGAGGAGGACACCGGGGAAGGCCAGGGTCAGGGTCTGGTTGTCGAAGGGGTTCATGGCCATGGCCGAGGAGCCGAAGCCGAAGGCCTTGCGCAGGGTGACGTGGAGCTTGGTGCCCGGGTAGCGGCGCTGGGCGGCGAAGAGCCCGGCGGCGGCCGCGCAGGACGCCGTCCCGCTCGGCCTGGGTGCCCGCCATGACCCCGGGGTTGTCGGCCAGGAACAGGGCGGGCAGGCCGAAGGGGGCGACGGTGTCGAGGAAGCGGGCCGCCTTGTCGGCCTCGTCCCGGCCGATGGCCCCGGCCCGAGTCGACGGATCGTTGGCCACGACGGCGACCGAGCGGCCACCGAGACGGATCAGGGCCGTCAGCATCCCGCCGCCGAAGCCCGGGGCGACCACGAGGGCGGCCCCGTCGTCCGCCAAGCGCTCGACCACCTCGATCATCGGGTACGGGCGGCGGGGATCGGGCGGCACGACCGCGAGCAGGTCATCCAGTCGGCGGGGGCCGGTGTCGGCCCCGGTGGCCACCGTCCGCGTCGAAGTGGCTGAGCCAGGCCCGGGCCCGGGCGATGGCGTGGGCGTCGTCGGGGACCACGTCGTGGACCACTCCCGAGGCCACGGCCACCCGGGGGCCACCGAGGGACTCGGGCGTCACGTCCTCGCCGGTCGCCGCCTTCACCAGCACCGGCCCGGCGGTGAACAGGGCGGCCTGCTCGGTCATGACGGCGTAGTCGGCCAGCGGGGCCGCCAGCGCGCTGTGGCCGGCGGCGGGCCCGAGCACGAGGGTCACCAGCGGGACCAGGCCCTTCAGGTCGGCCAGGCCCTGGAGGTCGTTCGGGCGGCGGCCGGCGGCCTCGCCGGTCATCCGGTGACCGGCACCGTCCAGCATCAGCACCAGGGGCAGCCCCTCGCGGCCCGCGATCTGGGTCAGGCGGTAGCGCTTGTCGGTGTTGCCGACCCCGATGGACCCGCCCTTGACGGTGAAGTCCTCGGCGGCGGCGAGCACCGGGCGACCGTCCACCGCCCCGAGACCGGCGACGAGCGCCGTCGCCCGGCAGGTCGTCCAGCCCGCCCGACCAACGCCCCCAGTTCGGTGAACGTGCCGGCGTCGAAGAGCCGGTCCAGGCGCTGGCGGGCGTCGAGCTTGCCCTTGGCGTGCTGGCGTTCGACCCGCTCGGGTCCGCCCATGGCCCGGGCCGCGCCTTGCCGCCGCCGCAGCTCGTCGAGCAGCGGCCCCCATGCCCCTTCCGATGCGTCCCCCGTCACGGCCTAGGTTCTACCGGACCGCCGCCCGGCACCGAGGGGGAACCGATGCCCGACCCACGGGTGAAGCTCAGCTACGACGGCCCGGTCGCCGTCATCACCAACGACAACCCGGACAAGAAGAACGCGTTCGACGACGAGATGGACCTCGCCCTGTTCGAGATCCTGGCCGAGCTCAAGGGACGCGAGGACGTGCGGGCGGTCATCTGGCGGGGCGAGGGCTCGGCCTGGTCCTCGGGCCGCGACGTGGGCGCCATCGGGGGCGGCCAGGTCGAGATGACCCACCACGAGCTCATGACCCGGGGCCAGCGGGGCATCCAGCAGCTGTGGGAGATCGAGGCCCCGGTGATCGTGGCCATCCAGGGCTGGGCCATCGGCGGCTCGTTCCAGCGGGCGCTGCTGTGCGACATCCGCATCGCGGCCGAGGGCGCCCGCTTCATGCTCCCCGAGACCAAGTACGGCGTCATCCCCGACACCGGCGGCGTCGGCGTGCTGTTCCAGATGGCCGGCCACGGCCTGGTCAGCGACATGGTCCTGACCGGCCGGGCGCTGACCGCCGAGGAGGCGCTGGCCCACGGGATCGTGTCCCGGGTCGTGCCCCCCGCGGAGCTGGACGCCACCGCCATGACGATGGCGCACGAGATCGCCGCGCGCTCCGCGGTGACCGTCAAGATGGCCCGCCGGGTCATCCGCCACCTGGGCCGGCCCGAGCAGGTGTCCTCCATGGAGGACGAGCTGATCTACCAGACCTTCATCAACAAGTCCGACGACTACGCCGAGCTGCGGGCCGCCCACGCCGAGGACCGCGACCCGGTGTTCAAGGGGTCCTGATGCCATCGATGAGCACCAGCGAGCCCGATCGGCCTGCCCGAGCCGCCCGAGCCTGCGGGGCCTCGGCCCTGCCCGAGGGGACCTACGACGGCGCAGGTCGTGCTGGTCACCGGGGCGGGAACGGGTCTGGGCAAGGCCATCGCCGCCGAGTTCGCCCGCCTGGGGGCGGCCATCGCGATCCTCAGCCGCAAGCCCGAGCACCTCGACGCCGGCCGGGAGGCCATCGAGGCGGTCGGCGGCCGGGTCCAGACCGTCACCTGCGACATCCGGGAGCCCGACCAGATCGCCGCCGCCTTCGACGCCGTCGAGGCCGAGCTCGGCCTCCCCGACGTGCTGGTCAACAACGCCGCCGCCAACTTCCCCGTCCCGGCCGAGGACATGAGCGCCAACGCCTGGCGCACCGTGGTCGACATCACGCTCAACGGCACCTTCTTCTGCGCCCGGGAGTTCGGTCGCCGCCACCTGGCCGCCGGGACCCCGGGCTCGATCATCAACGTCGGCGCCTCCTACGCCTGGACCGGCGGCCCCGGGTTCGCCCACTCCGCGGCGGCCAAGGCCGGGGTCAAGAACATGGTCGAGACCCTGGCGGTCGAGTGGGGCCCCTACGGGATCCAGGTCAACGGGCTGGTCCCGGGCCTCTTCCCCCACGAGGACATGACCGCCGACATCCGCTCCAACCTCGACAAGACCCACGAGAAGGACGGCTGCCAGCCCGCCCTGCGGGTCGGCCGGGTCCGGGAGCTGGGCTGGGCGGCCACCTTCCTGGCCTCGCCCTACGCCCGGTTCATCTCCGGCCACACGCTGGTGGTCGACGGGGCCAACTGGCAGCGCCGCTCCATGACCAACCCCGAGGTCGTCACCATCCGCGACCAGATGGGCAAGGAGGAGTTCCAGCTGTGAACGGGCGATCGCTGACATCTGCTCCGCTCCGCTCCGCCGGCTCCGCCGATTGGCTCCCGCCCTCGGCGCTGCTCGCGCTCCGCTCCGCAGCCTCCGCGAGCTCGGACTCCGTGAGCGCTCGGGGCGCCTGAGGCCTACGAGGGGTTTCGAGGGGCGGGTGGGGCGGACGGTCGCGGGGTCCGAGCCGTGGTGGCCGCCGCGGGCCGAGCCACCGGCCGGCGCCCCCAACGTGCTGGTCATCCTCATCGACGACCTCGGCTACTCGGACCTCGGCTGCTACGGGTCCGAGATCGGCACGCCGAACGTCGACGCCCTGGCCGCCCGGGGCCTGCGCTACACGAACTTCCACGTCACCCCGATGTGCTCGCCGACCCGGTCGGCCCTGCTGACCGGGCTGAACAGCCACCGGGCCGGCGTCGGCCACGTCGCGCACAGCGACCCGGGCTTCCCCGGCTACGCCATGGAGCTGACCGAGCACGCGGCCACCGCGGCGGAGATCTACCGGGACGCCGGCTGGGCCACGTTCATGGCCGGCAAGTGGCACCTGGCCAAGGACTCCGACACCAACGCCGCCGGGTCCCAGCACTCCTGGCCCTGCCAGCGGGGCTTCGAGCGCTTCTACGGGATCCTCGACGGCTTCACGAACCTGCACCACCCCCACCGGCTGATGAGCGACAACCAGGTGGTCGAGGTCGACCGGTACCCCGACGGCTACTACCTGACCGACGACCTCACCGACCGCTGCCTGTCCTGGTGGAAGGAGCTACGGGCCAGCCACCCCCGCAAGCCCTGGTTCACCTACCTGGCCCACCCGGCCGTGCCACGCCCCGCTGCACGCCAAGCCGGTCGACATCGAGCGCTACCGGGGCCGCTACGAGGCGGGCTGGGACGCGCTGCGGGCCGAGCGCTTCGCCCGCCAGCAGGAGCTGGGCATCGTCGCCGAGGACACCGAGGTCGCCGCCCCGCAACACCGAGGAGGGCGACGACGTCCGGCCCTGGGACGAGCTGGCGCGATCACGAGCAGGAGCTCTTCGCCCGGCACATGGAGGTCTACGCGGGCATGGTCGACGGCCTCGACCAGATCGATCGGCCGCCTGCTCGACGGCCTGGACGAGATGGGCGAGCTGGACAACACGATCGTCGTGTTCACCTCCGACAACGGGGCGTCCCGGGAGGGCGAGGAGGCGGGCACCAGCGGTTACTTCGTCCACCTGCTGGGCCAGCCCGACGTCGGCGGCCGACCTCCCCCGCATCGACCTGCTGGGCGGGCCCCAGACCATGCCCCACTACCCCCGGGGCTGGGCCATGGCGTCGAACACCCCCTTCCGCCTCTACAAGATCAACACCCACGCCGGGCGGCCACTCGGTGCCGTTCGTGCTGTCGTGGCCCGACCGGCTCGCGCCGCGGACGGCGAGCTGCGGCGCCAGTACGCCCACGTGGTCGACCTGCTGCCCACGCTGCTGGAGCTGACCGGGGTCGAGGCGCCGTCGGAGCGCAACGGGCAGCCGCTGATCCCGATGGCCGGCTCGTCCTTCGCCGCCACCCTCGGACGAGGTCGACCACCCGTCGACCCGGACCGAGCAGGTCTACGAGATGGTGGCCCACCGCGGGTACTACCGGGACGGTTGGGAGGTGGTGACCCGCCACCCGCCGCATGACCCCCATCGACGACTCGGAGTGGGAGCTCTACGACCTCAGCACCGACCCCACCGAGCTGCGGGACCTGGCCGCCGAGCACCCCGAGAAGGTGGCCGAGCTGGCCGCGGCGTGGGAGGCCGCGGCCCACGCCGAGCAGATCTACCCCTCGACGAGGGCAGCAACGTCAAGTTCGTCCAGCGGCCCGAGCGGTCCGCGGCCTACCGGGAGGCGGTCACCATCTTCCCGGGGACCCCGACGCTCGAGCGCTGGCGGTCGCATGGAGCTGATCAACATGCGCGTCGTTCACGGTCACCGCCTCGGTCGAGCTGACCGAGGGCGACCGGGGCTGGCTGGTGGCCCACGGCGACCAGGGCGGGGGCTACGGCCTCTTCGTCGACGGCGGCGAGCTGTGGTGGCTGCACAACGACGGCAAGGGCCGCGATCCGGCGCCTGGCGGGCGGACCGGTCGGGCACCGGGAGCGGTCGAGCTCGCCGCCGTGGTGACGGCGCCCGGCGGCTTCACCTGGGACGTGGCCCTGACCGTCGGCGGCGAGGAGCGGGCGACCGACACGGGCTACCGGATGCTGTTCCCCATGTCCCCGTTCGAGGGCATCGACGTCGGCATCGACCGCCGCTCACCGGTGTCCTGGGAGATCTACGAGGCCGACGGTCCCTTCCCGTTCACCGGCGACCTGCACCGGGTCCGCTACGACCCCGGTGAGGACGCCCCCGACTCTGCCTGGCGTTGGATCGACATGCTGCGGGAGATGGGCGCCCAGTTCGAGTAGGCCTCAGGCGGCGCTCAGGCGGGACTGCGTTCAGCGGACGGCGCCGGACTCCCGCAGCGCCGCGATCTCGCCGTCGGAGAACCCCGCCTCCGCCAGCACCGCGTCGGTGTCACAGCCCGGCCACCGGGGCGACTCGCCCGGCTGACCCGGGGTGACGGACAGGCGGGGCACGGGGGGACCTCGGTGCCGCCGTCGGGGAAGAGGCGGACGGCCATCTGGGGGTGGGTGACGGCCTCGACGAAGTCGAGGACGGGGGCCACGCAGGCGTCGGTGCCGTCGAACGATCGCCGCCCACTCGTCCCGGGTCCGGGTCAGGAACACCTCGGCCAGGCGGGCCCGCAGCTCGGGCCAGCGGGCCTGGTCGTACTGGTCGGGCAGGGCCTCCTCCGCCAGGCCGAGACCGTCGAGGAGCAGGGCGTAGAAGTGGGGCTCGATGGGGGCGACCGAGACCGAGCGGCCGTCGGCGCATTCGTAGACGGCGTAGAAGGGCGCCCCGCCGTCGAACAGGTTCGACCCCCGCTCGGGACCGTGGATGCCCGACGCGGCCATGGCGTAGAAGACCGCGGCCAGCGAGGCGACCCCGTCGACCATGGCGGCGTCGACCACCTGGCCCCGGCCGGTGCGCTGGGCGTCGAGGAGGGCGCACACGACGCCGTAGGCCAGCGTCAGACCCCCGCCGGCGAAGTCACCGAGCAGCTGCAGCGCCGTCGACGGCGGCACCTCGGGGCGGCCGATGGCGTGGATCACGCCGGTGACGGCCTCGTAGTTGAGGGAGTGCCCGGCCTGCTGGGCCAGCGGCCCGTCCTGGCCCCAGCCGGTGAGGCGGCCGTAGACGATGCGGGGGTTGCGGGCCAGGACGTCGTCGGGGCCGACACCCAGTCGTTCGACCACGCCGGGCCGGAACGCCTCGACGAAGACGTCGGCGGTCTCGGCCAGTCGCAGCACGGTCTCGACCCCGTCGGCCTGCTTCAGGTCGACGGCGACCGAGCGGCGGCCCCGGTCCCAGGCCGAGTGCGGTTTGGCCACCGGCTCGTCCGGGACGTCCGCGGTCCGCTCGACCCGGATGACCTCCGCCCCCATGTCGGCCAGCCGCAGCGACCCGTACGGGAGCGCCCCGAGGCCCGCCAGCTCCACCACCCGCACCCCCGCGAGGGGCCCGGCGCTCACCCCGGGGAGTGGCAGACGGCTTCGACGTTGTTGCCGTCGGGGTCGCGGAGGAAGGCGCCGTAGTAGTTCGGGTGGTACTCGGGCCAGACCCGGGCCTCGTGGAGGACCTCGGCGCCTGCGGCCGCGGCCGGCTTCGAGGAAGGCGTCGACCGCGGCCCGGTCCGGGGCGGTGAAGGCGATGTGGGACTCCCGGAACCCCGCGCCCGTGGTGCGGGGCCCGAGCCAGAAGTCCGGCATCGGGGGCACCCCGTACCCGATGACCTCACCGAAGTCCATGACCCGGGTCCCGCCGACGGTGGCCAGGACGGTGTCGTAGAAGGCGGCGCTGGCCTCGACGTCAGCGCACTGGATGGACAGGTGATCGAGCATCCCCTGATCATGGCCGCTACCGGAGGGGGCCGTCGTCGAGATCAACAGCCGGTGGCCGCCGCCAAGACCCGACACGCCTCGACCAGGCGAGGCGCTGACAGCATCGTTACCCGGCGACGCAGCTTGTCGCGGGGGATCGTGTGGACGTTGTCGAAGTTGACGACGCAGTCCGACGGGAGCCCGTCGTCCTCCGTGGTGAGCTCGAGCTCCGACACCAGGCCACGGCGGGTACGGGTCAGAGTGGCCACGACCACCGAGGCGATGCGATCGGCGACTGGGTCCCGCGTCAGGACCAGTACCGGTCGGTCGCCCCCCGGAGTGGCGGCGAACCAGATCTCACCCCGCTGCATCGCCCCAGTCCGACCAGTCCTCGGCCGGTCCCCAGTCCGCGATCTCCGACAGCACCTTCTCGCCGTCCTCCAGCGGGGCCGCCAACCACGCTCGCACCTCGTCCTCGCTGGCCAGTCGCCGGAGGTGGCGCCGGAGCGCCTCGCGGAGCAGCTGGGAGCGGGCAACGCCGGTGCGGTCGGCCCAGCGCTGGACCTCGGCCGCCTCCTCGTCGTCCACCCTGAAGCTCAGCATTGTCATACATGAATCATAACGTGTATGACAGCGGCGTCGGCAAGGATGAGGCTATGAGCCCGACGCCGAGCGAGCTGCGGACGGACCGGTTGGTGCTGCGGCGGTGGCGGGCCGCGGACCGGGAGCCCTTCGCCGCGCTGAACGCCGATCCGGTGGTGATGGAGCACTTCGTCGCCCCGCTGCACCCGGGCGCGAGAGCGACGACCTCGTCGACCGGATCGAGGACCACTTCGACCGGGAGGGTTGGGGCCTGTGGGCGGTCGAGGTCGTCGAGACCGGCCTTTCATCGGCTTCACCGGGCTCTGGCCGGCCACCTTCGAGGCCCCCTTCACCCCGGCGGTCGAGGTGGGCTGGCGGCTGGCCCAGGAGGGCTGGGGCCAGGGCTACGCCACCGAGGCGGCCCGGGCGTCACTGCAGGACGGCTTCGAGCGCTTCGGCTTCGACGAGATCGTGTCGATGACCAGCATCGGCAACAGCCGGTCCCGGCGCGTCATGGAGAAGCTGGGCATGACCCGGGACCCGGCCGACGACTTCGACCACCCGAACGTGCCCGATCGGCCACCCGATCCGGCGCCACGTCCTCTACCGGCTGACCCCTGACTCACCGCCGACGGCGCCGTCGACCACGACCTCGGACGGTAGCCGCCCCACCGGTCTGGGTACGCAATCGTGCCGGCGACACGCTCAGTGGACCAGAACGCGGAACGGGGCGGCGCCGAAGCGCCGCCCCGTGTCCGGGTGCTGCTGAGGGGATCCGACTAGCCGGCGAGGCTCGCCGCCGCGTCGGTCAGCTGCTGGGTGCAGTCGGTCAGGGCCTGGCCGTCCTCGGTGGTGAGGTCGGCGGCGTTGGCGGTCAGGTCGGTGCCGGAGGCCTGCAGGTCCTGCAGCTGGGTGGACAGGTCGCCGAGAGCGGTCGGGTCGCCGCCGGCGGCCTCGATCTCGTCGGCCAGGGCGCTCACGTCGTCGCAGTAGGCCTGGACGTCGGCGTTGCCGCTGTCCGAACCGCCGTCGCCCGGAGTCCGAGGACGTGTCGTCCGAACCACCGTCGTCACCGCTGTCGTCGCCGCACGCCGCAGCGCCGCCGACCAGAAGCATCAGTACGAAGAACACGCTCAGAAAACGCTTGGGCATTGTCTGTTTCCTCTCCCTGTGGGGGCCGTCCGCCCCCGTCCGTCGAGGGCTTGCGGGGACCAGTCTGCCCCGTGGCGCCCTGGCTGTCCTGAGTAGGAACTACTCAATTCCCCCAGGGGCTGCCTAGAAGACCTGACCCCGGGTCCGCCAGCGGTGCCAGGCCGAGCTCAGGCCGATGAGCAGGAGGCTCCCGACGAGGATCATCGTGGCCAGCACGTTGATCTGCGGGGGCAGCGCGGTCTTGGCCGCGTTGTTGACATAGAGCGGGTAGGTGACGGTCGCGCCGGCCGTGAACAGGGTGATGATGAAGTCGTCCAGGGACAGCGCGAACGACAGCATCGCGGCGGCCACGATCCCCGGCACGATCAGCGGCAGGGTGACGCGCAGGAACGTGCGGGTCGGGTTGGCCCCGAGGTCCATGGCCGCGTCCTCGAGGCTCCAGTCGAAGCCCCGGATCCGGGCCTTGACCGTGAGGGCCACGAAGCTGATCTGGAACATGACGTGGGCGAGCACGATGGTGCGGAAGCCGAGGTTCCACCCGAAGTCCAGGAACAGGGTGAGCAGCGACGCCCCGAGGACGACCTCGGGGCTGGTCAGGGGGACGACCAGGAACAGGTCGATGCCCCCGGCGCCGCGGAACCGGTGCCGCACCAGGGCAATGGCCACGAGCGAGCCGAGGACCACGGCGATGACCGTCGAGATGGCCGCCACCTTGAGGCTCACCTCGAGCGCGTCGACCAGGGCCGGGTACTTGAACGGGTCCTGCCAGGCGTCGAGCGAGAAGCCCTTCCACACGAAGTTGAACTTCCCGATCGGCTTGTTGAACGAGAAGGCGACGATGACCGCGACCGGCAGGAACAGGTAGAAGAGAACGAAGGCGGCGTAGGCGTTGAGGAAGTACCCCCCGACCCGCCGCAGCAGCGGCGGCGGTGCGAACCCGGGGCGGATCGCCTCCTGGTGCTCGGCGGGCGCGGTCACACGAGGTCCTCGGTGCCCAGGACCCGGGTGTAGACGAGGACCATCACCAGGATGATGATCATCAGCACCGCCGACAGGGCCGCGGCCAGCGGGTAGTCCTTGACCACCAGGAACTGGCTCTGGATGACCGTGCCGACCATGGCCTGGTTGACCCCGCCGAGGTACTGGGCGTTGACGAAGTCACCGGCGGCGGGGATGAAGGTGAGCAGGCTGCCGGCGAACACGCCCGGCAGCGACAGGGGCAGCAGGACCTTGCGGAAGGTGCGGACGCCGCTGGCGTAGAGGTCCCGGGAGGCCTCCAGCAGGCGGGGGTCGATCTTCTCGATGCTCACGTAGATGGGCAGCACCATGAAGGGCAGGAAGTTGTAGGTGAGCCCACCGATCACCGCGTACGGGGTCGACAGGATCCGCCCGTTGGTGGTGAGGCCCAGGACCTCGAACACGTTGGTGAGGAAGCTGGCGTCGGCGAAGATCGTCTTCCAGGCCAGGGTGCGGATGATGAAGGTGATGAAGAAGGGCAGGATCACCAGGCCCAGCAGCACGTTCTTCCACTTCCCCGCCTTGAAGGCCAGGACGTAGGCCAGCGGGTAGGCCAGGACCAGCGCCAGCAGGGTGGCGGCCAGGGCGTACTGGAACGAGCGGATGATCTGCTCGTCGTAGGTGGTGAAGGCGTCGCTGTAGTTGCTGAACTCCCAGGAGAACTCGAGGGTCGGGTCGAAGACCGAGCCCGCGCTGGTCGACAGCGAGGTCCGCAGCAGGGCCCACAGCGGCTGGACGAAGAAGACGAACAGGTAGGCGAGGGCGGGCAGGCTCAGCAGGTACGGCGTGATCTTGCGCCGTGTCCCCGCGGCGGCCGTGCCCGCCATCGTCTCGCCCCGCTCCCCGTCCGGTCGCCGAGGCGGGCTCAGGCCCGGGCCACGGCGGCGTACATCGCGGAGTACTCCTGGTCCTCCTCGTCGGTGAGGCCCCGCCAGGCGATGGCCGAGTCCCGGACCTCTGCGGAGGGGTTGATCAGCTCGTTCTCGGCCAGGGCCGGGTCGAGCGTCACCAGCTCCTCACCCACGCCCTCCACCGGGGAGATGAACTGGACGTAGGCGGTGATCCGGGCGGCGTTGACCGGGTCGTAGACGTAGTTCATCCACTCCTCGGCCCCAGTCGAGTTCTGGGTGGTGATCGGCAGGACCATGTTGTCCGACCAGGAGATCATCCCCTCCTCGGCGAAGCACGAACTCGAGGTCCGGGTTGTCCAGCTTCAGCTGGGCGACGTCGCCGGAGTAGGCCTGGGCGATGGCCACGTTGCCCGGCCACCAGGTCGTCGCCGTAGTCGTTGCCGGTGAAGCGCCGGATCTGGCCGGCGTCCTTGGCCTCCTGGACCTTGGCCACCGCGGCCTCGATCTGCTCGGTGGTGACCTCGGCGGGCGAGACGCCCTCGGTGAGCAGGACCTGGCCGAGGCCGTCGCGCAGGTCGCTGAACATGCGTGACCTGGCCGGCGAACTCGGGGTCGAAGATGTCGTCGAGGCTGGTGATCTCCCGGCCGGTCAGCTGCGGGTTGTAGGCGATCGAGGTGAAGCCCGAGAACCACGGGAGGCTGTAGGTCCGGTCCGGGTCGAAGGCGATGTCCTGCAGCGACGCCACGAGGTTGCCCTTGTTGGGGATGTTGGCGTCGTCGAGCGGGGCCAGCCAGCCCGAGGCCGATGAGCCGGTTCACCATGAAGTCGGTGACGATGAACATGTCGGCGCCGATGTCGTCGCCCCGGCTCAGGGGCTCCCGGATCCGGGCGAAGTACTCCTCGTTGTCGTTGACGTCCTCGCGGTAGTCGACGGTGAGGCCGCTCGTCGGTCTCGAACAGGCCGACGGTCTCCTCGTCGATGTAGAAGGGCCAGTTCGAGATGCGCAGGCTGTCGGAGGTGGTCGGCGTGAAGTCGGCGGCGTCGCCGCCACCGCCACCGCCCCCGCCCCCGTCGTCGCCGCCGCACGCGGCGAGCAGGCTCGGGCCGAGGGCCAGGCCGCCGAGGGCCAGGCCCGAACGGCCCAGGAACCGGCGCCGGCCCATCATCGCCATCTGGCGCCGGAGCTGTTCGGGGGTGGGATCAGTCATGGGTGTCACTCCTGTTCATCGAGCTCGATCGAGCTCGTCGAGCGTCGACCGCCGGGGCCTCGTCGGGCCGGCCCGGCAGGACGGCGGCCGCCGGGGTGTCCCAACTGGCCCAGACCTCGTCGCCAGGGCGCAGCATCGGGAGCTGCTGGTCGGGACCGATGTGGGCCAGGACCTCGTTGCCGTCCGCGGCCTCGCCGGCCAGGCGGACCACCGGGCCCTGGAACACGAGGCTGGTGACCGTGACGACGCACGGCGGGCTCGGGCGCCGACGCCTGGTCGGCGGTCACCCGGATCCGCTCGGGGCGGACCATGAGGGTCACGTCCCCGGTCGAGCGGGCCGGTGGCCCGGGCGGGCAGGGTGGCGCCGAGCGCGGTCACGGTGACCTGGCCACCGGACTGGGTCGTCACCTCGGCGGGCCAGAGGTTGGCCTGGCCGATGAACCCGGCCACGAACACCGTGGCCGGCTCGTCGTAGATGTCGGTCGGGCCGCGATCTGCTCGACCCGGCCCTCGTTCATCACCGCGATCCGGTCGCTCATGGTGAGCGCCTCCTCCTGATCGTGGGTGACGTAGATGAAGGTGATGCCCACGTCGCGCTGGATGCGCTTGAGCTCGAGCTGCATGGCCTGGCGGAGCTTGAGGTCGAGGGCGCCGAGCGGCTCGTCGAGCAGGAGGGCGCTGGGGTAGTTGACCAGGGCCCGGGCCAGGGCCACCCGCTGCTGCTGGCCGCCGCTAGAGCTGGCTGGGCTTGCGGTCGGCGAAGTCGGCCAGGCGGACGACCTCGAGCATCTCGCCCACCCGCGTGGCGGTCTGGCCTTCTTGTCCAGCTTGGCGCTGCGGGGCCCGAAGGCGACGTTGTCGAAGATCGTCATGTGCGGGAACAGGGCGTAGTGCTGGAAGACCGTGTTCACGTTGCGCCGGTAGGGCGGGGTCTTGGAGACGTCCTCGCCCTCGAGGCGGATCTCCCCCGCCGTCGGCTGCTCGAAGCCGGCGATCATGCGCAGGGAGGTGGTCTTGCCACAGCCCGAGGGGCCGAGCAGGGAGAAGAACTCGCCCGCGCTCGATGGCGATGTCCACGCCCTTCACCGCGACGAAGTCGCCGAAGCGCTTCTCGACCTCGACCAGCTCGATGACCGCGTCCGTCACCCTCGTCCCCCGGACCTGTTGCCTGCCGTCCCGCTGCGAATGCTGCCAGACCCTAGTCCCGTCACTCGCGACAGCGGGCTCTGCGGCCGTGCCGGGTTCACACGGCGTTCACGCCACCCGTAGGTTGACGGGGTGAGCGACGCCGAACGCAACGAGGCCACCATCGACGGGTTCTGGGACCTGCTCTACGCCAAGGACTGGGACGGCCTGGCCGCCCTCTTCGCCCCCGAGGCGGAGTACACCGACGTCCCCACCCCCGACGACGACGTGGCCCACGGGCCCGAGCAGATCATCGCCCGGCTCCGGCTCGGGCTCGATCCCGTCGAGGAGATGATCCACCACCCCCGCCACGTCCTCAGCAACGACACGCTGGTGATGACCGAGCACGCCGAGGAGTGGCGCTTCCACACCGGCGAGGTGGCCCTCGTGAAGTTCGTGTCCGTCCACGAGTTCGACGCCGACGGCCGGATCGTGCGCTGGTGGGACTACCCCGACCTGAACACGCTGCTCGAGCAGGCCCCCAAGTGGTGGATCGACCACATCATGGAGGGCTACGCGTGGGACATTGCTCCGCTCCGCTCCGCCGGCTCCGCCGATCAGGGGGAGCGCTGCCCGTGCTGTGCTCCGCTCCGAGCCTCGCGCAATCCCGCCACTCGCCCGTTCCGGTACCAGCCCTCTACGCCCAGACGCGCGTTGCTGGGACCAGAACATCCACCCATCCCGTTCCGGTACCAGCCCTCTACGCCCAGACGCGCGTTGCTGGGACCAGAACGAGCGATCAGGGCAGGAAGCGGTCGGTGTAGAAGGCGAGGGACTCCTCGAGGTCGGCGCGGTCGAGGCCGAGGACGTCGAAGTCGTAGTGCCACGCCGCCGTGGCGGCCCCGGGGGTGGTCGGCCAGGTAGGCGTCGACCGCGGCCCGCGCGCGGTCGTCCCAGGGCTGGTCGGCCAGGGCGTAGATGCGCTCGACCATGGCCAGGTCGTCGGCCATGAACTCGTCGAAGCGGACGTCCAGGGTCTGGGCGTCGGGCAGCGCCTCCCGGTCCCGGACGCAGTCGGCCAGCAGGTCCCGGACCCGGTCCTTCCAGTAGGCGCCCAGGACTTCCGGGTCCGGATGGGCCAGGTTCATCCGACAGGCGTAGGCCACCATCGTGGCCATCGACAGGGTCACGGCCACCGGGTCCCGGTGGGTGACGACGAAGGTGGCGTCCGGGAACACGTCAGCCAGGACCGGGAAGCAGCTGAGGTGCTGGGGCGACTTGAGGACCCACCGGTCCCCGCCCCGCTCGTGGACGAGGACCCGCAGCACGTCCTTCAGGTACCGGTAGCTCGCCGTCTGGTCGGTCGCCTTCCACCAGTCCCGGTAGCTGGGCAGCGGCACCACGCTCTCGAAGAGCATGGTGTTGAGGTCCATGGCGAGGAGCTGGATCTCCTCGTGGACGTGGTCGGTGGTCATCTCGTGCATGCGCTTGAAGTACGGCATGGCGTCGTCCATGAACCCCAGGGCCAGGTCGCAGCGCTCCCGGCGGGGATCGGGCTCGACACCCCGCTCGTCGTCGGGCGGCACCGGCTCCAGGGACTCCCAGTACGGCAGGGACCGCAGCGCCGGGTCGGCGGACATGAGGTTGTGCAGGTGCGTGGTCCCGGTGCGGGGCAGGCCGGCCACGATGATCGGGGCCTCGATCTCGATGTCCCGGATCTCGGGGTGCCGGGTCAGCTCCCGCTGGACCCGGAGCCGGTTGCGCAGCAGCTGCACCAGCAGCGTGTGCTGGGACACGACACCCATGGCCGTCAGCTCGACGTCGGTGGTGAGGGCGCGGCAGAGGACCTCGAGGGCCTCCTCGTAGTGGTCGTCACCGAAGTCGTCGACCCCCTCGGCCTCGACCGCCAGGGCCTGCAAGTCCTCGGGCACGAAGTGCAGCTCGGCGGCCATCGGCGCCAGGAGGTCGAAGGTCTCCTCGACATGGGGCGCGAACACGGGTGCGGCGAGGTCGTCGAGGACGACGTCGGCCGGGCGATCGGTCATGCAGGGTCCCCCATCCACGCGATCATGGCCGACCTATGCGGTTCACCCTGACCTACCCGCTCCTGCACCATCCCTCGCCGCCGGAGTTGTTCGACGGCTCGGCCGTGGCCGAGGTGGCCCGGGCGGCCGAGGCCGCCGGCTTCGACGCGCTGGCCTTCACCGAGCACCCGATGCCGTCGGACCGCTGGCTGAACGCCGGCGGTCACGACGCTCTGGACCCCTTCATCGCGCTCACCTGGGCGGCGGCGGCCACCGAGCGGCTGCGGCTGCTGACCAACATCACCGTCGTCGCCTACCGCAACCCGTTCCTGCTGGCCAAGACCGTGGCCACCCTCGACACGTTGTCGGGGGGTCGGGTGATCCTGGGCGCCGCCGCCGGCTACCTGAAGTCGGAGTTCCGGGCCCTCGGGGTCGACTTCGACGAGCGCAACGAGCTCTTCGACGAGGCCCTCGAGGTGCTGGCGATGACCTGGCCGGGCGAGCCGGTGACCTACGAGGGCCGCCACTTCTCCGCCGCCGGCAACCAGCTCGTGCCCGTGCCGGTCCAGCAGCCACCCCCGATCTGGATCGGCGGCAACAGCACGGTGGCGCGCCGCCGAGCCGCGGCGCACGCCCAGGGCTGGATGCCCTTCGCCAACCCGCCCGAGGCCAACCGCGTCGTGCGCACCGCGTCGATCTGGACCGCGGACGACCTCGCCCCCCTGCTCGACGAGCTGACGATCTGGACCCGGGAGGCGGGCCGGCACCCCCTCGACGTCCACTTCGGCGTCGTCGGCGGGGCACCCCGGGCGCACCGGACTTCGACGCCGGCCATCACCGGGACCAGGTCGATGCCCTGGCTGCGATCGGGGTGACCTGGATCGGCGCCGGCGCGTTGGGCGACGACCTCCGGTCCGTCCTGACCGGGATCGAGATCTACGGCCGCGAGGTCATCGGGGCCTGACGCTCACTCGGCGGCGAGGCGGCGGGCGACACCGGTCCGGTACCGGCGAACCATGACTTGGGCCACCAGGTCCGCCACTACGGCCAGGAGACCGAAGGCGGCGAGCACGGTGGGCGCCGCCGCCTCGGTGATGGTGACCAGCTGGAACCGGTCGCCGATCTCGGCGCCGGCGACCTCGGTCCACAGCCTCGTGGCCACGAACTCGTCCGGCGCGTCCTCGGCCGGGAGGCGACCGTCGAGGACGTCGGTCCCCATGGCCCGGGGGTCACCGACGAAGGTGATGGCCTCGACCGGATCCTCCGCGCCGAGCGGGATCAGGCCGCCGAAGAAGAAGGTGGCCGCGGTGACCGACTCGACCGACGGGAGCGCGGCGATGTCGTCGGTGAGCGGCGGTCCCGACTCCTGTTCCATCGCGGTGTCGTAACGAAGGCCCTGGGCTCGCTCGTAGCGGTCGGGCGCGGTAGCGGTTCGTGCCGCGCCAGCCACGAAGGTGAGCACGATCGCGCCCACGACGGCCACGGTGGCGCCCAGCAGGACTGACGAGCGCCACCGCGAGCGGAGCAGGCAGCGGACCCGGAACAGAACGGCTCCCACGGGGCCAGCCAACCCCAGCGGGGCCCGAACGGCAAGGGTGCCAGCACGACGACACCGATGGGTCAGCCCTCAGCGGGAGACGTCGTTGCCGTTCGACCGTGCGGGTTCGCCCACCGTCTACTGTCCGCGCCGACGACCCACCGGAGGTTCCAGCCATGAGCACCACACCACCCCCCGCGCGGCCACCGCCCCCGCCCGGGGCCACCGCCACCGCCACCCGGCGGCGGGTTCGCCCGCCCCGACCCCGGCGCCGGGCCAGGCGTTCGCCCCCGCCACGATGCCCAACGACCCGAGCTTCTGGAAGAAGCTGTTCGAGTTCGACTTCCGCCATTTCGTGACGCCCTCGGTCGTCAAGGTCCTCTACATCCTCTGGATCGTCATGGCCGTCGATCTACGGGTTGATCCTGCTGATCGCAGGCCTCGCAGGCCTGGGCGACAGCGACGGCGGCTCGATCATCTTCGTCCTGCTCGCGCCGATCGGGTGGTTCCTCATGGTGGTCTACGGACGAGTCATCATCGAGGTCTTCATCGCGCTGATCCGCACCGCGCAGAACACCACGATCCTGGTCGACCGCCAGGGCAGCGGACCCGACCAGCCGCCCCGCACGTTCTGACCCGGGTCGGGGTCCCGCGACCGGAGGGCCCCCGACTGCGGGTCACGCCTGCGGACGCGGGCCTAAGCTGGGCCGAACTGGAACGCGTTCTACTTCGGGGGAAACGCCATGTACGACCTGCTCATCCGCAACGGCACGTCGTCGACGGCACCGGCGGGCCGCGCCCGCACGGCCGACGTCGCGGTCGAAGGACGGCATGATCGTCGCCGTCGGTCGGCCCGATCGACGGCGAGGCCGCCGAGACCATCGACGCCGACGGGCATGCTCGTCACCCCCGGCTTCGTCGACATCCACACCCACTACGACGGCCAGGCCACCTGGGACGACGTGCTCGACCCGTCCGCCGGCCACGGCGTCACCACGCTCGTCATGGGCAACTGCGGCGTCGGCTTCGCCCCGGTCCGCCCCGGCCAGGAGGACTGGCTGATCCAGCTGATGGAGGGCGTCGAGGACATCCCCGGCACCGCGCTGGCCGAGGGCATGACCTGGGACTGGGAGACCTTCCCCGAGTACCTCGACGTGCTCGACGGCCGCCACTACGCCATCGACATCGGCACCCAGATCGCCCACGGCGCCGTGCGCGGCTACGTGATGGGCGAGCGGGGCGCCCGCAACGAGCCCGCCACCGCCGAGGACATCGAGGCCATGGCCGCCATCGTGCGGGAGGCCATCGAGGCCGGCGCCCTCGGCTTCTCGACCTCGCGCACCCTCGGCCCACCGGGCCATCGACGGCGAGCCGGTGCCCGGCACCTTCGCCGCCGAGGACGAGCTGTTCGGCATCGGCCGGGCGCTCGGCGAGCGTGGGCAGGGCGTCTTCGAGCTGGCCCCGGCCGCCATCGCCGGCGTGGACAGCAACGACCCGTCAAGGAGATCGACTGGATGCGCCGGCTGTCGGCCGAGATCGACCGCCCGGTCACCTTCGCCCTGCTCCAGGTCGACCCCGCCCCCGACCTGTGGCGCGAGCTGATGGACCAGTCGCTGGCGGCCGACGAGGGGCGCCGACCTCCGCCCCCAGGTGGCCGCCCGGCCGTTCGGCATGCTGATCGGCCTGCAGACCCACCACGCCTTCGCCGAAGCGGCCCGTCCTACCTGGCGCTGGCCGACCTCCCCCTCGACGAGCACGTCATCGCCCTGCGCGACCCGACCACCAAGGCCGCCATCCTGAGCGAGGCCGACCTGCCCCGCCGACCCGGCGGTGCTCTGGGACGGCATCGGCCGCCTTCCTCCTGGCCATGGCCGACAAGCTCTACGTGATCGGCGACCCGCCCGACTACGAGCCGACCCCGGACCGCTCCATCGGCGGCCATGGCCGAGGCCGACCGGCCGCGACGCGCAGGACCTCAGTCTACGACCTGATGCTGCGACGACGACGGCCAGGGCTTCCTGATGCTGCCGCTGTTCAACTACACCCACGGCAACCACGACGGCCATCCGCGAGCAGCTCACTCCACCCCGCCGCCGTGCTCGGCCTCGGCGACGGCGGCGCCCACTGCGGCATGATCTGCGACGCCTCGATCCCCACCTACACGCTCACCCACTGGGCCCGGGACCGCAGCCGGGGCGAGAAGCTGCCGCTGGAGTGGCTGATCCACAAGCAGACCCAGGACACCGCCGAGCTCTACGGCTTGACCGACCGGGGCACCGTCGAGGTGGGCAAGCGGGCCGACCTCAACGTGATCGACCACGAGCGCCTCACCCTGCGGTCCCCCCGCCTCGTCCACGACCTGCCCGCCGGCGGCCGCCGCCTGCGTCCAGGAGGCCGACGGCTACGTCGCCACGATCGTCGCCGGCGAGGTCACCCGCCGCGACGGCGTCGACACCGGCGCCCGCCCGGGCCGCCTCGTCCGCAGCTGAGGCGCACGCCACGTGGCTGAGCGTGACTTCGACCTGCTCGACGGGGACTGGTACGTCAACGACCCGTACCCGGACTACGCCTGGCTACGGGCCAACGCCCCCGCCTACTGGGACGCGGGCAACGAGCTGTGGGGCATCTCCCGCTACGACGACATCGTCGAGATCGAGAAGCGCAAGGACGTCTTCGTCAACTCCGACACGGCGAAGGGCGGCTACCGACCCAACATCCCGGCCGACCCGTCGATCATCGGCCTCGACGACCCCAAGCACGCCGAGCGCCGCAACCTGGTGTCCCGCCGCTTCACCCCCCGGGCCGTCACCCGCTGGGAGGACCACGTCCGGGAGACGGTGACCGAACTGGTCGACGGCGCCCTGGCCAAGGGCCGCATCGACGTGGTCGACGACCTGGCCGGCCCCCTGCCCGCCCAGATGATCGGGTTCCTGCTCGGCTTCCCCGACGAGGCCTGGCCCCAGCTCATGGACTGGTCCGAGCGCACCATCCACCTCGGCGGCGGGCCCCGCTACCACGACGAGGACGGCATCGCCGCCGCCTTCGAGTTCGCCGGCGCCTGCGCCGAGCTCTACGAGGCCAAGAAGGGCTGCCCCGCCGACGACGTGATGTCCCTCTACGTGGACGTCGAGCAGCGGGGCCTGAAGCACCAGGACTTCGGCATCGACGAGGTCATCTCCGACTCCCTGCTCCTGCTCGACGGCGGGGCCGAGACCACCCGGACGGTGATCGCCCGCACGATCGTCGGCCTGGCCGACCATCCCGAGCAGTGGGAGGCCCTCAAGGCCGGCGCCGACATCGACGTCGCGGTCGAGGAGTTCATCCGCTGGGTGACCCCGATCCTCAACATGTGCCGGGTGGCGAACCGGGACTACGAGATCGGCGGCGAGACGATCCGCAAGGGCCAGCAGGTGGTGCTCATGTACCCCTCGGCCAACCGGGACGAGGCCCACTTCGACCGACGCCGACGCCCTCGACGTCACCCGCCATCCCGAACAACCACATCGCCTTCGGCTTCGGCACCCACTTCTGCCTCGGCGCCTCGCTGGCCCGCCTGGAGATCAAGGCGATGTTCGAGGAACTGCTGGAGAAGGTCGACCGCTTCGAACGGCCGGCCGACGGCACCGTGGTCGACATCCCCAACTCGTTCGTCTACGGCGTGAAGCACGCCGACATCACCGTGGTCCCGAACTGACCGAAAGGTTCACCATGGAGCTCGCCGACATCGACCTGACCGACGAGGACGTCTGGGCCGACCACGTCCCCCACGACCAGTTCACGCTACCTGCGCCGCGAGGCCCCCGTCTTCCGCCATCCGGGCAAGCCCGACGGCCTCGGCCCATCCCCGACTTCTGGGCCGTCACCCGCCACGCCGACCTCACGCGGTGAACCGGGACACGACGCTCTTCTCCTCCGAGAGGAAGGGCGTGCTCCTGGCCGACCCCGACGAGGAGACCCGACCGCGTTCCAGACCATGCTCGACACCGACCCGCCGGCCCACACCCGGCTGCGCCGCCTGGTCAACCGGGGCTTCACCCCCCGCATGGTCACCCGCTTCGAGCAGCACTACGACGAGCTGACCCGCCAGCTGGTGGCCAAGGCCGTCACCCAGGGCACCTTCGACTTCGTGACCGACGTGGCCGCCGAGCTGCCGCTGGTGGCCATCGCCGAGCTGCTGGGCGTGCCCGTGGAGGACCGCCACAAGCTCTTCGACTGGAGCAACCGGCTGGTCGGCAACTCCGACCCCGAGTACGTCGGCAGCGCGGAGGAGGCCACCTCCGCCGCCGACCGAGCTGTACGTCTACTTCAACCAGCTGGGCGAGGAACGCCGGGCCAACCCCCAGGACGACATCATCACCAAGCTGATCACCGAGGTCGAGGGCGACGCCCTCGGCCCCCACGAGTTCGAGACGTTCTGCCTCGTGCTCACGGTGGCCGGCAACGAGACCACCCGCAACGCCACCAGCCACGGCCTGCTGGCCCTCATGGAGAACCCCGACCAGATGCAGCTCCTGCGGGACCACCCGGAGCTGCTCGACTCGGCCATCGAGGAGATCCTGCGCTGGGCGTCCCCGGTGATCCACTTCCGGCGCACGGCGATGCGCGACGCCGAGATCGGGGGCCAGGCCATCGCCGAGGGTGACTCGGTGGTGATGTACCACATCTCGGCCAACCGGGACGAGGACGTGTTCGAGGACCCGTTCCGCTTCGACATCACCCGGGACCCGAACGAGCACATCGCCTTCGGCGGGGGTGGGGCCCACTTCTGCCTCGGCGCCAACCTGGCCCGCCTCGAGCTGCAGATCGTGTTCAAGGAGCTGCTGGCCTCGACCCGGTCGATCACCCAGGCCGGCGACGTCGAGCGCCTCCGCAGCAACTTCATCAACGGCATCAAGCACATGCCGGTCGACGTCGAGCTGGCGTAGCCCGCCGACCCGAGGTCGAGCCGGCCCCGATCCCCGGTCGAAGCAGGAGGACCGGGGGCCGGGACCCTGGGGGGTCAGGCGGTCGTCTTGGCGTGCCTCTCCATCTTGCGGAGGTGCAGCGCACCGGCGACCACCAGGCCGGCCATGACCAGGCCACCGAGGAAGGCGGCGATGGCGGCGTACCCCGCGATCACCCCGATGGTGTCCCAGGCGTAGGTGCTGAGCAGCGCACCCCGGAGCACCTCACCCCGGAACATGCTGTCGCGCTGACCGACGATGCCCTCGTACTCCTCGCGGAGGGCGTCGATCTCGGCCTGCGGGGCATCGGCGGCGATCGCCTCGTCCAGGGCGGCCTCGGCGGCGAACTGCGGGCCGCCGAGCTCGGCGTAGGTCTGACCCCCGCCGATGCCCTCCACGTGGCCGGCGATGTAGCTGGCGTAGGCCTCGGCCTGCGCACCGGTCGTGACCTGCTCCTCGGCGTACTGGACCAGGTCGTCCCGGCCCTCCTCCTCGAGGTCAGCGGCGGCCGGGAAGGTGATCGCCTGGGCCGCCAGCTCGTCGTGCACGTAGTCCTGGGCGAAGGTGCTCCCCCAGGTCAGCAGTGCGCCGGCGACGAACAGACATGGCAGGGCGCCCCGGTCCACAAGAGCAGGTGGTCGATGCGTCGACGGGTGATGGTGATGGGGCGTCGAGCTCCGGGACGACCTCCGGGGCACGTCTTCTCTTCGGTGACTGCGGTCATGAGTCCCCTTCAGGCGCGGAGACCCCGTGGCGGGACCTCTGGCCGAAGGTACGGAAGGGCCGCCCGTCGTGGGCCGGAGGTCCGCTGCCCGAGGGCCGAAGGTCCCGTCGGCTCAGTAGGCGGCGAGGCCCCCGTCGACGACCAGGACCTGGCCGGTCATGTAGCTGCTGGCGTCGCTGACCAGGAAGAGCACGGGGCCGACCATCTCGTCGGCCGAGGCGATGCGGCCCATCTTGCACGCCGTCGCCATGCGCTCCTGGGCCTCGGGGGGGTTGTTGCGCACCATGTCGGTGTCCACGCTGCCCGGGGCCAGGGCGTTGACCCGGATGCCGAGGGGGGCGAACTCGGTGGCCATGTAGCGGGTCATGGAGAGCAGACCGCCCTTCCCGGCGGCGTACATGGAGGTGTAGGCGCCGAAGAGGAACGCGCCGACGCTGATCACGTTGACCACCGCGCCGTGGTCGCTGGCCTTCAGGTGGGGCAGGGCCTCCTGGACCAGGAAGGTCGGGCCCCGCAGGTTCACCGCCAGGGACTTCTCCCAGGCCTCGGGGGTGAGCATCCCGAGGGGCTGGGCCACGGCGTTGGCCGCGTTGTTGACCACGATGTCGACGCCGCCGAAGCGGTCGACGGTCGCCCCCACCAGGCCGGCCAGGTCCTCCAGCTCGCCGAGGTGGGTGGGCGACGCCGAGGGCCTCGGCGCCCGCCGCCTCGAGGGCGGCCTGGGTCTCGGCACAGGCCTCGGGCTTGCGACTGGCCACGACGACCTTGGCCCCGGCGCCGGCCAGGCCCTCGGCCACGGCCCGGCCGATCCCCCGGGTCCCGCCGGTGACGATCGCCACCCGACCGGACAGATCGAACAGGGCTGTGGGGTCGACGACCATGGCGCAAACCTACGCTGCGGAGGTGCCCCGCTCGTCACCGCTCGCGCTCGCCCTCGACGGCGGGCCCGGCGTCCTCACCGGACGGTTCGCACCCGACGAGCACAAGACCTACCGGGTCCTGCCGTCCTGGTCCCCGAGGGCACGGCTCGACTCGAGGTCGGTTACCGCTGGTGGCCCGAGCACGACACCGTGCTCGACCTCGGGCTGTGGGACACCGCCGGGTACCGGGCCGCCGAGGGCTTCCGGGGCTGGTCGGGCAGCCGGGCGGGCCGGGCCCACCAGGACGAGCCGCCGATCTGGGTCGAGGCCGGCGCGGCCGACCGGTGCTACCGGGCGGGGCCGGTCGAGCCGGGCGTGTGGTGGGTCGAGCTCGGCGCCGGCGACATCAGCGCCGAGGGCTCGTCCTACGAGGTGACGGTGAGCGCCCGGTCGATGGCCACCGGCGGCACCGCGCCCCACCCCCGACCCGGTCGACCCCGGCCACGTGGCCCGCCCCGAGCCCGGCTGGTACCACGCCGACCTGCACCAGCACGGCCGCCATTCCCACCCCCGGGCCCCCGAGTGGGACGAGTTCGTGGCCCGCTCCCGGGCCGCAGGCCTCGACGTGCTCCCGGTCGTGGACTACGTCGTGCCCTGGCTGTGGGACGAGCTGGGACCGGTCCAGCGGGCCCACCCCGACCTGCTGGTGCTCCCGGGTCGGGAGGTCATCACCTACTTCGGCCACGCCGTCGTGCTCGGCGAGACGCCGGGCCTGGTCGAGTACCGCCACGGCTTCGAGGACGTCGACCTCGGCGACGATCCAGCGGGCCGCGGTCGAGGCCGGGGCGCTGTTCCAGGTCGCCCACCCCACGACCTATCCCGAGGCGGTCTTCGGCAGCCACTGCCGGGGCTGTGAGTTCACCCTCGACGACTCGATCGACTGGGACCTGGTCACCAGCATCGAGGTGCTGACCGGCCCGGTCGTGCTCGGGCGAGCCTCCGCGACTACCCCAACCCCTTCGTGGCCACCGCGCTCGACCGCTGGCGGGACCTGCTGGCCGCCGGCCACCGGATCACCGCGGTCTCGGGCTCCGACGACAAGCTGGGCGACGACTTCGGCTCGTCGGCCACGGCCCTGTGGTGTCGGGAGCTGTCCCGGGCCGGGGTGACCGGAGGCCCTACGGGCCGGCCACGCCTACGTCCGCACCCAGGGCGCCCTGGCCAGCCCGCGCCCTCGAGGTCCGGGCTGGGCGAGGCGATGATGGGCGACACGGTCGTCGGCCCGGCCGAGCTGCGAGGTCACCGTCGTCAACGGCCAGGGCCAGGAGCTGCAGGTGCTGCGCGGACGGCCAGGTCCGGCACGTCGTCGATCTCCCGACCGAGGACTTCACCTGGCGCACCGGGATCGCCCCGGACCCCACCAGCGGGCCGTTGGGCACCGCCTGGGAGGTCCAGACCCACGACGCCCACGCCCCCACCACCGTCGCCAACCCGGTGTTCACCCGCCCCGGACGCGAACCGGCACGTGACACCGGCGTGCCTTCGGCCTCAGGAACGCGACCCCCGATCGGGCGGGCAGGGCGAGCATCGACCGGCGGGGTAGGCGGCTCCGCCTGGCGGCTCCACCGCGCGATGACCGCTGCCGGTCCCACGACCGGCAGCGGTCCGCTCGACAGAGGCTGACGGGCTCGGGCTCCGACGGGGGCCAGGTCGTCGGTCATGCCGGCGCCGCCCCGCTTGGAGAAGGCGATGGCACCGAGCAGGACGACCAGCGAGACACCGGCGACGGCGAAGCGGGCGCCGTCGTTGTCCTGGGGTTGATGATGGCCGGCAGCAGGAGCAGCGAGACCAGGTTCATCACCTTGATCAGCGGGTTCAGGGCCGGACCGGCGGTGTCCTTGAACGGGTCGCCGACGGTGTCGCCGATGACGGCGGCCTTGTGGGCCTCCGAGCCCTTGCCGCCCTCGGCGCCGTCCTCGATGTACTTCTTGGCGTTGTCCCAGGCCCCACCGGCGTTGTTCTGGTAGTTGGCCATGAGCTGGCCGGTGAGGATGACCGCGGCCAGGAAGGCGCCGAGGGCATAGAAGTTGACGCCGAAGCCGATGATCACCGGCGTGAGCACCGCGAGCAGGGCCGGCGTGGCCAGCTCCCGCAGCGAGGCGGTGGTGCAGATGTCGATGACCGGGCCGTAGTCCGGGCGCTTCTCGCCGCTCATGATCTTGCCGTCGGCGAACTGGCGGCGGACCTCCTGGACCACGACGGCGGCGGTGCGGCCGACGGCGCGGATGGCCAGGGAGCTGAACATGAAGGCGATCGAGCCACCGATGAGCAGACCGATGAAGGTCTTCGGGTCGGCCACGTTGATCGGGATGGCCTCGAAGAGGTTCTGGCCCGGGCCGACCAGGTCGGGCAGCTCGTCGGCCACCGTCTCGATGTAGCTGGCGAACAGGGCCACGGCGGCGATGACCGCCGAGCCGATGGCGAAGCCCTTGGTGACGGCCTTGGTGGTGTTGCCGACGGCGTCGAGGCTGACCATGATCTTCTCGGCCTCGCCGTAGAACTCGCCGGACATCTCGGCGATGCCGGCGGCGTTGTCGGCCACCGGGCCGAAGGTGTCCTCGGACACGACGACGCCGGTGGTGGCCAGCATGCCCATGCCGGACAGGGCGACGAGGTAGAAGACGAACTGGATGTTGCCGCCGCCGAGGGCGATGGCGGCACCGAGGGCGACGGCGATGGCCACGATGGCCCACACCGTCGACTCGAGGCCGGAGGCGATGCCGGAGAGCACCGTGGTGGCCGGGCCGGTGCGGGCCGCCTCGGCGATGTCCCGGACCGGGCGCGTGCTCGGTCGAGGTGAAGTACTCGGTCAGGCGGCTCACGACCTGGGCGAGGACCAGGCCGATGACCACGGCGCCGAGCATGCGCCAACCCGGGTTGCTCACGTAGCCCGCCGCGTCGGAGTTGCCGATGTCGTTGCCCACGTAGACGAGGGCGACGATCGGCCGTGCCGATGATGGTCAGGATGGTGGCGGTCAGGAAGCCCCGGTTGATCGGGGCCATGGCCGACTTGTCCTTCTCGGTGGCCCGCACGGCGAACACGCCGACGATCGAGGCGAGCACGCCGATGGCCCGGGCGGCGACGGGGAAGATCAGGCCGACGACGGGGTTCTCCACGCCGATGGACTCGAAGGCGGCCACGCCGAGGATGATCGAGGCCACGAGGGTGACCTCGTAGCTCTCGAAGAGGTCGGAGGCCATGCCGGCGCAGTCGCCGACGTTGTCACCCACGTTGTCGGCGATGGTGGCCGGGTTGCGGGGGTCGTCCTCGGGGATGCCCGCCTCGACCTTGCCGACCAGGTCGGCACCGACGTCGGCGGCCTTGGTGAAGATGCCGCCGCCGACCCGCAGGAACAGGGCGAGCAGCGAACCACCGAAGCCGAAGCCGATGAGGATGGCCGAGCTGGTGTTCTGGAAGATCATGATGATCACGGTGGCGCCGAGCAGGCCCAGGCCGACGGTGAACATGCCGGCCACGCCACCGGTGCGGAAGGCCACCTGGAGGGCGGCGGGCATGGAGCCGGAGCGGGCGGCGGCCGCGGTGCGCACGTTGCCCCGCACGGCCAGGCTCATGCCGATGAAGCCGGTCAGGCCGGACAGGAAGCAGCCGGCGAGGAAGGCCAGCGTGCGGAAGAGCCCGGACTCGACCTGGCTGAGGCCCGCCGATGCTCCCGAGGGCGTCCTCGGGCTTGAGCACCTCGGTGGAGGTGATGAACACGATGATCGCCAGCGGGACCACGATGATGGCGATCGTCTTGAACTGGCGCTTCAGGTAGGCCATGGCGCCTTCCTGGATCGCCGCGGCGATCTCCCGCATCTTGTCGGTGCCGGTGTCGGCGGCGTTGACCGCCTGCACCAGGAAGAAGCCGACGCCGAGGGCGAGGAGCGCGGTGACGGCGGAGAAGATCAGCCAGAACCACTCACCCCCGCCCAGCTCGAAGGATTGGTAGCCGCCTTCAGCGGCCAAGAGGGCAGACATCGTCGTCGAAGTCCTTTCGGGAGCGGGCCGGGTCCCTCCTGGCCCACAGGGTCCGAGAAGATACCCCGGGGGCCCCGCCCGGACAGAATCCGGGCCGGCGGGGTTGACGCGGGCCGAGATTCGCGGGTGGACTCACAGGCCACACCAGCCCCACCGGACCACGGTCCCCTCAGACCTCCCGCTCCGCGCCGAGAGGCTGACACGGTGCGCGTGTCGGCGGGTTTCCTATTACGGTTCCGTTACAAGTCCACCCGGAGACCCACCACCTTGCCCTCCCCGTCCCACCGCTCCCTGACCCGTGCCGTCCTGGCCGTGGCCGCCGCGACCCTGTTCGCGGTCGTGCCCGTCCTGGTCCAGGCCGAGGAGTCCGACGACCCCCGGGCCGAGCGGGACGCGGTCCGGGAGCAGGCCGCCGACGTCGCGGCCGAGCTGGACGGGCTGCGGGCCGACGCCGAAGAGGTGCGGGACGCCCTCGCCGCCCTCGACGAGAACGTGGCGCAGCAAGCGGGCCCAGTACGAGGACGCCCAGCGGGCCGCCCGCACGGCGCTGGCCGAGGCCGAGGCCGCCCGGGTCGAGGAGCGGCGCCTCGAGGCAGGAGATCGTCACCCTGCAGGACGAGGTGGCCGAGGCCGCGGTCGACGCCTACATCCGGCCGCCCGAGAGCAACGACGCCGCCGTCTTCGACTCCGCCGACATCAACGAGGCCGCCCTGCGCGAAGCCCTGCTGCGGAACCAGTCCAACCGCCAGGAGGACGTGATCGACCAGCTCCGGGCGACCGAGGACGACCTGTCCGCCCAGCGGGTCGCCGCCGAGGACGCCGCCCGGGAGGCCGAGCTCCTGCGGACCGAGACCCAGGTCCAGTACCAGGAGCTGCGGACCGCCCAGGACCAGCAGCGGGAGCTGGCCCGCCAGGTCGAGGAGCGGATCAACCACGCCGCCGGCGAGGCCGCCGCCCTCGCCGAGCAGGAGGCGGAGCTCTCCGACCAGATCGCCGAGGAGGCGGCCCAGTTCGCGTCCTACATCCAGGGCATCAACCTCGGCCCGCCGGGCCAGCCCTACCAGAGCGGCCCCGTCTCGGTGCAGGACGCCGGCAACGGCATCATCGTCAACGTGTCGATCGTCGACCAGATCACGGCCATGATCCAGGCCGCCGCCGCCGACGGCGTCTACCTCAGCGGCGGGGGCTACCGCGACTCGGCCCAGCAGATCGCCCTGCGCCAGGCCCACTGCGGCTCCAGCTACTACGCCATCTACCAGATGCCCTCGTCGTCCTGCTCGCCGCCGACGGCCATCCCCGGCACGCTCGATGCACGAGCAGGGCCTGGCCATCGACTTCGACAACTGCTCCTACGGCACGTCGGTCTACAACTGGCTGTCGGCCAACGCCGCCTCCTACGGGATGTACAACCTGCCGTCGGAGTCCTGGCACTGGAGCACCACCGGCGGCTGAGCGCGCCGGGAAGGGACCGATGACCCTGGTCCCGACCACCTCCAGCCCTGAAGCTCCGGGGGTGGACGAACGCCACGCCGTCGTGGCCGAGACCCACCTCTCGGTGGTGCTGCTGACCGGCGACCGCGCCCTCAAGTTCCCCAAGCCGGTGCGACTGCCCTTCGTCGACCAGTCCACCCCCGAACGGCGCGGCGCCGCGTGCCGGCGGGAGGTCGAGCTGAACCGGCGACTCGCCCCGGACGTCTACCTCGGCGTCCTCGACCTGGTCCGCGATGGTGTGCCCGATCGACCACCTGATCGAGATGCGACGCATGCCCGCGGACCGCCGACTGGCCACGCTGGCCCGGACCCACCATCCCGACGCCGCCGACGAGGTCCGTCGGGTGGCCCGTCGGCTGGCGGCCTTCCACGCCGACGCCGGGCGGTCGCCCACGATCAGCACCGCCGGGGACCCCGACGCGGTGCGAACGCTCTGGCAGGACAACCTCGTCGAGATGGCCGCGTTCACGCCGGAGGTGCTCGACGCGGACGCGCTCGCCGAGGTCGGCCGGGAGGCCATGGTCTACCTCGACGGGCGCGAGGACCTGCTGGAGCGCCGCCGGCGCGACGGCCGGATCGTGGACGGGCACGGCGACCTCCTGGCCGACGACATCTTCTGCCTGCCCGACGGGCCCCGCATCCTCGACTGCCTGGCCTTCGACGACCGCCTCCGGCACGGCGACGTCCTGCTCGACCTGGCCTTCCTGGCGATGGACCTGGAGGCCCTCGGCCGGGGCGACCTGGCCCGCGGCCTGGTCGAGGACTACACGGCGTTCAGCGGTGAGCACCATCCGGCGTCTCTGGCGCACCACTACGTCGCCTACCGGGCGCTGGTCCGCGCGAAGGTGGCCTGCCTCAAGGTCGACACCGACGGCGAGGCCGCGGTGGCCCGAGCCCGGAACCGGCTGGACCTGGCCCGCCGGCACCTCGGAGCAGGGTCGGGTCCGTGTCGTCCTGGTCGGCGGGGCGCCCGGGACCGGCAAGACGACCCTGGCCGCCGGCCTCGGTGACCTGACCGGCTGGGCGGTGCTGGACACCGACGAGCTCCGCAAGGACCTGGCCGGGATCGGCCACCACCAGTCGGCCGCCGCCTCCTTCGGCCGGGGGATCTACCGGCCCGAGATGACCCGGGTCGTGTACCGGCGCCTGCTCGACCAGGCCGGGCGGCTCCTGCGGGCCGGCGAATCCGTCGTGCTCGACGCGTCGTGGACCTCAGCGGACGACCGCGCCGCAGCCCGCCGGACGGCCCACGCCGACCACGCCGAGGTCGTCGAGCTCCGGTGCACCGGGTCCCCGTCGTCGATCGCGGCCCGGGTCGACGCCCGTGCCCGTGAGGGCCGCGGGACGAGTGACGCCGGCGTCGAGGTCGCGGCGCGACTGGCGGCCGCGCAGGACCCCTGGCCCGAGGCGGTCACCCTCGACGGTGACCGTGGCATCGAAGCGACCCTGGCCGCGGCACGCGTCGCGGCCGGACCCTGAGCGCCGCTGAGCTCAGCCCGAGCGGCGGAGCCGTCGGCCGCTCAGGCGCTCAGGCGTGACCGCGATCCAGTGGTCGTGCTCGCCTTGCGCCCACGTCTGCAGGCCCGTGGCCTCGGCCACCTGGGCGACCTCCCGCGCCGACGCGGATCTCATCCGCGGGGCCCACGGCCACCACGCTCCAGCCCTCCCGGGCGGCAGGGTCCAGGTCGTCGATCTCGAAGCTGGCCCGGGTGCCCCAGTCCACCGACTGGAGCTTGGTCCCGGGCGCGGTGCGGAACACGATGCGGCCGTCGTGCAGGGCGTAGTTCACCGGGAAGATGACCGGCTCGCGGCCGGCGATCACCGCCACCCGACCGACCGAGCCGGCAGCGAGGAGCTCGAGGCAACGGTCCCGGTCCAGGACCTCGATGTGGGTGCGCACGTCTCGGAGCACCCGGTCATCCTCGCCCCGGGAGCGGGCCGAGGTCAGGGTCGAAGGTCCCCTCGAGTGGGACACGACGGTGGTCGTCCCCACTACCGTCGGGCGCCGCGTGACCACCGGTGAGCAGCTCCCGACCGACCCGACCGCCTCGGTCGGGCCCGCCCTGGCCGAGACCATCTTCGACCTCGCCCCCGACGCCATCATCGTGGCCACCGTCGACGGGCGGATCACCTCGGCCAACCACCGGGCCCGGGACCTGTTCGGCTACGCCGACTTCACCGACGTCGCCGTCGACGACCTCGTGCCCGCCGGCGTCCGCAACGTGCACGCCTCCCACCGCGCCGCCTACGGCCGCGAGCCCCGGACCCGGTCGATGGGCTCGGGCCTCGACCTCAGCGCCGCCCGCCAGGACGGCTCCACGTTCCCGGTCGAGGTGGCCCTGGCCCCGATCCACCTCGGCGCCGAGGGGACCGGCGTCGTGGCCATCGTCCGCGACGTCACCGAGCGGATCGAGGCCCAGCGCCGGATCAACGAGATCCAGCAGACCCTCGACGGCACCGAGGAGGGCGTCTACGTCTTCGACGCCGACACCCTGCGTGTTCGACTACGTGAACCAGGGCGCCGCCGACCAGCTCGGCCGTTCCCGGGCGGAGATGGAGGGGATGTCGGTCCTGGACCTCAACCCGACCATGGCCGAGGCGGACTACCGGGCCCTGCTCCAGCCCCTGCTGGCCGGCCGCATGTCCAGCCGGACCATCGCCACCCGCCACCGCCGCAAGGACGGCTCCGAGCTGGAGGTCGAGTGCGTCCTGCAGAGCTCGGAGGTCCCCCATCCCGACGGTCACCGCCGGATCGTGGCCTTCTGCCGGGACGTCACCGTGCGCCTCGAGACCGAGCGCCAGCTGCGGGCCGCCGAGCAGGAGCTGGGCGTGCTCGAGGACCGCGAGCGCATCGCCCGCGACCTGCACGACACCGTCATCCAGCGCCTGTTCGCCGCGGGCATGACCCTGCAGGCGGCCGCGGTGAAGACCGACGAGGCCACCAGCGCCCGGGTGATCGAGGTGGTCGACGAGCTGGACCAGACCATCCGGGAGATCCGCCAGGCCATCTTCCGGCTCACGGTGCACAACCTCGACGCCGCCAGCGTGCGGCGGCGCGTCGTCGACGTGGTCGACGCGGAGCAGTCGGCGCTCGGCTTCGCGCCCGAGTTGGCCTTCAACGGGCCGCTGGAGACGGTGGGCGAGGCCGTGGTCGAGCACCTGATCGCCACCCTCCGCGAGGCCCTCTCGAACGCCGCTCGCCATGCGGACGCCCGGACCGTGCGGGTCACCGTCGACGTGGGTGACGACGTGTGCCTGGTGGTCGACGACGACGGCATCGGCCTCGCCCCCGGAGCCCGGGAGCGGCGGCCACGGTCTGGCCAACATGGCCGATCGGGCGGCGACCATCGGGGGCACCGTGCGGGTGGAGCCCCGCGACCCCCGGGGCACCCGGGTGACCTGGCGGGTCCCTGCTGGCCTGAGCCGACTCAGGCGTCGCGGGAGCGGCGCTTTCGTTCGTCCATCCGGGCGGCGAACGCCGCGGCCTCGGTGCGGCGGTCCATGCCGAGCTTCATGAGGATGCTCGACACGTAGTTCTTGACCGTCTTCTCGGCCAGGAACACCCGCTCACCGATCTGTCGGTTGGTCAGGCCCTCACCGATGAGGTCGAAGATCTTGCGCTCCTGCTCGGTGAGCACGCTCAGGGCCTGCTCCTCGGCCGTGCCCACCCGGAGGCGTTCGAGCACCCGCTGGGTCGCCAGGGGGTCGAGCAGGGAGCCGCCGGCGGCCACGGTGCGGATCGAGGTCACGAGATCGACCTCCCGCACCTCCTTCAGGAGGTAGCCCGCGGCGCCCGCCATGATGGCGTCGAAGAGGGCCTCGTCGTCGCCGAAGGAGGTCAGCATCAGGCACGCCACCTCCGGGTGCTTGCTGCGCACCTCACGACAGACCTCGACACCGTCGCCGTCGGGCAGGCGGACGTCGAGCACGGCGACGTCGGGGCGGAGCGCCGAGATGCGCCGGATGCCCTGTTCGGCCGTCCCCGCCTCGCCCACCACGGTGAGGTCGTCCTCGGCCTCGAGCAGGGCCCGCAGGCCCCGCCGTACCACCTCGTGGTCGTCGAGGAGGAAGACACTGATGCTCATGACGCCATTCTGCCCGTGCGGGCGGAGGCCGGCCGGGATCAGTCGGGACCAAGGTCCCTGGCCGGTGCGGGCCGATGGGCGCAGGGTGCCCCCATGCGCATCCTTCTGACCGAGAGCGACGTCGGCGAGAGCGGGGCCGCCTCCCGCACCCTCGAGGCCGCCGGGCACGAGGTGCTCCGCTGCGTCGAGCCCGGCGCGGCGAGCTTCCCCTGCTCGGGGCTGTCCACCGGGGACTGCCCGATCGACGGTCGGGTGGACGTGGCGGTGACCGTCCGCTCGGAGCCGCACGCCGGCCCGACCGAGCGGGAGACCGGCGTGGTCTGCGCGCTCCGCCACCACGTCCCGGTGGTCGTCTCCTCGGTCGACGAGGCCGACCCACTGGCCACCTGGTCCACCGCGACGGTCACCGGCGCCACCACCGACCTCCTGGCCGCGGTCGACGCCGCCGCCCACGGCGAGCTGGCCGAGCACGCCCGGGTGGCCGCCGAGGAGGCGAGCCAGCATCTCATCGGCGGCCCGCTGGACGTCGTGGCCCACCGGCGGGCCCGGGGCGTGGTGGTCACCCTGCGCACCGCCGACGTGCTCGACGCCCGCCGCAAGGAGAACCTCGCCGTGCAGGTGGCCGGGGCCGTCCGCCGATTCGACGGCGACGCCGAGGTGATCGACGTCGCCGTCCTCGACGGGCCGGCGGGGAAGGGCTGACGGACCAAGGTCCCGGACGCTGAGGCCCGTCGACCCTTGGCCGGCCGGACCCGGACCCGCGAGCATGGGCCCATGCGACGCATCGTGGTGGGCACGGACGAGTCCGAAGGCGCCGGCGGCGCCCTGACCTGGGCGGCGGACGAGGCCGAGCGCCACGGCGCCGAGTTGGTGGCCGTGCTGGCCTGGGGCTACCTCGACCAACACCGGGCCACACCGGACACCGACTTCGACCGGGAGTACGACGAGACCGACGCCGCCGCCGCGCTCGACACCATCGTCGAGCGCGTCCTCGGCCCGGACCGGGCGAGCACCGTGATCCGACGGGCCGTCAACGACCTGGCCCCCCAGGCCCTCGTCGACGCAGCCGGAGACGCCGACCTCCTCGTCGTCGGCGCTCGGGGCCTCGGGGTGCTGCGCGGCGCTCTCGTCGGCTCTGTCAGCCAGCACTGCCTCCACCACGCGCCCTGTGCCGTCGCCGTCGTGCGGGAGACCGACGCCCCGTCCTCACCCCCGCGGGTCGTGGTCGGCGTGGACGGCTCCGAGTCGGCCCGTCAGGCCCTGGCCTGGGCCCTGGACGAGGGCCGCGCCCGTCAGGCGGAGGTCGAGGTGGTCAACGCCTGGCACCCGCCCTACGTCGGCGCCTATCCCTACGACCCGGCCGCATTGGACCTCGACCTGTTCGAGCAGGGGGCCCGGGACCTGGTCGCCGGGGCGCTCGACGGCCAGGACCTCGAGGGGCTCCCGTCGGCCCCGAAGGTCACCGTCGTGTCCGACACCGCGGCCCAGGCCGTCATCGGGGCGGCCGCCGGGGCCGACCTCGTCGTGGTCGGCTCCCGGGGCCGTGGCGGCTTCATGGGCCTCCTCCTCGGTTCGGTCAGCCAGCAGGTGGCCCACCACGCCCCCTGTCCCGTCGTGGTCGTCCCCGCGGCGACCTGAGCCTGCCGCGTCCCATGCCGCTCCGCCCCCTCGCCCGAGGTGCCCTCGTCACGGTCAGCCCGTCGAGCACCCTGGCCGAGGTGGCCCGGCTGATGGCCACCCGGGGCGTGGACGTGGCGGTCGTGGCCGAACGGAAGCGCCCCGTCGGGGTGGTGACCACCCACGACATCGTGGTGCGCGGCGTGGCCCGCCGCTTCCCGGCCGATGCCCGGATCGACACGGTGATGACCGACGAGGTGGTCACCCTGCCCAGCGAGGCCGATCGGCGGCAGGCCGCCGATGCCCTCCGCGATCGAGGGGTGGCCCACCTGGTGCTGATGGATGGCGGGGTGCCGGTCGCCGTGCTCACGCGGGAGGACCTCGTCGTCGAGCTGGCCGCCGAGCTGGCCGGGGTCACCGGGACCATCGACCCCCCCTGACTCGGCGGGACCTTCGGCCCTTGGGCAGTGGCGCCGGTGCACCGAGGATGTCGTGTATGCAGCCGGATGCCATCCACCTCTGCCCGCACTGCGAGCTCCGGTATCCCACGGTGGCCGAGTGGCGGGACCACGTCGAACACGCCCACGCCCCCGTCGACACGCCGCCCCGGCCCTCCACACCGACAGGCCGGCTCGTCGTCGCCCTCGACCCGGCCCGGGCCGCGGGCCCTGAAGTGGCCGTCGCCGCCGCCGTCGCCCATCAGACCGGCCAGACCCTGGACCTCGTCGCGGTGCCCGCGCCGGGCCTCGGCCGCGGGCCGGCCGACGCCTTCCTTCGGGCCCGGGTCCACGAGGGTCGACTCGCCGAGGTCGGCACCATCGCCTGGAGCGTGCTGGAGGGCGGCAAGCCCGCCGACCTCCTGATCGACCACGTGGCCCAGGACCCGGCCACGATCATCTGCCTCGGCACCCGGGCCCGAGGCCCGGTCCGGGAGTTCCTGCTCGGCAGCGTGAGCGGTGCCGTGCTCCGCCGTTCTCCGGTCCCCGTCCTGCTCATCGGGCCGCGCTGCATCCCCCCGGACTCGGGCCTCCACCGGGTCGTGGCCTGCGTCGACGGGTCCGAGCGGGGCGAGGCGGTCCGCGAGGTCGCCGACCGGATCGCCCACCTGGCGGGCCTCCGGGCCGATGAGTTCCGGGCCGCCCGGGCGCCGTGGGTCGAGGACGACGGTGAGCTCCTGGCCCCTGCCCCCAGCCTCGGCGGAGAGGCGGCCGCCGAGGCCGTGCTGGCGGTCCTCGGGGGTGACCCGGGCACCGTCGCCGTCATGGCCACCGAAGGCCGTCGCGGGATGGACCGGTTGTTGTTCGAGAGCGTGGCCCTCTACGTCGTGCGCGAGGCCCGGGGCCCGGTCCTGGTGCTCCCCCCGAGCCTGACCGCGTCCCATCCGGAACCGCCGCCCTTGGTCACGATCGACTGAGCAGGCCCAAACTGGGGCCGTGGACCTCGACCTGGAGCTCGCCATCGCATCGGTCGACCGGATCTGGGACGAGAGTGCTCTGCCCGCACTCGTCGACTACATCCGGATCCCGGCCAAGTCCCCGGCGTTCGACGCGGACTGGGCGGCCCACGGCCACCTGGCGGAGGCCGTCGACCTGGTCGCCGGCTGGAGCCGGTCCCGCGACCTGCCCGGGGCCACCGTCGAGGTCATCGAGCTGGCCGGGCGCACACCGGTCGTGCTCGTCGAGGTGCCGGCCCACGGTGCCGGCGACCCGAACGACACCGTGCTGTTCTACGGCCACCTGGACAAGCAGCCCGAGCTGACCGGTTGGCGGGAGGGGCTCGGGCCCTGGACGCCGGTGCTGGAGGGCGACCGGCTCTACGGCCGGGGCGGGGCCGACGACGGCTACAGCGCCTTCGCCGCCCTGAGCGCCCTCGAGGCGGTTCGGGCCGCGGGTGGCTCCCACAGCCGCTGCCTGGTGCTGATCGAGGCCAGCGAGGAGAGCGGCAGCCTCGACCTGCCGGCCCACGTCGCCGCGCTGGGCGACCGGCTCGGCGCGGTGAGCCTGGTCATCTGCCTCGACAGCTTCGCCGGGGACTACGAGACCCTCTGGGTCACGACGTCCCTCCGCGGCCTGGTCGGCTTGGACGTGCGGGTCCGGGTGCTGGAGGAGGGCGTGCACTCCGGCGTGGCCGGCGGCGCGGTCCCCTCCAGCTTCCGGGTGCTGCGCCAACTGCTGGACCGCATCGAGGACTGCGAGACCGGCGACCTGCTCGTGCCCGAGCTCTACGTCGAGATCCCCGAGGAGCGGCGGCGGGAGGCTCAGGCCGCCGTGGCTGCAGGCCTCGATCCCCTGGCCGGCCTGCCCTTCGCCGGGAGGACCCGCCCGGAGGGCGAGGACCCCGTCGAACTCCTCCTGGCGACCACCTGGCTGCCCTCCATGGCCGTGGTCGGCATCGAGGGCGCTCCGCCGCTCGACGACGCCGGCAACGTCCTGCGGGCCGAGACCGCGGTCAAGCTCTCCTTCCGCCTCCCGCCGACCGCGGACGCCGACACCGCCGTCGGCCGCGCTCCGGACCCGCCTCACCGAGGACCCGCCCTCGGACGCCGTGATCGAGATCAGCGGGGACGAGTCGGCCACGGGTTGGGCCGCGGCCCCGACCGCCCCCTGGTTGGCCGACGCCCTCGCCGACTCGACCAGGGCCACGTTCGGGCACCCGGCGCTCTACACCGGTGTGGGGGGTGCCATCCCCTTCATGAACATGCTCGGGGAGCGCTTCCCGGACGCCCAGTTCGTGGTGACCGGTGTGCTCGGGCCGGGCTCCAACGCGCACGGCCCCAACGAGTTCCTCCACGTCCCCACCGCCCGCCGCCTCGCCGCCTGCATGGCCCACACTCTCGACGCCCACACCCAGCGGCCCCGCGGCTGACCTGGCCCCCGTCCGCAACCGTGACACGCTGTCGACATTCGATGTCGTCGGGTCGCCGGCACGATCCTCGTCCTGTGGCTGAGCGTGGCCGCCTGCACGTCGGATCCCGACGCGGCCTCGATCCCAGGGGACGGGTGCGCCGGCTTCGCCCCGGACGGCGAAGCGCCCTTCTTCGCCGAGAACCTCACCTACACCGACCCCGACCCCACCGACTGGGCCACCGCCGAGCCGGCTGAGGTGGGCCTGGACGAGGCCCGACTCGAGGCAGCCACAGCCAACGTGGCCCTGGCCCCCGACATCGCCAGCCTGCTCGTCGTTCGCCACGGGCGCCTCGCCCTCGAGCGCTACTTCCACGGCCGCGACTACGCCAGCGCCGACAACGTGCACTCGTTGTCCAAGTCGATCCTGTCGCTGATGACCGGGATCGCCATCGCCGACGGCGCCCTCCGATTGGACTCGACGATCGGCGACCACCTGCCCGAGGACCTCGTGGGCGAGCACCGCGACCTCACCGTCCGCCAACTCCTCACCATGGCGGCGGGCCTGGCGCCCGACGACGCGGCGCCCTACGAGTGGCAGCCCAGTGTCGAGCCAGGCCAGCCGTCGTTCCTCGAGGCCGTGCTCTCCCGCCCGTCTGTCGCCCCGCCGGATCACGAGTTCGCCTACAACACAGGCCTCACCCAGGTGCTCGCGGCCGTGCTGACCGAAGCCACTGGAGTGTCGCTCTGCCGCTATGCCGTCGAGCACCTGTTCGGGCCGCTCGACATCGACGCCGAGCACTGGGGCATGGACCTTGACGGCTACTTCGCAGGCGGGCACTCCCTGTTCGTCACGCCGCGGGAGGTGGCCCGCATCGGTCAGCTCGTCCTCGACCACGGTGCGTGGGACGGCGAGCCCCTGGTCTCGTCGGCCTGGTTGGACGAGTCGCTCACGGAGGTCTGGGACCTCGACTGCCCGAACCTCTGGCCTGTCCCGCGAGGGCTACGGCTACCTGTGGTGGCTCGACGACGTCGCCGGCAACCGGGTCTGGCGGGCATCCGGCGGCCACGGACAGGAGCTGCTGGTGGTCCCCGATCTCGACCTGCTCGTCGCCCTGACCCACGACAGTGCCGGCTCCGACCCCGGCGGGGTCGTGGACGCCCTGGCCCTGCTGGAGCAGTACGTACTCCCCGCCGTCAGCGACCCCCCGCCCGCGGCCGAGGTGTCGGACTGCCCGAGCCCCGCCCTCGACGGGCACACGGTTGCCCCCGACGGGACCGATCGGCAGCAGGTCGACGACTGGCCGGCGGGGGCGCTGGCGACGGCCTGGGCACCCGACGGCGAACGCCTCGTCGGCGTCCTCGACCGGGACCTGAACCGGGAGATCTACACGTTTGCCCCTGACGGGTCATCGCCGGAACGCCTGACCCGGGACTTCGCCCACGACCTGATGCCCGCCTGGTCCCCGGACGGTACCCGGATCGCGTTCTCCCGGGGTGAGCCCGCCGACGGCGACCTGTACTCGGTGGGCTCCCACGGCGGCGGGCTCCGGCGGCTGACCCGCCTGGACGGCTTCGAGCAGTCCCCCACCTGGTCACCCGACGGTGGCCGGATCGCCTTCAGCCGGGGCACGGGCGCGGTCCAGGGCTGGGCCGAGAACGGCGAGCTCTGGGTGGTCGGCGCCGACGGGTCCCGCCCCCGACGCCTCCTCGACGAGGCCATCGCCTACCCGGCATGGTCCCCGGACGGCCGGCACATCGCCGTCGAGCTCCGGAGAGCCGAGACCCACATCGGCGTCCTGACGCTCGCCGACGGCAGCTTGACCGACCTCGGCCCCGGGGCGGTCCCGAACTGGTCCCCGGACGGTCGGCGCCTGGCCTTCACGGCACCGCAGGCCGACGCCTGGGCGATCCACGTCATGGACGCCGACGGCACCAACCGGCGGAGGCTCACCCATGACACCTCCTTCGACACCCTCCCCCTCTGGTCCCCCGACGGCACCCGGATCCTGTTCCACTCCCGGCCCGCCGACGAGCGAGGGTGATCAGGCCTCGGCGTAGAACTGGCTGAACCAGCGGCGGAACTCGAGGATGGGGGCCTCGCCGGGGGCGAGCTGGGGACGGGGGACGTAGCGCTTCCGCTCCCAGATCGGGATGTCCTGGGTGACCTCCCGGCTGACCGACGAAACGAACGCCTCCGCCACCCGGGCGGCTCGCTCGTCGTCGGGGTCCTTCAGGTAGAAGTGGAACCAGAGCTGCGTGTGGCCCTCGTCGATCGGAGTCGACGCCCCCAGCAGGGCCGCGGTGATGGGGCCCCGATAGCGGGTGACAGAGAAGCCCGGGCCCGCGCCCGAAGACGTCGATGCGGCCCGGCCGGGGCTCGCCCGACTTGGACGGGAACTCCTGGCGGGAGCGCATGACCCGCTCGTAGCCCTCGAGGCTGACCTCCTCGATGACCCCCGCCTGTGGATGGGAGTGCACCGCTTCGAAGTGGCCGGCGTCGTAGCCGTTCTCGGCCATCTCCTGCAGGCAGGTGGCCACCTCGTAGGTGTGGGTCGAGTGCAGGGCGTAGGCCGGGTCCCCGACCTCCTCCACCTCGTACACGTCATAGAGCGGGCCCTGCCCGGGGTCGGGGTGGTACCAGGCGTAGACCAGGCCGTTGGCCTCGGTGATCGGGAACGCCCGCAGGCGGGCCTTGGGGTTGGGGCGGTCGGCGTAGGGGATGGCGACGTTGGCGCCGTCGCCGTCCCAGGTCCAGCCGTGGAATGGGCAGCGCAGGCAACCGTCGTCCAGGACGCCGTCGCCGAGGTGGGCGCCGAGGTGGGGACAGTAGGCCTCGTGGCCGTGGAGGGTGCCGTCGCCGTCGCGCCAGAGGACCAGCTCGGTGCCGAAGTAGCGCCGGGTGGCGATCTCCCCAGCCGGGATCTCTGCGGGCTCGGCGACCTTGAACCACCCGTAGGGGAGGGGGAACGGAAAGCGGTCGCTCATGGCGTTCAATCTAGTGAGTTTCAGTTCAGAGCCGGGCCGGAGCGCGGTCTCAGGCGGCGCGGTGAGCCGACAGCACGTCCCGGATCGAGATGACGCCGAGCGAGTGCTCGCCATCGGAGACCAGGAGGTGTCGGATCTCGCCGTCCAGCATCCGCTGGGCGGCCTCCCCGATGAGCTCGTGGGGGTCGATGGCCACCAACTCGAAGGTCATCACGTCCTCGACCCGGTCGTCGTCGACGTCATGGCCGTCGGCCACCGCCCGGACCAGGTCCCGCTCCGACACCAGGCCGACCGCGGTCTCACTGCTGGTCACCAACGCCACCCCGACCTCTTCGCGCACGAGGACCTCGCTGAGCTCGCGAAGGGTCACGGTCGGGGCCACGGTGACGGGGCCACGGCGCACCAGGCGGGTGACCGGCTCATCGGGGCGGGCGGTGGACATCATGGCGATTTCCTCTTCTGTCGGTGTGGCCTCATCGTGCTCGGGGCGACGGCACGGGCCCAAGGGCCGATGGTCCCGACGTGCCGCCGTTCAGGGGGCGGGATCGAGGAGCTCTTTGAAGCCGTACCGGTGGTGGAGGCCGAACGCGAGCTGCTCGAGGACGCCGACGCCGACCTGGTCGCCGTGGCGGGCCCGGACGACCTGCTGGATGTGCTGGTTGTCGTAGGCCATCGGGTCGAGGTCCTCCTCGCGCCAGGACTCGCCGGCGATGGCCAGCTCGCCCTTCCACATGCCGTGGCCCCAGAAGGGGTGCGTGTAGCCGATGCCCTTCATGCGGAAGCAGATCAGGGGCTCGAGGTCGATCTCCAGGAGGGACCCGTCGTGGTCCACCGAGCGCGATGCGCCCCTCCTTCATGCGCCGGGTGCCAGACTCGTAGACCAGCTCGTGGGTGGCGCCGGCGAGGATCTGCACCTCGGGGTCGACGACCGGCGGCGTGGCCCCGTCGTGGACGGGGACGATCATGGCGTCGGTGTGCCACTGGCGGCCGTCGGGCTCCTCGAAGACGAGGAAGTGGGTGCAGCGGTCCTCCCAGTGGATCGGGGCCCACAGGAAGAAGATGCCCGTGAAGTTCGGGCTCGGGGCCCCCGGCGGCGCGGGGTCACCGACCGGACGCACGCCCCAGGAACGGTCCTTGGTGCCCGGGGTCGACGGAGGCGTCGACCTTCAGGTGCTCGCCGCCGTAGGTGATCTCGCCGCCCCAGTGGCCGAACTGGGCGAAGCGGGTGGAGTCCAGGACGAGGCGGTCGTCCCGGACGAGGGTCTGGCGTCCCTCCTCCACGGCCGCGGTGCGGGGGGTGAAGGTCAGGTCGGCGGCGATGCCGGTCTCGTTGTCGTCCAGCACGAGCCGGGTCCGGCCCATGGGCTCCAGGATCTGCAGCTCGAAGGGCCCGACGGTCAGGTCGGTCGGCTCCAGCGGCATCCGCCGGGAGCCGTGGAAGGCGTGCTGCTCGCCGCCCCGCACGATCGAGAAGCCGCAGTCCAGGATCCCCAGGTTCGGGTACCGGCACAGGGCGATGCCGAAGTAGAACTCGCCCTCCCGGTCGTAGCCGTTGAACCAGTACCGGTCGTAGCTGTGGCGGTCGCTGGTGTTCGGGATGGCCAGCGGCAGGACCGTCTGGTGCACCGGATAGTCGTCGAGCTTCGAGAGCATGCCCCCATCTTGACCGCCACGACCGGAGGTCGGTGACGACGAGCAGTCAGGCGAAGTGCAGCACCACGGTCTGGGCCACGATCTTGCCGTCGCGGACGACGAAGGTGTCGGTGCCCAGCGCGATGCCTTCGGCCTGTCCAGGTGACGAAGGCGATGTCGCCGTCGACGTGCTCGAGACCTTCCTCGAAGCCGGGAAAGCCGCCCGCGGGGCGGCGGCGAAGACCCCGCGGATCGCATCGAGGCCCTTCATGACCCCGCCGAGGTTGCTGATGAAGACGGAGTCCTCGGTGTAGTCCTCCATGACGCCGTCGGTGTCCCCGGCCATCGAGCATCTCGGTGTGGTGGTCGAGGACGGCCTTCGTCTCGTCGGTGGGCATGTCGGCATCTCCTGTCGTGACGGGGTCGGGACTGTCTAGCCGACGGCGGCCGGGGCGACGGTCAGCGGCGGGCGCGGATGGCTTCGGCGATGTCGTGGGCGAGGCGGCTGAGGGCCGCCTTGTGGGTGCGGTTCATGAGCAGGACGATGCCGAGACCGGTCCTCGGGGTAGAGCCGGGTCTCGGTGGCGAAGCCCGGGCCGCCGCCCTCGTGGTTCCAGAAGCGCACGCCGTCGACCTCGCCCGCCTTCCACCCGAGTCCCGATGCCGACGGTGGAGGCGATCCCGGCCGAGCCCTCGGCGTGGACGGTCAGCATCTCGTCGCGGGCGGCCCGGGGAAGTACGCCGTCGTCGCTCCCGGAGGAATTCCTGAAGGAAGGGGAGGAAGTCCGCCGACGGCGCCGACCAGGCCGCCGATGGCCGCCGAGTCCAGGCCGAACTCGTGCAGGCCCACCAGGCCGTCGACAGGCCGCTGGGTGAGGCGGTCCCGGGTGCCCGGCAGCAGCAGCGGCAGGGCCGGGCGCATCGGGTCCCAGCGACCGAGGTACCCGGTCGCGGCCTGGGCCCGCTGGCGCATCCGAGTACGAGAAGCGGGCGCCGGAGCGGAGCGGTTCCAGTAGGGCGCCGGTGACGAAGGCCTCGAAGGGCTGGCCGGACACGACCGAGACCACCTCACCGAGCAGGGCGAAGTTGACGTTGCGGTAGGCGACCTCGGTGCCCGGCGGCTTGCCCTTGCCGAGGTGGTACCGGGCCAGCGCCGTCGGCCGTCGACGGGACCGGGTCGCCGGGGAGGTGAACGGCGACGAAGGCCCGGAAGGTGTCGGGCAGGCCCGACGTGTGGGTGAGGAGCTGGCGGATCGTGACCGGGTGGGCGAGACCCAGGTCGTCCAGTCGGTCGGCCACCGGGTCGTCCAGAGCCGAGGCGGCCCTGCTCGGCCAGGACCACGACCGCCGCCGCGGTGTAGAGCTTGGTGGCGGAGAAGAGGTGGAAGACGGTCTCGGTCCCCACCGCCTGGTCGGTGGCCACGTCGGCCCGGCCGAAGGCGGCCGTCGCCACGGCACCCGCCCCGTCGACGACCGCCAGCGCGGCCCCCGGCACTCCCGCCCGCTCGAGCTCGGCGCCGGCGTGCGCCTGCAGCTCGGCTGACAGTGGCTCCCCGTCCCGCATGGGGCCGGGAACGTACCCGATCGCCTCGGGGCGTGGATCCCTCAGTCGGCGGTGAGCTCGTTGCGGAGGGTGCGGCGGAGCAGCTTGCCGGTGTCCGTGTAGGGCAGTCTCCGCCCGGAACTCGATGTGGTCCGGCGTCTTGGAGCCCCGGAGGTGCTCACGGCACCAGGCCCGGAGCTCGTCCTCCGTGGCGTCGTCGGCCGTGACCACGACGGCGGCGATGCGCTGGCCCCACTCCTCGTCGGGCAGGCCGACCACGGCGCACTCGGCCACGGCAGGGTGGCGGAGCAGGACCGTCTCGATCTCGGCCGGGGCCACGTTCTCCCCGCCGCGGATGATGGTGTCGTCGGCCCGGCCCTCGATGAAGAGGTAGCCCTCGTCGTCGATGTGGGCCAGGTCTCCGGTGGGGAACCAGCCCTCGTCGTCGAGCACCGAATCCATCCCGGCGTACTCGCCCGAGACCTGCTCGCCCCGGACCCAGAGCAGCGCCGTACCTGACCTCGGCTTCGACGCCGGGCAGGAGGCGGCCGGCGGAGCCGAGCCGGGCCCGGACGGCGGGATCGTCGCTGGCCAAGGCGACCCGGTGGTCGTCGGGGCCGAGCACGGCGATGGTCGAGGAGGTCTCGGTCAGGCCGTAGGCGTTGACGAAGTCGGTGTCGCCGAACGCGGCCAGAGCCCGCTCCAGCACCGTGACCGGCATCGGGGCGCCGCCGTAGGCCAGGGAGCGCAGGGCGGGGAGGTGGGCCGAGCCATCGGCCAGGTGGTCGACCACCCGGGCCAGCATCGTGGGCACGACCAGCGCGTGGGTGACCGCCTCGGCCCGGGCCGTCGCCAGCCACTCGTCGGGGTCGAACTGCGGCAGGAGGACGACCCGACGGGTGGAGTAGACGTTGGACACCACGTTGGACACGCCGGCGATGTGGTACGGCGGGACGCTGACGAGGGCGGCGGCCGTCTCGTCGGACGAGGCGAACTCGACGGAGCCGAGCACGTAGGAGCAGAGGTGCTCGTGGCGCAGGACGGCGGCCTTGGGCTCGGCCGTGGTGCCGCTGGTGAAGAGGAGCAGGGCGATCGCCGTCGGGTCCATGGCCCACGGCTCGGCGGGCTCGGCCTGCGTCGGCGGCGGCGATCCACTCGTCGTCGGGCACCACCGTCGCCCCCAGGTTGCGCAGGCGGTCGACGAAGGCCGGGTCGGCCACCACCAGCGGACGGTCGAGCCGGTCGAGCAGGGGGGCCAGTTGCTCGTCGCTGAGGCGGAAGTTCAACGGGGCCAACGGGATGCCGGCCCACGACGACGGCGAACACGGCCGTCGGGAACGCGTCGGTGGCCAGGCCGACGAACGCCAGCGTGCCCGCCTCCGCCTCCTGCAGCCCCCGGGCCGCTCCGCCCGCCCGGTCGAACAGCGCCTGGTAGGTCAGGCCGTCGTCGGCGCGCCCGAAGGCGACCCGGTCCCCCGCCACCTGTGTCGCCATCTCCAACAACATCATCAGGTTCATGCGGAACCTCCGGAGCCAGCCGAAATTGCGCCGATTTGTAACGCCTGGCGTGACAAATCGGCGCAATTTCGGGTGGGACCCCGCCTCGGGAGCGCCTCGATCCCGTTGTCAGCCATTCGCGATCTCCTTGGCCCACGTGTAGTCGGCCTTCCCCACCGCGGTGCGGTGCACCGCGTCCACCACCGTCACCTGCCGAGGCACCTTGTAGCCGGCGATGTGCTCGCGGGCGTGCGCCTGCAGGTCCTCCAACGACGGCTCGTCCGCGCCGTCCCGGAGCTGGACGACGGCGGCCACCCGCTGCCCGTAGGTCTCGTCCGGCACCCCGACCACGATGGCGTCGAACACGGCCGGGTGGGCCTTGAGCGTGGTCTCGACCTCCTCGGGGAAGATCTTCTCCCCGCCCGAGTTGATGACCACCGTCCCCCGGCCGAGGACCACGATCGAGCCGTCCTCCTCCACCCGGGCCCGGTCCCCCGGCACCGACCACCGCACGCCGTCGACGACGGGGAAGGTGCGGGCCGTCTTCTCCGGGTCCCCCCAGTAGCCCAGGGGGATGGCGCCGGTGCGGGCCAGCAGGCCGGTGCCGCCGGGGCCGACGGGACGGAAGTCCTCGTCCAGCACGGCGGTGTCGGCGTCGGCGACCAGGCGGGGGGCCTCCTCGCCCTTGTCGTGGGCCACCCGGCCCTGGGGCCCGGTCTCGGAGGCGCCGAAGCGGTTGACGACCCGGGCCTGGGGCAGCAGCTCACGCAGGTCGGCCTGGACCGACGGCGAGAGCACCGCCCCCGACGACGAGATCATCTGCAGCTCGGCCAGGTCGTAGCGGTCGCCGTTGCGCTTCAGCTCGTCGACCAGGCGGAGGGCGAGGACGTCGCCCACCAGCTGGATGAGCTGGATCCGCTCCTCGGCCACGTAGGCGAGCGACCGGGCGGCGTCGAAGTGCCGGTCGCCGTCCAGGAAGAGCGTGCCCCCGGTGTAGAGCGTCGTCAGGGCCGTCCACTGGGCCAGGCCGTGCATGAGCGGGGCGAGGGGGATGCGGCGGTCCACGCCGGTCCCCTTGCGGGCCCAGGCCCCGATGTCGGCCGGGTCGTCGAGGCGGGGGATGCCGCGCCGGGGGACGCCCGCTCCACCGACGACGCCGAAGAAGAGGTCCTCGTGGCGCCACATGACGCCCTTGGGCATCCCCGTGGTTCCGCCGGTGTAGAGGAGGTAGATGTCGTCGTTGCTGCGGTCGAGCACCTCGATGCGCTCGGGCGAGGCGCCCGCCAGGGCGGCCTCGTACTCGCTCGCCCCGGACCAGGACGTGGGGCGGCGGCCCGGCCTCGTGGACCCGATCGGCCAGGTCGGGCTCGGTGATGACGACCACCGGCGAAGCGTCCTCGAAGTGGTAGCGCAGCTCCTCGGCCACGTACCGGTGGTTGAGGTTGATGGGGATGGCCCGCAGCTTGTAGGCGGCGAGCATGGCCTCGAGGTACTCGGTGCCGTTGTGGACGTGGCAACCGATGGTCGAGCCGACGCCGACGCCGCAGTCCCGGAGGTGGTGGGCCAGCCGGTTGGCCCGAGCCTCCAGTTCGGCATGGGTGAGACGCCGCTCCCCGTGCTCCTCGCTGCGGACGACGACGGCCTCCCGCTCGTCGCCGAGCTCGTCGACCACGCCCTCCCACAGATCGGCCAGCTGGTGGGTCACGCTTCCTTCATAGCCCGGTCGGGGCGGTGCCGATTATTCCGGCCGCGGTCAGGCGGTCGAGCTCGTCGGCGCTCAGGCCCAGCTCACCGCCCAGGACCTCGTGGTCGTGCTCACCCATGGTCGGGGCGGGCCGGGTGAGCCAGCGCTCGACCGAGGCGTAGCGGAACGGCAGGCCGACGACGTCCCGGGGGCCGCACACCGGGTGGTCGAGCTCCTCGAAGAACCCCCGGGCGGCCAGCTGCGGGTGGGTGGCGATGGTGCGAGGGTCACGGGCCGCGCCCGCCGGGACCCCGGCGGCGACCAGCGCGTCGACCGTCGGCCCGAGCTCCCGGTCGGCGGCCCAGGCCGCCAGCTCGGCGTCGATGACGTCGTGGGCGGCCCACCGCCCGGCGGGGGTGGCCAGGTCGGGCGCCTCGGCCCACGCCGGGCGCCCGAGGACGTCGACCAGCTCGACCCACTGGGCGTCGGTGGCCACCGAGACGGCGAGCCACTGCTCCTCCCCGGCGCAGGCGTAGAGGCCCTGGGGGGCGAAGCCCGGCGCCCGGTTGCCCATGCGCTGGAGCTCGACCCCGTTGGCCGTCCACTCGATCACCTGCTCGGCGGCCACGTTGAGCGCGGCCTCGACCATGGTCGACTCGATGAAGGCACCGTGGCCGGTGCGCTCACGCTCCCGCAGGGCGGTGAGCACGGCGAAGGCGGCGTGGGCGCCGGCCAGCGGGTCACACGGGCCCCGGGGGATGCGGGGCTGGTCGTCGACGTGACCGGTGATCCAGGCCATGCCCGTGACCTGCTCCATGGTCTGGGCGAAGCCGACCCGGTCCCGCCACGGGCCGTCCAGGCCGAAGGCGGGCATGCGCACGAGGACCAGGCCGGGGTTGAGGTCGTGCAGCCGGTCCGGCGTCAGCTCGAAGCGCTCGGCCACCCGGGGGCTGAAGTTCTCCAGCAGGACGTCGGCATCGGCCAGGAGGCGGTCGAGCAGCAGCCGGCCGTCGTCGGTGGTCAGGTCGAGGGTGATGCCCCGCTTGCCCGTGTTGGCCGACAGGGCGATGGCCGACCGCTCCCACCACCGGGGCTGGTCGGCGAACAGCCCGCCCGCCATGCGCATGCCGTCGGGCTGCCCGGGTGGCCTCGAGGTGCAGCACGTCGGCCCCCAACAGGGCCAGGCAACCGCCCCGCCTCCGGTCCTGCCCACCACGCCGTCGCGTCGATGACCCGCACCCCCGCCAGCGGCAGCTCCCCGTTCCGGCTGGCTACACCGCGGTGATCTCCACGACACCGGGGTGTCCCCAGAACGGATGGGTGGTGGAGCCGAGGTCCGGGGCGGGGCGGGTGGTGTCGGCCCGCACGCCGTCGAGGGCATAGGGGCTGCGGGGCTGGCGGAAGGTGCCGGTGGCGTCCTCGACGAAGACCCCGCGTTCGACGAAGTGGTCGATGTCGGGCACACCCCGGCCGCTCATGACCGGCGCCACCGGGATGCGCATGGCCGCGGCCCGCTCGACGATGTCGGCGGTGGTGTGGCGGCTGGTCCAGGGGTGGACGATGGCGTTCCACTCCTCCATCCGGGCGATGCGCTGGGCGATGCTGATCCAGTCGGGGTCATCCAGCAGGTCCGGGCGCTCGATGAGGACCAGGAAGTCGTCGAACTGCTGGCGGGTGTTCGTGTTGAAGCCGACGTAGCCGTCGAGGGTGGGCTCGATGGACGGGACCTCGAGCGTGCGGGCCGGACCGACGGGCTCGACGCCGATCAGGCTCCACATCAGGTCGAGGAACAGGCTCCCGGCCAGGGTCATCGTCTCCAACTCGGAGACGTCGACGTGCTCGCCCGGCGGGGCGGCGAGGGCGGCGACCGCGGCGTAGGCCCCGGTCACCCACTCGGCCAGTCGCCCGCCGGCCGCCACGGGGGGCTGGTCGCGACGACCCCGGAAGGCGATGCGAGCCGGACTCGGCCTGCACGATGAAGTCGGTGGCGGGCCGACCGGCCCAGGGGCCCGGTGCTCCCGTACGGGGTGATGGAGCAGACCGTCGTGCCCGCCGCCGCGGAGCCCGTGCGAGGTCGATCGAGCGGTGGCCGCCCTCGACGACGAGGTCGGCTGCCGACCAGCAGGGCGTCGAGATCGGCCTCGTCGGCCGACCACCGACGCCTTGCCCGCCGACAGGAACCGGAACAGCGGCCCGGCGTCACCGGTGGGCGAGCCCGATGCCGACCACCGCCGCAGCGGGTGGCCCTCGGGCGGCTCGACCAGGACGACCTCGGCCCCGGCGTCGGCCAGGAGCTTGGTGGCGTAGGCCCCGGCGATCCCCGTGGTGAGGTCGACGACCCGGTGCCCGTCCAGCCAGCCACCGGCGGCCTGCCTGCTCATGCCGGCCGCTGGCCGGCGGGCCGCTCGGGCCTCCGCCGCCGGCTCACGTGAGCCCGTAGAGGGCGGCGGCGTTGTCGTGCAGGACCTTGGCCAGCACGTCGTCGGGCAGCGCCGCCGAGGGACTCGGTGGCGTAGTCCCGGGGCCGCTGGGCGGGCGTGCGGGGCCCGGGGTGCTGGCAGGTCGGGTGGGGGAAGTCGGTCTCGTAGAGGATGTTGTCCGGGATAGCGCTCGATGGCGCCGAGGGCGGCCGACGCGCTCGAACCAGAAGCAGGCGTACACCTGACGACGGAAGTACTCCGAGGGCAGCAGGTCGTACTCGGGGTGCTCGACGCCGATGCCGCCGTTGCGCCACTGCCAGTCGAAGGCCTCCAGGACGCCCGGCAGCCAGCCCACGCCCGGACTCCACCGAGACGAAGCGGACCTCGGGGAACCGGTGGCACACGCCGCCGAAGAACAGGTCGCTCGAGGCAGCGCATGTTGTCGAGGATCATCATGGCCGACTCCTTGCCGAGGTTGGCCTGCAGGCCGATGCCCCCGACGTCGTCCATGAGGTTGCCCAGGCCGCCGCCGCCGATGTGGAAGCTGACCGACAGGCCGGTGTCGCGGGCCGCGGCCCAGATCGGGTCCCAGTGGGCGGAGCCCAGCGGGGGCTCGTCGAAGTTCTGGGGCTGGCTGCACATGTTCACCGCCCGGTGGCCCATGGCCGCCGCCCGCTCGATCTCGGCCACGGCGAACTCGAGGTCCCAGAACGGGGTGGCGATGACGGGCAGGAGGCGGTCGGGGTCCGCCGAGCACCAGTCGGTGAGGAAGTCGTTGTAGGCCCGGACGCTGGCGGCCACGACGTCACGGTCGCCGAGGCGGAGGAAGAAGCCGTTCCCGAAGCCGCCGACGTTCGGGTAGAGGACCTGGGCCCGGATCCCCTCCTCGTCGAGGAAGGCGAGGCGGGCGTCGGCGTCGTAGGCCGCCGGGGGGATCTCGCTGAAGTCCTTGGGCATGTCGGGGATGACCCCGTCGAAGCCGGCCATCGAGTAGGCGCCGGGGGCGCCGATGAACTGGTCTCCCGCCACCCACAGGTCCCGGTCGCCCTGCCGGACGATCCGCGGCACCTGGTCCTGCATGGCCGCCGGCACCCGTGACGGTCCAGAGGTCGGGTGGCTCGGTCAGGTGGGTGTCGACGTCGATGACGGCGAAGCGGTCGAACAGATCGGTCATGGCGGATCCCCCTCGGACCGCGACGCTAGTGATCCGCCGGGCAGGCGGTTCCGTACCCCGATGCGCCCCGACCCGGACCCTCGCGCCCCGGTTCTGGCTCCCGGAACGGGAGCGGGGTGGTAGTCATCACCGGATGGCAGCGCTGGTCGGGATCACCACCTATCCGCCGAACGCGGCGGACCGGTACGAGCTGCCGCAGGAGTACGTGGCGGCCGTGCGCCGGGCCGGGGCCGTCCCGGTCCTGATCGCCCCCGGCGAGCCCCGACCCGACGACCTGCTCGACCGCCTGGACGGGGTGGTGCTGGCCGGCGGGGGCGACATCGACCCGGCCCGCTGGGGCGGCGACCCCATCCCACCATCGAGTTCGTGGACCCGGACCGGGACGACCTGGAGCTGGCCCTGGCCCAGCGGGTCCTCGACGACGGCGTGCCCACGCTCGCCATCTGCCGGGGCCTGCAGGTGCGTCAACACCGCTCTCGGCGGGACGCTGCACCCCCACCTGCCCGACGCCGTGACCACCGACGAGCCCCACCGCCGCGAGCCCAAGTGGTCCCACACCCACCGGGTGTCGTTGCATCCCGACTCGCTGGTCGCCCGCACGATGGGCACCGAGCACCGTCGAGCCCGCCTGCTGGCACCACCAGGCCATCGACCGGCCGGGCACCGGCCTCACCGTCACCGCCCGCTCGCCCGACGGTGTCGTCGAGGCCGTCGAGCTGGCCGGCCACCCCTGGCTGGTGGCGGTGCAGTGGCACCCGGAGATGACCGCGGCCGATGATGCGGCCCAGCAACGGCTCTTCGACGGCCTCGTCGAGGCCATCACCGCGAACAGGACTGACCACATGCGACTGGACGGGAAGGTGGCCCTCATCACCGGGGCGGCGTCGGGCATCGGCTGGGCGACGGCCCGGCGCTTCGCCGCCGAGGGGGCGGCAGTGGTCTGCGCCGACCTGGACGGCGAGGGGGCCGAGCGCACGGCGACCGAGCTGACCGAGGCCGGGGGCCGCGCCACCGGACTGGCCGCCGACGTGTCCTCCGCCGCCGACGCCGAGCGGATGGTGGCCGTGGCCGAGGAGACCTACGGCGCCCTGCACGTCGCCTTCAACAACGCCGGGATCATGCTGAGTGCCGACGGCGACGCCGAGTCCACCGACGAGGACGTCTGGGACACGACGATGGCCGTGAACCTGAAGGGCGTGTTCCTGGGCTGCAAGCACCAGATCCCCGCCATGCGCCGGGCCGGCGGCGGCTCGATCATCAACACCGCCTCCTTCGTCGCCCTGATGGGCGCGGCCACGGCCCAGATCGCCTACACCGCCTCCAAGGGCGGGGTCCTGGCCATGACCCGGGAGCTGGCCGTCATCCACGCCCGGGAGGGCATCCGGGTCAACGCCCTGTGCCCGGGCCCGCTGCGCACCGAGCTGCTGATGAAGTTCCTCGACACCGAGGAGAAGAAGCAGCGCCGCCTGGTCCACATCCCCATGGGCCGCTTCGGCGAGGCCGAGGAGATGGCCGACGCCGCCCTCTTCCTGGCCTCCGACGAGTCCTCCTTCACCACCGGCACCGAGTTCGTCGTCGACGGCGGCATCACCGCCGCCTACGTCACCCCGGAATGACCGACACAAGATGAGCGACCGCCTCATCGCCGGGCCCGACGGGCGGATGCGGTGCGCCTGGCCCGGCGAGCTGCCGGACTACGTCGCCTACCACGACGACGAGTGGGGCCAGCCGGTCCACGACGACCGGCGGCTGTTCGAGAAGCTGTGCCTGGAGGGGTTCCAGTCCGGGCTGTCGTGGCTGACGATCCTGCGCAAGCGGGAGAACTTCCGGGCCGCCTTCGCCGACTTCGACCCCGCCGTCGTGGCGGGCTATGACGAGCCCGAGATCGAGGCGCTCCTCCAGGACGCCGGGATCATCCGCCACCGGGGGAAGATCGAGGCCACCATCAACAACGCCGCCCGCGCCCTGGAGCTCATCGACGAGTGCGGCTCCCTCGACACCTACCTCTGGTCCTGGCGACCGACCGAGCGGGAGCCGGACGCGAAGGACCCCACCGCCGAGTTCGCCCGCCCAGACCGCCACCTCGACCGCGCTGAGCAAGGACCTGAAGCAGCGGGGCTGGACGTTCGTCGGCCCCACCACCGTCTACGCCTTCATGCAGGCCATGGGCCTCGTCGACGACCACGTCGACGGCTGCGAGTGGCACCGAGGCTGAGCCTCCCGCCGAAACGCGCCACACTCTCTCCATGGCCGATCTCCCTGAAGGGCTCCTGGACGCGCTCGCCGCCGCCGTCGGGGGCGAGAACCTGCGCACCGGCGCCGACGTCAACGAGGACCACAGCCACGACGAGGCGCTGACCGTCGGCTGGCGGATGCCCGACGCCGTCGTCCTGCCGACCACCACCGGGCAGGTGGCCGCCGTGCTCCGCCTGGCCGCCGAGCACCGGGTCCCGGTGACCCCCCGGGGCAGCGGCACGGGGCTGTCGGGGGCCTGCGTGCCCACCGACGGCGGGATCGTCCTCGCCTTCGAGGCCATGAACGCGGTCCTGGAGATCGACACCGAGAACCACATGGCCGTCGTCCAGCCCGGGGTCACCCTCGAGCAGCTCAACGCCGAGCTGGCCCCGCACGGGTTCTTCTACCCGGTGTCCCCCGGCGAGAACAGCGCCTCGCTGGGCGGCAACGTGGCCACCAACGCCGGCGGCATGCGGGCCGTGAAGTACGGGGTCACCCGCCACCACGTCCTCGGCCTCGAGGCGGTCCTGCCCGGCGGCGAGGTCATCCGCACCGGCGGCAAGCTGGTCAAGACCTCGTCCGGGCTACGACCTCACCCAGCTCCTCGTCGGCTCGGAGGGGACCCTGGCCGTGGTCACCGAGGTCACGGTCAAGCTGCAGCCCAAGCTCGATCACCGGGGCACGCTGCTGGTCCCCTTCGCCACCCTCGACGAGGTGGCCCACGCCGTGCCCCGCATCGTGGGCAGCGGGGTCGGGCCGCTCATGACCGAGTACATCGACCTGGTCACCATGGCGGGCATCACCGAGGCGGCCGGACTCGACCTCGGGCTCCCCCAGGAGATCAAGGACGCCGCGCTGGCGTACCTGGTCGTGGCCCTCGAGGCCCGGCGGGACGAGCAGCTCGAGGCCGACACCGCCGAGGTGGCCGAGCTGGTCACCGAGCTCGGCGCCCTCGACGTCTACGTGCTGCCGCCGGCCGCGGCCAACCAGCTCATCGAGGCCCGCGAGAAGGCGTTCTGGGTGGCCAAGGCCAACGGGGCCAACGACATCGTCGACACCGTCGTCCCCCGGGCCGTCGATCCCCGCCTTCCTGGCCGCGGTGGCCGACCTGGCGGCGGCCCACGACGCCTGGGTGGTCGGCTGCGGCCACGCCGGGGACGGCAACGTCCACCTGTCGATCTTCCAGGGCGACGACGCCGTCCGCTCCACGCTGATCAAGGCCATCTTCCGCTCGGCGGTCGACCACGGCGGCGCCATCTCCGGCGAGCACGGCATCGGCAGCGAGAAGCAGGCGTACTTCCTGGACCTCGAGGACCCGGCCAAGCTGGCCCTCATGCGGCGGATCAAGGCCGCCTTCGACCCCGACGGGATCCTCAACCCCGGCACGTTGCTGGACACCGAACTGATCGACGCCAGCCCGGAGGCCGCCCGATGAACGGCGCCCAGTCCCTCATCCACACGCTGGTCGACAGCGGCGTGACCGCCTGCTTCGCCAACCCGGGCACCAGCGAGATGCACTTCGTGAAGGCGCTGGACGACGTGCCCGAGATGCGCGGCGTGCTCGCCCTGTTCGAGGGCGTGGCCACCGGCGCGGCCGACGGCTACGGCCGCATGGCCGACCACCCGGCCGCCACGCTCCTGCACCTCGGCTCGGGCCTGGCCAACGGCTCGGCCAACCTGCACAACGCCCGCCGGGCGGCCACCCCGATGGTCAACATCGTCGGGGACCACGCCACCCACCACAAGCGCTTCGACGCCCCCCTCGACTCCGACATCGAGGCCTCGGCCGGGACCACCTCCGGCTGGCTGCGGACCTCGGCCCGGGCCGAGGACGTCGCCCGCGGACGCCGCCGAGGCCGTGGCCGCCGCCTTCGGCCCGCCCGGCCGGATCGCCACGCTGATCCTGCCCGCCGACGTCTCCTGGTCCGACGCCACCGGGACCGGCCGCGCCGGTGGCCCCGACGGCGCCGGGCCAGCCGTGGACGACGCCCGCATCGCCAACGCGGCGACCGTCCTGCGCTCGGGCGAGCCGACGGCCCTCCTCGTCGGCGGCACGGTCACCCGCGAGCGGGGCCTGGTCGCCGCCAGCCGCGTGGCCCAGGCCACCGGGGCCAAGCTCCTGGGCGAGACCTTCCCCGCCCGCATCGAGCGGGGCGCCGGTCGCCCCGACCTCGAACGCCTGGCCTACCTGGCCGAGTTCATCGAGATGCAGCTCAGCGGCATCCGCCACCTGGTGCTGGTCGACACCCGCTCGCCGGTCTCGTTCTTCGCCTACCCGGGCAAGGCGAGTGACCTCGTCCCCGAGGGCTGCGAGGTGCACACGCTGGCCGCCCCGGGTGAGGACGCCGTCGGTCGCGCTGGAGGCCCTGGCCGACCTGATCGGCGCCCCGACCGACGGCGCCCTGCTGACCCCCGCCGGGCGGCCGGAGATCCCCGACCGGCGACCTCGACGCCGGGAAGGTGGCCGCCGTCGTCGGCGCCCTGCTCCCGGAGGGGGCGATCGTGGTCGACGAGGCCCAGACCGCCGGCATCTACACCCCGGCGGCCACCGCCGGTGCCCCCCAGCACGACTGGCTCACCCTCTGCGGCGGGGCCATCGGCATGGGCATCCCGCTGGCCACCGGCGCGGCCGTGGCCTGCCCGGACCGCCGGGTCGTCAACCTGGAGGCCGACGGCAGCGCGATGTACACGCTGCAGGGCCTCTGGACCCAGGCCCGGGAGGGCCTGGACGTCACGACCATCGTCTACAACAACGGCTCCTACGCCATCCTCAACATGGAGATGGGCCGCGTCGGCGCCGAGCCCCCGGGCCCCACTGCCACCAGCCTCCTGGACATCTCCCGGCCCGACCTGAGCTTCGTCTCCCTGGCCGAGGGCCTCGGCGTCCCCGCCGTCCGGGTCGACGACGCCGGCGCCCTCCACACCGAGCTGGCCAAGTCCCTCCACGAGCCCGGCCCCCGCCTCATCGAGGCCATGGTCCCAAGCGGGTTCTAGGTCATCGGCCGAGAACAACCGATGCGACCGACGGGGGCGCTTCTTGCCTTCCGCTCGTCTCGGCCGTCAGCCCTGGGGGTCGCGGCGGAGGCACCAGACGGGTGGGGTGGCCTCGAGGCGGATCTCGTCGACGACGGTGAAACCGGCGCGGGCGTACCAGGCGACGTTGGCCTCCTTCTGGGTCTCCAGGTAGGCGAAGTCGCCGTTCTCGTCGCAACGGGCCAGCACCGGCTCGAGCAGGGCGGTGGCCAGGCCCCGTCCCGTGGCCGCAGGGTCGGTGCCGAGCAGGGCCAGGTACCAGTGGGGCTCATGGGGATGTCCGCTCGACCGACGCCAGGAGGCGGGTGGCCTTCGCCCGGTGCCGGGCGCGGAGCAGGACCTGGGCGGCCAGGAGGTCTCGCCGGGCCCGCGACCAACCGGTGAGCGGCAGGCTCCCGGGCGGGGCCCAGGCGGCGAGCGCGCCGAGGCGGCCGTCGTGCTCGGCCACGGTGATCTCCGCGTACCGGCGGAGGTCGGCCAGGTCGACGGAGAAGAACCGTGGCCCGAACCGGTGCTCGTGCAGGCGGCCCCGGCTGAAGTAGCCGAGCAGCGGATCGGGCCAGAATGCCCGGGACAACATCGCCGCGGCCTCGTCGTACTCGTCGGCCCCCAGGGGCCGGATGCCGCGTCCACCGGGTCAGACGATCTTGGACTCGTCGTCGCCCCAGTAGCGGTCCCGGAGCAGGCGCTTGTAGAGCTTGCCGGTGTCCAGGCGGGGCAGTTGGTCCTCGAAGTCGATGCTACGTCGGGCACTTGTAGCGGGCCAGGTGCTCCCGGCAGTGGGCCAGGAGGGTGGCCTCCAGCTCCGGGCCGGCCGAGGCCGGGTCGGCGGGCTGGACCACGGCCTTGACCTGCTCGCCCATCTCGGCGTCCGGCACCCCGAACACGGCGGCGTCGGTCACGAGGGGGTGGGTGATGAGGACGTCCTCGGCCTCCTGGGGGTAGATGTTCACCCCGCCGGAGACGATCATGAAGTCCTTGCGGTCGGTCAGGTAGAGGTAGCCGTCCTCGTCGAGGCGACCCATGTCCCAGTTGGTCGCCCAGCCCCGCTCGTCGTGGGCCCCGGCGGTCTTGGCCGGGTCGTTGTGGTACTCGAACTGCAGGCCCTGCACCGGCTGCTCGAACCAGACCACGCCGACCTCGCCCACCGGCAGGTCGACGCCGTCGTCGTCGCAGATGTGGATCATCGAGCCCGTCGACCGACCGACCGAGCCCTTGTGGGCCAACCAGTCCTCGGCGGAGATGGCCGTCGCCCCGATCGCCTCGGTCGAGGAGTAGTACTCGTGCACGATCGGGCCCCACCAGTCGATGATCTGCTCCTTCACCGGCACGGGGCAGGGAGCGGCGGCGTGGAGGGCGAGGCGATGGCTGCTGAGGTCGTAGCGGTCGCGGACCTCGGGTGGCAGCTTGAAGAGGCGCACGAACATGGTCGGGACCCACTGGCTGTGGGTGACCCGGTAGGTCTCGATGGCCGCCAGCGACGCCTCGGCGTCGAAGTGCTCCATGACCACCGCGGTGCCGCCGAGGCGGTGCACCGCCATGCAGAACTGCAGCGGGGCGGCGTGGTAGCAGGGCGCGGTCGACAGGTAGACGGTCTCCTCGCCGATCCCGTACCGGCGGAAGCCCTCGACGGCGAGGCCGGGCTCGCCCAGGGGCTTGTGGGCCAGGCGAAGCGGACGCCCTTGGGCCGACCGGTCGTACCCGACGAGTAGAGCATCGCGTGACCCTCGAGCTCGTCGTCCCGGGGCGCGCCGGACACCGACGCCAGAGCGTCCTCGTAGCTCTCGCAGCCCGCGACGGCCCCGTCCATGACCAGCCGAGAGGCGACCCGGTCGGACAGCCGACCGGCCAGGTCGGCCGCCACCTCGCCCAGGGCCGCGTGGTCACCACCGCCCGGGCATCGCAGTCCTCGACGATGTAGGCCACCTCGTCGGCGGTGAGGTGGGTGTTGACCGCGGTGTAGTAGAGGCCCGAGCGCTGCGCCGCCCAGCAGACCTCGAAGAAGCGGGCCTGGTTCTCGACCAGCAGGGCGACGTGATCGCCGAACCCGAGGCCGGCCTCGGCCCACAGCCGGGCCAGCCGGACCGAGCGGTCCTCCAAGTCGGCGTAGGTGACCACCGTCCCGGAGCCGGCCATGACGACCGCCGGGTGCTCGGGACGCTCCTGGGCATGGACACCGGGCCACATGACCCAGACCGTAGATCGCGCCCGGACGCGACTCGGCCGGCCCACGGGGGCCGGCCGGATCAGGGGAGGTCGGGGGGATCAGGTGAAGACGCTGGCCCCACCCGGGCCCACCAGGAGCCCGATGACGATGAGGGCGGCGCCCCACAGGACCTCCTTGCGGAGGAGGGCCAGCACACCGGCGATCACCAGGATCGCGGCGAGGATGAACAGGAGCAGGGTCATGACGGGGGTTTCCTTTCGTGCCGTCGTCGGCCAGGGACCTACCCGTCCGGGGGAGTCCCAGACCCCAGGGGGTCGATCGTCGCCGTCCCTCCTCGCCCGACCCGGCCCGAGGGCGCCGATATCCTCGCCGGATCACCCCCGCCGACCCGCCCCTTCCCGCGCCCTGGGAGTCGGTGCTGGCTCGACTGACCGTGGCCGGCATCGTCGCCGACCGTGAGGGCACGATCGTGTACGCGAACGACGCCGTCGAAGCCCTGCTCGGTCGATCGGCGACCAGCCTGATCGGCCGGCCCGTGACCACGCTGGTCCCCCGCCGCCTGCTCGCCGCGCACCGCGCCGCCTTCGCCCGGTGGGCCGAGGCCGACACCGACGGGTTCGACGGGCGGTACCTCCGCCTCCCGGCCCTGACCGCGACCGGCGACGAGCTCCCGGTGGGCGCGGTGTTGAGCCCCGTCGCCGGGCCCGACGGCCGCGACCACGTGCTCGCCCTGATCCGGCCCCGGGACGCGCCCCACGAAGCGGTGAACGCGGTCGCCCTCGAGCTCGTCAGCGAACTGGCCCAGGACCAACCCGTGGCCGAAGCGGTGGGCGGCCTGCTCCGGGTCATCGGTCAGCGCCTCGACTGGGACCTCACCAACCTCTGGGTCGTGGACGACGACTGGGGGGCGCTGCGCGTCCTCGGCATGTGGAACGCCCCCGGGCAGGATCACGACCTCTTCCAGGCCGCCACCCGCGAGACCACGTTCACCCCCGGCACGGGGTTGGCCGGCCAGGTGTGGGCCCGCGGCGTCCCCCGTTCCATCGAGCACCTCGACGCGGATCCGGAGTTCCTCCGCCGGAAGGCGGCCGTGGCCTCGGGCCTCCGCACCGGGTTCGCGTTCCCGATCGAGCACGACGGCCACGTCGTCGGGGTCATCGACATGTTCCGTTCCCGACCCGAGCCGATCGAGGCCGAGCACGTGGCCGTGCTCGCAGGCATCGGTGAGCACCTGGGCCACTACCTGGACCGGGTGCGGCGCCTGGAGCGGGACCACCGGGCCGAGGAGCGCCTCCGCCTGATCGCGGCCGGCAACGAGCTGCTGGCCCGCTGGCTGGACTACCCCGCGCCGCTGGACGACGTGTGCGCCCTGGTCGTGCCCGACGTGGCGGAAGTCTGCGTCATCGACCTCGTGCGGGACACCCACCTGGAGCGGGTGGGCCAGGCCTACGCGGACCCGGGGTACGAGGCCGACGTCGACCGGTTCGGCGAGCTGGTGCCGCTGGAGACCATCCAGGCCGGCCCCATCGCGGTGGTCCACACCGGCGACAGCGTCGTCTACGAGGCGGTCGAGGCCGACGAGTTGGCCGCAGGCGTCCCCGTCGACCTGCCCCCGGACCTGCTGGCTCGGCTGGCCCCCGTGTCCACCCTGATCGTCCCGCTCATCGGGCGGGGTGCAGTCGTCGGCACCCTGTCCCTCGCCCGGCGAGGCGGCCGCTTCGACGACGACGACCGCCGCTTCGCCGAGGAGCTGGGCCGCCACATCGGTCTCGCGGTGGCCAACGCCGCCCTCTACGAACGGGAGCGGGCCGTGGCCGCCGCGCTCCAGCAGAGCCTCCTTCCCCCGCACCTTCCCGAGGTCCCCGGCATGGAGATCGCCTGCCGGTACGAGCCCGGCGGGACCCGCCTGGTGGTAGGGGGCGACTTCTATGACCTCTTCGAGGTGGAGCCCGGCTGCTGGATCGCCCTGGTCGGCGACGTCTGCGGCACCGGGCGCCGAGGCCGCGGCCATCACCTCCCAGCTCCGGTACTCGGCCCGGGCCCTGGCCTCCCGGGTGGACAGCCCCGCCGAGCTGCTGGGCGAGATCAACGCCGCCCTGCTCGACCGGGGCGACACCCGCTTCTGCACCGCGCTGGTGGCCCGGCTCACGCCCGGGCCCGACGGGGTCCAGGTGACCCTGGCCAGCGGCGGCCACCCGCCACCGGTGCTGATCAGTCGATCGGGCACGCGTCTGGTTGACTGCCCGGGAACGCTCCTGGGCATCTACACCGACACCGTCCACGACGAGGTCGATCTGGTCCTGGCCCGTGGGGAGTCCCTGGCGCTCTACACCGACGGCGTCACCGAGACCCGTGACGCAGGAGGCGAGATGCTCGGCGAGGAACGACTGGTGGCGGTGCTCGACGCCTGCGTCGAAGAAGACGCCGGGAAGACGGCGGACCAACTCGTCCAGGCCGCCGTCGACCACGCCGCCTTCGCCCCGGCCGACGACATCGCCGTCCTCGTCCTCCGCCACCAGTGACCGACCCCACAACCGAGGAACCGACGACCGAGGAACCGACGACCGAGGAACCGACGACGACCGGCGGGGCTCGCCGCGTTCTCGTCCTGGTCGCCGTCCTGGCCGTCATCGTGGCCGCCGTCGTCGCCGCGGTCGTCCTCACCCGGGACGAGGGGAACGACGCGCCGGCGACCGGGTCCGCCACGACCGACGCCGCTCCCGCCGAAGCGGAGGATGACGCGTCCGAGCCCGACGGGGTGGTCGGCGACGACACCGTGGGTGACCCCTACGCCCCCGACAGCGGGGCCACCGGCTACGACGCCCTCCACTACGACGTCACGTTCACCTACGACCCCGACGACGGCCGCGTCGAGGGGGTGACGACCATGACCGCCGAGGCCGACGAGGCGCTGGCCGGCTTCTCGGTCGACCTCTACGAGCTGGACATGGACGCGGTGACCGTCGACGGCGAGCAGGCCGAGTTCGACGTCGACGGCCGCGACGTGCGCATCACCCCGGCCGAGCCCATCGCCGCGGGCGAGGAGTTCGTCACCGAGATGACCTACTCGGGCGTCCCCGAGCCGGTGATCAGTGCGGGGTTCCCGACCGGCTGGCTGACGACCGACGGCGGCGGCGCCTACGTCATCGGCGAGCCCGACGGGGCGGCGACCTGGTTCCCGGGCAACGACCACCCGTCGGACAAGGCCACCATGACCCTCTAGGCGACCGTGCCCCGCGGCTGGGTGGTGGCCTCCAACGGGGCGTTCGAGGGTCGGCGCCGCGACGGTGACGCCGTCACGTGGGCCTGGTCGGAGGACGACCCGATCGCCACCTACCTGGTGACCGTCGCCATCGACCAGTTCCGGGTCGTCGAAGAGGAGACCGACCGCGGCCTGCCGCTGATCAGCTTCTACCCCGAGGACGACGCCGACCGCCTGACCGCAGACTTCGCCGACGCCGAGGACATGATCGAAGCCTTCGAGGAGGTCTTCGGGCCGTACCCCTTCGACGAGTACGGGGCCATCGTCATCCCGGAGTCGCTCGGCTACGCCCTCGAGACCCAGACCCGGTCGACCTTCGGCATCGACGTCGCGTCCATCGACGAGTTCCAGGCCCACGAGCTGGCCCACCAGTGGTTCGGCGACTCGATGACCCCGAGCCGATGGGAGGACATCTGGCTCAACGAGGGCTTCGCCACCTACGGCGAGATGCTCTGGTCCGAGGCCTCCGAGGACGGCTACGACATCGACGCCGACGCCGAGTCCCGCCGGGACGACCTGACCGGCTACGACGAGGACCCGATCCTTGACCCCGGCGTCGACCGCTGGTTCTCCGACGCCGTCTACCAGCGGGGCGGCCTCACCCTCCACGCCCTCCGGCGCACGGTCGGCGACGAGGACTTCTTCGAGATCCTGAAGCGCTGGTCGACCGACTTCCGGCACGCCAACGTGACCACCGACGACTTCATCGCCCTGTCCGAGGAGGTCAGCGGCGAAGAGCTCGATGCCTTCTTCGAGGCCTGGCTGGAGGACGACGAGATCCCCGCGCTGCCCTGACCGCGCGAGGCTGCCCCGCGACGGACAGCTCCAGGGGGTGGCGATGACGGGACGGTTGGACGGACGGGTCGCGGTGGTGACCGGCGCGGGAGACGGCATCGGTCGGGCCGTCGCCGGGCGCTTCGTGGAGGAAGGCGCTCGGGTACTGGTGGCCGAGCTCGACCCGGACAAGGGAGCGGCGGCGGCCGAGGCGCTCGGCCCCGACGCCCGCTTCCTGCTCACCGACGTGGCCCGCAAGGGGGACGTGCTGGCGATGGTGGCCGACGCCGTCGACACCTGGGGCACCGTCGACGTCCTGGTGAACAACGCGTGGGGCGGCGGACGCCTCAGCAAGGTGGAGAACAAGAGTGACGAGCTCTTCGCCCACGGCTTCGGCGTCGGGTTCTACGGCCCGGTGTGGGCCATGCAGGCGGCCTTCCCCCCCATGCGGGACCAGGGCTACGGCCGGATCATCAACCTCTGCTCGCTCAACGGGGTCAACGCCCACATCGGCACCGCCGAGTACAACTCGGCCAAGGAGGCCCTCCGCGCCCTCACCCGGACCGCAGCCCGGGAGTGGGCGCCCCACGGCATCACCGCCAACGTCATCTGCCCGGGGGCCAAGACCGCCGCGTCCCGGGCGGTGTTCGCCGAGCACCCCGAGCTGGAGCTCATGGCCGACGGCGCCAACCCCATGGGCCGCCTCGGCGACCCCGACGAGGACATCGCCCCGGTGGCCCTCTTCCTGGCCTCCGAGGACTGCCGTTACCTCACGGGCAACACGCTCTTCGTCGATGGCGGCAGCCACATCAACGGGTCCCCCTGGGCCCCGGAGCTGCCCGACGACTGACCGGCGACGCCGGACGCTCCACTGTGGGAAGCTGCCGGCGGAATCGGCGCTCGGGAGGATCCGGTGTTCCAGCGAATCGTCGTCGGGGTGAACCAGGCGTCCACGGCCGCGTCGGCGGCCGAACGGGCCTTGGAACTGGGCCGGCTCACCGGCGGGGAGGTCCACCTCGTGTGCGCCCTGGGCGGGTCCGAGCGGGGGGCGCCGCTCTCCGGGATGGTCCCCGGCGCCGCGCTCGCCGGCGGAGCGCCGCCCACCGGCGCACCCGGCCAGGGCGACGCCCGGACCCACGCCGAGAACTTCCTGGCCCGGCTGTCCCGGTCCTCGACCGCCCGCTCCCGTAACCACGTCCTGCCCGGCGAGCCGGCGGAGGTGATCCTGCAGGTGGCCGAGGAGGTCGACGCCGATCTCATCGTCGTCGGCAGCAAAGGCATGCATGGCGCCCGTCGCGTGCTGGGCAGCATCCCCAACACGATCAGCCACCAGGCCGACTGCTCGGTGCTCATCATCCAGACCACCTGAACGCGGCCGGACCGCCGTGCCCAGCCGGCCTCAGCCGTCAGCCGGCGGGGCGATGTATTCGAAGTGGCCGCTGTCGGGGATTAGCCAGAGGTCCCCCGAGCCGAACCCCCAGCGCTCGAAGACCGCCACCAGGCGCTGGTCCTGGACGGTGCTGGCGCCGGTGGGGTTCACCGAGAAGTTCAGGTCGACCGCCGCACCCCACGCGTGACGGGACAGTTGGCTGCTGCCGGCGATCGTGCGGGGGTTGAAGCACCCCTCGAAGCTGGCCACGAGATGGGCCAGGTTGGCGGCGACCAGTTCGGCCAGAGCCCCCCGCAGGGCAGGCAACAGGGCCCGGTGGCAGGTCGTGCGCCCCAGGACGGGGAGGTCGACGGTGAGGATGTTCTCCGCGACCCAGTCCGGGTCGAGGGTGACGGGGCCCGACCCGGCGGACCGGTAGGCGAACTCGCCGAAGCGGGCCTTGATCAGGGCCTGGGGCAGGACGGCATCGGCGTGGCGGAGGAACGGGGTCTCCCCCGCGGCGCGGGTGCGGACGACCTCACCGGTGACCGACCGGATGGCCCCGTCCAGCGGGGCGCGGTCCCCCCGATGGTGCAGCAGGACGTACCGCTCGGTGGTCACCCCGATGGTCGCCCCGGTGGCCGGGGTGACGACGGCCTCCGCCCCGCCGACGCTCAGGTCGGGTACCACGCCGACCACCCGGAGCGGGGGGCCCACGGCCAGTTGCAGGCGGCCCCCGACGGAGAGGCGGCGCAGGGTGGCCGAAGTCTCGCTCAGGACGACCTCGTCGGGCCCCAGGGCCCTGAGGACCCGCCGCACGGCCGGGGGCACGAACCGCCCGAAGGGTCCCGGATCGACGGCCACCACGTCGAGCGGCAGCGCCCAGCCGGGCGGCACGCGGTCGACGACGCGTCGCTCGCCGTCCTCGGTCTCGACCAGGCTCCGGAGGTCGCCCCGGATGACGGTCAGGTCCCGGACCCCGGGCAGGCCCTGCACGGCGTCGGCAAAGCCGGTCGGCAGCCCCCCGGCCGTCCAGGCCAGCAGGACGCGGTCCTCCACCGGCGGGGCGATCGTGGTCGGCGGGGCGGCGGGCGGCGGGGGCGAGGGGACGCTCGGCACGCTCGTCGGGGCCGTGGTCGAGGGGGACGGCGAGGACCCGCTGTCTCCCAGGGCCAATGCGCTCCCCAGGCCGACCGCGAGGCCGATCAGGAGGGCGGCGAGGACGACGAGGGCCCGCCTCACAGCGGGGCCAACCCTTGGGCTACGGCCAGCAACTCCGCCCGGTCCAGCCCTGTGCCCTGCAGCGTGAGCACCAGCCCCGACTCCACCCATTCCAAGCGGTTGGGCCCGGGCGCGTAGCGGCCGTCGACTCCCCGCACGCGGACGCTCTCGTAGACCAGCTCGGTCGGCTGGGCGATGCGGCGGCCCGGCGTCTGCTCGAGCAGGAGGCGCCGGTCGCCCGCCCCCGCCGTGAACAGCACCGCAGTCCGCCCGTCGACCCGTCCCGCCGCGGCCTCGAACCCCTCTACGGCCAGCCCCAATGCCCCGGGCACCGACCGACGGACGACCTCCGGCGACGCGGAGCGCACTTCGGGCCAACTGGGCGGCAGGTCGACTGACGCGATCCCGGAAGCCGCCACGACGGCGACCAGCGCGTCGGTGCCCACCGATCCGTCCACCACCAGGTCGAGCTCCTCGCCGTGCCGGCCCACCCGCCGACCGTCGGGGCTCACGAAAGCCTCACCATCGCCCAGCCGAACCGGCCGCACCAGTGGCCCGAGCCCGCCGAACAGGCCCCGCCCGGACCAGGCGTCGGTGGCCTGCAGTCGGATCCACGCCCGCCCGTCGGTCCAGGACCACACCGCGGTCGGGGTCGGGCCGTCGATGCGTCCGACCCGACCGAGGGTGAACCCTTCGGGCGCGACCGGCTCGAGGTCCAGGCCGGTCGGGCCGGGGCGGAACCCGGCGTCGCCGGCGACGGTCCCTGCGGGCGGGGCGAACCCACCGGCCGGCGGCGCGGCCAGGCGCAGGCCGGTGACCTCCATGTCGATGATCGCCAGCCCCGGCCGGTCGGCGTACCCCCGTTGGGCGGCCCAGGCCCGGCGCCCCGGGTCCGCCGACGCGAGCACCCGGAGCCGCAGGGGGACCATGTCTTCGGCGTCCAACGACAACTCGACCTGGTCGATGGGGTGGACCGCCCGCAGGTTGCCGGCCGGGGCCAGCCCCGCGAGCAGGGGGGCCACCTGAGCTGCGGCCACGGTGACTTCGACGGTCCGGCGGCCGGCCACGGTGCCCTCACCGACCACCTCCGCGGTGTCGCGATCGGGGAAGCTGCGCACAGGCACGACCAGCTCGAGGGGGACCGGGGCGTCATCGGCGAACGGCGGCCGCCCGCTCACCGTCCGTTCCCGCGGGGCCGACGAGCATCCGGGCTGGGCGACCGACGGGCAGTCGGGCACCCCGGTGGCCACCCACGTGGCGCCGTCGGTTCGGAGGTCCACGTCGTTGGGCCGCCAGGCGCCGCTGGGGTAGGTCGAGACGTCCCGCCAACTGAGGGCCAGGGACTCTGGCGCCCGGTAGTCGAGCGAGCCGGTGTACCGCCGCTCGGGCACCGCCGGGTTCCAGCCCCGCTCGGTCAGGCGGAGCTCGGCCTGTAGCCCGTCGACCCGGGCCTGGGCCGCGGCCACCCGTGCGGGCAGGCTCTGGGCCGCGACCGGGCGAGGACCGTCGTCGCCCACCCCGACCAGGTTGACCCCGATCAGCACGCCGGCGGCCAGCGCGGCCGCCGCCACAGCCACGAGCGACCGGCTCCCTCGCCGCGGCATCCCGTTCCGGGTCCTGGGGCTCGCGCCCTGGTTCGACGGCGAGGGCCCGGAACCGACGGGGTCGGCGTCGAGGCGGGCCCGGACCGCCGTGGCCACGTCGGGGACCTCACCCACCGCCTCGAAGCGCAAGCGGCGACGGACGTCCTCCGCCGAGTCGAGGAACGCCCGGCAGGACGCGCGAATGGGCCACATGCTCGTCCAGGCCCTCGGGCGACAGGCCGTCCAGCCGTTCGGACACCCGACTGCGGGCGTCGGTGCAGGTCATCGGGCCTGGCTCCCGGCCTCGCCGGTGTCGGCGGCCATCCAGGCCACCAGCCGCTCCCGGGCCTGGTGGACCCGACTCTTCACGGTGCCCTCCGGCACCCCCAGGATCACCGCCGCCTCCCGGTAGCGGTAGCCCAGGACCTCGACCACGAGCAGGGCCTCCCGCAGCTTGGGGCTGAGGGCGTCGAGGCCGGCCGTCAACTCGGCCCCGCCCTCGGGCGACGGTCGGGGGGTGACCACGGGGACCACCTCCAGCAGGCGGGCCCCCCGGTCGCGCGCCGCAGCGCGTCGATGCCGGCGTTCCGCGCGATCTGGAACAGCCACGTGGAGAACCGGGACTGGTGGGCGAAGCCGGCCAGGTTGCGGTACGCCCGCAGGAAGGTCTCCTGGGCGAGGTCCTCGGCCAAGCCGGGATCGCGCACGAGGTGGCACAGAAAGCGCCAGACCGGCTGCTGGTACAGCCGCACCAGGGCCTCGAACGCGTCGAGGTCCCCCGCGGTCGCCGCCCGGAGCAGTACCGGATCCGGCTCTTCCACGCGACCCGGCCTACTCGCGGCCAACGGGCGTCGTCCACCCGTTCGGGCCTCGGCACGGCTGCACGGTGACTGTGACGCCTGGCGGTCCCGAATGGTTCGGTGAACTCCGGCGCCCGCTCCGGCGTCTCACCGGGCATGCGACTGCGATCCGTTCGTCTCCTCCGCTACGGGGTGCCCCTGGCCGCCCTCCTCCTGCCCGCGGTGGCCTGCGGGCTGGCCGACGCCGGGAACGGGCCCTCGACACCAGCGGCCGCGGTCGCCGACGGCCCCCTCCACCTGGCGACGACCGCAGGCCTCGCCGCCGTGGACGCCCGCAGCGGCGCGGTGGCCTACGAGGCGCCGGGGGCCGTCGCCTCCGCCGACGGGTCGGTTGTGGCTCGCTCCGTCGTCCGCCCCGACGGCAGCACCCGGGTCGTGTGGCTGGACCCGGTCGACGGACGGCGCACGGCGGTCGCCCGGGTCGACGAGCCGGCGGCCATCCGGGTCGTCGCCCCCGACGGTCGGGTGGCCCTCGGCCCGCCTGACATCCCCCTCGGCGGGATCGTGCGTCCCGTGGCCCGGAGCGCAACCGCCCTCACGGTGGCCGCCCCTGACGGCATCGTGCGCACCTACCGTCTGGACGGGAGCATCGAGCCGGAGGCCTTCAGCACCGACGGGGACAGCCTGTTCGTGCTCGGCTTCACCCCCGCCGAGAACCCGACCGAGTACCAGGTCAACAAGCTCGACCTCGCCACCGGCGAGATCGACGGCGTCTACGGCCAGGACAGCCCCGACGAGCGCCAGGAGCGCATGGGCGGCACGGCCCGCACGCAGGTCTGGGACGCTGAGGGCGGCGTCGTCTACACCCTCTACAGCCAGGAGGTCGACGGCCGCCCCACCTCGTTCATCCACGTCCTGGACCTCGACGAGGGCTGGGCGTTCTGCCTCGACCTCCCCCGGGCCATCGGCTGGTCCTCACCCGCGGCCCTGGCCGTGTCCCCCGACGGAAGCCGCCTGTGGGCGTCGGACGCCGTCGGCCACGGCGCAGTGGTCGACACCGAGGCCCTCGCGGTGCTCGACGCCGGCCGCTTCCCGTCACCAGGGCCCTACGGCCTGTCCGCCATCAGCGACGGGGACCGGCTCTACCTCGGCTCCGGGGCCCGGATCACCGTGCTCGACGGCGACGACCTCTCGCGGGTGGCCCGGTGGCGGACGACGCGCCCGATCATCGCCTTGCGCCTGCACCCCGCCGACGAGCGGCTGGTGGCGGTGACCGACGGCCAGCTCACCACGTTCCCGTTGCGCTCTCCCGAACGGGACCCCGCGGGCCGGGACCTGCCCTTCACGCAACCGATCGTGGTCACCGACCCCACGCTCGTCGATGCGGAGTGTGCGTGCTGATCTCGAGTGGCCTGCTCGGGTCCGGCACGGGCGAGACCCTGATCCGCTCCGCCGGGCGGGTTGGTGGCAGAAAAGGTGGGGATCATGGCATTGACGCCAGCGGGCCGTCCAGGGCACCCTCGATGCGTGCACCGCGTGGTCATCGTCACCTTTCCCGGCCTCCAACCGCTGGACGCCGTCGGCCCCCACGAGGTCTTCGCCGGCGCCAACCGGGGCCTGGCCGCCGACCAGCGGTACGAGATCGAGGTCGTGGCCCGGGAGCCGGGCCCGGTCGCCGGTGAGAGCGGCCTGGTCCTGCACGCCGCCGGCCTCGGATCGGCGGACGACATCGGGACCTTGGTCCTCGTCGGCGGCGGCGGGGTGCTCGAGGCCGCCCGGGACGAGGCCCTCGTCGCCTGGATCCGTCGGGCCGGCGCCGAGGCCGACCGGGTGGCGACGGTCTGCAGCGGGACGTTCCTGGCCGGCGCCGCCGGCCTGATCGACGGCCGCCGGGTGACCACGCACTGGGCCCGGGCCGACGGGCTGGCCGAGCGCCATCCCGCCGCCGTGGTCGACCCGGACCCGATCTACCTGCGCGACGGCGACCTCTGGACCTCCGCCGGGGTCACCGCGGGCATCGACCTGGCTCTCGCGCTGGTCGAGGAAGACCACGGGGCCGATCTGGCCCAGACCATCGCCCGCTGGCTGGTGATGTTCCTGCGCCGCCCCGGCGGCCAGTCCCAGTTCGCCGTGCCGGTGTGGGCCGACGCCGTCGCCCCCGGGCCGATCCGCCACGCCCAGGACCTGGTCCACGCCGAACCCGGGGCCGACTGGCGGGTGGCGGCCTTGGCCCGCCGGGTCGGCCTCAGCCCCCGCCACTTCAGCCGCTCGTTCACCGACCAGGTGGGCCAGTCGCCGGGGCACTACGTGACCACGGTGCGGGTCGAGGCCGCCCGCCGCCTGCTCGAGCAGGAGCCCACGGCGACCACCGCGGTGGTCGCGCGTCGCTGCGGGTTCGGCACGGCCGAGAGCCTGCGCCGGGCCTTCCTCCGCCGCCTCGGGGTGCCTCCCGAGCAGTACCGCCGCCGCTTCGCCGTCACCCCCTGAACCACCCCAGCGCCCACCGACCAGGAGCCGACCGTGCAGATCGCCATCCCCCTCTTCCCACGCCTCACCGCCCTCGACGCCATCGGGCCCTACGAGGTGCTCCAGCGCCTCCCCGGGGCCACGGTGACCTTCGTGGGCACAAAGGTCGGTGAGGTCCGCACCGAGAACGGCTTCCTCGGCGTGACCGTCGACGCCCTCGTCGGCGACCTCCCCCGGCCCGACGTCATCGTCGTGCCCGGTGGCATCGGCAGCCGGAAGGCGGTCGAGGACCGCGTGCTGGTCGACTGGGTCCGGTCGGCCCACGAGACCACCACCTTCACGACCAGCGTGTGCACCGGCTCCTTCGTGCTGGGCGCGGCCGGGCTGCTCGAGGGCCTGACCGCCACGACCCACTGGAGCGTCCTGACCGAGCTCGAGGCGTACGGCGCCGTGCCCACGATGGACCGGGTGGTCGAGCACCTGGACCAGCGGATCATCACCGCCGCCGGCGTCTCCTCCGGGATCGACATGGCCCTGCGCCTGAGCGAGCTGCTGGTCGACGACGTGGCCGCCAAGGCCATGCAGCTCATGATCGAGTACGACCCCCAGCCCCCCTTCGACGCCGGTCACCTGGAGCGGGCGGGCGACGCGGTGGTCCAGCGGGTCATCGAGTACGCCGCCCTCAAGGACTGACGGCCGGATCCGGCTGGACCAGGCCCCCGTGGTGGCCATCGGTCTCCCAGCCCCGTCCTGGCTACTCCCCAGGGGGTACGTCGGGATACCACCCAGGGGCGACGACGGCGACGGGGACCCTGCCGTACTGTCGAGCGGGTGAGACGGCTGTGGGCCCGCCTGAAGGCGATCGATGCCCTGGTGGTCGACTCCCTCTTCGCGGTGGCCGTGCTCATCCCCACGTTCGCCGGGATGACCGCCGAGGCGCCGCCGAACAACCCGACGCCGGTCGACGCGTTCGCCATCGGCCTGACGCTGGTCGGCGTGGGCACGATCGCCGTCCGCCGGCGGCACCCGCTCGGAGCGCTCGTGGTGTGCATCGTCGTCACCGCCGTCTACTCGTTGCGCGACTACATCGAGAACGGCCTGGCGATCGCCTTGCTGATCACGCTCTACACCGCGGCCACCCTCGTCCCTCGCCGACAGTGGCTCCTGGCCTACGGAGTGATCGCGGCCTTCCTGGTCGTGATGGTGTTCGTGCGACCCGACGACCTCAACGCCAGTCAGCTCGTCGGCAACCTGGCGCTCTTCGGCATCGCGGCCGTCTTCGGCGACAGCAACGCCACCCGCCGGCAGGCCACCGCGGCTCTGGAGGCACGCGCCGAGATGCTCGAGCGCAACCAGCTCTTCGAAGCCGAGCGCGCGGTGGCCGAGGAGCGCCTCCGCATCGCCCGTCAGCTGCACGACGTCGTGGCCCACGCCCTGGCGGTGATCGCCGTCCAGTCCGGCGTCGGCGGCCACGTCATCGACAGCGACCCCGACGAGGCCAAGCGGGTGCTCGACAACATCAACCAGGCCAGCCGCGAGACCCTCGACGAGATGCGGCGGATGCTCGGGGTCCTGCGGGGTGAGGACGGCCAGCAGGTGGACCTGGCCCCGGCGCCAGGCCTGGCCGACATCGACCAGGTCGTGCGCAACGTGCGCGACGCCGGCGTAGAGGTGACCATGGAGCGGACGGGTGACACTGCCGCGGTGCCCGCCGGTGTGGCCCTCACCGCCTTCCGCATCGTCCAGGAGGCGCTGACGAACGTGCTGAAGCACGCCGGGGACGCCCGGGCCGAGGTCCGCATCGCCTGTGAACCCGGCGTGATCCGGGTCGAGGTGTGCGACGACGGCCGGGGCGCGGCGGCCACGACCGACCCGTCCGTGACCCACCTCGGCCTCATCGGCATGCGCGAACGGGTCATGCCCTACGGCGGCGAGCTCGACGTCGGGCCCCGCACGGGCGGTGGCTGGCGGGTCTGCGCCACCCTCCCCTACGAGCGGGTGACGGCGTGATCCGGGTCCTCGTGGTCGACGACCAGCACCTCGTGCGGGCCGGCTTCCAGGTGCTGATCGACTCCGCGCCGGACTGCGAAGTGGTCGGTGAGGCCGAGAACGGCCTGGAGGCGGTGGCCCTCGCCGCCGAGCACCGGCCCGACGTCGTCCTCATGGACATCCGGATGCCTGAGCTGGACGGGATCGAAGCCACGCGGCGCATCGTGGCCGACGACGCCAACGCCGACACCCACGTCCTCGTGCTCACCACCTTCGACCTCGACGAGTACGTCTTCGAGGCGCTGCGAGCAGGGGCCAGTGGCTTCCTGCTCAAGGACACCCGGCCCGCCGACCTCCTGGAGGCGGTGCGCATCGTGGCCGGCGGGGAGGCCCTGCTCTCGCCGCAGGTGACCCGCCGGGTCATCGCCGAGTTCGCCACTCGGCCCGGCCCGGCCGTCGCGGGGGCCACCGAGGCCCTCGGCGCGCTCACCGAGCGGGAGCAGGAGGTCCTGGCCCAGGTCGGGCGAGGCCTCTCCAACACCGAGATCGCCGAGGCCCTGTTCGTCAGCCCGGCCACCGCCAAGACCCACGTCAGCCGGGTGATGACCAAGCTGCACGCCCGCGACCGGGCCCAGCTGGTGGTCATCGCCTACGAGAGCGGGTTGGTCACCCCCGGCGGCAGCTGATCCCCACGGTGTAGGCGGCGACCGCCGCGTACACCCCCCGGCCGACGGCCAGAAGCACCCCGCCGGCCGACGACGGTGTACAGGGCCCGGGCGGACAGTGGGGCCATGACCTCAACCCTGCTCCACCCCATCCCCGAAACCGTCGTCGTCGAGTCACGAGCCCCCGCGGCCCGGGCGGTCGGCGCCACCAAGACCTACGGCAAAGGTGACTCCGCCGTGCACGCCCTCGCCGGCGTGGACGTCCAGTTCGCCGCCGGCGAGTTCACCGCCATCATGGGACCGTCGGGCTCCGGCAAGTCGACCCTGATGCACGCCCTCGCCGGCCTCGACGACCTGACCTCGGGCCAGGCCTTCGTGGGCGACACCGACCTCACCCAGCTGAAGGACAAGCACCTGACCCGGCTGCGCCGGGACCGGATCGGCTTCGTCTTCCAGGCCTTCAACCTGATCCCGACCCTGGACGCCCTGGAGAACATCACCCTCCCGGCCGACCTGGCGGGGCGCAAGGTCGACGCCACCTGGCTGGACCTGGTCATCGACACCGTCGGGCTCCGGGCCCGCCTGAGCCACCGGCCCAGCGAGCTCTCCGGCGGTCAGCAGCAGCGGGTCGCCGTGGCCCGGGCCCTGGCCGGCCGGCCCGAGATCGTCTTCGCCGACGAGCCCACGGGCAACCTCGACAGCCGCAGCGGAGCCGAGATCCTCGACTTCATGCGGCGGGCCGTGCGCGAGCTCGGTCAGTCGATCGTGATGGTGACCCACGACCCCGTGGCCGCCAGCTACGCCGACCGCGTCGTCTTCCTGGCCGACGGGCAGATCGTCGACGAGCTCGTCTCGCCGACCGCCGACTCGGTCCTCGACCGCATGAAGAACTTCGGAAGGTAGGACACCATGTTCAAGCTCACCGCCAGGGGCCTGTGGGCCCACAAGCTGCGCTTCGCGCTCACCGGTCTCGCCGTTGTGCTCGGCGTGGCCTTCATGGCCGGGACGATGATCCTGACCGACACGATGGACAGGACCTTCAGCGGCCTGTTCGAGACCAGCAACGCCGGCATCGACGTGGTCGTCCAGCGACCCGTCGCCGTGGACGCCGAGATCGGCGACGTCAGGGAGCGGATCGACGCGGCGACGCTCGACCGGGTCGTGGCCGTCGACGGCGTCGAAGGCGCCGCCGGCTCCATCCAGGGCTTCGCCCAGTTGGTCGATGCGAACGGGGAGGCCCGCGTCAGCGACGGCCTCACCACCACCATCGGCATGAACTGGGTCGACGAGGCCGGGCTCAACCCCTTCTCGATCGCCGAGGGCCGAGCGCCCACGGGGGCCGACGAGGTCGTGATCGACGGTGCGTCCGCCGAGCGCGAGGGCTGGGCGATCGGCGACACCCTCACGGTCCTGGCCGTGGGCGAGCCCCGTGACCTCACCCTCGTGGGCACTGCCGCCTATGGCGAGGTCGACGGTCTTCCCGGTACCACGGTCGTGGCCGTCGAGGACACCACCGCCCAGGAGCTGTTCGCCGAACCCGGCTACTACGACAACATCGTGGTGGCCTCCGACGGCAGCCGGACCGACGCGGAGCTGGCCGACGCCATCGGCGCCGAGCTGGGCGACGCGCCGGGGCGCTACGACGTGATCACCGGCGAGGCCGACACGGCCGAGAAGCAGAACACCTTCGAGGAGGACATCAGCTTCTTCAGCCAGTTCCTGCTGGCGTTCGCCTACATCGCCCTGTTCGTGGGCTCGTTCATCATCTACAACACCTTCTCGATCATCGTCGCCCAGCGTTCCCGGGAGATGGCGATGCTGCGAGCGGTCGGCGCCAGCCGCCGACAGGTGCTGCGTTCGGTGCTGCTGGAATCCATCGGCGTCGGTCTGGTGGCCTCGGCCGCCGGCCTCGCCCTGGGCGTGGTGATGTCCTTCGGGCTGCGGGCGCTGCTCGGGGCCGTGGGCCTCGAGATCCCGACCGGCCCGGTCGTCATCTCCACCGCCACCGTCGTCACCTCGGCGATCGTGGGTGTCACCGTCACGGTGATCTCCGCCGTCGCCCCGGCCCTGAAGGCCAGTCGCGTCCGGCCCGTCACCGCGCTGCGGGACGTGGCCCAGGACACCACCGGCTCCTCCGTGCGCCGGGCCCTGATCGGCCTGGTCGTCGCCGGCCTGGGTGTGGCCGCCTTCGCCGCCGGCCTGGTGGCCGAGACGGCCGCCGACGCCCTGCCCCTCATCGGGCTGGGTGCGGTCGGGGTCATCGTGGGTGTGTTCGTCCTCGGCCCGGTCATCGCCCGACCGGCCGTGCACGTGCTCGCCGCCCCGGCCCCGGTGCTGGACGGCACCACGGGCCGCCTGGCCCGGGAGAACGCCAAGCGCAACCCCAAGCGCACGGCGGCCACCGCCTCGGCCCTGATGATCGGTGTCGCCCTCGTCGGCTTCATCACCATCCTGGCCGCCTCCACGAAGGACTCGGTCAGCGCGGCCGTGGACCGCTCCCTGCGGGCGGACTACGTCCTCGACTCCGGCTCCTGGGGTGACGGTGGGTTCAGCCCCGAGCTGGGCGACACCATCGCCGCCCTGCCCGAGGTCGACGCCAGCTCACCGATGCGCTCCGCACCGGTGCAGATGGGCGGCGAGTCCACCCAGGTCCTGGCCTTCGACACCGCCGACCTCGACGAGGTCCTGGACCTCGACGTGACCGCCGGCAGCCTCGACGAGGTCACCGACGGGGGCATCGCGGTCAAGGCCGACACCGAGGTCCGGGGTCACACCCTGGCCGTCGGTGACCAGGTGCGGGTCCGGTTCGCCCGGACCGGGGTCGTGCCCATGACGGTGGACGCCGTGTTCGCCGAGAACGTGCCCGGTGTAGACGGCGCCTACGTCGTCGGCCTGGACACCTTCGAGGCCAACGTCACCGACCAGTTCGACCGTCAGATCTACGTCTCGACGGCCGACGGTGTCGACGCCGACGCCTCCCTGGCCGCCATCGAGGCGGTGCTGGAGGACTGGCCCAACGCCGAGGTCCAGGACCAGGCGGCCTTCAAGGCCGACATCACCGGGGAGATCGACCGGATGCTGAACCTCATCTACGGCCTGCTGGCCCTCGCGGTCATCATCGCCCTCATCGGCATCGCCAACACCCTGGCGCTGTCGGTCCACGAGCGGCGCCGGGAGATCGGCCTGCTGCGAGCCGTGGGCATGAGCCGCAGCCAGGTGCGCCGCACGGTGCGCTGGGAAGCTGTGGGGATCGCCCTGCTGGGCACCGCCCTCGGCACCGGCCTGGCCATCGCCGGCGCCTGGGGTGTGATCCAGGCCCTGGGCACCGAGGTCACCGCCTTCACGGTGCCCCCGACCCAGGTCGGCGTCATCGTCGCCCTGGCGGCCCTGGCCGGGATCGGGGCGGCGCTGGGCCCGGCCCGTCGAGCCGCCAAGCTCGACGTGCTGGACGCCATCGCCAGCCAGTAGGACGTTCGATCCGGCCCCGGTCCTGTCGCTTCGGCGGCGGGGCCGGGGCCCCGTCGCGTCCGGGGTCAGGCGGCGCCGGACTCGCAGACGTTCATGAGGTGGTCGGGCCACTGCGAGGACGGGAGCTGCCAGTAGCTGCCGTCGTCACAGTCGAGCGCGGGGTTGACCTCGGCGAAGACGCCTTCGTCGACGTTGTTGTAGCCCGGCACGGACCACACGTGGACCATGTACTGGGTCGAGTCGATCATGAAGCCCCCGACCTCTGCGCACTGGGCGTCGGTGACCTCCAGATCAGCGCCGAAGGGGGCGTCGATCTCACCGTTGGCGAACTTGACGCATGTGTTCTCGTGGTAGTGCCAGACGTCGTTGGCGCCCGCGAAGCCCTCGGGCTCGGTCGCCGTCGTGGCGTAGTACATGAAGCCGGCGACCGGGGAGTCCGGCTCGGTGCCGTCGTAGATGATCGACAGCGGCGAGCGGAGGTCCTCCTCGGTCATCACCCCGTCGAAGTTCAGGGCCGGGCCACTGGTGATCGTGTAGTGCGCCCCGAGCCCGGGCGAGTACGGCCCGGCCCGGCGGTAGCCGGCGGCCTCGGCGGCGGCCACGGTCGGGTACTGCTCGGCGACCTCGCGGGTGATGGCCAACTGGCCCTTGAGCTCGGCCGTCGTCGCCGGCGACATCGGCTGCTGCTCGATCGCCCCGTGGTGCCCGTTCGTCAGCAGGCTCAGGCCCCGGTCGGCCCCGACCGCAGCCGCGCCGGCGCTTTCGGCCCCGTGGTGACCGGTCCCGGCCATCGCTCCGGCAGAGGCCGTCTCGGCGCCGTGGCCATGGCTGCGGGCCTCGGGGGAGGCCACCACGGCGCTGGTCACGACGACGATGGCCAGCGGGACGGCCATCGCCAAGCCCGGCGGAAGGCTCACCTCGATGAGCGTCGGGCGGAGGAGGACGGCCACGGCCAGCAGGATCAAGGCCGCCTCCAGGCCGACGGCGGTGAGGTCCACCAGCGAGGCGGACTCCGCCGTGCCCGCGTTCGGCCCGACCGGGAGACCGGCCGTCCGGCTCACGGCCCAGGCGCCGATGAACGCCGCGTTGAGGAGGGCGGTGAACCCGAGCAGGGCCCGTGACGGCCGGGTCCACAGGTAGAAGGCCACCAGCAGCTGGAGCCAGCCCACCACGGCGAAAGCGACCCCTTCGGCGGCGAACTCGGCCATGTGCGAGGGCACCATGACGAGGTGGACCACTCCGGCCGCCGCGGACAGCGTCGCCATGGTGACCAGGACCGCTGCTGGTGTGGCGATGCGCTCGAACGTGGGCGCCTGCGGCGCGACTGTCGTGGCCATCGGTGTTCCCCCTGCTGCTGTCGACACCACCCCCCGGTGGCGCCGCCCAGGGTAGCCAGGTCGGGGAATGCGGTACCGGAAACGACACCGACGCAACCGCGGGGGCGGATCCCACGGCCCGACCACCCAGCCGGCAGCACCAACCCCGGCCCGAGCGGCCAGCGTCAGGTGGGCCCTACCAGCCGGCCACCCACGAGGGTGGCGCTGACACGGACGGCGGCGAGGTCCTCGAGAGCGTCGGCGAGGGGTCGGTCGAGGACGCAGAGGTCGGCCGGAGCACCGGGAACGACACGGCGGGACGGGCCGCCGGGGGCGTCGGGTGGGCCGAGGAAGAGGTCGAGGGCCCTCTGGGGGGCGATGCGGTCTTCGGGGCCGAGCACCGTGCCTGAGGCGGCGGCCCGGTCGACGGCGGCGGCCATGGCCCGCCAGGGGTCGGCCGCGCCGTACGGGGCGTCGGTGCCGCCGCCGACCGGGACCCCGCCTTCGAGGAGGGTGCCGCAGCGCCAGAGGTCCGGCTGGTCGACGGGGTCGACCTCGGCCCGGTAACGGTCACCTCGGTCGGCAACGAAGCCGGGCTGGGTGACGACGGCGACGCCAAGGTCCGCCAGGACGGGGATGGCGCTGAGGGGGACGACGGCGCCGTGCTCGACCCGGTCCCCCAGGAGGGCGCCGACGTCGGTCCAGGCCGCCAGCAGCAGGGCGAGGGCCTCGGCCGTGACGCAGTGCACGGCGACCGGTCGGCCGTCCCGATGGGCCCGGTCGATGGCCGCGACCAGGTCGGGCAGCGTCGGGAGGTCGTGGTCGCCCATGACGAGCTTGGCCGGTCCCCGGGCGAGTTCGTCCTCGACCGCCAGGCCCGGCGCGCCGGTGACGACCACCCGCTGCGGGATCGAACCGTCGGCCACCGCGGCCGCGAGCCGGCTCGGGCCGCCGGGGGCGGTGAAGGGGGTGGCGTCGGTGACGCCGGTGACGCCGTGAGCGGTGAGGGCGGCACCCACGTCAGCCAGGTGGAGGTCTGGCTCCGGCCACGCCCCGCCGAGGCGCTCGTCGCCCCGCAGGATCCAGCCCCGCGCGCGCTCCTCGTCCGTGAGGGCCACGCCGGCGGCGGCGACCGCCGTCAGCGCCGCGCCGTTCAGGATCCACAGCGCACCCGACGCATCCTGCACCCGGACGGGCACGGTGCCCGCCCACTCGTCGAGCCGCGCCCGGTCGATCTCGACGGTTGACGGCACGAAGCCGGTTGCCCGCACCCAACGGCCGGGCCGGGTGACGCCCGCAGCCCGGCGGACGGCATCCTCGGCGGCGACCGGGGGCGAGAGGTCGAGCGACCCCGCGGCGGCGGCCATGGCGAGCAGGTGCAGGTGGTGGTCGTGCAGCCCGGGGAGCACCGCCCGCCCCTCGACGTCCAACACATCATGGGGACCGCCCGGCTCCTGGTCCGGCCGGATGCGGAAGACCCGATCTTCGACCAGCACCACGTCCGTCCGCCGCCCGTCCACCTCCCCGCCCCTCAGCACCAACGCCTTCATCGTCGGGCCAACTCGGCCAGGACAGTGTCGGTGTCGGCGCCGAGGGGACGGGCGGGGCCGGGCACGGGGCGGAAGCGGGGCGGGCGTGCCGCGTCGGTCAGCGCGACGGCCGGACCGGGACGGGCGACCGAAGACGCGACGCGGGCCAGAGCGGCGTCCAGGAGCCAGGTCCCGCCCTCCGCCAGGGCCTCCTCGACCGCCCGGGCCACGGCGATCCCGGTCAGGGGGTCCGCGACGGCATCGAGGAGGAAGCAGGGGCCGTCGTCGTCGGAGACCACCAGTCCCCCGGCCGCCGCCGCGTCGTCGCCGAAGCCGACCCGGTTCGCGGCCGGTCCTGTCCGGCCGTGAGCCGTGATCGAGACCCAGACGCGGGGCCCGTCCTCTGCGGCCAGGTACGACTCGGCGTCGATCCCCCAACCCCGCAGCGCCCGGGGTCGGGAGCCCTCGATCACCACGTCGGCCGCCCGCAGCAGCCCCCGTAGCCGGGCCAGACCGAAGGTCGACGGCAGGTCCAACGCCACTGACGCCTTGCCCACGTTGAGGAGGTCGAAGAACCCGGTCTCGTCCTGGCGAGCACCGTCGGGACGGCGACTCGACTCGACCGTCACGACCCGAGCTCCCTTCAGCTCCAGGAGGTGGCTGCACAGCGGCCCGGCCCAGAGCGACGAGAGGTCGACCACCAGCGGTGCCCCGCCGATCGGTTCCCGATCGGCGACCCGCGTGTGGATGACGCCGCTCCGGCGAGCGACCACCGCTGACGGACCGGGCCCGTCGGTCGATCCGTCCCCTGGCGCTCCTTCGGCGGCGCCCCGGCCGGGACCCCTGGGATCGGGCCCCGGTGCTTTGCCGACCGCTGACACCGGCAGCCCCAACTCGGTGGCATCGGTGACGAGGTCACCGGCCGGCTGGCATCGGACGGCATCGGCCGCGGCCGCCCACGGGTCGTCGGGGTCGGACGCCAGGCCGAGCCAGGCCGGGATCAGGTCGACGTCCTCGGTCCGGGCCAGGTTCACGGCCACCCAGCCGTCCGCGGCGGCCAGCAGCCGGGCCGACCCGCCACAGCTCGTGGCCCCGGCCCGTCGGCGACCGGCCAGCGCCGACCGCTCTCCCAACAGCACCAGGGGCTCGTCGACCGGTGCGGCCGCGACCAGCGCGGCGATGGCCGCGATGGTCGCTGCCGGGGGAAGCAACGCCGGCCCGTCGGCCCGGCCGGTCAGCCCACCCAGGCCCGCGGCGATCCAGGCCGCCGTAGTCTCCCGGTCGTCCCCCACCCGCGGGACCGTACCGACCGTCGGTACTACCGTCCCGCCCATGCGATCAGGGACAGTCGGCCCCGAGCTCATCCGGACCTGCCTGTTCACCGGCATCCAGGCCTTCGGCGACACCGCCCCCACCTCGCAACCCTCGCCCGCTTCGGCACCGTGACGGACTGGGGCGAGGCCCTTGCCGCCCTCTGACCCGGGTACGGTCCCAGCCTTGACGAACCCGAGGGAGCGCTGTGGCTGAGCCGATCGACGTGGTGCGGGCGTTCTGTGACGCGTGGGGCACGCCGGACCAGATCGACGCCGCCCTGGCCCACCTGGCCGACGACTGCGTGTACCACAACATCCCGCTGGAGCCCGTGAACGGGATCGAGGACATCCGGGCCACGGTCCTGGGGTTCACCGCCGGCGTGGACAAGGTCGAGTTCGAGACCCTGGCCATCGCCGCCAGCGGCAACCACGTCCTGACCGAGCGCATCGACACCTTCTTCTTCCCCGGCAACGAGATCGCCCTGCCCGTCATGGGGACCTTCGAGGTGAACGCCGACGGCAAGATCACCGCATGGCGGGACTACTTCGACCTCAACCAGTTCATGAGCCAGATGGGGTGAGGCGGGGCGCCTCCGCCGTCCTCGCCGCCGCGCTCCTGCTGAGCGCCTGCACCGGGGACGACGACGCCGAGACGGCGGCGGCGGACACCACCGCGCCGCCCGAGACCACGAGCACGGCCGCGGCCCCAGTCGACCCGGCGTCGGTGCCGGCGGCGCCATCCCCCGGGTGCGGCGGCACGGCGACCACACCTCCGGGTGAGGCAGAGCACGTCATCAGCTCCGGAGGCACCGACCGGACCTACGCCCAGTACGTCCCGACGGCCCACGACGGCGACGCCCCAGTGCCCCTCGTGCTGGACATCCACGGCCTGCTCGAGGGCGGCCCGATCCACGCGCTGCACACCGGCCTCGGCCCATACGGCGAGCAGGAGGGCTTCGTCACCATCACCCCGGACTCGGGCCGGACGCCCGACGCCTGGGAGCTCCTGGGCGACGAGGACGTCACCTTCATGGGCGACCTCCTCGACCAGGTGGAGGGCGAGCTCTGCATCGACCGGAACCGGGTGTACTCGACCGGCCTGTCGATGGGTGGGCTCATGACGACCGTGCTCGGCTGCCGGCTGTCGGACCGCATCGCGGCCGCCGCCCCCGTGGCGGGGATCGGCGTGCTGGAGCCCTGTGAGCGCACGCGCCCGGTACCGGCAGTGATCTTCCACGGGACCGACGACCAGATCCTCGCCTACGACGGTGGCGTGGGCGGCGGGCCGCTGGCCTGCCCTCACCCGACAACCCCGGCGACACCTTGGAGGAGCTCGACGACGACGAGCGCTCGCGCATGGAGGAGGTCCTACCCGGGGCCGAAGCGAGTGCCGCGGCCTGGGCCGAGGGCAATGGCTGTCCCGACGCCGAGCCAGCCACGGAGCGGGTGACCGACACCGTCGACCGCCTCGACTACGGCTGCGATGTCGAGCTCTACCGGGTGGCCGGGGGTGGCCACACCTGGCCGGGCAGCGCGTTCGACGCCGCCATCGGCGACGTCGTCGGCCCCGTCGACCTCAGTGTCTCGGCCAACGAGGTCATGTGGGCCTTCTTCCAGGCCCACCCGCGATGACACTTGCTCCGCTGCGCTCCGCCGGCTTCGCCGATGCCGCGGGTCGACCATGCCGCTCCGCTCCGCTGCGCTCCGCCGGGATCCGTAGTACCCACCCGTCGCTAGGGCCACCGCACCCCGCAGGTCGACGCGCGCGACGGTGGGTCAGCCGGAGTGGGCGGCCAGGAACGACACGATGGCCTCGGCGAGGGCCGGCTGGCCGACGGCACCGAGGTGATCCCCGGGCACCACGCGTAGCTCAGCGCCCACGATGGCCCCGGCCAGGACCTCGGGACGGCGGGCGAGGTCGTCACGCTCACCGGCCACCACCAGGGTCGGGGCGGTGATCCCTTCGAGGGCGACCCGGCTCTGGAACGCCGCCCGGGCACACGCGGCCAGCGCGACGAGGTCGGCCCCCGTCGACTCGGCGAAAGCGCGGAAGCGGGCGGCGGCCGGGCTCGGGACGCCGTCCGGGTCGTCGTCCAGCAGGGCCTCGGCAATCGCCTCCCGACGGATCTCCCGGGTGTCCAGGCCGCCGACCTCGACGACCCCGGCGCCGATGCCGCCCACCACCAGGCCGCGGACCCGGGGGTCGCCCAGGGCGACGAAGAGCGACACGATCCCGCCCATCGAGTAGCCGACCTGGTGGTAGGACTCGAGGCCGAGGTGGTCCGCCAGGGCGGACACGTCCCGAGCCATGGTCGGCTCGCCGTAGGCCTCGGTGGCGTGGGGCTTGTCCGAGCGGCCGTGGCCACGAGCGTCCAGCGCGATGACGGCGAAACCGGCGTCGACCAGCCGGTCCACGATCCCGGGCCGGACCCAGTTCACGTGGGCGTCGGCGGCGAAGCCGTGGTGGAGCACGACCGAACTGCCGTCGCCGGCCCAACGCCCGAAGGCGATGCCCGTCCCGTCGAAGGACGTGAACTGCTGCGTCTCCTCGTCCACCCGGCCTCCTGCCCGACCCGGTCAGCGTAGAGTCTGCGACCGGCACGAGGAACCGGCGTGGTACCCCGGCCACTCCCGGGGGGAGCCGCATGCAGAGGTTCTGGTCGTGGTTGGCGGTCAAGCTCGGAGAACACGCCGGGGTCGTCTCGTTGATCGGCCTCATCGTGACCCTGGTCTTGGGCTACGGCATCACCCAGCTCGAGTTCGCCACCGGACAGGACAGCTACCTCAACAAGTCCGACCAGACCTACCAGGACAACGTCGCCTACCAGGACCTCTTCGGGGGTCAGGCGATGCTCACCGTCATCACGATGGACGAGGGCCACACCGTCGACGAGCTCTTCACGTCCGACGGCAATGCCCAGTTCACCGCGTTCCACGACGCCCTCACCGAGACCGGGCGGTTCCACGGGGTCGTCACCCCGCTGACCGCGCTGGAGTTCGACGCGGCGCTCGTCGAGGCCCCGCCAGGGGGCGGTCCGACCGACAGCATCGCCGGCGGCGCCCTGCAGCGGGCCCTCGAGTCCGAGGAGGAGGGCTCACCCGAGCAGGCGGCTCGCTTTGACGACGCCACCGTGACCCTCGCCCGCTTGGAGGCCGTTCCCGAGGCCGAGCGGACCCTCGACAACCCCGACTGGGTGCAGTTCCTCCTGTTCGACAACCAAGGGGAGATCCGGATCTCCCTCCGCCCGTTCTTCCCCGACACCGAGCACGCTCAGATCATCGTGCGTCTCAAGGGCAACCTCTCCCTCGAGGACGAGGGAGCCGACGCCGCCGTGGTCGAGGAGACGGCGGCCGGACTCTCCTTCCCCGACGCCGAGACGGTCACGACCGGCGCACCCGTGCTCCTGCGGGACATCAACGACTACCTGCGGGGCGGCATGCTCACGTTGGGCGGGATCGCCGTGGCCATCATGGTCCTGATCCTGCTTGTCTTCTTCGACGTGCGCTGGCGGCTGTTGCCCATGGGGGTGATCCTCGTCGGGGTCACCTGGGCCTTCGGCTTGGCCGGCTACCTCGGCATACCGCTGACAATCGTCACCATCGCCGGGCTCCCGGTGCTCCTCGGGGTCGGGATCGACTACGCGATCCAGATGCACTCCCGGGTCGAAGAGGAGGTGATCCTCGACCGGGCAGACCACCCGATCCAGGAGACTGCCCGCGGCCTCGGTCCGGCGCTCCTGGTGGTGACCTTCGACGCCGTCTTCGCCTTCGCCGCCCTGCGCTTCGCCAAGGTGCCGATGATCCGCCAGTTCGGTCTCCTCCTCGCTGTGGGCATCGTCGTCATCTGCTTCACCTCGATCCTGCTGCCACTGGCCGCCCTCGGGGCCCGCGAGTTCCGTTCGCCGACCAAGGGCGGCGACTTCAGCGAGGGCGCGCTCGGGAGGTTCGTGGTCCGCCTCGGCTCGCTGCCGACGAAGCTGGCCCCCGCCTTCGCCCTGGTCAGCCTCGCCGTCTTCTTCGGGGGCCTGGCCGTCGAGGACGACCTCGTCCTGCAGACCGACCCGATCCAGTGGGTCAACCAGGAATCCGGAACCATCCTGGACATCCGTGAGATCGAGGACCAGGTGGGCAGCTCCAGCGAGTTGGGGGTCTTCGCCCAGTCCGACGACGTGTTCTCCGACGAGTTCACCCAGTTCGCCCATGACTTCCAGAACGAGGCCCTCGACCGCTACGACCAGTTGCTGACCGCGTCGAGCATCGAGGCCGCCGTCGGCGGCCTGCTCGTCGTGCCCGGGGCGAGTGACGTCTCGCCGACGGGCGCCGAGGTCGAGGCAGCCTTCGAGGTGGCACCGGCCGACGTCCAGGCGTCGACGGTCAACGCCGACGGAACGGCGTTCAACATGATCTTCCAGGCCGCCCCGCGGTCCCTCGAGGAGCGGGCGGTGGTCGTGCGGGAGCTCCGAGAGGAGACCGCGCCCCCCGCGGGTGTGAGTGCCACACCGTCGGGACTGGCCGTCGTGGGCGTCGGGCTGCTCGACAACCTCGAGGCCAACCGGGTGCTGCTCACCTATCTCTCGATCGCCTTCGTCGGTGTGTTCCTGACGTTCCGGCTCCGGTCGGTCATCCGGTCCCTGCTGTCGCTGGTACCGGTGCTCATCGCCGTGGGGGCCTCGTCGCTCGTGGCCTACGCCCTCGACCTGAAGCTCAGTCCCATGACTGCGGTCGGCGGGCCGCTGGTCATCGCCATCTGCACCGAGTTCACGTCCCTCATCCTCCTGCGCTTCGTGGAGGAGAGGAACCGGGGCCTCGACCCGAGGGAATCCGCCGACGTGGCCGCGGCCCGCACCGGCCGAGCCTTCATCGTCTCGGCTCTGACGGGCATCGCCGGGGTGGCTGTCCTCTCGCTCTCCTCTCTGCCCCTCCTGCGTGACTTCGGGCGGGTCGTCGGCATGAACGTCACCGTGGCGCTGGCCAGCGCCCTCATCGTGCTCCCGCCGATGCTGGTCTGGGCCGAACGGCGCAACTGGGTCAGTCGCGGCCTGATCAAGCCCCAGGAACCGTTGATCGAGGGCCCCAGCACCGCCGCCGACCTCCGCTCCCCGGGCTGACCTACCACTCAGTTGGCGTGGGACGGGGGGGGCTGGTCGGCGGGGTCGAGGGGCTCGGGGGGTGCCGGACGCTCGGGTAGGGGCTCGTAGACCGCCATCACGAAGCGGTTGGCCTTCTTGCCGGGGTTCGCGTAGCGGTGGGCCACGTCGGACTCGAAGTGGATGGTGTCGCCCTCCGTGAGGACGTGCTCCTCCTCGCCGGCGGTCACCGCCAACTTCCCCTCCAGCACCGAGAGCATCTCGAAGGAGCCGACGGGATGGGGGGCACCGTCGAAGTGCTCGCCCGCCGAGAGGGTCCAGTCCCAGAGCTCGACCACGTCGGGGGGGTCCGTCCCCATCAGGAAGAGCCCCCGGCCCCCGGCCTCGCTGCTCCACAGCGCCGGGGTGGCATCGGCCCGCTTGACCCGCACCCGGGGCCCGCCGGCCGATTCGATCAGGCTGTCGACCCCCACCCCGAGGGCGTCGGCCAAGCGGCAGAGGGTGGCGATGTTGGGGTTGGCCCGGGCTTGCTCGACGGCGATGACCGTGCCCTTGGCGACGGCGGCCCGCTCGGCCAAGGCCTCCAGGGTCATGTTCCGCCGCAGACGCAGGCGACGCACGTTACGGCCGAGGTCGGCGGCCAACTGTTCGGGATCCTGCACGGGGCCCTCCTCCCGTTGGTACAGCAGAGCATACTCATGTGGTCAGTCCGCTGTACTTCGGCTAGAGTTCACTTCACTGGACCATAGGGTCCAATGATGTGACTGAGCAGAGGAGCAGTGAGATGGCGTTGCTGTTGGCCCTTGGTGCGGGTCTGTCGTTCGGGACGGCCGACTTCGTCGGGGGTCTGGCCGCCAAGCGATCGCCGGCGACCACCGTCACCGTGCTGTCCCAGGTGGCCGGCTTCGTGGTGCTGCTCGCCGTGCTCCCGTTCCTGAGTGGCACCCCCTCGCCCGACGCCCTCGGCTTCGGTGCGCTGGCCGGCATCGCCGGGAGTCTCGGTCTGGTGGCCTACCTCCGTGCCCTCGCCACGGGCCCGATGGGACTGGTCGCCCCGATCACCTCGATCACCGCCGTGGCCGTGCCCGTCATGGCCGGCCTGATCGCGGGCGAGCGCCTGTCGGTGATGGCCACCGGCGGCCTGGTGCTCGGCCTGGTGGCGATCGGCATCGTTGCCGGAGGGGGCGGTCGCACCCGATCCGCCGGTTCCGCCGGACCGCTCCTGGCGGTCGTCGGTGGTCTGCTCGTCGGTAGCTTCCTGGTGCTGCTCGACCAGACGCCCGCCACGTCTGGCCTGTGGCCGCTGGTCGGCGCCCGAATGGCCTCGCTGATCATGCTCGGTCTGTGGGCGTTCGCCACCCGGGCCGAGCTGCCCAGCCGGGTCGACCTCCGCCTGATCGTGGGGTCGGGCGTCATGGACATGACCGCCAACGTGCTCTTCCTGCTGGCCACCCGGGCGGCGCCCCTCACGGTGACGTCCCTGTTGGTCTCGATGTCACCGGTGGTCATCGTCCTGCTCGCCCGCCAGATCCTGGCCGAGCGCCTCCACCGCTCCCAGGTCGCCGCCGTCGCCCTCAGCCTCGTGGCCGTCGCCGCCGTCACCGTCGGCTGACACACCAACTCGGGCATTCGTCGGGCGACCGACACCGATGCAACAACGGGGGCGTGGGGTCGGGCCGCCGGTCGTCGGGGGCACTCGAGCGTTCTCCGGCCACGGAATCTCACCCGGGGTGGCCGGTCCTCGTTCTGGCTCCTGATCCTCCGGTCAGGGGCGGAGGATCAGGAGCCAGTTCGCCGAGGACGACCCAAGCCGGCCCATTTGGTCACCGAGCGTGACGGAATGACGGGCACGGCGAGGGGTGGGTTCGATCCGGCGGCAGATCAGGCCCTGTGAGGGACCGATCTGCCGCCGGTTGATCGAGGGACACCTTCGCCACCACGGGCCTCGGCTACGGCGGCATCGCCGAGGAGGACGTGTTCGCCGTCCTGGAGGACGCGTCGGAGCGCTTTGCCCCGGATCCCGACCGGATCATCCTCTCGGGTGGGTCGATGGGCGGGATCGGCGCCTTTCGCCTGGGCGCCCTCTACCCGGACCGCTTCTCGGTCAACGCCCCCCTCATCGGTCTGGCCACCGAGGACACCCGGCCCCTCCTGGGCAACCTCTGGAACCTCCCCGTCCGCCAAATCAACGGCGCCCAGGACCCCCTGATCCCCGCCGACGGTGCCACCTTCACCACCGACGGGATGGACGAGCTGGAACTGGCCTACCGGGCGTGGATGCTCGACCAGCGGGGCCACGAGGCGGGCGGGTTCGTCTACGACTGCGTCTTCGCCTCGCTGCCCGAGTTCGAGCGGGTCACGGCGCCGGCCCAGGTCCGGTACGCCGTGGACCCGGCCCAGTTCGTGTCGGACCCCGACTCCGGCCTCGAGCTGTCCTATGACGGGGCCTACTGGGTCTCGGGCATGGTCGTCGCCGACGTGTCGGACCTCGGCTCCGTCGTCGCCCACAGCGCGGCGCTCGACAGCGGGACCTTCGACGCCGTCCACATCGACCGGCAGGGCGGGAGCGGCCCCGACGGCGGGGACCTGTGCGGCGACAACCCCGACGTCATTACCGAGGACACCTGGCACGAGCGCGCCGTCGAACGGGTGGCCCCGGCCGGGTTGGTCGTGGCTGAGCCGGTCCTCACCCTCGAACTCGACAACCTGACCGCGATCACCGTCGACGTGGCCACAGCGGGCCTGACCGACGAGGGGACCATCGAGGTGAACGCCGACCAGCCCGTCGAGGTGACGCTCACCGGCGTCGCGCCGGGCACGGTGGTGACCGGCGGCGACGAGGACGGCGAGGCCGAGGACGACGGCACCCTCAGCGTCACCGTCCCCGAAGGCGAGACCACCCTCACCTCTTGACTCCGTTCTGGATACACCCTTGTGTCGCCAGGAACACAGGGGTGGACCCAGAACGGGATCTCAGGGCTCGTCGGGCACCCGGAACCGTTCCTGGTAGGGCTGGAAGCGGGCCCGCTCTTCGGCGGGGTCGAGGCCGAAGTCTTCGAGGGCGTAGCGGTGGGTGCCGTGCTTGTCCTGGGGACGGGCGGCCAGGTAGTCGGCCATGGACCGGCTGGTCGAAGCCGGGAAGTCCCACGCGAACTGGTCGTAGAGGCCGGCCACCGCGTCGACCGGGTCGGCCAGGAGGTCCGCGTAGCGGAGGTCGGCGAACTGGGCATCGGGCAGACGGCCGGAGGCCCGGCCCTCGACGACCCCGTCCAGCAGGGTCCCGAAGCCCCAGGCCAAGAGCGGGGCGGTGGCCACCGGATCGGTGTGGTTGCACCGCATCCACTTGAGGGTGGCCATCAGGCTCAGCGTCGACGGCACGGTCTTCAGCGGATCCCGGTGGACATGGACGATGCGGGCGTCGGGGTAGACGGCGAAGAGAGCATCGAGGGTGGCCAGGTGGCTGGGTGCCTTGAGCAGCCACCGCGCCCCCGGCTCCCGGGCCTGAAGGGTCTGCAGGATGCGCCGGTGGTACCGGTAGGCGTCGGTGTGGTCGGCCCCGACCAGGTGCATCGTGTAGCTGGGCACCTCGTGGACCCCGCCCCAGTGGTCCGAGAGGAACTCGTTCATCGTGGCGAAGATGCACTCGTTGGGGAGCTCGCCCGCGTTGTGGTGCATCGCCTCGTACTCGGGCTGCACGTCGGGCCAGAACGCGTGGGTGGCGTCGCCCCAGGCCTCGGCCTCGCCGGGACCGTGGGCCGGGTGGAGCAGCTCCCAGGTCGCAGGGGCCCGATGGGCCGGGTCACAGGCCAGGACCTCGTGGAGGATCGAGGTACCCGAGCGGGCCATGCCGATGACGAAGACGGGGGCGGCCACCGGCTGGTCGAGGACCGCTGGTCTCTCGGACCAGAGGTCCTCCAACTCCAGCCGGTTGCGCAGCGAGCGCAGGATCTCGGTCCGGGCCATGAGGCGCCCAACCAGGTGGAGGTCGCTCTCCGCCTCCAGCGCGGCCAACAGCACGTCGTAATGGGGCCGCCAGGTCGGCGCCCCGAAGTCCTCGAGCCCGGTGGACGTCGCGGCCGCAGTGATCAGCTCCTCGGGGTCGAGCCCGACCAGGTGGTCGGCCCCCCCGACGGCGTCCCCGTGGGCGTTGAGCCGCTCCACCCACACCGGCCGGTCCGGTGGCATCCAGGTCACCGCGACCCCCCTCGATGGTTCTGGTGGCTGGAGGTGGTGCTCCACCACGCGCCGGAGCCACCAGAACGGCAGGGTGGGGGCAGCAGGAGGGTCACTGGTAGCGGGCCAGGACGGCGCGACGCCGGGCCGCGAGCTGCTCGACCCGCTCGACCGGCGAGACCACCGGGTGGCCGGGAGGGAGGTGGTCCCGCACGGCCGTCACGGGCGCCACCACGGCGTCGGGCACGGGTCGGCTGCGGGTCCCGACATAGCGGTAGACGAGCAGACCCTCGGGCCGGCCCTCGGTGTCGATCCAGTTGGGGACACCGGGGTCGGTGGCGGCGAGCACGAGACGGACGCGCCCGTCGGGGTCGACGTGCGCCTGGGCGCCGTTGGTGCTGGTCAGGTGATCGGCGAAGTCCCCCGAGTCCATGCGGTGGCGGTGGTGGACCGTCCAGCCCCAGTAGTCGGCGTCGGGCCGGTGGTGGCTGATGACCAGGGCCTCGTCGGGACCCAGGGCCCACCAGCCGCCGCCGTAGGCGATGTTGGGTGCGCCGCCCGGCGGGGTGTTCGGAGGGCCGAAGGCGTTGTGGGCCATCGCCCCCCGGGCACCCTCCATGTAGTCGGACCAGAACGTGGCCGACGCCTCGACCCACGCTGCGGCCTGGTCCAGGGCCGCGGCCACGGTCTCGTCGCTCAGCGCCGGCGGGGGCGTCCCCCTGGTGTCCAGGCGTTCCAGGTGCAGGGTGGCGATCCGGTCCTGCTCCCAGTCCACCTGGTACTGGCGGACCAGCAGCTGGGTGGCGCCCGGGTCGGTGGTCAGCCAGTTCCCGGCGTGCTCGTCGGGGGAGATCCAGACCTCCAGGAGGCCGTCGTCGCCGACGGCCAGCTCCGACAGCGTCTTCTCGGACCAGACACCGAACGCCCCCAGGTGCATGTCGCCCTCGACCAACGAGACGATCGCCTCACGGACCCCGGTGACGTCGCCCCACAGCCGGTAGGTGGCGGCCGGGTCGATCGCCGCCCGGAGGTAGACGTTGTCGGGGTTGGGGCCGCCCCACTGGACCCAGGGTTCCTCGTAGCGGTGGAACGACGGATGGGCCGGGTCCCCGTGCTCGAGGTGGCCCTGGAGGGCCATGACCACTTGTCGGGCCAGGTGGCGGACGCCGTCGGCCCGGGCCGCGGGGTCCTCGGGAAGGGTCCGGCCCAGCGCCGCCAGCCGCGTGCAGAAGTCTGACCAGGCGGTGGCCGCCGCGTCGGTCACGGGCTCAGACAACGAAGCAATCGAGACGTCGCCGCCGGTGCCGCGAGAACCCCCCGGACTCGCATGGCTCACGAAGGTAGTCGCTGGTCGAGGGGACCGGCGTCGGGCCCGGGGGGCCGAAACGCCCCGTAGGGCGGCCTCCGGGCGCTCGTAGCCTGACGGGCCGTGCTCACGATCTCGGGCCTGAGCAAGGCCCACGGCAACCGGACGCTGTTCCGGGGGGTCACCTTCGTCCTCGGCGACGGGCGCCGGATCGCGCTCGTGGGCGCCAACGGCGTGGGCAAGACCACGCTGCTGGAGATCGTGGCCGGGCTGCAGGACGCCGACGCCGGCGAGGTCCATCGCTCGGCCGACCTCCGCCTGGGCTACCTGCCCCAGGACCAGCCGGTGGCCTCGCGCGGGCACGGTGCTGGACGAGACCCTGGACGGCGGCGGGCCGCTGGCCGATCTCCACCACCGGCTGGAGGATCTCGAAGCCCGGCTCACCGCCGGAGACCAGGGTGTCCTGGAGGAGTACGGCGACGTCCAGTCCCGCTTCGAGGGCCTCGGCGGCTACGGCCTGCAGGCCGAGGCCGAGCGCATCCTCGGCGGGCTCGGGTTCACCCCCGAGGACTCGCGCCGGCCCGTGCGGGAGCTGTCCGGCGGCTGGCGCATGCGGGTGCTGCTGGCCCGACTGCTGCTGAGCGACCCCGACGTGCTCCTCCTGGACGAGCCGACCAACCACCTCGACGTCGACTCCGTCGGCTGGCTGGAGCAGTACCTCTCCGCCTATCGGGGGGCCGTGCTGTTCGTCAGTCACGACCGGGACTTCATCGACGGCGTGGCCAACCGGGTCATCGAGATGAGCCACGAGTCGGCCACCGAGTACGTGGGCGGCTTCGCCGAGTTCGTGGTCGAGCGGGAGGCCAACCTCGAGCGCCTGGAGGCCGCGGCCAACCGTCAGGCCAAGCAGCTGGCCAAGACCGAGCAGTTCATCGAGCGCTTCCGCTACAAGGCGACCAAGGCCCGGCAGGTCCAGAGCCGGGTCAAGGCGCTCGAGAAGATCGAGCGCATCGCCGTCCCCGACGACGAGACCATCAAGGCCAAGTTCGCGTTCGCGCCCCCGCCTCGCTCGTCGCGGGTCGTGGCCGAGCTGCACGGCGTCGACGTGGGCTACGACGACGAACCGCCGGTCCTGACCGGCGTGGACGTGGTCATCGAGCGGGGCATGCGCATCGGCCTCATCGGGCCGAACGGGGCGGGCAAGACCACGCTGCTCAAGGTCCTGCTCGGCCAACTGGAGCCGACGGCAGGCACGATCGCCCTCGGCAACAACATCGAGATCGCCAGCTTCGAGCAGCACCAGGCCGACGCTCTCGACGGCACCAAGCGGGTGGTGGAGGAGTTCTCGGCCAGTGTGCCCGAGGCGGCCGGCCGCAACCGGCGCACGCTGCTGGGCAGCTTCGGCTTCAGCGGCGACGCGGCCGACCGGCGGGTCAGCGACCTGTCCGGTGGCGAGCGCACCCGCCTGGCTCTGGGCAAGATCATGGTCGAGCCCCACAACCTGCTGGTGCTCGACGAGCCCACGAACCACCTCGACCTGCCCAGCTGCGACATCCTCGAGGACGCCCTGCGCGCCTACGAGGGCACCGTCCTCCTCGTCACCCACGACCGGCACCTGATCCGCTCGGTCGCCACCTCGCTCATCGAGGTCCGGGGCGGCAAGGCCACGTGGCACGACGGGGTGGACGAGTCGATCCTCACCCCCCGCACCGACGCCGGCTCCGGACGGTCAGTGCCCCGCACCGGGACCCACGGCGACGGCCGCAACGCCGACCGGCGCACCGCGGCGGAGCGTCGCCAGGAGCGGGCCGGGGTGACCAAGCCCCTGAAGGACGCGCTCCGGTCCGCCGAGAAGCGCTGGCAGAAGGCCGAGGACACGGTGACCAGGCTGGAGAAGCAGCTCGCCGACCCCGACCTCTACGACCGGCCCGAGGACGTGGCTGACGTGGCCCGACGCCACGACCAGGCCAGGGCCGAGGCCGCGGCCGCCATGACCGCGTTCGAGAAGGCCGCCGAGAAGCTCGAGGCCGCCGACGCCCGCTTCGCCCCGTGACCCCCACCCCCCAGCCGAAATTGCGTCGATTTGTCACGCTCAGCGTGACAAATCAGCGCAATTTCAGACGGATCGGACGGTGACGAGCTACTGGGGACCGTCGGTCCGCGGCGCTGATCGGGTCGACCTTCCTGCGCACGACGGCCCACCTGGCCTGGCTGACCTCGCTCGGCGTGCTGGTGTTCGACCTGACCGGCCGGGAGCTGGACCTCGGCCTCATCGGCCTGGCCGAGTTCCTGCCGGTCCTGCTCCTCGTCCTCGTCGCCGGCGCCGTCGCCGACCGCGTCGACCGACGGGTCGTGTCCGGCCTCGGCGCTCTGGCTGAGGCCGCCGTCGGCTTCGCCGTCGCCCTCTACGTCGCCTCGGGCCCCACTGCCGTCGGTCCGATCTTCGCCCTGATCGTGGTCAGCGGCATCGCCGGGGCCTTCACGTCCCCCGCCACCCGGGCCCTGCCCGCCGACGTGCTCCCGCCGGAGGGCCTGCCTTGGCTGGTGGCCCGGCACTCGGCCACGTGGCAGGCCGCGATCATCGTCGGCCCCGTCGTCGGCGGGACGCTCTACGCCATCGACCCGATCGCCCCCTTCGTGGCCGTCGGCGTCCTCCATCTGCTGAGTGCCGCGCTCTACCCGTTCATCACGCTGCGCCCCGTCGAGGAGCGTGAGGCGGTCGAGACCGCCGAGGAGGAGGCCGCCCGGCCGGGCCTGAGCCACGCGCTGGAGGGTCTGAAGTTCATCCGCCACCACCCAGTCCTGCTCGGCGCCATCTCGCTGGACCTGTTCGCCGTCCTCTTCGGCGGGGCGGTGGCTCTGCTCCCCGCCATCGCCGAGGAACGGCTCGGCGTCGGTGCCGTGGGTCTCGGCTGGCTGCGGGCCGCCGGAGGGATCGGCGCGGCGGCGGTGACCCTGGTCCTGACCCGGCGACCGGTGGTCCGCCGGGTCGGGCGCACGCTGCTCTTCGCGGTGGGCCTGTTCGGCCTGGGCACGATCGCCCTCGGCCTGACCCAGGCCTACGCCGTGGCGTTCGTGGCCATGCTCGTGCTCTCGGGGGCCGACGCCATCAGCGTGTTCATCCGGGCCACCCTCGTGCCCCTGGTCGTGCCCCAGGACATGCGGGGCCGGGTCCTGGCCGTGGAGAACGTGTTCATCGGCGGCTCCAACGAGCTGGGCGCCTTCGAGTCCGGCGTGGCCGGCCAGATCCTCGGCCCGGCCGGGGCCGTGGTGCTCGGCGGCGTCGCCACCGTGGCCATCGCCGGCACCTGGTGGGTGGCCTTCCCCGCCCTCCGCGACGTCGACCGCTTCCCCGGCACCGGGGACCCCGACCACCCCGAGCCCCTCGACCCCGCCATCCTGGAGGAGTTGGGCCCCTGACCGTCCGTCGCCCGGCCCCACGGCTGGATCCCTCCGCCTTGACCCACCTCCGACGCCCGTAACGTCGGAGGCCATGCCCGATCGTCTCGCCGCCGCCACGCGGGAGACGTTCGCGTCGTTCCGGATCCGCAACTTCCGGCTCTTCTTCATGGGCCAGGGCATCTCCCAGATCGGGAACTGGCTGACCCTCATCGCCCAGACCCTGCTCGTCCTCGACCTGACCGGTGACGGTGTCGCGGTGGGCTTCCTGGCCGCCTGCCAGTTCGGGCCGGTACTGCTCCTGGGGGCCTGGGCCGGCCTCGTCGCCGACCGCCGCGACAAACGCCGACTGCTCCTCATCGTCCAGGTCGGGGCCATGGCCCAGTCCTTACTCCTGGCCGGACTGGCGTTCATGGACGACCCTCCGCTCGCCGGCATCTACACCGCGGCGGCCCTCGGCGGGGTCTGCATGGCCTTCGACAACCCGGCCCGCCGGGCCTTCGTGGTCGAGATGGTCCCCGAGGACCTGGTCCACAACGCCGTCAGCCTCAACAGCGCCATGATGACCAGCAGCCGGGTGATCGGCCCCGCCCTCGGCGGCCTGCTCATCACCACGGTGGGGTACGGCTGGGCCTTCGCCCTCGACGGCATCTCCTACATCGCCGTGCTGATCGGGCTCTGGCTGATGCGCACCGAGGAGTTGCGGCCCTCGACCCCGGCAACGCGCGGCAAGGGCCAGGTCCGGGAGGGCCTGCGCTACGTCCGCCGCACCCCGGTGCTCTTCGTCCCGCTGGTGATGATGCTGTTCGTCGGGACGCTGGCCTTCAACTTCCAGGTGACGCTGCCCCTGCTGGTGACCCGGACCTTCGACCGGTCCAAGGTCGCCTTCACCGTCCTGTTCTCGGTCATCAGCCTCGGGTCGCTGGTCGGCGCGCTGTGGACCGCCCGCCGCCGCAGCATCGGGGTGGCCGATGTGATCCGGGCGTCCCTGGGCTTCGGCCTGGCCCTGCTGGCTCTGGCCATGGCGCCCACCGTGGCCTGGGCCTTCCCGCTGGGCCTCGTCCTGGGCATGACCAGCATCGGCTTCCTCACCGCCTCGACCGCCATCGTCCAGACCGAGGCCGCGCCGGAGATGCGGGGCCGCGTCCTGGCCTTGCAGGCCATGGTCTTCCTCGGCAGCACGCCCATCGGCGGCCCGATCGTCGGCGCCATCGCCGAGTACGTCGGGCCCCGCTGGGCCGTTGCCGTCGGTGGCCTCGCCGCCCTCGCGGCCGCCGCCTGGGGCACCCTCGCCCTCCGCGACCAGCGCCTGACCTCCGAGGCCGCGGACGAGCTCGCGGTGGCCGTCCCCGAGACCAGCTGAGCCGGACTGTGCAATCGTCGGGGCGATGAGCCTGTCGATGCCGGCGGAGTGGGCGCCCCACGAGCGGTGTGTGGTGGCGTGGCCGTGCCGAGAGGAGATGTGGCGGGGCCAACTCCCCGGGGCCAAAGCGGCGCACGCCGCCGTGGTCAACGCCATCGGGGCCTTCGAGCCGGTGCTCCTCGTCGCCGACCCGGGCGCCGGGCCCGAGGCCGCGGCCGCGTGCCCGGGGGCCGACGTGGTCGAGTGGCCCATCGACGACTCGTGGACCCGGGACATCGGCGCCATCGTGCTCACCGACGGCGGCGGGCGGCGGGCCGGGTTGAACCCGGTCTTCAACGCCTGGGGCGAGAAGTTCCACCCCTACGCCGAAGACGCCGAGTTCGCCCGGCGCATGTGCGAGCACCTCGGCCTCGAGCGGATCGACGCCTTCCCGTTCGTGCTGGAAGGCGGCGCCATCACGGTTGACGGGGCGGGCACGGTCATCACCACGGAGCAGTGCCTACTCAACCCCAACCGCAACCCCGCGCTGGACCGGGCCGGCATCGAGGCGGAGCTGCGCCGGTGGCTGGGCGTGGAGCGGGTGGTGTGGCTGCCGTGGGGCCTGGTCGAGGACGACGACACCGATGGCCACGTGGACAACGTCGCCCTCTGCATGCGGCCCGGCGAGGTCCTGGCCCAGACCACGGCCGACCCCGACGACGTGAACCACGACCGGCTGCGCGCGAACGTCGACGTGCTGACGGCCGCGGGCTACGCGGTGGTGGAGATCGACGTCCTCCCCTCGGTGGTGATCGACGGCGAGCGCTCGGTCGTGCCACCCCTCAACCTCTACCTGGCCAACGACGCGGCCATCGTCCCCGTGGTCGACGGCCCGGACGGTAAGGCCGCGCTGGCGGCGGTGGGCAACGCGCTTCCCGAGCGCGAGGTGGTCGGTGTGCCCGGCGCCGTGCTGGCCCACGGGGGCGGGGGTGTCCACTGCATCACCCAGCAGGTGCCACGCTGATGGCCATCGACCTGCTCACCCACATCGACCAGCCCCCCGACTCCCCGGCCCGGGTCGACGCCCCGTCACGGGAGCCGTTCCGGGTGGGCGCCGTCCAGCACCGCTGGCACGAGGACCCCGCGGAGCACCGGGCCGCCCTGACCGAAGGCGTGCGCATGGCGGCCGACTCCGGCGCCCGCCTGATCTGCCTGCAGGAGCTGACCCTCTCGCCCTACTTCGCGGTCACCCCCGACGGGCCGTCCGCGGTGGGCGCCGCCCCGGAACCTCTGCCCGGCGGGCCGACCTTCGACCTGGCCGCCGAGCTGGCGGCGGGAACCGGCGCGTTCGTCCACGCCTCGCTCTACGAGGACGGCGGGGACGGCGGGCTGGGGTTCAACACCGCGATCTGCGTCGGGCCCGACGGGGCGCTGCTGGCCCGGACCCGCAAGCTCCACATCCCGATCACCGCGGGGTACTACGAGGACCGCTACTTCCGCCCCGGCGACGGCGGCTACCCCGTCGTCACCGTGGGGGACGCCCACGTGGGCTTCCCCACCTGCTGGGACCAGTGGTTCCCCGAGCTGGCCCGGGCCTACTCCCTCGGCGGCGCCGAGGTCATCGTCTACCCCACCGCCATCGGCTCCGAACCGGACCACCCCGACTTCGACACCCAACCCCTCTGGGAGAAGGTCATCGTGGGCAACGGCGTCGCCAACGGAACCTTCATGGTGGCCGTCAACCGCATCGGCACCGAGCCGCCGCTGACCTTCTACGGCTCGTCCTTCATCAGCGACCCCTACGGCCGGCTGCTGGTCAAGGCGCCGCGGGACCGCCCGGCGGTGCTGGTCGCCGACCTCGACCTGGACGCCCGCCGGGACTGGCTGGCCCTGTTCCCCTTTCTCACCACCCGCCGCCCCGACACCTACGCCCCCCTGGTCGACCCCTGAACCCGATGGCGCCTCGAGATCAAGCGGCGGCGGGGGTGAGGGCCAGTTCGTCGGCGACCAGGCGGTAGGAGGCGATGCGGTCCTCGGTCGAGTGCAGCATCGTGGTCAGCATCAGCTCGTCGGCGCCGGTGCGGGCCACCAGGTCCTCGAGGCCGGACCGCACCGTCGCCGGGTCACCGATGACGTGCGTGCCCGTCCACGAGCGCACGGCCTCGCGTTCGAAGGGGGTGAAGCGGTGCTGGGCCGCCTCCTCGGGGCTCGGATAGAGGCCGGGCCGGCCCTGCCGGAGGCGGAGGAAGGCCAGGGCCCCCGGCAGGGCCAGGCGCTGGGCCTCCTCGTCGCTCGGCGCACACACGGTGGCGACGCCCAGCATCACGTAGGGCGCCTCGAGGACCTCGGAGGGCCGAAACGCCGAGCGGTAGACCGCGACCGCCGCCTCGGTGTTGCCCGCGGCGAAGTGGTGGGCGAAGGAGAAGGGCAGGCCCAGCTCCCCGGCCAGGTGGGCGGAGTAGTCGCTGGAGCCCAGCAGCCAGAGTGCCGGCTGGTAGCCCCGGGCCGGGGTGGCATGGACCGAGGCGTACGGGTGGTCGGCGGGGAAGCCCCCGGTGAAGTAGGCCACCAGCTCGGCCAACTGGCGGGGGAGGTCGTCGCCGTCGGCTCCGACCGCGCCACGGCGCAGGGCGTGGGCGGTGACCGGGTTGGTACCCGGGGCCCGGCCGATCCCGAGGTCGATCCGGCCCGGCTCGAAGGCCTCGAGCATCCCGAACTGCTCGGCGATCACCAGTGGCGAGTGGTTGGGCAGCATCACCCCGCCCGAGCCCAGGCGGATGGTCGAGGTCTCCGCCGCCACCCGGGCCAGGAGCACGGCGGGCGACGAGCTGGCGATGCCGGGCATGGAGTGGTGCTCGGCCACCCAGTACCGGTTGTAGCCGAGCGCCTCCACCTCCCGAGCCAGGCGCAGCGAGGCGGCCAGCGCGTCGGCGGGGGTCGAGCCCTGGGCCACCGGCGCGAGGTCGAGGACCGACAGGGGAGCGTGGAAGTCCGACATCACCGGGTAGAACGCGTCCGGAGCGTCGGTTCTTCCGCCGGTGCCGACCCGATCGAGGAGCAGCCATGGATGTCGGGATGTCACTGCCCACGATGGCGTCGGGGTACACGGCGGCCACCACGCGGGACTGGTCGCGGGCGATCGACGCCGGACCCTTCACCACATTGTCCACGGGCGAGCGGATCACCTTCGACAATCCCGACTGGCTGGTCACCCTCTCCGCCGCGGCCACCCTGACCGAGCGGGTGCGCCTCTTCGCCAACCTGGTCGTGCTGCCCGCCCACCCGGTGGCGGTGGCCGCCAAGCAGCTGGCCACCCTCGACCAGCTCTCGGGCGGACGCCTGACCGTCGGGGTCGGCGTCGGCGGCCGAGGCCACGACTTCCGGGCCGCGGAGCGCACGACCAAGGGTCGGCACGCCCGGCTCGACGAGCAGGTCGCCGAGCTGCGGCGCCTCTGGGCGGGCGAGCCGCCCTTCGCGCGGGCCGACCCCGTCGGGCCGGCGCCGGCCCAGGGCGCCGACGTGCCGATCCTGGCCGGGGCGATGGGGCCGAAGGCCATGGCCCGGGCCGCGCGGTGGGCCGACGGCGTGAGCGGATTCAGCGTCTCGGGCACGGTCAGCGAGATGGCGACCACCTTCCGGCTGGCCGAGCAGGCGTGGGCGGACGCCGGCCGCACCACCGGCCCCCGCTGCGTCAGCGGCTGCTTCTACGTGCTCGACGGCGACGACGAGCGGGCCGCGGCGACCCTCGACGCCTTCGCCCGCCGCTACCTGGCCATCTTCGGCGCCGAGATCGCCGAAGCCATGGCCGCCACCTGCCGGGTGGCGTCGGTCAGCGCCTTGGACGAGGTGATCGACGGCGCCGCCGAGGCGGGCTGTGACGAGTTCGTCCTCGTCCCCGGCACCGTCGACCTCGACTGCCTCCACCGCACCAGCGAGTTCCTCACCTCCCGCCGACCACCTCGTTCCGGGTGACCCAGGATGTCGTGAGCAACACCACCCGTCACCCAGCCCCAATCACTTGTGGGCGGCGGCCGCCCTCCCGGCGCGGCGGCCGAAGAAGCTCCCGTCGCCGAGGGAGATGCCGCTGACGTAGCCCCGGACGGCGATGCCCCGGGTGGTGCGGCCGGCCGCGTAGAGGCCGGAGACGACCGAACCGTCCGGGGTCCGCACCTCGCCGGCGGGGGTGGTGTCCAGGCCGCCCAGGGTGAACGGGGCGTAGATGGCGTTGGCCACCCGCAGGTCGATGGCGCCCAGGGGCGGGACCAGCGGGCGCACCAGCTCCGGCACCTTGTGGTAGTCGGGGTCCTCGCCGTGGGCCGCGGCGTCGTTGTAGCGCTCGAGGGTGGCCTCCAGGGCGCCGGCGGGGAGGCCGATCTCCTCGGCCAGCTCCGTGGCGGTCTCACACACCCAGGTCGCCCGCATGCCGACCGCGTTGACGACGTAGCCCTCCTCGTCGAACACGAGGTAGGCCTCCTCGTCCTGGCGCAGGAGGATCTCCAGGCCGATGCGCCCGTTGTAGGTGTCCTCGTTGATGAAGCGTTCACCCCTCCCGTTCACCAGGATCCCCAACGAGATCCTCCGCGGCGGGTTGAGGGGCAACGAGCACTCGAGGGCGTCGAGGTCGACGGCGGCGCCACCGGCGCCGACACCCATCCGGATGCCGCAGCCGTCGTCGGTGTCGGTGCCCACGTAGAAGACGCAGTGGGCGGCCTGCGGCGTGTGGGCCGCGACCATGGCTGGGTTGTAGATGAAGCCGCCGGCGGTGAGCACCACGCCCCCCTGGGCCCGGATGGCCCGACGCTGCCCGTCCTCGACGGCGATGACCCCCGCCACGGCCCCGTCGTCGTCCACCACGAGGTGATCGACCCGGACCCCGGTCCGCACCCGGGCCGTCGTCTGCTCCAGCGCCTCCAGCAGGCGCTCCATGATGAAGCCGCCCGCCGCATCGGGGTACTGCGGGTGGTGGCCCCGGGGCACGCCCTTGGCCACGTCGGTGAAGGGCCAGCTGTCCTCGCCTCCGCTGTAGACCAGGCCGGCTTCGGTCGGCGGCTCCCGATCCCGCTCCTCGAAGAACTCGGCCTTGAAGGGCAGGCCGTGGTCGACCAGCCAGTGGTAGTGGTCGACGGACTCGTCGCAGTACGGGCCGGATCTTGGCCTCGTCGGCGCCGGGCCCACAGGCGGCGACCAGGAAGGCGAACATGTCCTCGGGGGTGTCCTCGAAGCCGCAGGCCTCCTGGATGGGCGTCCCCCCGCCCAGGTAGATGATCCCGCCGGAGTTGGCCGAGGTCCCCCCACCGGTCATCGAACGCTCGAGGGCCAGCACGTCGGCACCGGCCTCGGCTGCCTCGATGGCCGCGCAGGTCCCGGCCACGCCGAGGCCGACGACGACGACGTCGGCCGTGTCGTCCCAGGTGTCCACGTCCGCGGCACGGACGGGATCGATGGGTTCGGTCGAGAGGTCGGCCACGGCGGCGGACGGTAACGCGCCCGTAGGCTGGGACCGTGAAGGACGAGCAGCCCGACGAACCGACCGACGAACCGACCGACGAAGGCATCCCCCAGACCCTGGTGGGCATCTCCTTCCCCGACATCTTCCGGGCCCAGGAGTTCATGACCGCGGCCATCGGGCCTGGCGGCCAAGGGCAGCCTGAAGCTGAAGGACGCCGTACTGGTGGTCAAGGACGGCGACGGCAAGACCCACGTGAAGGAGACCATCGACCCCGAGCCCGGGCGGACCGCGCTGTCCGGGGCCCTCTGGGCCGGCCTGTTCGGCCTCGTCCTCGGCGGTCCGGTCGGCTGGGCCGCCGGCCTCGCGGTCGGCGCGGGCGCCGGCGTGGTGACCGCCAAGGTCGTCGACCTCGGCATCTCCGACGAGTGGGTCGGCTGGTTCCGCGAAGCCGTCCAGCCCGACACCGCCACCGTGGCCCTGCTGGCCGAGGACCTCGACCGCAACGCCCTCGTCGCCGAGGCCAGCCGCTTCACCGGCGCCGAACTCGTCTACGCCAACCTCGACGACCACACCCTCGACCGCATCAAGGGCGCCCTCGGACGCGGGCACCTCGACCACCGGGGCCTGACGCCCCGGCACCCGGGGTGACCGGCGCCACCCTGCGGACGACCGGCCGCTCCGTACCCTGAGCCGGTGCAGATCCTCGTCACCGGCGCCACCGGCTACATCGGTGGACGACTGGTGCCCCGCCTCACCGCCGAAGGCCACGACGGTCCGCTGCCTGACCCGCAAGCCGGAGAAGCTGGCCGGCGTCCCGTGGGCCGAGGAGGTCGAGGTCGTGCGCCGGCGACGCGCTGGACCCGGTCCACGCCTGGCCGGGCCGATGACGGGTGTCGACGTCGTCTACTACCTGGTCCACTCGATCGGCACGGGCGGGCACTTCGAGGACACGGACCGCCGGGCCGCCGACCAACGTGGCCGAGGCCGCGCAGGCGGCCGGCGTGCAACGCATCGTCTACCTCGGCGGCCTGGTCCCGGCCGGCGACGAGGCCATCTCCGCCCACCTGTCGTCCCGCGCCGAGGTCGGCCAGATCTTCCTCGACGTCCGGTGTCCCGGCCGTGGTGCTGCAGGCCGGGCGTGATCATCGGCAGTGGCAGCGCCTCCTTCGAGATGCTGCGCTACCTGACCGAGCGGCTCCCGGTCATGGTCACGCCGATCTGGGTGCGAGTCGCGGGTCCAGCCCATCGCCGTGCGCGACGTGCTGACCTACCTGATCGGGGCGCTCGGCCTGCCCGAGGGCACCAACCGCCGCTTCGACATCGCTGGTCCCGACATCCTCACCTACCGGGAGATGATGCAGCGCTACGCCGCCGCGGCGGGTCTGCAAGCGCCGGATCATCCTCCCGATCCGGGTGCTGACCCCGTGGCTGTCGAGCCAGTGGGTCAACCTGGTGACCCCGGTGCCCAAGGCCATCGCCCAGCCGCTCATCGGGTCGCTGCGCAACTCCGTGGTGGCCACCGAGCAGGACATCACCGAGCTGGTGCCCACCGAGCTGCTGCGGCTTCGACGAAGCCGTGCGCCGGGCCCTGGAGCAGAGCCGGACCGGCGAGGTCGCCACCCGGTGGTCCGGGGCCGACTGGCCGGGCGCGCCCAGCGACCCCATGCCGACCGACCCCGAGTGGAGCGGCGGCACCGTCTACCGCGACGAGCGCTCGACGCCCGGTCGCACGCCACCGTCGACCAGCTCTGGCGGGCGATCGAGGGCATCGGTGGCGACCGCGGCTGGTACTCGTTCCCGCTGGCCTGGGCCGTCCGGGGCCTGCTCGACCGACTGGCCGGTGGCGTCGGCCTTCGCCGGGGTCGGCGCCACCCCGATCTCACCGCGGTCGGCGAGCCGATCGACTTCTGGCGGGTGGAGGCCCTGGAGCGGGGCAAGCTCCTGCGCCTCCGGGCCGAGATGCGGCTGCCCGGGCACGGCGTGGCTGGAGTTCGACATCGCGCCCGACGAGGGCGACGGCCCGGTCCTGCACCAGCGGGCGCTGTTCATCCCCCGCGGCCTGGCCGGCACGCTCTACTGGTGGTCGGTCTGGCCCTTCCACGGCGTGGTGTTCGGCTCCATGATCCGCAACCTCGCCAAGGCCGCCGAATCCCAACCGACGGCAGACCCCCGGGCGCCTGAGCGCCGCCGGAGTCAGGACCGCGCCTGGTCGAGCCGCCGCGACAGAGCTCCGGTGACCGGGCGCCTCAGGCCCAGGGCAGGCCGGGAGCGGGGATGCGCTCCACGGGCGAGCCGGTGAGGCCGAAACGGTCGTCGTCGGCCTGCCAGGACGCCCGGGCCTCGGCGATCTCTTCCCGGCTGCGGGCCACGAAGTTCCACCACATGAGGATCTCGGACTCGAACGGGGGCCCACCCAGCAGGACCGCCCGGGCCGGCTCAGGCGCCTCGACGGCCAGCTCGTCCCGACCGACCGGCAGGTAGCCGAGGTGGCCCGGGCCGACGCTCTGGCCGTCGACCACCACCTCGCCCTCCAGGACGACCAGTCCGTGCTCGTGGGTGGGCACCAGGGGTAGGACCGTGGTCCCGGTTCGCAGCCCGAGGTCCACCCCGACGTGGTCGGTGTCGCGACGGGCCGGCGACCCGACGCCGGCCAGCTCCCCCACGAGGACGGTCAGCGTGGCCCCGTCGAGCTCCAGTTGCGGGAGCTCGGCGTGGTGCTCGAAGGCCGCGGGCCCGTCCCGGGTCGCCTCCGGCTGGGCCACCCAGAGCTGGATGCCGTGGTGGGAACCCGCGGAAGGAGCCGGTGCCCTCCTCGGCGTGAGCCACCCCCCGGCCGGCCGTCATCAGGTTCAACTGGCCCGGCCGGATGAGTTGCTCGGAGCCGAGGGTGTCCCGGTGGAGCAGCTCGCCGCCGAGCAGCCAGGTCACGGTCTGCAGGCCGACATGCGGGTGCGGGCCGATGCCGAGTCGTGTCGGTGTCGGGCCCCACCGTCACCGGCCCCACGTGGTCGGCGAAGCACCACGCACCGACTGTCCGGGGTCGTCGGCGGGGAAGCGCCCGCCGGACCGTGACCTCCCCCACCTGCGCCGTGCGGCTCGGCTCGATGACCAAGGAGGGGTCGGTCATGCACGTGCCTCTTGGGCCGCCACCACCTCGCGGGTCGGGACCCGCCACCAGATCACGCCGACCCCGACGACGGCGGCGCCGGCGATGCCCGCGGCCACGACGGGATGGCTGTCGCCGAGCCAGATCCCCAGCGAGACGAAGCCGACGATGCAGGCCGTCGCCACGACCTTCGCCCGCCGGGGCATGCCGAGGCCGTCACGGTGGTCCCGCACCATCGGACCGATCCCCCGCAGGCCGAGGACCCAGGCCTCCAACCGGGGGCTGGAACGGGAGAAGCACGCCGCCGCGGCGATGAAGAACACCGTGGTGGGCAGGCCCGGCACGACGATGCCCACGCCGCCGAGGCCGACACACAACAGGCCGACGGTCATCCAACCCGCCCGCACGGCCACGGTCGGGGACCGATCGGCGGGCGGCGGGCTCACGAGACGATGGTGGCGATGTCCCGGACCATGAGGACCACGAGCAGCACGATGATCGTGACGTTGATGGCCGTGATCGGCCACCGCCACTTGTGCCCGCTGCGCTGGAAGCGGCGGATGCTGAGCACGTTGAACACGATGGCGATCGGGCCGACGATCAGGCCCAGCCAGGGGCCCCAGTCACCGGCGATGCCGAGCGCCGGCAGCACCCACGGCAGCAGGATGTAGGCGAACAGGCAACGGACACCGGAGATCATCACCGAGGTGCTGAACGCCGCGGTGGCCTGCTCGGGGGTGTAGTCCGCGCGCCGAGCGGGGTGACGGGCGCCGCAGTGGTCTCAGTCACCGCCACCAGCATGGCGCGCCGGGTCGGCCGCACCATCGCGGTCGTCGCACCATCGGGCCGCGCGATCTCGGTGCAGCCGACCGCGCCGGCGCGGTCGGCTGCGCGATGTCGGATGCTCGCCGGCCGACGACTCAGAGCGTGGTGAGCGTCCGGGCGGTCGTCGGGAGTCGACCGGTGAGCAGGGCCTCGTGGGCGCCGGGCCAGTCGGTCAGCTCGGTCATGACCCCGTCGGTGTCGAGGAGCCAGTAGCGGTCCTGGGCCTCGAGGAACGTCCGGTCGTGGGAGACCGAGATGACGGTGCCCTCGAAGCCGTCGAGCGCCGTCTCCAGGGCCTCGGAGGACTCGATGTCCAGGTTGTCGGTCGGCTCGTCGAGCAGCAGCAGGTTGTGGCCGGCCAGCTCCAGGCACGAGGATCTCCAGCCGGGCCTTCTGGCCGCCGGAGAGCGAGTCGTAGCGGAGGCGCTCGGCCCGCTCCAGGCCGTAGCGGGCCAGGTGCTTCATGGTCGCCTCGTGGTTGCCGGCGTGAGCGTTCGACGATCTCGCCGGTGCGCACGCCGAGGAAGTCCGGGCGGTCGTTGACCTGGGTGAAGAGGCCGGGCTCCACCCGGTTGCCGATGACGATCCGGCCCTCGGAGGGCTCGAGCAGCCCGGCCAGCACCCGGAGCAGGTGGGTCTTGCCGGTGCCGTTGGGGCCGATGAGGGCCAGGCGCTCGCCGTGGTGGACCTCGTCGGCGAAGGGCAGGAACAGGCCGTCGTAGGCCGCGTCCTTCACCGTGACGGCCCGCCGGGCGGCGTCACCACCCCGCAGGCGGGCCCGCATCGGCCGGGTGGTGGCCGGCGGCGGGGGCGGGCCGGCGTCGCGGAACCGCTCCCAGCGGGACTCGGCGGCGTTGGCCGCCTTGGCGTTGCCGTCGTTCAGCGACGCCCGCTGCTTCATGATCTTCATGTGCCGGTAGAGCCGGCGCTCCTCGGCGTGCCAGCGCTCGACGGCGTCGCCCAGCAGCTGCTGGCGGTGGTCGCGGGCCTCCGGGTAGGTGGCATAGCTGCCGCCGTGGACCCAGGTCCCCGCGCTCTCCAGCGTGACGATCTTGTCCAGGGCGTTGCTGAGGAACTCCCGGTCGTGGCTGATGGCCAGGACGGTCTTGGTCGACTTCTTGACCAGATCCTCCAGCCAGGACTTGGCGGGGACGTCGAGGTAGTTGTCGGGCTCGTCGACCAGGAGGACCGAGGCCTCGGACGCGAAGAGCACGTCGAGGGCCAGGCGCTTGCGCTCGCCGCCCGAGAGGGTGCCGACGGCCCGGTCGGTGACCTCCTCGATGCCGAGGCCGAGGATGCGCCGGGTGCTGGCGTCCCAGCGCCCCTCCATGGCGTAGCCCTGCAGCTCGGACCACTCGCCGATGGCCTCACCCAGGGCCATGCCCGCCTCGTCGTCGCCCTCGGCCAGCCGGCGCTCGGCGTCGGCCAGGCGCTCTCCGGCCGCCCGCAGCCGGGGCGGGGCGAAGGTCAGGAGCATCTCCCGGATGGTCTGGTCGGTGGCGAAGCCGATGTCCTGGGGCAGGTACAGGACCTCGCCGCCGATGCTGGCGTCGCCCGTGCCGGCGTCGAGGCGCCCGGCCAGGACCTTCAGCAGCGTCGTCTTGCCGCTGCCGTTCTCCCCCACCAGCCCCCAGTGCTCGCCGGGCGGCACCTTGAAGCTGACCTCGTAGAAGAGGTCGTCGTCCCCCGGATACCCGAAGGAGAGATCGGAGACGACGATGGACACAGCCGGTCATGGTGACAGGTGGGGCGAGGGCGGTCGCAGCGAGTTGCCCACGCGCCAAGGGCCGGCGTGGCGAGCCGCCGCTGGGGGCTCCATCCCGTCGTGTCGAGGCGGAGGCAGTGCCATCTCCCGATCGGGGTTTCGGTCCGATGACCAGCGGAAGGAAGTTGCTGTGAACGACTTGTGAACACTCTGCCTACCCTGGTAAATTACAGAACTGATGTTCGATCCTCACGGTGCGGTCGATCTCCTGGACAAGGACCCCGCCACCGCGACCCGCGACGAGTTCGACCAGGTCCTCGGGATCACCGAGGCCGCCCGGTCCTGGATCACCGGCCCGCGAGGCCCGCTGGCTGCGGGCCTTCGCTGGCCGGGAACCCGACCCGGCGGATCCGGCCAAGGACGACGCCGATCGCCTGGCCCGCAAACAGAAGACCAGCCGCGCCAAGGCCAAGACCCGCACCGACACCGCCGAGCAGCTGGGCGAACCTGCCCGAGACCCAGGACGCCCTCGAGAACGGCACGATCACCGACGCCCACGCCGACGCGATCGCCCACGCCCGAGCCGGGCCGATGCCCAGGCCCGGGCCGCGCTCGACGAACACGAAGCCGACCTGTTGGCCCTCGGCGCCCAGGAGTCGCCGTGGGACTTCAAGCAGCGCCTCGCCCGGTTCGTCAAGGCGCCACAGCGCCGATGACGGCCGTTCGGAGTGGGACCGCAAGCAGACCCAGGCCCGGCTGCGGATGTGGGACGACAAGGACGGGATGCTCCAACTCCACGGCCAACTCCCGCCCGGCACCCCCAAAGCCGTGGTCCGCCGGGTCCTGGGCGGCATCTCCGACGAGCTCTACCGCCGCGACCACCAGGACCACCCCGAGGACCAGGCCATCCCCTTCGAGGAGCGGGACAACGAAGCCCGCCTCGCCGAAGCCCTCGTCGAGGCCTGCCGCCGCGCCGAAGGCCAAGCCCACCCGACCACCAGCCATGACCGGGTCGTGGTCACCCTCACCCTCCAGGACCTCTTCGGCACCCCCATGACGGGCCGGGGCCCACCATGAACGACGGCACCCCCGTCCCCGCGTCGGTCGCCCGAGCCATGGCCTGTGACGCCGGGATCATCCCCCTCGTCCTCGGCGGCGACTCGATCCCCCTCGACCTCGGCCGCACCGCCCGCCTCGCCACCCCCGACCAACGCATCGCCCTCGGCGCCCTGCTGGTCCACCTGCTCCTTCGCCGACTGCGCCACCCCCTTCGCCTGGACCAAGATCCACCACGTCAACCCGTTCAACGCCGACGGCGGCCACGGCAAGACCAACATCGACGAGCTCACCCCCGTCTGCGGGCCCTGCCACGACCTCGCGCATCACCCCGACTGGCACTTCGACAAGCTCCCCGACGGCTCCACCATCACCCGCGCCCCCGACGGCACCCAGTGGCGCCGATGGCCCGACCGGCAACGACCAGCCCAGCCGCCACCGGCGGCCGCCACCCACCCCGGCACCCAGAACGAGCCGGCCGCCACCCTCTTCACCGACGCCGCCTGACCGCAGACGTCAGCGCCCATCCCGAGGAGCGACATCCGGTCGAGCGCCACGCAACGGCCACGACCGTGACGTTCCCCAAACCGCCGTGGGGCTATCACACCGAAATCGGGCGTCAGTACGGCGAGGGAGGGCCGAACCAGCCCGGTGGCCACGCACTGTGGTCGCCGTCAGTCCGCCCAGCCCGACGACCAGACCGGCGCCGGCGCTACCGCGACCAGCCCGGGCCTGGTTGCAGATCGGTGGCCCGACCTCAGGCCGTGCCGGGTGGGGCGACCAGTTCGATGCGAGTTGCCGTCGGGGTCCGCCAGCACCAGGGAGGGCTTGCCCAGCTCGTCGACCACGCCGGGGTGGTCGATGCCCTGCGCGGTCAGCTCGGCCGCCCAGGCCTCCAGGGTCGGGACCGTCGGGGACGGCGAAGGCGAGGTGGTCGAGCGGGCCGGGCGCGGCCGGTCGCCCGGGTCGCCGGCGGTGAGGACGACCACCACCCGGCTGGGGCGGTGGCGGAGGGCGACGTAGCTGTCGTCGTCGGCCGCGGTGAGGCGGTCCATGCCCAGCACGGTCGAGTACCAGTGCTCGCTGGTGGGCGACGTCCCGGACGACCAGCTGCACGTGGGAGAACCCGGTCACCGGCGAGGTCACGGCTCGATCATCCCACCCGGGCCGGCGCCGACCGGGTCCGGAGGTGCTTGTCGACGGCGTCGGCGGCGAGCAGCAGCGGCATCGAGAGCAGGGCGATGCCGACGCCGAGCAACGTCGGAAGGCCTGGTCGAGGGCGCGGGCGACCGGCGGCACGCTCAGGCAGGCGAGGCCGATGACCAGCTCGACGGCCACGGACACGAACAGGAAGCGGTTGCCGAACAGCAGCCAGACGACCGAAGGGCCGCTCCCGGCTCCGGCAGGCGAAGGCGTTCGCCGACTGGGCGAGGATCACGGTGAGGAAGGCTGCGCCCGAGGCCGTGGCCAGCAGGGTGTTCGGAGGGTGGTCGCCGAACCACCAGCCGCCGGACACCAGGACGCCGCGAAGAACGCCGACATCTCCGACGACCGCCTCGACGGGGCCGAGCACGCCGAACGCCCGACGGGCGACCAGTCGGTCAAAGAGCCGACCCCGCTCGGGCGGCTGATCCAGCACGTCGCCCCGGGGCGGCTCGGCCCCCAGCGCGACCGCCGAGAAGGTGTCGGTGCCCGAGGTCGAGGGCCAGCACCTGCATCACGCCGATCGCCAGGGGGATGGTGCGCCCCGACACCGCCCAGAGGGCGAAGGGGGTGAGCTCGGCGACGTTGTCGGTCAGGTGGTAGGTGAGGAACCGTCGGATGTTGGTGAAGGCCGACCGGCCCTGGGCGATGGCGTCCACGATCGTCTCGAAGCGGTCGTCCAGCAGCACGAGGTCGGCCGCCTCCCGGGCCACGTCGGTGCCCACCCCGCCCATCGCCACGCCGATGTCGGCGGCCTGCAGCGCCGGGCCGTCGTTCACGCCGTCACCGGTCATCGCCACGACGTGCCCGCGCTCCTGCAGGGCGGCGGCGATGCGCAGCTTCTGCTCGGGGCTGACCCGGCTGATCACGACGCCGTCATGGTCGATGCAGGCGCCCAGGGCCTCGTCGTCCTCGGGCAGGTCGTCGCCGGTGAGCACCGGTGCCCCCGGCAACCACAGGCCGACCTCCTCGGCGATGGCCCGGGCGGTGGCCGGGTGGTCACCGGTGACCATCGCGACCTGGACGCCGGCCCGGCGACAGCCGGCGAGCGCATGGCGGACCTCGCCGACGGGGAGGGTCCTCGAACGCGAGGAGGCCCAGCAGCGTCAGACCGGCCTCGGCCTCGTCGGCGTCGAGGCGGGTCGCTCCCGCCGCGAGGGACGCTCGGCGACGGCCAACACCCGCAGACCCCGGGTGGCGAGGTCGTCCAGGGCCGCCTCCGCGTCCCCCCCTGCCCCACAGCGCGGCAGCACCGAATCCGGTGCGCCCTTGACGAGTACGACGTCACCGGCGACCACCGACTCTCGGCGGCGACGAGGATCGAAGGGGAAGCGTTGTCGCACCGCCGGCGGCGAGTCCGACCCGAGGCGTCGGGCCAGGGCATCGATGGCCGCTTCCATCGGATCGCCCTGGGACCGCCATCGACCGTCGTCCAGCACGGCGTGACCGGTCGAGCAGGTTCGAGCCGCCCCCGCCGCTCGGCGGGCCGCTTCGCAGGCCACCTCACTCCCGGTCACCCGCCCGTCCGGGGCGTAGCCCTCGCCGTCGACCGAGATGCTCCCGGCGGGCGTCCAGACCTCGAGCACCGCCATCTCGTTCCGGGTCAGGGTGCCGGTCTTGTCCGTGCAGATGAAGGTGGTCGAGCCGAGGGTCTCCACCGACTCGAGATGGCGGACCAGCGCGTTGCGCGCCGGCCATCCGCTGGGCGCCCACGGCCAGGGAGAGGGTCACCGTGGGGAGCAGGCCCTCGGGGACCAGGGCGACGGTGATGCCGATGGCGAACACGAACCCGTCGCTGGTCGGCTGGCCGCCAGCACGAGCATCAGCACGAAGAAGGAGCCGCCGACGGCCAGGGCGACCGCGGCGCAGCAGTCGCACGAGACGCCGGAGCTCGAGCGGCCAGCGGGGTCGGCGGGCGCTCCGCCGCGGCGGTGAGCGGGCGATCCCCGCCAGCCGGGTCGCCGAGCCCGACGGCGGTCACGACGGCGAACCCCTCGCCTTCGACCACGAAGCACCCGGCAGGCAGCGGCGTCCGCCGGACTCGATCGCCGTCGGGACGCTCTCGCCCGGTCAGCGTCGACGTGTCGAGCGCCAGCGCGTGGGCCTCGACCGCCTCGAGGTCGGCGGAGATCCGATCGCCGGAGGCCAGCAGCACGAGGTCGCCGACCACGAGGTCCGCGCACGTCGATGTCGAGGTGCCGGCCGGACCGGACGACGGTCACCCGACGGGGGATCAGGTCGCGGAGGCGCTCGGTGGTGTGCAGGGAGCGCCGCTCCTGGACGAAGGCGAAGACGCCGTTGAGCACGACCACCGCGACGATGGCCACGGCCAACTCGGGCAGGTCGACCGACGACGGCCAAGCCCGCCGCGACCACAACATGACCGCGAAGAAGTGGATGAACTGGTCGACGAGCTGCCGCCAGGCCGACGGCGGACGGCAGGGTCGGCAGCTCGTTCGGACCGTCACGGGCCAACCGAGCCGCAGCCTCCTCGTCGGTGAGGCCGGTGGCTCGGGCGAACACGGCACGCCAGGTCAGCCGACGTTGACCGGGCACCTCGTAGACGTCGGTCTGGCTCCCGTCTTCGGCGCTCTCCTGGAAGACGATGAGCGCCCCGAGCCCGGCGCGGGGGACGTCGAAGGTCGTGGTGAAGGCGAAGTCGCCCCAGGTGCCGTTGCCGGCGGTTGCCGTGGTGAAGCCCTCGTCGACGATGAGGCCGTCGCCGTCGGTCATCGTGTACCGGACGTTGGCCTCGAAGGTGTTGGCGATGCCGCGTGACCTCCAGCGGGCTGCTGACGGTCTCCCCGGGCACCGGCGACTCGACGAGGATGAACGGCGTCACGTTGCGTCATGTCCTCGCGGGTGAGGTCGGTGGCGTCGACGCCCTCGCCGCCGATGGCCTCGACGGCCTCGCCGTCCAGCTCGATGCTCACCGTGTCGACGGTGTCGAACTGGGTGAGCGGTGAACACGACCTCGGCCACCCGCAGCTGCATGGACAGGCTCCCGCCGCCGGACTCGAACTCGCCGGAGAGGTCCACGGTGGCCTCGCCGTCGGCGATGTCGACGCCGAGCAGCTCGGTGCCCTCCGGGATCTCGGTGGTCATGCCGATGTCGGTCTCGAACGCGTCGGGACCGGCCAGGAGCTCGGTCAGCGCCCCGCTGGGCCACGGCGGGGGCCTCGACGGTTCGTCCCGCGGTGCCCACGTACTCGTTCCAGGCGAAGTAGACCCGCACGTCGGCCTCCCCGCCCGCGGGGACCGAGGTGGTCGTCACCCCCGTCGTCGTCGGGGGGCTCGTGGTGGTCGTGTCGTCGGCCGCGTCGTCGCCGTCGTCGCCACAGCCGGCCGACCAGCAGGACCAGCGCCGCCAGGACCAACCCGATGTGCTTCATGTCGCTGCTCCTCGCGGTCGAGAGGTCGACCTGAGCGTCATCCTCCCACCTGGCCGGGGACAGGGACGAAGGTCCCCCGTGGGCCCAGCGCAGGTCCCTTCCGCAGACGGGCGAAGAGGAGGAAGGTGAGGTCCGACCGTTCACGGGAGAGGATCCCATGACCACGTTCCACGTCGACTCGGAGGTCGGCCCACTGCGTCGCGTGCTGCTGCACCGGCCCGGCCCGAGCTGCGACGGATCACCCCGACCAACCGCGACGAGCTGCTCTTCGACGACGTCCCGTGGGTGCAAGCGGGCGCGGCAGGAACACGACGCCTTCGCCGAGGTCCTGGCCGACCGGGGCGTCGAGGTCCTGCTCGTCGGCGACCTGCTGACCGAGACGATGAACGGACCCGCAGGCCCGGACCTGGCTGCTTCGACCGGGTGGTCCACGAGCGGGACCTCGGCCGGGACCTGGCCGAGGCGACGCGGGCGGCCCTCGAGGACGCCGACCCCGCGACCGTCACCGACCCACCTCATCGGCGGCATCACGGTGGACGAGTTGCCCCACGGGTCGACACGGGGGCTGCGGGCCGACGTCCTCGGCCCCAAGGGCTTCGTCCTGCCGCCCCTGCCCAACCAGCTGTTCACCCGGGACGCCACGGCCTGGATCTACGACGGCGTGAGCCTCAACCCGATGGCGCTGCGGGCCCGGCGCCGGGAGACCACCCACCTCGAGGCGGTCTACCGCTTCCACCCTCGTTTCACCGCCGAGCCGCTCCCACCGCTGGTACGGCGGCGATCGACGAGGACCACGGCGCCGGAACCGTCGAGGGGGGCGACGTCCTGGTCATCGGCCACGGCACCGTGCTCATGGGGATGGGCGCAGCGCACGACGCCCCAGGCGGTCGAGGCCCTGGCCCGACGGCTCTTCGCCGCCGACGACGGCATCGACACGGTGATCGCCGTCGTCCCTGCCCCCCAGCCGGGCCTTCATGCACCTCGACACGGTCATGACGATGGTCGACGTGGACACCTTCGTGACCTACCCCGGGGTGCTCGACGACCTGCAGGACCTGGACCCTCACACCGGGCGACGCCGACGGCGAGATCGTCGTGACCGCCCAACCCGATGTCTTCACGCCGGTCAAGCAGGCCCTCGGGCTCTCCCACCTCCGGCTGCTCTCGCCACCGGCGGGGACGAGACCGAGGCCGGAGCGGGAGCAGTGGGACGACGGCAACAACGTGCTGGCCGCTGGCCCCCGGCGTCGTCGTCGCCTACGAGCGCAACGTCGACACCAACGCCAAGCTGCGGCGGGCGGGCATCGAGGTCATCACCATCCCGGGCAGCGAGCTCGGCCGGGGTCGGGGTGGCCCCCGCTGCATGAGCTGCCCCCTCGCTGCGGGACGCGGCCTGAGATGCGGGTCGTCGTCGCCCTCGGGCGGCAATGCCCTGCTGCGGCGGGGCGAGCCCCTCGACGCCGCGGCCCAGCGGGCCAACGTCAAGGTGGCCGCCGAAGCCGTGGCCGGGGTCGCCGCGCACCACCAGGTCGTCCTCACCCACGGCAACGGGCCCCAGGTCGGGCTGCTGGCCCTGCAGAACGCGGCCTACCCCGCCGTGGCGCCCTACCCCCTCGACGTCCTCGACGCCGAGAGCGAGGGCATGGTCGGCTACCTGCTCGAGCAGGAGCTGGGTCGCCACCTGCCCCGCGAGCGGCTGGCGACGCTGCTGACCCAGGTCGTCGTCGACCCCGACGATCTCGCCTTCACCCATCCGACCAAGTTCGTCGGCCCCCTCTATGACGAGCCCGAGGCCCACGCCCTGACCCACGACCGCGGCTGGGCCATGGCCCGCGACGGCGAGCACTGGCGGCGGGTCGTCCCGTCGCCCGAGCCCGTGGAGATCGTCGAGCTGGCCACGATCCGGCTCCTGGCCGACCAGGGCGTCACCGTCATCTGCTCGGGCGGCGGCGGCATCCCGGTGGTCGGCGACGGCCTCGGGGGCCTCCGGGGGGTTGAGGCCGTCATCGACAAGGACCGGGCCGCCGAGCTCCTGGCCCGGGGCCTCGGGGCCGACGCCCTCCTCCTGCTCACCGACGTGGACGGGGTGTACGAGGGCTTCGGGACCCCGGCGGCCCGGCGCCTCGACCGGGTGGGGGTCGACCGGCTCCGGGCGCTGGACCTGCCCCCGGGCTCGATGGGCCCGAAGGCGGACGCCTGCTGTCGCTTCCTGGAGCACGGCGGCCGTCTGGCCGCGATCGGCGCCCTGGCCGAGGCCGAGGCGGTGCTGGCCGGCACGGCGGGGACGACCGTGACCCGCCCGTGAACCGGCGGGTCCTCACCGGCTGCCTGCAGGCCGGCGCCGGTGTGGTCGGCCTCGTGATCGGCATCGCCGTGGGCGGGCCCCACCTGGCGAAGGCAGCCGGGTCCTGGGCGTCCCTGTTCGGGCTCGCCGTCGGCCTCGGGGGCCTGGCGCTGGTGATCATCGGGATCCGCACCACCTTTCGGGCCACGTCCCGCCGGGCCCGCTGGCTACTCCCTCCCGCCGTCGTGGTCGCCCTCCCGCTCGGCCTCATCACCCTCGGCCAGGCCCTCCTCGCCACCTGGGTCCCCCCGATCGCCCTGGGCGGCCGCCGCCCGGCCGATGTCGGCCTCGTCGCCGAGGACGTCGAACTGCGGACCGCCGACGGGGTGGCGCTGGCCGGGTGGTACGACCCAGGCACCAACGGTGCCGCGGTGGTGCTGGCCCACGGCGCCGGCTCCACCCGCACCGCCGTGCTGGACCACGCGGCGGTCCTCGCCGAACACGGGTACGGGGTCCTGCTGGTCGACGCCCGGGGCCACGGAGAGAGCGACGGGCGGGCGATGGACCTCGGGTGGTGGGGAGACGAGGACCTCGGCGCGGCCGTCGACTTCCTCGCCGACCGGCCCGAGGTCGACGAGGGGCGCATCGGCGTGCTCGGGCTCTCCATGGGCGGCGAGGAGGCGATCGGGGCCCTGGGCGCCGACGACCGGATCGCCGCCGTCGTGGCCGAAGGGGCCACGGTGCGGGTCGCCGGGGACAAGGACTGGCTGTCGGACGAGTACGGCTGGCGGGGCGGCTTCCAGGAGGGCCTCGAGGCGGCGACCACCTGGTGGGCCGACCGGTTCACCCCCGCGTCGCCGCCCGCCACGCTGCGGGCCTCGGTGGGCGCCGCCGGCCGGCCGGTCCTGCTGATCACCGCCGGCGCCGTGCCCGACGAGGCGCTGGCCGCCGCCTTCATCCAGGGCGGCGCCCCCGACTCGGTCAGCGTCTGGGAGGTACCCGAGGCCGACCACACCGGCGGGCTGCGCACCGAACCGGAGGCGTGGGAGCAGCGGGTGACCGACTTCCTCGGCGAGGCCCTCACCCCGACCCCGGGGGGCTGAGCGGGCGCCAGGGCGCTCAGGCCGCCCGGATGTCCCGGCGGCTCACCCCCCAGGTCCCGACCGCCACGAGCAGGGCGGTGACGACCAGGAGAACGGCCAGACGACCGGGGCTGACCCCGTCGGACACCGGCTGTTCTCCGATGGCCCAGTTCCAGGGCGAGAACGCCCGGGTGCCGGACAGTGCCTCGGCGATCGGCAGCACGAAACCGACCAGGTAGCCCACGACCAGGACCCCGATCGCCCCGCCGAGGGCCAGGGCCCGCGACGACCCGAGGCCGCCGAGCGCGTAGGCCACGGCGGCGTGGAACAGGCCGAGCGCACCACACGCAAGGGTGGCGAAGATGACTCGGCCATAGCCCGCCTCGTCCAGCGAGAAGGGCACGAGACAGGCGGCGACCAGGACGGCGGTAGCCGCCACGATGGCCGCGAGCACCAGCGTGGCCGAGCCGAGGCGCGCCAGCCACACGGTGGTCCGGCGCAGCGGGAGGGCGTGCAGCAGCTCCAGGCGGCCGGCGTCCTCGTCGCCCGAGGTCAGCGCCGAGGTCATGGCGATCGCCGCCCCGGAGAACAGCAGCGGCAGGAGGAAGGCGAACAGCTGGCCGTCGAGGTAGCCCGCGGGCGTCGAGATCCCCGCCGCGCCGAAGGCCTCGAGCAGGTCGCCCATCGAGTCCTCCATCTCCCGCAGCGAGCCGGACGACTCGAAGGAGGGCCAGAAGGCCAGGTTCACGACGGAGAAGGTCACGATGCCGAAGCCCCACCAGAACCCCGACCGCCGTACCGCGGCCATCCCCCGGCGGAGCAGCTCTGCGGTGGGGCCACTCAAGACGGCCCCTCCGGCTCCTCGTAGAGCGACAGGAACGCCTGCTCGAGGTCGGGCTCGGGCAGGAGCAGGTGTTCCAGGCGGTGCTGGGCGAGGACCGCGACCAGGCCGTCGGGTGCGCCGTCGACCACCCCGCTGACCTCTCGCCCGCGGACGATCAGGTCATGGACGCCCGGGGCGGCCCGGAGGGCGGCCACCGGCGGCTCGTCCGCGAACCAGGCGCTGAAGGGCTGGCTGGCGGCGTGCCGCAGCTCGGCCACGTCGCCCTCGGCGACCACCCGACCGGCCCGGATGACGATCACCCGGTCGGCGGTCTGCTGGACCTCGCTCAGCACGTGGGAGGAGAGGAACACCGACGCCCCGGCCGCCACCGCCTCGGCCAGGAGGAGCTGGAACTCGGCCTGGACCAGCGGGTCCAGGCCGCCCGTGGGCTCGTCGAGGATCAGCAGGTCGGGCCGGGCCATGAAGGCGCCGACCAGACCGACCTTGCGCCGGTTGCCGCTCGACAGGCCCTTGGCCCGGCGGCCCGGATCAAGGTCAAGGCGCTCGCACAGCGCGTGGGCGGGACCGAGGTCGATCCCGCCCCGGAGGCGGGCCCACGAGCGGAGGGTCTCCTCGACGGTCAAACGGTCATCGAGGCGCAACTCGCCCGGGACGTACCCGATGCGGGCCCGCACCTCGGGCCCGGACCGGGGGTCGACCCCGAGCACCCGGACCTCGCCGACGTCGGCCCGGGCCAGGTCCAGCAGGATGCGGATCGTGGTGGACTTCCCGGCCCCGTTCGGGCCGAGGAAGCCGACCACCTGGCCCCCGGGCACCTCGAGGTCGAGGGCGTCCAGGGCCACCACCGGCCCGAAGCGCTTCGTCACCGCCCGCGCGGTGATCACCGGATCCATCACCCCATCGTGCCCGACCGCGTCGTAACGTCGGGTAAAGCCCGTCCTCGTCGACACCGAAGCCATCTCGTGCTCCGAACCCGTTCCCGTCGTTTCCTCGCCCTGGCCAGTGCTCTGGCCCTGGCCGTCGTCGCCCCCGTCGTCGGGGTGCCCGCGGCGGCGGACCACGCCCACGAGGAGACGGGTGAGCCCGGCCCCTCCGGCGTCCCGTTCACCAGCACCCCGACCGCCGGACGCACCGGCACGGCCGTCGAGGTGGCCGGCGAGGGCTGCTTCCTGGTGGGCTCCGACGAACCTGGTGAGGGCGTGGTCGTCCGCCTGAAGAGCCACGGCGAGGTGTTCGCCTACGCCACGGTGCCGGTCGCCACCGACGGCACCTGGTCGGGCGAGTTGTCCGTCCCCGCCGGCACACCGGCCCGCACGCACCACCTCGAGGCCCGCTGCGTGTACCCCCTCCTGGCCGACCAGGTCACCTACGCCCGGCGGGCCTTCACGGTCACCGGCGAGGGGACCGGCACCGAGGCCAACCCGGCCACCCCCCGGTTCAACGGCGGCATCGAGACCTACGGCGACTATGACGGGCAGTCGACCTGCAGCCCGGACACGAAGCCGGGCATGGCGGCGTTCATCCGCCTCGTCCAGCGCCACTACGGCGGGGGCAGTCTCGGGGTCGGCCGGGGATGCGGCTCCGGTGGCCAGAGCGAGCACAAGGAGGGCCGGGCCTGGGACTGGGCCATGAACGCCGGCAGCGCCGGGGACCGCAGCCGGGTGCAGGCGCTGTTCAACTGGCTGTTCGCCACCGACGCCCGGTGTCGGAGCTACGCCAACGCCCGGCGCATCGGGATGATGTACATCATCTGGAACCGGCGGATGTTCCGCATGTACGACGTCGACCGCGGCTGGGCCCCGTACTCCGGGCCGAGCCCCCACACCGACCACGTGCACTTCAGCATGACCCGGGCGGGCGGCGCCGGGCGGGTCAGCTACTGGAACCCGACCTTCCGGGCCCCCGCCGGCTGGACCCCTGAGCACCGCCGGATCCGCGACGTCACCCTCGGTCGCGAGTGGTCGACCATCCGACCCCTCACGGGCGACTTCGACGGCGACGAGCGCGACGACCTCCTCTGGTACGACCCGGCGACGGGCGAGGGCTTCGTCGGCTACAGCCGGGCCGACGGTCGCTTCACGATTCGCCCCCTGACCGCGGCCACCGGGCTCACCCCCCTCGTCGGGGACTTCAACGGTGACTGCCGGGCGGACATCTGGTTCGACGGCCCCGGCAACCAGCGCGACCGCCAGTGGCAAGGGCGCCGCGACCGCACGTTCCGCAAGGTCGCCGGCGACCAGCCCGGCGCCTACGAGCACCGGGTCGTGGGCGACTTCGACGGCGACCGGGTGAGTGACATCCTCTGGTACGGCCCCGGCGCCGCCCCGGACCGGCTGTGGCGGGGCACCCGCTACGGCTTCGTGCCCCAACCGTTGTCGATGGGAGGCGACTACGAGCCCTTCACCGGCGACTTCGACGGCGACCACCGCGACGACGTGTTCTGGTACGGGCCCGGCGAGGCGCCGGACCGCCTCTGGTTCGGCCGGGCCGGGGGCTTCACGGCCCGCGACGTCGGCTTCCCGCTCAGAGCCGATCCGGTCGTGGGCGACTTCAACGGCGACGACCGCAGCGACATCGTCTGGTTCCGGTCCGGCCAGGCCGGCCACCGGGTCTGGACCGGCAGGGCATCGCGGGAGTTCCGTGGGTACTCGGTCGCCCTCGACCGGCCGTACACCCTGCCTGCCGCCGGCGACTTCGACGGCGACCTCCAGGACGACATCTTCTGGCACGCCAGCCCCACCCACGGCAACCGCGTCTGGAACTACTGAGCCGGCCGGGCCCGACGTGGGCACGACGAATCACACCGGTGTAAGTTCTGGCCCATGGGGATGCTCCGGTTCTCGTTCGGGACGATGGGATCGGGGAAGAGCACCCTGGCCCTCCAGATCCACCACAACCTCTCCTCGCGGGACCTGCGGGGCCTGCTGTGCACACAGCTGGACCGGGACGGTGCCCAGGTGACCTCCCGGCTCGGCGTGTCGGCCCAGGCCGTGGACGTCGGGGCCAAGCTCGACTTCGAGGACCTCTGCCGCAGCTTCGCCGCCCAGCACGGCGGCCTCGACTACCTGGTCTGTGACGAGGCCCAGTTCTACACACCGGACCAGGTCGAGCAGCTGGCCCGGGTGGTCGACGAACTGGACGTCGACGTGCACGCCCTCGGCCTGCTGACCGACTTCCGGGGCCGCCTGTTCGCCGGCTCGGCCCGCCTGCTGGAGCTGGCCGACGAGCGGGTCGAGGTCCAGGTCGAGGCCCGCTGCTGGTGCGGCTCCCGGGCCACCCAGAACGCCCGCCTGGTCGACGGCCGGCAGGTCTACGACGGCGACGTGGTGGTGGTCGGCGACACCGACCAGGAAGCCGAGGTCAGCTACGAGCTGCTCTGCCGCCGCCACTGGATGGCCGGCGAGACCGGCCGCGTGGCCCCCACCGTGGCCGCCCTCACCGACTCCGCCTGATCACCCGCCGGCTGATCAGACCTCGACCAGCTGCCGATCCGGGGTCGCGTCGGGGTCGTCATCGTCATCTTCGGCATGGGCCGCCAGCTCGGCGTGGCCCTCGACGTCGATGTTGGGCAGGAGCCGGTCCAGCCAACTTCGGGCAGCCACCAGTTGCGGTCACCCAGCAGCTCCATGGTGGCCGGGACCAGCAGCATGCGGACGATGGTGGCGTCGAGGAAGATGGCCGTCGCCAGCCCGGTGCCCATCAGCTTGAAGGTCCGGTCGGACTCGAGCAGGAAGCTGCCGAAGACGACCACCATGATCGCCGCCGCCGCGGTGATGACCTTGGCCGTGGCGGCCAGGCCGTCGGCCACCGAGGTGCGGCTGTCGCCGGTGCGGTGCCACTCCTCCCGGACCCGGGACAGCAGGAACACCTCGTAGTCCATGGACAGGCCGAACACGATGGCGAAGAGCATCATCGGCATCCACGGCTCGACCGGGCGGGGGCCACCCCGGTGAGGTCGCCGCCCCAGCCCCACTGGAACAGGGCGACCATGACCCCGTAGGCCGCCCCGATCGACAGCAGGTTCATGATCACCGCCTTCAGCGGCACCAGCAGGGAGCGGAACACCACCATCAGGAGCAGGAAGGACAGGATCAGCACCGCACCGAAGAAGTACGGCAGACGCCCCTGCAGGAAGTCGGCGAAGTCGACGTTGATCGGCGTGGAGCCGGTGACCAGGACATCGGTACCGGTCGCCTCCTCGGCGGCGGGCAGGACGTCGTCGCGGAGCCGGTTGACCAGCTCGGTGGTGGCCTCGGCCTGCGGTCCGGTCGTGGGCACCACGTTCCAGAGCACCGCGGTCGGGTCCTCGGGGTCGTTGGGCACGGGTGGGGACACGAACACGACGCCCGGGTCCGCGGCGACGGCCTCGGTCACCGCGCCGAGCGCGGCGGGGTCGCCGTCCTCACCGACCTCGGCCACGAGCAGGAACGGGCCGTTGAAGCCCTCGCCGAAGCCGTCGACCAGCAGGTCGTAGGCCTGACGGGTGCGTGGTGTCCTCCGGGAAGTTGCTCTCGTCGGAGAAGCCGAGGCGCAGGCCGAGCACGGGCAGGGCCAGGAAGAGGAGGATGGCCGTGCCGACCAGGGCACCCGTCCACGGTCGGTGCTGGACGAGCCGGCTCCACCGGTAGGCGAGGGTCTCGCGCCGGGGCTTCGGCGGGCGGTGCGGCACCTCCTGCTTGAGGAACGGCAGCCAGAGGCCGAGCAGGAGCACCCCGATCGCGATCGGGAAGCCCACCAGCAGCGCCGAGATCCCGAGGCCGGCTCCGACGAGGCCGAGGGCGACGAAGCCGGCAGCGATCAGGCCCCGCCGCCGGGTCAGCTCGATGCGCTCGCCGGCGAAACCGATCAGGGCGGGCAGCAGCGTGAGTGACGCCAGCACCGTCAGCGCCACGGTGACCGACGCGCTCACCGCCAGACCCTGCACGAAGGGCACCCCCATGAGGAGCATCCCCAGCAGGGAGATGACCACGGTCATCCCGGCGAAGAGCACCGAGCGCCCGGCGGTGTCCATCGCGATGCCGATCGACTCGCGCACGTCGTGGCCGGCGTGGAGCTGCTCCCGGTGCCGGGTGATGATCAGCAGCGCGTAGTCGATGCCCACGCCGAGGCCGATCATCACCCCGATGAACGGCGCGAACTCGGGGATGGTGATGACGTTGCTCAGCAGGGTCGTCAACGCCGAGCCCAGGCCGATGCCGAACAGGGCGACACCGATGGGCAGGCCCATGGCCAGCACCGAGCCGAAGGCGGCGATGAGGATGACGATGGCGAAGGCCAGGCCCAGCAACTCGGACGGTGGGCTCCTCGAAGTCGGCGAAGATGAAGCCGCCCGAGCTCGATGGTCACGCCGTCGATCTCCGGTGACTCCTCGAGGATGATGTCCCGGATCTCGGCGGCCCGGTTGAAGTCGCTCTCCTCGGGCAGCTCCACGTTGGCGTAGGCGATGCAGGCCGGCCTCGGGCCCCTGTGAGGCGATCAGCTGCTCGCCGCCCTCGACGTAGGGGCTGTCGACCTTGGTCACGTCGTCGAGGCCGGCGACGTGGTCGAACAGCGCCTGCATCTGGGCCTGGACCTCGGGATCGTCGACCCCCTGCTCGGCCCGGAAGACGATGGTCCCGGTGTAGCCGGTGCCCTGGCCCCCGAACTGCTCGTCGAGCAGGTCGAAGCCGTCACGGGACTCCACGTCGGGCAGGTTCGAGGTCGTCGCGGAACGCGTCACCGACGCCACCGGCGATCCCGTTGACGAGGAACAGGGTGAGGACCCAACCGACCAGCACGAGCTTACGGCGGTCATGGCACCAGGGACCGAGACGAGCGAACACGACGACGAACCTCCGTGGCGGCGGGGGACAGCTTCCCTTCCTATCCGCTCCGACTCCCCGACAGAACGGGATTCATCGGTCCCGGCGCACTCCTGACGCGATCGCGTCCCGGCCGGGTCCTAGCGTGGCGCCGTGATGCGGATCCTGGTGGTCGAGGACGAGGCGCCCATGGCCGCGTCCATCCAGCGGGGCCTGGTGGCCGAGGGCTTCGCCGTGGACATCGCGGCCGATGGCGACGAGGGGCTCTGGATGGCCCGCCAGTTCCCCTACGACCTCATCGTGCTGGACGTGATGCTGCCGGGCACCAACGGCTACGTGGTCTGCCGCACGCTGCGCGAGGAGGGCGACCGGGTCCCGATCCTGATGCTCACGGCCAAGCGGGGTGACCTCGACGAGGCCGAAGGGCCTCGAGACCGGCGCCGACGACTACCTGACCAAGCCGTTCTCGTTCGTGGTGCTGGTCGCCCGGGTCCGAGCGCTGCTGCGGCGGGCCCAAGGGGAGCGGGCGCCCCGCTTCCAGTCCGGGGACCTGGTCCTCGACGCCGCCGATCGGACCGTGCGCCGGGGCGAGGTCGCCATCGACCTGCGCAACCGCGAGTTCGCCGTCCTCGAGTACCTCCTGCGCCGAGCGGGCGAAGTGGTGTCGAAGGCCGAGATCGTCGAGCACGTCTGGGACCTGAACTTCGACGGCGACCTGAACATCGTCGAGGTCTACGTCAGCTCGCTGCGCAAGAAGATCGACGTCCCCTTCGGCCGCCACGCCCTCGAGACCGTGCGGGGCGTGGGCTACCGGCTGCGAGCCGACGGCGGATGAGCGGTGTCCGCTGGCGCTCGGTGCGCCTGCGCATGGTGCTGGCCGCCGTGGTCGTCCTCGGTGTCCTGCTGGTCGCCGCCGCCATCGGCTTCGAACAGCTGCTGCGCAGCCGGCTGATCGACAACCTGGATTCCTCACTCCAGTCCCAGACCGTCGACCGGGCGGCGCTGCTCGACCGCGGCGCCACCCCCGAGGCGCTCACGACGGGGGCCGGCGAGGAGGACGTCATCGCCGTCCTCACCCCGTCCGGGGCCGTCCTGGCCGGCACCGGCGTGGCCGATCCCGCGACGCTGGCCACCCTGGTTCCGGGCACCGTGGTCGGCCTCGACGTGACCCTGACCGAAGACGGCCACGAGGAGGGCGAGGAGGGCGAGGCCCACCGGTTGCGCGTCGCCACCGAGGCCAGCGCCGACGCCCGTCGAGTGGTGGTGGGGCGGGCCACCGAGTCCATCGACGACGATCTGAAGGCCGCCCGCAACCTCCTGCTCCTCGGCGTGCCGATCGTGCTGGCCCTGGCCGCCGTGCTCGTCTGGGTCGTGGTGGGCCGGGCCCTCCGCCCGGTCGACCGGCTCCGCAAGGACGTGGACGCCATCGTGGAGACCGGCGCCGGCCAGCGTGTCGGTCCGCCGGGGACAGCCGACGAGATCGACCGCCTGGCCTCGACCATGAACGACATGCTGGGGCGCCTCGACGACCAGGCCGAGTCCCGCCGGCGTTTCGTCTCCGACGCCTCCCACGAGCTGAAGAGCCCGGTGGCCAACGTCCGGGCCCTGGTCGAGAGCGAGGGCGACGACCTGACCCCCGAGCAGTGGGCCGACCTTCGCACGGCCCTGGTGGGCGAGAGCAGTCGGCTCCAGTTGCTGGTCGACGACCTGCTGTTCCTGGCCCGCGGGGACGAGGGCCGTCTCGAGCCGGCCCGGGCCGTGGTCCACCTCGACGACGTCGTGTTCGACGAGGCCGAGCGCCTCGTGCCCCTCACGGCGGTGATCGTCGACGCTTCGGCGGTGACCCCGGTCGACGTGGTCGGCGATCAGGCCCAGTTGGCCCGGCTGGTGCGCAACCTCGTCGAGAACGCGGCCCGCCACGCCACCACCCGTGTCCGCCTCGACCTCCGCGCCGCGGGACGGGCGGGCCCGCCTGGTCGTGGACGACGACGGACCCGGGCGTCCCCGAGGACGAGCAAGCCCGGGTCTTCGAGCGCTTCGCCCGCGTCGAAACGGGCCGGGACCGCACCGCGGGCGGCACAGGCCTCGGGTTGGCCATCGTGGCCCAGATCGCCGACGACCACGGCGGCGGGGTGCGAGGTCGGCACCGCCGAGGACGGCGGCGCGGCGTTCATCGTGGAGCTGCCTGCCGTGGGTGAGAGCGACTGACCGCCGCGGTCAGAACGTGGTCGGCGTCGGGGAGGTGAAGACGTCGCGGAACTTGGCGGGCGGTCAGGATCCGGTACAAGGTCAGGCCCGCGACCAGGACGATCAGGCCGACCATCGTGCCCACATAGACCGGGTTGCCGGCGTCGGTGCCGGCGGTGGCCCGTGGAGCACCCCGGTCCAGAAGAGGACGTAGGCCGTGAGGTGGATCCGCTTCCACCACAGGCGCGGGATCCGGTTCATGACGAGCGAGCTCAGCTCGACGGCCACGCAGCAGGTAGAAGGCCACGATCCCCCACGCCACGGCTCCGGTCTTCCAGTCCGACGCGAACGGCACGAGCAGGTCGGCGACCCCGAAGTGGACGTAGGTGTCGGCCACCAGGCCGGCCAGGTGGATCCCGGTGAAGATCACCGCGGCGCCGCCGAGGAAGCGGTGCAGGTCCAGGAGCCACGCGCCCGACGGTCGTCCCTGCAGCACGCGGGTCGACAGCAGCAGGCCCCAGATCACCGAACCGGCCGTCAGGGCGAGGGCGACGATGCCCCCGGCCCGGGCCGTGTACCACCAGAGCTGGGGGTCCACGGGTCAGCTCCCCCCGCTGTCGGTGGACGGCGCGGGCAGCGTCGGCACCGGGGCGGGGCGTCGAAGGCGTGACCGATGAGCCCGAGCCCGAACCGACGACGGATCGGGGACGACGACGACCGGGGGGTTCGCCGACGGCTGGGCGGTGGCGCGGTCTGGCGGGAGCCCCAGGCCAGGCCGGCGACGAGCCCCAGGGCGGTGGCGGCGCTGAGGACGCCGACCACGAGGCGAGAGCCCTCGGCCGGGTGCGGGCGCCGGGCGACGCGGGGCGGGGCGGCGCTGAGGCCCGAACCGGCCGGCCAGCGGCGGGACCCGGAGGCGGGGGCAGCACCGGTGACGGTGGAGCGGAGGGCACGGGGCCGCTGGCGGCACGGGGGCGTCGTCCGCGGCGGCGGGCACCGCCGTGGCGGCGGAGCGGGTCGCGCTCGCCCCGGGGGCGGGGCCAGGGCCACCACGAGGCGGTCGACGGGTCCGGCGCGGCGCGGGACGCTGCCTCGACCCGCACGGCGGCGCGGGAGGCCGCCACCGCGGGGCGGGCCGGGCACCCGGCCGTGAGCGGCCAGGCGGGCGAGGCGGGCTGGACGGCAGGATCGAGGGACTCGGTCATCAGTCCTCGTCCTCCTCGTGGTCGTCGTCATCAGTGTGGCGGACGACGGGGGTGGGTGTCCGGTCGGTCGCCGACGCTGTCGAACCGGTCGCCGAGGCGGTGGGTGTCGGTGCCCGGGGCGGCGACGGGGTTGCCGACCTGGTCGACGTACTGCACCGCCGCGGGCGCGGCGACCGACGCGCCGTGGTCGAGGGTGACAGCGGCGGCGCTGAACCCGGCGATCACCGTGAGGGCCAGAGCGGCGGCGGCGGTGACGGCGGTGCGAGCGCTGGACTGGTGCATGGTGTGCTCCTTGGTGTCGAAGGGCGGTCCTGGGGACCTGCACCGAGCATGCGCCTCAGCACCTGTGACGTCCCTGAAGCCGCCTGAAGCCGACTTCAGGAACGACTTCGTCGGAGGCATCGCGGCCGCAGATGGGGATACTCCGCCCATGGCAGCCAACGATCTCCAGCGTGTGAGCATCCATGGCCACGAGGTCGTCTACCGCGACGTCGGTGACGGGCCGGTCCTCCTCCTGCTGCACGGCATCGCCGGCAGCTCACGGGCCTGGCGGGAGGTGATGCCGGCCCTGGCCGGCGAGTACCGCATGATCGCGCCTGACCTGCTGGGTCACGGCGAGTCGGCCAAGCCGCTGGGCGACTACTCGCTCGGCGCCTACGCCAGCGGGATGCGGGACTTCCTGGGCGTCCTCGGCGTCGAACGGGCCACCCTGGTCGGCCAGTCGTTCGGCGGCGGCGTGGCCATGCAGCTGGCCTACCAGCACCCCGAGGTCTGCGAGCGCCTGGTCCTGGTCGACAGTGGCGGCCTCGGGCGCGAGGTCAGCCCCATCCTGCGGGCCGCGACCCTGCCCCTGGCCGAGTACGTGCTGCCGGTGGTGTTCCCCTCGTTCATCAGGGACCGGGGTGACGCCGTCAGTCGCTTCCTGCAGCGCCGCGGCATCCGTTCGGGGCGGGCCGCGGAGATGTGGCTGGCCTACCGGTCCCTCACCGAGTCCGACAACCGCAAGGCCTTCGTCCGCACGATGCGGTCGGTCATCGACCCCGGCGGCCAGACCGTCAGCGCCATGGACCGCCTCTACCTGGCCGCCGCGGTCCCCACCCTGATCGTCTGGGGCGAGGACGACACGATCATCCCCGTCGAGCACGCCCACACGGCTCACGAGGTCATCGCCGGCAGCCGCCTGGAGATCATCGAGGGCGTCGGCCACTTCCCCCACGTCGAGGCCCCCGACCGCTTCGTCGAGGTGCTCCGGGACTTCCTCGAGAGCACGCCCGTCGCCCCAACCGGCGCAGGCGCCCACCGCGACCTCCTCCGGGAACGCGCCGCCTCCGCCTGAGCGGTGCGCCACCGTCAGTCGATGGCGGGCCGCTCGTCGGCCATGTCACGAAGACGGTTCTTCAGGATCTTGTCGAGGGTGCCGGTGGGGAACTCGTCCACGACGTAGACGGCCCGGGGGACCTTGAAGTCGGCCAACTGTCCCGTGCACCGCTCGATGATCTCCTTCTCCAGGGTGGCTTCGTCCGCGCGTCGGGCGTGGTGATGACGAACGCCACGACCACCTGGTCGAGCCACTCGTGCTTCTTGCCGACCACGGCCACCGCGCTGACCCCGGGCGTGCCGGTGATGGCGTCCTCGACCTCGCGGGCCGAGACGTTCTCGCCCCCGACCTTGAGGAGGTCCTTGTCCCGCTCCTTGTAGAAGATGTTCCCGCTCTCGCCGAGCATCACCATGTCGCCGGTCTTGAACCAGTCCGCCTCGAACGAGGACTCGTTGGCCTCCGGGTTGTCGAAGTACTCGAGGAAGAGCTGGATGCCCCGCGTCCCCCGCAGCCACAGCTCGCCGGTCTGACCCTCCCCGACCATCTCGCCGGTCTCCTTGTCGACCACGGCGAACTCGTAGCCCGCCCCGATCCGACCCATGGAGCGGGTCGGCAGGCCCTCGGCGGGCTTGCCGTTGATGGCGTGGGTGACGGTCTCGGTCATCCCATAAGCGGCGTAGACCTGGATCCCGAACATGGCGTCGAGGTCGGGCATGATCAGCCCGAACACCCCGACCCGCAGGGCGGTCTCGGGCTTGTCCGGCGCCATGAGCGTGCCCATGACGAAGGGCATGAGGGAGATGTGGGTGATGCCGTTGCGGGCCACGACGTCCCAGAACCGGCTGGTCGACCACTTCGGCATGAGCACCGCGGTGGCGCCCACGCCCAGCACCGAGAAGAACGACCAGCTCTGGGCGTTCACGTGGAAGAACGGCAGGTAGATGAGGTAGCGGTCGTCGGGGCCGAGGTCGATGGTGCGGGGACCGGTGCGGCTGGCCCACACGGCGTTGGCATGGGTGTGCACCACGGCCTTGGGCTTGTTGGTCGTGCCCGAGGTGAACATGATCCCGAAGGGCCGCATCGGCTCGACGGACCGGCCCGCCCAGGCGTCGGCATCGCCGACGAGGTCGGTGAGGGCGAGGAGCTCCCGGTCGGGGAGGGCCGGCTCGCCGTCGCCGCCGTCGACCTCGGTGACCGCGATCCAGGCCAGCTCCGGCCCGGCCTCAGCCACCAGGGCGGCGTACTGCGGCTGGGTGATGGCGGCCACGCAGCGGGCCTTCTCGATGAAGTACCCCACCTCGGCGCCCACCGAGCGTCGTGTTGGTGGTGACCCCGACGGCACCCAGGGTGGCGCAGGCCAGCCAGGCGACGACCATCTCCGGGCAGTTGTCGGCGTGGATCAGGATCTTGTCGTCGAGGCCGACCCCGCGCCCGGCCAGGCCGTCTGCCAGGGCCCGCACGTCGGCCCAGAGCTCGGCGTAGGTCCAGGACCGGGCCTCGCCCTCACCGGGCTCCCAGACCAGGACCGGATGGTCCCCCCGCTGCTCGGCCCACTGGGCCAGCAGGCCGGGGATGTCCTGGCCGTGGCCCTGCAGTTCGATCACCTGACGCTCGTCGATCACGCCCCGAGCCTCGCGCGTCGGGCCGAGGGCCGAACGGGAACACGGGCTCAGGCAGGGGCGGGCCTCCGCGCGTGCTGGCGGCCAGGCGGCGGTACGCACGCGAGGTCCGGGCCAGGAGGGTGACGGTGATCCCGACGAGGCTGGGCGAGGGTGAACATGAGGGCGAGGCCCCGCTCCGGTCCGGTGCCGAACCAGTCGCCGATCAGGTCCACGCCCCCACCGTCGGTCATGAAGGGGATGAAGAAGGTCTCGGCGATCGGGGCGATGGCGAAGGCGGTCAGCGGCGCGGCCGCGTTCTCGACCAGCTGGGCGAACCCGAACACCCGACCCTGGCGCTCGAAGGGGATGGCCCGCTGCAGCACGGTCTGCTCGGCCGCCTCGATGACGGGGATCAGGGTCAGCCAGACGACCATGCCGATGGTCAGCAGGACGATCGAGGACTGGATGGCGAACGACCGAGCAGACGATCCAGTTGGCGAAGTTGCCGATGAGGATCACCCGCAGCGGCACCCGTCCGAGGCCGAAGCGGGCGACCAGCAGGCCACCGACGATGAACGACAGGCTGATCCGCCCACAGCAGGCCCCACGCCTGCACCGACACGAGCGACAGCCCGTAGGCGTCCATGAGGGCCATGAACACACCCGCCAGCAGGTTGTTGAAGGCGGCGAGCAGGATCAGCATCATCAGGCCGGGCACGGCGTGGATGGCCTCGAGGGCGCGCCGATGTCGACGTGGCGGAGCGCCGTCGCCCTGCCGCAACGGCTCGGGCTCCGGCTCGGCGAAGCGGATGGTCAGCAGGTGGACGCAGGGCGCCGCCGGTGAGGACCACCGAGCCGATGATGGCCCAACCCATGCCGGGCCCGCCGATGATCAGGCCGCTGAACACCGAGGTGATGGCGAACGACACGCCGGTGACCGTGCCCACCAGGCCGTTGGCCTTGTCCGCGGCGGTCGTCGGGGACGAGCAGGGTCACGCAGGTCGACAGGGCGATGCCCCGCATGAAGCCGGCAACCGAGCCGACCAGCGTCGAGGCGATGAGGATCCAGAACCAGGGGCTGGTCAGCTGCAGCAGGTCGTCGGCGTCGACCGCGTAGAACACGACGGCGGCGACCACGAAGCTCGCGGTGGCGATGCTGCCGGACAGGACCATCGCCTGGTGCTTGCGGTGGTGATCGACGTAGGTCCCGAAGACCGGGCCGAGCACGGCCGAGGCGATGCTGAACATGCCGCCGATGACGCCAGTGGCCACCACCGAACGGGTCTCGAGGTACACCCAGAACGTCAGGGCGAACCACAGGAACGAACTGGTGACCCCGGTGACCAGGGTGTTGACCAGCAGCCGGCGGAACGTGGCCATCCGCCGCACGACATCGGCGCGGTCCCCGCCCGCGGCGTCACCGTCGAGGTCGATGTCCGCCGTCGCCATGATCTCGTTCATACCGGCTCTGACCAGTGGACGCAGACGGAATATCATCGAGGCGATCGGTCAGCATCTGGCGATGGCCGATGGGCAATCATCCGCTCGGTGACGGACCATGGTGGCGGGACGCGGTGATCTACGAGATCAACGTGCGCAGCTTCGCCGACGCCGACGGCGACGGCCTCGGCGATCTGACCGGGATCCGGTCGCGGCTCGCGCTCCGCATCGCCCGGCTGTCCCGGTTCCTGGACGACCAGCCCGTACTGGAGACCGCCCTGGCCGACGGCCGGATCAGCCTCGATCATGTCGACCTGTTCGCGGACCTGCACCGCGAACGCGATGCCGACACGTGGGCCGAAGCCCTGCCGTTGTTGGTCGACTATGCCGGGGAGGCCCGGTTCGCCGATGTCGCTCGCGCCGTCCAACGCTTCGCCGACGCCCTGCATCCCACCGATGCCGATGACCGGTTCACCGAACAGGTCGAGGGCCGCCGGTTCACCAAAGCCACCAGCATCGACGGCTACGGCCACCTCCAGGGGTGGCTGGACCTGATCACCTACGCCATCTTCGGCGCCGAACACGACCGCCTCGTGGGCATCGAATACCAGGCCGACCTCGCCGTGGCCCGAGAGGTCCTGGGCCGGGACCCCGACCCGCTCGAACTCGCCCAGATCACCCGCACCCCCACCCAACGATCCGCAGATGCCCTGCGGGTCATGGCCCAACGCTCCACCACCCTCGCCGGCGGCACCGCGGCCGCCGCCGCCGAAGTCGTGATCCACATGACCCAGGACCAATACGAAGCCGGCCTCGCCCGCGACCTCGGCGACCACAGCGCCACCGGGGTGCCCGACGGGCTTCTGCGAACTCGACGACGGCACCATCGTCTCCCTCATCGCCGCCGTCTACCTCACCCACATCGCCAACTTCCGGCGCATCGTCGACGGCGCCGAGGACGAGATCATCAACTACAGCCGGGCCCGCCGCTGCTACAGCCCACCCCAACACGGGGCCCTACGGGCCAAGTACCGGCGCTGCGCCCACCCCTGGGGCTGCGACCGCACCGGCCGCTACCTCCAAGCCGACCACATCATCGAACACACCGACGGCGGCCCCACCGACTGTGCCAACGGCCAATGCCTCTGCGGCTTCCACAACCGCTGGAAGACCCGCCACAAACACGACCCACCCCCCACCACCAAGATCGACACCGGCGCCCGCCGAGCCCGACCCCCCGACCTCTGCTGAACATGGCGCGGCGGAGCGACCGCCGGGTGGCGGCGCGGGTAGAGCCGGCCCAGGATCGAGGGCACCCGTTGCCATCGGTCGACGAGGCGCCTTTGATGGATGGGTAAGGGGGAAGATGCCGGAGCCGGGGGGCAGTCGGCGGCACAGGACCGCAGCGACACTCGTCGCGGTGTTCGTCGGCGCCACCGCGCTCGTCTGCTGCGGCGGTGACGACTCCGGCGTGCCCACCCTCGTCTGGTAAACGAACCTCGACAACGGGGGCCAGGCCACCCTGGCCGCCGAGTGCACCGAAGCGGCGGACGGGGCCTACCGCATCGAGACCCAGATCCGGCCCAATGACGCCGACGCGCAGCGCGAACAGCTCGTCCGGCGGCTGGCCGCCAACGACTCCTCGGTCGACCTCATGAGCCTCGACCCGCCGTTCGTGGCCGAGTTCGCCAACGCCGGCTATCTGCTCGCCATCATCGACCCGGCCGCGGGTGCCCCGCTCAGCCCGAGGCCCGCCGCGTAGGCGACGATCTCCACCTCTGCAAGTGTCTCGGCCAAACCCGCGGTTCACCGACCGGGACCTTCCGGCGCTGGTCCGCGGTGGCGGGGGATGGCAGCCTGCGGACGTGCCTTCCATCGATCGCCGTGAGTTCGACGCCGTCATCTTCGACGTCGACGGCGTCATCACCGACACCGCCCGGGTCCACGCCGCGGCCTGGACCTCGGTGTTCGACGACGTCCTGGCGCAAGCGGGCCGACGCCGGCCTCGGCGACTTCACGCCCTTCACCCCGCAGGACTACCTCACCCACGTGGACGGCCGGCCCCGCTACGAGGGCGTGCAGGGCTTCCTCGACTCCCGGCGCATCGAGCTGCCGACCGGCTCCCCCGCCGACCCGCCGGGCAACGACACCGTCTGTGCCATCGGCAATCGCAAGGACCGGACCTTCGTCGACCTCATCCTGCGGGACGGGGTGCGGGCGTTCCCGGATGCCCTCGCCCTGCTCGGGCGCCTCGCCGACGCCGGCATCGCTGTGGCCGCGGTCTCCGCCAGTCGGAACGCCGCCGAGGTGCTGCGGGCCGCGCACGCGATCGAGCGCTTCGTCGTGCACGTGGACGGGGTCGACGCCGACCGCCTCGGCCTGGCGGGCAAGCCCGACCCGGCCATCTTCCTCGAGGCCGCCCGCCGCCTCGGCGACCTCCCCGAGCCGGATGGTCGTGCTCGAGGACGCCCAGTCAGGCGTCGAGGCGGGACGGCGCGGCGGTTTCGGCCTGGTGGTGGGCGTGGCCCGGGCCCGGACGGGTGAGGCCCTGGCCGAGCACGGCGCCGACGTCGTCGTCGCCGGCCTCGACGAGGTGGACGTGCGATGACGCCGGGCGACCGGGCTCGCCTGGTGTTCGAGGGCTACGACCCGTCGGCTGAGGGACACCGGGAGGCGTTGTGCAGCCTGGGCAACGGCTACCTCGCCACGCGGGGGGCGGCGCCCGAGGCGACCGACGACGGTGTGCACTACCCGGGGACCTACGTGGCCGGCGTCTACAACCGCCTCGTCGACGCCGTCGACGGCGTGCTCCTCGACCACGAGAGCCTGGTCAACCTGCCCAACTGGGCACTGCTCCAGTTCCGCACCGAGGGCCAGGACTGGTTCTCGATGGACCGGGCCGAGGTGCTCGACCACTCGCTGACGCTCGACATGCGCAAGGGCCAGCTCGTCCGGGAGCTGCGGTTCCGCGACGACGCCGGCCGGCTCACCCGGGTGACCCAACGCCGGCTGATCCACCGCGACGACCCCCACCTGGCCGCCCTCGAGACCACCTTCCGCCCCGAGGGCTGGTCGGGCGCGATCGAGGTCCGGTCGAGCATCGACGGCGACATCGAGAACAACGGGGTCGCGCGCTACCACGACCTCGGCGGGCGCCACCTGCGCGTCGAGCAGCTGTGGGCCCCCGAGGACGACGTCGTGGCCCTCGTCACCGAGACGACGGGGTCCCACATCCGGGTCGCCGAGGCGGCCCGGACCCGGGTCTTGGGCACCCGGTCCCCGGTCGAGCGCACCCTCGAGACGGGCGACGCCCGCATCGGCCACCGACTGGTCGTCCCGGTGGTGGACGGCGAGGAGGTCGTGGTCGAGAAGGTCGCCGCCGTCTACACGTCCCGGGACCAGGGCATCTACGAGCCGGGCGAGCACGCCGTCCGCCACGTCACGTGCCTGGTCGGCTACGACGAACTGGCGATCAGCAACACCCGCGGGTGGGCGCACGTGTGGCGGCGAACCGACATCCGCATCGAGGAGTCCGAGTCGCTGGCCCGCGGCCTCACCCTGCAGCTGTTCCACCTCCACCAGGTCATCTCGAAGCACACCACGAGCCTCGACGTGGGGGTGCCGGCCCGGGGTCTCGCCGGTGAGGCCTACCGAGGCCACATCTTCTGGGACGAGCTGTTCGTCTTCCCCTACGTCAACCTCCGGGTGCCCGAGCACGCCCGGGCGCTGCTGATGTACCGCTTCCGCCGCCTCGACGAGGCCCGGCGCCGAGCCCGGGAGGCGGGCTTCGAGGGCGCCATGTTCCCGTGGCAGAGCGCCTCGAGCGGCAGGGAGGAGACGCCCGAGGCCCATCTCAACCCACGCTCGGGACACTGGCTACCAGACCACTCTCGGCTCCAGCGCCACGTGAACGCCGCCATCGCCCACAACGTCGTGCGCTACCTCGACGCCACGGCCGATCAGGACTTCCTCTCCTTCAACGGCGCCGAGCTGATGGTGGAGATCGCCCGGTTCTGGGCCAGCGCCGCCACCTACGACCACATCGAGGACCGCTACGAGATCCGGGGGGTGGTCGGCCCCGACGAGTACCACGAGGCCCTGCCCGGCGCCGACCACCCCGGCGTCGACAACAACGCCTACACCAACGTGATGGCGGCCTGGGTCCTCTGGAAGAGCGGGGAGATCCTCGACCGACTCGACGACCACCGGCGGGAGGAGATCGTGGCCAAGCTGGCCATCACCGCCGACGAACGACAACGCTGGAAGGAGCTCAGCCGGCGGATGCGGGTCTGCTTCCACGACGGGGTCATCAGCCAGTTCGAGGGCTACGAGGAGCTGGAGGAGCTGGACTGGGACGCCTACCGGAGCCGCTACGGCAACATCCAGCGCCTCGACCGGATCCTCGAGGCCGAGGGTGACACGGCCAACCGCTACCGCCTGTCGAAGCAGGCCGACGTGCTCATGCTCTTCTACCTGTTCTCCGGCGACGGAGGTGGTCGAGCTCTTCGACCGGCTCGGCTACGCGCTCGACGAGCGAGATGATCGACCGGACGATCGACTACTACCTCGCCCGGACCTCCAACGGCTCGACGCTCAGTCAGGTGGTGCACGCCTGGGTGGCGGCTCGCCGCGACCCAGGCCAGTCCTTTGCGGCCCTGTGTGAGGCGCTGCGCAGCGACGTCGACGACACCCAGGGCGGGACCTCAGCCGAAGGTGTGCACATCGGGGCGATGGCCGGCACCGTCGACCTGATCGAGCGTTGCTACCCGGGGCTGACGATCCGCGACGATGCCGTCTGGTTCGATCCGGCGGTGCCCCCCGAGCTGGGCTGGTACTCGTTCAACATCCGGTTCCGGGGGAACTGGCTGGATGTCCGGGTGTCCGCCACCGGCATCGAGCTCGAGGCCCATGGGCACAATCGGCCGGTGCCCATCGGGTTCGACGGTGAGGTGATCGACCTCGCCCCGGGTGAACGCCGGGTGCTGAGGACCGTGGACCCTGGACAGCCCGCTCGACCGAGTGGTCTGATCGGGGCATGGACGGCACCCCGAAGGGCCGCCGCCTCGTGGCCCTGCCCGAGACCGAGTGTTGGCGGCTCCTGGCCACCCGGCCGTGGGGTCACCTCGCCGTCGTCGTCGCCGACCACCCCGACCTGTTCGCGGTCGACCACCGCGTGGACGGTCGCACGCTGCTGATCCGTACCGAGGAGGGGGCCAAGCTCCGGGCCACCTCGGGGGCCCGGATCGCCTTCATGGTCGAGGAGATCGACGAGGTCGCCCGGGAGGGCTGGACGGTCCTGGTGGCCGGCTATGGCGAGGAGGTCTTCGACCCGCACCGCCTCGAGGTCGATGACCTCGACGAGCCACTCTGGACCGGCGACCGGGTCCACTGGGTCCGCATCGTGCCCATCAAGGTGACCGGCCGGCGGCTCGTCCCCCACGTGAGCTGATCGCGGCGTCAGTCCCGACTCCGCCAGCCACCGGCCTCAGCCGAAGGGCTGCAGGCTGCTGGCCACGACCCACATGGAGAAGTACTGGCTGTTGGCGCCGTAGGCCATGGCCAGGGCGGTCTTCGCCCCGTCGACCTGGTGCTCGCCGGCGGCGCCCCGCACCTGGTTGGCCGCCTCGGCGAAGCGGAGGAGGCCCGAGGCGCCGATGGGGTTGCTCGACAGCACGCCGCCGGAGCAGTTGACCGGGAACGAACCGCCCAGCTCGGTGGAGCCGTCGTCGATCATCTTCCAGCCCTCACCCGGCTCGGCGATGCGATGGCCCTCCAGCCAGATGGCCTCGTGCCACGAGAACGGCACGTAGAGCTCGGCCATGTCGATCTGCTCACGGGGGTTGGTGATGCCGGCCATGGTGTAGACGTCGTCGGCGCACTGGAGGCACGCCGCGGGGCGCACGGGGTCACGACCCGGGAAGTTCGGGGGCTCCGAGCGCGACGAGGTGCCGAGGATCCAGGCCGGGGGACGACCGTCGGCCGCGGCGGCCTCTGCCGCCCGCCTCGTCGGTGAGGACCATCGCGCCGGCGCCGTCGGAGGACGGGCAGGACTCGAGGAACCGGATCGGCTCCCACATCATCGGGGAGGCCTTCACCTTCTCGATGGAGATGTCCTCGATCTTCAGGTGGGCGTACGGGTTCTTGAGGGCGTTGAGCCGGTCCTTGACCGCCACCTTCCAGCCGATGTGCTCGCGGCGCCCCGCTGCGCTGGATGTAGGCCCGGATGAAGGGGGCGAAGGCCCCGCCGGCGCCGAGGGATGCGCCCTTGCCGCTGCCGAGGGCGAACTGCGCGTTGCCCTCGGACTGCTTCTCGAAGGCGACGGCCAGGACGGTCTTGTGCTTGCCCGCCTGCACGTGGGAGGCGGCCACGATGGCCGTGGTGCCGCCCACCGACCCGGCGGTGTGGACCCGGAACATGGGCTTGCCCACCGCCCCGAGGGCGTCGGACAGGTACAGCTCGGGCTTCATCACGCCCTCGAAGAGGTCGGGGGCCTTGCCCAGGACGACGGCGTCGATGTCGGCCATGGTCAGGTGCGCGTCGTCGAGGGCCCGGAACACGGCCTCCCGCACGAGGCCGCCCAGGGAGACGTCGCGGCGGCGGGACTTGTGGTGGGTCTGGCCGACGCCGATCACGGCGGTGGGGATCATGCGCCGTCCTCCAGGATGCAGACGAGGTTCTGTTGCAGGCACGGTCCGCTCGTCGAGTGGGCCAGGGCCCGGGAGCCCCCACCGAAGATGTGGTCGGCGGCGTGGCCGATCCGGCAGAGCCCGGTGGCCATGATCGGGTTGGCCTTGAGGGCCCCGCCCGACGGGTTGACGACGACGTCGTCGCCGAGTCCGAGGACCTTCCGCAGCAGCAGCTCCTCGTGGGTGAACGCGGCCTGCAGCTCGGCGATCTCGACCGGGCCGTCGCCCAGCCCGGCGGCCTCGGCGGCGATGCGGACCGACGGCGAGTCGTCGAGCGGCCGGAACGACGGGTTGTGGCACTCGGTGCGGTGGTCGAAGCCGGTGATGTACGCGGGCCGGTCCACCAGCTCCCGGGCCCGGTCGCCCCGGGCCAGCACCATCGCCGCCGCCCCGTCGGTGATCGGCGGGATGTCGTGGCGGCGCAGCGGTTCCCGCACGTAGTCGTCGGCCAGGAGCTCGTCGACGGTGCCCTTGCCCCGGGCCCGCACCGCCACCTCGGCCATGGCCCGCTCGTCGGCGATGCCCGCCCCGATCACGGCCCGGGCCTGCAGGGCGGCGAAGGTGAGCGGGTCGGCGCCGAGGGGGGCCAGGTAGTAGGGGTCCATCTCCATCGGGTAGATGAGCGTCGGGTCGCCGGTGGACGAGCGGCCGGAGCCGGTGACGACGGCGATGTCGATGTCGCCCTCCTGCAGGCGCAGCCACGCCTCGTAGAGGGCCCAGGCCCCGTCCATCTCCACGTGGGAGTCCCGCTTCGGGGGCCAGGCCCCGATGGCGTCGAGGTTCATGACGAAGGAGAAGGCCTGGCCGGTGATGTAGTCACAGCTGCCGAGGCAGGTGAAGTCGATGTCGGCCCGGGTCAGGCCCAACGGCGTGAGGGCGTCGGTGATGACGCCCAGCAGGAGCTGGACCTCGGACTGCTCGGTGTGGCGGACCATCGGGGTCTGGGCCCAGCCCACGACGGCGATGTCGGTCGAGGTGGTCACTCAGAAGATCCGGTTCACGAGATCGGGGTCCTCGAGGTCGGGACGACCGTCGGGGATCCAGCCGAGCAGGCTGCCGTAGGCGCCGCCCATGCCCCCGCCCCCCGTGTCGACCTCCTCCGCGGGCGAGGCCCACACGGCGGACACCCGCATCCCCACCCGGACGTCGGCGGCGGGCAACTCGATCACCGGTTGGTAGGAGAGGATCACGTCGGTGCCGTCGAGCAGCACGAAGGCCCGCACGAAGGGCTCGGTCTCGGTCTGGCCCGGGTACTGCACCGGGGTGACGATCGTGAAGTTGGTGATGGTGCCCTGCTCGGGCAGGTCGACCTCGTGCTCGGGGCCCAGCTCCAGGGCGTCGATCGGGCAGTTGCCCTTGCCGCCGCTGTAGACCCGCTCACAGACCGGGCAGCGCATGCCCAGCAGGCGGTTCTCCCGGGAGGCCTCGACGGCCCGGTCGACCGAGGCGGGGACCGGGTTCCGGTAGGTGATGGAGGCGAGGTAGTCCATCATCTGCACCCCGTCCTCGGGGGTCTCGGTGGACTCCTCGCCATCGACCTCCGGCTCCTCGCCGGGCACGAAGCAGGCGATGTCGTCGAGGCGGCCGAGGCGGGTGCCCTTCCACCGGGGCGCCACCCGCAGCCCGTCCGCGATGGCCGTCGGCGCGAGCCGGCGTCGACGGCGTGCAGCAAAGGCGTCGAGGCACCGTCCAGGCGGATGAAGGCGAAGGCGAAGGCGTGGTCGAGGGGGTGCTGCTCGGAGGGCTCGGGCACCCAGGTCCAGGACTCGACGGTCCCGGCCGGGCCGACCTCCACGAAGTCGTGGGCCAGTTCGGCGCCGGTGGCGGGGTCCCACTCCATCGGGGGGACCAGCACGCCGTCGCCGTTGCGGATGCCGAGGATGCGCTTCTCGGTCAGGGCGGTCATGAAGGCCCCCATCACCGGCCCCAACGACCGGGTGTAGGGGAAGGTGATGGTGCTCTCGTCGAACCGGGTCATGAACCGCCCTTTGTAGCCCCTCGCGACGGGCCGGCCGGACAGAACGCGTCGACGCCCGCGGCCGGATCCGGTCAGTCCGCTCGAGCCTGTTGGACGACGTAGACGAGGTAGCGCTCGGTCGCCTCGATGCCCTGGGCGGCTTCGCGCTCGATGATCGCTTCACACCCCGCCCACTCCTCCTCGCTCAGGGTCCGACGTGGGCCTCCACCTGCGTCCGCGACGGGCGGGGAAGGGCCAGCCCATCAGCCAGCTCGGCCAGGGTTGCCCATGGACTGGCGGCGCCCGATGGCGATCTCCCGGCCCCACATGAGGTACACGTTCAGGTCGAAGCCCACCCGTGTAGGCGCCTTGGCGGAGCAGCGAGGTGCTGACCAGTTGCCCCGGCCGGTCGCCTGGCGACCCACCAAGGCGGCACACACCATCGCCGCCCCGGTCATGGCCACGGTGTGGTCACCCAATTCCGCCCCGCTGGAACGGCGGGTCCTCCCCGGACGGGGTCAACAGGTCGGCGATACCGGAACGAGCCCGGCCCCGCCACCCACGCCCCCATCCCGACCATCGGGATCCCGGACAGCGGGCCGGGCCGGGACGGGGTCGGGGGTGGGGGTGGCGGATCGTGTCAAGGCGCCCGTTCTAGTCCACCCCTCTCCTTCGGGGCCTCGGTGCCGGCCCCCAGGAGGAGCCAGAGCCCCAGCCAGAGCTCGCCGATCACCGAGGGCACCACCACCAGGGTGAGGAAGATGGCCTCGTAGTCGTCGTAGTCGGCGAGGAGGCCGTGGGCCACGGTGTCGAGGACGTAGGCCGCCCCGGCCAGCGTGAGGATGTGCCCGAGCACACGGGAGGCGACGCCGGAGCGGACGATCAAGCGACCGAGCACCACCAGGTGCAGACCGAAGGCGGCGAGGCCGATGAGCCACATGGCGTTGAACGACTCGAGGGCGACGAGGGCCTGCGCCTCGAGTTGGCCGACGTCGAACACCTCGAGGAACGCCCTCCCGCTGAGGAGACGGAGCGCCTGGAAGAAGAAGACCAGGGCGACCCCGAGGAAGATCGTGTAGACGAGCCGGAGCCACGCGCTCAGCAGGGAGAAGTCGCGGCTCTGGTCCCGGAACACGACGTAGATCGCCCAGGCGATGACCACGTCGACGAGGAAGATGACGAGGAAGGCGATCAGGCCGAGCCGGAAGAGGCCCTCCGCATCACCGATCTCCTGTGCGGTCCCGGCGGCGTCGTCGAGGTCGACGAGACCTTGGAACACCACGAAGTTGGCGAAGATGCTGAGGACGAAGATGACGAGGTAGCCGACACCGGCGATGCGGCCGGCCCGGCGGGTGGTGATCTCAGTCACACGACCCACCCCCGACCTCCAGGACGACCTTGCCCCGGGCCCCGCCCCCTCGGAGGTGGTCGATGGCCGCCACCGCCTCCGAGAGCGGGAATGTCCGCTCGACCGCCGGGGTGACCCGGCCCGCCTCGATCAGCTCGGTGATCGCAGCCAGGTCCACGTTGTTCTCCGACGAGATGAAGGTGCCCAGCTTCTGGCCGACGAAGGGCGACCAGAGCATCGCCCGGATCTGACGGTCCGTACCGCCGAGCCACCGACCGCCCGCCTCCCCGCCGACGATGACCAGCCGGCCACGCGGGGCGAGCAGGCGACGGAGGTCCCGCAGCGACCGGTTCCCCCCGATGTCGAGGATCAAGTCGTAGCCATCACCCCCGGGGCCGATGTCGTCCTTCGTGTAGTCGACGACGTGGTCGGCGCCGAGTTCCCGGACGAGGTCCAGCTTGGCGCTGCTGGCGACGCCGGTGACCTCGGCCCCGAACGCCTTGGCGATCTGGACGGCGAAGGAGCCGACGCCCCCGGACGCGCCCAGGACCAACACCCGCTGCCCGGCCTCGACCTGACCCTGGTCGCGCACCGCCTGCAAGGCGGCGAGGGCGGACACGGGCGTGGCCGCCGCCTGCTCGAAGGTCAGGTTGCCGGGCTTCGGGGCCAGCTTCGCCGCCTCGGCCACCGCGTACCGGGCGAACGAACCGCGGGCGATGCCGTAGACCGCGTCGCCCGGCCGGAGGCCGCTCACCCCGTCGCCGACGGCGACGACGGTGCCAGCGACGTCGGACCCCGGCACCCGGTTCTTCGGGCGGCGCACGCCGTACCCGGCCAGTCGGACGGCCATCGGGAGGCCGGCGGTGAGGTGCCAGACCCCCTGGTCGACCCCGGCGGCCGCCACCTCGACGAGCACCTCGTCCTGACCGATCTCGGGGAGGTCGACGGTGGCCATGGAAAGGACCTCCGCCGCCTCGCCGTACTCCTCCTGCACCACCGCCCGCATCCCTGTGGCCGGAGACCCGGGCATCGTCTCCATCTCGTCGGCGTCCATCACCGTGATCTCTTTCCCTCGTTGTGTTTACGTTGTAAGCTTTACAGTGTAAGTATCACACGTACAACGTAAGCTGTCAATCGACACGGCCTGAGGAGTCCCATGGGAGCAGGAGTCGAAGCCGAAGCGGGGCCCCGTCGGCGGCTGACCCGCGACCGGGTCGTCCGAGCCGCCCTCGAGGTCGCCGATGCCGACGGCATCGGGGCCCTCACCATGCGCCGCCTCGGTCAGGACCTCGGCGTGGAGGCCATGTCGCTGTACAACCACGTCGCCAACAAGGAGGACCTCCTCGACGCGATGGTCGACGCCGTCTTCGACGAGATCCGCCTGCCGGTGCCCGGGCAGGACTGGCGCACGGCGATGACCGAGCGGGCCCGATCGGCCCGCTCGGTCCTCCACGCCCATCCATGGGCCACCGTGCTCATGGACTCCCGCCTCGCCCCCGGACCGGCCACGCTCCGGCACCACGATGCGGTCATCGGGACCCTCCGGACCAGCGGCTTCCCCGTGGACCTGGCCGCCCACGCCATCTCGGTGATCGACAGCTACCTGTACGGCTTCGCCCTCCAGGAGGACGCCCTGCCCTTCGAGGGCCCGGACGGCGTCGCCGAGGTGGCCGAGGCCATGCTGGCGGCTCTGCCCGAGGACCAGTACCCCCACCTCGCCGCGTTGACCCGCGACCACGTGCTCCAACCGGGCTACGACTACGCCGACGAGTTCGACTACGGCCTGCAGCTCATCCTCGACGGCCTCGCACTCGCCCTCGGGGTGCCAGTATCAGGCCGGTGACAGGGGGACCGCTCGAGGGGATCAAGGTGCTGGACCTGTCCATCGCACTGACCGGGCCCTACGCCGCCGCCCTGATGGCGGACCAAGGGGCCGACGTCGTCAAGGTCGAGCGACCGGGCCTGGGCGACATCGCCCGGTGGGTCGGAGCCTCGGTCAACGGCCTGACCTCGCTCTACCTCGTCTGCAACCGGGGGAAGCGCTCGATCGTGGTCGACCTCGACCAGCCCGAGGGGGCCGAGCTGGTCCGGCAACTGGCTGCCGAGGCCGACGTCGTGTTCCAGAACTTCCGCCCCGGAGTGGTCGACCGCCTCGGGGTCGGCTACGAGGACGTGCGAGCCGTGAACCCCGATGTCGTCTACGTCTCGCTGTCAGGCTTCGGCAGCACAGGCCCCTATCGGGACCGCAGCGCCTATGACACCGTGATCCAGGCCTACGGCGGATTCGCCGCCGCCCAGGCCGACCCCGAGGTCGGGACACCGGACTTCCTGCGCCAGACCGCGGCCGACAAGGTCACCGCACTGTTCGCCGGCCAGGCCGTGACCGCCGCACTGCTGGCCCGGGAACGGGGCCGGGGCGGCCAGCACATCGAACTGGCGATGGCCGATGCCGTGGTGTCGTTCCTGTGGGCCGACGCCGCGGCGAACGAGGTGCTCATGGAATCCGACGGTTCCGAGCCGTCGAGCTTCGTGGCCGGCTTCAAGCCGATGCGCTTCAGCGACGGCTGGGGGATCGTCACCCCGACCTCGGACCATGACTTCCACGGCATGTGCCGGGCGCTACGGGTCGAGGGTTGGGACGACCCCCGCATCGCCACGATCGCCGAGCGCAACCAGCACCGCGACGTGCTCGAGCCGGTGATCGACCTGTGTTACGCGATGGCCGCCAACCTCACGATGGCCGAGGCCACGCAGCGCTTCGAGGCCGAGCGGGTGCCCTTCGCCATGATCCTCAGCCCGGAGGAGATGACCCGGGACCCCCACGCCGTGGCCATCGGCCTGTTCGAGGAGTTCGACCACCCGGTCACGGGGCGGACCCGGCTCCCCCGCCACCCCGCCCGGTTCGCGACGACCCCGGCGGCGTTGGGCGGGCCCTCACCGGGGCTGGGGGAGCACACCGACGAGATCCTCACCGAGCTCGGCCTGGCCCACCGGATCGAGGCGCTCCGCGCCTCGGGCGTGGTGGCCTGAGGGTCCGGCGCTCAGACGCTGGAGCGACGGAAGCGGGCGAAGAACCCGCCACCGGTGCGCTCGGCCGCAGCGTGGCCCGGACAGCGCTCGTCGGCCGGGACATCACCCAGCACCTGCTCGACATGGTTGCCGCAACCGGCGTAGGAGGGGCGGCCGCAGTCATTGCACGTGGTTCGTCTGCACATACCCCCCAGGGTATCGACGCACGAGTCGGATGCGGCTACACCGATCTCGCGGACCAGTGGTGCCGCTCGAGGGCCCCGTCGATCCCTCGAGGGCGTGGGGCGCCTCGCCGCGGGTCGGGCCCCACCGGGCCCCACCGATCGCGCCCGGCGCTAGAGCCCCGCCCAGATGTGCTCCCGGACGTCGCTCAGCGCCTCGTCGTGTCGGCCGGCCTCAGCGGGTTCGAGCTCGACCAGGATGTCCGGAGCGGGGCGGTCCGACGGGAACTGCTCGCAGATCGAGATTCCCCCGTTGCCGGCGAACCGACGCGCTCGACCGTACGTCCGCCCCGACGAGCGGATCCCGCTCGGGCCCGTGAAATCGAACCGCTGGACCGCCAGGGCACCGTCCAACCACCCGACGAGCCGGTCGACGACGGAGGTGGCCACCGCGGCATCAGGGCCGACGACCGCGATGAGCGCGCCACCGGCGACGAATCGCTTCCGCGCCGGGGGCCCGGCGACGTGGCGCGCGCCTCGAAGGCCGCGGCGGATCGTCCGCCGTGCGATGTCGACGCTCCTGGGGTGCCGGGCGTAGGCCGCCAGGTCCCGTTCGAGCGAGCGAGCGAGCGAGGCCCGCCGCCATCTCGACGGTGGCGACTCGAGGGACCGGAGGCAGCGTTCCACGAGCGCCGGGGACAAGAACGGCAGCCGCTCGGCGAGCGCCGCGGCCCGCCCGGGCTCCGGCACCTGGGCCTGGAGGTGGGTGAGCTCCCGCCGTTCCGACGCCGACAGCGCTCCCAGGAGGCAGAGCTGGGCATCCCAGGTCGAGTGCTTGAGGATCATGCGGATGACGAACACGGCCAACTCGAACTCGGGCGCGGGCACGCGGATGAGCCCGCCGGCGCCCACCGAGTCGAGATACGCACGCTCCACAGGGAGGTGGAAGTTCTTCGTCATGTCGTCGCCGAGCACCAGCTGGTAATGGGCCTGGAGGTGCACGAGGCGACCCGATCGGACATCGAGGCCGTAGTGGTCGATGAGGCCCGGCACCTCCCTCGACGGGGCCGGACGGGCCTGCTTGAACCCGAGCCGGTGGAGCACCTCCCCGAACCGGTCGGCATCACTCCGGTCGATGAGCAGGTCGAGGTCGTTCTCGCCGGAGGCGGACCGGTCGATCGCCTCGTTGCTCTTCCAATGGCAGTACCGGATTCCCTCGTCCTCGAGCGCCCGGCACAGCGCGACCACGAGGTCAAGGGCCCCTGATTCGATCTCGTCTGGGCACATCGGCTGGCTCCGTCGTGGTCGCGTGACTTTTCCGCTTGAACGATTAGCTGGCGCTTCCGGCGCAAGCGGCCTAGATTCAACGACGAGGGTCGAGCATGCCGGTGAAGGCAAGGACCGTAGTCGAACTCGCTGAGTCCCAATACGCTGAGGTCACCAAGCTGCAGGGCTCGAGGGCGGTGGGTGGCGAGCGGCTGAGCGGTGTTCACCGCGCAGCTCTGATTCGGGAGCCCGAGCGTCCCCGTGTGCGGATCCTCCGAGAGTATAATTTGCCCTCAACGCGGATAGTGGGTATTTTGACCACTAGGGATGGTTGGATCTTTCGCTGGGAAGCGATTGATCCAGGGAGAGGGATCGACATGGCGATGACCGCAAAGGTGACCGACACAGCCCACACGGGCCAAGCGGTGGCGGACCCGGGTTCGACGCTGACGCCGGCCACGTTGGTGCGCGCCCTGGCCCGGCCGCAGGTCGCCTCGACCCAGCTGGCTTTCGAGGCCCGTATGGTCGAGCGCGCTCGGAGGCGGAGCCTTCGCGCCGACGCCATCCAGCGCGCGTTCGACATCGTCGTCGCGAGCGTGGCCCTGGTGGTGGCGGCTCCGCTGATGGTGGTGGTGGCGGTCGCGGTGCGCGTCACCTCTCGGGGCCCGGTGATCTTCCGCCAGACCCGCATCGGCCGGCACGGCGAGCCGTTCGAGTGCATGAAGTTCCGGACGATGCGGACCGATGCTCAGGCGCGACTCGCCGCCCTCCTGCTCGAGGACGAGGGGCGCGCGCCGCGTTCGAGAAGGACTTCAAGCTCCTGGCCGACCCGCGGATCACCCGCCCCGGTCGCCTGCTCCGCCGATCGAGCCTCGACGAGCTGCCGCAGCTGTTGAACGTCCTCCGAGGGGAGATGAGCATCGTGGGCCCCAGGCCCGTCGTCCCCGAGGAGCTCGGACGGTACGGCAGCTATGCCCAGATCGTCCTGCAGGTGCGCCCGGGCATGACCGGCGCCTGGCAGGTGAACGGCCGCAACACGACGTCCTACGAGCAACGGGTCCGCCTCGATCAGGACTATGCGCTGAACCGCTCCCTCCGTGGGGACATCAACATCCTGTGCCGTACCGTCCGGTGTGTCATCAACCCCGAGGCGGGCGAAGCAGGGTGAACACGATCAGACCCGAGTTCGACCGCGGACCTGCGGTGACCGTGCCGATCAACGGCTTCGCCCGGGAGTCCCGTCGGATCCTCCACGTGTGCACCCGGTTCGACCATGGCGGCTCCGAGCAGCGCTTGCGCGACATGGTGGCCGCCCTGGCCGATGACGAGCACATCGTGATCCTCGGGGGCGACTCCGACCTCGGCCTGGCCCACCGCCAGCTGCAGGGCGTGCAGGTGCTCGTGGAACCGAGCCTGCGGCGAGCCGTGAGCTGGCGGGACCCCGTCGCCCTCGCTCGGCTGCGGCAGAGGATCGAGCAGCTCGACTGCGAGCTCGTGGTCACCCACCAGTCCAAGGCCGGGGTCCTCGGTCGGCTGGCGGCGCGGGCCGCGGGGGCCCCGCCCGTGGTGCACTCCCTGTCGATGGCCGACTTCGGACGCGGGTACGGGACCATCGAGAGCCGGCTCTTCCGCACGCTCGAACGAAACCTCGCGCGGTGGACGACCGGCTACGCCGTCGTGGGCACCGATCTGGCCACCCGGTTCCGCCAGATAGGGGTGCCCGCCGAGAAGCTGACGGTCATCCGCTCCGCGGTCCGGCTCCCCCGTTACGGGGTGGACCGGGACGAGGTCCGACGGGCCGTGGCCCACGAGCACGCGCTGCCCGCGGACCGACCCTGGATCCTGTACGTCGGGAGCCTGGACGGGCGCAAGAGCGCCCTCGACCTCCCGATCCTGTTGCAGCAGACGCTGCAGCTGACCGCCGGGGCCCCGCCCTTCCTGGTCGTGGCCGGCGCGGGGCCACAAGAGGCGCGGCTCCGCTCGCTGGTGCGTCAGATCGGCGTCGAAGGTGACTGCCGGCTCCTGGGCCACGTCGACGACCCCCGCGACCTCTTCATCGCGTCGGATGTCGTCGTGCTGCTGAGCCGGGCCGAGGGTCTGCCGCAGGTGCTGGTCCAGGCCGCGGCCGCCGGAACGCCGTTCGTCGCCACGGACGTCGACGGTGCCGACGAGCTCCTCGAGCTCGGTGCCGCCGGGATCGTCGTCGACCCGGGCGACATCGTGGGCGCCGCTCGTGCCGCGCTGCCCTACCTGCGGTGGCCGGGCGAACGACGTGGCTCCCCGATCGACTTGTCGTCGTGGAGCCCGGCGCAGGTGAAGTCGGGCTACCGGAAGCTCTTCGGCTCGGCCCTTGCGGCCAAGAGCGACGAAGGACGGCGTCGTGGCGCTGGTCGGTTCCGACGGTTCCGGGAAGTCGACGCTGAGCCGCGCCCTGGCCGAGAGCTTCGGTGACCGGCAGGAGGTGGTGCACCTCTACCTCGGCAGCGGTGACGGCCCGTCGTCGCTGATGCGCTGGCCCCTCACCCGCATCAAGCGATCGGTTTTCGGTGCCAAGGGCACGGCGGCCCGCCGTCAGGCGGTTCACGACCGCGCCCCTCGTGCCCTGGGTGCGTCGCGGGCGGTGTGGGCACTCGTCCTCGCCCAGGAGAAGAGAGCGAAGCTGCGTCGAGCTCGTCGGGCGGCGCGCCGTGGCGCATTGGTGGTGTGCGACCGCTACCCGCAGGCGCAGGTGCCGGGCACCATCGACGGGCCGCTGCTGGACGCCTGGTTGTCGTCCGACAGCCGTTGGCAGCGAGCACTGGCGAGTTGGGAGCGGCGGCCCTACGAGCAGGCTGACGCGCTCCCGCCCGACCTCGTCATCCGCCTGCAGGTCGACCAGGAGACTGCGGTTCGCCGACGTCCCGGGCACGACCCGGAGGTACTCCGCTCCCGGATGCCGCGTGGTCGAGGGGCTCCGCTTCGAGCAGGCAGAGTTCGGTGTGGTGGAGGTGGACGCCAACCGTCCGTTCGACACCGTCTTCGTCGATGCTCACGCCGCGGTTGCCGAACGCCTCGTCCATCCCGCCGCCGAAGCGACGTGATCATCGAGCTCTGCGGCGTGCCCGGCGCGGGCAAGTCGACCATCGCCCAGGAACTCGTCAGTGAGCTGCATCGCCTGGGAGAGGCCGCCTCGTTGCCACTCGAGGAGGCCTCCCCGCGCCGGTCGCGCTCGCGCCGGTTGCGCCGCAAGCTCCGACGGGCCGCCGTGGAGACGGCCGGCCACCCCCTGGCGTCGGCCAGGACCGTCGGGGCGGTCATGCGCTCGCGACAGCCGACCCGACGCGATGTGGCGATCCGGTCTCTCAACTGGCTCGTGCTCCGGGCCGCGATGCGGCGGGCGAGCACCACGGAGGGGTTCCACGTCATCGATCAAGGCCTCGTGCAAGAGCTCTGCTCCCTCGGGTTCTACGGCGACGCCCAGTCGGCCATCGATGTCGCCGACCCGGGTGTGGAGCTGCTCGCGCCGGATCTCATCCTCGTCGTCGATGTCGAGCTCGGGCTGGCTGACCAGCGCCTTGCCGCCCGACCCGGTCAGGAGAGCCGGGTGGAAGGTGACGGCGTGGATCGTCACCGCGCGCTCGAGCGCCAGGCCGAGTTGGTCGAGGAGCTGCTGGCCGCATGGATGGAGCGCTTCGGTGATCGGATCCCGACGACGGCGAAACGCATCGCCAACGGACGTCATGACCCCGACGTCGCCGAGCTGGCGGCATCGCTGCGACAGGTACGGCCGGGCAACCGAGGCGCCACGGAGATGAGCGACCCCGTGGATCCGCGGAGCACCCTGAGCACGGCGACACCTGCACAATCCGCTGCTGCTCACTGACGAATCCTCAGCGCGACGAGCGGCACGACCCCGACCTGGGTAGAAAGGCGCCATGGAGCTGACCGAAGCGGTACAACGCATCCTGCGTCACGCGCGCCTGATCGCCTTCGTCGTCGCCGTCTGTCTGTCGATCCCGCTCCTCATTTCCTTGCGTAGCGAAGACGCCTACGTGGCGTCGGCCCGCATGAACTTCGGACCCGACCGCGACCAGTGCTGAGGAGGCGGCGGCCATGGTCGACACAGCCGAGGCCATCGTCACCAGCCCGGGCGATCTCGAGGCTGCGCTCGCTGAGCTCTCCATCGACCGCGACCCCGCCCTCGTCGTGGATCAGATCCGCCTCGAGTCGGCCGGCGTCTCCGGGGTGCTCGTCCTCTCCGTGACCGACGCGGATCCGGAGGTTGCGACGACGCTGGCCAACGGCCTCTCTGAACGGCTCGTGGCATCTCGCCGCGAGGTGCTCATAGGCCCGATGGAAGACCGCTTGGCGCAGCTCGACGACGAGCTCGCCGCGGTCGCTGAGGACATCGACGCCATCACCGCGAGCACGCAAGACGCGGGGGCATCCATCGACACCCTCCGATTGCGACTCGACGAGGCGCTGAGTCGTCAGAGCGACATCCGGGCCGAGCGCGACAGCTTGAGCGAGACCCTCGATGCCGCACCGAGGCCCACGCTTCTCGACCCGGCGACGACGCCGAGCCAACCGGAATCATCAGGGCTCCCGGCGGACATGGTCGTGGCGGGCCTGCTCGGCCTGATCCTGGGCGTCGCCTTGGCTGCGGTCATCGAGGCGCTGCGCCCCTCGATCGTGAGCGGCGATGCCCTGGCCCGCGTCCTCGACGCACCGGTCCTCGGACGGATCCCGAACCCCGCGCAACGGCACGCCAACCCCCGCGACCAGTTGGTGACCCTTCAGCTCGGACTGGCCGCCACCAGCGCCCGCCTCGACGTCGTCCATCTCACCAGTGTCGGCCCCGAGATCGATCTCGTACGCCTGGCGGGCAAGCTTCAGGCGGCGGTGCCGAACCTGGCCATCGAGGTGGTCGGGGCCGAAACCGAGGATCAACCCCGGCCCGGGCCGCGCGCCCACCGAGCGCGTCACGGCCTCGTCGTCGTCGCCCCCGAGGTGCTGCCACGCGACGCGCTCAGCCCGTTGGAGCACCTACTGGTCCTCACCCAGTGGCCGCTCGTCGGGATCATCAACTACCCGAGCACGCTCTGGGCGCATTACCGCATCGGTCAGGACGCCCGTACGCTTCGAGCCCGTTCCTGGGCGGGCTTGGGTTCGATGTTCCGCGGACGCCGACGAACCGCACAACCGGTGACATCGTCGGAGCAGCAGTCGAATCGTCGGCACGCCACCCGCCGTCGTCAGGGCGCCCGAGAGGCGCTGGCGCCGTCGGGGCCCGAAGCGAAGTCCTGAGCGCCGCGACACCCATGCCTGGTCCACCTCGGCTCGAGGACCAGCGCCGATCGGCGGTGCGGAGCGCGGTGGCCCTCGGCCGTCCTCGACCGGATCGCCTGCCGCTCGCCGTGGTCGGAGCGGGCGTGGCGATGCTCCCCCTGCTGAACCCCAAGGGGCCGGTGAACACGGGACCCGTCGACCTCCTGCTCGGTGCCGCGATCCTGATGGTCGCGCTCTGGGCCGGCACCACGCGGGCCCAGATCCACGTCCCGTACGCCGTTCCCGTCGCGGGGCTCATCGTGGCCGGCTTGATCGCGTCGCTGGCCGGGAGCGTGCCGGTTGCCGGCGTGGGTGCGGTCGTGCAGGAGGTCTTCCTCCTCGCGTGGTGTGCGGCGGTCACGACCATCTGCCGAACCCCACAGGCCCTGCGATTCGTCGTGCGCACCTGGTGCCTGAGTGCGACGGTTTGGGCCGTCGTCCTCGTGCTGTCGGCGGCGAGCGGCCTAACCCACGTGCCCGGGGGCAAAGGCGGGTATGGGGACCGGGCCCGGCTCTGGTTCGACCACCCCAACCTGGCCGGCAACTACTTCGCTATCTCCCTCTTCGTCATCCTGGCGACCCGATACCCGAGGCGACCGGTTGCTCGAGCCTGCGCGGTCGCCGTCCTGCTCGCCGCCATGCTCCTGGCCGGCTCGAACACCGCGCTGTTGTCCCTACCGGTCGGCGGCCTGATCATCGTCTTCCTGCGGGTCCGCATCCGGAGCAGCTCCGCCTCCGCCCTTGCCCTCGTCCTCTGCCTCGTCCTGGCCGGCGGCGTGGCGTGGACGCTCGTGGGCCAGTCGACCTTGGCGAGCGTCCAGTCGACCGACAACTCGGTCCTGCGCTACTCCGTCGCCCGCAGCTCTCGGAGTGCCGACGGACGAGAGTCGCTGTTCTCCTCCTCGTACGAACTGTTCCGCGAGAGCAACTTCATCGGCATCGGCCCGTCGTCGACCGAGGAGGCCCTCGAGGCGTCGGGGTCGAACCTCGTGAAGGAGGCGCACAACGACTACCTCGGCACGCTCGTCGAGCGAGGGCCACTCGGGATCGTCGCGCTGCTGGCGCTCATGGGCGCGGTGGTCGTACGCATCATCAGCGCCCAGCACCTGCCGCCGGAGTGGGCGTCGGTCGTCCCCAACCCCGCCGCCCTGGCCGCGGCTGGAGTGGGATTCGCGCTCACCGCGTTCACCCACGAGGTGCTGCACTACCGGCAGTTCTGGACCTACCTCGCGGTGCTGGCGGCACTGCACCTCGCCCGCGACGACGATCCGGAGCTCGGGGCCGGCTCGCGGGCTTCGCCGGAGCTCGCTCCAGGGCGGCGCGATGGCTCCTGACCCGACAGCCGCCTCCCCGCGACGCGAGGGGTCCACGGCGAGGCGGGTGGCGGCCAATTCGACCTGGCAGATGGTCTCTTTCGCGGCCCGGGCGGTCTCGGGCCTGGGGGCCGTCGTGCTCATCGCCCGGTCGGGCGGTCCGCAGGCCCTCGGTACCTTCCAGTTCGCGCTGGTGCTCACCAGCTTCCTGCCGTACTACTTCGGACTCCCCAGCCTGCTCACCCGCGAGGTGGCGCGCCGCCCGGAGGAGAGCCGGACCTGGGTCGAGGGCGGGACCCTCATCGCAATGGCGGCGGGGGCGGGTTTCAGCGTGGCGCTCGCCGTGGGCGCTCGAGCCGTGGGCGCATCCCCCGAGACCGCCGTCGCGGTGGCGCTGGCCAGCATCGGCATGGCCTTCGACGGCGTGGCCCGAGTCGAGTTCGCGGCCTTCTGGGCCTGGGAGCGGATGAACCTGGAGGCCTTCGTCACCGTGGTGCAGGAGGCGGTGTTCCTCGCCGCCGTGGCCGGCGTCATCTGGTCGGGCGGTGGCGCCACCGGCGCGCTGCTCGCCTTCTCCGGATCTCGAGCCGTGGGGGCGGCGATGGGCTGGCTACTCGTCGCTCGCCACCTCGGGGCGCTCCCGGTCCCCCGCGGCAACCCCTCGTTCCTCCGCACCACGGTGCGTCGGTGCACGCCGTTCGCGGTCAACGACACCTTGACCCTCACCTACATGCGCGCCGATGCCGTCCTGCTCGGCCTCTTCAAGGGACCCACGGCGGTCGGGCTCTACCAGGCCGGCACGAACCTCGTGATGAACCTCAACGTCCTCGCCCGGTCGATCAACCACGCCCTCTACCCGCGGATGAGCCGGGCCTGGCCGGGCAAGGTGCAGGCCTTCCGCCGGCTCCGGGACGCCTCGTTCCGCACGATCTCGCTCATCGCCGTGCCCGCAACCGTGGGCAGCTTCCTCCTCGCCCCCGAAACCATCGACTTCCTCTACGGGCCCGAGTTCGCTCCCGCGGTCGTCACCTACCAGCTCCTCGTCCTCGTCATCCCCATTCGGATGCTTGGGAACACGCTCAGCCTGTCACTGGTGGCCACCGACCGTCAGAAGCAACGCGTGGTCGCCGTCGCCACGGCCGCCGCCCTCAACATCACGCTGAACCTCTTCCTCATCCCGAGGTGGTCGTACCTGGGTGCGGCCATTGCCACAGTCATCTCCGAGACCTCTCTGTTCGTGGCCTATGGCCTGCTCCTGCGGCAGGTGGCGGGTCGTTCCGACCTCTTGAGCTCGCTGTCCCTCCCCGGCCTCGCCTCCGTCCCGATGGGCGCCGCCATCGTGGCCATGCGAGGCACGGGCTTCGTGGCGTCGGTCGCGGTCGGCGCCGCGGTGTACGTCGTGGCCCTCGCCGGCTTGGCGATGGTGCAGGCAAGCGGACCGACGAGACATCGACCACGCGCCCTGGTGGCCAGCCTCGTGAGGCCGACCGCATGAGCACTGTTCCCTGGGGCGAACTGCATCCACGGGGACGGGCGAACGGGGGGACCGGTGCTTGGATGTCCCCGCGCCACGGCGCTAGCGTCAGGGGGTACCGGGGTCAGCAGGCCTCGGTGGTGGGGAAGGGAAGCCAATGAGGCGTCGGACACGGTTCATCGCGCTGTCGCTGAGCGCGGCGTTCATCTTGGCAATGGTCGGGGGTGGCGACGCGGCGGCGCTCATCACCACGACGCAACCGCAGCTCACCTTGGACCACCTGATCCAGACCTCGCCCCCCATCGGTTCGACAACCAGGCTGCAGGACAACGAGGGCAGCGCCTACGTCGCGGATGGCGACGCGCTCTGGATGGCGTCGGACAACGACGACGCGCTGTTCGAGTTCGACCGCACCACCGGGGCGGAGCGCCGGAAGGTCGCCCAGTCGGCCTTCATCAACGCCCCCCGCTTCGGCGTCGGCGGCACCGCGGGCCAGGCGCGCACCGAAGACCTCGAGGCGCTGGCCTACGACGCGACCGCCGACGTGCTCTACGCCTTCTCGGGGAGCACGAGCGCGACCCCGACCGTGTTCCGCCTGACCCGGGACGGCAACCACCAGTTCCAGGTCGAGTCCTGGCAGCCGCTGCCCTCGGAGTGGACCGGCGCCGGGTGGCGCCTCGCCGATGGCCTCACCTACGTCGCGAACGGCTCGACCATCCGCAGCTACGACTTCGCCACGAACACGTTCGGGACCTCGTTCTCGATCTCGGGGCTCTCCAAGATCACCGGGGTCGACTTCGACGACGTGACCGGTGACCTGCTGGCGGTCAACAGCAGTGAACGCCTCTACCGGGCGTCGATGACCACCCGGACGATCCTGCCCGGTTGGAACGGCATCAGCCTGACCGGCTTCGGCCTCCTCGACACCCGTGCGGTCGAGGTCATCGGCGAACAGGTCCTCGTCACCGACGGCGCCGACTCCGCCGCGCGGCCGACAACGGACCCCATGTCCCACGCTGTCTTCGTGTTCGACGTCACCGGCCCCGGCGGGCCGGCCCCGACCGCCGGCTTCACCGCGACGCCCACCACCGGCACCGCGCCCCTCACCGTGAACTTCACCGACACGAGCACCGGTGGGCCCACGAGCTGGGCCTGGACCTTCGGCGACGGTGCCACGTCCACGTCGGCCTCGCCCTCGCACACCTACGGCATCGGGACCTGGACCGCGACCCTGACCGCCACCAACGGGCAGGGGTCCACGTCGGCCTCGCGGACCATCACCGTCAACCAGCCGTCGGCCCCGACGGCGAGCTTCACCGCGACGCCGACCACCGGCACCGCACCGCTCGTCGTGAACTTCACCGACACGAGCAGCGGCACGCCCACGGGTTGGGCCTGGGGCTTCGGCGACGGTGGCACGTCGACCGCGCAATCGCCTCAGCACACCTACACGAGCACGGGGACCTACACCGCAACCTTGACCGCCACCAACGCGCTGGGGTCCACGTCGACCACACGCACCATCACCGTCAACGAGGCGCCGACCCAGTTCACCGTGGGCCTCGACGCGGACACCTACGTCAACACCGGGAGCCCGACCAAGAACTACGCCTCCTACGCGTACATGAAACTCAAGTTCGAGCCCCCCGCCGAGTACCGGTCGCTCGTCCGGTTCACCCTGAACGGGCTCAGCGGCGCGCCGAGCTCGGTGAAGCTCCGGCTCTATGTCACCGACGGGAGCGCCAGCGGCGGCAACTGGTACCTGGTCTCCAATGACTGGACCGAGAGCACCGTGGTCTGGGGCAACAAGCCCGAGGTCTCCGGCACCCCGGTTGCCTCTGTCGGCGCGGTCACCGCGGGCACATGGGTCGAGATCGATCTGACCAGCGCGATCACCGGCAACGGCACCTACTCCTTCGAGGCCACCTCCACGTCGCTGAACACCGGGGAGTTCTCGACCGGTCAGGGGGCGAACCCGCCACAGGTGGTCGTTGTCCAATAGGGCTGGTTCGTTCCATTCCGGCGGGCTACGGCGGACGCTGAGCCGTCAACTGCTCACTCAACATCGACTTCGGTCCGATAAGGGGAGGGTGACAACCGAGTTCGGCACGCCCCTCCGGCCAAGGACCGCCTCGACCCGTCGGGTCGTCGTCACCGGTGCCGCCGGGTTCGTGGGCTCTCATCTCGTCGACACGCTGCTGGGGCAGGGCGACACCGTCGTCGGGATCGACTGCTTCACGCCGAACTACTCGTCGACGGCCAAGCGCCAGAACCTCGAGGGCGCGCTCGGGTCCGACCGGTTCACCCTCGTCGACGCGGACCTCCGCGAGGCGGATCTCATCAGCCTGCTCGGAGAGTGTGACACCGTGTTCCACCAGGCCGCGCAGCCGGGCGTGCGGCTGTCGTGGTCCGACGGCTTCTCGGAGTACTCGAGCCACAACGTGCTGGCGACGCAGCGCCTGCTCGAGGCCGCTCGAGCCACCGGTGTTCGCCGCGTCGTCTACGCGTCGTCCTCGTCGGTCTACGGCAACCAAGACCGCTTCCCCACGGTGGAGACGGACCTGCCCCGCCCCTACAGCCCGTACGGCGTCACGAAGCTGGCGGCCGAGCACCTGTGCGGCCTGTACGCCGAGAACTGGGGGGTGTCTACGGTCGCCTTGCGCTACTTCACCGTCTTCGGCCCTCGGCAGCGCCCCGACATGTCGATCCACCGACTCTGCGAAGCGGCGCTCACCGGAGAGCGCTTTCCCCGCTTCGGCGACGGGACCCAGGTCCGGGAGTTCACCTACGTCTCCGACATCGTCGCCGCGAACCTGAGCGCCGCGACCGCCGAGGTCGCTCCGTGGTCGGTGGTCAACATCGCGGGGGGCGGGGAGGTCACGCTCAACGAGCTCATCGCTCTGGTGGGCGAGCTCGCCGAGACGAAGGTCACGATCGAGAACCGGCCGGCGCAGGCCGGCGACACCAAGCGCAACGGCGGCGCGACCGAACGCGCCCACAGCCTCCTCGGCTGGGCGCCGCAGGTGAGCCTCCGAGAAGGCATCGCCGCCCAGCTCGACTGGCACCGGGCCCGCCGAGAGCTCACGGTCTGACCGCAGGGCTCGGCGCAGTGAAATCGCTGTCACCGCGTGCCTGAGCCCCTTGGTCACAAGACCGTTTTCGAAGTACTCTGGGAGCAAAGGCGGGCGCGGCGGCGCTACCCCAATAGGCGAGGGAAGTGGAAATGTCTGGCGACCTGAAACCCCCGATCATCCTCTTTGGCAACTTTCGTTCCGGGACCTCAATTGTCCAGAACGTTGTCTCCGTGCATCCCGAGATCGTGGGTTGGTACGAGCCCAATTCGCTTTGGCTCTATGCCGACCCGGGTCGCGATCACGATGAATTCGATGAGAGCGACGCTACGGACAAGGTCAAACGCTATATCCGCGGCCAGTTCCTGAAGTACCAACAGGAACACGGCAATTGCATCGTCATGGAGAAGTCGCCCCACAACATCCTCCGCATTCCTTATGTGAAGGCGATCTTCCCTGAAGCCACCTTCCTCTACATGGTCAGAGATCCCTTCTCGTTCATCAGTTCCGTCGAACTGAAATGGCAACGAACGGTCACTCCCACCGGCGCGCTGCGCCGACTGAAGGAGACGCCGATCAGCCAGGTCCACCATTACGTGGGAAAATACAGCAAGCAGCTGTACTACAAGCGCGTTCTGAGGCGCAAGTACCTCGCCGCCTGGGGGCCGCGCTACCGAGGCATGCAAGAGGACCTGAGAACACTGGACATGTTCACCGTCATCTCCCGGCAATGGTCTGAAGGATCGAAGAAGGCCGAAGAGGATCTCGCCTTGTTCGAGCCGGGCGAAGTTCTCAGACTCCGATATGAGGACTTCGTCGCCGACCCGGTCGCTGACTTGGAACGCATCTGCGCGCACTGCGGACTGGAGATGACCCCGGATATGGTGACGGCAGCAACCGAGACCGTCAAGTCGGACAGGACACAGAAATGGCGCCGTTTCGACCCGCAAGACCTGGCCCGCATGATTCCGGAGCTGAAGGGCGAGATGCAGCGCCATGGTTATGAGGTTCCGGCCGAGCTCACGCGGGCAATAGCAGAAATCGACCTGGCCCAATGAGTCTTGGAGTCAAAGCGGCCGGAAAGGCCACGCCGGCGATCCTCTGCACATTGGGTCCGGCGTCGCTCGAGCGACAAACGATTCAGCGCCTCGAGCAGAGTGGCGCTTCACTGTTTCGCATCAACCTGTCGCACACCAAGATTGCTGATCTACCGCGAGTGATTCAGACGATCCGTGATGCCACTGACGTCCCGATCTGCCTGGACAGCGAAGGAGCACAGATCCGGACCGGAGAGTTCGCCCACGGAAGCATCGAATTGCGGGACAGCACCGTCGTGCGGGCGCACCTCAGGCGAGTGGCCGCGGATGACAAGAACTTCAACTTCTATCCTCGTGACATCGTCCAGCTTCTGGAACTGGGGGATTTCATCAGCATCGACTTCAACTCGGTGTTGGTGCAGGTCGTCGCCACCGACCGTGAGGGCGCCTCGATGCGTGTGCTTCAAGGCGGCCTCGTGGGCCAGAACAAGGCGGTAACAGTCGAGCGGGACATCCCGATGCCTCCTCTGACCGAGAAGGATGAGGCGTCCTTGAAGCTCGGTCGTGAGATGGGCCTGACGCACTTTGCCCTCTCCTTCGCCGGTCGCGGCGAGGATGTGCGGCACGTGCGCGAGATCGTCGGCGAGGATGCGTTCGTGATCTCGAAGATCGAGTCCCGTAGCGGCTTGAGCAACCTCGAGGAGATCGCGGCGGGCTCGAACGCCCTGCTGATCGACCGCGGCGATCTCTCTCGGCAGGTGCCCATCGAGATGCTCCCACAGGTCCAGAAGAGCATCATCGAACGGGCCAAGGCGGTCGATTGTCGGGTCTACGTCGCCACCAATCTGCTCGAGTCGATGGTCTCGACGCCCACGCCGACGCGGGCCGAGGTCAACGATGTCTACAACACGCTGGTGGATGGAGCCGATGGTTTGGTGCTCGCCGCCGAGACCGCGATCGGGGAGTACCCCATCCAGTGTGTGTCGATGATCAGCAAGATCATTGGCGGGTTCGAACGTTCTGAGTGCGCCGACGCCCACGTCTATGCGCTCGACGCGGTGTCGATGCTCGCCGAACCGCATGGTGGCTGGCTGGTGCACCGAGAAGCAGGGCCTACCGATCTGGAGACCCTCGGGAGTCTGCCTCGTCTGGCCGTTTCCGACCGAGATCTGATGGATTGCGAACAGTTCGGCTACGGCACCTACTCGCCCCTCACCGGATTCATGGATCGCGACACGCTCGAGTCGGTGCTCGAGACCCACCGCCTACCCAGCGGTGATGTCTGGACCCTGCCGATGCTCCTGCAGGTGAACGGTGAGGCGGTTTCGGGATGGGGACCTGGCGACCGGGTTGCGCTGACCAACGCTCAGGGAGTCGTTCACGCCCTCCTGGATGTCTCGGACATCTACCACTACGACCTCGGAGACCTGGCCCAGCAGATGTACGGCACGACCAGCCGCGACCACCCCGGCGTCGGCAACCTCATGGCCCAGGGAGATGCGTTCGTGGGGGGAGATGTCACACTCGTTCGAGCGTTGGACTCCCCCCTGCGCCACTATCTTTTGACGCCGGCGCAGACGCGCTTCATCTTCACCCGGCTGGGTTGGTCACGGGTGGTTGCCTTCCATACCCGGAACGTTGCCCATCGCGGCCACGAGTGGATCCAGAACCAGGCGCTCGAATTGACCGGGGCGGACGGCCTCTACATCAACCCGGTGGTGGGCTCCAAGAAGCCGGGAGACTTCCTGGCGGAGCCGATACTCCTGAGCTATGAGCGTCTGCTCGAGTTCGGCTGCTATCCGAAGGGGAGAGTCGTTCTCGGCAGCTTCTTCACCTATTCCCGATACGCGGGACCACGGGAAGCGGTCTTCACGGCCCTGTGTCGCAAGAACATGGGATGCAGTCATTTCATCGTGGGGCGCGACCACACCGGGGTGGGCGACTTCTACGCCCCCGACGCCAATCGACAGCTCTTCGATTCACTCGGTGACATAGGGGTCGAGCCCGTGTTCTTCGATGCGGTCGGATACAACGCGACCACGGACACCTACGAAGTCGATCGCGGCGCTCCGCTCAGCACGATCTCGGGAACCGAAGTCCGCGAGACCTTGCGGGCTGATGAGCACCTGCCGGACTGGTTCATGCGGGACATCGTCCAGGAAGGTCTGCTGGAGGAACTGCACAAGGGCAACCCGCTGTTCGTGGAGTAGCCCTTGTCGCGGAGCCGCTCCCAACCCTCGGGGGTGGGAGCGGCTCGCGACGACTCAGTGCGTGATGGATGCGTCGTCGGCCTGGAAGCACACGCCGACGGGTGAGTTGGCCGTGAACGCCTCGACGTCCAGGCTCGACTGGCCCGGAGCGACGGGCGTGTAGGCCCGCGTCACCTGCTGCCACGACGAGGTCAGCGTCACCAACGTCGAGACCGATCCCTGCTGCACGCCGCTCACGTACTCGCGCACCCGCAGCCGGAGCGTGAGCCCGGGGGTGTCCGAGCGGGCCCAGATGCTCACGGTGTACGTACCGGCCTGCGTGAGGCCCACCCAACTCGGCTTGTCGTCGAGCCCGCAGGCCCCGCCGGCCACGGTGTTCGAGACCTCCGCGGCCCAACCGCCCGAGTGGCCGCCCGCGACCCGGGTCAGGGTGTTGGCCGCCACCTCGCCCTTCCAACCGGAGGTGTCCACCTCGAAGCCGGGGTTCCCGATCAGGTTGGTCCCCGATTCGAGCACGGTCCAGCTCCGCTCCGCGGGGGTAGCGTCGACGTTGGAGGAGCCGTCGACGGCGACGACCTGGAAGGTGTGGGGAGCGGTGGTCAGGTCGGTGTAGGTCACCGGTGAACTACACGGGGCGAAGGCCGCGCTGTCGAGGCGGCACTGGAACGTCGCCGGTTCGGTGGCCGAGAAGCTGAAGGTGGCCGATGTGTCGGTCACCGCGCCCGACGGGCCCGAGGCGATGGTCGTGTTGGGCCGGGTCGTGTCGGGCGTGGAGCTGAGGTCCAGGGGGGCGAAGCCGATTCCGTTGTGCTCCTCGCGCCCGAAGTTCGCGCCGTCGCTGCCCACCCAGAGCCCCTGTGGGGTCGCGTACAGGACCATGGTGCCGTGGTTGCGGGACTTGGTCGGGTTCCAGGCCAGAGCCATGCCGGTCACCGGGTCGATGGCGCCGATGCCCGGGCGGGACACCGCGCCGGGACCGGCCGAGTCGCTGCCGTAGGGGTTGTCCAGCCAGCGTTGATGGCCGCCGACGTACACCGCCGCTCCGGTGACCGCCACGCTGTAGAGGGTGTCACCGCCGGTCCAGTTGATCCAGGTCGGCTCGGCGCTGGCGCTGACGTTCGCGGTCTCGAACCGGGCCGCCGCATCACACACCCCGCGGGTACCGGTCGGCCCTCCGGTGGAGACGACCACGAAGTAGGTCCCATCGGGCGAGAAGTCCACACCTTGGGCACTTTCCAGCCGGCTGCCACCCGCCGCGCAGGTCACGTCGAAGCGGGGGGCGTGCCAGGTGCTGAGCGTCGCGGTCGGGCCGAGGTTCAGCATGAAGGCCCGCTTGCGGCCCTGGCCGTTGACCGTGGCGAAGTTGCCCGTGGCCACCAACCGGGTGCCGTCGGGGGAGATCGCGAGGTGTCGGACCCTGGTCTCGTCGCCCGGGTTGACCACCCCGGCGACGGTGATGGCGATGGCGCCGGTGTTCGCCCCGGTCGTCGGGTTCAGCGCCGCCACGTGCCCGGTGAAGTTCCCCGCCGCGATGACCGCACCGTTGGCCAGCTTGATGTCAGACACCGTGCGCAGGTTCCCCGGCAGGAAAGTCGGGTCGATCTGGTTGTTGACCAGGTCGTACTTGACCAGTCCCCGGCGGGTGATCCCGTTCACTTTCGAGAAGGCGCCCGAGATGAACAGGGCGGTCCCGTCCGCGGTGGCCTCGATCCCACTGACGCGCCCGTTGAACGCCAGGTCGAGCGGCGACACCACGCCGGTCTCGCGGTCGAAGGCGACGAAGTTCTGCCGGGCGTAGGTGGTCGTCCGGGCCCAGTCCTGCACCTGGTTGAACAGGCCACCGGCATACATGGTCTGACCGACCTGCGCGAAGGCCCGCACGTCCTGGGACGGCTCGCTCAAGCCGATGTGCGGGGTCACGTCAGCCGGGTTCTCCGACACCACCGCCGGTTGAGACAACCCAGCCTGCGCCGGCGGTGTGCTCCCGACGACCAGCGCGACCGAACTGGTCAACAGCAAGGCCGCCACCACCCGTCTCACCGTCATGTTCTCAAGTCGTGCCCGCATTGTGTCGATACCTCTCCCGGGATCCGTTCCGTCGTGATCGGAGAGTACACACAGTGCGGTCGCGTTCGCCACTCTCCGTGAGAACAGGGCGTGGTCGATTTCGCCACTCTGTGTGAGAACACAGGCCGACTGACGGTGAGCGGCTGGCGCGAATCGCATCCACAGAGGACGGGCAACGGGGGAACCGACCCTTGAACGTCACCGCTCCACGGCGCTAGCGTCAGCGGGTACCGGGGTCAGCAGGCCTCGGTGATGTGGAGGGGTACCTGATGCGGCTTCGCGTGCAGCGGTTCATCGCACTGTCTCTGAGTGCGGCACTCATCTTTGCGATGGTCGAGGGTGGCGATGCGGGGGCGCTCATCACCACGACGCAACCGCAGCTCACCTTCAACCACCTGATCCGCACCTCGCCGTTCCCGGGCTCCTCGACCTCGGTACGGGACAACGAGGGCGGCGCGTACGTCGCAGGGGACGACGCGCTGTGGATGGCGTCGGACAACGACGACGCGCTGTTCGAGGTCGACCGCACCACCGGGGCACTGCGCCGGAAGGTCGCCCAGTCGTCCTTCGTCAACGCACCGCGCTTCGGTGTCGGTGGCACCGCGGGGCAGGCGCGCACCGAAGACCTCGAGGCGATCGCCTACGACGCCGACGCCGACGTCATCTACGCCTTCTCGGGGAGCACGAGCGCGACCCCGACCGCCTTCCGCCTCACCCGGGACCTCAACGACCAGTTCCAGGTCGAGTCCTGGCAGCCGCTGCCCTCGGAGTGGACCGGCGCCGGGTGGCGCCTCGCCGATGGCCTCACCTACGTCGCGACCGGCTCGACCATCCGCAGCTACGACTTCGCCACGAACACGTTCGGGACCTCGTTCTCCATCTCGGGGCTCTCCAAGATCTTCGGCCTCGACTTCGACGACGTGACCGGTGACCTGCTGGCGGTCAACAGCAGTGAACGCCTCTACCGGGCGTCGATGACCACCCGGACGATCCTGCCCGGTTGGAACGGCATCAGCCTGACCGGCTTCGGCCTCCTCGACACCCGGGCGGTCGAGGTCATCGGCGAACAGGTCCTCGTCACCGACGGCGCCGACTCCGCCGCGCGGCCGACAACGGACCCCATGTCCCACGCCGTCTTCGTGTTCGACGTCAGCGGGCCGGCCGGGCCGGCCCCGACCGCCAGCTTCACCGCGACGCCCACCACCGGCACCGCGCCCCTCACCGTCAACTTCACCAACACCAGTACCGGTTCGCCGACGAGTTGGCTCTGGGCCTTCGGCGACGGCGGCACGTCGACTGCGCAATCGCCCCAGCACACCTACACCAGCAGCGGGACCTACACCGCCACGTTGACCGCGACGAACGCCCAGGGGTCCACGTCGGCCTCGCGCACCATCACCGTCAACCAGCCGTCGGCCCCGACCGCCAGCTTCACCGCGACGCCGACCACCGGCACCGCGCCGCTCGTCGTGAACTTCACCGACACGAGCACCGGCACGCCTACGAGCTGGGCCTGGGGCTTCGGCGACGGTGGCACGTCGACCGCACAATCGCCTCAGCACACCTACACGAGCACGGGGACCTACACCGCAACCTTGACCGCCACCAACGCGCTGGGGTCCACGTCCACCACCCGCACCATCACCGTCAACGAGGCGCCGACCCAGTTCACCGTGCCCCTCGACGCGGACACCTACGTCAACACCGGGAGCCCGACCAAGAACTACGCCTCCTACGCATACATGAAACTCAAGTTCGAGCCCCCCGCCGAGTACCGGTCGCTCATCAGGTTCACCCTGAACGGGCTCAGCGGCGCGCCGAGCTCGGTGAAGCTCCGGCTCTATGTCACCGACTCGAGCGCCAGCGGCGGCCAGTGGTACCTGGTCTCCAATGACTGGACCGAGAGCACCGTGGTCTGGGACAACAAGCCCGCGATCTCCGGAAGCCCGGTCGCCACCGTCGGCGCGGTCACGGTCGGGACATGGGTCGAGATCGATCTGACCAGCGCGATCACCGGCAACGGCACCTACTCCTTCGAGGCCGTCTCCACGTCCACGAACACCGGAGCGTTCTCCACCAGTCAGGGGACGAACCCGCCACAGGTGGTCGTCGTCCAGTAGAGAAGCTCCTGACAGACCCCGCCGCTTCCAGGCCAAGCACCTCGGGCTCGGTTAGTCGCCCGAGAGCGCGGCCAGCGGGACGACCCTGGTCGTCGGCAGGATGTCGATGACGTCGGGGCCGACCCACCGGACCCCGACCGTGCCGTGCCGGTGGCCGGCGGTGTCCAGCCAGTTGGGGACACCGGGGTCCCGGTGGGCGACCACGAAGCGCACGCTGCCGTCGGGTTCCAGCTGGGCCGAGTGGCAGTTCAGGGTGGCCTGGTGGTGGATGTAGTCGAGGGTCTCCATCCAGTGGTTGTGGAGGGCGATCATCCAGTACTCGCAATCGGGCGGCACGACCTCCACGACCAGGGCCTCGTCCTCGTCGATGTCGAAGTAGGCCTGGTGCCACTTGATCTGCGGGTCCTTGAACTTGTCGGTGAGGTCGTCCTCGGCCGCATCGGTGAACTCGTTGGGCCACTGGGCTTGGCGCACCGCCCAGCGGGCACCGATGTCGGCCACGCCCTTCACGTAGAGGCCGGCGAACACCAGCGCGTCGTAGAGCTCCTCCGGGGTCAGGGGAGCGGGCGGCGCACCGTCGTCGCCGATCCGTTCGATGTGGAGGTCGGCGTGCTCCTGGTGGGGCCGGTCGAGGAAGGTCTGGCGGATCGCCAGCGACCGGGTGTCGGCCTCGGAGCGCAGCCAGTTGCCCTCGTGTTCGCGCTGGGAGATCACGAGCTCGAAGGTGCCGTCGGGCTCGATGTGCATCTGCTCCTCGTGCAGGGTGGCCCCGGTCCCGGGACCGCCGCCGCCGAAGCCGGCGCCGGAGAAGAGGTTGAAGCTGATCCACCTGGCCTCGCCCCTCGTCCCCCAGATCCGGTAGTCGTACCTCCCGTGGAGGCTGGCCCCGAGGTAGTGGTTGTCGGGGTTCTCCCCGACGATCTTGACCGTCTCGTGGCAGGCGCGGACCAGCACGGGCTGCTCGGGGCGCCCGTACTCCAGGACGCTCTCCAGCCGTCCCCGCAGCAGGCGGGTCAGCATGCGGAAGCCCTCGGCCCGGTCGAGGGGATCCTCGGGGTTGCCCTCCTCCAGGATCGCCGTGCCGGCGTCGGCGAGGAGATCGCAGAACTCCCGCCACGCGGTCCCGTCGACGACCTTCTGGGTGACCTCGTCCATCGCCTCCCAGCGTGACACGCTGAGGCGTCGGGCACCGACGAACACGAGGGGGAGCCGATGACGATGGTCGACGAGGTGATCGCCGACGCGCGGTCCCGCTCCGGGCTGACCGACCTGGGTCATGAGTCGTTCCACGAAGGCCTCGAGGCCCTCCTGTCCGGTGCCGAGGCCGCAGGGTCGTTCAACGAGCTCGGGATGGCGGTCCTGCGCGACCAGGTGACCGGCCTGCTGGTGCTCCGCCTCGAGATCGAAGACTGGTACCGCCGTCATCCCGAGATAGACGAGCAGCAGATCCTGCCCCCGTTGTTCGGGCTGGGGTTGCCCCGCACCGGCTCGACCGCCCTCAGCTTCCTGCTGGCTGAGGACCCCCGGTTCCGCTCGTTGCTGGCCTGGGAGAGCGGCACGCCCACCCCGCCGCCGGACCCCGCCACCCACGAGACGGACCCGCGCATCGCGGCAGCCGCCGCGAACATGGCCTTGATCGACGAGATGGCCCCCAAGTTCAAGTCCATGCTGCCGACCTCGCCGACGGGGCCGACCGAGTGCCTGCAGATCCTGGCCCTCGACTTCCGCTCCGCGATGTTCGGGGCCCTGGGGGACAACCGCCGCTACGAGGCCTGGATGGCCGACTGCGACATGGTGTCGGCCTACCGGTACCACGAACGGGTCCTGAAGCTCCTGCAGTGGCGGTTCCCGACCCGGCCGTGGCGGCTCAAGTCGCCCGCCCACATGGACTCCATCGACGCCCTTCTCGAGGTCTACCCCGAGGCCCGGTTCGTGATGACCCACCGTGACATCGCGCAGGCCATCCCCTCGGTGGTGAGCCTCCTCGACGCCACCTCGGAGTACCTCCGCACCGGCCCCCTCGCCGCCGACTTCGCCGCCAACCAGGCCGCCTACTGGGAGCGGTCCCTGCACAAGACGCTGACCTACCGCGACGACGGGAACGAGGGCCGGTTCCACGACATCGGCTTTGCCGAGATGCGCCCCGACCCGCTCCCCGCCATCGAGCGCCTCTACGACTGGCTCGGCGTCGACCTCACCCTCGAGGTCGCCGGACGGATGCGGGCCTGGTGGGAAGCGAACCCGGCCGACAACCAGGGAATCCACGACTACACGCCCGAGCAGTACGGCATAGACCTCGACGACCTGCGCTCGCGGTTCGCCTTCTACAACGACCGGTTCGCGGCCATGACCGATCGCCCGTCCTGACCACCCGACCCGACAGGAGCAACCCACCATGGATCTCGGACTCGACCGCGCCGCCGTCGTCATCGCCGGTGGCACCACCGGCATGGGGCGGGCGGCCGCGGACTGCTTCGCGGCCGACGGCGCCCGCATCGCCGTCCTGGCTCGGTCCCGCGCCGACCTCGACGAAACGGCCGCCGCGCTCACCGACCTCGGGTCGCCCGATGCGATCGGCGTCGCGACCGACCTGCTCGACGGTCACTCCGTCGAGGCCGCGATCGCCGAGATCGGGGAGCGGTGGGGCCACATCAACGCCGTGGTCAACGCCGCCGGCCCCCTCCCCGGTGGCCTCGCGAACCTCGACTCGTCCGACGAGGACTGGCAGGCGGTGTTCGACGGCCTGGCCCTGAGCTCGGTCCGCACGATCCGGGCGGCGCTGCCCCATCTACGCAAGGCCGAGTGGGCCCGGATCGTCAACGTGTCCGCGATGTCGACGAAGCGCCAATCGCCATCGCTCATCGCCTACACGGCGGCGAAGTCGGCCCTCACCAGCCTCACCAAGAACCTGGCCCAGACCCTCGCCCCCGAAGGGATCCTGGTGAACACGGTGAGCCCGGGGACGTTCGCGTCGGCGTCGTTCAAGGCCGCGCTGGCCGAGATGCCCGGCGTCGACGAGAACGACCTCCACGACATCATGCGGTTCATCGGCGAGGGCTTCGGCCACCACGTGTTCCTGGACCGAGCCGCCGACCCCGCCGAGATCGGCCCGGTCATCGCCTTTGCCGCCTCGGCCCGCAACACCTACATGACCGGCGCCAACCTCAATGTCGACGGTGGCTCGGACTTCACCTGAACGTCGACGTCGGAGCCAAGATCGACGCCGTCGGCGACGACTCGTGGCCTACCGTCGCCGGCATGACGCCGGCGACGCCCGCAGCTGACCGACACGACCTGATCCGCGTGCATGGCGCGCGCGTGAACAACCTCAAGGACATCAGCGTCGACATCCCGAAGCGCCGGCTGACGGTGTTCACCGGCGTCTCCGGCTCGGGCAAGAGCTCCCTGGTGTTCGGCACGGTCGCCGCCGAGTCCCAGCGGTTGATCAACGAGACCTACAGCAGCTTCGTGCAGGGCTTCATGCCGACCCTGGCCCGGCCCGAGGTCGACGTGCTCGAGGGGCTGACGACGGCGATCCTGGTCGACCAGGAGCCGATGGGCGCCAATCCCCGCTCGACCGTCGGCACGGTCACCGACGCCAACGCGATGCTGCGGATCGCCTTCAGCCGGATCGGGCAGCCGCACATCGGTTCGCCCAACGCGTTCTCGTTCAACACCGCGTCGATCAGCGGCTCCGGGGCGGTCACCTTCGAGAAGGGCGGCAGGACGACGCGCGAGAAGCGCTCGTTCTCCCGCGCCGGTGGGATGTGCCCGCGGTGTGAGGGCATGGGCTCGGTGACCGACTTCGACCTGACGGAGCTGTACGACGACACCAAGTCGCTCAACGAGGGGGCGCTCACGGTCCCCGGCTACAGCATGGAGGGCTGGTACGGCCGCATCTACCGGGGCTGCGGCTTCTTCGACCCGGACAAGCCGATCCGGAGGTTCACCAAGAAGGAGCTCCACGACCTGCTCCACAAGGAGCCGACCAAGATCAAGGTCGACGACATCAACCTGACGTACGCGGGGCTGATCCCCCAGATCCAGAAGTCGTACCTTTCCAAGGACGTCGAGGCCATGCAGCCCCACATCCGGGCGTTCGTCGAGCGGGTGGTGACCTTCACCGAGTGCCCCGACTGCGGCGGCAGCCGGCTCAACGAGGCCGCGCGGTCCTCCAAGATCGACGGGGTCAACATCGCGGAGGCCTGCGCGATGCAGATAAGCGACCTGGCCGACTGGGTGGGGGCCTTGGATCAGCCGTCCGTGGCGCCGCTGCTGGCGGCGCTGGGGCACACCCTCGACTCGTTCGTCGAGATCGGCCTGGGCTACCTGAGCCTCGACCGACGGTCGAGCACGCTCTCGGGCGGGGAGGCGCAGCGCACCAAGATGATCCGCCACCTCGGCTCCTCGCTCACCGATGTCACCTACGTCTTCGACGAGCCGACGATCGGGCTGCACCCCCACGACATCGCGCGGATGAACGACCTGCTGCTGCAGCTGCGGGACAAGGGCAACACGGTGCTGGTGGTCGAGCACAAACCGGAGGCGATCGGCATCGCCGACCACGTCGTGGACCTTGGCCCCGGGGCCGGCGCCGGCGGCGGTGAGGTGGTGTTCGAGGGCACCGTCGACGGGTTGCGGGCCAGCGGCACGCTCACCGGGCAGCACCTGGACGACCGCGCCTGCCTGAAGCCGGAGGTGCGGACGGCGGCGGCGGCGCTGGAGGTGCGAGGCGCCGACACCCACAACCTGCAGGACGTCGACGTCGACCTCCCGCTCGGCGTACTGGTGGTGCTGACCGGCGTCGCCGGCTCGGGGAAGAGCTCGCTGATCCAGGGCTCGGTCGCGGGCCGGGAGGGGGTCGTCACCGTCGACCAGGCCGCGATCAAGGGCTCACGGCGCAGCAACCCGGCGACCTACACCAAGTTGCTCGACCCGATCCGCAAGGCGTTCGCCAAGGCCAACGACGTGAAGCCCGCCCTCTTCAGCGCCAACTCCGAGGGCGCCTGTCCTGCGTGCAACGGCGCCGGGGTCATCTACACCGACCTGGCGATGATGGCGGGCGTCGCCACCCCCTGTGAGGAGTGTGAGGGGAAGCGCTTCGACGCATCGGTGCTCGAGTACCACCTGGGCGGCCGCGACATAAGCGAGGTGCTGGCGATGTCGGTCGACGAGGCGAAGGCGTTCTTCGGCGACGGCGAGGCCAGCACCCCGGCCGCGCACAAGATCCTGGAAGGGCTGTCCGACGTCGGGCTCGGCTACCTCACCATCGGCCAGCCCCTCACCACCCTGTCCGGCGGCGAGCGCCAGCGGCTCAAGCTGGCCACCCACCTCGCCGAGAAGGGCGGCGTTTACGTCCTCGACGAGCCGACCACCGGCCTGCACCTCGCCGATGTCGAACAGCTGCTCGCCCTGCTCGACCGGCTGGTCGACTCCGGCAAGTCGGTGATCGTCATCGAACACCACCAGGCGGTGATGGCCCACGCCGACTGGATCATCGACCTCGGTCCCGGCGCCGGCCACGACGGCGGCCGGATCGTCTTCGAGGGCACCCCCGCCGACCTCGTCGCCGGACGGTCCACCCTCACCGGCGAGCACCTGGCGGCCTACGTCGTCGGGTGATCCGGACGGTGACCCTCAGTTCGTGTCCCGCCGGTAGAGCAGGACGGAGCCGATGGCCAGGGTGACCAGAGCCAACCACGGATCCCCCGACGCGGCAACAAACGTCGTCAAGATCGGCATCGGGCCCGATGAGCCGTGAGTAGGTCAGGCCATTGACGGCGAGGGATACTGCCGGATGGTGGGCGAGGAGGCGGCGGCGCTTTACGTACGGGACGGTGACGGCTTCGTCGGGACGTCGAGGACCGGGAGCACGTGGGACCAGGCCACCCAGAGCGGAGGGGCCGTCCTCGCGCTGCTCGGGCACGTCCTCGAGGAGGTGCCGACGCTGGTCCCGATGAGCCTGACCCGGCTGACCGTCGACATCGTGCGCCCCGTCCCTGTGGGCGAGCACCTACGGGTGGTCACCGAGGTCCTGCGTGAAGGCAAGAAGATCCAGCTCGTGGACCTGGGGATCAGCGCAGGGGACACGGTGACGACCCGGGCCCGGGCCCTGCGGATCCGGGACCGCGATGTGGTCGGCCTGCCGGGTCTGCCGGTGTCGACGAACGGCGCCAACCCGGCGGCGGGCCTGCCGCCCCCCGAGTCACTGGCGGCGGTCGACCTTCGTCCGGGGGTCGCCGAATTCCTCCGGACCGGCGCCGAGATGCGGCGCACGACCGAGCCCATCAACGGCGTGCACGCCGTGTGGTGTCGGCTGCGGGTCCCGGTCGTGGCCGGGGAGCCCGTCCGCCCAACGTCGCGTGCCGCCCTGCCCCTCGACATCGCCAACCTCATCGGCGTCACCTTCGACCCGTCGCGGGCGACGTCGATCAACCCCGACGTCAGCGGGCACCTCTGCCGGACGCCGGTGGGTGAGTGGGTGGCGCTCACCGGCCACACCTACTACGCGCACGACGTCGCCCACGGGATGTCGATGGCGGTCATGAGCGACGCCGAAGGGGTCTTCGGCCTCACCTCGACGTCCCAGGTCCTCGACCCGCTGACCGGCGCGACGTGACCGGGATGCCGGACCACGGCGACCTGCCGGCGATCGAGCCGTGGGCGCTGTCGGCCCGGGAGCACATCCGGGACACGCTGGCCCACTACACGTGGTCGGGCGACGCCCTCCGGATCGACGAGCTCGCGTTGGCCTTCTGTGAGGACGGGGTGCTCGAGGTGCGGGGACAGCCTCCACTCGGAGGGCGCTCGGCCATCGCGGCCTTCATCGGTGGGGTCGCGACCGCGGCCGAGGAGCAGGTGGGCTCACACCGGCCTGCGGGCGGCATCCCGCGGATCGTCCGCCACAACGTCACCAACATCCGGTTCACGGAGATCACCCCCGCCGCCGTCCAGGTCGAGAGCTACTTCACCGTGCTCACCGAGATCGGGCTCGATCACCTGGGCCGCTACCGGGACACCTTCGTGCCCGTCGACGGGAAGTGGCTCATCCGGCACCGGTTCGTGTCCACCGACTGGCGGGCATCCGACTCGACGATGGCCCCGCCGGGATCCTGAGTCCCACCGCGAGCGAAGCGCTCGGGATCCGGGCGCGGGCCGGCCATGGCCGCCGTAGATCGCACCGCTCAGTCCGACCGGATGGCGAGGAAGAGCCGGCGACTCGTGCGGACCTCCGTGCCGGCGGCGACACTCGAGGCGGTCGCCGGGTGCTGGTCGAGGCGGGCGGAAAGGGCGGCGAGGTCGGCTCGTTCGGCGTGACCCTCCAGCTGGGTGACGGTCCGCTCGACCAAGTCCCGGATGAAGCGCTGCTCGGCCTCGCGGTCAGGGGCCGGGACCACGCCGACCATCGTCTGTTCGCTCGCCACCTGGAGCCCGGCGGCGGCGAGCATCCCGGGGTAGAGGTCGGCGTTGAGCGCTCCGGGCAGATGAGCCCGCCTGGTGTCGAACCAGCGGCGCCAGGCCTCCGCTAGGCGATCACCGAGGCCGGGCCGTCCGAGGTCATCGACCCACCGCACTGATGTCGGATCCACCCGCTCGAGGATGCACAGCACACCGAGTGGTTGCAGCCGCGCCCGGACCCGACGGAGGGTCACCACCTCGTCATCGGCATGGTGCAGTGCCATGGCCACCCACACGAGGTCGTACTGCCCGAGCGATTCGAGCTCGCCGTTCAGGTCGACCAGGCGGGTCTCGATCCGGTGCCCGTAGCCGGCCCGACGCGCCCGGTCGTCGACGCTCGTCAGCATCGTCGCCGACCCGTCGACGGCGACGACCGTCGCGCCGGGGAACGCCTCGGCCAGCGCCGTCGTCGCCACCCCCGGGCCGCAGCCGAGATCCAGGACCCGCCGGACCGGCACGTCGCGCCCGCCGAGCAGGCGAGCGCACGAGGCAATTGCCTGTCTGATCAGCGGAGCGGACAGCTCGCCCTCGGCGGCGAGCGTGGCGGCCATCGGCACCGAGTCGAACTCCGCCTCGTGGCCGTTCCCCACCGATCGGCCGTGGCCGGTGTGGTCATGGGCCATGTCCCGGAGAACCCGGACCGACGTTCAGAGCTCGCCCGCGGCGATGAGCTCGACCGGGTCTTGGAGCTCCAGGGTCCCGAGGTAACCGCCGCCGGACATGATGGCGTCGTGGGCCCCGTAGCCCAGGAGCTCCTGGGCCCGCCGCGGGAGGGTCCGGGCGACGTCGAGCGGGGTGGCGAGGAACTGGTTCTCCTCCGTGCGCAGCCACCCGACGCAGTAGCTGACGTGCATCCCCCGCCGGCGCTGATCCGTGGTGACGTTGGCGCCACCGGCGTGGATCGTCGAGCCCAGGTAGACGACCGCGGCACCGGCGGGCATCGCCGCGGGGACGAACTCGTGCTCGGCGGGCACGCGATCGGGGTCCCACCGGTGGCTGCCGGGGACGACGACCGTGGCCCCGTTGTCCGCCGTGAAGTCCACGAGGGCCACCACGGAGGCGAGCTGGATCTCGGGATGGGGCGACGGGAGGTGGAACCACACGAGCTCGTCCCGGTGGGGCACCTGTCGATCCGAGCCTGGTCCCCGGTCGAGCACGTGGGCCAGGTTCATCCGATAGGAGGCGCAGTTCGGTCCGAGGACGGCGTCGCAGACCGCCAGGTAGACCGGATGGGTCAGGACCTCGGTGGCGAAGACGCGCGACTTCCCCGCCACCCCGGTCACGTGCCGGGTCTGACCGCCGAAGAACCAGGCGACGGCGGCGTTGATGAAGCGCGATGGGTCCGGAGGCTCGGTCACCAGCAGGGGGTCGAGCTCGGCGTTGAGGCGGGCGAGCAGATCCGGGTCGAGCAGACCCTCGACGATCACGCCGCCCTCCTCGAGGAGCACCTCGGTGATGTGCTCCGTCGGCGCTCCCGCGTCAACGTGTTCCAGGCTCATGGCATCCCCTCGTCGGCGTCGCCCCGGGACAGCCGCAACGACGCCGGCCACTACTGTCTGCGGCGCGTAAGGCTACGCCGACGCAAGGGGGCATGACGTGGTGGACAAGTGGAAGACGCTGGCCTACGAGGAGCGCGGCGAGGTCGCCATCCTGACCCTCAACCGCCCGGACGTCTACAACGCGTTCAACCATCGGATGGAGATGGAGCTCCAGGACGCCTGGCGGTTCCTCCGGCGGAACGAGGACGTCAACGTGGTGGTGCTGACCGGCGCGGGCGAGAAGGCGTTCTGCACCGGCATCGACCGTGACGACTCGGTCGAGCACTACCTCGACGACCCCAGCCGCGTGGATCGCGCGGAAGGGCGGACCGGCCACGTGTCGACGCCGTTCATGTTCAACGACCCGGGCGAGCACATATGCCCCAAGGCGAACGACCTGTGGAAGCCGATCATCACCGCGGTCAACGGCATGGCGTGCGGCGGTGCCTTCTACTTCCTCGGCGAGTCCGACATCATCATCGCCGCCGAGAACGCCACCTTCTTCGATCCCCACGTCAGCTACGGCATGGTCGCCGGGTTCGAGACCGCCCACCTGGCCCAGAAGGTGCCGTTCGGCGAGGCCCTGCGGATCGCCCTGATGGGTGGCCACGAGCGGGTGTCGGCGGCCCGGGCGCTCGAGATCGGCCTGGTCTCGGAGGTGCTGCCGGCCGAGGAACTGCTGGACCAGGCGGTCTGGATCGGCGAGCGGATCGCCATGTCGCCGCCGCTGGCCGTCCAGGGCACCCTGAAGGCCGCGTGGCTGGCTCACGAGCTGACCCGCCGCGAGGCCATCGCCCAGATGTCGTCGGTCGTCCTGCTCGGGACGGAGTACGAGAACATCGAGGCCGGCCAGAAGAGCTTCCACGCGAACCGGGAGAAGCCCCGCACCCGCTAGCAGGTGTCCAACTGACTCCGTCGTCCCGACGATCGGCGGACCGGCATGGCGGCACGGTGGCCGACTAGGCCAGTAGACGCTCGATCACCCGGGGAAGGCTGACCTTGCCCGAGGGCAGCCACGGCACGTCGTCGTAGTCGACGATCAGGATGCGCTTCGGCACCTTGTAGCTCGAGAGCTGCTCGCTGAGCTGAGCGGTCAGGGCGGTCGCATCGAGGTCGTGGCCCGGCTCGGCGCAGACCACGCACCCGACCAGTTCGCCCCGGTCCTGATCGGGCAGTCCGACGACGAACGCCGCCCTGACCCCCGGGAAGGGACCGCAGTGGCGAGCTCCACCTCCTGGGGGGCCACGTTCGCCCCGTCCGTCTTGATCATCGCCGAGCGCCGCCCGGTGAAGAACAGCAGCCCGCTCGCGGAGGTACCCATGGTCACCGGTGCGGTACCAGCCGTCGTCGTCGAAGGTCTGACTGCGTTCGCGCTTGTGGAGGCCCGCCATCATCCGATCGCCGCGCACGCAGATCTCGCCCTCCTGGCCGTCCTCGAGCACACGGCCCGGTCTCGGCATCGACGATCTTGTGCTCGAAGCCCTCGAGGGCGGCCCGAACGAGCCGCGCTGGTCATCGGTCAGCTCGACGTCACTCTGTTCGGCCGCCGCTGCGGTGTGCGGCCCACCGGTCTCGGTCATGCCGAGCGACCTGTGCCGCCGTCCAGGATGCCGGGGACCGGGCGGCTGCAGGTCCGCGAGCCAGGCGAGATCTCGGCCCCTCGACGCCGGATCGGCGGTCAGGCGCTCCAGCAACGTCCACCCGACCAGGCGCGTGGGTCGCCGTTCGCTCGATCAGGTCGAGCATCCGGGGAACGTCCATCCGGTCGACGGTGATGACCGTCCCCCCACGGTGGAGGTGGGTGAGGAGGGTGACGGTCAGCCCGCCCACCCAGAAGAAGGGCATGGTCGTGAAGGTGCGCTCGGTCCCGTCGAACGCATACAGCTCGGCGAGCACCCGGCTCTGGCGAACCTGGGCACCGTGGGTGTGGACGACCGCCTTCGGCTCCGCCGTCGCCCCCGAGGTGAAGACCATCACCATCGGGTCGGCCGGTGAGACCTCGGACTCGATGGCCTCCAGCAGGTCGTCGCCGATCTCGCCGTCGTCCTCGACCATTCGCACCTCGGGCGTGGACGGTGGCCCAGAGCCGGTCGCTGCCCCCGCAGACCCACACGTGGCGGAGGAACGGCGCCTCGGTGAGGAACAGGTCCGGGCCCGGGGCGCCGGCGAGGCCCGTCCACACCGACTCGAGCTCGGTGGCGAGGTCCCGGCCGAGGAGGCTCCGGGGAACGAGCAACGTGTCGACGTCGGCGTGACGAATGGCGGCCCGCAGCTCCGGAGCGCGCAAGAACGTGCTCAGGGGGACCGCCGTCGCGCCGATGCGGGTGACCGCCAACAGGGCGACGACGACGTCCGGCCCCTGCGGGAACAGCAGGCCCACGTGAGTGCCCTTGCCGATGCCGCCCCGGACGAGCCGCTTCGCCAGTCGGCGAGACTGCCGCTCCGCGTCACCGAAGGTCAGGACATGCTCAGGGGTGATGACGAACGGGCGGGTCGCGAAGCGCTCAGCCGCCGACCGGATGAGGCTCGGGATGGTGGCGACGAGCTCAGGGCGGTGTGCGGTCATGGGCCTCCTGACGTGGTCGTCGGAGTATCGCGCTCGTTACGCCGTGGCGGGGCGCTGCCCGTTGGCGGAGACGCGACTCCTACCACGAGGCCTCGGCCGAAGATGCCTGGCGGCGAACCCTGTCGTTCTTCGAAGCGCACCTCGGTTGAGGTGCGGCCCCACGCGCGAGCCGGACCTACACCGTTGCGCTCGGAGCCGATTCGTCGTCGAGGTGGCGAAGGGAGCCCTTCGCCCGCAGCAGCACGAGCAAGCCCAGGAAGGCTCCGCCCGCGAGGGTGAACGCCGCCCGGGGACCGATGGCGTCGACGAGCAGGCCCTGCACGAGCGCGCCGATCGGCGCGACGAGGGTCACGCCGAGCAGATAGAAGGCGAGGACCTTGCCCCGCATCGTCTCGTCGACCTGCAGCTGGATGGTCGTGTTCAGGCTCGACGCGATGGCCAGGTACCCGGCGCCGGCGCCCATGAGGAAGAAGAACCCGAACCACGCGTTCGGCGACAGCGCGAAGAGCACCAGTGAGATCCCGTTCAACGCCATAGCCCCGGCCACGAGCTGTCGGCGCGGCAGCACACCGCCCCAGCCCGCCACGAAAGGCGTGGCCAGGATGGCCCCGATGCCGAGCGCGGCGCTGAGCACCCCGAAGACCCAGGTGTCGACATGGAACACCTCGTCGGAGAAGACCACCACGAACTGGAACAGCGGGCTGTCGGCGAAGCTGAGGCCGGCGACCACGACGAGGCAGGTGCGGATGCCCGGGGACCGGCGCACGTAGTGGACGGTCTCCCGAAGGTCGCGCACGACGCGCATCCTGCCGGTGGCCTTCTCCACGATCCGATCCAGGTGGATGAGCAGGAGCGCCCCGATGACGCCCAGGAAGCTGACGGCGTTGAGGAAGAAGCCCCATCCGGGGCCGAGCGTGGCCAGGACGATGCCGCCGATCGCCGGGCCGAAGGCCCGTGCGGCGTTGAACTGCGCCGAGTTCAGCGTGACGGCGTTCAACAGTGCCTCCCGAGGCACGAGCTCGGAGACGAACGCCTGCCAGGAGCCGATCATCAGCCCGCCGAAGACCCCCGACAGGGACGCCAGCGCCACGATCACGCCCGGGGACCGCACCCCGGCGCTCCACACCCCCCACAGCGACAACGCCACTGCGGCCTGGGCGGACTGCGTGAGGAGCAACACGTGCCGCCGGTCGTACCGGTCGGCGAGGCTCCCGCCGATCGGCCCGAAGATGGCCGCGCTGATCAGGAGGCTGAAACCGGCGAAGCCGACCCACGCCTCACTGTCGGTCAGCTTGTAGACGACGTAGGGGATGGTGACGTTCTGGACCCAGCCGCCCGTGCTCGAGATGAGCGCCCCCGTCCAGAACAACGCGAAGTTGCGATAGCGGAACGCGGCCACGGCCACGCGCAACCCTGAGCCGACTTCGTCTACCTCCGCGGGTTCGGCGCTGGACACGACGGGCTGAGACTACGGGCGGACTCGGACGACATGATCCGGCCGGCCGGAACGGCCGAGTACCGCTGACCTATCGTCGAAGGTCGTGAGCGCTGGCGGTCGGCGATGACCGAACATGCGGTGGTGATCGCAGGAGGCGGTCCGACCGGCCTGATGTTGGCGGGCGAGCTGGCGTTGGCGGGCATCGACGTCGTCATCGTCGAACGACGCGCCAACCAGGAGGTCGACGGTTCGCGAGCGGGCGGGCTGCTCTCCCGCACCATCGAGGTGCTCGATCAACGGGGGATCGCGGAACGGTTCCTCGAAGCGGGATACACCGTCCCGGCGCACGGGTACGCCGGGATCCCCTTGGACCTCAGCGACTTCCCCACCCGCCACAACTACGTGCTCGCACTGCGGCAGAGCCTCCTCGAGCCCATCCTGGCTGACTGGGTCGCTGAGCTCGGGGTCCCGATCCTCCGGCGCCGCGAGGTGGTGGGCTTCGCTCAGGACGACCGCGGCGTCGATGTCGAGGTGTCCGACGACACGGGGCTCCGGGCGGGCTACCTCGTCGGCTGCGACGGAGGACGAAGCCTGATCCGCAGGACGGCCGGCATCGACTTCCCCGGGTTGGACCCTTCGACCAGCTGGCTGATCGCCGAGGTCGAGATGCACGAACAGCCGGAGCTCGGCCTGCGCCGCGAGGGTGGCGGCATCGGTCCCGTCAACCCGGAGGGCGGAGGGCCGTTCCGGGTCGTGCTCGTGGAACGACCCTTCGAGCCCACCAGCGAGCCCACCGTGCAGGATCTCCGCGAGGCACTCATCGGGGCCTACGGGACGGACTACGGCGCGCACAGCCCGACCTGGGTCTCTCGTTTCACCGACATGTCCCGGCAGGCCGCGTCCTACCGCGAAGGTCGTGTGCTGCTCGCGGGCGACGCCGCCCACGTCCATCCCCCGCAGGGAGGTCAGGGCCTCAACACGGGCGTGCAGGATGCGGTGAACCTCGGATGGAAGCTGGCCCAGGTAGTCGAGAAGACCTCACCCGAGAGCCTCCTGGACACCTACCACGGCGAACGCCATCCGGTCGGGGCCCGGGTGCTGCGCAACACCAGTGCACAGGTCGCGCTCAGCCGGCCCGACGAGCGTCACCAGGCCCTCCGCGACACCATGACCGAACTGCTGAGCCTGGACGAGCCGCGCCGGCGCATCGCCGCGGAGCTCTGCGCTCTGGACATCCACTACGACCTCGGCGAGGGACACCCGCTGCTCGGGAGGCGCATGCCCGACCTCGACCTGCACACCGTGGACGGTCCCACACGCGTGTTCACCCTGCTGCACGAGGCCCGGCCCGTGCTCCTCGACTTCGGTGAACCGGGCGGGTTCGACATCTCGCCGTGGGCGGATCGGGTCCGGGTGGTCCACGCCCGGCACGACGGCGGCTGGGAGCTCCCGGTCCTCGGGGAGGTCGCGGCCGCCGAGGCGGTGTTGATCCGACCCGACGGCCACGTCGCCTGGGTCGGTGGCCCGACCGACCCGGGGCTTCCGGACTCCCTCACGACCTGGTTCGGAAGGCCCGCCTGAGGTCTAGCGGCGAGATCGTCCAGGAGGGACCTGGCCTCCCGGAGGTCGGCGGTCGCGAAGCCCTCGCAAAACCGTTGGTACGCCTCCCCCACCAGCCTTCGGGCGTCCTCGGTCCTGCCCTGGCGGCGCCACAGCTGACCCAGGCGGAGCGCAGCCCGCAGCGGGAGCATCGGTGCCTCCACCGCGGCGGCCTCGTCCACCGCGCGCTGGAGATCGCCCGCTGGCGCTGGTGAGGGCCGCCTCGTAGGATCTGAGGAGCAGCGCGCCATGTCACGCACCCGAGTCCACAGTTTCTCACTCTCGCTCGACGGCTTCGCCACCGGCGAGGGCCAGAGCCTGGAGACCCCGTTCGGCCACGCCGGCGGGCGGCTGCACGAATGGATGCTCGCCACCCGCTACGGCCACACGATGCTGGCCAAGGACGGCGGCGGCAGAGGCGCCGACGACGCGTTCGCCCAGCGCTTCCTCCCCGGCATCGGCGCCGAGATCATGGGGGCGGGGAAGTTCGGGCCACCCGGATGGCAGGACGACAGCGACTGGAAGGGCTGGTGGGGCCCCAACCCGCCGTTCCACACGCCGACCTTCATCCTCACCCATCGTCCTCGTCCGTCGATCGAGATGGAGGGCGGCACGACCTTCCACTTCCTCGATGCCTCACCCGCCGAGGCCCTGGAGACCGCCCGTGACGCAGCGCAGGGCGAGGACGTCCGTATCGGTGGCGGTCCCACCGTCGTCCGCGACTTCCTGGCCGCCGGGCTGGTCGACCACATGCACACCGCGATCGTGCCGATCGTGCTCGGCCGGGGCGTTCGCTTGTGGGACGGCCTGGAGGGCCTGGAGATGGAGTACGACGTCGAGTCCGTCTCCTCGCCCAGCGGCGTCACCCATGTGACCTTCAACCGACCCTGAAGGAGCAGTTCCCGGCGGATCGGACCGCCTGGTCGGTTCGGGGCGGGTACCTGACCCCGGGACACGCTATCGCGACCCATTCCTCCCGGGCCCCGCCCTCGTGGGGCCGGTTGACAACCCTCCGGGCTTGGGATCCCGGGTCGGGCTCGCGAAAGGGCCGATTCTGGAACGCGAAGCCCGATCCAAGATCTGCCGGTCAGCCCTTTGCGTGGTCAGCCCCAGAAGATCCCGGTGGGGTCGCGTTCGATTTCGTCCAGCAGGGTGTCGATCGACCCGGGGGCGAGATCCTCGTACCTGTGGAACTTGCCGTTCCGGTCGGGCCAGTAGAGCGACCAGTTCTTGACCTCGGGGTCGTATTTCAGCCGAGCAACCATGAGGTCGTGCCAGTCGTCGATGAACAGCTCGTGCTGCAGGATCGTCACCGTCCGGCCGCGGACCGTCGCTTCGATGCGGACCTGGTCTCGGATGTGGTCGGGGCTCCTGTGGTCGCAGTAGGCCTTGATCAGCCCGAGATCATGCTCAGGCAGCGGAGTCCCGCGACGCGTCTTCGAGGACCGTGGCAAGGGACTAGCAGAGGGTCGGACTCGAGATCGCAGCCACTTGGCGAACCATGCTTCGTCGACGTCTCCGGCCGCGACCGCCAACATCGCCGCCTCGGCGTCATCGACCTCGGGCGGGTCCGGTTCCCAGACGGCGCCGTTGAGATCCAGGAACAGGACCAGCGATGCCCACGCCGCCCGTTTGTTGCCATCCGGCAGCGGGTGGTTCCACGCCAGTCGACAGGTCAGCACTGCGGCCTTGTCGACCAGGTCCGGATGGAACTCCTCGTCCCCGAAGCCGGCCGCGGGCGCGTGAAGCGCAGAGTCGGCGAGGTCGATCCGGGACGCCTTGGTCAGGAGCGACACATCCACACCGGTGACCTGCTCCGCCAACCAGAGATACTCGGCCAGGGAGAGGCACCGGGTCACTGGGCGAGACGGTCCAGGAGCTCCTTGTCCCGCTCGAGCAGCTTCTGGGCTCGTGCCGTGAAGTCATCGTCGCCGCGGACTCGATCGATCTCGGCCGACAAGGAGTCGACGATGAGCGCGTTGAGGCTGGTCCCCTGCACCCGAGCCACCGCCTCGGCCTCCTCGGCGAGCTCCTCGGGGAGTCGCACGGTCGTCTGACGTGTCATGACATCATGATATCATGATGGGTAGTCCCGAGGTCCGGTACGGTGATCAAGGCCGGAATTCAGGCCCTCGTTGGGCCGGTAGACAACTACCTGGGCGTGGGATCGCGGGCAGGGCTTGGAATGCGAGTCCACGGATTCTGGAACGCGTCAGCCTCTTGAGCTGGCGCCGTCGGAACGCCGATCGGGTGGTGTGTCCGTTCGGTAGGCGATGCGTCGCAGGAGTTGCACGACGGCATAGCTGTGGATCCATTCGGCCGACGGCAGCGGAGCGGACGGGTCAGACCCGCAGGCATCGGCGTACTCACGGAGAACGTCGGCCTCGACCCGCATGACGGCTCGCGTGAACACCGGCGCGAGCTTTGGCGGCAGGTCGAAAGCGATGCGCAGGCCTCCCGGATCAGGCTCGATCTTGACGTGACGCTCGGCCCGTTCGAGAAGGCGGAGCGATTCACCGGCGACGGTCTGTTGCGGTGCGGTGTTGGTCATCGACCGACCGTACGCGGCACCCCTGACAGGAACCGCTGGTCGCCGTTCCGAGGGGACGTGCGCCTAGTCTGGCGGCCTCAGGCGAGCCTGGCGGTCAGCTGGTCAACGGTGATACGAAGGCGATCGACGTCGTGGGTGAGTCCGGACGCCCGGGCTTGACCACTGATCCCGCCGGCGCCGAGCTGGACGAGGTGGTAGTGGAGGTCGACCCGCTCTTCCCGGGTTGCGTGGTCGAGATCGGCGAGCAGTGCCAGGGTGCCGAATGCGTCGGTGAGCCGAACGACGTCCTCGCCGTCGCTGGCGCGCTTCTCGGCAGTCCTGAACTCCAAGGCGACATTGGCCGCCTTGGCAGCCAGGAGCGACCCAGCCAAACAGGACCCCGGCGGCAACGGCCGCCCAGCTCACGCCGTGGGGTAGCGCGGTGTGCGGCTTGCTCGGCACGACCCCGGCATCGCCGCTGGGCACCACGCGGCCGCCGAGCCGGTAGAGGGTCGCGTGGTTCGCCACGATCGCCGCGAGGCTGTTGCGTGGCCGGATAGGCGGCGCCGATACCTGGCACCCCCTCCTGAGCCGGGACACGTTCGCCGACGATCAGCACGTCCGGTCGAGGGTGACCGAATTGACGACCGGAGGCGTCACGCGAGCCAACTCGCCCGCGCCCTCGCCGCTGGCGGCTCGGGCTGACGGGCGAGCAGGTCTGCAGTCTCAGCTCAGGCGGCGCCAGAGCACCGACTGCGCGGGATCCACGTTGTCGATGTAGACGCCAGCGAGGCTGTCGATGAACTCGACGAACCCGGCATCGGCGGCCAGCGCCGCGTTATGCGCGTCCACGGCTGTTCCGTCCTCGGAGCCCGTGAACCATGACACCCCCGAGTACGGTCCGGTGACGTTGCGACAGAACAACGTGGTCGCCCCTGTGGCCGCATCCGCCCGCTGTGCGATCTCAACGCCGGCAGCCATGCCCCGAGCGATGTTGCCGCCCGCGCAGGTCGCCTGCACGGAGCTGACGTACAGGGGGTTGGCATCTGGGTCAGGGACCCCGGCGACGAGCTCCTGGAGCTGATCGTCGACCCCCCCACCGGGTACCGCCCACTGGCTGCCCTCGGCGGACTTCGCCATGTAGGCGTCGTCGGCCATCATCGCGTTCGTGGCCGCTTCGAGGGCGGCGAAGTTCTCGTACCAGGCCGTCCACGCGATCGTGCCGAACCCCGCGGAGTAGACCGCGCCCCACACCTGCATCTCCACGCCGGCGGCGGTGTGAGCCGCTGCGGCGGTGTCGGTGGCCCACGCCACCGCGTCGAAGCTGTTGACGCGTGTGCGCCGCGAGTAAAGGTACATATGTACCGCCCCCCCGTATCCTGTGTCACTCCACGCGCACGATGCGCGCTGGCGGTGACCCTACACACACATGCGGCGTCGCTCAGGGGGTAGGCGCGTGTGGGTTCGTGGCAGCCGAAGTCGGGGATGAGCGGGCCACCTTCGTAGTGCCCTCGTGCCCTCGTGAGGCCGGTAGACAACCCGCTCGGACAGGGATCGCGGCGGGTGTCCGGAAGGGATTCAGCCGAATCGGGAACGTGCCCGTCAATCGCTGGTCACACACTCTTCCTGACAGACCCGCACCGGGCCCGCTGAAGTCGTCCCGGTCCGACTCGATCCTGACCTCCGGGCGGCAGTGACTGAGCGAGCCGAGGCCGAGGACACCTCGACCAGCGACATCATCCGAAGGGCGCTCCGAGCGCTTCTCGACGTAGCTTGAGTCGCGGCGCTCGACGGGCTGACGGCCAGAAGGCCCTCCAACCCCACCAACGCGATCGCGGCGAGCAGTCGTGTGCGCACGGGTTCGCTCGTGGGTCTTCGGCCGGGCTCGTGAGTCGAAGGTCGAAGCTAGACGATCGTGGTTGCCTCCCTAGCCTGGAGTGGTGCCCGAGGGCGACACGATCCACCGGGTGGCCGACCGGCTGCGGCCCGCGCTGGCCGGCCAGGTGCTGGAGCGCTTCGAGGCGCCCCGGGCCGTCGGCCCCCGCCCCCGCCTCGGCGCGACCATCGACCGCGTCGAGGCGAAGGGCAAGCACCTCCTCATCGGCTTCTCCGACGGCGTGGTGCTGCACACGCACATGCGCATGACCGGGACCTGGCACCTCTACCGGTCGGGGAGCCGCTGGCGCCTGCCGGGCCACCTGGCCCGCGCCGTGGTGGGGGTGGCCAACTGGGAGGCCGTCTGCTTCAAGGCCCCGGTGGTGGACCTGTTCCGAGAACCGCCGGCTCACCTGCCCCAGCCCCTCGACCACCTCGGACCCGACCTGTGCCTGGAGGAGCCGCCGATCGACGAGGTGGTCGACCGTCTGGCGGCGCGGGCCGATGTCGACAGTGAGATCGCCCCGCTCCTGCTCGACCAGCAGGTGGCCGCCGGCATCGGCAACGTGTTCAAGAGCGAGGTGCTGTGGGCCGGTCGGGTCAGCCCGTTCGCGAAGGTCCGGGATCTCGACGTCGAGACCCGTCGTCGCCTGGTCACGATCGCGGCCCGGCAGCTCCGGGCCAACGTGTTGTCACCCGGGGAGCGCTCGACGCTGCCCGGGGGCGGTCTGGCCGTCTACGGCCGCAGGGGCCAGCCGTGCCGCCGCTGCGGCACGCCGATCGACCAGAGCCTGCAGGGCGAGGACCCCCGGGTCACCTACTGGTGTCCCCTGTGCCAGCCGGAGGTCGCGGCATGAAGGTGGCGATCATCGGTGCCGGTTTCGGTGGGCTGAACGCGGCTCGGGCCCTGAAGGGCGCCGACGTCGAGGTCACCCTCGTCGACCGGAACAACTTCCACACGTTTCAGCCGCTGCTCTACCAGGTGGCCACCTCCGGCCTGAACGCCGCCGACGTCGCCCACCCGGTCCGCGGCGTGTTCTGGAAACAGCCCAACGTGACCTTCCGCAACGCCTCGGTGATCGGGGTGGACTGGGCGGAGCAGGTCCTCACCCTGGACGACGGCGACCCCGTCGCGTTCAACGGGCTGATCGTCGCCGCCGGGGCGGGCACCAACTACTTCGGGGTCCCGGGGGCGTCGGAGAACAGCTTCCCGCTCTACTCCCTGGCCGATGCCCTGACGCTGCGCAACCACCTGCTCGCCCGGGTCGAGTGGGCCCACGCCCACCCTGACCAGGCCGACGCCGCGCTGACCTGGGTCATAGTCGGCGGCGGTCCCACCGGCGTCGAGGTCGCCGGGGCCTTGGCCGAGCTGGTCCACCACGTCCTGCGCAAGGACTTCCCCGACCTCGACCTGGACCGCCGGGCCCGCATCGTTCTGGTCGAGCTCGCCGACCGGCTCCTCACCCCGTTCGACCCGAAGCTGAGCGCCGACGCCCGTCACAACCTCGAGCAGCGCAACGTCGAGGTCCGGCTGGACCAACAGGTCGAGTCGGTGGCCTCGGACGCCGTGGTGCTGGCGGGAGGGGAGCGGATCCCGACCGAGACCGTGGTGTGGGCGGCCGGCGTGCGGGCCAACGCGCTGGTCGACGTCCTCGGCCTTGAGCAGGGTCCCGGGGGGCGGATCGTGGTGGACGAGTCGCTCGCGGTGCCCGGTCACCCCAACGTGTACGCCGTCGGTGACGTCGCCCTCATCCCCGACGGCGACGGCGCAACGTTGCCCGGCGTGGCCCAGGTGGCGATCCAGTCCGGCCGGCACGCCGCCGGTCAGCTGAAGCGGACCTTCGGTCGAGCGGGTCCCCCGAAGCCGTTCCACTACAAGGACAAGGGGATCATGGCCACGATCGGCCGCCGGGCCGCGGTGGCCCAGTTCCCCAACGGCTTCACTCTGAAGGGGACCCTGGGCTGGTGGTCCTGGTTGCTGCTCCACCTGCTCTACCTGATCGGCTTCCGCAACCGGCTCTCGGTGATGGTCAACTGGACCTGGAACTACTTCACCTGGGACCGCGGTCCCCGCCTGATCCTCTGGACCGACCGTCCCCGACCGCGGCAGTAGCGTCCGGGCGTGCCTGACGCCGATGAGATCCGAGCCACCGTCCAGCGCTACACCGAGGTGTTCAGCGCCGGGGACAAGGAGGCCTACGTGGGGCTCTTCGCCGACGACGCCACCCTCGAGGACCCGGTCGGCGGTGAGGTCCACCGGGGCATCGAGGCCATCCGGACCTTCTGGGACATGACCCGGGAGATGACGCCGGAGATCGAGCTGACCCTCACCGGCCCGGTACGGGTGGCGGGCCAGGAGGCCGCCTTCCCCGGTGAGGCCCGCCCCGTCCTCGGCGACGCCCGCATGGCCGTCCCGGTGGTCGACACGCTGGCCTTCGACGACGACGGGAAGATCACCCGGCTACGGGCCTTCTGGGACTTCGCCGACCTGCGGCCCCTGGACTGAGGCGTCGTGGCCGCCGGCTACTCCGGGACACCGCTGGCCGAGAAGCTGGGGATCAAGGCGGGCCATGCCGTCGCCCTTTTGAAGGCGCCCGACGGGTTCGAGGCGACCCTCGCCGGCCTGCCCGACGGGGTCACCTTCCGCACCGCGGCTCGGGGCACCAACGACGTGCTGGTCAGCTTCCACACCCGTCGGGCCGACGTCGAGAAGCGCCTGCCCGCCCTCCTCGCCGCGATGGACGTGGACGGGGGCCTCTGGGTGGCCTGGCCGAAGAAGGCCTCGGGCGTGACCACCGACATCACCGAGGACACCGTCCGCGAGGTCTGCCTGCCCCTCGGCCTCGTGGACAACAAGGTGTGCGCCATCGACGACACCTGGTCGGGCCTCCGGGTGGTCTGGCGCCGCGAGCTGCGCGACGCGAAACGCTGAGGGCACGGAGATGGACCACCGAACCGAGGCAACCAAGGGCCTGGCCCTTCGGGCACCCCGAAGAGGTCGTCACCGACCTCGCCCAGGCACACCGCCTACCTCGGCCCACGTGGCGGCACCTACCGCTGGTACAACGAATACGCCCTCCCCGACGAGCCTCGGCGGCGGCAAGATCACCGTCCGCCTCCACGGCGACGACCAAGACACCAAACGCAAGCTCAACCGGACCGAGAACCTCCGGCCCATCCCGCCCAGTGACCCCGAGTTCGCTGACCTGTTCCGGCGACGCAACGACGCCGAATCCATCAACCGCAACCTCGACGACACCCTCTTCCTCCGACGGGCCCACTCGGTCGGCCACCGCCGACAGCTCGTCAACCTCCTGGGCTACGCCCTGATGGTCAACTCGCTGACCATCCTCGAGCACCAGGCCCGCTCGGGCCGATCACCCGACCTGCTCGCCGCATAGGCGCACGGTCGATCCCCTCCCCACTGGGCCTCTTCACGCGCCCGGACAGATGCAGCCGCCCACGGCCCGCTACGACGGAGTCATCAGGCCCAGGATCGGCCGCATCCCCTCCCCCACCCGCCATCCTTGGGTCTGTCACCGGGGTTGTCTGCCACGATTCCTCCCGGTCCCGCCCTCGTAGCTCAGGGGATAGAGCATCGGTTTCCTAAACTGATCCGGCCCTCCCGCCAGATCGCCACGAATTGCCGAAATCGGCCCCTGAACTGGGGAAACGTTGCTCAGTAGTTCTGGTCGTTTGCCGACCTTTCTCGGCTTCTCGCGGCCTGGTCGCGGCCTGGGCCTGGGCGACCACGTCGGGGTCATAGAGGGTTTCGCAGGGGATGCCGTTGAGGTCGGCGTCCATCCGGTCGGGTTCGCCCTCCAGGGACCAGTACACGAGCGACCAGAAGTACTGGGTCGTCGCGAATGTGCCCGGTTGGCTGAACGGATAGGCGTCGCCAGTGTCGTCGTAAGGCCGCCGAACGGCGGGATCAGTCCCACCTGGAGGCGATCCATCCACCGGCCCAGACGGTGTCGACCACTGAGGACTCGATCAGCGTCTCGCAGGGGATGCCGTTGTTGTCGATGTCCATGAGCGGGGACCGATCCTGCAGGAAGTAGTACAGGACCACGCCGAAGTAGGTCTGTTCCGGCGTCAGCTCGTCCGCTTTCGCCTCCTGGGTGAAGGGCGAGTCGGGGGCGAGGAGGTTGGTGCAGTTCAGGCCCGCCGATAGAGGCGGATCACCCGGTTCCCTCTGCACGATCATCTCCGAGTTCAGGAGCAGATGATCGTTGCCGCTCCGTGTGGCTGCGTAGGTGCCCGCGTCGTCGAGGACCAGCACGGTCACCGTGTGGGTCTCGCCCTCGATCGGTAGGGGTGACTGCTGGCAGGTCGCGACGGACCCTACTGTCAGCGGCCCGGTCGTCTCCGTTCGGCACTCGTAGGCCGGGTCGCTCAAATTGGCCGGGACGAGGGTGACGATCTGCTGGCTGAGCGTTTCAAGGGTGAGTGCCGGTGGCGGGGTGCTGGTCGTGGTCGTCGTGGTGGTGGTACTCGTTCTCGTGGTGGTCGTCGTCGTGGGTGCGCTGGTGGTGGTCGGTGCGGCGTCCTCGGCCTCATCGTCGTCCTGGACCGCCCAGATCAGCACCCCGACGGCGACCAGGACCACAACGGCAGCGGCGGGCCACACCCACCAGCGACGCCACCACGGAGACGGCGGAGACCCCACATCGCCACCGTCGTCGCCTTCGCCGGGACCTGTCCGGGCGTCGGTGTCGGTCACCCCCGCAGTCTCCGAGATCCGCCGCGGCAACCGCAGAGCTGAACGTCCCGACCTGTCAACGGGCCATAACGACGTGAACAGCGGGCTGGAGCCCACCACGCACCGGCACCCCCACTGTGCCCGCCGCAGCCCTGCTCGCCGCGGCAACTCGGTAGTGGCTTTCGGCCCTTGGTAGGGACCGGTGAACGCCTGATGATCCAGCGGTGACCGACAGCGATTCCGGGTCAGAGACGTTTCCACACCCGACTGAGGCGGGTCGACCGAATCGAACGCCCTGGGTGCTCGTCATCCTGGCACTGGCCTGCTGGATCGCCCCCCCGGTCATCGCAGGTCTGCTGTTCGACCCCGAGGAAATGCCCGACGAGGTCTACGGCATGATGGTCGTGGCCGCCTGGATCTTCTTGCTCTTCCCCGTCGGTTGTGTGTTCATGATCGCGGCCTGGCGGATCCGTCGACGGACCAGACAGCCTGCGTTCGTCGACGTAGCAGGTCCGCCGCAACGGCGCCCGCAGGGCGGTTGCCTCTCGTCAGCGGTTCCGCTTGCCGCCATCGGTTTCCTCACGGTCTACCTCTGGGCGAGTATCACACGAGATTGGCGGCCGGGATTACTGGCGGCCGCGCCGAGCGTGGCCGCTGTCGTCGTCGCGGTTCGTGATCATCGCGCCGCCCAGCGTCCGGGCGCGCCCCGGTCGTGGGATCTGCTCGCCCTCGGTATCGGAATCGTGACGTTGGCCTGGTGGGTCGCCGTGGTCCTCGGAGTCCGCTGGCCCGCCGGGTAGGACCTGCCCTGATTGCCGATCGAGACGGGCGACCCTCGCCGAGGCCGCTGGCCGGCTCGGGGTCGCTGAGGCCCAGGCGGTGAAGCTGATGACCGACGGGGCCCCTGACCCGCCACCAGCCGGGGCCGGGAACTCCTCGTCGACTGGGCCGAGGTCGAACGCCTCAAGGGGGTAGGCCCACGAGGCGCGGTACGGCGTGCTGGCGGTACTACCGACTGGAGCACTTCACCGGTTGCGCCGGTCGCTCAGATGGCGCGTGGAGAGGCCGATGGACTGGGTGCTCCCAATCACTACTCGGAGACGTGATGACAGCGAATCAAGGATCACCGACGCACCCAGTTCCGCCTCCGATCTTGCACAGCGAGGCTCTGCTTCCCCGAGAACTGGCGGGTGGTCACGACGATGACCGTGGAGGCGAGGCCGCAGGGCAGGTCCGAAGCCCGCGCCGCCCAATCGTCGGCATCCTGGCGGTGGCCATCGCCGTACTCCTCGCCGTCGCCGCCGGCCTCGCGCTCAAACAATCGACGCAGCACGACTTCCGGGCTCGGTGCATAGGAGCCAGCGACACAGCGGAGATGTGTGATTGAGAGACGGGTCAGCCGCGACGTTGCTGGTCAGCGGCAACCCGCCGGCGGTGCTGGTCGTGGACGACTCCTCGGGGTGTAGAGGCGGTTCTTGGGGTTCAGGTGAAGCGGGCCCAGAGCGGGTAGTGGTCTGAGATACGGAAGCTGAACTGGCCTGCGGTGAGGCCGTAGCCGGCGAGGAGGGCGGCGGTGGTGTCGAAGTAGCCGCACCGGTCGAAGGTCAACGAGAACCCGCCCGGTCCCTTTCTCGTACCAGGTGATCTGGTCGTAGTGCTTGTCCTTGCCGCCCCCGAAGATGGTGCGGGGGAAGGCGTTCATCTCCGCGGGGATGGTCAGGATGTCGGCGAAGGGCGCGTAGACGGGGTTAACGGTCCCGTCGGGGTTGGTGATGCGGTCGGCGTTGAAGTCGCCGAGGGCGAAGATGTCGGGGTCCCACACGTTGGGCTCCGCGGCCCAGTCCCTGACCCATTCCGCCAGCCGGATGGCTTCGGTGGCGCGGAGGGCGGGGTTGTTGCCCCAGACGATGTGGACCGTCACGAGCACGAACGCGGTGTCGCCGTCGTGGGATCGGAAGCTGACCGCATAGGGGGTCTTGGCGAACTGCCGGTCCAGGCGGGCTTCGGTGACGTTGCCGATCTCTTCGGGGGGAATGACGATCTCACCGACGAGGCCGTCGAGGTCCAAGCGCGAGGAGTCGAACAGGTAGCCGAGCCGCTCCTCGTCGCCGGCCTCGCCGCGGACGACATCAGACACCACGATCCGCCACTGGGCTTCGCGGTCCCGGTTGAGCCAGGTCAGCACCGCCTGGAGGGCGTCGGTGTAGCCCTGCAACTCCTGGAGAGCGATCACGTCGAACCGTTCCAGGATCGTCGCGATGAACAGCAGGGATCGGAGGTCCCGTTTGGGGGTGTCGGACTCGGCCGACTTCCACTTGGCGGTGAACCGGCCGAACTCTCGGAGGTTCCAGGTCGCGATCAGGACCCCCTGGCCGTCCTTGACCGGCACCCCTCCCTGTGCCGGAAGCTGATCGAGGGCAGCCGTCAGGGTCGTCAGGTGTGTGGCGACGTAGGCGGGAGGCTTGTCCAGGATGGTCGCCATGACCAAGTGTCGCGCCGGCCGAGCCGGGCATGCCGGACGAACCAGACAGGTCGACCTGGGAGCGGTGCAGCGACCGCCTCCTTGTCCCGCAGCTCCAGGGGGTCAGGTGGCGCGAGGATGCGAGCCGACAAGACGACGACCCCAAGGGGGAGATGTGCCATGAGGTTCGAGATCGTCCGAAGCAGGTCCAAGAAGGAGCCGTTCTTCTGGCGGATCGTCGCCAGCAACGGCCAAACGCTGGCGACCTCGGAGATGTACAAGCGGAAGGCGTCGTGCCTGTCCGCGATCGCCTCGGTGCAGAAGTCCGCGGGCGGCGCCGAGGTGCTCGACACGACCGTGTAGCCCCGTGGGCGTGACGGTCACCTTCGTCGGCGGGCCTCGCGACGGGGAATCGAGCCGGGTCGTGCCAGCGGCGAACCCGTGGCCGTGCTGGTCGTGGACGACACCGGTGGGCTGTACGTGTGGCGGGAAGGGTGCTACTGGTGGGAGTCCTAAGGAGTGCGACCGTCCCCAAGGGGTCTCAGGCGGGGCCGAATCCGCGTTTCCGAGCGCTCGCGGGCGAGGGATTCTCGGTCTTGCTCGCAACGTCCGCCGCCTCGAACTGAGCCCAGGGGCCTCCGGTGGATGAGGTCGGGGCATCTGGACATCCTCTCCGAGACGACCGTGGTCGCCTCACGCTAGGTGTCCGCCCAACCGGGGAAGGGTCAGGCTCACCATGGACACTCACACTCACCTGATGCCCGCTCTGAAGAAGGAAGGCGCGGAGCGAATCGGTCGGGCACTCGAAGGCTGAGAGTCGACGATCGGGGTCATGCTCGGGTTCTAGTGCCGTGTCAGGCAACGTTCGCCTCGTTGCAACCGCCCCGACCCGGCCTTCGGGGACACCCGCGACGATCCCTCCGTGGCGGCCATGTGGGCATGGCCAATAGGAGAGCAGTCGGGTCACGCGATCTCCCCGTCGATCCTTGGGGTAGACAGGGTGGTGCGTGAGTTGCGCCATGGCAGGGCGAGACCGTCGCGAACCCCCTGATCACATGCGGCAACGCGTTGACATGCCTGGCGTGGAAACGCAGTTTGGGAGGAAGCAACGATGAGCATCGGTGGCGGCGCGACGGAGACCTGTCCGTGGTGCGGCGCATCCTTGATTGACGCGGCCGAGGGTGGATGGGTCGAGGGACGATACGAGTGTCCGAGTTGTTCAGGCGGCGTCTTCTTCATGGAGGACGGCGGACTCGTGGACTCCATGCACAGAAGCGGGGGCACCGACAGGACCTGCATGAGCTGCTCGGCGTCGCTGACCGGTGCAGAGTTCACAGCCAAATGGGAAGACGGCGACAACGCCGAGGCCTACATCACCTGCCCTCAGTGCCGCCACAAGAACCCCTTCTGATTTCAAGAGGCTGACCCCAAGGCCTCCCATCACCCGGTAGCCGGCCGTCCGCCGGGCGAGCACTGCACGGCAGCCCGGTGACAACCCGGCGCGCAGCGCCGGGGCGGCAGACGTGCCCTCAATCCGGCGTTCGGAGACACAACGCGCAAGGGCGGTGTCGCATCGCCGACCGTCCGGCCTCAGGCTCGCAGGTCTCGTAAATTGGCTCCATGCAACCCTCGCCAGGCGAACGTCACTACATGGAACGCCGTCGCTACATGGAAAGCCAGGGTGTAAATGGCGGAGCCGAAGAACAGAAGCTCGTCTGTGCCCTCCTCCTCATCTGGGATGAAGCGCAGTCGGCGACAGTCCGTCGCCCCACCTTCCTGCCGCCGATCTTGGAGCGCCGATCCGATGCCTGAGCCGGTTCCGATCGAGTACGCAACTCTGTTTGCCAAGCGCCGTCTCAACGCAGACGGGACGCTGTTCGAGTGGACGGTCGAGCTGGTTCGAGACAACGACATCACGCCGCTGGGAGTTCACCCCGGTGCGTTGGACAACTGGCCGGCCATCATTACCAACGCCCTCGGTGACCTTGCGGCCAGCGGGTGGGAGCTTCTCCACGTGTCCGAAGATCGAGGACTCATTCAGCTCACGGGGTTTTCCAGCCTGACATCTGGGATCGTCGCAGCGCGTTACCTCCTCGGTCGGCGGAGCGGCTGACGTCGCGCCTGCCCCAGTGCCGCCCCCGAAGTGCCGTTGTAGTACAGGGCAAACGTTGCCTGGCACGGCACTAGTGTGCAGATCAGCCGCCGACGATCAGGCGTGCGCTTCGATCGTGTGATTTCGTGGCCTCATCAAGGAGGTCTGTTCGGTCGGTCAGGAGCTTTCTCCATACGTCGAGGACCACGTCCAACGCGGAGTTCGACATTACGACGGTGGTGATGTCGCCTGTGGGGTCGAGTGCGCCATGGAGGATCTTGCTGCGGAGTTCGTAGATCTTCCTGACCTCCTTCTGGCGTTGGATTCGATCTGCTAGATCCTGGCCGAGCAGCCAGGCGACGCTGGACGAGATTCTGAGGGTGAGTTCGCCAGCGCCCGACCCGAACAGGTTTTCCAGGGCGGTTACGGTGTCAATGAGCGAGTCCGTGGGATCATCCCTAGACGAGATCGCCAACAGGGTTCTTGTCTGGGCGATCCGCACGGTTGGCCCGCAGTGCTCTAGCGCAGCCTTCGACCAAGTAGACCACTTCGCTGCCTCCTCGTCGGTCAGCAGGTTTGGGCTGAGCTTGCGGCCGCGCCGGGGATCCGCGTAGCCGACCGATACCGACTGTGCGAGTGGTTCCAGCACGGCGTGCCAGGTCGAGGTGACGAAGCGGTCTCGGTCGTCGGTGGCTAGCGCCGCGCCGAGCTGGAGTGAATACAAGCGCCTCTGCAACTCCCGGCTGGTTGAGACGTCGAAGCTGTTGAGGGCCGGGTCGTCGTGGGGTTCGCGGATCTCGATCGAGTAGCGCAACTGACAGTCGAATACGATCTCGCCGCCGTACGCGATGGTGACCCCGTCCCCTGAGTCGCTCTGCTTCAGGCTCGTAGGAACCAGCCACTGGTCTTCTGGTCTGATGCTGCGTAGCACACCCCACCCAAGATCGATCTCGGTACCTTCGGGCAACCTGTAACCAGCCACGCCCACAAGCGCCCTGATGTTGACGGTCTCGCCGCGGGCCAGCTTCCGAGCATGGTCAAGGAGGTCGTCGGCCTCATGGAGGAGGTCGTCGATCGTAGGGACCTCTGATTGAAGCCTCGCTGACGACCACGCTTGCCGCACGAGGGTCTCAGCTAGTCCCGCAACTTGCTGTGTTCCACCCCGACCGGTTGATCCAATAGTGAATCCGCTCGGGATCCCCTTCTCCGGTCGGTCGGGGTAGAGCGCGGTTAGGTCCGGGTCTTCGAGAGCTGCCTGCCAGAGTTCGTCTCGTAACGGGTGGGCGTAGAGGTTCCCTGGTTGATCCCAGATCTCGCTCCACTCCCCCGAAGGCAAGAGGAGGGCTGGGTACGAATCGATGATCATTCGTTGCAGAGGGCCGCCGACAGGGTCCTGTGAATGCGGGTGTGGGATCTCCCCGCCTGACAGGACACGAAAAGCGTTGCCCTGGCTGTTCGCGAGCCTTTCGGAGTAGGTGCCAATGCCTCCGAGGAAGAAACGTAGTGGGGGCGACGGATCGCTTTGCTCGCGCTGGCTTTGTGCTTGGAGCACGAGGGCGGTAAGCCTGTCGAGCGCCTCGACTTGACCAGCGGCCAGTTCGAGGCTGCCGCTGAGCGCCTCGACGACATCCTTGCTGGTTAGGTCGAGAACCCAGCCTGCAAGTGCGTGTCCCACCGCTTGGACCGCCGCCTGATGGATCTCACTCGTGAATTGGCTCGGCACGGTCTGATTCTGCCGCAACAGCCTGCGAGGGGGGCCAGGCCTTAGCCGTCAACTTGGCTGTCAAGCCGAGGTGCCCGAGTCCGGCAGGCTGACCGGATCAAGCCCTGAACAGGGGAAACACCTAGCGTGCTCGGAGGGACTCGAACCCTCACCTTCTGATCCGTAGACCCAGGCGGAGTAACCCCTGCCCCTTCTTCGTGTGCGTGTGTGGAGTCCCCCCCGGTCCAGCTCATGGTCGGCCTGGCCCTGCCGCCCTGTGCCCGGCACCCGTATTGCCGGGGACTGCGGACCTGCTCATCTCGCGTGGCGGGTCGGGTCCAACCCGATGGGAGCGCTAGCCGGGGCCGAACGGCGGTGACGCTCGAGACGGGTGCTGATCGGCACGCGTAATGTGGGCGTTGTGCATCAGGCGAAGATTGCCATCGCCGGTGCAAACGGTATTGCCGCGGTGGCGCTCCTCGGCGCGGTGGTCGTCTGGGTCGGGGAGCCCGACCTCCCCGCCGAGGCACGCGACACGATCGCTGTGCACTCGGATCGCTACCAGGGCGAGGCCGGTCCGTCAGGTCGACAGGGTGCACGAGGTGTGCGGGGCGCGAGCGGAGCAGTGGGCCAGCGAGGATCGCCAGGTCCGAGGGGGCCGACGGGACCAGCGGGCCCAATCACGATCCTGCCGCCTTCGTCATCCCTGCCTGACGACTCGATCGACCCCCTGCCGCCCGTCGAGTGCATCATCAACTTCCCGCCGCCGTGGTGGTGCAACTTCCTGTGACGGCCACAGACCCAACTGTTAAGGCGCCGGTCGGTGGGGTTGGGTCAACCGATCGGTCGCCGCTGCCGACGGTCTGGCGGGTGCTTGTTGGTACAGCCATCGCCATGGCGCTTGCCGCTGTCTGTCTGGTCGTCTTCGCCCTTGCGACCCGGCCCGATGTCGACACCGAAATCCAGCAAGTGGTCGAGGAGAACAGTGATCTCCTACAGGGTGCCGAAGGGGAGCCGGGTGACCGTGGGCCCCGCGGCCCTCGCGGACCCCGCGGGCCTGCAGGGCCACAGGGCCCTGTCGGGCCGGCCGGCCCCCCAGGCCCGCCGGGCTCAGTTCTACAGGGCGAGTAAGAGACGCCATCCGGCTGACATCGCACCAAAGCGACACCGGCAAGCACGCCTCTAGTGCGAACGTGTGACGAGCGCCTTACATCCTTCTCATTGAGCCCGGCCCTCGGCACATACGCCGGTCATAGATCCAGGCCGAGGCGAGACGTGGGGGGTGGGGTGCTTTCTGTCTGCCAGGTGCGCCCGCCCTCCACCGCTCGCCTGGCCCGGCAAGGTGGCCGGGGGCCCGGGGCGTGCGGTGTCTGTGTCGTTTGAGGGGACTGGGGCATGAGCGGACGAGTCGCGCTAGGCGTCGGTGATCTCAACGGCGTCATCCACGGCCACGGAGGCCAGCACATGGCGAACGGTGGAGGGGTGCCAGCGGCCACCTCGAGCGGTGGGGGTGCCGTCAGCGTTGAGGTCGTCGGCGATGGCCTGCATCGTGCGTCCGCTGGCCCGCTCGTCGGCAATTCGGTGGCGCACGGTGTCGGGCAGGAGCGGGGCCATCCCGGCCCGGAGGCCACGGGCGCGACGCTGACGGTGGGTGGCCCGTGCCCGGTCGGCGATCAGGTCCGACTCGTACTCAGCGACCGCGCCGACGACCCGGAGCATGAGCCGACCCGAGGGGGTCGAGGTGTCCACGTCGAGGTCGAGGATCACGAGGTCCCAGCCTTCCCGGTCGGCTCGGAGCATGAGCCGTCCGAGGTCCACGGTGGAGCGGGCGAGGCGGTCGAGCTTGGCGACCACCAGCACGTCGGCGGTGCCAGAGGCGAGCTGGTCGAGGGCGTCGGCGAGGGCGGGGCGGTTGTCGGCCCGCTTGCCGCTCAGGCCCTCGTCGCTGAGATGGCCGGCCAGGGCCCAGCCTCGACGTTCGACAGCGGCGGTGACCTGGGCGAGCTGGTCGTCGAGGCCGATGCCTGATTCGGCCTGACGGCCGGTGCTCACTCGGGTGTAGGCAATGGCCTGACGGGGGGCTTCCATGCGTCTATCATACACACTTGCAAGCAGGTCTGTATGTGGGTTGAGCGGCGCCTGTGGCCCAAGGGGGCCGTGGTTTGCCATCTATGGAAGGGCGGCCCTTGTGTCTGCGGACTCCAGTCGGCGAAAGACACAGGGACTTTGGTCTCTTGGCGTCGGGCCGGAGTGTGGCGCAGGCTCGAATGTGCAGACCTGGTAGGAGCCGTCATGAGCGTCCGGTTCGCACGTGGATTACTGGCCTTGGCGCTGGTGGTCCCGGTGGTCTGTGCCATCGGCCCGGCCACGGCTGGCTCTACCGTCCCCGAGCCCTCGGCCACCACTTTGAACGGTTCCTACGCCTTGGTGGATGTCACCGATCCGACCGTGACCCTGACCACGCCACCCGACGGCGCGATCTACCCCCGTGCCCGGACGGTCACCGCTGACTTCTCCTGCGCGGACGAGGGCGGCTCAGGCATCGCCACCTGCGTCGGAACCGCCGAGGACGGTCAAGCCATCAACACCTCGACACTGGGCGACCACGACTTCACCGTCACCGCCACCGATGTGGCTGGCAACACCACCGAGATCACCCACACCTACACCGTGGCCGCAGCGCGTCCCGACGTCCGTATCCGTCGGGGCACCGGAGTCACCGTCGGCAACGACATCTACTGGCCACACTTCTTCGGGGGTCAGACGGTCAGGGCCTCGGTCAGGCCCGGCGTCCCGGTCACCTACTGGGTGACGGTCCAGAACGACGCCGGCTTCCCCGAACGGCTGAACCTGCGAGGCAGCCGCCTCTTGGGCGGAGTGATCGGCATCGGGTTCATCTCCCACTTCTACAACCCGGCTGGCGATGACATCACCGATCCGGTCTTCGCCGGGAGCTTCTTGACCTCCCGGCTGGCCCCTGGGCAGATCTACCGCGTCCGGATGGTCATCACCATCCCTAGGGGCTCTCCGCTGCGCTGGCGATCTATGCCATTGGCCCTCGTGGCCTTCTCGACCACGCATACCTGGGCCAGGGATGGGGCCCGCTCAGTGACCAGCCGGGCTTGAACGGTGCGGCGCTGCACCTAGGCCGTCTTCCACCCCCCACGGAAGGCGGTCCATCCTCCAACAGCTCTACCTCCGAGACAGTCTCAGCCGTCGTCGAGGTGGTCGGCGGCCGACCGGAGATCACGGGCGGTGGCGTGGGCCGGCGGCGAGTTCGGCGGGTCGAGAGCATCGACCAGGCGGCGGATGTCCTCCGCGGCCTCGTGCGGGTCGGCGTCGGGGTGCTCGGCCCGGAGCGCATCGAGGCGCCGGCGCAAGACAGCCGGGAGCGGCAGGCGGCGCATGCTCACCAACCGTAGGGCGTCATCGCCCCTGGCTCCCGGAGCCGGTGAGCCCTCGGTCGCCCCCCCGACTTCGGTCTGCTGTGCGCCACTCACGACCTCGGAAAGGTCGTTGGCCTCTTGGCCATGGGTGGAGCACGGCACAGACTCAAAGGTGCAGAGGTGTGAGAGGAGTTGTCATGAGCAGGCCGTTCGCACGTGCATTCTTGGCCTTGGCGTTGGTGGTCCCGGTGGTGGTCGTGTTCAGCCCGACTACCGCCGGCGCACGGCCCGAGCACGCAGCCGGCGGCATCACCGAGGTCACCCACAGCCGACGGGTGGTTGAAAGCGGTCCCGATGCCCGTATCCGCCGGGGAACCGGCGTCACCGTCGGCAATGACATCTACTGGCCCGCGCCGCAGAGGGTCAGCGCCTTGGTCCGGCCGCTCGGCTCGGTCATCTACTGGGTGACGATCGAGAATGAGGCTGCCTCTGCCCAACGGTTCCGCCTGTGGGGCGCCAGGAGCTCCTACTTCCGCGTCAGCTACTACACCGTGTCGGGGCAGCCCGGGAGGCTCGGAGAAATCATCAATCGTGGGGTCGTCCGCGGCATAAGGCTCACCCCGCGGCTGGAACCAGGGGAGATCTACCGCGTCGGGATGAGGGTCACCATCCCCCTCGGCCTTCCGATGCGCTTTCACAGGTGGCAGTCGTGGATCAGGGTCTACTCGACCACGCAACCCGGGCTCTGGGACCAGGTCGGGGCCATCACCATCCGGATTTGAACGGCTCCGGAGCCGGTGAGCACTCGGTCTACCCCCCCCTTGACATGGGTCCTCCAATCCCGCCATGAGGGTGGCACGGGCCTGTCTAGGGGCGCATGCAATCTCGTGGTCCATCTAGAGGCGTATGTGGCCACCCAGCCGTCGAACAAGCCTGGGCCCCTCGCGCCGCGGGGCCCAGAAATCCGCGTCCTGGCGCGGGTCGCGGGCGCCATGGCGGTCGAACCGGAGCCCTCGGGACCCGATCACAGCCGATCTTCCAGTTCACGGGAAGGATGACAGTGCGGGTGTCAACCCGGGGTCGACGTCGATCTGGTGGCTCACGGCAGCACCTGTTCGTACAGTTCGAAGTAGCCGACGGGTCGTCTCCAGATCTCGATGAAGATGAAGGGCTCGAGTTGGGGCCGGTCGTCGCCGAGGAGCTTCCGGTTGACGTAATTTCGGGCGCCGGCTTCGGTGTCGTAGTTCGTCGCGTGCGGGCGTTGCCAGCCTCGGCGTTGAAAGCGGACCTGGAAGCTGGTGAATGGGGCGTGGAGTTCGCGGATGACGTCGGGGGGCAGGTTGTCGTGGAAGGTGGTCATGGTCGTCTCGCTTGGATGGCCTGCAGGGTGGGGCACCAGTTGTCGTGATGGACGGTGATTCTCCAGCTGAGGGGTCCTTCTCGGACGATTGTCTGGTACGCGTTGCAGGTCTGGCAGCCGCCCCGGAGGTGGGCCCCGTCGAGGGGTCCGAACAGGTCGGCGAGGGTCGTGTTCGTCATCCCCGCTCGCCTCGCCGCCCGGGCCTGGCCAACCGGTACTCCCTAGGGGGAGTACCGGTTTGGCCTTCAGGCTGGTGAACCGGTACCGGGTGGTACTGAGAGTGGTACTGACGCGCCATGGCGGGCTTCTGCACCCCGGTACTGGGGGTGGTACTGGCTCGCTGACGGAAGGTGGTACTGAGGGTGGTACTGAAGTTCATTTTGCCTGCCTCCGGTGCTTGACCGCAGCGAGCACCGTTTCCCGCCCCCTGCCTTCGCCGTGTTCCCTAAGGGCCCTGAATGCGGCGTTGCCAGACAGCTCGACCGGGATCTGTAAGCGATCGAGGATGGCGGCTACCTCCACGGTTCCCTGTGGCCAGGACACGTCGGTCCGCTCGTAGCGCAGCGGGTCCGTCTCGATTGCGAAGACGACCTTCGCCGGCACCCAAGACATACGGGCGGCGTCCCGCTTGAGTTCGACTCCCCCTGCGGTCTTCCTCAGCTGCCAAACAACGTCGACGTCGGCGGCCTTGGCCGAGCTTCCCCGCTGACGTCGGCTGGCCTCCTTGCCCGCGTGGTCGGCCCGGACGAAGGTCACTCCTCGGCGCCGGAGAATGGCCCCGGTGAAACGTGCGAAGTCACGGTAGGTGTCGGCATCGTTCTCAGAGCCCTTCACGGCCTGTCCCATCGTGTCGATCAGCACGACGAGGTGATGGTCGGGCCACTCCTCTTCCAGCCGGGCGAGTCGCTGATCTAGGTGTGCAGCGCCTTCGGTCGTATCGAGTGCCGGCATTGAGGGGATCGGCCAGTAGCGGAGCCGGGACAGGTCGGAATCAGGCCCGACGCCCATGTCCTCGAGCCGCTCTTGGAGGTCGTCTTCGGTCATCTCGTAGTCGAGGTAGATGACGACGTACCGGCCGTCGCATGTCGCCAAGGATTTCGCGATGTAGAGAAGCAGAAGGCTCTTGCCACTCTTGGCGTCCGCATAGAGCACGTGGCCACGCCCGCGTGCCAGCACTTCGTCGAAGACCCACTCCGCATCGCGTGGATCACGCGCCCAAAACTCGGCCCAATCGATGAACGGGTCATCCTCGGCCGCCTCATCAAGAGCGTCGCCGAAGGGTCTGCTCTCAAGCTGGTCCGCAAGGATGCGTTCCCGCATGACGTCGTAATCGTCATCGGGTGGCTCCTCGCCGCCGTCATCGGACGACATCCATCCGTCGTCGTCGTAGGGAAAGGCGACGCTCACGCTGCATGTCCAGCCTCCGGCCGATCGCTACCCTCAGGGGTGCGAGCCGCACCGGGCTCGTGATTGGACGACCCGTCGCCAGCAGCGGCGGGTCGTCGTGCGTCGGGGGTGAGGGTGGCGACCCAAGCCACCACGGTCGGATGATTACAGACAGCCTCCAACGACGCCCGACCGGCGTTCACGCTCAGGACCGCCGGTGGATCAGCCACAAGGGCGAACTGGCTCCGGCCTGTCAGCGATGGTCTCAAGCCATCCATCGATGTCGGACCGCCGGTAGCGGAGGTGGCGGCCGATCTTGTGGGCCCGAGGACCAATGCCCCGGTAGTGCCACTGCCGAACTGTCGCCACCGGGATACGCAACTCTGCAGCCAGCTCATCCGTCGTGCTCCACGTTCTCTCAGGTTCCGTCGTCATGCAGGAAAGCGTGTCACGCCTTCCTGCCTATGCGCTATCCTTCTCAGTAGTGCACGAGAAAAGGATGGTGAGGGCACCCAGAGCCGTTTCGAGATGGTGCATGTCGCGCTCTCGACACGACCCAGCGTCAACGGCGTTGTACTTCTGGTGCACCGTGAGCACCGTGACTGGCTCCTGAAGGTCAACATCGGCGGACCCGGCCAGCCGGTCGGCGTCGCCGTGCTCCCGCACGTGGAGGTCGATCGCGAAGCAATCGACGAGTTCCGCGATCTCGATGATTGGCTGGCTTGGGCTCTGACCTCGGCCTGGGTGGACGCGAAGCCCCTCACGGCCCGGCGGCTCCGTGACCTGACGAACGGACTTGAGACGGCCGCGATGACCGAGGTGACAGAGTTCGCGCGTCACCTTCGCGACGACCACATGGCGGAGGCCGTGGCTTCGGGTGAGGCGACGGAGGCCTGGGACCGACTCACGGAGCCGTGGCGGGAGGCCGGTCTTGACCTGCCAGGCGAGGCCCCAGCTGTCCGTGAGCTGGAGACGATCTCAGAATGGCTGAGCGACGCTCCCAGCCCATCAAGGCGGCCACGAGCCGGACAGCGGAGCCTTCGGGAACTCGCTGAGATCGCCAGGCTCTATGCCGTGACCGATCGTCCCGACCGTGTAAGGGTGCTGGCGGATCAACTAGCCCTCGCTCCCTCAACACTGAGCAACCTGATCCTCGAGATACGCAACGAGCACAAGCTGCTCACGCCGACCCAGCAAGGAAAGGCCGGCGGACAACTCACTCCAAAGGCATGGCGAATCTTGAACGGAGAGGACTAAGCGATGGCACACGTCAACAAGCGAGGACCGAACCGGTGGCGGGCCCGATACCGGGCACCGGACGGCCGGGAGCGGTCGAAGACCTTTGATCGAAAGGTGGACGCCGATCGGTGGCTCAACGGCGTCGAGGTCAGCAAGGCCAAGGGTGACTGGGTCGATCCGAGCCTGGGCCGCATCAACGTCACTGACTGGTCTGACCGCTGGTGGGCCACGACGGTCAATCTGAAGCCGAAGACCCGTGCCGGGTACCGATCACTGCTCGATCTCCATGTCCTTCCGGCCTTCGGCGGATGGTCGCTGGCCGCGGTGCAACCTCTCGACGTTCGGGAGTGGGTAGCCGATCTATCGGGCCGCCTGTCCGCCAGCCGGGTGCGGCAGGCATACCGGGTGCTCGCCGCCGTGATGGGCTCCGCAGCAGATTCCGGCTACATCGGCCGGTCACCGTGCCATGGCGTCCAGCTCCCCCGGATGCCGCACTCCCAAATGCTGTTCCTCGACGCCGGCCAGGTCGAAGCACTGGTCGACAAGATCGACGACCGGTACCGAACGCTCATCCAGGTCCTCGCCTACGGAGGGCTGCGGTGGGGTGAGGCGGCGGCGCTTCGCCGGGGCAGTTGTCGGCTGCTCACCGGCCGGGTCGAGGTCTGCGAGTCGCTGGCCGAGGTCGGCGGGCACTTGCACTTCGGGACGACCAAGACCCACTCCATCCGGGAGGTCGCGCTGCCGCCGTTCCTCATCGAGGCCCTCGCTCATCACCTGGCGACCAAGGTCCAGGATGACCCGACGGCGCTCGTGTTCACCTCCCCGGAGGGGGGCCCGATGCGTCACGGCAACTTCACCCGCCGGTTCTGGCGACCCGCCGTCGAACGGGCCCCGGTGCCCGACGGACTCCGAATCCACGATCTCCGCCACACGGCCGCCAGCCTGCTCATCGCCAGCGGGGCGAACGTCAAGGCAGTCCAGTCCCAGCTTGGGCACAAGTCCGCGACCACGACACTCGATCGCTACGGTCACCTATTTCCTGACGACCTCGACCGTCTCGCCGAGGCCCTCAATCGCGTACGAAGCGAAGCTCTCGCGGCCTCCGCGCGGCCTGAACGCGGCTCCGAGGTCGTCACCCTGCTCCACAGTGAGGATGAAATCGCCTCCTGAACAGGGACAATGCCAGTTCAGGCCCTCGTAGCTCAGGGGATAGAGCATCGGTTTCCTAAACCGTGTGTCGCAGGTTCGAATCCTGCCGAGGGCGCCAACGGCGCGGCCGCCTGCCGGGCGGTAGGGTCGGCGGCGTCGGCCGTCCCAAGACGGCCAGGGGGAGTGCGAGATGCCCAAGTACCTGTTTGTCGCCAACTACTCACCCGAGGGTCTGCACGGCGTGCTCAGCGAGGGGGGCACGGGCCGGCAGGCGGCCGTCACCCAACTGGCCGAGAGCGTCGGTGGTTCGGTCGAGAGCTTCTACTTCGCCTTCGGCGGCGACGACGCCTTCGTGGTCTGCGACCTGCCCGATGACGAGGCCGCGGCCGCCGTCGGCATCACGGTGGGCGCATCCGGCAAGGCGTCGGTCCGGACGGTCAGCTTGCTGACCCCCGACCAGGTCGACGCGGCGACCAAGCGCTCCCCCGCCTACCGGGCCCCGGGAGACTGATCGCGGTTCTGGGTACAGCGGCGCGTCGCCCCGGACACCGGGTCGTCGCCAGAAGCGCTGGTTCTCCCAAGGGCTGACGCCGCCGCCCGGACGCCGCGTTCGGGTTCCAGGCCCCACCGATTGGCCGGACCACCCCAGGGTGCGAGGATCACCGAATGGCTGAGCGGATGACCGAGTTGGGCTTCTACGCGCTGGCCGGAGCCCCCGAGTCGCCGGCGGAGCTCATCGACGAGGTGCGGGACGGCGAGGCGATGGGCCTGGGGACCGCCTTCATCTCCGAGCGGTACAACATCAAGGAGGCGGTGACCCTCTCGGGGGCGGCCGCGGCGGTGAGCAGCGAGATCCAGATCGCCACGGCGGCCACCAACCACAACACCCGCCACCCGATGGTCACGGCGTCCTACGCGACGACCATGCACCGCCTGACCGGCGGCCGCTTCACGCTGGGCATCGGCCGGGGCATCGCCCCGCTCCAGGACCTCTACGGCATTCCCCACGTCACCACGGCGCAGATGGAGGACTTCGCCGGCCTGATGCGCCGGCTCTGGCACGGCGAGGTCGTCTTCGGCCACGACGGCCCCGCGGGGTCCTGGCCCCTGCTGCACCTGGGCGCCGAGTTCGACGACGACATCCCCCTGCTGCTGACCGCCTTCGGGCCCCAGTCCCTGGCCCTCGGCGGGCGGGCCTTCGACGACGTCGTCCTGCACACGTTCTTCACCGACGAGACCCTGGAGCGGTGCGTGCGCACGGTGAAGGAGGCCGCCGAGCAGGCCGGGCGGGACCCCGCGTCGGTCACGGTCTGGTCCTGCCTGGCCACCGTCGGGGACCACCTCCCCGAGGACCTGCGTCTGCGCAAGACGGTCGGGCGGATGGCCACCTACCTCCAGGGCTACGGCGACCTGATGGTGCGCACGAACGGCTGGGACCCGGCACCGCTCGAGGCCTTCCGGGCCGACGAGCTGATCGCCACCTTCGCCGGCGGGATCGACCAGAAGGCCACCACCGGAGCAGTTGGAGCACATCGCCACGCTCATCCCCGACGAGTGGCTGGCGCCGGCTGCTACCGGCTCGCCCGAGCAGTGCGTCGCCACGGTGCGCCGCCAGTTCGACCTCGGCGCCGACGCCGTCATCCTCCACGGCGCCACGCCGACCGAGCTGGCCCCGGTGGTCGACGCCTACCGGGCCGGCCGGTGACAGCCGGCGTCGGGCCGGTCGACCGGCCCGAGGACCTCACCCCCGAGTGGCTCACGGCGGCCCTGCGCCAGGGTGGCCACGAGGTCACGGTCACGGCCGTGGCCACCGAGCCGATCGGCCACGGCCAGGTCGGCGCCAACTACCGGCTCCGCCTGCAGGGCGACGGTCCCCTGCCGGCGACCCTCGTGGCCAAGATGGGCGCCGGCGAGGACCGGTCGATGGTGTCCAACGGCTACCGCAACGAGGTCACGCTTCTACCTCGACCTGGCCCCGACGGTGGCCGTGGCCACGCCCCGCTGTTGGTTCGGGGCGATCAGCGAGGACGCCACCGTCTTCACCCTGCTCCTCGACGACCTCGCCCCGGCGGAGCCCGGCGACCAGGTGGCGGGCTGCACGCCCGGCGAGGCCGAGGCCGCCGCGGTCAACCTGGCCGGGCTGCACGGCCCCCGGTGGTGCGACGAGACGCTCTTTGAGCACCCTGGGCTCAACCGGGTCGGCGAGGACGACGCCGCGTTCCTCGGCAGCGTCTTCGCCTCGGCGGTCGACATCTTCGTCGACCGCTACCGAGCCGAGGTCGACGACGCCGGCGAGCGCACCCTCCGGCGGTTCGCCGAGGTCGTCCCGACCTGGATCACGGCCCGGGCCGAGCGGTTCGCCCTCGGCCACGGTGACTACCGCCTGGACAACCTGCTGTTCGACCCAGCGGGCGCCGTCCACGCCGTGGACTGGCAGACCCTGTCGGTCGGCCAGCCCGGACGGGACCTGGCCTACTTCTGCGGGACCAGCCTCGAGGTCGAGGACCGCCGCGCCCACGAGCAGGCCGTCGTCACGGCCTACCGCAGGGCCCTCCTGGACCACGGCGTCGACGGGACGGGCTACTCGGAGGCGACCGCCTTCGAGGACTACCGCCTCGGTGTCCTCCAGGGCCCGCTGATCACCGTGCTCGGCGTGGCCTACGCCACGGCCGGTCGTTCCGAGCGGGCCGACGCCATGTTCCTCACCATGTTCCGCCGCAGCCTCGCCGCCATCGACGACCTGGACCCCTTCGCCCTGCTCTGAGCCAAGGGCAGGCAAAGCCTGCCGAAGTCGCCCAAGTCGGGACCTTCTGGCCCTTCGCGGCCCCGGGCGGACCGGCCGCAGGATCCGGGCATGGAACTCGAATCGCTCTTCGGCCTCCCGCCCACCCCCTGCTCGTGCACGCCGCGGTCGTGCTGGTGCCGCTCGCGGCGATCGGCACCATCGCCATCGCGGTGTGGGGCGCCGCCCGCCGCCGGATCGGCTGGATCGTGGTGGTGCTCGGCTTCGCCGCCTTCGCCTTCGCCCTCCTGGCGCAGTCCAGCGGCGAGCCCCTCGAGGAGCAGGTCGACGAGACCGAGCTGGCCGAGGAGCACGGCGAAGCGGGCGAGAACGATGCCGTGGTTGGCCCTCCCCATCCCGATCTTCGCCACCGGCGTCATGGTCCTCGACCGCAAGCGGACCAGGGACGACGGCCGACGGGTGGCCCAGCCCGCCTGGATGGGCCCGGCCGTCATCGTCGTGTCCGCCGCCGCGGTGCTGGCGTCGGTGGTGGGCACCGTGACGGATCGCCCAGGTCGGCCACTCGGGGGCCAAGGCCACCTGGGAGGACGTCGGCGAAGGCGGCGAAGGCGGCGAGTCGGGCGAGAGCAGACGAGAGCCGGCCGACGAGGACGACGACGGCGACTGACCGCTCGTCATGCCCGTCGCTCAGCGGTCGGGCACCGGGGGGAGTTGGACGACGGCGTCGAGGCCGCCGCCGGGGGCCTCCCGCAGGTCGACGTGGCCGCCGTCGGCCTGGACGAGCTTCTGCACGATGGCCAGGCCCAGGCCACTCGAGCCCGGTGCCCTCGGGGCCCTGCCAGAACCGGTCGAAGGCCCGTTCCCGCTGGTCGGGGGTCATCCCCGGACCCTGGTCGGCGACGTGGATGGCTGGGCCCGTCGGCGTCGCCACCGCGGCGAGCCGGATGGTCGAGCCCTCCGGGTGACACCTCCAGGGCGTTGTCGAGCAGGTTGTCGAGGACCTGGCTGACCCGGTCCGGGGTGGCCAGACCCCGCAGCGACGGACCGGGCTCGACCACCAGGTCGACGCCCCGCTCCTCGGCCACCGGGAGCCAGATGTCGCGACGCTCGGCCAACGTGGCCCGCAGGTCGAGGGCCACGGCCGTGGCCGTGGACGCCGCCTTGTCGGCCCGGGCCAGGGCCAGCAGGCCGTCGACCAGGCGGGACATGCGGTCGCTCTCCTCGAGCGCGGCGGTCAGCTCGGTGGCCGACCGGCGGCTCGGCGTCGGCCTCCAGGTTCTCCAGCCGGAGGCGGAGGGCGGTCAGCGGGGTCCGCAGCTGGTGGGAGGCGTCGGCCACGAACGCGTCCTGGGCCCCGATCAGCTCCTCGAGCCGCCGGGAGGTGTCGTTGAACGCCCGGGCGAGCGCCCGCACCTCCGGAGGGCCGTGGTCGTCGGGGGCGTGGGCGCTCAGGTCCCCGCCACCGAGCGCGGTGGCCGCGGCCTGCAGCTCCCGCAGCGGACGGGTCACCGAGCGGGCCAGGGCCACGGCGATCACCCCGGCGGCGAGGAGCGAGACCGCGGCGACCCCGCCGAGGGTCAGCCAGACCCGGTGCACCCGCTCGTCGACCTCGGTCGTCGGGTAGGTGAGCCGGACCGCCCCGTGGACCTCCCCACCGGAGGCCACCGGCACGGCGACGTAGAGCAGATCGGTGTCGAGGGTGTCGGAGCGGCGGGTGCCGGCGGCCACCTCGCCCTCGAGCGCGTCGGCGATCTCGGGCCGGTCCCGGTAGTTGCCCGCGCCCTCGACCGGGTCCGAGTCACCCAGCACCCGGCCCCGGGCGTTCACGATCACCGCCCGGGCCCCGGTCTTCTCGGCGTAGTCGTCGGCCACCGCCTGGAGGTCCTCGTCGGCGATGCCCTCCAGGGTGTCCTCGGCGAAGGAGCCGATCACCCGGGCGTCCCGCTCGAGGTCGAGGGTCAGCCGGTCCCGCTCCCGGTTGGAGGCGCTGATCCCCAGGGGAACGACGAGGACCAGCAGGACGAAGACCGTGAGGGCCAGGAAGGCCAGGACGAACCGCCGGGTCATGGCGCGCTCAGCCCGGGTCGGCCGTCCGGAAGCCGACCCCCCGGACCGTCTCGATCAGGGTCGGGTCACCCAGCTTCCGGCGCAGCGGCGGCGATGTGCACGTCGAGGGTCTTGGTCGGCCCGTACCAGTGGGCGTCCCACACCGACTCCATGATCTCGTCCCGGGTGCGGGTCGCCCCGGGCTCCTCGATCAGCAGCGCCAGCAGGTCGAACTCCTTGCGGGTCAGGTCGATCTCGGGGCCGTCGACGGTCACCCGACGGGTGCGGACGTCCAGCTCGACGCCGCCGACCCGGCGCTGGTCCGGGCGCAACCACCCGGGTCTCGGACCGGCGGGCCACCGCCCGGATGCGGGCGACCAGCTCCCGCAGGCCGAAGGGCTTGACCAGGTAGTCGTCGGCGCCGAGCTCGAGGCCGACCACCCGGTCGACCTCCTGCGCCCCGGGCGGTGACCACGATGATCGGCACGTCGGAGACCGCCCGCAGCCGCCGGCACACCTCGTAGCCGTCGATGTCGGGCAGCCCCAGGTCCAGCAAGACCATGTCCGGACGGGGCCGCGGCGAGGGCCGCGGCGCCGGTCGCCACCCGCTCGACGACGAAGCCCTCCCGCTCCAGCCCCGTCACCAGGGGCTCGGCGATCGAGTCATCGTCCTCCACGACCAGCACCCGCATGCCCCCACCGTGGCACGTGCGCAGGGCCCGGCTCGTCCCGCCGTCGGACTTTGCCAACCCTTTACCCCACACTGGACGGGCGCTGGGAGCCCCCTCCGTACGTTGAGGCCATCCCCCCAACCAAGGAGCACCCTCCGATGGAACGACGTCGAGCACTCGTGGTGGCCGGCACCATGACCGCCAGCCTGGCCATGGCCGGCACCGCCATGGCCGTGAACATGGGCCTGTTGAGCTCCGACAGCGACCCGGTCGGTGACCTCACGGCCACCGAGATCCAGCCCGCCGCCCAGCGCGGGCCCGCCCAGCGTGAGCCCCGGGTCCGCGTCGTGGTCGAGGACATCCCCGTCGCCACTGGCGGCGGCTCCTCGAGCGGCTCCGTCGAGTCCGGTGACAGCCCGGCGCCCGCGCCGGCTCCGGCTCCCCACGTCGACGACGACGGTGACGACAGCTACGACGACGACGACAGTACGACGACGACAGCTACGACGACCACGACGACGAGGACACCGACGACAACGTCGACGAGCCCGACGAGCCCGACGACGATGACTGAGCCGGTCCCCCCTGGCCGCCCCGCCCCGTCCGCCCGCCCTTCCCGGGCGGGGCGGGGTCGTCGGCGGAAGCCGGCGCTGGACTCGCGCATCGCCGCCTCCGGCCTGGCCTTCTGCGCCACCTTCGGCATGGTCCTGGGCATGGCCCTGGGCCAGGCCCCGACCGAGACCGCAGCCACCGCGGCCCCCCGCCCGACCGTCGCCCCGGCGGCCGTCCCCCGCCCGCCCCGGCCCGAGATCGTGATCATCCAGCGGCGTTACGTCCCGGTCGCCGGCAGCGGCGGCTCCTCGGGCTCGTCCTCCGGCTCCAGCTACTCGGGCTCGTCGTCCTCCTCGCGAGCACCAGCTCCGGGAGCATCAGCGCCCCCGCCCCCGCTCCGGCGCCCCGCCCCGCCCCCGTCCACCTCGGGCGGCAGTTGAGATGACCCCGCCGGCGCCGGGCACCCGCCCGCGCTCCAGGGCGCCACCGGGGCATCGGCTGGAGCGAGCCGCGGTTCCGGGCCATGGGCACCGACGTCCACCTCGCCGTGCTGGGCGGACGACCCCTGCCTTGCTCGACGCCGCCCGCCGCCGCATCGACGAGCTCGAGCAGCGGCTGGAGCCGGTTCCGGGCCGACAGCCTCCTCAGCCGCCTCAACCGCGCGGCGGGTCAGGCGGTCCCGGTCGACGACGAGACCTTCGACCTGATCGCCACCGCCGTCGGCGGCGTGGCACGACACCGGCCACCGCTTCGACCCGACCGTCCTCGACGCGATGGTGCAGGCCGGCTACGACCGGTCGTTCGACCAGATCGGCACCGGGCCCGGCCCCGCCCCGGGCCCGGTGCCCCTCCCGCCGCCGGGGTGCGCCGGCATCGTCCTCGACCCGGTGTCCCGGAGCGTGACCCTGCCCGTCGGCACCCATCTGGACCTGGGCGGCATCGGCAAGGGCCGGACCGCCGACCTCGTCGCCGTCGACCTCCTCATCGGCGGGGCCCAGTCGGCTCTCGTCAACCTCGGCGGGGACCTGCGCATCGCCGGCGGTCTGGCCGACGGCGACGCCTTCTCCATCGCCATCGACGACCCGGCGGACGCCGAGACCCCGGCCACGGTGGTCGATCTCGTCACCGGCGCACTGGCGACGAGCTCCCGGGCCCGGCGGCGCTGGACCGTCGACGGCGAGGAGCGCCACCACCTCATCGACCCCGCGACGGGCGCCCCGGCCCGCACCGACGTGGCCGCCGTCACCGTCATCACCCACGAGGCCACCGACGCCGAGATCGTGGCCAAGGCGGCCCTCGTCGCCGGCCTCGACGACGGCCTCGACCTCCTGCGCGACGCGCGGGTCGCCGCGCTGCTCATCACCGCCGACCGCACCCGGCACCGCGATCGGCGACTTCGAGGACCACGAACGATGAACGAGCAGTTCTGGTGGTACGTCTCCCGCTCCGCCGGCATCGCCGCGTGGGCCCTGGCCCTCGCGTCGGTGCTGTGGGGCATCGCCCTGGCCACCCGGGCCCTGGGCCCCAACCCCAAGGCGCCGTGGCTGCTCGACCTCCACCGTCACCTCGGCGGGCTGACCGTCCTCTTCACCGGCATCCACATGGGCGCCCTGGTGGCCGACAACTACGTCCACTTCGGCCTCGCCGACCTGCTGGTGCCCTTCGCGTCCGCGTGGAAGACCGGCGCCGTGGCGTGGGGCGTCATCGCCTTCTGGCTGCTGCTGGGCATCGAGCTCACCTCGCTGTTGATGAAGCGCATCCCCAAGGTGTGGTGGCGTCGCATCCACCTGACCTCCTACGCCGTGGCCGTGATGACCACGATCCACCTCTTCACCGCCGGGCACCGACGCCACCACCACGGCCCTGCGCTGGATCACCATCGTGGTCGCCGCCCTCACCGTGTTCTTCCTCCTCTACCGAGAGCTCGGACCGAAGAAGGCAAGTCCGCATCCCCGCAGCCGCCCGTAACCGGGTGCCCCAGGACGCCTGACTCCAGTGACCGTTCCGGGAGTGCGTAGCCTCCCCGGTGGCCCGCCTCTCCCCCGCTCCGGACCAGCCCAGTGCGGTGGCCGGGGCCCTGGGCGACCACGGCTGGTCCCAGCTCGAGTCACGGCCCTCGGCACGGCGGTGCGCCTGGCCGTCCGCGGCGGCGGGCCCGCGCTGCTGATCGACGCCCGCCAGCTCCTCGACGACCTCGACCGCAAGTGGAACCCGGCCCGGCCCGACAGCCTCGTGGCCCAACTCGAGGCCGGCCGCGGGCGGCGGTCCCGGTGGACGACGACACCTTCGCCCTGGTCGAGGCCAGCGTCGCCGCGGCCGAGGCGACCGGCGGCGCCGTCGGCAGCGAGGGCCTGGCCCTCAACGCCGTCCTGACCCGGGTGACGGTCCCCGACGGCGCCGTGCTCGACCTCGACGACCTGGCCCGGGCCCGGGCCGCCGACACCGTCGTCGAGGCGCTGGTCGAGGCCGGGGCCGAGGGGGCGGTGGTCGACGTCGGCGGTGCGCTCCGGCTGGCCGGCACGGTCGGGGACGGACGGGCCTGGGTCGTGGCGGTGCCCTGACCCCGACGGCGAGCCGGATGGCCCGAACCTCGCCGAGCTTGGCCTCGCCGAGGGCGCGGCGGTCACCATCGACCGGCCGACCTCGGCCCTGGCCTCGGTGACCGTCCTGGCCCCGGACGCCGCCACCGCCGTCGTCCTGGCCGCCGCAGCCGACCCCGACGCCATCGTCGCCAGCGGGCGGCCCGCCCTGGTGATCGACGACGACGGTGGCCGCCGGACCTTCGGCGGCGTCGAGGCCTTCCTGCGCGACAGGCTGACCACGGGCGTCGGCACCACGAGTGCCACTACGGTGACGGCGATGGCCGAGCCCCAGCGCCTCGACGGGCGCCGCGCCCGCCGTGAGCAGAACGTCGATGCCGTGGTCGACGCCATGCTCGACCTCCTCGGCGAGGGCTACCCCAGCCCCGGCGCCGCGATCGCGGCCGGAAACGCTCCGGGGGGGTCTCGCTCCGCTCGGTCTTCCGGTACTTCGACGACATGGACTCGCTCACCGACCTCTTGGTCATCGCCCGCCAGATGGAGCGGGCCGCTCGACTCTTCGACCTCCTCGACAACAAGGGCGTATCGGGCCGAACGGGCCGCTGCGCCTCGGCGCCCACCGGGTCCGTCAGCACCAGGAACTGGCGCCGTTCGCCCGCGTGGCCATCCTCCGCTCCGGGCGCTTCCCGGCCGTCGCTGAAGGCGGTGGCCACCCGTCGTGATGCTCTCCGGCGCCAGGTCGTCAGGCGCTCTTCGCCAGGGAGCTTGACCCTCTCGCCCTGGCGAACGAACTGGGACGAGACCTTGTCCGCCCTCGAGGCCGTGAGCTCCTTCGAGGTGGTGGACCAGCTGAGCACCCTATCGGCGCCTCAGCACTGACCCGCGTCGAGGCCGTCGTCGCCCGCTCGGTGATCGGCGTCCTGGCCGCGCCCGAACTGTTCGACACCCTGAGGGTCACCAGACGACAGTGGGGCATGGACCTGCTGCGCACGCCCGACGAGTGCTTCGAGCGCCTCCCGGACTTCCCGTTCGACCCGACACTACGTCGAGGTCTCCTCCGGCGACGGTGACGAGGACCCTGCGAATCCACTACGTCGACGAGGGCCCGACCGACGCGCCCACCGTGTTGCTGTCGCACGGCGAGCCGACCTGGAGCTACCTCTACCGCAACATGATCCCGGTGCTGGTCGACGCCGGCCTGCGCTGCATCGCCCCCGACCTGGTCGGCTTTGGCCGCTCGGACAAGCCCGCCGACCGGGCCGACATCACCTACGCCCGCATGGTCGAGTGGCTCGCGGGCCGCCCTCTTCGACGAGCTCGACCTGCGCGACCTGACCTACGTCGGCCAGGACTGGGGGGCACTCATCGGGCTGCGCCTCGTGGCCGGGAACCCCGACCGCTACGCCCGGGTCGTGCTGTCCAACGGCGGCCTACCCACCGGGGAGCAGCGGGTCGCCGACGCCTTCCGGGCGTGGCTGGACTTCTCCCAGACCGCCGAGGAGTTTCCCATCGGCGGCATCGTCAGCGGCGGCTGCACCACCCCGCTCACGCCCGAGGTGATCGCCGCCTACGACGCCCCGTTCCCCGAGAAGCGCTACAAGGAGGCGGCCCGCCAGATGCCGAGCCTGGTGCCGATCACCCCGGACAGCGAGGCGCGGACCGACAACCGGCAGGCCTGGGAGGTGCTGAAGACCTGGGAGAAGCCGTTCCTGCTGGCCTTCAGCGACTCGGACCCGATCACCAGAGGCGCCGACCGGCCCTTCCTCAAACTGGTGCCGGGGACCGAGGGCCTCCCCCACACGACCATCGAAGGCGCCGGCCACTTCGTCCAGGAGGACGCCGGCGCCGAACTGGCCCGCATCGTCGTCGACCTGATCGAGCGGACCCCGTGAGCACCATGTCCGACGACCTGCCCATCGACCCCACCGACGCCCAGATCCAGGACGTCCTCCACGACGGCCGTGAGACGCCGGTGGTGATGATCAACCTCAACAAGTACCTCGACCGCGACCGGTACCTGCAGTACGGCATCGTGGCGTTGGCCGCCATCGAGGCGGTCGGTGGCCGCATCCTCTGGCAATCCGAGGTGGAACAGACCGTCATCGGTGACGAGCGCGACCAGTACGACGAGATCATCGCCGTCTGGTACCCGAGCCGCTCCGCCTTCCTCGGCCTGATGAACCACCCCGGCTACCTCGAGGCCACCGAGCACCGACTGGCCTCACTCGAGCACGCCACGCTCCTGGCCATCACCCCGCCACGGGACTAACGATCGCACTCCTGGCACCCGATCCGGTGGCCACGGCGACCAGGTCGGGCCAGTGACGGTCAGGACCGCGGTCGGGTGACCAGGTCAGGGCGGAAACGGTCAGGATCGCGCCCGTGGCTGGCGACCAGGTCAGGGCCAGTGACGGTCAGGACCGCGGTCGGGCGACCAGGTCAGGGCGGAAACGGTCAGGACCGCGGTCGGGCCACCAGGAAGAGCCGGCGAAAGGGCAGCACGGTGCGGCCATCGGCGCGAGGCGGGTAGGCCGCGCGCACGGCCACGGCGTAGTCGGCCACGAACTCGGTGGCATCGGCCCCGTCGAGCCGACTGACGAACTCCCGTAGGAAGGAGCCCCTGAACCACTCCACCACCGGGTCGGGACCCTCGAGGACGTGGTGGTAGGTGGTGGTCCAGCAGTCGACATCGGCGGCCAGTGGGAGCAGCACCTCCAGGTACTGCGCTGGGCTCAGCAGGGGCTGCTCGGGCAACGCCACAGTGAGCCGGTCGCCGCGCAGCGATCGGAGGCGGCAACGGCGAATCCGGCGGTGTGCGAGGGGCTGTCCCACTCGTCGGGGACCTGGACCGTCGCAGCCGCGCCGGGGGCAACCCGACCGAGAAGGGTCGGCAGCAGGCGGGCGTGGTCCGGGAGCCAGTGCAGGGCGGCGTTGGTGAAGACGACAGACGCGGGCCGGGGCGGTTCGTACGTGGCCAGGTCGGCCTCGACCCACGTGATGCCCGGGTGATCCCGGCGGGCGTCGGCCAGCATCGCGGGCGAGGAGTCGATCCCGATCACCTCGGCGCTCGGGCCACCGCTCGGCGAGCCGGGCGGTCAGGTTGCCGGGCCCGCAGCCCAGGTCGACCACAAGCGTCGGGGGGTCTGCTGGTTCGATCCGGGCCAGAAGGTCCAGCGCGGGCCGCAGCCGGGCCTCCCGGAACTGCAGGTACTGGCCCGGGTCCCAGGTGGTCAATCGGGCAGGGCCTTCAGCTGGGCCAGGAGGTCCGCGGCACCCAGGTCGAGCACCGGCACCCCGCTGTCGACCAGGTGGCGCACCGCGGGCTTGCCCGTCGAGGTCGGCAGCTCCGGGGTGAGCACGAGGACCCGGCACTCGGGGTCGTGGGCCCGGATGGTGTGGGCCATGCCCACCGCCCGCCACAGCAGGTCGGCCCGCCGCAGGCCCGAGGGCCCGGTGGTGAAGCCGCCGGCCACGTCCACGTACCAGAGGGTGCTCCGCGGCGTCGCGGGCCTGCAGGGCGAAGTCGGTGCCGGCCGGTGAGCGGGCGTCGGCATCCACGTCGGTGAAGCCGGCGTCGGCCAGCGCGGTGGCGGCCAGTACCCGCGCCGACTCCCCGCCGGCGAACGGGCCCTCGGCGGGCTCGACCCCGGCGGCCGTCAGCGTGATCCGCTCGGCCTCGACCCGGGCCATGGCGGCCTCGGTGTACTCGGGGTCGGTGTCGTAGCCGACGTACCGCCGACCGGTGCGCACCGCGGCGACGGCCGTGGAGCCCGAGCCCATGAACGGGTCGAGCACGAGGTCACCGGGGTACGTGTAGAGCTCGATCAGGCGCTGCGGCAGCTCGAACAGGGAACGGGGCCGGGTGACCGACCCGCCGGGCCGACTCGGTGGGCAGCTCCCACACGTCGGTGGTCGCCTCCATGAACTCGTCCTTGGTCAGGGTGCTCGGCGCGTCCCGGCCCCGGTCGAAGCGACCCTTGCTGGCGATGATCACCCGCTCGGTGCAGGTCCCGCAGCACCGGGTTGGAGGGCTGGCGGAAGGAGCCCCAGGCGAAGGAGCCCGCCGCCCCCCGGGCTTTCACCCAGACGACCTCGCCCCGCAGGAGCAGGCGCAGACGGTCCTGCAGGATGCCGACCACGTCGGCGGACAGCGACCGGTAGGGCTTGCGCCCGAGGTTGGCCACGTTCACCGCGATGCGACCGCCGGGCTCGAGCACCCGAGCGCACTCGGCGAACACGTCCTCCAGCATCTGCGAGGTAGTCGAGGTAGGTGGCAGGGATATGACCCTCGCCCAGGTCCTGCTCGTAGGCCTTACCCGCGAAGTACGGCGGCGAGGTCACCACGAGGGCCACCGAGCGGTCGGCCACCCGGGTCATGGCCCGGGCGTCGCCGGTGACGATGACGTCGGTCGCGAGCGGCGGCTCGACTGCGGCGTCATCGGAGAGCTCCGGCGGGGTGAAGCGGGCGTAGAAGTCGCTGGCGTCGTGGTTGGACCGGCCGGACACGCCGAAGGAGGACGTGGTCGTGGGTTGGCGGCGGTCGGACACGGCTCTCCTCCCGGGCCGGGGCTGGCGCCGGACCCCCGATGCTACGGCCCGATCAGCAGTCGTTCCCGGATGCGCGTCCATGGTCCGCATCTTCCCCAGCCCCCCTGACAGGAATCCGTTCTGGGTGTCGCGCTGATGTCGCCCAGAACACCGGACACGTCACCCAGAACGAATGGGGGGTCAGGAGCGTTCGTAGTGCCAGGGCCGGGTGCCGGACATGACGAGGCGGTGACGGGGGCCCTCGGCCGTGGCGTCGCCGGTCTCGTAGCCGGCGTCGCCGTGCCAGAGGGCGACGAGGTCGTCGCCTTCCTTGGCGATGGCGGTCGACGAAGCGCCTCGACCGGCTGCGAGCGGGCCTCCGTCCAGCGCCTCGGCCACCGTGGCCGAGCGAGACAGGCGGTCCAGCGACACCCAGGTCGGCGGGGCCAGCTCGACCTCGCCGACGTCGCGGCGGGTCAGAGCGTCGGCCGGCCGGGCCCAGGTGTGCTCGTGGATCTCGCCGTCGTCGATGGTCACGGCGCCCGTCGGGGCCTCGGCCACGAAGAACCAGGTGGCGTAGCGCTTGATGGCGACCATCGGCGGCGTCCAGTGGGAGAAGGGGACCATGGCCTCGGGGTCACAGGCGCAAGCCGGCCTCCTCCTCGGCCTCGCGGGCGGCCGCCACCCGCACGGCGGCCTCTACGTCGTCGGGCGCGTCGAGGCGGGTAGTCCTCGGGGTCGACCCGGCCACCGGGGAAGACCCACATGCCGCCGGCGAACTCCAGCTTCGAGTTGCGGCGCAACATCAGGGTCTCGAGCCCGTCGGACCCGTCCCGCAGCAGGATCACCGTCGCCGCCGGGATGGCCTCGGGGACCTCCTTCCGGGTCTCCCGCAGTGCGCCGGGGAGCGGCTCGTCGGCCATCAGTCCAGGAACCGGCTGATCGTCTCGACCACGCAGGCCGGACGGTCGCTTGCCCTCGATCTCCACCGTCACCGTCACCCGGGCCTGTACACCGCCCTTGACCGCCTCGGCCCCGGACGAGCTCGGCCCGGCCCCGGATCCGGCTGCCGACCGGCACCGGGGCCGGGAAGCGGGTCCTGTCCGTGCCGTAGTTGACGCCCATCGAGACGTTGCGGACCTCGAGCAGGTCGGGCAGGAACGTGTTGACCAGCGAGAGGGTGAGGTAGCCGTGGGCGATCGTGCCCCCGAACGGGCCGTCCTTGGCCCGCTCGGGGTCGACGTGGATCCACTGGTGATCACCCGTCGCGTCGGCGAAGGTGTCCACCCGCTCCTGTGTGATCGCCAGCCAGTCGGTGGTGCCGAGGTCGACTCCCACGGCGGCCAGGAGATCAGAAGGGCGCTCGAACACCGTAGACATGGGGTCGACTGTACGACCGGCCCCTCAGGAGGACCGCAATGACCCTCGCCGCCGGCGACCAGGCCCCCGACTTCGAGCTTCCCGACCAGACGGGCACGCCCAGGCAAGCTGTCCACGATCGCTCGCCGACGGCCCGGTGGTCCTCTTCTGGTACCCGGCCGCGATGACGACCGGCTGCACGAAGGAGGCCTGCCACTTCCGGGACATCGCCGCCGAGTTCGAGGCCGTGGGCGCCCAGCGGGTGGGCATCAGTGCCGACCGGCCCGAGAAGCAGGCCGAGTTCGACGAGAAGCACGACCTCGGGTACCCGCTGCTCTCCGACGCCGACAAGGCGGTGGCCAAGGCCTACGGCGTGAAGCGCATCGGGCCCGCTGATGAACAAGCGAGCCACCTTCGTGATCGGCACCGACGGCACGCTCGTCGACGTCATCTCCAGCGAGACGAACATGGACGTCCACGCCGACAAGGCCCTCGCCGCCCTCAGCGCTGAGGACCAGCGACAACGACGCAACCACGGGACGTGGGGTCGCCTGCGGATCGCCGGGGCCCCGATCTCTCCCGCCGTGGCCGGCCCTCGTTCTGGCGCCTGATTTCCCGCCTATAGGCCCGAAATCGGGCGCCAGAAGTCGAGAACTGCTGCCCGCATCCCGATTTCGCCACGGTGCGTGGGATCAGAGCGGTCGCATGCCGCCGACGGTGCTCGGCGCGACCCCACGCCCCCGTCGTTGCCTCGTTGTCGGTGAGCCCTACGGCTTGTCCCAACCCGTGAGGAGCTCGACGAGCTGGCCGTCGGGGTCCCTCACGAAGACGGCCATGCCCAGGTTGGTGTCGGTGAGCACCTCGCCGCCGTGGGCCTCGACGGCGGCCAGTGTCTCGTCGATGTCGTCGACGCTGAGGGACGACGTGGGTCAGGCCGGGCTGGTTCATCACCCGCTCGTCACCGGGCACCGTGCCGGCGTCGGCGAAGTGGAGCAGCTCGAGGACGAAGTCGTCCCGCTTCAGGTAGCAGGCCGTCATCCCCAGCGGGAGCGGGCAGGCGCAGCAGGCGGTCCGAGCCCTGGTCCGGCGGGCGCAGCTCACGGACCACCTCGAAGCCGAACACCTCGACGTAGAACCGGCGGGACCGCGTCGAGGTCGGTGACGCACTGACCCACGTGGTTGAACCCGGCACCCGCCACGACCGGCACCGTAACGGCGGGTCACCTACCCTGCCTGCCATGAAAGAGCTCGTGTACCACCGGCTGTTCCTGCCCGGCCTGGACGCCTTCGGCGACAGGCCGGACACCATCATCGACGGCGAGTACCGCAGCACCCTCGGGCAACACGGCGACCGGGTCTTCCGGCTGGCCCACGCCCTGCGCCACCAGCTCGGCGTCCAGCCCGGCGACCGGGTGGCCGTGATGTCCACCAACAGCCACCAGTACCTCGAGCTCTACCACGCCTGCTTCCTCGGCGCCGCCGTCGTCAACCCGCTGAACCTGCGCCTGGCCGGCAAGGAGCTCGACTACATCCTCCGGGACTCGGGCACCGAGGTCGTCTTCGTGGACGGCTTCTTCGGCGGCGCCATCGCCGCCGCCATGGCGCAGTCCGACGCCGGGCCCAGTCCCCTCCGCCACGTCGTGCTCATGGGCGACCCCGTCGACCCGGCCAACGTCCCGCCCCACGACACCGCTTACGAGGACCTGATCGCGGCCGGCGAGCCGGTCGTGCCCGACGAGCCCGAGGAGGACGACCCGGTCGTGCTCATGTACACGGGGGGCACGACCGGCCTGCCCAAGGGCGTGCTGCTCGACCAGCGGGCCGAGATGCTGAACAGCTACCACACGATGAGCGTCGTGGAGATCGACACCGAGCAGATCTTCCTGCACCAGACGCCGATGTTCCACGCCGCCTCGATGGCCGCCATCCTCGGCATCCCGGCCCTCGGCGCCAGCTCGGTGTTCATCCCCCTCTTCGACCCGGGCCGGGCCATGGACCTGATCGAGGACCACGGCGTCACCTGGACGGTGATGGTCCCCACCATGATCGGCATGCTCCTGGGCCACCCCGAGTTCCGGCCCGAGCGGCTGAGCACCCTGCGCCAACTGACCTACGGCGCCTCGCCCATGCCCGCCGCCATCCTGAACAAGCTCCTCGAGCTGTACCCCGGGCTGGAGATCAGCCAGGGCTACGGCATGACCGAGGCCTCGGCGGTGCTCACGTGGCTGTCCGCCTCCGACCACTTCGCCGGTGGCGAGCGCCTGCGCTCGGCCGGCCGGCCACTACCCGGGGTCGTCCTGTCCATCCAGGACGCCGACGGCAACCCGGTGCCCAAGGGTGGGACCGGCGAGGTCTGCGCCAAGGCGGGGAACTTCATGCGGGAGTACTGGAACAAGCCCGAGGCCACCGAGGAGGTCTTCCGGGGCGGCTGGTACCACACCGGCGACGCCGGCTACCTCGACGACAACGGCTATCTGTTCCTGGTCGACCGGGTCAAGGACATGATCGTGACCGGCGGGGAGAACGTGTACTCCGCCGAGGTGGAGTCGGCCATCTCCAAGCACGAGGCCGTGGCCCAGGTGGCTGTCATCGGCATCCCGCACGAAACGTGGGGCGAGCAGGTTCACGCCATCGTCGTGCTGGTCGACGGAGCCACGGTGACCGAGGAGGAGATCCAGGTCTTCACCCGGGAGGAGATCGCCGGGTACAAGGTGCCCAAGTCCGTCGAGTTCCGCACCGAGCCTCTGCCGCTGTCGGGGGCCATGAAGGTCCTGAAGAAGGACCTCCGGGCCCCGTATTGGGAAGGCCAGGAGCGGGCCGTCAACTGACCCAGCGCCTTCGGCGCTGCTGACCACAACGCCGCCTTCGGCGACCGACCCCCGTTCCGTCCGGACCGGTCCTCGCTGCGCCGCGGCGTCCGGACGGCGTGCTCGGCAACGACTCGCTGACGCTCGTCCTTGCTCGCACGGCAGGCTGTAACCGTGACCTCCCGGTGCGCGGCTACTCCTTCTGGCCGTCATGGCGTTGGCCGCCGGCGCCTGCAGTGACGGCGATGGCGGAGGGGACGAGCCGTCCCGGCAGGGACCTCCGTCGTCGCAGGGCGAGGTGATCGAGACGCCGACCGGCGTGCTGACCGAGGTGTCGGCCCGGCGGGCCGCGCGGATCAGCGTCGCCGGTGTCGTGCAGGTGACCGCCGAGCGAGCCGGTGCAGGTGGAGGCCACGGCCACCCCCGACGACGGCGGGGCCGTCGTGACGGTCCCGCGCACCGCGCTGGCCCGCTCGGTGCACCGCCTCCCCGTCGTCGGCCTGCGGGCCGAGACCACCTACGACATCGAGGTCCGGGCCGTCGCCGACGACGGGGAGGCGGTCGGCCAGGGCACCGTCGAGCTCACCACGGGCGCGCTACCGGCCTGGATGCCGGAGCTCCGGGTGGACGCCTCCGAGCCCGATCGCATGGCACCGGGCTACACCCTGTTCGACATCCAGCGCTGGGGCGTCGAGGTCCCCGCCGGCGAGCCCCCGGGCGCCCTCGTGATCGTGGACGAGGACGGCGAGGTCGTCTGGTACCACGAGAGTGACCTCGGCGCGGGCGACGCCCGGATGACCGACGACGGGACCCTGTTCAACCTCTACGCCCCCTTCGGCTTCGAGGAGATCGATCTCCTCGGCCAGCGGGTCCAGGCCTGGGTGTGGGGCGACGAGGACAGCGCCCGGGCGGCGGGGACGACCGTCGTGGACTCCCCCACCCACGACCTGGTGAGCTTCCACCACGAGGTCGCGCCCCAACCCGACGGCGACATCCTCGCCTTCAGCCGCTACCAACTCGACCTGACCGAGCAGGAGCAGGACGCCATCTGCCCGGGCGACCCGGCGAACTTCGGTATCCGGGAGGACCTGCTCATGGAGTTCACCCGGGAGGGTGAGGTCCTCCACGAGTGGTCGTTGAGCGACATCGTCGACCCGGCCGAGGTCCCGGGCCGTGAGCTGTGCGCCGTCGACTTCGAGGACTACCGGGACTGGGCCCACGGCAACGGCGCGGTCCTGGACGAGGCGAACAACCGGGTCCTGGTCACCGCCCGCCACATCGACCTGCTCTTCGCCTTCCGCTACGAGGACGATGCCGAGGGCCCCAGCGGCGAGCTGCTGTGGTCCATCGGGCCGGACGGGGTGGGCACCCTGCCCCTGGACGGCGAGCCGTCCTACGGGCTGCACGCCCCGGAGCTCACGGCCGACGGCAGCATCCTGGTCCTCGACAACGGCAACGACCGCCCGGACACCGCCGAGCCCTACAGCCGGGCCGTGCGCTACGTGGTCGACGACTCGTCCCCGGACCCCGCCGACTGGGCCGCCCGCCAGACCTGGGAGTTCCGCACCGAGGACCTCGACGGCGACGGCGGCCCCCTCTACGCCGACTTCCTGGGTGACGCCGACGAGCAGCCCAACGGCAACGTCCTCATCGGCTTCGGCGGCATCGGCCAGGTCGAGCCCCCGGCCCGGGGCCGCATCGTCGAGGTCGTCCCGACGGGCGCCCGAGGCGGCGACATCGTCTTCGACCTCACCCTCCCCGACAGCTGGACCAGCTACCGCAGCGAACGCCTCCCCACCCTCTACGCCGGCCCCAGGTGGACCACGGATTGAAAGCGTCGATTTGTCACGCCTGGCGTGACAAGTCGACGCAATTTCGTTCAGTGGACGGCCTACGGCGAGGTCGAGGTCGTCGTCGGGGTCGTCGACGGGCTGGCTGCAGGAGGGGCACCACCACTGGGGCTCGAGGGCGGTGCCGCAGAGGTGGTGCTGGTACGGGGCGGGCTCACCGGAACGAGCGGCACCCCACTGGGCGAGGAGGCGCAGCGCGCCCGCCAGGTCGCGGCCGGCGGCGGTGAGGTCGTACTCGAACCGGGGCGGACGCTCCTGGTAGGGGGTGGCCACGATCACCCCCTCGGCGGTCAGGTCCTTCAGCCGCTTGGACAGCACGTTGGGGGCCACGCCGACAACCGCGTCCTGCAGGTCACCGAAGCGCCGGGGACCCTCGAGCAGCGCGTCGACGACCAAGAACGACCACCGGTCCCCGACCCGGGCCACGGCCTCGGCCAGCGGGGACTCGGGGTCGGGCACCGGGAAAGTCTCGCTCATGGGGTTGCCGTTGGCCTGCATCGTCGATAGTTACTTGCTTATTGCAAGTCACTAGTGAACACGAGGACCCCATGACTCCCAACGCCACCACCGCCAACCCTGCCCGCCAGGCCGCCGATGTCGTCGGTCCCTCCGTCGTGCGCGTCGGTCGCCACGGCGGCCGGGGCGGCGGCGTCGTCATCGAGCCCGGGGCCATCGTCACCAACGCCCACAACCTGCGCGGCCCCGAGATCACCGTGACCTTCGCCGACGGCCGCCGGGAGACCGGCACCGTGGCGGGCCACGACGTCGACGGCGACCTCGCCGTGGTCAAGGTCGACACCGGCGACGCCCCGGTCGCCGAGTGGGGGGGCTCCGCCGACCTGGGCGAGGCCGTCCACACGGTCAGCCGGCTCGGGGACGGCGGCGTCCGGGTCACCACCGGCGCCGTCAGCGCGACCGGCCGCACCTTCCGCGGGCCCCGCGGTCGACGGATCACCGGAAGCCTCGAGCACACCGCGCCGCTGGGCCGCGGCAGCTCGGGCAGCCCGATCGTCGACGACGAGGGCCGGGTCGTCGGTCTCAACACCCACCGCCTCGGCGAGGGCTTCTACCTGGCGCTGCCGGCCGACGACGCCCTGCGCCGGCGCCTGACGGCCCTGGCCGCCGGTGAGATCCCGGTCCCCCGCCGCCTCGGCATCGGCCTCGCCCCGGCCCACGTGGCCGCCAAGCTGCGGGGCTCGGTCGGCCTCCCCGAGCGCGAGGGCCTGCTCGTCCGTCTCGTCGAGGACGGCGGTCCGGGAGCCCGGGCCGGCCTGCGGCGGGGCGACCTGATCGTCGCCGCCGGTGGCGCCGACGTGAGCACGGTCGACGAGCTCCACGAGGCCCTCGACGCCGTGCCCGCGGGTGAGGCCCTCGCCCTCCGGGTCGTGCGGGGCACCGACGAGCTCGACATCCGGGTCGCCTTCGACCTGGCCGAGGCCGCCGAGGAAGGCACCGCCCTAGGCGCCCGGCTCACCCGTTCTGGTACCAGCAACGCGCGCCCCACCACACATAGCTGGGACCAGAACGCGATCTACCGTGGGTCGATGACGGATCCGGAGCCGACTCCGACACTGCCCGCCTCCGCCTACCTCGACCCCGGGGTCTGGGAGGCGGAGGCCGACGACCTGTTCCGGGCCGGCTGGGTGCCCGTCTGCCGGGTCGACCAGATCCCCACCTCGGGTGACCGGTACGCCACGAGCATCGCCGGCCACCCCGTCGTGGCCGTGCGCGACGGCGACGAGGTCCGCGTCCTCACCAACGTGTGCCGGCACCGCTGGTCGACGGTGGCCGAGCCGGGGTGCAGCCACGGTCGGAACCTGGTCTGCCCGTACCACCGGTGGTCCTACGGCCTCGACGGTGCTCTCCAGGCCGTGCCCCTGGCCGGGGCGTTCGACCTCGACGACGTGGCCCTGCCGCTACTGCACCACGAGGTCTGGCTGGGCTTCGTCATGGTCAACCTCGACGGGACCGCCGCCCCGCTCGGCCCCCAGCTGGCCGAGTTGACCCGGATCCTCGCGCCCTGGAGGGTCGAGGAGCTGGTGACCGTGGCCAGCCGGGCCTACCCGTCGACGTGGAACTGGAAGGTCATGGTCGAGAACTGGATCGAGTGCTACCACCACATCGGGTCACACCGGGACACCGTCGAGAGCCGGAACCCGGCCCGCACGACCCGGGTCACCGAGACCGACGGGCCTTGGACGTTCATGACCGTGGACACCGACCCCGACGCCCTGTTGCCGCCGGAGCAGTGGAGCGTGCCAATGCGTGACGAGGACGCCGCTCACCTCACCGTCTGGGCCGTCTTCCCGCTCCTCCTGGGCGGGACGGAGGCCCCCTACTCCTTCTGGCTCGAAGTCACCGCTCACACCGTCGACCGCCACGACGTGACCTGGCACCTGCTCACCCATCCCGACCGGGCCGCCGAGTGGGACGAGGGCTACGCGGAGCTGATCATGGCCGGACTCGACGAGGTCCACCGCGAGGACATGGAGCAGTGCGCCAAGGTCGACACCGGCCTGCGCAGCGCCACCCTGGACGCCGGGCGGCTGGTCGAGCTGGAGACCCCCATCGCCGACTTCCACGAGTGGTGGCGGGCCCGTCTGCGCGGCCGTGGCAGAAATCTCGCGTCTCCCCGGAACGCGGGAGTTCTGATGACGCGGGTCCTCCGCTAGACAGGGAACCGCAGCCGCCGGGCCCGGACACCCTTCCCTCCAGGCCCGGCGGCTGTTCCATTCGGCACGTTCCACCGTTGGCGGCGCTTCGCCGCGCCGTCAACCCTCGACGGAGGCCGCCGTGCAGGGTTCGCCCTCGCAGACATCGACCAGCTCACCGTTCCAGAGGAAGGCGAACTTCTGGCTCGCGGTTGGCGGGGTCGGCTCGGGGGTCCTCGTGGGGGTCCAGGCCGTCGCGGGGCGGGTGGTTGACGGTCGGGGGGACGGCGGCGCCGCTGTCCCAGTACAGGAGAGCGGAGCCCGACGAGGGGAACTCGGTCGCCTCGAGGCCCCACAGGGGCTCGGTGTCGGGGTGGCGGCCCTCGGCCAGGGCGGGCTGGTGGGCGGTCGCCCCGATCGTGCGGGCCATGATCTCCGCCGACCACATCGTCACCTGATGGTCACCGAAGGCCACGTTCAGCAGCACCTGGTGCTCGGGGGTGTCCGCGTACGGATCCGACGTGAGGTGCTGGGCGTAGCCGTTGTTCTCGCCCCGGTCCCAGAGCATCTGGATGATCGAGATGCCGAGGCCCTGCTCCACCGGATCGGGGTAGGCCGGGTCGAGGATGGCGGCGTAGGTGTCGAAGTCGACGCTGCGGCGCAGCAGCAGCGAGTAGTTCATGCCGGGACACCGAGCACGGCCCGGGTCCAGTCCTGGGCGACGGCGGTGGCCGCCCCGCCCATGATCCCGCCCTGGCTGTTCGCGTCGAAGGCCAGCTCGCCGGTGTCCAGCCGGGGCCCGTCCGGGCCCTGGAACTCGGGGGCGCTGACCAGGCCGTCCTCGTGGAGCATCAGCCGACCGAGGAAGAGCGTGTTGAGGATCCCCTGCTGGAGCCGGTCGGCCAGGGTCGGGAACTCGCCGACCTGGCCGAGGATCGACACGGCATTGCCCACGTCGTCCTCGGACATGCCGATCCAGTCGGTGGCGCAGAAGGCGACCTGGTGCTCGCGGACGAAGTCGGCGATGTTGCCCGCCTCCACTTCGTCCCGGCTGCCCAGAAGGCCGTGGCCGTAGAGGGCCATGGGCGCCGGGGCATCGGCGCCGACAGGCAGGGCACACTCGAAGTCGGCGGTGAAGTCGCCGTTGCGCTCCGGGCAGGCCGTCAGGGCCCTCGGTGAACCGGGTCCCGGGCGCCCCGTCCTCGGTCAGGTAGAGCGGCACCTCGTAGGTGCCGTGGACGTACTCGACCCCGGGCTCCTCAGGGTCCTCGACGGCATCGGTCACGACGAACGCGGGCGCCGCCTCCCCCAGATCGGCGAAGGCGTCGTCCCGGATGTGCAGGAGCCGCTCGGACAGGTTGCGCCCGCTGGCGATCGTGAAGTCCCACGCCAGGTAGAGGTCCTCGCGGACCACGCCGGCTTCGCTGAGCGTGGCGAACACGTCCTCCATGGCCGCCCGCTCGTCCTCGATCACGGGGAGGTCGGTGGTGAGGTTCTCGCGGTGGACCAGGAAGGCGGGCGACGGCTCGAGGGTGGTGCCCCCGGCAGTCCACGAGGTTCCGTAGGCCGACCACGTAGCGGTGGCCCTCCAGGAAGTTGACGCCGGGCCGGACGTAGAGGAGCCGGTCCTCACCCGCCTCGACGCCGTCGTCCAGCTCGGCCCACACCGGCCAGCGGTCACCCGTGTCGGCGTCGATCACGACGACCGGCGAGTCCTCGGCCAGCGAGTCGGGCACGTCGGTGATCCCGGGCAGGCCCGAGGCCTCGAGGTCGACGTCCGGCGCCACCGTCAGGAGCGCGGTGCCGGGGCTGAAGCCGTCGTTGCGGTTCCACTCGGTGGGGTCGGCCACCACACCGTCCTCGTTCGACGGCATGCCCGCCTCGGGGAAGGCGACGAGCCGACCGGTGTCGGTGTCGGGCGAGTCGACCGTGAAGCGGTTGCTGGGGAAGGGCAGGAGGCAGGCCCTCGGATCCAGGGGATCGCATCGGGGTCCGCCCCCGTCGTCCTCGATGGCCGCGAGCATCTCGGCCGGCGCCGGCGTCGGATCGGGCGGCGACCCCAGCGTGTCACCCGTTTGTTCATCGGGCGCCTCCGCACCCCCACCGTCACCCGAACAGGCCGACCCCACGAGTAGGGCGGCCACGACCAGGATCCCCCACTGCCGTCGCACAGGGGCCACACACTACGTTTCGACCATGGCGGGCCACGGAACGAAGGCGATCATCGCCGCGTTGTTCGCCAACGCCGGCATCGCGGTGGCGAAGTTCGTCGGCTTCCTCGTCACGGGGGCCTCGTCCCTGCTGGCCGAGAGCATCCACTCGGTGGCCGACACCGGCAACCAGGCCCTCCTCCTGCTCGGTGGGCGCAAGGCGCAGCGGGTGGCGACCCCGGCCCACCCGTTCGGCTACGGACGCGAGCGCTACTTCTGGTCCTTCGTGGTGTCGATGGTCCTCTTCTCCCTCGGCTCGCTCTTCGCCCTCTACGAGGGCATCGAGAAGCTGCGCCACCCCCACGAGCTGGAGTCCCTGGGCTGGGCCATCGGGATCCTCGTCTTCGCCATCGCCCTCGAGACCTACTCGTTCCGGACCGCCATCATCGAGTCCCGCCCCCACAAGGGGACCAGCAGCTGGTGGCAGTTCGTCCGGCGGGCCAAGATGCCCGAGCTCCCCGTGGTCCTGCTCGAGGACCTCGGTGCCCTGATCGGCCTGGTCATCGCCCTGGTGGCGGTCACCCTCTCAGCCGTCACCGACGAGCCCATGTGGGACGGAGCCGGAACCCTCTGCATCGGCATCCTGCTCGGGATCATCGCCATCATCCTGGCCGTCGAGATGAAGAGCCTCCTGCTGGGCGAGTCCGGCTCCCCCGAGGACATCACCGCCATCGAAGCCGCCATCACCGGCAGCGACGACGTGGAGGCGCTCATCCACCTGCGCACCCAGCACATCGGCCCCGAGGAGCTGTTGGTGGCCGCCAAGATCGAGTTCACCGGCACCCTCGCCGCCGACGACCTCGTCACCCGGGTCAACGCCACCGAGGACCGCATCCGCGCGGCAGTCCCCACCGCCCGGATGATCTACCTCGAACCCGACATCAAGCGCCCCGCCCCCGACGAGGCCAGCACCACCTGACCCGGCCTGCCGGCGCCCCCGAGCACTCGAGCCGGACCAACCGACGCAACCACCGGGGCGGGTGGTCAGCCGATGGTCCTCACCGGCAGATCAGCCCGCCGTTCTGGTTGCTGTCCCTTGTTCTCCACGACAAGGGGGCGCAACCAGAACGAAGAGGCCGGCCGGTTGCCGCGTCGACAGACGCGAAGAAGGAGCGCTCGGGGGGCAAGCGCTCCTTCTTCTGTGTGCGACGGCTCAGGGGGGCGAGCCGGTCGCCTCTGCGGCGGTCCGGGGAGGACCGCCTATCAGGCAGCCTGGATCAGGCGGCCTTGACCTTGGTGGGGGTCGTCTTGGCGACCGCCTTGACGGCGGGGGCGCCGACGAACTTGCCCCGCACGGGAGCGGTGGCGTCCAGAACGGCCTCGGCGAAGTGCTTCTGGTTGTCCAGGAAGCGCTGGCGGAAGGCGAACTGCAGGTCCACGAGCTCGGTGGCCGTGGGGACCTTGTCACCGAGCCACGGGGCCTTGACCTCGGGGAGGCGATCCTCGACCTTGGTGGCGGCGGTGCGGAGGCCGTTCACGACGGGCTCCTGGATGCGGGCGACGAAATCGAGGACCTGGTCCTGGATCTCGCTGATCTTCTCGGTGGCGACCGACATGTCGATCTCCTTCTCTTGGCGGGACTCTCGATGCTCACTATTGTAAGCACTAAGGACAGTAAAGCAAGCATTGCTCGCTCCGTCAACCCCTTTGCTCACAAAAGTACGCACTTGTGACCACAGTCACGGCGGACGTGACCCTGACCCCTAATCCCGATAGGTTCGGTCAGGAATCAACGACGAGGAGACACGCGATGGCACTGCGACTGGGCGACCCCGCCCCCAACTTCACGGCCACGACGACCGAAGGCGAGATCGACTTCTACGGCTGGAAGGGTGACTCCTGGGCCATCCTCTTCTCCCACCCGGCCGACTTCACCCCGGTCTGCACCACCGAGCTGGGCTACCTGGCCAAGATCAAGCCCGAGTTCGACAAGCGCAACACCAAGATCCTCGCCGTCTCGGTCGACTCGGTCGAGGACCACAACAACTGGGTCGGCGACATCGCCGAGACCCAGGGCACGGCCGGTCAACTACCCGATCATCGCCGACCAGGACCGGGCCGTAGCCGAGGCCTACGACATGATCCACCCCGGCGAGGGCGACACCTCCACCGTGCGCTCGGTCTTCGTGATCGGCCCGGACAACGCCATCAAGCTGCAGCTCACCTACCCCAAGAGCACCGGGCGGAACTTCGACGAGATCCTCCGGGTCGTCGACTCGCTGCAGGTGACCGCCAAGAGCGGCCTGTCCACCCCGGCCCAGTGGCAGAAGGGCGAGAAGGTCATCGTGCCCCCGACCGTCTCCACCGCAGACGCCCGCGAGAAGTACGCCGACGTCGACGAGCAGAAGCCCTACCTGCGCTACGTCAGCCGAGCCCGGCTAGAGCGCAACGGGTCGGCGACGCGCCGAGGGCCAGTCGGGCCACCTCGCGCCAGACCCTCCACTCCCACGCCGCCGAGGCGGAAACCGGCCGGGGCCTCGGCACCGAGGGCCTCCTCGGCCATGATCGACACCACCGTCTGGAGCAGGCGGTCCTGGGTGGCCCCCGACGACGTCGGTGGCCTGTGCCGCCAGTTCGGCGGCCCGGGCGTCGTCCCCGGCGGCGGCTGCGGCGAGCATCCCGGCCAGCAGGACCTGCGTCCGGTCGTGATAGGTCGCCCGCCGCGAGCCGGTGACCCCGGCCAACAGGCGCTCGACGGCGTCACGATCACCCGTGGCGGCCCGAGCCAGAGCCAGCGCCGAGGCCGACGCCGGGTGGGCATCGGGATCGGGGGCCCCGCCCATCCGGTCCAGCAGGGCCGCGGCCCGCTCGCTCTGGCCGTCCTGCAGGAGCGCCAGCGCCACGCCCAACAGCGCGTCGCTCTGGCCGATCGCGGCCACGTCCAAGCCATCGACGTCGATGCCGTCGAGGGCGGCGATGGCCGCGTCGGGATGACCCAGGGCCACATGGGTGAGGACTGCGACCACCCGACCGGCGAAGCCCATCGGCTGGTCGGTCTCGGTGCCGAGCTCCCGGGCCCGCTCCATGGCGGCCACGCCCTCGTCGATGCGGCCCATCGCCACCAGCACGCGGGCCACGGTGCTCGTGGCCTGGACCTGGCCGCCGAGGTCGCCGGCGCGGATCATCGCGGCCACGGCCTCCTCGGCGGGGCCGATGGCCTCGTCGGCCCGACCCGACCAGAGGCGGACCGAGGCGATGAGCATGCGCATCATGCCCACGGCCCACATGTCGCCCCGGTGCCCGCTCTCCGGCAGGAGCCGCTCGGCCAGGGCCTCGGCGTCGGCGAAGTCGCCCCGGTGGAACTTGACCCAGGCCAGCAGGCCCTGGGCCCACCCCAGCCCGCCGGTGTCGCCGATGGCGGTGAACACGGCCACCGAGGCCTCGAGGTGGGACTCGGCCACCTCGGCGTGGCCCGACTCGTAGGCCGTCCAGGCCAGGTTCTGCAGCGCCCAGGCCTCCTCCCGCTGGTTGCCGACCTCACGGGCGACGGCCAGGGCCTCCTCGATCGATCGGGTCGCGGCCTCCCGGTCCCCGATGAAGAGCTCGGCCATGCCCCGCAGGCGCATGGCCTCGCCCCGGACGGCTTCCGCGCCGGCGTCGGCCAGGATGGTGGCCGCCTTGGTCAGGATCTCGCGGGAGGTCACGCCATCGCCGGCCTTCATCTCGAGGTCCCCCAGCACCACCAGGGCCTCGCCGTAGGCCGCCATGTCGCCGCGGCTGTCCGCGTGGGCCAACGCCTTGGTGAGATCAGCCCGGGCGTCGTCCAGCTCGCGGACGCCGATGCCGCAGCGCGCCCGGCGGATGAGAGCGGACACGGCCTCGGGCCCGGCTTCGTCGTCCAGCAGGTCGAGGATCTGGGTCGTCAGGCGCAGGCCGACGAGGTGGTGCTCGGAGGCGAGCGCGCCGTCGGTGGCCCGCTCCAGCCAGAGCAGAGCCCGCTCCCGCACGTCCTCGGGCACACCGGTCGACGCGCCGACGTCGCCCACCAGCTCCGCGGCCAGGGCGTAGTGGTGCGCGATGCGGTCGACCATGGCCGTGGGGGCCTGGTCGCCGGTCCCGTGGTGCTCCAGCCACTTGGCGATGCCGGCGTGGCCGGCGGCCCGGCGGGCCTTGGTGAGCGTGCCGTAGGCGACGTCACGCACGAGGTCGGACCGGAAGCTCCACCGCTCGTCGTCGACCTCGAACAGCTCCTTTTCGGCCAGGCCGGCGAGCGCCGGGCCGATCTCGGTGATGCCGTGGTACTCGGCGGCCATGATGCCCAGCGAGTCCCGGTTGCCGCGCCGGCCCAGGATGGCCGCGTCCTCGAGCAGCGAGCGCTCCTCGACGCTGAGGGCGTCGAGCCGGGCCTGGATCAGGCCCCGCAGGTTGTCCGGCAGGCCGGCCAGGTCGCCGCTCGGCGTGGGGCTGCGGGGCTGGCGCACCTCACCGGTGTCCTGGAGCAGGGTGACCAGCTCCTCCAGGAAGAAGGGGTTACCGCCCGCGCGGTCCAACAGCTGCTCCCGCAGCTCGTCGTCGGGCTCCCAACCCAGCAGGGAGTCCAGCAGCACACAGGCCGCATCGCGGTCGAGGGGCTCGAGGTGGACGATGGCGGAGTTGTGGCGGCCCGGCCGCGGCGACCATCGGTCGTGGATGGCGTGACGGGCGGTGCCGACCACGACGTAGGGCAGCCGGCCGAGGCGCTCCATCAACTCGTCGATGAACTCGAGGACCTGGGCGTCGGCCCAGTGCAGGTCGGCCAGGATGACCACGACGGGCGAGCGGGCGGCGAAGGCCTCGATGACCGTGAGCAGGGCCCACGTGGACTCCTCGCGGGCCCGGCCGGGCTCGAGGTCGCGCAGCGGGCCCTCGTGGCCGATCAGGTGCAGGAGCCCCTCGGTGATGCGCAGGACCTCGGCGTCGTTGCCGGCCCGGTCCAGCACCCTGGCCACCATCTCGCCCAGCCGGACCCGGACCGCGGTCGCCTCGACGTCGCCCTCGATGCCCGCGGCCTGCCGGAGCGCCTCGGCCACCGGCCACCACACATTGGCCTCGCCGTAGGGCACGCAGCGCCCCTCGAGCACCACGGCGTCGTGGGTGATCGAGGCATAGGTGGCCAGCTCGTTGGCCAGGCGGCTCTTGCCCACGCCGGCGTCGCCCACCAGCAGCAGGAACTGGGCCCGCCGGTTGGCCATGGCGGTGTCGATCGCCGACGTCATGTGGGTCAGCTCGAAGCGCCGACCGACCAGCGGGCCGTCGTCGCGCCGGCGGCGGTACCCGGGCGGCACCGCAGCGCCGGTGGCGACCCAGGCGTCCACGGTCTCGGCCCGGCCCTTCACGTCCAGGGCGCCGCGGAATCGAGTAGCGTGATGACCTCCCCGGTCGATTCACGGGTCGCCGGGCCGACCAGCACCTCGCCGGGGGCGGCCTCGCTCTCCAGGCGTTGGGCGGTGTTGACCACGTCGCCCATCGCGGTGTAGTCGCCACCGGCCCGCAGGGCGCCGACCAGCACCTCGCCGGTGTTGACCCCGACCCGCAACTCCAGCGCCTCGCCGAGGTCGGCGGCCGTGTCGCTCAGCAGTTCCTGCATGCGCAAGGCGGCGCGCACCGCCCGCTCGGCGTCGTCCTCGTGGGCGACCGGGGCGCCGAAGAGGGCGACGACCGCGTCACCGATGATCTTGTCCACCTTGCCGCCGTAGCTCTCCACCACCGCCACGAGGCGTTGGAAGCACCGGTCGACCACGTTCTTGACCTGCTCGGGGTCGCTGCCCTCGGACAGGGAGGTGAAGCCGACCAGGTCGGCGAAGAGGACCGTGACCACCCGGCGCTCGTCGGCGACCAGGGTCATCGCGTGGCCGCAGTGGGAACAGAACCGGGCTCCGTCGGCGACGGCGGCCCGGCAGGCCGGGCACTCCATGGGCCAGAGGATACGAGACTGCCGGACCGGCCAGCGGCGGTGATTCGGCCTCCCGGGGCGTGACGCGTGTCACACGGATGTCCCCTGACCCCGGGGCGGCCGGTCTGCGAGGATGAACGGTGACTGCGCCGCAGTCCCGTTGCCCGCTCGCCATCCGCCGCCCGGAGGTCCCCCTGTGACCGTCACCGACTCCACCGCCCCCGCGGCCCCGACCGGCGGCGCCGTCGCCGCCCGCGCCGTCGCCGCGGTCAAGACCTACGGCACCGGCGACACCATGGTGAAGGCCCTCGACGGGGTGGACCTGGACATCGCGGCCGGACGCTTCACCGCGGTCATGGGACCGTCGGGCTCGGGCAAGTCCACCCTCATGCACTGCATGGCCGGCCTCGACGACCTGACCTCCGGCCAGGTGCTCATCGGCGAGGTGGACCTGACCCAGCTCAAGGAGAAGGACCTGACGGTCCTGCGCCGGGACCACGTCGGCTTCGTGTTCCAGGCCTTCAACCTGGTGCCCACCCTCACCGCCGAGGAGAACATCCTCCTGCCCCAGTCCCTCGGCGGGCGCAGCCCGGACCCGGACTGGATGGACAAGGTGGTCCAGACCGTCGGACTGGCCGACCGCCTCCACCACCGGCCCTCCGAGCTCTCCGGTGGCCAGCAGCAGCGGGTGGCCGTGGCCCGGGCCCTCGTCGGGCAGCCCCAACTGGCCTTCGCCGACGAGCCGACCGGCAACCTCGACTCGAACAGCGGGGCGGAGATCCTGCAGTTCATGCGCAGCGCGGTCGACGACCTCGGCCAGACCATCGTCATGGTCACCCACGACCCGCTGGCCGCCGCCTACTCGGACCGGGTCGTGTTCCTGGTCGACGGCAAGATCACCGACGAGATGGCCGACCCCACCCAGGACAAGGTCATCGACCAGCTGAAGCGCCTCGGGAGCTGAACCCGTGTTCAAGGTCGCACTGAAGGGCGTCCGGGCCCACAAGGGCCGCGTCGTCACCACGGCCATCGCCGTCATGCTCGGCGTCGCCTTCGTCACCGGCACCCTCGTCCTGTCCGACACCATGCTGCGGGTCTTCAACGACCTGTTCGCCGACGTCAACGAGGGCACCGACGCCGTGGTCCGGGCGGAGTCGCAGTTCAGCGACGACTTCGGCACCGAGATCCGGGGCCGCATCGACGCCGGCGTCCTGCCCCTCGCCCTCGGGACGGACGGGGTGGCCGACGCCGAGGGCCAGGTCCAGGGCTTCGCCCAGTTCGTGGACGAGGACGGCGAGCCCATCGGGAATCCGGGCCAGGGCGCCCCCACCCTCGGGTTCAGCTGGCCGGAGATCGAGGACCTCAACCCCTTCCGGATCGTCGACGGCGAACGTCCACGCGGGGCCAGCCAGGTGGCCATGGACCGCGGCACCGCCGACAAGGAGGACTTCGAGGTGGGCGACACCGTCGAGGTGCTCGACCCAGAACGGCGCACGAGGAGTTCGAGTTGACGGCGATCGTCACCTTCGGCACCGCGGACAGCCCGGCCGGGGCCTCCGTCGCCCTGTTCGACATCGCCGCCGCCCAGAGGCTCATCGCCGAACCGGGCAAGTTCGACGCCGTGGTCGTCGTGGCCGAGGACGGCGTCAGCGAGGAGGAGGTCCGGGCCGACCTCGAGGCGACGAGCAGGCGCGACCGAGGGACAGAGCGTCGAGGTCCTCACCGGCACCGAGCTCACCGAGGAGACCCAGGACGCGATCGCCGAGCAGCTCGGGTTCTTCACCACCTTCCTGCTCGTGTTCGCCATCGTGGCCCTCGTCGTCGGCGCGTTCGTCATCTACAACACCTTCGGGATCCTGGTGGCCCAGCGCGGGCGCGAGCTGGCCCTCCTGCGGGCCATCGGCGCGTCCCGACGTCAGGTGGTGCGTTCGGTGCTGGTCGAGGCCGTGCTTCGTCGGCGCCGTCGGATCGCTGACCGGGCTGGGGCTCGGCGTCGTCCTCGCCGCCGTGCTGCGCTACCTGCTCAACCTGGCCGGCCTCGACATCCCCACCGCATCGCTCGTGGTCACCGGGGGCACCATCCTGATCAGCCTGGCCCTCGGGATGTTCGTGACCGTCGTCGCCGCTGTGCTCCCCGCTTTCCGAGCGTCCCGCATCCCCCCGGTGGCCGCAATGCGGGCGGTCAGCGTGGACACCGCCGGCCAGTCGCGGGTGCGCATGCTGGCCGGCGCCCTCATCACCGTGGTCGGTGGCCTCCTGCTGGCCCAAGGCCTCTTCGGAGGCGGCGACAACGCCCTGGTGGCGGTCGGCGTCGGCGCGGGCCTCGTCTTCGTGGGCGTCACCGTCCTCGGTCCGGTCGTGGCGCCGCCGTTCCTGCGCGCCATCGGGGCCCCCGTCGCCCGGGTCCGGGGCATGACCGGTCGCCTCGCCCGGGAGAACACGCTGCGCAACCCCAAGCGCACGTCGTCCGCCGCGGCCGCCCTGATGATCGGGGTCGGGCTGGTGGGGCTGATCACCATCATCGCCGCATCGGTCACCCGGTCGATCGAAGAGATCATCGACGACCAGTTCACCGGCGATTTCGTCGTGGACTCCGGGACCTTCGGCTTCGGTGGCCTGAGCCCCGACCTGGCCGACCAGCTCAACGAGCTCCCCGAGGTGAGGGCGGCCACCGGCATCCGCCTCGCCTTCGGCCGGATCGACGACGAGGGCACCCCCATCCTCGGCGTGGACCCCGAAACCGCCTTCGACATCGTCGACGTGGGGGTCGTCGCGGGCGACCCGCAGGACCTCGACGTCGACGGCATCGCCGTGCACGAGGACCAGGCCGAGGACCTCGGCCTCAGCGTGGGCGACCCCCTCCCCGTGGTGTTCGCCGAGACCGGCGCCCAGACCATGCAGGTCGAGGTGATCTACACCGAAGACCAGATGGCAGGCCCCTACATGATCGGGCGGGAGGCCTACGAGGCGAACATCGCCGACCAGTTCGACTTCCAGGTGTTCATCCTGAAGTCCGACGATGCCACCACCGAGGAGGCCCGGGTGGCCATCGAAGGGGTGGCCGACCCGTTCGCCAACGCCGAGGTCCAGGACCTCAGCGAGTACAAGGCGTCCCAGACCGACCAGATCAGCCAGCTCGTGACCATCGTCTACGTGCTGTTGATGCTGGCCGTCATCATCGCCTTGTTCGGCATCGGCAACACGATCGCCCTGTCGATCATCGAGCGCACCCGGGAGCTGGGGCTCCTGCGGGCCGTGGGCATGACCCGACGCCAGCTGCGCAGCACGGTGCGCTGGGAGGCGGTGCTGACCTCGGTGTTCGGGACCGTGCTCGGGCTCGGCATCGGGCTCTTCTTCGGGTGGGCCATCGTCGAGGCCCTGAAGGACGAGGGCCTCACCGTCGTTCGAGGTCCCGATCGGCCAGCTCGTGGTCATCGTGGTCATCGCCGCCCTCGCCGGTGTGCTGGCCGCCATCCTGCCCGCCCGACGGGCCGCCAAGCTCAACATCCTCGACGCCATCGCCGAAGACTGAACGACCAGCGTGGGCCGATCGACCCATGGCGCCGGGTCGGGAGCACCCCTCGGCGTGGGCCGATCGGCCCAGACCGTCCCCGGGCCGCGTCCAGGTAGGGTCGATAGACCCATTGAGTCGGACCGGGCCGACAACCGATACTCCTCGTGATGGCACTCATGGAACGCACCCCTGTCGACCAGCTCGACCTTCGAGTGGTCGAGACCACCGACCGACCCGACTCGTTGTGGGGCATCCTCGCCGACGTCCCCGATGTCGTGGTCGTCTCCGTGCAGCCCGGGCCGATCCATCCTCTGCAGGTCTGCCGTGAGGTCGCCGACCGGTCTCCGGTCAGCCGGGTGATCGTCCAGGCCGCCCCCGACCAGGCCGCCCACAGCTACCAGGCACTGCGCGTCGGGGCCTGGGGCTGCCTCGACCCCGAGGCCGGGCCCGGCGAACTGCACGACGCCGCCGAGGCCGCGGCCCGCGGCGAGGCGCTGCTGCCCGCCCGTCACGCCGCCTGGGTGCTACGGGAGCTGGACGATCAGACGCCGGTCGCCCCTGCGTCCGTGCCGACCGCCGAGCGCCTGACGGCCGCCGAGCGCACGGTCCTGCACCTCCTGGCGGAGGGCCTCGACCCCGAGGCCGTCGCCGACCACCTCGGCGTGAGCCGTCGGGTGGTCGGCCGCCACGCCGGCTCCGCCCTCACTCGGCTGCACCACCGCTACCGCCGCCCGCCGAACACGACGCTCCCGGCCTCTCCCGCGGTCCGCGCCACCAGCAACTGATTCGGGCCCCCCGCCGCGTCGACCTCAGTCCGGGCCGGGGCCGCTCCTTCCGCCACCCGGTGGATCGTTTCGCCCTCGGGCACGGTCCCCGCTGGAGATCGGTCACCGGACCGGTTCCGCAGCGCCTACCTTCCTGGCATGAGCCCAGAACCGACACCGATCGAGCTCGTCCCGCTGGGACGGATGACCATCGGCCTCAAGGAGCCGATGGTGCTCACCGGGACGCCGACCGGCACCTTCATCGTGGCCGAGCTGGCCACCGTCCGCTTCGAGGGCGAGCGGTTGAAGGCCAACGCCAAGGGCGCGGCCAACGCCGACTGGCTGAACATCGGCGCTGACGGCACCGCCGCCGTCGAGGTCCGGGTGCTGCTGGAGACCGACGACGGTGCGCTGGTCTACGTCCAGTACACGGGCCGCTTCACCCTGGCCACCCAGACGGCCTACGCCGCACCCCTCTTCCTGACCGGTGACGAGCGCTACGCGTGGCTCAACGGCATCCAGGCCGTGGCCAAGGGCCAGACCGACGGCCAGACCCTTGTCTACGACATCCACGAGGTCCGCTGAAGCGGCGCCCGTCGCCGGCGGTTCGGCAGGGCGGCCGCGGAGCTCGCTGACGGCACCGGTGACCACCACCTGACGGGGGACGGCGTCCTGCACCGCCGGCTCACACGAAGGACGACGCCTCGTCCAGGCCGAGGTCGGGATGCGGTCCGATGACCAGGGGCTGGGCGTTGGCCCAGCCGTGGCCGCCGACCGTCGGATCCTCCACTGCCACGACTGTGTCCCGGAGCTGGTGCAGGCGGTGGGCGGCCTCCAGGGTGGTGCAGTCGGCGATGTGCTCGCCGTCCACGTGGAGGTCCGGCCCCCGGTACTGGCCGTGCCACTGGCCGTCGAAGGCGAAGTAGAGCCCGGCCCCCAGGTGGAAACCGGTCTCGCCCCGCGCCGTGATCGTCAGCGGCCGTTCGGTCCCATCGGCCATGGTGCACCGCAGCCGCCCACCCCGCAGCCGGCGGTTCACCGGGTCGAACTCGAGCTCCGGCTCGATGGCCACGAACGGCTCCCGGCGACCGTCGGGGTGCTCGACGCCGCCCTGGGTCGTCACCTGGCGGTAGGAACCGACCGTGTGCTGCTGGTGGAAGACGTGCAGGGCGTACGGCTCGCCGTCGGCGGTCTCACAGAGCATCGGTGACCAGACGATGAGCGACGCCAGGCCGGGCACCTCGCCCCGGGTGGGGGCGTCCTCGACCGGCGCCCCGACCATGTAGCGCACGCCCCAGGAGTGGTCCCGGGTGGAGAACCAGGAGGTGGGCTCGATCTCGGTGCGTGCCCCGTCGACCTCGACCCAGCCGCGGGCCACCCCGGTGTGGTGGTAGCGGACGATGTCGGCGTCGACGCGCCCGCCATCGGGGCCCCGGTGCACCTCCCGCTGCTCCAGCGCCGGCGGGACGACGCCCTCGAAGGTCCACTCGAAGGCGACCGGCACCACATCGTTGGCGTCCAGGGCGAAGCGGACCGAGCGGAGCGGCTCGAGCACCTCGTAGCGGATCGGGCCGACGCCCAGCCGGTCGCGGTCGGGCGCGAGGGGTCGGCTGGACCGCACCGTCCACTGCTCGACCCCCCGGGAGACCCCGGCATAGGCGTCCAGCACCCCCCGGTTCGTGTACTTGCCCATGCCCAGGTGGACCTGGACGGTGCCGTCCCGGGCCGCCGCCTGGGCGCAGATCTTCTCGGTCCAGGAGCGGTCCGACTGCCCGACGGTGGCGAACGTGTCGGTGATCTGGTGGTTGAAGGTCTCGTCCGCGGGGACGAGCGGGCCGAGCGACATGCGCGCACCCTAGAGCGGTGCCCACCGGCCTCCGGACGACCGCCGGCGACCGCCCGGGGCCATGGCCCGGCACCCTCCGAGACCGGGGCTGGTCCGCGTCGGTGCCACGATGACGCCGTGGCCCTCACCGTCCAGCGGGACCTCGACGTCGTCGTCGCCGGGTTCCTCGGCTGGCTCACCGACCGTCGGGACGCCGAGGTGATGGCCGAGTCCGTCGCGCGGCCGACCGATGGCTGGTCCAGCGAGACGGTCCTGGTCCACACCCGGATCGACGGCGTCGCCGAGGGCCACGCGGTGCGCCTGGCCCCCCTGGGCGAGGGCATCTTCCCCGCCTACGACCTCTCGTTGCAGGCCCGGGCCCAAGCCGGAGCCGCCGACCGTGCCGTCCCCGCGCCGGTGCCCGCCGAGGTCGTGGACGATCCGGCCTGGCTGGGTGAGCCCTTCCTGGTGATGCCCCTGGTCGACGGGCACGTCCCCGGGGAGATGGCCGCCTTCGACCCGTGGGTCCGGTCACTCGCCCCCGCCGCCCAGCGGGGCCTGTACGAGGGAGTGGCGGATGCCCTGGCCACCCTCCACACCGCAGATCCTCCCGGCGACCTCCCCCACCGGTCCGTCGAGGCCGACCTGGCCTCCTGGACCGACTACCTGGCCTGGTACGCCGACGGCGACGAGGCCGCGCCCGCGCTGGCCGAGGCGCTGGCCTGGTGCGGCGAGCACCGGCCCGCCACCGAGCCCGCCCCAGCCTTCCTCTGGGGCGATGTCCGGATGGGGAACGTGGTGTTCGCCGACGACGGCTCGGTGGCCGCGGTGCTCGACTGGGAGATGGCCACCGTCGGCGCTCCGGAGCACGACCTCGGTTGGTGGTGGGGCCTGGAGGTCATGCAGGACGAGATGGTCGGCGGCCGGGCCGACGCCTTCCCCCCGATCGCCGAGCTGCGGGCCCGCTACGAGTCGGGCCTCGGTCGACCGCTCCAGGACCTCCGGTGGTTCGAGACCTTCGCCCTGTTCCGCAGCGCCGCCATCCTCACCCGCATCGGAATCCTCCAGCAGCGGGCCGGCCTGACGCCCCGCCTGCCGCTGCACGACAACCCCGTGCTCGACCACCTGATCCGCCGTCTCGAGGAGCCTCTGTGACCATCCCGGCGTTCGACCCGCGCGATCCGTACTTCCGGATCCGGCCTGACTTCCATGAGCTGACCGGACGGCTACGGATCGAGTCACCCGTGCACGAGGTCGCGCCCGGCCTGAAGGTGCTGAGCCGCTATGACGACATCCGGGAGGTCAGCCGCAGCCCCGAGCGCTTCCGGTCCGGCGGTGGCGTCCTCGCCAACGACCCCATCCGGGACGAGGGCCGCGAGGTCGTCGGCTCGATCATCCACATGGACCCCCCGGGGCACGGCGAGTGGCGCCGGGTGCTCAACCGGCGGTTCACCCCCCGGGCCGTCTCCCCCATGGAGAACCGGATCCGGGAGCTGACCGTGGCCCTGCTGGACGCCCTCCCGACCGGTGAGCCCGTGGACCTCGTCGACCGGCTCTGCGCCCCGCTCCCCGTGCTGGCCATCGCCGAGCTGCTCGGCGTGCCCGACGCCGACCGCACGGACTTCCGGCGGTGGTCTGACGCCACCATCGCCGCGACCGACGGGATGACCGATCTGAGCGAGGACGACATGGTCTCGTTCGGCGAGCTGGGCGCGTTCCTCGACGCCCACGCCAAGGCCAAGGCGGCCGACCCCGGCGACGACCTCGTGTCGGCCCTGGTCGGAGCCGAGGTCGAAGGTCGGGCCATGACACCGTCCGAGCTGGTGATGTTCAGCATCACCCTGCTCGTGGCCGGCAACGAGACGACCCGACACCTGCTCTCGGGGGGGATCATCGCCCTGGCCGAGCACCCTGAGCAGCGGGCGGCGTTGGCCGCCGACCCGTCCGCCGTCCCGGCTGCGGTCGAGGAGTGCCTGCGCTGGGTGACACCGATCCACCAGTTCGCCCGCACCGTGGTGGCCGACACCGAGGTCGGCGGCGTACCCGTCGCGGCCGACGACTACCTGATCATGCTCTACGCCTCAGGCAACCGGGACGAGGGCGCCTTCGGGCCCACCGCCGACCGCTTCGACGCCTCCCGCGAAGCCCCGACCCCGAACCTGGCCTTCGGTTTCGGCGAGCACCTCTGCCTCGGCGCCGCCCTGGCCCGCATGGAGGGCCGCATCGTGTTGGAGGAGCTCCTGGCCCGCTTCCCCGACCACGAGCTGGCCGAGGAGCCGGTCATCGCCCCCAGCAGCCTCGTCCATGGCCCCGAGGAACTCCTCGTCGACCTGGCCTGATCGACCCCGGCCGTTCCCGATCCCGTCAGGGGTGCCGGGAATGCTCGAACCCGGTCATGATCTGGCCATGGCTGACCACGCGACCCTGCCCACCGAGGACCCCCAGGACCTCGAAGACGCCCAGCGGGGGTTCATCGCCGCCCTCGAGCCCGGGATCGTGCGCGGCCACCGACGGTCGCGTCATCTGGGACAACGACAGCTATGGCTTCCTCGAGGGGGACTGCCCGCCCACGGCGAACCCCAGCCTCTGGCGCCAGTCGCGGCTGAACAGCATCCAGGGCCTGTTCGAGGTGACCCCGGGGATCTACCAGGTGCGGGGCCTCGACCTGTCGAACATGACCGTGGTCGAGGGCGACACCGGGATCGTCGTCATCGACCCCCTGATCTCCATGGAGACGGCGGCCGCCGCCCTCGCCCTCTACCGGGAGCACCGGGGCGACCGTCCGGTCAAGGCCGTCATCTACACCCACAGCCACGTCGACCACTTCGGGGGCGTCAAGGGCATCGTCAGCGAGGACGAAGTGGCCGACGGCGACGTCGTGATCCTCGCCCCCCAGGGGTTCCTGGCCCACGCCGTGGCCGAGAACGTGTACGCGGGTACGGCCATGACCCGGCGGGCGGTCTACATGTACGGCCGTCGCCTGGAGCGGGGCCCCGCCGGTCACATCGGCTGCGGACTGGGTCAGGCCACCTCCGACGGCACCGTCTCCCTCATCGCCCCCACCCTCGACATCACCCACACCGGTCAGGTCGAGGTCCTCGACGGCGTCACCATCGAGTTCCAGCTCACGCCGGGCACCGAGGCCCCGGCCGAGATGAACTTCTACTTCCCTGCCTCCTCCGCCCTGTGCATGGCCGAGAACGCCACCCACAACCTCCACAACCTCGTCACCCTGCGGGGTGCACTGGTCCGTGACCCGCACGAGTGGGCCCGCTACCTGACCGAGGCCATCACCCTGTTCAGCGACCGCACGGAGGTGACGTTCGCCTCCCACCACTGGCCGACCTGGGGCCAGGAGCGGGGTCGGGAGTTCCTCACCCTGCAGCGGGACCTCTACGCCTACCTGCACGACCAGACGCTGCGCCGCCTGAACCAGGGCCTGACAGGGCCCGAGCTGGCCGAGGAGTTCGAACTGCCCGACGCCCTCGAGCAGGCCTGGCACCTCCGCGGCTACTACGGCTCGGTCAGCCACAACGTCAAGGCGATCTACCAGCGCTATCTCGGCTGGTTCGACGGCAACCCGGCCCACCTCTGGGCCCACCCACCGGTCGAGGCCGCGACCCGCTACGTGGCCGCGATGGGCGGGGCCGACACCGTCGTCGACCCAGGCCCGCACCGCGCGTGGCCGACGGGGACCCCCGCTGGGCGGCGGAGATCCTGAACCACGTCGTCTTCGACGACCCGACCCACGAGGCCGCGAAGGCGCTGCTGGCCGAGACCTACGACCTGCTCGGCCACGGGGCCGAGAACGCCACGTGGCGGAACTTCTTCCTGACGGGCGCCCTCGAGCTGCGCTCGGGGATCCAGGCCCAGCCCCAGGCGATCGCGACCGACCTGCTGTCGGCCCTCTCGGTGGACCAGGTGTTCGACGCCATGGCCATCCGCCTCGACGGCCCCCGGACCGCCGCGGACGGCTTCACCACGGTCATCGACTGGCACATCACCGACCTCGACGCCCACCACCGGGTGACGGTGCGCAACGGCGTCGTGATCCACCAGCCGCTGGTCGGCCCGACCGCGGACGGCACGGCCGACGCCCGCTACGCCCTGACCCGGGGGGAGCTGCTCCCGGTGGTCGCCGGGTTCGTCACCGTCGACCCCGTCGAGGGCGACGGCACGGCCCTGACCGGCCTCCAGTCCCACCTCGACCGCTTCGACCCCGACTTCCCCATCGTCACGCGTGACACTTGACTGCTCCCGCTCCGCCGGCTCGCCATCGGCATCGGTCTGCTGCTGCGCTCCGCTCCGCAGCCTTGACACTGCTCCGCTCTCGGGGTCGGCGACATCGACGTCTGGCATCTGGGAACATCGGGACCGTGATCATCGATGTCGCCGCCTACCGCAACGGGGAGCGTTGCGAGGACGTCGTCAGCCTGGACCGGGCGCTTCAGGTCAGCGACCACGACGACGGGTTCGTGTGGCTGGGGCTCTACGAGCCCACCGAGGAGGAGTTCGACGTGGCCTGTCGCCGGTTCGACCTCCACGAGCTCGCGGTCGAGGACGCCATCAAGGCCCACCAGCGACCGAAGCTCGAGATCTACGGCGACACCCTCTCGGTCGTGCTGAAGACGGCGCGCTACCTCGACGCCGAGGAGGAGGTGGAGTTCGGCGAGATCTTCCTGTTCGTCGGCGCCGGGTTCGTCGTGGCCGTCCGCCACGGGGAGGCCAGCGCCCTGCGCGACGTCCGTCGCCACCTCGAAGCACGACCGGACCGGCTGGCCTGCGGGCCGAGCGCCGTGCTCCACGCCATCGTCGACCACGTCGTCGACGACTACCTGCCCGTGCTCGAGGGAATCGACAACGACATCGAGGAGGTCGAGCAGCAGGTGTTCTCCCGGGAGGGCACCAACCCCGTCGAGCGGATCTACAACCTGAAGCGAGAGGTGCTCGACTTCCACCGGGCGACGGTGCCCCTGGTCGATCCCGTCGACCGCCTCGCCGAGGGCAAGGTGCCGAACGTGCACGACGACATCCGGCACTACTTCCGGGACGTCCACGACCACCTGATCCGGGTGACGGAGCGAGTGGTCGCCGACCGAGACCTGCTCAACAGCGTGCTCGAGGCCAACCTGACCCAGGTCGGGCTGCGCCAGAACGAGGACATGCGCAAGATCTCGGCCTGGGTGGCGATCGGGGTGGTGCCCACCCTCCTCGCCGGCATCTACGGGATGAACCTCCAGCACATGCCCCTCCTCGAGCACGGCGCCGCCTTCCCGATCGTCGTCGGCGCCATGGCGGCCATCGCCCTCGGGCTCTTCGGCCTGTTCCGCCGACGCCACTGGCTCTGACGCAGGCCAACGCTGCGAAGCGGAGCGCAGCAGCTCACGGCACTCCGGTGATCGGCGAAGCCGGCGGAGCGGAGCGAAGCAGATGTCAGGACGTCACGTCGTGGCGCGTTGCATCGCCCTCACGCCGACGGTGAGGCCGACGGCGGCGGTGCCGATCGCGGCGAGGGCACCCCAGAAGACGACCTGGTCGCCGATGTCGCCGGCGAAGAGCGCCCGCTCGGCGTCGACGATGTGGGTCAGGGGGTTGAACCTCGACATCGTCTGCAGCCAGCCCGGCCCGTCCTCGAGGGGGAGGAGCATCCCCGACAGCAGCAACAGCGGGAAGACCAGCGTCTGCTGGACCGACCAGAAGATCCAGTCCTCGGACTTCACCGCGAGGGCCAGCGTGTAGCTGAGCGCCCCGAGGCCGACCCCGAAGGTGGCCAGCAGGACCAAGCCGATGACCGCACCGCCGAGGGCGAACTCGAAGCCGAAGGGGACCGTCACCGCCACGATCAGAGCGGCCTGGGCCACGAGCGGCACGATCTCCTTCAGCGCCCGACCGATGAGCAGGGACGGCCGGCTCAGCAGGCGTCACCAGCATCCGCTCGTGGGATCCGGTCTGGATCTCCAGGAGGAGGTTGGCCCCTGTTGTCGACGAGGCGAAGAGGGCCGACATCACGAGGATCCCCGGCACGAAGGTCTGCAGCGTGGCCGCCGTCCCGATCCCGGTCACCGAGATGAGCAGCGGGCCGAACAGGGCCAGGAAGAACAGGGGCTGGACCATCGAGAAGATGACCGAGAAGGGGTTGCGCAGCGTGGGTCGCAGCTCCCGGACCAGCACGGTGGTCGTGTCGCGGACGAGGGCGGACCGGCGCGTCGTCCTCGGCGGGCGGACCGGTCGACCCGGGGCAGGGACTCGGCAGTGGTGACGGACATGGCGAGGCTCCTCGGCGGTCGGGTTCGGGGGTCGGGCGATCGGTGGTCACGGTCATGCCGCCACCTCCTCGCGGAGGCTGCGGCCGGTCAGGGTCAGGAAGACGTCGTCGAGGGTCGGGCGGCGGACCTCGGCGGACCTGACGGTCGAGGCCGTCGTGGTCGAGGGCGCGCAAGAGGCCGGGCAGGGTCTCGGCCCCCTCGACCACCCGGAGGCTGACCGATTCGCCGGCGACCTCGACCTCCTCGGGGACCACGGTGCGCCGGGCCACCTCCAGGACCCGGTCGACCGAGCCCCCGCCGACGGTGAGCAAGATCCGGTCACCGGCGAGCTGCGCCTTGAGGCGGTCGGCGGTGTCGTCGGCGATGACCTCGCCGTGGTCGATGACCATGACCCGCTCGGCCATCGAGTCGGCCTCGTCCAGATAGTGGGTGGTGAGCACGACGGTCATGCCGTGCTCCCGCCGGAGGCGGAGGATGTGGTCCCACAGGTTGGCCCGGCTCTGCGGGTCGAGGCCGGTGGAGGGCTCATCGAGGAATAGCAGGCCGGGGCGGTGGACCAGGCCGATGGCCACGTCGAGGCGGCGCCGTTGGCCCCCCGACAGGGTGTTGGCCGCCCGCTCGGCCAGGCCGTCGAGCTCGAGGGCGTCGAGCAGCTCGTCGCTGCGGCGACGGGACTCGGCCCTGTCCGAGCCCGTAGGCGAGGCCCTGGGTGACCAGCTCGTCGCGGACCCGCTGGCTGTGGGCCGCGCCGTTGCCCTGGCCGACGTAGCCGATGCGGCGGCGGACCTCGCGGGGCTCGACCACGACATCGTGGCCCACGACCCGGGCCTCGCCCCGGGTCGGGCTGAGCAGCGTGGTCAACATCCGCATGGTCGTGGTCTTGCCCGCCCCGTTCGGGCCGAGCAGGGCCACGAGTTCGCCCTCGTGGACCTCGAGGTCGAGGTCCCGGACGGCCTCGACCGTCCCCTCCTTGGTCGTGAAGTGCCGGGTCAGCCCCCGTGTCTGGATCATGATGACCACCCTGGGCCACGTTGCGGACAGATTCTGGCCGGAAGATGTGGAACCCTTCGGACATGGCTGATCCCACCTCGCGGATGCTGAAGTTGCTGTCCCTGCTGCAGACCCACCGGCACTGGGCCGGCCCCGAGCTGGCCGACCGCCTGGAGGTCAGCGAGCGCACCCTGCGCCGGGACGTCGACCGCCTCCGCGAGCTGGGCTACCCCGTCGACGCCACCCGGGGCACCGACGGTGGCTACCAGCTGGCCGCGGGCAGTCAGCTCCCGCCGCTGCTGCTCGACGACGAGGAGGCGGTGGCCATCGCCGTCGGCCTGCGGGCCGCCGCGGTCAGCCCCGTGGCCGGCATCGAAGAGACATCGGTGCGGGCCCTGGCCAAGCTCGAGCAGGTGCTGCCCGCCCGCCTACGTCACCGGGTCGGCGCCCTCCAGCACTTCTCCGAGACCCTGCACCGGGGGTGGGCCGACGACACCACCATCGACCCGACCCACCTGACCGAGATCGCCGGCGCCTGTCGGGACGGCGTGCGCCTGCGCTTCGACTACGAACGACGCGACGGCGTCGGAGGGCGGACGGATGGTCGAGCCCCACCGCCTCGTGTCGACGGGACGCCGCTGGTACCTGGTGGCCTGGGACGTCGACCGTGACGACTGGCGCACCTTCCGGGTGGACCGGATGGCCGACCCCAAGGCCCTGACCCGGCCGTTCACCGCCCGGGAGCTGCCCGACGGGGTCGACGCCGCCGCCTTCGTCGAGGCGGGCCTGCAGTCGGCGTGGGCGCCGGCCGAGGCCGTGCTGACCCTGGCCGCCCCCCTCGACGAGGTGGCGGCCTGGTCGCCGATGGCGGGCATGTCCCTCGAGCCCGTCGACGCGACGCGGTGCCGGCTCACCCTGCGGGCGGACAGCTGGTCGTGGCTGGCCGTCAACGTCGCCCTCCTCCCCTTCCCGATCGAGGCCATGGGACCCGACGAACTGCGGGCCGAGGTCGCAGGCATGAGCGACCGACTCACGTCGGCCCTCGCCGACCCTTGATCCCCCTGCCATAGTGCGACGACCGACGAGAGCGAGGAGCAGCCGATGGAGACCGACGTCGACGAGGTGGCCGAGGGCGTGTTCCGCCTCTCGACCTGGATCGAGCCCGCCGGGATGGTGTTCAACCAGTACCTGCTCGACGCCGAGCAGCCGCTGCTGTTCCACACCGGCCAGCGGAACCTGTTCCCGCACGTGCGGGACGCCGTCGCCACGGTGATGGCCCCGGAGCGTCTGCGCTGGATCGCCTTCGGCCACGTCGAGTCCGACGAGTGCGGGGCGATGAACCTCTGGCTGGAGGCGGCCCCGGACGCCGAGGTCATCGGCGGCCACCTGGCCAATGTGGTGTCCCTCAACGACCTGGCCGACCGGCCACCGGTCGGCATCGGCGACGACGAGGTGCTCGACCTCGGCGGTAAGCGGGTCCGGCACCTGGACACCCCCCACGTCCCCCACGGGTGGGACGCCCGGGTCCTCTACGAGGAGGTGACCGGGACGCTGCTGTGCGGCGACCTGTTCACCCGGACCGGCCAGACCCCGGCCAGCACCGACGCCGACATCGTCGGCCCCGCGGCCGAGGCCGAGGACCTGTTCCAGGCCACCTGTCTGACCCCCACGCACCGGGGCCACCATCCGTCGCCTCGCCGGGCCTCGGGTCGACCACCCTGGCCCTGATGCACGGCCCCGCCTTCACCGGCGACAACCAGGAGGCCCTCGACGCCCTCGCCGCCGACTACGACCACCGCCTCGCCAGCCGCGATGTCGACCTGACCACCACCCGTTCTGGTACCAGCTATCTCCACCGGAGCACACGTTGCTGGTACCAGAACGAGAAGCCGACCGTTCTGGTAGCAGCCACTCTGCGCCGGAGCGACGTTGCTGGGACCAGAACCGGGTGGGGTCAGGGGGTGACGGGGCGGAGGCGGGGGGCGACGAGGAGGAGGACGCCGCCGGTGAGGGAGACGGCGATCAGCACGACGAGGGGGGCGGCGGGGCCGGTGGCCGGCCACGATCGACCCCGGTCAGGGCGGCGAGGCCGGTCGCCCCCAGGTTGGCGGCGATGAGCTGGTAGCCCGAGACCCGGCCGGCCAGCGCCTCCCCCACCCGGGTCCCGGTGTGGGCCAGCAGCGTCGGGAACTGGGGGGCCACCGCCAGGCCGGCGACGACCGCCAGCGGCAGGACCAGACCGTCGGGGACGAACGCGAGGGCGGCGAAGCAGCTCGACATGACGACCACGCCGACGAGCAGGGCCCGGTCGGGCAGGTCGAAGCGGCCGAGCAGGAGTCGGCCGATCGGTGATCCCCGCCCAGAAGCCGCCCACCGACAGGCCGGCCAGGCGGCTGTCCACGTCCCGGGCGTCCTCGAGCACCGTCGCCAGCCAGCCGCCGGCGGTGACCTCGACGCTCACGAAGGCGGCGAACAGGCCCAGGGACACCAGCACCGCCGGCGTGCGCAGCAGCTCGGCCAGACCCAGCGGCTCACCCGGACGTCGGCCGGGTGACCTCCGGCGGCGAGTCGAGCCCCGGCGGCCAGTCGATGGCCGGGCGCCACCACCATCGCCGCGGCCACGAGGGCCACGACGGCGCCGGTGAGGAACCCGACGGCCACCGAGTCGGTGAGCGGCGATGACGACCGGCCCGATCGTCGCCCCGACGCCGTAGCTCCCTGCGGCCAGACCGGCGCGCCGCACGCTGCCGGAGACGGCCAGGAAGCGGGCCCCCAGGGAGTCGAGCACCCCGGACAGGATCCCGACCACGGTGATGGCCACGACCAGGGCCGCTCCACGACGGCGAGGTAGCCACCCACACGCCGCTCAGGGCGAGGCCGACCAGCGTCATCGCCGACGCGAGCCCGAAGCGCAGTCGGGCGGAGGAGCGGGCCGCTGGAGGCCGAGGTGACGAGGCGACCCAGGCCGTAGGCCAGGACCAGGACGCCGAGGTCACCGTCGGCCCGTCCCAGCTCGTCCCGCAGCGTCGGCCAGGCGACGCCCGAGCATGGCCACGGGCATCCCGAAGGCCAGGTACACGACGCACTCGACCCCGATGGGCGAGACCCGGCGGGTCGACCGTCACCTCCACAGGAGGGAGTCAACCGGGAACGGCGCCGCGATCTTCCGATGGGAGCCATTGGCGCGGACCTGCCATCCTGAGGCCATGAGCGACGAACTGATCGAGGTCTCCGAGACGCTGCAGCTGCGGCCGGGAGGAGGCCGCCGACCGCCTGCGGGCCATCGCCGACCAGCTCTCCCGCCACAACAGCCTGGAGTTCAGCCAGGGCGGCCTGAAGATGACGGCCAGGGTCCCCGACGAGGTCGAGATGGAGATCGAGGTGGAGATCACCGCCGAGGGCGGCGAACTGGAGATCGAGATCAGCTGGTGACCCTCGGTCCCGGGTGACGAGGGATGCCGCGGACGACACCCGGCGTCACCCAGAACGGACAAGGGTCAGGTCAGGGGGGTTCGTGGGTGCCGAGGGGGACCGGCGGAGTAGCCCAGTAGGGCGGGTTCCCCGGCGAACCTGGTCGCCGGCACGTCGGTCACGGGCGGAACGTCAGGCCCTTGTACCCGTCGGTGAAGCCCGCGTCCTTCAGGCGGCCGACTACCTCCGGGGACTCGCCGATCGGGTCGCCGTCGACCCGGGCGATCTCCAGGGAGCGGACCTTGCCGTCCTTGGCCAGGGACTGGAGGGCCTCGGGCCAGTGGTCCAGGTCGCAGGGTCCGGGGGAAGGTGACCAGGCTCTTGCCGCCTCGTTCGGCGAACACGGCGAGCTCACCGTCGACCAGCACGACGTACGCGCCGGCGCTGCGGCTGGGGCGTCCGGTGGTCTCGGGCCAGGGCAGGGCGGCGCCGTACGGTTGGGCCGGATCGGCGGCGGCGAGGAGCACCGCCCCGTCACCGTCGCGACCGGCCCGCAACCGGTCGACGGCACCCGGCAGGGCGAACTGGGCACCACCGAGTCCGGCCACGAAGTAGCCCCGACGGACCTGGCCCCGGTCCTCCAGCGCCTTGAGCACCGGATAGACGCCGGCGAAGCCGCCCTCGGCCCCCTCCCCCAGCGCGGCCTCGCGGGTGAGCACGCCGTAGCGCTCCAGCAGCTGTTGGGCCCGGGCGTGGGCTGCCTCGGTCTCGGTCGGCACGGGCCGGCGCAGCGGGTCGACCAGCGACCACCGCCCCGCAGCCTGGGGCGGGCCGAGCCGGGTCAGGCGACCGGGCGACGGGCGACGCTTGGCCGCCCGACGGGGCTTGCCGGCGAGGAACGCTCGCAGCGGCGCCAGCGAGTCGTTGGTGACCAGCCCCGCCCAGACCAGGTCCCACAGCGCGGCCAGCACGGTGGGCTCGTCGTAGGGCACCCCCTCTTCGGCCGAGGCGGCGACGAGGTCGGGCCAGAACGAGGCGCCGCGCTCGTCGAGGTGGGCCGAGGAGGGCGGCGTGGACCGGGCCGTCCGGCGGTTCCTCGGCGGCGGGCACCAGCAGGCCGAGACGGTCCCGGTAGACGAGACGGACCCGGCCGTCGGTGGCGCCCGAGGGCCCCGGCGCCGACCCAGACCACCTCGCCCGCGGTGCAGAGCGCGTCGAGGTCGGACTGGCGGTAGGCAGCCATGCGGGCCGGGAGGACGTCGCTCTCGACGATGGAGGCGGGCAGGGCCGCGCCCTGCAGGGCGTTGAGCACCTCGACCAGGCCCTCGGGCCCTCGGCGGGGCACCCCGACGCCCTGCCACGCGGGCAGGAAGCGGGCCAGTGCCGTGCCGTCGACCGGCTCGACCTCCTTGCGCAGGACAGCGAGGGACCGTCGGCGCAGGGTGCGCAGGACGTCCTCGTCGCACCACTCGCGCTCGACCCCGTCGGGCCGGAACTCGCCCCGAACGACCCGGCCCTCGTGCTCGAGGGCCTCCAGCGCGAGCTGGACGGGCTCGGCCCGGACCCCGAGCCGGCGGGCGACGTGCTGGACCAGGAACGGGCCATGGGTCCGGGCGTAGCGGGCCACGAGGTCGACCAGCGGACGCTCCACGGGGTCGGTGAAGGCCTGGGGCAGGCCCGGGGGCAGGGCCACACCGAGCGCGTCGCGCACCCGGGAGGCGTCCTCGGCGGCGGCAAAGCGCTCCTCCCCTGCCACCGAGCCCCTGATGACCCGGGTGGCGGCCACCAGCTCGTCCAACCACTCGATTCCCGGGCCGTCGCTGCGGGCGTCGGCCTCCTCGCGGGTGAGGGGGCCGAGGCCCCGCAGGACGTCGGTCAGCTCGTCGGGGTCCCGGGCCCGGCGGCCGTCGGCCAGGCGCTGCAGCTCCAGCTCGAGGTCGGCCAGCACCCCGGGGTCGATCAGCTCCCGGAGCTCCTCGGCCCCGAGCAGGTCCCGCAGCAGGTCCCGGTCCAGGGCCAGGGCCGCGGCTCGGCGCTCGGCCAGGGGGGCGTCGCCCTCGTACATGTAGACCGCGATCCAGCCGAAGAGCAGCGACTGGGCGAAGGGTGACGCCTGGCGGGTCTCGACGGTGACGACCCGGAGGTCCCGGGAGCGCAGCCCGCCGAGCACCTCCCGCAGGGCGGGGACGTCGAAGGCGTCGTTGAGGCACTCCCGGGTGGTCTCCAGCAGGAGCGGGAAGTCCGGGTAGCGGGCGGCCACCTGCAGGAGGTCGGCGGCCCGCTGGCGCTGCATCCAGAGCGGGGTGCGACGGTCCGGGCGGCGGCGGGGCAGGAGCAGGGCCCGGGCCGAGGCCTCCCGGAACCGGGAGGCGAACATGGCGGTGTTGGGGAGCTGGGCCATGACCAGCTCGTCGATGTCCTCGGGGTCGACGAGGAGCTGCTCGATGGGTAGATCGTCGACGGCCTCGGGCAGGCGCAGGGCGATGCCGTCGTCGCTCCACATGAGCTCGACCTCGAGGCCCCACTCGTCGGCCAGCCGGCCCTGCAGGGCCATGGCCCAGGGGGCGTGGACCCGGGCGCCGAAGGGCGAGAGGATGCAGACCCGCCAGTCGCCGATCTCGTCCCGGAAGCGCTCGACCACGATCGTGCGGTCGTCGGGCAGGGCACCGGTGGCCTCGATCTGCTCTTCGAGGTAGCGCAGCAGGTTGTCGGCGGCCAGTGGGTCGAGGCCGTGGCGCTCGGTCAGGCGGGCGGCGGCGACGGCGGCGTCCTCCTCCCGGATCTCCCGGGTGAACGCACCGATGGCTCGGCCCAGCTCGAGCGGGCGACCCGGACCGTCGCCGTGCCAGAACGGCATCCTCCCGGGCTGGCCCGGGGCCGGGGTGACGATGACCCGCTCGGGGGTGATCTCCTCGATGCGCCAGGTGGAGGCGCCGAGCAGGAAGGTCTCACCCGGGCGGCTCTCGTACACCATCTCCTCGTCCAACTCGCCCACCCGCGTGCCGTCGGGCAGGAAGACGCCGTAGAGGCCCCGGTCGGGAATGGTCCCGCCGCTCGTGACGGCCAGGCGCTGGGCGCCGGAGCGGCCCCGGACGACGCCGTTGACCCGGTCCCACACGATGCGGGGGCGGAGCTCGCTGAACTCCTCGGAGGGGTAGCGGCCGGCCAGCAGGTCCAGGACGTTGTGCAGGACCTCGTCGGAGAGGTCGGCGTAGGGGGCGCTGCGGCGGATCACGGCGGCCAGGTCGTCGACGGCCCAGTCGTCCAGGGCGACCATGGCCACGATCTGCTGGGCGAGGACGTCGAGGGGATTGCGCAGGAAGCGGGTGGACTCGATGGCCCCGGCGTGCATGCGCTCGACGACGACGGCGGTCTCCAGCAGGTCGGCCCGATGCTTGGGGAAGATCCGGCCGCGGCTGGGTCGGCCGACCTGGTGGCCGGCCCGACCGATGCGCTGCAGGCCACTGGCCACCGAGCCCGGCGACTCGACCTGGATGACGAGGTCGACCGCGCCCATGTCGATGCCGAGCTCCAGGCTGCTGGTGGCGACCAGGGCCTTCAGGTCCCCCCGCTTGAGCTCGTCCTCGATGTCCAGGCGGCGCTCCCGGCTGAGCGAGCCGTGGTGGGCCTTGACCAGCTCGTGCCCCGGCGGCGGGGGTCTGCCCTCGGCCTCGGCGGCCCGCGACTCGCCCTCGAGATGGAGCTCGTTGAGGCGGGTGGCCAGGCGCTCGGCCAGGCGCCGGGCGTTGACGAAGACGATCGTCGAGTTGTGCTCGAGGATCAGCTCGAGGAGCCGCGGGTGCATCGACGGCCAGATGGAGCGGCGGACAGGTCCCGCGGCGGCCGGGCCCTCGATCGGCTCATCGATGATCTCGCCGAGGCGACCCATGTCCTCGACGGGGACCACGACCTCGATCTCCATGGTCTTGCGCACACCGGCGTCGACCACCGTGACCGGCCGGGCGGCCCCGTCCCGCTGGCCGCCCAAGAACCGGGCGATCTCGTCCAGGGGCCGCTGGGTGGCGGACAGGCCGATGCGCTGGGGCGGGCGAGCGCACCGCTCCTCCAGCCTCTCCAGCGTGAGCGCCAGGTGCGAGCCCCGCTTGGTAGCGGCCAGGGCGTGGATTTCGTCGATGATCACCGTCTCGACCCCGGCCAGGGTCTCGCGGGCCGCTGACGTGAGCATGAGGTAGAGCGACTCGGGGGTGGTGATGAGCAGGTCGGGCGGGTTCCGGACCAGCTTGCGCCGCTCGTCGGCGGGGGTGTCACCCGTGCGCATGCCCACCGTCGGCATCCGAACGGGGTGGCCCAGGCGCTCCCCCGCGAGGGAGATGCCCTGGAGCGGGGCCCGCAGGTTCTTCTCGACGTCCACCGCCAACGCCCGCAGCGGGGAGATGTAGAGGACCCGCGGCCCCGGCGTCTCCGGTGGCGGGGTGTTCATCAGCCGATCGATCCCCCACAGGAAGGCGGTGAGGGTCTTGCCCGAGCCCGTCGGGGCCAGGATCAGCGTGTGGTCACCGGCGGCGATCGCCGGCCACCCCTGCTCCTGGGCCGCCGTCGGGGCGCTGAAGGTCGTCTCGAACCAGGTCCTGACCGGTTCGGAGAAGCGGTCGAGCGCCACGAACGGACGGTACCGGCCGGGTGTGACCCGCGCTTCCGCCGTTCCGGGCGCTTCCTGTCCAGGCCTGGGTCGGGCCGAGTTGGCCGGGGCGTGTTCGTCGTCGGGCCGGGCGGAACGACGGCTACCGCTGGGGCGTGGGGTGCCGAGGGTCGTCGGGGGCGTGTCGGGCTCCACTTCTCACGGGACGTGGGCGGATCGGCGTGCGAACGCCCACCGCAAGTGGTTCCGGCGGCAGATCGGTCCCTCTGAGGGCCCCAGTGTGACCGACCGATCCTCCCGGCAACCGGGTTCTGGTTGCGCTCCCTTGTTCTCCACGACAAGGGCGCGCAACCAGAACGGGGTCGGCGGGGTGTCGGGGGGCGCCTCTAGGATGCGGTGGTGGCCGAGTACCAGACCCCCGAGTTCCACCCGGCGTTCGAGGAGTACTGCGAGGCCATCTACGAACTGCGCGAGGACGACGTCGACGTCATCCAGGCCCGCATCGCCGAGCGCCTGGAGATCTCCCGCCCCGCCGTGTCGGAGATGATCCGCCGCCTCGAGGGCGCCGGGCTGGTGAGCATCGACGGCTCGATCAAGCTCACCGAGTCGGGCAACACGCTGGCCGAGAAGGTCGTCCGCCGCCACCGTCTGGCCGAGCGCTTCCTCACCGACATCCTCGGGCTCTCGTGGGCCGACGCCCACACCGAGGCGGGCAAGTGGGAGCACGTCATCTCCGAGCCGGTCGAGGCCGCCATGATGCGGGTCCTCGGTGACCCGACCACCTGCCCGCACGGCAACCCCATCCCGGGCTCGGACTACATCGCCGCCGGCCGCCGTCACCCTCGGCGGCCTCGAGCCCGGCGCCAGCTTCACCATCTCCCGTATCCCCGAGGAGCTGGAGTTCGCCCCTGGGCTGCTCAAGTTCCTGGAGGAGGCCGCCGTGGTCCCCGGCCAAGCCGGGACGGTGACCGCCGCCTCACCCGACGGCACCCTCACGCTGGACATCGACGGCCGGCCCGTCGGCATCGGCTCCTTCGCCAGCGCCCGCATCCTCGTCACCGCCGGCTGAGTCCGCCGCCGTCCGCCAGCCCCACCAGGCCAGAGCGGCCAGGACCACGATCCAGCCAGTGAGCAGCACCGGGGTGAGCGAGGTCTCGTTGCGCAGGTCCGGCAGGACCAGGCGCCACGTCCGGTAGAGCGGGTTCCGCGTCGCCTCGAAGTCGATGATCAGGGTCAGCCGCTCCCGCAGCACCTCGACCACCAGCCAACCCCACAGAACGACCCCGAGCACCCCCAGCCCCGCGATCACCCCGAGAGCGAGATCTGGTCGCGTGGAGCGAGGACCCTCGGCCGGTAGGGGACGCTGCGCAGGCGCCAGCCGGAGCAGCCAGGAGGTCGGTCCACGATCGGCGGAGCCGGAGTTGCTGAGCGCAGCGAAGCCACTCGAATGGGCCGACGACAGCTCGCCGACCCACCAGGCGGTGGCCAGGACGATGCAGGGGAGGACGACGACGGTCTGGCGGCCGGGCCACCACCAGCCGTGCATGGTCAGGGCGATCCAGGTGGCGTTGGCCCAGCCCACCGCGAGAGGCACGACCAGGGCGGGCCACCGGGGTGGCCGGCGCCGGGCGAGGGCCCCGAGACGGGGATCGCGGCCAGGTACACCGGGGCCCAGGCCACCAGGCCGAAGCCACGGTCGACCAGCAGCCCCACGAGGCGTTGGGTCCGGCTGAGGTAGTCGGGGGCCCGGCCGGTGACGCTGAACTCGCCCGCCTCCTGGAAGTGGTCCCCCGCGGCGTAGACCGTCCAGCCGCCGTAGACCAGCTGGTGCACGAGGAGGTAGACGAGGCCGGCTCCGACCAGGACGGCGGCACCGCTGACGACCTCCCGCCGATCGCCCCGGCGCCACAGCGTCCACGCCCCGACCGCTACGAGCGCGACGGCGACCGGGGCGTACTTCACGCTCAGCCACGGGAGGGCGACCACCGCGGCCAGCAGCATCCATCGGCCCCACCGCGCGAGCGGGCCGGTCAGGGCGGCGACGGCCACCGTCACCGCCAGGGCGGCCGGCAGCTCCGGGTAGACCTGCGTCCCGTAGCTGGTCAGGGGCGCACTCAGCGCAAAGGCCAGCACCACGACCGTCGCCGGACGCCGCCCCACGCCGAAGCGCTCGACCGCCACCCACACGAGCAGCGCGGCCAGCACCCCCGCCAGCAGGGCCAGCAGCGCCTTCGCCGCCACCCAGCCGCCGAGAGCCATCGGAACGGCCAGGACCATCGGCAGCAGGGGGTCGTGCGGGCTGAACTCGCGACCGTCCTCGGTCGCTTCGGTCTGCGGGTCGATCGCGACCTCGTGGAAGGGGTCGTAGGCCCGGTCTCGGATCTCGTCGCTGATGTCCAGGTCGAGGTCCTCGCTCAGGCCCAGGGCCGACAGCAGGTACTGCGGCTCGTCCGCGGTGACCCGGGCGGCGTGGGTGGCCCGGGCCGGCAGCGCCACCATCGCCCACGCCGCCACCACCAGCCCGACGACGAGGAGCAGCCGACGCATCAGGCCAGGTGGTCGGTGCGGCGGACGACCACAAGCCAGGTCAGCAGGGCGCTGCCCAGCACGAGGACGGTCGACGCCAGGCCCACCTCACCCAGGAAGCCGCCCTCCTGGGCGTCCCAGATGCGCACGGCCAGCGTCTCGAAGCTGGTCGGACGCAACAACAGCGTGGCCGGCAGCTCCTTCATGGCCGACAGCAGCACCAGACCGGCTCCGGCGAGCAGGCCGGGCAGCATCAGCGGGACGTCGATGGTGACGAAGCGCCGTGCCCGCCCGGCCCCGAGCGTTCTGGCCGCGTCGTCCATCCGCCGGGGGATGCCGCCGACCGACACCTGCGCGGCCCGCATCGACTGGGCACCGAAGTGCACCACGTAGGCGAAGATCAGGACCGGGATGGTCTGGTAGAGCGCGGCGGCGCCGGGCGCGTTCAGCGTCCAGAACACGAGGGACAGGGCCACCACCAGACCAGGCAGCGCGAAGCCGCTGACCACCACCGCGTTGGTCACCCCGCCGATCCGGGTCCGGTGCCGGGTCGTCAGGTAGGCGACCGGCAGCACCAGCAGCGCGGCCACGAGCGCGGCCACGAGGCTCACCGACGCCGTGTTCACGGCGGGCACCGCGAGGTCACCGACGCCGTCGGCCAGCTCCCGCCCCACCCGCTCGCCCTGCAGCCCCCGCAGGGCCCAGTACCCCAGGACCCCGACCGGCGCGAACAGGCCGACGGTCACCACGCCGGTGATCGCGGCCAGGGACGGCCAGCGCCAGCGCCCGAGTCCGACCTGCAGCGGGCGTCGACCCCCACCGACCTCGGTCCGCGCCCGGCGTCGGCCCACGAACCGCTCCGCGGTCGCCACGCTCAGGGCCAGGATCCCCAGCACCAGGGCCAGGGCGAAGGCCCGCTCCTGGTCGAAGAGCCGGTTGGCGAAGATCTCGACGGTGAGCGTCCGGTAGCCCATGAGCTGGACGGCCCCGAACTCGCTCACCGTGTAGAGGAAGACCAGCAGGGTCCCCGCCCAGATCGCGCCGCTGGTCTGGGGAAGGACCACCGTGCGGAACACCGAGCGGGGCCCCCGACCCAGCAGCCGGGCGCTCTCCTCCAGCGACGGGGGCAGGGCACCCAACCGGGCGGCCACCGGCAGGTACACGTAGGGCTGGGTGAAGAGGACCAGCACGAGCCAGGAGCCGAACCAGCCGTGGAGCTGGATCACCGCCGACACACCGAACCACTCGTCGACCAGTCCGCCCTCGGCGAAGGCGTTGAGGAAGGCCAGCGCCCCGACGAACGACGGGAAGACCAGGGGCAGCGGGACCAGCACCCGCCAGACCCGGCGGCCCGGCAGGTCGGTGCGCATCGTCAGCCAGGCGAGCGAGGTGCCCAGCAGCGCGGCGCCGGCCGACACCGTCACGGCGAGGAACACCGTGCGCCCCAGGGAGGCGAGGGCCTGGCCCTGGCGCAACTCGGCGAACAGGTCGGCGCCGGTGCTCAGGTTCCGCCAGACGACGTAGCCGAGCGGGCCGAAGAAGAGCAGGGCCACGACCACCGCGGCAACCGTCAGCCCGGGGCCCGGCCCTCCCTTCCTCATCGCGGACAGGCTGTCACACGCTCACCGCGCGCTCGCATCCGGTCAGTGACGCTGCGCAGCGGAGCGGAGCAGCACGGACGGTGATCCACGACGGCGACGCCGGCGGAGCGGCAGTGCGAGAGCAGCATGTCACGACGTGATGCCGGATTCCTCGATCAGCTCCTGGGTCCGCTCGAGACCGCCCGACAGCTCGTTGATGTCGACGTCGCGGACCGGAGGCGGCTCGGGCAGGACGTCGGCGGGATCGACGCCGTCGACCAGTGGGTACTCGAAGGTCTCGTCGGTGAAGAAGGTCTGGGCCTCCTCCGACAACAGGAACTCGATCAGTTCGGCAGCCTCGTCGGGCAGGTCGGCCGACTCCAGGATGCTGGCGCCGGTCACCAGGCGCAGGGAGCCGAGGTCGTCGGCGGAGAAGAAGTGGTTCCGGCTGGAGGCGTCGGGATCCTCGTCCAGGATCCGGTAGTTGTAGTAGTGGTTGACCAGCCCGAAGGGCACGACGCCCCGGGCCACGGCGTCCACGATCGACAGGTTGTCGGCGTACACCGGCGCGTCGTTCTCGGCCATGCCAGTGAGCCAGGCCTCGGTCTCGTCGTCGCCGATCTCGGTGCGCATCGAGGTGACGAAGTCCTGGAAGGAACCGTTCTCGGGGGCGACCGCGACCTGTCCCTCGTACCGGGGGTCGACCAGGTCGAGCACGGAGTCGGGCAGATCGCCGTCGTCGACGGTGTCGCTGTCGTAGACCAGGGTGCGGAAGCGGGCGGAGAGGCCGACCCAGCTGCCGTCGGCGGCCCGGCTCTCCTCGGGGACCAGGTCCAGGACGGAGGCGGGCAACTCGGCCAGGAGGCCCTGCTCGTCGAGGTAGCCCTCGGCGCCGGGGCTCTGGGAGATGAAGACGTCGGCCGGGGAGCGGTCCCCCTCCTCACCGATGAGCAGGGCGAGGTCGGCCGACTGGCCGTAGCGGACGTCGATGCCGATGCCGGTCTCCTCGGAGAACTGCTCGAGCAGGGGGCCGAGCAGCTCGCTGTTGCGACCCGAGTAGATGGTCAGGCGGTCCTCGTCGCTGCTGCAGGCGGCGAGGCCGCCGGCCAGCGCCAGGAGGACGGGTAGGGCGAGGAGCAGGCGTCGGCACACGGTCGGCAGGATACGGACTGTAAAGCTGACCTAACAACTCGGGCGGCCGCTGGCGACGCGAGACTGCGAACCGTGGCGACCGACGGTCCGCTCTTCGTCTTCGAGGATGTGGGTCTGGTGACCGACGGCCGTCCCCGCCTGGTCGACGTCGACCTGACCATCCCGGACCGAGCCGTCACGGTGGTGGTCGGGGCGTCGGGCTCGGGCAAGTCGACCCTGCTGAGGATGCTCAACCGGCTGGAGGTCCCGACCACCGGCGTGGTGCGGTTCCGGGGCCAGGACCTGGCCACCGTCGACGTCCGGGCTCACCGTCGCCGGGTCGGGATGCTCTTCCAGCGACCCACGCCGTTCGCCGGCACGGTGCGCCAGAACCTCCTGGTCGCCCGGGAGGGCCTGTCGGACACCGACGCGGGTGCCCTGCTGGACCGGGTCGGGCTGGACCGCGCGTTCCTCGACCGGCCCGCCGACCGTCTCTCGGGCGGGGAGGCCCAGCGCATGTGCCTGGCCCGGACCCTGGCCACCATGCCCGAGGTCCTCCTGGCCGACGAGGCCACGTCCTCCCTCGACCCCGAGGCCACCCGTCGACTGGAGGCGCTGGCCCTCGCCCTCCGGGAGGTGGGCATCCCCGTGGTCTGGGTCACCCAGGAGCCCGAGCAGATCGACCGCATCGCCGACCACGCCGTCCGGGTGACCGCCGGCCGGATCGAGGTGCTGTCGTGAACGGCGACGTCAACGGCTTCGGTCTCCTCGCCTCCCTCATCCTGATCGCGGTCGCCGTCGGCATCTCCCGGTGGCAGCGGCTGGGCCTGGAGGGCTCGATCCTCGTCGCCGTCGCCCGAGCCACCGGTCAGCTGCTCCTGGTCGGCCTGGGCCTCGGCCTGGTCCTGGCCGACGACGCCCCCCTGATCTGGTCCTGGCTGTGGGTGGCCGGGATCATCGTCTTCGCCGCCGTGACGGTGCAGCGGCGGGCGCCGGCCATCCCCGGCCTCTTCCGGGTCGCCGTGACGGCTCAGGTCCTCACCGCGGTGATCAGCCTCGGCGTCATCTTCGGCTTGTCGATCTTCCCGCTGGAGGCCCGCACTCTCGTCCCGGTGTCGGGGATGATCCTCGGCAACGCCCTGAGCTCGGCCGTCCTGGCCTCCCGCCGCCTGGTCGAGGAGTTCACCGACAAGCGGGACGAGCTCGAGGCCCGTCTCGCCCTCGGCTGCACGACGGCTGACAGCTCGCGTCCCTACCTGCGGGTGGTCCTGCGTACCGCCATGACCCCCCAGATCGAGAGCACCAAGGCCGTCGGCCTGGTCTTCCTCCCCGGGGCGATGACCGGCCTCATCCTGGCCGGGGTCGACCCGCTCGACGCCGTGCTCGTGCAGCTCGCGCTGATGCTGCTGATCCTCGGCGGAGTGGCCACCGTCAGCACCGTGGTCACCCTCGGCGCCGGGCGCCGCCTCTTCACCCCCGACGAGCGCCTCGTCCCCCTCCTGCGGGAGGCCGAGGGGCCTAGCGTGGCCGACATCGGCACCACGACCCGTCCCGAGCAGGACGTCGGCTTCACCCGGCTCCTGCAGGTGCTGCTGGTGACGGCCGTCCTCGTGTCGATCGTCCACTACGTGGACAACGTCGTCCGCTTCGAGGACTACGCACCCGACGGGGCCGGACTGGTGACCGCGCCGCTGGTCGCCGCCTCGTGGTTCGTCTTCACCGGCTTCGGCCTGTGGGGCTACCTCAGCTACCGCCACGGTCACCACCGGGCGGCCGCCGTCGGCCTGGCCGTGTACTCGGTCAGCGGCCTCGTCGGGATCGTGCACTACCGGGAGGTGTCCCCCTCGGACTTCGATCCGGTGCAGAACACGTTCGTGTCGCTGGACATCCTGCTCGGCGCGGCCATCCTCGCCATGGCCTGCCGACTGGCCTGGCGACCACGCCGGCGGGACCTGACCGGGCCGTCGCGGGTGATGGCCGGGCGCGCGGGTGCGATGATCCGCCCGTGCGCCTCCTCGCCGTCGACCTCCACCGTGTCCACCTCCCGCTGGTCCGGCCGTTCCGCACGAGCTTCGGCGAGCAGACCGTTCGCGACGTACTCGTCGTGCGGGCCGAGACCGACGTCGGCGTCGGCTGGGGCGAGTGCGCGGCCGATGTCGACCCCCACTACTCCCCGGAGTTCAACGACAGCGCCCGTCTGGTGCTGGTCGACCACCTCGGCACCGATGCTCTTCGCCGCCGGTGACGCCCTCTCCGGCGCGGCGGTGGCCGACGTCCTGGAGCCGGTCAAGGGCCACCGCATGGCCAAGGAGGCCCTCGAGGTCGCCGTCCTCGACGCCGAGCTGCGGTCGGCGGGGGTCTCGCTGGCCACCCACCTGGGCGGGGTCCGCGACGCCGTGGACGTCGGCGTGTCGGTGGGCATCACCGACGACCCCGCGGTACTGGCGGGCTGGGTGACCGAGTACCTCGACGAGGGCTACCGCCGCATCAAGCTGAAGATCGAACCGGGCGCCGACATCGATCGGGTGGCCGCCATCCGGGAGCTGACCGGCGACGGCTTCCCCCTGCAGGTCGACGCCAACACGGCCTACCGAGTCGCTGATGCCGACCACCTGGCCCGCCTCGACGAGTTCGACCTGCTGCTCGTCGAGCAGCCGCTGCCCGAGGACGACTTCGTCGGCCACGCCGAACTGGCCCGCCGCATGACCACGCCCGATCTGCCTCGACGAGTCCATCGAGTCGGTGGCCCACGTCGAGACGGCGCTGGCCCTGGGTGCCTGCGGGATCGTCAACATCAAGCCCGGACGGGTGGGCGGCCTGCTCGAGGCCCGGCGCATCCACGACCGCTGTGTCGCGGCCGGCATCCCCGTCTGGTGCGGGGGGATGCTGGAGACCGGCATCGGCCGGGCCTCGCTGGTCGCCCTGTCGGCGCTGCCGGGCTTCACCCTGCCCGGCGACTCGTCGGCCTCGGACCGCTACTACGCCACCGACCTGACCGAGCCCTTCGTGCTGGAGGACGGCCGGCTGCGGGTGCCCACCGGTCCCGGCCTCGGTGTGGAGGTCGACCTCGAGGTGCTGGCCCGGTTCTCCGTGGCCCAGGACCACCTGACCCCGAGGCTGAGTCGATGGCGACGGTGATCCGCGAAGCCGAGGGCATGGAGGAGATCCGCGCCATGACCGGGCTCATGGCCGAGGTCTGGGGCGACGCCTTCCTCGACCCCGGGGTGTGCCGGGCCGCCCAGCACGCCGGCGGCTACCTGACCGGGGCCTGGGAGGGCGAGCGGCTGGTCGGCGCCTCGATGGCCTTCGTGGGATGGCTCGACGGCGAGGTCCTCCTGCACTCCCACGCCACCTGCACCGCCCTCGGTCTGGGCGGCCGGGGCATCGGCCTGGCCCTCAAGTGGCACCAGCGGCGATGGGCCCTCGACCGGGACATCCGTCGCGTCGAGTGGACCTACGACCCGCTCGTGGCCCGCAACGGCTGGTTCAACCTGACCAAGCTCGGCGCCCGAGCGGTCGAGTACGAGATCGACTTCTACGGCCCCATGACCACCGCCATCGAGCGGGGTGAGGAGAGCGACCGCTGCCTGGTCCGCTGGGACCTCGAGGCCCCGAAGGTCGTGGCCTCCGCGGCCGGCGATCTGGTGGCGGCGGACGTCGAGGCATTGCGGGCCGCCGGCTGTCCCGGTCCTGGTGTCCGTCGGCGACGACGGGGGGCCCGTCCCCGGTGACCCGGCCGGCCACGGTCCCGCCCTGGCCCAGGTCCCCCCCGACATCGAGGCCCTCCGGGTCACCCACCCCGAGGTCGCCTCCCGATGGCGCCGCGCCGTCCGGGACACCATGGGCCGGGCCATGCGAGACGGCTGCCACCTCACCGCCGCCGCAAGGGACGGCTGGTACCTCGTCGAACCCGCGGACTGACACCCGGCATCCTGGCCCCACGCCCCACTCGTCCGGCCGGAGGACCTCCGGAGGCGTACCGTTCCCGGTGTGAGCGTGGACCTGCGTACGCGGACGGATGCGGATGTGCCGATCGTCGAGCCGGCGCGGTTCTTCGGGGTGGACCTGCCGGAGATGGCGGCGCGGCGGGCGGACCTGATGGCCCTGGCCGCGGACCACCTCGACCTGCGGCCCCTGGCCATCGACGTCGGCGGCCGGTCATGGCGGCTGGAGCAGGCCGGCACCGGCCTCCAGGCCGCGCCGGGAACGGCGGAGGCGATGCTGGCGGTGACCCCTGAGCGCTTCGCCGACCTCGTCACGGACCAGGTCACGCCGGTCGGATTGATGACTGCCGGTGAATGGTCGCTCGACGAGCATGTGCGCACGGTCATGGACTGGTGGCTGGTCCTGCGCAGCCTCATCGACGAACGGCCGGTGCACGTCGCCGGCGCCGTCACGGTCGACGCCGACCTCACCCGCAGCTTCACCCTCGATGACGACCCGGCCGACCTGCGGGCCTTCCTGGAGGAGGCCGGCTTCCTCCACGTCCGGGGTGTCTTCACGCCCGACGAGATGCAGCGCATCAGCGACGACATGGACATCGCCGAGCCGACGCACACGCCGGGCGACGGCCGGAGCTGGTGGGCCACGCTGGACGACGGCACCGAGCGGGTGGTGCGCATGCAGCGCTTCGAGGAACACTCCGAGACCGCCGCCGCCCTGCTCGAGGACGACCGCTTCGCCGCCCTCGGCGCGATTCCCGGTCTCGGCCACGACCACCCTTCCGTGGGCCGGGCCAACAAGGTGGAGGCCCTGTTCAAGCCCCTGGGGGTGCGCCAGGGCATCTCGGACATCCCCTGGCACAAGGACTGCAGCCTCGGTCGCCACAGCTATGACTGCTGCAGCCTCACCATCGGCATCTCGGTGACTGGCGCCGGGCCGGGCTCGGGCCAGCTCCGGGTCATCGCCGGCTCCCACCGGGCGCTGGTCTGGCCGTCGCTGTTCGACGCGGGCCGCCTCGACCTGCCCGAGGTCCCACTGGCCACCGAGACCGGCGACGTGACCGCCCACCTGAGCTGCACCCTGCACATGGCCGAGCCGCCGACCGAGCGGGAGCGCCGGGTCCTCTACACCGGCTTCAGTCTCCCCCCGCCGGACCGCGAGGCCGCCCTCGAGAACCGCCGCCGCCTGCAGGCCGCCCGGGAGTCCGCCCCCCTGACGACCAGCCAACCCCCCGCCGGGTGACCCCGATCGACGGGGTCAGGTGACGGTGAGGGTGCCGGCCATGCCCTTCTCGTAGTGGGTCTCGCCGTCGTCGGCGGGCACGATGCAGAAGAGGGTGTACTCCCCCGCAGCCAGCTCCCAGGTGGCGTCACAGGTGGTCCCGGCGCGGGAAGGCTTCGAGCTCGAAGGCGCCCGCCTCGGCCAGGGCCTCCTCGTCGGGGACACCGGGCTCGATGAAGGGAACCTCACCCCCGCCGGGTAGGACCGCCAGCTCGTGGTCGTTCTCCCCCTCGTTCGTCGCCCGGAACGTCACGACCCCGGCGGGCACATCGATGTCCGGGGGGTTGAAGGCGAAGTCGAGCAGGTCGATGTCCACGGTCTCGTCGGCCTCGTCGATGAGTTCGCTGCCCACTGGCGTGCAGGTGGCCACGCCGCTCCCCGACCCGGAGCCTGACCCCGAGGCGCCGGAGCCACTCCCGCTGGCCTCACCGGAGGCTCGGACATCGGCTCCGTCGTCGTCGCCGCAGGCGGCGAGCAGCGTTCCCAGGGCGAGGACGAGGGCCAGGACGGGGATGATCGGCTTGCGCATGGAGAGAAGTTAGGCAGACCTAACGTCTTCGTGCAACTCCGCCTCAGTATCCCGTCAGTCCTCCACGACGTGATCCCGGAAGCGGTCGAGCGCGGCCGTCCACCGGTCCCGATCGAACGAGCCGTCCGGACGGACCGCGGCAGCAGCCTCAGCCCCCATGGCGAGCGCGTGGTGGGTGTTGTCGGGGACGAAGAGGCCCTGGCGGCCGAAGACCACGACCCGGTCGAGGCCCTGGGCCCAGTCGAGGACGGCAGCCAGCTCCGCTTCGAAGCCGACGCGGTAGAGCGGGTACACGCGGGGGAGGCGCTCGACGTGCACCCGGTGGGGACGGGCCGCGGGCAACCCGACCCGGGCCAGGCCGTCGGCCACCTGGTCGCCCAGGTCGGCATCGGTGGCGGACCAGGTGGCGTCGTCCACGGTGCAGGGGACCTCGGCGCACAGGACCGTCCGGTCGGGCGGGTCGTCGGCCGACTCGCGGTAGTTGGCGGGCTCGGACAGGCGACTGAAGGCCACGTCGGGTTCGGGGAAGTAGTGGGCGTCGAAGGGCGTGTAGGGCCGCCGGTCGAGGGTCAGGTAGACGAGGGCCATCCCCCGGTGGGTGAGCGAGCTGGTCGGCCCCCCGGCCATCGCAGCCAGCGCGGTCACCGGCAGGGTGCTGAAGACCAGGTCGGCATCGAGGCCGCCCAGGTCCTCGACTGGTGACGACACGCGAATCTCGGCCCCGGCCGCGGTGGCGGCGTCGGCCAGGGCCTCGCTGATCTGGCCGAAGCCCCGCCGGGGGTAGAGGAACGTGGCCCCTCCACCCCGGGCCTTCACCAGCCGCTTGGCGACCGCGACCGGGCCATCGGCGCTGACCCGGCGCCGGGCCAGCTCGCCTGAGAGCTGGTCGGGCGGGACGCCCCAGAGCTTCTGCACATACGGGGCGTAGAAGGCGTCGGCCATCGTCGGGCCCAGACCGGCCCGCACCACCTCGGCGAAGGTGTCCTCGCGGGGACGCCGCAACGGGGCCACGAGCGTGTCCCGGGCCGCGCCGGCGGCGAGCCGGGTCGGCAGCTTGGTCAGGAGCTCCTGGGCCTGCAGCGGGAACCGCAACCACCGGTCCGCCAGGCGGATGCGGCCGTTGCGGGGGCGGACCTGGAGGTCATCGCCCAGCAGGCCCCGGATCTCCTCGAGCAGCTCCGGCGGGGTCGACGGGTGCAGCCGGTGGCTGCCGAAGTCCACGCGGACCCCATCCACCTCGAGGCTCCCCGCCATGCCCCCCACCCGCGGCGCCGCCTCGTGCACGACGACCGAGCGCCCCGCCCGGGCGAGCCGCCATGCCGCCATCAGCCCCGCCGGCCCCGCCCCGACCACCACAACGTCCCACGACGTCATCGTTCTGGTACCAGCAACGCGCGCCCCACTGCACATAGCTGGGACCAGAACCGGTGCGTCATCGTTCTGGTACCAGCAACGCGCGCCCCAGTGCACATGGCTGGGACCAGAACCGGTGCGTCAGGCAAGGGGGAAGGCGACCGCGGGGGGGCCGACGTAGCTGACGGCCACCCGGTCGCCGCGGGCGTGGGCCGGCGCCTGGGCCACCCGGACGGTCAGCGCGGCGCCGTCGTCCAGCCGCACGGCGTAGACGGTGTCGTGGCCGTAGAACTCCACGAGGTCGACTTCGCCGGCGTCGCCGCCCCTCACCTCCAGGTGCTCGGGGCGCAGGAGCACCTGGACCTCCCCCTCGTTCGCCTCCCGGAGGGCGACCCCGCCCACGGGGGTCATGGCTGCGCCCCCCGAGGCGACACCGGCCAGGAGGTTGGCGTCACCCACGAAGCCGGCGATCCACGGCGTCGCCGGGGCGTCGTAGAGCTCGGCGGGGGCGGCCTGCTGGACGATCTCGCCCTCGGACATCACCGCCACCTCATCGCCCAGCACGAAGGCCTCGTCCTGGTCGTGGGTGACGAAGACGGTCGTCACCCCCACCTCGGCCAGCAGATGGTGGACCTCGGTGCGGACCTGGACCCGCAGGGAGGTGTCCAGGTTCGAGAACGGCTCGTCGAGCAGGAGGGCGGCGGGACGGGGGGCGAGCGCCCGGGCCAGGGCGACCCGCTGCTGCTGCCCGCCGGAGAGCGTGGCGGGGGGCCGGTCGCCGAGGCCGGCCAGGCCGACCATGGCCAGGGCGTCCTCGACCTGCTGGTCCCGGTCCGGTCCCCGGGACAGCCCGTAGGCGACATTGCGGGCCACGCTCATGTGCGGGAACAGGGCCCAGTCCTGGAACACCATGCCGATGCGCCGCCGCTCCGGCGGAATGTCCCTGCCGCCGCCCGTGAGCAGCTCGTCGCCGAGGCGGACCTCGCCGGCGTCGGGGTGCTCGAGGCCGGCCAGGATGCGCAGGAGGGTGGTCTTGCCGCAGCCCGACGGGCCGAGGAGGGCCACCATCCGCCCGGCCTCGACCCGCAGCGAGACACCCCGGAGCACCGGGTCGACCGCGAACGTCTTGGTGACGTCGATCGCCTCCAACGGCGCAGCGTCCTGCAGGGCCACGGCGCGGAGGGTACCGGGACGCCCCCGACGGATCTGAGTAGGACCTGCTCAGGCACCGCCCGACGCAAGGATCCCCAACCGGCGGCACACTCCGGAGCCCGGCCCGCCGCCTCACGGTCCCCCGATGCGGCCGGAACGGGATCTTCGGGAACCGGTGGCCTTCGGGGCGTCGTCCAACGGAGCATGACCATCACATCACGCCGGCTCGGCGCCCTGGCGCTCGGGCTGCTCCTGTTCCTGACGGCCTGCGCCCGCACCGACGGGGAGGACAGTGCATCCAGTGCCGACTCCGGCGGTGACGAGGCGGCGATGACCGCCGACACGGTCAGCTCCGGGGAGTCCGCCGCCGCTGAGGCGGCCGGCGGAGGCGCATCGACCGACCAGGGCAGCTCGGTCGACTTCGAGGTGGCCGCCGAGAACCGCCAGGTCATCTCGCGGGGCACCGTCGACCTGCGGGTGGAGGACCTCGACGGCGCGGTCGAGGGCGTCCAGGTCCTGGTGGACGATGTCGGTGGCCTGGTGTTCGCCGAGAACACGGACCTGCGGCAAGGCGCCCGGACCCGCATCACCATCAAGGTCCCACCCACCGAGTTCCGGGCGGCGCTGGCCGCCCTGGCCGATCTCGGCGAGGTGCAGACCCAGACTGTCACCACCGACGACGTGACCGAGCAGGTGGTCGACCTCGACAGCCGCATCGCCACCTCCGAGGCCAGCGTCGACCGGCTCCGGCTGCTGCTGGCCCGGGCCGAGCGCATCCAGGACATCACCCAGATCGAGGGTCAGCTCCTCCAACGGGAGACCGAGCTGGAGACGCTGCGGGGCCAGCGCCGCACCATCGAGGGCCAGATCTCCCTGGCGACCGTCGAGGTCACCCTGCGGGCCGAGCGCACCTCGCCCCCGCCCCCCGAGCCGGTGGAGGAGGCCCAGACCGGCTTCCTCGACGGCCTCCGGGGCGGGGCCAAGGCCCTGCGCACCTTCGCCGTGGGCCTCTCCGCCGTGCTCGGCGCACTCCTGCCGTGGCTCCCCTTCCTCCTGCTCGGCGCCCTGGTCACCCGCCGCTGGTGGTGGCCCCGCCTGAGCACCAAGTCGGGCTGACGGGCTGACCGAAAGCGACAGCAGGGATGGGGGCCGCGCCATCGGGCGCCGCCTCCACCGTGCCGTCACGCCGTCGGATCCCACGGTGCGTGACTGGATTCGTGCCCTCGCTCCTTCTGGCGGTCGATCTTGCTGCTGCAGCGAACGGAATCAACCGCCAGAACGGAAGGAGTCGCCGGACTCTGCGCATTTCGCCACGGGGAGTGAGATCCGACAGCCGAGGGACGCCGGCGCCCGTCCCCACGCCCCATTTCCTGCCTCGGTTCACCCGCCCGGGAGGACTCAGGCGGCGGCGGGGGTGGGCTCGCGCATGGGGTCGGGGAGGGGGCGGGCGTGGACCACGGACAGGCGCCGGGTAGCCCGGGTGAGGGCGACGTAGAGGGAGCGCAGGCCGGCGGACTCCTCGGCCACGATGGCGGCGGGCTCGACCACCACGGCGGCGTCCAGCTCGAGACCCTTGGCCAGGTCGACGGGGACGAGCGTGACCCGACGGTCCAGGCCGCGGCGGGTGGCTCGGCCGTAGTCGACCCCCGCGCCCTCCAGACCGGCGGCGACCTCCTCGACCAGCGAGCGGGGCACGATCACGGCGACGTTGCCGGGCTCGACCAGGTCCCGGGCCCGGACGGCGGCGGCCGCCACCTCGGCACCGAGGCCCGAGCGCTCCGGTACCGGCACGAACTCCGGGGGGTCCTCGCCCGGCCGCACCGCGAGCGGCGGGGTCAGCCACGGGGCACTGGCCCCGAGCACGGCCACGGCCGGGCCCATGAGCGAGGCCGGGATGCGGTAGCCCACGGTCAGCTCGATGTGGCGGGGGTCCCGACGGCTCGGGTAGGTGGGCGAGCACGTCCTCCCAGCTCTCGGCCCCCCACGGGCCGGTGGCCTGGCCGATGTCACCGACGATGGTCAGGGACCCCGACAGCGAACGCCGGGCCAGCATGCGCAGCTCCATGGGTGATCGGTCCTGGGCCTCGTCCACCACGATGTGGCCGAAGGTGCGGATCTCGGCCCGCCCCCGCACCGGACCCAGGTAGGCGTGGGCCTCGTCCAGCAGGGGCACGTCGTCCACCGTCCACAACACCTCGGACGCATGGCTCGACCGGGGCCGGTAGAGGGAGACGGCGGCCTCGCCGAAGGTGTCGCGGGCGGCGTGGCGCAGCAGGGCCCGGGACCCGAACAGGTCATGGAGCAGGTGCTCGGGGGTGAGCCGGGGCCACATCCACTCCAGCGCTTCGCGGACCTCGGGGGCCCAGCGCAGCGCGGCCGCGGACCTCGCCCGGCTCCAGCTCGCGGCTGGTGCTCTCGGCCAGGGCGGCGAAGACCTGCTGCTCGACGTAGCGGCGCCCGGCGTTGTGGCCCCGGAACCGCCGGCGGGCGCTGCGGACGATGCCCCGGGACTGTTCGCGGGTCATCCGCAGCCGGCTGCGCCCGTAGGGCACGACGAGGTCCCAACGCAGCGGCCGCTCCCGGTCGTCGATGGCCCGGGACAGCACGGTGCCCATCCGGGCGTCGCCCTTGACCCGGGCCACGTCGGGGGCGTCGCGACCCTCGACCTTCATGCCGGACACCAGGTCGGCGGTCACGGCCAGCTCGACGCCGACCTCGCCGAGAGACGGCAGGACGTGCTCGATGTAGCCCAGGAACAGCCGGTTGGGGCCGACGACCAGGACGCCCTGGCCCTCCAGCGGGAAGCGGTGGGTGTAGAGCAGGTAGGCGGCCCGGTGCAGGGCCACGACGGTCTTGCCGGTGCCCGGACCGCCCTGGACGACCAGCACACCCGGCAGTTCGGAGCGGATGATGGCGTCCTGCTCGGCCTGGATCGTGGCCACGATGTCGCCCAGCTTCCCGGTGCGGGCCTCCTCCAGCGAGGCGAGGAGAGCGGCCTTGCCCACCAGGTCCGAGCCCGCGCCCTCGGCCAGCAGGGCCTCGCCATCGAAGACCTCGTCCTCCATGGCCAGGAGCCTGCGGCCCCGGGTGGCGAAGTGCCGGCGTCGGTAGAGCCCCATGGGCTGGCGGCCGGTCGCCCGGTAGAAGGGCTCGGCCACCGGGGCCCGCCAGTCGACGACCAGCGGGTTGTAGTCCTCGTCGGACACTGCGATGCGGCCGATGTGGAAACGCTCGCCCCCGTGCTCCTGGTCCCGGTCGATGCGGCCGAAGACCAGCGATGCGTCGCCGATGTGGAGCTGGGTGAGGCGACTCACGATGCTCTCGTGGATGACCTCGCGCTCGAAGCGGGCCTGGTTGGTGCCACCACGGCCGACCTCGACCATGCCCGCCAGGCGCGAGGCAGACCGGCGGCTGGCCTCGAGGGCGTCATAGGCCCGATCGAGGTGGTCCTGTTCGGCTTCCAGATCGGCATCGCTGGGCATGGGGAACATTCGATCCTACCGGCCCCTCCCGCCGCCGACGGTGCGCCCGATCTGTCACGATCCGGGCGTGACCGTCGCGCACGAAGGCACCCTGGGCCCGCTGGTCCAGTCGACCGTCCGGGTCGCCACCTGGAACCTGTGGTGGCGCTTCGGGCCCTGGGAGCAGCGGGCCGAGCCGATCCTGGCCACCCTGCGGGCGGCCGACGCCGACGTGATCGCCCTTCAGGAGGTCTGGGCCGAGGGCGGGCGCAACCAGGCCGCCGAACTGGCCGAAGCCCTCGGCGGCTACCACCACGCCTACGCCGCCAAGTACGAGTTCGAAGGCGTGTGGTTCGGCAACGCCGTGCTCTCCCGGTGGCCCATCGGCGACGCAGGGCCACGAGTTCCTGCCCACCCCACCCGACGAGGACGAGGGCCGACTCGTGCTCCGGGCCGACATCGACGGACCCCGGGGGCCGTTGTCGGTCTACTCCACCCACCTCCACTACCGCCTGCACCACGGCCACATCCGCCAGGACCAGGTGAAGGCCCTCTGCGACGTACATCCGGGACACCGCCGTCGAGGGGTTCCCGGCCGTGCTCTGCGGCGACTTCAACGCCGTCCCCGACAGCGACGAGATCCGGATGCTGACCGGCAAGGCCGCCGTGCCCGCGCCACCGCTGGTCTTCCGCGACGTCTGGGAGCTGGTCCCCGGCGACGGCCCCGGCCACACCTGGTCCAACGACAACCCCTTCGCCGCCGCCGAGGCCGAGACCCCGGCCCGCATCGACTACGTGTTCGTGGCGTGGCCGGAGGCCGGCGGCCGGGGCCACGCCACCTCCGTCGCGCTCCTCGGCGACGAGCCGGTCGGACGGGATCTTGCCGTCGGACCATTTCGGGCTCGTGACCGATCTCCGCTACTGAGGGGCCGTGACCACCGCACTCGTACTCGGGGCCGGCGGCCTGACCGGCGGGGCCTTCCACGCCGGCGTCCTCCAGGGCCTACTCGACGGCGGGTGGGACGCGGCGGACGCCGATCTGATCGTCGGGACCTCGGCGGGGTCCTCGACCGGGGCGACCCTGCGGGCCGGCATCCCCGTGACCGACCACTACGCCGACCAGACCGGTCAGCCGGTGTCCGCCGAGACCGAGGCCCGACGCCGGGGTCTGCCGCCCCGCCTCGACTTCACCGAGCCCGAGCGGCCCACGGACCGGCGCCCCCTCGACCCCGCCCTCGGCGGCCGGGCCTTCCTGCGGCGGGGCCACCCCCGCCTCGGCCTCCTGTTCGGCGGCCTCCAGCCCCGCGGGCGAATGGACACCCTGCGCATCGCGGCTCGCATCGACGGGATCCACGCGGGCGTCCCGTGGCCCGAGGCGCCGCTGTGGATCTGCTCGGTCCGGGTCCGCGACGGTCGTCGCCGTGTGTTCGGCCGTGAGATGTCCGAGGCCACCGTCGGCGTCGCCGTGGCCGCCTCGTCCGCCGTTCCCGGCCTCCTGGCCCCGGTCACGATCGACGGGGCCGAGCACGTCGACGGGGCGGTGCACTCCCCCACCAACCTCGACCTGCTGGCCGGCATGGGCTACGACCGGGTCGTCGTGTCCTCCCCCATGTCGGGCTCGACCGACTGGCGCCAACCGGCCCGGGCGTACCACACCCGTCTTCTGCAGCGGGAGGCCGCCGCCGTCCGCCAGACCGGCAGCGAGGTCGTCCTGATCGAGCCCGACGCCGGGACGCTGACGGTCATGGGAGACGACGCCATGCGCCCCGGCCTCGAGCGCGAGGTGGCCGAGTCCGCCCGCCGTCAGGGCCGCGCCGGTGCTGACCTCGACCGGCGCTCAGCCGCCCTCGTCCTCACCCACCTCGCGCAGCGCGTCCCGGAGAGCGAGGCGGAGGCGCCGGGCCACCGTGGGGCTCAGGTGGGTGACCAAGCCGGTGCCCGCGGCGCCGACCTCCTCGACCGTCAGCACCACCCGGGGCTCGGCGTCCTCGTAGTCGTCGCTGATCGCCACCGCCCATGACACCTTGGTGATGTCGTAGTCCTCGGCGGCGGGCGGGAGGTCGGCATCGGTGGCGGGGTGATCGTCGATCGAGCGGCGCATCCCCCCAGTGTCCCCGACTGAAGGTGCGTCAGCACGTGCGTCGGTACCGTGACGAGCCGTGTCGGACTTGCAGGACAGCCCCTTCCTCCGTGCCTGCCGTCGAGAGCCGGTCGCCCACACCCCGGTGTGGTTCATGCGTCAGGCCGGTCGTTCGCTGCCCGAGTACCGGGAGCTGCGGGGCACCGGGAGCATCCTCGACGCGATCCACACGCCGGACCTGGCCACCGAGATCACCCTGCAGCCGGTCCGCCGCCACGGGGTCGACGCCGCCGTGCTGTTCTCCGACATCGTCGTGCCCATCCAGGCCGTCGGCTTCGGCGTCGACGTCGTCCCCGGGACCGGGCCGGTGGTCGACGAGCCCTTCGCCGGCGCCGCCGACCTGACCCGCCTCCGACCTCTGGAGGCCGAGGCCGACATCCCCTACGTCCTCGAGACCGTCCGCAACCTCGTGGCCGAGCTGGACGTGCCCCTCATCGGCTTCGCCGGCGCGCCGTTCACCGTCGCCTCCTACCTGATCGAGGGCCGCCCCTCCCGGACCTACGCCAAGACCAAGGCGATGATGCTGGGCGAGCCCGCACTCTGGCACGACCTGATCGACCGTCTGGCCGACCTGGCCCTCGGGCTTCGTCCGGGCCCAGGTCGAGGCCGGAGCGACCGCGGTCCAGCTCTTCGACTCGTGGGCCGGCGCCCTGACCCCCGAGCAGTACGCGGCCCACGTCCTGCCCGCCAGCCGAAAGGTCTTCGACGGCCTGGCCGACCTGGGCGTCCCCCGGGTCCACTTCGGGGTGGGGACCGGCGAGCTGCTCGGCCTGTTCGCCGAGGCGGGCGCCGATGTCGTCGGGGTCGACTGGCGGGTGCCCATCGACGCCGGGTGGGAGCGCATCGGCCTCGACAAGGGCGTCCAGGGCAACCTCGACCCCGCCGCCTGCCTGGCGCCCTGGCCCGCGGTCGAGCACGAGGTCCTCGGCGTGCTGGATCGTGTCGGCGGTCGCCCCGGCCACATCTTCAACCTGGGTCACGGAGTGCTGCCCGAGACCGACCCGACCGTGCTCACCCGCATCGTCGAGCTGGTCCACGAGCGGACCGCCGACATGACCTCTCGGCGTCCTGGTCATGGCCTACGGGACGCCCCGGACGCCGGCCGACATCGAGCCCTACTACACCCACATCCGCCGGGGCCGGCCACCCACCCCTGAGCTCCTGGCCGAGCTGACCGCCCGCTACGACGCCCTCGGCGGCGTGTCCCCCCTGGCCCAGTGGACCGAGGCCCAGCGGGCGGCCATCGAGGCCGCGCTGCCCGACCGGGACCCTCGTGCGCCTCGGCCAGAAGCACGCCGCGCCCTTCGTCGAGGACGGCCTGGCCGCACCTGGCCGAGGAGGGCGCCGACACCGTCGTGGGCCTCGTCTTGGCCCCGCACTTCTCCGGGTTCAGCGTCGGCCAGTACCACGAGCGGGCCGCCGCCACCGCGGACGAGCGCAGGCGTGACCTACCGCCGAGTGGACGACTGGTCCGACCTCGACGCGTGGCTCGACTTCCAGGCGGTGGCGGTCAACGACCAGCTCGCCGACCTGCCCGACGGCAGCACCGTCTTGTTCACCGCCCACAGCCTCCCCGAGCGGGTGCTGGAGGGCGACCCGTACCCGGAGGTCCTGGCGGCCTCGGCGGCGGCCATCGCCGACCGCGCGGGCCTCGATCGCTGGGCACTGGCCTGGCAGAGCGCCGGGCGCACGCCGGAGCCCTGGCGGGGCCCGGACGTCCTCGAGGTCATCGACGACCTGGCCACTCCCGGCCTGCTCGTGTGCGCCCAGGGCTTCACCTCCGACCACCTCGAGATCCTCTACGACCTCGACATCGAGGCCGCCGCCCGCGCCGAGAGCGCGGGGCATCGCCTTCGCCCGCACCCGGTCGGTCAACGCCGACCCCGCGGTGATGGCGGGTCTGGCGCAGTTGGTGCTCGACCAGGCGTAGCGACACCGACACCGAGGCAACCACGGGGGCGTGGGATCGGGCTACCGGTCGGCGAGGCGACTCGCGTCCACAGCGAGATCGACGAACGACACCGAGGCAACGACCGGGGCGTGGGGACGGGACCGAGCTCATCGGGGGCGGACTGGCGCCCGATCTCACAGACCGTGGTCGGTTGGCCGGCCTTCCCCCGAACTCAGCGCATTTGACCGCGCCACAGGCGGCCAGCTGCGCCGAGTTCGACAGGAGCCGCGATGAGCGGGCCACCGAAGCCGGCGAATCGCCACCGAGCGTGGCGGCCGGAGCGATCGAACGCCCCCGACGGCCCGCAGCCTGACCCCACGCCCCCATCCCTGCCTCGTTTCGCTCCGGCCCGACAACTCGTCGGTCCCTCTCCTCCGTCCTCGACCAGGCCGGAGCGGCCTTCGCCCCTCGTCATGCGCCAGGCCCGCTCGGCCGCGGCGGCGGCCAGCATCCGGAGGCCCTCGCCGGTGAACGGCGCGTCCGGGCGGCGGGTCGGCCGGCCACGGCGCCGGATGGCCGGGCTCCGGACCGCGGGCTGGGGCGGCCGCGGCGGGCGGGCCACGACCCGCGCCCAGGCATCGGTCGCCCGGAGGCCCCGGTCGGGAGCACCGCGACGGTCGACCCGTACGCGCGTCCGCCGGTCGGGACGACCCCGCGGCCCGGCGCCGACGCAGCTCGGCCAGGACCTCGTCCCGGGACCGGCCCCGCAGCCGCAGGAGGGCGAAGGGGTCGGCGTCGAGCTCGTCGGCGACCAGGTAGCAGACGGCGGCGGAGTGCTTGCAGGGGATCGCCCGGTCGGGGCACGAGCAGCGGGGCACGATCTCGCCGGCCGTGGGCAGGAGCTCGACACCGACGGCCCGGGCGTCCTCGACGATCCCGGGGTCCAGCTCGCCGTCCAGCAGGGCCGCGGTGTGGGCCGCCTCGGGCCGTGACGGCGTCGAGGACCACGTTCCACTCGTCGTCGGTGAAGCGGCGAATGTGGATCCGCACCGTGTACGGCTCCGGGCGACTGCCCTGCACCCGGGCGTTGATCTCGCCCGGAGTCAGCTCGATCTCCTGCACCCGGTCGTGGCGGGCATAGGTCCGGCCCCGCGGCAGCCGGTTCTCGTCGAAGCGGGCCCGACGCTGGAGCGCGTCGATCCACGCCTTCCCCCACCAGGTGGTGCCGAAGACCCGGCGGGCGCGCCATCAGGTCCCGACCCACCGACAGCTGCACCAGCTCGGCCAGCGCCTCGTCGTCCAGCTCGGAGATCCAGGCCTCGCCCGCACCGACGACGGCATCGGCCAGGTCGCGCTTGGTCGCCAGCAGGGTGGCGATCCGGTCCTCGACCGTGCCCTCGCAGATCAGGCGGTGGACCTCGACCGGGCGGGTCTGGCCGATGCGCCACGCCCGGTCGCTGGCCTGGTCCTCGACCGCGGGGTTCCACCAGCGGTCGTAGTGCACGACGTGGGTGGCCCGGGTCAGGTTGATCCCCGTGCCGCCCGCCCGCAGCGAGATCACGAAGGCATCGGCCTCGCCCGCCTGGAAGCGGGCGACCAGGTCCTCGCGGGCCGCGATGGAGAGCGAGCCGTGGAGGAAGAACGTGCGCAGCCCCCGCTCGGTGAGGTGGGACTCGAGCAGGCGCCCCATGGCGACGTACTGGGTGAAGACGAGGGCGGCCTCGTCCTCGGCGGTGACGATCTCCAGCAACTCGGTGGCGCCGTCGAGCTTGCCCGACCGGCCGTCGAGGGGCCCGGCCTGGTGCAGGTACTGCGCCGGGTGGTTGCAGATCTGCTTGAGGGCGGTGAGCAGCTTCAGGACGAGGCCCCGGCGGGCCATCCCCTCGGCGGACTCGATCTGGGCCAGGACCTCGTCGGTGACCGCCCGGTAGAGGGTCGCCTGCTCGACGGTCAGCGGCATGATCCGGTCGATCTCGGTCTTCGGCGGGCAGGTCGGGGGCGATGGTCGGGTCGCTCTTCTTGCGGCGCAGGAGGAAGGGGCGGACGACCCGGCGCAGGGTCTCGGCCACCTCCTCGTCCTGGTAGCGCTCGATCGGGAGGGCGACGTCGGTGCGGAACGCGTCGAGCGGCCCGAGCAGGCCCGGCGTGGTCCAGTCGAGGATCGCCCAGAGCTCGGTGAGACGGTTCTCCACGGGCGTGCCGGTCAGGGCGAACCGGGCATCGCCCCGGATGCGCCGCAGGGCCCGGGCGGTGCGGGCATTGGGGTTCTTGACCGCCTGGGCCTCGTCGGCGACCACGAGGCCCCACCCCACGCCGGCGAGGGCCTCGACGTCCCGCCGCACGACCCCGTAGGTCGCCACCACGATCTCGTCGGGGGCCAGACCGTCCAGGTCCCGGCCCGGGCCGTGGAACCGCCGGGTCGGCACCCCGGGAGCGAAGCGGGCGGTCTCCCGCTCCCAGTTGGCCAGGACCGACGCCGGGCAGACGACCAGGGTCGGGCGGCCGTGGGACCGGCGGGCGAGGTGCAGCGCCAGCATCTGGATGGTCTTGCCGAGGCCCATGTCGTCGGCCAGCACGCCGCCGACGCCCAGGTCGGCCATCTCGGTCAGCCAGGCCAGGCCCCGTTGCTGGTAGGGGCGGAGGACGGCGTCGAGGTCGGCCGGCGGCTCGGCACTGCGCTCGAGGTCCATCGCCGCGAGGCGGGCCGCGAGGTCGGCCAGCGGGCCCTCGAGGTCGACCTCGATGGCCTCCCCGCCGACGGTCAGGGTCCCACCGAGCGCAGCCGCCAGGGCCTCGCCCGCCTCCACCCGACGGCGCTCCAGGACCCGCGCCAGGGCCTTCGGATCGGCCCGCACCCAGCGGCCCCGGAGCCGGACCATCGGTCGGCGGGCCTCGGCCAGGGCCCGCAGCTCCTGCTCGGTGAGCTGCTCGTCGCCGACCGACGCCTCCCACCGCAGCTCGACCAGGGTCTCGAGGGACGAGCCCCGAGGACGTCAACGCCGCCGGCGCCGAGGACACGACAGGCTTCACCTCCAGGGTCTCCATCGAGGGCCGCGGGCCAGAGGACGTGGACGCCGGCGGCGGCCAGGTCCTCGACGACCGGGCCCATCAGCTCGTCGACGTCCTCGTCCCGCAGACCGAGCCACGTCGGCCGAGGCTGATCGAGCAGCCGCCGGATCGGCGGCCACACCCTCGCCGCCCGCCGGAGGGCCAGCAGGAGGGTCGACTCGGCGTCGCCGAAGCGCTCGAGCACGACCTCGGGGGCCGACCACAGGTCGAAGGCGTCGACCACCAGGCTGGGATCCCGGCGGCTCTGGAGCTGGATCACCCCGGCGAAGCGGCCGTCCTCCTCGGTCGGGGGCTCCAGGCGCATGGCCACCATGGCCTCGTCGTCTTCGCCGCCCAAGGCCCGGAACCAGACGTCGGTGCCGTGGAGGTCGGTGGGCGTCATCGCGGCGAAGGCCTCGTGACCGACGGCGGTCTCAGCACCCGCCACGCGGGGCAGGAGATCGGCGACGGCGTCGGAGAGGTCGGCCACGGCGCGGTCCGGTGAGGCCACCCGTAACGGGCGCAAGCCGACGAGGCGGGCGTGGGCCTCGGGGGGCAGAGCCGAGCTCAACTGCCCCCGGAGGACCAGGTCCTCCGGGTCGAGCGGGCCCAGACGCCAGGCGTCCTCGCCCGCCGGGGTGATGTCCGGGAGCAGACGACCACGGGCAACGAGCTCCACGGCGATGCGGGTCACCGCCGACCAGGCCCGGACCGACGGGCGGACCGGCCGACTCGCCGGTAGCTCGACGAGGTCGTCCAGCACGTCACGGAGCGGGACGATGCGGGCGGGCACCGTCCGCCGCCGGGGCCGCACGGGGCTGGGGAGGACCACCTCCAGTTCGGCGTCGGCTCCCTCGATGGCGTCGACCGGCGACCACAGCGCGAGGGCACCGTCCCGCGGGAGGTCCGCCGGTACGAAGGTGGCTTCGGCGAGGGGATCGGTGAACACGGGGGCCGACTGACGGTACCCCTCCCCTCCGCGGGAGTCGCCCGCCGTTCAGCCCGTCACCACCCATCGGTAGGCTCGGCCCGTGAAGACGTTGGTGCTCGCGTCCTGCACCCCGGCCGACGAAGCGATGCCCCCGAGCACCTCGCGGCGAGCGACGGCCTCGTAGCAGCCGGAGCGAAGGGCGCGGCCGAAGTCGCCGCCACAGCGGACACGATGGACCGATGACCGTGCGGCGGCCGGGCCGCCGCGGGCGGACGGCATGAGCACCTCAGTATCAACGTCGTCGGCGGTGGGATCGCCGGTCTGGCCGCGGCCTGGGAGCTGTCGGCCGTCGACGGTGTCCAGGTCACCGTCCACGAGGCGAGCCACCGGTGGGGCGGCAAGGTCCACACCTCGACGTTCGCGGGCCTGTCCGTGGACGAGGGCGCCGATGCCTTCCTCCTGCGGGTGCCGTGGGCGCTGGACCTGGTGCGAGAGCTGGGCCTGGAGGACGAGGTCGTGCACCCGGCCGAACGTCGGGCGTACCTCTGGAGCCGTGGCGCCCTGCGGCCGATGCCGAGCCGGCACGTGCTCGGGGTGCCCCTGGACCTCGACGATCTGGCCGCCACCGGGCTCCTGGACGACGCCGAGCTGGCCGTGACCCGCGAGGCGTACGCGGCCCCCGGCCCTCCGGTGACCGCCGACGACGTGTCGGTGGCCGACCTGGTCGCGGCCGCCACCGGACGGCCGGTGCTCGATCGCGTGGTCGCTCCCCTCCTCAACGGGATCAACGCCGGCCGGGCCGACGACATGAGCGCGGCCGCCCTCACTCCCCAGCTCCTGACTGCCGGCCGCCACCCCGGGGGCCTGCTGGCCGGTCTCGCCGACCAGCAGGCCGCCACCGACCCCGACGCCCCGGTCTTCGGCGGGTTCGAGGGGGGCACCGGACGCCTGGTCGACCGGCTGGTCGAGGCCCTCGGCGAGCGGGGGGTCGAGCTCCGACTGGGCGACCACGTCCGGTCGATCGGCCACCTCGAGGCCGACGGGTTGGTACTGGCCCTACCGACCTTCGCCGCCGCCGACCTCCTGGCCGACGCCTCCCCGGGCGCCGCGGGCCTGCTCGAGACCATCACGTACGCCTCGGTGGTGCTGGTGAGTCTGGCCGTGCCCCGGGGGGCGGTCGCCCACCCGCTCGACGCCTCGGGCTTCCTCGTGGCCGACCCCGAGGGCCTCCTGCTCACCGCGTGCTCCTGGAGCTCCACGAAGTGGGCTCACCTGGGAGGTACCGGCACCGTCGTGCTGCGGGCCTCCGCCGGCTCGGCCGGCGACGACCGCATCGCCCACCTCCACGACGACGACCTGGTCTCCCGGCTCCTCGAGGACCTGGCCACGACGATGGGCCTCCAGGGCCCGCCCACCGAGGTCCGGGTCAGCCACTGGGACGCGCTCGCTGCCCCAGTACCGGGTGGGTCACGAGGCGCGGGTGGCCGACATCGAGGCCACCCTCGCCGCGGAGCACGACGGCCCCGTGGTGCTGACCGGGGCGGCCTACGGCGGCGTCGGGCTGCCGGCCTGCATCCACCACGGCCGCACCGCCGCCCGGCGGCTGCTCGACGCCCGTGGCTGAGCGCACCGACGAGGCGGCAGCCGCCACCCCGACCCCGGCGGCGGTGCCAGGATCGAAGCTCCCGCTGCTGATCTGCCTGGGCGCGGGCCTCCTGCTCGCGTTCTCGCTGCCGCCGTGGGGCTGGTGGCCACTGACCTTCGTCGCCTTCGCCCTGTTCAGCCGACAGCTGGACGAGCCGGCCCGCCGGGTGCGGGCCAAGCGGGGGGCCGTGTTCGCCCTGGGCTGGTTCGTGCCATCGGTCTTCTGGATGCTCGACTTCACGCTCCCGGGCTACGGGGTGGTGCTGGCCCTGTGGGGCGGCTTCTGGGCCCTCGCCGCGGTGGCCTGCCCGCCGGGCCGTCGACGCTGGCCCGCCCTCGTCGGCGCGACCGTGCTGGCGGAGTTCCTGCGCTGGTCCTGGCCCTTCGGCGGCCAGCCGCTGGCGACGGTGGCCATGACCCAGGCCGGCACGCCGCTGGGCCCGACGGTCCGCCTGCTCGGGCCGCTGCTGCTGGTCGCCCTGGTCGTCGGCGTCGGCGTCGCGCTGGACGCCCTGACCTCGGGCGCCCGCCGCACCGGTGCCCTCGCCCTGGCCGGCGTGGTCGCCGTGGTGCTCCTCGCGGCCGTCGCCCCCGACGGGCGGGCCACCGGCACGCTCGACGTGGCCCTCGTGCAGGGCGGTGGGCCGCAGCGCACCCGGGCGGCCGACACCGACGAGCGGGAGGTCGTCGAGCGCCACCTCGAGGCCAGCGAGGAGCATCGACACCCCGGTCGACCTGGTCGTCTGGCCCGAGAACGTCATCAACGTCGAGGGCCCGGTGGCGAGCCAGCGGGAGGGCGAGGAGCTGTCGGCTCTGGCCCGGGAGCTGGATGCGCCACTGGTGGTCGGCGCCGTCGAGGGCGAGGACGACGGGTTCCGCAACGCCGCCCTGGTCATCGATGCCGACGGCGAGTTCACCGACCGGTTCGAGAAGGTCCGCCGGGTCCCCTTCGGTGAGTACGTGCCCTTCCGGTCCACCCTCAGCCGCTTCGCCGGGGACGCCCTGCCCGCGCGGGACGCCATCGTGGGCGACGGCCCGGCAACCATCGAGACCGACGTCGGCACGTTCGGCGTGGTCATCTCCTGGGAGGTGTTCTTCGCCAACCGGGCCCGGGACGCCATCCGCAACGGCGGCGAGGTCCTGCTCAACCCCACCAACGGGTCGTCCTACTGGCTGACCATCGTGCAGACCCAGCAGGTCGCGTCCTCCCGGCTCCGGGCCATGGAGACCGGGCGATGGGTCCTGCAGGCCGCCCCGACGGGTCTCACCGCCATCATCACGCCCGGACGGCGAGGTCCTCGACCGGACCGCCGTGAGCGAGCGCGCCGTGGTCCAGGGCACGGTCGAGACCCGCGAAGGCCTCACCGTCTACACGCGCGTCGGCGACTGGCCCATGCTCGTGGTGGCCCTGGCCCTGGTCGTCGGCTCGTGGGTCGGGTTTCGCCGTTCACGCCGTCGGGCCGGGGCAACCGACACCGATGGCACCCCCGGGGGCGTGGGGTAGGGCTTCCGGTGATCGGCGGCGTGCCGATCCTCCGATTGCCACACTGCGTGGCGAGATCGGGCCATCGGTATCGGTGCGCCCTAGACCTCCAGCAGGACGGTCGTCGGGCCGTCGTTGACCAGCTCGACCAGCATGTCGGTGCGGAAGCGGCCGGTGGCCACCGTCGCCCCCTTCCCGCGCAACGTCGCCACCACGAGGTCGACCAGCGCCTCGGCCTGTTCGGGCGCCGCGGCCTCGATCCACGACGGCCGGCGGCCCTTGTCGGTGTTCCCGTAGAGGGTGAACTGGCTGACGACCAGGACCTGGCCCGTCGTGTCGGCGACGGAGCGGTTCATCACCCCGTCGTCGTCGGCCATGACCCGCAGGCCCCAGATCTTCTCGGCCAACTTGGCCGCCTGGGCCTCTGTGTCGTCCCGGTGCACGCCGACCAGCACGCAGAGGCCGGCCCCGATCTCACCGACCGGCTCGTCCCCGACGAGCACCCGGGCGCTCGCCACCCGCTGCACCAGACCCCGCACAGGACCCATCCTGGCCCGAAACCCCCCGGTTCCGGGCACACTTGACCGCTCAGTCAACGGAAAGAAAGCCTTCCTCTCGCATGTCTGCCGACGCGCCGCTGCGCATCGCCTACCTCAGCTATCGGGGCAAGCCCCATGTCGGGGGCCAAGGCGTCTACACCCGTCACCTCTCGAAGGCCCTCGTGGACCTCGGCCACACCGTCGAGGTCCTGGGCGGCCAGCCCTATCCCCGCCTGGACGAACGGGTCCCGCTGGTGGAGCTGCCCAGCCTGGACATCTACAACGAGCACTTCCCGATGCGCATGCCGTGGATCGGCGAGCTCAAGCACTTCGCCGACTTCGTCGAGGTCACCAGCTTCTCGCTGGGCACCTTCCCCGAGCCGCTGGCCTTCAGCGTCCGGGCGTGGCAGCACCTGCGCACCCGCAAGGGCGAGTTCGACCTGGTCCACGACAACCAGTGCCTGGGCTACGGCCTGCTGGCGATCGAGCGGGACGGCCTGCCCGTGGTGGCCACCATCCACCACCCCATCACCGTCGACCGTCGCCTGGAGATGGAGCACGCCGAGAACGGCTGGCAGCGCTGGAACAAGGGTCGTTGGTACGCCTTCACCAAGATGCAGACCCGGGTGGCCAGCCGCATGAAGCGGGTCATCACGGTGTCGGAGAACTCCCGGGACGACATCCACCAGGACCACCTCGTTCCCCTGGAGAACATGGCCATCGTCCCGGTGGGAGTGGACCAGGAGCAGTTCAAGCCCCTGCCCCACATCGCCCGGGTCCCCGGCCGGCTCATCACCACCGCATCGGCGGACGTGGCCATGAAGGGCCTGGCCTACCTGCTGGAGGCCGTGGCCAAGATCCGCACCGAGCGGCCCTGTGACCTGGTGATCATCGGCAAGCCCAAGGAAGAGGGGCGGGCCATGCGCACCCTCGAGCAGTTCGGGCTGACCGACGCCGTGCAGTGGGTCTACGGCGTGTCCGACGAGCGCATCGTCGAGCTCTACGCCGAGGCGGAGCTGGCCGTGGTCCCGTCGCTCTACGAGGGCTTCTCGCTACCTGCGATCGAGGCTCAGTGCTCCGGCGTGCCCCTGGTGGCCACGACCGGTGGCGCCCTGAAGGAGGTCGTCGGCCCCGACGGCGAGACCGCCTTCACCTGCCCTCCGGGCGACGCCGCGGCGCTGGCCGCCCGTATCAACTTCGCCATGGACAACCCGGAGCTGGCCGCCAAGGTCGGCGCCGCCGGCCGCCAGCGGGTCATCGACAACTGGACCTGGCGGCACACGGCCGAGAAGACCGTCGAGCAGTACCGCATCCGCCTCAAGCAGGGCTGACGTGCTGCCGACCATCGACCTCGACCGCCCCACGGCGTCCCCGACCGTCCTCGGGACCGGATCGGCCTTGTGCTGACCGTCGACTACGACCGGCTCGGCGTACGACCGGGCGAGCTGCTCCTCGACCTGGGCGCGGGCAACGGCCGACACGCCTACGAGGCCTTCCGTCGGGGGGTCCGGGTCGTGGCCGCCGACTTCAACCACGCCGACATGGTCGAGTGCCGCACCATGTGCGGCGCGATGGAGGTCGGGGACGAGGCCCCTGCCGGTGGCCTGGCGGCGGCAGCCGTGGCCGACGGCCAACAACTGCCGTTCCCCGACGCCACCTTCGACCGGATCATCGCCGCCGAGGTCATGGAGCACATCCCCGACGACGAGATGGCCGCCGCCGAGCTGGCCCGGGTGCTCAAGCCGGGCGGCACGATCGCCATCACGGTTCCCGCCTGGCTGCCCGAGGTCGTGTGCTGGAAGCTCTCCGACGAGTACCACGCCCCCAAGGTCGACGGGGGCCACGTCCGCATCTACACGGAGCGGGAACTGCGCCGGAAGCTGGCGGCCACGGGCCTGGAGCCCGGTGGCTCCCACCAGGTCCATGCCCTGCACACCCCGTACTGGTGGCTGCGCTGCGCCGTCGGGCCGCAGGAGGACATCGAGGCCAACCCGCTCACGAAGGCGTACCACCGCCTCCTGGTGTGGGACATGGTGAACGGGCCGTTGGTCACCCGGGTGGCCGAGCGCCTGCTCCAGCCCGTCATCGGCAAGAGCCTGGTGCTCTACGCCCGCAAGCCCACCCCGGCCCAGGTGGAATCGCCCGCCCCGTCGGCCAGCATGGAGGGTCATGCCCGTGTCGCCTGAACCCCGCGGGCTGCCCGCGGTCCCCGGCATCCTGACCGCCGCCGACGTGGCCAAGACCGCAGAGTCCATCGCCGAGTGGCAGCTCCCCACCGGGATGATCCCCTGGTTCCCCGGTGGGCACGCCGATGTGTGGAACCACGTCGAGGCCACCATGGCCCTGGACGTGTGCGGGCGCCACCACGAGGTCGACCGGGCCTTACCAGTGGCTGGCCGACACCCAGCGCGACGACGGCGCCTGGCACCAGTACTACCTGGCCGACCGGGTCGAGCAGGAGAAGCTGGACGCCAACACCGTGGCCTACGTGGCCGCCGGGGTCTGGCACCACTACCTGCTGACCGAGGACCGGGGCTTCCTCGAGGCCACCTGGGGCATGGTCGAGCGGGCCATCGACTTCGTGCTCGACCTGCAGACCCCCCGGGGTGAGATCCTCTGGGCCCGCCACGCCGACGGCACCCCCTGGTCCTTCGCGCTGCTGACGGGCTCGTCGAGCATCTCCCACAGCCTGCGCTGCGCCATCGCCATCGCCGAGGCCCTGGGCCACGAGCGCCCCGACTGGGAGGTGTCCGCCGGCCGCCTGGTCCACACGCTGCGCCATGAGCCCGACGCCTTCGCCCCCAAACACCGCTGGGCCATGGACTGGTACTACCCGGTCCTGGCCGGCGTGTTCACCGGCGACGAGGGCCGGTCCCACCTGGATGACCGCCTCGACACCTTCTACCTCGAGGGCCGGGGCATCCGCTGCGTGTCGGACCGCCCGTGGATCACCGCGGCCGAGACCTGTGAGTGCCTGCTGGCCTACCTGTCCGTCGGTCGGACCGACTTCGCCCTGGAGCTGTTCCGTCAGGCCCAGACGCTGCGCTCCGAAGAGGGCTACTACTGGACCGGCATCGTCTACCCGGAGCAGGTCCACTTCCCCGGCGACGAGCGCTCGACCTACACCGCCGCCGCCGTGATCCTGGCCGCCGACGCCCTCTCGGGGGCCTCCGCCGGCGCTCGGCTGTTCGTCGACCACGCCTTCCTGCCCGAGGCCGCGCTCGACGAGACCCACGAGGATCAGCCCTCTCTCGACTGAAGCAGAGGGTGGCCCCCGATCGGGGGCCGTTGCCGACACCATCCCACGGACCCGGATCCAGGCCACCGTCCTCTGCGCCGCCGGCGTCTGAACCAGGTCAGCCCAGGCGGGATTCGGCGTCCTGACGGTGGTGGACCAACTCGTGGAGGGTGAAGCGGGCCAGGCCGGCCACGGTGAAGGGCTCTGCACCCCGGCGGGTGCCCCGGCGCTCCCACTCGGCCCCCTCCACCAGCGCGAGGGTGCCGGCCATCCACTCGGCATTGGCGCCGAGGTCACCGGCCACGCCCATCGGATCCTGTTCGTTGTAGTGCTCGTCCACGGCGGACGCCTCGTGGTCCCACCAGCCGTACTCGGGGTCGTCCTCGACCAGGGTCCGGGCCACCCGCTCGGTCATGACCGAGAGCACGTCCCGGCAGTGACAGCCGTACTCCAGCGCGGTCCAGGACCCGTCGTCGGGACGGGCCCGCAGCCGATCGTCGTCGGTCTCGGCCAGCAGGGTCTCCCACCGTCCGGCCTCCGCCCGGACCGCATCCGAGAGGTCGGCGGGGCGCACCACCGACACCTCGGTGCCACAGTGCGGGCACGGCTCGACCAGCACCCGCATCCAGTCCCAGTCCTCGGCCACCCCTAGATCCCTTCGGCCACCCGACGCAGGACCCGCAGGGAGCCGGTCGCTCCGGTCTCTTCGAAGGCCGCCGACTCGAGGGCCCGGCAGTAGAGCTCGAACGGTGGGCGACCACCGTCGTCGGGGTCGGGGAAGACGTCGTGGATGGCGAGCGTGCCGCCGACCGTGACGTGGGGGACCCAGCGCTCGTAGTCCTGATGGGCGGGCACGGGGCCGTGGCCGCCGTCGATGAAGAGGAAGCCGAGCGGCGTCGACCAGTGGGCGGCCACCGTGGCGGATTCGCCCACGATGGCGATGACCACGTCCTCGAGGTCGGCCACGGAGATCGTGCGCCGGAAGTGGGGCAGGGTGTCCATCAGACCGACGTCGGGGTCGATCAGGTCGGCCTCGTGGTGCTCCCACCCCGCCTGGTTCTCCTCCGAGCCGCGGTGGTGGTCCACGGTGAAGAGCACGGTGCCGGACTTGCGTGCCGCGGTGCCGAGGTAGACCGCCGACTTGCCGCAGTACGTGCCGACTTCGAGGAACGGGCCGGGCGAGGCGACTGCGGCCTCGTAGAGGGCCAGGCCCTCGTCGGGGGGCATGAAGCCTCGGGCGGCCTCCGCGGCGGCCTGGAGGCGGGGGTCCACGGCGGCCTAGGTCGCGGGAGCGGTGTCGAGCTCGGCGTCGAGGTCCTCGTCCACCGGGAAGTGCCGATGACCCCCGAACATCACCCGGTCGAGGAAGACGAACTTGAAGACCCAGACCAGCCCGAAGCCGACGGCGTTGGCCACGTTCACCGCGAGCGCCGAGTCGAACCAGAGGTCGGCGTAGTGGGCGCAGACCGTCGACAGGACGAGACCGATGAGGGTGATGACCCAGAAGGGCAGGACCTCGGTCATGACCCGGTTCTTGTCCTTCTTGCCCCACACCCAGTAGCGGTTCATGACGTAGGCGGGGAAGGCCATGATCGACACGGCCACGAGGTTGGCGGTGACGAAGGACCAGTCGAAGCCGAGGGTGAAGACCAGCAGCAGGACCTGCGTGAACGGGAAGGCCACGGCCGAGACCGCTGAGTACTTCAGCATCTTGCGGTAGTCCGCCTCGCGGATGCGCGTCAGCACCTCCACGCGGGACCTCGCCATGCGGCTCAGCGTAGCGCTGGGGACGGGGGTATCGACCACGGCCATGACCCTCCTATCGGCACCGGTAGCGTGCGCGTTGATGTCCCAGGCCGCCGTCGACGCCCTCTGCGCGCTCCTGGACCTCGAGGCCATCGAGGTCAACATCTTCCGCGGCAACAGCCCCGACGAGGAGCGCCAGCGGGTCTTCGGGGGCCAGGTCGCCGGCCAGGCCCTCGTCGCCGCCGCCCGGACCGTCGACGACGACCGCCGGGTCCACTCGCTGCACGCCTACTTCCTGCGCCCCGGCGACCCCACCGTGCCGATCCTCTACGAGGTCGACCGCATCCGGGACGGGCGCTCGTTCACCACCCGCCGGGTCGTGGCCATCCAACACGGCAAGGCCATCTTCAACCTGGCCGCCTCGTTCCACGTCATCGAGGCGGGCCTGGACCACCAGATCCCGCTGGCCGACGCCATGTGGAACGACGAGGCGCCGGCGGAGCCCGAGACCCTGCCCGACTGGCGGACCCGGATGCAGCCCTTTGCCGATCGCTTCGGCGACTACCTCGACCGTCCCCGGCCCATCGACACCCGCAACGTCGACTGGAGCTGGGACCAGCGCCGTGAGCCCCTGCCCCCGCACCAGCGGGTCTGGCTGCGGGCCGACGGGACCCTGCCCGACGACCCGGTCCTGCACGCGTGCGTGCTGACCTACGCGTCGGACATGACCCTGCTGGACACCACGCTGCTGCCCCACGGCTCGGTGGCGGCCGACGAGCAGATCATGATGGCCAGCCTCGACCACGCCATGTGGTTCCACCGCCCGTTCCGGGCCGACCAGTGGCTGCTCTACGTGCAGGACACCCCGTCCACCAGCGGCGGTCGGGGCATGGCCCGGGGATCGATCTACACCCACGGGGGTGAGCTGGCCGTGTCCGTCGTGCAGGAGGGACTGATCCGGCCCATGCAATGAGACGGCCGTGGCCGGCCGTCGTCGGGGCGCTGGCCGTACTCGTCGCGGGCGGCGTGCAGCGACGGGGAGGACGAGGCGCTGCCCAGCGACACCCGGGCCCCGATCGTCGAAACGACCGAGCCGGACGTCGTGTCGTCGACGACCATCCGCGGGCTGGGCTACGTGGAGACCGTCGAGGGGGTCGAAGTCGCTCTGGAGAGTGTCGGCGAGTTCGAGGAACCCACCGCCATGGTGTTCCGACCCGACGTCGAAGACCGGGCGTACGTCGGCGAGCGAGCCGGCGTCGTGTTGGAGGTCGACTTGGCCACCGGTGACGCCACGACGGTGCTCGACATCACCGACGAGACGACCACCGACGCCGAGCGGGGCCTGCTCGGCCTGGCCGTGGCCCCCGACGGGGCGCACCTGTACGTGAGCACCACGAACCACGACGGCAACACCCGCATCGACGAGTATGCGATCGCCGAAGACGGCTCGCTCGACGAGGACAGTCGCCGGATCGTGCTCGCCCTCGACCAGCCCTTCGCCAACCACAACGGCGGCCACCTCGCCTTCGGCCCCGACGGCATGCTCTACATCGGCATCGGGGACGGCGGCTCGGCCGGTGACCCCCTCCGGGCCGGCCAGGACCCCGAGCAGCTGCTTGGGGTCGATCCTGCGCATCGACCCCAACGGGGTGGACGGCAGCGCCTACGGGGTACCCGACGACAACCCGTTCGTCGACGTCGAGGGAGCCCGACCCGAGGTCTGGCTGAAGGGCGTGCGCAACCCGTGGCGCTTCTCGTTCGACCGGTCGACCGGCGACCTCTGGATCGGCGACGTCGGCCAGGCCGAGGTCGAGGAGATCGACCTGCTGCCGGCCGACGGCGACGGCCGCGACGCCGGGCGGGGGGCCAACCTGGGCTGGAACGCCATGGAGGGCGACCAGCCCTACGAGGACGGGATCGAGCCCGACGACCACACCCCACCGGTCTTCGTCTACCGCCACGAGGACGGCGGGTGCTCGGTGATCGGCGGCTACGTCTACCACGGCCGGATCGCCGAGCTGTTCGGGGCCTACCTCTACACCGACTACTGCACCGGCGAGCTCCGGGCCCTGGCCCTGGTCGACGGCGAGGTCGTCGACGACACCACCGTCGCCGACGACATCGACGCCCCCATCTCCTTCGCCCAAGACCCCACCGGCGAGCTCTACGTCCTCACCCACCCCGGCGACATCCTGAAACTCACCCCGGCCTGAGAGCGGCGCGGGCCATCCGCTCGTGGTCGAGGTGCCAGGCGGGGACCTCGTCGACCTCCCACCAACGCGCGGACAGGACCTCATGGGGCTGGGGGGCCAGCTCGCCGCCGGTGATCGTGGCCCGGTAGACGACCGACACGACCGAGTGGGGGCCGCTGGCCGAGGAGGCGGGGCGGGCGAAGACCCCCACCAGGTCGTCGACCACGATGTCGAGGCCGACCTCCTCCTTGGCCTCGCGCACCACCGTTTCGGCCGGGTGCTCGTTGGGCTCGACCCAGCCGCTGACCAGCCCCCAGCAGTGGTCGTCGGCCCGCTCCACGAGCAGGAGCCGGCCGGCCCCGTCGAGAACGGCGGCGTCGGCCCCGACCTTCGGGGTGATGCAGCCCACCTCGCGGGCGAAGCGGGCCATGAGGGCCGGGTTGTCGACCGGGCTCATCTGCACGTAGGTCCGGGTGGCCAGGTCGACCAGGCGCTGGTAGCGGTCGCGGTCGAAGGGGTCGTCGCTGAAGTGCAGCCCGGCCCGACCGATGGCCTGCACCTCCTCGGCGAGGCCGATCACGTCCGGGGTGAACTCGACGACAGGAAGGCCCGCCGCCCGCCACGCCTGGAAGCCGCCGGCCAGGTCGGTGGCCGACGCCCAGCCGAGGTCCAAGGCGGACGGCGGCGGCGAGGCTCGACTGGTAGCCCTCGTTGCAGACCACGACCAGCGTCCGGTCGACCGAGGTCACCTCCGGATGGCGCCAGTGGGACCTCGGGTCCAGGCGCCACTCGAGCACGTTGCGCTCGATGAACACGGCGCCCGGGATCTCCCCGTCCCGCAGTCGCTGCTCGACCGGGCGGATGTCGACCAGGAGAGCGCCGGCCGCCTGCGCCGCCGCGGCCTTCGGCAGGTGATGGCCGGTGTCCGAGCCGGGCCCGGGCCTCGGCCAACAGGTCGTCGGCGGACCGCGGCATCGGCCCAGTCTCGCGGCTCCGATGATTCCGTGCCGCCCGATCGGTCAGAGTGGGTGACGGACAACCCCGCAGGAGAACGCCATGCCCCGCCTCGTCCCCAACCTCTGGTTCGACGACCAGGCCCTGGAAGCCGCCGAGTTCTACGTCTCGGTCTTCCCCAACTCGAAGATCACGACCGTGACCCACTACACCGAGGCCGGGCCCGGCCCGGCGGGTGAGGTGCTGACCGTCGACTTCGAGCTCGACGGCCAGAAGCTCACCGGCATCAACGGCGGGCCGATGTTCACCTTCACCGAGGCCGTGTCGCTGCTCATCGAGGCCGCCGACCAGGACGAGATCGACCACTACTGGGAGAAGCTCACCGACGGCGGCGAGGAGAGCCAGTGCGGTTGGCTCAAGGACCGCTACGGCTTCTCGTGGCAGGTCGTCCCCGCCGGCTGGGAGGAGCTCCTCACCGACCCCGACACCGAGAAGGTCAACCGGGTCATGACCGCCATGCTCGGGATGGTCGAAGTTCGACATCGCCGCCCTCGAGGCGGCCGCCGACGGCGCCTGACCCCTCCTGACCGCCGTCGCTGGGCGGATCCGCGCGCCGAACCTGCGAGAATCCCGGCGTGGACCTGACCGCTGTCGCCACGCCCGGCTACTTCGCCTCCATGGGCATCGAGAACCAGCTGCTGAAGCGGCGGGCCGAGCGCATCGGCCCGACCGCCGCCGACTACGAGCGGGGTGACACCCTGGCCAACCTCACGATGGGCACGGCCAGCCTGCTCATCCCGATGGCCACCCACGCCCTGTTCGACAAGATCGCCCCGCAGCGCTCGAGGACCGGCAAGGGCCTCGTCGCCGTCGCCGTCACCGCCACGGTGGCCACGACCGTGGCCGACCGCTTCATCCGCCGGCGGGCCGACCGGCGGCGGTCAATCCGGGATCACCGGACGACCGGTCCCGCCTCCCGACCGAACCGGCGCCACGCCACCGCCACCGCCACGGCCACCGCTGGCCGCCGATCCGAGTCACCGACCCGATCGACTCCGACCCCATGGCAACGACGTCCAGCAACGGCCACGCCACCAGCAATGGCCGGGTCCGGCACCGCCGAGACGCCGGACCCGACCCTGGAGCGGGCCCGCCTGGTCGCCCGCTACGGCGGACCGACGGCCATCGTCGCCGGCGGGATCGCCCTCACCAGCGCCGTCGGCTCGGCCACCCGAGCCCAAGCGCCTGTGGGAGAAGCGGCGCTCCCGCCGGGACCTGGGCACGGGGGTCCTGGCCAGCATCGCCGCCGTCGCCGCCTGGGACTTCATCTACTACTGGAACCACCGGTTCATGCACGAGGCCCGCTACCTGTGGGCCATCCATGTCGTGCACCACAGCAGCGAGCGCTACAACCTGTCGACCGCGCTCCGCCAGCCGGTGGCCGACTCGCTGGGCACCTTCGTCCCCTACGGCGCCCTGTGCCTGGCCGGCCTCAACCCGACGGTCATCGAGCGGGCCCGGGGGATCAACCTGCTCTACCAGTTCTGGATCCACACCGACATCATCCCGAAGCTCGGGAGGTTCGAGGAGGGGTTCAACACCGCGTCGCACCACCGGGTCCACCACGGCCGCAACCGCCGCTACATCGACCGGAACCACGGCTCGATCCTCATCGTCTGGGACCGCCTGTTCGGCACCTTCCAGCGGGAGGAGGAGGACGAGCCGGTCGTGTACGGCCTGACCAAGAACATCCACACCGACAACCCGGTGACCATCGCCACCCACGAGTACAAGGACATCCTCCGGGACGTGGCCGACAGCGACAACTGGGCCGACCGCCTGTCCTTCGTGGTCCGGGGCCCGGGTTGGGCCTATGCCCGCCGGGCCGAGATGGACGCCAGGTCGGCAGTCCGCCCGAGCCGAGCCCGGAGCCGGCGGTCGCCTGATGCCCTACGCCTCGGGTCGGACCATCCACGACGCCGACGCGCACATCATGGAGACGCCGACGTGGCTGCGCGACCACGCCGATCCCGGGCCTGCGGGACCGCATCGCCCCCCTCGACCTGAGCAGCGGCAACGAGCTGCGCCAGACCGGTGACCCCGAGGAGCAGCTCCGGGACCTCAACGCCGCCTTCGACCGGCTGGCCGCGAAGCACGCCTCCGACGAGTACCGGGCGACCGAGGCCGAGGAGATCATGGCCCGGAAGAACTTCGCGGCGACCGGGTCGTTCGTGGCCGAGGACCGGCCCCGGGCGCTCGACCTGCTCGGCTTCTCCAGCCAGCTCGTCTTCAACACGTTCCACAACCGGCGCCTCCACGACTGGGAGCACGGCGGCGACGCCGAGCTGGCCGTCGGCACGGCCCGGGCCCACAACCGGGGCATGGTCGAGTTCTGCTCGGTCGACGACCGGCTGCTGCCCACCTGTTACGTGCCGCTGTTCGACATCGACGCCGCCCCCGACCTGGTCGACGAGGCGCTGGCCATGGGCGCCGCCGCCCTTCTCATCGCCTCGGGCTGCCCGCCGGGCCACTCCCCCAGCCACGTGGGCCTCGACCCGGTGTGGGCCAAGGCGCAGGAGGCGGGCATCCCGGTCGTCTTCCACGTCGGTGGCACCGGTGACCTGATCGACCCGGCGTACTTCCAGAACGGCCTGCCCATCCCGCCCGACTTCCACGGCGGCGAGGAGAACTTCCGCTCGGTGGACTACATGGGCATCCCCGGCCCGCCGGCGCAGACCCTGGCCACCCTGATCTTCGACGGCGTGCTCGAGCGCTTCCCGGACCTGCGCATCGGGGTGATCGAGCAGGGCGCCATCTGGGTGCCGTCCTGGTTGCGCCAGATGGAGTCGGCCTACGACGCCTTCCACCGCCACGAGACGCGCCTGCAGGCCCTGAGCCTTCGCCCCACCGAGTACGTCCGCCGCCAGGTCCGCTTCACGCCCGTACCCCACCGAGGACGTCGGCTGGATCATCGACAACAGCGGCCCCGAGGTCTGCCTCTTCTCGTCGGACTACCCCCACGTCGAAGGCGGCCGCAAGCCCCTGGAGCGCTTCGAGTCGTCCCTGGGCGACGTCGACGAGGCCGTCCGCCAGGCCTTCTACTGCGACAACTTCCTCGACCTCATGGGCACCGCCGGCAAGCAGCTCGCCGCCGCGTGACCGCCGCGGTGCCTGCCTCATTTCAGGTGGGACGGAGGAGCCAGGTGAGGAGGTCGGCCGGGGCGAGAGCGGCGACCCGGGCCTCGTAGCGGGCGACGAGGTCGGCCGGGAGATCGTCCCGGGACGAGCCACCCTGCCGGAAGAACGCCTGCCGGTCACGGAAGATGCCGCCGGCATCGGGGGCCAGCGCGTCAGCCCGGTCCCGCATAGCGTCGAAACGGGCCGCAGCGACGAGGTCGGGGGTCGGCGGCGGCAACTCGAGCACGTCGGCCAAGCGACTCATCTCCCCTTCGAGGTCCGTGGACAGGTCGTCGTAGTGGACGAGCACGACGTTCGCCTCGTCCCGTCGGCCCCAGGCGTCGACCAGGTGGTGAACCACGCCGGGGAGCGAGTCGAGCGCGTCGACCGGATCAGGGTCGTCGGCGATCCTTCTGTCGAGCCAGTCCTCCACCGGCACCCGGTCCGCCACGCGCTCGGCCTCGCCGGTGAGCTCGGCGATGCGGGCCCGGTCGAGGTTGGCTCCCTGGTGGTACAGCGACACCGCGGCGTCCAGCGGGTGTCGCCCCACCACGACGAAGGTGGCCCGAGGGTCGAGCGGAAGCCCGTCCAGCGGCGCGTGCGTCTTCACGAACCGCCGGTGCTGCTGGGCCTCGAGGCGAGCCACGACCTCATCCCGCGGCGTCCCCCGCCAGTCCAGCCAAGGCGACAGCTCGGACAACGGCGCCGGCAGATCCGCCGTCCGGAACACGAGCAGCGCACAGATCATCTGCACCCACGTCGTCCCGTGCTTCGACCGCGTGCTGATGACCACGTCCCCATCCCGGAACGCAAACCCCACCCACCGCCCACTGTCCTCGTCCCCCGACCGATAGCGGCGAGGTTCGACGGCCATCACCCGACCGTACGTCCTGTTCTGGCCTCCGATCCTCGGCGAGATCGAGACGGCCGTGAGCGCCGCCCGGGGTGAGGACACCGGCGACCCTCCATCGACGAAGGACACACCGGCCAAGGGCCAGCGCGGCGGGACGGCACTCGTGGAACGACCTGCTGGGGGCCGGGGCGCTACGACACCCTCCACTCCCGAGTGCTCGCTGCGCTCAGCGCCGGGCCGTCTCCTCGTTCAGATGGAGCACGCCGGCGTTGGTCGGCGTGAAGCCGCAGGCCCCGAGGTAGAACGGCCGCAGGTCGTCCTCGAAGTCGACGTGGAGCCACTCGCACCCGGCGGCCCGCGCCCCGTCACCCGCAGCCGAGACCAGGCCGGAACCGATGCCCTCGTGGCGGACGTCAGCGGCGACCATCACGTCCTGGATCCAGGCGTGCAGCAGCCCGTCCCAGACGACGTTGGCGAACCCGCCGAGGCGGTCACCGTCCCGGGCCACCACCCAGCCCAGGCTGTGCTGCTGGACCAGCTCAACCCAGTTTCACTCGCTCTCGTCGTACACTTTCGTCCCGAACGCCTCGGCGTGGAGCTGGTTGAGCTCGACGTTGTCGTAGGGACCCCGCCACTGGAACTCGGTATGCACCCCCTCAGGCTGGTCGATCAGGCCGGGCCCAGCCGACGAATTCCTCAGTCGGCGGTCGCGGGGACCACCGCCACGCCAGCCTCGAGTGCCGCGACACGCAACCGCGCATCCCAGGCGGCCAGCACCACACCGCCCTCCTGCAGGGCCAGGGCACTGGCGAGGTGGACCGCGTCCCCGCCGCCGAGCACGTGGTCCTGGGCCAGCCGGGCGGCCGCGTCGGCCAGGTCCGCCGTCACTTCGACGACACGGACACCGGCCCGGAGCTGCTCCCAGCTCCGACGGGCGTGGCGTTCGCCCGCGGCACCCAGTCGGGCCGAACGCACGGCTGCCGAGAGGGCCGCGCTGACCTCGGGGTGCGCCAGGCGGCTGAGGACGACCAGCTCGGCGTCATCCCACAGGAGGGCGGCGAGGTCACTGCCCTCCTCCTCGACCAGTACCTTCACGATGGCACTGCTGTCGAAGCAGACGACGGTCACCTGTCTCGCCGCAACTCGCTCACCAGGTCGGACACCGAGCCCTCGGCCTCGACCCGACGGACGTCGGCGGCTCGAACCCGACGGACCTGCGTCGGTCGGCTGACGACCCCCGCTTTTTCCAGGCGGTCGATGAGCGGCGAGGAATCCACGGCGACGAGACGGGCGACGGGGAGGCCGCGCTCGGTCACGACGACGTTCTCGCCGGACCGCGCCCGGTCCACCCAGGCCCGAAGGTCAGCCCGGAGCTCACTGATGGCAACGTCCATCCCTCAACTGTACATCTCCTGACCACCGAGATGTACGTGGAGGTCAGAACTCGAAGCGGTAGACGTTCGTCGTCGCGCTCGACGAAGCCGAGGCGCTGGTAGAGCCGGTTGGCCACCTCCCGCGACGGTCGGCTGGTCAGGTCGACGGTGCGGGCCCCGACCGTGCGGGCGTGGTCCAGCGCCGCCTCGTTGAGCGCAGCGCCGACGCCCTTGCCCCGGGCCGCCTCGTCGACGACCACATCCTCGATCCAGGCCCGCAGGCCCGTGGGGATGCGGAACAGCGCCAGGGTGAGCGAGCCCAGGATCGGGCCGTCGCCGTCCCGGGCCACGAAGAGGATCGTGGCCGGGGAGGCCACGATCTCCTCCAAGGCCTCCCGCGACGGCGGCGGGTTGGATGACGACAGCTGCGGCGTCAGCCGGACGAAGGCCTCGACCAGCTCGTCGTCGACGACCGGACGACCGTGACCGTGACCGTCACTCGGCGTCGGGGACGGGCTGGGGCGGCGGCGGGCCGACGTAGCGGGCGCTGGGGCGTATGACCCGGTTGTCGGCGGCCTGCTCGAGGATGTTGGCGCACCACCCGATCACCCGGCTGGAGGCGAAGGTCGGGGTGAACATGACCCGAGGCAGGCCGCAGCGGTCCATGACCACACCGGCGTAGAACTCGACGTTGGCGTAGAGCTCCCGGCCCGGCTTCAACTCGGCCAAGGTGTCCACGACGGTCTGCTCGACCTGCTCGGCGAAGGCGGCCGTGTCCCCGCCGAGGCGGCGGGCCACGCCCTTGAGCAGCCGGGAGCGGGGGTCCTCGGTCTTGTAGACCCGATGGCCGAAGCCCATGATCCGCCCACCGTTCTCGACGGCGTCACGCACCCAGGCCTCGGTCTTGTCCGGCGTGCCGATGGCGTCGAGCATGTCGAGGGCCCGGCTGGGCGCCCCACCGTGCAGCGGGCCCGACAGAGCCCCGATGCCCCCGACCACCGCAGCGGCCAGGTCCGCGCCTGTCGAGGTGATGACCCGGGAGGTGAAGGTCGACGCGTTGAAGCCGTGGTCCACCGTGGTGATCTGGTACTGCTCGATCCCCCTGGCCAGCTCGGGGTCGGGCTCCTCCCCGGTGATCATGTAGAGGTAGTTGGCCGCGTAGCCCAGGTCCGGATGGGGGTCGATCGGCTGCTCGCCGTGGTGGAGGCGGTAGAGCGCGGCCAACGTCGTCGGCACCACGGCGCACACCTGCATGGCGTTGTGGCGCAGCGCCTCGGCGGTGATGTCCAGCGACGGTTCGAAGTCCAGCGCCGAACCCACCAGCGAGACGACCGTGCGGAGGCCGTCCAGGGGCAGGAAGCGCTCGGAGGCCGAGGCGATGGCCGGCAGTTGGGCGGCGACGGGCGGGGGCAGCACCCGGTTGGCCCGGATCTCGGCCAGGAAGACCTCCCGCTGGGCGGCCGTGGGCAGCTCGCCCTCGAACATCAGGTGCCAGACGTCCTCGAGCGAGCGCTTCTCGGCCAGGTCCGTGGCCGAGTACTGGCGGTAGTGGTAGAAGCCCTCCTGACCCCGGACGTCGCCCACCGACGTCTCGGCGACGATCACCCCGGCCAGGCCCTTGGGCGCCTCCATGTGCCCGGGGTGGGTGACCGGCTCGATGGCGGCGATCTTGAGCAGGTCCCGCAGGGACACGATGCCGACGACGCCGTCCTCGCCGTCGACCACGGGGATGTGGCGATAGCCGTTGTCGGACAACCAGGCGAAGGCCCGACCGACAGGTTCGTCGGGGCCGACCGTGGCCGGGTCCGGCGTCATCCACTCCGAGACCTTGGTGGCCCGGGCCTCGTCACCAGCGGCGGCGAAGCGGACCAGGTCCCGCTCGGTGAGGATGCCGATGGCGCGCCGGGTGCTGTCGACCACGACGACCGAGCCGACGCCGGCGTCGTGCATGCGGCCCGAGGCCTCGGCCACGGTGTCGGCCGGTTCCGCGGTGACGACCGGGGCACTCATGAGCTCCCCGACCGTCCGTACTACGGCGCCCTCGGCCATCCGATCCCCTTCGTCGATCCCCGGCGATCCGATCCTACCGGGCGACCCCGCACCGGGGCCCCGCCTAGGTTCTGGCCATGACGACCGCGCCGGTACGGTGCTGAAGCGATGGCCTCCCTCGACCACGTGACCTGGTACCGGCGCCCGCCCCTGCGGGACCCGCTGCTGATCGCGGCCTTCGAGGGCTGGAACGACGCCGGGGACGCCGCCACCACCGCCACCCGCCACCTGCGGGAGGTCTGGGAGCTGGACCTGGTGGCCGAACTGGACCCCGAGGAGTTCTACAGCTTCACCGACACCCGCCCGCTGGTGACCTTCGACGACGGCGGCCTGCGCCGCATCGAGTGGCCCGCCAACCGGTTCTGGGCGGGCGAGATCCCCGGCCAGGAGCGCGATGTGCTCGTCCTCGAGGGCATCGAGCCCAACCTGCGGTGGCGCACGTTCGGCGAGCAGGTGACGGGCGTGGCCAACGAGCTCGGCGTGAGCATGGTCGTCACCCTCGGCGCCCTGCTCACCGACATCCCCCACACCCGGCCCACGTCGGTCATCGGCACGACCGACGACGCCGAGCTGGTGACCCGCCTCGACCTCCGGCCTTCCGGCTACGAGGGCCCGACCGGCATCCTGGGCGCCCTGCACGAGTCCTGCCGCATCGCCGGCCTGGACTCCATCTCCCTCTGGGGCTCGGTGCCCTCCTACGTGCCCGGCAGCACGTCGCCCAAGGCGGCCCTGGCCCTCATCGAGCGCCTCGGCCAGCTCCTGGACACGACCGTGCCCGTGACCGCCCTCGAGATCGCCACCACCGAGTACGAGCGCCAGCTCGACGACCTGGTGCAGGAGGACGAGGAGTCCTCCACCTACGTGGCCGAGCTCGAGCGGGTCTTCGACGAGCAGGCCCTGCACGGTGACGGCAGCGCTCTGGTCGACGAGGTCGAGCGCTTCCTCCGCGATCGATGATCGGCGGAGCCGATCGGCGGGCCGAACAGGCCCGCAAGGCGATGAGCCGTCAGGCGAAGAGCGAACAGCAATGATCGACGCGGCCGCCGAGTGGGCGGGTGAGAAGGGCCGCTTCTGGGCCGAGCACGCCGACTGGTTCAGCCGGCTGCTGGCCGACTTCGGCGAGGTCGTGGTCGAGGGCGCTGCGCTGGCGACCGGCGATCGGGTGCTCGACGTCGGTTGTGGCGGGGGCGACGTGGCGATGGCGGCGGCAGCCGCCGTCGGGCCCGACGGCACCGTCCTCGGGGTCGACCTGTCGGCCGACGAGTTGGACGTGGCCCGGGTGCGGGCGGCCCAGCGGGGCATCGACAACGTCGCGTTCCGCGAGGCCGACGCCTCCGCCGACGACCTCGGCCCGGACCGCCACGACGTCCTCACCAGTCGCTTCGGCGTCATGTTCTTCGCCGATCCCGTCGCGGCCTTCACCCACCTCGGCGGCGCGCTCCGGCCGGGCGGACGCCTGGCCTTCGTGTGCTGGCAGTCCCTCGACGCCAACGAGTGGACGACCGTGCCCCGCCGGGCCATCGACGAGGTCCTGCCGCTGGCTCCGCCCCCACCGCCGGACACCCCCGGGCGGGTTCGCCTTCGGTGACCCTGACCGGGTCCGATCGGTCCTCGAGGGCGCGGGTTGGACCGGCGTCGAGCTCACCGACGTCCAACGCACCGTCCACCTCGGCACCTCGATCGACGAGGCCGTCGCGTTCGTCCGCCAGATGGACTACGCGAAGGCGGTCCTCGACCCGGCACCGCCGGCACAAGCCGCCGAGGCCGTCGACCGGGTCCGCGCCGCCCTCGCGACCCGGGCCGGGGCCGATGGCGCCATCGATCTCCCCGGCCGCGTCTGGCTGGTCCGCGCCCGGACCTGACCCCCGAGCCGGCGGCCCGAACGCCAGGTTCCCGTGCTCCGGCTCCCTGACACATCCGGCGCCAGAAGGGGAACGGGTGCGGCCCCAGCCCGTGCTTCCTCGGAGCCGGCCGTCTAGAGGTGCTCGTCCTCGGCACACGGGTGGCACTCCAGCTCCAGGGTGCTGTGGATCACGCCGAACTCAGCCTCCAGGGCCCGGCGGACCACGGCCCCCCGCTCCTGGGCCTCGTGCATGGAGAGGGACCCGTCCACCACGAGGTGGGCGGAGAGGGCCGGGGCGTCCGACGCCAGGCTCCAGACGTGGAGGTGGTGGACGTCGTCGACCACCCCGGTGCCCCGAATGGTGGCCAGCACCCGCTCGGCGTCCATCTCTGAGGGGCTGCCCTCCAACAGGACGTGCACGGTGTCCCGCAACAGGCCCCACGAGGACCACAACACGAGGACGGCGATGAGGATCGAGGCCGCGGCGTCGACCCAGTAGGCATCGGCCACGACAACGGCCACACCGGCCGCGATGGCTGCGACCGAGCCGGCCGCATCGGCGATCATGTGGACATAGGCCCCCCGCATGTTGAGGCTCCGCCCCCGGACCCGCGCCAACAGCAGGGCGCTGACGACGTTGACGACCAAGCCGACCGTGGCGACCACGAGCAGGCCGCCGCCCTCGACCTCGACCTCGTCGCCGAAGCGCTGGACCGCCTCGAACACGATCCAGCCCGCCGTGCGCGACCAGCAGGATCCCGTTCGCCATGGCCCCGAGCACCTCGGCCCGCTGCAGGCCGTAGGAGTGCCGGCGTGACGATGGTCGGCCGAGGAGGGTCTGGGCCATCAGGGCGATGGCCAACCCGCTGACGTCGGTCGCCATGTGGGCGGCGTCGGCGAGGAGGGCGAGGGATGAGAAGGCGATCCCGCCGATGATCTCGACGACCAGGAAGCCGCCGTTGGCCGCCAGCACCCACCACAGGACGCGCCGCTGCCGGTCCCGCAGGTCCGACAGGTCCGACAGGTCCACGCGGTGATCGTGACCGTCACCCATTGCCCCGACCCTACGACTCCCTGGCGGTGACCATTCCCCGTTCTGGCGCCTGATTTCCCGCCCATAGGCCCGAAATCAGGCGCCAGTTCGGCGAGCGAGCCGGTCCTCCAGCGCGGGGGCTAGGTGTCGAGCAGCTCCGGCGGCATGCCGGGGGTGCTGTCGAGGTCGTAGTCGGTGAACGCGCAGTTGGCCGACCCCGGTTCGGTGCTGTGTTGGCCCAGCGCCCGGTCCAGCACCGGGTTCTCGGCGCTGAACATCCCGTAGGGGCTCTCACAGCCCGGAACGACCCAGGCGTGGATCATCTGCAGCGCCGCCCCGATCTTGGACCCGCCCCGCCGGGCGCACTCCTCGTCGGAGATCGACGAGGCACCCACCACCAGGCCACCGCGGGTGCAGAGGCCGTCGTGGTTGTGGGGGTAGTCGTTGGGCCCGGTGAAGCCGTGTTCCGCCGGGTCGATCACCTCGTTGGAGAACGTGGCGTAGGAGATCCCGATCATCCGGGACGTGGGCTGGTCGCCGTCGTACAGGAGCATCTCCGGGTTGGCGGCATCGAAGCCCGGGTCCATGAGCTCGCTGAGCTTGATGTAGTGGGCGGCAATGCCCTCGATGTAGCCGGTGGCCTTGATGTAGCCGGCGTCGAGGGCATCCTGCACGGTGGGGTGGGCGTCGGCCACCGCCAGCGCGTCGTCCAGCTCCGACTGGAGCTGCTCGCACTCGGCGGGATCGGTGAGTGGGGTCCAGTGCTGCGCAGCCCCGTGGCCGTCCAGGCCGACGAAGGGGCCGCCGGCGCCGTGCTCCCCCGAGCTCAACACGATCGACGGCTCCGACCCCAGCACCGAGGTCAGCTCGTCGATGGTCTCCTCGTCGAGGGCGATGTCGTTCTCGGCTGCGAACTCGATCAGCGGCTGGGTCTCGGCCTCGCCGGCGCCGTGGCCGTGGCCACTGTCGGTCGCGCCGTCGGCGTGGTGATCACCACCGAGGGCCGACAGTTCCGTGTAGTAGGAGGCGACGTTGGTCTCGCCGTCACACACGTCGTCCGCGGCCAGCGCGGCGAACGCGGTCACGCCGCCGGGAGCCGCTCCGTGGGGGTGGCCCTCGTCGTGACCCGCCGCGGCGGCCTCCTCGCCGTGCGCGTGGGCGGCGCCACCGTGCTCGGCCGCCTCACCGCTGGCCAGCGCGGCGGTCGTCAGGCCCATGACCGCGATCAGCGGCACGGCCGCCATGGCCCCGACGAGCGGGCCCCGAGCGGTGAACGCGAGCTGCGGGCGGAGGAGCAGGGCCGCGGACAGCAGGACCAGCGCGATCTCGGCGCCGACACAGAGCAGGTCGACCCGGCCCACCTCTTCGGCGACCCCGGCGTGGCTGCCCCACGGCAGGCCGACGGTGCGGCTCACGGCCCAGGCCCCGATGAGGCCCAGGTTCACGACGAGGTTGAGGACGAGGGGCAGTCTGCCCGGCCGGGCGAAGAGCCAGAAGGCGAGGATGATCTGGAACCAGCCGGCCAGGGCGAACTGCAGGCCCTCCATGGTCGAGGCCTCGGCGTGGGAGCCCACCATGACGAGGTGGATGGCCCCCGCCGCCACGGACAGCCCGGCCAGCAGCGAGCGGATGCTCAGGCTGAGCTCGGGCTGGACAGTGGTCGATCGGGCCGCGCCGTAGGACGGTGCGTGGATCGTGGCCATCGGTGGTTCCCCCTGTGTGGTGCCGTCGACGCCCAACGGGTCGAAGTACAGCGTACGGCGCGGGACGCACGAGGTGAACGGCCCAGGGCCGCGATCTCAGCGCCTTCTCAGACGGCCCCTAAGCGCGGACCGCGACCAGGGGCGAGTCCGCTCAGCCCGGTACGGCGTAGAGCCGGGCCTTCACCCACGGCCGGATGGACGTGGTGAACCTCGCCGGAGTGACCGTCGGCCGGGCGGAATTCCAAGGTCATGTCATCCCCCCAGGGTCAGTTGGTCGCGGACGAGGAGTCCTCCGTCCATCGCCCCCCGGGCCACGACGGCTCGGTGAGCCCTCGTCGATCATGCGCCTCGATGCCGGCCTTGTCCACCGACGCCGGGGCGGGGGCCGCCTACAGCTCGGCCACGACCAGCCGGTGCGGGAGGTGGACGTCGCCGAAGACGTAGACGTCGCCTTCGGCGGGCATGCCGTGGGCCTCGTACCAGGACACGGCTGTCACCCGGGCGTGGGCCCAGACGACGGCCGCGCCATCGGCCCGGCACCGGTCCAGGCCGGCCTGCAGCAACGCGGCACCCACGCCGGTGCCCTGCTCGTCGATGGCCACGGCCATGCCCCGGAGCTGGCGGGCCGGGTGGCGCCCGGGACGGGCCGGGCACTCGCGCTCCAGGAACGTGACCACCCCCACCGTGGTGAGGTCGTCACCGACCGCGGCCAGGTGGAACGTGTCCGACTCGTCATCACCCTCGAAGACCACGACCGCGTCGTCGTGGCCGTCGCGCAGGACCGCCCGGCGCAAGCCGTGCGTACCGGCGGGTGCAACCTCCAGGATGCGGGTCAGGGCCGACCCCCGGTCAGGCCGGGGCCAGGCGGGGCCAGGGGCGGGCCTGCTCCAGGATCCGGGCCAGCCGGAGCGGGATCTCGTCGCCGTGGCGCCGAGCCACGATCTGCAGGCCGACGGGCAGGCCCTCGGAGGTGAGCCCCGCCGGGACCGAGATCGCCGGGTTCCAGCAGAGGTTGGCCAGCATCGTGAACGGCGTGGCCATGGCCCCGACGACCTCCTGACCGTCGACCACCGCCCGGGGCGGGCCGCCCGCGGCGAAGGCGGGGATCGCGGTGGTCGGCGTCATCAGCACGTCGATCTCCTCGAACAGCGCGGCGGCCTGCACCGTGAGGGCCTCACGGCGCCGCTTCACGTTGGCGAAGCGGGAGATCACCCAGTCCTCGGTGCCCTCCAGGCTCTGGCGGGAGTAGGCGGTCAGGTCGTCGGCCACCCCGGGCCACATGCCGGGCTCGAGGTCGAGCCAGATGTCCATGGCACCCGACGAGAGCCACACCTTCACCGCGTCCGGCAGGTGGACCGGGCCCTCGTCGAGGACCAGCCCGGCGGCGGAGGCCAGTTCCCGGGCCGCGCCGCTCGCGATGTCCAGTACCTCGGGGTCGACGGTGGCGAAGTCCAGGTCGGGTGACCAGCGGGCCCGGAGGCCGGCGACATCGAGGGTCTCGATGGCGGTCTCGTACCCGACGGTCGGTGGGGGTAGCGAGAGGCGGTCCCGGTCGTCTGGGCCGGACGCCAGGTCGAGGTGCCGGGCCGAGTCGGCCACCGTCGTGGTCAGCAGGCCGAAGACCGAGGTCTGGCTGTCCTGGGCGCCGGGGTGGGCGATCCGGCCGTGGCTGGGCTTCATGCCCACCAGCCCGGAGAACGCGGCAGGGATCCGGGTCGAGCCCCCGCCGTCGCTGGCCGTGGCCACGGGCACCAACCCGGCGGCGACCGCGGCGGCCGAGCCTCCACTGGAGCCGCCCGGTGTGCGGTCGTCGCCCCAGGGGCTCCGGGTGATCCCCCACGCCTTGGTCTTGGTGAAGTTCAGCGTGCCGAACTCGGGCGCCGCGGTCTTGCCCACCGGGACGCCGCCCGCGGCCCGCAGCCGGGCCACGTGGACGGAGTCCGCAGCCACGGGGCCGCGACCCAGGAAGGGCAGCGAGCCGTGGGACGTCGGCATGCCCTCGCAGTCCTCCAGGTCCTTCACCCCGAACGGCACCCCGGCGAAAGGCCCGGGGTCCTCGCCGGCGGCGACCTGCCCGTCGATCCGGGCCGCGGCCTGGGCGGCGAGGTCGGCGTCGACGTGGACGAAGGCGTTCAGCGCCTCGTTGCCGGCCTCGATGCGGGCCAGGTAGGTGTCCAGCACCTCCCGGGCCGAGCGCTGGCCCGAACGGACGGACTCGGCGATCTCGATGGCGGTCGGATCGGTCATGGCATCACTCCTCGTGCTCACGCCAAGGGCGGCGGCGAGGCGGGTCGAACCAGACGGGCACCTGCTCGCCCTGGATGGCCCGGAACGCATGGGTGCGCCACACGTCGGCACCGGCGAGCGGCTCGGGAAGTTCGTCCTCGGCGAACCAGCCTACGTCCCGACACTCCAGGGGATGGGGCTTCAGTTCGCCGCCGATCGGACGGCAGGCGAACACGATCGAGTAGAGCGGGATGCCGGTGAACCCCAGGCGGAGCCCGTCGAAGATGGCGATGGGGGCAACGACCTCGGCCTCGATGCCGGTCTCCTCCCACACCTCCTTGAGCACGACCTCCGAGGCCGAATAGCCCACATCGCACCAGCCGGTCGGATAGAGCCAGATGCCGGAGTCGGCCCGCTGCACGAGCAGGATCCGACCCTCCTCGTCGCCGACGACCGCGCCGACCGCGACCTTGGGAGTCACGTAGCCGGCCACGCCGTCGCCCACCTGCTTCATCCACTCGATGACCTGGGTGTCGGTGTCGAAGGCCCGGCCCGAGGCCACGCGGATGTCGGCGGCGACGGCCAGCACCTCCTCGAAGCGCTCCCGCTCGTAGAGGTTGTCGCTGAAGCCCAGTCCGGTCTTGGCGATGGACGACAGGGCCTCGCTCCAGCGCACCAGGTCGATCTCGGTCGGTGGCCCGTGCTCCGGGCCGTGCTGGTCAGTCACGGAAGTCCGGGGCGACGCGCTCGATGATCGTGTCCAGCGCGTCGGCCCGCTGGCTGCCGGTGCCGAGGGTGAAGTCGGGGATGATCAGTTCGTCCACGCCGACATCCCGCCAGGCGGCCACCCGCTCGGCGATGCGGGCCGGGGTGCCCGCCACGCAGGGGCGGTCGGCCACGGCGGCCTCCAGCTCCTCGGCCTTGGCGTCGTCGATCCAGCACGAAGACGAGGGCCTGGGTGGAGGTGGCGATCTCGGCCGGGTCCCGGCCGATCGCCTCGCACTGCCGGTCGAGGACGGCGCGGCGCTCGGCCAGCTCAGCGGGTGAGGACCACATGTTCCACTCGTCCGCGTACCGCGCCACGACCCCCAGCATCCGCGGCCCCTTCGCCCCGATCAGGATCGGCAGCCGTTCCTGCACCGGCTTGGGCCAGGCCACGGCGTCGGTGACCGTGTAGTGCTCACCGGCGACGGTGGTGGTGTCCTCGTCGAGCAGGCCCCGGATCACCCGGAGGGCCTCCTCGAAGCGCTCGACCCGCTCGCCCGGGGGCCCGAGGCGAATGCCGTACTGCTGGTGCTCGTTCTCCTGCCACCCGGCCCCGAGGCCGAGCAGGAGCCGGCCCGAGCTCACGTGGTCGGTCGTGGCGGCCCACTTGGCCAGCACCGCGGGGTGCCGGTAGGTGATGCCGAAGACGAGCGTGGCCAGCCGCACCCGCTCGGTGGCGGCGGCGAGGGCCGACACCACCGCGGTGGCCTCGAGGTTGGGACTGTCGGGCGGGAACGGGCCCGGGACGTCGGCCATGAAGTGGTCGGCGACATAGACCCCGTCCCAAGCCGGTGGCCTCGGCGTGCTGGACACCGTCGAGCACGTCGGCCCAGGGATTGCCGAGCGAGGCCCACAGCGAGAAGCGCATCCCCCGATGATCGCACGCCCGTCGCGGGCACCGGGTCGGGATCAGCCGCTCGCGGGTCGCGACCTACGCGAGGGCGTCGAGGATGGCCGACTCGAGCGCCGCCAGGCTGGCCGGCTCCGTGACCTTCTCGCCTTCGGCGGTGCGCACGTAGAACGAGTCCACGACCCGGGGGCCGAGGGTCTGGACCTTGGCGGTGCGGATGTCGAGGTCGACGGCGGTCAGCGCCTTGGTCAGCCGGTAGAGGATCCCCACGGCGTCGGGGGCGTAGACCTCGATGACCGTCGAGGTGCCGGAGGCGTCGTTGTCCACCCGGACCTCGGGCGGGGCGGCGTCGGCCTCGGGGACGACCCCTGTGCGGGCGTAGGTCCGGGCCCGTTCGTCCACCCGTTCGTCCAGGGCGACGTCTCCGGCCAACGCCTCGCGTACCAGCGCGGTCACCTTGTCCCAGTCGATGGTGTCGGCGTGGCTGGGGGTGACGGTGAAGCGGCTCAGAGCGGAGGAGGACTCGGAGTGGGCGACGGCCTCCAAGACGTCCAGGCCGGCCACGGCCAACACCCCGGCCACCCGGCTGAAGGTGCCGGGGCGGTCCCGGCTGATCACGGTCAGGGTGCGGCCCTCGCCCAGGACGTGCGTGCCGCCGGCGGCCATGAGAGCCCGATGGTCCTCGCTGAGGAGTGGGCCGCTGGGCTCGGGACCGACGGGACCCCCGAGGGCCTCGGCCGTGCGGGCCACCAGGTCGGCCACCAGGCCCGCCTTCCACGTCCCCCACGCGGCGGGGCCGGTGGCCATGGAGTCGGCCTCGGTCAGCGCGGCCAGGAGCTCGAGCGTGGCCAGGGACCCGACGGCATCGGCCACCGCGGCTGATCGTGTCGGGGTCACGGAGGTCACGCCGGGTGGCGACGTCGGGCAGCAGCAGGTGGTGGCGGACCATGTCAGCCAGCACCGCGACGTCCTCGGGCGGGAAGCCCATGCGGAGGCCGATGCGCTCGACGAGCTCGATCCCGACCTCGGTGTGGTCGCCGGGGTAGCCCTTGCCGATGTCGTGGAGCAGGGCCCCGATGACCAGCAGGTCGTGGCGGTGCACGCTGTCGGCGAGCGCGGCGGCGTTGGCCGCGGCCTCCCACAGGTGCCGGTCGACGGTGAACTGGTGGTAGGCGTTGCGCTGCGGGCGGCTGCGCACCGGTTCCCACTCGGGCAGGATCCGCACCAGCAGGCCCCGCTGGTCGAGCGCCTCCAGGACCGGCAGCGCGGGGTGGCCGGCGAGCAGGAGGTCGGCCAGCAGGCCACGCGCGCCCTCGGGCCAGGGATCCGAGAAGGGCGGGGTCTCAGCGGCCAGCCGGTCCAGGGAGGACCGGTCGATGCGGGTGTCGTGCTGCGCGGCGGCCACGGCCACCCGGAGCACGAGCGCCGGGACCAGCGCGGGCTGGGCATCGGCGGCGAGGTGGACCTCGCCGTCCCGCAGGACCACGCCGGGGCCGAGCTGACGGTCCGAGCGGGCCAGTCGCCCGGTCGGGCCGGCGAGGGACGACGCGGTGCGGCCCCAGCTCTCGTCCGCGATCCAGGCCACGGTGCGGGCCGCCCGGGCCACGTCGGCCATCAGCGCGTCGGCGCCCGGATAGCCCAGGGCCTCGGCCACCCCGTCCTGTTCCTGCAGGACGAGGCGGTCGCTGGGCCGGCCGGTGCGCCGGTGCAGCTCCACCCGGACGGCGAGCAGGACGTCGCCCGCCACAGCCAAGGCCTCGGGGTCGCCCATGCCCAACTGTGGGCGGGCCGCCTCGGACCAGCCCAGGGCGTGGACGTCGCGCAGCCCGCCCCGGCCCTCCTTCAGGTCGGGCTCGAGCAGGAAGGCGACCTCGCCGTGCTGACGATGCCGCTGACGCACCGACTCGGCCAGTTCGGCCAGCCAGCGCTTCGACCGCTTCCGCCAGAGAGCCAGCGCCTTCTCGGCCAGGTCCTCGGTGAGCGAGGGGTCGCCCGCCAGGTGGCGGCAGGACAGCAGGGAGGTGGCCGTGTCCAGGTCGTCGGCGGCCAGGGTCAGGGCCTCCTTCACGGTGCGCACGGCGTGGCCCAGCTTCAGGCCCGCGTCCCAGATCGGGTACCAGATGGCTTGCGCCGCGCCCCCCGGCAGGCGGCGCGGGGCGTGGAGCAGGAGGAGGTCGAGGTCGCTGCCCGGGGCCAGCTCGCCCCGGCCGTAGCCCCCGACCGCCACCAGGGCCAGGCCCGTGGGGTCGGCCACCGACCCGTCGAAGAGCGCCCGCAGCCAGTCGTCGACCGCGGCGGTGTAGGCCACGCAGAAGTCACGGCCGACGATCGTCGGATCGGCGAGCAGTGCCTCGCGGTCGAGGACCGGGGTCGTCACCTCGGCCAACGTCAGAGACCGGCGAGGGCCTTGCGGGCCGCCACCTGGATCGGGTCCCACAGCGGGGAGAACGGTGGGGCGTAGGCCAGGTCGGCGTTGAGCAGGTCCTCGACCGTGAACCCGGCGGTGAGGGCGACAGCCGACGGCGTCGATGCGCTTGCCCGCGCCCTCCTCGCCGACCAGCTGGACGCCGAGGATCCGACCGGAACCCCGTTCGGCCAGCATCTTGACGACGATCGGCCGGGCCTCGGGCAGGTACCCGGCCCGGGTCGTGGCCTTGATCTTGCCGACGACGTAGTCGAGGCCGGCGGCGGCGGCCTCCCGCTCGGACAGGCCGGTACGGGCCACCTCGGTGGCGCACAGCTTGGTCACCGCCGTGCCGACCACACCGGGGAAGGTCGCGTAGCCGCCGCCGAGGTTGATGCCCGCGACCCGGGCCTGCCGGTTGGCGACCGTGCCCAGCGGGAGGTGCACCGGGAGCCGGGACACCAGGTGGTGCGACTCGGCGCAGTCCCCCGCCGCCCAGATGCCGTCGGTACCCGTCTGCTGACGCTGGTTGACCCGGATGGCGCCCTTGACGCCCGTGTCGACGCCGGCGTCGGCGGCCAGCCGGCTGTTGGGGGCCACGCCCGTGCCCAACACGACCAGGTCGGCGGTCAGGGTGTCGCCAGTGGCCAGGTGGACCGAGCCGGGCTCGAAGGCGGTCACCGCGGTGCCGCAACGGACCTCGATGCCGTGGCGGACCATCGCCGTGCGGACGAGGGCGCCCATGTCCGGGTCGAGCGTGCCCATGATCTCCGGCGCCTGGTCGACGACGGTGACCGTCGCCCCGAGGCGCACGTAGGTCTCGGCCATCTCCAGGCCGATGTAGCCGCCCCCGACCACCACCACGTCCCGGGGCTGGCCCCGCAGGTTCCGGTCGAGCAGGCGCTGCGCGTCGGTCAGGGTCTGGACGCCGAGCACGGTCTCGCCGTTGATCCCCGGCACGTCCGGTCGGTAGGGGCTGGCGCCGGTGGCGACGACCAACTGGTCGTAGGGGATGCGCACCGTGCGGCCGTGCTCGTGGTCCCGGACCTCGACCTGGCGGGCGTCGGTGTCGATGGCCATGGCCTCGTGCCGCAGCCGGACGTCGATGCGGTGGTTGTCCCGGAACTCCTGGGGCGTCCGGGCGACCAGGTCCTCCACCCGCTCGACGTCGCCCGCCACGAGGTACGGGATGCCACAGGCCGAGTAGCTGACCCACGAGCCCTTCTCGAGGGCCACGATGTCGAGGTCGCCATCGAGGCGGCGGGCCCCGGTCGCGGCGGTCATGCCGCCGGCATCCCCACCGATCACGACCAGCCGCTCGCCCATCCCCCGGACGCTACTTCCGCCCACTCACGGGTCCCTTGTCGACACGGGTGTGGACCGCCGAGGCCGACTCACCAGACCGGCGCCGGTAGCCTCGGCGCCCGGCCCCTCCGGGGTCTGGCCCCCATCGTCCAGTGGCCTAGGACGCCAGCCTTTCAAGCTGGTAACACGGGTTCGAATCCCGTTGGGGGTGCTGCGCCCGCGGCCGTCACGCGGACATCGCCGGGCTCCGGTGAGCGGCCATGACGCCTCGCGGCTCATGCCTCCGTGGGCTCGACAGGATCGTTCGTGGGCACAGACGGGGTGGGCCGGCCGAGCACCGTCGGGACAGGGACGGCGGCGACGGCGGCACCCTCGGGCGGTTTCGGCAGACCCGCGACCACATCCCAGGCGTCGACCAGCACGAAGGCCAGGTCGCCAGGCCCCAGCTGCTCGACCCAGGGCCCGTCCTCGACGGAGATCTCGACAGGGGACTTGCCGGCCACGGCCGTCGCCAGCTCACGGAGGAAGCCGACCGCCGGCGCGCCTTCGGCCGCCGCCTGATCGGCCGTCGGGGCGACCAGGACCACCCGGTCGATGGCCGGGCCCCCGCCCTGGAACAGGACCATCGGCGTCGGGATCGACATCGCCATCGCCTCGGTCCACGGAACGCCCTCGCCGTCGAGGCCCACCGAGGCGTCGACCAGGACGAGCGACGCGTCGTGGGACGCCGCCGCGTTGACGATGGCGCCGGGGCCGTGGCGGTCGACCGCCACGTGGACCTCCCCATCGAATCCCTCCCGCTCGGCGATGGCCTCCAGCGCCTCGAGCGCGGTGCGGTCGATCGGCTCGGGGCCCGTCGTGCGCACCAACACCTCGTCGACCACGCCCCCGGAGCGCCGGGCCACGCGCCCGGTGAACTGGAGCAGCATCCGCGACGGCGAGCCGATGCCGACCGCCAGCAGGATCCTCTCCCCGATCTGGCGCTCGTCCTCGGCCACGACGTCGACCTGCCGGATGAGCCGGGGCGCGAGGAGGCTCGACACCACGATGCTCACCAGGATCAGCACCAGGACGGCGTTGACGACGACGGTGCTGAACAGCCCGATCTCGAAGCCGACCACGGTGGCCGCCAGTGTGGCCGCGGCCTGCGGCGTCGTGAGCACGAACATGAGACCGGCCTCGGGCCGATTCACCTTGAAGAGCGGGATGGTCGCCCCCGCGGCGAGGGCCTTGCCCCCTAGGCAGGCGAGCACGAACAGGGTCGCGTAGCCCAGCGTCTCGCCCTGGACCATCACCGCCGGGTCGAGCAACAGGCCGGTCGACACGAGGAAGATGGGGATGAACACCGTCGAGCCGAAGAACTCGAGGCGGTGCATCGACTGGCCCTCGTTGGGCACGAGGGGGTTCATCGCCAGCCCCGCGAAGAACGCCCCCACGATCCCCTCGATGCCGAACACCTCCGACAGGCTGGCCATGAGCAGGAAGGCCAGGAGCGCGGTCAGGAAGCGGGTCGACCGGTCGGAGCCGACGTGGCGGAACACGATCCGACTCACGAGGGGCAGCCCGATCAGGGACACCACGACCAGGGTCACCAGCCCGATCCCGAGCTCGATGAAGGTGGACGCCGACGAACCCGAACCCGTCTCGCTGCCGGCCACCCCCGCCAGGACGACGAGGGCGAGGGTGTCGGTCAGCACCGTCGCGCCGACGGCACTGGCCACGGCCCGGTTGCTGCCCAGGCCGGCCTGGCGGACGACCGGATAGATGATCAGCGTGTGGGAGGCGACGACCGATCCGAGCAGGAGCCCGGCCGCCGGACTGAAGTCCAGGACCACCCCCACCAGGACGCCGCCCACGAACGGAGCGGCGAAGGTGAGCAACCCGAAGCCCAATGCCGTGCTCCGGTGGAGGCGCAGCATGCCCAGGTCCAGCTCGAGGCCGGCGACGAACATCAGGTAGAGCAGGCCGAGCTGGCCGAGCTCGGGGATCGTCTGGTTCCCGCCGCCGATCAGCCCCAGCCCATGGGGCCCGATCAGCCAGCCGCCGACGAGGAGACCGATGATCCCGGGGATCTTCGCCTTCGCCATGATCGCCGGGCCGGCCAAGACGATGGCGAAGAGCACCAGGAAGTCGAAGGCGGCCCCCTCAGGCGCCTGCAGGGCCAACATCACGGTCGTCGTCCTCCGGTTCGGTGGCTCATCCGCCGGTGCGGATGAGGGGGATCTCGTCGTGGTCCGAGGTGGCCGTGCCGATCCACTCCTCGCTGAGGTCGTCGATCGTGCCGTCGGCGAGGAAGGCGCGGATGGCGGTGTCCACGGCGGTGAGGTCGTCGGATCCGTCGGGGAGGACGACGGCCAACCCCTCCGTCCCCGGCAGCTGGGCGATCACCGCGAAGGCCACCGGATCGTCGTCGACCAGGGCCAGCGCGACGGGGAGGTCGAGCAGCATCGCGTCGGCCCGGCCCGATCTCGAGCGCGTCAAGCGCCTCATCACGAGAATCGACCAGCAAGGCCTCATCATCGGGGCGAACCTGCTCCTCGACGATGTCGGCCAGCGTCGAGGACCCAACTGCGACCCAGTCGAGTTGCTGCAGTTCGAAGAGGTCGCGGGCTTCCACACCCGGGGCGGTCACGACGCCGGGAGGCGTGGCGAGGTAGGGCGTCGAGAAGTCGAGGACCTCGTCCCGCTCGGTGGTTGGCGTGACCTGGCTGATCGCCAAGTCAGCACCGGCGAGATCGCCCGCGACCAGGTCGGAGAAGGCCACGGCCACGACCTCGACGTCGGCGATCCCGAAGCGCTCGGCCAACGCGTGGGCCAGTCCCCACTCGAAGCCGCCGGTGGGGGCATCGCCCGGCCCCTCCCAGAAGCCGGGCGAGGGGAGAAACGCCGCGGCGACCACGAGGCGGTCAGCCGACACCGGCGTGAAGTCGCCCACCGAGCCACGGCCGTCGTCCCCGCACGCGGCGAGCGCAGCGGCGAAAAGCAGGCCGACGACTACCGCCCTCGCCCCGCGGTGTGCACAGCGCGAGGACAGCCCGGGCCAACCGTGAGGTTCGGCGGCGCGTTCGGTCATCAGGTCCTTTCCCGGAAAAGTGGCCGCACCGTATCCGATGAGTCCGACGACCCGTGCCTACGCGATCTCACCGCCCGGTGGCGTCGAGGTCCGCGAGGACAGCGTCGACCAGGTCGTCGCGGAGCTGCACGGCCTCGAGCAGGTCACGGAGCGTCGTGGCGTCGCGACCGGGGCCGCTGCAGGCGGCTGGGTTCGGAGGCTTCGGCGTCGCCGCCGGGCAGGGCGGCACGGTCGTGGTGCGCCCCGACCTGACCGAGGCCCAGGCCACCGAGCTGATCGCCCGGATGAACGCCGCGGGGTTCTCGGCCCGCTACTTCTGCAACGTGTGACCTCGACCGGGCGCCCTCCGGCCGCGAATGCAGCATCGTGGGTGTCTGAACGCGCCCTTCGCCGGTCGACCCCTAATTTAGTGCTAATCTAGGCCGGCCTCTCCTCGGAGCGGCATCCAGTCCGGCGAAGGGACCCACGAGGATGAGCGTCATGACCGTCGACACCGGGGCCGCCCGCGCTGTGGACGCCCGCAAGACCTATGGCGAAGGTGACGCCGCCGTCCACGCCCTGGCCGGGGTCACGGTGACGTTCCCGGCGCAGCGGTTCACCGCCATCATGGGGCCGTCCGGCTCGGGCAAGAGCACGCTCATGCAGTGCGTGGCCGGGCTCGACCGGCTGACCTCCGGCCAGGCGTTCATCGGCGACACCGAGCTCTCGGGGCTGGACAAGACCGAGCTGACCCTGCTGCGGCGAGATCGGCTGGGGTTCATCTTCCAGCAGTACAACCTGATCCCGACGCTCACCTCACAGGAGAACATCCTCCTGCCCCTCACCCTCGCCGGGACGCACCCGGACGAGGCCTGGTTCGACGAGGTCGTCAAGACCGTGGGCATGGGGGCCCGTCTGGGCAACCTCCCGAGCCAGCTCTCGGGCGGCCAGCAGCAGCGGGTGGCCGTCGCCCGGGCCCTGGTCCCCAAGCCCGACATCGTCTTCGCCGACGAGCCGACCGGTGCCCTCGACTCGACCACGGGCACCGAGATCCTGACCTTCATGCGGCGGGCCGTCGACGAGACAGGCCAGACCATCGTGATGGTGACCCACGATCCCCACGCTGCGTCGTACGCCGACAACGTCCTCTTCTTGGCCGACGGCCAGATCATCGACGAGATGCCGGACCCGACCACGGACCGGGTCCTCGACCGCATGAAGCGCTTCGAGGCCTGACCCGTGCTCAAGCTCGCCTGGAGCGGGGTCCGCCACAACACCGGGCGCTACGTCGCCACCCTCGTCGCCATCATCACCGGGGTCGCCTTCTTCGCCGCCACCGGGTTCCTCTCCGACCGGGTCATCGAGACCCTGGAGGGTGACGTCAACCGCCAGTACTCGAGCGTGGACGTGGCCGTCGTGGCCGATCAGGACGCCGACGGGGCCAACGGCGCCGCCGTCGAGGGGCTGCGCATCGCCGGGGAGGTCGCCGACGAGATCCTGGCCGTGGACGGTGTCGACGCCGGCGCCGGTGTGCTCACCGGCACGGTGGCGTTCCTCGGCGACGACGGCACGGCCTTCGGTGACGGGACGACCGGCCGCCTGTGGATCGAGGACGACGAGCTCAACCCCCTGGACATCGTCGAGGGGACGGCTCCGACCGCCGCGGGGGACATCACCGTGGACCGGGGCCTCGCCGACGACGAAGAGCTGGCCGTCGGGGACGACGTGGCGCTCCTCACCCTCGCCGGCCAGGTCGACGCCACGATCGTGGGCGTCACCGCCTTCGGTAATAGCGACTCCATCGACAGCGGCGGCACCGTCACCCTTCCCGAGGCGACGGCGTTCGACTGGCTGAGCTCGGGCCTCGTCGAGTACGAGGACCTCTACCTCCGGGGCGAGGGGGACCAGCAGGCCCTCACCGATGCCGTGGCGCCGCTCGTCCCGCCGGGTTTCGAGGCCCAGGCCGGGGCCGACTTCCTCGAGGACAAGCGCACCGAGCAGTCGGGGTTCGGCCGGGTCCTCAAGACGGGCCTGCAGTTCTTCGCCATGCTCGCCCTCTTCGTCGGCGGCTTCGTCATCTACAACACCTTCTCGGTGATCGTGGCCCAGCGGCAGCGGGAGATCGCCGTCCTCTCGGCGGTCGGGGCCACCCCCAAACAGATCAAGCGCTCGCTGCGCTTCGAAGGGCTCACGGTCGGTCTCATCGGCTCCGCCCTTGGGGTCGTCGCCGGCTTCGGGCTGACCTTCGTGCTCGTGCTGGTGCTGGACGCCGTCGGGGTGGCGCTGCCCGGCAGTGGGATCAAGGTCGCCCCGGCGGGCGTCTTCCAGAGCATCTTCTTCGGCACCGTCATCACGCTGGTGTCGGTCATGATCCCGGCCCGCCGGGCCGCTCGGACCGAGCCGATCGAGGCCCTCCGGGACGCCGCGGTCGAGAGCACCTCGTTCTCCCGGTCTCGCGTGGTGACCGCCGTCGGGCTCGTCGGTCTCGGCGCAGCCGGTCTCCTCTTCGGCACGACTGGAGTCACCATCGGCCTCAGCGGCCTGGCCCTCTTCATCGGGACCATCGTCTCCGGGCCGTTCATCGCCGTAGGGGGCGCCCGCCTGCTCAAGCCACTGCTCTCCCGGGTCGGCCTCGAAGGCCAGCTCGCCGTGGACAACGCGGCCCGCAACCCCCAGCGGACGGCGACGACCGCCAACGCCCTGCTGATCGGGGTGTTCCTCGTGACCCTGGTCACGGTTGCGGGCACGAGCATCAAGGACTTCGCCGTCGGTGAGATCAAGAAGCTGGAGAGCGCCGACTACCTCCTCCAGAGCGATGGCGGCACGATCGACGAGGCCTTCGTGGCCGACCTAGAAGGGGTGGACGGGGTCACGACGGTCGTGCCGTTCCGGACCGAGTCGGTGACCATCGACGGACAGGCGTCGACGCTCTCGACCGGCGACCTCGATGCCCTGGACGAGGTCGCCAAGCTCGACGCCGAGGAGGGATCTCTCGGCGACCTCGGCCCCGGGACCATTGCCGTTCTGGACAACGAGGAGACCGACTGGGCGATCGGGTCCACGGTGACCGTCGTCGATGCCGCGGGCGACTCGGTCGACCTCGAGGTGGTGGCCCTGTTCGAGGACAGCATCGACGTCGTCCTGGCAGGGAGCTTCGTCGCCCAGGAGACCTTCGACGACCTCGTCGGGGACACCGCGCCGACCGTGGCCTTCGTCGACGTCGAGTCCGGCGCCCAGTCCGACACCCAGGACGAGATCGAGGACCTCGCCGACCTCCGGCCGGACATCTCGGTCACCGAGGGCAACGCCTTCGCCCGACTCGTCGGGACGATCTTCGACTTCGTGATCAACGCCGTGAACGGCCTGCTGATGATGAGCGTGCTGGTCGCCCTCATCGGCATCGTCAACACGCTCTCGCTCTCCATCCTCGAGCGACGCCGGGAGCTCGGGCTGCTGCGGGTGGTGGGCATGGTGGACAAGCGGGTCCAGCGGATGGTCCAGCTGGAGTCGGTCCTGATCGCCGCCTTGGGCACGCTGACCGGGATCGTCCTCGGCACCTTCATCGGCTGGGCGATCATCCGGTCGATCGATCGCCTCTCGGACGCCTCGATCGCGTTCACCTTCCCCACCGGCCACCTCGTGGTCGTTCTGGTCCTCGGCGTCGTTCTCGGCGTCGTCGCCTCCTACATCCCCTCCCGCCGCTCCACCCGCCTCGAGGTCCTCGACGCCATTCAGTCGACCTGAGACCCGCTCGGGCCGCCGAGGCAGTCTGTCGACTACCCAGCGTCGGACAGGATCCGGCATGGCCGATCGGTGCTGCTGACCGGACCTCACCAAGGATTCGGGAGGTCAAGTCATTCGTTGGCTTCGGGGGGCCACCACCTGCGGTCAAGGCTCAGTGACGTTCGACCCGAGAGACGGCGCGGCGTCCCCCATCGGGGAAATGCCGCCCACTAGCCTGCGCCCGAATGACTGGGGAGGGGTCCGGCGACGGCGACCGACTGACGCGCCGGGAGCTGGTTCGGCGGGCGGCCAAAGTGGGCGCCGTCGCATGGACGGCGCCCCTCATCATCGACAGCCTCGCCAGCCCCGCCGCGGCCGCCACGTGTGCGGCCGGCAGCTTCTACGTCGTCTACACGGGTGCGCTCACCGAGAGCGCGCCGACCGGCGCGTGCACGGCGACCGGAACGAACACCACCGCGGCCGCGGTCGGCCTCACCGCCACAGGCGGTCCCATCGGCCACGTGGCCAGCACGACGGGTAACCGCAATACCGTCAGGCTGTCCATCGCCGGTGGGTGCACCTGCGTGATCAGCGCCGTCCGGGCCCATGTGCATCGCCGGGGGCCCTCGACCAACCCCGATTGCCCCAGCCCGGCCTGCCAGGCTGAGCCGTCGCCGAACAATTTCCTACTGGTCTCCGGTCTGAACTCGCAGTCGGTGACCGTGGGGCCGAACTACAACTCGAACCTCTGTGGGGGTGTGGGCATCCACTGGGGGTCGCCGAGCCAACCGAATGGCTACATGGTCGTCCAGGTCACCTGCACCTGAACCCGGTGCGTTCGCCCTCGCCGGGCGTCAGACCCTCGGGATCGCACTGAGCGCGACCAGGGCGTGGCGGGATCGGTGGCCTGGGTCGTCGACGAGCAGCAGTCGTTCACTGGCCATGGGGGGCCCTTCGCGGTGCCCCGCCCGGTCCCCGACGGTGGGCGTCACCCTCCCAGGCGGCAGCCCTCGAGGCCGTTGAACACGCCGAGGCGCATGTCGGCGATGGCCTCGAAGGCGACGCCGGAGCCGGCCATGGCGTCCTCGGTCAGCTTGAGGAAGGTGAGAATGGTCTCGTCGAGGTCACCGGGCGAGAGGCTCACGCCGCTGTCCCTGTCGACCGTGCCGTCACGCTGGTCCCGAAGGATGTCACCGAGCCAGGCGCCGACGATGCAGGAGCGCTGCAGGAGCGGGCCCTCACCGTCGAGGTCGTCGCCGGCTGCGGCCTGGGCCCGCTCGGCCCAGAGCATGCCGAAGACCGTGGCCACCGCCCCGTCGCCGACCTCGGCGTGCAGGGCCTCCAGCTCGTCGGCGGGCACCGTGTCGAAGGGATCGTCGGGACCGTCGAAGCCGTCCACGTTCTCGGAGAAGAAGTCGTCGAGGTCCTGGATCACCAGCTCGGTGACCTCGTCGAAGGGCAGGTTCCCCTGGTTGGCGGCGTCCTGCTCGGTGAAGGGCAGCTCGTCGATGAACGGCGGGTCCTCGATGTACCCGTAGCAGTAGTCGACGCCGCCCTCGTAGCCGTCCTGGAAGGCCCGCACCCGGTCGAAGCCGCTGCCGTGGGCCAGCTCACCCTGCGGGTCACTGCCGGGCTGGTCGCGGACGAGGATCATGGCGCCGATCGAGTTGTCGAGGGCCGAAGGGTCCGAGAAGGGGCCGAAGCCCTCGTCGACCTGCTCGGCCACCCAGGCACCGGAGAGGCAGTCGGCCTGGTTCTCGGTGAGCACGCTCGGGGGGTCGCCGATCCCCTGACCGGTGATGTCGAGGACACCGGACTGGAACTGCATGATGTGGCCCCACTCATGGGCGAAGACCACCGCGGGGCCGGCCCCGCCGAACAGTTCGGTGAGGGTGCCGTCGATGAGCGCCGGGTCCCAGGCCACGGTCAGGCCCTCCGGGCAGGGGGCGGCGAAGGCGTTCATGGTCACGTCCTCGGGCCGGATGTCGAAGCCCTGGCAGACCAGCGTCTGGTCACCGGGCACGGCCCCGATGCGCTCGTCGGGGATGCGCTCGTAGTCGCTGTTGAAGTCGGCCGCCTGGTCCTCCCAGAACTCCTGGATGACCTCGATGACGTCCTCGTTGGTCAACTCCTCGTCGTCGGCTCCGCCGAAGTCGAGGTCGAGAGGACCCGACGAGCCCGAGCCGCCGTCGTCGTCGCTGTCGTCGCTGCTGTTGGACGCGCCGTTGTCGGCGTTCTCCGAGCTGCCGTCGTCGCCGCCGCAGCCGGCCACCGCCGTCACCATCGCCAGCACCGCCAACAAGGCCAAGAACCTGCGCACCGACACTCTCGTGCGTCGCGGGAGGGATCCGGAGCGTAGCGCCCGGACCCGGACCCCCCGGCGTGGCGCCGGGGGGGCGGCGGCCGTCGTCGACAGCTGCCCGATCCGTCGCCGAACCTACGAGTCACCTGCGAAAACGCGGCGAAAGGCCCTACAGGGATGGCCTCGATCTCCCATTACCTGATGACCTAGCAGGTCCCAGGTACTGTCGGGGTGTGAGCGGGGCCGACGCCAGGACGCCCGAGGAGGGCCCAGGGCCCACCCGCCGGCGACGAGGCGGCAGCCGGCGGACGCGACGCGACCCGGAGACGGCGCGCGCCCAGCTGCTCGGTGCCGGCCTGGAGCTGGCCGACGAGCAGTCGCTCGGCGAGACGCTGGGCCACCTCCGCATCAACGACCTGGCCCGGGACGCGGGCCTGACCTCGGGCGCCTTCTACCACTACTGGGACGGCCAGAACGCCTACCGGTCCGACGTGCTCGAGGCGCTCCTGGCCGGCGAGCGGGCCGACGCCGACCCCGCGCTGTTCGCGTCGACGGACAACCCGGAGGGGCCGGCCCGCGCCGTGGACGACCTCGCCCGCCGAGCCCAGGAGGTGCTCGTCGGGGACCCCGACCACCGCCTGGAGCTGGCCCTCTGGGCCCACCAGGACCCGAGGGCGCTCGGCCGGATCCGGGAGCGCGCCGAAGTCGTTGACGCCACGGCGGCCACCGTCCTGGCCGACTGCCTGCGCCGCGCCGACCGGCGGCCCGAACCCGGCTGGGACCTCAGTGCCCTGGCCACCGTCGCCGTGACGCTCAGCGACGGCCTCCGTTCCCAGCACCTCATCGACCCGAGCGCCATCGCCGACCGCCACGACAGACGAGGCAGATCATGGAGCACGCCAGGCCTGCTGGGCCTGCTCCTCCTCGTGGGCGCCACGGAGGACGGCGCGGGGCCCGAGGCGCCCCCGGCGCGGGGGCCGCTGTCCGGTCACCCCCGCCGAGGACAACCCCCGGCGGCAGCGCCTGCTCGACCTGGGCGTGGAGGCCGCCCGGTCCCGGCCCACCGGCAACGCCTTCGACCACATCCGGGCCGACGACGTGGCCCGTCGGGTCGGACTGACCATCGGCGCCTTCTACCACTACTGGGACAGCCAGGAGGACTACCGCGACGACCTCGTCGACGCCCTCTTCGCCGCCGAGCGCTACCTCGATCCGGCCGGCATCGCGGGCCAGGACCTGGCCATCGCCGAAGCCGACGACCTCGACCTCGCCGTCCGCGACACCACGTCCTGGTACTGGTCGATCGCCACCGGCCACCCGCACAACCGGGTCCAGTTCGCGTTCTACACGCTGGACGACCCCTACATCGCGTCCCGCCTCTCCACCTGGAACGCCGAGCTCCGTCAGACCTGGCACACGGCCACCGAGACCCTGCTGGACCGTTTCGGTCGGCACTGGCGGGACCCGCTGAGCACCGACCTCGTCGTCCTGGGCATGAGCGCACTGCTCGACGGTCTCGTGGTCCGCCACGACCTCGGGGCCGCGGACCTGGGCCCCGACGACCACGGCTGGACCCGGTGGGGGCGGGCCTGCCGGGCGCTGATCCTCGCCGGCAGCGCCGCGAACGACGACGTCCGGGACCTGGCGGCGGTGGCTGACGGGGTGCTGGAGGGCTGAGCCGGGGCGAGGGTTCGGCCGGAACGGTGCGCGGGACGCGAGAATGAGAGGCTTGCACACCTACGACGAGTCGACCGACGACCTCGCTGATGAGATCGTCAGCTATTCACTGGCCCGGATCCGGATGGACCCGCCGCCACTGGACAAGCCCCAGACCCCCGACCAGCTCCGTAAGGCCATCGGGCCGACGGTCACCCCGGAGGGCATCGGCGGCCACGAGGCCTTCCGCCGCTTCGTCGAGCACATCGCCCCGGCGACGATCTCCATCGACCATCCGCGCGACCTGTCGTTCGTGCCCGGCGCGCCGACCGAGGCCGCCGCCCTCTTCGACCTCATCGTCGGGGCGTCCTCGATGTACGGCGGCTCGTGGATGGAGGCCTCCGGCGCCGTGCACGCCGAGAACGAGGCCCTGCGTTGGGTCTCAGACCTGGCCGGGTTCCCCGAAGGGGCCGGCGGGGCGTTCGTCTCCGGCGGGACGGGCGGCAACCTCAGCGCGCTGGTGACCGCCCGTCACCATGCCGCCCTCGGCCGAGAGCGGCCGGCCCGCTGGAAGCTGCTGGCCAGCGCCGGCGCCCACAGCTCCATCGACCACGTCAGCCGGGTCATGGACTTCGAGATCGTGCGGGTGCCCGTCGACGAGCGGGGCCGCCTCACCGGCGCGCACCTGGCGAAGGTCGCTGGACGACCACCCCGACGACGGCTACTTCGCCGTGTCCGCCACGGCCGGGGTGACCAACCTGGGCATCGTGGACGACCTGGCCGGGGTGGCCGAGGTGGCTTCGGCCCACGGGCTCTGGTTCCACGTCGACGGGGCGTACGGAGGCGCCGCCCTGGCTGCGCCGGCGTACCGGCACCTCTTCGCGGGCGTCGAGCAGGCCGACTCGTTCATCGTCGACCCCCACAAGTGGCTGTTCTCCACCTTCGACTGCTGCGCCCTGGTCTACCGGGACCCTGAGCCGGCCCGCCGGGCCCACACCCAACACGCCTCCTACCTGGACGCCATCACCGACCGGGACGAGTGGAACCCGTCGGACTACGCCGTGCACCTGAGCCGCCGGGCCCGGGGGCTCCCGTTCTGGTTCTCGCTGGCGATGCACGGCACCGAGGCCTACCGCGAGGCCATCGAGACCACCCTCGAGGTGGCCCACGGCGGGGCCGACCTCATCCGGGAGCGGGACGGCTTCTCCCTGGTCACCGAACCCGAGCTGTCCGTGGTGGTGTTCCGCAAGGAGGGCTGGACCTCCGCCGACTACACCGCGTGGTCCGACGCCGCCCTCGACACCGGATTCGCCTTCTGCCTCCCCAGCTCCCACGCCGGCGAGACCGTCATGCGCTGGTGTGTGGTCAACCCCAAGACCACCACCCAGGACCTTGGGTCCATCCTCGACTCCATGGTCGACTTTACCGGCTGACCCCCCCCGCCCCAATCCCGTTCTGGTTGCGCCCCCTTGTCCCCCCGGACAAACCCGCGCAACCAGAACCAGCCACCACCCGTTCTGGTTGCGCCCCCTTGTCCCCCCGGACAAACCCGCGCAACCAGAACCAGCCACCACGTGGTCGCTCGGGCGCCACAGTTCGGGGGTGCTCAGGCGGCGAGCCTCCGGGCGTCCGGCGCGCCGACGTGGGGTGGCGGCCAGGGGCAGCCGGGTGAGTGGATGACCGCCGGGATCCCCGCTGCGGCGTACTGCCGGGCCAGCGCGACAGCGTCGGTCGGCGCCACGGGAGTTCTTCCAGAGGTCGTCCTCCCAGATCACGCCGATCGTGAACCGGGCATCCATGAGCTGCTCGTAGCGGGTTTCGTCAGCCCACCGGTCCGAGGGGGACGTGTGGTGCTCGGGGCTGTTGGTCTCCACGACGAGGGGCAGCTCGTCGTCGCGGTGATCACATCGGCCCACGGGCTCATGACCGCCGACGACGATCTGACGACGCAGCGGACGGGCCCCTCGAGCCGCCAACAGCTCCTCCAACTGCCTCTCGTTGCGGCTCTCGGTGACGCTGGATCCGGGCTGCCGCTCCTCGGCCAGCGCCCGCATGAGCACCGTCCCGCCCCGTCCCCGCTTGTGGATGTCCTCCACCATCTCGTGGAGCCCGGCCCAGGTGACCAGCTTGAGCCGGTTGGCCTCATCGAGCAACCGACCGATCTTCTTGTAGCCGATGTCGAATCGAGCGGGGCTTGCGTACCTCGCCGCTTCGCACCAGATCGCCCGCAAGGCCGTCTCCGTGGGGACGCCGCGCACCACGATGAGATCGTGAGGCCGGACGTCACGGAGGAAGTGGACCTGTGCCAACGTCGGCTTCCAGGTCGGCCGCCCGCGAAGACGGGCGGTCTCGATCGAGCGAAGGTCGTAGCCGCGCACCCCTAGCCATGCCAGGGTGCTCCTGCGGTGGAGCATGGCGGCCGGGCCCGAGTCGAGGGTCGCCGCCAGCGCCCTCCGGGTCTGGCTCTCGGGGGCTCCCCGGGGGCCGATCACCCGGGGACTCAGGTCGACCCAGCGGCCGGAGCGCTTGGCCCGCCACCAGTGGTCGATCGTGCATCCGACGTCGCCCACCTGGTATCTCGCCAGCAGCCCCTCTTGGCGGCTACTCCGATCCATGAACCTCGCTTCCCAATCCATACCCGACAGCCTGGTCATGCCCCCTGACAGTCATCCGGCCCAGCCGGTTCTGGTTGCGCTCGCTTGTTCCCCGAGACAAACCCGCGCAACCAGAACCAGGCACTCCCCGTTCTGGTTGCGCTCGCTTGTTCCCCGAGACAAACCCGCGCAACCAGAACGGATTGTGGTGAGGGGTCAGAGCCAGTCGCGGCGGAGTCTGGTGAGCTTCAGGGACGCGATCCGCCAGAGGCCGGCCGGGGACCGTGACGTAGGTCTCGTGGTAGTGGCCGTAGCCGCGGAAGGCCCGGCCCTCGCCCCAGTCGACGTAGTCCTCCATGGCCCAGATGCCCGTGGCTGCGTCCGGGCCGGTCAGGGTGATCTCCGGCATGTGGCCGTGGTGGACGGTGACGGCGGTGCGCAGGATCTGCGAGCAGCCGTCGACAAAGGTCGCCCGGCCGGTGTACGGCTGGCCGTCCTCGACGTCGTCGGTCACGTCGATCTCGACGTCCTCGACCATCACCGAGGCCAGCAGCTCCCAGTCCTTGGTGTCGATGGCCCGGAAGTACGAAGCCTTGAGCATCTGGATGGCGAAGATGTCGTCCACGGGGGCTACCCTGCCACTTCGCCCGTTCGCGGGTGTAGAGGTCCCGTGGTGCAGTTTGGAGTGCACGCCGGCCTGTCAAGCCGGAGGTCGCGGGTTCAAATCCCGTCGGGACCGCTCCGCCCGCTGGGCGGCACACAACACGGTCGGGTAGCTCAGTTGGCAGAGCGCGCGCCGAAAAGCGCGAGGTCACCGGATCGACGCCGGTCCCGACCACCATGCGACGAGCGGGCGGGGTCGTTCTGGTCTGCCTCCTGCTCGCCCTCGCCGCGTGCGGGGGCAGCGACGACTCGACCGACGAGGCGTCCTCCTCGGCGCCGGCCGAGGACGACAGCGCCGACGGGGACGACGCCGGCACCTTCACCGAGCTCCTCGAGGTGATCCCGGACGAGGGCGATCTCGCCGCCTTCGTGGTCCTGAGCGACCTCACGGCGGCGTTCGAGGCCAACGACCTCGACCCACCCGACGGGGACGACTCAGGCGACGAGGTGGCCGACCGGCTCGCCGCGCTGACGGTCCGGGCCGAGGGCGTCGTCCCCCGCGTATCGCCCTTCGCCGGTGGCCTGACGGTCGACCAGGCCGCGGTGGAGTCCGAGCTGGGCTTCAACTTCGGCGACGTGGAGTCCGACGCCGTCGCCGGACTGCCTCCCGAGCAGCTCCAGATGGTCATGGGCGACTTCGACCCGGAGCGGATCGAGGCGGCCGTGGAAGCCGACCCGATCTGGAACGACGTCCTCGAGACGCGGGAGATCGACGGGGTCACCGTCTACTCCTGGTTGGACGACGGCGACGTGTCGATCGAGCACGTCAGCGAGACGCGACCGATCGGCGAGTCGGCGCGGCTCGCCGTGCTCGCCGACGACCTCCTGGCCTGGGCCCGCAACGACGAGGCCATCGAGGCCGGCATCGATCCCGACGAGACGCTCGGCGACCGTGATGACCTCTCCGAGCTGGCAGCCGTCATCGAGGACGCCGGCGCGGTGAGCGCCGTCCTCTCGGCGGACGTGGCCGACGGCGCGCCCGGACGGGTTCGCGCCCTACGACCGCGTTCGCCGTCGCAGGTGGGGTCGACGACGGCGGCGATCCGCTCGTCTTCGTCGCCCTCTGGCACGAGGACGAAGACGACGCCGGGGCAGAACGTCGACGCACTCGAGGCGTACGCCGAGAGCCCGGTCGGGCAGCCGGCACCTGGCCCGAGGTGATCCCGGTGGACGTCGACCAGGAGGGCCGCGTCGTCCTCGGTACCTTCCGGATCGAGCACGCCTCGTCGTGGTCGACACTGGCCTTCCTCGGTGACCCCCTCGTGCAGGCCGACACGGGCGAGTCGCCCGGCTAGGCGAGGCCGGGGGCGCCGCGCCGATCGGGGTGCGCTCACCCACGACCCACGCACGGGCGCACCCGGGACGCTTCGGGCCCGCGCCGCTAGGTCAGGCCGAGCACGCCCGGCAGGTCGGCGTGGTCGTGAATGACGTGGTCGGCCACCCCCGCGTCGTCCGGGTCCCCGCCGTCGTCGTCGAAGAGCCCGGCGTACCGCACCGAGGTCCAGCCCGCCCCGTTGGCCCCGGCCACGTCGGTCCGGCGAAGGTCGCCGACATGGGCACTCGTCGCCGGCGTCGACCCCAGGCCCTCGAGGGCGTGGGCGAAGATCGACGGGTCGGGCTTGTAGATGCCGACGTCGTCGGAGAAGGAGTGGTGGTCGAAGAGGTCCAGCACGCCGAAGCGGTCGAGGACCTTGCGCAGCGCGGTGCTGGGGGTCATGCCGACGTCGCAGATGATCCCGAGGCGGACATCGGCGGCCTTGAGGGCCCGCAGCGTGTCCGCCACGTTGGGGGCCAGGGCCAGTTCGGACTCGAGGGCGCCGGACTCGAAGTGGGCGACCAGCTCGGTGACCACCGCCTCGTCACCCGGGACCTCGAGCAGCTCGAGGACCCGCTCCACCCCGTCGATGGTCAGGTGCTGGCGATTGGCCTTCCAGGCCTCCTGGAAGCTCCGCCACGAGCCCGCGAACGCCTGATCGACGTCGTCGGGGGTCACGACGTATCCCGCGCTGGCCAGGACATCGGCGACGTGCGCGCCGCGCTTGGCGAACAGAGCCTCGTCGTAGGCCACCACCAGGGTGTTCCAGTAGTCGAAGGTGACCGCCCGGATCACCGGACGACGCCCTCTTTCTCGGCCTCCGCGGCCACCGCGGCGGCGACCAACTGGACCACCGTCTTGTCGAAGACGGACGGCACGACGTGGTCGGGCCGCAGCTCGTCGGAGGAGACCGCCCGGGCGATGGCATCGGCCGCGGCGACCTTCATCCCCTCGGTGACCGTCGTGGCCTGGGCGTCCAGCGCCCCCCGGAAGATCCCCGGGAAGGCCAGCACGTTGTTGATCTGGTTCGGGAAGTCACTGCGCCCCGTGGCGATGACCGCCGCGAGGCTCTGGATGGACTCGGGCCGGATCTCGGGGTCCGGATTGGCCATGGCGAACACGATGGGGTCGGCCCCCATGGACTCGACATCGGCGGGGGTGATGATCCCCGGGCCGCTGACCCCGATGAAGACGTCGGTGCCCGGCATGATCTCGGAGAGGGAGCCGGTCCGCTGCTCGGGGTTCGTCTCGTCGGCCAAGCGGCGCTTGGCCTCGTTGAGGTCGGTCCGTCCGTGGTGGATCGCCCCCTGACGGTCGGCTCCGATGATGTTCTGCACGCCGGCGTTCTTGAGGATCTTGGCGATGGCCACACCCGCGGCGCCCGCCCCGGCGATGACCACGGACAGGTCGGCCATCTTCTTGTCGACGATCTTCAGCGCGTTCTCCAGCGCGGCCAGGGTGATCACAGCGGTGCCGTGCTGGTCGTCGTGGAACACCGGGATGTCCAGGCTGTCCCGCAGGCGCTCCTCGACCTCGAAACAGGCCGGGGCGGCGATGTCCTCCAGGTTGATCCCACCGAAGACCGGGGCGATGCGCTCGACGGTCTCGATGATCTCCTCGGTGCTGTCCACCTTCAGGCAGATCGGGAAGGCGTCGACCCCCGCGAACTCCTTGAAGAGCAGGGCCTTGCCCTCCATGACCGGGAGGGCGGCCTCCGGGCCGATGTCGCCGAGGCCGAGCACGGCGGTGCCGTCGCTGACGATGGCCACGGTGTTGCGCTTGATCGTGAGGTCGTGGACCCGGGCCGGGTTCCGCTCGATGGCCAGGCAGACTCGGGCCACCCCGGGCGTGTAGGCCATCGACAGGTCGTCCCGGTCACCGACCTTGCCCAACGACAGCACCTCGATCTTGCCGCCGTCGTGGAGAGCGAACGTCCGGTCCTCCCACTCGACCAGCTCGGTGCCCTCCAGGGCGGTGATGGCGGCCAGGACCTCTTGCTGGTGGTCCTCGTCGATGCAGTCGACGATGACCTCGTCGTCCAGCACCGGGCCCTTCACCTCGAAGCCCTCGAGGCCACGGATGTTGCCCCCGGCCTCACCGATGGTCGTGGCCAGCCGCCCCAGCGAGCCGGGGACGTTGTCCAGCAGCACCCGCAGACGCATCGAGAAGGCGGCCGTGGGCGTGCGGGTGTCGAGGGGATCGGGCGTCGTTGCCATCCGCGGGACGGTAGCGACCCGACGGCATCGCTGCGGAGCCTCCCGGCGCTACGGGGGATACTGCACTGCATGGATCTGCCCGTCATGCCGCCCGTGCGCCCGATGCTGGCCAAGGCGGTCCACGCCATGCCGGAGGGCGACCTCCTCTACGAGCCCAAGTGGGACGGGTTCCGATGCATCGTGTTCCGGGACGGCGACGACGTGGAGCTGGGTAGTCGCAACGATCGCCCGTTGACCCGCTACTTCCCGGAGCTGCCGCCCGTCCTGCGAGTGGCCCTGCCGGACAAGTGCGTGGTCGACGGCGAGGTCGTCGTGGCCATCGGGGCCAAGCTCGACTTCGAGGCCTTGCAGCAGCGCATCCACCCGGCCGCGTCCCGGGTCGACATGCTGGCCGAGACGACCCCGGCCAGCTTCGTGGCCTTCGACCTGCTGGCCGTGGAGGACGAGGACCTGCGCGGCCTCCCGTTCGCCGAGCGCCGGGCCCGTCTGGAGGCGATCCTCCGCGACGCCGAGTCCCCGGTCCACCTCACCCCGTCGACGACGGACCGGGCCGTGGCCGAGGACTGGTTCGACCGCTTCGAGGGCGCCGGGTTCGACGGGGTGATGGCCAAGGACCCCACGGGCACCTACCAGGAGAACAAGCGCAGCCAGCTCAAGGTGAAGCACAAGCGCACGGCTGACTGCGTGGTGGCCGGCTACCGGACCCACAAGGACGGCGAGGGCATCGGCTCACTGCTGATGGGCGTCTACGACGACGAGGGGGAGCTGCACCACCTCGGCGTGGCCGCCTCGTTCTCCGTCGCCCGCCGCAAGGAGCTGATCGCCGAGCTGGCCCCCTACGAGGACGGCGCCCTGGACGAGCACCCCTGGCGGGAATGGGCCGACGTGATGGCCCACGAGGAGGGCGGCCGCAAGCCCGGCGTCCAGAACCGCTGGACCGGCTCCAAGGACCAGTCCTGGACCCCGCTGCGCCTGGAGCTGGTCGGCGAGGTCACCTACGACGGGCTCCAGTCCGGTCGCTTCCGCCACACCTCCCATCTCGTGCGCTGGCGCCCCGACAAGACCCCCGCCGAGTGCACCTACGACCAGTTCGCCATCACCCCGCCCGCCGAACTCGCCCAGGTCTTCACCGACGACTGACAGTCACAAGACCGAAATTGCGTCGGCGAGCTTGTTCGGCGCGCTGGAGGAGGCCCGGGGCGTCGAGGCGGGCGCTCATGGCGACGAGGGCCTCGGTGGGGCCGCTCCACTCGAGGTCGGCGAGGGTCGTGGAGATCGAGTCCAGCTCGAGCGTGGCGATGCGGCGGAAGAGGAGGGCGTTCTCCAGCTCGTCCCGCAGGGTCGCCGCCAGCCGACCGGCGGACCGCACGCCTACTTCCCAGTCGTCAGCCATCGGCGGGATGGCCTCGATGTGGTGGTAGTGGGCGAGCACGGCGGCCGCGGACTTCGCGCCCCACCCGGCCAGGCCGGGGAAGCCGTCAGCGGCGTCACCGACCAGGGCCAGCCAGTCGGGGATCGACTCGGGGGGCACGCCGAACTTCTCGATCACCCCGTCCCGGTCATAGAGCACACCCTTGCGCCGGTCGAGCTGGACGACGCGGCCGTCGGCCCGGACACACTGGGCCATGTCCTTGTCCGGGGTGCAGATGATGACCCGGTCCAAGGCCGTGTCCTCGGCCAACTGCGCGGCGGCCGCGCCGAGCGCGTCGTCGGCCTCGCAGTCGACCATGGCCCAGACCCGGAACCCGGCGGCCTCGAGGGCCTCCTCGACGAGGGGGAACTGGGCGAAGAGCACGGGGTCGATGCCGGAGCCGTCCTTGTACCCGGCCCACAGATCGTTGCGGAACGACTCGATCACGTGGTCGGTGGCCACCCCCACGTGAGTGGCTCCTTCCTCCAGCAGGGTCAGACAGGTCCCGACCACACCGCGGGTGGCGGCCACGTCCATCCCGTCGCCGGCGATGTGCTCGGGTAGCGCGTAGTAGTACCGGAAGAGCTCGTAGGTCCCGTCGACGAGGTGGGCCTGCATCACCTCACCCTGTCACACCTCACCAGACCCACTTGGTGGCCCGACGGGCGAAGTCCTCCTCGGTCTCGATCACCCCGAAGGCCCGCTCGGGAGTGAGCTCCCACACGTCATGGCTGCTCACGAAGACCTTGCCCTCGACCTTCTCCTCCTCGGTCGCCCAGTACTTCTCGACGTAGAGGTCGAGGGCCGGATCGACCGCCGCTGCGGTGACCGAGCGCGCCGTACCCTCGACCACGACCACCTCGACCGTGCTGTCGACGGCCACCGTCACCTGGGGGTTCTCGGCGAAGTTGCGGGCCTTGCGGCTGTTCGGCGAGCAGGAGAAGACGAACGTGGAGGTGTCCGGCACCCATACCCCCCACACCGGCATTGCGTGGGGGCGACCGGCGGCCGAGGCGGAGACCACCCAGAGGTTCCGGCTGGCCAGCAGCCGTTCCTCGGCCCACGACCACGGCAACACTCCGTCCAGGTCATCGGGCACGCCGTAGTCGGCCATGGCCGGGCGGACGGCTCGGGGGACGGTCGTGGTCACGGAGACACCTCCAGGATCAAGGACACAACACTGGCAGATGAGAGAAGTCTCACCGGCGTCTCACGGGTACCTCACAGCGAGGGCCGAACCGGGCCCCCTTGCCCACCCCGGCCCAGCCCGAGTCCACCATGCTGCAGGCCGGGGACCTCACCCTGGACCTGCGCACTCGCCGGGCAGAGATCGGCGGGCGGGTCGTCGAGCTCACCGCCCGCGAGTTCGCCCTGACCGAGGTCTTCGCCCGTCACGTCGACCAGGTGCTCAGCCGCGAGCAGCTGCTGAGCCAGGTGTGGGGCTACGACTTCGATCCCCAATCCAACGTGGTCGACGTCTACGTCCGCTACCTCCGCAAGAAGCTCGGCGGCGACGTGATCGAGACCGTGCGGGGCATGGGCTACCGCCTCGTCGGCGGGCCAGGCCGAGACCTCGACTGAGATCCACACGGCGGACCGGGAGCGACCACTGGTCGCCCCCGGTCCGCCGCAGTGCACTCAGCGACGCGTCAGCACTGGGCGATCAGGTCGAAGGCCTGCTCGACGGTGACGCCGCCGGTGTCGAAGCTGACCACCACGACCTCGTTGCCGGTCCCGGTGGTCGAACGACGGACGGCGGTGTCCACACCACCAGAGGTGGAGGTGGCGGTGACGGCGCAGGAGTCCATGTTGCGCGGGAACCCGATCCGCACGGCCCCGGTGAAGGGCTCGTTGACGAACACGAGGCCGCCGCGCTGGGAAGTGATCGTCGGAATGCCGGCGGAGTAGTTGACCCGGGCCATGTACGGCTTCAACGCCGGCGAGACGTCGGCCGGGGTCACGGCCCCCGTGCCGATGTCGACACTCTTGATCGCGCCGTTGCGGATGTCCTCGCTGCGGATGGACTCGTTGACGATCTTCACGCTGCCGACCGAGTTGTTCGGCACGTTGGCCAAGGCGATGCCGCCCGCCACGACGACCGTGGTGATGATCGCGGTGGTCACGGCGACCGCCAAGCGGGAGCCGATCACACTGCCTGTCTGCCTGCTCATGGAGTGGGTCTCTTTCTGTTGTTGTTCGGGAGCCCCATAGGCAACGTCACCCTTGCGGGGCAACTTGAACCCGCGGCGGGTAGGTCGTGACGACGTCAGCGCCGGTGTCGGGCACACTGGAGAAGATCACGGACGAGGAGCGGACATGGGCAAGCGAGCGGACCGGGCGAAGGCAAAGGCCGAGGAGCTGACCGATGAGACGGTGAGCGGGCTGCGGTCCGGCGCCTACGCCGTCGTCGACGGGGCCGAGGAGGTCCTCGGCCGGACCAAACACAAGACCAAGAAGGCGCGACGGCACGTGGACGACATCGCCGACAAGGCCGAGAAGAAGATCGCCAAGATGCGGCGCCACACCGACCGCCGGGCCAAGAAGATCCGCCGCAAGGCCCAGAAGCAGATCGACAAGGCCACCAAGAGCCTCCCGGGCTGACCCCGGCCGCGACCCGGCGCCGTGACATTCGCGTTCCTTCGCTGCGCTCAGGAACGCGAATGTCAGGGCGGGAAGCCGGCCAGGCCGGGGTCGGGCGCGACCCGGGCGGCGTTGAGGAAGCCGGCCAGCATCCGGTAGTTGCCGACCAGGAGGATCAGCTCGATCAGATCCTCCTCACCCCACTCGGCCACCGCGGCCGACCAGGTGGTGTCGGACAGGTCGTCGGAGGAGCAGAGCTCGTCGGTGACGGTGACCGCCAGACGCTCGCCCTCCGACCAGTCGACCGCCGCGGCCTCCGTGGCCAGGCTGGTGATCTCGTCATCGTCCAGGCCGCTGTCCCGTCCGATGCGAACGTGCTGGCCCCACTCGTAGACCGAGCCGGTGCGCCAGGCCACCCGCAGGATCACGACCTCCCGGACCCGGGCGGGCAGGTGGCCCTTGATCAGCAGCTCGGTGCCCAGGGCCATCGACTTGCGGAACAGGCGCGGGTGCCGGACCAGGGTCCGGAAGATGTTGAACGACTCGCCGCCGGAGAAGGCCCCGAACGGTTCGAGCAGGGCGGCCTGCTCCGGGCTGGGGTCCTCGACCGGCCCCAACCGTGGCGTCACTGCTGATGCCTCTTCGCCTGACGGCTCATCGGCCTGCGGGCCTGTTCGGCCCGCCGATCGGCTCCGCCCCTCACTCCTGGACCAGCTCGATGAGGGTGCCGAAGGCGCCCTTGGGGTGCACGAAGGCCACCGTGGTGCCCCGGGAGCCGGGGCGGGGGGCCTCGTCGATGAGCCGGCTGCCCTGGGCCCGCAGCGAATCGAGGGCCGCCGCGCAGTCGTCGACCCGGTACCCGATGTGGTGTAGGCCCTCGCCCTTCTTCTCCAGGTACTTGGCCACCGGGGAGTCGTCGCTGACGGGGGTCAGGAGCTGGACGTAGGACTCGGCGACCTTGAGCAGCGCCTCCTCGACCCCGTCGCTCTCGACCACCTCGCGGTGTTCGACGGTCGCCCCGAAGGCGGCCTCGTACCAGGCGATGGCCGCCTCGAGGTCCTCGACGGCGATGGCCACGTGGTCGATCTCGGTCAACAGCATCGGTTCAGCCTCCTCGGGCCTTGTCGCCGTGGCGGCGGAACAGGGTGATCCTGTCCTCGCCCACCTTCTCGCGGAACTCGGGGTCGTCGATGCCCAGGCCTTCCTCGGGGGCCAGGCACAGCACCCCGATCTTGCCCTCGTGCTCGTTGTGGTGCACCTGGAGCGCGGCGTCACCGACCTCGGTCAGGGCGAAGACGGCCGACAGGCACGGCTGGATGCGGCCCTCGGCGACCATCCGGTTGGCCTCCCACGCCTCGCGGTAGTTGGCGAAGTGGGAGGAGACGATCCGCTTCAGCTTCATCCAGAGATGGCGGTTGTCGTACTCGATCATGTAGCCCGACGTGGCCGCACAGGTGACGATCGTGCCGCCCCGGGCGGTCACGAACACCGATGCCCCGAACGTCTGGCGGCCCGGGTGCTCGAAGACGATCTCGGGGTCCCGGCCGACCAGGCCACGGATGTCCTTGCCCAGCCGGCGCCACTCCTTTTCGTCCTGGGTGTTCTCGTCGGCCCAGAACTGGTAGCCCGCGGCCTTGCGGTCGATGACGGCCTCGACGCCGAGCTCGTGGAGCAGGTCGACCTTGTCGGCCGAGGACACCACGCCCACCGGCGTGCCCCCGCCGTTGAGGACGTACTGGCAGGCGTAGCCGCCGAGACCCCCGGTCGCCCCCCAGACCAGGACCGTGTCGCCCTGGCGCATCTGCACCGAGTTGGGACTGCACAGCATCCGGTAGCTGGTGGAGTTGCACAGCGCGTTGACTGCCGCCTCCTCCCAGCTCAGGTGGGTGGGCTTGGGCATCAGCTGGTTGGCCTTGACCACCGTGAGGTCGGCCAGGCCGCCGAAGTTGGACTCGAAGCCCCAGATGCGCTGGTTGGTGGCCAGCATGGCGTCGTCATGGGCACTGGGGTCCTGGTCGTCGACGTAGTTGCAGTGGACCGTGACCCGGTCCCCCGGCTTCCAGTTGCGCACCGCCGAGCCCGTCTTCAGCACGACGCCCGCCGCGTCCGAGCCGACCACGTGGTACGGGAGGGCATGGCGGGCGCCCCAGGTGCTCTCCTTGCCCAGGCGGTCGAGGAAGGCGAAGGTCGGCAGAGGCTCGAAGATCGAAGTCCAGACCGTGTTGAAGTTGATCGAGCTGGCCATCACGGCGACGTAGGCCTCGTCAGGGGCCAGCTCGGGGGTGGCCACGTCGTCCACGTGGAGCGACTGGCGGGGGTCCTTGTCCCAGGAATCGACCCCGGCGAACATCTCGGTGTCCTCCCGGCGCACGAAGGCGGCTCGGTAGGACTCGGGGATGGTCAGCGCGGCGATGTCGTCGCCGGACGCGCCCCCCTGGATGGCGTCGAGGATCTCCTGCATGGCGGGGGACGCTAGCCCTCCGGCCCCTGGCGGCTCCAACGCCGACCGTGGCCGTCTCCCGGCTCGACTTCACACAGTGTGTTCATATGCGCTACTTTCAGTGACCAGAGAACGAGAGGGACCGTCGGGCGAGGCGGGAAAGGCGACAACGGCGATGGCGATCACTCCAGACGAGATCGAGAACCGGGTGTTCCCCCTGGTGCGGCGGGGGTATGACCCCGCGGAGGTCGATGACTTCCTGAGGGATGTGGCCACCACCCTCGCGCAGGCCCAGGGCGGCCTGGCCACGCCCCCCGCCGCCGTCGCGGACGCGCCGACGCCCGAGGCCGCGCCGGCCGCCGTCACCGTCCGGGGCCCCGACGACTTCGAGCAGATGGGCGAGGAGGTGGCCGCCATCCTGCGCCAGGCGCACGAGTCGGTGGCCACCCTGCGTCACCGGGCCGAGGCCGAGGCCGCGCTCATCCGCCAGGACGCCCAGCGGGAGGCCGACGAGCTCACCGGTGGCGCGGATGCCGACCGCCAGGCCGCAGCCATCGAGCTGGAGGCAGCCCGCGCCGATGCCGACTGGCTCCTGTCCGATGTCCGGCGCCAGGCCGACGAGGTGGCCGCGGCCGCCGCCACCCTCGCCCGGGAGCGCACCCGTGAGGTCATCGAGACCGCCCAGGCCGAGGCTCGCGGCGCCGTGACGGTGCAGCGCAACGTCCGGAACCGGCTGGAAGACACCCGGGACCACATCGAGCAGGTCCTCGATCGCCTGATCGAGGAGGACACCGACCTGTTCGCCGCCATCGACCTCACCGATGCCGCGTTGGCCGCGGCGGCCGACGCAGCGGGGGGTGAGACCCGCCCCGGCCTTGACCTCGTGCCGCCGCCCGGACAGGGCCCACCCACGCCCCCGGTACCCCCGCCGGCGACCCGCACCACGCCGATCGAACCGGTTGACCTGCCCTACGACGAGGACGACGGCCCCCTCGTCGTCGACCTGACCGACGACGGCGGCCCCGACGACGACAGCCACGAGGGTGTCGACCTGACCGACGACGGCGGCCCCGACGACGACACCGGCGCCACCGGCGGCGGCATGGGCGCGGTCCTGCCCGACCAGCCCGATCTCGATGACGACGGTGGTGAGGCGGCCGACGGAGACGACGACGCCCTCTCCCAAATGGTCAAGAACGCCGTGGAGAACGCCCTGCGGCGGCGCAAGGCTGACGGGGAGCCCCCCGAGGACACCCCCGCCTGACCCGACCAGTCGGGCGCGGGCTGGTCGCCACGAGTGGTCTCTCCGTACACTCTCCGCCACCAGCGAACATCCTCTGGGGAGGTCCCACACATGTCTGGCTCCGTGATCATCGGCGGCGCGCGCACACCGATCGGCAAGCTCTCCGGCGGCCTGGCGAGCTTCGCCGCCACCGACCTCGGCGGCTTCGCCATCAAGGCGGCCCTCGAGCGCGCCGGTGTCAGCCCCGAGCAGGTCGACTACGTCTTCATGGGCCAGGTGCTACAGGCCGGCGCCGGCCAGATCACCGCCCGCCAGGCCGCGGCCAACGCCGGGATCCCCCTGACCGTCCCCGCCACGACCATCAACAAGGTGTGCCTGTCGGGTCTCAACTCGATCTACCTGGCGGACCTCATGATCCAGACGGGCCAGGCCGACGTCGTCGTCGCCGGCGGCATGGAGTCCATGACCCAGGCCCCCTACCTCCTCCCGGGTGCTCGGGCCGGCTATCGCCTCGGTGACCAGTCCGTCGTCGACTCGATGATGTACGACGGCCTCTTCTGTGCCTTCGACCAGGTGGCCATGGGGGCCGGCACCGAGAAGTACGCCGCCTCCGCCGGGCTCGATCGCCTGCCGCAGGACGAGCTGTCCGCCGCCTCCCACGAGCGGGCGGCCAAGGCCCAGAAGGACGGCCTCTTCGACCACGAGATCGTCCCGGTCGAGGTGCCCCAGCGCAAGGGCGACCCGGTCCTGGTCGAGGTGGACGAGGGCGTGCGCCCCGGCACCACCGCCGAGAGCCTCGGCGGCCTACGGCCGGCCTTCGACAAGGCGGGCAACATCACTGCGGGCAACGCCTCCCAGATCTCTGACGGCGGTGCCGCGGTGATCGTGGTGTCCAAGGCCAAAGCCGAGGAGCTGGGCGCCACCCCGCTCGGCGAGATCGTGGGCTACGGCCAGGTGGCCGGTCCGGACCCGTCCCTGCTGACCCAGCCGGCCCGGGCCATCATGGCCGCGGCCGAGGACTCCGGCCTCGCGGTCGGCGACATCGACCTGTTCGAGTTGAACGAGGCCTTCGCCGCCGTCGGCGTGGCCTCGATGGCCGACCTCGGCATCGGCGACGACGTCGTCAACGTGAACGGTGGCGCCATCGCCCTCGGCCACCCCGTCGGCATGTCCGGCACCCGGGTGGCCCTCACCATGCTCCTGGAGCTGGGCCGCCGCGGTGGCGGCCTCGGTGCCGCCGCCCTCTGTGGCGGGGGCGGCCAGGGCGACGCCATCCTCCTCAAGGTCTGACCCCTCGAGCAGCGCCTCTGGCGCCTGAAGTCGACGGTGGGCTGGCACCCCCTCCGCCGGGAGGGCCGCCCCCTTGGACGGGTTCGCCCACAGGCGCACGCTGGGGTGATGACCAGATCCAGCATGAGGGTGTGCACGGTGCTCTTCGGAGCCGGCCTGCTGTTGTCGGCCTGCGGGGACGATGGGGCCGAGGACGACCCCGCCCCCGAGACCACAGAGGCGGTGACACCGGCCACGCACTGTGAGGCGGCCGAACAGTTCGCGGCCGACGTGGCCGCCGCCGGGCCCGACGCCTCCGAGGAAGAGGTCGCGGCACTGACCGACACCTACCAGGACCTCCAGTCCGAGAACCGTGAGCTCGGCGGTCAGGAGCTCTCTACGACCGACCTCGAAGAGGTGGCGCGCTGCGCGTCGGTGCTCACTGCGGCGAACGTCGACCTTCCGTAGGTCCAACGTCGGCGCAGGCGGTCAGGGGACGACGGTGTCCCAGAACTCGCGTTGGGGGGCGCCGGGGTCCTCGAGCACGCCCACGTCGGCGTCGAAGTCGCGGACGGCTCGGCGATCGAGGTCATAGCGGGGCCAGTCGGCGCCCGGGTCGCCGGTGCGGGCGAAGCCCAGCCAGGCGTCCTGGATGGCGTCGGCCAGCTCGTGAGGCGGAGCGTCACCGAGGAAGCCGACCATCTGCGGGTGCCGGGTCATCCCGAACACGAACGGCAGGTCCAGGGCGTGGCACGAACCGAGCATGCCGAACAGCGCGGGCGTCGCCCAGGACAGCTGGTACTCCCACACATCCGCGCCCTGGGCCAGGAGCGCCTCACCCAGCTGGACCGCGGGATGACGGAAGACCATGTCGGTGGCGATCACGGTGAAGGCGTCCTTGGGCTCCAAGCCGGCGGTGGGCTCGGCGTAGACCGCGAGGGCCTTGTCACCGTCGCCGGTGAGAGCGTCGAGACGGTGGTGCAGCACGTCGGCGTCGACGGCCTCGAAGTCCATGAGGGCGAACAGGCGCCATTCCTCCCGGGTCGTCCCGGTGATGACCGGGATGCCGGCCGCGCTCCCCGCCCGGATGGCGGCCAGGACCGAGGTGGGCAGCGCCCGGCCGTCCTCGCAGGGCCGGAAGGGCAGGCCGGCGGAGATGCCCTCCTCGAGCAGCGGCTCGACGTTGGTCATGGCCGTCATGACGACCTGGCCCTGGACCTCGAGGATCCGCTCCATGGGCAGGGCCCGGAGCTCGTCGACCGTGGTGACGCCGACCGCCTCGACGAACGCGCGACCGGACCGCTCGGCCTGGACCGGCGTGGCGTTGCCCTGCGCCGCCCCCGACTGGGCGATGGCCTTGTGGAAGAGGCCCTTGGCCGTGTCCATGGCCAGCAGGCCGGTCACCGACATCGAGCCGGCGGACTCGCCGAAGATCGTGACGTTGCCGGGATCGCCACCGAAGGTCGCGATGTTGTCCCGCACCCACTCGAGGGCGGCGACCTGGTCCAGCAGTCCGCAGTTGGCCGAGCCCGCCAGGTCCTCGTCCAGCCACCCCAGTTCGAGGAAGCCGAAGGCGCCGAGCCGGTAGTTGATGGTGACGAGGACGATGTCACCCCGCTCCACCAGTGACACGCCGTCGTACATGGGGCTGGACCCGGAACCCATGAAGAAGGCGCCGCCATGGATCCAGACCATGACCGGGCGCGCGGCGTCGTCCGCCGCGGGGGTGAACACGTTGAGGTGCAGGCACCCCTCGTCCATGGGCTCGGGCTCGAGGCCCAGGAAGGCCAGCATCATGTCCGGGTTCTGCGGGGCGATCGCCCCGAAGGTGGTGGCGTCACGGACATCGGTCCACGGCTCGACCGACCTCGGCGCTCGCCAGCGGCCGTCACCTGCGGTGGTCGCGGCGAAGGGGATGCCGGCAAAGCGGAGCCCCGGGCCATGGGCTGCCCCACGAACCGGCCCAGCAGTGGTGGAGACCGTCGTCATGGCGCAAACGTACCGGCAACGGGCGCTGGCGACCTCGGCTCGAGGGGCCCCAAGCAGGGGCCGAACGGGTGGGAGACGAGCCGCCATTCGCAGACCACCGAGGCGAATCCGCAGAGGGTCGGGGTCCCTGTCAGGGGCCCGCCGGGAGGTGGGAGTACCAGTGCCGCCTCCGGCGGGCCGGGCGCGGGCGGGATGGCCGGCCCGCCGGTGGCGGCACTCGATCGGATCGAAGCGGTGGGAGGGACTGAGGGGGCGGGACCCCCTCGGACCGTCTCGGTTCCGATGTTGCGGTTACGTTACAACAGTTACAGCCCGATGACAAGCCGTAATATTACTTCACTCCTCAGTCGAGCACCGTGCGGCCGGTCAGGGCCCGGCCGAGGGTCATCTCGTCGGCGTACTCGAGGTCGCCGCCGACGGGGAGGCCGCTGGCGATCCGGGTGACCTTCACGTCGGTGTCCTTGAGCAGCTTGGCCAGATAGAGCGCCGTGGTCTCGCCCTCGATGTTGGGATTGGTGCAGAGGATGAGCTCGTCGACGCGTTCTTCCCGGACGCGGGTGAGCAGCTCCCGTACCCGCAGGTTCTCCGGGCCCACGCCGTCGATGGGGCTGAGGGCGCCCTGCAGCACGTGGTAGCGGCCCCGGTACTGCTCGGTCTTCTCGACGGCCACGACGTCCCGGGGCTCCTCGACCACACACAGGACCCCGTCCTCGCGCTGGGGGTCGGCGCAGATGCCGCACTCCTCGCCCTCGGCGATGTTGAAGCAACGTTGGCAGAAGGTGACCCGGTCCTTGGCCTCGGCGATGGCGGTGGCCAGGCGGAGGGCGTCGACCTTCTCCTGCTTGAGCAGGTGGAAGGCGATGCGCTGGGCCGACTTGGGGCCGATCCCGGGCAACCGCCCGAGCTCGTCGATCAGGTCCTGGACCGCCCCCGCGTAGACCGAGGTCACCCCGCGCCGCCGAGGAGGCCGCCCAGATCGCCGAGGTCCACACCGCCGACCGAGCCCTGGTGCAGCTCCTCCACCCGGGTGGCGGCGTCCCGCAGGGCGGCCAGCACGAGGTCGGCGATCAGCTCGTGGTCGTCGCCCACCGACGGGTCGACGGTGACCGAGCGGAAGTCCCAGCCGCCGGTGACCTGGATCTTCACCACGCCGCCGCCACTCTGGCCCTCGACCACCTGGGCCGCCACCTCGGCCTGGGCGTCGAGGATCTGCTGCTGCATGGCCTGGGCCTGACCCAGGAGGGCGCCGAGGTCCAGGCCGCCGAGGCCGCCGGCACCGATGTCCCCCTCGTCGCCGGCCAGGGGTTCCAGGTCACTCATTCGGGGTCCTCCTCGATCAGCTCCACCTTGCCGAAGATGTCGGTCACCTGGTCGAGGCCGGTCGACGCCGTGCCCGCGTCATCCAGATCCTCGACCGGGCCGAGGTCGGCCAGCTCGTCGGCCAGCTCGGAGCGATGGGCCGGGCCACCGCCACCGGAGCCGGCGGCCGGTCCGGTGTCGTCGTCGGTCACCGGGGGAGGCTCGGGCGAGTCCGACCCCCCGTCGACGACGAGGACCAGAGGGACCGAACGGCCGAACTCGGCAGCCAGGGCGGACTCGACGTCGACCTTCAGAGGCTCGCAGCGGGTCACGTGGGTGGCGTTGGGCAGCGCGAAGGCCGCGGCGCCGTCGGCGTTCTCCAGGAAGCGCCCGGCGGCGAACAGCATCTTCACCTTGGGCCGCAGGCCGCCCAGCACCCGGTCGCCCCAGGCGATGGTGAGCTCGTCCCGGCTGGGCAGGTCGCCGGCCGCCGCGGGTGGTGGCGCCGCGGGCTCCGGTTCGGGGACGAGGGCGACGACGGGGGCGACCGGGACGGTCTCCGGGACGGTCTCCGGGTCCGGCTCGGGCTCCGGGTCGGGGACGGCGGCGATGGTCGGCGGCGGGGGGCCGGGGTCGGGCGTGGCCGGCGTCTCCTCCGCTTCGGGCTTGCGCACACCGGCCAGACGACTACGGGCCTCCGCCGCGGGCGAGCCGCCCGAGGGAGCGCCGGTGACCGGCGGAAAGGCCTTCGCCGGCAGGTCGTCGCCGGAGCCGCTGCGCACAGCCTGCTCGAGGTGCTCGATGCGGACCAGGAGGGCATCGGTCGAGGTGTCGCTCTCCGGGCGGGTGATGCGGACCAGCGCCACCTCGAGGGGGATCCGCGGGTCCGGGGCCTGGCGCATGTCGACCAGAGCGGTGCCGAGCACCTCGAGCGCTCGGGTGATGGCGGCGGGGCGCAGGCGCTCGGCGTGGTCGGCCGCCGCGGCCCGGTCGGCCTCGGTCAGGTGCGAAAGGTCGACCCGCATGGAGGACAGGAAGGCGTTCCGCAGCTTGTCGAGCACCTGCTCGCCCACGCCGCGGGGGTCGCGGCCCTGGACGGTGGCGTCAGCCAGGGCCGTGAGAGCCCGGGCCGTGTCGACCTCGCAGAGCGCCTCCAGCAAGTCGTCGACCGAGTCGTCGTCACGGGCCACACCGCCCGCGGCGACGATGCGGTCCAACACCGAGAGCGTGTCACGGGCGGAGCCGCCGCCCTCGCGCAGCGCCTGGGCGATGCCGGCCTCCTCGACCTGCAGCCCGGCGTCGCCGATGATCCAGCGGACGTGGGCCTCCAGTTCGGTGGCCGGCAGCAACCGGAAGTCGAGGTGCTGGGTCCGGCTGCGGATGGTGGGCAGGACCTTCTCGGGGTCGGTCGTGGCCAGGATGAACACGACGTGATCCGGCGGCTCCTCGAGCGTCTTCAGGAGGGCGGCCGAGGCCCCCTTCGACAGCATGTGGACCTCGTCCAGGATGTAGAGGCGGGTCCGGCCGGGGCTGGCCAGGGCCGTGCTGGCGATGAGGTCCCGCATGTTGTCGACGCCCGTGTGGGAGGCGGCGTCCAGCTCGGTGACGTCGAAGGAGTTGCCCGCCTCGATCGACGTGCACGGCGGGCAGACCCCGCACGGCTCGCCGTCGACGGGGTTCTCGCAGTTGAGGACCTTGGCCAGGATGCGGGCCGTGGAGGTCTTGCCCGTCCCCCGGGGCCCGGAGAAGAGGTAGGCATGGCCCAACCGGTCCTCGGCGGCGGCATTGCGCAGCGCGGCGACCACGTGCTCCTGGCCCACGATCTCGGAGAACTTCTGCGGCCGATACCGCCGGTAGAGCGACTGGAAGGCCATCAGCCGGAGACTACAAGCGCCTGGTCAGTGCTGGGTCAGGCGGCTCCGGCGGGACCGACGCCGCGGAGCGGAGCGAAGCCGCTCTCGAGCGGATCGCCGGTAGCTGCCGTAGGCAGCGGAGCTGCGCAGGCGGCGACCATGTGAACAGCGCTCGCCTTCGAGAGTGGCGGCCAGGCGATCTGCGGCACCCGGAGGGCTCCGCTGAGAGCTGCTGCCTTCCGGCCCTGACTCGGTTCACGGGCCTCCGTCGCACAGGACCCGACCGCCACACTCCAAGGCGAGCGAGCGGCCACGATACCCTGACCGGCCGCACGGACCCACAGGCCCGTGTCCCCCGGAGGGGTGCGAGAGCGGCCGAATCGGCACGCTTGGAAAGCGTGTGTGGGGCAACCCACCGTGGGTTCGAATCCCACCCCCTCCGCTCAGCGCCGTGGGTTCTTCGGCCCGCCGGTCGGCTGCGCCGCTCTGGCGCGTTGATCAGCCCGCCTTGGTCGCGGCCAGTCTCCGGAGCGGGGGCAAGGTCGGTGGGGGGTTCCTGCGGGGCGGCAGAGCCTCGAGGACCTCGTGGGAGGCGGCCGTGATGACGGCCACGGCCTTCTCGAAGGCCTCCTCGGTGGCGGCCGAGGTCTTCTGCACGCCGCTGATCTTGCGCACGTACTGCCGGGCGGCGGCCTCGATCTCCTCGTCGGTCGCCACGGGCTCCAGGCCCCGGAGGGTGGTGATGTTGCGGCACATGACCGCGACGCTACCGAGCTGCGCCGATGGCTCGCCGGTCCGGCCCGTCGATCAGTGGGAGACCGCGCCCTCGACCAGGTTGCGTTCGTGCTTGGCCTCGTACAGGCGGCGGTCAGCCAGGCCCATTACGGCGTCGGGCACGGCACCGGGCCAGCGCGCCGCCCAACCGACCGACACCGTGGGCGTCCCCGGCATGGCGGCCACGAGGTCGACGAGGTTCGTGGCCAGACGGCGGGCCTCCTCGGGGTCGGTGTCGGGACAGAGGACGGCGAACTCGTCGCCCCCGACCCGGGCCAGCAGATCGGCCACGCGGATGCGATCGGCCAGGCAGCCCGCCACCTCCTGGAGGACCTCGTCGCCCCGGCGGTGACCGTGCTCGTCGTTGATGTCCTTGAAGCGGTCGATGTCGAGGAGCAGGACCGACAACGGCCGACCCGTGCGTTCGGCCTCAGCTCCGGACCGGGCCAGCGCCTCGTCCCAGGCGCGGCGGTTGGCCACCCCGGTCAGGGAGTCCTCGCGACTGAGGCGGTCGAGCTCGCCCACCAGCACCAGGGTCCGCTCCTGTTCGGCCTCCAGGGCCAGGCGAGCGGCCAGCTCGTCGCGCTCCAGGCGCACCCGGTAGAACCGACCTATCGCGGCCAGGATCGACGCTGTCCCGAGATAGAAGGCGATCGTCGCCACCTCGACGTCATCGGCCCGCTCCGACTGGAGCCCGAAGGACACCATGAGCGCGGCCCAGGACGAGGCCAAGAGGGCGACGGTGATCCAGAGACGACCGACGAGCAGGAACGCGCAGCCGTAGATGACCAGGGAGAAGCCGAGGAGGTAGCCCTCGAACGCGTACAGGACCTGCGGCAGGAGCCAGGCGACGACCAGCTGTGGCATGACGCAGATGAAGACGACCAGTGGCTCGGCGTGACGGTCCCCGAAGGGTCGCTTCAGGAGCAGGAGCCAACCGAGGAGAACCGGCAAGAGGACGCCGATGCGCAGGGTGAAGAACTGGTCGGCAAGGTCGGGCACGACCATGCGGTCGTAGACGCTCCACAAGGGCACGGCCACCAGGATCATCGCGCCGGCGGCGAGCCCCGTGGTGCGCGTCGCGGCCCGCATCTCGGCGGCATGGGCCGCCCGGACCTCGCTTGCGCTGGGCAAGTCCGCGACTGCACGGAACTCTGACATGGGAGTCCCGTCGTCCTCCTGGAGCAGCGGCTGTAGCCGCACCGAAGAGATAGGGCCGGATGGCCCATGTCGACCGACCCGGGGGGCGACCGATCGGCCCGCACCGGCATCGCTACCCTGCCCGCCGTGAACCGCCGCCGGGTCCGAGCGACCGCCGCCACCCTCGGCGTCCTGCTCCTGGCCGGCTGCGCGGGGGGCGAGCGGCCCGAGATGGGCGAGGCCCCCGCCGAGGAGCGGGGCGAGCTGACCGTCCGGCGCCTCGACCCCGAGCTGACCTACGTAGCCCGGTCCGACGCACCCGTCGAGGTGTACGCCGACCCCGCCGACACCGAGCCCCGGGAGGCAGTCGCCCCACCGACGGCCGACACGCCGACCGCCGGCCTGGCCGTCGACGGCTTCATCATCCAGGCCCCCTACGAGGCCCAGTCCGGCTTCCACCAGATCGCCCTGGCCAACGGCACGACGGCCTGGGTGCGAGCCGACGACGTCCGGGTCGAGCAGGTGAACGTCGTGGCCATGGGCAACGGCACCGAGGTCGACCCGACCGGCGGGGGCGGGGGCACGGTGGACGTGTTCGGCGAGCCCGACGCGCCCCAGCCGATGACCACGATCGAGAACCCGAAGTCGGCCGAGGGCCTCAACGTCGGCCCCGTCGTGTTCCTGGCCAACGGCCCGATCGACCCGAGCGCGGCCTGGGTCAATGTCCTGCTGCCGATCCGGCCCAACGGCAGCGACGGCTGGGTGCGCCGGTCCGACGTGACCCTGACCGCCAACCAGTTCCACATCGAGGTCCGCCTCGGCGCCCACCAGATCCGGGTCTTCGACGGTGCCGAGCGGGTGATGCAGGCGCCGATCGGGGTGGGCACGTCGAACACCCCCACGCCCGGTGGGGCCTTCTACATCCGCTCGCTCATCGCCTCGACCGACCCGGCCTACGGCACCTACGCCTTCGGCCTCTCCGGCTTCTCCGAGGTCCACGACACCTTCAACGGCGGTCCCGGCGACATCGGCATCCACGGCACCAGCGACCCGAGCACGATCGGCACTGACGTCAGCAACGGCTGCATCCGCCTCGAGGACGGCAACGTCGTCCGCCTCGCCGGTCTCCTGCCTGAAGCCGCGGGGCCCCAGTCGGACTCGCCTGCGGTCACCACCGGTCTGGGCGTGCCCGTCCAGGTCATCGCCTGAGACGGCCGGCCATGGACCTCGACACGGCGATGGGCCTCGCCCTCGAGGAGGCCGCGGCCGCGGCCGCCCACGGCGACGTCCCGATCGGGGCCGTGGCCCTGGTCGACGGCGAGGTCGTGGCCCGCCGTCACAACGAGCGGGAGCTGAACGGCGACCCCACCGCCCACGCCGAGGTGCTCTGCCTCCGGGACGCAGCCACGACCCTCGGCGCCTGGCGCCTCACCGGCGTCACTCTGGTCGTGACCCTGGAGCCCTGCCCCATGTGCGCCGGGGCCCTGTGGGCCGCCCGGATCGACCACGTCGTCTACGGCGCCACCGACCCGAAGGCCGGCGCCACCGGCTCGCTCTACAACCTGTGCGCCGACCCCCGCCTGAACCACGAGGTCCGGGTCACCCACGGGATCCGGGCCGATGAATCGGCCGTGCTGCTCCAGGGTTTCTTCGCCGAGCGCCGTTAGCTCACCGCTAGCCTCGCCGGCGGAGGGTTGCCAGAGCGGACGAATGGGGCGGCCTCGAAAGCCGTTGTGGCCTCCGGGTCACCGAGGGTTCGAATCCCTCACCCTCCGCTCACCCGGACCGGGGATACTGGCGGGATGGCCCATGACCTGATCATCCGTGGCGGCGCGGTCCTCGACGGCTCGGGCACGGAGGCCGCCACGGCCGATCTCGCCGTGGACGGCGACCGCATCACAGCCATCGGCGACCTCACCGGGACCGAAGCCGACCGGGAGATCGACGCCACCGGCCTGACGGTGTCGCCCGGCTTCGTCGACCTCCACACCCACTTCGACGCCCAGGTCGGCTGGGACCCGTTCATGACCTCCAGCTCGTGGCACGGCGTGACCACCGCCCTCATCGGCAACTGCGGGATGACCTTCGCCCCCGTCGACCCCGGCGGCGAGGCCTACCTGGCCGAGATGATGGAGAGCGTCGAGGACATCCCCCGCGACGCCATCCTCGGCGGGATCCCGTGGGACTGGACGACCCACCCGCAGTACCTCGACTCGGTGCAGGCGCTGGCCCCGGCGCTCAACGTCGTGGGCCTCGTCGGCCACTGCGCCATCCGCCACCAGGTGATGGGCGAGCGGTCCCTGACCGAGGAGGCGCCGACACCGGACGAGCTGGCCCGGATGCGGGAGATCGTGGCCGAGTCGGTCGCCGGCGGGGCCGTCGGCTACTCGACCTCGCGCATCCTGGTGCACCGGGTGCCCGACGGTCGCGCGGTGCCCGGGACCTACGCCACCAACGACGAGCACCTGGCGCTGGCCGACGGCATGAACGACGCCGGCGGCGGGGTCTTCCAGGCCGTGCTCGACTTCGAGACCCGGGCCGGCAACGAGTTCCAGCTCCTGCGGGCGATGGCCGAGCGGGCGGGCGACGTGCTCTTCACCGTCGGCCCCGGCAACGACGAGGCGATCGGGCTCGGCGTGGTCGACCTCTGGGACGGCTTCCTCACCGACACCCGGGCCGAGGCGGGCCGGGTCACGGGCTACACGATGTCCCGACCGTCGGGGAGCCTGATGGGCCTGGCCCAGGTGCCGCCGGTCGAAGGGCGGACGCTGGCGGGAGGTCATGACCCTGCCCACCATCGAGGACCGGCTCGCCGCCCTGCGGGACGACGCCACCCGGGCCGACGCTGGTCGAGGAGGGCCGACAGCAAGGGCCTCATCTACGACCCCCGCCACATCCACCCCCTCGGCCAGGGCGACACGCCCGAGTACGACGTCGAGGGCGGAGCGTCGGTCGCCGACCTGGCCGCAGCGGCCGGCGTGGACCCCGTCGAGCTGGTCATCGACCGCCTGCTGGAGAGCGAGGGTCGAGAGCTGTTCAACCTCTGGTTCTTCCACCGCAACCGGGCCGCGATCGGCCCGCTGCTGGCCCTCGACGGGGTCTACCCCGGGGCCGGCGACGCCGGGGCCCACGCCGGCCAGATCTGCGACGCGGACGTCGCCACCCACTTCCTGGCCTACTGGTCCCGGGACCGGGGCCTGCTCCCGCTGGCCGAGGCCGTCCACCGGCTCACCGGCAAGGCGGCGGCCACCCTCGGCCTGGTCGACCGGGGCACGCTGGCCGTCGGCGCCTACGCCGACGTCAACGTGTTCGACCCCGACGGCCTGCGGTACGGCTACCCCACCTACGTCAACGACTTCCCCGGCGGCACCGGCCGCCTCTGTGTCCGGGCCGACGGCTACGCCGCCACCCTGGTCAACGGCGTGGTCGTGACCGAGCAGGGCGAGCACACCGGCGCCCGCCCCGGCCGGGTCCTCCGCGAGTTCCGCCGAGGCGCCTGACCCCAACCGGGCGGGAACTCCCTGTTCTGGCGGCTGTCCTGCGCGCCTGAGCGCGCACTACGGCCCCAGAACACGCAGGGGTACGGTCAGAGTGCGGGTCGGCGTCGTCATCCTCCCGGAGCATCCCTGGCCCCGGGCCAAGGCGCTCTGGCAACGGGCCGAGGCCCTCGGCTTCGACCACGCCTGGACCTATGACCACCTGAGCTGGCGCTCGCTGCGGGACGACCCCTGGCACGGGGCGGTGCCGACCCTGGCCGCGGCCGCCGCGGTCACCGAGACGGATCCGGCTGGGGACGCTGGTCGCCTCGCCCAACTTCCGCCATCCGGTGCCCTTCGCCCGGGAGCTGATCACCCTCGACGACCTCTCCGGGGGTCGCTTCACGCTCGGCATCGGCGCCGGGGGCACGGGCTGGGACGCCACGACCCTCGGCCAGGTGCCCTGGGAGCGAAAGGAGCGGGCCGACCGCTTCGAGGAGTTCGTCGTGCTGAGCGACCTGCTCCTCCGCCAGCCGGTGACCACCTACGAGGGCCGCTACTACTCGGCCTTCGAGGCCCGATCGGCCCCGGGCTGCGTGCAGGGGCCCCGCCTGCCCTTCGCCATCGCCGCCGCCGGGCCCCGGGGCATGCGGATCACCGTCGAGCACGGCCAGACCTGGGTCACCATCGGCCAGGGCGACCGCGCCGGCCCCGCACCCGTCGAGGAGGGCGTGGCCGTCGTCGCCGAGCAGATGGCCCGCCTCGACGAGGCCTGCGCCGCCGGCGGCCGGGACCCCGCCACGCTCGACCGGCTGGTGCTCACCGGCCTGACCCTCGACAGCGGCGTCGGCTCCCCCGACCAGTTCGCGGACACGCTCGGCCGTTACGAGGCCGTCGGCGTCACCGACTTCGTCGTCCACTGGCCCCGCCCGACCCCGCCCTACCAGGGCGACGAAGCGGCCTTCGAGCGCGCTCTTCGAGTCCCGCCTCTGATCGCCACAGCCGACCCCACCGACATCACCGCCCACGTCGTCGCCGGCGCCCACGACCATCGTTCAGGAGCTCGACGAGGGCGTCCGCCGCGGGAGTCGGGGCGCGATCGGCGCGTTGGACGGCCGCGAGCGTGCGGGTCGTCAGGACGGCGCGGACGGCGCGGACCAACGGGTCGGGGCCGCGCTCGGCCTGGATGACGGGCAGCACGGTCCAACCGACGCCGAGGCGGACCATCTCGGCCAGGACCTCGGGCTGGTGGGACTCGGCCACCACCTCGAAGGGGGCGCCCCGCTCCCGGAGGGCGTCGGCCACGATCGCCCGGGTCCGGGAGCCGGCGGGGAAGGTGACCCACGGGCCCCAGCCCGCGGGCGGACCCAGCCCGTACGCCCTCGGGGGCGTAGACGGCCAGCGGCTCGTCCCGCAGCGGCCGGATCGCCAGCCCGGGGTCGGGGTCGGGCCGCACGCACACCGCCAGGTCGAGGGCCCCCCGAGTCAGCTGGTCGAGCACCTCGCCCGACGGAGCCACGGTCAGGCGCAGCTCGACCTCGGGCCGCTCCCGGCGGAAGGCGCGCAACGGCTCGGAGAAGTGGTCGACAGCCGCCACGTCGATCAGGCCCGACCCGCAGCGGCCCGGCCCGGCCGGTGCGACGACCCTCGACCCACCGGGCCAGCTCCTCGGTGTCGGCCAGCACCCGCTCGGCGTAGCGCACGACCTCGCTCGCCGCCGGGGCCAGGGCCCGGCCTCGGCCCGCGACCTCGAAGAGGGTCACCCCCACCCGGCGCTCCAACTCGGCCAGGCCCTGGGACAGAGCCGACGGCGACACGCCCACGGCCTCAGCGGCCCGGGCGAAGGTCGGCTCCCGGGACGCGGCCACCAGGTACTCGAGCTGCTGGACCGTCATGTTGGGCAGGACCGGACCGTTCACCCCCGGACCCTAACTCTTCAGTCTTCCTTCATCAGCAACACGGATCATTCATGATCGCTTAGGGTCGGCCCATGACCGACACGCCCCCGTCCCCCACCGTCGCTCCCGCCGAGGGCAAGCTCGGCATCCTCTGCGTCGGCCTCGGCGCCGTCACCACCACGCTCATCGCCGGCGTGGAGCTGGCCAAGCGGGGCGAGGCCGACCCCGTCGGATCGCTCACCCAGATGGGCACCATCCGCATCGGCAAGCGCACCGAGGACAACGTCCCCCGCATCAAGGACTTCGTGCCGCTGGCGTCGCTCGACCAGATCGTCTTCGGCGCCTGGGACCCGTACCCGGACGACGCCTACGCCGCCGCCATGCGGGCGGGTGTGCTGGACGCCGGCCGCCACCTCGAGGGCATCGCTGATGCGTTGCGGGCCATCCGCCCGATGCCGGCCGCCTTCGACCCGAACTACGTGAAGCGCCTCGAGGGCACCAACATCATGGCCAACACCTCGAAGCGGGCCATGCTCGACCAGGTCCGGGCCGACATCCAGGCCTTCCGGGACGAGCACCTGTGCGAGCGCATGGTGATGATCTGGTGCGGCTCCACCGAGATCTTCATCGAGACCGGCCCCGCCCACGCCGACATCGATGCCTTCGAGGCGGCCATCGACGCCGAGGACCCGACCATCGCCCCGTCGATGCTCTACGCCTACGCCGCTCTCCAGGAGGGTGTCCCCTTCGCCAACGGCGCCCCCAACCTGGCCGTGGACACCCCGGCCCTGCGCACCTACGCCGAGCAGAACGGCATCCCGATCTCGGGCAAGGACTTCAAGACGGGCCAGACCCTCATCAAGACCGTCCTGGCCCCGATGCTCAAGGCCCGCATGCTCGGACTCAACGGCTGGTTCTCGACCAACATCCTGGGCAACCGGGACGGTGAGGTCCTCGACGACCCGGAGAACTTCAAGACCAAGGAGGTCTCGAAGCTGGGCGTGCTGGAGGACGTGCTGGAGCCCGAGCGCTTCCCCGAGCTCTACGGCGACGCCTACCACAAGGTCCGGATCAACTACTACCCCCCGCGCGGCGACAACAAGGAGGGCTGGGACAACATCGACCTCTTCGGCTGGCTCGGCTACGAGATGCAGCTCAAGGTCGACTTCCTCTGCCGGGACTCGATCCTGGCCGCGCCCCTCGCCCTGGACCTCTGCCTGTTCATGGACCTGGCCCAGCGGGCCGGCCTGGGCGGCATCCAGGAGTGGCTGAGCTTCTACTACAAGTCCCCCCAGGTGGCCCCGGGCCTCTATCCCGAGCACGACCTCTTCATCCAGCTCACGAAGCTGAAGAACACCCTGCGCTGGATGATGGACGAGATCCCCATCACCCACCTCGGCCAGGACTACGACGAGGACGACCTGGGCTGAGTCGACCGGGAGGGCCGACCGTGTCGCCGGCACGGGGACGGGCCCTGTCCGGCCGTGGTGGGCCGCCCGTAGCCTGCCGGGCATGCGGATGGGACCTCACATGGCGCTCGGGTCGGACCCGACGGCCATCGCCGGGGCCCGGGTGCAGAAGGGCCTCGTCAAGCGGGTGTGGCGCTTCGCCCGCTCCTACCGGCTCATGCTGGTCGGTTTCCTGGCCACCATCGTCCTCGCCGCCCTGGTCAACCTGGTGCCGCCGCTGTTGATCCGGCAGATCATCGACCAGGCCCTCCCCGACGAGGACCGCGGCGCCGTGGCCCTGATGGCCGGCCTCATGGTGGCCGTGGCCGTGGCCGAGGCCTTCCTGTCCATCTTCGAGCGGCTCTGGTCCTCCAAGATCGGTGAGGGCCTGATCTACGACCTGCGGGTGGCCCTGTTCGACCACGTGCAGCGCATGCCCCTCGGCTTCTTCACCCGCACCCAGACCGGGGCCCTGGTCAGTCGCATGAACAACGACGTGATCGGCGCCCAGCGGGCGATCACCGGGACGCTGGGCGCGGTGGTCTCCAACGTCATCGTCGTGGCCACCACGATCGTGGCCATGCTCTACCTCGAGTGGAGGCTGACCCTCCTCTCCCTCGTGGTGCTCCCCGTGTTCGTGATCCCGGCCAAGCGGGTCGGGCGCCGGCTCCAGGACCTGACCCGCGAGCAGATGGACCTCAACGCGTCCATGAACACCACGATGACCGAGCGCTTCGGTGTGGCCGGGGCCATGCTGGTCAAGCTCTTCGGCCGCCAGGACCAGGAGGTCGACGAGTTCGGCGACCGGGCCGGGCGGGTGCGGGACATCGGGGTCAAGACCGCCCTCTACAGCCGCACGTTCTTCATCGCCCTGGGCCTCGTGGCCGCCATCGGCACCGCCCTCATCTACTGGGTGGGCGGCGAGCTCGTCATCTCGGGGGCACTGACCATCGGCACCCTGGTCGCCCTCGGCACCTACGTCACCCGGATCTACACGCCGCTGACCAGCCTGACCAACGCCCGCGTCGACCTCATGACCGCGTTCGTGTCCTTCGATCGGGTCTTCGAGGTGCTCGACACGCCCGAACCCCATCCAGGACCGCCCCGGCGCCGTCGACCTGGTCGACCCCGCCGGCACGCATCGAGCTGGACGACGTCTGGTTCACCTACCCGACCGGCAGCGAGGCCCAGGTGGCCTCGCTGGAGACCCCGGGGGCCCTGCCCGAGAACGCCGACGGGTCACCCGTGCTGCAAGGACTCACTGCGACCATGGCCTCCGGCTCCATGACGGCCCTGGTCGGCCCGTCGGGCTCGGGCAAGTCCACGCTCTCCTCGCTGATCCCCCGCCTCTACGAGGTGACGGAGGGCGCCGTCCGCATCGACGGCCACGACGTCCGGGACCTCACGCAGCACTCCCTGCGTTCCGCCATCGGCGTGGTCACCCAGGACCCTCACCTGTTCCACGAGACGGTCCGCTCCAACCTGCGCTACGCCCGCCCCGACGCCACCGACGCCGAACTGGAGGAGGCCTGCCGGGCCGCCCGCATCTGGGACGTGATCACCGCACTGCCCAACGGGCTCGACACCCTGGTCGGCGAGCGCGGCTACCGGCTCTCGGGCGGCGAGAAGCAGCGCCTGGCCATTGCCCGCATGCTGCTCAAGGACCCCTGCATCGTGATCCTCGACGAGGCCACCAGCCACCTCGACTCCGAGAACGAGGCCGCGGTCCAGGCCGCCCTCGACGAGGCGCTGCGGGGACGGACGTCGGTGGTCATCGCCCACCGGCTGTCCACCATCGTGGCCGCCGACCAGATCCTGGTCCTCGACGAGGGCGAGTTCGTGGAGCGGGGCACCCACGTCAGCCTCCTGGCCCGCGGCGGCCTCTACGCAGACCTCTACCGCACCCTCGTGCGCGGCGAAGCCGAGTCCGTCGAGGCCCCCGCCTCCTGACCACAGCGGTTCTGGCACCGGATTCCCGTCGCGAGGCGCGGTAATCCGGTGCTGCCCGTTCAGCGGGGCTCGCGGCGGAAGCAGCGACAAGCCGCTCCGATCAGTAGCGCAGCTTCAGTGCGATGCGGTCGCGGTCCTCGAGGGAGCCGTCGGCCACGATGGCGACCCGACCACCCCGGGTCATGACCGCCTCCATGACCTCGTCCACGACGTCGTCCAACACGCCAGGCGCCTTGGGGTCCGCCACCCGCTCGAGACGGTCACCGTCAGCTCGGGCGGCGAGGGCATAGCCCTCCTCCACCACGAGGAGGTCGCCGCGACCGTCTCGAGCCAGCGACCAGACCTCGTCGATCCCGGCGGCCAGGCGGCGGGCCCCCATCGCAGCCTCCAGCTCGAGGATCGCCTCCTCCTGGCGACGACCCATCCATTCCTCGACCGCCGGCCACACGGCGCGGGCGACCTGGGCCACGTGCTCCCCCGATGGCAGGCCGCGGGACACGGCACCCGCGACCCGGCGCCGGTGCCGGCTGGCGGCGAGGAACGCCGCCGCCCGTTCCCGGGCCCCGAGCACGAAGATCGGGCCGGTGGACGCGCCCACGTGCTCGTCCAGGCCGAGGTCCACCTCCCGGATCAGTCGGGCCCGACGCTGCTCGCGCTCGATGCCGGGGTCGTGGCGGCGGCCCCGCTCGGACCGGCCGTCGGGCCGGTCGCCCAACACGGGGAACCACCGATCGGCGACCTCCCGCAGCACCCGGCCCTGGCCCAGAAGAGGCGGGCGCCGGGATCGGCCAGCACCACGGCCAGATAGGAGGGTGAACGGAGCCACGCCCGCACGAGGTCACGCGTGGCGAACGTGTCGTCGACCACCACGCGGTCCTCGACTGGCTCGGGCAGCCGGGAGGCGGCCCGGTGGCCGGCACTGGCGAAGAGGGCGACCCCGCTCTGGCCCCGGTCCTCGTCGACGGTCTCGGCCAGCTCCACGAGGTGCCGGATCCGGGCCATGACCTCAGCCGGCTCGAGCTCGAGGCTCGAGCCGGGACTCCACCTCGGCGAAGAGCGCGTCGAGGCGCCCGGCGCGGTCGGGCAGGTCGTTGCGCAACAGCAGGCTGACCGCCGGCGGGTCGACCACCGACTGGAGGTCATCGATCTGGGCGGCGTCCAGCATCTCAGCCCCCCATCTCGAAGATCTCGCTCAGGAACGAGCTCTTCTTCGACTTCTTGCCCGAGCGCGACCGGTCGCGATCGTCGTAGTGATCGTCGGACTGGCGCGACGGCCGACGCTCAGGCGCCGCAGGCGGATCGGCGAAGGCCATCGACCGTTCGATGAGCTTGTCGAGCTCACCCCGGTCCAGCCAGACGCCACGGCACTCCGGGCAGTAGTCGATCTCGATCCCCTGGCGATCGCTGATGGCCAAGGGGGTGTCGTCGTTGGGACAGCGCATGACGGTTCCTTTCGTTGGGCCGGGCTCACACCCGACGGAGGCGGCGGACGAGCTTGCGCAGCTCATCCAGCCAGATGATCGAAGAGGCCACTCCGACGGCCACGAGCCAGTCGTCGACGTCGAGGTCGACGGTGCCGAAGATCTCCTGGAACGGGTCGACAGTGACGGCCAAGACCTGCAGCACGACCACACCCATGACCGCGGCCCAGAGGGTCTTGTTGGTGAACAGGTCCCTCGTGAACATGGTGCGGTCCTCCGCCGCGGGCGTTGAAGACGTTGAAGACCTGGAACATCACGAAGGTGGTGAACGCCAGGGAGAGGGCGTGGGCCTCGGTGTTGTTGTCCATCGCCCAGGCCAGGACCCCGAGGGTGCCGACCGCCATCACCGCGCCGTAGCCGACCAGGACCCGCAGCCGCCGCCCGTGCAGGATGCGGTCCTCGGGATGACGGGGGTTCCGACTCATGGTGTCGCCGGACGGCGGGTCGACGCCGAGGGCCATGGCCGGGGGGCCGTCCATGATCAGGTTGACCCAGAGGACCTGCAGCGCCGTGAACGGCACCGGCAGCCCGACCAGCTGGGCCCCGATGAGCGTGCTGATGGCGCCGAGGTTCGTCGAAAGCTGGAAGCGGACGAACTTGACGATGTTGTCGTAGATGGTCCGACCCCGCTCGACGGCGGTGACGATGGTGGCGAAGTTGTCGTCGGTGAGGACCATGGAGGCGGCCTCCTTGCTCACCTCCGTGCCGGTGATCCCCATGGCCACCCCGATGTCGGCGGTCTTCAGGGCCGGGGCGTCGTTGACGCCGTCGCCGGTCATGGCCACGACCTCGCCGTTGGCCTGCAGGACGCGCACCAGCCGTACCTTGTGGTCGGGCGACACCCGGGCGACCACCCCGATGTCCGGGATGCGGGCCGCCAGCTCGTCGTCGTCGAGCTGGTCGATCTCGGCCCCGGTGACCACCTCACCGCGGATGCCCAGGTCGGTGGCGATGGCCCGAGCGGTGGCGGCGTGGTCACCGGTGATCATCTTCACGCCGACGCCGGCCCGCCGACAGAGGGCGATGGCCTCGGCCGCCTCGGGTCGGGGCGGGTCGACCAGGCCGACCAGCGCGGTGATCCGCAGGTCGTCCACCAGCCTGAGGGGATCGGGGACGGCGGCCAGCTCGGCGTCGGTGAGCGGCCTCGTGGCCAGTGCGATGACCCGCATCCCGCCCTCGGCCATCCGTTCGACCTCCGCGCCCATCGCGGCGCGTTCGGCGTCACTCGCTGAAGGGCAACGAGCGAGGAGGACGTCGGGCGCGCCCTTCACCTCGAGGCGGAGCTCGCCCTCGACGCGGTGGACGGTGGCCATGAACTTGTGGGCCGAGTCGAAGGGCACCTCGGCCACCCGGTCGGCCCTGGTCCGCGCGACCGCAGGGTCCAGGCCCCCCTTGTCGCCAGGACCAGAAGCGCCGCCTCCATCGGGTCCCCCACAGGGCGTCCGTCGACGAGGTGGCTGTCGTTGCACCGCACCAGGCCGGTGAGGACATCGGTCAGGTCGGCGCCGTCACCCGGACTGATCTCGCCGCCCTGCTCGTAGCCCCTGCCCGACACCGTCTGGCCGCCGTCGGGCAGCCAGAGCTCCTGGACGGTCATCTCGTTCAGGGTGAGGGTTCCCGTCTTGTCCGAGCAGATGACCGAGGTGGCTCCCAGCGTCTCGACCGACGCCAAGCGCTTGACGATGGCCCCCCGCTTGGCCATCTGAGAGGTGCCGATGGCGAGGGTCACGGTGACGACCGCGGGCAGGCCCTCGGGGATGGCCGCCACCGCGAGGGCGACCGACGCCAGGACGGTGTCGGCGAGGGACTCGCCGCGCAGCAGGCTGAGGGTGGCGAAGACCGTCACGGCGGCCGCCGCGACCAACGCCAGCCGCCGACCCAGGGCGTGCAGCTGCACCTGCAGCGGCGTGTCCCCCGCCTCGGCCGCATCGAGCAGGCCGGCGATGCGCCCGACTTCGGTGCCCATGCCCGTGGTGGTCACCAGGACCTCGCCCCGGCCCCGGGTGACCACGGTGTTCATGAAGACGAGGTTCCTGCGGTCAGCCAGCGGGAGATCGCAGGTCGAGGGCCTCGATCATCTTGGCCACGGGCGTCGACTCACCGGTGAGGGTGGACTCGTCGACCTCCATCCCCGGACCGCCGAAGATCCGGCCGTCGGCCGGCACACGATCACCGGCATCCAGGAGGACGATGTCACCCGGGACCAGGTCGGCGGCGTCGATCTCCACGACCGCCCCGTCACGACGGACGCGGGCCCGGGCCACGAGCATCGCCTTCAGCGCGGCGAGGCTGCGCTCGGCCCGGACCTCCTGCAGGAACCCGAGCAGGGCGTTGATGACCAGGACGACCCCGATCACGACCATGTCCTTCACGTCCCCCACGAGGCCCGCCAGCACCGCGGCCCCGATGAGCACGACGATCAGCAGGTTGCGGAACTGGTCGAACAGGATCGCCCAGCGCGACCGGGGTGGGGTCTCGGCCAGCCGGTTGGGTCCGTGTACCCGGCGGCGGCGTTCGACCTCCTCGGCGGGGAGGCCCGTCGTCGGGTCGACACCGAGCGCGTCGGCGACGGCCACCGCCTTGAGTCGGTGGGGCATCGGCGGGAGGACGGGCGAGTGCGCCTCGGCCCGCCGGGTGGCGGTCGGGGTGGTCAAGGGCATGGGTCCTCCGGCTCGGGTTGCCGAAGGTCTCTCCCACCCCTGGGGGGCGACGGGGCCGGGCGCCATGCCGAGATGACGACCACGTCCGGGGGGATACTCCCCTTCGCTTACTTACGAAATCAGATTAGCGCATTTACTAACGTCTTTACAACCTGGGGTGCCGCTTCCAGGCTGGGCCCGGCCGGCCGTCGCCTCAGCGGGCAAGGAGCTCGATCACCTCGCCCACGGTGTGGGCCGACTCGAGCCGATGGCGCAGGGGACGATCGAGGGCCAGCGAGTACCGGTTTCGGCGCCCCACCCGCTGACGGGAGAGGTAGCCACTGGCTTCGAGGTCGTCGAGGATCACCTGCGTCGCCCTCTCCGTGATCCCGATGAGGTCGCTCAGGTCACGCTGGCGGAGGTCAGGGTCGCGGGCCAGGCACACCAGGACGTGGGCGTGGTTGGTGAGGAACGTCCACCCCGGTCGCGCCTCGTCTTCGGCCACCGCCCGACCGTACAAGCCCGCCCCGGACACCTGCAGCGGAACAGGCGAATCAGGCTGCGCTTCAGAGCTGGTCGCGGAGCCAGGCGATGTCGTCCTTGCGGCCGTCCTCGCCGGTCTCGCAGATGACGGGGGCACCGGCCACCTTCACCGTCTCGACCAGGGCCGCGGGGTCGCAGTGGCCCTGGCCCAGGTGCTCGTGGCGGTCGCGGCCCGAGCCGTGGCCGTCCTTGGAGTCGTTGCAGTGCACCAGGTCGATGCGGCCGGTGATGGCCAGGATGCGCTCGGCGGCGGAGATGAGCTCCTCGCCGGCGGCGTGGGCGTGGCAGGTGTCGAGGCAGAAGCCGATGCCGCTGTCGCCGATGTGGTCCCAGAGCCCGGCGATGGTGTCGAAGTGGCGGGCCATGGCATGGTCGCCGCCCGCGGTGTTCTCCAGCAGGACCGGCACCTTCATGTCGAGGGCGTCCATGGCCTTGACCCAGCGCACGAAGCCCTCCGCCTCCGAGTCGTCGGCAGTGACGTGGCCACCGTGGACGATGACCCCGGCGGCGCCGATCTCCTCGGCGGCGTCGACGGTCTGCTGGAGGATCTTGCGGGAGGGGATGCGGATCCGGTTGTTGGCCGAGGCCACGTTCACGATGTACGGGGCGTGTACGTAGATCGTGGTGTCCGAGGCCTTGAGCGCCTCGGCGTCCTCACGGGGCGGGGGCTTCTTCCACCCCTGCGGGTCCCCGAGGAAGATCTGGACACAGTCCGCGCCCTCCGCCACCGCCGTCCCCAGTGGGTCCTCCGGTCCGACATGGCCTCCGATCAGCATGGTTCGACCCTAGCCAGGGCGGACGCCGGCGAGCAGGGCCAGCTCGCGCCACTTCCAGTGGCAGTCGACGTCGGTGAAGCCGACGGCCCGGAGCCACTCGAGCTGGTCCTCGACCGGCGCCAGGAGGTTGGACGGGTCGTCGTCAGCGAGGTCGGTGCCGAGCACAGCCAGGAAGGCCCGGTGCAGGTCCTCGGTCGGGCTGGCCACGTGCTCGAGGTTCAGGAAGGCCCCGCCTGGTCGGAGCCGGTCGAAGCACTCGGCGTAGAGCCGTCGCTTGCGCGTGTCGGGCACGTGGTGGATGGCGAAGCTGGACACGACCACGTCGTAGGGCCCGCCGTCGGGCAGCGGGTCGTCGAGGTCGTGCTCGGCGATGTCGACCCGGTCGTCACCGGCGAAGCGCTCGCGGGCCCGGGCCAGCATCTCGGCGTTGAAGTCCAGACCGACACCGGTGGAGCCGGGGCGGGCGGTCAGGACGAGGTCGAGCAGGCGACCGTCCCCCGTGCCGAGGTCGAGCACCCGGTCGACTCGCTCGGGCAGGAGTTCCACGAACACCGCCGTGCCCTCGGCCCGGTGCGGGATCGTGTCCGCCTTGGCCAGGTACGCGAGCGCGTGCTCGACATCCGGCCAGCGGTTCTGCGCAGTGACCATCCGCGTTCTACCCGGGATCGGGCCCGGGAGGGGTCGATTTCCCGGGGAGGACACGTCCTGGCGATCAGAGAGTGCCGGCGTCCACCTGGTCGAGGGTTCTGGTACCAGCAACGCGCGCCCTGGTGCAGATAGCTGGGACCAGAACGGTGCTCGATTTGTTCTGGTACCAGCAACGCGCGCCCCAGTGGACATAGCTGGGACCAGAACGGTGTCAGTTGAGGGTGGCGGTGCCGGACTCGGGGTCGCCGACGAGGGTGTGGCCGGCGCCGCGGAGGGTGGTGGGGATGTCGGCGTCGAGCAGGTCGGGGCAGCTCGGCGGGGTGCCGGCGACGGCGGCGGCGTCGACCTCGCGGCCCAGCGCGAGCACCTCGTCGAGCAGGGCCCGCTCCTCGGCGCCGAGCAGGGCCAGATCGTCGGAGACCAACGCCATGCCACCGGACACGCCGACGGCCAGCGCCCAGGCCCGGGCCTGTTCGGGCGCCAGGTTGGTCTCGCTCGTGCGCAGCATCAGGCAGTCGGGGTCGTTGAGCCAGAACTGTCGGTGCAGGAAGGCCCGGGCCAGGGTCGAGCGCCAGGCGCCGCGGGTCGAGGGCTGGGTCTCCCGGTAGCCCGGCAACGGGGCGGTGAGGGGGTCGGTCCCCCAGTGCGGGCCGACGTCGGGTCCGATGCGCATGCCGTCGACCACACCGACCAGCGAGCCCAACGGCGCGCCGCAGCCCAGGATGAACGTGTCCGCCCCCGCCCCGAGGCGTACGGCGTCGTACGCGCCCCGCACCCGCTCGGCCGGCGTGAGCGTGGGATCGGCGTACCGGCCCCGCTGCTTGGCGCTGAAGGTGAAGTCCAGTTTCAGGTAGTCGTAGCCGGCGTCGACCAGGTCCCGGGCGGTGGCGGCCAGGTGCTCGAGGACGTCCGGCCGGGTGATGTCCAGGCCGTACATGAACCCGCCCCAGATGTCGTTGAACATCCCGATCATGGGCTGGTCGGGGTCGTCGGCCTCCCGGGCCATCCATTCGGGGTGGGTTCGGGCGACCTCGGACTCCGGCGCCACGATGAACGGGGCGATCCAGATGCCGGGGGTGAGGCCGGCGGTGGCGACGGCCGAGGCCACCCCGTCGATGCCGGAGGGGAACTTGGCGTTGGTCGACAGCCAGTCGCCGATGGCGGGCTGGTAGCCGTCGTCGAGTTGGAAGACGTCGAACGGCCAGTCGCCGGCCCGGGCCAGGTTGGCGGTGATGTCGTCCTCGGTGACGCCGTCGAAGTAGTGGTACCAGGAGCACCAGCCCACTTGGTATGCCGCCGAGGTGCGGGCCTGCTCGGCCTCGCCGACGTCGGCCGCCCAGCGGGCCAACAGCGCGGCGGGGTCGTCGCCCGGCCGGACCACGACGGGGTGCAGCGTGCGTCGGGTGCCGGGCTCGAGCACGCGCACCGCCCAGGGTGGCCTCGGCCCGCACCTGGATCCCGTCGGCTGTGGTCCGGAGCCGGACGGTGCCGTCATGGTGGCGTCCGCCGATGAAGCCGACGAGGGCGAGCTTGCCGTCGTGGTCCCGCAGGACCGTGACCTGCTCGGAGCGGAGGTCCCCGGCGACCGCGGGCTCGCGGTCGGCGTGGTGCATGTCCCGCAGGAAGGGCAGGGTGTCGACGATCGAGGGGTCGGTGTCCAGGCCGAAGGCGGCCGAGTCGGTGACGGACCACGACTGGTAGCCGTTGCGGAACAGGCGCAGGGGGAAGCGGACCTCGGGCACGGCGAACACCAGGGCGATCTGGTCCACGACGGCGGGATGGTCCGCCGTGTTGGCCACCGACCAGGTGACCCGGTCCCCCTCCTGGTCCACGTCCACCACCAGCCCCTCGGTCCCCGTCCCGTGGACCTCGTGGCGGAGCAGCTCCAACCGCAACGTCACGACGACGATCCCCGTTCTGGGCGTCGGCCCGCCTCGGTGAGCTGCTGCACCGGCAGGAGTGGGCGCAGTGCCCATGGACCGGGGTGGTGGTGGTGGCCGTGGTGTCGGCCCGCTTGTCGAGCCAGCGGCGGAAACCGGCGGCGTTGGAGTGGATCCCGTTCAGGGTCTCCAGCTTCTGCTTGTGGACGGGGTCGACGCCGTCCAGGTCCCCGCCGAACGCGGTGTCGAGCGCCTCGGCGATGTCGTCGCCCTGCTGCCAGGCGGCCTCGGCGACCTCGGCCCAGCGGGTCAGGATCTCGGAGGCCTCGTCCAGGACGACCTCGGCCTCCGGGCACCAGGCCGTAGTGGGCCAGGGCGATGCCAGTGGGGCGCCGGGCGGCGAACTTGGCGATGGAGGTCAGCGCCTGGTCGAGGTCGAAGTCCGGCGGCGGGGTGGCCGGACGCAGGATGCCGGCGTCGGGCAGGCGGACCCCGACGGCATCGCCGACGAAGAGCAGGCCGCTGAGCGAGTCGTGGAGGCCGAGGTGGTGCTTGGCGTGGCCCGGCGAGTCGATGGTCGTGAGCACCCGACCGGGGCCGACGACCAGCTCGTCGCCGTCCTCGAGGACGTTGACCCGGGCCGCCTCGGTGGGGGTCAGACGACCGTAGAGGGAGTCGAGCAGGTCGCCGTAGACCATGGCCGCGGAGTCGACCAGGCGGGTGGGGTCGACCAGGTGGCGGGCCCCCTTCTCATGGACGTGGACCGTGGCCTGTGGGAAGGCCTGGGCCACGTCCCCCACCCCACCGGCGTGGTCGAGGTGGATGTGGGTGACCACGACGTGGGCCAGGTCCTCGGCCGCGATGCCAAGGTCGTCCAGGGCCGCCAGCAGGGCGGGCACCGAGGACTGGCTGCCGGTCTCGACCAGGACCGGCTCGGGACCGTCGACCAGGTAGCCCGACGTGACCCGTTCCCAGCCCCCGAGGAGCGTGTCGATCTCGAACACGTCCTCCGCGATGAGCGTGGCCACGTCGGAACGATGTCACACCCCGGCAGTAGGTTCGGCGGCGCATGGAGGACCGCCTGTTCGACCCCACCCCGACGCTGTCGGTGAGCGAGGTGCTGAGTCGGGCGCGGGTGGTCATCGAGCGGGCCTTCGGGGACGAGACCTGGGTGGAGGGCGAGATCCAGGCCCTTCGCCGCACCGACACCCACGTCTACTTCGACCTCGTCGAGGGCCGCGACGACGGTCGACCCAGCGTGCGCCTGCCCGTCGTGCTCTTCGAGCAGAACCGGCGGGGGGTCAACGCCCTGCTGCGGCGGGCAGGCGGGAAGCTGCGGATGGACGACGGCCTGCAGGTCCGCATCCGGGGCTCGGTCACCGCCTACGAGCGCACCGGCCAGGTCCAGCTGCGCATGACCGCCATCGACCCCAACCACACCATGGGCCTGCTGGCCGCCGAGCGGGACCGGGTCATGGAGGCGCTGGCCGAGGAGGGGCTCCTGGCCGCCAACGGCCGCCGCCCGCTGGTCGGCCCGCCGCTGCGGGTCACCGTGCTCACCAGCAGGGCCAGCGCGGCGGCCGAGGACTTCCTGCACGAGCTCGGGCGCCAGCGGCCTGGGCTTCGACGTGACCCTGGTCGACGTCCGGGTGCAGGGCCGGGAGGCCGAGCCCACGATCGTGGCCGCGCTCGAGGCCGTCGACCCCACCGACCACCGACGTCGTGGCCCTGGTCCGCGGCGGCGGGGCCCGCACCGACCTGGCCGCGTTCGACAGCGAGGCCATCGCCCGGGCCATCGCCGCCGTCGCCGTGCCGCTGATCACCGGCCTCGGCCACGAGATCGACCGGGCGGTGGCCGACGAGGTGGCCCACACCAGCCTGAAGACGCCCACCGCGTGCGCCGCCTGGCTGGTCACCCGGGTCACCGACTGGCTGGGCGCGCTGGACGACACGTGGTCGCGCCATCGCCGATCGGGCCCTCACCCACCTCGACCGGGCCGAGGCCCGGGTCCACCGGGCGGCCCGCCGGGCCGTGGTCTCCAGCCGCCGGGGCCTCGACCGCGCCGACCAGCGCCACCGCGATCTGGCCGGGGAGATCCGCCGCCGCACCCCGCGGACCCTGGACCGGGCCGACCAACGGCTCGTGCACTGGGCCGCCCAGGTGAACGCCTACGACCCGGCCCGCACCCTCGCCCGGGGGTGGTCCATCACCCGGACCGCCGCCGGCGACCTCGTCCGCTCCCCCACCGACGCACCCCCCGGCACCGGGCTGGTCACGACCCTCGCCGAGGGCGAGCTGGCCAGTCGCGCCGAGACCCCCGAGGAACCCACATGACCGAGTCCCCCACCGCCGCAGCACCGACCACCGAGCCGGGCTACGCCGAGGCCCTGGCCGAGCTCGAGGCCATCCTCGACGAGCTGGACGACGACCACCTTGACGTCGACGCCCTGGCCGAGAAGGTCCAGCGGGCCAGCCACCTCGTCGCGCTCTGCCGTGATCGCGTCGCCGGCGCCCGCCTCGCCGTCGAAGACGTCGTGACCGACCTCGACGGCGACACCTCGGACTGACGCGAATCTGCCACGCGCTGCGGTCGTACGACTACAGTGCGTGCCGCGTGATCCTGCGTGACCCCCCTGCGGACGGCGTTCCGGTCGAGTGTGGCGTCCTACGCGCTCCGCTCCCGGCACACCGGTGACCTGATCGCTCGCATCGACGACGCCCTCCGCATCGTCTACGTCGACCCCGGTTTGCTCTCCTTCTTCGGCTATCCGGGCGTCGCGGGCGACGACCTCGCGGTGCTGGCCAACCTCGAGTGCCTCATCGAGCTGGATGACGACTTCGTGGCGCGCTGGCACGAGCTGGTGACGCTGCCCGGCGCCACCGACCGTCTGGAGATATGCCTGTGCGCCGCCGACGGCAGCCCCCGCTGGGCCCGGATGGACCTCGAGAACCATCTCCACGAGGACCAGGACCCGTGCCTCTGGGTCGACGCCCTCGACGTCACCGAATCCCGCGACGCCGAGGACCGCTACCGGGACATGGTCGCCCACAACGACCGGCTGTCGGGGATCATCGAGGCCACCAGTGACCTGGTGGTGGTCACCGACGCCGACGGTGCCCCGCTCTACCTCAACCGGGCGGCCCAGGAGTTCTACGGTCTCGTCGACGTCGAGGTCACCGCCACCCACCTGGAGGAGCGCCTGCCCCCGTGGGTGATGGCCAAGTTCCAGCGGGAGGTCGTGGGCGCGCTCGTCGTCGACGGCATCTGGACCGGTGAGCTGGCCCTGCTGCGCCACGGCATCGAGATCCCCGTCGGCGTCCAGTGCCTGGCCCACCGTGGCGCGAACGGCGAGGTCAGTTGGCTGTCGATGGTCGCCCGCGACATCAGCGAGCGGAAGCGGTTCGAGAGCCGGCTCCAGGACCAGGCGACCCACGACGAGCTGACCGGGCTGCCCAACCGCACGCTGCTGGTGGACCGCCTGCGCATGGCCCTGTCCCGCAGCCGGCGCACCGGCGCCGGGGTGGCCGTCCTCTTCTGCGACCTCGACCACTTCAAGGTGGTCAACGACAGCCTCGGGCACCCCGCCGGCGACCGGCTCCTGGTCGACACCGCCGTCCCGGCTGGTGGAGGCCCTGCGCCCGGGCGACACCGTGGCCCGCTTCGGGGGCGACGAGTTCGTGGTGCTGTGCGAGGGGCTCAATGACCAGGCCGACGCCGAGTTGGTGGCCGAACGGGTCCGGACGCTGGTCGACCGCCGCTACGAGGTCGAGGACGCCGAGATCTTCATGACGGTGAGCACGGGCATCGCGTACACCGAGGACCCCGAGGCCGCCCCCGAGGACCTGATCCGGGACGCCGACGCCGCCATGTACCAGGCCAAGGGCGGGGGCCGGGCCCGGGCGGTCGTGTTCGACCAGCGCATGCGCGAGGCCGCGGTGCACCGCATGGCCACCGAGAACGCCCTGCACCGGGCGCTGGACCGCCACGAGCTGCGGGTCCACTACCAGCCCGAGATCGACCTCCGCACGGGCTCGATCGTGGGGGTCGAGGCCCTCCTACGCTGGGAGCACCCGCAGCGGGGCCTGCTCGGGCCCGACGAGTTCATCCGGGTCACCGAGGAGACGGGCCTCATCGTGCCCATCGGCCGCTGGGTCGTCGAGCAGGCCTGTCGCCAGCTCACGCGCTGGCAGGCCGAGTACCCCGATCGCGGCCGACGACCTGTTCGTCGGCGTGAACCTGTCGGCCCGCCAGCTCGGCCGCCGGGCCCTGGTCGCCGAGGTGGCCGCCGTCCTCGACGACACCGGCCTCGACCCCGCCCGCCTCCACTTCGAGATCACCGAGAGCGTGCTGATGGACGACGTCGAGCGCTCCAGCGAGCAGCTCCACCAGCTCCACGACCTGGGCGTCTGCCTGATCGTGGACGACTTCGGCACCGGCTACTCGTCGCTGTCCTACCTCTCCCGCTTCCCGGTCGACCTGCTCAAGGTCGACCGGTCCTTCGTGCGCGGCCTCGGCTTCGACCCGACCGACACCGCCATCGTCCGGGCCGTCATCACCCTGGCCCACAACCTCGGCCTGCGGGCGGTGGGCGAGGGGGTCGAGCGCACCGAGCACCTCGACGCCCTCCGCTCGCTGGGGTGCGACCTGGCCCAGGGCTTCCTGCTCGGGCGGCCCCAGCCCGGGCACGCCGTCGGCGAGTTGCTCGACGGCACCGGCCCCGGATCGGCGCACCGGCACGCTGACCGCTGCCCGGCCTGCCGGCGGGGCATCCCCGAACCGGCCAAGGGTCCACTCCTAGTCTCGCGAGCGATCATGTCCGTGTTCCGTCGCCACGCCCCGCGCCACAACCGACCACCGCCGGTGGCCACCGACGCGCTGGACCACGACCACCTCGACGCGATCCTGGCCGTCGCCACCGACCTCGTGACGACCGTCGACCGGGACGGCCGGCTGGTGTACGCCAACCCCGCGGCGACGAGCGTTCTTCGGAATCGGCGCCGACGGGGCCGACGTGTGGGGCACGCCCCCCCGCTGGGCCGTCGAGCGCTACCAGAACGAGATCCAGCCCGCGCTGCGTTCCGACGAATCGTTGGGAGGGGGAGTTGGCCCTGACCCGCCACGGCGACGAGATCCCCGTCGCCTGTGTGCTGGTGGCCCACCGGGGCCCCGACGGCCGCATCGACCGTGTCTCGGCCATCACCCGCGACCTGTCGGAGAGCCGGCGCCGGGAGGCCAGCCTCCAGCACCACTTCACCCACGACGAGCTCACCGGCCTGCCCAACCGCACGCTGCTGATGGACCGGCTCGGCGTGGCCCTGGCCCGCAGCCCCCGGCTGGCCACCGGGGTGGCCGTCCTGTGCTGTGACCTCGACCGGTTCAAGGTGGTCAACGAGGGCCTCGGCGCCGACGGGGCCGACGAGGTGCTCCTCCAGGTCGCCGAACGCCTCGGCCGAGAGCGTCCGGCCGGGCGACACCGTGGCTCGCTTCGGGAGCGACGAGTTCGTCCTCCTCTGCTCGGACCTGACGTCTCCTCGCGACGCAGTCGTGCTGTCCGAGCGGATCCAGGACAGCGGTACGGGCCCCCATCGCCGTCGGCGACAACGAGTTGGTCGTGACGCTGAGCATCGGCATCGCCTACGACGAGTCCGGCGTGAGCCGCCCCGACGCGCTGGTGCGCGACGCCGATGCGGCCATGTACCGGGCCAAGTCGAGCGGTCGGGACCGGGCCGAGGTCTTCGACGACGCCCTCCGACGCCGGGCCATGGACCGCCTCGACATCGAGTCCGGACTGCGCCGGGCCGTGGACGAGGGCCGACTGGTGGTGCACTACCAGCCCGTCATCGACCTACGCGACGACCAGGTGTCGGGCTTCGAGGCCCTCATGCGGTGGGAGCACCCCGAACGGGGCCTGCTCGCTCCGGCGGAGTTCATGGAGGTGGCCGAGGAGACCGGCCTCATCGTGCCCCTCGGTCGCCACCTGTTCGCCGAGGCCTGCCGGCAGACCGTGGCCTGGCAGCAGGGCCCGGCGTGCGGGGACCTCGGGGTGTACGTGAACTTCTCCGCCGCCCAGCTGCGGCACGAGGCCGTGGTCCAGGACGTCGCCGTGGTGCTCGACGACACGGGCATCGACCCCGCCTGTGTGCAGGTCGAGGTCACCGAGCACGTCCTGCTCGACGACGAGGACGTGGCCGTCAGCCAGATCGCCGCCCTGAAGGACCTCGGCGTGAAGATCGTCATCGACGACTTCGGCACGGGGTACTCGTCGCTGGCCTATCTGCGTCGCTTCCCGGTCGACCTGCTGAAGGTGGACCGCTCCTTCGTGTCCGGGGTGAACGGCGGGACCGGCGATGCCGCCATCGTCCGGGGCGTCATCGATCTGGCCCACCGCCTCGGCCTCACCGCCGTGGCCGAGGGCGTTGAGTCCGCCGACCAGGTCGCGACCTTGCGGGACCTCGGCTGCGAGCGGGCCCAGGGCTACCTGCTCGGCCGCCCCGCGCCGGCCCCACCCAGACCGCCTTCCTGGCCGCCCGGGCCACACCCGGCCACCGCGGCCCCACCGGCTCGGCGCGCCGGCGCCGCCTGACCCTCCCCCTCGATCCAGTGATCTGGCGTTGACTTGTCACGCTGAGCGTGACAAATCAACGCAATTCCAGAACAAGAGACGGTCTCCCCGGCCCGACGGTTCGGGGCCCGGCATGCGGGCATCCTGGGGCCATGAGCGACGTCGTCGAGGAAGCCGCACGCCGGCGGACGTTCGCCATCATCAGCCACCCCGACGCGGGGAAGACCACGCTGACCGAGAAGTTCCTGCTCTACGGCGGGGCCCTGAGTGGTGGGACCGCGGGGGCCGTGCGCGGCCGGGGCGGCCAGCGGGCGGCCACCTCGGACTGGATGGAGATGGAGCAGAAGCGGGGCATCTCCATCACCTCGACCGTGCTGCAGTTCCCCCACCGGGACCACGTGCTCAACCTGCTCGACACCCCCGGGCACCGGGACTTCTCCGAGGACACCTACCGGGTCCTCGCCGCGGCCGACGCCGCCATCATGGTCCTCGACGCCGCCAAGGGCATCGAGCCCCAGACGCTCAAGCTGTTCGAGGTCTGCCGGGACCGCGGCCTGCCCCTGCTCAGCTTCATCAACAAGTGGGACCGGCCCGGCCGGGACGCCATCGAGCTGATCGACGAGATCGAGAAGCAGATCGGCCTCACGCCGGCGCCGGTCACGTGGCCGGTCGGTCTCTCGGGAGACTTCCGGGGGGTGGCGCACCGAGCCGGTGACGGCGGCTTCACCCGCTTCACCCGCACCAGCCACGGCTCGACGATGGCCCCCGAGGAGCACGTGCCCGCCGAGCGGGCCGCCGAGGAGGAAGGCGAGGCCTGGGCCACGGCCCAGGAGGAGCTGGACCTGCTCGACGTCATCGTCCCCGAGCTGGACCCCAAGGCGTTCCTGGCCGCCGAGGCCACGCCCGTCTTCTTCGGCTCCGCCCTCACCAACTTCGGCGTCGGGATGCTGCTGGACGCGGTGGTCGACCTCGTCCCGTCACCGACGCCCCGCACCGGTGCGGACGGCGTCCCCCGCCCCCTGGACGCCCCCTTCGCCGGCTTCGTCTTCAAGGTCCAGGCCAACATGGACCCCTCCCACCGGGACCGCATCGCCTTCTTCCGGGTCTGCTCGGGGCGCTTCGAGCGGGGCATGACCGTCACCCACGACAAGACGGGCAAGCCCTTCGCCACCAAGTACGCCCACACGGCCTTCGGCCGCGAGCGGGAGACCCTGGAGGAGGCCTACCCGGGCGATGTGGTCGGCCTGGTCAACGCCTCCGAGCTGCGGGTGGGCGACGCCCTCTACGACGAGCTGCCCATCAGCTTCGGCGACATCCCCAGCTTCGCCCCGAACCACTTCGTCACGGCCCGCACCACCGACACCGGCCGGTACAAGCAGTTCCGCCGGGGCATCAGCCAGCTCGACGAGGAAGGCGTGGTCCAGGTCCTGCGGGACCCCGACCTGGGCGACGTCGCCCCCGTGCTCGCCGCCGTCGGGCCGATGCAGTTCGACGTGGCCAAGCACCGCCTCGAGAACGAGTTCGGGGCGCCGGTCGAGTTCAACCCGACCGCCTACCGGGTCGCCCGCCTGACCGACGACGAGAGCGAACCGGTCCTGCGGGCCATGTCCGGGGTGACGGTCCTGCGCCGGGCCGACGGCACGAGGTACGCCCTCTTCGAGAGCCCGTACTGGCTCGACCGGGTCGAGCGCGAGCAGCCCGAGCTCACCCTCGACCGCATGCTCGCCGAGGGCTGAACCCTTCCGCTGAAGATCGCGACGATCCGTTCGGTGGACACGGCGGATCGACGCCAGAACGGACAACGGGCTGGCAAGGTGGGCGGCGTGGAGGCACAGGAGCAGGCGAAGCAGGCCGCCGGGCGGGCGGCGGCCGCGGTCGTCGACCGACGGGATGAAGGTGGGCCTGGGGACGGGGTCGACGGTCCGCTACGCCATCGAGGCGTTGGGCGCGACCGGGTTCGACCTGACCTGTGTCGCCACCTCGTCGCTCGACCGAGGAGCTGGCCGGCCGGGTCGGGCTGCGGCTGGTGGCCCCCGACGAGGCCCTCCACCTGGACGTGACCATCGACGGGGCCGACGAGGTCGACGCCGACCTGAACCTGACCAAGGGCGGCGGTGGGGCGCTGACCCGGGAGAAGGTGGTGGCCACCATGGCCGAACGCTTCGTCGTGGTCGCCGACCGCTCGAAGGTCGTGCCCCGGCTGGGGCCCTTCGGCACGCCGATCGAGGTGCCTGCCCGTTCGCCCCGGGCGTCGTCGCCGAGCAGCTGCCGGGCCCTCGGAGCCACCGCGGTCGACAGGCGGGACGATCTGAGCGACAACGGCGGCGTCCTCCTCGACGCCCGCTTCGGCGAGATCGCCGACCCGGTCGGCACTGGCCGCCGACGCTGTCGGCCATCCCCGGCGTGGTCGAGCACGGCATCTTCCTGGCCGACCTGGTGTCGACCGTCGTCGTCGCCGACGCCGACGGCACGTCGAGGTCCTCGGCCGACCCCTCTGATTCAGCGCCTCGATCGGTAGCGGCGGATCAGGGCGTTGGTGCTGGTGTCGTGGGTGAGCGGGGGCTCGGCACCGGTCGGAGACCTCGGGGATGATCGCCTGGGCCAGGGACTTGCCCAACTCGACGCCCCACTGGTCGAAGGAGTTGACGTCCCAGATGGCGCCCTGGGTGAAGACCTTGTGCTCGTAGAGGGCGACGAGTTGGCCGAGGACCGACGGGGTGAGCCGGTCGGCCAGGATCGTGGTCGTCGGACGGTTGCCCGCGAAGGTCCGGTGGGCGACGAGGTCCTCGTCGACCCCGGCCGCCGCGCACCTCGTCGGCGGAGCGTCCGAAGGCCAGGGCCTCGGCCTGGGCGAAGAGGTTGGCCATGAGCAGGTCGTGGTGGTCGGTGTGGGAGTGGTTCGGCCGGTTGAACCCGATGAGGTCGGCGGGGACCAGTCGGGTGCCCTGGTGCAGGAGCTGGAAGAAGGCGTGCTGACCGTTGGTCCCGGGCTCGCCCCAGATGACCGGACCGGTGTCCCAGGCCACGGGCTGGCCGTGGCGGGTGACCGACTTGCCGTTGCTCTCCATGTCGAGTTGCTGGAGGTAGGCGGGGAAGCGAGCCAGCTCCTGGCTGTAGGGGAGCACGGCGTGGGTCTGCGCGTCCCAGAAGTTCGTGTACCAGACGCCGAGGAGGCCGAGGAGCATGGGGGCGTTGACCTCGACCGGGGCGGTGCGGAAGTGCTCGTCGACCAGGTGGAAGCCGGCGAGGAGGTCGGCGAAGGCGTCGGGGCCGATGCCGAGCATGAGGGACAGGCCGATGGCGGAGTCGACCGAGTAGCGGCCGCCGACCCAGTCCCAGAAGCCGAAGACGTTGGCGGCGTCGATGCCGAAGGCGGCTACCTCGTCGAGGTTGGTCGACAGGGCGACGAAGTGGTGCTGCACCGCGTCCTCGCCCAGGGCGTCGACCAGCCAGGCCCGGGCCGAGCGGGCGTTGCGTCATGGTCTCGAGGGTGGTGAACGTCTTGGAGGCGACGATGACCAGGGTGCGAGCCGGGTCGAGGCCACGCAGGTTCCGATCCAGGTCGGCGCCGTCGACGTTGGACACGAAGCGGAGGTCCAGGTCCCGGTCGACAAAGGCGTCGAGGGCGACCGCGGCCATGGCCGGACCGAGGTCCGACCCGCCGATGCCGATGTTGACGATGCTCGTGAGGCGTTCGCCGGAGGCGCCGCGGCGTTCCGCGGAACGCACCTCGTCGGCGAAGCGACCCATGCGGGCCAGCACCTCGTGGACATCGGGAACGACGTCGTGACCGTCGTCCTCTACGACGGTGCCGGCGGGCGACCGCAATGCGGTGTGCAACACGGCCCGGTCCTCGGTGAGGTTGACGTGCTCGCCGGCGAACATGGCGTCCCGCAGGTGCTCGACACCGCTGTGGTGGACGAGCGCGACGAAGAGTTCGAGGGTGTGCCGGGTGATGCGGTGCTTCGAGTAGTCGATGTAGAGGTCACCGACCTCGACGACGAACTCCTCGCCGCGGGTCGGGTCATCGGCAAAGAGGTCCCTCAGGGGGCGTCCGGCCAGCTCGACCCGGTGCGCCGCCAGGTCGCCCCATGCCGGGGTCTGGTCGATCGGCAAGGTCATGGACGGAGGCTACGCGTCGGGACCAGAGGCGTACCGTGGCGCGATGCAACTCGGGATGATCGGGCTGGGTCGGATGGGGGCCAACATGGTCCGACGGTTGGTGCGGGACGGCCACGAATGTGTGGTCTACGACGTCGACCCTGCGACGGTCGCCGCGGTCGCCGCGGAGCACGACGGGATCACCGGCGTGAACTCCCTGGCCGACCTGGCGGCCGCGCTGGCGGGCCCGCGGGCTGTGTGGCTGATGGTCCCCGCCGGGCTGGTCGACCGCGTGATCGGCGACGTCACCGAGCACTTGGCCGGCGGCGACACGGTCATCGACGGGGGCAACTCGAACCACAAGGACGACATCCGCCGGGCAGCGGAGCTGGCGGCGCGGGGTCTGCACTACGTCGACGTCGGGGTCAGCGGCGGGGTGTGGGGCCTGGAGAACGGCTACGCGCTGATGATCGGCGGCGAGGACGGTCCGGTCGGGCGCCTCGAGCCGGTGTTCCGCTCACTGGCGCCGGGGGTTGGTGACGTGATCGGCCGCACGGAGGGGCGGGAGGGCCCGCCGGCGACGTCAGAGGAGGGGTTCCTGCACTGCGGGCCCGCCGGTGCCGGGCACTTCGTGAAGATGGTGCACAACGGGATCGAGTACGGCCTCATGGCGGCCTACGCCGAGGGGCTCAACATCCTGGCGTCCGCCGGGATCGGCCTGGCCGAGGACCAGGAGCACAACGCCGAGACCGCGCCCATGCGCCATCCCGAGGAGTACCGGTACGAGTTCGACCTGGCCGAGATCGTCGAGGTCTGGCGGCGGGGCACCGTCATCCGCTCCTGGTTGGTCGACCTGACGGCGAATGCCCTGGTGGCCGATCCGACCCTCGCGGGCTTCGAGGGCCGGGTGTCGGACTCCGGCGAGGGTCGGTGGACCTGCGAGGCCGCCATCGAAATCGGCGTCCCGGCCCACGTGCTGACCTCAGCGGTGTTCGAGCGCTTCAGCTCCCGGGGCCGCGACGACTTCGCCGGGCGGGTCCTCTCCGCCCAACGCAAGCAGTTCGGAGGCCACAGCGAACTCCCGGGGGTCAGCTGAAGCCCACCGGTATCGTTCGAGGTCCCCGGGGACGTAGCTCAGCTGGCTAGAGCACCTGCTTTGCAAGCAGGGGGTCGTGGGTTCGAGTCCCATCGTCTCCACCACGTTTCTCCTGGTCACGGGTCTGTGGTCCGGACCAGGAGGGCGGGCGAGCAGCCCGCACTCCGCGAACACTCCGCGAGACTGACTGGTACTCCGTGGGAGCGATCGGCATCCACGAGCGGCCACAACGCCAGGCCCGTCATCGCCAGGCCCCCACCGAGCGGCTGCGGCGATCAGCCGGCGCCGACGGACGTTTGCGCCGGGGATGGGGTGATGGGACGCTGATCCGGTGGAGCCTCCCTTCGACCACGTCCTGGTGCCCCTCGACGGCTCCCCGGAGGCGGACCGGGCACTGGAGCCGGCCATCGTGCTGGCCCACCGGACCGGCGTCGCGGTGACCCTGCTGAGCCAGGAGGTGGCGGGCTCCGATGAAGGCCGCGGTGATCACCTCGCGGCGTTGGCGGCCCGCCACGGAGGCGAGGCCACGGTCGACACCGTCGTCGTCGACCGGGAGTCGGCAGTCCTGGCCATCACCGAAGCCTGTCGACCCGGCACGCTCGTGTGCATGGCGTCCCACGGACGCGGGCGTTCCCAGAGCGCGCTCGGCAGTGTGGCCGAGGCAGTGCTGCGCACGGTCGGCCGGCCGGTGCTCATGGTGGGACCGCGAGCCCAGGTCGACCGGTCGCTGGTGAACGGTCGTCTGGTTGCCTGCCTGGACGGGTCGGTCATGGCGGCCCTGGCGCTGGAGCCGGCCCGGCAATGGTCGGACCTGCTCGCCCTGCCCCTGTGGCTGGTGACGGTGGCCCCCAGCGGCGCTCCCCTCGATCGCGCCGAGCGGTATGACGTCCTCGAGAGCGGCGAACTGGCAGGTGTCGCCGACCGTCTCGGCGGGGTCGCGGGATGGGAGGTCCTCCACGACGACGAAGCAGCGTCGGCCCTGGCCCGACTGGCGGCTGAGGACGTAGCCCTCCTGGTCATGACCACCCATGGACGGACCGGCTGGGAGAAGCTCCTGGTCGGCAGCGTGGTCTCGGCGACGATCCACGAATCGCCGGTGCCGGTGCTGGTGATCCCGAGCGTGCCGCCGGAGGCGCCGGTTACCTAGCATCGCATCGACGTGGTCGACGGGGTGGAACGACCACCCACGTCAACCGCTCGGGGGGGCTGAGGCGTCCTCGGTTGGTGGCACCAGGAGGATCGGCACCCCACCGTGGCGACCGATCCGGGAGGCGCAGCTCCCGAACACGAGCTTGGTCACCCCCCGGCCCCGCGTGCCGACCACCACGAGGTCGTGGCCCGCCTGAGCGGCGTGGTCCTGGAGGGCGGTGGGCGGGTCGCCGACCAGCAGGACGGTGGTGGGGCGGATGCCCCGTCGGCCGATCTCGTCGGCCGCGATCCGCAACGACTCCTCCGCCTGATGTCGTTCGGGCCACCCTTCGGCCGGGACGAAGGGGCCCTCGGTCGCGGCCGTGGCGGTGTCGAAGTCCAGTACCGACGCGATGGTCAGGTGACCGAGGCGGGGGCCGAGCATCTCGACGACGGTTTCGGCGGCTCGCAGTGCGTCGGGCGACCCATCGAGCCCCACGAGGACGTCGAGACCGTCCGAGCGATGCTCTCCGGTCTCGAGCAAGAGGGGACCGGCCTCCGCCTCCCGTTCACGGGCGTGCCTGGCAAGGCCTATCGCCAAAGGTCCGAAGACCGCCAGGACCGCCCAACCCTTGTGCCAGTGACCACGACGAGCTTCGACCACGCCGACGGCCGCGCCGATGGCGAACCACAGCGCGATTCCGATGAGGATGAAAACGTCTCCGAGGTCCATCGCCACCACCCCTCAAGCACCAGCGGGGACGACGACGACGGTGCACGGGGCGTGTTCGACGACCTGCTGGCTGACCGAACCGAGGACCAAGCTGGCCACCGCGCCCCGGCCCCGTGTGCCGAGGACCACGAGATCGGCCTCCTGGGCGGTGTCGAGGATCGCCTTGGCCGGAGGTCCGGTGACGGCGACGGCGCGGTGGCAGGACGGGGAGGTCACCGGCGTCCTCGTCCGCCATTGCGTCCGCGATGACCTGGCCCGCGCGCTGACCCGCCTCCTGGGGATCGGGGGCGACGGGCGAGAGCGGATAGGCGGAGAGGTAGGGATGACTCCAGGAGTGGACGACATCGACGGCGGCGTGGCGAACGTGACCCTCGTCGAGGGCCCAGTGCAGCGCCCGGCGGGCTGTCTCGGAGCTGTCGATCCCGACCACGATCCGCTCACGACGGACGGTGTCGCCACTGGCGCCACCCGGGCGAACCACGGCGGTGGGACAGGGCGCACGCTGCACGCAGCGTTGGCTGACCGAACCAAGGAGCAGGCCACGGAAGCCCCCGAGGCCTCGTGCGCCGACCACGAGGAGATCGGCGCCGGCCGCGGCGCCCAGCAGGGCCGACGGCGCGAGGTCGTTGACGGGTAGGCAGGTCACCGCCTCGGCTCCCTGCGGGCCGAGGACCTTGCCGACGATGGCCTCGAGGGCCCGGCGGGCGTCGTCCGCGTGGTAGTCCGGATCGAATGTCCTGTCGTCGGGGCTGTCACCCTCGTGGTGCTGATCGATGTAGCCCCACGCCATGACGGCTGTCACGCGGGCCGCCCGGAGCGTTGCCTCGCTGGCGGCCCACTTCAGGGCCTCTGCCGAGCCCTCGGACTCGTCCACGCCGACCACGATCTGGTACATCGGTCGAGTGTCTTCGGTTCGCCGACCACAGGCCAGAGCCGTTGGTCCCTCGTTCCAATCCGGACCGCTGGTCCCGGAGGTCGACCGGGGTCGACTACCCCTTCACCTTCTCGACAGCGAAGAGTTCCGTACTCTTCTCCCATGGCCGTGCCCGAGCATCTCTCTCGTGACGAGATCCGGGAGATGAGCCGCGACCCGCCTGCAGCGAGCCAAGACGACGTTCCTGTCACGTCCGACGGCGTCCGGCTCGACACAAGGGAGAAGCTGCTCGCGTTCCTCGAGCAGCTCGAACGCGAGCGGCAAGTCGGGTCCGCAGCTGGTCGTTGACCTCAGAACGCCAGACCGACTGGCTCAGGATCACCGAGTGCTTCGTCCGCCACGGTGTGGAGTACCTGATCGTCGGCGGCGTCGGCGCCCGACTGCACGGTGCGAGCCGCCCCGACGAGTGACTTCGACTCGCTTCCCGAGATGTCCGAGGAGAACCTCGACCGCTTGGCCAGGGCACTGCGCGAACTCGGTGCCTACCTCAGGGTGGAGGGCCTGAGCGTGGACGATGCTCGGGCCTTGCCGGTGCAGCTCGACGGCGACACGCTCGCTCGCTTGGACATCTCGACGTGGAGCACCGACGCCGGCGACCTCGATGTTCTCACTGCACTCCCGACTCGCGATGGCGGCCCGGTCCCGCTACGAGGACCTGGTCCTGCGTGCCAGCTCGGTCGACTTCGGTGGTGTCCCCGTCCGGGTTGCGGCATTCGACGACATCATCGCCTCGAAGGAATGGGCGAACCGTCCCAAGGACCGAGCGGCGCTCGACGAACTGCACCGGCTCGCAGAGGACGAGTTGCCGTGATCGATCCACGCCAGCACTCCGCGAAGACTCCGCGAAAGCATGGTGACGGGCCTGTACGGGACGTACTGGCCGATACGAGAACAGGCCCGTGACCTGGGCATTCGTGGTCTGACCAGGTTCGATGCCACCCGCTTGGGCTGCTCTGCAAGCAGGGGGTCGTGGGTTCGAGTCCCATCGTCTCCACCACCAGGCATGCCGGCGTGACCCTCGGCGGTGACTGCCACAGTGGGAGCACCACCACGCACGTGTGCGAGCGGTCACCCTCGGGTCCTCGCATGACGGATCTTGACCACTTTGCAGTAGTATCGTCCCCCGTGTCATGTCCTCCGTAGAGCCGAAGCCTTCACCTCCCGCGGCCCCGACTCCCTCAAGGCTCCGGTTTCGGGCCGCCCCGCGAGCTCCCGCCGACTCTCATGCACATCGTCGCCACTCCTGGCGATCCATGGTGGGACGCAGGAGCGGCATTCGTCTACGACGAGTACATCCGCCGCGGCTGGTGCCAGGACGTCCTCAAACCGCCGGGTGCCCGAGCACGAGCCGTGGGCAGACATCAGCACGTTCCACATCATCAACGATGCCGAAGACGGCATCGTTGGAACTCTTCGGACCGTCATCGGCGACTTTCACCGACCTTCCCATCGGCAGTCAGTACCCCCGCACGACAGAGTGGCCACCGGACCCGTGCTGCGAGTTCGGTGCATTCGTGGTGGCCCCTGGAGCAAGAAGCTGCAGGCGACCTCCTACCTCCATCGGTCGGCCCTCGAGATCGGCGTGCGCGGCGGTGCGTTGTCCGTTGTGGCCGTGGTAGAGACCCCGCTGCTTCGGCTCCTGCGCGATGGCTACGGATTCCCGTTCGTCCAAGTGGGTGAGGGTCGTGAGTACATGGGTGCCGAGTGCATCCCTATCGCAACCACCTACAAGGACATCGCCGAATCGATCTTTCGCCTGGACAAAGACATGTATCGATGGCTCTTCAAGGTCTTCTCCGCTTGAAGAGACTCGCAGCCAATGACTTCCCAATTGACCTAACCTGAGTTAGCTTGCGGGATCGCCGAGCGATACTGATTCCTCATTCGGAGAATAGACGCTACTCCGAAGATCGCCGCTAAGAGCGCAATAACGAGGTAGACTAGAGTCGGTATACGCTCCTGGCCTGCCACGACAATGTAGACGTACGGCGCCAAGAAGGTCGCAGCCACTACCAGCGCCCAGACCTGTACAGCACCGTACATCCGGTAGCGGAACCCGTTCACCACCTTCACCTGCCCGAGGGCATAGGGAAACGCGGTGACCACATCGATGGCCAGGAACACCCACGGATTGACGCCGTACTGCGAGAGGGTCGGCCACGCGACCAACGCCCGAGCCACCGAGAAGGCGAAGACGCCGACGATCCAAGCCCGGCCGAACCAACCAACGGGGACGCCGTCCTCCTCAAGCGGGTCAGTTGTGACCACCTAACACCTCTGGCGGCGCGGCCGACGTTCAGACCGTGGGACTCCCTGCATGGAAACGGATCCTCCTCGCGGGCTCTGCCGCGTCGCTGATCCTAGTTCTCGTCGATCCCACGACCCGCCACGCCATCGCCCAGCCCTTGATCCTCGTCGGCCTGGTCATCTCGTGGATTCGCATCCGCCAGATGCAGCCACCACACAAACGGGCATGGCAGTACTTCGCCGCCGGCGGCACCCTGATGTTCATCGGTGGCGCTGTCCGAGTCGTGCACGCCACGGTCGCCCATGTCGACCGACCACTGCCCTCCCCGGCCGACGCGCTCTACTACGCAGGCTACGTCGCCTTCATCCTCGGGGCCCTCGAACTCCTGCGACGTCGATCGGACGCGGCGAGGGACATCGACGCCTGGCTCGACGCCCTGATCGTCGTCGGGGCGATCGGCATCTGCGCGTGGGCAGCCGGCCTTGAGGCCTACGTCCTGGACGACACAATCGCGCTCGGCGAGCGGGTCGTAAACCTCGGCTACAGCGCCTTGGCGTTGACCCTTGTAGCTGTGAGCGCTCGACTTGGTACACGCACCCGGTAATCGGCCCGCCGTCGTACTACTTCATCGGCGTGTCAATGGCGTCTGTTGTTACGTCGGACTTGCTGACCACCAGCCGAGTACATTACCGGGGTCGAGCTTGGATTCGGAATCATTCTGACCATCCCGATTTGGACCTTCTTCCTGCGCCACCCTCTACCACCCGACAATGGAGTCACTGACCGACACTCCCCCCGACCACGAGCCACGACTCGGCGTGGGGCGGTTCGTCCTCCTTGGGGTTGCTCAGCTAATCCCACCTGTCTTCTTGGCCCTACAAGTGACGAAGGTCGCTGCCGTGTCCCGCACGCTTCTTGGTCACTGCCGCGTTCATCATGACGGCGCTGGTGCTCGCTCGACTGACGCTCCTGATCCGGAGCCGTGACTCGCTGCTTGACCGAGGTGAAGCCCTCCGCGAGCATCGCCGAGCGACTCTCGGTGGAAGCCGACCTCGCCGAGATCTACGCGATCGGCGTGACGGGAGTGCGCTCGTGTCTGCGACGCCAGCAAGATCGCTGGCGCTGCGATCGTCGAGCGACGTGACGCCAGGATGCACCTGATGGCGGCGGCCGGTCCGGGCTGGTCGGTGATGCTCGATGAGATCGGACGGTGGGCCGCACGACGCACAGAGTGAGGCCGCGGATCGACCAGCGTTCAGATGCAGACGTTCGAAGGCACGCGGTACGCCGTTGCCGTCGTCCAGGAGCAGCCGTTGACGCTGCTCGTGGTCCGAACCTGCGACGCTGCTTGATCGACACGATCGTCAGTCGCTCCTCGCTCTCGCTCGAGAGGTCGGCTTCGCCCACCGTGGGGTGAGGCTCATCGAGCAACGGGCCCAGCGACGTTACGAGGCCCTGGTCGAGAACTCCTCGGACATCGTCGCTGTCCTCGACGAGAGCATGCGGATCACCTACATCAGCCCGGCCGTGCGGACCGGCGCTGGGCGTCGACCCGCGTTCAGTATTCGGCGACGAGTTCAAGGTCCTCGTTGCCGATCCCTCGCAGACGAGCTTGCCGAGTCCATCGAGACGATCACCAGCGGTCGCGACCGAGGAACTCACCAGCGACCTCCAACTCGCTGGACACATGTGGGCTCGCCCAGGTGGTTCGAGGTTCACATCGCCGATCGTCGCGACGACCCCGACATCGGCGGAATCGCCATCAATGCCCGAGACATCAGCGAACGGCGAGCTGCTGACGAGGCGCTCCGTCAGAACGAGGCGCGGTTCAAGGCGTTGGTGCAGCATTCGTCGGACCTCGTGGCGGTGCTGGACGAGGTGGGGCGGTTCATCTATGTGAGCCCGTCGTCGCTGGCGCTGTTGGGGGTGGACTCCGAGGAGCTGATCGGGCAGCCGGCGATCGACTACATCGCTCCCGAGCAGCGGAACGCCGTGACGATCCGGATCGTGAGCGAGGTGGAGGGCAAGGGCGTCCCGCAGCACATGGAGCTGCACGCGGTCTCCGTCGACGGGCACCCGGTGATCCTCGACGCCACGATCACCGACCTCAGCCACGATCCGGCGGTCGGCGGCGTGGTCATCAACGCCCGGGACATCACGGTCAGCCACAAGCTCGAGTCCGACCTCCGCTTCGCCGCCTACCACGACTCCCTCACGGGGCTCGCCAACCGCCTGCTCCTCATGAAGAAGATCGAGGAGACCCGCCAGGACGACACGATCGCCGGCATCGCCCTCCTCTTCATCGACCTCGACGACTTCAAGACCATCAACGACGGCCTCGGCCACGCCGTGGGCGACGAGGTCCTCAACCTCGTGGCCTCCCGGCTGCGCGGCGTCCTCCGGCTGCGGGACACCGCCGCCCGCCTGGGCGGCGACGAGTTCGCCGTGCTGCTCACCGAGTGCTACTCCGACGACGACGTCACGGCCCTCGCCGACCGCGTGCTCGCCGCCATCCGCGAGCCCATCGAGCTGGCCGACCGCGAGCTGCACGTCAGCGCCAGCGTCGGCATCAGCGTCGCCTGGGGCGAACGCCCCAGCCCGACCACCATGCTGCGCGACGCCGACGCCGCCATGTACAAGGCCAAGCAGGCACGGCAAGAACCGGGCCGAGCTCTTCGAGTCCTCCCTCCAGGAGACCGCCATGGAACGCCTCGAGCTCTCCACCGACCTCCGCTCGGCCATCGAGACCGGCGAGCTCTTCCTGCTCTACCAGCCCATCGTCGACCTGGAGACCGAGGCGATCGTCGGCCTCGAGGCCCTGGTCCGCTGGGAGCACCCGACCCGGGGCACCCTCGGGCCGGGGATGTTCATCGAGCTGGCCGAGCAGACCGGCCTGATCGTCCCCCTCGGCCGCTGGGTCCTGCGGGAGGCCTGCCGCCAGGTCGCCGCCTGGGACGCCGCCGGCCTCGCCTCCCCCAAGATGAGCGTGAACCTCTCGGCCCGCCAGCTCGGCGACCCCGAGCTCATCTCCGACATCATCGGCTCGCTCACGGGACCACGACCTCACCCCCGACCGCCTCTGCATCGAGGTCACCGAGAGCCTGCTGATCGACGAGACCGAGTTCACCATGGAGCGCCTCCGCGACATCCACACCGTCGGCGTCGCCCTGGCCGTGGACGACTTCGGCACCGGCTACTCGTCGCTCAGCTACCTCCGTCGCTACCCGTTCGACCGCCTCAAGATCGACCGGGCCTTCGTGCAGGCCCTCGGCGAGGGCGCCTCCCGTGAGCGCGGACATCGAGATCGTCCGGGCGATCGTCGACCTGGCCTCCCGCCTGGACGTGGACGTCGTGGCCGAGGGCATCGAGACCGAGACCGAGTGGCAGCTGCTGCACTCCCTGGGCTGCGGGCTCGGCCAGGGCTTCTTCTTCTGCCCGCCCGGTGCCCCCCGAGGAGATCGCCCCCAAGCTGGCCTCGACCAATGGCTCGACGCCGGCGAAGACCCTCGACCCCGCCAAGACCTGACGGCCCGCTCGGGTCGGCCCGGGCCTCAGCCGTAGATCGACTCGATCTCCTCGGCGTACTTGGCGTGCACGCCCCGGCGCTTGAGCTTCGAGGTCGGCGTCAGCTCTTCGCTGTCGGGCAGCCACTCCTCGCCGAGGATGACCACCTTCTTGACCCGTTCGGCGTTGTTGAACGACGCCATCACCTCGGCCAGGCCCTTCTCGATCTCGGCCCGCACCTCGGGCTTGCTGGGCCAGGTCGTTCAGGTCGGTGAACTCGATGCCCTGGGCGCCGGCCCAGGCCGTGGCCACCTCCGGGTCGAGCACGACCAGCGCCGACACGAAGGGGCGGTTGTCCCCGATGGCACAGGCTTGGCCGACGAGTGGGATCAGCTTCAGGTTCGCCTCGAGGTTCGCCGGGCTCAGGTTCTTGCCCCCGGCGGTGATGATCAGCTCCTTCTTGCGGTCGACGATCGTGAAGTAGCCGTCCTCGTCGACCTCGCCGATGTCCCCGGAGTGCAGCCACCCGTCCTCGTCGAGGGTCTCGGCGGTCTTCTCGGGGTCGTTCAGGTAGCCCTGGAAGACGTTGCCGCCCCGGCAGATGATCTCGTTGTCCTCCTCGGCCAGCTCCACCTCGCAGCCGGGGATGGCCGGACCGACGGAGCCGGCCTTCACCCGGCGGGCGGTCCAGGTCATCGGCCCGCTCGACTCCGACATGCCGTAGATCTCCGACAACGGCACCCGGATGGCCCGGAACCAGCTCAAGAGCTCGGCGGGGATGGGCGCGGCGCCGGTGATGGCCACCTCTACCTGGTCGAGGCCGAGCATGGCCCGCACGTTGGCGAAGGCTGCGGCGTCCATCGCCTCGTAGGCGGCGATCTGCTCCTCGGTGGCCGTGCCCCAGTCGATGGCGTCGACCAGCGGCCTGGCCGCCTCTACCGCACCGTTGAACCGGGCTGCCCTCTCGGGGTCGGCCCCGAGCGCGCCCATCACCCCGCCGTAGAGCTTCTCCCACACCCGGGGCACCCCGAACATGAGCTGGGGCCTCACCTCACGGGCGTAGGCCGCGATGTCACCGGGGTTCGGGCAGCAGGTCACCTCGTAGCCCAGGAAGGCCTGCTGGTAGTGGCTCACCATGCGTTCGGCGATGTGGGCCATCGGCAGGTAGGAGACCAGGCGCTTGCCGGCGTAGGTCTCGAAGTCGATGCACCGGCGCAGGCTCTCGATGGTCCAGGCCACGTTCTGGTGGGTGATCATCACGCCCTTGGGCGGACCGGTTGTCCCCGACGTGTAGATCAGCGTGGCCAGGTCCTCGGGCTGGGCGACTGTGGCCGCCTCGGCCAGGTCGACGGGCTCGGCGCCAGGAGGTCGTCGTAGGTGAAGACGTCCTCGGGGGCCAGACCGTCCGGGTCCCGCAGCACGCCGAGGTGCTCCAGGGCCGGCAGCTCGTCCCGCACCTTCAGGAACGACTCGAGGAACCCGATGTCCTCGACCACCCCCAGGTGCGCCTCGCAGTGGCCGACCAGGTAGGCGATCTGGTCCGGCGAGGACGAGTTGTAGATGGAGATCGCCGTGCCGCCGCAGAAGTAGGTGGCCATGTCCAGGACGTGGAACTCGGCGATGTTGCGCAGCATGAGCACGACCCGGGTGCCCCGTCCGACGCCGCGGGCCTGCAGCCCTCCGGCCGCCGCGGCCACCCTCTCGGCGTACTCGGCGAAGGTCCACTCCCCCCAGGACTCGTCGTCGTTCCGCCACCGCAGCGCGACCTGGTCACCCATCGCGTCGGTGGTCTCGACGAACACGGACGGGATCGTCTGACCCTCGACCACGGCCTGGATGTCGGCACTCGTCGCCATTGCTGGTTCCCCCTCGTGTCGCCTGGCGGCGGAGCGCACACCCTAGGACGTGACCGCAGTCACAGCCCATCGGTAGCGTCGTCGGGCGTCGCGGCTCGCCCCGGCGCCGCCCCGGCCCAGCAGTAGGGTCCGCAGCATGCTCCGTCGCCTCGTCGAATTCGTCGCCGCCGGCCTGGCCGCCTCATTCGCGGTCCTACCGGTCGCCCCGGCGAATGGTCAGTCGCCGGCTCCTCCGGCCCGCTCACCGGGGTCACCCAGGTCGACATCGGCGACGGCCACGCCTGCGCCCGCATCGGCAACGGTCAGGCCCGCTGCAGGGGCAGCGGCAACGAGGGCCAACTCGGCTGGGACGCCCTGAGCGGCAACCTCCTGCCCCGGATCGTGGTGAACCTGTCGGTCAGCGGACCCCTGATCAACGTCCGCCAGATTCGCACGGGCGATCGCCACACCTGTGCCCTGCTGACCAACGGCCAGCTGCGCTGCTGGGGCCACAACCACAACGGCCAGGTCGGCGACGGCACCGACAGCACCGACCGCGACCGCCCGCGCGTCGTCCGGGCCTGAGCGGTCAGCCGGTCAGGCCGCCCGCCGGTCGAGCTCCGCATGGTGGCGAGCGCCCGTCACCTTCTCCCAGACCCACTCGACCTCGTGGTGGAGCATCTTCCAGGTGAAGCGCAACGGTCGCCAGCCGTGGGCCACCGCCTCGTCGTCCCGATGTCGGTCCTCCTCGAACTGGGCCTCGATGAGGTGGTGCTTGCGACTGTCCCACTCGATGAGGACCCGCAGCTCCGGATAGCCACAGTCGACCCGGCCCGGTCGGGTTGACCGCCAGGGCAACTCCAGCTGCCGCTCCGGCTCGGGGAACCCACCAGCATCGAGGACGGCGAAGCCCTTGGCCTCGAGCTGGCTCTCCGGGGCGACGTACCCCGGGCCACGTGCGTCGACCGTCGTCCACAAGAGGCTTGAACCCCGACGGCCCTGACGGCACCAGTGCACGGCGTAGTCGGCGAGGTCCTCGGCGGTGATGTCCCGTCGAACGATGAGCTCGTCGATCATCTGCTGGTACCGCTTGGCGCCGAAGACCGCCGCCAGATCCGCAGCCGTACGCAGCGGCGACGTCGTCGGGATGCCGTCCACGACGATGTGGTCCTCCGGCCGGAAGTCCACCAACCGCCGCACCTCCGCCAGGTCCGAGCGATTCGGACGCGGAATCGGGCCGGCTGACGACGACCCGGCCCGGGGGCACCAGCGGGAAGGCGTTGAGCTCCCCCGCCGCTTCGTGGGACGCCACCGACCCCGGGATCACGATGGTCGCCCCGTGTATCCGGCCGCGAGGCTCGACCACTGCACCCGCTGGCGCGTACACGCAGCGGGCCACGTGCTGCCACGCGCCGGACGCGAGGCGACGGTGGACCTGGTCCGACGAGAGCCCGGCCTGGAGTGCCTGCTCGAGGGTGAACACGTGATGCTGGCGGCGCGCCAGCTCGGCTATCCGGAGATCGGCGTCGGTGAACATCGCACCATGCTGGTCAGCAGGTGTGACAGGACCGTCTGGAGAGGAAACCGGCAACCCAGCCACAGAAGCGGGTCTTCTGGCCCCCCGTCCACCGTTCCCACACGGCCCGCCACGACACGAGCGCAGCTGACCGCGCCGCACGCGGCCAACTGCGCTGGCTTCGGAATGGACGGGTGGGCACGGCAGACGGAGCGCCGAAGGACTCGCCCCGGTGGTTGCGTCGTGTGCGTTGGGCTCGAGGACCCGCCGGCACCGAACGACACGAGCGCAGAAGCCGCGCCACACGACCACCCCACGCGGTCAACTGCGCCGAGTTCAGCAGTCGCCGTCGACCCGGCGACACCAGCGCAGACAACCGCGCCATACGCGGTCAGCTGCGCCGGGTTCGGGAGGCCACCGGTGGGCGCCGAGGACGAAACCGACAAACGGCCCACCCCCCTGTCTCTGCCTGGGTGACATCGGGCGCGAGTGGCCGGCGGTTGCGGATGGCCGGGCGGACGGCGAGAATTGACCGGTCAGTCAAGTTTTCGATCGAACCAAGGGGAACGCCATGGCCGAGGCCGTGATCGTCGATGCCATCCGTACACCGATGGGCAAGCGCAACGGCAAGCTCTCGGGCTTTCACCCGGCCGACCTCGCCGGTGAGGTGCTGAAGGCCCTCAGCGACCGCAACGATCTCGACCCCGCGCTGGTCGAGGACGTGATCATGGGCTGCGTCATGCAGGTCGGCGCCCAAGCGGGCAACATCGGCCGCAACGCCGTGCTCGCCTCCGGATGGCCCGAGTCGGTTCCCGCCACCACCGTCGACCGCCAGTGCGGCTCATCCCAGCAGTCGGCCCACTTCGCCGCCCAGGGCGTGATGGCCGGCGCCTATGACGTCGTCGTCGCCGCCGGGGTCGAGGTCATGTCGATGGTGCCGATGGGCTCGTCGTTCATGACCCCCAACACCGGCATGCCATTCGGCCCTGGCATGGGCCTGCGCTACGCCGATCGCGGTGGCCTGGTCCCCCAGGGCACTTCGGCCGAGATGATCGCCGAGAAGTGGAACCTGTCCCGTGAGGACCTCGACGCCTACGGCGCCCGCAGCCAGCAGCTCGCGGCCACGGCCCGCGAGGAGGGCCGCTTCGAGCGGGAGATCCTCCCCGTCCGGGCCATGCCGATCGACAAGGAGACCGGCAAGCTCATCGAGACCGACGAGCTGTTCTCCCAGGACGAGGGCATCCGGCCCGACACCACCTCCGAGACCCTGGCCAACCTCAAGCCCGCCTTCAAGGCCGACGGCGTGGTGACGGCGGGCAACTCGTCCCAGATCACCGACGGCGCCTCGGCCGTGCTCATCATGAGCGAGGACAAGGCCAACGAGCTGGGAATGACCCCCCGGGCCCGCTTCCACTCGTTCTCCCTCGCCGGCGTCGACCCGATCTTCATGCTGACCGGCCCCATCCCGGCCACCCACAAGGTGCTCGAGCGCTCCGGCCTGAGCATGGACGACATCGACCTGGTCGAGATCAACGAGGCCTTCGCCTCGGTGGTCCTGGCGTGGGAGAAGGAACTCCACCCGGACATGGACAAGGTGAACGTCAACGGCGGCGCCATCGCCCTGGGTCACCCCCTCGGCTGCTCCGGGGCCCGTCTCATGACGACGCTCCTGCACGAGCTGGAGCGCACGGGCGGCCGCTACGGCCTCCAGACCATGTGCGAGGGCGGCGGCCTGGCCAACGCCACCATCATCGAGCGCCTGTAGCCCCCACGACGGGCTCCGGGGCTCCGCGGAACCTAGCCGGGCGGGTCGGCGGCGGCGGTGCCCGCTTGAGCACCGGAACCATGAGCGATCAGCCGCCGGACGGCACCGATCCGGAGGTACCACGGCGACGCGGGCCCGCCACTGGAGGACGACACGTGACCGACGGAGGCCGACGATGACCGATCAGCCACCATCCCCGCCCGAGGACCCGAACGCCTCGGTGTTCGGCCAGCCCGCCGCCCCGGTCGGCGAGCCCACCGTCGTCGTGCCGGCCCAACCGCCCACCGCCCCCGGCGGCACACCGCCGGACGGGCCCCCGCCGGGCGGGGGCGGGCCGGAGGGTGACGACGACGAGCCGACCCCCTGGTACAAGAACCCCGCAGCGCTGGCCATGCTCGCCGTCGTCGTGGTGCTGGTGATCGTGCTCGCCGTGTTCCTCCTGGGCGGCGACGACGACGAGCCGTCGACCACCACCACCTCCACGACCTCCACGACCACGACGCCCACCACCACGACGAGCACCACTACCACGACGTCGACGACCACGACGTCGACGACCACCACCACGACCACGACGACCACCACGACGCCGCCGCCGATCGAGCCCGGTGACCCCTGCTCGCCCGAGGACGGCCTTCCCGACTGCATCGACCCCGAAGGCGACGGCACCTACGTGTACCTGATCGACGGTGGGGACTGCATCTCGGTCCGGCCCGACCCGGCCACCTGCGCCGACCTCGACGGTGACGGCATCGCGGGCTATCCCGACAGTCAGTAGCGGCGACCCGAGTCGGCGCCCGGCGTCGTAAGCTCGGCGCTGCCATGGGCACCGTCGTCAGGGTCCTGATCGCCATCGTCTTCGCCTACGCCATCCTGCGCCTGGGCCTGGCGGTGCTGCGGATGTTCGCCCAGCCCGTCGCCGAGCCGCCCCCGCCGGGCGAACTGCGGAAGGTGAAGCTGGCCTACCGCTGCGAGCTCTGTGGTACCGAGGTGCGGATGACCGCCGCTCTCGACCAGGACCCCGAGCCTCCCCGCCACTGCATGGAGGACATGACCCTGGTCACCCCGGTCGACGATCTCTGACGGAAGGTGACCGACTGATCACCCTCCGCGAGGTCCTGTCCACAGGGTGTGGGTAAGGCTGGGGAGGGTCACATCGGTGTAACTCGTCGGCCACCTCGACGTCAACCGGATCCCACGGTGTGTGGTCGATCAGTGATACTGCGTGGCCACGATGATGCCGAGCAGGATCAGGCCGAGCCCGACCAACAGATACCAGTTGTTGGTGTCGCCGGGCATCAGGCCCAGGTAGTTGAGGAAGATCACCGCCGCGCCGGCGCCGAGGAAGGTGAACATGAGGACCGGCACCCACATCGGGCTGACCTTCACCTCACGGGGGACCGGCGGCGTGTAGCGGCTGCTGGCCCCGGCGACCTCACCGGAGGGACGGGTGCCCTTGGGCGTGACCCGACCGGCGGGGACGCCGACGCTTGGCGGGCTTCTTGTTGGCCATCGCCCCTGAACCTAGACAAAACGGGGGCCGGGGGCCGAACGGGGAGCCGTAGCGTGGGGGCCGTGGCTCCCCGCGTGCTCGTCGTCGACAACTACGACTCGTTCGTCTACAACCTCGTCCAGTACCTCGGCGAGCTCGGCGCCGAGCCCGTCGTGCACCGCAGCGACGCCTTCACCCTGGACGACGTCGAGGCGCTCGCGCCCGACGCCGTGCTCATCAGCCCCGGCCCCGGTCGCCCCGAGGACGCCGGCCTCTCGAATGAGGTGATCACCACCTTCGCCGGCCGGGTGCCCATCCTCGGGGTCTGCCTCGGCCACCAGTGCCTCGGCCAGATCTACGGCGGCGACGTCGTCCGGGCCCCGGCGATCATGCACGGCAAGACCTCGGAGATTCACCACGACGGTGGCGGCGTCTTCGCCGGCTTGCCGTCCCCGCTGGAGGCCACCCGCTACCACTCATTGGTGGTCGCCGCCGACTCGGTCCCCGACGTGCTCGAGGTCACCGCCCGCACCGAGGACGGGGTGGTCATGGGCCTGCGCCACCGGGAGCTCGACGTCGAGGGCGTCCAGTTCCACCCCGAGTCGATCCTGACCGAGCACGGCCACGATCTCCTGCGGACCTTCCTGGCCCGCACCGGCGCCGCCGTCAGCTGACCCGCGACCAAGGACGACACCGCGTCCTCTCGGGGCGCGGTGTTCGGTTTCAGCGTGGTCGGGGGGGCCGGAGGGTCGGTGACCGGCGGCAACGTGGGCGCGGGCCCGGCGATCGGCGGCAACGTCTGGGGGGTGATGGTCGACGGCGGCACCGGCACCACCCGGATGATCACGATCGCGCCCAGCGCCGCCTGGGTCCCCGACGCCGGGCTCTGCTGCCAGACCTGCCCCTCGGCGTACTGGTCGCTCGGGGTCCTCGGCCTGCTCCTGCTGGACGACGAATCCCGCGGCCTCGAGGGTCTGGGTGGCCGTGAACACGTCCTGACCCAGCACCGAGGGCACCGGGGCCGTCTCGTTGCCGGCACTGACCACGATCGTGACCACCGCGCCCTCGTCGGCGTCGGTCTCGGGCTCGGGGCTCTGGCGGATGACGACGTCGACCTCGACCTCCGCGCTCGCCTCCCGCTGGACCTCGACCTGGAAGCCCAGGTCCACCAGCTCGCGCCGAGCCCGGTCCTTGTTCTGGCCGACCACGTCGGGGACGGTGACGGTGACCGAGTCCCGCTCCTCGTCGAGTTGCTGGGACAGGTACCAGAGGCCGGCCGCCAGGGCACCGAAGATCAGGATCATGAAGAGCAGGAAGAAGCCGGTGCGCCGAGGCGGCTCGACGTAGCGGCCGTCCTCGTACGAGCCGAAGTCGACTTGATGCGGGGCCGGGGCCGGCACCGGGGCCACAACAGGTACCGCCGGTGCCTCGTTGATCTTGGCCCCCTGGCGGAACCGCCGGAGGTCGGCTCGGAGGTCGTCCGCCGACGGGTACCGGTTCGCCGGGTCCTTGGCCAGCAACTTGAGGGTGATGGCGTCGATCTCCACGGGCAGCGCGGGATCGATCTGCCGCAGGCCTTTGGGCTGCTCGTGCACGTGGGCGTACGCGATCGCCACGGGCTCGTCGCCGGAGAACGGCGGCTGGCCGACCAGCATCTCGTAGAGGACGACGCCGAGGGAGTAGAGGTCGCTGCGGGGGTCGACGGGCTTGCCCTGGGCCTGCTCGGGAGAGAAATAGGTGGCCGTGCCCATGACGGTGCCCGCCTGGGTCAGCTCGCTGTCGCCGCCGGCGAAGACCCGGGCGATGCCGAAGTCGGCGACCTTGACCTGGCCGTCCTTGGCCACCAGGACGTTGCCGGCCTTGATGTCGCGGTGGACCATGCCCTCGCGGTGGGCGGCGCCGAGGCCGGCGGCGACGTCCGCGGCGATGTCCGCGGCCCGGTCGGGGTGAAGGCGACCCTCGGCCTGGAGCAGCTCGGCCAACGAGAGGCCGTCGATGTACTCCTGGACGATGAAGTACTCCCCGCCCTCCTCGAAGTAGTCGTAGACGCCCACGATGTTGGGGTGGGTGAGCTTGGCCGCGGCCTGGGCTTCGCGCCGGAAGCGCTCGACGAAGGAGGCGTCGGCGGCGTGCTCGGCGGCCAGGCGCTTGACGGCCACCGGCCGGTCGAGGAGCTGGTCCTGGGCCAGGAAGACCTCGGCCATGCCCCCCTTGCCGATCGACTGCTGCAGGGCGTACCGGCCGCGGTAGACGACAGGATCTCCAGGGTCGGACACGGCGGCACAGGGTAGTGATCGACAGGCGCGGCACCCCCCAACCGATCCCCTGGCGGCCGGTCAGCCGCCGCCCAGTGCGGCCTCGATCATGGCGGCGGCGATCGGGCCGGCCAGGTCGTTGCCGGTCGCCTCGCTGCCCTGGCCGGGGATGCCCTCGACGATGACCGCCACGGCGATCTCGGGCTCGCCCCCCTCAGGCCCGGCCCAGGCGATCATCCAAGCGTGCGACGACGGCGGGTCGGTGCCGAGCTGTGCGGTGCCGGTCTTGGCCCCGACGTCGTACGGCAGGCCGGCCAGGCTGCTGGCTGTCCCGTTGTCCACCACGCCCCGCATGGCGTCGCGCATGGTGGCGGCGTCCGAGGCGCTGATCGGCTGCTGCCAGACCTCCTCGTCATAGGTCTCGATGACGTCGCCGTCGCCGTCGCGCAGCTCGTCCACCGTGTGCGGCGCCATGATCACACCGTCATTGGCGATGCCCGCCGCCGCCAGGGCCATCTGCAGGGGCGATGCCGCCACTTCGAACTGGCCGATGGCCGACTGGGCGAGGGCGGGCGTGTTGTCGGTGAAGTCGGTCGGGAAGTTGGACTCCACCGGGTCGGGGAGGTCGATCGGCGGCGTGTCGTTGAAGCCGAAGGACTCGGCCCCCTCGACGGTGCGGTCCGCCCCCAGGGTCTCCACGGCCATGCGGGCGAAGGACGTGTTGCAGGACTCGGCCAGGACCTCGAACAGCGCACCGCCGCAGGTGTGGGAGTTGTTGAGCGGTCGGGTCGTCTGCGGCGGGACCCAGGACGCCTCGGTCGGATAGACCGGCGCCTCGGGGGTCACCACCCCGAACTTCAGGCCGCTGGAGGCGACCACCACCTTGAAGGTCGACCCCGGGAAGAACCGGTCCTGGTAGCTGGTGGCGATCAGCGGGCTGTCGGGGTTGGACGGCTGCAGGAACTCCCGGGCGGCGCGGGCGTCCTCCAGGTCGTGGGTCGACAGGAGATTGGGGTCATAGGACGGGTAGTCCCAAAGGGCCAGGATCTCGCCGGTCTGCGGGTCGATGGCCACCACCGCGCCCCGGCGCTGGCCGAGCTGCTCGCGGGCCACCTCCTGGAGGTCGGTCTGCAGGGTCGTGCGCAGGTCGCCGACTTGGTCCTCGCCCACGAACAGGTCGGCGAAGCCCCGGAGCTGCTGCTCGGCGGTGTCGCCCACCAGCTCGTCCTGGTAGGTCCGCTCCAACCCGGCCGTGCCGAACTCGAAGGAGTAGTACCCGGTGACCGGGGCGAACAGGTCGTTGGTCGGGTACCGGCGCTGGTACTCGAACTCGTCGTCGACCGGGACCGACTCGGCGATGACCGTGCCGTCGGCCGCGGTGATGGTCCCGCGGTTGCGGGCGAAGTCGATGCGGACCACATCGACGTTCTCGGGCCGCTCGTTGAGGGCCTCGGCGCCGAACACCTGGATGCGGTTGAGCATCACGAAGACGGCGATGTAACAGAGGCAGAGGGCGATGCCGAGCCGCCGGATCCGTTCGTTCATGCCGCCTCCCCCGCCGGGGACCGGTTGCGTCGGCCCTCGCGCTCGGCCTGACGTCGGGTCGTGTCGTCGGAGATGCGCATGAGCAGGGCCACGATCACGTAGTTGGCGACCAGCGACGAGCCGCCGTAGGACACGAACGGGAGGGTGATCCCGGTGAGGGGGAGGAGGCGGGTCACCCCGGCCAGGATGATGAAGGCCTGGAAGCCGAGCAGGGCGGTCAGGCCGGCCGCCAGCAGCTTGTCGTACTCGTGCTCGGCGGACACCGCGATGCGGAGTCCGGTGCCCACGAACAGCAGGAAGGCCACCAGCAGGAGCGTGCCCCCCAGCAGGCCCAGCTCTTCGCCGATCACCGTGAAGATGAAGTCGGTCTCCACCGCCGGGAAGCGGTCGAAGCGGCCCAGGCCGGGCCCCGTGCCCGTCACCCCGCCGAGGGCGAGGCCGAACTGGCTACGGCAGATCTGCTGGCCCTCGGCGAAGCAGAGGTCCCAGGGGTCGAGCCAGATGTCCACCCGCTGCTGGACGTGGGTGAAGGTCCTCCACGCGAAGAAGGCACCGCTGGCGAACAGCATGGCCCCCACCACCAGGTAGCTGGCCCGCTGGGTGGCGATCCAGAGCATCACCACGAACACGGTGAAGAAGAGCAGGGAGCTGCCCAGGTCCTTCTGGAAGAACAGGACGAGCAGGGAGAAGCCCCACGCCAGCAGGACCGGCGCCAGGTGCTTCGGCTCCGGCAGCCTGAGCGGCCCGACCCCCCAGGTGGCGATGCTCAGCAGCTCCCGCTTCTCGACGAGGTAGGACGCGAAGAAGAGGGCGAGCAGCACCTTGGCGAACTCCCCGGGCTGGAAGTTGACCGGGCCGAAGGCGACGAAGATGCGGGAACCGTTGACCTCGTTGCCCACCACCGGCAGCAGCGGCAGCAGGAGGAGGCCCACGCCGAGGGCCATGAACGTGTAGCGGTAGCGGTCCAGGTCCCGGACCCGGCGCACCACCACGAGGGTGGCGATGAAGGCGAAGACCCCGACGGCGGTCCAGGTGGCCTGCAGGCCGGCCAGGTCCTCGTTGAGGCGGGCGATGAAGACGTACCCGAGGCCGTTGAGCAGGACGACGATCGGCAGGAGGGTCGCATCGGCGTCCGGGGCCCACCGACGGGCCGCGAGGTGAGCCGCGAGGAGCAGGACGAGGATGACACCGAGGAAAGGCCCGATGTTCGCCGGAATGGTGGCGTTCTGGCCGAAGGCGGCCAGGGCGTAGGTGGCCCCGACGGCCACCACCGCCAGCAGGATCAGGCCGAGTTCAGTCCGGCGCCTCGGGGCCGCCACGGATCAGTTGGACCCGGCCGGCTTCGTCCCACTGCCGCCGTTGCCACCACCACCACCGCCGGTGACCTCCGTGGTGGTCGTCGTCGACGTGGTCGTGGTCGGCTCGTCGTCGGCGGCCAACTGGTCGATCTGGCGTTGCAGGTTCTCGACGTAGTTCTCGGCGTCGGCCAACCTGGCCTGGTCGATGCCGTCCTCGAGGTCCGCCAGCTCAGCTTCCGGCACGTCGTCCAGCGCGATGCCGGTGCGTTCCTCCACGGTGGGGTCGAACCACAGGAATCCGCCCGGGCGACCCTTGAAGATCGTGACCTGCTCGTCGTCGATCGTCACGAAATAGGTCTTGCGGGCATACCAGCCGAGGGCACCGACCACCAGGGCGACCAGCAAGAGCAGGCGCGACGGCGAAGGTGGCCACCCGCCAGGTCAGGCGCCGGGACCGCGGCTCGTCGGCCGCGGTGTCCTCCTCGATGACGGGGACCTCGGCGGTCGGGTCCCGGGGCACCGGGACCTCCTGGCTGAGGCCGGGCTGGAGAATGGTGTCGTCGTCGTCGAGCTCAGGTCCTCCGGGGGCGGCGTCCGCCGCCGACACGACATCGACCACGACCGCGGTGATGTTGTCCCGACCCCCGCCCTCGTTGGCCAGCCGCACCAGCTCACGGGCGGCGTCACCGGGGTCCTCGAACCGGCGCAGGGTGGCCATGAGGCGGTTCTCGTCGACCTCGTTGAACAGGCCGTCGCTGCAGATCAGGAACCGATCCCCGGCGACCGGCTCGATCTCCCAGGAGTCGACGGCCACCGCCTCGTCGATGCCGAGCGCCCGCGTGAGGATGTTGCGCTGTGGATGGCTCTCGGCCTCTTCGGCGGTGATGCGGCCCTGGCGCACGAGGCTGGCCACCAGGCTGTGGTCGTCGGTGAGCTGCTCGATGCGGTCGTCGCGGACCCGGTAGAGCCGGGAGTCGCCCACGTTCACGATGCCGAGGCGCTTGCCCTCCTGGGTCTCGATGTCGGCGAGCGCGGTGAGGGTGGTGCCCATCCCCTTCAGGTCGGGGTCCGAGCCCGCCTTGTCGAACACGGCCTGGTTGGCCGAGCGCACGGCCCGCACGAGGGTCGAGGTGCTGGGCTCGTCGTGGGCCTGGCCGAGGATCTGGAGCGCCAGGGCGGAGGCGACCTCGCCCCCCTGGTGGCCGCCCATGCCGTCGGCCACCGCGAACAGGTCGCCTTCGCGCACCAGGAAGCTGTCCTGGTTGTTGGAGCGCACCCGACCCACGTCGGTGGCCGAGCCGACCCGGAAGTCCGTCATGCCAGCTCCATCACGGTGTTGCCCACCTGCAGTCGGTCCCCGCGCTTCATGACGATGGAACCGGTCACGCGGGCACGGTTGAGGTACGTGCCGTTGGTCGACCCGAGGTCTTCCACCAGGTACTGGCCGTCACGGGCGAACACCCTGGCATGGAGTTGGGACACATAGGTGTCATCCAGGGTCACCTGGCATCCGGCGGCCCGTCCGACCGTCAGCTCCTGGCCGAGCGGGAACATGCGACCCCGCTGCGCCGCGGGCTCCACCACGAGGAGGTGGGGCTCGCCGCTCTTGCGGGCCTTGCGGGACGGCGCCACCTGGCTGACCGCGGCAGCCTGCTGCCGGCGGGTGGAGACCCGGGGGCCCCGGATCTCGGCCCAGACGGCCCGCAGGACGCGGAGGAAGAAGAGGTAGAGCAGCGCCAGGAGCGCGAACTTGAGGATCGTCAGGAGCTGTTCGGACATCTACGAGGCCTCGAAGATCATCCGGGTGTTCCCGATCAGGATCTCGTCGCCGTCGATCAGCACCTGCTCGGCGACCCGCAGCCCGTTGACCCGAACGCCGTTGGTGGAGCCGAGGTCCACCAGCGCGTAGCCCGTGCCCCGGGGCCGGATCTCGGCGTGGCGGCGACTGACGTTGGTGTCTCCGAGCTGGATGTTGCACTCCGGGGCGCGGCCGATGACCACGGGCTGCTCGCCCAGGCCGATGCGCTGGTTGGTCGGCAGCAGCAGCGAGCCTGCACCCACCCCGCCGCTGCCCTCGGCCATCTTGGCCTCGATCTGGAAGGTGCCCGTGCGCAGCTTCTCCCATGGCGACATCTCGACCCGGACCGGGCCGACGAACCCGTAGGCCTCGTCCCGGGCGTGCTCGCGGGCCGCCTCGCACAGCTCGAGGACGAGCGCCTGTTCCATCTGGACGAAGCGCTCGTGGTCGCCGGGGCTGAGCCAGATGGTGAAGTCGTTGGGGACCACCACCCGGCCGCTCACGTCGACCGAGCGACTGGCGTCCATCTCGCGGGTCAGGCGGCGGCCGACCTCGACGGGGCGCAGACCGCTGCGGAACAGCCGGGAGAAGGTCCCCTCGACCATGTTCTCCAGACGGCGCTCGAAACCTCGCAGAGCCACCCGAAGAACATAGGCGCTACCGTCCCCGGTTCCCCGGGGAGGCGCCTCTGTGAGCGATGAGATCGACGACGCCGACGGGCAGGGTCCGGCCTGGACGGCGGTCGACCGGCGCCGGGCGCTGATCGCCGGCTTGGCCAGCCTCGCCCTGCTCGCCGTCCTCTGGATCGAGGGTTCCCGAGGCGGTGACTCCGCCTCCGGGGAGGAAGGTCCCGTGGGTGACTGGCCCACGAGCACAGCGGCCGCAGAGGACGTTCCCCCGGACCTCCTGCGCACGTACCAGGAGGCGGCGGTGAACTGCCCCGGCCTGCCCTGGCCCGTCGTAGCCGCCATCGGGAAGGTCGAAACCGACCACAACCGGGCCCCCGGGACGTCCACGGCCGGGGCCCAGGGGCCCATGCAGTTCCTGCCCGAGAGCTGGGAGCGGTTCCAGGCCGACGGCGACGGCGACGGCGACGCCGACATCGACGACGAGGAGGACGCCATCCACGGCGCCGTGCGCCTGCTCTGTGCCAGCGGCGGCGAGGACCCGGCGACCCTGCAGGAGGCGATCTTCGCCTACAACCGCTCCGACGAGTACGTCGCCGACGTCCTGGCCACCGCCCGGAGCTACACCACCGCCGAGATCGACGCCCCGTAGGGCGCGCCCTGGGTGGCCCGGTAGGCTCTCGGCTCCACTCGGGCGAGTGGCGGAATTTGGCAGACGCGCAGGATTCAGGTTCCTGTGTCCGAAAGGACGTGGGGGTTCAAGTCCCCCCTCGCCCACCTACCAACCACGTTTTCCCGCGTCAGGTAGCCGGCAGCCAGGCCAGGTCGTGGCTGTGGCCCTCGTCGTCGACGCCCACGCCGGGATGGCGGGCGAGAACCTGGCCGTCGACGGCGGAGATCTCCTCCAGGCCATCCTCGCCCGCCACGGCGACCCGGGTCCCGTCGGGCGACCAGGCAAACGCAAAGGTCTCCCCTTTGTCACTCTGCACGAGTAAGGAGTCGGCGGGCCGGGCGCGGCGATAGTCGTGCAGTGTGTCCGTCCGGACCGTTCCGTCCGGCTGGAACCGGACCACGTCGAGCCTCGGCCAGGTCGGGTCGCCCAGGTACACCGCCGGGACGGCGACCAGGCCCACGCTGTGGCCATCGGGTGCCCACGCCAGGTCCCAGATCTCGGTCGGGACCCAGCGGCGGGGGCCGATCGGGCCCTCGCCCGGGGTGCTGTACACGAGCTGCGGCTCGCCGCCGTGCCGGTCGAAGGTCCACACCTGAGAGGCGCAGGGGTCCAGCAACGGGTCGCACTCGTACTTCGGGACGGTGGCGACGGCCAACCGGGTCCCGTCCGGCGACCAGGCCAGGTCGGCGAGCTCCTGTTCGAGGACGCCGCGGTCGTCCTCGGTGAAGGCGGCGGCGATGCCGAGCGTGTCCCGCACCGTGCCGTCCCAGGCCGTGACCTCGAGCCCGTCGGGGTCCGCCCAGCCGTGAGCATCGTCGAGCGGTGGCAGCGGCCCGGGCGTAGGGTCGCGGCCGGTGAGTCCGGGTTCCGGTACCGACGTCTCGAGGCGGCGCGAGACGTTCGAGCGCGATCGGCTGGAGCTGTTCGCGGGCTACGGGTTCGAGGGTGTCGCCCGGACGCTGGGAGCCGACCACGGTCCTCCAACTCCAGTCATCGAGCGTGCGGGCTCCTCACCGCCTGTGGTGCTTCTCCACGGTGGATTGTCCCAAGCCGGGAGCTGGTGCCTCGTCGCGGGTCGCGTTCCCGGCCGTGTCGTCATCCCGGATCGACCGGGCTGGGGACTCAGCACTCAGCTCGACTTCCGGTCCGTCGACATGCGCGAGAGCTCGGTGACCTGGCTACGCGGCGTGATGGACGAGCTCGACCTCGAGAACACCACCTTGGTCGGCGCCTCAATCGGCGGGTTCACCGCGCTGAGCTACGCGCTAGCTCATCCCGAGCGTGTGGCGAACATCGTGTTGGTCGGTGCGCCCCCGGGTCTCCGGCGCCAGCTCCCGATCCCGCTGCGACTGATGGGCAACCCCATCGTTGGTCCGCTGATGGCACGATCGAAGATCACCGACCCCGAGGTGAACCGAAAGCGAGTGTTCAAGAACCTCGTCGCGCATCCCGAGTCGATCCCGGTCGACGTGCTCCAGAACGACATCGACGCCATGGCCTTGCCCGGTGCTGGGCAGGCGGCCTTCACGATGATGCGCTCGATGACGACGATACGAGGGTTCCGGCGGTCGATGTTGATCGGCGACGATCTCGCCGCGCTGGACTGCCCCGTCACGTTCCTCTGGGGTGACGCCGACACCTTCGTCCCACACACCGTCGGCGAACGGGTCGCCCAGACGATGTCGAACGCGACGTTCCGCCTCGTGCCCGAAGCGGGCCACTGTGTCGAACTCGACCGCCCCGACGTCGTCGCCGCCACAGTGCGAGAGCTTCGAGGCTGACCTGCGCGCCGCGGGCAACGGAACGGCCGCAAGCGGCGGGCAGATGGCGCGGAAGGGCTCCGCGTCGGCGACGCCAGGCCCCGCTCTCGCCGTCGTACACGAAGCGAAAGAACCAGCGCATTCGGCGGCTTACGATTGCGGGAGGGGGTGCGACATGGGGACGCCGGATCCGATCGCCGAGATCATCGGGGACTATCGAGCTTTCGCGGCGATGCAGCGCGACCGTCTGCGCACCCGCGGGATCGACATGACGCCGTATCCGCTCAGCCACCTCGCCGTCCGCGTCGCCGACTGGGACCTGTACGTCCACCAACGGACCCTGCTCGAGCGCCATGCGACGACGAACCGGGAGAAGGTCTGGAACGGGCGCCCGATCTCCTTGCTCGTGCTCACCGAGCCGCTCGACGTCCTCGATGGAACGCCGGTCTCCTGCATCGAGCTCATCCCGCCCGTTCACCAGCGTGTCTACCGGATGGGCCTCGAGCACCTCGGCGTCGTCGTCGGTGAGGAGTTCGACGAGTTCTCGCGCGCGCACCGGGACGCGCTGACCGGGCAGCAGTTCCAGAGCGCCGACGTCGAGCCGGTCTACGTGTTGTTCGAGGACTTCACCCACGTGAAGTTCTACCGGCGCTCCTTCTTCGACGTCGTCGAGGACGAGGAAGGCCGGTTCGAGGGCTTCACCCACGTCGACGACTGGGTGCCCCAGCGGCTGGTCACCGCCACGGGCCCGAACCCGCTCCCGCGGTGACGGAAGCTCGTCGGCGATGCCGGTGGCCCCCGCGTGGAGGCTGCAGCGCTGCCGGTGCCCTTGAGGCCATTGACGACGACGACGTCGTCGTCCGTGCCACGCTCGCCGGGACTCGTACCGGACGCCGTTCGGCTGGTGTGGCTGGTCACCCCGACGACGCTGCCGCGGTCAGCGCTCCGGGAGCCAGGCGATGGCGTCGCCGGCCACGCCGTTGCCGCCAGAGCCCGGATGCCGCGCCAAGGCGCGGCCGTCGTCGGCGGAGATCTCGACGACGCTGCCTGAGCCGGTGACCGCGATCCGGGTCCCGTCAGGCGACCACGCAAAGGTGAATCGGGTGTACTCCTCGTCGTAGACGAGCTGGGTGCCCGCAGTCACGACGTCGTCGTAGACGTGCAGCACGTCCGTCCGAACCGGTTCGCCGGGCTCGAACCGGAACGCGATGAGCTGTGGCCACGTCGGGCGGCCGAGTGGAGGGGTGGCGATGCTCACGGCGAGGCTTCGGCCATCGGGAGACCAGCCCAGGCCCGCGAGTACGGGCGGCTGACGGAGCTCTCCATCCGTCGGGTCAGCGGGGGTGGCGGTGTGCACCAGCTGCGGGTCGCCGCCATCCCGGTCGAAGAGCCACACCTCGGCGCCGCACTCGTCACCGACTGCCGGGCGCGGGGACACCTCGACCAGCCGCCCCTGATCGACCTCGTAGGGGTCGCAGCGCTCCCCCCCTTGGGTGCCGACCGCGAGGTGACTCCCGTCCGGCGACCACGCCAAGGCGGCGAGGGTCCGCTCGGCCGTCCCGTTGGTCTCGCGGGTGAAGGCGGCCGAGACGTCCACCGTGTCGCGGGCCGCGCCGTCCCTCGAGATGATCAGCGCGACGCAATCGGTAGCCGGACAGGTGTCGTCGAGCGGCGGGATCGTCACCTCGTCGGGCCCAGGGCCGAAGACGGCCCCGCCGCAGTACGGTCCCGGGCAGGTGAAGTCTGCCTGCACCTCCCCGTCCGCCCCGAGGACCCAGAGGTGCGCGCTGAAGAAGTAGTCGGTGTACAGGAACGATCCCGTGGCGGGGTGGACGTCGCTCCACGTGTAGGCATCTTCGGGCGGGCCGACAGCTTCCGGCCGCGGCGGCGCCGCCGCGCCCTCCGGCCAGCCCTGACCCTCGGCCGTGACGATGCTGCCGGTCGACGGCGTGTCGGTCCACGGCGGCAACGTGGTGGTCGTGGGGACGCCGTCGACGGGGCCGTCGGGGTCCTCGCCGGCGTTGCGGAGCAGCGCGACGGCGGCCACGACGAGCACCACGACGGCGGCGGCAGCCAGCCACCGGGCCGAGCGGGCCCGCTCTGCAACGATCGCAGGCTGGGCCGGGTCGGCCAGGCGGACGAGCGGGACGTCCTCCGGTGGGGCCTGGTCGTTGCTGTTCGACGGGGCGGCGAGCCGGACGAGGAGGTCTCGTTCCAGTCGGTCGGCGAAGGCGGGGTCCGGCTCGGTCCGGTAGGGGTGGAGGTCGTCAGTCATGGGAAGGGCTCCGGTGAGCTCGTCGGAGCTCGGCCCTCGCGCGCGCGAGGAGCGAGTTGGTTGCGGTCAGGTCTCGGCCGATGGCGGCGGCGACCTCGGGAACCGGGAGATCGTCCACGTAGCGCAGCACCAGGACGGCCCGGTGCAGCGGACGCAGGTCCGCGAGGTGGTCGAGGACATCGGAGCTCGTGGCCTCGCCCTGGTCGTCGTCGGCTCTCCGGAGGAGGTCCAGCTTCTTCACCCCGAGCTGTTCCCGACGGGCGTCGTCGATGAACCTCGACCGGGCCACCGTGATCAGCCAACGGATGTCGGCCCGCTCGGTGTGCCCCCGGCGCAGCTCGTCCACCAGGCGCAGCCAGACGTCCTGGGTGAGGTCCTCGGCGTGCGCCTTGTCACCGGCACAGAGGTGTAGCAGGTAGCCGTACACCGACGGCAGGTGCTCCCGGTAGAACGCCCGGAACTCCTCCGACGACATCGCCGTCTGTTCGGACACCGCGCCCCCGGCTCTCACATCCCGTTCAACGAGCGGGACAGGACGAAATCGTCGCGCGAGATCGACTGGTCCCTGAAAACCTCCACCCGTGGGAACCAGCCGACGAGCTGCCGACGTCCTACGCGGGTCAGCTAGCCGAGGAGCCTCGTCATGCCCACCTTGCGTACCCGCCGACTGGCCGCTGCTGTGGTGGTGGCCGCCGCGATCATCGCCGTGACCGCCGGCCCCGCCGGAGCCTGTGGTGGGCTGGTGGGCGAGAACGGCACCATCCAGCTCACCCGGACGTCCACCCTGGCCGCCTACCACGACGGGGTGGAGCGCTACGTGACGTCGTTCGAATTCACGGGCACCGGCGAGTCGGTCGGGTCGATCATCCCGCTGCCCGGCATCCCGGACGAGGTGATCCGGGGCGGGGACTGGACGCTCCAGCGCCTGGCCCAGGAGGTCGCGCCCCCGTCGGTCGGGGACGAGTCCGCCGACCGCGCCGCCTTCGCCACGGCCGAGAGCGCCGAGGTCCTCATCGAGACCCAGATCGATGCCCTCGACATCACGGTCCTGCGCGGTGGGGGCGACGAGGTGGGGACCTGGGCCCGCGACAACGGGTTCCTCCTCACGCCGGACGCCCCCGAGATGCTCGACTTCTACGGGCACCGCAGCGAGATCTTCATGGCCGCCCGCTTCGACGCCTCCCGGGCGGCCGAGCTGGGCCAGACCGCCGGCGACGGCACGCCGATCATGCTCACCATCCCCACCGACGCCCCGTGGGTGCCGCTGCGGATCCTGAGCCTCGGCCTGGACGGCTCAGAGCTGGTGGAGGCCGATGTGTTCCTCCTCACCGACGACGAGCCCGACCTGCTGGCCGGCGGTCCCGGCCTCACCCTCGAACGGAGCGAGGAGGCCAGCTCCTCCCTGCTCGACGACCTGCGCTCCGACGTCGGCATGGAGTGGGTCCCCGACGAGATGTGGTTCACCTACCTGGCCGTGGACGCCGAGGCCCGAGACCTCGACTACGACCTCGCCGTCTCCGCCGACGACGCCACGCTGCCGACCCTCGCCGACACCGGCGTGTCGGCCCCCGAGGCCCGACCGATCTCGGGCCCCGACGCCGGCCTCCCGGTCTGGCCGATCGTGGCCGGCTCGGTCGTGGCCCTCGGTCTCGTGGTCGTCCTCCACAGCGACAGCCGCCGCTCGACCGGGGCCCCGGCGTGAACCGGTTCGCACGGGTCGGTCTGGCCATCGGGGCCGGGACGCTGGTGGCCTCGGTCGGCTACGCCGTGGACGCCTCCGGCTCGGACCAGGACGTGCTCGGACCGGGCGTGGTGCGGGTCGAGGTCGGCATCGAGAACAGTCGCTTCGAGATGGAGCCGCTGCGGGTCCAGCAGGGCACGCTCGTGGAGTTCGTGGTGCAGAACGACGACCCCATCGACCACGAGCTCGTGATCGGCGACGGGGACGTCCACCGCCGCCATGCCGGTGGCACCGAGCGGCGGCACCCACCCGTGCCGGGCGAGGTGAGCGTCGCCCCGCTCGACCGGGCCGTGACCTTCTACGAGTTCGACGAGGCCGGGACGGTCGTCTACGCCTGCCATCTCCCCGGCCACGTCGCCTACGGCATGGAAGGCACCATCGAGGTCGTCGCGAACACCTGACGCCCCCGAGCCCCCGTCCTCCAGGCGAAAGCTTCGGCCAGAACGGCGTCGGCCTGCAGTCCGCCCGACGAACGCCGGGCCCAGGGCGCCGGTCCCCGTCAGTCCGAGCGCAGGGCGACGGCAGGGACCGTGCGGGCTGCTGACCGGGCAGGGAGGAAGGCCACCAGGACCACCGCCAGCACCGCCGCCGGGACCATGAGGACCAAGGCCATCACCGGCACCGTGGTGATCGTGGCGATGCCCACGTCTTCGGCCACCGTCCGCCAGACCACGTTGCCCAGAGCCACCCCGAACGGGATGCCGAGGCCGAGTCCGACCACGGCCAGCGCCGTCGCCTGCGAGGTCACGCTGGCCCGGACCTGTCGACGGCTGAAGCCGAAGGTCTTCAGCAAGGCCAGCTCGCCCCGGCGGCGACGCACCGAGCTCACCAGCGCGTGCCCGACCGCCAGCAGGCTGAGGACGGCGAGCAGGGCGGCGAGGGCGACCGGGACCCAGTTGACCTGACGGAGGTGGTCGAGGTCGGCGGGCACGGTGCCCGCCGGGCGGCGCAGCAGGCCGGGGTTGTCCTCGATGGCCTGAGCGACCGCCGCCCGATCGGCGTCCGGCGCGTAGCGGGCGACGAAGTACCGGTAGTAGTTGTTCAGGTCGAAGAACGGGTCGTTGCCCTCACCGGTCAGCACCGCCCCGTCGGCCAGGGGCTGGCCGTAGCCGATCGGTGGGAGGACGACCTGCCCGACGACCTCGAGATCACGGGTCACCTCCGGGCCCGCGACGCTCACGGTGTCCCCGATGCCCTTGTCCAGGACGTCCAGGGTCTCGGCCCCGAGGGCGATCTCGTCGGGCCCGCTCGGCGCCCGACCCTCGACGATCTCGGGCTCCACCGTGCCGCGCAGGGGTCGGAACGCCATGCTCGGCACCGTCCGCCCGTCGACCTGCAGCCCCGGGCCGTAACAGAGCTCGGCGACGGCCTCGACACCGGGCAACTGCTCGACCCCCCGCGTGTCACCCCCACAGGGCGTGTTGACCACCTGGTCCTCGGTGGTGATGTCCCAGGTCCAGCCGTAGCGCTGAGGGACGTCGATCACCGACTGGAGGCTGGCGGCGAAGACCAGGCCGGCGGTCACCCCGAGCACCCCGAACACCCCGCCCACGATCGCCGAGCGCACGGGCACCGCCGAACGCCCGTGACCCCGATGGAACGCCATCCGGACACCGTTGCTCACGGTCGGGGGCAGACCCGCCGAGAAGCCATCCCGACGAGCCCCGCGCCGAGCCGGGCCTCGGCGGCGGCGTCGCCGACCGTCGCGTCGGCGGCTGCTGCGGACGGCGGCGAGGGCGGCCCCACTGAGGACGAGGAGGACGACCAGGAGCATCCCTGATCCCAGCACGAGGCCGTCGAGGTCGACGCCGGGGTCGGGCTCGGCCCGCCGGGCGACGTCGATCGGGAACCGCGGGGAGAGCGCGATCGCTCCCAGCACGGCAAAGCACCCGCCACCGAGCGCCACGACCATTGCCATCGGGGCGTGGACGGCCACCCGTTGCCGTCGGGTCAGACCGAGCGCGCTCAGGGTCGGCTGGTGGGCATCCATCTGGGAGATCTCACGGCTCAGAACGATGCCGACGGCCACGACCCCGGCGAGGGCAGCCACGCCGGCGAAGATCCACAGGGCCAGCTCGAGGACGTCGATGGCGTTCCTGGCTCCGGCGATCTCGGGCTCCAGGCTCACCACGCTGAAGAGCGGTGACTCCCCGAAGATCCGTTCGGCCTCGGCCTGCAGGCCCGGTAGATCGGCCTCCCCGTGGACGGTGCGGACCCGAATGCTCGTGAGGTAGACACCGATGCGATCGGCGTACTCCCGGTTGAACGCCGGGGTCAGGACGAAGAGCCCGGTGGAGCTCCCCAGCTCGCTGAGGTCGAGCGGTCGCCGGACGATCCCCACGACCTCGAAGTCGAGGTCCGGTCCGGTCGGCCGGCCGTCGAGCGCCTCACCGGCGAGGGCAAGCGCCACCTCGTCGGGGGTGGCCGAGAGGGCGCGGAGGCGCCCGCCGACGCCGAGCTCGAGGAGGTCGGCCAAGCCCTCACCTATGGCGATCTCGTCGACCGCTCCCGGGTCCGGCTGACGACCCTCGATGACCCGCGAGCGGTCGATCACCGTGCCGAAGCTGTCGTCCACGGCGGCGGGCACGTTGATCAGCTGCGTTCCGTCCGGGACGATCAGGTACTGCGGCAGGACCGCCATGGCCTCGACGTCGGGCAGGGAGCCGAACTCCTCGAGCTGGGCCGCCGTCGGCTCGCCGGTGGAGATCTGCATCTGGGCCGACCGCGTCGACTCCTCGAACCGGGACAGGGCCGACCCGGTCCGCCGGGCCCCGGCGACCGTGCCCAGCACCAGGCCGCCGACGACACCCACGAGCAACGTGACGGCGAGAACGCTGCGCCAACGGCTCCGCAGGCGGTGACGGGCCACCATCCCCACCCCGGTCGTGTTCCCCACCATGCCTCACCCGCTGTCGAAGGACGAACGCTCGGCTCAAAGTGTCACACCGGACCGAATCGGCGGCAGTCGGGCCACCACACCCATCTGCGGGGGCTGCCACCCCCATGAGCCCGCGTGCACCCCGCGGAGGGGCTCAGAAACGCAGGAGCGCGGCGATGGGCGCCTCGTCGACGACGGGCTCGCTCACCGCCACCACGCGCCCACCCCTGGCGAGCGTGTGCAGGACGGCCCGGTCGATGTGCCCATCGGCTGGTGCCGCGCCGATGACGAACAGCGTGTCGACGCGACCCTCGGCGGCGGCGGCGGCCGCCTCCTCGACCACAGCAGTGGTCAGGCCCGCCCCGGCGGCGTTCCTGTAGCGCTCGAGCTCCTCGTCGGTCCGGGCCGCGAAGCGCCCCTCCACCAGGGGCCATGCCGCCGCGTGCAGGTCCTCAGCCGAGCGGTGCTCAGGATTGCCCTCGACCACGGCGTCGACGATCGCCGGGTAGCTGCTGACCGACTGCAGGATCGGGAGGTAGTAGGCGACGGAGGCCAGCACCAGGGGCCGGTCGACCGCTCCGATGCGCTCGCGCAGGCCGTGGTCCACCGCTCGCACGTAGCGCTCGACGGCCGCCTTGTCGACCTCGTCGCCCATCCCGTGACCGTGGAACAGGGCGGTCCCACCCCCACCGGAACGGAACTGGAGCTGGCGTTCGGGGTCCTCGTGGGCGAGGGCCTCCGCCATCGAGCCGGGAATGGGGCCCCGGTCGAGCTCCGCGACGCGGTGGCGGCCCGCGTCGAAGAGCCGTACGGAGTTCTGGCTGAGGGCGAGTATGAAGAATCGGCCGTCGCCCGACAGCAGCGGCACCAGCGGGGCCACCCGGAACGACGCTCCCACCGTCACGTCGTCGTCGAAGCTCAGCGGCAGGCGGAACCGCTCGGACCAACCGGGCGCGGCGAACAGAGCCAGCCCGTCACCTTGGTGCTGCCAGAACGAGACGTCGTCCACGAGCGCCTCGAAGGGCCCCAGCAATCCCTCGACCTCCTCGGCCGACGCCCCGGCATCGGTGAGCCGCCGGTTCGCCTCGGACAGGAGGTTGCGGAGCCGAATCGGACCCTGCCGGGTCTCGGCACCGCGCCGATGCGTGGGCATGTACATCGACACACACGGCCCCTCCAGGTCCCCGAGGGCGACCACGTCATCGGTAGAGATGAGGTCGATCTCGCCGAGTGAACCGGGAACGTCCACAGCGTGAAGCTACCGCCACCCCCGGAGGCCCACTCCGCGGCCCAGCGGGTCGCCGAGGTACCGGTACTCCTGGTCCCGCCACCGGCCAGAGGGTCGACCACCGCCCCCAGGCCGTGGACCGTAGGGCGTCACGCCGTCCCAGGAGGCAGCCTGAAGCGCCTGCGCTGTCGTCGAAGACCTCGGCGGAGAACGGCAGCCGACGCTACGTAGGGGCGTGGTCCCGCGACGAACCGGGGACCATCAGCACCGGCACTGGCGCGACACGGATCGCCGCCGAAGCCACGCTACCGAGCGCGAGCCTCTGCCATCCGGTCCGCCCGTGCGTGGTCATGACCAGGAGCGCGACATCTGCAGCAGCCAGGTGTGCCAGCGCCCGGGCCGGATCGTCGTCGTGGAGGACCTCCCACCCTTCGACCCCACCCGAGCGCTCGGCGACAGCTGCGAGTTCACCGCTCTCGAGGACGTCTTGTCTCTGACTGCGATCGAGTGGTGCCCCAGCGGGGGCCACGGTCACCAGCCACAACGGGAGATCGAGCAGGACGGACCAGCGCCGAGCGGGATCGAGCGCTCGAGCGGCGTCGTCCGACCCATCCAGGCACACGACCAGGCGGCCCTCCTCCAGGGATCTGCCGGCGCCTGCCTCGGGTCCCACCATGAGCACCGGCTGCTGCACCGTGCGCAGGACCGCCTCGGCCACGCTGCCGAGCATGGCCTGGGATCGCCCGCGACCGTGCGAGGCCATGCACACGAGCGTGCCGGGTGGACACGCTTCGGTGATGGCTAGGACCGCCGACTCCCGGTCGACGACCATGGTGTCGACGGTGGCCCCATTGCCGTGGCGGGACGCCAAGCGAGCGAGATGATCTCCTCTCCCCTCCTCCGAGCCCGCCACCTCCTGGCTGAGAAGGGTGACGGGAACGCCCGTCAGATGGGCCAGGACGAGGGCGGGACCCAACGCACGGTCAGCCTCCGGTGACCCGTCGAGAGGCACCAGGACTCGATCGAACGGCGGTTCCACCGGGCCAGCGTTCCACCGCGGTGCACGGGGCGCAAGGAGCTGGCCAGGACCTCTGATCGTCGGATCAGATCTACGGGGATCCCCCCATCAGCTCTGCTCTCGCTGGTCACGCACCAAGCGACGCCCGACCACCTGCGATCCGTTGGCGGATCCACTTCTCCACCTCCACGATGGCGTAGCCGGCGATGGCGACGACCGCGATGCGGATCCACGCCGCGCCGTCAATCGACGCCGTGTGGAAGAGGTCGTTCATGAACGGCAGGTAGGTGTAGCCGACCTGCAACAGGACCATCGTCAGGGCGCCGATGATCACCCAGCGGTTGCGGAACACCCCGACCTGGAACATCGACCGCTCGAGTGAGCGGCAGTTGAAGAGGTAGGTCAGCTCGACCATGACGAACACGTTCACGGCGACGGTGCGGGCCGCGGCTTCGGTGGCCCCGGCGTCGAGCTCCCACCGGAAGAGCCCGAACGCGCCGGCCAGCATGATGGTCGAGAGCAACAGGATCCGCATGACCAGCGCGCCGTCGAGCAGCGGCTGGGCCGGGTCCCGGGGTCGGCGGGCCATGATGCCCGGCTCGCCCGGCTCGAAGGCCAGCGCCAGACCCAGGGCCAAAGCGGTGGTCATGTTCACCCAGAGCACCTGCACCGGCAGGATCGGCAGGGTCGAGCCGAAGACGATGGCGGCCAGGATGACGAGGCCCTCGCCCATGCTCGTCGGCAGCGCCCACACGATGAACTTGGTGAGGTTGTCGAAGACCCCTCGCCCTTCCTCCACCGCAGACTCGATCGACGCGAAGTTGTCGTCGGTCAAGACCATGGCGGCGGCCTCCTTGGCCACTTCGGTGCCGCCGTGGCCCATCGCCACGCCGATGTCGGCCTGTTTGAGCGCCGGGGCGTCGTTGACCCCGTCGCCCGTCATGGCCACCACCTGACCGCGGGTCTGGAGGGCCTCCACCAGGCGCAGCTTCTGTTCGGGGGTCACCCGGGCGATCACCCGCGCGTGCTCCACCGCGGTGGCGACGTCCTCAGCGGAGCGTCCGACCAGCTCCGTTCCGGTGACCACCTCCAGCTCGCCCTCGACCCCGAGTCCGATCTCCTCGGCGATGGCCCGGGCGGTGACGGCGTGGTCGCCGGTGATCATCTTCACCTCGATCCCCGCGCTGTGGCAGGCCGCCACGGCGTCCTTCGCCTCCCGCCGGGGCGGGTCGTACATCGCCTCGAGGCCGAGGAAGGTGAGGGGCAGTTCGGCCAGCACCTCATCGCTCAGCTCGCGGACGTGGTCGACACCCGCCCGGGCGAGGGCGAGAACCCGGAGGCCCCTCGCCCCCAGGCTCTCGACCGTGGCCAGGACCGACGCCGAATCGAACGGCTGGCGCCGCCCGTCGGCGCCCAGCGAGTCACGACACAAGCGCATGACGCGCTCGACGGCACCCTTCACGTAGACGACGGACCGGGCCCCGTCGGGGTGCAGGGTGGCCATGTACTGTCGCTCGGACTCGAAGGGAAGGGTGTCGAGCCGCGAGTCACCCTCCCCCACCGGAGGCGGATGGATGCCTGCCTTGGCCGCGGCCACGACCAAGGCAGCTTCCGTCGGGTCACCCACCGCGTCCGCGTGACCATCCGTCTCGATCACCCGGGCGTCGTTGCACAGCGCACCGGCGAGCAGCACCTCGCTCAGCGCGGGGTGGTCGGCGAGTACTGCAGGCCGCCCCCCGTGGAGGACGTCCCCGTCGGCGAGGTAGCCACTGCCGGTCAGGGCGTACTCGATGCCCCCTGCGACCACGGCCGTGACCGTCATCTGGTTTTCGGTGAGCGTCCCGGTCTTGTCCGTGCAGATGACGGTCACCGACCCCAGCGTCTCCACCGCGGGCAGCTTCCGGATGATGGCGTGGCGTCGGGCCATGCGGCTCACCCCGATGGCCAACGTGATGGTGACCACGGCGGGCAGGCCCTCCGGGATGGCGCCGACCGCGAGGGCGACCGCGGCGGTGACCATCTCCGCCGCCGGTTCGCCCCGGAGGACCCCGATGACGAACGCGAACGCAGCCAGGCCGAGGATGGCCACGGTCAGGAAACGGCTGAACCCGGCGATCTTGCGGGTGAGCGGCGTGTCCACGCCACCGGCCTCTCCCACCAGACGATGGATCTCCCCGATCTCGGTTTCGGCCCCGGCGGCGACGACCACGCCCCGGGCCTGCCCGTAGGTGACCAGCGTCCCGGAATAGGCCATGTTGTGACGGTCGGCGACCGACGTGTCGATGGGGAGGTCGACCGCGGCCTTCGCCACCGGGACCGACTCGCCGGTGAGCGCGGACTCGTCGACCTGCAGGTCGTGCACTGCGAGCAGTCGAAGGTCCGCGGGGACCTTGTCTCCGGACTCGAGGAGGACCAGGTCACCGGGGACCACGACGTCCGACGGCAATCGGTGACGCTCACCCGAGCGGACCACCGTGGCCTCAGTGCGCGACATCCGGATGAGCGCGTCCAGCGCGCCCTCCGCCCGCGACTCCTGGACGAATCCGATGAGGGCGTTGGCGATCACGACCCCGAGGATGACCGCGGCATCTATGCGCTCGCCCAAGAGCGCGGTCGTGGCTGCGGCGACGAGGAGCACGTACAGGAGGGGGTGATGGAACTGCAAGAGCAGGCGTAGGACGGGTCCGTGCCGCCGGATGCGGGGTAGGACGTTCGGCCCATAGCGGTGCAGACGGGCATCGGCCTCCTCGGTGCCGAGGCCGGCATCGGCATCGGTCTCGAGCAGCAGGAGGATCTCGTGGATCGCCAGATGGTGGTGGTCGGTGCGGCTTGCAGCGTCGGACACGGGGTCTCCGGTCACGAGGCGAGGCCGACGGCGACGAGGCTGCCGACGTAGGCGAGCAGGAGCAGAACGGCGTCGGGTTCGAACCGGCCGATGCGGGTCTCGTTGCCCGAGATGATGGCCGCCATGGCCAAGGCCATCAGCAGGATGGCGGCGACCGCCGCGGTCAACTGCGCCGGCGACACTGCCGCCAGCAGGGGCCCGTCGGTGAAGGCGACATCAACGACGACCAGCACCGACATGTTCGCGGCGTTGCTGCCGAAGAGGTTGCCGACGGCGAGGTCGTAGGCCCCGATCCGCAGGGCAGCGAGGGAAACGACCAACTCGGGCAGCGAGGTGGTGACGGCCAGCAGGCCGGCCCCGACGGTCGACTCCGCGACGCCCGCTTGCGAAGCCAGCTCCCGGGCCGCTACCGCCATAGCCGGCGCGACGAGGAGTATGGCGCCGGCGGAGACGGCGAACCGGACGACGCTGGGTCGGACCGACCCGACCGGGGGCAGGTCGGCGACGGGCCGCGTGATGCCGGTAGGGGCCGGGCGGACCTGGACCGGCGTCCGGCGGAACCACCGCACGGCCGCCAGGTAGAGGCCGGCAATGGCGATCGTGTCCAAGCCGACCCATCCGATCCGGAGCCCGGGCGGCGTCGCGATGGCCAACGCGGCGAGCGCGGTGAGGGCGATGGCCATCGCCGCGACCCGGGCCTGGGCCAGTTCCACCGATGGCCAGACCTGCCCGCGGTGGGCCAGGTCCAGCACCGCCAGGATCGCCATGTTGGCCATGCTCGATCCGAAGAGGTCGCCCACCGCCAGGTCGGGCGCGTCGGCGAGGGCCGCGGCCACGTCTGTGGCGATCTCGGGAAGCGAGGTCACCGCCGCCAGCAGGATGGTGCCGACCAGGACGCGCCCCAGTCCCGTCCTCTCGGCGAGCTCATCCCCGGCCGATGCCAGGGACACCGCGCCTCGGACGAGGATGACGGCCGCGACGAGGAAGACCAGCGACCACTGCCAGGCAACCAGCGTCGGGATCAAAGCGGCGCGACCGTCCAGGCGGCGCAGCGGGTCCGGCCGACACTCAGCGTGGCGGTAATGGGCCCGCCATCCCCGGACAGGAACACGGTTGCCATCCAATCGACCCGTCGACCGGGTGACCAGGGCCGAGAGACCCGAATGGGCCGCCCTCGTGGTGAACGAGCTCGGGTCAGGCGAAGGCCTCGGTCAGGAACGCCTTGAAGGGGCCCTCGTCGGCCTGGATGCGGAGGTGGTGACCCTGGCGCTCGATGTCGAGGCCGGGGCAGAACCACGAGTCGTCGCTGAGGAAGAAGTGCGGTGAGCCGATGACGCCCCGCCGCCGGCCCTCGGCGTAGGACGCGTCGACCAGGGCGGCCGCGGTGTCGGGGTCCGGTGGAGTGAGGCCGTGATCGGCGGCGATGGCGGTCAACACGGCGGGATCAGCCACGGGGCGGCCCCGCTCGAAGAGGGCATCTCGCAGGGCGAGGCTCACCGACTCGCCCGTGGTCAACCCCTGCTCGTAGGCCACCTCGGCCAGGCCGAGCACGGCGATGGTGGAGCCGGGGAACGCGGCGGGATCGAAGCCGGTGAACAGGTCATCCGCCACCTGGGCCCGGAGGTCGGCGATCTCCTGGGCCACGAAGTCCGCGCCCAGCGGCTCGCCGTTGACCACTTCCAGGGGCCAGGCCCGCACCCGCAGGGCGACATCGGCCGCCCCGGCGTCGGCCCGGGCCTGCACGAAGCGGCGCAAGCCGACGTGGGTGAAGGGACACACCACATCGGCGAACACCTCGACCACGCGACCGCTCAATCCACGCCTCCTCGTCCGGGGACCCAGTGTGACCAACCCGCCGCCCGGTTCCCAGAGCCGAAGGTCCCCACCGGCAGTCGTTCAGTCGGCGGCGAGGATCACCATGTTCAGGCCGAGCATGACGCACAGCAGCACGGCGATGAAGAGCAGGGTGACGTGCATCGACCGGAGGCGGTCCTGCATGGCCCTCACCCCGTCGTCGGTCTCGGCAGCGGGCGCGACGGTCTCGGTCATGGCCCCCCCATCGGCCGACGGGCCTCGGGCTGGAGGAAATCGCCCCCCACCGGCGCCTCGGCCGACCTAACGTCCGGGCGTGCGCTGAGACCTCGGATCCGTGACCCTTCCGAACCTCCGAGGAGCTCCCATGGCCCAGGCCCCCCTGTCCACCCTCATCGCTCGGGACGTGTCCGTGTCCTTCGGCGCGGTCACGGTGCTCGACGCCATCTCGCTGACCGTCGGCCCGGGGGACCGGTTGGGCCTCGTGGCGCCCAACGGCACGGGCAAGTCGACCCTGCTACGGGTTCTCGCCGGCCTCTTGGAGCCGGACACGGGAACCGTCGAGATCGCCCCGCCTTCGGCCACTGTCGGGCTGCTGGCCCAGGAGCCGGAACGGCGGGCCGACGAGACGACCCGGGACGCCATCGCCCGGCGCACCGGCGTGACGGCCGCGGCTGAGGAGTACGAGACCGCGACGACGGCGCTGGCCACCGAGCCCGAGGCGGCCGCCGACCGGTACGCACTGGCCCTCGACCGTTGGCTGGCCCTGGGCGGGGCCGACCTGGACGCCCGCATCGGCGAGACCTGGGCCGACCTCGGCCTGCCCGACCGCCTGCTCGACCAGCCCACGGCCACCTTGTCGGGCGGGGAGGCCGCCCGGGCCTCACTGGCCGCCGTGCTGCTGTCCCGCCACGACGTCCTCCTCCTCGACGAGCCCACCAACGACCTCGACTTCGCCGCCCTCGAGAAGCTCGAGCGGTTCGTGCGCACCCGGGAGGCCCCCGTCCTGCTGGTCAGCCACGACCGGGCGTTCCTGGAGCAGACGATCACCGGCGTGGTCGAGCTCGACGAGCACTCACGGCAGGCGATCCGCTACGACGGCGGGTGGTTGGCCTACCTGGAGGAGCGGGCGGTGGCCCGCCGGCACGCCGAGGAGGCCTATGACCTCTACGCCACGACCCGGCGGGACCTCACCGACCGGGCCCGTCGGCAGCGCCAGTGGACCGACCAGGGCGTGGTCCGACGCAACAAGCACCCGAAGGACAACGACAAGGTCCAGCGGAAGTTCTTCAACGACCGGACCGAGAAACAGGCGGGCAAGGTCCGGCAGTCCGAGAAGGCCATCCAGCGCCTGGAGGCCGATGCACCGGAGAAGCCCCGCACGAGTTGGGAGCTGCGCTTCGAGATCGCCGAGGCCGCCCGCAGCGGTCAGGTGGTCGCCGCGTTGGAGGGCGCCGTGGTCCAACGGGGCGACTTCACCCTCGGCCCGGTCGACCTCGAGGTGCGGTGGGCCGACCGAATCGCCATCGTCGGGCCCAACGGGGCCGGCAAGTCGACCCTGCTCGATGCCCTTCTCGGGCGGATCGAGCTGAGCGCCGGGCGCCAGCGCCTCGGTCCCGGCGTCGTCGTCGGCGAGGTGGACCAAGGCCGGCTCGGGCTGGACGGCGACGGGCCGCTTCTCGACACCTTCCTCGACGCCGCTGAGATGACCTCACTGGGCGAGGCCCGCACCCTGCTGGCCAAGTTCGGCCTCGGCGCCGAGCACGTCCTGCGCCCCGCCCGGACCCTCTCGCCCGGCGAGCGGACCCGGGCCGGCCTGGCGGTGCTGGCCGGGCGCGGGGTCAACTGCCTCGTCCTCGACGAGCCCACCAACCACCTCGACCTCCCGGCACTGGAGCAGGTCGAGGCCGCGCTGGGGACCTTCGGAGGCACCGTCCTGCTCGTGTCCCACGACCGACGCCTGCTCGAGGCGGTCACGGTGACCCGGACCCTACGGGTCGAAGACGGCCAGGTCATGGACGTGGATTGAACCCCGCCGCTGTCGGGTATGTCCCACCCGAGGACGAGGAAGGACGCCATGAGCGACGACGACCTGCTGGGCGATGCCGGCAACGACGAGGACAGCGAAGAGCAGCGAGAGCGGTACCGGGAGCTCCTCGAGGAGACCCGCACCGTCATGCCCGGTACGCAGGTGCTGTTCGCCTTCCTGCTCACCGCCGCCTTCAGCGAGAGCTTCAAGGACCTCGACCTCCTGGCGAAGCGGGCCTACGGCGGCGCGCTGCTGCTCGCCGCCGTGGCGGCCATCACCCTCATGGCCCCGACGGCATTCCACCGCATCTCGGACCCTGACACGCGGCGCGGAGCGCCTGCAGGTGAGCACCAAGCTGCAGGTCACCGGCATGGCCCTCCTGCTGGCGTCGATGAGCCTGGTCACCTTCGTGGTCGGCCGCCTCATCTTCGACGACACCGTGGTCGGGGTCCTGTTCGGCGGGACCACGGCCGCGACCGGCGTCGCCCTCTGGTACCTCCTCCCCCGGGCCGGGTCGCCGACCCGGGCGGCTGAACGCTCAGTCCGCGAGGACGAGCAGGGCGAGGACGCCGACGAGGGCCATGAGGGCGACGACCACGAGGACGATGCTCGACGCCCCGTCCGGTCTTGAACCGGCCGAACCCGATCAGGTCGGCCTGGCGCTGACGATGGAGGTGCTCCTGATCGGCCTTGGTGCCGACCTTGGGCAGGTGGGCGTGGGACTGCGTGCGGTCCCGCTCGTGGCTCTTGTCGGCCCGTTTGCGGGCCTGGTCCTGCTGGGCCCGTTTGCGCTTCGCGTTGCCGGAGCCGCTCATCGCCCGGACCGTAGCCGGACGGCCGGACCGCCCTCGGGGTCGCCCGTCAGATGATCTTCTTGGGCGGGTACTTCCCGTAGGTGCGCAGGTGCCGGCCGATACCGGTGACGAAGGCCTCGTTGTAGGCGATCTTGCGGGTCATGTAACTGTGCTGTTCCTTCGGGTCGAGGTACAGGTTGTACATGCGGGCGTAGGTGTAGTTCTGCGTGACCCCGGTGAACCCGCCGGGTCCCCAGGTGTCGGTGTCGTCGTCGCTGGTCGAGGCGATCATGAACTTGTACTCACCGCAGCGCGCCGCGGACAACGTCGACAGCAACCAGTACCAGACGTACTTGCGGTTCGACACGGCACCGTCACCCAGCAGGAAGGACGACTGGTCGACGCCGTCGATGAACCGGTCGTGGGGGATGCGGTCCTCCTCGCCGGCCAGCGAGAGCATCGTGGGCAGGAGGTCGGTGAAGCAGAACAGCCCGTCGCTGGCGCGGTCGGCCTCGATCATC
>CAVPAN010000011.1:0-8808 GCA_963701565.1 uncultured Microthrixaceae bacterium
GCTCGTCGTGGCCCTCGACGTCGATGTTGGGCAGGAGGCGGTCGAGCCAACCGGGCGCCACCAGTTGCGGTCGCCGAGCAGCTCCATGGTGGCCGGCACCAGCAGCATGCGGACGATGGTGGCGTCGAGCAGGATGGCGACGGCCAGCCCGATGCCGAACATCTTGATGATGCGGTCGGTCTCGAGCAGGAAGCTGCCGAACACGAACACCATGATCGCCGCCGCGGCGGTGATGACCTTGGCCGTGGCGGCCAGGCCGTCGGCCACCGAGGTGCGGCTGTCGCCGGTGCGGTGCCACTCCTCCCGCACCCGGGACAGCAGGAACACCTCGTAGTCCATCGACAGGCCGAACACGATGGCGAAGAGCATCATCGGGATGAACGGCTCGATGGGGCCGGGCTGCACGCCGGTGAGCTCGCTGAGCCAGCCCCACTGGAACAGGGCGACCACGATGCCGTAGGCGGCGCCGATCGACAGCAGGTTCATGATCACCGCCTTCAGCGGCACCAGCAGCGAGCGGAACACGACCATGAGCAGCAGGAACGACAGCACCAGCACGGCGGCGAAGAAGATACGGCAGGCGCGCGCCAGGTAGTCGGAGAAGTCGACGTGACGGCGACGTAGCCGGTGACCAGCACGTCGAGGCCGGTCGCCGCCTCGGCGGCGGGCAGGACGTCGTCGCGCAGACGGTTGACGAGCTCGGTGGTGGCCTCGTCCTGGGGCGAGGTGTCGGGACCACCTGCCAGCAGCACCGCGTGGGGTCCTCGGGTCGTTCGGCATGGGCGGCGAGGCGAACACCACGCTCGGGGTCGCGCGGCCATGGCGTCGGTGACCGCGCCGAGCGGCGGCGGTCGTCGGTCCTCGCCGAGCTCGGCCACGAGCAGGAGCGGACCGTTGAACCCCGGGCCGAAGCCCTCGGCCAGCAGGTCGTAGGCCTGGCGGGTGGTGGTGTCCTCGGCGAAGTTGCCCTCGTCGGAGAAGCCGAGCCGCAGGCCGAGCACGGGCATGGCCAGGACCAGCAGGACGGCGGCCGACCGAGGCACCGGTCCACGGGAGGTGCTGGACGACCCGGCTCCACCGGTAGGCGAAGGTCTCCCGAGGGGCTTCGGCGGCGGTGCGGCACCTCCCGCTTGCAGCGGCGGCAGCCAGAGGCCGAGCAGCGAGCACCGCACGGCCGCGAGCGGGAAGCCCACCAGCGAGCGGCGTGAACTCGAGGCCGATCCCGACCAGGCCGACGGCGACGAGGCCGGCGGCGATCAGGCCCCGCCACCGGGTGCACCTCGATGCGCTCTCCGGCGAAACCGAGCAGGGCCGGGCAGGAGGTGAGCGAGCCAGCCACCGTCACGGCGACGGTCACCGACGCGCTGACGCGCCAGCCCCGCACGAAGCGGGACGCCCATGAGGAGCATGCCGAGCAGCGAGATGACCACGGTCATGCCGGCGAAGAGCACCGAGCGGCCGGCGGTGTCCATGGCGATCTGATCGACTCGCGCACGTGTGGCCGGCGTGCAGCTGCTCCCGGTAGCCGGGTGACGATGAACAGCGCGTAGTCGATGCCGACGCCGAGGCCGATCATGACGCCGATGAACGGCGCGAAGTCGGGGATGGTATGAGGTTGCTCAGCAGGGTCGTCGAACGCCGAGCCGACGCCGATGCCGAACAGGGCGACACCGATCGGGCAGGCCCATGGCCAGCACCGAGCCGAAGGCGACGATGAGGATGACGATGGCGAAGGCCAGGCCCAGCATCTCGGACGTCGGCTCCTCGAACTCGGCGAAGATGTAGCCCCCGAGCTCGATGGTCGACGCCGTCGATCTCCGGTGACTCCTCGAGGATGATGTCCCGGATCTCGGCGGCCCGGTTGAAGTCGCTCTCCTCGGGCAGCTCCACGTTGGCGTAGGCGATGAGGCCGGCCTCGGGCCCCTGTCGAGGCGATCAGCTGCTCGCCGCCCTCGACGTAGGGACTGTCCACCTTGGTCACGTCGTCGAGGCCGGCGACGTCGGTCGAACAGCGCCTGCATCTGGGCCTGGACCTCGGGATCGTCGACCCCCTGCTCGGCCCGGAAGACGATGGTCCCGGTGTAGCCGGTGCCCTGGCCCCCGAACTGCTCGTCGAGCAGGTCGAAGCCGTCACGGGACTCCACATCGGGCAGGTTCAGGTCGTCGCGGAACGCGTCACCGACGCCACCGGCGATCCCGTTGACGAGGAACAGGGTGAGGACCCAACCGACCAGCACGAGCTTACGGCGGTCATGGCACCAGGGACCGAGACGAGCGAACACGACGACGAACCTCCGTGGCGGCGGGGGACAGCTTCCCTTCCTATCCGCTCCGACTCCCCGACAGAACGGGATTCATCGGTCCAGGCGCGACCTTCCCGCGGTCGGCCCGCGGCGCTGGACCGGATCCCGGCGCAGCACCGGTGACGTGACGGAGGGCACGGGGCGAGGCATCGCGGCCGCAGATGGGGATACTCCGCCCATGGCAGCCAACGATCTCCAGCGTGTGAGCATCCATGGCCACGAGGTCGTCTACCGCGACGTCGGTGACGGGCCGGTCCTCCTCCTGCTGCACGGCATCGCCGGCAGCTCACGGGCCTGGCGGGAGGTGATGCCGGCCCTGGCCGGCGAGTACCGCATGATCGCGCCTGACCTGCTGGGTCACGGCGAGTCGGCCAAGCCGCTGGGCGACTACTCGCTCGGCGCCTACGCCAGCGGGATGCGGGACTTCCTGGGCGTCCTCGGCGTCGAACGGGCCACCCTGGTCGGCCAGTCGTTCGGCGGCGGCGTGGCCATGCAGCTGGCCTACCAGCACCCCGAGGTCTGCGAGCGCCTGGTCCTGGTCGACAGTGGCGGCCTCGGGCGCGAGGTCAGCCCCATCCTGCGGGCCGCGACCCTGCCCCTGGCCGAGTACGTGCTGCCGGTGGTGTTCCCCTCGTTCATCAGGGACCGGGGTGACGCCGTCAGTCGCTTCCTGCAGCGCCGCGGCATCCGTTCGGGGCGGGCCGCGGAGATGTGGCTGGCCTACCGGTCCCTCACCGAGTCCGACAACCGCAAGGCCTTCGTCCGCACGATGCGGTCGGTCATCGACCCCGGCGGCCAGACCGTCAGCGCCATGGACCGCCTCTACCTGGCCGCCGCGGTCCCCACCCTGATCGTCTGGGGCGAGGACGACACGATCATCCCCGTCGAGCACGCCCACACGGCTCACGAGGTCATCGCCGGCAGCCGCCTGGAGATCATCGAGGGCGTCGGCCACTTCCCCCACGTCGAGGCCCCCGACCGCTTCGTCGAGGTGCTCCGGGACTTCCTCGAGAGCACGCCCGTCGCCCCAACCGGCGCAGGCACCCACCGCGACCTCCTCCGGGAACGCGCCGCCTCCGCCTGAGCGGTGCGCCACCGTCAGTCGATGGCGGGCCGCTCGTCGGCCATGTCACGAAGACGGTTCTTCAGGATCTTGTCGAGGGTGCCGGTGGGGAACTCGTCCACGACGTAGACGGCCCGGGGGACCTTGAAGTCGGCCAACTGTCCCGTGCACCGCTCGATGATCTCCTTCTCCAGGGTGGCTTCGTCCGCGTCGGGCGTGGTGATGACGAACGCCACGACCACCTGGTCGAGCCACTCGTGCTTCTTGCCGACCACGGCCACCGCGCTGACCCCGGGCGTGCCGGTGATGGCGTCCTCGACCTCGCGGGCCGAGACGTTCTCGCCCCCGACCTTGAGGAGGTCCTTGTCCCGCTCCTTGTAGAAGATGTTCCCGCTCTCGCCGAGCATCACCATGTCGCCGGTCTTGAACCAGTCCGCCTCGAACGAGGACTCGTTGGCCTCCGGGTTGTCGAAGTACTCGAGGAAGAGCTGGATGCCCCGCGTCCCCCGCAGCCACAGCTCGCCGGTCTGACCCTCCCCGACCATCTCGCCGGTCTCCTTGTCGACCACGGCGAACTCGTAGCCCGCCCCGATCCGACCCATGGAGCGGGTCGGCAGGCCCTCGGCGGGCTTGCCGTTGATGGCGTGGGTGACGGTCTCGGTCATCCCATAAGCGGCGTAGACCTGGATCCCGAACATGGCGTCGAGGTCGGGCATGATCAGCCCGAACACCCCGACCCGCAGGGCGGTCTCGGGCTTGTCCGGCGCCATGAGCGTGCCCATGACGAAGGGCATGAGGGAGATGTGGGTGATGCCGTTGCGGGCCACGACGTCCCAGAACCGGCTGGTCGACCACTTCGGCATGAGCACCGCGGTGGCCCCCACGCCCAGCACCGAGAAGAACGACCAGCTCTGGGCGTTCACGTGGAAGAACGGCAGGTAGATGAGGTAGCGGTCGTCGGGGCCGAGGTCGATGGTGCGGGGACCGGTGCGGCTGGCCCACACGGCGTTGGCATGGGTGTGCACCACGGCCTTGGGCTTGTTGGTCGTGCCCGAGGTGAACATGATCCCGAAGGGCCGCATCGGCTCGACGGACCGGCCCGCCCAGGCGTCGGCATCGCCGACGAGGTCGGTGAGGGCGAGGAGCTCCCGGTCGGGGAGGGCCGGCTCGCCGTCGCCGCCGTCGACCTCGGTGACCGCGATCCAGGCCAGCTCCGGCCCGGCCTCAGCCACCAGGGCGGCGTACTGCGGCTGGGTGATGGCGGCCACGCAGCGGGCCTTCTCGATGAAGTACCCCACCTCGGCGCCCACCGAGCGCGTGTTGGTGGTGACCCCGACGGCACCCAGGGTGGCGCAGGCCAGCCAGGCGACGACCATCTCCGGGCAGTTGTCGGCGTGGATCAGGATCTTGTCGTCGAGGCCGACCCCGCGCCCGGCCAGGCCGTCTGCCAGGGCCCGCACGTCGGCCCAGAGCTCGGCGTAGGTCCAGGACCGGGCCTCGCCCTCACCGGGCTCCCAGACCAGGACCGGATGGTCCCCCCGCTGCTCGGCCCACTGGGCCAGCAGGCCGGGGATGTCCTGGCCGTGGCCCTGCAGTTCGATCACCTGACGCTCGTCGATCACGCCCCGAGCCTCGCGCGTCCCGCCCGACGACGGGAACACGGCCTCAGGGCAGGCGCGGCACCCGGCGCGCGCCCTCAGCCCGAGGCCCGCCGCGTACGACGATCTCCACCTCTGCAAGTGTCTCGGCCAAACCCGCGGTTCACCGACGGGACCTTCCGCGCTGGTGCGCGGTGGCGGGGGATGGCAGCCTGCGGCCGTGCCATCCATCGACCGCCGCGAGATCGAGGCCGTCATCTTCGATGTCGACGGCGTCGTCACCGACACCGCCCGGGTCCACGCCGCCGCCTGGACCGTCGTGTTCGACGACGTCCTGCGCAAGCGGGCCGACGCCGGCCTCGGTGACTTCACCCCCTTCACTCTCGAGGACTACCTCACCTACGTCGACGGTAGGCCCCGGTACGAGGGTGTCCAGGGCTTCCTGGCCTCCCGGGCGATCGACCTGCCGGCCGGGTCCCCCGCCGACCCGCCGGGCAACGACACCGTCTGTGCCATCGGCAATCGCAAGGACCGGACCTTCGTCGACCTCATCCTGCGGGACGGCGTTCGGGCCTTCCCCGATGCCCTCGCCCTGCTCGGGCACCTCGCCGACGCCGGCATCGCTGTGGCCGCGGTCTCCGCCAGTCGGAACGCCGCCGAGGTGCTCAGGGCCGCGCACGCGATCGAGCGCTTCGTCGTGCACGTGGACGGGGTCGACGCCGACCGCCTGGGCCTGGCGGGCAAGCCCGACCCGGCCATCTTCCTCGAGGCCGCCCGCCGCCTCGGCGCCTCCCCGAGCCGGATGGCCGTGCTCGAGGACGCCCAGTCAGGCGTCGAGGCGGGACGGCGCGGCGGTTTCGGCCTGGTGGTGGGGGTGGCCCGGGCCGGGACGGGTGAGGCCCTGGCCGAGCACGGCGCCGACGTCGTCGTCGCCGGCCTCGACGAGGTGGACGTGCGATGACGCCGGGCGACCGGGCCCGCCTGGTCTTCGAGGGCTACGACCCGTCGGCTGAGGGACACCGTGAGGCGTTGTGCAGCCTGGGCAACGGCTACCTCGCCACACGGGCGCGGCGCCCGAGGCGACCGACGACGGTGTGCACTACCCGGGGACCTACGTGGCCGGCGTCTACAACCGCCTCGTCGACGCCGTCGACGGCGTGCTCCTCGACCACGAGAGCCTGGTCAACCTGCCCAACTGGGCGCTGCTCCAGTTCCGCACCGAGGGCCAGGACTGGTTCTCGATGGACCGGGCCGAGGTGCTCGACCACTCGCTGACGCTCGACATGCGCAAGGGCCAGCTCGTCCGGGAGCTGCGGTTCCGCGACGACGCCGGCCGGCTCACCCGGGTGACCCAACGCCGGCTGATCCACGGCAACGACCCCCACCTGGCCGCCCTCGAGACCACCTTCCGCCCCGAGGGCTGGTCGGGCGCGATCGAGGTCCGGTCGAGCATCGACGGCGACATCGAGAACAACGGGGTCGCGCGCTACCACGACCTCGACGGGCGCCACCTGCGCGTCGAGCAGCTGTGGGCCCCCGAGGAGGACGTCGTGGCCCTCGTCACCGAGACGACCGGGTCTCACATCCGGGTCGCCGAAGCGGCCCGGACCCGGGTCTTGGGCACCCGGTCCCCGGTCGAGCGCACCCTCGAGACGGGCGACGCCCGCATCGGCCACCGACTGGTCGTCCCGGTGGTGGCCGGCGAGGAGGTCGTGGTCGAGAAGGTCGCGGCCGTCTACACGTCCCGGGACCAGGGCATCTACGAGCCGGGCGAGCACGCCGTCCGCCACGTCACGTGCCTGGTCGGCTACGACGAACTGGCGATCAGCAACACCCGCGGGTGGGCGCACGTGTGGCGGCGAACCGACATCCGCATCGAGGAGTCCGAGTCGCTGGCCCGCGGCCTCACCCTGCAGCTGTTCCACCTCCACCAGGTCATCTCGAAGCACACCACGAGCCTCGACGTCGGGGTGCCGGCCCGAGGTCTGGCCGGTGAGGCCTACCGAGGCCACATCTTCTGGGACGAGCTGTTCGTCTTCCCCTACGTCAACCTCCGGGTGCCCGAGCACGCCCGGGCGCTGCTGATGTACCGCTTCCGGCGCCTCGACGAGGCCCGGCGCCGAGCCCGGGAGGCGGGCTTCGAGGGCGCCATGTTCCCGTGGCAGAGCGCCTCGAGCGGCAGGGAGGAGACGCCCGAGGCCCATCTCAACCCGCGCTCGGGACACTGGCTACCAGACCACTCTCGGCTCCAGCGCCACGTGAACGCCGCCATCGCCCACAACGTCGTGCGCTACCTCGACGCCACGGCCGATCAGGACTTCCTCTCCTTCAACGGCGCCGAGCTGATGGTGGAGATCGCCCGGTTCTGGGCCAGCGCCGCCACCTACGACCACATCGAGGACCGCGTACGAGATCGGGGGGGTGGTCGGCCCCGACGAGTACCACGAGGCCCTGCCCGGCGCCGACCACCCCGGCGTCGACAACAACGCCTACACCAACGTGATGGCGGCCTGGGTCCTCTGGAAGAGCGGGGAGATCCTCGACCGACTCGACGACCACCGGCGGGAGGAGATCGTGGCCAAGCTGGCCATCACCGCCGACGAACGACAACGCTGGAAGGAGCATCAGTCGGCGGATGCGGGTCTGCTTCCACGACGGGGTCATCAGCCAGTTCGAGGGCTACGAGGAGCTGGAGGAGCTGGACTGGGACGCCTACCGGAGCCGCTATGGCAACATCCAGCGCCTCGACCGGATCCTCGAGGCCGAGGGTGACACGGCCAACCGCTACCGCCTGTCGAAGCAGGCGGACGTGCTCATGCTGCTCTACCTGCTCTCGGCGACGGAGGTGGTCGAGCTCTTCGACCGGCTCGGCTACGCGCTCGACGAGGAGATGATCGACCGGACGATCGACTACTACCTGGCCCGGACCTCGCACGGCTCGACGCTCAGTCAGGTGGTGCACGCCTGGGTGGCGGCTCGCCGCGACCCAGGCCAGTCCTTTGCGGCCCTGTGTGAGGCGCTGCGCAGCGACGTCGACGACACCCAGGGCGGGACCTCAGCCGAAGGTGTGCACATCGGGGCGATGGCCGGCACCGTCGACCTGATCGAGCGTTGCTACCCGGGGCTGACGATCCGCGACGATGCCGTCTGGTTCGATCCGGCGGTGCCCCGAGCTGGGCTGGTACTCGTTCAACATCCGGTTCCGGGGGAACTGGCTGGATGTCCGGGTGTCCGCCACCGGCATCGAGCTCGAGGCCCATGGGCACAATCGGCCGGTGCCCATCGGGTTCGACGGTGAGGTGATCGACCTCGCCCCGGGTGAACGCCGGGTGCTGAGGACCGTGGACCCTGGACAGCCCGTCGACCGAGTGGTCTGATCGGGGCATGGACGGCACCCCGAAGGGCCGCCGCCTCGTGGCCCTGCCCGAGACCGAGTGTTGGCGGCTCCTGGCCACCCGGCCGTGGGGTCACCTCGCCGTCGTCGTCGCCGGCCACCCCGACCTGTTCGCGGTCGACCACCGCGTGGACGGTCGCACGCTGCTGATCCGTACCGAGGAGGGGGCCAAGCTCCGGGCCACCTCGGGGGCCCGGATCGCCTTCATGGTCGAGGAGATCGACGAGGTCGCCCGGGAGGGCTGGACGGTCCTGGTGGCCGGCTATGGCGAGGAGGTCTTCGACCCGCACCGCCTCGAGGTCGATGACCTCGACGAGCCACTCTGGACCGGCGACCGGGTCCACTGGGTCCGCATCGTGCCCATCAAGGTGACCGGCCGGCGGCTTGTCCCCCACGTGAAGAGCTGATCGCGGCGTCAGTCCCGACTTCGCCAGCCACCGGCCTCAGTCG
>CAVPAN010000012.1:0-164626 GCA_963701565.1 uncultured Microthrixaceae bacterium
GCTCTGGGTGACGGCGACCTCACCGGGGTCCAGGGGGAGCGCGCCGTCGGTGACCAAGGCTCGCTTGACCTCCGCCATCGGCTCGCCGACGATGTAGGCCTCGCCCACGAGGAGGTCGGTGCCTTCACCGTCGAGGCCGTCAGGCCCGGGCAGGGCCAGGATTACCATGGAGCGCAACGCGTAGTCCTCCTGACCGGAGGCGTCGATCATGGCTTCCATCAAGGCGACCTGGTCGTCCACCGGAAGGGACGGGTCCACAAACGCCTCGACGTTGCCGTACCGGTGGAACTCGAGGAATTCGTCCAGCGCCTCGAGCGCCAGTCGGCTCCACGACCGAGGCCAGCACCACGGCGCCGGTCAGCCCGAGGGCCACGGTGAGCAGCAGGAGCGTCGGCCAACGTCGACGGATGCCTTGCCACACGACGAAGCCCACCGGTCCCACCGGGTCGATCATCGCCGGTGGGCAGTGGGTCAGAAGCGTGGAGACGCCCCGGCCGAGGGGGTGCTGGCCCCCTCGGCCAGAGCCGCTGCCGGTCAGGCGATGCCCAGCCGGATGGCCAGCTCCCGGTGGTCGACCGCGGGGTCCGACGGCACGCCCAACGTCACCTATCTGTCCAAGATCCGGGTGGTCGACGAGCGCCACGTGGCCATCTCCAACCAGTTCTTCTCGAAGACGTCGAAGTACCTGGTCGAGAACCCCCACGCCAGCGTGCTGGCCATCGACCCGGCGGACTACGAGGAATACCGCATGTGCCTCGCGTACGAGCGCAACGAGCGACGAGGACCGGTCTTCGACCAGCTCCGTCGCGACGTCGACGAGCTGGCTGCGCTGTCCGGGTTGCAGGACGTGTTCAAGCTCCGGGCCGCGGACATCTACAGCGTGGTGGGGGTGGAGCGGATCCCCCGGTCGGGGCGGCGGCTCCCCCGGCCCCTCGACGCGGTCGTGCCCACCGCCCCCCGGGGGTGGGTGGCCTCGCCGAGCTGAGCCTGCGCCTCGGCCGCGGCCGTTGAGGTCGAGCGGGCCCAGGAGGTCGACGGTGACGGGGACCGGGTCCCGACCCGTGGCCGGGCCGCGCCGGAGGGCGCCGTGCACCAGGTGCGCTTCTTCGCCGTCGACGGCAGCACGTTCCTCGACGGCGAGTACCTGATCAAGGGGGTGGCCGGCCGCATCCTGTGGGCCCTGCTCGGTCACCACCAGCGCGACGGTCGGATCGACTTCACCGACCGGGAGGTCCGTCTCGACCCCTCCCTGGAGCTGCCGGAGTACCGGGACAACCTGGAGAGTCGCCTCATCCTGCTGAAGCGCCGTCTGGACGAGCGGGAGGCGCCCGTGCGCATCGAGAAGACCGGGCGGGGCCGCTTCCGGCTCGTGGTCGACGGTCGCCTGCGCCTGGACGAGGGCTCCGGGTGACCGGCCCCGCCGGGGTACTGGCCGTCGCCCTGGCCCGGCGAGGACGCCGGCCCGTCACGCCGGCAGGCCCCCCATGGGGTCACCGGCTGGGGCCTGGCTCACCGGCACCGGGTCTGGAGGTGGTGGCCCGCCAGGACGTGATGGCCGCCACCATGCCGGTGGTCCGGGAGCCGGGCGAGGTCTTCCTGCTGCGCCACACCTTCGGGGCCGACACCGTCTCGTGGGTCGAGCGCATCGACCCGGCCACCCTGGCGACCGTCGCCCGCAGCGTCGACCTGCCGGCCGGGCCGTCGTGGCCCGGTGGGTCTGGCGGCCCACGCCGACGGCGGGCTGCTGGTGGTCTACGGCCGGTGGGCCCATCGCCTGGACCCCGACCTGCACGTGGTCGCGTCGCGGGAGCTGCCGGTGGACCGGGCGTACAACTCCTTCGTCGTCCTGGACGACGGGACGGTGGTCACCAAGGACCTGTCCCGCGGGCCGGAGCGCGTCGACCTTCTCGGTCCTCGACCCGGTGACCCTGGAGGACCGCGGCGCGCCCTGGTCCCTGGGCGAGGCCTCGGTGGCCCGGCTGTCCGCCGACGGCCTGGTCGTGCACGCCCAGGGGATCGAGACCGCGCTGCGCTTCGTCTGGGACCCCGCTGCCGGGTGAGCTGGCGGCCGATCCCGGTTGGTCCGCGCCCTATCGCACGGCGCCGGACCAGAGCTTCGGGTGGGACGCGGTGGTCGACGGCGGCCAGGTCCTGTTCATGGACAACGGCGACCACACCTACGAGGCAGGCGATGGCGATGACCGGCCAGGGGGTCGTCGGCCGGACCGGTCCACCTGGTTCGGGTGCCGGCGACGGGGGCGACTCCGGAGCTTGGTCGAGATCAGTGGCCTGGCCCACGGCACCCAGACCAACCTGCCGGTGCTGGACCCCGAGCGGGCGCTCGCGGTCGGCTACGACAGCGGCAATGGCGTGCTGGCCGCCTTCGACCTGGGTCCGTCGGGCTTGATGCCCGCGTTGGCGGCGGGCCTGGGCACCTCCATGCACCTGGTTCGCTTCCCGGACACCGGCGAGCTGATCGTGAACGACCGCCACGACGGTGAGGATGACGTGGTGGTCCTGGACATCGAGACCGGCGAGGAGCGGGCCCGGGCGGCGACGGCCAGCCCGGTCCAGTCGGTCGTCTTCCCCGCCGTCGACCACGACGCGGCGCCTCTGGTACTGCTCCTTCACCACCCTGGCCCGCGTCACCCCCGTTCGGTAGGCCAAGGGTCCAACGGCCCCTGCGGAGCGGAACGGAGGACCCCTACCCTCGGGCAGGTCACCACGAGGAGGTCGTCACATGCTCGGATGGGTCGCGGACGTCGAGAAGGCCACGCTGGAGAACACCAACTTCCGCACGGTGCTGTTCACCGGGGAGCACACCCAGCTCACGGTCATGTCGATCGAGCCCGGTGGGGAGATCGGCTGGGAGGCCCACCACGACATCGACCAGTTCCTCCGGGTCGAGCAGGGGACCGGCCGGGCGGAGTTCGGCGCCACTGAGGACCGGGTCGACGAGACCCACGACGTCGAGGACGACTGGGCGATCATCGTGCCGGCCGGCGTTTGGCACAACGTGATCAACACCGGTGGCGACGCGCTGAAGATCTACTCCCTCTACAGCCCGCCCGAGCACCCCGACGGCACCGTCCACGTCACCAAGGCCGAGGCCGACGCCGCCGAAGCCGAGCACGGCCACTAGACCAGGACCTCGATCTCCTCGCCGAGGACGGCGCCGGGGGCCAGCTCGAGGCGGTCGCCGGACCAGAAGCGGCCGGGGTCGTACCAGTTGAGCGGGCGCTCGGAGCCGAGCAGGCCCATGCGTTGGTAGGTCAGGGCCGCGAGCTCGGCGCAGAAGATGTCCTCCAGGGGCACGCCCCGCCGGAGCCGGCCCGACAGCCACCGCCGGACCAGGCTGCCGGTGCGGGGAAAGCGGTGGCCGTCGTACTCGTTGACCACCCGCAGGAACTGGTCCTCCATCTCGGTGGTGACCACGGTGTCGAGCTGGCGGAAGTAGGGCCGTTGGCCGTACGTGTCGACCCAGGTCTGCACCGCCTCGGTCAGGCGGTGGAGCTGGGCGCCCCGTTGGGACTCGCCCGCCCAGACGTCCTCGGTGGACATGCCCAGTTCGGCGTGCCAGAGCAGCGGCGGCAGGTCGTCGAGGGTGAGCGCCACGGCCACGTGGTTGACCGGGCTGTTGGTGAACAGCCGGATGGCCCGGTCCGCGGGGCTCGTGCCTCGGAACAGCCAGAGGTCCCCGGTGGAGGTGAGCTCGGCGGCCTCCGCCAACGGGATCGCCTTCGGGGTCCGGGCCGCCATGGGCGCTACCGTACGGAGCGTGAAGCTCTGGAAGGTCGTCGGATTGGCCGGTCTCGCCGGGGTGGCGGCCACGGGCTTCGTGGTGGTGCGCCGTCGTCGGGCCTACCGCGAGGTGGACACCATCGAGCTCCGCTCGCCGCCTGCGCGCCCGCCTCGCCGAAGCCGATTCCCGGGTGGCCTGACCCGGCGTCGGCTCGGACCGGCAACTCGTTGGCGGACGACCGAAGGCGCGTAATCATCAGTCTATCTTCAGTGCAGTTCAGAGTCGGAAAGGTCACCCCCCTGCGGTAGGCTGGGACCACTCCTCCTCCCTCTCGACGCCGAAAGAATCGTGGCAGCGTGGCCAAGGCAGCATCGTCCTACTCCGCCAAGGACATCACCGTCCTGGAAGGCCTCGAGGCCGTCCGCAAGCGGCCCGGGATGTACATCGGCAGCACCGGCCCCAGCGGGCTGCACCACCTCGTCTACGAGGTCGTCGACAACGCGGTGGACGAGGCGATGGCCGGCTACTGCACCCGCATCGACGTCACCCTGCTGGCCGACGGCGGCTGCGAGGTCCGCGACGACGGCCGGGGCATCCCCACCGACGTCAAGACCAAGGGCAAGTCGGCGGCCGAGGTCGTCCTGACGGTGCTGCACGCCGGCGGCAAGTTCGGGGGCGAGGGCTACAAGGTCTCCGGCGGTCTCCACGGCGTCGGCGTCTCGGTGGTCAACGCCCTCTCCGAGCGCTGCGAGGTGGAGATCGACCGCGAGGGCAAGCGCCACTTCATGGACTTCGCCAAGGGGGGCAAGGTCCAGACGAAGCTGAAGGTCACGGGCAAGGCCCCCCGGGACCGCACCGGCACGACCGTCCGCTTCTGGCCGGACCCCACCATCTTCGACGAGGTCGACTTCCGGGCCCAGACCCTGGTCGAGCGCCTCCAGATGATGGCCTTCCTCAACAAGGGCCTCGAGATCCGCCTGAAGGACGAGCGGGACCCCGACGGCCGAGCCCATCGTCTTCCGGTACGCCGGCGGCATCGTCGACTTCGTCAAGCACGTGAACGCCTCCAAGGAGGCGCTGTTCAGCCGGGTCGGCTACTTCGAGCAGATCGAGGACGAGCATGGAGGTGGAGCTCGCGTTCCAGTGGAACACGGGCTACAACGCCGACGGCCTGCACTCCTTCGCCAACGGCATCAACACCATCGAGGGCGGGATGCACGAGGAGGGCTTCAAGAAGGGCCTCACCAACGTGGTCAACAAGTACGCCCGGGCCAAGGGCCTGCTCAAGGAGAAGGACGCCAACCTCCTGGGCGAGGACATCCGGGAGGGCCTCACCGCCATCATCTCGGTGCGGCTGCGGGATCCCCAGTTCGAGGGTCAGACCAAGGGCAAGCTGGGCAACGTCCCCATGCGCTCCCTGGTCGAGCGGGCCACCAACGAGAAGCTGGGCGACTTCCTCGAGGAGCACCCCACCGAGGCCAACAAGATCGTCAAGAAGTCGATCGCCGCGGCCACCGCCCGTACCGCGGCCCGCGACGCCCGCAACGCCACCCGCCGCAAGTCCGCCCTCGAGGGGGCGGGCATGCCCGACAAGCTGCGGGACTGCCAGTCCCGCAACAGCCACGAGACCGAGCTGTTCATCGTGGAGGGCGACTCCGCCGGCGGCCCGGCCACCCAGGCCCGGGACCCCCGCATCCAGGCCGTGCTGCCCATCCGGGGCAAGATCCTCAACGTCGAGCGGGCCCGCATCGACAAGATGCTCAAGAACAACGAGATCCAGGCCCTGATCTCGGCCATCGGCGCCGGCCTGGGCGAGGAGTTCGACGCCGAGAAGATCCGCTACGGCAAGGTCATCATCCTCTGCGACGCCGACGTCGACGGCAGCCACATCCGCACCCTGCTGCTCACCTTCTTCTTCCGCCAGATGAGGCCGCTGGTCGAGCTGGGCCACGTCTACATCGCCCAGCCGCCGCTGTTCTCCACCATCGTGGGCAAGGACAAGATCTACCTGAAGGACGACGCGGCCAAGACCGCCTTCATGGCGGAGAACCCCAACCACAAGAAGGAGTTCCAGCGCCTGAAGGGCCTGGGCGAGATGGACTGGGAAGAGCTCCAGGAGACCACCATCGACCCGACCAAGCGCACCCTGCTGAAGGTGTCGGTCGAGCAGGCCGCCATCGCCGATGAGGTCCTGTCGGTGCTCATGGGCGACGACGTCGAGAGCCGCAAGCACTTCATCCAGACGAACGCCAAGGACGTGAGGTTCCTCGACATATGACCCCGTCCCCACCCCCACCCCCCGCCGGCCGCGACGAGACCCTCTTCGAGGAGGAGTTCGAGCCCATCGAGATCCAGGAGGAGATGGAACGCTCCTTCCTGGACTACTCGATGTCGGTCATCGTGTCCCGGGCCCTGCCCGACGCCCGCGACGGCCTCAAGCCGGTGCACCGCCGGATCCTCTGGGGCATGCACGACCTCGGCGCCCGCCCCGACCGGCCCACCATCAAGTGCGCCCGGGTCACCGGCGACGTCATGGGCAAGTACCACCCCCACGGCGACTCGGCCATCTACGACGCCCTGGTGCGCATGGGCCAGAACTTCTCGCTGCGCCACCCGCTGATCCACCCCAAGGGCAACTTCGGCACGCCCGACGACCCGCCCGCGGCCGCCCGCTACACCGAGTGCCGCCTGGCCGAGATCGCCATGGCGATGCTCGACGGCATCGACGAGGACACCGTCGACTTCGTCGACAACTACTCCGGTGAGTTCCAGGAGCCCTCGCTGCTCCCGGCCCGCTTCCCCAACCTGCTGGTCAACGGCAGCCAGGGCATCGCGGTGGGCATGGCCACCAACATCCCGCCCCACAACCTGGGCGAGGTCATCGACGCCACCAACCACCTGATCGACCACCCCGACGCCACCCCCGACGACCTGATGGAGTTCATCAAGGGCCCGGACTTCCCGACCGGCGCGCTGATGATGGGCCGCCAGGGGATCCTCGACGCCTACCGCACCGGGCGGGGCTCCATCCGCCTGCGGGCCGTGGCCGAGATCGAGGAGGGCAAGCGCAACGACATGATCGTGGTGTCCAAGCTGCCCTACCAGGTCAGCCCCAGCCAGGTCCTGATCAAGATCAAGGAGCTGGTCGACAGCCGGCGAGCTGACCGGCATCGCCGACATCAACAACGCGTCGGCGGGTGAGGACATCCGCCTCGAGATCAAGCTCAAGAAGGACGCCCCCGCCCTCGTCATCCTGAACAACCTCTACAAGCGCACCCCGCTGCAGACGAACTTCGCGGTGAACACGGTGGCGCTGATCGACGGGGTGCCCCGCACGCTGAACCTGGTCCAGGCCCTGCAGGCCTACATCGACCACCAGGTCGACGTCATCCGGCGCCGCTCGGAGTTCCGCCTGGCCAAGGCCAAGGACCGCGAGCACATCGTCGAGGGCCTGCTCAAGGCCATCGACATGATCGACGCCATCATCGCCCTGATCCGGGCGTCGGCCGACCGCAACGAGGCCCGCGAGGGCCTGATGGGGGAGGGCTTCGAGTTCAGCGAGACCCAGGCCAACCACATCCTGGACATGCAGCTCGGGCGCCTGACCCGCCTCGGTCGCACCGACCTCGAGAAGGAGCTGGCCGAGCTGCGGGAGACCATCGCCGAGCTGGAGGCCATCCTCGGCGACGAGGGCAAGCTCGCGCTCGGTCATCAAGGACGAGCTGGGCGAGGTCCGGGACAAGCACGCCAGCGACCGCCTGACCGAGCTCACCCACGACCCCGGCGAGATGAACCTCGAGGACCTGATCGACGACGAGGAGCTGGTCGTCACCTACAGCGCCGCGGGCTACATCAAGACCGTCCAGGCCGACGCCTTCCGCACCCAGGGCCGCGGTGGCCGGGGCGTGGCCGGGGCCAAGCTGCGCGACGACGACTACGTCACCGAGGTCATCTCGACCACGGCGCACGCCTACCTGCTGTTCTTCTCGAACCGGGGGAAGGTGTACCGCCTCAAGGCCCACGAGATCCCCATGAAGGACCGCACGGCCCGCGGCACCGCCATGGTCAACCTGCTGCCGCTGCAGCCGGACGAGAAGATCCAGGCCATCATCGACACCCGGGACTACGAGACCAGCCGGTTCCTGTTCTTCGCCACCGCCAACGGCCAGGTCAAGAAGACCAAGTTCACCGAGTACGACTCGTCCCGGCGTGACGGCCTCATCGCCATCAACCTGAAGGACGGCGACGAGCTGGTGCGGGTCATCCAGACCGGCGGCGACACCGACATCTTCCTGGTGGCCCGCAGCGGCCAGACCGTCCGGTTCAGCGAGGACCTGGTGCGGCCCATGGGCCGCACCGCGGCCGGCGTCCGGGGTCTCAAGCTGCGGGAGGGTGACGCGGTGGTGTCCTGCGCGGTCAGCGAGGCCGGCGCCGACCTCCTCTGCATCACCGAGGGGGGCTACGGCAAGCGGACCAAGATCGACAAGTACCCCCGCAAGGGCCGGGGGACCATGGGCGTGAAGGGGTTCAAGATGACCCCCCAGAAGGGCCCGGTCGTCACCGGTCGGATGGTCAAGATCGACGACGAGGTCATCCTCGTGTCCTCGAAGGGGACCCTGATCCGCACCGCGGTGAAGGACATCTCCTCCCAGGGCCGGGACGCCTCCGGGCGTCCGGGTCATGCGCCTCGAGGACGGTGAGACGGTGGTCGCGGTGGCCCCCGTCTTCAGCGAGTCCGACGACGACGCCAAGCCCCAGGCGCCCCCGACCCTCGCCGGTCGACTGAGGCTCCCGAGCCCACCTGACCCCGTTCTGGGGCCAGAGCATCGGTCCTGTCGCTTCCCCCGTGACGACCGGCTGGAACCGAGGAGGCGCGCGTGCGCCGAGACGACGAACGGGGCCAGGCCCTGCCCCTGGTGCTGGTGATCATGGCGGCGGCGATGGGGACTGCGCTGCTGCTGGGTGAGCTGGGTAGCCGGGCCCTGGCCGAGTCCCGGGCCCAGACCGCGGCCGACGCCGCCGCGCTGGCCGGGGCCGCCGAGGGCCCGCACGCCGCCGCCGAGCTGGCCCGGCTGAACGGATCGGCGGTGACCGACGTCGAAGGCACGGTGGGGGATGCCACGGTCACCGTGCGGGTAGGTGAGGCCGATGCCGTCGCCCGCGCCCAGGCCCCGCCCCCCGCCGGCGACGGCACCGAGGGACTGACCCCGGCGATGACCGCCGCCGTCGCCCGGGCCGGGGTGCTCCTCGGCAGTCCGGTCCCGATCAGCTCAGGCTGGCGGAGCGCCGCCCAGCAGGCCGCTCTCTGGGCGAACCGCCACCTGAATCCCTACCCGGTGGCGCCACCGGGGACCTCGATGCACGAACGGGGGCTGGCCATCGACGTCCCGGGCCCCTTCGTGGCCACCCTCCGCACCGTGGCGGCCGCCGTCGGCCTCTGCCAACCCCTGCCCGTCAGTGACCCCGTACACTTCGAACTGTGCCGGCGGACACTGGTCCAGACGGGGGCGACGTGACGACCCTCGAGGAGGACGATGATGTTACGGACGCGCCCGTAGAGGATGCCCCGGACGGGGACGATGACGTCGTCGAGCACGACCCCAACGACACGCTGGTCGACGTCCCCGACGCCGAGATCGTGGGCGATGCCGTCGAGATGGACGGCAACGAGGACGTGGACCTGCTGACCGACGGGCCCTACGCCCGTCCCGCCGAGGACGTGGACCTGCTGACCGACGGGGCTGCCGCCGAGCTGGTCGTCCCGCCGGTGAGGACGAAGCCGTCCCGCCGGCAGCACCGGGCCGAGATGAAGGCCTCCGCCCGACGCGTGCGTCGCGTGGTGCGCCACATCGACACGTGGTCGGTGTTCAAGGTGGCCAGCATCTTCGTGGCCTGCATCTGGGGCGTCGTCGTCCTGGCCTCGTTGCTGGTCTGGCGGGCTGCGGTGACCTCGGGGTCGGTCGAGAACACCGAGGACTTCATCATCGACCTGGGGTTCGAGGACTTCAACTTCAACCCGCAGCAGATGTTCGAGGCTCTGCTCTCGGCCGGCGCAGTGATCGCCATCGCCAGCATCTTCTTCATCTGGCTGCTGACGGTCCTGTTCAACCTGATCTGTGACATCACCGGCGGCTTGCGCATCACCATGATCGAGCAGGACCTCGCCGACGCCCGCAAGCGCAAGAAGCGCGATTAGGCCGACGAGTTCGCTTCGGCGGCCACGAGGGCCTGCATCCGGTCCTTCTCGACCGGGCTGATGTTCTCGTCGAGCAGGGTCAGTTCCACCGCATAGGTCAGGCCCGCACGCGCCTCGTCGCGCCCGGCGGTGTCGACGAAGCCCTCGGTGAGCGCCCGCCGGACCCGGGTGAGGGCCAACCGGAACAGCCCGCGGACGTCGGCCTCGGCACCGGCCGTGAGGGCCCAGGCCCGGGCGACGTCCACCCCCGGCTCGCCGACGCAGGCGTTCGTCCAGTCGATCACGACCGGCCCGCCAGGGGACAGGATCACGTTCTGGGGGTGCAGGTCGAAGTGCAGGAGAGCGTCGCCCTCGGGGAGCCGGGGCAGCCAGTCCGGCCCCGGAATCTCGTGCAGGCGGTTGTGCAGTTCGCCCAACTGGCGGCCCACCGCGCCCGCCCGCCATGGGCGCCGCTCGAGGGCCTGGACCATCGTCGGGCCCTCGACCTTCTCCATGATCAGGTCCCGGCCCTCGTCGGTCAACGCCTGCACCGACGGCACCGGGTAGCCGTGCTCGGCGGCGTAGGCCAGGACCCGGGCCTCCGGTCCCTGGTCGTAGGCCTTGCGGGATCTCCGCAGGACCGTGCCGTCGCCCCGGTCGAAGATGTCGCAGTCCCGCCCCTGGGCCAGCAGCTCCATAGGAGGGTGATTCTGTCCTACATCCCTCGTTACAGTGTCCGGTCCCGGGGCTATAGCTCAGTCGGTTAGAGCGCGCCTCTGATAAGGGCGAGGTCGTTGGTTCGATTCCAACTAGCCCCACCACTTCCGGGACCGTTGTGCTCGACACCCGGCGAACCGCGTCATCGCCGGGCGGCGAGTACCGTCCGGGCCTCATGCAACGACTTCGCCGTGTCTTCCTCGCCGTCGGCGTCGCCGGGCTGTTCGCGGCCGCCTTCCGGGTCCGGGGCAAGGGCGGCACCCCGCCGAGTGACGGCGGCTGGCGCCAGCTCGACGGCCCCGAGCTGCGTTGATCCCCACGCCACCATGAGGATCGCCGTCGTGGGCGTCGGGGCCACCGGGGCTCGCGCCGCCCGTCAGCTGGCCTCCACCGACGCGGTGGACACGGTGGTGGTGGCCGACGCCGATCCCGCCACCCGGCAGAAGGTGGCCGACCTCCTGGGCTCGGGGGCCGAAGCCTCCGGCGCCGAGGTGCCGGAGGCCGACGTGGTGCTGTTGGCCACCCCGGCCGGGACCCAGGCCGTCCTCGGCACCCAGGCGCTGCGCCAGGGCGCTTCGGTGGTGGCCACCTCCGACGACGTCGGGGACGTGCGGGCCCTGCTTGACCTCGATCCCGAGGCCGTCGAACGCTCGGCCACCGTGGTGGTCGGGGCGGGCTTCGCGCCCGGGCTCAGCTGCCTGCTGGCCCGCCACGCCGCCCGCGCCCTGGACCAGGTGGACGAGGTCCACGTGGCCAAGGTCGGCACCGGTGGGCCGGCGTGTGCCGAGCAACACCACCGGGCCCTGGGCTCCGAGGGCCTGGACTGGCGCGACGGCGGCTGGATGGCCCGCTCGGGGGGCTCGGGCCGGGAGCTGTGTTGGTTCCCCGAGCCGGTCGGAGGTCGGGACTGCTACCGGGCGGCGGTGCCCGACCCGCTCCTGCTGGTCGACGCCTTCGGTGCCCTCGACCGGGTCACCGCCCGGCAGGCCGCCAACCGGCGTGACCGCCTGACCGCTCGCCTTCCCATGATGCGCCGCCCCCACCCCGAAGGCGGCCCCGGCGCCATCCGGGTCGAGGTCCGTGGGTCCCGGGCCGGTGGGCGGCACGTGGTCGTCTACGGGGCCATGGACCGCCCCGCGGTGGCGGCCGGTGCGGTCGCCGCGGTGACCGCGCGGGCCGTGGGCGACGGCACGATCGCCCGGCCCGGCGCATTCGGCCTGGCCGCGATCGAGGATCCATTGTCCCTCCTCACCGATCTGGCCGATCGCGGCATCCGGGCTGCTGCGTTCGAAGGGGGCGCCGCCGCCTGATTCGGGTCCTCGCGACGATGTCCGGGGAAATCCGAAAAAGTCCTAAAGCTTTCAGCGGGACGCGCCGTAACCCCGATGGCTACAACAACCCAGGAGGGCGATACTTCTGATGGGCGATGCCATCGATGCCAAAGTGATCGAAGAACACTTGCCGCTCGTGCGACACATCGTGTTCCAGGTGGCGGTGCACTTCCCCCGCCACGTGGACCGCGAGGAGCTCGCTCGGGCCGGCGCTCTCGGACTGGTCGAGGCGGCCCGCCGCTACGACGCCAGCCGAGGCGTACCGTTCGACCGGTTCGCCGCACAGCGCATCCGGGGGGCGATCCTCGACGCCGTGCGGGCCGCGGACTGGGCGCCCCGCTCGGTGCGCAACCTCGCCCGCAAGATGGAGCAGACCGAGCAGCGTCTGGCCACCGAGTTGGGCCGGGTCCCGAACATGACCGAGGTGGCCCAGGAGTTGGGCATGTCGATCGACGAGCTCAACCGGCTCCAGGACCGGATGTTCCGCTCCGTCGTGCTGGCCCTCGAGCACGAGGTCACCGAGGACACCGAGGAGGACCTGACCCTGGTCGACGTCCTCTGCGACCGCACCCAGCTCGAGCCCCTCGAGGAGCTGGAGACCCGGGAGCTGCACGCCTACCTGCGGGACGCCGTGGACCTGCTGCCCGAGCGGCAGCGCCTCGTCATCATCGGCTACTTCCTGGAGGGTCGCACCAGCCTCGAGCTGGCCGAGTTCCTCGGGGTGACCGAGTCCCGCATCTCCCAGCTCCGCTCCGAGGCGTTGGAGATGCTCAAGGAGGGCATCGAGGCCCAGTACGAGGGCGACGAGGCCCCCGCCCCTGCCCGTGACGGTGTCGGCCGGGTGGCCAAGCGCAAGGCCAACTACGCCGCCGCCATCGGCGAGCGCAGCGACTGGCAGGACCGCCTCGACCACTTCGACCTCGACGAGGTCGCGGCCATCCACAAGCAAGGTCACGCCAACGTGGTCGAGGCCCTCTCCTAGCGCCTCTCGGCGCGGCCCCTGACGGGGACGAGGGTCCTCGAGCACCGAGGGCGCTCGGCTTGAAATCTCAGCGGGTCGTGGGTGGTGACATCCGGCAACCCGCAAGACCCTCCGGGCCCCGGCCGCATGGCCGGGGCCCGGTCGCGTCCGGGGTCAGAACTGTGTGGCGGTCCGCCAGCGGGTCGAGGACGGACTCGTCACCGATGACCTCGACGGCGTCGGTGCCCTTGCGACCCCAGAGGACCAGGAGCAGGTCGGAGGTGGTGCCGCGGACGGCGACGTCGGCCTTGGTGTGGCTGCGCTCCCAGGTCAGGGCGTCGCCCGTCGGGTCGATGAACCACTCGCCGTCGCCGTCGGTGGCGTGCAGGTGGAGGGTGCCGTCGACCGCGGAGATGTCGGCCGCGGGCAGGAACTCACCGAGCAGCTCGTCGATGCCGTCGTCGGCCACGTCGGTGGCGACGGGTTCGGGGGCCCCGGCGGCGGCCTGGGCATCCCAGCGGTGCACGGAGAGCTCGTGGGTCATCCGGCGCCACAGCCAGGACGGTGGCTGCAGCCCGGCCCAGGTCTTGATCTCGGCGTCCGGGTCGGCCGCGGCGAGCTGCTCGCCCATGGTGGCGGTGCCCTGGCGCAGCCAGTCCGAGCGGGTGGTGCCCTCGGGTCGGTCGGTGTCGTAGAAGGCCCCGCCGCCGGCCTTGCGGGTCCGGCCCGACCAGTACCAGGACAGGCGGCCGACGTGGTCGAGCAGGTCGGCCATGGTCCAGTCCGTGCCCGGGACGGGCGCAGCCCCGTCGGCCTGTTCCCCGGCGACCGCCAGCGCCTCCGCCTCGTCCCGGATGATCCCCGCGTGATCCAGCATCCCCGCAGTCTGGCGCTCCCGGCCCTCGTCCCGAAACTGCGTCGATCTGTCACGCTCAGGGTGACAAATCGACGCAATTTCAACCGGTCGACGAACGTCGACGTCACTTGAGAGACGGAGTCGCCATGCTCGATCCCGACACCCTCGCCACCACCCGGCGCTCGCTGCACGCGGTGGGCGAGCACGTCCTGGGCGCCGCCCTCTTCGCGGGTCGCCGCCGCATCGGCCTCCGGCAGTGCACCGGCGGCTTCGCCACCCAGAACTACCTCCACGTCCGCCACGGGGCGGCTGTTGAACGGCGGGCGATGGTGGTGGGGACCGAGGTCGTCGTCCGGGACGACGACCTGGCCGGCGGGATCATCGAGGACCGGGCGCCCATCACCACCCTGGCCGCCGCGGGCGATCTGGTGGACGTGACGCCGGGGATACCCGCGGACCTCTACACCCCCGAGCCGATGCCCGACCTCGACGAGGTCCTCGAGGTCGACACCGACGCCGCGGCGTTCCTCGCCCAGGTCACGGCGGTGGGGTATGCCGCGCTGGTCATCCTCTGTGCCCACTTCGTGGACGATGCCCCCGAGGAGATCCAGCTCTGGCCCGAGCACTTCGACCTGGCCACCACCGTTGCCGAGGTCAACTACGGGCTGAGCCTCGGCGATGCCGCCCACCCGTGGCCCTACCTCTACGTGGGCCCGTGGTCGCCACCGCCCCTCGGGGGCTACTGGAACGAGCCCTTCGGCGCGTCCCTCGAGCTGCCGCGTGGTGCCGAACGTCGACGAGGCCCTTCGGTTCTTCGGCGACGGTCGCGAGGCCGCGACAGGCAGCTAGCGCAGACGTCGCGCCGCGGTCAGGTCAGAGCACCTGCGACGGCGTCGGCAGGTTGCTCGGCGGGGGACCATTGCCCATTTGGCCGGAGTTGTCATTGCCCCAGCAGTAGAGGCGCCTGTCGGTGCGTCGGGCACAGCTGTGGTTCGAGCCGGCCTCGGGTCCCGTCCAGGTCGTCACGGCCCCGAACACCTGGGTGGGTGAGACCCGGTCGGTGAGGGTCTGGTTGTCGCCCAGAGCACCGAACGCGGCGCGCCCCCAGCAGTACGCCCGGCCGTTCGTCCGACGGCCGCAGGTGTGGGTCTCCCCGGCGCTGACCGACGTCCAGTCGGCCAGCGTGCCCACCGCGGTCGGGGTCGGACGGATGCCGGTGGCCGCACCGTTGCCGACCTGGCCGAAGTTGTCGGCCCCCCAGCAGAAGATCCGTCCGCTGGTGCGGCGGGCGCACGTGTGGTCCCCGCCCACGCTCACCGCGGCCCAGTCCGTCCGGTTGCCGAACACCTGGACGGGGGTCCCCTGGCTGGCCAGGGTGGCGTTGTTGCCCAGGGTGCCATTGGGATCGTCGCTGCCCCAGCAGTAGAGGCGCCCGGTCGAGCGCCGGGCGCAGGTGTGGAAGTCGCCGGCGGACACCGCGGCCCAGTCGGTCCGGTTGCCGAAGACCTGCTGGGGCGTGTCGTGCTCGGCGGGCAGGCCACCGTTGCCGACCTGGCCGTTGCCGTCGTCGCCCCAGCAGTAGAGGCGCCCGGTGGTCCGACGGGCGCAGGTGTGGCGCTCGCCGGCCGAGATGGCATTGGTCCAGTCGATTCGGTTCCCGAAGACCTGCACGGGCACGGTCTGGGCAACGTTGTTGCCGTCGTCGCCGACCTGGCCGTTGCTGTCACTGCCCCAGCAGTAGAGGCGCCCGGTGGCGCGCCGGGCGCAGGTGTGGTTGCCACCAGCGCTGACCACCTTCCAGTCGGTGTGGTTCCCGACGACCTCGACCGGACTGTCGGAGCCGGGACCGGGTCCGTTCCCGAGCTGTCCCTGGATGTCCTCACCCCAACAGTAGAGCCGGCCGGACGTGCGGATGCCGCAGGTGTGGTTCCGACCTGCGCTCACCGATCGCCAGTCGGCCGATCCCCCCTCCGGCTCGGCCACGTCGGCGAGGGGACCCGGGGACCCCGTCACCGCGACCATGAGAACCAGGATTGCCAGCGCCACCCGTCGTGAGGTCATCGCCGGACGTTCAGTGAGCAGATGTCCGGCCTGCTGGGGGAGCAGTAACGTCTGGCCCTTGCGAAACGGGGTGACCATGACCGCTGCTGAGACGACAGGCGTCGACTACTCGGACCTGCGTGCCCTCTTCGTCAACTGCACGCTGAAGCGCTCGCCCGAGGTGTCCAACACCGAGGGGTTGGCCAGGATCTCGATGGGCATCCTCGAGGCCAACGGGGTCGAGGTGGAGATGATCCGGGCCCTCGACCACGACATCGCCACCGGTGTCTGGCCGGACATGACCGAGCACGGCTGGGACACCGATGACTGGCCGGCGATCTTCGACAAGGTGATGGCCGCCGACATCCTCGTGCTCTGCACGCCGATCTGGCTGGGCGAGAAGTCCTCGGTGTGCACCCAGGTCATCGAGCGTCTCTACGGCAACTCCCACCTGCTCAACGAGGCGGGCCAGTACGCCTACTACGGCCGGGTCGGCGGGTGTCTGGTCACCGGCAACGAGGACGGGGTGAAGCACTGCGCCATGAACGTCCTCTACTCCCTGCAGCACCTCGGCTACACGATCCCGCCCCAGGCCGACGCAGGCTGGATCGGCGAGGCCGGCCCCGGACCGTCCTACCTGGACGAGGGCCGTGGCGGGCCCGAGAACGACTTCACGAACCGCAACACCACGTTCATGACCTGGAACCTCATGCACTTGGCCCGGATGCTGAAGGACCAGGGCGGGATCCCCGTCCACGGGAACCAGCGCTCCGCGTGGGACGCCGGCTGTCGCTTCGACTTCCCGAACCCCGAGTATCGCTAGAGGCGGTCCCCCTCAGCTCAGGCGAGAGACGGCCTCGCTGACCACGATGGCCATCACGCGCACCCCGGGCCCGACCTCCGGAGCTGGGGGTCATCATCATCGAGGCGGAGAGCGGGGACCCAGCGGCGCAGGAGGCGCCAACCGACCTCGAACGCCAGGACGAGGATGGCCACGACGGCCCAGCCCTCGGCGGGCGGGAGCTCGAGGGCGAAGAACTCCTGACCCGCCGGGAGGACCAGGACGAGGGCGAAGGCGCCGATCATCGAAAGGACCAGGCCGGCCCGCCAGGCGGTGAAGGGCTGGGCCAGGCGGACGAGGACGACGAGGCCCGCGCCGACCAGCACGAGGGTGGCCAGCGTCCGGGACTGGTCGACGGTGAGGTCGAGGGGGCCGCGGGCCAGCGCGTAGCCGGTAAAGGTCACGAGGGCGGCCAGCGCGCCGGCGGGCACGGCGAAGTGCAGTACCCGGGGGACGAAGCCGGGCACAGCGAGGCGGTCGTTGGGGGCCAGGGCCAGGAAGAAGGACGGGATGCCGATGGTCAGGCTCCCGACCAGGGTCAGGTGGCGGGGCAGGAACGGGAAGGGCACGTGGACCACGCCGACGGCCAGGGCCAGCAGCATCGAGTAGGTGGACTTGACCAGGAACAGGTTGGCCACCCGCTCGATGTTGTTGATGACCCGGCGGCCCTCGGCCACGACGTGGGGGAGGGTGGCGAAGGACCCGTCGAGCAGGACCAGCTGGGCGGCGGCCCTCGACGCCGAGGAGCCCGAGCCCATGGCGATGCCCATGTCGGCGTCCTTCAGGGCGAGCACGTCGTTGACCCCGTCGCCGGTCATGGCCACGGTGTGGCCCGCCGCCTGCAGCGCCAGGACCATCTGGCGCTTCTGGTCGGGCTGTACCCGGCCGAACACGGCGTGGGTCTCCAGGGCCTCGCGCAGGCCGGCCTCGTCGGTCGGGCAGGTCCCGGGCGTCCATGGCCGTGTCGGCCCCGGGCAGGCCGGCCTCCCGGGCCACGGCGGCGACGGTGACGGGGTTGTCGCCGGAGATGACCTTCAGGGTGACGCCCTGAGCGGTGAAGTAGGCGAGCGTCCCGGCCGCGTCGGCCCGGGTCTTGTCGGCCAGGACCACGAGGGCGGCGGGCTCGATGCCGGCGGGCAGGGTGTCCTCGGCCAGCGCCGGACGAGGAGTGGGCCAGGAGCACCACCCGCCGGCCGGCCTCGGCGTGGCCCTCGACGCCCGCGGTCACCGCCGGGTCGTCGGTCAGCACCTCGGGCGCGCCCAGGAGCCAGGTCGTGCCCTCGGCGGTGGTGACCCCGCTCCACTTCCGGGCCGACGAGAAGGGCACCACGACGGCACACGGCGGCTGCTCGGTGGCCGTGGCCTCGACGACGACCGCCACGGCCCGCAGGGTGGCGTTGGGGTTGGCCTCGGCGCCGGCCAGCACGACGAGCGCCGGCGCGGACCTCGTCCTCGGTCGTGGCGCCGACGGGCTCGACGCCGACCAGGCTGATGTCGCCCTCGGTGATCGTCCCCGTCTTGTCCAGGCAGAGGACGTCGACCCGGGCCAGGGTCTCCACCGCCGGCAGCTCCTGCACCAGGGCGTGGCGGCGGCCGAGGCGGACGACGCCGGCGGCGAACGCCATGCTCGTCAGCAGCACGAGGCCCTCCGGGACCATGGCCACGACCCCGGCCACGGTGCCTGCCGCGGCTTCCCGCCAGTCCTCGTGGGCGCTGAGCTGGCTCCACAGCAGGAGCGCCGCGGTGGGCACCATGGCGTAGCTGATCAGTCGGATGATGTCGTCGATGCCGGTGCGCAGCTCGCTGGTGGCCAGGGTGAAGCGCTTGGCGTCGGCCGCCAGCTTGACCGCGTAGGCGTCGACCCCGACCCGGGTGGCCCGGACATAGCCCCCGCCTGCGGCCACGAAGCTGCCCGAGAGGACATCGTCGCCTGCCCGCTTGAGGACGGGGTCGGACTCGCCGGTGAGCAGCGCCTCGTCGATCTCCAGGCCCGAGGCCTCGACCACCTCGGCGTCCACCACGACCTGGTCGCCCGGCTGCAGCTCGAGCACGTCGTCGAGCACGACGTCGTTGACCGGGATCTCGGCCTCGGTGCCGTCGCGTCGGACCCGGGCCTTGGGGGCGGAGAGGATCGTGAGCCGGTCGAGGGTCTTCTTGGCCCGCACCTCCTGGGTGATCCCGATCAGGGCGTTGGCGATCAGCACCCCGCCGAAGAGGGCGTCGTTGAGCGGCCCGACGACGAGGATGACCGCGAGCAGGCCGCCCAGGAGCAGGTTGAACCGGGTGAGGAGGTTGGCCCGGAGGATCTGGCCGAAGGTGCGGGTGTTGGTGGCGGGCAGGTCGTTGCTCAGGCCCCGGGCGCGGCGGTCGGTGACCTCGGCCGCGCTCAGGCCCGCGGGCGCCCCGCCGCTCACGTCACCCCGGGGCGAGCAGGGCCAGGAGCTCGTCGTGCAGGACGCCGTTGGTGGCCAGGCCGCTGCCCCCCGTCGGCCGTCGCGGTGCCCGTGAGGTCGGTGAAGCGGCCACCGGCCTCGGCGATGATCACCGGCATGGGGGCCACGTCCCAGACCGCGGCTTGGTGGTCGACCATGGCCTCGACCCGGCCGGTGGCCACCAGCGCGTAGCCGTAGGCGTCGCCCCAGGTCCGGACGAAGGCGCCGGCGCCGTGGGTGGCGTCCAGGGCACCGGCCGGCCAGTTCCGGAGCGCCGAGGCGGTGACGTAGGCGCCCGGCGACCGTGGCGTGGTCGCTCACGTGGCAGCGCTCGCCCTCGAGGAAGCAGCCGAGGCCGCGACCGGCCCAGATGGTCTCGGGTAGGGCGGGCAGGCAGATGACGCCGAGCAGGGGTCCGTGCTCGTCGACCGCGGCCAGCAGGGTGCTGTAGAGGGGGACGCCGTGGGTGAAGGCCTTGGTCCCGTCGATGGGGTCGACGATCCAGGTCCGACCCGAGGTGCCCGCCTTCGGGTCCTCCTCCTCGCCGATGACGGCGTCGTCGGGGAAGGCCCCGTGCAACCGTTCCCGCACGAGGCGCTCGGCGCCCCGGTCGGCCTCGGTCACCGGGGTGTCGTCGTGCTTGTGCTCGACCTCCAGCTCGACCGAGCGGAAGTACGGGCAGCGTCGACGTCGCCCGCCTCGCGGGCGATGGCCACGGCCCGCTCGAGCAGTGCGGGGTCACAGGCGGGAGCGTCGGCCACGGGCGGAGCGTAGGGCGGGGGCGGGATCGTGACCTTGGTCCCGGGACCCCGACCGGCCCGACGAGTCGTATAGTGCAGTCACTGTGCGACTCGAGATCACGCGCCGGGCCGACCTGGCGACCCGGGCCCTGCTGGCCCTGTCCGAGGACGGTGAGCGCACCAAGGCCTCGGTGCTGGCCGAGCGGGTCGGGACCACGCCGGGGTTCCTCTCCCAGGCCATGACCCCGTTGGTGGCCCACGGCTGGGTCCGGTCGGAGCCCGGGCCCGACCGGGGGCTACACCGGCCTGGTCGATCCGGCGACGGTCAGCGTGCTGGAGATCATCGAGGCGGTCGAGGGCCGGACCGACACCGGCCGGTGCGTCCTCGAGGACCGACCCTGCTCGGGGGAGGCGGCCTGCGTCCTGCACCGACCGTGGTCGATCGCCCGCGACCAGCTGCTCGGCGAGCTGGCCGCCACGCCGTTGTCGAGCCTGACGGACCGGCCTTCGTCATGAGCCGGGGGCCGACGGCCGCGCCCACCGCCTCCCGCCCGGCCCTGCGAGCCGTCGCCCTGCCGTCCGAGCACGGCGGCTGGGGCCTGACGCTGGAGCCCGGTCTGCTCGGCCTGCTCGTCGCCCCGTCCGGGGCCGGTCTCGCGCTGGCCCTCGCCGCGCTGGTGGCCTTCCTGGCCCGGACCCCGTTGAAGCTGGCGCTGGTCGACCGCCGCCGAGGTCGGCCCCTGGAGCGCACGACCCTGGCCCGTCCGGGTCGCGGCGCTGGAGCTCGTGGTGCTCGCCGGGCTGGTCGTGACCGCGGTGGTCACGGCGTCGTCGCCGTTCTGGGCCCCGCTCGTCCTGGCCGCGCCGCTGATGCTGGTCGAGGGATGGTTCGACGTCCGCTCCCGCAGCCGCCGGCTTCGTGCCCGAGGTCGCCGGCGCGGTCGCCGTCTGCTCGGTCGTGGCCATGGTCGTCCTGGCCGACGGCGGGTCGGGGGCGCTGGCGGCCGGCCTCTGGCTCGTCCTCGCCGCCCGCGTCGTCACCTCGATCCCCCACGTGCGGGACCGCATCGCCGAGCTCCACGGCCGTCCGGTCGACCCCCGGACGGCACGCGTCGCCGACGCCCTCGCCCTGGTGCTCGCCGCCGCCGCCGTCGGGTCTCGACCCCCAGCTCGTCGCCGGAGCGGTCGGCGGTGCTCGCCGTGGTCGTGCTCCAACGGGTGAGCGCCAGCCGTCCCACCGACCGAGCCGTCGTGCTCGGCCTCCGCCAGATGGCCCTCGGCTTCGGCCTGGTCGTCGTCACCGCGCTCGGCGTGATCATCACGTCGGGCTGAGAGAGGAACCACCATGTCCACCGTCACCGCCGACCGCACGCTGGCCGAGGTCGTCACCGCCGACCCTGCCGCCACCCGGGTGTTCGAGGCCTACGCCCTCGACTACTGCTGTGGCGGTCGTCGCCGCATCGACGAGGCCTGCGCTACGGCCGGGGTCGACGTCGACGCCGTGCTCGAGGCCCTGGGCGACCTCGGCCCCTGCGCTCGAGGTGGACTGGGCCTCGATGGGCCCGGCCGAGCTGGTCGACCACCTCGAGGCGACCCATCACGCTTACCTCCACGCCGAGCTGCGCCGCCTGACCGCGCTGGTCGACAAGGTGGTCGGCGCCCATGGCGCCCGCCATGGTGATGGCCACCGGGATCATCGCCGTCGGGGCCGCGCAGCAGGACCTCACGGGGCTCGCGGAAGGCCTCTACGTGGTCGCGGCCGTGGCCTACGTGGTCCTCGCCGTGCTGACGGGCGTCCGCATCGTGCGCTTCCGCGGTGCCTGGTCGCTGACCTGACCAGTCACGCCAAGGGCTTCGCCTGCTGACCACCGTGGCGGCCACCAACGTGCTCGGCAGCGCGTCGGTCGTCGTGGACGGGTGGTGGGATCTGGCGTTCCTCGAGGGCATGGTCACGCTGGCCTGGGGGCCACCGCCACGTTCTGGTTCCCGCTCATGGTGGCCATCGGAGTGTGGCGTCACCTCGGGCGTCGGGTCCCGCTCCGCTACCACCCGGCTTACTGGTCGCTGGTCTTCCCCCTCGGCATGTACGGCGCGGCCACGTTCCGCATGATCGGGGTGATCGGCCTCGAGGGGTCGGACTGGCTGCCGAAGCTCGATGCTCGGGGTGGCGCTGCTGGCGTGGGCGGCGGCTGTTGCCGGCCTCGCCCTCCAGGCCGCGAGGTCTCGCAGTCGGTGGGTGGGGGACCTACGGTTCCGGGGGTGACCGACGCCGTCGAGGTCCCTGCCCGTCTTCTTCAACCCGCTGGACCCGGACTACCTGGCCGATCCGTACCCCCACGTCGCCGAGCTGCGGGAGAAGGACCCGGTCCACGAGAGCCCGCTGGGGATCTGGGTGCTCACCCGCTACGAGGACGTGTTCGCCCTGCTGCGCAACCCCGCCACCTCGGTCGAGGACGGCAACATCTCCGGCGGGCTCAACGAGATGCGGCAGGCCATGTTCGCCGATCTCGTCGAGGAGTTCGGGGGCGATGAGCGGGACCGGGGTGACCGGGCGATCCTCAACCTGGACCCGCCGGACCACACCCGCATCCGCAAGCTGGTCTCGAAGGCGTTCACGATCCGCCGGATCGAGCAGCTGCGGCCCAGCATCCAGGCCCAGGTCGACGCCGTCCTCGACCGGGTCGCCGGGCGCCGGTTCGTGGGACGTGGTCGACGAGCTGGCCTTCCCGCTGCCGTTCCAGGTCATCACCGAGTTGCTGGGCATGCCCGAGGGCGACGGGAGGCGATCCGCCACTGGTCCCACGCCCTGACCAAGACGCTCGACCCGATCATCAGCGAGGAGGACATGCGCGCTGCCTTCGAGGCCAGCGACGCCATGACCGCCTACCTGGACGAGGTCGTCCCGTGGAAGCGGGACCATCCGGCCGACGACGTGCTCACGGGCCTGGTCCAGGCCGAGGAGGACGGCGACGTGCTGTCGGCCGCCGAGCTGCGGGACCAGATCGTCCTGCTGTTCATCGCCGGCCACGAGACGACGGTCAACCTGATCGGCAACGGCATGCAGGCCCTGCTCCGCCATCCCGACCAGCTGCGGCGCTGGGCCGAAGACCCGACCCTCGACGCCACGGCGGTGGACGAGCTGCTGCGCTACGACGCACCCGGTGCAGCTCTCGCGCCGGATCGCCATGAGCGAGCTGGAGATCGGCGGCCGGACCATCGCCCCCGAGCACCCTGGTCATGACCCACCTGGCGGCGGCCAACCGGGACCCGGCCAAGTGGGGCCCGACCGCGGACCAGGTCGATGTGGCCCGGGCCGATGCCGGCCAGCACGTGTCCTTCGGCTCCGGCATCCACTTCTGCCTGGGCGCGGCTCTGGCCCGGCTGGAGGGCCAGGTGGCCATGAGCTCGATCATCCGGCGCTTCCCGGACCTGGAACCGGCCGGTCCGGCGGTCCCCAACGGCCGCATCACCCTGCGGGGCCTCGACGCCCTGCCCGTCACCAGCTGATCCCGCCACCGACATCGACGCCACCGCCCTCATGTTCGAGTTCTTCCTCGATCCACCCGGATGACGCTCAGGGGCCGAGGAGGGCCTCGAGCTCGGCCATGGCGGGGGCGTAGTCGTCCTCGACGAGGATGGCTCGGATGCCGATGGCGTGGGCGGCGGCGATGTTGCCGGGGGCGTCGTCCAAGAAGACGGCCCGCTCGGGCGCGATGCCGCCGAGGCGCTCGAGGGCGAGCAGGAAGATGGCCGGGTCGGGCTTGCGTACGCCGACCTCGGAGGAGTCGATGACCAGCTCCACCATCGAGTCGATGTCGAACAGGCTCTTCCAGCCCTCCCGGAACTCCGCGATGTTGTTGGTGATGATCGCCGTGCGCAGGCCGTCGGCCCGGATGCGCTGGGCGAGGGCCACGACGTCGGGGCGGGCCATTCGGGCGCCCTCCCCGCTGCCCATCTGCATGAGCACGGCCATCGGGTCGACGTCCACCGCCCCGGGCCGCCGCCTGGCTGATGAGGCCCTCATTGGTGTCGGCGAAGGACAGCTCGCCGCGCTCCAGGCGGTGCCAGGGGTGGTCGGTGTCCTCGTGGTACGGCCCGAAGACCAGCTCCAGCAGCTCGTCACCGTCCATCCCGATCTCGGCCCCGAACGCTCGGATGTGGCTGAACGGCGAGGGCAGGAAGACCCCGCCGACGTCCCACAGCACGGCTTGGACGGTTCGGCTCATCGGGGGAGTCTGACGCGCGAGGCTGCCGTCCATGAAGATCACGACGTTGGGGACGGGGTGGCCACTGCCGGCTGCCGATCGAGCGGGGGCGTCCACGTTGGTCGAGACCGGGGGTCAGCGCTTCCTGGTCGACTGCGGCCGCGGGGTGCTCATGCGCATGGCCGCCGCCGGCGCCGGGATGGGCCAGGTCACCGCCGTGCTCCTGACCCACCTCCACTCCGATCACGTCAGCGACTTCAACGACGTGGTCACCACCAACTGGATCGGCCAGTTCGAGGCCCGGTGTGCTGAAGGTGATCGGGCCCCCGGGGACCCAGACCTTCGTCGACCGGACGCTGGCCATGCTCGAGGACGACATCTGCTGGCGGATGGACCACCACGACGACCTGACCTGGCGTCCTGACGTGCAGGTCACCGAGGTGACCGACGGGGTGGCCCTCGAGTCCGGCGGCGTGCGGATCGTGGCCGCCCCCACCGAGCACAAGCCGGTGCATCCGACGGTCGGCTACCGCTTCGAGCACGAGGGGGCGGTAGGGGTGTGCGCGGGTGACACCATCCCCTGTGAGGGCCTCGACCGGCTGGTCGCCGGCGCCGATGTCTACGTCCAGACCGTGTGCCGCCAGTCGGCGGTCGAGGCCATTCCGGCACCGCGCCTGCAGGACATCCTCGACTACCACTCGGACTTGGCCCAGGCCGGTCAGACCGCGGCGCGGGGCGGTGTCGGGACCGTCGTGCTGACCCACATGATCCCGCCGCCGGTGCCCGGTACCGAGGGCGAATGGGTCGCCGAAGTAGCCGAGCACTTCGACGGGACGATCGTCCTGGCCGAGGACCTGACGGTCGTGGAGGTCCCGTCACCGGGGTGACTAGTGTCACTCGCAGTGACGATTGGACGGGTCGTCTGGAGGGGCACGCAAGCGGCGCTCGCCTTGGCGCTGGTCGTGACTGGGCCTGGCCTGGCTCAACCTCGTCGCGTCCTCGGTCATGTCGGATGGGCGGCTCCTGCAGCAGCGGCGGGTCCTACGTCGTGGCCACGCCCTGCCCGGGCGGGGCCTGGATGGCACCGGCCGGGATCTTCTTGGCGCTGGCCGGTCTCGGCCTCTACCTGCTGCGCCGCCCCACTGGGGGCCCGCAGCTCGTCGTTCTTCGCTTGGCCCGCACTCTTCGGCTCCCTGGGGATCCAGTTCCTGCGGGCCGCCGCGGCCGAGACCGGAGCCTATGGCTGGTGGCTCTGCGGGGCGGTCTTCCTCCTGATGGCCGCCGCACCGCTGGCTCTGGTCGTCGTGGGGGACAAGGCCGCGTTCCGGCGGGCGGTGTTGGGCGACGGGTCGGCTGATCCTGCTGCGCTCGCCGAGGCCGAGCAGCAGGTGCTGGACGGGCCCTGATGGTGACCGACGGCGGGAGGCCGCCCTACCCCACGTGGGTCCGGGTGGTGCTGGTCGGCCTCCAGGCCCTGGGGGTGGTCGCCGGCCTGGTGCTGGGCGTCCTGACCTACGACGCCTGGTCGCAACCGGACGATGCCGATTCCGCCCCCACCCCGGGAGCGGTCACGCCGGAGTCAGCCGTCCCGCCGGACACGCTGGGCTGATCAGCCCGCGACGCCGAGCAGCACCGCCGTGCTCGTCAGCAGCACCGCGCCGACGAGGTCGACCGACGAGGTGACGATCGGGATCCCGTAGGTGTCGGGGTCGAGGCGGACCTGCACGGCGGCCACCCCGCTCAGGTAGGCGATGGCGAACGCGAAGGTCACGGCGCCGAAGCCGGCGACGAGCGTGGTGGCCACGACGTCGGCCAGGCCCGGGGCGGTGGGCCCGAGCGAGACCCGACACGGCCCATGCCCCGACCGCGTTGTAGAGCCATGACGGGCAGGGCCAGGCCCCCGAGCGCGGTGACGTCGGCCCGGGTCCCGCGGTCGGGCCACAGGGTGGCCCGCCGTGTGCCGAGGTGCAGGCCGGTCGCCACTCGGGCCGAGAGCACCCCGCCGAACGCGCCGGCGCTGCTGACGAACGCGGGCACCAGGACGAGGAGGGCGTCGGCGCGGCCTGGAAGGCGGTCAGCCGGTGCTCGATGACGAGCCCGGCGAGCAGGCTCAGGCCACCGGCGCCGACGAGCACGGGCCAGGACTGGCGGCACACCGTGCGCCAGGAGAGTCCTGCCGGCTGGCCACGCCGTAGACACTGACCGCGACGCGCCGACCACGACCGCCCACCCGGTGAGGGTCGTGGCGGTCCCGTGGTCGAGGAGGTGGGTGGCCAGCCAGAGGGCGGGCAGGGTCAGGACGTCGCCCAGCGTGGCCACGACGGGGGCGACCAGGTTGTCCAGGTCCCAGGCCCGGCGGGCGGCGGCGATCGTGCAGGCCCGACGGTGACGACCAGGACGACGGTCGAGGCCAGCAGCCCGCCGACGATCGAGATCAGCGCCAGGTCGAACAGGGGGATCGGGCGGTCCGGCGAGCGCCACGGTGACCAGCAGCCACGCCCCGACGGCGAGGGCGAGCGACAGGCCGGTGGTCAGGACGAGGGCGCCGATCACGTTCTCGGCCAGCACGGTGCCCCGGTGCCGGCGGGAGAGGGAGAACGTGCCGGTGTGCACCGCGGTGCTCAGCCGGCTGCCGAGGGCCGAGAAGACGTTGCCGCGCAGGCCGATGGCGGCCGGGACCAGGACCAGGAGGCCGGGGAGGCGGTCGAAGGTACCGGTGAGCGCGCCCGAGGGTCAGGCCGGCGACGAGGCTGGTGGTGCTGTTGACGGCCAGGGCCGTCAGCGTCTGGGCGCGGTCAGTCGACCGGGTGACGGCGCGCGGGCGCGAGGAGGAACGGGGTGGCCGTCGCATGACGACTCGGAGGTTCCTGACGCATCCGCATCCCGCCATGGTGCCGCGGACCGGCGCCGCCGATCCACCTCGCGGCGCGCCCGTCCATTCGGGCGGGCGATCGGGACGCGCGAGACTGCCGCGCGTGAGCACGCAGATCCCGTTCGTGGACTACCTGGCCCTCGAGCCGGAGCCCCACCTCGTCGCCAACGAGTGCACGTCGTGCGGGGCCCGGTTCTTCGACCGGCGCAACGCCTGCGCCTCGTGTTTCGGCACCGACTTCCGCAAGGCGGACGTCAGCACCGAGGGGGAGCTGCGGTCGTTCACGATCGTGGCCTTCGCCGCCCCGGGCGTCGACGTGCCGTTCGTCGCCGGGATCATCGACTGCGACGGGACCACGGTGCGGGGCAACGTCGTCAACATCGAGCCGGACGCCGAGCACGTCCAGCTCGGCATGAAGCTCAAGCTCACGACCTTCCCGTCGGTGAGGACACCGCCGGCACCGACTGCGGTGAACTTCGCGTTCGAGCCCCTGGAAGGAGCAGCCTGATGGCCAGCGACGACATCTGGATCCTCGGGATCCACATGACCAAGTTCGGCAAGCGCCCCGATGACGACGTCATCGACCTGGCCGCCGAGGCCGCCATGGCCGCCCTCGAGGACGGCGGGGTGACGATGGCCGACATCGGCGTGCTCGCCGCCGGCAACCTCATGGGGGCCAGCGCGCCGACCGGCCAGATGCTGCAGAAGCAGATCGGCCAGACCGGCATCCCGGTCTTCAACGTCTCCAACGCCTGTGCCACCGGGGCCACCGCGCTGCGCACGGCGATCATGGCCATCAAGGCGGGCGAGTGCGACATGGGCCTCGCCGTCGGGGTCGAGAAGCTCTCCGGCGCCGGCCTCCTGGCCGGCGGGTCCCGGAAGGCCGACGCGGACGAGTGGACCCCCTCGGGCCGCTTCGGCGCCGTGGCCGGCGTCGACGGTCGGATCGGGACCGAGATCATGCCGGGCGTCTTCGCCCAGGTCGGCATGGAGTACAGCCACAAGTACGGCGGCGCCGACTTCGAGCTGTTCGCCCGGATCAGCGAGAAGAACCACAGCCACTCGACGCTGAACCCGCTGGCCGCCTACACCAAGAAGATGACCCTCGAGGAGATCATGGGCGACATCATGATCGCCTACCCGAACACCCGGCCGATGTGCTCGGCCAACTGTGACGGCGCGGCGGCGGCCGTGGTCGTCTCCGACGCCAAGCTCAAGACCCTCGACCCCGACCAGCAGCGCCGGGCCGTCAAGGTCTCGGCCTCGGTGCTCACCTCGGACCCGTGGCAGGAGGCCTGCCAGGTCCTCCCCGACGTGAACACCCTGACCCGTCGGGCCGCCACCCAGGCCTACGAGCAGGCCGGCGTCGGCCCCGAGGACCTCGACCTCGTCGAGCTCCACGACTGCTTCGCCACCGCCGAGCTGGTCCACTACGACAACCTCATGCTCTGCCAGGAGGGTGAGGCGGTCCCGTTCTTCGAGTCCGGCGCCACCTGGCGGGACGGCTCGACCCCGGTCAACGTGTCCGGCGGCCTCGAGTCCAAGGGCCACCCCATCGCCGCCACCGGCATCGCCAACATCTGGGAGGTGTGCCACCACCTCCGCGGCGAGGCGGGCGACCGCCAGATCGAGGGGGCCAAGGTCGGCCTGGCCCACGTCATCGGTCTCGGCAGCGCCTGCGGCGTCCACATCCTCGAGAAGGCTGCTTAGCTCCGCCTACCGGCGGAGTGCCCCTGACGGGGACGAGGGACTGGCGCCGGGATCGGCTGCTCGGCTCGCGAAAATGGCCATGGATCTTCTCCTACATCCAGCATCGCCGGAGTGGTTTCTCTCCGCGCTGGCGGTGCCGGTCAGTGACGAGTTCGTCGAGGTCGACGGCGTCCCCATCCACTCCATGGCCTGGGGAGACCCGGGTCGCCGCGGGCTGGTGTTCGTCCACGGGGGTGGGGCCAATGCCCACTGGTGGACGCATGTGGCCGCCCGGTTCGCCCGGGACTTTCGAGTCGTGGCCATCGACCTGTCGGGCCACGGGGACAGCGGCCACCGCGAGACCTACGCGCTCGACACCTGGACCGACGAGGTCGTGGCCGTGGCCGAGGCGGGCGGGATCGACGGCCCGGCGGTCGTCATCGGCCACTCCATGGGCGGCTTCGTCAGCATCGCCACCGCCGCCCGCCATCCGGATCGGTGCGCCGGGGTCGTGGTCTGTGACTCACCGGTCACCGAGCCGGACCCGGAGATCGCCTCGTTCCGCCTGGGGGACGCCTTCGGCCGGCCCCGGACCTACGAGACGGTCGATGATGCCCTGGCCCGGTACCGCACCGTCCCGCCCCAGGACCACTACCTGGACTACGTGATGGACCACGTCGGCCGCCAGTCGCTGAAGCCGGTCGAGGGCGGCTACCAGTGGAAGTTCGACCGCCGAATCTTCGAGCAGTTCGCCCAGGGCATGCGCTCCATCGCCCTGCCCTACCTCCGCGACGTCCGCTGTCGCCTGGCCCTGCTGCGTTCCGAGAACGGCCTGGTCACCGAGGACATCGGCGCCTTCATGTACGACCAGCTCGGCCGGGTCGCCCCCGTCATCGAGATCCCCGAGGCCGGCCACCACGCCATGCTCGACCAGCCCCTCATCCTGCTGACCGCCCTGCGCGCCTTCCTCGCCGACTGGGACCACTCCGAACCGTTGCGCCGCTGAGGGCCGGCTCGGTCAGCCGTTCAGGCGTCGTTCGGCCCAGTCCCGCCAGCCCTCGGGCAGTGACGGCACGGCGAGCATCGACCGCAGGGCCTCGGGCGTCGGGTCCGCGGTCGTGTGCAGGAGGTCGAGGATCGTGCGGCCGTGGGCGGGGCGGTCGACGACCTCGATGGGGTCGCCGGCCCCGATGTCGCCGTCCTCGACGATGCGGAGGTAGGCGCCGGGTCGGTCGGCGGCGGCGAAGCGGTCCTTGAAGGCGGCGTCGCCCATGCGGACGCCGAGCTTGAAGCAGGGCTCGCGGGGCTGGGCCACCTCGAGCACCGTCCGTGCCGACCCGCCAGCGCTCGCCGAGCGACGGCGTCGCTCAGGTCGAGGCCCTCGGTCGTCAGGTTCTCGCCGAAGGTGCCGGGCCCGACCTCGTCGCCCTGGTCGGTCCACCAGGCGTAGTCCTCGGAGGCGTAGGCGTAGACCGCCTTGTCCGGGCCGCCGTGTACCCGCCGGTCAGCCTGGTCGTCACCGTCGAGGTTGACGCCCCGCACGGCCACCCGACCCGCGACCGGCGCCTTCCAGATGGCGGTGCGGACGGTGCGTCCGAACCACTCGACATGCCGCTGCGGACCGACGTTGACGGAGATGATCGAGGCCACGGTCGGGTCAACGCCGGGCGGCGCCCGGCACTTCCCGCTACCGCTCGGTGCGAACAGCGCCATTCGCGCTTCCCTTCAGCGCGTCAGCCGCTTACCTGTCACACCCCCTGCGTAGGGTGAAGTACGAACTGGTGTACTCAAGTTTCGAGGGAGGTGACCTTCGAAGTGACGAGCGAGTTCGAGGACCTCGAGCACGCGCTGGTCATGGCCAACAAGGTCGACCTCGCCGGCGCACCGGGAGGGACGAAGGCCGAGGCGATGCGGGCCATGAGCAGGATGCGGAACATGTTCGACGCCCTCGAGGCCCACACCACCACCGCCTTCGAGACCACCAAGGAACACCGCGCCGAGGGCCACACCTCGGTCATCAACTACCAGAAGCACCACAACCGGGTGAAGGGGCCCGACGCCTCACGGCGGCTCACCCTGGCCCACCGGCTCCGGCGTCTGCCCATCGCGGACGCGGCGATGACCGACGGCGAGGTCACCCCAGAACACATCGAGGTCCTCGCCCAAGCCCAACACGACCTCGGCGAGGACATCTTCGCCCTCCTCGAGGAGGGCCTGGTCGACGCCGCGGTCACCGAACGGTTCGTCGAGTTCGTCCGTGTCGTGGACTACTGGGTCATGCGCGCGCGGCCGCGGACGCCGAGGACCGCCTCGCCCACCAGGTCAAGGACCGGGGCGCCAGTTCGTCGTCGACCCTCAACGGCGCCGGACGGGTCGACGCCGACTTCGACCCGCTGTCGTTCCCGGTCTGGCAAGCCGAGCTGGGACGGCTCTGTGAGCACCTCCGCCACCTCGACCGGGCCGAGGCCCAGGACCGTCTCGGCCGCGCCCCCTGGACCACGAGCTCGGCCGCAGCGCCCGCCAACGCCGCCTCGATGCCATGCGGCTCATGGCCGAACGCTCCGCCGCCTTCGACGGCGACCTCGGGCCCTCCACCTTCTGTCTGAACATGCACGGCGGCACCGACCTGGTCGCCAAGATCCTTCAACGCATCATCGAAGTCCTCGAAGCCAACAGCCCCGACCGCACCGTGGACCTCGACGACCTCTCCTATGACCCCGACAGCCTCCACGAGCTCGACGACGGCACCGTCCTCACCCTCAACACCATCCTCCTCGCGCTGCTCACCGGCACCGTCCGCGGGGTGCTCTTCGACCCCGACGGCGAGGTCCTCCGCCACGGCCCCGCCCGCCGGCTCTTCACCCCCGCCCAGGCCCAAGCCATCCGGGCCAAGTTCTGGCGCTGTGCCCACCCCTACGGCTGTGACCGCACCTACCCCTTCCTGCAAAGCGACCACATCTGTGAACACCACCATGGCGGCCGCACCGACGTCGCCAACGGGCAGTGTCTCTGCCGGGCCCACAACATCTGGAAGACCAACTTCGCCGACCGGCCACCCCCACCCACCGACACCCCACCCGACCGGTCCCAACGAAGACAACCGCCCGACCCGGGCCCCTTCCCTCGCTGACCCGTCTTTCCCGAACCTCCGCCGCTTCTTTGGCGGCCGCCCGCGTTCGCCCCGGCTCCAGTGGGCGATGCTGGAGGGGTGAGCCGTCGCGGTCGGGCACGAGTCGGGTGCTCGGGTTGGTCCTATGGCGACTGGAAGGGCGTCGTCTACCCCGAGGGGGCGCCGGCCCGGACCTGGTTCGCCACGTATGCGCAGTGGTTCGACACCGTCGAGATCAACGCCACCTTCCACCGCCTGCCGGCGGTGGCCACCGTCGAGGGGTGGGCCGCCCAGGCCCCGCCCGGGTTCTGCTACGCGGTCAAGGTGGGCCGGTTCGGCTCCCACCGGCGCAAGCTCCGCGATCCCGGGTCCTGGCTCCCCAACCACCTCGATCGGGTCGAGCACCTCGGCTCGGCCCTCGGTCCGAACCTGGTCCAGCTTCCGCCCCGGTGGAAGCGAGACGTGCCCCGTCTCGAGGACTTCCTGGCGGCGGCGCCGGATCACCTCCGCTGGGCCGTCGAGGTCCGGGACCCGTCCTGGCTCCATGACGACGTGTTCACCACCCTGGCCGACCATGGCGCGGCGCTGTGCATCCACGATCTGCTGCCCCGGCACCCCTGGGAGCGCACGACGGACTGGGCGTACGTCCGCTTCCACGGCCCCCGCGCCCTCGACGCGCCCTACCACGGCCGGTACACGGGCCGCCGCCTGTGGCGGGTGGCCGACCGGCTCGGCACCTGGTTGGACGCGGGCGACGACGTCTATGCCTACTTCAACAACGATGGGCACGGCGCCGCCGTGCGCGACGCGGCGTGGCTCCGGGACCGACTCACACGCTCCCGCGTCTGATCGACAGAGCCACCGACTAGATGTCGACCTGACGGCCGAGCTCGATGGTGCGTTCGGGCGGCAGGTTGAAGAAGCCGGCAGCCCCGGTGGCGTTGCGGTGCATGACGGCGAAGAGGCGTTCCCGCCAGACCGCCATGCCCTCGCCGGGGCTGGGGCGGATGGACTCCTTGCCCAGGAAGTAGCTGGTGTGCAGCGGGTCGAAGCTGACCTTCGAGCTGAGCACGTGGCCGAGGGCGTGGGGCACGTCGGGCTCCTCCATGAAGCCGAAGCGCAGGCGCACCGAGAAGAACCCGTGGCCGTGGTCGATCAGCTCCTCCCGGTCGGCGGGGGGTACCCGGGGCACGTCCATGGTGCGCACCGACAGGATGACCACGTTGGTGTGCAGGATCCGGTTGTGGAAGAGGTTGGCCAGCAGGGCCGGCGGGGTGGAGCCGGGTCGGCTGTACATGAAGACCGCGGTGCCGGGCACCCGGACGACCTTCTGCTTGCCGAGGCTCTTGATGAACGTGGCCAGGGGCAGCTCGCCTTGGCGGAGGCGCTTGCCCACCAGCACGCGGCCGGTGCGCCAGGTGGTCATGAGACCGAACACGACGACGCCGACCACGAGGGGCAGCCAGCCACCGTCGGGGATCTTGATGAGGTTGGCGCCGAGGAACGCCATGTCGATGAACAGGAATGGGGCGCAGACCGACAGGGCCTTTCGCTTGCGCCAGCCCCAGCGCTCCCGGGCCACCACGTAGAACAGGATCGTGGTGATGAACATGGTCATCGTCACGGCCACCCCGTAGGCCGCGGCCAGGTTGCTCGAGCTGCGGAAGCCCAGGACCAGCGCGATGCAGCTCACCATGAGGGCCCAGTTGATGGTGGGCAGGTAGATCTGGCCCATCTGGGCCTCGGAGGTGTGGTTGATCTTCATCCGGGGCGTGTAGTCGAGCTGGATGGCCTGCATCGTGAGCGAGTACGCCCCCGAGATGAGGGCCTGGGAGGCGATGACCGTGGCCAGGGTGGCCAACCCGGTGAGCGGCAGCACGAACCAGTCCGGGGCCATGTTGAAGAAGGGGTTCTCGACGGCCTCGGGGTCGTTCAGCAGGAGGGCGCCCTGCCCGTAGTAGGTGATCAGCAGGGCGGGCAGCACCATCGCGAACCAGCCGATGCGAATGGGGTGGCGGCCGAAGTGGCCCATGTCGGCGTAGAGGGCCTCGCCACCGGTCACCACCAGGAAGACCGAGCCGAGGACGAGGTAGGCCTCCCAGCCGCCGCTGACGAAGAAGTCCACGGCGTGCGCGGGGTTGACCGCCTCGAGCACGCGGGGGGCGTCGAGGATGTGGCTCCCGCCGAGGAGGGCCAGCACGGTGAACCAGACCAGCATCACCGGGCCGAAGAGCTTGCCCACCGTGCCGGTGCCCGTGCTCTGGAACGAGAAGACGCCGATGAGGATCACCACCGCGATGGGGATGACGAGGTCGCTGATACCGGGCTGGGCCACCTCGAGGCCCTCGACCGCCGAGAGCACCGAGATCGCCGGGGTGATGATCCCGTCGCCGTAGAGCAGCGCCGTGCCGAACAGGCCGATCAGGATCAGCGCCCAGCGTCGCGACGTCGGGTTGCCCTTCGGCGTGGCCAGCGAGGTGAGGGCGAGGATCCCGCCCTCACCGTCGTTGTCGGCCCGCAGGACGAACACCAGGTACTTGATCGTGATGACGATGATCAGCGACCAGGTGATGAGCGACAGGAGGCCGAGGACGTTGGCCTCGGTGGCGGCTACGTCGTGCGCCTCGCCGAAGGACTCCCGGACGGCGTAGAGGGGGCTGGTGCCGATGTCGCCGTAGACCACGCCCAGCGCCCCGAGGGTCAGCAGGCCGATCCCGCCCTTCGGCGAGTGGCCCCCGCTGTGACTGTCCCCCGAGCGGGGCTTGTGCTCACCGGCCATGAGGCCGCGTTTCTACCGCCTGGCGTGCCGGGCCGCGGCATCGCCCGCCCGGGGACCGGGAGAGGTTCGGGTCAGGCGGTCAGGTGCCGCCCTCGAAGCGATAGCCCATCCCGGGCTCAGTGATCAGGTAGCGGGGCTGGGACGGCTCCGGCTCGAGCTTGGCCCGGAGGTGCGCGAGGTGGACCCGGAGGTAGTTGGTCTCCTCGCCGTACTCCGGCCCCCACACCTCCTGGAGCAGGTGGCGCTGGGTGACCAGGCGTCCCGGGTTGCGGACCAGGATCTCCAGCAGGCTCCACTCGATCGGGGTGAGATGGATGGCCTCGCCGTCGACGGTGGTCACGGACTTGGCGGCCAGGTCGATGCGGAAGTCCGCGGTCTCGATCCGCGGCTGCTCCTCGGCCGGGGCGGCGCGTCGTAGGGCGGCCCGCAGCCGGGCCAGCAACTCGTCCATGCCGAAGGGCTTGGCCACGTAGTCGTCGGCCCCGGCGTCGAGGGCGGCCACCTTCTCGGATTCCTCGCCCCGGGCGGACAGGATGATGATCGGGACCCGGGTCCAGCCCCGCAGGCCCCGCACCACCTCCTGACCGTCGATGCCCGGCAGGCCGAGGTCCAGGATCACGGCGTCGGGGTGGCGGCGGGCGGCCAGGTCCAGGCCCTGCTCGCCCGTGGCGGCCAGGTCGACCTCGTAGCCGCGGGCCTTCAGGTTGGCCGCCAGCGCCCGGACGATGGCCTCTTCGTCGTCGACGACCAGGATGCGGGCCATCTCAGGCGTCGCGCCCGACGCCGGCGGGCGCGGCGACGTGGACGACGGCCCGGCGCAGGCGGATCACCGCGGTCAGTCCACCCCCGGGGGTGTCCTCGAGCAGGATCTCGGCTCCCATGGCGTCGAGGAAGCCCCGGGCGATCGCCAGGCCGAGCCCGACACCCGTGCCGTGGTCGGTCGTGCGTTGGAACGGCTCGAAGACCCGCTCCCGGTCGCGCTCGGCCAGGCCGGGACCCCGATCCACGATGCGCAGGTCGATCCCTTCGGGCACGACCCCGGCCTCGACCCGGACCGAGGTGTCCGGCGGGGCCAGCTTCAGCGCGTTGTCGACCAGGTTGGCGACGACCCGCTCCAGCAGGGCCCGATCGGCCACGACCGGCGGTAGGTCCTCGGCCACCTCCACCTCGACTCGGATGGCGCGCGCCCCGAGCCCGGCGACCGCCGCCAGCACCACGCCGTCCAGGGTCACCGGACCCAGTTGGATCCGCACCGCGCCGGACTGGAGTCGGCTCATGTCGAGCAGGTTCTCGACCAGGGCGTCGAGGCGGTCGGTCTCCTCCTCGATGGTGCGCTGGAACTCGGCCTCCTGTTCGGGGGACCAGGTGATCGCGGTCTGGCGCAGGCTGCTGATCGAGGCCTTGATCCCCGCCAGGGGCGTGCGCAGGTCGTGGGAGACCGCCTGGAGGAGGGCGCCCCGCAGGTCGTTGGCGGCGGCCAGCTCAGTGGCCCGGCCCGCCTGGGCCTGCAGGCGCCGGGCCTCGACCGCGGTGGCCAGTTGCGCGGCGAGGGCGGAGAGGACGCCCTCGTCCGCGGACTGCAGGGTTCGGCCGGACAGGGTCAGGAGCAGGTCGGGCCCGACGTCCCGGCTGACCTCCGCATCGCGGGGCTCGGCCGGCGGGGCGCCGCCGACGGAGGCCTCGACCGCCCAGCCTTCACCCTCCCGGCGGAACAGGGCGGCGTTGGTCATGGCGAAGGTGGTGCGGAGGTGGGCCAGCAGGCCGGGGAGGGCATCGGCCTCGGCCAGCGACCCGGCCAGCGCGGCCATCGCCTCGGCCTCGGCCTGACTGCGGGCGGCCTGCAGCCGGGTCCGTCCCAACCGGTCGACGAGCACGGCGACCAGCCCGGCGGCGAGGAGGTAGACGACGAGGGAGACGACCACCTCGGTGTTGCTGACCTTCAGGCCGTACAGCGGCTCCGTGAAGTAGTAGTCGGCGAGGAGAAACCCGCCGACCACGGTGGCCAGGGCCGGGAAGGCGCCCCCCACCAAGGCCACGCTCATGCCGAGGCCGAGGTAGAGGAGCAGCACCGTAGGCAGGTGCACCTCGTCCCGCAGGTTGGCCAAGGCCAGGGTCATGAGGGCGAGGCCGACGGCGCCCAGACCCCAACCCCACGCCTGTCGGGCCGGGGACACGGGGGTCAGGACTCGGCGGGCCCGCGGCAGCGTGAGGCGGCGGGCCGGGTCGGTGGCGGAGATCACGTGGACGTCGATCGGGCCCGCCCTGGCCACGACCCGGGCGATGACCGAGCCCTGGGTCATCCGCTGGACGCGGCTGCGACGGCTGGCGCCCAGGACGATCTGGGTGGCGTTCTCGGCCCGGGCCACGTCGATGAGGGCGGCGGCGACGTCGGTGGCCACCACCTCCCGGAACTCGCCGCCCAGCTCCTCGAGGAGGCGGCGATGGGCCTCGACCAGGTCGCCCGCCGCCCCGGTGAGGCCGGTGTCGGCGATGACGTGGACCCCGACGAGGTCGCCGTGGGTGCGCTGGGCGATGCGGGCCGCCCGCCGGATGAGGTGCTCGCTGCCGGGTGCGCCGGTCACGGCCACGATCACCCGCTCCCGGAGCTCCCAGGTCTCGGTGATGCCGTGGCGCTCCCGGTAGTCCTCGAGCGCGTCGTCCACCCGGTCGGCCACCCAGAGCAGGGCCAGCTCTCGCAGGGCCCCCAGGTTGCCCACGCGGAAGTAGTTGCCCAGCGCGGCGTCGATCTTCTCGGGTCGGTAGATGTTGCCGTGGGCCATGCGCCGCCGCAGCGCCTCCGGCGTCATGTCGACCAGCTCGATCTGCTCGGCCGCGCGCACGACGTCGTCGGGGACGGTCTCGCGCTGCTTCACGCCGGTGATCCGCTCGACGACGTCGTTGAGCGACTCGAGGTGCTGGATGTTGACCGTGGAGATCACGTCGATGCCGGCGTCGAGCAGCTCGTCGACGTCCTGCCAGCGCTTCTCGTTGCGACTGCCCGGGACGTTGGTGTGGGCCAGCTCGTCGACGAGGGCGACCGCCGGCCGTCGGGCCAGCACGGCGTCGAGGTCCATCTCGTCGAAGGTCGCCCCCTGGTGGTCGAGGGTCCGGCGGGGCACGACCTCGAGGTCGCCGACCTGCTCCTGGGTGCGTTCCCGGCCGTGGGTCTCGACGACCGCCGACCACGACGTCGGTGCCGCGCGCGGCCCGGCGCCGCCCCTCGTTGAGCATGGCGAAGGTCTTGCCCACGCCGGGCGCGGCACCCAGGTAGATCCGTAGCGTCCCTCGGCGAACCGCCGGTGCGGCCATCGAGGCCACGCTACGCGGCCGCGTCCTCGAGCCGGTCGAGGGCCAGGTTCAGGGCCAGGACGTTGACGCCCGGCTCACCCAGGAACCCGAGGGCGCGGCCGTCGGTGTGGTCGTCGATCAGGGCCTCGACGACCTCGAGGTCGAGGCCCCGGGCCTCGGCCACCCGCGCGGCCTGGAGCCGGGCGTTGGCCACCGAGATGTGCGGGTCGAGCCCCGAGGCCGACGCCGTGACGGCGTCGACCGGCACGGGGGCGTCGGCGTCGAGGCCGTTGGTCTCGCGGTAGGCCACCGCCGCGCTCGGTCCACTGCGGCCAGCAGGTCGGGGTTGGTCGGGCCCGAGGTTCGGACGCCCGAGGCCACCTGCGTCAGGTCGTCAGCGTCGTCGCCGGCGTGCCGACGCCGCGGCCCGGCGGCCGAGGGCGGCCGTGGAAGTACTCCGGCGCCGGTGAAGGACTGGCCGAGCAGCGCGGAGCCGACCACCTCGCCGTCCCGGACGACCAGGGAGCCGTCGGCCTCGTCCTCGAAGGCCAGCTGGGCGACGCCGGTGACGACCGAGCGGGTAGAGCGACCCCGAGCGAGGACGGTCAGGACGAGGAGCGACCCGGAGGCCGGCGAGGAGCTGGACGCCGGATGGTGCTCATGAGACTCCCGAGTCGCGGTGAGGACGACGTCGATGAGCTTGATGCCGACGAACGGGGCGACGAGGCCGCCGAGCGCCGTAGACGAGCAGGTTGCGGCGCAGCACCGCCGCGGCGCCCAGCGGCCCGGAAGCGCACGCCCCGCAGGGCCAGCGGGATGAGGGCCACGATGATGAGCGCGTTGAAGATGACCGCCGACGAGGATCGCCGAGCGGGGCGACGCCAGCCCCATGACGTTGAGCGCGTCGAGCTGCGGGGAACACCGCCGACGAACATCGCCGGGATGATGGCGAAGTACTTGGCCACGTCGTTGGCGATCGAGAAGGTGGTCAGCGCGCCGCGGGTGATCAGCAGCTGCTTGCCGATCTCGACGATCTCGATGAGCTTGGTCGGGTTCGGAGTCGAGGTCGACCATGTTGCCGGCCTCCTTGGCGGCCTGGGTGCCGGTGTTCATCGCCACGCCGACGTCGGCCTGGGCCAGCGCGGGCGCGTCGTTGGTGCCGTCGCCGGTCATGGCCACCAGCCGCCCGCCCGCCTGCTCGCGCGGATCAGCGCCATCTTGTCCTCGGGCGTGGCCTCGGCGAGGAAGTCGTCGACGCCGGCCTCCGCGGCGATGGCCGCGGCGGTGAGCGGGTTGTCGCCGGTGATCATCACCGTGCGGATGCCCATGCGCCCGCAGCTCGGTCGAAGCGCTCGCGCATGCCCGTCCTTGACGATGTCCTTGAGGTGGATGACGCCCGAGGACCGTCGCGCCGTTCTCGGCGACGACGAGCGGCGTGCCGCCGCCGGTCGCGATGCCCGTCGACGATGCCGTCGAGCGTCGTCGGGCACCGTGCCGCCCTGCTCGGCGACCCAGCGCCGCGACCGCGTCGGCGGCGCCCTTGCGGACCGCGCGGCCCGTCGAGGTCGACGCCGCTCATGCGGGTCTGGGCGGTGAACGGGACGAACGTCGCGTCGCCGGGCTCGACGTCGCGGTCCGCGCAGGCCGTAGCGCTCCTTGGCCGAGCACGACGATCGAGCGGCCCTCGGGCGTCTCGTCGGCCAGGCTGGCGAGCTGCGCCGCCGTCGGCCAGCTCGTCGCGCGGTCGACGCCCGGCGACCGGGAGGAACTCGGCCGCCTGGCGGTTGCCGAGGGTGATGGTGCCGGTCTTGTCGAGCAGCAGGGTGTCGCACGTCGCCGGCGGCCTCGACGGCGCGGCCGCGACATGGCCAGCACGTTGCGCTGCACCAGGCGGTCCATGCCGGCGATGCCGATGGCCGAGAGCAGCGCGCCGATGGTGGTCGGGATCAGGCAGACCAGCAGGGCGACGAGCACGATGACGGCCTGCTCGGCCCCGGAGTAGATGGCGAAGGGCTGCAGCGTGACGACGGCCAGCAGGAAGATGATCGTCAGCCCGGCCAGCAGGATGTTGAGGGCGATCTCGTTCGGCGTCTTCTGCCGCTCGGCGCCCTCGACCAGGGCGATCATGCGGTCGAGGAAGGTCTCGCCCGGGCTCGGCGGTGATCCGCACGACGATCCGGTCGGACAGCACGCGTCGTGCCGCCGGTGACCGCGCGAGCGGTCGCCGCCGGACTCGCGGATGACCGGCGCCGACTCGCCGGTGATCGCCGACTCGTCGACGCGAGGCGATGCCCTCGATGACGTCGCCGTCGCCGGGGATGACCTCGCCGGCGGACGACCACCACGAGGTCGCCGACCTGCGAGCTGCGGTGCGGGGACCTCCTCCACGATCGCCGGTCGGCGGTCGCGCCGCCGGGCGCTGGTCTCGGTTCGGGCCTGGCGCAGCGTGTCGGCCTGCGCCTTGCCCCGGCCCTCGGCCACGGCCTCGGCGAAGTTGGCGAACAGCACGGTGAACCAGAGCCAGACGGCGACGAGGCCGGCGAACAGGTTCTCCTCGCCCGTGCTGTCGCCGACGTCGCGGACGAACAGGACCGTGGTGAGCACGCTGCCGACCTCGACCACGAACATCACCGGGTTGCGGGCCATCGTCCGCGGGTCGAGCTTGCGCAGGCTGTCGAGTGACGCCGACCGCAGGATCTGCGCATCGAGCAGGGACGCCGGAGCCTGCCGAGCGTGGAGACAGGGATGTCCTCTCGGTGGTCATCGATCGCTCCTCAGCAGGCCCAGCTGCTCGACGATCGGGCCGAGGGCGAGGACCGGGAAGAAGGTCAGGCCGACGACGATCAGGACGACGCCGACGAGCGAGCCCGGCGAACAGGGGCGTACCGGTGGGGAAGGTGCCGGCCGACACCGGGACCCGCTGCTTGCGGGCCAGCGCGCCGGCGATCGCCAGCACGGGCACGATGAGCAGGAAGCGGCCCGACCAGCATGGCCAGGCCGAGGGTGACGTTGTACCAGTCGGTGTTCGCCGTCAGGCCGGCGAAGGCCGAGCCGTTGTTGTTGGCCGCCGACGAGAAGGCGTAGAGGACCTCGGTCAGGCCGTGCGGCCCGGGGTTGAGGATGGAGCTCTCGGCGCTGTCCATCACCACCGCGATCGCCGGTGAAGACCAGGATCAGCACCGGCACGACGAGGATGTAGAGGACGACGAGCTTCATCTCCGCGGCCTGGATCTTCTTGCCCAGGTACTCCGGGGTGCGCCCGACCATCAGCCCGGCGATGAACACGGCCAGGATGGCGAAGACCAGCATCCCGTAGAGCCCGGCGCCGACGCCGCCGGGACTGACCTCGCCCAGCATGATGTTGACCAGCGGCACGGCGCCGCCGCCCGGCGTGAAGCTGTCGTGCGGCCGAGTTGACCGCGCCGGTCGAGGTCCCGTGGTCGACGCCGCGTACAGGCCGGAGGCGGCGCTGCCGAAGCGGACCTCCTTGCCCTCCACGTTGCCGCCCGACTGGTCGTCGGTCACCTCCTGGTTGACGCCGACCGCGTCGAGCTCGGGGTTCCCGTTCGTCTCGAAGCCCATGGCGAGCCCGGCACTGGCCACCCAGAGGACGCCCATCGCGCGCCAGCACGGCGAGGCCCTGTCGCCGGTCGCCCACCAGCCGCCCGAACATGCACCGCGAGGGAGAACGGGATCAGCGAGCAGGAGGTAGATCTCGAAGAGGTTGGTGAACCCGTTGGGGTTCTCGAAGGGGTGGGCCGAGTTGGCGTTGAGGAAGCCGCCGCCGTTGGTGCCGAGCTCCTTGATCGCCTCCTGGCTGGCGGCCGGCCCGCCGGGGATCACCTGCGCGACCCCCTCGAGGGTCGTCGCCTCGGTGAACCCGCTGGTGTTCTGGACCACGCCCTGGCTGACGAGGACGAGGGCGGCGACGACGGCGAGCGGGAGCAGGACCCGGGTCACGCCCCGGACCAGGTCGACCCAGAAGTTGCCGATGGTGTCCGAGTGCCGCCGGACCAGTCCCCGGATGAGGGCCACGGCGACGGCGAGGCCGACGGCGGCGGACACGAAGTTCTGCACGGCCAGGCCCACCATCTGGGTGAGGTGGCTCATGGTGGTCTCGCCGGCGTAGTTCTGCCAGTTGGTGTTCGTGACGAAGCTGACGGCGGTGTTGAACGCCAGGGCCGACGGCACGCCGTCGACCCCGGTGGGGTTGAAGGGCAGCGAGCCCTGGAAGCGCTGGAGGGCGAAGAGGGCCAACACCGACAGGGCGCTGAAGGCGAGCAACGAGGTGGCGTAGGTGGGCCAGCGCTGCTCCCGCTCGGCATCGACGCCCGTGAGGCGGTACACGACGTGTTCGACGGGGCCGAAGAGCCGGTCGCCGGGGGCGGCGCCCCCACCGAAGACCGACGTCAGGTAGCGGCCGAGGAAGGGGACGGTGACGGCGAGTGCGAGCACGAGCGCGCCGAACTGGAGCCAGGAGGAGGTGGGCATCTAGAGGCGCTCGGGGAAGAGCAGGGCCACCACCAGGTAGGCGGTCAGGCCCACGGCGAGGGCGAGGGCGATGACCTCGTCAGCGGTCATCGGGCGACGAGGTCCTCGACCTCAGCGTCGTCCCGGTCAGCCTCGTCAGCCTCGTCAGCCTCGTCATCGGCGATGGCCTCGTCGATGTTGCCGGCGTCGGCCAGGATCCGGGCGCAGAGGGCGATGTAGGCCGCCCCGAGCACGAAGAAGGCGATCACCCCGGTCACCACCAGGACGTCACGCATGGTTGCTCCTCTCTGCGGTCAGCGCCGCTCCGGCCTGGTCGGCCAGGGCGACGGCGACGATCCGCCGTTCCAGGGACACGCCGGATCCCGGGGTGGGCACGAGCACGAATCGACCCACCGGCCGGCCCCGGGCCAGCACGGGCAGCGCCACGCCGTTGGCGGGCAACTCGAAGCCGTCGAGGGTGTAGCGGTGACGGTCGGTGAGGACCGCGCCGCTGCGCTCGAGGAGGGGCAGGTCGGTCTCGTAGGGCAAGGCCTCGAACCGGCAACCGGTGAGCCTGAGCAGGTCGATCAGCTCCTGCTGGGCGTGGTCGAGGACCACGGCCGGGTCCTCGCCACGGGCGGCCAGCTCGGCCAGCCGGTGGACGCGGTGCATCTGGTCGTGGGAGGCGGCGGCGTCGCGGCGAGCGGCGCGGGCGCGAGCGGCGACCGTCCCGACCAGCAGGCCGATCGGGAGGAGAAGGATCGTCGTGATGAGGTCGTCGGTCGAGTCGATGGTCAGCGAGAGGTAGGGCTCGGTGTGGAAGAAGTCGAAGGCCAGCACCGAGCTCACGGCGGCCACCGCGCCGGCCGTCCGGCCGCCGGTCAGAGCGGCGATCAGGACCACGAGCACGAGGACCAGGGCGATGTTGGTGGCGCCGAAGGCGCTGCGGACCGAGACCAGCGCGGCGGCCGCCGCGATGGGGCCGAGGGCCGCGAGGACGATGCCGGCGACGGCGTTGTCCCGTTCCTCGGTGTGGTCGGTGGTGTGGTTCCTGGTCACGGTCCCGGTGTACGCCCGCCCCCGGACCGGGGGAACCGCCTCTACGCGTTCTCTACGTCCGGGGCCCGGACCTCTACGCGTTCTCTACGCGACGCCGGTCAGGTCGTGGTGTCGAGGCAGGCCTGGCCCCAGGGGGGACAGCTCGCGGAGGACGTCGGACCGGGTGATGCGGGTCAGTCGAGCGGACGGCGACGCAGGATCAGGACGATGACGGTGGCGACCAGGACGGCGCCGGCCACCACGGCGCCGACGATCAGGCCGGCAGGCGGCCCTTTGTCGATGTCGTTGTCGTCGGCCACCAGCGCGGGGTCGACCTCGGGCGGGGGGGTGGTCGTGGTGGGCGCCGTCGTGGTGGTGGACGGAGGTGACGCGTCGACCTCGTGCACCGCCTCGAGGGTGGCGGCCGGCTCGAGGGCGGCGAAGGCGACCGTGAAGCGGCCGGGGCCGGGGAACGTCACGGCCCCGGCGTACCATCCACCGCCGATCGACGCGAGGGCGACCGGCTGCTGGGGCCCGGCGCCCGGCCCCCGCACCGTGGCCGAGACCCGAGCCCCGTCGACGGGCTCGCCGTCGTTCGCGTAGGTCAGCTCGAGGGTGTAGGTGACCTGGTCCCCGGCCGCAGAGGGCACGGCGTCGACGACCTCGAGGGTGCCCTCGTCCCCGTGGGCCAGGGCCGGTCCGGCGTCGGTGCCGGCGAGCACGATCAGCACGAGCGGGACGGACAGTAGCAGGCGGCGCACGGACCCATTGTGGCGGCCGGCGGGGTCGGAGCACGCCTCGGTCACCGGTCGGGCAGGTCGGGGTGCAAATCGCCGGCTCAGGCGCGAGTCTGGGGGCATGTTCGACCTTGACGCGTTCATCCACGACTGCCTGGCCGCGAATCAGGAGGCCCAGCCCCGGCTGGCGGTCAAGGAGGTCCTGGACCGGGCCGTGTCGGCCCCGGGAGAGGTCGCCGACGCGCTGCCGCCGGACAAGGCCGAGCTGGCCCGCCTGTACGTGTCCGACGAGTTGACCATCCTCAAGGTGGTTTGGGCGCCGGGCATGTCCATCCGGCCCCACGACCACCGGACCTGGGCGTCCATCGGCATCTACTCCGGCGGGGAGGACAACGCCTTCTTCCGCCGTGAGGGCACCGGCCTGGCCGAGAGCGGGGGCAAGGAGCTGCGCCCGTCCGATGTCTGCCTGCTGGGTGACGACACGATCCACAAGGTCACGAACCCGACCGGCGAGCACGCCGGCGCCATCCACATCTACGGAGGGGACTTCTTCGCCATCGAACGCAGCGAGTGGGACGACGAGACCCACGTCGAGGAGCCCTACGACGTCGAGCGCACCCTGAGGAACTTCGAGAAGGCGAACGCCGCCCTCTGACGGCCGAGCTACGGCGGGGGGCGATCCTCGACGGTGGGGCCCCCCGTCATGGGCGAAGGAGGTCCTCATAGGCCTGGTGGACGTCAGCGCCGAAGGCCACGAAGAGGATCTTGTCGACCGCCGTCGATGCCCCTCGGACCGTGGTGACGGCGATCTCGGTCGCGGCGTGGACCGGGTAGCCGAAGACGCCGGTCGAGATGGCGGGGAAGGCCACGGTGCGGGCCTCGACCTCGTCGGCCCGGGCCAGGGACTCGAGGTAGCAGGAGGCCAGGAGGTCGGCCTCGCCGTAGTCGCCGCCCCGCCAGACGGGGCCGACGGTGTGGATGATCCATGCCGCCGCGAGGGCGAAGCCGGGGGTGACCTGGGCCTGGCCGGTGGGGCAGCCGCCGAGCGTGCGGCAGTACTCGAGCAACTCGGGCCCGGCCGCGTCGTGAACGGCGCCGTCCACGCCTCCGCCGCCCAGCAGCGACTCGTTGGCCGCGTTCACTATGGCGTCGACCTCGAGCACCGTGATGTCACCGGTGACCAGCTGCAGATCGGGATCGCTCACGCCGGGCGACCGTACCGGTCCCGCAGGATGCCCCACAGCGGTACGTCGTCCATGACTTCCTGGTCCTCCTCGGCGGCTGATCGTGGCCCCTGAATGCCGACGGAGGGTGATCGCTGGCATCCTGAACGGCGGATTCCCCCAGCGAAAGAGCTCCCGTGCGCCGTTTCTCCCTGATCGCCCGCGTCCTGCTGCCCCTGCTGCTGCTCCTGGCGGCCTGTGGCGACGACGGGGGCGAGCCCCTCCAGGCCGATGCCGAGGATGCCGCGGCGGCGGGTGCCGTCGTCGGCGACGCCGGCCGAGGACGACCCCTCCCTCGACGCCATCACGGTGACCGGGGTCTTCGACGAGTCGGCAGCCATCGAGGTCGACGACGCGTTCAGCACCGACACCACCTACCGGCGCGTCATCGAGGAGGGTGACGGCGACCCGGTCGAGGCCGGTCAGACCGTGTCCTTCCAGAACATCGCGGTGAACGGTCGCGACGGCACCGAGTTCGACAACTCCTACGAGGCGACCGGTGAGGGCGGCACCCCGTCGATCGTCATGGACGAGACCCAGATCATCCCGGGACTCGTGCGGGGCCTGCTCGACGTGCCCGTCGGCAGCCGCGTGCTCATCGCCGTCGCCCCCCAGGACGCCTTCCAGGCGCAGGGCGGCATCCCCGACGCCGGCATCGAGGCCGACGACACCATCCTCTTCGTGGTCGACGTGCTCGAGGCCACCACCCCCGAGCCGCCGCTGGACCGGGCCGAGGGCACCGCGGTCGAGCCCGAGGAGGGCCTGCCCATCGTCGAGCTGGACGACACCGGCCAGCCCACGATCACCATCCCTGAGGGCGACCCGCCGACCGAGCTGGTCACCCAGGTCCTGATCGAGGGCGACGGCCCCGTGGTCGAGGCCGGCCAGGACATCACGGCCCACTACACCGGGGTCATCTACGGCAGCGGCGAGCAGTTCGACTCCTCCTGGGACCGGGGCGAGCCGTCCCAGTTCCCCATCGGGGTCGGCGGCGTGATCGCCGGTTGGGACGAGGGCCTCGTGGGCCAGACGGTCGGCAGCCAGATCCTGCTGGTCATTCCGCCCGGAGCAGGGTTACGGCGCCGAGGGCAACCCGACGCCGGCATCACGGGCACCGACACCCTGGTGTTCGTGGTCGACATCCTCGCCGCCAACTGATCCCGGCTCACGTGCGGGCGACCTCGGCCACGGCGGCGTCGAGCACCGTGACCAGGTCGCCGGGCGCCACCTCGATCTCCAGGCCCCGGCGCCCGCCGCTCACGTAGATGGTGACGAAGGCCTCGGCCGACGACGTCGAGCACGGTGGGCAGCCGCTTGCGCTGGCCGAAGGGGCTGATGCCGCCGTGGACGTACCCGGTGGTGCGCTCGGCCCGGGTCACGTCGGCCAGCGCCGCCCGCTTGGCCCCGAGCGCCCCGGCCGCGGCCCGGAGGTCGACCTCACCCGTGGCCGGGGCCACCACCACGCCGAGCCGGGCCGGGTCCTTGTCCAGCTCCAGCACCAGGGTCTTGAACACGCGGGCCGGGTCCAGCCCGAGCTGCTGGGCGGCGTCGAGGCCGAAGCCCACCTCGGCCGCGCCCGGAGGCGTCGTAGTCGTGCAGCGCGTGCTCGACCCCGGCCTTCGCCAGCACGGTCACCGCCGGTGTCACCTTCGCCGCCATGCCAACGATTCTGGCACCGGATCGACCGGTCCCGACCGGCAGATCCGTGGTCAGAACGGAGGGCGGTACCGTGCGCCGCGTGGGTGAACCGTCGGGGCCGAGCGCGGGTCGGCTGCGTCGCCTGACCGAGGAGCTGAACGACGAAGGCCTACTCGGCGCGGGTCGGGACTGGCCCGACGCCCTGCTGGTCGAGCTGGACCACGCCCTGCGCCCGCCGACCCACGAGAAGCGTATCCCGCTCTTCGGCGCCATCTACGAGCCGCAGGTGGACCCTCACGCCTGGCGTGAGCAGACCGCCCTCACCGTGTCCCGCCGTTGGGTCGACGAGTTCCACGAGGCCGACGCCCGTCGCTACGCCGACGGCCTGTCGAGCTGGATGGTCCGCCACGCCGACGGCAGCGTCGAGGTCATCGTCTTCGACCGCCCCACCGGCTCCGAACGGGATCTGGTCGTGCTCGCCGAGGCCACGGTCGGCACGCTCGTGCAGCGCCACCCGTCCGGGGTCGTGCGCCTGGTCGGCGACTTCGGCGTGTTGCGCTGGGACGGGGTGGGCTGGCACCACGAGCCGCCGGTGAAGGCCTGGGCCCGGAGCCTGATCGGCGACGGCTTCGAGGGCGACGAGAAGGCGCTGGCCCGGCTGCTCGCCTTCGCGGTGTACGACCTCGGCGCCACGGGCGTGGGCGCCCTCCTGGTGTACCGGCCCGACGGCGACTGCCCGGCGGGCTACGAGCTGCGCCTGCCCACCCCACCGCCGTACGAGATCGGGCGACCCGAGGACCTGGGCCCGCTGCGCCACGTCCTGGCCCTCGTCGACGGGGCGGCGGTGTTCGACGGCACGGGCACCCTGCACCACCTCGGGGTCCGCCTCGTGCCCAGCGCCGAGGCCGAGGCTGACGTCGAGGGCTTCCGCGGCATGCGCCACACCTCGGCCCGCCGCTACAGCTTCGACGACCCCACCGCCACGGTCATCGTGGTCAGCGAGGACGGCCCGGTCTCGGTGATCCGCAACGGCGAGGTCCTGTACCGGCCGGTCGAGAAGCGCCCGCCGGTGTGAGCGGGCTCAGCCGGCGGTGCGCACCGTGGGCTCGTGGTGGACGGGGAAGTTCACGGAACGGGCGATGAAGCAGAGAGCGGGCACGTCGTGGTGCAGGGCCGTGGCCCGAGCGACCATGGCAGCGTCGGCCACGGTGACCGTCGGGCGCAGCGTGACCGACTCGAACTGGCCGCTGTGGTCCTTGTTCAGAGCCATCTCGCCGTGGGCCTCGTCGACGTAGCCCGTGGCCACGACCTCGTTCATGGAGCACAGGTGCAGGTAGGTGAGGAGGTGGCACTGGGACAGGGCGGCCACGAGGAGCTGCTCGGGGTTCCACCGCGCCGGGTCACCGCGGAAGGTCGGGTCCGCCGAGCCGGCCAGGTCGGGGACGCCCGCGGCGGTGACCACGTTGTCCCGGCGGTAGCTGCGGTAGGTCGCGGTGCCCTCGCCGTCGTCGCCGGTCCAGGTCACCGTCACGTCGTAGGTGTGCACGGTCCCAGTGTTGGTCCTTCGGCCCGGGCCGCCAAGGGCTTTCGACACTGGCGAGCGGTTGGCTCCGGCCCGACACTGGTGCCCGGTGTCACACACGAGCGCCGGAACCAGGACGTCCCGCCGATCGACTGATAGGACATGACGCCGGATCAGGTCGCCGACGTGCTGGGTACGGCCGCGTCCGCCGGCGTCCTCCTGCTGGTCGCCCTGGCCGCGGTTGCGCATCGTCGACCCCGGCCGCTTCGCCGGTCCGCCAGACATCAGTGGCGGGCTCCGGGCCTGCGCTCGGCGCCATGGTGGCCGTCGATCGCCATGCTCGGCAGCCTGTGGTTCTCCGAGGGGGCGCACTTCCCGCCCTGTGAGTGGTGCTGGTACCAGCGCATCGCCATGTACCCCCTGGCCCTGATCCTGACCGTGGCCGCCTTTCGCCGTGACCCGGGCGTTCGCCCCTACGGGCTGGCCCTCGCCGGCGTCGGCCTGGTGGTCAGCGCCTGGCACAATGTCATCGAGACCTTCCCGGACCTGCACGCCGGCAGCTGTGACCCCGCCAACCCCTGCACCATCCGCTGGGTCGAGGGCCTCGGGTTCTGGACCATCCCCCGCATGGCTTTCGTGGCCTTCGCCCTCGTCTTCACCGCTCTGTTGATCGACCGCCCCCTCCCGGAGGAACCATGACCGCCACCAAGACCCGACCACGGCCCTCGGCCCCGCCCGCGAAGGCGCTTGCCCGTCGTGCCCCTAGCCATCGGGGTGGCGATCGTCGTCCTCGCCGTGGGCCTCGCCATCGCCCTGGCCACCGGCGGTGACGAGTCCACGGACAGCGACCTCGCCGCCTTCGCCCCGGTGACCGTGCAGGGCACCAACCTCACCGGCTTCACGACGACCGAGGGCGATCCGGCGGTAGGTGCAGGAGGCCCCGCGGCTCGTCGGCGAGACCCCCGACGGCACGCCCGATCGAGGTCGGCGGCTGCCAGCGCCGGCGAGCCGACGCTGATCGCGTTCCTCGCCCACTGGTGTCCCCACTGCCAGGCCGAGCTCCCCGCTGCTGGTCGACCTGGAGGAGCAGGGTGCCTTCGAGGGCGTCCGCACTGTTGCCGTCCTCACCGGCACCGACGAAGCAGCGCCCGAACTTCCCGCCCGCGGACTGGCTGCAGGACGAGGGCTGGAGCGGCGACGTCCTCGTGGACGACGAGTCCATGACCGCGGCGACGGCCTACGGCCTGGCCGGCTACCCCTTCCTGGTGATGCTCGACGCCGACGGCGGGTCGTGGCCCGGACCTCGGGTGAGCTGCCGGCCGAGACGTAGTCGCCCTGGTCGAGGCCGCGTCCGTGGGCTGAACCTGGGTCAGTCGAGGAAGGTGAAGAGGAACAGCTGGGTGGCGTAGGCCACCAGCCGGGGTTCGTCGCGCTGGTCGGGGCCGTAGTCCCACAGGGCCATGTCGGCCGAGGCGTAGCCGTCACCCGCGTGGCGGGCCCGGTTGTGGCCCAGCAGGGTCGCCGGACCGGGCGTCGTCGAGCAGGTGCACGGTCAGGTCGACACTCGGAGCGAACCACTGCCGTTCCTGGGGGCCGAGCTTCTCGCCCACGGCCCCGGGCATCACGTCGGCCACCACGATCAGCGCCAGGGGATCGAGCGTCCCGTCGGCGAGCATCGGGGGGTCGTCGAAGCGGTACCAGCTGGCCCGCTCGGCCCGGTCGGGCTCGTAGTCCTCCCACGGCGGGTGCCCGCGGACGTTGCGACCCTCGATCACCCGCTCCCAGAACGGCATGGGCTCGAAGTCCTCGACGTTCCGGGCGGTGGCGGGTCCCGGAACGACGGGCAGTCGTCGGGGTGGGGCGATCTCGGAGGGCGGCTCCAGATCGGTGAAGGGGAAGCCCTCTCGCGGCGCCCCGAAGATGCCGGTGGTGAGGTGGCCCCGGGCTGTCGCCGGGGTTGCGGACCTCGGCTCGCAGGTGGGACATCGACCGTCCCCGGCGCAGCAGCTCGACGTCGATGTCCACCGGTCCGTCGGCCACCTGGGCCACGAACGACGTGTGCGCCGTGCGGAGGCGCTGGCGCGGGGTCGTCCAGCTCCGCGGCCATGGCCCGCAGGGCGAGGGCGGTGACCACGCCTCCCTGGGGGAGCGGCCGCAGGTTCCAGACCTCGTCGATGTGGCCGCGGTAGCGGCCCGTCACCGATGGCCTCGACCGCCGTGCCGTCCAGGAAGGTGTTGCCCACGGGGGCACGCTCGCCGCGGCCGACCCCCGCCGTCAACCGGATTGCGCCCCTCGGGCGTCCCCACCTCGGCGGGTACCGTTCCGCCGCAGTGCGTGCCGTCCACCAGCCACGCTGCGGAGGCGCCAGCCGGAGCAGCACTCCGGACCGCTCGCCGATAGCTGCCGTAGGCAGCAGGAGCCCGCGCAGGCGGCGACGAGCGGACATTGACCTTGTCCTTCTGGGGAGGCCGCGCTGGTCGTCCTGGCCGGCATGGGCGCGGGCGGCGTGAACGCCGTCATCGGCTCCGGCAGCCTCATCACCTTCCCGACCCTGCTCGCCGTCGGCTACCAGCCCGTGGTGGCCAACGTGTCCAACAACATCGGCCTGGTCCCGGGGTCGCTCGCGGGCGCCTACGGCTTCCGTCGGGAGTTGGAGGGCCAGGGGCGACGGGCCCGCACCATGGCCACGGCCTCGGGCCTCGGCGGCCTCACCGGGGCGATCCTGCTCCTGACCCTGCCCTCCGACGTCTTCGACGCCGTCGTGCCCGTTCTGGTGCTCATGGCCTGCGGCCTGATGCTGGCCCAGCCCCGGCTGTCGGTCTGGGTGGCCGCCCGCCGCCCGGAGGGGGCCCGGGACGTCGGGCCCGGCGCCCCTGGCCATCGCCTACCTGCGCCGGGATCTACGGCGGCTACTTCGGCGCGGCCCAGGGCGTGATCCTGCTGGCCGTCCTCGCGGTGTTCGTCCCCGACGAGCTCAAGCGGTCCAACGCCCTCAAGAACGTGCTGGCCGGGACGGTCAACGCCGTGGCCGCTGTGGTCTTCATCCTCTTCGCCGATGTCGCCTGGGAGGCCGTGGTCCTGATCGCGATCGGGGCGACCGTCGGCGGGACGCTTGGGGCGGGCATCGGTCGCCGGATCCCGCCACGGTCCGCGGATGATGGTGGTGGTCCTCGGCCTGGTGGTCGCGGTGAAGCTGATGCTGGACTGAGTCCCGCTCAGTGGGTCGACGTCGACCGCGATGCCCTCACCGGCCCGGTACCCGCGGTGGCGCTTGTCGCCGGCCCGATCAGGGCGTTGAGCCGGTCCTGCATCTCGCCCTCGAACCGAGCTCGAGCCCGCGTCCCGACCCGTCACATGGCCGTCACCCGTCGGCCGTCGCCTGCGCGGACGTGGCCTACGTTGGCCTGATGCCAGACGCGGACCTTTCCGACTTCGAGCGGGGCACCTTCACCCACGACGACAAGAGGCGGGACGTCTTCCGGAAGGGGAGCGGGCCCGCGGTGCTGGTCATCGCCGAGATGCCCGGGATCACGCCCAAGGTGCTCGCCTTCGCCGACCGGGTCGTCGCCGCCGGCTTCAGCGTGACCCTGCCCCACCTCTTCGGCGTGCCGGGGCCGGGACACCTCGTCGAAGGGCCGGCCGTCAAGGTCGTCCTCACCTCGATGGTCCCGGCCTGTGTGAGCAAGGAGTTCGTGGTGTTCGCCACCGGGCAGACGTCCCCGGTCGTGGACTGGCTGCGGGCGTTGGCCAAGGCGGAGCACGAACGCTGTGGCGGCCGCGGCGTCGGCGCCGTCGGCATGTGCTTCACCGGTGGCTACGCGCTGGCCATGTCCACCGAGCCCGCCCTGCTGGCCCCGGTGCTGTCCCAGCCCTCCCTGCCGATCGGCAAGAAGGGCGCCCACGGCATCGACATCTCCCGCGAGGACCTCGACGTGGTGAAGGGCCGGTGTGCCAACGAGGACCTGCAGGTCGCTGGGCCTGCGTTTCAAGAGCGACAAGTTCGTCCCGGCCGCCCGGTTCCAGTTCCTCCGCGACGAGCTGGGCGACGCCTTCACCTGTGTCGAGCTGGAGGACGCCGACGCCAACCCCGACGCCCTCGTCAAGCCGCACTCGGTGCTGACCGAGCACTTCGTCGACGAGCCGGGCTCGGCCACCCACGACGCCCTCGACCAGGTCCTCGACCTCTTCCGCTCGGAAGCTGCTCACCGCCTGAGGTTCCGCGAGACTCGGGGGATGCGCACCAAGGCCACCGAGCTCGTCGGCATCGACCTGCCGATCTTCGCCTTCAGCCACTGCCGGGATGTCGTCGCCGCGGTCACCAACGCCGGGGGCATGGGGGTGCTGGGGGCCGTGGCCCACAGCCCCGAACAGCTCGCCATCGACCTGGACTGGATCGAGGACGAGGTCAAGGGCAAGCCGTACGGCGTCGACCTGCTGGTGCCCGAGAAGTACGCGGGCGCCGACGAGGGCGGCCTGACCCCCAGCCAGCTGACCGACCTGCTCCCCGAGGAGCACAAGGCCTACGTCGACGACATCCTCGAGCGCTACGACGTGCCCCCGATGCCCGAGGGCCTGGAGGTCCGTCGGGGCATCGGCGGGATGCGCATCGACCCCAAGAGCATGGCCCCCCTGCTCGATGTCCTCTTCGACCATCGGCCGTCGTTGGTGGCCTCGGCCCTCGGCCCGCCGCCGCCCCACTTCCTCGAGCGGGCCCACAGCCACGACATCCCGGTGGCCGCGCTGGCCGGCAACCTCGAGCACGCCCGGCGCCACGCCGAGGCCGGGGCCGACATGATCGTGGCCCAGGGCACCGAGGCCGGGGGCCACACCGGCCTGGTGGCCACCATGGTCCTGGTCCCCGAGGTGGTCGACGCCGTGGCCCCGCTGCCGGTCCTGGCCGCCGGCGGTATCGCCCGGGGCCGCCAGCTGGCCGCCGGCCTGGCCCTGGGGGCGGACGGCGTCTGGTGCGGCTCGGTCTGGCTGACCACCGAGGAGGCCGAGACCCCGCCGTCGGTCAAGAGCAAGTTCCTGGCCGCGGGCTCCGCCGACACCGTCCGGTCCCGGTCGATGACCGGCAAGCCCGCCCGCATGCTGCGCACGGCCTGGACCGACGAGTGGGAGAACCCGGAGGGCCCCGGCCCACTGCCGATGCCCATGCAGCCCATCCTCATCGGCCCCGCCCTCCAGCGCCTCGCCCGGGTGGCGGACACCGAGGGCAGCGGCGGCCAGAAGCTGGTGACCTACTTCGTGGGCCAGGTCGTCGGCGCCATGAACACGGTCAAGCCCACCCGCCGGGTCGTTCTGGAGATGGTCGAGGAGTTCATCGACGCCGTCGACCGCCTCGACACTCTCACCCAGTCCGACTGATCCGTTCTGGTACCAGCAACGCGCGCCCCGTGCGACATAGCTGGGACCAGAACGGTCGGTCAGCGCATCACAAAGTCGTCGGGGTCGGGGCGCTGGGTCCAGGTCCAGTAGTCGACGAGGCGCCAGGGACTGAGGACGTGGATGTCGCCGTCGGGGTTCTTGAACCACGAGTGGCGGATCGACGGGTGGGACCACGACCAGGCCCTTCAGTTCGTCCTGGGCCCGCCGGTGGTAGTCGTCGTGGACGTCCTGGCGGGGCTCCATGGCCGTGGCCCCCGAGGACAGGAGCAGGTCGAGGCAGCCGGTGATGTAGCGCATCTGGCACTCGCTGTGGAAGATCAGGGAGCCGCCGTGGGCCAGGTTGGTGCCCGGCCCGTACATGCAGAAGAGGTTCGGGAAGCCGGGCACGGTGATGCCCAGGTAGGCCGCCGGTCGGTCGCCCCAGCGCTCGGCCAGGACGGCACCGTCGCGGCCGACGACCTCGATGGGGAACAGGAACCGGTTGGCCTGGAACCCGGTGGCGTAGACGATCACGTCCACCTCGTGGCGCACCGCCGTCCTCGGTGACCACGGCGTCGGCCTCGATGTGGTCGATGCCGCGTCCGCACCAGCTCGACGTCGGGCCGGGTCAGGGTCTGCAGCCAGCTGCCGTTGTCCTGCAGGGTGCGCTTGCCGGTGGCCGGGTAGTCGGGGATGACCTTGGCCAGCAGGTCGGGGTGGTCGTCGCCGATCTGGCTGACGATCCAGTCGGTGAACATCTGCCGGGTGAAGTCGTTGGTCTCGCTGACCGCCCGGCCGTCACTGCTGTCGTAGTCCGGGTCGACCCGGGCCGCGACCAGCCCACCGTCGCAGGCGGGCCAGAACAGCAGGAAGCGGTACCAGCGCCCGTAGAAGGGGAGGTGGCGCAGGGCCCACTGCACACCGGGGCCCACGTGCTCGTGGTAGTTCGGGTTGGGGAACATCCACTGGGCCGTGCGCTGGAAGACCGTGAGGTGCTCGACCTGTTCGGCGATGGCCGGGGCGATCTGGAACCCGCTGGCCCCCGCCCCGATCAGGGCCACCCGCTTCCCGGTCAGGTCCACCGAGTGGTCCCACTGGGCCGAGTGGAAGGACGGGCCGGCGAAGTCGTCCCGGCCCGGGATGTCGGGTCGGTTCGGCCGGTTCAGCTGGCCCACCGCCGAGATCACGGCCCGGGCGGTCAGGGTGTCCTCGGTCCCGTCGGCGGCCCGGACCCGTACGGTCCAGGTCCCGGCATCGTCGTCCCAGATGGCGGCGACGACCTCGGTCTCCCAGCGCACGTGGTCGTTCGATGCCGTGGCGGTGCATCACGTCGTCGAAGTAGCGGGCCAGCTCGGGCTGCTGGGCGAAGTACTGGCTCCAGTGGTCCGAGGGCTCGAAGGAGTAGCAGTAGAAGTGGTTGCCGACGTCGACCCGGCAGCCGGGGTAGGTGTTCTCGTACCAGGTGCCGCCGACCCCGGCGTTCTTCTCGATGATCGTGTACGGGATGCCCGCCTCCTCGAGGCGGATGCCGGCCAGCAGGCCCGACTGCCCGCAGCCGATGACCACGACGGGGAACTCGGCCCGCTCGTCGGCCCCGACCGACAGGTCGACCTCCCGGGCGTCGACCCCGTCCAGTTCCATCTCCTCGAGGAGCATGGGGACGTACTCCTCGGGCACGTCCTCGCACACCAGGAAGCTCATCATCTCCCGGATCAGCTCCGGCGACGGCGGGTCGGCGGGGATCGAGCCCCCGTCCCGGTAGGCCCGGATCACCTCCAGCGCGAGGCGGCGCACCTCGGCCTTGTCCTCCTCGCTCATGTAGCCCTGGACCTCGTTGAGGAAGAGCCCCTGGGGCTTCAGATCGCCGCGGATGATCGAGGCGTCACCGGTCATGTGGACCATCGAGAGCATGAGTGTCGGGATGCTCACGTCCTCCAGGGCGGCGGCGATGGTGGCGTCGTCGTCGGTGATCTTCAGGCCGGCGTGAGGGTTACGGTCCGGGGTCACGGTGGGTCACCATCCCACGTCGGGACGCCAGGAGAGGAACGCCCATGGGCACCAACGAGCGCAGCAAGATCACCATGACCGACGACGAGGTCGCCGCCTACGTCGAGCGGAGCCGCACCTGCACGATGGCGACCATCGGCCCCACCGGCCAACCCCACCTGGTGGCCATGTGGTACGCCGTGGTCGACGGCCAGGTCTGGTTCGAGACCAAGGCCAAGTCCCAGAAGGTCCAGAACCTGAGGCGGGACGACCGCATCACGGTCTCCATCGAGGACGGCCTGACCTACGACACCCTGCGGGGCGTCGCCCTCGAGGGACACGCCACGGTGGTGGACGACCCCGACGCCCTGTGGGCCGTCGGGCGTCAGCGTGTGGGAGCGCTACACCGGCCCCTACACCGAGGAGATGCGGCCGTTCGTCGAGCTCATGCTCAACAAGCGGGTCGCCGTCCGGGTCGACGTCGACCGGGTCCGTTCCTGGGACCACCGCAAGCTGGGGATGGAGCCGACCGAGCTGGGCGGCTCCACCGCCGAGTTCCTCTGACCTGACGGTGGGACCCGTGGCCGGGGAGTAAGAACTCCCCCGTGGGGGTGATCAAGCCGGCGTTGCCGGACCTGGACCTGGATGACTGGGCGAGCCGCCCCGAGGCCGAACGCGTCCGACTCATGTGTGAGTCCTGGGCCACCCAGGGCTTCGGGGCGCCCCTCATCGCCTACCTCTTCTACGTGGCCAAGATCGTCCTGTACGTCTGGCTCTGGGTGGTCTTCGTCAGCCGGGCCCCGGGCGTCGAGGGCCTGGGCGACATCGGGGACTGGTGGGCCGAGCCCGTCGCCTTCCAGAAGGCCATCGTCTGGACCCTCCTGTTCGAGGTCCTCGGCCTGGGTTGCGGAAGCGGCCCACTCACCGGTCGCTATGTCCCGCCGATCGTGGCCTTCACCCACTTCCTCCGCCCGGGCACCATCCGCCTGGCCCCCTGGCCCGACCGGGTGCCGCTGACCGCCGGCCACCGCCGATCGCTCGTCGACGTCGTGGCCTATGCCGGGCTGGTGGGGCTCTGCCTCCGGGCCCTGCTGTCGGGCGAGGCCCTGCTCGACGCCGGGTTGCTCCTGCCCGATCGTCGTGGTCCTCGCCGGGCTGGGCCTGCGGGACAAGACCGTCTTCCTCGCCGCCCGGGCCGAGCACTACTGGGTGACCCTGATCGTCGTCGTGCTCGCCGACGGCGACGTCACCGTGATGCTGGCGGGGGCCATGGTGGTGCAGCTGGCGATCTGGTGGGGGGCCGCCACCTCGAAGCTGAACCACCACTTCCCGAACGTGGTCACCATCATGGTCAGCAACTCTCCCGTCCTGGTTGTCCCGGCGCTGAAGCGGGCCATGTACCGCCGCTACCCCGACGACCTGCGCCCCTCGGGCTTCGCCGCGGCGCTGGCCCACGGTGGCACGGTCGTGGAGTTCGCCTTCCCGCTCCTGTTGGCGGTCTCCTCCGGGGGCACCCCGACGACCGTCGGCCTGGCGGTGATGCTGGCCTTCCACCTGTTCATCACGTCCTGCTTCCCGATGGGGGTGCCCATCGAGTGGAACGTGCTCTTCCTGTACTCGATGTTCGTGCTCTTCGGGCACCACGCCGAGCTGAATCCCCTCGACGTCCTCGATGACCCACTGGTCACCGTCTTCCTCGCGCTCGGCCTGCTGGTCGGCCCCGTGCTCGGCAACCTGCGACCCGACAAGGTCTCGTTCCTGCCGGGCATGCGGTACTACGCGGGGAACTGGGCGGCGAGCCTCTGGCTCTTCCGCAAGGACGCTGAGGGGGGTGACTGCTCGACGGTCCTCGACGACCGCCTGACCAAGACCGCGGCCACGATCGGCCGCCAGCTCGCGGTCCTCTACGACGAGGACACCATCCGGGCGGTGAACGGCAAGCTGCGGGCCTTCCGCTCGATGCACCTGCACGGCCGGGCCCTCAACACCCTGTTGCCCACCGTGGTGGACGACCTCGAGGCCTACGCCGTCAACGAGGGTGAGGGCATGGCCGGAGTGATCCTGGGCTGGAACTTCGGCGACGGCCACCTCCACCACGAGCAGCTCCTCGCCGCGGTGCAGGCACGAGTGCGGGTTCGCTCCGGGCGACCTGCGGGTGCTGGCCCTCGAGTCCCAGCCCCTGGGGAAGCCGTGGATGCACTGGCGGGTGGTCGACGCCGCGGATGGCCGGCTGGCCGAGGGCCGTGTCGTGGTGGCGGACCTGCTCGAACACCAACCCTGGCCCGCCGATGACGCCATCGACCCCCACCGCTTGGAGCCGGTGTGAGCGATGCGCTGATCGTCTTCCTCATCGTCGCGGTCAGGCTGCTGCTGCCCCTCCTGATCCCGCTGTTCCCGCTCCCGACGATCCTGTCCCTGCTGGTCCTCGACGCCGCCGACCAGTCGATCCTGCAGAAGAACACGGATCTGTCCCTGGACAACTACCAGGGCTACGACAAGGCCCTGGACATCTGGTACCTCTCGGTGGCGTACCTGGCCACGATCCGCACCTGGACCGACGACCGGGCCCAGCACGTCGCCGCGTTCCTCTGGTACTACCGGCTGGTCGGCGTCGTCGCCTTCGAGCTCCTCGGCTACCGGTGGCTCCTGATGGTCTTCCCCAACACCTTCGAGTACTTCTTCATCGCCTACGAGGCGATCCGGCTCTGCTGGAACCCCGGGCGCCTGTCGCGTCGCCAACTCATCGGCCTGGCGGCCTTCATCTGGATCTTCATCAAGCTCCCGCAGGAATGGTGGATCCACGTGGCCCAGCTGGACTTCACGGACTTCATGAAGGAGGACGTGTTCGGCGTGCCGGTCGACACGTCCTGGGGCGAGGCCATCGGCGAGAACCTGTGGTTCGTGGGCCTGCTGGTCGTCGTCGTGGTCGCTGTCGTGCTCGTCTGGCGCAGCCAGCGGGCCAAGGTACCCGAGCCGGACTGGTCCCTCACCGTCCGGGTGGCCGAGCACATCGAGCCCGTCCCGACCGACGTCGCGGCGGTCCGCGACCGGGTGCTCTCGTGGCGCACGGGCGAGAAGGTGGCCCTCATCGGCCTCGTCTGTGTGATCTTCGCCTCGGTCCTGCCCGACGTCGACCGCGGTCCCCTGCAGACCGCGTGTCGGGGTCGGGCTGCTGATCGTGGCCAACGCCGCCGTCAGCCACGGGCTGGCGGGCCGGGGTGTCCAGTGGCGCTCCACCGGCACGCAGTTCCTCGGCATGCTCGCCGTCAACGCCGGCGTGCTTTGGCTCTTCGGGGCCGTGGGCCGTACCTCCCAGGAGGACCTGAACGGTGCCGCGCTGGTCTTCTTCACCGTGATCATCAGCCTGCTGGTGACCCTGTATGACCGCTTCGCCGGCGAACGGGAGGCCAGGGAGATGGTCAGCCCGCCGTCCTAGCCTCGCCGCCGTGGCGGACAGCACGATCACCTACCTGATCCTGGTCGGCGCAGTGGTGTTGTTCATGTCCAACCGGGTTCCCGTGGCGCTGGTCGCGATCGGGGTGTCCCTGTCGCTGTGGGCCACAGGGATCCTCGATTTGGACCAGGCCCTGGCGGGTTTCGGTGACCCGACGAGGGCGTCAGTCGTCGATCGGCCCCCTGCCCCGCGCCCGGAGGTCGAGCAGCGTCCGTCGTAAGAGGCGGGACAGATAGGACTGGCTCACGCCGATCCGGTCGGCGATCTCCTCCTGGCTGAGGTTGTCGTAGAAGCGCAGGCGCACGATCTCCTGCTCCCGCTCGGGCAACGTCGCCAGCAGGTCCTCGACCAGCAGCCGCCCTTCGGTGAGCTCGTAGCCGGGGTCCCCGGCACCCAGCTGGTCCGACGCGGTCCGGGTGCTCTCGTCCAGGGGGGCGTCGAGGCTGGCTGCGTGGTGGGCGACCCCGGCCTCGAGGGCCTCCAGGACGGCCTCCTCGTCGACGCCGAGGCGGCGGGCGACCTCGGCCAGCCGTGGCGGCCGCCCGAGCTCGTGGGTGAGCTCCTCGTCGGCCCGTCGCAGGTCGAGGTGGAGCTCCTGGAGGGCCCGGGGTGGGCGCACGGACCACGAGTGGTCGCGGAACTGTCGCTTCAGCTCGCCGTCGATGGAGCGACTGGCGAAGGTGGCGAAGGCGAACCCCCGGTCGGGCTCGAAGCGTTCGGCCGCCTTGACGAGGGCCAGTCGCGCCGTCTGCTCCAGATCGTCACGGCTCAGGCCTCGACCGGAGTAGCGCCGGGCGAAGTGGGACGCCAGCCGAAGGTGGTCCTCGACGAGCTGGTCGCGGGTCGCGCGCTCGTCGCTTGCCGGTGTCACCCCGGTCCTGGCGCGCCCTCTCCCGAGCCCGGCGTGGGGCCCTTGCGGAGAGAGAAGCTCCAGCGGCCGTCGACTGCCTCGAGGGTGTGGTGATCGGTGATGACGGCCAGTAGCTCCCGGGCGATGGGGTCCAGGTCCGGGATCGGTCCCGGCGCCGGGTCGCGGCGCCCGTCGAGCTCGACGTCGCCGGCGTCCACCCGCAGGCGGAGCTCGATGCGACCGAACCCGTCGTGATCGGTCGCTGCCGGTCCGAGGAGGACTCCGCACAGCTCGGTCACCGCGACCTGCAGGTCCTCGATGTCCTCCAGCCCGAAGCCGGCGTCGGCGGCCACGCTCGACACCGCCAGGCGGGCGATGCGCAAGTTGGTCCGCCAGGCGGGGAAGGCCAGGAGGATCTCGTCCTCGGCGTCGTGGCCGTCGTCGGCCGGGGCACTCACGACGTCGACTCGATGGTGAGGCGCTGGTCCAGGCCGGTCACCTCGAGCAGGCGGAGGAAGGTCGCCGAGACCTCGGCCAGACGCAGGGATCCCGGCTCGCCGCCGAGCGCCCGGTGGGCCTCGACGAGCACCCGCAGGCCGGACGAGTCGATGAAGTCCAAGCGGGCTACGTCGAGGCGGATGACCCCGGCCCCCTCGTCGATGCGCTCGCGGAGGGCGGTGGCCAGCAGTGGCGCCGTGTGGGGATCGAGCTCACCGACCAGGGCCAGGGTCGACGGGTCATCGGCCCCCGACTCGATCTGCAGGCGGGCCCCGATGGACTCGCCGGGCGAGGAGATCTCCGGGCTCATGGTTTGACCACCGGGCGGGCGTGCATGGGGAGGGTTCTACCCGAACGGGGGAGACTCAGACCTCCATTGGCCGACGACCGGCACCCGCTGTGGGTCACTCGGGCTCCGGGCGGGTAGACCCTGGCGTGATGACACAGCCAACGCGGCAGGGGAGCGGGACCAGCGGTGACCGCTGTGTCTTCCCGTCCCAGTCGGCGTCGGTGAGTGGCGCCCGCCACTGGGTCGGCGCCCGGCTGACCGATGTCGGCCCCGAGCTGCGGGCGACGGTGGGCCTCTTGGTGTCCGAGCTGGCGGCCAACGCCGTCCAGCACGGCGGGACCCCGTTCACCGTCCGGTTCGACCGGACCGAGGCCCGGGTGCGGATCGAGGTCACCGACGACGGTGGTGGCCGACCCCGCCTGGCGGACTCGGACTCGGACCCGCGGGCGGTGTCGGGTCGGGGCCTGCGCCTGGTCGATGCCCTGGCTTCGGCCTGGGGGATCCGGGCGGACCCGGCCTCAGCCACCACGGTGTGGTTCACCGTGCGGACCATGCCCTGAGCCGGGGCGGTCCGTCGGCGGGGTCGGCTCAGTCGGCGCCGGTGGCGAGGATGCCTTCTCGGAAGGCGTGGGCGACGGCGGCGCTGCGGTCGCCCACCCCCAGCTTCTGGTAGAGCGACTTGAGGTGGCTGCGGACCGTCTCCTCCCCCAGGAAGAGGTGCTCGGCGACCTGGCGGGTGGACTGGCCGTGGCTGAGGCCCTCCAGCACCTCACTTTCGCGCCGGGTCAGGCCGCGGGTCGAGCCCGGCCAGAAGCTGTCGTCGGCGAGGTGGGCGCCGCTGAGGGCCACCCGGCTGGCCAGGGCCGCGGCCACCACGGCCTCGCCGGAGGCGATCCGCGGCAGCGCCGCCGCCACCTCGGCGGCCGGGGTGGTGTGGAGCACGAACCCGAGGTAGCCGACTCGGAGGCAGCGCAGGACGAAGGGCTCGTCCTTCCGGTGGGTCAGGGCCAGGTGGCGACACCGGCTGATGCGGCCCGGCAGCCCGGCCGGCTCCCGGGTCGGGTCCGACACGACGATGTCTTCGGCAGCCGGGGCCTCATGGTCGTCGAGCACGCAGACGCGGTGACCGCCCGCTGTCGCGATGGTCGCCAGCCCGGTGAAGCCGACGGTCGGGTCGGGTTCGCACAACCAGACATCCGGAAGGGCCATGGGAGGCGACCTACCCCGGACGGAGGGTCGCCAGACGGCCGTCCGGTGGCCCCCGGGACGAGGCTGGTCGTGGCGATGGCACCGGCGTTCACCATCGGGTTCATGGTCCGGGCGGCGCCGAGCTCGATGGCCATGACCGAGTCGAACGGAAGGCCCGTGAGGCGGCCCACACCGCCTGCCGGGACCTCGAGCACGGCTTGGACCTGGTCGGGGTCCGGGAGTTGCCCGGTGGAGACGATCGGGCCGCCCGGCTCGTCAGGGCTCACGACTCGGCGCTCAGCTCCAGGGACTCGTCGCCCGCGGTGAGGGTCAGCGCATCACCGTCGAGGGTCACATCCGGGTCCGCCTCGAGGAAGCTCGCCACCCACTGGTCCTGGGCCATGAGCGGCTCCTCGCAGCCCATCATCGTGCTGGCCAGCTGGGAGGTGAGCCGCAACTGCCCGTCGACCACCTCGACGTCCCCGTTCTGGGTGTTGCAGCCGGCGTTGGCCGAGATGCGCCCGTCGGCGAAGGTCAGGCTGATGGTCGTGCCCTCGACGATCTCGTAGCCGGTCGAGCTGGTCGAGTCGAAGGCCCGCCCCTCCAGGTCCTCCATGGTCACCGTTCCGGCGTCGCCGCCGTCGCCACCGGCATCGACCGTGTCGCCGTCGTCGTCGCCGCAGGCGGTCAGGAACAGGGCCAGCAGGAGCAGGGAAGCCGTCAGCCGTCGCATCGGCGCAAGCTAGTCCGGACGTGTCGCCGGGCGAACGACACCGACGAGACCACTCTGGGCCCCTCCACCCGTACACTGGTCCTGCGCTGAAGGGGAGTATCCCCGGCGCCGGTGCGCCTCGGGCAACGGTGCCACGTTCGTTTCGTCACCACGGTCCCCGGGCCCGGGCGGACGGCTCGTCACGTCGACGGGTGGGAGAGACCTTCGGTAGACGACCTACGTCTGACCGAGGAGTCACCCATACCCATGACCGCGTTTCTGAGCCCGCTGTTGGCTTCCGGTTCGAGCACCAGCGAGAACTTCGCCAGCTTCGACGTCCCGATCTGGGCGTGGGCCGCGCTGATCGCGGCCATCACCGCGATGCTGGTCATCGACCTGCTGCTCGTCCACAAGACGGCGCACGTCATCACCATCAAGGAAGCGGCCATCGAGTCGGCCATCTGGATCTCGATCGGCCTCGCCTTCGGCCTCGTGATGATCGTGTGGCACGGGGGCCAGGCCGGGGCCGAGTACTACGCCGGCTTCCTCATCGAAAAGAGCCTGTCGGTCGACAACGTCTTCGTCTGGGCCGTCATCTTCTCGTTCTTCGCGGTGCCGAAGCAGTACCAGTTCCGGGTCCTGTTCTGGGGGATCTTCGGTGCCTTGGTCCTGCGGGCCGTCTTCATCTTCGCCGGGGTCTCGCTCATCGAGTCCTTCGAGTGGATCCTCTACGTGTTCGGCGTCTTCCTCCTCTACACGGCCTGGAAGATCGCCACCCACGACGAGGACGAAGCCGTCGACTACAACAAGAACATCGCCATGCGGCTGGTCCGACGCCTGGTCCCGACCACCGACAACTACGACGGCCAGAAGCTGTTCACGATCGAGAACGGCAAGCGGCTGGCCACCCCGCTGTTCGCCGTGCTGGTCCTGATCGAGGCCACCGACGTGGTCTTCGCGGTGGACTCCGTGCCCGCCATCCTCGCCGTCAGCCGCGAGCCGTTCATCGTGTTCGCCTCGAACGCCTTCGCCATCCTCGGCCTGCGCTCGCTCTACTTCCTGCTCGGCGGGATGCAGGGCCAGTTCCGGTATCTCAACGTCGGCCTCGGCGTGATACTGGCGTTCGTCGGCACGAAGATGCTCCTCATCGGGAAGCCGGTCGAGTACCACATGCCGATCCCGCTGTCCCTCGCGCGTCATCTTCGGGGTGCTGACGATCTCCATCGTGGCCTCGTTGAAGGCAGATCAGCGGGACCACAGGGCCGGGATCCTGCCCGAGCCCGCCGAGCCGGTCGACGCCGACAGCCTGGACGATCCCGGCGGGGACCCCGAGCGCACCGCGTAGGGCGCCAGAACGGTGGGGGCCCTCCCGTGGGGTCAGGCGGCGAGGTGCCGCCGGGCCCGAGCCGCTCCCAGGAGGCCGATGGCGATGCCGACCGCGGCGCCGCCGAGGCCGCGAAGCTTCTGGTCGCGGCTCATGTGCTCGTGCTGACCGAGGCCGCCGATCAGGTCCGCCAGATCGGCGCCACCGCTGGCCAGGAACCAGCCCGGGGTGTTGGGCGACCCGGTGACGCCGGCCCGCAGCAGCATCCCGCCGACCAGGGCGTCCCGGTAGCCCATCGAGCGGAGCAGGAGCTGGGCCGTCGGGGTCTCGTCGGACTCGCCGCCCCAGAGCCGGTTGGCGGCCCGGGGGGCGATCAGGAACGAGACGCCCGAGGCCCCACGGACGGCGCCGGCCCCGATGGCCAGCCAGTCACGACGGTTGTGCACCGCGGCCAGTCTGGCCGACCGGCCGAGACGGGGGGACGGCGGGCCGCCCCGAGGGAGGCGGCCGCCCTCAGGGCTCAGGCAACGAGGGCGACCTCGTCGACCAGCGGCCGGTCCGAATCGGTGTGGAAGTCATGGACCACGGCGTGGCCCTTGGGGCACCGGACGACGGCTTCGGGGCCGTGGTCGGAGTTGCGGAAGGACACGATGGCCGAGGTCCCGACGAGGTAGCGCTTCTGGCAGTGGTCACAGTGGATGGCGAACATGGGTCTACCGTCGCGCCGCCGACCCATTAGGACAAGCGACGATTCGTGATGCATTCCGTCAAGGGTTGCTGATGTATCCGCGGGCCTCGCGCCCCGGCCTCCGCGCCGACGGGCGCGGACGTGACCGGACCGAGGTCCGCCTGCCGAACCTGGACCCGGCCCCGGCTGATCCCTCCTACCCTGGGCGAGTCCCGTGCTCCGCAGAGGTCCCCGCTACAGGAGCCGCCCGATGACCGTCGCTCCTCCTGTCCCGGCACCGCCGTCTCCTGGCGCGCCGGGCGAGACCCTGCTGCGGACCGAGGGGCTGACCTTCACCTACTCCGGTGGTACGACGGCCCTCCGCGACCTGACGATGGACGTGCCCCGCGGATCGGTCGGCCTGGTCGGGGCCAACGGGGCGGGCAAGACGACGCTCTTCCGCCTGATGCTGGGCCAGGTGCACCCGACGGCCGGCCGGGTGGAGGTCGTGGGCCGCCCCGTCGCGGAGGACCCCGTCGGGATCCGGTCTCGGCTGGGCTACATGCCCGAGCACGACTGCCTGCCCAACGACCAGACCGCCGCCGACCTGGTCGCCACCTTCGGGGAGCTGGCCGGCCTGCCCGCCGAGGCCGCCCGCCAGCGGGCGTCGGACATGCTCGACCTCGTCGGCCTCGACGAGGCCCGCTTCCGGCCGGTGGGCGGCTTCTCGACCGGCATGCGCCAGCGCACCAAGCTGGCCCAGGCCCTGGTGGCGGATCCCGAGCTGGTCCTGCTCGACGAGCCCACCGCCGGCCTGGACCCGATGGGGCGGGAGGAGATGCTCGACCTCGTCGGCCGCCTGTCGACCTTCGGGGTCTCGGTCCTGTTCGCCACCCACCTCCTCGACGACGTCCAGCGGGTGTGTGACCACGTGGTGATGATCGACGCCGGGAAGCTGGTCGTGGCCGGCCCCATCGAGGAGCTGGTGCAGCGCACCGGGATCCTGCGGGTCGAGGTCGGGGGCCGCCCCGACGCCGTCGAGCTGCTCACCGCCGCCCTCGCCGCGGTCGGCCTGCGGATCGCCCCGGTCGACACCCACGTCGTCGACGTCGACACCGCCGAGCGGGGTGAGGAGGTCCTCGACACCGTTCGCGACCTCGTCGCCGACCTGGGCCTTCGTCTCTATGCCCTCTCCAGCCGCCACCACTCCCTCGACGAGCTGTTCGTCCAGGAGGCTCAGCGGTGAGCGCCCCGCCGGCCCCGGCGCTGGGCGGAGCGGTCTATGACCGGGGCTACCGGCCCTACGACGGCTCCCGGGGTGGACGGGCCGCCGGCCGCTGGGCCCTGTGGCGCCTGACGGTGCGGCGGGCCCTGGGCCTGCGCCGGTCGTGGCGCCAGAAGGTGCTGCCGTGGACGCTGCTCGGCCTGGTGACCATCCCCGCCGCGGTCGACCTCGGCGTCCGCTACGCCACCCGCAACACCCCCGTCGGCGAGATCGGCTTCGAGTTCCTCACCTTCCGGGACTACGTCGGCGTGTCGACCATGCTCCTGCTGTTCGTGGCGGTGAGTGCCCCGGATGTGATCTGCCCCGACCGCCACGACCGGGTGCTCCCGCTGATCTTCTCCCGCCCCCTCACCGGCGACGACTACGTCATGGCCAAGGTCGGCGGCATCTTCTTCCTGGTCTTCGGGTTCTCGTTCCTGCCCCAGGTGATGCTCTACGTCGGTCAGATGCTGGTGGCCGAGGACGGCTCCCTCGACTACGTCGGGGACCACCTCGGCATCCTCTGGAAGGTGCCGGTGGCCTGCGCGGTGCTGGCCCTCTTCTACGCCTCGGTCGCGGTCGCCCTTGCCTCCCTGACCGACCGGCGGATCGTCGGCGGCCTGGCCTTCCTCGGCACGATGTTCATCCCCTCGGTCGTCGCCGCGGGGATCGTGGATGCCGCCGCGCCCGACGGGACGGTCCTGGGGGTGCTCAACCTGCTCGGCCTACCGTTGATCCTGCGGGACATCGTCTTCGAGGGCCGGGTCGACATCGACCAGGACGCCGGCCTGGCGGGCGTCGCGGGGGCGGGCGTGGCCGCCGTCGTCCTCTATGTCGTGCTCGTCGGCGGTGCGTTCGCCGTCCTGCACCGTCGCTACGACGAGGGTCGCCAATGAGCGTCGTAGACGATCGGCGGGCCGACCAGGCCCGCAAGCCGATGAGCCGTCAGGCGAAGAGGCGGCAGCGATGACCGAGCTCCCCCGGTCCCCCATGACCCCGCCACCGCCTGACCTCCCGCCGCCGCCGACCACGCCCCCGCCGCCCGCCGACCCGGCGTTCGTGGCGGAGCCGACCGTGGTCTGCGACGGCGTGTCGGTGTGGTTCGGGCCGAAGGTCGCCGTCACCGAGCTGTCGTGCTCGTTCGGGGCGGGGGTCACCGGCCTCCTCGGTCCCAACGGGGCGGGCAAGACGACCCTCATGCGGGCGGTCTGTGGCCTCCTGCCGACCAACCGGGGCACGGTTCGGGTGCTGGGGGCCGACCCCCGAGCGGAGCGGGGCGTCCAACGCCGCCTGTCGCTGGTCCCCGAGGACGACGCTGTACCCGGGCCGATGACCGCCCGCCAGCTGGTCCGCTACACCGCCGCCCTGCACTCGGTCGAGGACCGGAGCGCGCCGGAGGCCGGCCTGGCCACCGTCGGCCTGCTCGACGTCGCCGACCGGCGCGTGGCCGGCTTCAGCAAGGGCATGCGCCAACGGGCGAAGATCGCCGCCTCCCTGGTCACCGAGCCGCAGGTCATGGTCCTCGACGAGCCGCTGAACGGGGCCGACCCCGTCCAACGGGTCGCGCTCATCGACCTCTTCCACGCCCTCGGGGCCCAGGGCCGCACGGTGATCATCAGCTCCCACGTCCTGCACGAGGTCGAGCGCCTGGCCGCCCGTCAGCTGGTGATCGTCCGGGGTCGTCTCGCCGCCGCCGGTGGCCACCGGGCCATCCGTGACGCGCTGGCCGACCGGCCGCGGGCCGTTCTGGTGCGCACGACCGAGCCCCGCCGGCTGGCCGGTGACCTCCTCGCCAGCGAAGCCGTGCAGGGGGTGTCGGTCGACGGCGACACCCTCGTCGTCTCCTCGACCCACGCCGGCGAGCTGGCCACCCTCCTGCCCGTCGTCGCCCGGGCCGCCGGGGCCCGCCTTCGCGAGGTCCGGCCCCTCGACGACTCGCTCGAGAGCGTGTTCCGGGAGCTCCTCCGATGACGGCCACCGATCCGCCGGTGGCCACGACACCCTCGTCGGGCCGGTCACTCCCCGGACCGTTCGTGGCTGTCGTCGGCTACACCCTGCGGGCCTGCCTGCCGCTGAAGCGCTGGCTCGGGGTGCTGCTGCCCTGTGCCGGCGCGCTGCTCTTCGGCTGGTTGACCCAGTTCGACGACCGGGCCGATGTCATCGCCTTCGCCGACATGGCCGAGGGCGGCCTCTTCCGGCTCATCCTGCCCCTCACCTGCCTGGTCATCGGTGACGCCGTACTGGGCGCCGACGCCCGGGCCGGCACGTTCTCCCTCACCTGGCTGTCGCCTGTGCCGTTCCGGGTGATCGTGGCCGGTCGCTGGCTCGGTGGTTGGTTGGTGGCCCTGGTCACGGTGGTGCCGGCCATGGCCCTGGCCGCCCTCGCCGCCGGTGTCCCGGACGCCGCCGGCCCGATCGCGATCGCCGCGGCCGCCGGGTCGGCCGCCTACATCGCCCTCTTCCTGCTCATCGGCGTGGTGGTCCGCCGGTCGGCACTCTGGTCACTGGCCATCGTCCTCCTGGGCGAATGGCTCCTCGGCACCCCGCTCACCGGGATCGCCCTGGTGTCCCCGCTCTGGGAGTCCCAGCAGGCCTTCGCCGGCCTGTGGGACGGTGGTTCGCTGATCCTGCGTAGCGGCATGCCCTCCGGCGGGGGCGCGATCGTCCGCCTGGCCGTCATCACCCTGGTCACCCTGGTGCTCGCCATCTGGCGCGTCGCCCACATGCGTCCCCTCGCCGGCGACGACTGATCGTTCTGGTCCCAGCAACGCGCGCTGGGGCGCACATCGCAGGTACCAGAACGGAGATCATGTAGTGATCGTGGGGTCTTTCACGACTATCGTGAAGGTGTCGTTATGCATCGTGAGGGAGGCGAGGCATGGAGATGAGCCTGCAGCAGCTGCGCATGCTGCGTGAGGTCGCCAACCGCCAGACGATCGCTGCCGCGGCCGACTCCCTGGGGTACACCGCGTCCGCGGTGTCCCAGCAGCTCAGCGGCCTCGAGAAGGCCACGGGCGTGGCCGTGCTGGAGCGGGTCGGACGCAACGTCCGCCTGACCGACGCCGGGCGGGAGCTGGTGCGCCACGCGGATGACCTGCTGGCCGGGATGGAGGCCGCGCAGGTCGCCGTCGAGCGCCTGAGCTGCGAGGTCAAGGGCACCCTGGCCATCACCGTGTTCGAGTCGGTGGCCGCAACCATGCTCGTGCCCCTGCTCGACCGGCTGGCCGAGCGCCACCCCGACCTCCATCTGCGGACCCGCCAGCTCGACCCGGACGACGCGATCGAAGCCCTGGCCTCCGGTGAGCTCGACCTGGCGTTCACCATCGACTATCCGCACGCCCCCGCTCCGCGACGGGACGACGTGACGCGCTACTCGCTGCTGAACGACATCCTCTACCTGGTGGTCCGCGACGACGACCCGTTCGTCGGCCAGGCTCGGGTGCACCTCGCCGACCTGGCGCCGCGGCCGTTCATCGCCTCGCCGTCGGGTATGAGCTGCGGTCGATGCGTGGTCATCGCCTGCCGGGATGCCGGGTTCGAGCCCGACCTGGTCCACGAGGTCGACGACTACCCGACGACGCTGCACCTGGTCGGCGCGGGCCGGGGCGTATCGCTGGTGCCCGCCCTCGGCCTCATCGACCTGGCCCCCCACCTCCGGGCCCTCGAGGTCGACCCACCGGTGTCCCGCCTGGTCCAGCTCGCCTACCGAACGGCCAGTGCCGAGCGCCCGGCGATCGCCGCGGTCCGCGAGGCGCTGGTCGAGATCGTCGGCGAGCTCGGCCTGGGCAGCTCCACCAAGGCGGCCTGAGGTGCTGGAGATGCGCCCCGGCTGTGAGCGCTGTGAGGTGTCGCTGGGCGAGGACAGCCCCGACGCCCGCATCTGCAGCTTCGAGTGCACCTTCTGCGCGCCCTGCACCGACGACGACCTCGCCGGTGTCTGTCCCAACTGCGGCGGCGAGCTCGTGAGCCGACCGCGGCGCGCCGTCGCGGGCTGACCTCCGCTCGCCTGCGTCCGTCGTGGCCGAGCATCGTCGGGCCGGGCGAACCGAGGCAGGGATGGGGGCGTGGGATCAGGCTGCCGGTCCGTCGACCGCCCGCGAGCCGATTTCCCACCCTGCGTGGCCAGATCGACAGGTTCAGCTGGCTCATCCGGTTTTGGCGCCGATTTGTCACGCTGGGCGTGACAAGTCGGCGCAATCTCAGAGAGGTTGATGCCGCTGACGACGGACTGCCACTGGCGGTGAGATTCGGCGCCGCCGACGACGTCCGACCCGTCCCCACGCCCCGTTCCTTGCATCGTTTCGCTCGGCCCGCTGAGGTGGGGGCACCGTCGACGTCAGCTCGTCGACCCGGCGACGGCGGTCGCCTCACCCCAGTTCCATAGGTTGCGTTAGGTAGATAACGCCCGCTATACAAGTGGGCCATGGCCAGCCAGGGGGAACGGCGGGCGCACACGCGCCAGGCCCTGCTCGACGCCGCAGCGGAGCTCTTCGCCGAGCGGGGGGTGGAGGGGGCGTCGGTCGACGCCATCGCCGAGGCCGCCGACCGCACCTCCGGCGCCGTCTATGACCACTTCGGGAGCAAGGACGGCCTGCTCTACGCCCTGCTGGAGGGCTGGGTGGACGACGTGGCCGCGGTCACCGGCGCCGAGCTGAGCACCGCCACCAGCCTCGAGGAGCGCATGGGCGTGATGTGGCGCAACGTCGCCGACCCCGTGGTCGGCGACGGCCGGTGGATCGCCCTCGAGCACGAGCTCTGGAGCTATGCCGCCCGCAACGACCAGGCCCGCCAGTACCTCGCCCGCCGGTACCGAGCGGTCTGGGACGCGGTGAACGAGGGCGTGGCCGAGTGGGTCGACGGCGCCGACGACGTGGGCCCCGCCCTCATCGGCCTGCTGCTCGGCCTGGAGATGATGCGACGCGTCGATCCCGACGCGCTGACCGACGCGATGGCCATCGCCGCCCTGTGCGGCGTGGTGACCGGATCCGACCGAAAGGCGACGACGTGACCGTGACCGAGATCGAGGGCATCGACCTACTGGCCGCCACCTGGGGCCGGGGCGTGCCCCACGACCAGTTCGACCGGCTGCGACGGGAGGCTCCCGTGTTCTGGCACCCGGAGCCGGGTGACACCGGCTTCTGGGCGGTGACCAAGCACGCCGACGTCGTAGCCGTCAGCCGGGACTCGACCACCTACTCCTCGGAGCTGGGGGCCACCTTCATCCCCACGGCGGACGAGGAGGCCCTGGCCACCCTTCGTCTCGTGATCCTCAACATGGATCCGCCCGAAGCACAACCGGTACCGCCGTCTGGTGTCCCGGGGCTTCACCCCCCGGATGATCGCCAAGCTGGTCGACGAGATCGACCGCCGGGCCGCGGTCATCCGGACGAGGTCGCCGAGCGGGGTGAGGTGGAGTTCGTCGAGGACATCGCCGCCCAGGCTCCCGGTGCAGATGATCTGCGAGATGATCGGCCTGGAGCCCGACCAGTGGCCCCGCATGTTCGAGATCAGCAACCAGCTCATCGGCGGCCGCGACGACCCCGACTACCAGGATCAGCAGCCGGAGGCGGCCGCCGCGGAGATCTACGCCCTCTGCGACGCCGTGGCCGCCGACCGCCGGGTCAACCCCCGCGACGACATCATGACGGCGCTGGTCAAGGCCGAGATCGACGGGGAGCGCCTCGACGACAGCGAGCTGAACCTCTTCTTCATCGCCCTGGTGGTCGCCGGCAACGAGACGACCCGCAACCTCATCAACCACTCGATGCTGGCGCTCATCGAGCATCCCGACCAGGCCCAGCGCCTACGGGACGACCCGTCGCTGTGGGACACCGCGGTCGACGAGATGCTGCGCTGGGGCAGCTCGATCCACAACTTCCGCCGCACCGCCACCCGGGACACCGAGCTGCGGGGCGTGTCGATCGCTGCGGGCGACAAGGTCGTCATGTACTACACGTCGGCCAACCGGGACGAGGACGTCTTCGTCGACCCCCATCGCTTCGACGTCGGCCGCACGCCCAACGACCACGTGACCTTCGGCGGCGGCGGCGAGCACTACTGCCTGGGCGCCAGCCTGGCCCGGGCCGAGATCAAGGCGATGATGCGGCAGCTCGTCGATCGCCTGCCCGACCTCGAGCTGGCGGGCCCCGTCAACCGCCTGCAGTCCGACTTCGTCAACGGCATCAAGACGATGCCGGTCCGCTTCACCCCGACCACCCGCCTGTTCTCGGAGGACTGACCCATGCGCACCCCGCTCTGTGACGAACTCGGCATCGAGTTCCCGATCTTCGCCTTCACCCACTGCCGCGACGTCGTGGCCGCCGTGTCCAAGGCCGGCGGCTTCGGCGTCCTCGGCGCGGTGGGCTTCAGCCCCGAGCAGCTCGAGGTCGAGCTCCAGTGGATCGACGAGCACGTCGGCGACGCCCCCTACGGCGTCGACATCGTCATCCCCGGCAAGTACGAGGGCATGGGCGCCGACCTCGATCCCGAGGACCTGGCCGAGGAACTGCGCAAGCTGGTCCCCCAGGGCCACCTGGACTTCGCCGAAGAAGGTCCTGGCCGACCACGGTGTGCCCGAGCTGCCCGACGAGGAGAGCAACTCCATGCGCCTCCTCGGCTGGACCGAGGCCACCGCCACGCCCCAGATCGAGGTGGCCCTCGCCCACCCGAAGGTGAAGCTCATCGCCAATGCCCTGGGTACGCCGCCGGCGGAGATGATCGACCACATCCACGAGGCGGGCCTCAAGGTGGCGGCCCTCTGCGGCTCGCCCTACCAGGCGCTGAAGCACAAGGAGGCCGGCGTCGACATCGTCATCGGCCAGGGCGGCGAGGGCGGGGGCCACACCGGCGACGTCGGCTCGGTCGTCCTGTGGCCCCAGATCGCCAAGGCCATCGCGCCCACCCCCCTGTTGGCGGCCGGGGGCATCGGCTCGGGTGAGCAGATCGCCGCCGCGTTGGCCATGGGTGCCCAGGGCGTGTGGGCCGGCTCGCTCTGGCTCACCGTCGAGGAGGCGGATCTGCCCCCGCCCAGAAGCAGCAGCTTCTGGAGGCCAGCTCACGGGACACGGTGCGCAGCCGCAGCTTCACCGGCAAGCCGTGCCGCATGATCCGCACCGAGTGGACCGACGCCTGGGAGGCCGAGGACGCACCGGACCCGCTGCCGATGCCGCTGCAGTACATGGTCTCGGGCGACTGTGTGGCCCGGAGCCACCGCTACGCCGACAAGGCCCTCTCGGTCATGTTCAACCCCGCCGGCCAGGTCGTCGGCCAGCTCGACAAGGTGGAGAAGACCAGCGCCGTCATCCAGCGCCTCGTCGAGGAGTACCTCGAAGCCGTCGACCGCCTGACCCGCCTGAACGAAGCCGCCAACGTCTGACCACCCACCGTTCTGGTCCCAGCTACGCGCGCTCTGGTGCACATTGCTGGGACCAGAACGAGATCAGCGGTTCCTCAGCAGGAACTGCAGCTCGAGGGTGAACTCGTCCTCGATGCTGAGGACGACGGGGGCAGTGGGGGCCTCGATGTCGTAGCCCGACAGTGTCTGGTCGATGGAGCCGACGAGGACGACGGTGCCGTCGACCAGTTGGGCCTCCAGGGGGAACTCGACGCTCCCGGTCACGCCGTGGATGGTCAGGTCGCCGACGGCGGTGACGTTGACCGCCTCGCCGTCGCCCGCGCCCGCGCCCAGGTCCAGCGGCTCGGTGAGGGTGAAGGTGGCGGTGGGGAACGTCTCCGTCTCCAGCGCCTCCTGGACCCGGTCGTCCCGGCGGCTCTCGTTCGTGGTGACGGTGGTCAGCTCGACCTCGAACTCGGCCTCGGTCACGGTGGTGCCCTCGATGGTGAAGGAACCGGTCACGTCCCCCGTCCGCCCCACGGCGGTGGAGGAGCCGATGGCGGCCAGTTCCTCCTGCACCCGGAACCCGGCGAAGGTCCCCGTGGCCGACTCGAAGTCGAACGCTCCGGTCTGGGTGTCGACGGTCCAGGTGCCCTCGATGGCCGAGGCCGCGGCCTCGCTGGAGTCCGGGGTGCTGTCGTCGGTGACCTGGTCGACCGCGGCGTCGAGGGACACCTCGGCGGGCGCGTCGTCCCGGAGGAACCACCAGAGCCCGCCGCCGATGGCGATGGCGATCACGACGACGGCGGCGAGGAGGACCTTGGCGCGCGGGGACATGCTGCCGCACGCTAGGCCAGGGATCCTGGGACTCCCGGTCGCGGTCCGGGTGAGCTCCCCGCTCGCACCCGATGCCGTTCCGATCCGTTCTCGGGCGAGACTCGGGGGGTGACGACGCCCACCCCTGACCGATCGGTCGCGCGCCTCCGCCCCTTCAACCTGGTGGCGGCTGCCCTGCACCTCGTGCAGGGCCTGGCCATGATCGCCCTCTCGACCGCGATCGCCTTGCCGGTGACCGCCGTCTTCGGCACGGGCCCGCCGGGTCAGCCCGAGTCGCCACCGGCGATCGACGTGCTGTTCTCGTACCGGCTCGGCCCGGCCGTGGCCGTCTTCCTGTTGCTGTCGGCCGGCTTCCACTTCCTGGTGGCCTCGTCCTGGGGCTGGCCCCGTTACCAGCGCGAGCTGGCGGCGGGCCGGAACCGCTTCCGCTGGGTCGAGTACTCGATCTCGGCCTCGCTGATGATCGTCCTCATCGCCGGCATCTCCGGGGTGACCGACGTGGTCGCGCTGCTGGCCCTCTTCGGGGTGAACGCCTCGATGATCCTGTTCGGCTGGCTCATGGAGACCACCAGCGAGCCCGGCCCCGACGTCGACTGGACCCCGTTCGTCTTCGGCTGTCTCGCCGGGGCCATCCCGTGGATCGGCATCGGGATCTACCTCGTCGGGGCGGGCAGTGACGTCCCCGACTTCGTCTACGGCATCTTCGTCAGCCTCTTCATCCTCTTCAACTGCTTCGCCGTGAACCAGTGGCTCCAGTACCGGGCGAAGGGTCGTTGGGCTGACTACCTCCGGGGCGAGCGGACCTACATCGTGCTCAGCCTGGTGGCCAAGAGCCTCCTGGCCTGGCAGATCTTCGCCAACGTCCTGATCTGAGAGCCGGCCTGGCCGTCAGGTGAGGGCGAAGAGGGCCCGGGTGCCGGTGTAGAGGGCGACGCTCACCAGTAGGGCGGCGAACCAGCGCAGGCTGCGGTGGGCGTCGAGGCGGTCGGCGACGCGGCCCCCGACCAGGACGCCGCCGACGGCGGCGATCGTGAAGGGGATGGCGACGGCCCACTCGATGCTGTCCGTGCCCAGGCGGGCGGCCAGGGCGGTGGCGGAGTTGATGGCGATGACCAGCAGCGAGGTGCCGATGGCCTCGGGCATCGACAGCTTCAGCAGGAGCGTGAGGGCCGGGACGATCACGAAACCCCCGCCCACGCCGAACAGCCCGGTCAGGAAGCCCACCCCGGTGCCGGCCAGCAGGACGGTGACCGCGGTGCGGGCGTCCAGCCCGGCCCGGGCCCGGGTCAGGATCCCGGTGGGCTGGGCGGCCTCCTGGGCGGCCTGCAGCTCGAGCTGCTCCCCGACCTGGGTGCAGGTCGGACAGCCGGTGAGCATGCGCCAGGCGGCGATGACGATGAGGCCGCTGAAGCCGAGCAGCAGGAGGTCGGGATCGAGGCGCTGGTTCACCGCGGTGCCGACCAGAGACCCGCCGATCCCGGCGACGCCGAAGGTGACCCCGGTGCCGACCCGAACCCGGCCGGCCCGGTGGTGGGTGCCCATGCCGACGAGGGCTGCCATCCCGACGAGGAAGAGGCTCGTGGCCGTGGCCGAGCGGGGGTCCTGGCCGGCGGCGTAGACGAGGGCGGGCACGGCCAGGATCGACCCACCGCCCCCGAGGGCGCCCAGCGACAGCCCGATCAGGAAGCCGAGGGGGGAGGCGAGGAGGGCGCGCACGGTGTCGGTCGGGCCCGATCAGCCCGGGAGGTCGCAGCCGACCTCGACCGGCTCACCGCCGCTGGCCCAGGCCGGGTAGCCGCCGATCATGTCGGCGACGGTGCCGTAGCCGTTGGCCCGCAGGGTGGAGGCGGCCACCGACGAGCGGTAGCCGCCGGCGCAGTAGACGACGACCGGACGCTGCCGGTCGAGGTCGTCGAGGTGGTTCAACAGCTGGGGAAGGGGGATGAGCACCGATCCCGGCACCGAGCCGAGCGCAGCCTCACCGGGGTTGCGGACGTCGAGGACCTGCACGCCGTCCTCCTCCTTCAGCCAGGCGTCGACCTCACCAACCGGCAGGCGGGGAGCGGTGGTGGCGTGCTCCGGCTGGGCGGCCAGCGCCGCCTCGATGTCGGGGACCTCGCCGATCACGTCGTCGAAGCCGATGCGGGCCAGGCGGACCTTGGCCTCGGTGCCTCGCCCGGGCTCGCTCAGCAGCACGACCTGCTGTCCCGGACGGATGACGTCGCCGGCATACTCGGCGAAGCGCCCGTCGAGGCCGACGTTCATGGCGCCTCGCAGGTGCCCCGAGGCGAAGGTCTCCGGCGCCCGGGTGTCGAGCAGCACGGCACCGGCCTCGTGGGCGGCGACGGCGTCGTCCAGCGAGATCGCGGCCGGAGCCTCGGTGTCGTCGAGCAGCTCGCGGTCGCGGCGGTTCGCGTCGGCGGCGAAGGCGAAGTAGAGCGGGGCCACACCCTGGCCCTCGGTCACCGCCTCGACGAAGGCGTCCTCGCTCATCGGGGCGAGGGCGTAGTTGGTGGCCCGTTGCTCGCCGATGGTTGACTCGGCTGCGGTGGAGAGGTTCTTGCCGCAGGCCGAGCCCGCCCCGTGCGCCGGGTAGACGCGGGTGGCGTCGGGCAGGGTCAGGATCTGGTCGTGCAGCGACCGGTAGAGGCGCCGGGCCAGGTCGTCGGCCGTCCACCCGATGGAGGTCAGCAGGTCGGGGCGACCCACGTCGCCGATGAACAGGGTGTCACCGGTGAGCACGCCCCACGGCTCGGTGTCCGGCCGCTCGTACACCACGATCGAGATCGACTCCGGTGTGTGCCCCGGCGTGTGCCGGATCTCCAACTCCACGTCCCCCAGCGACAGGTGCCGACCGTCGGCCAGCGGGTCCATGGGGAAGTCGGGCTCGGCCACGTCGCCGTAGGAGATGACGGCGCCGGTCGCTGCGGCCAGCTCGAGGTGGCCGGAGAGGAAGTCGGCGTGGAAGTGCGTCTCGAGCACCCGCTCGATGGTCAGGCCCTGGCGTTCGGCGTCGGCCAGGTACTCGGTGATGTCCCGCTGCGGGTCGACCACCACCGCGCGACCGGTGTGCTCGTCGCCGATCAGGTAGCTGTAGAGCGACAGGCAGCCGAGTTGGTACTGCTTGAAGAACATGGGTCTCTCCTAGTGCGAGAAGCGGACGTGGGGCAGGAAGCGGCCGAGCGGGGCGGGCAGCCACCAGCTCCGGTCGCCGAGGAGGCCGAACAGGGCCGGCACCAGCAGCATCCGGATGACGGTGGCGTCGAGCAGCACGGCCACGGCCAGCGTGAGCCCCAGCTCAGTGGGCGGGATCGGGCCGGTGACCCCGAAGGCCACGAAGACCACGATCATGATGAGGGCGGCGTTGGTGATCGGCCGGCCGGTGCGGGCGATGCCCTCCCGGGTGGCGCGCAGGGTGTCGCCGGTGGCGTCGTAGCGCTCCTTGATGGCGGCCAGCAGGAACAGCTGGTAGTCCATCGAGAGGCCGAAGAGCAGGGCGAAGAAGAAGAGTGGCGCCCAGGCGTCGACGAAGCCCTGGTGCTCGATGCCGATGAGTGACGCGCCGTAGCCGTGCTGGAAGACGAGGGTGGCGAACCCGAAGCTGGCGGCCACGCCGAGCAGGTTGAGCAGGACCGAGGTCAAGGCGATGGTCAGGCTACGGAACACGACCAGGAGCAGGATGAAGGCCGTGGCCATGATGAGGCCAATGGCCAGCGGGGCGGCGTCGGTCAGGGCCTTGGTCAGGTCGTGGTTCTGGGCCCCGGGACCGCCCACGGCGGCCGACGGCGTCGCGTCGGCCAGGCTGGCCCGGAGGCGCCCGACCAGGTCGGAGGTGGCCTGGGAGTCGACCGCAGTGGTGGGGGTGACCCGCACCACGGCCCGGCCGCTCGGTCCCTCGGGGGCCACGATGCGGGCGTCGGCCACGCCGGCGTCGGCCGCGGCGATGGCCACGACGTCCTCGGCTGCGGCGGCGTCCACGGTCACGAACAGGGGGGCGGCGGCGCCGGCCCCGAAGGACTCTATTACCAGCTCGTAGCCGTCCCGGCTGGAGCGCCCTTCGTCGACGACCCGGGCACCGGGCATGCCGAGGCGCATCCCGAGAGCGGGCACGGCCAGGAGGCCGAGGAGGAGCAGGCCCAGGGCCAGGGTGGCCCCCGGTCGGCGGAGGGCCCGGCCCGTCCAGCGGGCCCAGCGACCCTCGGCCTCGTGGTCGGCGTCCACCACCTTGCCCTTGCGCACGGTGAGGACCCGGTCTCCCAGCGCCATGAGGACGGCGGGCAGGAGGGTGAGGGAGGCCACGGCCACGGCGACGACCGACAGGATCATCCCCAGCGCCATGGAGCGGAACACCATCACCGGCACCACGAACACCGCGGCGAGGGAGAGCACCACCGTCAGGGCGGACAGGAACACGGCCTTGCCCGCGGTGGTCAGCGTGCCCGCCAGTGCGTCGACCGGTGACCGCCCCTCCTCCCGCTCCTCGCGGAAGCGGGAGACGATGAAGAGGCTGTAGTCGATGCCGACGGCGAGGCCGATCATCATCGAGAAGTTCATGGACCACACCGACAGCGGGGTGAAACCGGTCAGGAGGTGGAGGGCGGCGAAGCCGACGGCGATGCCGGCCAGGGCCAGCAGCAGGGGCAGGCCGGCCGCGATGGCCGAGCCGAAGGCGACAGCCAGCAGGACGATGGTGGGCAGGCCCGAGACGAGTTCGGCCAGGTGCAGAGCCTCTTCGTTCTCGGCGTTGAAGTCGCTCCACACCGGCCACTCGCCGGTCACCTCGGCCCGGGCGCCCTCGGGCAGGGACAGCGCGTTGACGTGGGCGATGAGCTCACCGGCCGACTCGGGCAGGTCGGCGTCCGCGGTGCCGGCGAGGGCCACCGGGACGAGGGCGGTCGTGCCCTCGGCGTCGATCAGGCCCGCCTCCGGTGGGAGGGAGGTCGGGTCCACGACGGCGCCGGCGCCGGGGGCGCCCTGCAGATCGGCGACGAAGGCCTCGAGGCCGGCGGGGTCCTCGGTGACGGGGGTGTCCTGGGTGTAGACGACGATGGCGGCCTCGGCCCCCACCGTGGGGAAGTCGGCCCGGAGCTCGTCGCGGACGTCCTGGGCGACCGAGCCCTGGGCCTCCCACCCGGCGCCGGAGAGGGCGCCGGTCAGCGTGAGGGCCAGGGGGGCGGCGGTCAGGGCCAGCACCAGCCAGAACGCCATGATGGGGCGGCGGCGGCGGGCCGAGAAGCGGGCGAGCCGGGCGAACCAGGCATCGTCCACCTGGGGGGCGGGCTCGGACGGGGCGAGTGAGGGGGGATCCTCGGTCAGGGTCATGGTCGCCGCCTCAGGCCAGCTTCAGGAACATCTTCTGGACATCGGCCAGTTCGTAGCCCTCGGCGGCCGAGCGCTCGGGGTCCTCGAGGCACCACTGGAGCCCGGCGGAGACCAGGAGGAACCCGGCCTGGTCCATCGCCTTGCCGGCGGCCGACATCTGGGTCACGACGTCACGGCAGTCCCGCCCGTCGGCCAACATCGCCTGGATGCCGCGGACCTGGCCCTCCACCTTGCGCAGGCGGCGGTGCAGATCGGCGATGGTCTCCTCGGGCAGTTCCACGGTGGCTCCTCTCGATACCCTGGGGGGTACCTTAGCAGATACCCCCTGGGGTAGCAACCAGGACCGTCGGAACCGCCGCTCGTCAGCCCCGCTGGGCGACCAGCAGGGTGTCGATCGCGGTGCGCTCGCCGTCGTCGGTGCGGACCGGGCGCTCGACGTGCTCGGCCCTCAGGACCTCTGCCCCGGCGGCTCGCAGGTCGGCGGCCACCTCCTCGGGCTCGAGCAGGATCGCGGGGTCCTGCGGCCCGCCGTAGCCGCCGTCGAGGTTGGCCCGGGCGTGGCCGACCACGACCACCTGGCCGCCCGGCCGACAGGCGCCCACGGCGTGACCCAGGGCGGTGGCACGGTCGGCGGCCGGTAGGTGCAGGTAGGCCAGGAGCACGAGGTCCTGGCCCGGGGGCGGCGACCAGGTGACGGCGTCGGCCTGCACGAGCGCCACCTCGACGCCCCGGGCCCCGGACAGGGCGGCGGCCTTGGCCAGGGCCTCACCGGAGAAGTCGGCGGCGGTCATGGTCCAACCCTGCTCGGCCAGCCAGACGGCGTTGCGCCCCTCGCCGCAGGCCAGGTCGAGGCCGACCCCGGGCGGTACGTCCGCCAGCACCTCGACCACGAACCGGTTGGGCTCGGCGGTCCAGATCAGCTCGCTCGTCCGATACCGGGCGTCCCAGTCCTCAGCGTCCACGGGGACAGCCTCGCAGGCTCACCAGCGGGAGCGGGACTCCTCGGCGAAGCCCAGGAGGTCGTCGACGGCCACGGTGCCGCCCGCACCGTCCGGGACCGTGCCCGCCCAGTGACCGAAGACCTGGTGCACCTCGGTGCGCAGGACGACGGCGTTGGTGCGTCTCGTGACGGTCGTGCACCGGGACCAGCGTCAGGTCCATGGCGCCGTCGGAGGACCGGACGCGCCACGGTTCCAGGGGCCGGTCCCAGTCGTAGTCCCAGGCCAGCTCGTCACCGATCTTGGTCAGCCGACCGTCGATCAGCACCCCGTTCTCGGTGAAGCCCGTCCCGTCGGTCCACTTCCCGCCGATCTGCAGGCCGATCGTCCGCCCGTCGCCCGCCGGCCCGGCTCCACCGCCCCAGTTCCAGCGGGTCCGGTAGGGCCAGCGGCCCCGGCCGACGTCGAGCACGCCCCACGCCGCGTCGTTGTCGCCCAGCCGGTACTTGCGGTCCCCGACGGTCAGGGTCCCCGTCGCCGGTCGGGCCTGGTGCTTGGAGGTGAACTGGAACCGGGTCTCGGACCAGGGGATGACGACGTTGAGGGACTCGTGTCCGGGCGGATCGGCCACGGTCACGTCCAAGGTCGCCGGACGACCGTCCGTCTCGGTCCAGGTCCCGGTGAGGCGGGTACCGGCCTCACCGGTCACCACCCCGAGCTCGGCGCCCTTCCGATCGGTAGCCCAGCGGTGTGGCCCCCGAGATCTCGGGGAGCTCGATCCCCCGGGCCAGGGGGTGCGTCGCGGCGTGTCCGCCGATCGCACCGGAGGAGAGGTCGATCCAGCCGACCACGGCCAGGCCGAGGTAGTCGACGTCGGCGAAGGTCAGGCTCACGACCAGGTCCTCGGTGAGCACGGCCCAGTAGTCCCACCGCTTGGTCCGACCCCAGCCCCCGGCCAGGTTCGCCCGGTGCAGGGGCCGGCGCGACCAGCCCCGGGCCGCCGGGTTCAGGCGGCGTCCGTCCGGGGTGCACAGGTCGACGGGCTCGGTCAGCTCCGGTTCGTGGGTCGTCACGGCGAGAGTCTGTCCCGCGCGGGACTTCTGGCCCTGTTCGCACCGGCTGGGCTGGTGTTGGCTGAGAGGAGATCGATGTCAGTAGATCGACCTGACCGAATCGACCACACAGGAGTCGGCGATGACGGACACCAGAGCGAGTTGGAACGAGGTGGGCACGCAGCTCAACGAGTTGGGCCTGAAGCTGCAGCTGCACTTCGAGCAGGCGACGGCCGAGGGCCGCGATGACGAGGCCAAGGTGAAGGACGCCCTGCGGGCCATCGGCGACGCCGTCGAGCAGGCTTTCGGGGCCCTGGGCGCCGCGGCCCGTGACGATGCCGTGCGTGAGGACATCAGGGACGTCGGCGGCGCGGTGCGCGGCGCACTGGACGCGACGTTCGCCGAGCTGGGCGAACGCTTCCGGTCGGTGGTCAAACCCCTCTGACCGCCTGATTCGCGGGGCAGGGCCTTGCGTTCCCTCGAGGCCTTGCCCTGCGACCACCTCGACCGCATGACTGAGCGAGACGAGTGGAGCCTCGGCCCTTCCTGATCTCGGGCTACGGTCCGCGCGGTGGGGGACACCGAGGTGGAGGCCGGTGCGGGGCGGACGATCGTGACCGACGGGCTTGTCGCGGTGGTCAAGCGGGACTGCCCGACCTGCGTGCTGGTGGCGCCCGTGCTGACCGACCTCGCCCGGCGCACCGACATCGTCGTGCTCACCCAGGACGACCCGACCTTTCCCGAGGGGATCGACGGGGTGGTCGACGACACGGACCTCGACTTCTCCTGGCACCACGACCTCGACACTGTGCCTACCCTCCTGCGCTTCGAGGCCGGTGAGGAGACCGGTCGAACCGTGGGCTGGGACCGCGAGCAGTGGGAGGCCTTCACCGGTGTGGACGGCTTGGGCGTCGACCTACCCCCGTGGCGACCGGGGTGCGGCTCGCTCAGTGTCGACCCGAACCTCGCCGACGAGCTGGCCGTGCGCTTCCGCGGCGGCGTGCTCCGCAGCCGGCGCATCGAGCTGGCCGCCCTGGAGGACGAGTTCGAGGCCCTCTTCGAGCGGGGCTGGACCGACGGTCTGCCCGTGGTCCCACCCACCGAGGCCCGCGTGCTGCGGATGCTGGAGGGCACCACCCGGGACCCGGACGACGTCGTCACCGTCGTGCCCCCCGATCTGGTCGAGTGCACGGTCGAGAAGGTGGCGGTCAACGCCGTCATGGCCGGCTGCCGTCCCGAGTACCTGCCGGTGGTGCTGACCGCGGTCGAGGCCGCCTGCACCGACGAGTTCAACATGCACGGCCTGCTGGCCACGACGTACTTCTCCGGGCCGATGATCGTGGTCAACGGTCCCATCGCCGAGCGCATCGGCATGAACAGCGGGGGCAACGCGCTGGGTCAGGGCAACCGGGCCAACCTCACGATCGGCCGGGCGCTCCAGCTGGTGATTCGCAACGTCGGCGGTGGACGCCCCGGCGGGGTCGACCGGGCCACGATGGGCCACCCCGGCAAGATCAGCTTCTGCTTCGCCGAGGACGAGGCCGACTCCCCCTGGGAGCCACTGTCGGTGCACCGGGGCATGGAGCCCGGGGTGGACGCCGTCACCCTCTTCGCCGCCGAGGGGGTGCGAGGCGTCGTCGACCAGCTCTCCCGCGACGCCGGCTCACTGGCCCGTTCACTGGCAGCCTGCCTGCGCACCACCGCCCACCCCAAGCTGGTGCTGGGCTTCGACGCCACCCTCGTGGTGTCCCCCGAGCACGCCCGGGTGTTCCGGGAGGCGGGCTGGGACCGGCGCCGCCTGCTCGACGAGCTCACCACCCTGCTGACCATCGACGGCGCGGAGCTGGTCCGGGGGGCCGGCGACATCGCCGAGGGCCTGCCGGAGGCCTTCGCTGAGATGTCCCTGCCCAAGTTCCGGGGCGGTGGCCTGCTGATCGTCCACGCCGGCGGGGGGGCCGGCCTCTTCTCTGCCATCATCGGGGGCTGGGTCAGCGGCGAGGGGGGCAGCGAGCCCGTGACCAAGGAGATCCGACCATGAGCACTGCGATCGAGACCGACCATGACCACCGTGTTGGACCCCACCGCCGAGGCCGCCCCGGCCGAGCGCACCCTGCTGGACCGTCCGCCCTCGATCGAGGGTCTGACCGTGGGCCTGCTCGACATCTCCAAGCCCCGGGGCGACGTCTTCCTCGACCAGCTCGAGACCCGCCTGACCGCCCGGGGGGCGACCGTCGAGCGCTTCAGCAAGCCGACCTTCACCAAGCCTGCCCCCGCCGACCTCCGCTACGAGATCGCACAGCGGTGCCACGTCGTCATCGAGGCCCTCGCCGATTGAGGCTCCTGCACGTCGTGCAGTGTGCACGACATCGCGGATCTGGAGCGCCGGGGACTGCCCGGCGTCTTCTTGGCGTCGACCGAGTTCGTCGACGCCGCTGAGGCCCAGGCGGTGGCGCTCGGCTTCCCGGCGGCGCGGGTCTTCGTGCCCCACCCCATCCAGGACCGCACCGACGACGAGATGCGGGCCCTCGCCGACGCCGCCGTCGACGACGTCCTGGCTGCGATCACCCGCGAGAGCCGCTGACCGGGACCAGGTCCAGGTTGGTGGCCTCCAGGCAGCGCCGGAAGCCGTCGTCGAGGATGCGGTCGTGGCCCCGGACCAACACCGGTCGGGCGACCACCCCGAGGGCCCGGAGCAGCAACCGCTCGGGGGCCAGCGACCAGCCGAGGGTCACCTCGCTCCCGGATCCCTCATCGCGGACCTCGACCGTCGAGCGGCCCACCACGTCGCCCGACCACGTCGATGACGGCCCGCTCGGTCGGTCGGACCTCGCTGAGGGTCAGGTCGAGGCGCAGCCGGTAACCCGCCGGCGCCCGTACCACGGCCCCCGTCGAGGCCCCGGTCCGCAGCGGGGGGGCGTCGAACTCGGTCAACCAGGGCCACCAGGTGCGGTAGGCGGCGAAGTCGAGGACCGTGGCCCAGACCTCGGGCGCCGGCCGTCGCGAGCGCCAGGTGCGCTCGGCTCGGAGGGGTCGGGCGCTCAGGACCTCGGCTCGAGCACGACCACCGGGATCTCCCGGTCGGTCTTCCTCTGGTAGCCCTCGTAGTTGTCGTGGTCCTCGGTGATGAGGGGCCAGAGCCGGGCCCGCTCCTCGGCGTCGGCGATCCGGGCCGTCATCGGCTTCGGGTCCCGCCCTGGGAAGCGGACCTGGACCTCGGGGTCGTCCCGCAGGTTGACGAACCAGGCCGGATGCTCGTCGTCGCCCCCCTTGGAGGCCACGATCACCAGGTTGTCGCCCTCCTCCAACGGCGCGGTGAGCATGACCGAGCGGGGCTGGCCGCTCTTGCGGCCCTTGGTGGTCAGCTCGAAGGCGGGCATCCCGAGCAGGTTCCCGCCGATCTTGCCGAAGCTCACCGTGAGCACCGCCTTGTGGAGGGCGTTCATGACCTTGAGCTGCACGTCGGAGGGCATGGCGGGGACGCGACCATCCCGCGCCGCCGACGTCAAGTGCGGGCGGCGGATCAGCCGGCGCGGGACGTCGTCGCGGTCACGTAGCCGGTGAAGCCCGCGACCGTCGACAGCGCCGGGTAGTCGCGTTCGGGCACCTCGACGCCGATCTCCTCGTAGAGGGCCGTCATCAGGTTGAGGAAGTCCATGGAGTCCAGGTCCGCCGCCTCCTGGAGCGACTCGTCCGGACCGATTTCGGCCAGGTCCACCTCAGGGGCGATCCGGGCCAGCAGGCGGCCGAGCAGGGCGCCGGCCTCGTCGGGGGTCATCGGGGTCACAGGTCCTCCGGGTTCTGGAGCAGGTGGTCGAGCGCGGTGAGGAAGCGGCTGCCCTCGTGGCCGTCGGTCACCCGGTGGTCGGCGGCCAGGCTCGCCCGGACCGTCGGGTGCACAGCGATCATGTCCTCGACGGCGACAGGCCGGTCCATGATCCGACCGAACCCGACGAGGGCGACCTGGGGTGGGTAGATGACCCCGAGCACCTCCTCGGCCCCCTGGTCGCCCAGGTTGGTCACGGTCAGCGTCGGGTCGGCCATCTCTGAACCGGTCATCCGACCCGATCGGGCCCGAGCGACGAGGTCGCGGAGGGCGGTCATGAGCTCATCGAGCGCCAGTGTCTCGGCGGCGTGCAGGGCCGGGGCCACCAGGCCGCCACGCCGGAGCGACACGGCCACCCCGAGGTGGACGGCCCCCGCGGGCCGGAACCCGCCGCCGACCCAGTGCCCGTTGACGGCGGGGACCTCGACGGCGGCCAGGGCGACAGCTTTGAGCAGGAGGGCGGCCGGGAGCAGGCGCTCGGTGACCGGGCGTTCGCGGTTGGCCTCGGCCAGCCAGCCGAGCGCGGTGTCGAGGTCGATGGTCGAGGCGAGGTGGTAGTGGGGGACCTCCCGCTTCGAGCGGGCCATGAGCTCCCCGATGGCCCGCCGCATCGCGGCGTGGCGCTCGGCCTCGCTCTTCCGGCCGGTGCGCCCCTCCGGTCCGGCCGTCGCCCCGGCCGCGCCCTCCAGATCGGCCGCGACGACCGCGCTGCTCGCGCCCGACGCTCGGACGTCGTGCAGGTCGATGCCTTGCTCGGCGGCCAGGCGCCGGGCCCGGGGGGACGCCCGTACCCGTCCCTCGGAGCCGACCTCGGGCCGCGACGCAAGTGGTGGAGGCGGGGCGGCGGGCGTCGGTTCGGCCGGGAGTGACTCCGGTGTCCCGGCGACCGGTCCGATGGGTTCGGTGGCCTCGCCGGCAACGGTCAGGCGGGCCAGCGGGGTGCCGACCGCGACCTCGACGCCCGGCTCCACGAGGAGGGCCTCGATGACGCCGTCCTCGAACACCTCGACGTCGATGTCGGCCTTGTCGGTGTCGACGACGGCCACGACGTCGCCGCGGTGGACCGTGTCACCGAGCTGCACCCGCCACTCGACGATGGTCCCCGAGTCCATGTCGGCCCCCAGGGAGGGCATGCAGAAATCGCCCATTGCTCAGCCCGCCAGCGCCGCCCGGGCGGCGGCCACGATGTCGGGGACCTGGGGGAGGGCGGCCTGCTCCAGGTGCTGGGCGTACGGCGTCGGTACCTCCGCCCCGCAGACCCGGCCGACCGGGGCGTCGAGCTCGTAGAAGGCCTCCTCGGCGATGCGGGCGCTGATCTCGGCGGCCAGGCTGCCCGAGCGCCAGGCTTCGTCGACCACGATCGCCCGGTGGGTGCGGGCGACCGACGCCAGGAGGGTGTCGGTGTCGAGCGGGCGCAGGCTGCGCAGGTCGATGACCTCGGCGTCCACACCCTCGTCGGCCAGGTCCTCGGCCGCCTCCAGGGCCTTGGCCAGGGTCCCGCCGAAGGCGATGAGGGTCACGTCCTCTCCGGCCCGCCGCACCGCGGCCCGGTGGATGTCGACCGGGCCGGCGTCGTCGGCCAGCTCGCCCTGGGCGTTGTAGAGGGTGCCGTGCTCGAAGATGATGACCGGGTCGGGGTCCTCCAGGGCCGTCCAGAGCATCCCCCGGGCGTCGGCCAGGGTCGCCGGGGCGACGACCTTGAGGCCGGGGACGTGGGCGTACCAGCCCTCGAGGCTGTGGGAGTGCTGTGCCGCGAGTTGGCGCCCGGCGCCGGTGGTCATGCGGATGACGAGGGGCACGTGGAACTGCCCGCCGGACATGTGCGAGAGCGTGGCCGCGGTGTTCACGATCTGGTCCAGGGCCAGCAGGCTGAAGTTGACCGTCATGATCTCCACGATCGGGCGCATCCCGCCCAGCGCGGCCCCGATACCGGCCCCCACGAAGGCCGACTCCGACAGCGGCGTGTCCCGGATGCGGGCCGGGCCGAACTCCTCGAGCAGGCCGAGCGACACGGCGAAGCAGCCGCCGTATTCGCCGACGTCCTCGCCCATGAGGAAGACGCGCTCGTCCCGCTCGAGGGCGTCCCGGAGGGCCTCACGCATCGCATCCCGGTAGGTGGTGGTCGCGACCGCGGTCACGGCGCCGGCTCCGTGTGGACGAAGCGGGTGAGGTCGGCGACCGGTTCGAGGGTACCCGCCTCCGCCACCACCACGGCGTCGTCGATCTCGGCGGCCACCTCGGCCTCGATGCCGCGACAGTTCCTCGTCGTCGAGCACGCCCTCGTCCACGAGTTGGCCCGTGCAGCAGCGGGATCGGGTCCCGGTGCCGCCACTGTGCCACTTCCACCTTGGTCCGGTAGCGCTCGGGGTCGTACATCGAGTGGGCCCGGAAGCGGTAGGTCTGCAGCTCCAGGAAGACCGGCCTGCCGCTGGCACGGACCTCGTACGCGGCCTGCCGGGCGGCGGCGGCCACGGCCCGGACGTCCATGCCGTCCACCGCCCGGGCGGCCATGGCGTAGCTCTCGGCCTTGCGCACCAGGTCGACCTGGGACTCGGAACGGGCGAGCGCGGTGCCCATGGCGTACCGGTTGTTCTCACAGCAGAACAGGACGGGCAGGTCCCACAGCCGGGCCAGGTTGAGGGTCTCGTGGAACTCGCCCTCGGCCACGGCCCCCTCGCCGAAGAAGCACGCGGTGACCCGCTCCCGCTGCTGGAGCACATCGGCGAGGGCCAGCCCCCCGGCCAGGGGAAGGCCCCCGCCGACGATCGCGTTGCCGCCGTAGAACCGGGTGGCGGCGTCGAACACGTGCATGGAGCCACCCCGCCCGCGGCTGGTGCCCTCGACCCGGCCGAACATCTCGGCCATGAGGGCGGCGGCGGGGATGCCCCGGGCCAGGGCGTGACCGTGGTCCCGATAGGTGGACACGACGGCGTCGTCGGGGCCGAGGGCGGTCATGGCGCCCACCGCCACGGCCTCCTGGCCGATCGCCAGGTGCATGAAGCCGCGGATCTTCGCCGCGCTGTAGAGCTCGACGCATCGCTCCTCGAAGCGCCGGATGCGGATCATCCCGGCCAGGAGGTCGCGGCCGTCGGTTCCTGCCGTGGTGGGCGTGCTCATGCCGGCTGCTCCAAGGTCGAGAGATCGCCCTCGGGCAGTCCCAGCTCGCGGGCCTTGAGCAGGCGGCGCATGATCTTGCCGCTGCGGGTGTGGGGGAGGTCCTGGTCGAAGGCGATGTCCCGGGGGGCGACCGCCGCGCCGAGGTGCGTGCGGGCGAAGCCCACGAGCTCCAGGCGCAGTTCCTCGGTCGGCTCGAAACCCGGCCGGAGCGTGACGAAGGCCTTGACCACCTCGCCGGCCACCGGGTCCGGGATGCCGATGACGCCGGCCTCGACCACGGCGGGGTGCTCCATCAGCACGCTCTCCACTTCGAACGGGCCGATCAGGTGACCGGCCGACTTGATGACGTCGTCGGCCCGGCCCACGAACCAGAAGCTGCCGTCCTCGTCGCGACGGGCCACGTCCCCGGTGAGGTACCAGCCACCGGCGAAGCAGCGCTCATAGCGCTCGTCTTCGTGCAGGTAGCCCCGGAACATCGAGGGCCAGCCGGGCCGCAGGGCCAGCTCACCCTCGGCTCCCGGGTCCTCGAGCACCTCGACGGAACCGTCGGCGACCCGGGCCCGGCCGTCCTCACCCCGGGCCAGTACCACGGCCTCGACGCCCGGCAGCGGCCGGCCCATCGAGCCCGGGCGGATGGGGCTGCCGGCCAGGTTGGCGATCATGATCCCGCCGGTCTCGGTCTGCCACCAGTTGTCGTGCACGGGCAGGCCCAGCGCCTCCAGGCCCCAGACCACGGCCTCCGGGTTGAGGGGCTCGCCCACGCTGGCCACGAAGCGCAGCGCGGACAGGTCGTACTCGTGGGCCAGGTCGGCCCCGGCCCGCATCAGCATCCGCAGCGCGGTCGGAGCGGTGTACCAGACCGTCACCCGGTGGTCCTGGAGGGTCCGGTACCAACGCCCCGCGTCGAAGTCTCCCTCGTCCACGATGCTGGTGACGCCGTGGGTCAGGGGGGCGATGATCCCGTAGGAGGTACCGGTCACCCAGCCGGGGTCCGCCGTGCACCAGAACACGTCGTCGGGGTGGAGGTCGAGAGCCGACCATCCGGTGGCGTGGTGGGCGACCACCGCCCCGTGCACGTGCACCGCGCCCTTGGGGGTGCCCGTGGTCCCGCTGGTGAAGTGCAACAGGGCCATGGCCTCGGGATCGGTGGGCGGGATCTCGAACGCGGTCGAGGCCCCGTCGACGAGGTGGTGGAACTCGAGGGTCCCGTCGGCGTCGTCACCGTCGACGAGCACGATGTGGGCCAGGTGGGGGAGGCGGTCCCGGATCGGGGCCACCCTCCGGCGGTAGAGGCCCGGGGTCGTCACCAGCACCTTGCCGTCGCCCCGGGAGAGGCGCTGGAAGAGGGGCTCGGGGCCGAAGGCCGAGAACAGCGGGCTGAGCACGCTGCCGTTCTTGAGCGTGCCCAGCGCGGTGACGTACAGCTCGGGTACCCGCCCCAGGAGGGTGAAGACCCGCTCGCCCGGCCCGATCCCGAGGGCCCGCAGGGCATTGGCCCACTGGTTCGTCCGGGCGGCTAGCTCGCCGTAGGTGGCCTGGCTGACCGTTCCGTCGCGGCGCAGCCAGCGCAGGGCAACCCGGTCCCGGCGCGTGGGGTCGGCCGCGTGGCGGTCGACCGCCTCGTGGGCGATGTTGAGGCCTCGCCCGCCGGGGAGCCCGTCCAGCCCGGCCTCGGCGTCCTCCCAGGTGAAGGTGGCCCGCACTGCGTCGAGGTCGACGACGTTGGGCTCGATCCCGTTGGGCCAGGCGGTCTTCTCGACGGTCGCCCAGGTCACCGCCGTCAGGCCTGCCGGCGTGCCGCGTCGAGCAGGATCCGGCGCTCGGCTGCCGCGATGACGGCCCGGGTGTGGTCGACGGCGCTGGGGTCCACCGAGACCGAGGTGATCCCGAGTCGGACGAGGTGTTCGGCGAACTCGGGCCGGTTGGAGGGGGCCTGCCCGCACAGGGAGGAGGTGATCCCGGCGTCCCGGGCACCGGTGATGATGCGGGCGATGGCGTCGAGCACGGCCGCGTCGGATTCGTCGAAGAGGTCGGCGCAGGTCTCGGAGTCCCGGTCGACCCCGAGCATGAGCTGGGTCAGGTCGTTGGAGCCGATGGATACGCCGTCGATGCCCATGGCCGCGTACTCGGGCAGGCGGTAGACGACCGAGGGGACCTCGGCCATGACCCAGCGGTGCAGGCCCCGCTGTCGCCCGAGGGAGCTGGCGTCGACCGCCTCCAGGCAGGCCTCCAGTTCCCAGCGGGTGCGGACGAACGGGATCATCAGGTGGAGGTTGGGCGTCTCCTCGCGGACCCGGGCCAGCAGCTCGAGCTCCAGGGCGAACAGGTCCGGCTGCTGGATGTAGCGGAAGCAGCCCCGGAAGCCGATCATCGGGTTGTTCTCGACGGGCTCGAAGGCCTCGCCCCCCTCGAGTCCGCGGAACTCGTTGGTCCGGAAGTCGATGGTCCGGTACACGACGGGCCGCGGGGCGAAGGGCCGGGTGATGCGCAGCAGCGACTCGGCCATGCGGTCGACGAACTGGTCGGCCTCGCCCCGGGCGAGCAACTCCCGGGGATGGACGCCGCCGAGGGCGTCGGTCAGCAGGAACTCGGCCCGCAGCAGGCCCACCCCGTCGACCGACTGGGCGGCAACCGCCTCGGCGTGGTCGGCCATCGCCAGGTTGACGTACAGGCGGGTGGCGAGAGCTTCGGGGGCCCCGGCCGGCGCGGCCCGCTCGACGACGGTGACCGCCGCCGGGGCCGCGGCCGGTGGCGCCCCTTCAGTGATCGTGCCCCGGGCGCCGTCCACGGTGACGACCTCGCCGTCGCGGAGTGTCGTCGTCGCGGTGCGGGCCCCGACCACGCACGGCACGCCCAGCTCGCGGGTGACGATGGCGGCGTGGCAGGTCATGCCCCCGCCGTCGGTCACCACGGCGGCGGCCCGACGGATGGTGGGCACCCAGTCGGGGTTGGTCATGGGGGCCACCAGCACCTCACCGGTCTGCAGCTGGTCGCCCTCCTCCGGTGATCGCAGGACCCGGACCGCGCCCGAAGCGACGCCGTGCGAGGCCGCGAGGCCCTGGAGGAGCACGGTCCCGCTCGGTGCACCGGCGTCGGCAGCGTGCCGCCCGCCGCCGATGCGACCTCGGGGCCGTCGAGGCTGGTGATGGGGCGGGCCTGCAGCAGGTAGAGCGTGCCGTCCTGGTAGGCCCACTCGGTGTCCTGGGGCTCGCCGCCGTAGTGCTCCTCGACCGCGATGCCGAGGCGGGCCACGGCCACGACCTCGTCGTCGCTCAGGACGCGGCGGCGGGCCTCCTCGTCGGTGGCCTCCACCCGCGTGTTCCCGCCCCCTGCGGCGCCGACGAACGAATGGCCCTTGTGGCCGATCCGGGTGCTGATCAGGCGGGGCCCGTCCTTGTCGAGCACGTAAGTGTCAGGTTCGACCTGGCCGCCGACCACGACCTCGCCCAGCCCGAAGGCGCCTTCGACCACGACCCGGTCCCGGTCGCCGGTCGACGGATCGGCGGTGAAGAGCACCCCAGCCCGGTCGGCGGCGACCTGCTCCTGGATGACGACGGCGATCGAGGGCTCCTCGGTCAGGCCGCGTGCCGCGCGGTAGGAGATGACCCGCTGGCCGTAGAGCGACCGCCAGCAGGCGACGATCTGGTCGATGAGCGCCTGGTCGCCGACGACGTTGGTGAACGTCTCGTGCATCCCGGCGAAGGAGAGTCCCGCGGTGTCCTCCGCGGTGGCCGACGACCGGACAGCGACGCAGGCGTCGGACCCGAGCCGGTGGTACGCCTCGAGCACCTCGGCCCGCAAGCCGTCAGGCACGCCGGCCCCGGCGACGTGCGCCTCGAGGTCGTCCGCCGCGGCAGCGAGGGCCGCCGGGTCACCGGCGGCGGCGCAGGCCTCGGCGAAGCGACGGAACAGGTCATCCCGGATGCCCGCCTCGTCCATGGCGTCGATGTAGCCCTGGGCCGTCACGACGAATCCGGCGGGGACGGGGAAGCCCGCCTGGGTCAGCTCGCCGAGGTTGGCGCCCTTGCCCCCTACGGACGGGATGTCGGCCCGGCTCAGGTCGCCGAACCAGGCGACGCTCCTGCTCACGGGATCGACGGAGTCGCGTCCGTCAACTCGTCGTGGAACTCCATGAAGGCCTCCCACGCCCGAGGGGCGTACACCGAGGCCGTACCGCCGTCCATGAGCAGGGCCACGCCCAGCAGCTCGGCCACCTCGCCCGGGGTGGCTCCGGCCTTGGCTGCGCTGCGGGCGTGAGCGGCGATGCAGCCGTCGCAGCGCTTGGCGACCGAGATGGCCAACGCCGTCGCCTCCTTCACGCGAGTCGGCACCTCGCCGTCGGCCATGGCACCGGCGTGCAGCGCCACGAAGCCCGACCAGGCGTCGGGGATGGCCTTGCGCAGAGAGCGGGTGGGCTCGCGCAACTCCTGGAGGACGTCGTGGTGGTGGCCCATGGGTGATCCCTCCGCGGGTCGGCCGTCGGTCTCGATTCAGCAGAGTCTCGCGTTTCGGGTGCCGATGCAGTAGGGGCGAAGGTCCCCGGACCGGACCGAGGGTCCCTAGCGAGGCACCGCCTGGTGGGTCCGCACCCCGGCACCGAGGTCGGCGCCCCAGCGCCGGGCCCGGTCCTCCTCACCGTCGAGGAGCGGGCCCTCCATGCCGTCGACCCAGAAGTCCGCCGCCGGGTCGACCGCTCGGAAGCCGTGCTCCCGTAGGCGCTTGCGGGCGGCCCGGGCCGCCGAGCCGGGTACCCGGGGGTGACGCACCCGGGTGTCGAAGGTGGCCACGGCCACCCCGGCGGTGGGCTCTAGGGCCTCGATCCACTCCCGCAGGCCGATGCCTCGGGAGATGACCGGCCGGTGGGCCTTGGTGGCGGCGTCCTCGCGGGTCGAGGCCCGGCTCATGCTGAAGGCGTGGGTCGGTCCCCCGGCGACGACCAGATCGAACCCGCCCAGCGCGGTCGGGGCCGTACCCACCTCGCTACTGGTCACCGCGAAGTCGGCCGCGGCCAGCCCCTCGGCGATGGCCTCGGCCACCGTCCGGGTGTTGCCGTACATCGATTCGTACACGACGAGCGCCCGCATGGCGGACCTCCCCTCTCTGCTTGCACGGCCATCACACCTCATGCGGGGCCGGTGCGGCAAGGGTCAGAAGTCCCACGTCCCGGCCCGGCGCAGTGGTCCCGGGCCGGTCGTTGGCCCAGCCAGAGGGCACCGAGGACCAGGCCGGCGCCGGCGCCCTGCACGGGCGTGAGAGTCTGGCCCAGGACGAGCCAGCCGGCCGTCGTGGCCACGATGGGGCTGAGCAGGCCCAGCAGGGACACCCGGGCGACCGGGAGGCGCTCGATTCCCCGGAACCAGAGGCTGTAGGCCACTGCCGTCCCCACCGAGCCGAGCCAGAGGTACCCGGCCAGGTTGCGGGGGCCCAGGATCGGCGGCAGGCCCTCGATCGCCAGTGCGAGGGGAGCCAGGACCAGGCCCCCGGCCACGAGCTGCCAGGCCGTGAAGGCCAGGAGCGGGACCGGTCGGCCCCAGCGCTTGGTGAGGACGACCCCGGTCGCCATCGAGGCGGCTCCGGCCAGGCCGGCGAGCACGCCCAGCCCGTCGAGGTCGGCCCCGGCCCGCAGGACCAGGAGGGCCACCCCGACGACGCCGAGGAGCCCGGCCACGACCACCTCCGGGCGTAGCCGCTCCCGCAGCAGGGTGGCCGCCAGGGCGGCGGCGACGAGCGGCTGGATGGCGCCGAGGGTGGCGGCCACCCCACCTGGCAGCCGGTAGGCGGCGACGAAGAGCAGGGCGAAGAACCCGCCGATGTTCAGCGTCCCGAGGAGGGCGGCCTTGGCCCACCACGTCCCGACGGGGCGCTCCCGGGTCACGGCCACCAGGGCCAGGCCGGCGGGCAGGGCCCGCAGCATCCCGGCCAGCAGGGGCCGTCCCGGCGGCAGCAGTTCGGTGGTGACCACGTAGGTCGTGCCCCACGCGAGGGGGGCCAGCGCGGTGACGGCCACGACGGCGAGGCCGGCTGTCACGGAGGTGCGACGCGGCTCCGCGACTCCCAGGCCGGAAGACGGTGCGACCGGCCTGGGCGCCGGGGCGAGGACGGCGGTCATCAGCGGCCGACCAAGGCCTGGTCGTCGAGGCCGCCGGTGCGGATCACGTCCGCTTCGACGAGCTTCCGCAGGCGGGTGACGTCCTTCTCGAACGCCCGCTGCATCCACCAGCCCATGACCGGTCGGACGATCGCGGGCACCCCCGTGGGGTCGACCTCGACGTCATAGGTGAAGACGGCGGTGCCCCTACGCGGGCCGGGTCGCACTCGTCGGCCGCCGGTGACCGCCCCGCCGTCGCCGTGGCCGGCGAAGCGGTAGCGCAGGCCGGGGCCGAACTCGGTGACCACCGACTCCGTGGTGTAGGTCGACCCGGCCATCCTGAGGACCTCGCGTACCCCGGTGCCCAGCCGGGCGAGGCCGGGGGTGTCGGGGGTCATCTCGGTGATGCCCTTCCGCCAGCGGACGTCGAGGGCGTAGTCCCCCACGATGGCCCAGACGTCGTCAGGCTCGCGGGCGATCTCGACGTCGACGTGCACGTGCAGTGACTTGCTCATGACCGTTCTCCTCGGTGCAAAGTAGCTTGAGAACAAGGTAACTTCCAATCAGCACGGTGTCAAGATGCTTGATGGCGAGCGACATTTCGCTACACTGTGCCCATGGCCGATGACTCAGCCCCGACCGGACCACCCGACGCCGTGGAAGTGATCCTCGACGCCTGGCGCCGGGAACGGCCCGAGCTGGATCCCTCGGCCAAGGCCGTCACGGGCCGGATCGTTCGCCTCGGCTCGATGTTCCAGCAGGCCTACGACGACGCGTTCGCCGAGCTGGGGCTGCCTGCGGGCCACTATGGGGTCCTGGTCGCGCTCCGCCGGGCCGGGGAACCGTTCGAGCGGACACCCACCGATCTGGCCCGGAGCCGGATGATGACCTCCGGGGGCATGACCGCCGTCCTCGACCGCCTCGAGCGCGATGGGCTCGTCGCTCGCCGGCCCAACCCCGCCGACCGCCGGGGCAGCCTGGTCGGCCTCACCGCCGAGGGCCTGGCCCTGGTCGAGGAGGCGATGACGGTGCACACCGCAACCGAGCACCGGCTGCTGGCCGGTCTCGACGAGGACGAGCGGGACCACCTCGTCACCCTCCTGCGCAAGCTCCTGCTCAGCCTCGAGGGCTGAGCCTCCTCAGCTGGCGGCCTCGGTCAGGGCCGTCTCGACCGCATTGAGCCGATCGGCCGCTCCCCGGGGGGAGTCGGCGATGGCGGTGACCCCGATCCGTCCGGCCACGCCCACGCCGCTGACCATGTGGGGCACGCACCCCGTCCCCGAGTCATGGTCCCAGCCCGAGGTCGGCCTCGGCGATGACGTCGAGCACGTCGTCGGGGGTCAGCCGGTCGAGCCGCTCGGTCTCGATGTGGTCGCTGGCCACGTAGTGCTTGGCCACGCCGTCGGCCAGGAACCTGGCCGACGCCGGGTCGTAGGTGCCGTTGGTGAGCGCGAGCAGCGCCAGGTAGGGGTGGGTGGTGCCGCCGCTGCGCAGGTTGATCTCCACCGCGTGGGGCGACCACCCCTCGGCCTGCCGGGTGACCACGAAGTCCACGCCGAAGCGGCCCACGACGCCCTGTCGGGACAGCTCGCCGGCGATGGCCACGGCATGGTCGGCGATCGCCGGGGCGTAGGCCGGCGCGGCGGGGAAGCGACAGCCGTAGTAGGTCTGGCCCGACTCGCCGCCGAGCACCTGGTCGTGGGTGGTGAGGACCTCGATGCCCCCCTCGGGACTGGCCCGCAGCTGCACACTGGGACTGCAGAAGTCCTCGCCGACGATCCGCTCCTCGACCACGCCGCCCTCGCGGTCGAGCTGCTCCAGGTAGGCCTCGACGTCGAGGTCCGGGTCCTCGGGGCGTAGGCACTGCACCCGGGCGGCCAGGTCGGCGCGGTCGCCGGACTCGGCGTCGCGCAGGTCGACCATGGCGTTGCCGCCGCCACTGACCCCCACGTCGTGCTTGACCACGACCCCGTCGGGTGGGTCCGGCCCGGAGCGCAGCTCGCGCGAGGACCTCGACCACGTCGCTGACCGTGTGGACGCCCGCGGCCCCCCGGGGATGCGGGACGCCGGCCGAGGCGAAGACCTCCCGACTGCCCGTCTTGGAGCCGATCGCCTCCAGGCGAGGGTCGGCGCCGTAGATGGGCACCCCGAGCTCGATCGCCAGGCGAGCCTCGAGCTGCGTCGTCACGAAGGGCAGGATCACCGCCTGCGCGGGCTCACCGATGAGCGAGCGGAGGCGGTGCAGAAGGCGGGGTCGTTCGAGGATCTTCTGGGTCAGCGGACGCTGGGTCCAGTCCCCGACCGACACAGGAATCAGGCGGCGGTGCACGTCCTGGTCGTCGAGCCCGGGGATCAGGCCGAGGTAGTGGTCCAGCATCCGGGGCAGGACAGGCTGGGAGGTGAGGTAGATGACGCGGGTCCGGGGGTCACTGGCCAGGGCCAGCACGTAGATGAGGTAGCGCTCCTCGTAGGCCGGGAGCAGTGGGAGATAGTCGGCGGGGACGTCGATGCTGACGGAGCTGACCACGACCAGGGTCCGGCCGTCGGTCTCCCCTCGCAGGGTCAATGCCCCCCACAGCGGGGCCAGCCGGCTTTGCAGCGCCGTGAAGGCGTCGCCGTCGAACGCCGCGTCCACGTCCTGGCTTCTACCCGTTCAGTCGCCGTCGGACGTCACGGCGGGCTCCTCCGGATACATCGGAGCAGCGTAGGCGGTCGATCCGGGTCAGGCCGGGGGATCGCCGATCGGCTTGCGCATCCGGGTCAGGGGCACCGGCGCCCCGCCCGTGTCGTCCTCGACCTCCTCGACGGCCACGAACCCGGCGGCCTCGTACAGGGGCCGCCCGGACCGGGTGGCCATGAGCTCGGCGGTCCGGAAGCCCTCGGCGACGGCGGCGGCCTCGCAGCACCGCAGGATCAGGCGCCCGACGCCCCTGCGGGTGTGGTCCGGGTGCGTGTACATGGCCCGCACCTTGGCCGGGTCCGTGTCGGGGTCGAGGAGGGCGACGTCCCGGCCCCCTGAGTGGTCGCCGCCGTAGAGGGTGGCTCGCCGGCTCCAGCCGCCACAGCCCGCCACCTCCCCCGAGATCTCGACGACGAAGTAGGTGCCGTCGTCGATGAGCTGGGTGTCCACGCCCATGATCGCGTGACTGGACCGGATCTGGTCCTCGTCGAGGAAGCCCTTCTGCAACTCGTCGATGGCCGCCTCGATGAGGGGGAGCAGCACCGGCAGGTCGTCCCGGGTGGCCACCCGACTGGTCGGCCGCGTCCTCCGCCATGCTCGTCCTCCCGTTCAGCGGTTGTCGGCCCAGAGATCGGTGCTGAGGTACTTCATCCCCGAGTCGGCCAGCACGATCACGGCCGTCCCGCCCGGGTACTGCTCGGCCAACAGGCGCTCGGCCGCCACCAGGACGGCCCCGGCCGAGAAGCCGGCCACGATGCCCTCCCGCCGAGCCAGCCGGCGTGCCCCCTCGATGGCGTCCTCGTCGCTGACCACCACGTACCCGTCGACCAGCGCCGGGTCCACCAGGGGCAGGTCCGTCATGGCGTAGCCCCCACCCTGGATCCGGTGCGAGCCGTCGGTCAGGGGCGCCCCGGAGAGCACGGCCCCGCCCTCGGGCTCCACGATGAACGCTCCGAGGCCCGGTCGCCGCCCCTTCAGGTGCCGGGTGATCCCGGCGAAGGTGCCCCCGGTCCCGACGAAGTCGCAGAAGACGTCGACCTCGCCTCCGCACTGGTCCCAGATCTCCGCCGCGGTGCCCTCGGCGTGGGCGTCGACGTTGCCGGTGAGGTGGAACTGGTCGGCCCGATAGGCGCCCCGCTCGAGCGCGACCGCGGCCGCCACCTCCTCGACCAAGGCGAGGTCCCCGCCACTGACGTGGCCGTCCTGGGATCCCTCCTGCTGGTCGACGAGGATCACCGTGGCCCCGAGGGCCCGCATCATCTGGGCCCGCTCGGTGGAGTTGCCTGCCGACATGACGGCTACGAACGGGTGGCCCTTCACGGCGCACACGATGGCCAGGCCGGTGCCCGTGTTGCCGCTGGTCAGCTCCACCACGGGTTGGCCCGGGGCCAGGTCGCCGGCCGCCTCCGCGTCCTGAATCATGCGCAGTGCGATGCGGTCCTTCTTGGAGCCGCCCGGGTTCAGGTAGTCGAGCTTGGCCAGGATCCGCCCGTCCAGGCCATCGGCCGCCCGAGACAGCTCCACCAGGGGCGTGTCGCCGATCGCGTCGAGTACCGAGGTCCCGACTCCCGTCGACCTCCCCTCCACGGCCACGGCCCGGACGCTACGTCGGAACCCGCCGACCTGCCCGACCGCCCGCCACGAGGCCGGCGCCCACCGTCAGGCAGAACGGGTGAACGAAGGGCAGCTCGCGCCCCCCGGCCACGACAGCCAGGACGGAGCGGCGGCCCGTGGTCGGCGGCACATCGAGGAGCCGGAGGGTCGGAGACGAGCTGACCGGCACGGGACGACGGTGGCGACGGTGCCCGCGCCGGCCAGGGCCGGAGGTTCCCGAGCTCAGGCGGCGTCGGTGAAGAGGGTGGCGGCCGGCTCGTTCTGGGTGCCGGGGTGGGTGGCGGCCGCCGGTGGCGGCTGGGCTGGTCGTTGCCGGTCGGGCCATCGGCGCCATTGGGTGCCGTCGGGGGCGCGGGTGATGGTGGAGCCGTCGGGGAGCTTGTCGAAGTGCCAGTCGGGGTGATGGGCGAGGTCGTGGCAGGGCCTGCAGACGGGGGTGAGCTCGTCGATGTTGGTCTTGCCGTGGCCCCCGTCGGCGTTGAACGGGTGGACGTGGTGGATCTTGGTCCAGGCGAAGGGGGTGGCGCAGTCGGCGAAGGAGCAGGTGGACCAGAGGGCGCCGAGGGCGATGCGCTGGTGGGGGGTGGCGAGGCGGGCGGTGCGGCCCAGGTCGAGGGGGATCGAGTCGCCGCCGAGGACGAGGGGGATGATCCCGGCGTCACAGGCCATGGCTCGGGCGACCGACGCGGGGACGGGGGTGCCGTCGTTCATGGTGGGCCCCGGCCCGTCATGCGGGGTGCCGAAGAGGTCTTGGAGGGTGAGGGTGACCACGACCCGGTCATGGCTGGTGGTCGGGTGGGCTTGGCCTTCGGCGCGGCGGCAGGCCTCCACCAGGGCTTCGGCCAGGCGGGTTTCGTTGTCCCGCTCCTCGAAGGGGATGGCTTCGTCTTCGGGGTGGTCCTGGTGGTCGCGGCGGAACAGTTCGTCGGAGATGCCGCCCAGGACCCGGCGGAGGACGGCTTTGGGGGTGCCGGGGGGGAGTTGGCCGTGGAGTTGGAGCATCCCGTCCTTGTCGTCCCACATCCGTAGCCGGGCCTGGGCCTGCTTGCGGTCCCACTCGGTGCGGCCGTCATCGGCGCGGTGGGCCTTGACGAACCGGGCGAGGCGCTGCTTGAAGTCCCACGGCGACTCGCCGGCGCCGAGGGCCAGGAGGTCGGCTTCGTGTTCGTCGAGCGCGGCCCGGGCCTGGGCATCCGCACCGGCTCGGGCATGGGCGATCGCGTCGGCGTGGGCGTCGGTGATGGTGCCGTTCTCGAGGGCGTCCTGGGTCTCGGGCAGGTTGGCCAGTTCCTTGGCGGTGTCGGTGCGGGTCTTGGCCTTGGCCCGGCTGGTCTTCTGCTTGCGGGCCAACCGGTCGGCGTCGTCCTTGGCCGGATCGGCGGGGTCGGGTTCGACCTCGGTGCCGGCGCGGAGCCAGCGGGCCTCGCGGGCGGTGATCCAGGAGCGGGCCGCCTCGGTGAGCCCGAGCATCTGGTCGATCTCGGCGCGGGTCGGGTTGTCGGGGTCCCGTTCCAGGAGATCGACGGCGCCATGCGGATCGAACATCAGTACTTAATTTATCAGGCTTACAGGTAACTGGCAAGTAATACCAGTAAGTTCCCACGTCTGATCGTCGCTCGATCGCTGGCCACCTTGGAAGATGCCCGGGGTGCCCTCCTGCACGACTCAGCACCGGGGGATGTCTAGAGCCGGCGCAGGTCCGGGGGCGGGCCGGGGGGGACGGGGCGGGCCAGGATGCGAGCGTCCACGGCAATGGCCCCGGTGGGGGAGACGATCACGGGGTTGATGTCCAGCTCGGCCATCTCGGGCACCTCGCCGGCCAGGTGGGCGACCCGATGGAGCAGGTCTTGCAGCGCGGCCACGTCGGCCATCGGGGCGCCGCGGTAGCCGAAGAGCAGAGGGGAGGAGCGCAGCGAGCGGACCAGCTCGTCGGCGTCGACGTCGGTCACCGGCAGGATCCGGAAGGACCGGTCGCCCAGCAGCTCGGTGGCCGTGCCGCCCATGCCGAACATCAGCAATGGGCCGAAGAGCGGGTCCTGGACCACGCCGACGATGGTCTCGACGCCGGGAGCGGCCATCTCCTGGACGAGCGCGCCGGTCATCGCCGGCCCGATTCGCTCGGCCATGTCCCGGTACGCGGCCACGACGTCGTCGGCCGTCGAGAGGTCGAGGGCCACCCCGCCGATGTCGCTCTTGTGGACGAGCTCGGCCCCCGCGGCCTTCAGGGCTACGGGGAACCCGAGCTCAGTCGCCACCCGCCCGGCTGTCTCGGCGTCGCCGACCCCCTGGTCGCGGACGACCGGGATGCCCATCGCGGACAGGACGTCGGTGACGGACTCTGCCGCCAACCAACCTCCGACCGGGTTCGCGGCCAGGTAGCCGTCGATCCCGGCTCTCGCGGCCTCGAGATCGGCGCTGTCGAGGGCCGGTACGGTGCCCGGCCGCCGTCGGCGCCAGGCCCCGTAGCGGGCAGCCCGGGCCAGCGCCCGGGCCGCGGGCTCGGGGGAGCCGTAGACGGGCACGGCCTGCGGCGGCTCCTCCCCGGGGAGCCGGGCCGGCAGGTCGGGCGCGGCCAGGAAGCACCCGAGGACAGGCTTCGTGGTCGACGCCGCCACCCGACCGGCCACCTCGGCCACCTCGTCGGCGGGGGCCGCGACCAGGGTCGTGCTGACGACGATCACGGCATCGACACGCTGGTCGGCGACGACCAGCCGCAGCGCCTGCTCGAACTGCGCGGGGGTGGCGGAGGCCACGAGGTCGACGGGGTTGGCGACGGCGGCATTCGGGTCGGCCACGGCCCGAAGGGCGGCCTGGGTGTCGGTCGACAGCTCGGGAACCTCCAGGCCCTCGCCGACGCAGGCGTCGGTGGCCAGGATCATCGGCCCGCCCGAGTTGCCGACGATGGCGACGCGGTTCCCCCGCGGCAACGGTTGGGTGCTGAGGAGCAGGGCGACGTCGAACAACTCGTCCACGGTGTCGACCCGGATCACGCCGGACTGGTGGAAGAGGGCGTCGACGGCCACGTCGGGGCTGGCCATCGCCGCGGTGTGCGACGAAGCGGCCCGCACCCCGGCGGAGGAGCGGCCGCTCTTCACGGCCACGATCGGCTTGCGCCGCGACACCCGTCGGGCGATGCGGGCGAACTTGTGGGGGTTGCCGAAGGACTCGAGGTAGAGGAGCACGACGTCGGTGCCCGGGTCGTCCTCCCAGTACTGGAGGAGGTCGTTGCCGCTCACGTCGGCCTTGTTGCCCACCGAGACGAAGGTGGACACGCCCAGGCCCATTCGGGCCGACCGTTCGAGCAGGGCGATGCCCAGGGCGCCGGACTGGGACTGCATGGCGATGCGCCCCGGCACGGGGGCGAAGGGGGAGAACGTGGCGTCGAGGCCGATGGCCGTGTTGACCACGCCGATGCAATTGGGCCCGATCAGGCGCAGGCCGTTGCCCCGGGCCAGGTCCCGCAACTCGTCCTGGCCGGCGTGGTCGCCCACCTCGCTGAAGCCGGCGGTGAGCACGACCAGGCCGTGCACCTCTTTGTCGATCGCGTCCTGCACCACGCCGAGCACCGCACCGGCGGGCACGGCGACCACCGCCAGGTCGACCGGCCCGGGCGTGGTGGCCAGCGAGGCGCAGGCGGGCAGCCCGGCGACCTCGTCGGCCCGGGGGTTGACCGGGTAGACGGGCCCGGCGAAGCCCGCCGCCCGGAGGTTGTCCAGCACGACGTGGCCCACGCTGTCGGGGCTCCGACCGGCGCCGACCACGGCTACGGAACGGGGTGTGAGCAGGCGGGCGACGGAGGCGGCCTCGGCCTTGTGCTCTCGGTGTTCGATGGCCGCCCGCGCCTCCTCGCCGGGCTCGATGAGCAACTCGACCTCGATGACGCTGCCCTCGAACTGCGTGGTCTCGGCGAAGCCGGCGGTGCGGAAGACGGTGAGCATCGCCTGGTTGGTGGTCAAGACGGACGCCTCGAACCGGGTTATCCCGCGCTCACGGGCTGCGGCGCCGAGGTGTTCGAGCAGAAGGGCACCGACCCCTCGTCCCTGGTGCTCGTCAGCGACCACGAAGGCCGCCTCGGCCGAGTCGTGCTCCGCCAGCCGCTCGTACCGGGCCACCCCCACGATGGCGTCCCCCAGCGTCGCCACCAGCGCCACCCGGTCGCGGTGATCGACCACGGTGAAGTGCTCGACCTCGGCGTCGGTCAGTCTCGGGTGGGGTGAGAAGAACCGGTAGTGGATCGACTCGGGGGACAAACCCTCGTGGAACGCCCGCAGGCGGTCGGCGTCGTCGGGCGAGATCGGCCGGATGTGCACCGTCCCCCCGTCGATGAGGACGACATCAGCAGCCCAGTGCGCAGGTGGTGAGGGGATGTCAGGGAGGCTAGTGACCACGTCGCGCCCGACCCTGGCCGGGATCGCGCGGGGGCGGGCTCAGTCAGTCGAGCAGGGTGGCCACGTCGGCGAAGGAGTCGATGATGCGCTCCGGCTCACCCGGCGCGGCGGCCAGGGTCGACGGTCGGAACTTGCCGGTGCGGACCAGGACGCCGTGCAGGCCGCAGGCCTGAGCGGCCAGGACGTCGTTCTCGACGTCGTCGCCGATCATGGCGACCCGGCCGGGGTCGACGCCGAGGTCGGCGACGGCTTGGAGGAAGAAGGCCGCCTCGGGCTTGCCCACCACGGTGGCGTCGATTCCGGCAGCCCGCTCCAGGCCGGCCACATAGGCGCCCGTGTCCAGGGCGAAGCCGGTGGCCGTCGCCCACGACAACCCGCGGTGCATGGCCACCAGCGTGGCGCCGTCCATGAGGAACGTGAAGGCCTGGTTCAGACGTTCGTAGGCGAACTCCGGCCCGGCGCCGCCGAGCACGACGACGTCGGCATCGTGCTCGACCAGGTCGATGCCGGCCAGGTCCTCGGTCAGGTCGCCGTGGTTGACCAGGAAGCACCGGGCCCCGGGATGGTGCCGCCGTAGGTAGGCGCCGGTGGCCGCCGGGGCCGAGACGATGTCGCCGGCGGTGATCGCGAACCCGACCTCGGCCAGGGCAGCGGCGACCGCCCGCCGGGTACGGCTCGTCGTGTTCGTGACCAGACGGAAGGGCAGGCCCCGGTCCCGGAGCCCGGCCAAGGCATCGACGGCTCCCGGCACAGGGTCCCAGTCGACCGTCAAGACCCCTTCGACGTCGACGAGCAGCCCGTCGATCTCCACGCCGGCGAGGCTAGGACCGGCGCCGGTCGCCCTGCTCGGACGCTGGCCCGGTCGTCACAGCTACGTGACGCGAATGACGTAGTCGCCCGTGGAGTCGCTGAAGCCGGCCACGACGATCTCGTAGGTCTCGCCGGCGTCGAGGACGACTTCGAGTCGAGAGTCCCGCTCCCGGTTGCCACCGTCGTCGTCGAAGCCGATCTCGGTGCCTGTGCTGTCCCGCACCGACACGGTCGGGTCGAGGCCGCCCTGGGCGTACGTGCCCAGGATCCGGATCAGGACGAGGCCGCCGGTGCCGTCGATCTCATAGACGTCGGCCCCCCCGGACTCGATGAACCCGGGACTGTTCTGGCCGACCGCTATCGGGCCGATGAACTCCTCGGCGCCGGTGTCGTCGGAGAAGTCGTCGCTGAAGTCGTCGGAGAAGTCGTCACTGAAGTCCGCTGAGCTGTCACTGAAGTCGTCACTGAAGTCGGAGGTGAAGTCGTCGGAGAAGTCGTCGGTGCCCAACGAGTCGGTGAGGAACTCGTCGAAGGCGTCCTGGTCGCAGAAGAGCTCGGCGTTCGAGTACACGTCCCCAGGGTCGTCGCCCCAGAAGTCCTCGTCGCAGAAGAAGTCGAGGTGGGCACCATTGGCCTCGAAGTAGGACTGCAGGTCGAGCGGCTCGCCGGAGTCGAACTCCTCGAAGTCCTCATCGGGGCCCTCGACCTCGATGCTGCCCTCGAAGTCGCCCTCGCTGCCGTGCCCGCTGACGATGATCGAGTAGGTCCCGCTCAGCGGGGCGAGGAACACCGTGCCTTCGGGTTCCCCCTCGCCGTTGAAATCCTCGGTGCCCGACGGGATGCCGGCCTCGAAGAGCACGGGGAGCTCGTCGGACAGCGCGTCCTGGAGACCACCGAAGTCGTCGCTGAGCTCGTCGCTGAGGTCGTCGAGCAGATCCTCCGGGACCCCGTCGGTGAGTAGGTCGTCATACCCCGACAGCAGGTCGTCGTAGTAGTCGCTGTCCTCGTCGGCGACCGCGTCCTCGAGCTCGTCCTCGTCGACCGAGCCGGCCAGGGAGGCCACCAGCGGGGTGGCCACCACGTCCCGGTCGATGGCGAGGCTGAGTAGGGGGTCGAAGTCGCCTTCGGGGGTGACCACCGCCCGGACCGCCTGGCCGGCCTCGAGGTCGAAGGTGCGCACGACGAAGGGCTCGTCCTCGCTGATGGTGCCGGCGAAGTCGCCGGTGCCGCCCCCATCGTCGTCGTCGCCGCCGAGCACGAAGATGAAGACGCCGGCGACGATGGCGGCCACCGCGAGGCCGATCAGGGCCAGCAGGCCGATCGGGAGCGAACGCTTCGAGCCGCCGCCGGCCGGAGGCGGACCGCCGGCCAGGGGTGCACCCATCGGCGGCGCGGCGGGGGCGGCGGGGGCGGCGGGGGTGACGGCGGTGACGGGGGTGGCGACCGTCGGCGGTCCGCCCCCCGGCAGGTCCGAGGACACGACCCCGCTGTCGGAGACCTGGTCGGACCATGCCGATCCGTCCCAGTACCGGTACTCGTGCCGCCCGAAGGGGTCGGGCTGCCAGCCGGCCTCCGAAGGTCCGCCCTGGTCACTCATGTCGTCGCCTCCGTCCGGGGACCTGCGATCCGATGGTTGGGATGTGGCCAGGAGAGTAGCCCCGGCCCGAACCGGTGGAGAGCCATCGCCCGGGGCCGGCTCAGGCCGGGATGCGGTTGCGGACCATGGCGAAGCGGGGGTCGGTACGCACCCCGGCCAGGTCCGGGTCGCCTTCCAGGAGCGCGGTGTCACGGAAGCCCAGCGCGACCGTCTTCTCCAGCCAGGTGAGGGCGGCGTCGCGGTGGCCGGACCGGGCGTGGGCGCAGGCCACGTTGTAGGCCACCGTCGGGTTGGCTTCGCCCGCGGCGATGATCCGCTCCCCGACGCGGGCCGACGCCTCGAACTGCCCGCCGACGAACAGCGCGTGCTGAAAGGCCAGCCGGGCGGCAGGGGCACCGTCGGCTCGCGACCCCAGGAGGCGCTCGGCCACTACGTCGACCAGCCCGGCCTCGGCCAGCCGGGCGGCGTAGATGCCCGATGGCACGTAGCGGTGGATCAGCCAGGCGTCGACGGTGGCGTTCACCCGCTCCGCCGGGTCCGGCTCGGTGAGCAGGGCCCGAAGGTGGCCGCTCGGCGTGACGTCGGGGGGATAGTCGGCCAAAACGACAGTGGCCGCGGCGGGGTCGCCGTCGGCGAGGTGGGCCCAGGCCATCAATTCGAGGCCCATGGCCCGCGCCCGGCTGTCGCGGGCCGAGTCGACCACGCCCCGGGCCAGGGTCAACGTGGTGACCGTGGAGCCCGCCTCGAGCGCCGCGGCCGCGGGTCGGAGGTCGGCCGACGCGGCCCGTTCGCGCCGACCTCGGATCGCCTGGAGGTTGTCGATCACGAAGAAGCCGGCGAACACCGCTCCGAACATGAAGCCGTTGGCGAGGGCCCAGGCCCCGGCGGCCCCGGCGATGAGGACCGACAGCCAGCGGGCCGGGAGCTCGCCCCGTCCCCGGGTGCCGGCGTCCAGTAGTTCGTGGGCCACGTGCCCGCCGTCGAGGGGCAGGACGGGCAGGAGGTTCACCACGGCCCAGCCGAGGTTGACCCACACCACGAGGTAGAGCACGTCGTCCCAGGGGTCGGGTGCGGGCCAGGCCGCGTCGACCAGCACGGCGGGCAGGCCGAGCAGGAGCATGCCCGCTGCCGGGCCGGCCAGGCTGACCGCGATCCGGCTCCAACGAGTGGGCAGGGCCGCCTCGTGCGTCGTCACCCCGCCCATCACGTGCAGCACGATGCGGGACGGGACCCCCCAGCCCCGCAGCGCGGCGGCGTGGCCGAGCTCGTGGACCAGGATCGACACGGTCACGATCACCAGCCAGGCCACGGCCAGCGCGGGGTCACCGAGCGTGGCCCCGATGAGGACCGTCCACACCAGGAAGGTCCACTCCAGGAGGACGGGGGTCCCGGCCACGCGCAGCCGCAGCCCACCGCCCTGCTGCCCGGTCTCGAGCAGGTTCACGGTGGGTCCGGTGTGCGGCGAACGGTCAGCGGCGGGAGAGCAGGCTCAGGACGTACCAGAACAGCAGCATGACCGAGGCGAAGAGCTGTACGGCCGCCCCGACGTGGGCGGTCTCGGGGTAGCTGCGCAGGATGGTCTGGGTCTGGTAGAGGATCGCCGCGCCGGCGAGGCCGATCATGCCGACCGAGAACCACACGCCGAGGTCGAGGCCGAAGAGCACGGCGGCGAAGATGAGGACCAGGGCGACCACGCCACCCCAGATCAGCAAGGGCCGCAGGAAGGAGAGGTCCTTGCGGGTGAAGAGGCCGACGGCGGTCAGACCGGCGAAGCCGACGATCGTGATCACCGCGGCGCTGGCCACGGTGGCACTGCCCCCGGCGCCCTCCACGTTGAACACGTAGAAGAGGAAGGGGGCGAAGATCACCGCTTCGGCTGCGGCGAGGCCGAAGAGGCCGCCGTACTGCCGGGCCGGGTTGTGGATGTCGTGGGCGGCGGTGGTCGCCATCCAGTTCACGACCATGAAGGCGCCCAGGATGAGCAGCCACGAGGCGCTGGCGCCGGCCACGAAGTCGTAGAGGGCCTCGGCCGCTCCGGTGAAGAACAGCAGTGACTCGAAGACGATGAAGGCGGCGACGGCCAGTGTGAGGTGCTGGTAGACGCGGCCGAGGAAGGCCGCCCGGGTGTCCGGGTCGAGTTCGGCGACGGGTGCCGGGACGGGGTTCGCCATGGCCATGGTCGTGCTCCTGGGGGTCGCGGTCGGATCCAGGGTACCGACGCGTCCCCGGTCGTCACGGTCGGGGCGGGGTGTCCCGGTTCACGAAGGTCATGTCCACCGCTCGGTCACCTGCGGCCTGCAGCCCGTCGAGGCGGGCGAGGTCGTCGGGGGTCAATTCGACCGACAGCGCCCCGACGTTCTCCTCGAGGTAGGTGCGGCGCTTGGTGCCGGGGATGGGCACGACGTCATCGCCCTGGGCCGACAACCAGGCCAGTGCCGCTTGGCCCGGCGTGCAGCCGTGGGCGCCGGCGACGTCCTTGACCACCTCGACCAAGGCCAGGTTGTGGTCGAAGTTCCTCTCGTCGAAGCGGGGGTTGGTGCGGCGGAAGTCGTTGTCGGTCAGGGCATCTCGGTCGGTGAGAGCACCCGTCAGCATCCCCCGGCCGAGGGGGCTGAACGGCACCAGGCCGATGCCCAGCTCACGACAGGTGGGGACGATCTCGCGCTCGAGGTCCCGGGTGAACAGCGACCACTCACTCTGCAGGGCGGCGATCGGGTGTACGGCGGCGCCGCGGCGCACGGTGTCGACCGACGCCTCGGACAGGCCGAGGTGGCGGACCTTGCCCGCCGCCACCAGTTCGCCCATGGCCCCGACGGTGTCCTCGATCGGCACGTTCAGGTCCGGGCGGTGCAGGTAGTAGAGGTCGATGTGGTCCACGCCGAGGCGGGCCAGCGAGGCATCGCAGGCCTCGTGCACGTAGGCGGGGGAGCCGTCGACGCCCCGCTCGCCGGCCCGGAAGACGTTGCCGAACTTCGTGGCCAGGACCACCTCGTCCCGGCGGCCCGGCGATCGTGCGCCCGACCAGCTTCTCGTTCTCGGTCAGGCCGTAGACGTCGGCGGTGTCGAGGAAGGTGACGCCGAGGTCGAGGGCCCGGAGCAGGGTCGCCACCGCTTCGTCCTCGTCGGCCGGGCCGTAGGCGAAGTCGGTCATCGACATGCAGCCCAGCCCCTGGGCCGAGACCTCGAGGGGGCCGAGCGAGCGGGTGGGCAGGGTCGCAGCCATGCCTCGAGGCTACGACAGCCGCGCGAACGGGGGTCCGGTCAGCGCCGGCCGAAGCGGAGCTGGAGAGGGGAGGCGGTGGCGGTGGCGGCGGGTGGGGCGAGGGCAGGCCCAGCAGGCGGCGCACCCGACGCTGGGCGTCCTCGGCCCGCGCCAAGCCCACCACACGGCCGTCGTGCAGGACCACGGCAACCTGCAGGTCCCCCTCGAGCAGGCCGCTGGACTCGAGGGCATCGTCCTGGCCCAGGACCGCCGCATCGGGGTCGGCGAGGTCCCCGACCCGGGAGCCGGTCTCGGCCTGCCGGAGCGCTCGGGCGTCGACCAGTCCGACGTAGGCACGGTTCTCGGCGATGACGGGGTACCAGTCGGTCGGACCGAGGGGCACGGCGTCCACAGGTGTCCGGGCCCGGAGGATCGGCGGCGAGGTGTGCATCACCTCCCGGACGGTGAGGTCCTTCACCTTCTCATGGACCTCCGCGGCGGCCTCCTCGGCCCGGCTACCCAGGTACACGAACGTCCCGATGAGCACCAGCCAGACGTTGACCAGCACGCCCGTCCCGATCATGACCACGGCGAGCACCCGCGCCACCCGGGCGGCGACCTCGGTGGCCCGGCGCCGGTCGCTGTGCTGTTCGAGCAACGCCCGGAAGACCCGCCCGCCGTCGAGGGGGAGGGCAGGCAGGAGGTTGAAGGCGGCGAGCATCAGGTTGACCCAGGCCAGCCGGGCCAGGATCTCGCCTCGGTAGAGGTCCGGCGGCCACAGCGCGGCCCCGGTCGCCAACGCCGCCAGCGCGAACACCAACGCCAGGGCCGCGCTGGCCGCGGGCCCGGCGGCGGCGATGCGCAGCTCCACCTTCGGGTCGTCGGGCAGCCGGGCCATCTGGGAGACGCCACCGATGGGCAGGAGGTCGATCTCGGTCACGGTGATCCCGTAGCGCTGGGCCACGAGGCTGTGGGCGAGCTCGTGGAACACGACGCAGGCGAAGAGGGCAACGAGCCAGGCGAGGCCGGCCACCACTCCGGGGCCCTCCGGCGTCGTGGAGGCCAGCGCCACCAGGCCGAACAGGAGCAGGAAGGAGGCGTGGACCCGGATGTCGATCCCGGCGACGGTGCCCAACCGCACCGAGAAGCGCGTCCGGCGCCGGGTCGCCATGGCCTACTCCGGGGCGACCAGGCCGTAGTGGCCGTCGTAGCGTAGGTAGAGGACGTGGCCCCGGCCGGTCGTGACGTCGGCATAGAACACGAAGGGCTCGCCTCCGACTGCGAGGTGGTCCTGGGCCTGGTCGAGGTCGAGGACCGGTGCCGGGTGTTGGGCGACGGTCATCTCGACGGCCGTGGGTCCCGGGTCGGCCCCTGAGCCGTCGACCCGGGTCAGGCGGTAGGCCCCGTCCCCGGTGCGCTCGATGAGGGCGTCCTTGCCGGTCGCCAGCTCGCGGAAGAGGAAGAAGTCGAAGTCGAGCTGCTCCATGTCGAACGCGGCCTCGTCGGGGGTGACCTCGTCGATGACGTAGCTCTTGTGCTGCAGCAACCGTCGGTCGTCGACGGGCCGGTCGAAGTGGCGGGGCCGCTCCGTCGGCCGGTCACCGTGCCGCCACTCACCGGGGGCGGACGCCGCGGGACGGCGATGGCGGGTCCGTTGCCGCTCGTGCCGGTGCTCGAGCTGGTCGTGGAGCCGGACCCGCAGGAGGTCGATGGCCTCGAGCATCGTGTGTCCTGCGACGTGGGCCCGGACCACGTCGCCGTTCACGTCGACGGTGACCTGGGCCATCGATGGCCGGTCCCGGGCCGGATCGGCGGCCTGCGTGAGCTTCACCCGGGTGTAGAGCACCGGCTCGGCGATGGCCTCCACCACCGAACCGAGCCGCTTGCGGGCGTAGTCCACAGCCTCGGCCGGGACGTCACCGTGCTCGACGATCGCGATCGCTGTGATGGACCGGGTGTCTTGTTCCGCCATTGCTGACCTCCGTTGGTCGGGGTACCTCTCCTTCTGGCTCTCACCGTGCCGCGAGCGGGCCGATGCGCCCAGGGTCCAAGGTCACGACGTCGGGTCGGTCGCCCGGTACCGTCGCCCGGGTGCCACCGACGTCCCGGGACCCCCACCGGCCCTCGGGGCGATCTCCGTCGACGATGAGCGCAGACGAGCGGGCGGTGCTCGCCGCCAACCTGGCCTTCTACGAGGCCCATGAGGCCCGTGACCTGGTGGCCATGACGGCGGTGTGGGAGCACCGCGACCGGGTCGTGTGTGTCCACCCGGGCTGGCCTGTGCTGCGGGGTTGGGAGGCCGTGATCGAGTCCTGGCGGCGGATCTTCTCCGGGCCCGGTCGCAACCAGTTCATCATCACCAACGAGTCAGCCGTCGTGGTCGGGGACGTGGCCTGGGTGACCGTCGACGAGAACCTGGTCGATCGGGCCGCCACCGGCACGATCGCGGCCACGAACGTCTTCGTGCGCGACGACGGCGGCTGGCTGTTGTCGGCCCACCACGGCTCGCCGGTGATGGCCCGGTGACCGACCGGAGCGCGACCGTCACCTGGGTCGGGCACGCGTCGGTGCTGATCGAGGCCGGTGAGCACCGGTTGCTCACCGACCCCACCTTGACGGGCCGCCTGGCCCACCTGCGGCGGCGGGTGCCGGTCCCGGACGTCGGCCCGGTGGACACGGTCCTGATCTCCCACCTCCACCTCGATCACCTGCACCTGCCGTCGTTCCGCCGCCTCGGGGTCGGTGCGGCGACTGGTCGTGCCGACCGGTGCCGCCTCGCTGCTCCGGTCGGTGGTCGCCGATGAGGTCCACGAGGTGCGCTCCGGTGACGAGGTCGACCTCGACGGGGTGACGGTGCGGGCCGTGCCGGCGGTCCACTCGTGCCGCCGGGGCCCCCATTCCCGGGCCTCGGCCGAGCCCGTCGGCTACGTGGTCGAGGGCGGCGGTGTGTCGGTCTACTTCGCGGGCGACACCGACCTGTTCGACGCCATGCGGGACCTCGGCGCGGTGGACGTGGCCCTGCTGCCCATCTGGGGATGGGGGCCGACGCTCGGCGAAGGCCATCTCGATCCCGGAGCGGGCCGCCACAGCGACGGCGTGGATCGACCCGGGGGTCGTGGTGCCGATCCACTGGGGCACCTACAGCCCCGTGCGGGCCCGGCCCGGAGCCCCGGCCTGGCTCGATCGGCCCCTCGACGCCTTCCGCGCCGCGCTCGCCGGCAGCGCCCTGGCCGATCGCCTCGAGGCCCTGGCTCCCGGCGAGTCGGTCGAGGTGCGTCCGCGGCCGCCGCCACCGCGGCCGGGGACGGTCGTCGCCGCCGGGCCTGAACCGTGCAGCCGCTCCGGCTCAGGTCGGGTGGTCGGCCAACCAGTCGTCGGTGGCGGCGAACTCGGCCTGCAGGGTGGTGAGGGCGTCGTTCTTGCCGATCCAATCGGCGATCTTGCCGCCCACCAGCGGCACCTTCACGTTCATGGTCAGCGTGACCGTGTAGTCCGAGCCCGCGGCGGCGTCCACCAGGCGCATCGTCCCCGACAGCTGCACCGGTGCCCCGGTGACCTCCACGTCGAAGGTGCCCGTCCACCCGTCGGGATCCTTCGTCCAGGCGTCGGTCTGGGTCATGGCGTTGGTGGGCTGCAGCACCTTGCGGGCGAAGCCGGGCAGGTCCACCTCCACCACGCGCCGGCTGACCACGGTGAGCGTCCCGTGGTCACGGTCGATGCGCTGGACCTCCACGTCACGGTGACCCATGCCCTCGTAGCGGGCGAGGACGGCGTCCTCGGTGGCCAGCACGTCGATCACCGCGTCGGCGGCGGCCGTGAAGTGGTGGGTCTCGGTCAGCTCCATGGGCGGATGGACCGGAGGTCAGGCCGTGGCGGGCAGCCCCGGATCGGGGTTCCCGTACTGGTTCGCCCCCTGGTCACCATCCGTCGCGAGGAAGACGATGAGCACGATGACACCGACGAGTGGGACCAGGGAGATGAGGATCCACCACCCGGACTTGTTGGTGTCGTGCAGGCGCCGGACCGCAACGGCGAGGCCCGGGATCAGCACGGCCAGCGAATAGGCGATCGGCAGGATGACCAGGGCGTTGGATGCCCCGGCGATCGCCTGGAGCACGACGCTGATGATGAGGTTGGCGAGGAAGAACCACCAGTACTCGGCCCGGCCCGCCCGCCCCTCGAACATTGCGTACCGCTCGAAGACGACCAGCTTGAAGTAGTCGACCAAGACCATGTGGCTTCCCCCTGGGGACTCGACGGTGACCGGACCGTAGCCGTGGGCGCGGTGCCCGGCAGGGACGGTGACCTGCGGGACCGTCGGGCGGTGAACGTCACAGGTCGCGCGGCACGAGTCAGCCGGAAGAGCACACGGTCCTTGGGACTCAGCCCGCTCCGCTCGCGCTCCTCATGCTCGATTTGCTCGGGCCGTGGGCGCCGAGCCCTCCGACTCCGGACAGGCGATCACGGCGAGGAATCGATCGAGGACGTGGATCCCCGCCCTGGCTCCTGGCGACCACACCGGGCCGATGACATCGCGGCCGACCGGCATTGGCGGGACGATCATCGAGTGGCTATTGCCCCGCCCTAGGGTTGGACGAGGGCGCCGAGCTTGTCGACGGTGATGCAGGAGGGTGTCATGGCGAAGCTGATCTACGGGTCGAACATGTCCCTTGATGGCTTCACCGAGGATGAGCGCGGCGCCTTCGACTGGGCTCCGCCCGACGACGATGTGTTTGTGTTCATCACCGGGCTCATGCGGTCCGCCGGCACGTACCTCTATGGGCGGCGCATGTACGAGACCCTGGCGGTGTGGGAGACCGACGCCACCCTGGCCAACCATTCGGACCTCATGGCCGACTACGCGAGCGCATGGCAGGCGGCGGACAAGGTCGTCTACTCCTCGACGCTGGCCGCACCCCGCACGGCGAGCACTCGGCTCGAACGCCACTTCGACCCGAGCGCGGTACGCGACCTGAAGGCCGCCGCCACTAGGGATCTGTTGGTTGGCGGCCCGAACCTGGCAGCCCAGGCTCTCGTCGCCGGGCTGGTCGACGAATTGGCCTTGTTCGTCTGGCCAGTCGTCCTCGGTGGGCGCACTCCCGCACTGCCGACCGACATGCGTGTCGATCTGAAGCTCATCGACGAGCACCGGTTCGGCAGCGGCGTCGTCCACCTCCGCTATCGCCTTCCGTAACGACGCAGGGACATCGCACTGTGCGCATGTCTCCGAGCGACCGCCGTCGATGCGTCGGGGCGCATTCCCCCTCAGGGACAGATCGCCGGGTCGGCGCAGAACTCGACGATCCCGCCGACGATGGTGGCGACGACCTCGAGCCGGCGGATCTCGGCCGGCGTACCCGCGCTGATGTCACCGCTGAGAATCGTGATGTCGGCGTACGAACTGGGCACCAGGCGCCCACGGTGCTGGGAACCGCCGACGGCGTCGGCGTTGCCGGCGAGGACATCGAGCGCCTGCTCGGCGGTCATCGTCTGGTCGAGGACCCATTCGGCCGGGTTCGGGTGATGTGCCCGACGAGAACGCCCGAGTCGCACCGACCACCGATGTCCTCGGCCGCCTCGAGGCCGTCGCCGAACGGTGTCTGGGTGAACCCCCTACGGGCTGATCTCCGGGAAGGCACTCATTGCTGTGCGGGGGAGCGTCGTCTCCTCAGTGCAGGAGAGGTCGGCGATCACGACCTGCTGTTCGACCGGGACGGTCAGGCGATTCGGTAGTCCTCGGGGTCGAGGTGGCGGGTGAGTGCCCAGTACTCGTCCATCGCCCAGGGCGACAGCGTGTAGACCCGGCCCGCCGGGTTCTTGTAGTGGCTGTGGGTGATGGCGGGGTGGGCCCACACGAGCCGGCTGATCTCCTGTTGGTGTCGCTCGGCGTACGCGTCGTGCACCGCCCGGTCGACCTCGATGCTGCGGGCGCCTCGGGTGAGCACGGCCCGGATGGCGTCGAGGGCGTGGGCGGTCTGGTACTCGGCGTGGAAGAAGAGGCTGGCGCTGTGGGCGAGGTTCGTGCCCGGGCCGTAGAGGCAGAACAGGTTCGGGAAGTTCGGCATCGTGATGCCGAGGTACGCCGTCGGCTCGTCGCCCCACTGCGCCCGCAGGTCGACCCCGTCGCGACCCGTGACGGCCATCGAGGCCAGGAAGTCGTTGTGGCGGAACCCGGTGGCGAGGCAGATCACGTCGGCTTTCCGTGCCTCGCCGTCGGTGGTCACGACCCCCTCCGGGACGATTCGCTCGATCGGGGTGCGGACCAGCTCGACGTCGGGTCGGCACAGGTTGCGCAGCCAGAAGCCGTCGTCCTGGAGGATCCGCTTGCCCATGGCGGGATAGTCGGGGAGCGACTTCTCGATCAGGTCCTCGCGACCGTCGAGTTGGGAGCGGATCCAACCCGCCAGCAGCTCACCGCGCGTGGCGTTGCCCTCGTTGACGCCGTAGCCGTCGGGGTGGGTGTACTCGGGGTCGATGCGGTAGGGCTCGGTGCCGTTGGCGATGCCGGTGTACCCCATCATGAAGCGGAACCAGCGGGCATAGAAGGGCAGGTGGCGCAGGGCCCACCGCTCGCCGGGCGGCACCGTCGTCCGGTAGACGAAGTTCGGGAACATCCACTGCGCCGTGCGCTGGTAGATGGTCAGGGAGCCCACGTCCTCGGCGATCGTCGGGGCGATCTGGAAGCCGCTGGCGCCGGCACCGATCAGGGCGAACCGTGTTCCCCTGATGTCGAGGTCGTCGGGCCACCGCGACGAGTGGAACGTCGGGCCGGCGAAGGTGTCCAGGCCCTCGATGTCCGGGAGCCTCGGGATGTTCAGAGAACCGACGGCGCTGATGACGAACCGGGCGCGGTGCTCCTCCTCGCCCCCGTCGGCATCGCGAAGGCTGACGAGCCACGAGGCGTCGTCCTCGTCCCACACCAGGCGGGTCACGGTGGTGCCGAACCGACAGTGGGGACCCAGCCCGTGCTCGTCGAGGACCTCGGCGAAGTAGTCCCGGAGCTCGGGCTGGCGGCAGTAGTACTCGCTCCAGTGGTCCGCCGGCCGAAACGGGTAGCAGTACTGGTGGCTGCCGACGTCGACCCGGGCGCCGGGGTACCGGTTCTCCCACCAGGTCCCGCCAGGGCCGTCGTTCTTGTCGACGATGGTGAACGGCAGCCCGGCCTGGGCGAGGCGGATGCCGGCGAGGATGCCCGCCTGGCCGCAGCCGATCACGATGACCGGGGCCGCCGCCTTGACGTCCTCGGCGATCTCGTCGCCCCAGGTGATGGCCCGGGGGTCGACGCCGTCGAACTGCAGGTCCTCGAAGAGCATCGGGGCGAGCCGGTCAGGGACGGTCTCGCCGGCGAGGAAGGACATCAGCTCCCGCAGGGCCTCCGGGGAGATGGGCCGGGGCTCGCACCCGGCGTCCCGGTAGGCGGCGATGGCAGGGAAGTGCCGCCTGGAAGATCGTCGGCCCGCTCGTCCTCGGTCAGCCCACACTGGAACTGCGTCGACGTCGCGGGCTGGGGCAGGGTCCGGTCCCGGATCCACGACGACGTCCCCGGTCATGTGCACCAGCGAGCACAGCAGTGCCGGCGCGCTGAGGTCCTCGAGCATCGTGGCGATCACGGCGTCGTCATCGGTGAACGGAACGCCGGCGTGCGGGTTTCGCTCCGGCCCTGCCGCGGTCGCCCGCACCCGGTCCATCGTCACCGCGGGATCGTAGGCGTCGACGCGGGTGCGCGAGGTGCGAGACCCCCCGCCGAACATTGCGCGAAATCAGAACGGTGTCTGCTTGAGGTCAGCATCTGACCGCAAGCGGGTACAGGATCACCAGACGCAACCAAAGGAGCAACGTCATGGTGTCTGCCATCCCCGAGGACTACCCCCGGGTCACGCCCTACCTGAGTGTCGATGGCGCCGGGAAGGCCATTCAGTTCTACGTCGACGTGCTCGGTGCCACGATCCGGGGCCACATGGACGGGCCCGACGGCCGGGTCGCCCACGCCGAGCTGGAGGTCGGCGACTCGCTCATCATGTTGGCGGACATCTTCCCGGAAGCGGGACAGTCATCGCCCAAGGATCTCGGTGGCACGCCGGTGATGTGCATGGTCTACGTCGAGGACGCCGACGCCACCTTCGCCAAGGCCCTCGCCGCGGGGGCCACCGAGGTCTCGCCGGTCCAGGACCAGTTCTACGGCGACCGGTCCGGCCGGTTCGAAGACCCCTGGGGTCACCGCTGGAACGTCGCCACCCACGTCGAGGACGTTCCCCCCGAGGAGATGGAGGTTCGTGCCGCCAAGGCCATGGGCGGCTGAGAGTCGGAGCGGCTACTCCGGCTCAGGAGCCCGTGACCGGCCGATCAGGGGTCGACCTCGCCCTCGAAGAGCCCGAACACGGCCCCCTGGGGGTCGAGGACCAGGGCGATGCTGCCGTCCGGGATCGGTGCGGTGAACAGGACCTGACCCCCGAGCCCCTGCACCCGCTCGGTGGTCGCGGCGACGGACTCGACCGTGAAGTACGGGCGCCAGTGGGACGGGGCGTCGGTCACGATCGAGAAGGTGGCGTTGAGCCGCCCTTCGTTGAGGACCGACTGCATCGGTGGGCCGTCCGGACCGGTGTCGACCACCTCCGTCGTCCACCCGAAGAGGGCGCCGTAGAACTCGCCGGCCGCGTCGAGGTCGGTGGTGGCCAACTCGTTCATGCACAGGCAGCCGAAGTCGTTGACCCGCTCGGCGCCGATGGAACCCCGGGGCTCCCACACGGCGAAGACGGCCCCCTGGGGGTCGGTGAGGACGGCCATGCGCCCGGCGTCCATCACGTCGAAAGGCGGAGCCAGCACGGCCCCGCCCAGCTCGACGACCCGGGCCGCGGCGGCATCGGCGTCCACCACGGTGACGTAGCTCGTCCACGCCGCCGGCGCGCCCTCGGGCGGTGGCCCGAACATCCCGGCCACCGCCGACCCCTCGACCCGGGCGGTGGTGTACACCCCGCCATCGCCGGTGTCGCCGTCCTCGGTCACCCAACCGAAGAGGTCGGTGTAGAACGCCTGGGCCGCCGCCGGATCGGTGGTGGTCAGGTCGATCCAGCTGAGGGTCCCCGGAGCATGGCTCGTACGTGTCCCCATGCGGTCGACAGTAGCCAGCCAACGATCGTCGGCCGCCTGCGGGAGCGGAATGCGGCGCGCTCGGAGGGACTCGAACCCCCAACCTTCTGATCAGTGGTCAGAGGCGGGCCACGGCCCGCCGCCGTCGTGCGAGCCATCGCAGGCGGTGGCCCGAGGTGGCAACCTGACGGGGAGCGATCGACGCAGGATCCCTAAGGAGGCGGCCGGACCGCCGTGGCCGATCACACGTTCCTCTTCACCGACCTGGAGGGGTCGACCGCGCTCTGGGACGAGCACCCCGGCGCGATGCAGGACGCGCTCGCCCATCATGACGCGCTGCTCCGGACGGCGGTGGCGGACGCCGGAGGACGCGTGGTCAAGGAGATGGGCGACGGCCTGTACGCGGTCCTGCCCTCACCGACCGCCGCGGTCGCCGCCGCGGTCGCCGCACTCCGGGCGCTGGCCTCGGAGGGATGGGGCGCCACCGGACCACTTCGGGCTCGCCTGGGCATCGGCGTGGGGGAGGCCGAAGCCCGCGACGACGACTGGTTCGGCCCGGCGCTGAACCTGGCCAGCCGCATCATGTCGGCCGCCCACGGGGGGCAGGCCCTGTTGTCGGCCACCGCGGCGACCGCCGTCGAAGGGCGCCTCCCCGCCGGTGTCGGGCTCGTCGACCTGGGCGAGCACCGACTGCGCGGCGTCGGCGCTCCGGAGCGCGTCCACCAGCTCACCGTCGGGGGCCTTCCCTCCTCGTTCCCTCCGCTGCGATCGATCGACGCCTTCCCTGCGGCGGTCGCGCTCCCGAGCCCGCTGCCCGGCCGACGGGAGGGCGCCATGGCGGGCCGCGACGCCGAGTTGGGGCGGTTGACGGACGCGTGGTCCCGTGCGGCCGGGGGCGCGCTGCAGGTCGTTCTGTTGTCGGGGGAGCCCGGCATGGGCAAGACCCGCTTGGCGGAGGAGCTCGCGGCGCGGGTGGACGACGAGGGCGGACTCGTCCTCTACGGGGGCTGCGACGAGGAGACGGTGGTCGCCTACCAGCCCTTCGTCGAAGCCCTGCGGCACTACGTGCGGGTGGTGCCCGCGGCCACGCTGCGCGAACGCCTCCACGGCCTGGAGCTTGACCTCGCCAGGCTGTTCCCCGACCTCCCGGGGGAGGGCGGGGCCGCCGATCCCCTCGTCCCAGAGGACGCGGCCACCGCCCGATACCGCCTGTTCGAGGCGGTCACCGGCGTCCTCACCGGTGCTGCCGCGAGCCGCCCGTGCCTGCTCATCCTCGACGACCTCCATTGGATCGAGAAGCCCACCGTGCTGATGCTGCGCCACGTGCTGCGGGCGGCCGTCGGTGCCCCGTTGCTCGTCCTGGTCGTCTACCGCGATGTCGAGGTGGTCGAGGCCCACCCGCTGAGAGGCCTGCTGACCGAGCTGCGAAGCGAGTCCCGCACGACGTCCGTCGAGCTCGAGGGGCTGACGGCCGACGCCAGCACCGAGCTGATCCGGACGATCGCGGGTGAGGGGGGAGCCGGTCGGGCCCCCGATCTGCACCAGCAGACCGGGGGCAACCCCCTCTTCCTCGGCGAGCTCGTCCGCCATCTGTCCGACCCGACGCACCCCCGCGGCGACAGGGAGGCCCTGCCTGTGGGGGTGCGCGAGGTCATTGCTCGCCGGGTGGAGCGCCTCTCCGAGGAGGACGCCCGCCTCCTGAGCCTGGCCGCGACCTGCGGGGCCCAGTTCGACGTCGACCTGGTCGCCCGTGCGGCCGGCCGGCCGGCCGTGGAGGCCCTCGACGGCCTCGAACGAATGAGCGCCGCCAGGCTCGTCGTCGAGGACGCCGAACGGGTGGGCCGGTTCCGGTTCCACCACGATCTGGTGCGCCAGGTCGTGTACGGCGAGCTGGGGCCCGCCGGCCGGGCGAGGGCGCACCTCGCGGTGGGCACGGCCATGGAGGAGCGAGGCGGGCCGGGACGAGCGGCGGCGCTCGCCCACCACTTCACCCGGGCGACGCCCCTGGACGGCGTAGCGCGGGCCATCCGCTACACGACCGAGGCGGCTCGGGACGCGGTGGCCCGGCTGGCCTCCGAGGACGCCGCCGCGCTCCTCGAGCAGGCGCTCCGGCTGGCCGACCAGGACGCCGACGGGGACGAGCGGGCACGCGTCGAGCTCCTCACCGAGCTGGCGGAGGCACTCGTCTACGTCGACGACACGCGGGGAATCGAGGTCGCCCGCGAGGCCGTGCAGCGGGCCCGCTCGGCGGGCCTGGCCGCCGACTTGGGTCGGGCCGTCGCCGCCTTCGCCGATCAACCGCAGGCGCTGCTGGACCATCCAAGCGAGGTCGCCGCCCTCTTCGACGAGGCTCGCGTCGCACTGGGCGAGGACCATCCTGAGCTCCGGGCCCGGCTGCTGGCCTTCGAGGCGTTCGCGTACGCGACCTACCAGCTCCAGGGACGCGACTCCCTGCAGCTGGCCGACGACGCTCTCGCTCTGGCCCGGCGAGCCGACGATCCGAGCACCCTCGGCGAGGCCCTGTTCGGCGCGGCGGCGGCCCGCTCGGGCACGGCCCCCGTCGACGAGCGGGTCCCCCTCGGGGAGGAGCTGGTGGTGCTCGGCCGGACGGCGACCACCGCTCGGGCGGCCATCCCCACCGCCTACGGGCTGCGGGTGATGGCCGGCGTCCATCTGGAGCGGGGAGCCTCCGATGCCCTCGCGGCCACGGTCGAGGAGATGGCCCGGTTCGGTCAGGAGCAGCGCTGGCTCCCCGCGCTGGCCTTCGCCGAGCAGTGGGAGGCGACCCGGGCGCTCACGGAGGGCCGATTCGACGACGTCAGGGACCGCTGGGAGCGCATGGAGCGGTACCAGGACTCCTACAGTCCGCTGCTCGGCATGCAGATGATGCAGTCGATCCTGCTCGCACGCGAGGAGCGCGACCTGGCTTCGCTCGCCGGCCCGCTCGGTGGCGAGGCACCCGAGAACCACATCCTCGCTCAGGCGCTGCGGGCGCTGGCCCACGTCGATGCGGGGGAGCAGGCTGCGGCGAGTGAGGTCCTCGACCGGTTCGCCGCGGTCGACTTCAACGCCGGATGCCGTCAGAACGGCTGGTCGGCTGTGCTCGGCCTGTTCGCCGAGGTGGCCGTCGGTTGCGAGGCGACTGCGCACGCCCCCCGGCTCTTCGACCTGCTCACGCCGTTCGCGGGCACCCTGCTCACCGCCGTCCTGGGCCTGGGGGTGGTCGGCGCGGCCGACCGGCACCTGGGGATGCTCTGCCCGCTGATCGGGCGGGGCTCGGAGGCGGCGGCCCACTTCGACGCGGCGCTGGTGCTCGAGGAGGGGGCGTCGGCCACTCCCCTGGCCGTCCGCACCCGCTACTGGAGGGCCCGCTCATGCGAGCTGGCCCCCGCCGAGCGAGCGGCGCAGCTGGAGCAGGTTGCCGACGCGGCCACCGACCTGGGCATGTGGGCCCTCGCCGCCAACGCCCGGGTCGGGCCGACGGGCTGAGCCGGCTCGACCCGTGTCGGCGCGCCTTCTCAGTCGGCCTGGCCGTCCGAGCCGCTGGCCCTGAGCCGCACGATGGGCGTGTCCCCCTCCTCGACCACCTCGTGCTCGCTGGTGTCGTGCGCCCGGACCACCACGCTGCGGGACGCCGCCCGTCGGGAGCCGTAACGGCGATGCAGCGGCAGGTACCACAGCACCAGGACGTGGCCCCGCCCCTCGCAGACGTGGATCTCGAACTCGGCGCTCACCCCCGTGGCCCAGAACGTCTCGATCGGGACCGGTCCGCCGTCGCGCCGGGCCATGGCCACCGCCTCGCGGTAGGCGGCCCGGATGACCCTGCCGACCTCGTGGCCGCCCAGCGGGCTGTCGTCGGCGAGCCACCGGTCCCGGAAGCCCGCGGCGTCCTCCGCGGCGAGGGCCGGGCCCTCACCCGCCTCGACGTGGCGGTGGGTGACCTCCCACAGGGGGACGTCGTCCTCCATCAACGCCAGGGCGTCGTCGAACGCCCGCTCCAGCTCCTCGGGTGTCCCGCTGTAGAACTCGTCGAGGGCCTCGATCGCTGCGCTCTTGTACACGGATCGTGAGGGCATGACGCTCGCTCCTGGTCGCGGCCGGTCACTCGAACCCTACGCGCGCACCGGATGCGGTGTCGGAGTGGCGAGCCGGCGAGCCCGACTCGTCAGCGCCCGGGCGATCCTCTGACGGCGACGGGGCTGAAGGTGGATGTGCTCGAGCAGCTCATCGTGGGTGCCGACGAACACCTGATCCGCCAACTGTCCTTCCCTCGCTGCTGGATGTGGCCTCGCATCGGCAATCCTCCTCGGACACGTAGGCCCGTCGGAAACCCAAGGGAGTGCCAGCGGCGGAGGGACCCTCGCCGAGGTCAGCCCGCAGGCCTGTGACCTCGGACTTCAGCGCGCTCGAAGGGACTCGAACCCCCGAACCCCCGAACCCCCGAACCCCCGAACCCCCGAACCCCCGAACCCCCGAACCCCCGAACCCCCGAACCCCCGAACCCCCGAACCCCCGAACCCCCGAACCCCCTGATCCGGTCTTCCCGAGCGAGCCGTCCGGCGGCTCACGAGGCGGCGACGGCGACGAGATGGGATCCCAGCTCGTACCCCTCGCCCGACCGGTGCGGTTCCATCGAGGTCGCCAGTGCGTCCTTGACCTCGGCCAGTTCGTCGGGGTCGACGGACGCCGCGAGATCGGCGACGGGCCCGGCGACCTCCAGCTGGAACCGCCAGTGGTCCTCGACGTCGGCGAACGGGAAGGTCCCCTCGACGTCGCGGACATCGACCGTGGTGAAGCCGGCCGCCTCCAGCAGCTCGACGTTGCGTTGCGCCGCAGCCAAAGAGAAGGGCCCTCCGGCGCCGAAGGGATCGCCGCCGCCCGGCAGGTGGCCGCGTGACACGAACGCCATCACGGTCAAGCTCATCCACGCGTTGCGTTCGGGTTCGCCGATCACGGCGTAGGCGAGGGTGCCGCCGCGCCTGAGCACCCGCCGGACCTCCCGGAAAGTCGCAGCGGGATCCGGCATGAGCATGAACCCCAGGCGGGAGATGACGGCGTCGACCGAGTCGTCGGGTAGGTCCATGCGCTGCGCGTCCATCACCCGGCACTCGACGTTGGTAAGGCCGAGGGAGTCGGCGCGCTGACGAGCTGCATCGACCATGCCGGGTGCCAGATCGGTCGAGATCACCTGCCCTCCCGAGCCGACGCGGTCTGCGGCGAGGAACCCCGTCTCCCCCGTTCCCGCAGCGACCTCGAGGACGGTCTGTCCCGGCTGTGGGTCGACGGCGGCCACCAGCCACTCCGAGACGTGTCGGAAGCCGTCGAAGATCCGCTCGCGGTGGCGGGCCCAGGCACCCGAGACCGCGTCCCAGGAGCGCTCGACGGCCGCGGTCGGGTCCTCGTTGCTCATCGCGTCGCGACGTTAGCCACACCGCCGACCCTCGGAGCCGTGGTCCAGTCGCCCAGTCGAGCTTCGTCCTGTCGGCTCAAAGCAAGACGGCTTCGGCCAGGACCTCGTCGCGCAGCCGCTCCCGGAGGGATGCTGGGGTACCGACGTCGACCCTGACGCCCGGCGCCTCCTCGAGCTCGACTCCGATGGAGAGGATCTCGATCGGTCTGGCGTCGGGGGCGAGCGAGCACAGCCATCGCCGCTTCGCCGTTCGCCATCAGCCGCAGGGATTGCCAGGTCGGCGAAGAGACTTTCCGCCAGTCAGTCCGCAGGCCTGTGACCTGGGAATCCAGCGCGCTCGGAGGGACTCGAACCCCCAACCTTCTGATCCGTAGTCAGACGCTCTATCCAAATTGAGCTACGAGCGCAGAGTCGCCCACTCTACCGTCGCTCGGGCGGGCCGGTGCCGGGGTTGTAGACGGTCCTCAGTCAGCGGTGAGGGCGCCGTCGACGAGGTCCTCGCGGTGTGGGACGGTGCCGGCGGGGGTGTCGACGACCACCTCGATGATCGGGCCCGGCCAGGCGGCGTGTACGTCGTAGGACGGCGACACCGGGAAGCCCCGGGCATATCCGATGGTGAGCGAGGCCCCGCCGTGCTGGAAGCTGATGGGCAGCGAGTGTTCGTGCGGGGTGGAGGCCACCACCTCCCGCCCCGCGCCGGTCACCAGCTCCAGCCGGCAACCCCCGCCGCCGTCTTCCGGAGTGAGGGCGATGCCGGCGACGACCGGGCCGGGCCGGAAGGGGGAGGGAGCTGCCACCTCCACGACGTCACCGGCGATGGACAGCGCGGCCCGAAGCCGGCCTTGGTCGACCCAGCAGGCGAACCCGCTGACGTGGTCGCCGAAGGCGAAGAGCACGCCCGAGGCGTCGGGTTCGGGCACCTCGGTGTCGGCGGTGATCGTCGCGCCGCCGAACAGGAGGGGGAGGGCGTCGTCGTTGACCGGGCCCCCGGCGGGCCGGTAGGTGGAGCGGGGTGCTGGCGGGAAGGGGACGGGGGCCATGTCCGCGATGCGCTGGACAAGGTCATCGGCCAGGGGGAAGACGTCGTTACGCTCGGCTTCCGCCGTCCAGCGGGCGACGAGGTCCGCCACCACGTCCGGATGCTCGGCGGCCAGGTCCTCGACCTCGGCCGGGTCGTCGTCTAGGCGGTACAGCGACCACCGGTCGGCCCCGAGGTCCCGGCTGCCCACGAGGAGCTCCTCCTCGTCGGCGACGCCCTTGGAGACGTGGTCGGTGGTCGCCTTCCATCCGTCGTGCACGATCGAGCGCGATCCGAGCATCTCGAAGTACTGGGTCGAGCGCGGCGCCGCGGCGTCGGCGTCGTCGAACGTAGAGCGCAGCGACGCCCCATCGAGGTCGACGGGGATCTCGACCCCGCAGGCGTCGAGCAGCGTGGGCAGCAGGTCGACGGCGTGGCCGAACTGGTGGCGGACCTCGCCCCGGGCACCGATCCCCGCGGGCCAGCGCACGATGAAGGGCACCCGGGTGCCACCGAGCCACGCGTAGCGCTTCCAGAGCTTGAAGGGGGCGTTGCCCGCCCACGCCCACCCCCACGCGTAGTGGGGATACCCCGCGTGGCCGCCCCAGTCCTCGGCCCGGGCTGCCATCTCCGGCACCGACTCGGGCAGGCGGTGTGAGAAGCGGTGCTCGTTGCTGGTACCGGACACGCCCCCCTCGGCGCTCGCCCCGTTGTCGGAGAGGGCGACGACCACGGTGTCGTCGGCCACGCCCAGATCGTCGAGGGCATCGAGGAGCCGGCCGACCTGGGCATCGGTGTGGCTGAGGAAGCCGGCGTAGGTCTCCATCATCCGGCTGTACAGCCGGCGCTCGTCGGCGGCGAGGTCCTCCCAGGCCGGGACCCACGGCGGCCGGTCCGAGGCGACCGTGTGCTGGGGGATCAGCCCGCTGGCCCGCTGGCGCTCGATCACCCCGTCGCGCCAGGCGTCCCACCCGTCGTCGAACGCGCCGGCGTACGCCTCCACCCACGACTGCTCCACGTGGTGCGGCGTGTGCATGGCCCCGGTGGCCAGCCACAGGCAGAACGGCTTGCCCCGGGCCGCCTGCTGCTGCGCGGTGATCATGCGGATCGCCTCGTCGGCCAGGTCCTCGGTGAGGTGGTAGCCCTCGTCGGGCCCGGCGGGGGGCTCGACGTACCCGTTGTCCCGGACCAGCTCGGGCGCCCAGTGGTTGGCATCACCCCGCAGGAAGCCGTAGTAGCGCTCGAAGCCCAGGCCGAGGGGCCACCGGTCGAAGGGGCCGGCGGCGCTGCGCTCACCCCTGGGCAGCAGGTGCCACTTCCCGACGGCCATGGTGTTCCAGCCCGCCTCCCGGAGCAGGCCCGGCAGCGTCGGCGTGCCTGGGGGGATCCGACCGGAGTACCCCGGGTGGGTCGTCGGCAGGTCGGCCAGGAAGCCCATGCCTACGGCGTGGTGGTTGCGCCCGGTGATCAGCGCCGCCCGGGTCGGCGAGCACAGGGCGGTGACGTGGAAGCGGCTGTAACGCAGGCCCTCGGTCGCCAGCCGGTCGAAGGCCGGGGTCCGGATGGGGCTGCCGTAGCAGCCGAGCTGGCCGAAGCCCAGGTCGTCGAGGAGCACGATGACCACGTTGGTCATGGCCGCCAGCCCCCTGCCGAACCCGTCCCCACGCTCGGGCGGTACCGGATGAGTTCGTCGCCATCACCAGGAAGCAGAGCCATCCCACATCCTGGCCCAAGGGCAGGACGAAGGGGTCCGATTGCGCACTGGGGCGCCAGGGGCCAAGACCCGCCGATCTCGTGCCGGTACCGGGACCGCACGTGTCCAAGCGAGGGTTGACGTTCGATCTTGACGGGAATCGCCAGCTGGGCTCGGGCGACTCGCCGTGCTACGAGCGCAGCACCCCTGACTCTTCCGGCGGCCTGGGCCAGCGGCGATGGGCCTCTGTCAGGCCGTAGGGACGGGCACGACGACGTGAGATGCCGACGGGTTCAGAGCGAGGTGAGGAAGAGCATGTCGTGGGCCAGGCCCCACGGGGGCCGGAGGAAGCCGAGGGCCCGGACGTCCTCCAGCCAGTGGCTGAAGGGGGAACGCTGGGAGAAGGTGCTGCCGCCGAGGACCCGGCCGAGTCGAAGGAGGGTCTGCTCGGCCAGTTCGGCCACGGACTGCTTGGCTCGCAGGGCGGCATGCGCCGCGACCAGGGCGTCGCCGGACTCGATGGCCCGGAGCGCACCCTCGTGGGCCTGGACGGCCAGCCAGTGGTCCTGCTCGGCCTTCGTCCACTCCACCTGCTCGTAGGGCCGAAGCGAGTCGGCCCGGTCCCGGAGTTGGGCCCGGGCGGTGGCCACGGCTTCGTCCAGCACCCCGAGCACCACGGCGACGAACCACGACTCGACGGGGGGCATGGCCCCGGCCGTGATCTCCTCCAGCGGCCGGGACGTGGCCAGGCGCACTGCCGGGGCGTCACGGAGGTGCAGGGCATGGCTCTGGGTGGCCCGCATCCCCATGCCGTCCCACTCGCCGACCATCTCGAAGTGGGTCGTCCCCGGCCCGGCGCGAACTGTCGAGCACGAAGATCGTCGGCTTGTCCTCGCCCTCCGCTACGGCGGTGGTCATCATCCGGTCGGCGATACCTGATCCGCTGCCGAAGTGCTTGGCGCCGGTGACCCGGTAGGGCGCGCCCTCGAGAAGCGGGTCCAGGTCGGGGTCGGCGACGGCGACGGCCTTGGTCTTGGCGATGTCGCCGCCACTGCCCGGCTCCGAGGTGATGGTGCCCCACTGGCGACCCTCGGCCGCGGACGGCGAAACCGACGGACCGTTGGGCCTGCCAGACCGGGTCCGACGGGTCGGGGGAGGCCAGCCAGTAGGCCAGGACGGCGGGGTGCATGGCCGACACCAAGGCCACCGAGGCGTCGCCGCCGGCGAGGGCCCGGAGGGCCTGGGCCACGGGTCGGGTGCTGGTGGCCACATCGACCCACGTCCCCCAGCTCGACCGGGACCGCCATGAGCGGCAGCCCGCAGGAGCGGAGGGCCGCGAAGTCGGCCGGGTCGAGGTGGCGGCGGAGCTGGCGGTCGGCGCGCTGGGCCCGCCAGTCGTCGGCCAGGTCGGTCACCGCCGTGCAGATGTCGTCGGCCGTCCGGGTCATGGCCCGACCCTACGACCACCGCGTTCTGGCGTCGATTTGTCACGCCAGGCGTGACAAATCGACGCAATTTCGGCGTGTCGGGCTCAGTAGCGGGAGGGGACGAAGGTCTGCTCCTCCAACGGGGGTCGGACATAGTCGTCGGCCTGGCGGGGTGGCAGCTCGAGGGGGGTGTTGGTCAGGTCCTCGTAGGGCACCTGCTCGAGCAGGTGGGCGATGCAGTTCAGCCGGGCCCGGCGCTTGTCGTTGGCGTCGACCACCCACCACGGCGACTGACGGGTGTCGGTGTAGCGGAAGGTCTCGTCCTTGGCCCGGGAGTAGTCGGCCCAGCGGGCCCGGGACTGCAGGTCCATCGGGCTCAGCTTCCACCGCTTGTCGGGGTGGTCGATGCGGGCCTTGAACCGCCGCTCCTGCTCCTCGTCGCTCACCGAGAACCAGTACTTCACCAGCACGATCCCCGAGCGGATGAGCATCAACTCGAACTCCGGGCAGGACCGCAGGAACTCGGTGTGCTCTTCGTCGGTGCAGAAGCCCATGACCCGCTCGACGCCGCTGCGGTTGTACCAACTGCGGTCGAACAGCACGATCTCACCGGCCGACGGCAGCTCGGCGGCATAGCGCTGGAAGTACCACTGCGACCGCTCCTTCTCGGTCGGCTTGTCGAGGGCGACGACCCGCACGATGCGGGGGTTGCAGCGCTCGACGATGCGCTTGATCGTGCCGCCCTTGCCTGCCGCGTCCCGGCCCTCGAAGAGCACGCACACCTTGAGCCCGTTGTGGCGGACCCACTCCTGGAGCTTCACCAGCTCGCGCTGGAGCCGCTCCAGCTCGGACTCGTAGACCGCTATGGGAAGCTTCTTGCCGTTGCTCACGGCGGAAGTCGACCCGCTGGCGGCCCGGAATGCAAGGGCCGTCCGTCCCGACGATCGCCGTGAATCGGGTCCTTCGGCCCGGTCGCCGGGTCTCGTGGTGCGGAAGACTGGCCCGGTGAGGACCCCGGGAGCACGCGTGGCCGCGGCCGCGGTGGGCGTCGTCGCGGCGTTGGCCGTGCACGACCTCCGCCAGCGTCGTCACGCCATCCTGCGCAACTTCCCGGTGCTCGGGCACTTCCGCTTCTGGCTGGAGGCCATCGGCCCCGAGCTGCGCCAGTACATCGTCACCGACAACGACCAGGAGCGGCCGTTCAACCGCGACCAGCGTCGCTGGATCTACACGTCGTCCAAGGGCGAGAACAACCTCTCGGGCTTCGGCACCGACAACGACCTCGAGGTGGCCGAGGAGTACCTGATCATCAAGCACGTCGCCTTCCCGGTGCCGCCCGCGGTCCGAAGGCCACGTCCGGTGCCGGCGGCCAAGGTGCTCGGCGCGACCCACGGCCGGGCGAAGGCGTTCCGGCCGGCATCGATCGTCAACATCTCGGCCATGAGCTTCGGCTCGCTCAGCGGGCCGGCGGTCGAGGCCCTCAACCGCGGCGCCGCTCGGCGCCGGCTGCCTGCACACCACCGGTGAGGGCGGCATCTCCGACCACCACCGCCACGGCGGCGAGCTGGTCTGGCAGATCGGCACCGGCTACTTCGGCTGCCGGACCGAGGCCGGCGCCTTCGACCTGGCCCGGGCCGTGGACCAGGTCGGCGTCAGCGCCGGTGCGGGCCATCGAGATCAAGCTCTCCCAGGGGGCCAAGGCCGGCCTCGGCGGTGTCGTTCCCGGCGTGAAGGTCACCCCGGAGATCGCCGCCATCCGCGGCGTCCCCGTCGGCCAGGACTGTCTCAGCCCGCCGCGTCACCGCGCCTTCGGTGACGTCGACGGACTGATCGACTTCGTCGAGACGTTGGCCGGAGGCGACCGGTCTGCCCGTCGGCATCAAGTCGGCGGTCGGCGAGCAGCAGCTTCTGGGACGACCTCGCCGACCGGATGTCGACCCGGGGCGCAGGGCCCGACTTCGTCACCGTCGACGGTGGCGAGGGCGGGACCGGTGCCGCGCCGCTACGTGTTCGCCGACCACGTCGCCCTGCCCTTCCGGGTCGCCTTCCCCCGCGTGCTACCGGACGTTCGCCGAGCGGGGTCTGCACGAGGGCCTGGTCTTCGTCGGATCGGGCAAGCTCGGTCTGCCCGAGTCGGCCCTGCTGGCCATGGGCCTCGGTTGCGACATGGTCAACGTGGGCCGCGAGGCGATGCTGTCCATCGGCTGCATCCAGGCCCAGCGCTGCCACACCGGCCGCTGCCCCACCGGCGTCGCCACCCAGTCGTCGTGGCTGACCGGCGGGCTCGACCCCGACCTCAAGTCCGTGCGGTCCACCGCCTACCTGGTGGCCCTCCGTTCCGAGGTGGCCCGTCTGGCCGGCGTCTGCGGCCGGAGCCATCCCGGCCTGGTCGACCTCGACTGCTTCGAGCTGGTCGACCACGGCCGTCACGCCGTCCCCGCCCGCCAGGTCTTCGGCTACGAGCCGGGCTGGGGCCTCCCGTCACCGGCCGATCAGGCCGCCCTCTCGACCCTCCAGGAGGTCGTCGATGTCCCTTGAGCCCGTCACCACCCCGCCGACCGCCGAGGGCCCGACGCCGGAGGCGTACGCCGCGCTGCAAATCGAGGTGCTCGCGCTCCGCGACGAGGCCAAGACTGCGGTGCGCAAGCGCCGCATGGAGGAGGAGCTCAAGCCCTTCCAGGTCGAGCTGCTGAAGCTGCAGAACCACCTCGAGGCCCACAACCAGCGGATGATCGTGCTCTTCGAGGGACGCGACGCCGCGGGCAAGGGCGGGACGATCCGCCGGGTCACCCGCTACATGAACGAGAAGCACTACCGGGTGGTCGCCCTGGGCAAGCCCACCGAGGAGCAGCGCTCCCAGTGGTACTACCAGCGCTACGTGGCCCAGTTCCCGACCGGTGGGGAGATGGTCCTCTTCGACCGCAGTTGGTACAACCGGGCCATGGTCGAGGCCGGTCTTCGGCTTCTGCACCGACCAGGAGTACAAGGACTTCATGCGGGGCGTCGTGGGCTTCGAGAAGGACCTCGTCCGCACGGGCACGATCCTGGTGAAGCTCTACTTCTCGGTGGACAAGGAGGAGCAGAAGCGCCGTTTCGACCGTCGCCGGGACGACCCGTTGCGGGAGTGGAAGCTGAGTGAGATCGACGTGCAGGCCCAGGAGCACTGGGACGACTTCACCGACATGAAGTACCGCATGCTCAAGCGCACCAGCACCTCCGAGGCGCCCTGGACGGTCATCCGCTCCGAGAACAAGCACCGGGCCCGCCTCAACGCCATGCGGGTGATGCTCAACGCCGTCGACTACGACGGCCGCGCCTCGGACCTCGACTTCGTGCCCGATCCCGACGCTGGTCCTCTCGGGGGCCCAGGAGTTGGGCCTCATGGAGGCCGAGCGCATCCGGGGCGGGAAGTTCACCTCGTGAGCCGTCGCCTCAGGCGGTGACCTGCCGGCCGCAGTGCGGCCACGGGCTGTTGCCCGACTCGGCCCAGAGGGCCCGGGCCATGGCGTCCTGCCACCACGTGTCGGCCCGGGCGGGGTCTTGGCGCTCCAGCCACGGATACCAGCGCCGGGCCACACCGTTCCAGGTCGAGCGGCGGAACTGGTAGGCGCCCCGATAGCGGCCCCCGCCACCGACTGCGGTGTAGTCGTCGCCCGACTCGCACTCCCGGAGCTGCTTCAGCTGCTCCCAGGTCAGGACGTCGTGGTGCTGCTCGGTGACGTCCAGGTAGGCCCGGATCTCCTCGGGCGTGCACGCGCTGAGCCCCGCCACCGCGAGCACGGCCACGAGGCCACTCACCGCAGTCCGTCGAACACGTCTCGTCGCCTTCACGGCCGGATCCCCTGTCGTTGTTGCTGATTCGTGTCGTTCCGTAACGTAATTGCAACATTAGGGGAGCGGGGCGGGGGTGCGTCAAGGCCGGAGGGAGCGGGCAGCGCACGGTCGTCGAGCGGCCGCCCGGATTCGCGGGAGATGAAGACCGTGGTGTCCGCCAGTCCGCGTGTCACGGAAGCGGGAGGTCGTCGGTCGTCTCGGGAGCCAGCGCCTGGAGCTCCGCGGTGAGCGCGGGATATGCCAGTGTCGGGAAGTAGCGTCCTCGGCCAGCCTGACGAAGGGGAGGGTCGATGCTCGAGGGCAAGTCGGCGTTCATCACCGGCGGTGGGACCGGCATCGGTCTGGCCTGCGCGGCCACGATCGTGGAGCGGGGTGGCGTGGTCACCCTTGCCGGTCGCAGAACGGACGTGCTCGCCGACGCAGCACGAGGACTGGGCCCGGCCGCAGGATGGGTGCAGTGCGACATCACCGACTCCGACTCGGTGCAGCAGGCGGTCGCGACCGCCATCGAACGCAACGGCCCACTTCGGATGGCGGTGAACTCCGCCTTCCAGGCGATGGTCGGCAGCATCCTCGGTACGCCCCCAGAGCTGTTCGCGATGACGACCGACGGCACCCTGAACGGGACGTACCGCGCCCTGCAGGCGGAAGGTCAGGCCATGGTCGAGGCCGGCGGAGGCAGCATCGTGAACATCAGCTCGGTGGCCGCCTCCCGCAGCGGTCGTTGGGAATCTGCCTATTCGGCGTCGAAGGTCGGCGTGGACATGTTGACCCGCGTCGCTGCGGACGAATGGGGCCACTTCGGCATCAGGGTGAACTCGGTGCTGCCTGGCCTCATCACGACGGAGAATGCTGCTCCGTTGACGGACGATCCGACGGTCGAGGCCGGCTTCCATCGCCAGACGCCCCTTGGACGCCTCGGGTCGCCGGCGGACGTCGCTCGTTGTGTCGCCTTCTTGCTCAGCGACGAAGCGGACTACGTCACCGGGCAGTGTCTGGGTGTCGATGGCGGCCTGTCGCTCCGCGGGATCCCTGAGCCGGAGCATGGGGACGTCCTCCGCCATCTGGTCCCTGACTTCTTCCCCGACATGACGTGAGGAAGGGTTCGAACCTGGCGCGCTCGCTCGGGTCGGAGCGGAGAGGGTGGGACAAGGCGCGAACCGTGACCCGTGGGTGGCGGTGGCGGTCGTGCTCGCTGAGCTGACCGACTGACGGCCGGTCAGCCCTACCCCGGGCCGTCGTCCAGGGCGTCGAGCAGCCTCGGCAGGTCCTCGGTGACCGTCGTCCAGAGGACATCGAGGTCGATGTCGAAGTAGTGGTGGACGAGGCGGTCTCGGGTGCGGGCTGCGGCCGACCACGGAACCTCTGACAGCCCGGCCCGGGTCTCGGCGGTGACCTGCTTGGCGGCTTCACCGACGATCTCGACCAGCTTCGTGAGCGCCAGGCGCAGCATCTCGTCATCGTCGAGGTCCTTGCGAGATCGACCTTCCACCATTCGAGCGGCACTCACGGCGGCGTCCCGCAGGTGACGGAGACGAACCTCGTCTTCAGGCGGCATAGAGCTCGCGGGCCTCGCTCTGGACACGGTCCCGGAAGTAGCGACTCAGGTCCCCGGCAGTCCTCAGGTCGACCTCACGGCCCAGGATCCTCGTCAGTTCGATCTCCATCTCAGCGATGGCGAAGAGCCCGGGAATCCGATCGGGAAGGAAATCGACCAGGAGGTCGACGTCGCTCTCGGGCCCGAAGTCGTCACCCAGTGCCGAGCCGAAGAGCGAGAGCCTGCGGATCCCGTGGCGGCGCAGCGAACGCGGCGAGTTCGGCATCGCCGACCTTGATGCCAGGCCTGAGCTCCACGGTCCCATCATCGCCCACATGGTCACTGAGCTACGGCATGGCTGCAGTGCCCGCGAGCGTTCGGCGCGAGCGGAGTGGCGCTCGGGTGAGGTGTTCGCTGGGGCTATTCGCCTTGGACGAACAGGCAGAACGGGTGACCAGCAGGGTCCAGCATCACGCGAAGCCCACTGGGATCTCGGTTCGGTGGTTGGTACGAGGCCTGTCGGCCCCCGCTACGCACGACGAGGTCGGCGGCAGCCTCGACGTCGTTCACGAGGATCTCGAAGTGCAGCATCTTCATCTGCTTGCCGGGTTCTTCTGGCCAGGTCGGGGGCTCGTAGTGGGCGTCGGCCTGGAAGTTCAGGCCTACGCCACGTTTCGGATCTCGGATCTGCACCCAGCCGACACCGTCGCGCGCAGTGATCTCCCAGCCGAACAAGTCGGAGTAGAACGCCGCCAACGCCTCGGCATCCGAGCAGTCGAGCGTGACCGTGGTCCAGACGGTCGATGGCTTGTCCCCCATACGCAGATCATCGCCTCAGCGCCTGGCTGTTGCCAGGCTGCTGGACGAGGTCGCCGGGGGACGTCACCGCCGGCGTCGCCTCCCATCCGAACAGTTGGCCGAGCCAGTGTCGGATCCATCGGTCGACTGAGGCGGTCCCACCAGGGGTCAAGCGGGGATCGTGGGACAAGGCGCGAACCGTGATCACTGGTGTGAGGTGCGGAAGGTCGTCACCTCTCGCTGACCGGTGGCTCACCGATGGCCAACCGCTCCACGGCGGCCAGGTTCGCCTTGGCCCGAAGGACCGAGATGGCCTCGCTCCGGGCGATCGCCGCCTCCTTGCCTCTTCCCCGGGTGTCGAGCGCATCGGCGAGCGCCAGGAGAGCGTTCACCCGCTCATGGACCAGGTCCGTCGTCTCCAGCAGCTTGAGCGCACGGTTCGCCGAGGCCTCGGCCTCCACCGCCGAGCCGCGGAGCAGGTGGGACCACGACTGGACGACTTGGCGCCTGATCAGGTGGTGGCGGTCGGTCATGAGTGTCGACGCCACGAACGCGTCGGCACGTCGGAGGAACTCACGCGTCCGGCCCTGGGCGTAGATCGACTCGCACAGGTACCCCTCGGCGATGTTCATGTACCAGATGTTCGCGATCTGCGTGAAGAACTGCAGGGCCTCCCGCAGCCGCCGCTCTGCCGACTCCCCCCGGCCGACCGACAGCTCCACGAAGGACAGCTCCATCCCGTGCGTCGCCGCGAGCCACGCCAGCCCATGGTGGTCGATCACCTCGTGCCGTCGGGCCTCGTGGAACTCGAACGCGTCCTCGTCGCCGGCTGCCAGCGCGGCCGCCGACAGCAGGACGTGCCCGCTGACGTCGGCGATCGGTTCGCCCGCGTCGAACAGTTCCTCCGCGGCAGCAGCGAAGCTGGTGAACGGCACCGGCCCCACGAACGCGATTCCGACCAGGTCGCCGGCCCCCTGCGTCGCTTCCCGCGGGCAGCCGGCCGCCAGCGCGTGGCGCAGCGCCGTGGTCGCCCACCGGGTCGCGTCTACGCAGTGGGCCCGTACGTACGCGAGGTTGTCGACGACGATCGCGGCCTCGGCCAACCCGACCTCGTCGTCCACCGCGTCGAACGCTTCGTACGCGCGCTGTGCCTCCTCGGATGCCGAGGCGATCTCCGCGTCGGTCTGGGAGCGGTACACCCGGTTCGAAAGGATCTGAACCGACGCGCGCCGCGCGTCACGCTCCAGCCCTGCAGCACTGGCAAGAAGGACGGCTTCTTCGAGCAGGGCGTCGCTCTCCTCCGCACGGCCCGAATCGGCGAGCGCGGCTCCCAGGTGCGGCAGGATCTGCAGGCGACGAGGGGAAGCCTCGGGAAGCAGTGCCGCCGCCCTGCTGAGGAAGTCACGGGCCGAGATGTAGTCCATCGCCGTGAACGCCCTGGACCCGGCGCTGGCGAAGAGCTCGCCGGCTCGTTCGGCCAGAGCAGTCGAACGCTCGTCGTGCCCTCTGATCTCCTCCCGGAGGTGGAGGGCGCGCTCGAGCTGACGGGCGATCGATTCGTCGACATCGGTCTGCTCGGCGTCCTCGTCGGTCATCCAGTCCGCGAGGCGCTCGTGCAGATCGGCTCGGCTCTCCTTCGAGAGCCCGCGGTACGCCGCTTCCATCACGAGGGCGTGGGCGAAGCGCCATGAACCCGCGGCCTCGTCCTCGGGCTGGATCAGGCCGCGTCGGTAGAGCATCTCGTTCGCCGCCTCGAACCCTTCATCGGGGACCTCCGGGGCGAGAGCCCTCAGCGCGGCGATCCGGAAGCGACGGCCCTCGATCGACGCCCGCTCGAGGACGAGGCGCGGCGTCGGCTCGAGCCGATCGAGCCTGGCGGTCAAGAGCGCTTGCAGGGTCGGGGGGATCTCGACGGTGGTCTCCTCGGAGCCCAGCCACGTTCCGTCAGCGAGGAGGCCCTGGTCCTCGAGCGTCGCCGTGAGCTGCTCCAGGTACAGGGGGTTGCCGTCCGCCGACTCGCATACGTGGTCCACGACTCGATCCGGTGCCGATCCCAGCAGGTGCTCCGCCATCCGGCGTGCCTCCTCCGGGGGCAAGGGTGGGAGCGTCGTCGTGATCGTGCGAGGCTTCCCCGCCGCCCACGTCGGGCGGTGTTCGAGGAACTCGGGCCGGGCGAGGCACAAGAAGAGCACCGGGCCGTGGATCCGCTCGGCGACCGTGTCCGCCAGGTCGAGCATCGGCCCCTCCGCCCAATGCAGGTCCTCGAGGAGCACCACGAGGGGCCGCTCGGCCGCGATGACCTCGAGGAGGCGCCGCACCGCCCAGGACGCCTCTGAAGCGAGCGCCTCGCCGACGCCGAGGAACTGCGCGAGGCGATCACCCACTGCGGTGGCGTCTGGTTGGCCGACCAGCCGTTCACGGAGCCCTTCCGCGACCTCTTCGGCCTGCCCCCCGGGGCGTCCCGCCGCGTCCGCCAGCAACTCGACCAACGGCGCGAAGGTGACGCCGTCGCCGTAGGAGGGCGTCTGCCCGACGAGGACCGTGGCCATGCCCTCCGCCGCCTCCCGGAACTCTGCAGCCAATCGGGACTTCCCGACGCCGGGCGCCGCCAGGATCGTCACGAGCACCGGTGCCGTCGCCTCGATCGCGTCGCGCAGGGCCTCGCCCAGCATCGCCAGATGACGGTCTCGTCCGACCAACGGCGTCTCGGCGCGAGCGGCCACGGACTGCACCCGCAGTACGCGGAAGGCGACCACGGACTTGGCCTTTCCCTTGGCGAACACGGGCTCCACCGGCTCGGCGACCACGCTGCCGCGGAGGAGGGCGAAGGTGGGCTCCCCGACAAAGACCTCCCCCGGCTCGGCCCCGGACTGCAACCGTGAGGCGGTGTTCATGACGTCACCGATGATCGGGGTGCCGTCCGAAGGCACGAGCACCTCGCCCGTGGTGATCCCGATGCGGCAGGCGAGCGGGATGGCTGAGCCTGCGTTCAACGCCTCGAGGCGCTCCTGCATGTCGATGCCTGCTCTCACCGCCCGCAGCGCATCGTCCTCGTGGGCGATGGGAAGGCCGAACACCGCCACGACGGCATCGCCGATGAACTTCTCGACCGTGCCCCCGTGACGCTCGACGGCATCACGCATCTGTTCGAAGTAGCCCTGCAGCAGGGGCCGCAGGACTTCAGGGTCGTGGCGTTCTCCGAGCGCCGTCGATCCGACGAGGTCACAGAACAAGGCGGTGACGGTCTTGCGGATCTCGCGCCCGGGAGCGCCCTCCAGCGGGGTTGCGCAATCCTCGCAGAACTTCGCGCCAGCGCGGTTCTCGTGCAGGCAGGCAGGGCAGATCGTGATGAGCGCACCCTAGGTCCGAGCACAATGCCGCTCAACCGACCCGATCAGGGTGACACGACCAGAGGTCGGAGCGGAGAACAGGACTGAGCGGGGCGGGTGGGACAACGCGCGAACCGTCAGGATGAAGAGCTGTGGCAGGGACTGCGTCAGGTCCTGGCTGACGAGGGGTCCCCCTTGGCCGGCGGTAGGCCGATCCTTTCGCTCTGGTGCGGACCGGTCGGCTCAGCTGCTGGCGCCGCGGGTTCCCCGTCCGACAGTGGCGAACAATCCGCGCCGCAGTGCGGCCGGACTGCCGTCGAGGCGCGCTGACCCAGCGCGCTCGAGGCCGTCCAGCGTCAACCTCTCGGTCGCAAGTGCGAGGACAGCCTCCGGATCGGCGCGGAGGGTGGCGTGGGGCTCGGTCGCGACTCCAAGCGACACGCGAAGGCCGTTGCTGTCCCTCATCACGTTCATCGGCTGGTTCCCACACTCGATCGTCAGCCGGGTGGCGGGCGACAGCGGGGTTGCCGGGAGCACAGAGCGGAAGGCGATGACGAGCCATCGGGGAGAAAATGCGTCGTCACCCGGACCGGACTGCATCCAGGTGGTGCCCCAGCGGACGAGAGCGAGCACGACGTCCTCGAGGCCTGCGCCTAGCTCGGTGAGCTCGTAGAGAACCGCGGTCGAGCCATCCTCAGCCAACCTGCGCCGCACGATGCCGTCGGCCTCCAGCTTGCGTAGGCGCTGGGCGAGCAGATTCGTCGCCACGCCCGGAAGGCCCTCCTGTAGCTCGTGGTAGCGCGCCGGGGCCACGAGAAGCTCGCGGACGATCAGCAAGGTCCACCGGTCCCCGACATGGTCAAGGCTCCGGGCGAGCCCGCAGTATTGGCCGTACGTTCGGTCCATAGCTTGACAATATAAAGTGAACTAGAACAATCAAGTATATGACAGGGCATCGCAACATGGACCCACGACGCATCGACATCGGCGACGGAAACCACCTCTCGGTCTTCGAGTACGGGTCGGGCGAGGTGGCACTGCTGCTGTTGCATGGCATCCCCGGCCGCGCCGGCGCATGGGACAGGGTCGTCGACCGGCTGCCCCACGGGTATCGAGCGATCGTCCCCGACCTTCTCGGCTTCGGCGCCAGCTCGCGGCCGACCGGTGCGTTGGACCTCCACGCCGAAAGCCAAGCGAACGTGCTCGTGGCCGCGCTCGATCAGCTCGACGTTGCCAGAGCGATCGTCGTCGGGCACGACTTCGGGGGTCCCGTCGCCCTCTGGCTCACCAGGCTCCGCCCCGGACTCGTCACGCACCTCGGGCTGGTCGCTGCCAATGTCATGCCCGATACGCCGATCCCACCACCTCTCGACCTGCTCACCGCGCCTGTGGTCGGCGGTCTGGTCGAACGGACGGTGATGTCGCCGCCAGTGCTGCGGATGATGGTGGGTCGCGGTGTCGGACGTCCGAAGGTCGCGATTGACGGCCGTGCCTACGTCGGGGACCGCCGCCAGGCGCGAGCGGCACGAACGGTCTTCTCCACGTCGCTTCGGAACCTCCGGGAGCTCTACACGCCGACCAAAGCCGCGCTTGAAGCCCTCGACATCCCGGTGTTCGTGGCATGGGGCGACCGTGACCCCTTCTTCGCGGTGGCGGAGGGACGACGCATCGCCGATGCCGTGGCCGACTCGACCTTCAGCGTGTTCGAAGGGGCCGGCCACTTCCTTCCTGACGAGCGGCCCGATCGGCTCGTCGAGCTCATCGTCGAGACAGACCCCCGAATGCGAGCCTGACAGGCGCGCAGCTGACCGGGCGGGACGCCGATTCGGCGCCACCAGGGAGAACGTGGTGTTCTCCACAACGGAGCGGAGAGGGTGGGATTTGAACCCACGAGCAACCTTGCGGTCACTAACGCCTTAGCAGGGCGCCCCGATCAGCCAGACTCCGGCACCTCTCCTGAACGAGGCGATGGTAGCGAGCCGCCGCCGACTCGGTCCCACCGTCAAACCGGTATCGACACCCCGACACCGCCCCGGGTCTCGGCCCCGTAGCGACGCTTCTCGGCCTCGATGTCGAGCGGGCCGATGCGGGACCGGGCCTCGATGGCCTGGTCGTCGATGAGGTCGGCGGGCACGAGCCAGGACACCTCGAACTCGAGGCCGTCGGGGTCGTGGGCATAGAGGGCCTTGGTCGTGCCGTGGTCGCTGGCGCCGGCGAGAGCGCCCCGCTCCGAGAGCACGCCGGCCAGGCGCTCCAGCTCGGCCAGCGTGTCGACCTCCCAGGCCAGGTGGTAGAGCCCGACGCTCTGGCGGCCGGCGCCGGAGGGGGCGGCGGCCTCACCGATCCCGAAGATCCCGAGGTCGTGGTCGTTGGTCGACCCGGCCGCCTGGAGGAAGACGGCCTGGTCCATGCCCTCCACGACGTTCAGGCGCCGGAAGCCGAGCACCTCCTCGTAGAAGGCGGCGGACCGCTGGGCGTCCCGCACGTAGAGCACTGCGTGGTTCAGGCGAGTGACAGGCACACCCGGTCGAACGGCCCCCATTGAACGCCTATTCCGTTCCGGGGAGGAGAAGTCGGTGACAAGGGCCGCACGGGGGTGTAGGACGGAACCATGAAACGCCTCCTCGTCCTGGTCGTCACGGTGCTCGGCCTGCTGGTCCTGCCTGCCGTCCCTGCCGGGGCCGCGCCCGAGGCCGGCTGTGCGGTGACCTGGGGCAGCCAGGCCAAGTCCGCCGGCCCGGATACCAGCCCCTTCTCGGAGTTGCTGGACGTCCGCACCGGGCGCCATGCCTGTTACGACCGCCTCGTGGTCGATCTCGACGGCCGCGCCTCCGGCTACGTCGTCCGGTACGTGAACGTGTTCCGGGCGGAGGGGTCCGGTCAGGTCATCCCGCTGCCGGGTGGAGCGAAGATCCAGATCGTCGTGCGGGCTCCGGCCAACGACGTCAACGGGAATCCGACCTACCCCGCGGTCGTGGGCCGGCACCTGCCCGGCGTGTCGGTGGCCGGCTACGCAACGTTCCGGTCGACCCGCTACGGCGGTTCCTTCGAGGGCCTGACCACCCTCGGGCTCGGCGTGCGGGCCCGCCTGCCCTTCCGCGTGTTCAAGCTGGGGAACCGGGTGGTCATCGACGTCGCCCACCACTGGTAGGTCTTTCGCTCGGTGCGGAGGGGTTCGCCGAGGCCTTCCGCCGGCGGGTGCCCCAGGCCCACCTCTGAGGGCCGGGACGCCCGAGGCCACCGCGCTCGTGCTCGCTGCGGCCCGCGAGCGGCCCGACGAGCTGCGCCGGAGCATCCGCTGGCCGAAACCTGCTGGTCGACGACGGTGAAGGCGGGGCGCTGACGCGCCCGAGGTCAGGGTGCGAGTTCGAGGCGAGCGAGCCCGCCCGAGGTGGTGAACCAGAGGTGGCCGTCGGGACCGAGGGCCAGGCCGCCCCTGACCGCGGCGCCCGGATCAGTCGTCCTCAGGACGCCAGCGGTGGTCACCCGGGCCAGGCGGTCGTTGCCGGTGCTGGTGAACCAGAGGTCGTCGTCGGGACCGGCGATCATCGTCGGCCCGCGGTCGAAGGACAGCCCGCCGCCGCGGAACGTGATGGCCCCTGTGGGCGTGACCCATCCGGCCCGCGGCTTGGCCAGCGTCAGGAACCAGACGTTGCCGTCGGGCCCCGCCGTCAGCTCGGTCGCCCGCAGCAGTCCTGGGTGGGCGAAGGTCCGGATGCGTCCGGCCGGGGTGATGCGCCCGACGCGACCCTGGGAGGAGAACCAGACGTTGCCGTCGGGCCCGGCGACCAGGTCCGCGACCCCGGTGACCGATGCCGCCCCGAAGGTCGTCACCCCGCCAGCCGGGCTGATGCGACCGAGGCGGTCACCGCCGGCACCGAACCAGACGTTGCCGTCGGCACCGGTCACCACATCGTTGGTGCGGTACGCCCCGGGCACGGTGAAGGCCCGGAGGCCGCCGGTGTCCGTGCGGAGCCGGAACACTCGTCCGACCGAGGGCCCCCGGTCCCGACCGGTGATCCAGATGTTGTCGTCGGCCCCGACGGTCAGCGCAGAGAACTCCGCTCCGGGCCGGGTCCAGGCACTCATCTGCCCGTCGGGGGTCACGCGGCCGATCTGGTTCTCGGTGTCCAGGAACCAGAGGTTCCCGTCCGGGTCCTCGGTCAGGCCGCGACCGCCCCAGTGGTGGAAGCAGGGGCTCGGGGTGCGGCAGGCGGGCTGGCCGCCGAAGGCCTCGGCTTGGCCGTCGGTGGCCATGATGCCGATGGCCTGACGGCTCAGGCTGTCCCGTTCGGCGGAGAACCAGAGGCCCCCGCCGCCGGTAATCACCTCGTCGGGCCCGACGATGTGCACCGCTCCCTCGTGGGCGGTGATGTCGCCGGCCATCGTGATCGATGCCAGGCCCGACGCGGAGCTGGCGAACCAGAGATCGGTGCCCGGGCCGGGGGTCAGGCCGGCCACGCTCTCGACGCCGGACCCGCCGAACGTGCGGATGACCCCGGTGTCGCGGACGCGGCCGACGACGTCGCCATCGCCGTACCAGATGTTGCCGTCGGCGCCCAGAAGCAGGTCACGGGCGGTGGCCGCACTGGCGTGGCGGACGAGGGCGATGACCCCGGCGGGGGTGACCCGGCCGATGCGACTGGATCCGTTGGCTGCGAACCAGATGTTGCCGTCGCCGCCCAGCGTGAGGTCCCGGACCTCGGTCAGGTAGTCGTTGGGGAACCAGGTCACGACGCCGGCGGGGGTCATGCGGCCGAGGGCTCGGGTGTCGGCGAACCAGAGGTTGCCGTCGGCGCCCACCTCGACGCTGACGGGCTCCCGCCCCCCGACCGGGAACGTGCTCTGGACCCCGGCGGGGGTGGTGCGCACGAGGCGGCCCGGGGCACCCATGGGCACGGGCCATGCGGTGGTCCAGAGATTGCCGTCGCCGTCGAAGGTCAGCGGTTCGTCGAGGTCGGGGGTGGTCCGCAGGTCGAAGCGGGTGACGGTGCCGTCCGACGCGACCTTTCCGAGCCCACCCTCCTGATCGGCGAACCACACGTCACCGTCGGGACCGGGGGTGAGGACGACGGGCAGGGCGGTCAGGCCGGTGGTGAAGGTCGTGACCACTTCGGTGTCCGGATCGAGGCGCCCGAGCAGCGGCACCAGCCCGCTGTCGGTCGAGTCGAAGGCGCTGAACCAGATGTTGCCGTCCGCGCCGCTGGTGATCGCGAAGGCGAAGGTCACGCCGGCGGGGGTGAACGGGGTCGCGTCGCCCGACGGCGTCATGCGGCCGAGCGGCACGTCACCGGACCCGGAGCCGTTGGTGAACCAGAGGTTGCCGTCGTCACCGAGGACGAGGTGCCGGGCGTTGTCGACGAGGGAGGTGGTCGGGAACACCGTGACGTCGCCGGGTGCGGCGGCGGCGGGCACGGCGCCGAGGCCGCTGATGGCCACGAGGACGGTCACGAGCACGATCACCGGGAGACCGACGGCGGCGCGTGCGGAGGAGGAAGGCCATGACGCCATGGTCCTCTACCGACGCCTTGTTAGCAGGGGCCGGAGGTCCCGAGGTCCTAAGACCAAGAGCCGATGGTGCCCGGGACCGGATCCAGCGGATGGTGGTCCCGTACCCCCCGACAAGGACGGAAACCATGAAGAAGCTCACCCTTTCCCTGCTGGCCGCGGCGCTGCTCTGCGGTGCCACCCTCGTCGTCGGCCTCGCGCCGGCTGGTGCCGACGCTGCCGAGAGCGGCGGTGACGCCATCATCCGCACCGGCAACTGCAGCGGCTCCGCCGACTGGAAGCTCAAGGCCAAGGCCCGCGACGGCGGCTACGAGGTCGAGTTCGAGGTCGACAGCAACCGTCGCGGCCAGGTGTGGCGCTACACCCTCCGCCAGAACGGCGTCGTCCTCTCCCGGGGCACCCGCACCACTCAGCCCCCGAGCGGCTCGTTCTCGGTCGAGCGTCGGGCGCCCGAACACCGTCGGCGCCGACACCTTCGTGGGCACGGCCACCAACGTGCGCACAGGTCAGACCTGCCGCGGGACCCTGACGGTCTGAGCGCCAGCGCATCCCCCCGTCGTCGGCCCGGCTCCCGCCCGAGGGGGAGCCGGGCCTCCGGCGCGCACAATGGACGGGTGAACACCGTGCGCCGGGAGGTGCTGCGTTTCGCCATTCCGGGTGTCGTGGCCCTCGTCGTCGTCGCCGCCGGCAGCCTTTGGGCGGCCCGTACGGTCTCGACCGAGGAGGCGATCAGCGACGCGCGACGCGACGCCCGCCTCCTGGCCCGCGGGGTCGTCGAGCCCGCGGTGACCGACCAGGCAGTGACCGGAGATCCCGATGCCTACGCCTATCTCGACGCCGTCGTGCGGTCTCGGGTGATGAGCGACGAGGTGGTCGGTGTCCGCCTCTGGACCCCCGAAGGCACCATCGTCTACGCCGACGACACGACCCTCGTCGGCGAGCAGTTCGATCTCGGCGACGACGAGCTGGAGGTGCTGGCCGAGGGGGGGTCCGAAGCCGAGCTCAGTGACCTGTCCAAGCAGGAGAACGCCAGCCAGCGCGGCTTCGGCGAGCTGCTCGAGGTCTACCAGCGGATCGAGACCCCGGACGGGGACCCGCTGCTGTTCGAGATCTACCAACGCCAGTCGACCATCGACTCCCGGGCCGGCGACGTCCTCGGGACCCTCTGGCCGCTGGTGGTCGTGCCCCTCGTGGTCCTCCTTGGCATCGAGCTGACCCTGGCGTGGCGGATGGCTCGGCGCCTGGAGCAGAGCACTCAGGACCGGGAGCAGTTGCTGCGGCGGGCGCTCGACTCCTCGGAGAGCGAGCGGCGCCGCATTGCCGCCGACCTGCACGACGGGGTCGTCCAGGACCTGGCCGGCGTCTCCTACATGTTGGCCGCTCTCGCCGACACGGCGGACTCGGCCGGTGACGACGACCAGGCCCGGCGCCTGACCGGCGCGGCCGCCGAGACCCGTCGGAGCGTCCGGAGCCTGCGTTCGCTACTGGTCGAGATCTACCCGCCGAACCTGGCCGACACCGGGATGGAGGGGGCTCTGACCGACTTGGCGGCGGCCGCCAGCCGCAACGGCACAGCAGGTGGACGTCGAGATCGGCCCGGAGGTCACCCTGGACGAGGAGGGGATGGCGGTGGTGTACCGCGTGGCTCGGGAGGCGTTGCAGAACGTGACCAAGCACGCCCGCGGCGAGCAGGTCGCGGTCACCCTCGCCGCCGGGACGGGGCGACGGTTCTGACCGTGCGGGACGATGGTGACGGGTTCGACCCGTCGACGGTGTCGGAGGGCCACGTCGGCCTCCGCCTGCTGCGGGACCTCGCGGCGGAGCACGGCGCCGACCTGAGCATCGACTCGGTCCCCGGTGAGGGCAGCACGGTGCGCCTGGTGGTGCCGGTGATGATCCGGGTCCTGGTGGTCGACGACCACGCGGTGGTCCGGGATGGCCTCGAGTTGCTCCTCGGCCGCTTCGAGGGGATCGACTGCGTCGGCACCGCGGCCGACGGGGCCGAAGCGGTGGCCATGGCGACGGAGCTGGCCCCCGATGTCGTCCTCATGGACCTGTCGATGCCCGTGATGGACGGGGTCGAGGCCACCCGGGCACTGACGGCAGGGGCCGGAGACGCGGCCGTGCTCGTGCTCACGACCTTCGCCGATCGCCAGCACGTGATCGACGCGGTGGACGCCGGGGCCGTCGGCTACCTCCTCAAGGACAGCGGCCCCGAGGTGTTGGAGGAGGGCATCCGGGCCGCGGCCCGTGGCGAGTCGCCCCTGGACCCGAAGGTCGCCGGGGCCCTGGTGCAGGCCCGGCGCGAGCGGCGGCCGGACATCGCCCTCACCACCCGCGAGCGGGAGGTGCTGATGCTGGTCGGCGAGGGCATGGCCAACAAGAACATCGCTCGGCGGTTGGGCATCTCCGAGAAGACGGTCAAGACCCACCTGACCAAGCGTGTTCAGCGTTCTCGGCGTGGGGGACCGGGTGCAGGCTGCGCTGTGGGTCGAACGCCACCGGGCCGAGCTCGAGGCGCCCGACGGCGGGTAGTCCGCCCCTTGCCCGGTGCCGGGACCTTTGGCCCTCCTCCCGAGCCTCGCGCTACGAGCAAGATGGCCGGGATGCATCGAGGAGGGATCCACGCATGAACGAGACCGAGATGGTCGAACGCGACGACGCGTCCGCTCCACTCCTGTTCGGACAGGGCCAGGCCGCATGGCTGGCCGTCGTGACCGTGATCGCCGTGCTCGCGCTCGTCCTGGGATTCGTGGCCATCGTGGCTGCGGGCGATGGCGGCGGGCCGGCGGCGGGCGGTGGCGGCCCGTCCGACACCGTGTCGGTCACGGCGACCGAGTTCGCCTTTGATCCCGCCGACGTGACGATCCCGGCCGCCACCGAGGTGCCGGTGACCCTGGAGAACGGCGGCGGGGTGGCCCACAACTGGACGGTCCTCAGCGAGGAGATCGGCTCCGAGGCCGAGTTCAGCGAGGATCTCGTGCTCGTCCAGGTGCCCGACACCGAGGCCGGCGCCAGCACCGAGGAGGCGATCACCATCGACGAGGCGGGCGCCTACCAGGTCATCTGCACCATCCCCGGCCACTTCGACGCCGGCATGACGGGCACGGTGACCGTCCAGTGAGGGGCGATGACGACGTCGCCGGCGAACCCGCGGCGGCCGACGAGCACCAGCCGACGGGGACGCTGCTGATCGCCCTCGCCTTCCTCCTGGTGACCGCCGCCGTGTGGGTGTTCACCTACGTCGTCCTGCTGGAACGGGGTTGACCGAACGATGCTGATCGAACGCTACGAGAAGATCTTCATGGCCCTCGGCGGGTGTTCCTGCTCGGCGCCGTCGTCGCCCTCGTGGTCTCGGTGGTCGGCGACCACGCCTCGCTTGCCGGAGCCGGCCGGGCGTCTCGAACCCGACGAGGTCACGACCACGCCGCCGTTCGACGAGCCTGGCGTGTTCCAGACCGGGGACGACGACCTACGACGTCGTCATGGTCGCCCAGGCCTGGCAGTGGACACCGCAGGAGATCGACCGTGCCCGTCGGAGCGGAGGTGACCTTCACCGTGACCTCGGTCGACGTCATCCACGGCTTCCTGGTCCCCGACACCCAGGCCAACGCCATGGTGATCCCGGGCCAGATCACCGAGGTCACGCAGACCTTCGACGAGGCCGGGGTCTACTCCCTCATCTGCCACGAGTACTGCGGCATCGGCCACCACAACATGGGCGGCTTGATCACGGTCGAGGAGGCCTGAGCATGACCGTCATCGAACCGATCCCGTCGCGATCAGACAGCTGGACGTCGGCCCACGCTCAGCTGGCGGGTCGACATCCCCGGGGCCGAGCAGGCCGACCTGCGGCCGGTGAAGTGGCAGCTCTACCTGAGCCTCGTCGGGCTGGCACTGGGCTGCCCTCATGGGCCTGCTCCAGGCCCTCGAGCGCCTCGACGTGAACCTGTACGAGAACGTCGGGCTCGAGACCTACTACCAGGGCCTCACCCTGCACGGCGTGGCGCTGGCGCTGGTGTTCACCTTCACGCTTCGGCAACGCCTTCCTGTCGGTCACCACGATGAAGGGCTTCAACCGGCCGCTGGCCAGCCGGGCGGTGTCGAACGCTGTCGATGTACTGCGCCTGGGTCGGCGTCGCCCTGGCCGCCTGGGCGATCCTGGCCAACAAGGCGACGGTGCTGTTCACCTTCTACGCGCCGCTTGCAGGCCACACCGGCCTTCTACATCGGCGCCGTGCTCCTGGTGATCTCGACCTGGCTGGTGCTGCTCAACATGTTGCTGACCCTGCGGGCCTGGCGCCGGGACAACCGGGGCGAGCGGATCCCGCTGCATGGCCTTCGTCAGCATCATGACCTACCTGATGTGGTTCGTCGCCTCGCTCGGCATCGCCATCGAGGTGCTGGCGTTCCTCACTCCCGTGGTCGCTGGGCCTCACCACCACGATCGACCCGCAGTTCACCCGCACGCTGTTCTGGTTCACCGGCCACCCGATCGTCTACTTCTGGCTGCTGCCGGTCTACGTGTCAGCTGGTACATGATGCTGCCGAAGCGGGTGGGCGGGAAGCTCTACAGCGACGGCCTGACCCGGATGGTGTTCATCGCCTTCCTGCTGCTGATCCCGGTCGGCGTGCACCACCAGTTCACCGACCCCGGCATCCCCTTCTCGTCGAAGACGATCCAGTGGCTGTTGACCTTCGGCATCTTCTTCCCGAGCGTCGTCACCCTGTTCACGATGTTCGCCGCGCTGGAGATGGGGGCCCGGGCAAACGGGGCGGCACCGGCTCGCTGGCGTGGATCACGCAAGCTGCCGTGGGGCAACCCGGTGGTCTCGGGTCAGCTGCTCGCCGGGTCTGGCGTTCATGCTCGGCGGGGTCAGCGGCCTGATCAACGCCAGCTACACGGTCAACGTCGTCGTGCACAACACCTCGTTCATCCCCGGCCACTTCCACCTCACGGTGGGCACGGCGGTGGCCCTGTCGATCATGGCCATCTCCTACTGGTTCGTGCCGTACCTCACCGGCAAGGAGCTGTGGGGCCGCAAGGCTGGCGGTCGCCCAGACGTGGCTGTGGATGGTCGGCGTGCTGATCTTCTCCCGGGGCCAGATGGCGGGCGGCATCGAGGGCATGCCCCGCCGCACGGCCATCGCCGCGGCGACCTACCTCGACGGCCGCCGGGCACAGCTCCTGGGCCATCGCCAACGCCATGACCGGGCATCGGCGGGCACGCTCATGTTCGTCAGTGCCTGCTGTTCTTCGTGGTGATCCTGCAAGCACGATCTACAACTCGGCCAGCGGGTCACCGACGTCCAGGTGACGCCGGTGAGCGAGGTGATCCACGGGCCCAAGGTCGTCCTGGGCGATCTCTCGACCGGATCGGCGTCTGGGTGGTGACGGCCGTCGTGCTGATCGTCATCGTCTACGGCGAGGTCATTGCTCACTACCTGCCGCTGAACTCGGTCTCCAAGGGCATCCGTCTCTGGTGAGTGCGGAGGGAGCGGGATTCGAACCCGCGGGACCCGGTGAAGGGTCCTCTGGTTTTCAAGACCAGCGCAATCGTCCGCTCTGCCATCCCTCCGGCGCCGAGGGTACGCCCGGGCGGGCCCGAGCCGTCAGGGGCGGATCTGGTCCTTGAGGGACTGGATCCAGGCTTCGGCTTCGGCCCAGCTGGCGTCGGCCTCGCGGCGGACGCGTTCGCCGGTCTCGCCGGCGGCGGGGTAGGAGCCGAGGAACTTGATGCGGCCGTGCTTGGAGTGGATGTCCCGCAGGCAGTCGGCCACCAGCTCGTCGTCGACGTGGCCCTCGAGGTCCATGATGAAGCAGTAGCTGCCGAGGCCCTCCTTGGTGGGCCGGGACTCCAGCTTCGTCAGGTTGATGGCCCGGGCGGCGAACTCCTGGAGGATGGCCAGCAGCGAGCCGGGGCGGTTGGCGTGCTGGAATATCACCACCGTTGTCTTGTCGTGGCCCGTGGGTGCGGGGATGCCCGCGGGGGCGACCATGACGAACTTGGTCTCGTTGTCGTCGTGGTCCTCGATGTCGGGCACGAGGGTCTCGAGGTTGTGGAGCTCGCCCGCCCGGGCGTTGGCGATGGCGGCGATGGTGGGGTCACCGGTCTCGGCCACGATCTGCGCGGCCTGGGCGGTGGAGGCTGACACCTCGGTGGGCACGCCGGGCAGGTTGTCGGAGAGGAAGCGGCGGCACTGGGCCGTGGCCACGGGGATGGAGAGGACGGTCTTGATCTCCTCCAAGCGGGCGCCGGGCAGCACGAGCAGGTGCATCTGGACGGGAATGACGATCTCGCGTTGGATGAGCAGCTCGTGCTCGAAGGCCAGCATGTCCATGGTCACGTTGACCGTGCCCTCGATGGCGTTCTCGATGGGAACGAGGCCCTGGTCGACCCGGCGGCTGGTGGTGGCCACGAGCACGTCGGGGATGGCGTCGAGGGGCAGGAGTTCGGCGTTCACGAGGTCGCCCTGGGTCAGCAGGGCCTGCTCGCTGAAAGTCCCCCGGGGCCCGAGGAAGCCGACCCGGGGGTGCCCCGCGCCCTCCGTTGATGGTGCGGAGCTGGTCACACGGGCAGGATAGTGACGTGCAGGAAGCCGACCTCCGGGAGTTGTTGGACGGCGTGCGGAGCGGCGCGGTCGCTCCGGACGACGCCCTGCGCCGTTTGCGGCGCCTCCCCTACACCGATCTCGGCTTCGCCCGGGTCGACCACCACCGGGCGTTGCGCCAGGGGATGGCCGAGGCCGTGTACGCCCCCGGCAAGTCCCCCGAGGAGTGCGCAGCCATCGTCACGACGCTGCGGGCCGATGGTGGGGCGGGGCCCATCGTACTGACCCGGGCCGAGCCCGACCAGGTCGCCGCCGCCTCCGCCGCCCAGCCCGACGGCGTCATCCATCCGGGCCAGCCCGCCACCGTCGTGTGGGACCCGGCGGCGCCCCGGCCCGAGCGCGTGGCCCTGGTCACCGCGGGGACGGCCGACGGCCCCGTCGCCCGGGAGTGCGCCGCGGTCCTGTCGGCCCACGGCGTCACGCCGGTCGAGGTCACCGACGTCGGCGTGTCCGGCCTGCACCGGCTCCTGGCGTCGGTCGACGACCTGGCCGACGCCGACGCCCTGGTCGTCGTGGCCGGAATGGAGGGGGCGCTGCCCAGCGTCGTCGCCGGCCTGACCCCGGCGCCCGTCGTCGCCGTCCCCACCAGCGTCGGCTACGGCGCCGGCCTGGAGGGGGTCACCGCCCTGCTGGCCATGCTCTCGTCGTGTGCCCCCGGCGTGGCCGTGGTCGGCATCGACAACGGCTACGGCGCCGCCTGCGCCGTCGTCCGCCTCCTCGGCGTCGGCGCCCGCCGGTGACCGACCCGGGAGGGACGCTCGCCTGGTTCCACTGCTTCTCCGGTATCGCCGGGGACATGGCCTTCGGCGCGCTGGTCGACGCCGGAGCGGACCTGGACGAGGTCCGCGACATCTGTGAGCTGCTGCCGGTGGGGGGCTGGGCCGTGGAGGCCGAGCCGGTCCTGCGTTGCGGCATCGCCGCCACGAAGGTCCACGTGCACGCCGAGGAGACCACCGTCGTGCGCACGGCGGCCCACATCACCGGCCTGATCGAGGAGGCCCGCCTGCCCGACCGCGTGCGGGACCTGGCCCTGGCCACCTTCGACGGCCTGGCCGAGGCCGAGGGCAGGCTCCACCGCCGTCCGCCCAGCCAGGTCCACTTCCACGAGGTCGGCAGCCTCGACGCCATCGTCGACATCGTCGGCACCTGCGCCGCCCTCTACGTGCTCGGCGTCGAGCAGGTCCACGCCAGCTCGGTGGCCACCGGCACCGGCATGCACCGGGCCGCCCACGGCCTGCTGCCGTCGCCCGCTCCCGCCGTCATCGAGCTGCTCAAGGGGGCGCCCAGCCACGGCATCGACGTCCCCTTCGAGACCACGACGCCCACCGGTGCCGCCCTCCTGGCGGCCACCGTCGTGGGTTGGGGCGAGATGCCGCCGATGGTCGTGCGGGCCAGCGGCTTCGGGGCCGGGAGCCGGGAGCTGGACGATCGGCCGAACGTGACCCAGGTCGTCCTCGGCGACCCGGTCGAGGGCCGGGCCAGCGGTCAACCCGTCGTGCTCCTGGAGACCAACGTCGACGACGCCACCGGTGAGGTCGTGGCCGACGCCGTCGCGGCGCTGCTCGACGCCGGGGCCCACGACGCCTGGGTCACCAACATCCTCATGAAGAAGGGCCGGCCCGCCCACCAGGTCAGTGCGTTGGTCGACCCGTACCTGGTCCGCCAGGTGATGGAGGCCATGACCGCGTCGACGGGCAGTCTCGGCGTGCGGGGCACGACCCTCGAGCGGTGGCCCCAGGCCCGCGAGCAGAGCGAGGTCGAGGTCGCCGGCCATCCCGTTGCGGGTGAAGGTCAGCGCGGGCCGGGTCAAGGTCGAGCACGACGACGCATCCCGGGCCGCCCAGCGGGCCGGGCTGCCCGTGCGGGAGGTCATCTCTCTGGCCGAGGAGGCCTGGCGCCGCCGCGACGTCCCCGGGTCCGCCGGCCCCATCGACGACCCGCCACCCACCGCCGGCTGAGCGTCTCAGGTGCCAGATGCGCTCGGTGGTGGGGGTCTCCCTGGCGGAGAGGGCCTTCCAGAGGGTGCGGTAGTTCGGGTACTCGAGGTCGGGGACGACCCAGCCGGCGGCGACCAGCTCGTCGTGGAGCTGGGGCAGGTGCTGGAAGGGCACGCCCATGTCGACGTGGTGGGCCAGGTGCCAGCCGGTGTTGAAGGGCACGATCCAGAAGCGGGGCAGCCAGGACTGCTGGACGTGGTGGGTGGTCTCCCGCCGGTCCTTGGACCGGATCATCCCGCCGTGCTCGGCGATGGCCCGGAGCCGGTTGATGACCCGCCACCCCGTCATCCAGGGGATGAGCCAGAGGAAGAGGTAGAGCTCGGGCCGGCCGAAGGCGGTGAAGGCGGCGAGGATCACCGCCTGGGTGCCGAGGATGCGCATGGCCACGCCGCGGGTGCGTTCGTAGCTGCAGGCCGCGGAACAGGCCCTTCAGGTTCTTCCAGCCCGGAGAGGCCCAGGGCGTCCCGGCGGAGCTTGCGGCCCAGCGAGTCCGGCGTGATCGGGTAGTGGGCGTAGAGGTTGACGTCGGGCTCTTCGGGGCCCATCTCGTCTCGGTGGTGGGCGAAGTGGCTGCGGCGGTAGACGTCGAAGGGGACGAAGCCCGGGTACGAGAGCCCCCAGCGGCCGATGCCGTCGTTGGCCCAGCGCTTGGAGAACAGCAGCCGGTGGGCGGCCTCGTGGCCGAGGATCCCGTAGAGGGCGAAGGCCCGGCCCATCAGCACGAAGGTGGCGACCCACATGACCGGGTGGCTGATCCAGGCGGCCAGCGCGATGAGCCCGAAGGACTGGGCCCAGACCGACAGCACGTTGCCCACGTTGCGCAGGTTCGGGATGCGGCGCAGCTCGGCCCGGATCTCCGGCACCGGCTTGCCCGAGGCCAGCAGGCGCTCGGTGGGCAGCGTCTCGGGCCGCAGTTCTGGCGGCGGCACCATCGTCTGGTGCTCCCGCACGTGGTCGACCAGCACGGTCATGGGTCCTACGTTACACTTTCCCGACACGCGATGGAACTCCGTGACGACACCCGCCCGCTGACGGCCCGCTCCGTCGTCGCCTCCACGCTCCTGGGCGTCCGCCCGCCCGTGCTGCCCGCTCGCTCCCTGGTGGCCTCGGCCGGGCTGTTCGGCATCGCCGAGGGCACAGTGCGCACTGCCCTGTCCCGGATGGTGGCGGCGGGGGAGCTGACCGTGGACGACGGCCACTACGCGCTGGCCGGCCCCTTCCTGGCCCGGCGGGAGCGCCAGGACGAGAGCCGGGCGGGCGTCGACCCGAGCCCTGGGACGGGGACTGGGAGCTGGCAGTGGTCGAGGGTGAACGCCGGCCGGCGGCCGACCGGGCCGCACTGCGTCGGGCCATGCGGGACCTCCGGCTGGCCGAGCTGCGGGAGGGCGTCTGGCTGCGCCCCGCCAACCTCGATCCCGGTCGCCTGCCCGAGGCCCGGGCCGTGGTCGCCACGCAGTGCCTGGCCTTCACCGGCCGTCCAGAGGACGAGCCGGCCCTCCGCCTGTGGGACCTCGATGGCTGGGCCGCCACGGCCCGCCGGCTCGAGGCCGAGCTGACGGCCCTCGGGCCCCGGCTGGACCGATCCCGACGAGCTGGCCGCCGGCTTCGTCCTGTCCGCCGCCGTCCTCCGCCACCTCCAGGCCGACCCCCTGCTCCCGCCCGAGCTGCTGTCACCCGACTGGCCCGGGCCCTCGCTCCGGCGGGGTACGAGACCTACGACGCCACCTTCAAGGCCACCTGGACCACCCACCTCCGCGCCAGCGCCTGATCGTTCCGGTGGCTCCAGTGCGCGCTGGGCCGCCACAATCAGCCACCAGAACCGGGGGTTTCGGGGGGACTCGTAGGCTGGACCGATGGCCGACGATCGCCTCTACTTCCGCCAGCTGCTCGCCGGGCGGGACTTCGCCACGACGGATCAGCTGGCTCGCCAGATGGTCAACTTCGTCTACCTGATCGGCGACCGGGAGACCGGCGAGGCCGTGGTCGTCGACCCCGCCTACGGCATCAAGGACCTGCTGGGCCTCCTCGACGAGGACGGGATGAAGCTGGTCGGCGCCCTGGCCACCCACTACCACCCGGACCACGTGGGCGGGGACATGATGGGCTACTCCATCGCCGGCGTGAACGAGCTGCTGCGCCTGCGCCCCGTGCCGATCCACGTCCAGGCCGACGAGGCCGAATGGGTCAAGCGGGTCACCGGCGCCGAGGACACCGACCTGGTCACCCACGTCAGCAGCGACATCGTCCAGGTCGGCGCGATCCCCATCGAGCTGATCCACACGCCGGGCCACACCCCCGGCAGCCAGTGCTTCCTGGTCGACAACCGCCTGGTCGCCGGCGACACCCTGTTCCTCGAGGGCTGTGGCCGCACCGACCTCCCCGGCGGCGACCCCCGGGCCCTCTACGAGAGCCTGACCCAGAAGCTGGCCAAGGTCCCCGACGACGCCACCCTCTTCCCCGGCCACCTCTACTCCGCGGAACCCTCCCAGTCCATGGGCGAGACGCGGCAGTTCAACTTCGTGTTCAAGCCGAAGACGGAGGAGCAGTGGCTCGCCATGTTCGGCGCCGGCTAGCGACGTACTGGCGCCCGATCTGCCGGTCATAGGCGGAGGATCGGGCGCCAGAACGGGGTCGGCCCCGACGGATGGCATCCCGTCCCCACGCCGCCGTGGTTGCCTCGATGTCGTGCCTCCCGCCCGGACCTCGGTCAGCGGGGGGCGCGGACCAGCGCGCCGTAGAGGATCTCGGCGTAGGCGGTGAGGGCCTCGGTGTCGCGGGCGCTGACCTCGTCGTTCACCAGGAAGTAGAGGAGGGCCGAGCGCTTCACGACGGCCATCTCCCGGACCATCTGCTCGTCGTCGACCAGGATCCCGATCGTCTCGCCCTCGACAGGCTCGGTGATGACCGTGCCGCCCTCGGCGAAGCCGGTGCCCGTCTCCAGGACGTCGGCCAGATGGGTCGGGCCGTCGGCCGCAGTGGTCGGAGCCAGGTAGTGCAGGGTCAGAGCGGGGTCCTCGAGCGACGGCCACGAGCACTGGCCGGTGACCAGGGCGGGCACCCCGGCGTCGGGGTCCGCGCTCGTCGGCCGGCGGGGCCTCACCGACCCCGGCGTCCTCCAGGACGCGGTCCAGGTCGACCTCCCGAAGCAGGGCGCACACGTCGACCTCGGTCACCGCCCGAGGCGGGATCGTGGTCGTGGTGCTCGACGGGGGCAGCGTGGTGGTCGATCGCCGTCGTGGACGATGCGGCGTCGTCCTCGCCGGAGGAGCATCCGGCGACCAGCACCAGGGCCAGCGCGGCGACTGCGAGCCGTCGGACGACAGGGGGACGGACCGCGGACATGGCGGGGGCGAGGCTACCCAGGCCCGCGTTCCGGCCCCCAGGGCCGCCAGCAGCTCGTCGGTCGTCCAGTGGTCGGTCATCCCGGGTCGGGAGGCGAGGTAGGCCGCGACCCGGTCGACGGTCAGGCCGTGGGCCTCGGCCAGGCCGGTGGCGATGGCCCGCAGGTACGTCGGCATCCGGCCGTGTGCAGGTCGCGAGGTCGAGGCGGTCGGGACCGGTGAAGGTCACGACCGGCACCGCCTCGTGGTGGCCGAGGCCGATCAAGGCGTCGTAGCGACCCTTGCCGACCACCCGCACCTCGCCCTCGGCCAGAGACGCCGGGTCGGTCCCCGTGTCGTGACCCGGCCCCGACTCCCGGGCGTGCAGGTGCGGCCCACTGGGCCCGGGTCAGCAACCAGGCCCGGGCCAGGGTGGCCGGCGGGTCGACGGGGGCGTGGTCGACGTAGGCCCGGCCTCCGCCCCACACCACGGACTCACCGGCGAAGAACAGGTCGTGACCGATGATCGACCGGCCGGTCGGCCCGGGGTGGCGTCGGGTCGGGGCCACGGTCCAGGTAGGCCTGCAGCCGGGCCCGGCTCAGGTTCGACCCGTAGGCCACGTACCAGACGAGATCGCCCACGCCCCGTGTGGTAGCACGCAGGCCCATGGCTGACCTGTTGGCGCTGTCCGAGCGGGTGATCGACCACGGCGAGTACGAGGGCCAGAACTCGGTCAACCGCATCACCACCGAGCTGTCCGAGGTGGCCGACGGCATCGCGGTGGTCGAGGCCTTCTCGCACGTCGTCGCCTTCCGCACCGGTGAGGGCCTCGTCCTCTTCGACACCAGCCTCGACGCCCTGGCCCCGGCCTGTCTCGCGTCCCTGCGCCAGTGGTCCGACGACCCCGTGCGGGCGATCGTCTACACCCACGGTCACCGGGACCACGCCGCGGGGACCCGCACCTACCTCGACGAGGCCGACGCCCGGGCCGACGCCCGCCCCGAGATCGTCGGCCACGAGAACGTGGCCGCTCGCTTCGACCGTTACGAGCTGACCGACGGCTACAACGCGGTGATCAACGCCCGCCAGTTCGGTGACCGGCTCGGTCGTCGCGGCCAGGCGGCGGGGACCTTCTTCGACGACTGGGTCCGCCCCGACCGCACCTACCGCCTCGAGGACACCGTCACCTACGGCGACAGCACCTTCGACCTGCACCACGGCAAGGGCGAGACCGACGACCACACCTGGACCTGGGTGCCCGAGCACCGGGCGGTCGTCGCCGGCGACTTCTTCATCTGGGTCTTCCCCAACGCCGGCAACCCCCAGAAGGCCCAGCGCTACCCGCGGGAGTGGGCCGAGGCCCTGCGGGCCATGGCGGCGACCGAGCCCGAGCTCTTCCTGCCCGCCCACGGCCTGCCCATCGGCGGGCAGGGACCGCATCCAGCGGCTCCTGCTGGGCGTGGCCGACACCCTCGACCAGCTCGTGGCCGACGTGCTGGCCCGGATGAACGCGGGCGAGCCGCTGGACACGATCGTCCACGAGGTCCGGGTGCCCCAGGCCGTGCTCGACCAGCCGTGGATGCAGCCCGTCTACGACGAGCCGGAGTTCGTGGTCCGCAACATCTGGCGCCTGTACGGCGGGTGGTACGACGGCAACCCGGCCCGCCTGAAGCCCCCGGCCGACGCCGCCGTCGCCGCTGAGGTGTCGGCCCTGGCCGGTGGGGTCGACGTGCTCGTGGCCCGAGCCGCCGAGCTGGCCGCGGCCGGCGACCTGCGTCTCGCCGCCCAGCTGGCGGAGTGGGCCGTCGGGGCGGCCCCGGACGACACCGGGCGCCCACGGAGCACGGGCCGACGTCTACGCCGCCCGCCGCCAGGAGGAGTCCAGCCTCATGGCCAAGGGCGTCTTCGGCGCCGCGGCCCGGGAGAGCCGCGCGGCGGACTGATCCCGCGACGAAGACTTCTGCTCAAGTCCTCCGGGGAGGTGCCGACGCTTCCTGTAGGTCATCCGGCCTATTCCAGGAGACACGCACCATGTCCGATGCCATCGCCCCCGTCCCGATCAGCGACGAGACCACTCGCAGGCTGTTCGGTGAGCCCAGCTTTCGGGTCGCCAAGCGCGGCGGCTACAACCCGGGCGACGTGGCCGAGTTCCTCGGTGGGCTCGGCGGCCAGATGCTCGCCCTCATCGGTCGACTGCGCAAGGCCGAGTCCGATGTCGAGGTCCTGAAGACCGAGCTCGACCACTGGCAGAGCCGCACCCGGGACGCCGAGGCCACCCGCGAGACCTTCGAGCGCACCCTGGCCCTTGCCGAGGACACCGCCAACGCCACTGTCGCCGACGCCCGCCACCGGGCCGCCGGGATCACGACCAAGGCCGAGGCCAGCGCCGACGAGCTGATCGGCCAGGCCCGCCACCAGTCCTTCCAGATGGTCGAGCAGGCCCGCCAGGAGGCCCAGCGCTGCTACGCCGACGAGCGCATGAAGGTGCGTGAGGACTGGCAGCGGGTGCAGGACGAGTCCGCCCAGCTGGAGACCCTCCGTCTGGCCGTGGCCGCGGAGACCATGGCACTCGAGGAGGTCCGCAATCAGCTCCGGACCCGCATCCGCATGGCCGCCAGCGAGATGCTCAAGGTGGCCGAGAGCCCTGACTGCCTGGGTCAGCCCGTGGCCCGGGGCATGCCGGAGAAGCCCCGTGAGGTGGCCGCCACGACCCCCACGGTCGCCAACGAGCTGGCGGAGTTGGCCCTCGAGGCGGACTCGCAACCCACCGACGCCGCCGAGATCACCCCGCCGGCCATCGAGCCCATCGGCGTGGCCCAGGGCTTCGGCAACCCCGAGGCCGACGCCGCCTTCGAGCGCTTCATGTCCGAGGACATCGAGGACGAGCCCAGCCGGGACTGGATCCTCGCCGGTTAGTTCAGCAACTGCGAGATCTGGGTGAGGACCTCGCCGTAGGCGGGGTGCTGGATGTCGATGAGCTGGAAGTGCCCCGCGTTGGGGACGGTGACCACCGCGGCCGGGTCCCCGGCCGCCTGGGCCATGGCTACGTAGTCCTGGGACTGGCGCACCGGGACGATGTCGTCGTCGATGCCGTGGACCAGGCGCTGACGACGCCCGGTCGGCAGCCGGGCAGCCGGTGAGGCCTCCCGATACCGGTCCGGCACCTCGGCCGGCGTGCCTCCGAGCACCCGGGCACAGGCCCCGACCAGCAGGTCCTCCTCGACGCAGGACGCCAGGTCGGTCAAGCCGGCGAGGGAGAGGAACCCCCGGGGCCGGACGGAGCCGTCACGGCCCGCCGCCCACAGCGCGAGGGTCCCGCCGGCGGAGTGGCCCACGACCACCACGCGTTCGAGGTCGACCGGCTGGTCCTCGGCCAGGACGGCCAGGTGGTCGATGGCGGCGGCGACGTCGTCGAAGGTCCCGGGCCACCCGCCGCCGGGCTCGCCCACCCGCCGGTACTCCACGTTCCAGACCACGTAGCCCTCCCGGCGGAGGTCCTCGGCGACCGGTTTGACGATCGACAGGTCCTCCTCGGTCTCCCATGCGCCGCCGTGGAGGAGGACGACCGTTCCCCGGGCATCGCCGCTGGGGACGTAGAGGTCGCCGAACTGGGAACCGGCCTGGCCGTAGTCGATGCGGTCCGGGCCGTCGTCGTCGAAGAAGCCGCAGGCCGCGGCGGTGCCCACGATCCCGGCCGCCACGCCGACGCGGAGGAACTCGCGGCGCGAGAAGGTCACGGGTGGTGCCTACCCGGTGGTGACGAGACGGCGAACCTCGGCCAACCGCTCGATCGACGCGAGGGCGTCAGCCTGGTCCGGGGCCAGTTGGCGGACGACGATCTCGTCGAAGCCGGCCTCGCCGAGGGCCATGAAGCGCTCGGCCACCTGCTCGATGGTGCCCGTGACCAGGGCGGACAGGTCGAAGCCCCGGTAGCCCGTCTGCTTCCAGGGGCCGGGCCACCCTGGCCACGTCGGCGTCGTCGGCGCCGACATGGACATCCCGGCGCAGCGGTCGGCAGGGCGGGTCGACGCCGTGGTCCAGGTACTGGGCCAGCTTGGCGGCCGCGTCGGCATCGGTCAGCTCGGGCCCGGCGTACCAGGTGTCGCCGAGCCGGGCGGCCCGGGCCAGCGCCTTGGGGCCGGCCCCGCCGATCCAGACCTCGACCGGCTCGGGCGGGGTGGGGCTGATCCGGGCCTGCCGCAGACCCCCACGGTCCGTCGGGCTCGTCCACCACCTCGCCCGCCAGGAGGGCCTTGACCGCCTCGAGGCCGGCCTCGAATCGGGCCCCGCGGCCGGCCAGGGGGACCCCCATCGGCCCGAACTGGTCCTCGCCGCCCCCGATGGCGCACTGGAAGACGAAGGTGCCGGTGCCGAGGGCGGCCAGCGTGCCGACCTGCTCGGCCACCACCAGCGGATGCCAGAGCGGGAGCAGCCAGAGGGCGCCGAAGCGTCGGTCCGGCCACTCGGCGGCGATCCGGCCCAGGATCGGCGAGTTCTGGTAGTAGGGGACGGGCGTGGCGTGGTGATCGCCCACGTACAGGCCCTCCAGGCCCGCGGCCCGAGCCGCCCGGGCCCGCTGGATCATGCGGGCGGCGCCCACGCGGGGGTCGTCCACCAGGTAGGTGCTCGAGAGAGAGGTCGACACCCGCATCGGGCCAGTATGTCGATCCCCGGCCACGCCTGTCGGTTCACCCCGGTGGAGGCGGCTCAGACCGGGTCGGTGGCCTGTTGCCCGCCGCGGGTGACGTGCTCGGTCCAGAGCTTCCCGTCCCAATAGCGCAGGTCGCAACGACCGGTGGGGTCGGGGTGCCAGGCCGGGGGAGAGACCCGGCCCGCCCAGGGGGTGCCACCGGCAGCGAGGACCGACACGGCGGTCTCTTGGCGGCGGCTGAGGTTGACGACCACGGCTGCTCCCAGCGCCGCCGCGAGGACCAGGGCGACCTGGCCGGCCACGAACAGGGTGATGCCCTGTTGCACGTCGTCGAAGTGGTCGAGCAGGTCGGCCACGACGACCTGGCCTTGGGCGTCATCGGTCGGGCCGAGGAGGCTGAAGCCCACGAAGGTGAGGACCTGACCGACCACGTAGGCCAACCACCAGATCCAGATCTGGGGGTTGGCGCGGACCTGACGCCACGCCGGGTCGCCACGGGCCACGGAGCTCTCGGCCCCCTTCCAGACCTGCTGGACCTGCAGCCCCGGCAGCACGAGGCTGCCGACGGGGATGAACCAGGCGCCGATGGCCCAGCCCGGGCCGAGGGCCCCGGGTCGACCGAGGTGCTGGTTGTTGCGGGCGGCCCGCCAGAGCCAGACCACGAACAGGCCGCCGATGCCGATCGTCATGAGGAAGACGACGCTGGCGCCGCCCAGGAACGCGTCCACGGTCCTCTGGGCGGCGTCGACCTCCTCCCGTCCGGCCTGGACGCCGTCGAGCGACGCCCGCATCCGGACCGCCAGGTAGGCCAGAGCGGTCGCCAGGACCGCAGCCAGGACGAACAAGACCCGTAGCGCGGTGGCCAGGCCCCCGAGGGGGTAGGTCGGGGAGTCGGCGGACGGTCCCGTCGGGCTGGACCAGTCGCTCACCGGGCTGACGGTACCGGCCCACCGGCGGCCCGACCGATCGCCCCTTGACCGCAGGACGCGCGATGGTGTGGACTCTGCGTGGGGAAGTGGGATGAAAGGGCAGGTGTGGCCGATGGCCGCGACCATGACCGACTCCCGCCAGAGTGCTGCGCCGCAGCTCCGCGTGACGCGCCACGGCTACGACCCGGCGGACGTCCACGCGTTGCTGGCGTCAGCCCGCGCCCGCCTGGTGGGCCTGGCCGACCGCATCCGCCGAGCCGAGGCGGCCAACGTGGCCCTCGTGGCCGAGGTCCGTCAGTGGAAGGAGCGCGCCCGGGCCGCAGAGTCCGACCGGCGTCGCCTCGAGGACGCCCTCGCGTCCGCCGAGGCCACGGTGGCCACCTCCATCGCCGAGGTCCAGATCCGGGCCGACCAGCTCGTGGAGCGGGCCCGCTGTGAAGCCGAGCACTTGACCCTGCGGGCCGAGGAGGCGGCCCAGCGGGTCCGCGAGCAGATCGAGCTGGAGCGGCTGGCCCACGAGGCCACCTCGCTGGTCGTAGAGGAGCGCCTCGATCTCGACGCCGACCTCGCCGAGGCCGACGTGTTCTCCCGCTTCATGTCGGCCGAGATCGCCGACGAGCCGTCGAGGGAGTGGGTCATCGGCAGGACATAGTCTTCCGCCGTGACGGTCACCGACTTCGACCCCATCGCGTCCCCGACCACGCAACTGGCCGAGCACCGCGAGCCGCAGTTCGTCCACGAGGACGAGGTGGCCACGGCCACGACCCGGGTCACCGGCTTCCGTGAGCGGACCGGCGGGCGGGGCCCCAACCTGCTGGTGATCCTGATGGACGACGTCGGGTGGGGTGACTTCGGCTGCTACGGCGGCGGGGTCGCCGTCGGGGCGCCGACGCCCAACATCGACCGGCTCGCCCGCCAGGGCCTACTCATGACCTCCTGCTACTCGGAGCCCTCGTGCACCCCGAGCCGGGCGTCGATGCTCACCGGCCGCCTGCCGATGCGCCACGGCCTGCAGCGACCACCGATGTACGGCGAGCCGGGGGGCCTCCAGGGCGAGATCACCCTGGCCGAGCTGCTGTCCGAGGCCGGGTACGTGACCCAGGCCATCGGCAAGTGGCACCTGGGCGAGAACGTCGAGTCCCAGCCCCAGAACGTCGGCTTCGACGACTTCTACGGGTTCCTCTCGGTCTCGGACATGTACAGCGAGTGGCGCGACCCGCACTTCTTCCCCGAGGTGGTCTACTCCGAGGCCCGCACGCAGTGGATCGAGAACCAGCCATTCAACCGCTGCTTCGTCCACGCCGAACGGGGTGGCGAGGTGGAGCCGGTCGAGGAGGTGACCATCCCGGTCCTGTCCCAGCTCGACGACAAGTGGTGCACCTACACCGAAGAGTTCCTGCGCCGGATGGGCGGCGGCGACCAGCCCTGGTTCTGCTACCTCGGCACCCGCGGGGCCCACTTCGACAACTACCCGCTCGACCGATTCCTGGGGTCGTCACCGGCCAAGCACCCCTACAAGGACACGATCATCGAGCTGGACGACATCGTGGGTCGCCTCGTGCGCACCCTGGAGGAGACCGGTCAAGCCGAGGACACGATCATCTTCCTGTCCTCGGACAACGGGCCCCACATGGAGAACTGGCCCGACGCCGCCTTCACGCCGTTCCGTTGTGCCAAGGGCTCGACCTGGGAAGGGGGCATGCGGGTACCGGGCATCGCCGTCTGGCCCGGGATGCCCTGGAACAGAACTTTCGTGGTGTCAATCTGATCCAGCCATCAAGAGAGAACCAAGTCACAGTACAGTACAATTCAGAACGCGGTATCCTCGCAAAAGAACAATACCACCATGACAACTACAGCACGGCGCTCGGTCGTTACAGCAGGGTGTCTTGCACTAGTCGTTGTTGTCGTGCTGCTGCTTGGTGGCACGCATGCCTTTTCTACTACTCCAGCACTTCAGCAGCAAAGGTCGTCGTCAGCACTCTTTATGGCACAGCAGCAACGCGAGAATGAAATTCGTCGCAAAATTCTTCAACTCAAGCGACAGGGTCGCATTGCCAACAAGAACAGTGATGCAGAGGAAACGACGACGCTGGAAAAAATGAGGAAAGAGAATTCGGCATCTCAAGACTATTCCGACAAGCTCAAGGCCAAGTTGGGAAAGAAAAAGTTGAGTCTCATGGGAATTCCACAAGATGACGACGAATATGATGACGATGAGTTCTATAGTGACGACGTTGAGGATGATGCCGGTACGACAGCTTCTGCAAGTACGAAAACTGCGCGCTTGGGATCGCTGCCGCGAGAGGAATCAGACGAGGAAAGCACAGCAACGCCAGAAGCATCCAACAAGCCCACCATTATCGATCCTTCTCTCTTTGAAAGCGACGACGATGACGAACCCGACATGGACGAACAAGACTTGATTGAGCTTGTCGCACAAAAGCTGGAGCTACAAGAAGCACAAGCAACCACTCCATCCTCGAAGTCCACCATTACAGATACAACTCCTATCCAACAGACTACATCCGGAGTGGGAGGAACGTGGACCAAAAATGAAAACAGCAGCAACAGTAGAAACCTATCAACCAAAGTCGGGATCGTGGGGTGCCTTTCCGCGTCCAAAGGACATTTCCAAGGCCTACGGGGGAGGACGACGGGTTGGAGTGGGCTTTTCGGAAGAGCAACTGGCCACTTCTACTCAATCCACGAGAGAGCGGCTGCGACAGTATCGGGAAAAGGTGGGCATTGAAGTACAGAGTGAAAAGGATCATGCAACTGAAATTCAAGAAGCGGTCAACTTGGCAGGATATGCCATGCAGGTGCGAGTGTGATCAATTGAGTGTATTTGCTTATAAATTCGATGCGAATTGACGATATGCACCCATTCACTCTTTTTACAGCGCGGCATGTACAGTTCGGCAGTATCCATATTGGAAAAGGTGACGCCGTACTGTTCCACCAACTCCAAGGTTGGTGGAAACGTTTTTTTGGAGCTGGCCATGGCCTACGAGGCGGATGGGCGCACCAAGGAAGCTGTGACCGTCTACACTACGCTCACCAACTGTCGGATTGAGGAAATCAAGTTCAATGCCAAGCGGCTGCTCTATGGCATTGAAGCTATGCAGTTCATGCGAAACGAGGCCAAGAGTGCAGAGTTTTCGCGGAAAAAGATTCGCAACACCTTTATTGACACGACGGGTCTTGCCAATATTGCAGAGAATTTCGATGATGTCTATCAGACAGCTTACATTGATCTGGATAACGGCTTCTACCGTCGTTTGACGCAGAGCGTGGTGCGATCCAATCGGGAGGCTCGACAAGATATTGCTGTCTGCCACGGGACATGGTCAGGTGGAACATGTGAAAATTGTGCAGGCCCTGCGATCCCTAAATCGCTTTTTTGATACTGCCTTGCAAGATGAACAGGAAAAGGCAGCGCCTCGGTCTGTTGCTGTGATGAATGGTAAGCCCATTGTGGAGCCGGACGTGGCTACAGTTGTGGCTGGGATCGAGCGAGCTTTGTCCTGACAAGCGCCGATCAAATGTTGGAACTGTTGAACGGCGAGTGGCGATTGCAGCTCATGGCCGACAGGCAAGGAGATGGCGTGAAATATGACAATATCACACTGCAAGAAATCGACACCGACTCCATGGCCTTTCGAAGCTCCGGCCCGGCTGGTTTTGTCAAGGTGACTCAGTCCGGTGATCTCAATTTTGAGTCGAGGCGACGAATCTTGAGTCGTCCCAAGGTGGAAACCTCGGGTGGTTTGCTATCGGGCATTTTACTTGGCAAGAAGGGTGGCCAGGCGGTGGCCCAGCAAATTATTTCGGTTGATTCTGTTCTGCTTATTACGAGATTAGCTCCGGACAAAAAGCGTTCGCCGGAGAATAGCAACAGAGGATACTTTTCCGTGTGGCGGCGAGTGAGGGAGGACAGCAGGTAGCTCCGCTGCAGAGATTGATTCCATTATTTGCATTCTGAATGGTGAGGATCCTCGAGCAAACACGCGCATCACGAGAAACAAGCTCAAGAAGGGTCCAAGCTAGTCTGATAGAAGAAACGAGAAATGCACGTTTGATGAACATTGCTAAATCCATCCGAAAGTGCATACTGTAAAATGACTGTGTCGTACAAGTCAAGTCATTGTCTACTACTGTAGTGCTTGTGCTGCAACAAAGGCACACTATCGCACGTCGTCTTATTCCTCACAGACATCCCCAAAAATTTCAAGACCACACCAATGAAGGCAGGCGTGTAAACCTTTCTCCAAGATTGCGTCTACCACATCGGCACCATCGTCATCCAAATCCTCCTCAAACGAGTTCCACAGTTCAGTAAACTCCCTCGTCGTCATTCCCGATAAGCGAAAGAATCGATAGAACCCCAATCCATTACCAAGAGACCACTTACGGCGACGTGTTTGTTCAAGGTATTCAGTGAGAGGTGCGGAAGGATTCCTTTTACCTGAGAGCATAGCACGCAGGGTCTTCTTCCTCTTGACATGAAGACGAGGAATTCTTTCTTAATTCCTTCACAACGTGCTTCATGCAACATATCCCAGCTTTTTCCATCAAGAGATCCCTCAAAGTTCCAGCAAGAGGCTCCAAAACAGTCTCCATGTCGAAAGGAATAATGGGTTGGATGTACGAGCACATCCCTCAGGCA
>CAVPAN010000013.1:0-11139 GCA_963701565.1 uncultured Microthrixaceae bacterium
CCGCGTTCGACCGGCCGCTGTCGGCGGACCGGGCCACTGCGGTGCTGGCCAAGGCACCCGGTGTGGTGTTGAGCGACCTCCCGAACCCGCTGGCCGCGACCGGCACCGATCCCACGATGGTCGGCCGGGTGCGGGTCGACCCCACCGTGGAGAACGGTTTGGCGCTGTTCGTCACCGGCGACAACCTCCGCAAGGGCGCCGCCGTCAACGCGGTGCAGATCGCCGAGGCCATGGTGGAGGCGCGCGGCTAGCGGATCCACCGTTGCCGCCGATCGAGAGGCACTCGACGGAGAGTGGCGAAGATCACGGACACCGCGTGCGATGCACGGCCACACAGGGTGGGGGCCAGTGACCAGCGGCCGGGGGGATCGCGGGTGACGGTGGCGGTCGGCGCCGGGTACGCTCGTCGATCCACCGGGAAGTGGCGCAGCTTGGCAGCGCGCGTCGTTCGGGACGACGAGGTCGCGGGTTCAAATCCCGCCTTCCCGACCAGCCCCTGATCAGGAAGTTCCTGGGGCGCCAGAACTCGGCGAGGCCCTCCCGACCCGTTTCGCGGGGCCGCGCTCCCGGTCGACGGTCACTCGAGGGTGGAGGTCAGCTCTCCGCGGCCTCGGCGTTCTCCGCCCCGGTGGCCAGGGTGCCGTCGGCGTCGGTGGAGGCCTCGGCCAACCCGTCGACGGTCTCGGAGCCGGGATCGTCCTCCTCGACGGGCGCCGCGGCCGGCTCGGCCACGGCGGTGCCCTCGTGGTGGGTGCCACCGGCCAGCAGGGCCTCGGCGGCCCGCCGGATGCGGAAGGCGTCGAGGGGCTTGACCAGCCAGCCGTCGGCGTCGGCCCGCCGGGCCAGGAACACGTCCGCGGTGCGGTCCAGCAGCATGAGGACCGCCCGGCGATCGAGCCGGCCTGCGCCCTCCTCGGAGCGCAGGGACAGGCACGTGGCCATCCCGCCCATGTTGCCGATCTGGAGGTCGAGCACGACCAGTTCTGGCTCGAGCCGCTTCACGGCCGGGACGACCTCACGGCCGGAACGAACTCGGTGCACGGTCGTGGTGTCGTCACCGAGCGCGGCGTCCACCTCGTCGTGGAGACGATCGGCATCGGTGGCCAGGAGCACGACGGGCACGGCCGCGGAGCGTACCGGTGACGCGGCGGCCGGGTGAAGCCGAGGGTTGGCAGGCCGGTGCCCGTGGCTACCATCGGTCGTTGCCCACGGCCCACCATCGGAGGACCGTTGCTCTCCATAACCGTCGAAGCGGGCGACGACTACACGCTCTGCCGCCCAGAGGGTGAGCTCGACGCGTACACCGTCGGGACCTTCCGCGAGACCCTGGCCGAGCTGACCGACACGCGCCATCTGCTCATCGACCTGTCCGATGTCCCGTTCATGGACTCGGCGGGCCTTGGTGCGCTCATCGGTGGCATCCGTCGGACCCGCGAGGCCGGTGGTGACGTGGCCGTGGCGTGCGGTCGCCCGACGCTCACGCGCCTGCTGCACACGACGGGCTTCGACCGGATCGTGGCCGTCACAGAGACCGTCGCCGAGGCCGCCACCGCCCTCGCCGACGCCACCGGCCCGTCCGACCCGGTCTGACGCCAGGGCCTCTACCGACAACCGACCCAACCACGGGGGCGGGTTGCCTCGGTCTCGTCCGGCCCCGACGACTGCTACCCGTCGATTCCTCCAGCCCGACGACCGGCGTGGACCGAGATCCCTCAGTCACCCACGACGTAGCCCGCGAGCTCCTCGAGGCCGGCGAGGTCGTGGACGTCGCTGCGTAGGAAGGGGACGCGGACCACCGTGGCGTCGCCGACCTTGCCGACCAGGTCGTCGAGGTGGCGTTCCTCCCGGCTGGCGATGAGCTGGAAGTCGGCCAGGTTGGCGTAGTGGTCCCCGATCGCGGTCCCCGCCAGGGTCTCGGCCCGTTCCCGGGCGGCCTCGGCCAGGCTCGGCGCGAACCGGGGGTGCATCCGGTTCACGATGAGGGCGCTGATCTCGATGCCTGCGCCCTGGAGGGCGTCGGCGAAGAACACGGCCTCCTCGAGGGTGTCGCGCCGGGGTGAGGCCACCAGCACGAAGCGGGTGACGGTGGCGGTGAGCAGCTCGTCGACGTGGTGGGCGCGGTTGCGGAAGCCCTCCTCCATGCCCTGGAAGGCCTGGAAGAAGGCGATGGCGTCCTCGATGACCTCGGAGCCGACGACCTTGGCGACGGTCCGGAGGAAGGCCTGGGCGGCCACACTGGCCACCTTGAGGATCCCGCGGGTCGGGGTCATGACCACCTTGTAGAGCGGGTGGTCCAGGAAGCGGGTCAGTGTGCCGGGCGCATCCAGGAAGTCGAGGGCGTTGCGGGTCGGCGGTGTGTCCACGACGACCAGGTCGAAGTCGGACTCGACGTGGAGCTCGTAGAGCTTCTCCATCGCCATGAACTCCTGGGTGGCCGACAGCGCCGAGGAGATGTTCGTGTAGAAGCGGTTCTCCAGGATGCGCTCGGCCTGGTCCTCGCTCGCCGCGTACTTGGTCACCAAGTTGTCGAAGGTGGTCTTGGTGTCGAGCATCAGGGCGTAGAGCTCACCGGGCCAGTCCCCGTCGATGGGGCCGGGCTCGTTGCTCAGCCCTTCGAGGCCGAGGGCGTCGGCCAGCCGCTTGGCCGGGTCGATGGTCACCACGGCGGTCTTCCGGCCCTGCCGCGCGCCCTCCATGGCGAGCACGGCGGCCACGGTGGTCTTGCCGACCCCGCCCGAGCCCGTGCAGATGATGACCTCGGCGGTGCCGATCAGCTCGCGGGTGGTGGTCACGCCTCGACCACCGTCTCGAGCTGCTCGACCAGGCAATCGGCCAGCAGGTCCAGCTCAGCGGGGCCCAGTTCGGCGCCGAAGAGGAACGGCAGGCGCAGTTGGGGCAGGGGGAGCTGCTCGGCGAGCCGGGCCACCTGCTCGGTCTGGAGCTGGACGCGGTGGCGGCGGAAGTCGGCCGCCGCGGCCAGGGCATCGGCCTCCCCCTCCCGGAGGCTCACGCCCGCCTCGGAGGCGGCAGTCACCGGGTCCACCGTCAGCCCGGGTCGGTCCGGGTACAGCCCGTTGACCACCACTGGGCCGAGGGCCACCCCGACCTGGTCCTCGAGGTTGTAGGCCGTCTCGATCAGCTCGTTGACCGGGGTCTCCTCGGGCAGGGTGACCAGCACCACCTGGCACCGTTCGGTGTCGGTGAGCATCTCCATGACCTCGGCGGCCTGGTTGTGGATCGGGCCCACGCGCACGGCGTCGAGCAGGCTGCGGGCGGCCCGCAGGAAGGTGATGGCGTGGCCCGCCGCCGGCGCGTCGAGGATGATCAGGGCGCCGTCGACCTCCCGCTCGAGCTGCTTGACCTTGCCCAGCACGAGGATGTCCTTGATGCCGGGAGCGGCCGTGGCCAGGGTGTCGACGGCGCCCGAGGACACCAGGCGCTTGGCCACGCGGCTGAGGCCGTGGCTCTCGAGGTATTCGAGCATCGCCTCGTCGGGCGTCAGGGTGCGGGCCCGGATGTCGGCCGCTCCGGGCGGGTCGTCGGCCTCGACGAGGGTCGCCTCCTCGTAGCCGAGGTCCTCGGCGCCGAACATGTTGGCCAGCCCCGACTTGCCCTCGACTTCCACGATCACGGCGCGACAGCCCTGTCGGGAGGCGGCGCGCGCGAGGGCGGCGGTTACCGTCGTCTTGCCCACGCCGCCCTTGCCCGCAACGATGACGACGCGGGAAGCGGCGAAGAACGTCGCTGGATCCAAACCCCAGTCCTCCCGGAGGCTCGGTTGCGCAGGCTAGCGATGACGGTTCTCGGCGCTGTGTTGCTGCTCGGCGGCCTCGCGTCGGCCGCCCTCGCCCAGGACGGTGGCGACGCGGGTCAGGTCGACGTGCTGGAGACGGCCGGCTACCTGGATCCCGTGTTGGTCGACTTCATCTCCTCCTCCCTCGCCGAGGCCGAGGCCGAGGACGCCGTCGCGGTTGTGCTCCAGCTGAACAGCCCGGGGTCGGTGGTGAGCGACGGGGAGCTCGCGGCACTGGCCACCGAGATCGCCGAGGCCACCGTGCCGGTCGCGGTCTGGATCGGCCCGAGCGGCTCGCGGGCCTATGGCGGGGCCGCCGAGATCGCGGCCGTGGCCGACGAGATCGGCATGGCACCCGGGACCGACCTGGGCGACGTCGGCGAGCCGCGCCTACCCGAGCCGCCGTTCGCCGAGGCCTTCGACGGCGAGCTGGCCGACCGGGTGGTGGACGACGAGGTGGCGGTGGACGAGGGCCTCGCGGACCGTCTGGCCCCGACCGTCGGCCTCTTCGTCAACGACCTCGAGGGCTTCGAGACCGAGGTCGCCGACGGCGGTGACGTCGAGCCCGTCACCGAGACCCGCTTCCGCCAGTTGCCCCTCGGCTCGCAGCTGTTCCACACGGCCGCCAGCCCGGCGGTCGCCTACCTGTTCTTCGTGTTGGGTCTGGGTCTGATCATCTTCGAGCTGTACACCGCTGGGGTCGGCGTGGCGGGGGTCCTCGCCGCCGGCCTGTTCGTGTTCGGGTGTTACGGCTTGGCGGTCCTGCCCGCCCGGGGATGGGCGGTCGGTCTCCTGGTCCTGGCCATGGGCGCATTCTGCGTCGACATCCAGACCGGCGTGCCGCGCTTCTGGACGGGGGTGGGCTTCGTCAGCTTCGCCGTCGGCACGTTCTACCTCTACGACGGCCCGACCCTGTCCTGGATCACCCTCGTCGGCGTCTTCATCTCGCTGGCGTTCGCCGTCCTGTCGGGCATGCCGACGATGGTGCGGACCCGGTTCTCGACGCCCACGATCGGCCGTGAGTGGATGATCGGCGAGGCGGGGGAGGCGGTGACCGCTGTCGCCCCGGATGGCACGGTGCGGGTCCAGGACGCCCTCTGGCGGGCCCGGACCAACCGGGCGACGCCGTTGGCCGCGGGTGAGGCCGTCGTCGTCGCGGGCCTCGACGGCCTCGTCTTGGAGGTGGAGTCGGCCGACCCCGAGCGGCGGCCCAAGGAACACCGCCGCGACTAGGTCCGATCAGACCCTGGCCCCTGAGGCTCCGGTCGTCGTTATGAACCGTGGTTCAGTAATCGGCGGAAATTCGGGCTGACCCCTTTACGGCCAAAATCGGCGGGTCTACGGTCGCGTTCCCTGGAAGGGGGTCCAGCGTGACAGCACATGTCGCAGACATGGAGTGGCAGATGAAGGCGGCATGCCGGGGTCCACAGGCCGCGGTCTTCTTCCCGCCACCCCAGTTCGAACGCAAGGACGAAAAGCAGGAGCGGGAGCGACGGGCGAAGGAGATCTGCTCGTCCTGTCCCGTCAAGCAGCCCTGCCTGCAGTACGCCCTCGGGATCCGTGAGCCCCACGGCATCTGGGGCGGCCGCAACGAGGCCGAGCGCAAGGAGCTGCTGATCCGTTGACCTGACCCCGTTTCCCGTCGGGCATCGTTCTGGCTCCTGATCCTCCGCCTATGGCCGGAGCATCGGGAGCCAGTTGGCCGGGTGGCCTCGGTTCAGACCTCCGGCAGGCGGGGGCCGGCGATGCGGACATCGTCGCGGCGGCGGGTGATGCCCCGGGCATCCAGGAGGGTGGCAAGGGGGACGGCGAACTTCCGACTCGTCCCCAGCGCCTCCCGTAGGTCGCTCATCGTGAAGCCGTCTGGCGCGGCCGCGAGCAGGCGGGCCGCCACCCCGGCCGCCTCGTCGACCGCGGCCTCCGCGAACCAGATCCCGTCCTGCTGCACCACGAGGCCCCGGCGGGCCAACTCCCGGAGCTCGGTGGGGTCGACGCCATCCGGCGGGGGTGGGGCGAAGGCGGCGGCGGCCAGCGCGGCGACGTACGGGTGGTCGGCCAGCGGATCGCCGGCGCCGGCGAGCCGGGCCCTTCCGCCGACCACCTCGATGTCGGCCAGCGTGTCGAGCACGGCCCGGCCGCGGTCGTCCAGGCCGGCCACGTCGAGGCCCAGCTCGCCTGCGGCCCCGATCCGCAGGGCCAGGGCTGAGCGGGTGGCGGCCAGGGCGTCGGGGTCCACGACCCAGGCCCCCACGTCTGCCGACCGCTCCTCACCGGTCAGCCGTTCGAGGTCCTCGACCCGGACCCAGCCGCGCTCGGCCACGACCCGGTCCACGGACCGGTCGGGGGCGGCGCGGGTGGCGGGCAGCAGGGGGTCGACGTCCAGGACCTCCCCGCCGCCCACGGTCTCCCCCCGCCCGGACTCCCGCAGGACGAGGCGGTCCCCCGGGATCAGGGGGAGGGCGGTGGCGAGGTGCAGTCGCACGAGCCCCGACGCCCCGGGCTCGATGCCGTCCGCGCCCAGGACCCGCAGCCGCACGGCCTGCTCGGCGGTGCCGAGGTGGGCGACGTAGGCCCCCCGGCGGGTCACCCGGTGGCCCAGCGAGGCGAGGACCGACAACGATCGCGTCGATCATCGCCGTCTCGTGCCACTGGTCGGCCCGGACCACGACCTGGCCCCGACCGACGGCGTCGTGCTCGACCCCGACGAGGTTCAGCGCCGTCCGGCTGCCCGGTGGTACCCGCCCGACGGCGGCGTGGTGGGCCTGGATGCCCCGCACCCGGACGTTCGGGCCACCGGGGCGCACGGCGAGCTGGTCGTCGACGGCGACCGCGCCGCCGAGCAGGGTCCCGGTCACGATGGTTCCCGCGCCCCGGGCGGCGAAGGCCCGGTCGACCCAGAGCCGGGGTCGGTCGGTGTCGGCGACCGCGGGGGTCGCCCGCAGCGTCCGGCCCAGCGCCGCCCGCAGCTCATCGAGGCCCCGGGCCCGCGGCGCGGCGACCTCCACCACCTCGGCGCCGGCCAGGAAGGACCCGCTCAGGCGGTCGGCCAGCTCCAGTCGGGCCAGGGCCACCAGGTCCGGTTCGGCTCGATCCACCTTGGTCAGGGCCACCACGCCGTGACCCACCCCGACCAGCTCCAGGATGCGCAGGTGCTCCTCGGACTGGGGCTTCCAGCCCTCGAGGGCGTCGACGACGAAGAGGCAGGCCACCACGCCGCCGACGCCGGCCAGCATGTTGGCCAGGAAGCGCACGTGGCCGGGTACGTCCACGAACGACACGACGAGGTCGTCGATCTCGGTGTGGGCGAAGCCGAGGTCGATGGTCAGGCCTCGGGCCTTCTCCTCGGCCCACCGGTCCGGGTCGGTGCCGGTGAGCGCCTCGACCAGCGTGGACTTGCCATGGTCGACGTGACCCGCGGTGGCGACGACGTACAGGCCGGTTCACCCCCCGCCGGTGAGGGCAATGACCGCGGCCGCGACCAGCGGGTCCTGGTCCGGGTCGACGGTGCGCAGGTCCAGCACGGTGCGGTCCTCGACCACACGGGCGATGACGGGGACGGCGACGGCCCGCAGGCCGGCTCGGCGGTCGCCGTCCAGGGCCACGCCGACGGAGGGGATCTCGGTGCCGGGGAGGGTGCCGCCGCCCGTCACGGCGACGGTCTCCACGACGGTGCCGACGCCGAGGTCCTCGGCTCGGTCCCGCAACTCGTCCACGGACCGGGTGGCCAGGCGCCAGAGGGGGATGTCCTGCCCGCGCCGGGCGAGGTAGGCGAGGGCGGTGTCCTGCAGCGCGGCGAGGACCAGGCCGCCCGGCCGGAGGGCCCGGGCCAGGGGATGGCTGGTGCAGGCGGCGACGAGGTCCGCCCGCCCGGCGATGATCCCCGCCTGGGGCCCGCCCAGCAGCTTGTCGCCCGAGAACATGACCAGGCCGGCACCGGCCTCGAGGGTCTGGCGCACACCGGGCTCGTCCCGCAGCCAGGCGGGCGGACCGCCGTCGAGCCAGGGGCAGGCGGCGTCGAGGAGGCCGGAGCCCAGGTCGACGGCCAACGGCGGGCCGAGGCCGACGAGGTCCTCGACCGCCGCCGCCTCGGTGAAGCCGGTGATCCGGTAGTTGGACTGATGGACCTTCAGCAGGAGGCCGGGGTCGTCGGCCTCGGCCACCGCCCGTTCGTAGTCCGCGGCCCGGGTCCGGTTGGTGGTCCCGACCTCGACCAGGCGGGCCCCCGAGGTGGCCAGGATCTCGGGGATGCGGAATCCCCCACCGATCTCGACCAGCTCGCCCCGGGAGACGACGACGTCCCGGTCCCGGGCCAGCGCGGCGAGGGCCAGTAGCACGGCGGCGGCCCCGTTGTTGACCACCGTGGCCGCCTCGGCGCCACAGGCCCGGGCGAGCAGCCCCGCGGCGTGGGCGCCCCGGGACCCCCGGTCGCCCGTGGTCAGGTCCAGCTCGAGGTTGGTGTAGGTCGCGTCCTGGTGGTGGGCGAGGGGCGCTCGCCCCAGGTTGGTGTGCAGGAGGACCCCGGTGGCGTTGACCACGGGCCGCAGCAGGGCGGCGGCGACGGCCTCGGCATCGGCCCGGGCTCCCGCGGGGTCGCCCCGGTCGATGGCCGCGCGGGCGGCGTCCACGAGCAGCGGATGGGGCAGGCCCGTGTCGGCCATGCTGCGGGCCAGGGCGTCGACAGACGGCGGCCGCACGCCGCGAGGATAGGCCGGGTCGCACCGTCGTCGGGCGGGCCGGGGAGCGCCCCGGGGGCCGCACCCCTAGCCTGGAGGGCGTGTTCGGCCTCCTCCTCGTGCTTTTCGTTGCCATTCCGGCGGCCGAGCTCTACGTCATCCTGCAGGTCGGCCAGACCATCGGCGCCCTCGAGACCGTGGTCGCGCTGATCGTCATCAGTTTCTTCGGGGCCTGGCTGTGCAAGCTCCAGGGCTTCACCGTGCTGGGCCGGATCCAGGCCGCGCTGAACGAGGGCCGCATCCCGACCCGGGACCTCCAGGACGGTGCGCTGATCCTGCTCGCCGGCGCGCTCCTGCTCACGCCCGGCTTCCTCGGCGACATCGCCGGGATCCTGCTCCTCCTCCCGCCCAGCCGGGCCGTGGCCCGTACGTTTCTCGCCCGGATCCTCCGGGGTCGCCTCCAGGTGGCGACGGTCGGTGCCGCCGGGCCGTCCGGATACGGCTCCGGCTCCGTCGTGGACGTCGACGGTCGACCCCGTGACGACCGCCGGGGCCGTGACGAGCCTCCCGGCGCCATCGCCCTCGGCCCGTGACCGCCACCGTGCTCACACCACGACCCGCGGCGACGACCATGGTGCTGCGCGACGGCGCCGACGGACTCGAGGTCCTGCTCCTGTTGCGCAGCCACCGATCGGTGTTCGTGCCCGGGGCCCACGTCTTTCCCGGCGGCGCCGTCGAGGCCGCCGACCACGAGCTGCACCCCACGGCGTCGGGCGCGCCGGATGGCGACGAGGCCTCTGACCGCCTGGGCCTGGACGCCGGTGGCCTGGCCTACTGGGTGGGGGCCGTCCGTGAGACCTTCGAGGAGTCCGGTCTGTTGTTCGCCGACGGGCCGGTCGGGGCGGCCGAGCCCGAGCGGGCCGCGGTCGACACCGGCGAGCGGTCCTTCGCCAAGGTGTGCGCCGACCACGGCCTGCGCCTCCGCTTGGGGGACCTGCGCTACTTCGGCCACTGGATCACCCCACCCGGCGCCCCCCGCCGCTACACGACCCGGTTCTTCGTCGCCCCCGCGCCGGAGGGCACAGGAGCCGGTCCACGACGACGGTGAGGCGGTGGCCTGCGAGTGGGTGCGCCCCCGCGTCGCCCTCGACCGCTTCGCCGACGGCGACTGGGACCTGATCCTGCCGACCGAGCGCAGCCTGCGCGACGCTCGACCGGTTCATCGACGTGGCCGCCGTGCTGGCCCACCTCGACGACCGACCCCCTCTGACCGACGACCACGGTGGTCGACGCGTGGCCCTCCCTGAGGAACTCGCCACCGCCGCCCCCCAGGAGATCCCTTGAGCATCGACGAAGCCCCAGAGCCGATCCCGATCATCCCGGACGTGCCCCGTGCGCTGTCCCCGCTGGTCCGGCGCATCTGTGCCGACAACCCGGGGGTCATGACCGGCCCGGGCACCAACACCTACCTGATCGGGGTGGACGAGATCGCCGTCATCGACCCCGGCCCCGCCGACGAGGCCCACCTCGACGCCGTCGCCGGCTGTGGCGGGGACCGGATCCGGTGGATCCTGCTCACCCACACCCATCCCGACCACGGCCCCGGCGCGATCGGGCTGAAGGAGCGCACCGGTGCCGAGATCCTGGCCTTCGAGTCCCGGGACGGCATCGACGTGGACGGCACCCTCGCCGACGGCGACATGGTCGAGGGCACCGAGTGGCGCCTGACCGCCGTGCACACGCCGGGCCATGCCTCCAACCACCTCTGCTTCATGCTGGAGGAGGAGCGCTGCCTGTTCACCGGTGACCACGTGATGGACGGCTCGACCGTCGTCATCAAGCCGCCCGACGGCGACATGGCCACCTACCTGGCCTCCCTCGAGAAGATCCGGGCCATGCGCCTGTCGATGCTGGCCCCGGCCCACGGCCATCCCATCGAGGATCCCAAGGCCCGCATCGACTGGTACATCCAGCACCGCATCGAGCGGGAGGCGGCCATCGTCGCCGCTCTCACCGACGCGGGCTCGGCCACCGTCGACGAGCTGGTGGCCACCATCTACACCGACGTGGACCCCGAGCGGCACCCCATCGCCCGCCACAGCGTCTACGCCCACCTGCTCAAGTTGCGGGACGAGGGCACGGCCAAGGGCGACGACCTCGACGGCCCCTGGAAGGCGAGCTGATCATCGGGCCAGTACGTTGGCGAGCGCAAGCGAGCCATCCCGTCGAAGCGCCCCAGCGCAGCGAGGACCGGCTTTGACGGAACAGGAAGACAGCGCCGAAGGCACCGTGCAGTCCCCGGACCTTCATCGGCCCGAAACACCGTCGCCACAACCCGATGCCAGCGTGTCGTCGACCATGGCACCCCTGACCGAAGACCGCACCGCGCCGTTCGGGCTCCTGGCCGGCGACGAGACCGACGGGTTCTACGACGAGGCCGTGGACGACGACGGCGAGCTGCGTCCGGAGTACGAGGTCCTCTTCGACTGCCTGCGGGCCATGACCCACGAGGAGATGGCCCGCCGTGCCGCCATGAGCGACGACACCATGCGCAAGCGGGGCGTCACCTTCACCCTCAACGAAGGGGACCCCGACGCCGAGGGCGACGAGGGCGAGGAGGATTCTAGCGCACGCTACCCATGGACGTGCTGCCCCGGGTCATCGGCGACGGCG
>CAVPAN010000014.1:0-17451 GCA_963701565.1 uncultured Microthrixaceae bacterium
GCAAGGGCGAAGGTGGCCTGCCCGGCCAGCCACCCCCGAGCCGGCGGGTCATGGGCCGCCCCGGCGACGAGCAGCCAGAGCGTGAACGGCAGCCAGATCCGCTCCACCTCGCCCTTGGACAGGCCGCTCACGTCGGCCACCGCCACCGCCAGGAGAGCGCCCCCGACGAGGAGCCAGGTGGCCCGGTCACGCAGACGGGCGAGCCCCGCGACCACCGCGGGACCGCAGGCGATGCCCAGCACCGCGAGGTTCAGGACCAGGAAGAGCCCCAGGGGTCGCGTGCTCTGGACACTCTCGGCCACCTCACGCCGGGTCGCGGCGAAGGCGGCCAGGTAGTCGAATCCGGCCCACCGCAGCGCGCCCAGGACGGCCAGGGCGCCCGCCGCCGCGACCGGCACCAGGTCCAGCCGGCGGCGGTGCCACAACAACGGCAGGACCACCAGACCCGCCAACCACAGCCCGTAGGAGAAGGTGAGGCAGAGGCCCAGGAGGAGGCCCCCCGCCATGGCCCGGGGCCACCCGGAGCGACCGGGGCGACCACTGGCGACCATCACCAGGGCCAGCCCGCCCGCCGCGCAACGCCGGCGTAGAGCGCGTCCGCGGTCGAGGCGATCCAGAGCGCGGACGGTGCGAGGACCAGGAACGGCGCGGGCGCGCCGGGCCACCGCCTCCCCCGCCACCTCGCGGACGCCGATCGACACGGCGGCGAGGCCGACGGCGCCGGCCCCGATGACGAGGGCCGCCGCGGGACCCGCACCGCCCAGCCCGAGCCGATCCAGGCCCAGGAGGACCAGGATGAACCCCGGGGGATGGCTGCGGGTGTGCACCGCGTACTCGTCGATGCGCTCGGGGTAGGTCACCAGGAAGTCGCGGGCGAGTCGATGGCCGGGACGTCGACGAGGTACTCGTCGCCCGGACGCTCCAGCGGACGGGTGAGGCCGCCGTCCCGGGTGAGGTTCACCGCAACCGCCCAACCCACGCTCGCCAGGACGACGACGGCGAGCAGGTTCCGCCACGACAGACGGACAGCCAGCCGGGGAAGCACCCGGATCAGGAACACGGCCACCGCGACCGGAAGCGCCAGGCGCAGCCCGAACGCTGCGTCCTGCCGCCCGACCAGCGGTGCCGCCCCGAGGCGGAGCGACGCGAAGCCGTGCTCCGCCATGATCGCCTCGGCCACGACGCGGCACACCAGGACGGCGAGCGCCCACAGGCCGACCGCCGACACGATCCGGCGCGTGTCCGCCCTCGACGACGCTCCGGCGACAGATGGCGCCCGAGGCGGGGTCAGGAGCTCAGCCACGGACGAGCCACCATCGACGCGCCGCCCACAGCGCCATCGCCGAACCGATGACGGCCAGCGTCACCGCGACCGCCACGGGATAGTCCAGCGGCTGGATCGTCGGGTTGCCCGTGCCGGCGGCGGTGCCCCGCAGCGGGAGCCAGGCCACCACCAGCACCGTGCCAGCGAGCACCAGTCCCACCTGGGCCGGCGCTCGCATCCACCCGGGCGAGAAGCGGGTCACCATCCACCCCGAGACCGCGATCACGGGCACCACGAGCCAGTCCACGAGGAGATCGGCCAACACCACCCACACGGCGAAGCCGAACCGCTCACCGCCCGTCGACGTGGTCTGCACCAGCAACCACAGGCCCCAGGCCATGAGCACCGTCCCCGCGCCATAGGCGATCCAGAACAGCCGGCCCCGGTGTTCGACGCCCGGCCTCACGTGACCTCGATCCGTCCGACCCACTTGGTCTGCTGGACACCGGGACGGTTGGGTCCGATCAGCCGGACCGGGAACCCGTGGTCGGGGTCGAGGACCTCCCCGTTCACCTCGAGGGCCAGGAGCAGGTCGGCATCGACGGCCTGCCCGGCGTTCACCTCCGAGTCCCGCAGCCGGGCGCTCTCCTGGATCGACACGACGGTGAGCTCGGCCCCCTCCCGCGCCCCGGCGGCCTGGAGGAGGTCCCGGACCGGGACGCCCCGCCATCGGGGAGACGCGCTCCAGCCCTCGACGCACGCGATGGGCAACTCGGCCTCCCGTTGGGGCCGGGCCCGCAAGCCCTCGTAGGTCAAGGACAGCGGTCGGGCCACACCGGGGCCGTCGACCACCAGTCGGTAGGCGTCCAGATCCACGGCGGTCAGGCCGACGGAGGCGGCCGTCCGGTTGACGGGGAAGCCCTGGGGGCCGATGTCGGTGCGGCGGGGGGCGAGCACGGTGAGATGCCGCAAGGGGCCGACCGTCTGTCCGGCGCTGAGCAGGGCGACCAGACCCGACGCTCCCGCCACCGCGGTCAGAAACCCCCGACGGTCGAGGCCACCACTCGCCGCCCGCCCCCCCGGCGGGGCCCGGAGCCGGGGCCGTTCGGCCAGGTGCCCCCACGTCGACGCCCCCTTGGCCGCGACGTGGATGACCAGACCGCCCATGACCACCCAGGCCGCGGCGTAGTGGCCGTCGCGAAAGCCGAAGGGCCAGGGCCGCCAGATGTTGATGTTGCCGAGGCCGGTGAGGAGCAGCAACACCGATCCCCCGACGAGCGGCAGCAACGCGAGGCGCTCGGCTCCATGGGCCAGGGACCGCACCACCGGCCGTTCGACGAGCTTGGGGTGCACGACCCAGACCTTGGCCACCAGGAGCGGGATGGCCGCCAGTCCCGTGAGGACGTGGAGCCCCTGGTTGACCCGGTAGGCCCCCGCGGGACGCGACGGCCAGGTGAACCAGGCCGGTGGTTCCTGGATCAGGTGGGACAGGACGCCGGTCACGAAGCAGACCGTGAACGCCACGCCCAGCGCGACCCCGAGCAGGGCCGCAGATCGTTCGCTGCGGGCCGACCCCGGGGTGGATGCGGTGGCCGCGCTCACGGCTGCGGACCCCGGCGCAGGGCGAGGAAGGTCCGGTCCTCGTCCGTCCATCGCTCCTCCACGACGAAGCCGGCCTGCCGGTCGACCGCGGCCAGGAGGGCCACCTCGTCGATGTCGACCCACGGGAACCAGGGACCGAACGACCCGCCGACCTCGACTCGTACCGGTCCGACCCCAGGCCCGCGTGCCGGCTCGGCCAGGACCAGGCCGCCTGGCCGCACGAGCTCGTGGAGCCGCTCGAGCAGCGCCGGGAGGTCGCCGCCGATGCCCAGGTTGGCGTCGAGGACGAGAGCCGTCCCCCACCGGCCGGCGCCCGGCACCCGGTCGAACACGCTGCGCCGCATCACCACCGCTCCCCGGGGACGGGCGACGGCCAGGAACGCCTCGGTGATGTCCAGGCCGAGCGCCGGGATGCCCCGCTCGGCGAGCGCGACGGTGTGACGGCCCGGCCCGCAGCCGACATCGAGCACCGGCCCGACGCAGCGGGCCAGCAGGCGCCGGTCCGCATCGTCCGCGGGGCCCAGCCAGTGCTCGCCGGGGACCGTGCCTCCGGCCTCGGCCCGCAGCACCACCGGCGGGCCCCCCTCGAGCAGCGTCACGACGCCACCGCGTCGAGCCGCCGTTCGATCGACCCGACCTCCCGGGCAAAGCGGCCCCTCGGCGCCGCCGCTGCGACCGACAGGGCATCCGCCCAGTGGTCGACGTCGCGCAACCTCGGCAGCCCGGCCGGCTCCAGCCCACAGGCCCGGAGCCGGTCCCGTTGACGCTCGGCGGTGGTCGCCACGCTCATCGGGACGTCGACGAAGGCGCCCGCCGGACACCACGGCAGCCCGAGGGCCCACCAGCCGCCGTCGAGGGCCGGGCCGAGGACCGGCGTGCCACAGCCCACCCGCAGAAGGGCCTCGTCGAGCACCCCCGCGGGCACCTGCGGGGTGTCCATCCCGATCAGCAGCGCCGGCCCGTCGACATCGGCGAACGCGGCGGCCAGACGCTCCCCCAAGCCGTCGCCCCGCTGCGGGAGGACCTCGACCGGGCGATGGAGGCCGGCCGGCGCCTCACCGTCCAGGACCAGCACGACGCGGGAGGCGATGGTCCGGATCACCACGTCGAGGGTGTCCCGCAGGGCGGCCTCGGCCAGCCGGGCCGCCTCCTCCGGCGTGCAGGGGGGACAGAGACGGGTCTTGGCGCGGCCCGGCACGGGTGCCTTGGCCAGGATCACCAGGGCGGTCACCGCAGGCTCCGGGCGACGGCGGCCATGTCCCGGGTGGCCCGCAGCGAGCCGCGGAGCGTCCCGGTGACCTTCGAGCGCCCGAGCCGGGGGGCATAGCCAACCGGGACCTCCTCGATCCGCCAGCCCTCCGTTGCGGCCCGCATCACCATCTCGAGGGGCCAGCCGAACCGACGGTCGGCGATGCCCAGTCCCAGCAGGCCGGAGCGGTGGGCGGCCCGCATCGGCCCCAGATCCGACATCGGCAGGCCGGACCACCGTCGCAGACCCGTCGCCAGCACCCGGTTGGCCAGGCGGGCATGCACCGGCCACGCCCCGCGCTCGGCAACCCGGGCCCCCAGCACGAGATCGGCCCGCCCGTCGGTCACCGGCGCCACCACCGCGTGCAGGTCCTCGCCCCGGAACGAGGCATCGGCATCCATGAAGGCGACCACGTCGGCGGTGGCTGCGTGCAGGCCGGCGAGACAGGCCCACCCGAAGCCCCGTCTCGGCTCGGAGACCACCTCCGCACCGAAGGAGCGGGCCACGGAGGCCGAACCGTCGGACGAGCCGTTGTCCACCACGATCGGCCGCAGTCCCGGCGGCAGGCCGGCGAGGACCAGCGGAAGGGCCTGGACCTCGTCGAGCACCGGGAGGATCACGTCGACCATGGCGGCGAAGGTAGGAGCGGCCAGATCCGCGCCGGCCCGACATCGCCTTACGATCCGCGAAACTCCGGGCGGTTCTTACGATCCGAGAAACTCGAGGACCCCTGACGGTCCCGGCGGGTGGCCCACCCCTACCCTCGCGCTCGTGGCCATCCGTGGGAGGACCGACACCACCGAGGACGGGGCGACCACGCCGTCCTCCGCCGGCCGCGACGCCGCCCCGGGTCGTCCTCGTCGTCGAGGACGACCCCACCGTCGCCGAGATCGTCGTCCGCTACCTCGAGCGCGACGGCTTCACCGTCGAGTGGTGCGCCGACGGGGCCGTGGGCCTCGACCGTGCCCTCGACCTTCGACCCGACCTCGTGGTCCTCGATCTCATGCTGCCCTCCCTCGACGGCCTCGAGATCTGCCGGCGGCTGCACGAGCGCCTGCCCGTCCCGGTGGTCATGCTCACCGCCCGAGGCGACGAGGCCGACCGTGTCCTCGGGCTCGAGCTCGGTGCCGACGACTACCTGACCAAGCCGTTCTCACCCCGTGAGCTCCTCGCCCGGGTGAAGGCCGTCCTGCGCCGGGCCGAAGGGCCCGTCGGCCTCACGGGCCACGGCCTGGTCCGCGCGGGTGGGCTCGCGGTCGACCTCGGAGCCCGGGAGGTGACCCGCCACGGCCGGGACGTCGTGCTGACCGCCCGTGAGTTCGATCTGCTCGCCCATCTCGCCACCCACCCCCGTCAGGCGTTCCGTCGCGAGGACCTGCTCGAATCGGTGTGGGGCTACACCTACGGCGATGCCGCCACCGTGACCGTCCACATCCGCCGGCTCCGGGAGAAGATCGAGGTCGATCCCTCCGCCCCCGAGCTCATCACCACCGTGTGGGGCGTCGGCTACCGGTGGGACGGATGAGCCGGGCCCCCCACCTGTACCGGGCCGCCCTCGGCGTGGCCCTGGCCGGGACCGTCACCGTCGTGGCCCTGAGCATCGGGGCAGGGATGGGGGCACCGCCCGCCCTGGAGCTGGCGGCGTGGGCCGGCGGCATGGCCCTCGTCTCCGGTCTCCTCACGCTGCTCGGCATCCGGCGCCTGGACGAACGCTCGTTGGGGGCCCAGGTCGTCCTCGTCGCCGCCCTGCCGGCGGTGGGGGGACTGCTCGGGGTGTGGTTGGGCGCCCGGGCCATGTTCTTCTCCGACCACGACCTCACGGCCCTGGTCATACTGCTCGTCACGGCCGGCACGGTCGGCGCCGTCTCCGCGCTCGTCCTCGGCGCCCGGGTGGCCCGGTCAGGTGATGCGCTCGTCGGGGCCGCGAACCAGATCGCCGCCGGCGAACGGGTCCAACCCGGCGACACGGCCGCCTCCGGCGAGCTGAACCGGCTGGCCCGGGCGCTGGCGTCCACCTCCGACTCGCTGGACGAGGCCCGTCGTCGGGAGCGGGCCCTCGAGGCGTCGCGACGGGAGCTCATCGCCTGGGTGTCCCACGACCTGCGCACGCCCCTGGCCGGCGTCCGTGCCATCGCCGAGGCCCTGGAGGACGGCATCGCCGAGGACCCGGCGACCGTCACCCGCTACCTGACCACCTTGCGCACCGAGGCCGACCAACTGGCTGCGCTGGTCGACGACCTGTTCGAGCTCAGTCGGGCCCAGAGCGGTCAGCTGCTCCAGCAGTTCGAAACGGTCTCGCTGCACGACCTGGTCTCCGACGCCCTTGCCGGGGTCGCCCCGGTCGCCGACGCCAAGGGCGTTCGGGTCGAAGGGCGGGTCGACGGCTCACCGCTCGACGTCGAGGGCTCGCCCGTGGCCCTCCTGCGGGCCCTGCGCAACATCCTGGACAACGCCGTGCGCCACACGCCGACGGCGCGGACGGTGCTGGTCGAAGCGGGCGTCAGCGGCGACGATGCCTTCGTGTCGGTCCTGGACAGCGGCGGCGGCATCCCGGAGGCCGACCTGCACCGCATCTTCGACACCGGCTTCCGTGGCGATCCCGCCCGGAGCCCGGGCGGTGGGGCCGGCTTGGGGCTGGCGATCGCCCACGAGGTGGTCAAGGCCCACCGGGGCCACATCTCGGTGCACAACGAGAACGGCGGCGCCCAGTTCGTGGTGCGGGTCCCGACCCACACCCGGCCGGCTGATCCCCACCGGTGACGACGGTCGTCACCGGCGGCGCCGGCTTCATCGGCTCACACATCGTCGACCAACTCGCCGACACGGGGGACGAGGTCCGCAGCGTCGACGCCCTGCTCCCCGTGGCCCACACCGGCCCACCGTCTGACCTCCGGGTCGACGTCGACCACCAGTGGGTCGACGTGACCGATGAGACGGCGCTCACGGCCGCGCTCGGGGCCGCCGATGCGGTGTGTCACCAGGCGGCCATGGTGGGCCTCGGCGTCGACTTCGCCGACGTCGTCGCCTACTGCCACCACAACGACGTCGGCACCGCGACCCTGCTGCGGGCCCTCCACCGACTCGGCTTCTCGGGCCGTCTCGTCCTCGCCAGCAGCATGGTCGTCTACGGCGAAGGTCGGTACCGGTGCCCCGAGCACGGCCTGGTGCGGCCGGGCACCCGGACGGCCGACCGTCTCACGGCGGGCCGCTGGGAACCGCCGTGCCCGACCTGTGGCGGCGAGCTCGTGGCCGAGGCCGTTCCCGAGGACGCCCCGATCGACCCCCGCAGCGTGTACGCCGCGACCAAGGCCCACCAGGAACACCTGTGCCGGGCGTTCGCCACCGAGCATCCGGGGGTCGAGCTCACCATCCTGCGGTACCACAACGTGTACGGGCCGCGGATGCCCCGGGACACCCCCTATGCCGGCGTCGCGAGCATCTTCCGGAGTGCGGTCGCCCGCGGGGAGGCCCCGCGGGTCATGGAGGACGGCGGGCAACGGCGTGACTTCGTCCACGTCGACGACGTCGCCCGGGCCAACGTGCTGGCCCTGCGCTCGCCCACCGCCCGTCCCGGCACGTTCAACGTGGCCAGCGGGCGGCCCCGAACGGTCCTCGACTTGGCCGACGAGCCTCGTGGATGCCGCCGGCGCGGGGGCCGAACGCCCGCTGGTGGTCGGGGGGCATCGGCCGGGCGACGTCCGGCACGTGTTCGCCTCGACCGAACGGGCCCGGAACGAGCTCGGCTTCGACGCGCAGGTCGACTTCCACGACGGCATCGCCGCCTTCGCCCTCGCCGCCATGCGCTAGCGGCCTCAGGCCGCCGTCGTCGTCCCCGACCAGGTGGCGTACATGGCGGCGTACTGGCCGCCCTGGGCCACCAGGTCGGCGTGGGGGCCGACCTCGACCAGGCGACCGTCGTCCACGACCGCGACCCGGTCGGCCCGCTCGGCGGTGCTCAGGCGGTGGGCGACCAGGATGACCGTGCGGCCCTCGGTGAGCCGGACCACGGCGGCCTCGACGAGGGCCTCGGTGCCGGGGTCGAGACTGGACGTGGCCTCGTCGAGGACGAGCACGGCGGGGTCGGCCAGCGCGGCCCGGGCCAGGGAGACCAGCTGCTTCTCCCCGGCCGACAGCCGCGAGCCCCGCTCGCGCACCTCGGTGGCGAGCCCCTCGGGGAAGGCCTCGAAGCGCTCCAGCAGCCCCAACTCGGCCACCGCGGCGTCGACCTCGGCGTCGGTGGCGTCCAGGCGACCGACCCGGATGTTGTCCCGGACGGTGCCCGCGAACAGGAAGCCCTCCTGGGGCACGACCACGATCCGTCGGCGCAGGGAGCCGACGCGGCGCGTCGCGCAGGTCGACCCCACCGAAGCGCACGGTGCCCTCGGTCGGGTCGTAGAGCCGGGCCATCAGCTTGGCCAGCGTCGACTTGCCCGCCCCGGTCGGCCCGACCAGCGCCAGCCGCTCGCCGCTCGCCAGGCAGAGGCTGACGTCGCTCAGCACCTCGGCCTGGCCGGGGCCGTAGGCGAAGCTGACCCCGTCGACCTCGAGGTCACCCCGGTCGGGCAGGTCGACGGCCCCGGGCCGCTCGGCCACGTCGACCCGGGTGTCGAGCAGCTCGAAGAGCTTGTTCAGCGCGGCGCCGGCCGACTGCAGGACGTTGAACAGCTGGCTGAGCTGCTGGACCGGCTCGAACAGGTTCGAGAGGGTGAGCACGAAGAACGTGACGGTGCCCACGGTCACCACGTCCTCGAAGACCAGCCAGCCGCCGATGCCGACCACCGCCGCCGTGGTCCCGAGGCCCGCGAACTCGATGATCGGCAGGTACCAGGCCTGGATCTTCACCGACTCCATGTGGGCGTCGTAGAGGACCCGGTTCCCCGAGCGGAAGCGCCCGACCTCGGCGTCCTCCCGCCCGAAGGCCTGGATGACCCGCACGCCGGTGATCCCCTGCTGGAGGTCCGACAGCGTCGAGCCGATCCGGTCCCGGACGACCAGGTAGGCCTGGTTGGACTGCCGCTGGAAGCGGATGCTGGCCAGGATCACGGGGGGCAGGGCCAACGAGCAGACCAGGAGCAGCTGCCACGAGACGACCCCGAGGGCCACGAACGAGAAGACCAGCAGCAGGGTGTTGGTCACGAACATGAGCAGCCCGAACTGGACCAGTTCCTGGAGGGACTCGACGTCGGAGGTCATCCGGGACACCACGACGCCGGCCTTCTCGCGGTCGTAGAACGGCATCGAGAGGCGCATCAGGTGGGCGAAGACGCGGAGGCGGACATCCCGCAGGAAGGACTCGCCGACCACGCTCACCAGCAGGACGACCCGGCGGTAGACGACGTAGCCCAGGGCCGCGATCACCACGTAGAGGCCGATGGCCAGGTTCAGGGCCCCGGCGTCGCCCGGGGTCAGCCCTCGGTCGATGGCGTAGCGGACGAGGAACGGGCCGGCGAGGACGCAGCCGGTCCAGACGACCAGCAGGAGGCTGGCCACGACCACCTTGCGGCGGTAGGGCCGCAGCATGCGCGGCCGCGCGGCGGATGACCTGCTTCGCCGCGTCGGCGTCGAGCATGTCCTCCTCGGCGACCCCGGCCTCACCCCACATCGGCCGGCTCCCGTCCACCCTCGATCTCGGCCGACGCCAGGACCTCCCGGTACCGGGCGCTGGTGGCCAACAGCTCCTCGTGGGTGCCCTCGGCGGCCACCCGACCGCCGTCCACGAGCACGACCCGGTCGGCCAGCGCCACCGTGGCCGGACGGTGGGCGATGACGATCGTGGTGCGCCCCGCCATCACCTCGGCCAGGGCGCCGCGGATCTCGTGCTCCTTGGTGGGGTCGACCGCGGAGGTGGCGTCGTCGAGGATCAGCACCCGCGGGTCGGCCAGGATGGCCCGGGCGATGGCCAGGCGCTGGCGCTGGCCCCCCGAGAGCGAGAAGCCCCGCTCGCCGACGACGGTGCCGTAGCCCCCGGGCAGCTCGCTGATGAACTCGTGGGCCCCGGCCAGGCGCGCCGCCCGCTCGATCTGGGCCTGGTCGGCGTCGCCGTCGGCGAAGGCGATGTTGGCGGCCACGGTGTCGTGGAAGAGGAAGGTCTCCTCGAACACGATGCCGACCGCCCGCCGCAGCTCGACCAGCTTCACGTCCCGGACGTCGACCCCGTCGAGGAACACCCGGCCGCCGTCGACGTCGTAGAACCGGGGCAGGAGGTGGGCCACGGTCGACTTCCCCGAACCGGTCGCCCCGACGAGGGCCACCGACTCCCCCGGCGCCACGTCCAGCGTCGAAGCCCGTCGAGCACGGACATGGCCCCCTCGCCGTAGCCGAAGTCGACGGCCTCGAAGCGGACCTCGCCCCCGGGATGGTCCGTGTCCCGGGCCGGGAGGCTGACGGCGTCACGCCGGTCGGCGATGTCGGGGCCGTCACCAGGATCTCGTGCACCCGTTGCGCCGAGGCCGCCGACCGCTGGGCCTGGGCGATGATCATCCCCAGCATCCGCAGGGGCCAGATGAGCAGCACGACGTAGACGTTGAAGGCCACGAACGAGCCGAGGCTGAGGCTGCCGTCGAGCACCTGGTGGCCGCCGTAGCCGAGCACCGCGATCAGGCCGATGTTGGGCAGCAGCTCCATCGCCGGCAGGTAGGCGGCCCGCACCCGGGCCGCCGCCATCGACTCGCGGTAGACGTCGTCGGCCTCGTGCCGCAGCCGGTCGGTCTGGCCCTGCTCGGCGCCGAACCCCTTGACCACGCGGATGCCCGACACCGACTCCTCGACCACCGAGGCCAGCTCCGCCGATTCGCGCTGGATGGCCATGGCCGGCACGTGGAGGCGGCTCGAGAAGCGCTTGCCCATCCAGTTGAGGAACGGGAGGCCCCCCAGCGCCAGCACCGTCAGGACGGGGTCGATGAAGGCCAGGATCACCGCCACCGAGGCGACGGTCACCACGTTGGAGATGGTCAGCGGGACCAGCACGACGAACTGCTGGACCTGCTGCAGGTCGGTGTTGGCCCGGCTCATGAGCTCGCCGGTCTGGTTCTCGTCGTGGAACGCGAAGTGCAGCCGCTGGAGGTGGGCGAACAGGCGGTCCCGCAGCACGAGCTCGGTCCACCGGCTCTCGCGGAACGCCAGGTAACGGCGGAGGCCGGTGAAGGTGGCGGCGACCACCCCGGCACCGGCGATGGCCAGGGACCAGAACAGGAGGGCCTCGCCGTCCTCGGCGACGATCCCCTTGTCGATGGCGGTCCGCACCAACAGCGGGGCGGCGACCTTGCCGACGGTCCACAGCAGGCCCACCACGACCCCGGCGGTGATGCCCCGCCACTGCGCCCGCATCGTGGCGGCGATGAGCTGCCACCCGTCACGACTCGAACGCGAGTCATCAACGGAGGACAGCACCATGGGTCGAATCTACCGAGCGGCCCCGATCCCCACGGAGGGGTTTGGGCCCGACGAGCGGATCCGGCGCTCAGTCCAAGCGGCGCATCTCGGCCCGGAAGCGCCGGCCCCGCTCGACATACGACACGACGGCCTGCTCGAACTGGCCGGGGGTGACGGTGCCCTCCCGCAGTTCGGCGGGCACGCCCAGGGCCATGGCGCCGGAGGGGACCACCATGGCGTTGGGGACGAGGGCATTGGCCCCGACCAGGGCGCCGGCGCGCACCACGGCCCGGTGCAGCACGACCGAGCCCGAGCCGACCAGGCACCCGTCCTCGACGATGCAGCCCTCGAGGTGGGCGTTGTGGCCCACCACGCAGCGGTTCCCCACGGTCGTGGGCTGCAACGCCGTGGTGTGGATGACCGTGCCGTCCTGGATCGAGGTGGCCGCGCCGATGTGGATGTCGCCGTCGTCAGCCCGCAGCACCGCCGTCGGCCAGATCGTCGAGTCGGCCCCGATGTGGACGCGGCCGATCACCACCGCGTCGGGATGGACGAAGGCCGTGGGGTGGATCTCGGGCGAGGCCGCGCCGAGCGCGTAGACCGGCAACTCAGGACGAGAAGCGAGCCGTAGCCGCCGCGGAAGAACACCAGGGGGTGCCCTTCGCGCTCGACCTTCAGCTCGTGCACCCGCCCGGTCACGATGTAGTGGTCGCCGGCGTCGTGCACGTCCTCGAGGGCGCAGTCGATCCAGGCCAGGACGTCAGCGGATCACCGGTGAGCCCGTGGCCGCCGGTCGCCAGCCCACGCTCTGCGAACTTGTCCTCGCCCTTGCCCGCGAACACCCGGGCCACGTCCTCCTGGTCGTCGGCCAGGACGTTCACGCAGAACGACCCGGCCGCTTCGATGCGGGGCCAACTGGAGGAGGACTTCCCCGGGCAGAAGCCCACGAGGGCGGGCTCGAGGGAGACGGAGAAGAACGAGCCGACGGCGAGGCCGACCGGGGCCTCGCCCTCGCGGTGGGAGGCGACGACGGTCACCCCCGTCGGGAAGTGACCGAGGACCTGCCGGTACCTCGCTTCGTCGATCACCGGGCCGGAGGAGTGGGTGGAGTCGCTCACGAAGCGCGCAGGCTACTCGTCGGGCGCCCGCCGACCGGAGCCGGGGTCAGGTCGGGACGGCGTCGGCGTCGGGGAGGCCGGCGACGGCCCCCTCGAGGGTGTCGAAGGCCACGGTGAGGCCCTCGTAGGCCCCGATGACCTCGACCCCCAGGGCCTCGCCCTGGTCGACGGCCGTCGCCGTGAGCCCGTCGAGGGTGTCGTCGTCGTGAGACGGATCGTGGTGGAACAGCGCCACCCGCCGGGCGCCGGCCTGGGCGGCGACGTTCACGGCGTACTCGATCGTGCAGTGGCCCCAGTCCACCTTCGTGGCGAACTCGGCGGGCGTGTACTGCGCGTCGTGGATCAGCAGGTCGGCGCCGTCGGCCAGTTCGAGGACCGACTCGGCCACCTCCATGCCGCCGTCGACGGGGGCCTGGTGGTCGCTGACGTAGGCCACGGTGACCCCGGCGTACTCGACGCGGTAGCCCGCCGTGCGCCCGACGTGGGGCACGGACCGGCTGGTCACCTTGGCGTCACCCACCACGATCTGGTCGTCGAGGAGGTCGTGGAAGGCGATCTCCCCGTGGAGGGCCTCGATCTCCACCGGGAAGAACGGGGGGCGCAGGAAGTGGCGGAAGGCCGCCTCGAGGCTCATCTCCTCCGGCGGGGGGCCGTAGATGTCCAGGTGGGCGCCCGGGCGCAGCACGGGGACGAAGAACGGCAGGCCCTGCACGTGGTCCCAGTGCATGTGGCTGACCAGGGCGGCGCCCCGGAACGAGCCGTCCTGGGGCTGGGTCTCGCCCCAGAAGCGCAGGCCGGTGCCGAGATCGAACACCAGCGGGTCGTGGCCCGGCGCCTCGAGGGCGACGCACGCGGTGTTGCCGCCGTAGCGGGCGAGCTCCCGGCACGCGCAGGGGGTGGATCCCCGGACCCCGAAGAAGTTGACGTTCACCGTTCGCCCCCCGGCAACTCGACGTTCCCCCTTCTTTCGACACTACCCATCGACGGGTTGCGCTTCGGGCCGGGTGACACCTGTCACACCGACTCAGGCGGTCGGCGCCGTCAGCCCCGCGGCGAAGGTCCGCGCCGCCAGGCGCATGGCGAGCGCCGCCTCCCGCAGCAGCTGGGCCGACTCGATGGGCTCGGCCCCGGCGGCCTCGGCCACCCGGGCGTCGGCGTAGGCGAGGATCGAGTCGGTGTGGGGCACCATCTCCTCGGCCACGGCCTCCTTGGTGAGGGCCGGGTAGCCCTGGGCGAGCAGTTCGCCCAGATCGTCCCGGAAGACCACCAGCTCCTCACGGGCGCTGGCCATGCCCGCGGCGTCGTCGCCGACGAGCGCCGTCGTGTACGCCATGAACTCGTCGATGTGCGCCCGCCAGATCTCGGCGAACGCGTCCCGGGCAGGCTCGTCCTCGGGCTCCATGGCCTCGGACAAGGCCTCGGTGTTCTCCTCGACGGCGTCCAGCACCCCGGCCGGGCCGGGGGCGGTGGCGTCGCCGTCGGCCTCGACGGTCTCGCTCACGGCCAGACCCGTCAGGAGCGCGCTCTCCTGCATCAGGCCGGTCAGCTCGGCGCGCAGGTCGGACTCGGGCGAGGCCACCTCACCCTCGGTGGCGCTGTGGGTGGCGATGATCTCGGCCAGCTCGAGCGCCGCATCGGGCATGACCTCGGCGGCGGTGCGCAGGTCGACCACGGCGGCGTCGTCGCCCGCCGCCAGCTGCTCGACGGTGGTGACGAGGTCGGCGTCGCTGGTCGCCAGGAGCTCGTCGAGCCCCGCGAAGTCGGCCTCGGGGTCGGCGGCGGTCAGGCCGGCCACGACCGCCTCCCGGGCACTGTCCACGTCCTCGGCGTCCGCCTCGTCGAAGGCCACGTCGATGATCGCCTGCTGGTGGGCGTCCCACGCCTCGAGGAACGTGGTGCCCTGGGCCACGCCGTAGGCCGCCCCCACGATCTCGGAGAGCTCGGTGGCGCTGTCCCCGAGGGCGACGGCCGTGGCCGCGGCCTCCGGGGCCTCCAGGTCGCCGCCTTCGGCCGCCCCGGCCTGCACGGTGAAGCCGGTCAGGTACACCTGCTCCTCCAGCAGCGCCGTCAGGTCCGAGCGGAGGCTGGCCGCCGGGCTCTCGCTGGGGGGGTCCTCGGCCGCGACGGCCGTGGTGGTCGTCGAGTCATCGGCGACCGTGGTGTCAGCGGAGGTCTCGTCTCCGGAGTCGTCGCTGCAGGCGGTCGCCAGCAGGAGGACGGCGGCGATCAGGGCGATCAGGGACGTGGCGCGTGAGCGAGTTCGGGTGACCATTGCCTCCATCCTCGCACCCCGGTCAGGGCATCGCGCCAGTCCGGAGGCCCTTCGGGTGGGCGTCAGGGGAGGACGAGGGTGTCGCCGTCGAGGACGGCCAGGCCGTCGGCGACGAGGGTGTCGGCCACCCGGGCGGCCCGGGCGGGGTCGTCGGGCCAGCCGGCGGCCGCGGCCAGGTCGGCCACGGGGCCGCGACGGAGGGCGTCGACGAGCCGGCCCCGGCCCTGGCGGTCCGAGCCCTCGAACCGGGACTGGCCGCCCGACACCCCGGCGGACCCCACCGCCGGGTCCGGGTCCGGGCCACCCCGCCAGGCGCAGCTCGCGGCGACGGGGCACCCGCCACACTGCGGTCCCCGGGCCCGGCAGACTCCGGCGCCCAGGTCGAGCATCGCCTGGTTCCACGCCCACCCCTGCCCGACCGGGACCAGGGCGTCCGCCGCCTGCTGCACCTCCGCGGGCCGCAGGGGGCGACCGGCCTGGCGGGCCAGGACGCGGGCCACGTTGGTGTCGACCACGGCCACGTCCCGCTCCCCCGCGAAGGCCAGGACCGCTCGGGCCGTGTAGGGCCCGATGCCGGGCAGGGCCCGGAGCGCGGCGAGGTCCAGGGGCAGCCGACCGTCGTGGTCCTGGACCACGGTCACCGCACAGCGGTGCAGGGCCACGCCCCGCCGGTTGTAGCCGAGCCCGGCCCAGGTCTCGATGACGGCACCGACCGGGGCCGCGGCGCAGGTCGGCGGGTCCGGGAACCGGTCCAGGAACGCGTGCCACTTCGGGACGACCCGGTCGACCTGGGTCTGCTGCAGCATCACCTCCGCCACCAGGACCGCCCACGGGTCCCGGGTCCGCCGCCACGGCAGGTCCCGTCGGGCCCCGTCCCACCACTCCAGCACGCGCTGGCGGCGTCAGCGAGCCCGTCACCGGCGCCCGTCAGCGATCCCCCGGGCCAGCCCGTCGGCCTGGGGCGTGCCCGTCAGGGCCTCGAGGAAGTCGGGTCGTTCCAGCGTCCAGACCTCGCCCGTGGTCCTGGCCTCGACGGTCGCGTTGCGGGGCACGTCGAACAGCAGGGCCACCTCACCGAAGAAGTCGCCGGGGCCGAGCTCGGCCCGGGACTCGGTGCCCTGCCGGACACCGAAGACGCCCCGCTCGATGATGTAGAAGCGGTCACCGACGTCCCCCTCGGTGATCAGACACTCGCCGGCATCGACGACGACCCGGTCGAGGCGCAGCGCGAGGTCCTCCAGCGTCGGCGGATCCAACGCCCGGGTGATCGGGACGAGACGGAGCAGGCTGAGCTGGCGCTCGGGCGGCGCGGTCCGGCGCTCGGCCCGGTTCAGCGCCCAGCCGGCGCCCAGGGCGGCGACGACCGTCCCCAGCCCGATGACCGCAAACGCCTCGGGCACCCCGACGAGCGTGCCCAAAGGCGCGGCGATCACCGCCCCGATCAACGTCGCGCCGACGAGCAGCGACTCGGCCAGACCGAGTGCTCGGGTGAGCAACGGTCCCGCCACCAGGCGGGCCAGGAGCGTGCGGGTGGCCACATCGGCCACCGCCGCCCCGGCGCCGGCCAGGGCCAGGGCGATGATCCCGACGGCCAGCGCCGGGGCGAAACCAACGGTCGCCAGCACCGCACCCCACACGACGAGGCCCTGGGTCACCCACCGGCTCAGATGGAAGCGCCCGGCGAGGAACCCCGCGGCGACGCCGCCCAGCATCAGCCCGGCGCCGAGACCGGCGCTCAGCCATCCGACCGCCGCCTCTCCGGCGTCCAGTTCATCGAGCGCCAAGGGGACGACGAGCACGTCGGTGGCCCCCATGGCGACGTAGAGGGCCACCGTGCTGATCAACGCGGACGCAGGCCCCGGCTCTGGCGCAGGATCCGCATCCCGTCGCGCATCTCCGCACGGGCCGATCCCGGAACGGCGGTGACGGTGGGGCGGTGATGGTGGCGCAGGGTGGCCAGACCGAGGGCGGCGGGCACCAGCAGCGCCGCCGTGACCGCGAGCCACCGCGCCCGGCGAGGCCAGGGCCAGGACCAGGCCGGTCACCAGCGGGGCCGCCAGGCTGCCCAGGCCCTCGGCGCTGGACAGGACGGCGTTGGCGGCGGTCAGGTCCTCGGGGCCGTCGACCACCTCCGGCAGGAGGCTGTGGTGCAGCGGCCTCGTGGCCGAGACGACGACCGAGACGAACGCCGCGGCGCCGTAGGCGAGGACGACTGGGCCGTCGGCCAGCAGAAGCGCCGCTCCCGTCGCGCAGGCCAAGGCCAGCGCGACGTAGCGCCGCCGGAGGAGGATGGCCGGCCCGTGACGGTCACCGGCCGTCGCCGCCAGTGGCGCCAGGAGGGCAGCCGGGGCGAGCTGGAGGGCCGCGAGCCCCACTGCTCCCGTTCCCCCTGCTCGAGGGCGGACACGAGGATGGCGATGTAGGTGGCGAGCTCGGCCACGATGAACACGACGTAGCCGAGCGCCAGGCGGCGCAGGTCCGGCGAGTCCATGACCCGGCGCAGCGGCTCGCCCCGGCGTCAGGGCCCCGTTCGCTCAGGCGCCCGCCCCCGTTCGTCGGCACCAGCCCACCACCG
>CAVPAN010000015.1:0-14070 GCA_963701565.1 uncultured Microthrixaceae bacterium
TTGGGACAAGCCGTAGGGCTGCGGGGAACGACACCGCCCCTGTTCTTGGGTCGTTGTCGCTGGGTCCTTAGCCCTCGAGTGCGGCGAGGGCCTTGTCGGCGTGGACGTCCATGTTCGTCTCGCTCGAGATGACGTCGACGAGCCTGCCGTCGGTGCCGATCACGAACGTGATGCGCTTGTTCATCAGCGGGCCCGATGCGCTTCACGCCGTAGGCCCGGGCCACCGCCTTGTCGGCGTCCGAGAGCAGCGGGTACCCGAGGTCGTGCTTCTCGTCGAACTCGGCCTGCTTCTCGGGCGGTCGGCGCTGATGCCCACTCGCTGGGCGCCGACGGCCTCGAACTCGGCGGCGATGTCCCGGAAGTGGCAGGCCTCCTTCGTGCAGCCGGTCGTCATCGCGGCCGGGTACCAGAAGAGGACCACGGGGCCGTCGGCGAGCATCGTCGACAGCTTGCGGGGCGTGCCCGTCTGGTCGGGGAGCTCGAAGTCCGGGGCCTGGTCGCCAGCGGCGAGGGTCATTGCGTCCTCCTGAAGGGCCGGTCGTACAGTCGACGCCATGTCTACGGTGTTCGAGCGCCCTTCGGATCTTCTGACCGCGGTGGGGGCCGACCTCGGCACGACCGACTGGCTGGAGATCACCCAGGATCGGATCGACACCTTTGCCGACGCCACGGGTGACCACCAGTGGATCCACGTCGACCCCGAACGGGCCAAGGTCGGTCCCTTCGGGGGCACCATCGCCCACGGGTACCTCACCCTCTCGTTGGTCAACACGTTCCTGCCCGACCTGCTCGAGGTCCGCCACGTCTCGATGGGCGTCAACTACGGCACGGACAAGACCCGCTTCCCTGCACCGGTGCCGGTGGGCAGCCGGATCCGCGGCCGGGCCGAGCTGTCGGGGGCCGAGGCGGTCAAGGGCGGGGTGCAGGCCCGGGTCACGGTGACCGTGGAGATCGAGGGCAACGACCGACCGGCCTGCGTGGTCGAGACGATCAGCCGGTTCCTGGACTGATGGCCGACGAACCGCTCCCCGGGGCCCTGCGGGAGACCCGCCAGGAGGTCCCCGAGGCCATCCCGGCGGCGACGGTCATCTTGTTGCGGGACGGTCCCGACGGGATCGAGACCCTGATGCTGCGCCGCAACTCCAAGCTGGAGTTCGCCGGCGGGATGTGGGTGTTCCCCGGTGGTCGGGTCGACCCCGAGGACTACCCGCCCGACGCGCCCGACGACGTCGAGGCCGCCGTGCGGGTGGCCGCGGCCCGGGAGGCCGAGGAGGAGGCCGGGCTTGCGCTGTGACCCCGAGGCGATGGTCCCCTTCTCGCACTGGACGCCCCCGATGGTGGCCATCAAGCGCTACGCCACCTGGTTCTTCGTGGCCGAGGCCCCGACCGGGGCGGTCACCATCGACGATGGCGAGATCCACGAGCACACCTGGGCCCGCCCGGCCGACGCCCTGACCCGCCGCGACGCCGGCGAGGTCGAGCTGGCGCCGCCCACCTGGGTCACCCTGGACCGTCTCTCCCGCTCGGCCACGGTGGCCGAAGCGTTGGACGGAGGCCCGCTCGGCGCCGGTCGAGGCCTTCGTGACCGCCATCGCCAAGGAGGGCGACGACCTCGTCGCCCTCTGGCACGGCGACGCCGGCTACGAGACCGGCGACGCCACGGCCGAGGGCCCCCGCCACCGCCTCGTCATGTCCAACACCGCCCCCTGGACCTACGAGCGCAACTGCTGACTCGTTCTGGTTGCTGCCCTCCCTTGTTCCTGACAACAAGGGAGAGCAGACCCAGAACGGATTCCTGTCACTGGGGGTGGGGAGGATGGGGCCATGAGCGCGCATCCGGGAACGACTGCTGATCGGGCCGTAGCATCGGGGGTCCGGCGCCAGCCCCGGCCCGGGAGGAGAGCCGTGTCCGACCGCCGCCAACCCACGACCACGTCCTCCTTCGGCGTGTCCGGACGGTCCAACCACGACGCCAGCGACTTCTACGCCCGCTTCACCCCGCCGGAGCTCTCCGGTGACGCGACGGTCGAGCCCCGCTCGAGACCGACGTCATCGTCACCGGCGACGCCCGGGCCATGACCCGGGTGGCCGACCGCTCGGTGGCCCTCGTGGTCACCTCGCCGCCGTACTTCGCGGGCAAGGCCTACGAGCAGGACCTCGGCGAGGGTCACATCCCCGCCACCTACCTCGACTACCTCCAGATGCTGGAGGACGTGTTCGCCGAGTGCGTTCGGGTGCTCGAGCCCGGCGGTCGCATCGCGGTGAACGTGGCCAACCTCGGCCGCAAGCCCTACCGGTCGCTGTCCGCCGACGTCGTCGGCATCCTCCAGGACCGTCTGCGCCTGCTCCTGCGGGGCGAGGTCGTCTGGGTGAAGGCCCGGGGGGCGGCGGGCTCGTTCGCCTGGGGCTCCTTCCGCCAGCCCTCCAACCCGGTGCTGCGCGACCTCACCGAGCGGGTGATCATCGCCAGCAAGGGTCGCTTCGACCGGGGGCGGGACACGCCGAGCACCCTGACCAAAGACGAGTTCATGGAGGCGACCACCGACGTGTGGGAGCTGCCCACCGAGATCGGCCCGGCGGGTCGGGCACCCGGCCCCGTTCCCCGTCGAGCTGCCGCAGCGCCTGATCGAGCTCTACACCTACCCCGGCGACCTCGTGCTCGACCCGTTCATGGGCTCGGGCTCCACGGCCGTCGCCGCGGTGCGCACCGGCCGCCACTACGTCGGCTACGACACCGACCCCGACTACACCGAGGCGGCCACGGCCCGGGTCGGGGCCGAGCGGATCACGCTGTCCGCCGGAGGGGTCGAGCCCGCCGAAGGCCCGTTCGCGGGCGGGGAGTCCGCCCGGGTGCTGGCCGCCACGGCGCTGGCCGACGCCGGCTTCACCGACGTGGATGCCGACGCCCGCTCGCCGGCCGGCACCGACTTCGCCCTGCAGGCCAGCGACGCCCAGGGCACCCACTGGTACGTGGACGTGGCCGGGGGCTTCACCACCGGTCCGTCGGGCCTGCGCCGGGCCGACCTGCTGTGGCGGGCCGTGGGCATGGCCCACACCATCCGGGCCCACGACCCCGAGTGCCGGGTCCTGGTGCTCACCCCGGAGCTGCCGACCTCGACGGGCAGGCCCGCGATGCGCCACCTGGTCGACAGTGGGGTGCCGGTGCTCGACCTGGGTGCTCCGGACCTGCTGGCCCAGCTGAAGGCCCTGCCCGATTGACCACCTGGGACCCGGGCCAGTACCTGCAGTTCCGGGAGGCCCGGCTGCGGCCTGCGCTGGACCTCCTGGCCCGGATCGAACCAGCGGAGCCCCCGACGCTCGTGGTCGACCTGGGCTGCGGGCCCGGCAACCTGACCGCCCGCCTGTCCGAGCGGTGGCCGGAGGCCGAGGTCATCGGGGTGGACTCGTCGCCCGCCATGCTCGACGACGCCCGCCGCGACCATCCGGGCATCACCTGGATCGAGGCCGACCTCGCGACCTACGAGCCGCCCCGGCCCGCGGCCGTCGTCTTCACCAACGCCGCCCTGCACTGGCTCCCGGACCACGCCACCCTGCTGCCGACCCTTCTCGGTCGGGTGGCCCCCGGCGGGCTGCTCGCGGTCCAGGTCCCCGACGAGTGGGACGCCCCCTCCCACACCGAGGGCTTCGCCCTCGCCGCCTCCGACCGCTGGCGGCACCGGCTCACCGTGGAGCTGCCGGAGCAGCCCCTGCTGAGCCCAGCGCAGTACCTGCACGTGCTGCTCCCGCTTGCCGGCGACGTCGACTGCTGGACCACCACCTACCACCACGTCCTCGAAGGTCCCGACCCGGTGGTGGAGTGGTTCAAGGGCTCCTTCCTGAGGGAGTTCGTCAGTCGACTCGACGGGCCCGATGCCACCGAGTTCGTGGCCGACTACGCCGTGGCCATGCGCGCGGCCTACCCGCCCCGCGCCGACGGCCGAACCGTGATGCCCTTTCGCCGGCTCTTCCTGGTCGCCCGAGCGCGGTCCTGACCGCTTCGGGCCCCCGACCTGGTCGCCGTGGCCACCGGTCGGGGGCCAAGGGTGCGATCGTCAGTCCTGTGGCGGGGTGATGGCCAGGAGCGTGGCGTGCTCGAGTGAGGCCAGTCGGTGCTCGGTGGCCTCGAGGTAGCCGGGGTGGTTCATCAGGCCGAGGAAGGCCGAGCGGCTCGGGTACCAGACGGCGATGATCTCGTCGTACTGGTCGCGTGCTGGTCACCGATGACGGTCTGTTCCACCTCGGATTGCCAGAGCACGCGGCCACCGACTGACTCGACGGCGGCCAACGCAACGACGCCGTACTGCAGGTACCGGTCGCGGTCGAGGTACTTGTTGAGGTTGATCATCACCACCGGTGTCTCACGGCCGTCGTGGAGGACGTCCTGGATCTGGGCGTCGGTGGGCTCGATAGGCAGGTCGTCGGACATGGTGCTCACGGGGTGCGCTCGATGAGGTCGATGACGATGCGGGCCAGCTCGGGGCCCGCGTCCTCCTGGACGAAGTGGCCGGCCCCCTCGATCGTGGTGTGGGGTAGGCCCTGGGTCCCCGGCACCAGCTTGAGGAAGGGCCGGTCGGCGCCTGCGGTGATCGGGTCCGAGTCGGTGAAGGCCAGGAGGAATGGGTTCTCCCAGGCCCGCAGCACCTCCCAGGCCGCCCGGTTGGCCGCGGCGGGCTCGCTGTCGGGGCTGATGGGCACGAGGCTCGGCAGCTGGCGGGCCGCCTCCTTGTACTGCTCCTCCGGGAAGGGGGCGTCGTAGGCCGCGATCTCTTCGGGCGAGAGCTGCGTGGTGCACCCCCCGCTGACGATGCCGCCGATGGGGAACTCCTCGGCGGTCTGGGAGAACTCCAGCCAGGACATGAACGCCTGGCCGACCCGTTGGTCGCCGGTGGGCAGCCCACCGTTGGAGAGCACGACCCGGGCGTAGCGATCGGGGTTCTCGGCGACGAGCCGCAGGCCGATGAGCGCCCCCCAGTCCTGGCCGACGTAGGTCAGGTCCTGCAGGTCCAGCTGGTCGAAGAGGGCGGCCCGCAGCCACTCGACCATGCGGGCGTACGTGACCTCCTCGCGGTGGGCGGGCTTGTCCGAGCGGCCGAACCCGACCAGGTCGGGGCCGATGCAGCGGAGCCCGGCGTCGACCAGGACCGGGATCATCTTGCGGTAGAGGTAGCTCCAGGTCGGCTCGCCGTGGAGCAGCAGGACGGTGGGGGCGTCGGCCGGGCCCTCGTCCAGGTAGTGGATCCGCAGGGTCTGGTCGCCGTCGCCGGAGGGGACCTCGACGTAGTGCGGCGAGAAGGGAAAGCCCGGCAGGTTCTCGAAGCACTCGTCGGGCGTACGCAGCAGGTCCATCCCCCACTGTCGCTTGTTGACACTTGGAGTGTCAACAGATCAGGGAACGCTGAGGACGCCGATCACCGAGCGGGCCACGACGGCCTCGACCCGGGTCGGCGTGAGGCCCCGATGGGTGCTGAGCTGGTCCACCACCTCGAAGGAACTCACGGCCTCGAGCGCGGACAGGGTCTCGTGCCGCTCGTCCCGGGCGAGGGGGTCCAGCTCCCGGGCGAAGAGCGCCTCGACCTGGCGCCGGAGGGCATCGCGACGGGTGGCCACGCCCTCGGCGACGGCAGGGAACCGCCCGGAGCGGAGGATGGCCACGCGGGCGAACGGTGCCAGCTCCTGGTGCTGATGGACCCGGTGGGCGCCGAGGCGGGCGGCCCGTTCGGCCAGATCGCCCTTGTCGTCGAGGAGGTCGAAGAGCGGCGCGGCCCGCTCCATCTGGCGGGCGATGGCCCGGTCGGTGAGCGAGTCCATGTCGTCGAAGTACCGGAAGACCGAGCGGAGCGAGACCCCGGAACGTTCGGCCACGGTCGCGGCGCCGGGGCTCGGGTTGCCCTCGCCCAGGAGGTCGAGCATGGCGTCGACCACCGCATCGACGTTCTGCTCGCGGCGGGCGCGTCGGCCGTCGAGGCGCTGCGGCTCGGCCATGGCGGTCACCGTAGTGGCACGCGTGGTGCCAACACCCGTGGTCAGCCTCGGCGCAGGTAGGCCTCGACACCGCCGAAGTGCCGGCGGCCACCGTCGTCGGCGACCACCAGGGCGGGCCGCCCGCTGGCCCCGATGACGCCGACGTCGGCGGCGGCGGCCAGGACGACGGCGGTGGCGGCGTTCGCGGCCAGCACGGTCACCGAGGCCAGGTCCGCGGTCGGCCGGTCGATGGTGACCGCTGCGCCCTCGGCGAGGCCGAGCTCAGCCAGGTTCGGGCTGTCCGGCTCGCCGCCGGGGTCGGGGACCACGACGACCCAGGCCCGGCCGTCCCCGACCGTGCCGGCCAGCCGGAGCGCACCGCCGACGTCCACCACCGCGCCCTCGGCCCCGGCCTCGACCAGGGCCTCGGCGACGGTGTCGGCGGCGCGGGCCCGGGCCAGGTCGTCGAGGTCGAGCACGGCGCCGGAGGGGACGGTCACCCGGGTCAGGACGGCGTTGAGGGCCAGGCCCTCGCTGCCGACGGCGCCGCCCGTGGCCTGTGCGGCGGCCACGCTGGCTTCGACCAGGGCGAAGGTGTCGTCGTCCACCGGGACCGCCGTCCCGCTGCCGGCCTCGAGTTGGGCCACGAGGCTGTTGGGGCGGGCCGGGTTCCACTTCCGGTCGAGGTCGTCGAGGAGCTGGCGGGCGTCGATCAGCAGTGCGGGCCCACCGCCCCGGACGGCCAGGCGCACCGCGGCGCCCAGGGCGTTCACGTCGAGCTGGGACCAGCCGTGGTCGCCCAGGGCCCCGGCCACTGCGCTGGGCTGGTCCGGAGCAGGCGAGAGGCGGGCCACGCGGGGAGGCTACGCACTCCTCGGACCGGTGACCGGGCCTCAGGCGTCCTGGGGCACCCGGTTACGGGCTGCTGCAGGGATGCGGGACTTCTTCTTCGGTCCGAGCTCGCGGTAGAGGAGGAAGAACACCGTGAGGGTGGCGACCACGATCGTGGTCCAGCGCAGGGCCGTCGTCGTTGCGTCGGTGCCCGCGGTGAACAGGTGGATCGTGGTCATCACGGCCACGGCGTAGGAGGTGAGGTGGATGCGGCGCCACCAGACCTTGGGGATGCGCTTCATGAACAGGGAGGTGAGTTCGATCCCCAGCAGCATCCAGAAGGCGATGACGCCCCACGCCACGGCGCCGGTCTTCCAGGAGGAGGCGAACGGCACCAGCAGGTCGCCCAGGCCGAAGTGGACGTAGTTGTCGGCCACCAGGGCGCCCATGTGGATGCCCGTGAAGAGGACGGTCAGCCCGCCGAGATGACGATGGAGGTCCAGCAGCCACGGCGCCTTCGGGTTGGGGCCCAGGGCCCGGGTGGCCAGGGCGATGCCCCAGAGCACCGACGCGAGGGCTAGGGCCCACGCGGCGATGCCGGCGGACCGGGAGACGTACCACCAGAACTGCTCGTTCATCGTTCGTGGTCCTCGAAGTCGCCGACGCGGTGCCGGGTGCGGTCCGCGGTGATGAGCAGCGCGGCCACCCGGGCGTCGCGCAGGAGCTCGAGGCCGGCGTCGGGACCGGCGACGAGGGCCGCCTTGGCCACGATCTCGGCGTCGGTGGCCTCGTGGGTGATGACGGTGACGGCGGCCACGTCGGTGCGCGCCGGGGCTCCGGTCGTGGGGTCGATGAGGTGGTGGCGCTCCTCGCCGTCGACGGTCCAGTGGCGCCGGGCTCGGGAGCTCGTCGCCAACGCCCCCGCGACGAGATGGACCACCGTGGCCGGGGTCTCGGGGTCCGCCGGGTCGTCGATGGCGATGGCGAAGGCATCGCCATCGGCCAGACCGCCGGCGATGCGCAGGTCCCCGCCGAGGTTGACGAGAGCCGACTGGGCCCCGCCGATGAGGAGGTCGACGGCGACGAGGTCGGCGGCCCGGCCCTTCCCGATCCCGCCGAGGTCCAGATGAGTGCCGGCGGGCAGGGTCACGCTCCGGGACACCGGGTCGAGAACGATGCTCGCGCACCCCGGCGCGGGGAGGAGCTCCGGGCCCGGAGCGGGGCCGGGCCCGGAGCCGATCTGGTCGAACGACCGGTCGTAGCCGGCCTGCACGAGCGCATCGAGGACGGTCGGGTCGAAGCGGTGCCCGGTGTCGTGCCAGCCGCCGACGGCGGTGGCGATCAGGTCGAAGGTCTCGTCGTCGACCGGGACCGTCTGACCCGCCGCGCGGTTCAGCCGACAGAGGAGGCTCTCGGGCAGGAACCGGCTCCACCGCTGCTCGAGGTCGTCGATGCGCCGGCGGGCGTCGTCGAGCAAGGCAGGGTCGTCCGCCAGCACGGCGAGGTGGACGTCGGTGCCCATGGCCCGGAACCGTGCCTCACTCCAGCCGAGGACCCCGGTGGCGCTCTGGAGCGCCGCCGGGTACGCCGGCGCCGACCGGGTCACCTCAGCTGCCGCCCGAGGTGGACGGGGGCGGCGCGGGGGCCGGCGCCGGAGCGGGCGCCGGAGCGCTGACGCTCCCGGAGGTGGAGCTCCCCGAGGAGGACGACGAGCCCGAGTAGTCGGAGCCCGACGACGAGCCCGAGTAGCCGCCGCTGCCGGCGACCGGGACGTAACGCTGCTGGACGATGACGATCTCGGGCCGGGGCTGGCGGGGGACCGCCGCGGGGGCAACGGTGGGGCGGGGGGTGGCGGGGGCTGCGGCTTCGGTCGGAGCCTGGCCCAAGGCCATGCCCAGGACCATCCCGAAGGTGGCGCAGACGGCCAGTCCGGTGGCGGCGATGCGGGAGTCCAGCGCCGGCTTCCGCCGCCGCCCGCGCCCCGCCCGGGGAGGGCGGGCGGGCGGAGCGGGGCGGCCAGGGGGGACCGGGTCAGTCATCGTCGTCGGGCTCGTCGGGCTCGTCGACGCTGTCGTCGGTGTCCTCGTCGTCGTGGTCGTCGTAGCTGTCGTCGTCGTAGCTGTCGTCGTCGTCGTAGCTGTCGTCACCGTCGTCGTCGACGTGGGGAGCCGGAGCCGGCGCGGGCGCCGGGCTGTCACTGGACTCGACGGAGCCGCTCGAGGACCCGCCGCCAGTGGCGATGGGGATGTCCTCGACCACGACGCGGACCCGGGGCTCACGCTCGGCGGGCCCGCGCTGGGCGGCGGGCTGGATCTCGGTGGCCGTGAGGTCACCGACCGGGTCGCTGTCGGAGCTCAACAGGCCCATGTTCACGGCCATGGCGGTGCCGGCCATGGCCAGGCTGGCGGTCATGGTGCCGGCCACTACAAGTGCTCGACGTCGTTCCATCGGAGGGTGCTCCTTGGTTGGGGGGATGGCCTCAACGTACGGAGGGGGCTCCCAGCGCCCGTCCAGTGCGGGGTAAAGGGTTGGCAAAGTCCGACGGCGGGGCGAGCCGGGCCCTGGCGCACGTGCCACGGTGGGGGCATGCGGGTGCTGGTCGTAGAGGACGATGACTCGATCGCCGAGCCCCTGGTGACGGGGCTGGAGCGGGAGTCCTTCGTCGTCGAGCGGGTGGCGACCGGCGCGGCGGCCCTGGCCGCGGCCCCGTCCGACATGGTGTTGCTGGACCTCGGGCTCCCCGACATCGACGGTTACGAGGTCTGCCGGCGGTTGCGGGCGGTCTCCGACGTGCCGATCATCGTGGTCACGGCCCGGGGCCAGGAGGTGGACCGGGTGGTCGGCCTCGAGTTGGGGGCCGACGACTACCTGGTCAAGCCCTTCGGCCTGCGGGAGTTGGTCGCCCGCATCCGGGCGGTGGCCCGCCGGTCCGAGACCCGGGTGGTTGCGCCGGACCAGCGCCGGGTCGGCGTTGTCGAGCTGGACGTCCGCACCCGTCGGGTGACCGTGGACGGCCCGGAGGTCGAGCTGACCCGCAAGGAGTTCGACCTGCTGGCGTTGCTGATGGAGGAGCCCGGGGCGACACGCACCCGCGACGAGATCATGGAGTCGGTGTGGGACGCCCACTGGTACGGGCCGACCAAGACCCTCGACGTCCACATCGCCGCGCTTCGCCGGAAGCTGGGTGACCCGACCCTGATCGAGACGGTCCGCGGGGTCGGCTTCCGGACGGCTGACCCGGGCTGAGCCGACATGACCCGGCGGTTCGTCCTGGCCTTCCTGGCCCTCACGGTCTTCGTCCTGCTGATCCTCGTCGTTCCCCTGGGGATCAGCACGTCCAACCGTGAACGGGACCGACTCACCCTCGACCTCGAGCGGGATGCCCGGGTGATCGGTTCGTTCGCCGAGGACACCCTTGAGGGCATAGCGGACGAGGACCTCCAAGCGGTGGCCGACGACTACGCCGAGAAGACCGGGGCCCGGGCGGTGATCGTGAACGCCCGGGGCCGGGTGCTGGGTGACTCGGACCCGGTCGAGGGCGCGGGCAACTATCGGGACCGGCCCGAGATCGCCGACGCGCTCGGGGGCGAGGTGGCCGCCGGCACCCGCCGCTCTGACACCCTCGACACCGATCTGCTCTATGTCGCGGTCCCGGTGGCCTCCGGGGGGGAGGTTCACGGGGCGGTCCGGCTCACCTATCCGACCACCGAGGTCGACGAACGGGTGAAGCGGGTGTGGCTGACCCTCGGCGGGGTGGCCACGGTCTCGCTCCTGGCGGCGGGGGTGATCGCGGTGGCGCTGGCCCGCTCGGTGACCCGTCCACTACGGGAGCTGCAGGCCGCGGCCACGGCGCTCGGTGCCGGTGACCTGAGCGCCCACGCCCCCGACGACCAAGGCCCGCCGGAGGTCCGGGCCCTCGCCCGGGCGTTCAACGACACGTCCCGGCGGCTGGAGGAGCTGATCGGGGCCCAGGACGCGTTCGTGGCCGACGCCTCCCACCAGCTGCGGACCCCGCTGACCGCCCTCCGCCTCCGCCTGGAGAACCTGGAGGCCGACGCCGAGCCGCCGACGGCCATCGAGCTGGCCGCCGCTCTCGAGGAGAGCGACCGCATGTCCCGCCTGGTCGACGGGTTGTTGGCCCTGGCCCGGGCCGACAAGGCGGCGTCCACGGCCACGGCCGAGGTCGTCGACCTCCGGGCGACGTTGGCCGAGCGACGCGACATCTGGCTCCCCGTGGCCGAGGAGCGAGGGGTCGACCTGGTGGTCGAGGCCGGTCCGTCGCTGCAGGGTCTGGCCACCCCGGACCGGGTCAGCCAGGTCCTCGACAACCTGCTCGACAACGCCCTGGAGGTGTCCCCCGGGGGGTCCACCATCCGGCTCGCCGTGGTGGCGACGCCGACAGGACCAGCGATCCATGTCGCCGACCAGGGTCCGGGGATGACCCCCGACCAGCGGGAACGGGCTTTCGACCGGTTCTGGCAGGGCCGCGAGGGCACGGGCTCGAGCGGCCTGGGACTGGCCATCGTGCAGAAGCTGGTGCAGGCCGACGGCGGCCATGTCGACCTGCGGGAGGCGCCCGGCGGTGGCCTCGACGCCGTCGTGCAACTCCCGCCGGTCCCCGCCCGCTGAAGGCGCGGGTGCCGTCAGAGCAGGCCGAAGGGGTCCAGGTCGTCGATGGCGGCGAGGCTGCGGCGGAACATGGTGAGGAACATGGCGTCGGCCCGTTCGGAACGACCGGCCGTGGCGTAGGCCACGCCGAGCACGGTGATCAGCGGGCCCTGGAGGACACCGAGGCGGTAGTCCTCGAAGGCGGTCGCCTCCGAGTAGCCCGTCCCGTCGACGCCGTGGTCCAGGAGGGCCCCGCGGTAGGCCCTGACGACGGCCTGCTCGTGGGTGCGGCGGTCCTCGACCTCGAGGCTGGTCCCGCAGAAGTAGGCCAGGTCCCGTCCGGGCTGGCCGACCGACAGGGTCTGCCAGTCCACGGCGTGGACGGCGCCCGCTGGGTCGAACAGCAGGTTGTCCAAGCGGTAGTCACCGTGGCCGAGGGCGAACCGCTCGGCCCGGGCCGTGATCCAGGTCGGGACGACCTCGGCGAACCGCCGGAGGGTGCGCTCGCCGGCGTCGTCGACCTCGGCTCGGTAGCGGTCGACGAAGATGTCGACCGCCGAGGCGAAGACGCTGCCGAGGAACGCGGCGTCGTCCGTGCCGACCCGGTTGAGCCCACGGTGCTCATAGAGCGTCTCGTCGCACCACCGGGGGCCGTGCAGCCCGGCCAGGTTGACCACCGCGGCCTCGGCCTCGCCGGGCGTGCAGCCCGCCACCTGGTCACCGGGCTCCGCCGGGGCGAGGTCGTCGAGGAGCAGGGTGAAGACGGTGGCGTCCTCACTCATCGCCCCGAACCAACAGTGGGGTGTGACCACGGCCACCGTCGGGGCCAGGTCGAGGTAGAAGGTGACCTCGTTGCGGTAGCCGTTGGACACCATCGACCGGTCCTCGCCGGCGCCCATCTTGGCCACGAGGGTCGCCGGCCGGGGACCCTCGCCCTGCAGGCGGAGCCGGTAGTTGGCGCCGACCTGGCCGTGGCCGATCGGTTCGGTGGCCACGGCCGTGACCGTGACCTCGTGGCCCCCCTGACGCAGGGCCGCCGTGAGCCACTCGGGGGTGAGGTCCTCGGGCCGGTCGACCGGGCCGACGCCGGGTGTCACCGGCCGGCCCGATAGGCGTCGACCACCGGGGTCAACTCGGTCGGCGTTGCGCCATGGAGGATGACGGCGTCGGCGCCGAGGTCGAACTGGCGGCGCACCGTGGCGACGCACTGCTCGGGCGAGCCGGTAGCAGCCGGCGCCAGCCACTCGTCGGGGATGAGCGTGGCGATGTGCGCCAACTGCTCCGGTGTGGCCTTCTGGTCGATCCCGCCCGCGAAGGTGGCGATCAGCTCGTCGACCCGAAAGGCCTCGAGCGGTGCCGGGTCCCAGCCGTTCGTGCGCACCATCAGGTCGCCGTAGCCCTGGAGGTAGGTGGCCATCCGCCCGACCGTCTTGCGTAGACGCAGGTCCTCGGGGAGGTGGTCCCCGACGGTGGCCAGGCAGGACCAGACCGTGACCGACGCGGGGTCCCGCCCGGCCTGCTCGGCGGCCTCCTTCACCGTGCGCACGCATCGCTCCAGGGTCTCGTCGGTGAAGAACGTGTGCAGGACGACGTCGTCGAAGGCCCGCCCGCCGAGGGCCAGGGACTGGGGCCCGAAGGCGGTCAGCAGGAGGCGGATGTCGTCGTCGAACTCGGCGCCCAGGTGCAGCAGGGGCCAGGACCCCGCGGGGCCGTCGTGGCCGAAGACGACCTCGCCGTGCCAGAGTCGGCGCATCAGGCCGGCGAAGTCCTCCATCTGCGCCGTGGTCACGCGGGGGATGCCGTAGAGGTCCTGGAGCGGAGCGATGCCCCGGCCGATGCCCAGCGTGAAGCGGCCGCCGGTCAGGCGGTGCATGGTTGTCGCGTACGACGCCGTGACCATCGGGTGGCGGGTGTTGTGGTTGGTGGCCGCCGTGGCGATCTGGATCTCACTGCTCACCGCCGCGGCCGCCCCCGAGAGGGTCACCGCCTCTTTGATGTTGTACCGCTCGGAGATGAAGGCGGTCCCCAAGCCCATCGTCTCTCCGTCGCGCACCTCGTCGATGAGCTCCGCGGGCGACTCGGGGGCTCCGGCCAGCGCGTAGAAGCCCAACTCGGTCATCCGGTCAGCCATCGACAGATCCTGTCAGGTGTCCGAGCGCTCCACGCACCGCTCGCCGGTCCGTCAGTCGCTGCTGGTCTTCACCTCGATCTTGCGCGGCGTGGGCGTAGGTGCGGCACCGGAGGGCACCCGCACCTCGAGGACGCCATCGCTGCAGTCGGCCACGACGGCGTCCTCATCGACACCGGTCGGCAGCACGATCGAGCGGGCGAAGGCTCCGTAGCGGAACTCGGAGCGGAACCGCCCTTCCTCCTCGGCCTCGGACTTCTCCTTGCGCTCGGCCTTCACCGTGAGCACGCCGTCATGGACCGACACGTCGACGTCCTTCGGGTCAACGCCCGGGACCTCGGCCCGGATCACCAGGTCGTCACCGTCGCGCTTCTCCTCGATCCGGAGCTTGTCGTCGAAAAGGTCCGACCACCCCGGGAAGTCGGGGAAGTCGAACAACCTGCGTCGCACGAGCGTCATGGGTCTCTCCTCTCCTCGTCGGTCCCCGCGATCACACCTCGGTGCCGTCAGGGCCGCCAGGGGCGAAGGTCCCAGGCCGTGAG
>CAVPAN010000016.1:0-194012 GCA_963701565.1 uncultured Microthrixaceae bacterium
GCCGGAGAGGAGCACCAGGGCGCCCAGGAAGGGCGAGGAGACCCGGCCGCTCCCCCCGAGGGACCACCACACCGAGCAGCGCGGCCGTGAGGGGCTCGGTGAGGCTCAGGGTGGCGACGGTCGACGACTGCAGGCGGTGGAGGCCGGCGCTGAAGAACACGTACGACACGGCGGTGGTGGCCACCCCGAGCCAGACCACCATGGCGATGCCCTTGCCAGTCGTCAGTCCTTCGTTTCGGCGACGAGGAGCGCCGGGGCCAGGAGGACGGCGCCACCGAGGAAGACCGTGGCCATGACCATCGGGCCAGGGACACCCCGGCTCAGGACCGACTTGACCGCCACCGTGTAGACGGCGTCGGCGAGGCCGGCGCCGAGCGCCGGGCCGAGGCCGACGGCGTCGAGCGCGCTGTCACCGCGGGAGCCAGGAGGAGGGCGCAGCCGGTCACGGCGAGGCGCCGGCACGGCGAGGCCGGTCGCCGGGTACCAGCGAGGCACCGGCCGCTCCCGACTGGCGACCAGGGCCACGATCCCAGTGGACACCGGCCCACTACCGATGGCCACCAGCGTCCCCAGGGCCACCCCGGACCGCTCCACCGCGGCGAAGAAGCACGCCTGGTACCCCGCCACCGCCACGTTCCCAGCCGCCACCGCCCGGGCCCCCACCCCCGCGTCTCGGCACAGCACGCCGCTGGCACCGGGGTGCTGATGGGCGGGGCCCGGAACGGGTGGTGGCTCGGGCGATGAGAGCGAGGAGGGCACCGCCGAGAGCGATCCGGGCCACGCCGACGACCACGGGGGAGGCCCCGGCGTCACCGAGGTCCTGGGCGGTGCCGGTCGTGCCCCAGAGCACGGCGGCGACGACGATGAGCAGTTCGGGAGGGAAGCGGTCCATCAGCCCGACCGCGAGAGGTTGGGGTCGCCGGAGACGAACCAGCGCCAGGGCTCGTCGACGGCGACCGAGATGCCGATGCGCGGCGACACGCCGGGGGTGGCCGGGGGCGACGTCCCGTCGTCGAACACGCCGACCTCCTCGCCCCGGATGAGGTCCACGCCGTCCTGGCCCCGGTCGAGGCCGAGGGCCTGGCAGAGCTTCGCCGGGCCGCTGCAGAGGTCCCGGTCCCGCTTCGCGGCCGGGCCCGCGGGCCGAGCGCATCTCGTCCAGCCCCGTCAGGGGGGCCAAGGCCCGGAGCAGCACCGCCGAGCTCTCCCCCACCCCGCCGCACACCACGTTGGCGCAGAAGTGCATCCCGTAGGTGAAGTACACGTACAGGTGCCCCGCCCGGCCGAACATCACCTCGTTGCGGGGCGTGGGGCCACCGAACCCATGGCTGGCCGGGTCCTCGGCCCCGGCGTAGGCCTCGACCTCCACGATGCGTCCAGACCGGTCACCTCGGACCAGAACCTTGTTCAGCAGCTCGGGTGCGACCACCCGGCTGTCCCGGGCGAAGAACGATCGGGGCAGCCCCTTCACCCGCACCCGACCGTTCTGGTACCAGCAACGCGCGCTGGGGTGAAGATGGCTGGGACCAGAACGAGCGGCGCGCCGGGGCGGGCGGCGGCCGGCGGCGGAATCGGGTACCGAATCCCCGTTCTGGTCCCAGCAACGCGCGCTGGGGTGAAGATGGCTGGGACCAGAACGGGTCGCGGGCCTCGAGGGGTCACCGACGGGCGTGGTCCTCCGCCAGGCGGGCGGCGAAGGCCTCGCGCTGGAGCGGGAGGGCGGCGGGGCCGCCGGCGCCCCGGGTCGTGCGCATGGTCACGGCGACGCCCGGCTCGAGGAGGGCCGCGGCCTCGGGGCCGAGACGGGGCTCGGCGGTGACGAGGGCGGCCAGGTCGTCCCCGTCGTCGAGCGACCGGCGCACGAGGTCCCCGACCACGGCGTGGGCGTCCCGGAACGGCATGCCGGACCGGACGAGGAACTCAGCCAGGTCGGTGGCGGCCGCGACCGGGTCGGCGGCGGCCTCGACCATGCGGTCGGTGTCGAAGGTCAGCTCGACCAGCATCCCGGTGAGCGCGGCCAGGCCCATGGTGGTCTGGTCGAGCGCGTCGAACAGGGGCTCCTTGTCCTCCTGGAGGTCCCGGTTGTAGGCCAAGGGCAGCCCCTTCAGCGTGGCCAGCAGACCCGTCAGGTGGCCGATGAGACGCCCCGACTTGCCCCGGGCCAACTCGGCCACGTCCGGGTTCTTCTTCTGCGGCATCATCGAACTGCCCGTGGCGTAGGTGTCGGAGAGCCGACAGAAGCCGAATTCCTCGGAGCTCCACAGCACCAGCTCCTCCCCGATTCGGGAGAGGTGCACGCCGAGGAGCGCCAACGCGAAGAGGGCTTCGGCCACGAAGTCACGGTCCCCCACGGCGTCGAGGGAGTTGTCGAACGCGGCGGCGAAGCCCAAATCGGCGGCGACGCCCGCAGGGTCCAGAGGCAGGGACGAGCCCGCCAGTGCGCCCGCACCCAGGGGCGACACGTCGAGGCGTCGCCGGCAGTCGAACAAGCGGTCCACGTCGCGGGCCAGCGCCCAGCCGTGGGCCAGGAGGTGGTGCGCCAGCAGGACGGGCTGGGCCCGCTGCAGGTGCGTGTAGCCGGGCAGGTACGCCTCACCCGCCTCGTCGGCCCGTTCGGCCAGGACCCCCTGCAGGGCGAGGACCCGGTCCACGACCACGCCCAGCTCCCGCTTGGTGAACAGGCGCAGGTCGGTAGCCACCTGGTCGTTACGGCTCCGGCCGGTGTGCAGCTTGGCCCCGGGCGGCCCGGCGATCTCGGTGACCCGCCGCTCGATGGCGGTGTGGATGTCCTCGTCGGAAGGCTCGAAGGTGAACGAGCCCGAGGCCAGTTCCTCCTCGACCTGGTCGAGCGCGGCCAGCACCGCGCCGGCCTCGTCACCGTCCAGCAGTTCTCCCCGCACCAGGCCCCGCACGTGAGCCCGTGACCCGGCTAGGTCGTCGGCCGCGAGGCGGACGTCGAAGGGCAGGCTGACCGTGTAGGCCAGCAGCTCCTCCGCGGGCCCGTCCTCGAACCGCCCGTGCCACAACGTCACGACACCACCCCACCCGTTCTGGTGGCTCCGGCGCGTGCTGGGGCACCCCATCCAGCCACCAGAACAGAAGCTCTCCCGTTCTGGTGGCTCCGGCGCGTGCTGGGGCACCCCATCCAGCCACCAGAACGGCGGTCGGGAGGGGTCACGGGAGCTCGGCCTTCTGCTCGAGGCGCTTGGCGGCCCAGGTCTCGAGGCCGAGGCCCCAGAGGCGTACGAAGCCGGCGCTGTCCTCGTGGTTGAAGCTGTCCTCGGCGTCGTAGGTGGCCAGGCCGTAGTCGTAGAGCGAGTGGGGGCTGCGCCGCCCGGTGACCTCGCACTGGCCGGGCGACAGGCGGAGCCGGACGTCGCCGGTCACCAGGTGCTGGCTCTCCTCGACGAAGGCGTCGAAGGCGGCCCGCAGCGGCGAGAACCAGAGACCGTCATAGATCAGCTCGGCGTAGCGGGGCTCCAGCCGGGACTTCTCCCGGGCCAGGTCCCGCTCGAGGGTGATCGACTCGAGGTCGGTGTGGGCCATGATCAGGGCCAAGGCGGCCGGGCACTCGTAGGTCTCCCGGCTCTTGATGCCCACCCGCCGGTTCTCGACCATGTCGATGCGGCCCCAGCCGTAGGAGCCGACCACGGCGTTGAGCTTCTCGATCAGCTCGACCAGACCCAGCTCCTCGCCGTCCACCGCGGTCGGCACGCCCTCCACGAAGGTGATCTCCAGGTCCTGGGGCTCGGTCGCGGTCGCCTTGGTCATCGACCAGACTCCCGGCGGCGGCACGGCCCAGGGGTCCTCCATCTCGCCGCACTCGATGGCCCGGCCCCAGAGGTTGTCGTCGATGGAGTACACCTTCTCCTTCGTCGCCGTGATGGGGATCTCGTGCCGGTAGGCGTAGAGGATGGCGTCCTCCCGGGTCATGCCCCAGGTGCGGACGGGGGCCAGCACGTCGAGGTTGGGGGCGATGGAGCGCACGCCGACCTCGAAGCGGACCTGGTCGTTGCCCTTGCCGGTGCAACCGTGGGCCACTGCGCCGGCGCCGTACCGGTTGGCCGCCTCCACGAGGTGGCGGACGATGACCGGCCGGGACAGGGCCGACACCAGCGGGTATCGGCCCTCGTACATGGCGTTGGCCCGCAGGGCCGGGACGACGAAGTCCTTGGCGAACTCGCCCCTGACGTCGACCACCTCGGCCTCGACGGCGCCGGCGGCGCGGGCCCGCTCCAGGACGGGCCCCCAGTCGTTGCCCTCCTGGCCGACGTCCGCACAGAGGCAGACGACCTCGTAGCCCAGTTCGTCGATCAGCCAGCGCACGGCGACCGACGTGTCCAGCCCGCCGCTGTAGGCGAGTACCACTCTCTTGGCCATCACTGTCCTCAGTTTCTCTGTCTCTCAGGCAAGGCCGGCCAGCTCGCGGAGCTGGTCGGCCAGGGTCGATCCGGGGACGTCCTCGTCCGCCACGATGATGAGCGTGTCGTCGCCCGCCACGGTGCCGAGCACCTCAGGCAGCGACGAACGATCCAGGGCCGAGGCGACCACGTGGGCCGACCCCGGCGGGGTGCGCAGGACGACGAGGTTGTGACTGTGGGCCACCTCGACCACCCAGTCCCCCAAGACCCGACGCAGGTGGTCGGCGGGGGGCACCTGGTCCTTGGGCAGCTCGGGCACGGCGTAGACGGTGACCCCGCCCCGGGCCCGTACCTTGATGGCGCCCAGGTCGTCCAAGTCACGGGAGACGGTGGCCTGGGTGGCGGCGATGCCGTCGGCGGCCAGCAGCTCCACGAGCTGGACCTGGCTGGAGACGTCCTCGGTCTCCAGGTACCGCGTGATCTTGTGCTGGCGCTGGGTCTTCGCACTCATGGCTCCAGCTCCGCCCGCTGGTCCGGGCCGACCCCCGTCGCGGCATCCGCTCGCTTCGTGTCGGTTGGGCTCATGTCAGACCTGACCCAGGATCCAGGCCACGGCGCCCCGGGCGGCGTGCATGCGGTTCTCGGCCTGGCGCCAGACCCGGCTCCGGGCACCCTCGAGCACCTCGTGGGAGACCTCCTCGCCCCGGTGGGCGGGGAGGCAGTGCAGGAATATCGCCTGGTCGGCGGCCCGGGCCATGACCCGATCGTCGACCATGAAGCCCTCGAAGGCCTTCCGGCGGGCGGCGGCCTCTGTCTCCTGGCCCATCGAGGTCCAGACATCGGTGTAGACGACGTCGACGCCGTCGACGGCCTCCTCGGGCCGGTCGAACAGCTCGGGGGCCGCGCCCATGCCCGAGATGCGGTCGATGTCGTGCGCGGCCAGTGCGTAGCCCGGTGGGCTGGCCACCCGGACCTGCATCCCCGCCAGCGTGGCCGCCAGGGCCAGTGACCGGCACATGTTGTTGCCGTCGCCCACGTAGGCCAGCGTGTGGCCGTTGAGGTCGCCGAACTCGTCGGCCATGGTCAGCAGGTCGGCCAGGGCCTGCAGCGGGTGGGCGTCGTCGGACAGCAGGTTGATGACCGGCACCCAGGAGACCTTGGCCATGCGCTCCAGCACCGAGTGGTCGAAGACCCGCGCGCCGATGGCGGCGTGGTAGCAGGCCAAGGTGCGGGCCACGTCCTCGGCCGACTCCCGCTGGTCGATGCTGACCTCCTCGCCGCGGATCGCCACCGGGTGGCCGCCGAGGTCCTTGACCGCCATCTCCATGGAGTTGCGGGTCCGGGCCGAGGGCTTCTCGAACACCAGGGCCATGCCCTTGCGGGACAGGACCTGAGGCGGGTTGGGGTCGAGGGCGAGGGCGATCACCTCGAAGAGCTCGTCCCGGGTCAGGTCGTCGATCTCCAGCAGGTGCCTCATTGCCTGCGGCTCCGGGCGACTGCGTCGTAGGGCCCCTGGGCCCCGTTCGCCTTCGGCTCGCTCATGTCAACACGCCTTCCAGGATGCTCAGGGCTTCGTCGATCTCGGCTTCGCTGATCAGCAGGCTGGGGGCGAAGCGCAGGGCGGTGGGGCTGACCCCGTTGATCACCAGACCGGCCTCGAGGGCGGCCTTGGCCACCTCCCGACCGTCCCGGTCCGACAGTTCGGCGGCCAGCAGGAGGCCGAGGCCCCGCACGCCGACCACCTGCGGCAGGGCGAGGAGGCCGTCGGACAGCCGTTTGCCCGCGTCCCGGGCCCGGGCGGGGACGTCCTCGCGCTCCATGACCTCGAGCACCTTGCGGGCCGCGGCGGTCGCCAGGGGCTGGCCGCCGAAGGTGGTGGCGTGGTCACCCGGGACGAAGGCCGCGGCCACCTCGGCCCGGGCCCAGCAGGCCCCGATGGGAACGCCGTTGCCGAGGGCCTTGGCCATGGTCACGATGTCGGGCTGGACGCCGAAGTGCTGGAAGCCGAACCACGCCCCCGTCCGGCCGAGGCCGGTCTGGATCTCGTCGACGACGAACAGGATCCCTCGCTCGTCACAGAGCCGCCGCACACCGGCGAAGTACTCGGCCTCGGCGGGGTTGACCCCGCCCTCGCCCTGAACGGGCTCGAGCATCACGGCGGTCACCGACGGGTCGAGCGCCGACTCCAGGGCGTCGAGGTCCTGCCAGGCCACGTGGCGGAAGCCCTCGGGCAGGGGCTGGAACGCCTCGTGCTTCTCGGGCTGGCCGGTGGCGTGCAGCGTGGCCAGCGTCCGGCCGTGGAACGACCCGTAGGCGCTGACCACGACGTGACGGCCCCGGCCGCCGAACTTCCGGCTGAGCTTGATGGCGGCCTCGTTGGCCTCGGCCCCGGAGTTGCAGAAGAAGACCTGGCCGCCCCCACCCAGCAGCCGGTCGAGGGTGGCGGCCACCTGCGGGCCGGGCTCGGTGCCGTACAGGTTGGAGACGTGCAGCAGGGTCCGGGCCTGATCGGCGATCGCGTCGGCCACCTCCGGGTGGGCGTGCCCCAGACTGGTCACGGCCAGGCCCGAGAGCAGGTCCAGGTACGCCTTGCCGGTGGTCGTCCCACAGGCGGCTGCCCTCACCGCGGACGAAGGTCACCGTCTGGGGCGGGTAGGTCGACATCAGGGCGCTGGTCACGACTCGCTCCCGGTGATCATGGTGCCGACACCCTCGTCGGTGAACAGCTCGAGCAGCAGGACGTGGGGCACCCGACCGTCCAGCACGTGGGCCGAGGCCACGCCCCGACGCACGGCGTGCAGGCACGCTCCCACCTTGGGGATCATCCCGCCCGCCACGGTGCCATCGGCGATCAGGGCATCGAGGCCGTCGGCGTCGACCTGGTGGATGAGCTCGCCGTCCGCGTCGAGGATCCCGGCGACGTCGGTCAGGTAGACGACCTTCTCCGCCCCCAGGGCGGCGGCGACCGCGCCGGCCACGGTGTCGGCGTTGATGTTGTAGGCCTGCCCCGACGAGTCCGAGCCGATGGTGGACAGGACGGGGATCAGGTCCTCGGCCAGCAGGCGCTGGAGGATGGACGGGTCGACGCTGTCGACATCGCCCACGAAGCCCAGCTCAGGGTCGCGGGCCGAGGCGACGATGAGGCCGGCGTCCTCGCCCGACAGACCCGACCGCCAGCGGGGCGTGGACGTTGATCGACGACACGATGTCCCGCCCGACCTTGCCGACCAGGACCATGCGGGCGATGTCCAGGGTCTCGGCGTCGGTGACCCGCAGGCCGTCCCGGAACTCCGACTCCTTGCCCAGCCGGGCCATGAGCTCGCCGATCTGGGGCCCGCCGCCGTGCACGACGACGGTGTGCAGGCCCACCGAGTGCATCAGCACGATGTCCTGGGCGAACTGCTCGGCCAAGGCCGGGTCGGTCATGGCGTTGCCGCCGTACTTGACCACGACGGTGGTGCCCCAGAACCGCCGGATGTAGGGCAGGGCCTCGACGAGGACGGCGGCCTTGTCGGCCCCGGTGGTCGGGGCGCTCACGACGTGCCCATGTTCTCGTCGACGTAGGCGTGGGTCAGGTCGCAGGTCAGGACCGTGGCCCGACCCGCGGAGATGCCCAGGTCGGCGGTCATCTCGATGTCCCGGCCGGCCATGTGCGCGGTGACGGCGGCGGTGTCGTGCTCGGCCTCGACCCCGTGACGGCAGACGACGGTGCCGCCGTAGGCGATCGTCAGCAGGACCGGGTCGAAGGCGACGCCGGCCGAACCCGAGGTCGCTGGCCACCCGACCCCAGTAGGGGTCCTCGCCGTACCAGGAGCACTTGGTCAGCTGGCTGGTGGCGACGGCCCGGGCGGCGGTCCGGGCCTCGGCGTCGGACCTGGCCCCGGTGACGTGGATCCGGACCAGCTTCGTGGCCCCTTCGGCGTCGGCCACCATCTGCTCGGCCAGGGAGGCGCAGGCCTTGGTGACGGCGACCTCGAGGGCATGGGCGTCGACCGGACCGGCGACGCCGCTGGCCAGCAGCAGGACGGTGTCGTTGGTCGAGGTGGCTCCGTCGACGGTGATGCAGTTGAACGTGTCGGTCACCGCGTCCCGCAGGACCTGCTGGAGGACGGCGGGCTCGGCCTGGGCGTCGGTGGTCAGCACGGCGAGCATCGTGGCCATGTTCGGCTGGAGCATGGCCGCCCCCTTGGCCATGCCGCCGACGGTGAAGCCCCCGCCGTCGATCACGACCTCCTTGCGCACCGTGTCGGTGGTGAGGATGGCCTGGGCCGCGTCGCCGGCCCCGTCGGCGGACCGGGCGGCGGCCAGGCCGGGGATGGCAGCCACCATCGACTCCAGCGGCAGGCGGTTGCCGATCAGGCCCGTCGAGGCGATGAGGACCTCGTCGTGGGCACAGCCCAGCTCCTGGGCCACCTCGGCGCAGAGCTCCTCGGCGTCCTGGCTGCCCGGCTCGCCCGTGCCGGCGTTGGCGTTGCCCGAGTTGAGGAAGACGGCGGCGGCGTGACCGCTGCTCTGCTTGAGGTGGGCCCGGGACACCAGCACCGGCGGCGCCGTCATCTTGTTGGCCGTGAACACCCCGGCGGCGGGCACGGCCTTACCGTCCGCGGTGGCCACCAGGGCCAGGTCGATCGGCCCCGTCGGCCTTCAGCCCCCCGTGCCCCCCGGCCGCCACGAACCCCTGCGCTGCGGTGACACTCATGCCTGCACCCCTTGCGTGCTCGTTCTGGCGCCTGATTGCCGGCGCCATGGACCCACGATCGGGCGCCAGAACGGGATCGTGATCTGCGGTCACGGGTAGGTCCCGACGAGGGGGAGGCCGGTGGTCTCGGGGAGGCCGGCGAGGATGTTGGCGCACTGGACCGCCTGGCCCGAGGCCCCCTTCACCAGGTTGTCGATGGCGCAGAGGGCCAGGACCCAGCCGGTGCGCTCGTCGGCCCGGGCGGTGACGAAGGCCGAGTTGGACCCGAGCACGGCCTTGGTGGTCGGCGCGCCCCTCGATGACCTGGACGAAGGGCTCGTCGGCGTAGAAGTCGGTCAGCGTGGCCAGCACCTCGGCGGTGGTCGTGGCCGAGGTGGGCCGGGCGTAACAGGTGGCGAGGATCCCCCGGGTCATCGGGGCCAGGTGCGGGGTGAACAGCACCTCGAGCGCCGAGGACCTGCTCCATCTCGGGCGTGTGGCGGTGGTCGAGCAGGCCGTAGGCCGCGAAGTCCTCGTCCACCGTGCAGAAGTGGCTGGTGTGCTTGAGGGCCCGACCGGCGCCGGACACGCCGGAGGCCGCGTCGACCACGATGCCCGGTGGTCTCGACCATGCCGGCCCGCACCAGCGGGGCCAGGGCCAGGGAGGCCGCCGTCGGGTAGCAGCCGGGCACGGCCACGCCCGAGGCGCCGACCAGCTCGTCCCGGAACAGCTCGGGTAGCCCGTAGGCGAAGTCGGCCAGCAGCTCGGGGGCGGTGTGCTCGGCGCCGTACCACTGCGGGTAGGCGGCCGGGTCCTTCAGCCGGAAGTCGGCCGACAGGTCCAGGACCCACTTCACCCGGTCCTTCACCTCGGGCACGATGGCCTGGCTGGCGCCGTGCGGGCAGACCGCAGAACACCAGGTCGAGGCCGTCGACGGCCTCGGGCGTGTACGGCTCGAAGATCAGGTCGCCGTAGACCGGGCGCAGGCTCGGGTACAGGTCGGCCACGGCCGTACCCGCCTGGGTGTCCCCCGTGGCCAGCGACCACCTCCATCTCCGGATGGCTCGCCGCCAACCGCATCAACTCGGCGCCCGTGTACCCCGACGCCCCCACGATCCCGACACGCATGGTCGTTACTCTATACGTGAGCTACGTATGACTATGCAACACCTCGTTTCGGACGGCGGCTCCAGGGCTTCGACGTAGTCGAGGAGGCGCATGGCCATCTCGGTGCCGAGCTCGGGGTCGTCGAGGTCGGGATCGGCCCAGGTCTCGCTGATGCGGCGCCAGTGGTCGGCGCGACCGAGGAAGACCCCGCGTCGGCCTCGTCGCCCAGCTCCGGGCGCCACTCCCCCTCCGCGGCCAGCAAGCGCCGCCAGGACCGCCTCGTTGTCGGCGTCCTTGGGGTGCTCGCTGTGGAAGCCGATCTCGACGGCCAGGACCTCGGCCTCGGGGACGTCACGGGCGCCGACGACCTGGGCCTCGTAGTGCTCCTTGGGCGGGGCCTCGGCGCCGAACCAGATCTTGGTGCCGTAGCGGTGGGTCTTGTGGCGAAAGGTCCCCAGCTCGGCCGGGACGAGGCCCCGCAGGGCTTCGCAGACCTCCTCGAACAGCTCCATGCCCGGCCCCGAGGCTCAGCCCCGGAGACTGGCCCCGTGGGTGGACTCGACGGCGTCGATGACCTTCTGGCGGACCTCGGCCACCTCGCCGTCCTTCAGCGTCCGGTCGGTGGCCTGCAGGCGCAGGGCGTAGGCCAGGCTCCGCCGGCCCTCGCCGAGGGACCCGCCCCGGAAGACGTCGAAGAGCTTCACGGAGGCCAGCAGGTCACCGGCGGAGTCCCGGATGGTGGCCTCGACCGCTCCGGCGGGCACGGCCTCGTCGACCACGAAGGCCAGGTCGATGTCGTTGGAGGGGAAGCGACTGACCGTGCGGTAGCGCCGGTCCCGACGGGGCACCGACGCCACGGCGTCGAGGTCGACCTCGAGCAGGGCGACCCGCTCGGCGATGCCCCAGGCCTCGGTCACGACGGGGTCGACTTCGCCGACCACGCCCGACGGTCGTGCCATCGGCGACCAGGCGGGCACTGCGGGTCGGATGCAGGCCCTCGGGCGCCGCCGGCCATCGACGCTCACGCCGTCGAGGCCGAGCAGCCTCGGTCAGCGCGGTCCAGACGGCGACGGCCGTCCGGGGCCTCCCGGCCGGCCAGGAGGACGACCAGGTGCTCGGGCTCGGCGCGGGCGCTCCTGGCCCTCGGCCGGCGGCAGGAAGACCTTGCCCAGCTCGAACAGGCCGGCACCGTCGTTGCGGTGACTGGCGTTGTAGGCCAGGGCCTTCAGCAGCCCCGGCCGCAGCGAGGTGCGCACCATGGACTCCCGGGCGTCGAGGGGGTTGGTCACCGAGATGGCCTCGGGCGGCCAGGCCGGAGCGCTCCAGGTCCTCGGGGGCCAGGAACGGCATGGGCAGGGCCTCGGCCAGTCCGAGGCCGACGAGGGTGGCCCGGATGCGACGCCGCTCCCGCTGGCGGTCGGTCAGCCGACCGGTGTGGGGCGAGCGGGGGACGGTCTGGGGGAGCTTGGCGTAGCCGTGGTGGCGGGCCACCTCCTCGATGACGTCGATCTCCTCGACGACGTCGGGACGGAAGCTGGGCGCCTCGACGACCTGGGCCGCCGTCGGCTTCGTCGCCGACGGTGAAGCCGATGGGCTCGAGCAGGCCCCGGACCGTGGGGGCGTCCAGGTCCAGGCCGGTGACCAGGTTGACCCGGTCGGTGCGGACCCGGATCGGCGGGTGCTCGGGCACGGCGCCCCGCTCGTCGATGACGTCAGGGGCGGCCACGGCACCGGACTCGGCCAGCAGCGAGCAGAAGCGCTCGACGGCCAGGTCCAGGCCCCAGATGTCGGTCCCCCGCTCGAAGCGACGGGAGGCCTCGGAGCGGAGGTTGAGGCGGGTCGAGGTGCGGGCGATCTGCATCGGATGCCACCAGGCCGCCTCGAGCAGCACGTTGGTGGTGGCGTCGCTGATCTCGGTGGACGCGCCGCCCATGACGCCGGCGACACCGATGGGGGTGTCCTCGCCGTCGCAGATGAGCACGTCGGTGGCCAGGAACGACCGCTCGACGTCGTCGAGGGTGACCAGGCGCTCGCCCTCCTGGGCGAAGCGGACCCGCAGCCGGCCGCCGGCCACCGTGTCGAGGTCGTAGGCGTGGTTGGGGTGGCCCAGCTCGAGCATCACGTAGTTGGAGACGTCGACCACGTTGCTGATGGGACGCATGCCCGCCTGGGTGATGCGGTTGGCCAGCCAGGTCGGCGACGGGCCGATGGTCACGTCCCGCAGGACCCGGGCCAGGAAGCGGGCACACGCCGCCTCGTCCACGATCTCCACCGAGGCCACATCGGCGCTCGGCGCCCCACCGGTCGGCGGCCGTCACCTCGGGCAGGGCGAAGCCCACGCCCAGACGGGCGGCGACATCGCGGGCCACGCCGGCCATCGACAGGGCGTCGGGCCGGTTGGCGTTGACCTCGAGGTCCAACAGCCAGTCCCCCTGCAGGCCGAGGGCCTCGGTCAGGGGCTGACCGGGCGTCAGCGTCTCGGAGAGGATCAGGATCCCTTCGGCGTCCTCGCCCAGGCCGATCTCGGTGGCCGAGCAGAGCATCCCGTTGGACCACTCGCCCCGCATCTTGCGGCGCTCGATGGCCATGCCGTTGGGCATGGTCGTGCCCAACGTGGCCAGCGGGATCAGGTCGCCGGCCGTCATGTTGAAGGCGCCGCACACGATCTGCAGGGCCTCGCCGTCGCCCGCGGTCCACGTCGACGAGTTGCACCCGGTCGGCGTCAGGATGCGGCTTCGTCTCCAGCACCCGGGCCACCACGATCCCCTCGAGGCCCTCCCCCAGCCGCGAACGCTCCTCCACCGGCGTCCCCAGGTCGTCCAACGCCTCGGTGAGCACGTCGATGTCGTCGGTCAGATCCGGCGCGAACTCCTGCATCCAGGACAAGGACCTTCACGAGGACGCTCCGAGGTTCGTTGTGGGGGGAGCCCGAGGGGGGCGCTCCGCGACCCCCCCTCGGTCCGGCCGGATCCGGCTTTGCCGGTCCGGTCGAGAGGACAGCGGCGGCCGAAGGCCGCCTCGATCGAGCTCGCCGAGCCGAAGGCGAGGCGACCCATCAGAACTGCTCCAGGAAGCGGATGTCGGAGGTCACGAACTCTCGGAGGTCGTCGACGGCGTAGCGGACCTTGGCCAGGCGGTCGATGCCGAAGCCGAAGGCGAAGCCGGTCCACGCCTCGGGGTCGATGCCCACGTGGCGGAAGACGTTGGGGTGGACCATGCCGCAGCCCCCGAGCTCCAGCCAGTCCCCGCCGGGCGGGCGGATGTCGAATTCGGCCGACGGCTCGGTGAACGGGAAGTACGACGGACGCAGGCGGGACTCGAACTCCTGGCCGAAGTAGGCCTGGGTGAAGGCCTGGATGGTCCCGGCGAGGTCGGCCATGGTGATGCCCTTGTCCACCACGAGGCCCTCGATCTGGTGGAACACCGGCAGGTGGGTGGCGTCGGTCGTGTCCCGCCGGTACGTGCGGCCGGGGGCGACCACGTAGATCGGCGGCTCCTGGGCCTGCATCACGTGGATCTGGACGTTGGAGGTGTGGGTCCGCAGCAACATCGGGTGGCCGTCGGCGTCGTCCACGTCGACCCAGAGGGTGTCCCACATCGATCGGGCCGGATGCGAGTCCGGGATGTTGAGGGCCTCGAAGTTGTACCAGTCGGTCTCGATCTCGGGGCCCTCGGCCACGCCGTAGCCCATGCCCACGAAGATGTCCTCCAGGGCCTGCCAGGTCTGGGTGACGATGTGGAGGTGACCCACCGCCGGTGGGTCGACCACCTCGGTGAGGTCCAGGCGCTCGGCCTCGTACGCGGGCCGTGCGCTCGGCGCCGGCCAGGCCACCCTCACGATCGGCCATCGCGGCCTTGATGGCCTGGGTGGTGGCGTTCAGGGCCTCGCCGGCCGCTTTGCGGGTGGCCTCGTCCAGCCCGCCCAGCTGCTTGCGCAGCCCGACCAGGTCCGAGCGCTTGCCCAGGACCTCCTGGCCGATCGCGGTCAGCTCCTCGACCGAGGCGGCCGCCTGGATGCGGGCCAGGGCATCGGCCTGGATGGCGGCCAGTTCTGTGTTCATGGGGTCACCACCCTCCCCGCTGCGGGCCGGCCGACGCCAGTCAGAATCACCACGAACCGCCGTTGCGCTGCCGGCGGGCCTCGTAGAGCAGGACGGTGGCGGCCATGGCGACGTTGAGGGACTCCACGCCGCCCTCGAGGGGCAGGGCCACCTCGTGGTCCACCAGCTGGTCCTCGGGCAGGCCGGCGGCCTCGCCGCCGAACACCAGCGCCACCGGGCCCGGTGAGGTCGACCTCGTCGGGGCCGACTCCGCCGGCAGCCGCGCCGATCGTGGTCAGGCCGAGGTCACGCAGGGTGTCCAGGTCCTCGACCGCTGCCCACCGGGAGGGCGAAGAGGGCGCCGGCGCTCGGCCCGCACGCACTTCGGGTTGGTCGGGTCGACCGACCCGGGGGTGAACAGCACGCCGGCCGCCCCGGCGGCGGCGGCCGACCGGATGACGGTCCCGGCGTTGCCCGGGTCGCTGACCCCGGCCAGGACGACCACGGGGAGGTCCGAGTCGAGGGCCTGGGCGACGATCTCCTTCGGCGACCAGCTGACCAGACCCGGCCACGGCCACGATGGGCTGGGGCGTGCGGGTGGTCAGGGCCCGCTCGAGCTGCTCGGCCTCGACGTGGGTGATGGTGGCCCCGGTCGCCCGGGCCCGGTTCACCAGCTCCACCTCGGCGCCGCCGACGACGAGGACCTCGTCCAGGGCGGCGTCGAAGTCGAGCGCCGCGCTGATGGCGCGGGGGCCCTCGACCACGAAGGCCCCTTCCTCACGGCGGGCGCGGGCGTGCCGCCCGAGGCGACGCACCCGCTGGATGGAGCCCTTGCTCACGACGTCGCGTTCGTGGAGCGGGGGACGGCACCGAGGCCCCGACGCCGCCCGACGCCGGCTACTGATCCGAGGTCGTCGCGTGCTCGTTGGCGACCGCGACCAGGGCCGTGAAGGCCGCGGGATCGGTCACGGCGAGGTCGGCCAGGATCTTGCGGTCGACCTCGACCTCGGCCGACTTCAGGCCGGCGATGAAGCGGCTGTAGGTGGTGCCGTTCTCGCGGCAGGCGGCGTTGATGCGCTGGATCCACAGGCGCCGGAACTCACCCTTGCGGGCGCGGCGGTCGCGGTAGGCGTAGCGCAGGGAGTGCATCACCTGCTCGTTGGCGGCCCGGTACGAACGGCTCTTGTTGCCGTAGTAGCCCTGGGCGCGCTCGAGGGTGACCTTGCGGCGACGCCGCGACGGGACCGATGTCTTGGTTCTGGCCATGACTGCTCCTAGCGCTTTCCGAGCTGGCGGAGGACGTGCTGGCGGTCGCCGCCCGTGACCTCGACCTCACCGGCCAGGCGACGCTGGCGGTCGGAGGGCTTGCGCCGCTTGAAGTGGTTCTTGTGGATCTGGCGGCGCGTCACCTTGCCGCTGCCCGTCACCTTGAAGCGCTTCTTCGCTCCCCGGTGCGTCTTCATCTTGGGCATTGCGTCTCTTCCTCTCGGGCGGCAGGAGCCGCCGGCCTCACTCCGCGGCGCTCGTCGCCGCTTCGGTGGTCTCGGTGTCCGGGGCGGCGGGCGCCTCGGTGCTGTCAGGGGTGTCGGTGCTCATGTCGGTGCTCACGTCGGTGGCCAGTGCCTCGGACCCATCGGTGGCCGCTGCCTCTTCGGCGGCGGCCTCCTCGCGGGCCTTCTTGGCGCGGGCCTGCGCCTGCTTGTCGGGGCCCAGGACCATGGTCATGTTGCGACCATCGACCTTGGGCAGGGCCTCGACCCGGCCCACGTCCTCGACGGCGGCAGCCACGTTGTCCAGGATCCGGCGCCCCAACTCGGGGTGCTGGACCTCACGACCACGGAACATGATCGTGACCTTGACCTTGTGACCTTCACCGAGGAACTCGTGGACCTTGCGGGTCTTGGTGTCGAAGTCACCGCGCCCGATCTTGGGGCGGTACTTCATCTCCTTCACGACGACGTTGGTCGCCTTCTTCCGTGATTCCTTGGCCTTCTGGGCGTTCTCGTACTTGAACTTCCCGTAGTCCATGATCCGACAGACGGGAGGGCTGGCTGCGGCGGCGACCTCGACGAGGTCGAGACCCAGTTCGCGTGCCATCGAGAGTGCTTCCGGAAGGGGCTTGATGCCGATCTGCTCGCCATCGACGCCTACCAGGCGGACCTCACGGACCCGGATCTGATCGTTGATCCGGGTGTCGTCGTGGGCGGGGCCCGAAGCTATGGCCGATCACTACGCAATGCGCGACTCCTCTTGCGAACGGAAGAGCCCCGATCCCGGGCCGCCACACAGTGGGCCACAGGCACGACTGCGGCCACCCCTCGAGGGAGTGGTGCCGTCAGAAGACCTGCACGCACCGCGAATCGGTGGCCAGGTGGGGGCGGGGCCCCGCTTTCCAGGTTGGATTGCGAGCAACAAGCTACCAGTGGTGGCACCCTTCCCCTCATGAGCAGCCTCTGGACCCCCGGCGGTGAGCACCCGGTCGAGCCGGACGCCGCCCCCTCCGACCCCGCCGAGCCGCCCCAGGACGCCGATCCCCTGGCCGGCCTGAGCGACGAGGAGCGGGTCCAGGCCCAGGCCATGGCCGCGGAGATGGCCGGCCGCCCGCCAGCGGGTGCTCGAGGCTCCGGCGGACATGGTCGTGGCCAACCACGCCATGGGCCTCTACGAACTGGCCGCCATCCACCTCAGCGAAGAGGACCCCGACCTGGCCGCCGCCCGCCTGGCCATCGACGCCATGGGCCAGTTGGTCGAAGGCCTACCCGGCCGCCTCGGGGAGGCCGAGGCCACGCTGAAGGACGCGCTGACCCAGCTCCGCATGGCCTTCGTCCAACTCAGCGAACCGGCCGCCGGCGACGGGGAGCCCGAGGGGGGCTGACCGCAGGCCCTACCGCGGGAGGGCGACGCCCGCCTCGGGGCGGAGGTCGGCGGCCTCCCAGCGCCCGAGGCGCCCGGGTACGACCGCGAAGCGGACCCGAGCCCCGATCTCGATGGTGCGACTGCCGTCGGCGATCGCCGTGCAGTGGAAGAAGTGCTGGTCGCCCTCGTCCGCGGTCACCGTGCCGATGCCCGGCGGGGTCGTCGTAGTCGGTGACCACGCCCGTCCGGTCCCCCTCCGTCGCCCCCGCCACGGCTAGTGGACGATCTTGGCCAGGGGGAGCTCGATGATGTCGGTGGCTCCCCGGTCCTTGAGCTCGGGGATCAGGGTGTTGATCTCCCGCTTGGGCACCACCGTCTCCACGGCGAAGCCCCCGTGGCCGTGGAGCTCGTTCACCGTGGGGGCCTTCATGGAGGGCAGGACGGCGATGACCGCGTCCAGGTCCTCGGCGGCCACGTTGAGCTTCACCAGCACCTTGCCCCGGGCCTCGAGGGTGCCCTCGAGCAGGGTCAGGATCTGGCCCATGGCGTGGCGCTTCTCGGGGTCCTCGTACGCCACGGGGTTGGCGATGAGCTCGGTGTAGGACTGGAGGATCTCGTCGATGACCCGCAGGCCCGCGGCCCGCAGGGCCCGGCCGGTCTCGGTGATCTCGACGATGCAGTCGACGATGTCGGGGATCTTGGCCTCGGTGGCGCCGTACGAGAGGCGGATGTCGGCGTCGATGCCCTTCTTCTCGAAGTAGCGACGGGTGACCTCGGGGTACTCGGTCGACACCCGCACGCCCTGGGGCAGCTCCTCGACCGAGTGGATCTCGGAGTCACCGCCGACGGCCACCACCATCTTGATGGGTCGGGCGGTGGCCTTGCTGTAGTGCAGCTCGCCCAGGGTCACGACCTCGCTGGAGGTCTCCTCGATCCAGTCCCGTCCGGTGATGCCGAGGTCGAACATGCCCTCGGCCACGTAGCGGGGGATCTCCTGGGGGCGCAGGATGCGCACGTCGGTGATCCGGGGATCGTCGATGGTGGCCTGGTAGTCCACCGCCGAACTGCGGGAGACCGCCAGGTCGGCGCTCTCGAAGAGCTCGAAGGTGGCCCGCTCGAGCGAACCCTTGGGCAGTACCAGCCTCAGCATCGGGGACGAGGCTACGGCCGCCTAGCCCTCGCCGGGCAGGGACTTGAGGAGGTTGACCATCTCGATGGCCGTCTCGGCCCCCTCTTCGCCCTTGTTGTCCTCGTCGCTGGAGCGCTCGAGGGCCTGCTCCCGGTTCTCGGTGGTGAGCACCCCGAACACCACGGGGACGCCCGTGTCCAGCTGCACCCGGGACAGGCCGGCGGCGCACTCCCCCGCCACGAAGTCGTAGTGGCCGGTCTCGCCGCGGATGACCGCGCCGAGGGCGATGACGGCGTCGGCGCCCCCGCGGGTGACCAGCGCCTGGGCGACCAGCGGCAGCTCGTAGGCGCCCGGGGCCCACAGCGACGGTGATGTCGTCCTCGGCCACGCCGTGGGCGGCCAGGCCCCGCAGGGCACCCTCCAGCAGGCGGTCGGTGATGTCCCGGTTGAAGCGCCCGCAGCAGACGCCGATGCGCAGGCCGGTGCCGTCGAGGTCGACATCGGTCGCGACCCGCTCCCCCATCAGTCCAGGCCCTCGATGAGGTGCCCCATGCGCTCGCGCTTGGTCCGCAGGTAGTCGATGTTCTCCGGGTTGGGGATGGTCTCCAGCGCCACCCGCTCGGTGACCTCCAGGCCGAAGCCCTCCAGGCCGCCGTACTTGGCCGGGTTGTTGGTCATCAGCTTCATCGTGGTGATCCCGAGGTCCACCAGGATCTGGGAGCCGATGCCGTACTCCCGGTTGTCGATGGGCAGGCCCAGCTCGAGGTTGGCGTCGACGGTGTCGTGGCCCTCCTCCTGCAGGGAGTAGGCCCGGATCTTGTGGCCGATGCCGATGCCGCGGCCCTCGTGGCCCCGGAGGTAGACGAGGGCGCCCAGCTCCTCCTCGGCGATACGAGCCAGCGCGGCGTCGAGCTGGATGCCGCAGTCACAGCGCATCGAGCCGAAGACGTCGCCGGTGAGGCACTCGGAGTGGACCCGGACCAGCACGTCCTCCTCGCCCTGCACGGCGCCCCGGACCATGGCGATGTGCTGCTCGCCGTCGAGCAGGGACTCGTAGGCGTAACAGGTGAAGTCGCCCCACTCGGTGGGGATGCGGGCCTCGCCGATGCGGCGGACCAGCTTCTCGTTCTGACGCCGGTACCGGATGAGGTCCGCGATCGAGGTCATCTTCAGCCCGTGCTCCTTGGCGAAGGGGACGAGGTCCGGGACCCGGGCCATGGTCCCGTCCTCGTTGACGATCTCGCAGAGGACGCCCGCGGGGTAGAGCCCGGCCATGCGGGCCAGGTCGACGGCGGCCTCGGTGTGGCCGGCCCGCTTGAGCACGCCGCCCTCCGCGTAGCGCAGCGGGAAGATGTGGCCCGGCCGGGCGAGGTCCGTGGGTCGGGTGCCCGGGTCGATGAGCGCCTGGATGGTGGCCGACCGGTCGGCGGCGGAGATGCCGGTGCTGGTGCCGGTCATGACGTCCACGCTGTAGGTGAAGGCCGTGCGCTGGGCCTCGGTGTTGTCCTTGACCATGAGCGGGATGTCCAGCTCGTCGAGGCGGTCGCCGGTGAGCGGGATGCAGATGAGTCCCGAGGTGTGGCGCACGAAGAAGGCGATCTTCTCCGGCGTGGCGAACTCGGCGGCCATGATCAGGTCGCCTTCGTTCTCGCGGTCCTCGTCGTCGACCACGACGACGATCTCGCCCCGCCCGATGGCGGCGATCGCCTCGGGGACGGGGTCGAACTGCGGGGTGTGCTCAGCCATCCAGGGCTCCTTGTCGGAACGCCAGCAGGCGCTCGGTGTACTTGGCGATGAGATCGACCTCGAGGTTGACGGTGTCGCCGGGCGCCTTGGCCCCCAGCGTCGTGACCTCGGCGGTGTGCGGGATGACGGCCACGGTGAAGCCGTCGTCGGTGGGCTCGACCACGGTCAGGCTGACGCCGTCGACGGTGATCGAGCCCTTCTCGATGACGTAGCGGCGCAGGTCGTCGGGCATGCGGACCCGCAGGTCGGGCACCGGGCGCCACGACCTCGCCCACCGCGTCGACGTGGCCCTGGACGATGTGGCCGCCGAGGCGGTCGGTGACCAGCAGCGGGCGCTCGAGGTTGACCCGGTCGCCGACCGTGCGGGCGCCGAGGGTGGTGCGGCGCAGCGTCTCGTCGCTGACGTCGGCCTCCCACCAGCCGTCGCCCAGCTCGACCACGGTGAGGCAGCAGCCGTCGACGGCGGTGGAGTCGCCGCGGCCGGCCCCCTCGAGGACGTCGGTGGCCCCGATGCGGATGCGGCGCCGGCGCCCCCCTGGTGCTCGATGGCCAGGACGGTGCCCAGCTCCTCCACGATCCCGGTGAACATCAGACCCTTCCCCGCTCGGGCGTGCGTCGGCCGGGCTCGGGAGGACCAACTGACCCGACGGCGGCCTGGCGGCCCATCAGGCGGCCCCCAGGTCGATGCGGAGGTCGTCGCCGAGCCGGCGGGTGCTGATGATGCGGCCCCGCCAGACGTCGTCGATGGTGGGCGGCGCCGGGGCCGGCGAACAGGCCGCGGGCGTCGTCGCCGCCGAAGAGGGCCGGGGCCAGGTAGAGCACGTAGCGGTCGACCAGGCCGGCGGCGTGGACGTCGTGGGCCACGGCGGCGCCGCCCTCGACCAGGACCTGCAGGACGCCCCGGGCGCCGAGGTCGTCGAGCAGGGGCTCCAGGTCGCCCTGGTGCTCCAGCGCGGGGAGGACCTTGGCGCCCTCCGGGGCCTGGCCCAGCACGACCCGGAGGGGGTCGGGACCCTCGACGTGGCGGACGGTGAGGGTGGGGTCGTCGGCGCGCACCGTGCCGGCGCCGACGACGACGGCGTCGCTCTCGGCCCGGAGGCGGTGGGCGTCGGTGCGGGCCGCCTCGCCGGTGATCCACTGGCTGGAGCCGTCGGGGGCCGCGGTGCGGCCGTCGAGGGTGGCCGCCAGCTTGAGGACGACGTAGGGCCGGCCGGTGGTGCGGTGCTTCAGGTACGGGGCGAGCTGGGCGGTGGCCTCGTCGGCCAGGACGCCGGTGACGACCTCGATGCCCGCCTCCCGGAGCTTGGCGATGCCCTGGCCGGCGACGTCGGGGTCGGGGTCCTCGATGGCGACGACGACCCGGGCGACGCCGGCGTCGATGATGGCGTCGGCGCACGGCCCGGTGCGGCCGGTGTGCGAGCAGGGCTCGAGGGTCGTGACCAGCGTGGCGCCCTGGGCCGTGGCGCCGGCGGCGTCGAGGGCCACGATCTCGGCGTGGCGTCCGCCCGGGGGCTCGGTCGCCCCGGTGTGGACGCCGTCGGGGGTCACGCACGACGGCGCCGACCCAGGGGTTGGGCGAGGTGGAGGTACGGACGCCGGCGGCCAGGTCGAGGGCGCGGACCATCGCCGCCTCGTCCTCGCCTGTCCCCTGCGTCATCCCGGTCTCCTGTCCGGGACCGCGCGCGGGAACGCCACACACGGCCCCTCGCTCTCATCCGGACTCTCACCGTCGGCCCCGGAGTTCCACCGGATCGGCCCCCACCGAAGTGGGGGTTCGCGGACTGTCACCGCCGGTTGGGATTTCCACCCGACCCCGCGAGGGGCGTCGATCATCGTACTCCAGGGTGGCCGCCCGTCAACACGATCGTGCCAGATTCGACCAGCCCCGTCAGCCCGATTTCGCGCTACCGGATCGGGCCGCGGGTCAGTGCTGGGTGGACTCGTCGGTCATGAGGCGAAGGGCGTGGGGGATGACGTCGAGGACGGCCTCGACGGTCTCGACCGCGCCCTTGGACGAGCCGGGCGTGTTCAGGACCAGGGCCAGGCCCCGGGTGCCGGCGACGCCGCGGGACAGGCGGCCGAGCGGGCTCACGAGACGCATGGCCTCGGCCAGGCCGGGAGCTTCGCGGTCGAGCACGACCTTGGTGCCCTCGGGGGTCTGGTCCCGGGGGCCGAAGCCGGTGCCGCCGGTGGTCACGACCAGGCCGGCGAACCCCTCGGCCAGCTCGACGATGGCCTCTCCCACGTTCTGGATGCCGTCGGCCACGACTCGCCGCTCGACCACGTCGAAGCCCGCGCCGGCCAGGAGCACCTCGAGGGCGGCCCCCGACGTGTCCTCCCGGGTCCCGGCGATCACGCCGTCGGACACCGTCAGCACCTTGGCCTGCAGGCCGGTCACCAGATCGTCGTCATCACTCCCCCAGTCGTTCGCCCGGCTCGATCCTCGCACCCTGGACCCAGTCCTTGGCCTTCATGGGCGCCTTGCCCTCGGGTTGGACGACGTCGATGCGGAACGTTCCCTGCCCCGTGCCCACCTCGACCGGCAGCTCGAGGTCCATCATCCCGGGCTCCAGCGAGCCCGGCAGCGGGTGCCCGGCGAGGACCTTGAGGCGCTTGCCCCGGAACGTCGTCCACGCCCGCTCCAGGCGGACCAGGCGGTGGATCTCGATGGTCGAGCGCAGCCAGTCGATGCGCAGCTCGGCGGGGTCGATCTTCTCGGCGTAGGTGGGCTCGCCCTCCTGGGGCGTCGGGTCCTTCAACCCGGCCTTCAGGACGTCGAGCAGCAGCACGACGCCGAGCCCGACCAGGCGATCGGCCAACTCCGTGGCCGTCTCGTGGTCGCCGATGTCGGTCTCGTGCCGGGCGTAGAGCGGGCCGGTGTCCAGCCCCTCCTCGACGACCATGATGTCGACACCGGTGGTCTCGTCGCCCGCCAGGATCGCCCGCTCGACGGGGGCCGCGCCCCGCCAGCGCGGCAGGCGGGAGAAGTGGACGTTGATCATGGGCACCCGGGCCAGCAGGTCCGGCTTGATGATGCGCCCGTAGGCCACCACGATCGCCAGGTCCGCCCCACAGGTGGCCACGTCGTCCGGGTCGTCGCTGACCGGTAGGCCGAGGTCGAGGGCCAGGGCCTTGACCGGGCTGGGCTCCGGGTCGGCGTTGCGTCGGCGGCGGGTGTCGGGCCGGGACACGACGAGGTCGATCGGCCACTCGGCGCCGTGCAACCCCCGCAGGAAGGGGACCGCCATCTCGGGGGTCCCCAGGAACGCCAGACGCCCGGGGTGCTCGGGCGCCGGCTTCAGGGAAGTGACAGGCCCTCCCGGGGCGCGACTCCGGCCTCGAGACCGGAGTCGTTGCGGTCCTGCACGGGGGCCCGGCCCGTGAGCATGAGCTCGCGGACGGCCTTCTTGGCCTCCTTGGCCTGGTCCTCGTCGAGGCGCTCCAGCAGGAGGATCCCGTCGAGGTGGTCCATCTCGTGCTGGAAGACCCGGGCCAGGAACTCGTCGGCCTCGACGGAGACCTCGTTGCCGTCGAGGTCCCAGCCGGCGAGGTGGACCTGCTTGGGCCGCACGATCTCCCAGGACAGTCCGGGGACCGACAGGCAGCCCTCGTCGTAGACCCACTCGCCATCGCCTTCGACGATCGTGGGGTTGACCAGCGTCTGGGGGCCCTCGCCGATGTCGTAGACGAACAGCCGCTTCTGCACGCCGACCTGCGGGGCGGCGAGGCCCACACCGGGCGCCTCGTACATCGTCACGACCATGTCGTCGACCAGCCGCACGAGCGCGTCGTCGACGTTCTCGATCTCGTGGGCCCGCTGCTTCAGCACGGGATCCCCCACGATCCGGATGTCGAACGGCGCCATGCCCACAACGCTACCGGCGTCTCTCCGAGGCCCCGATGTGACGAGGGTCAGCCGGGAGCCGACCCCCGACGCCATCTGGTCCTCGAGCAGGACAAGGGGGCAAGGGACGGGGGCGTGAGGTCGAGCCGGGGCTCGTGGGGCAGGGCCGACGACGGGTCAGCTGCTGGAGGGCTTGGGGAGCTGGGGGACGAGCCAGCCGATGAAGTCGGCGGGGCTGCGGGTCTGGAGGTAGATGCGGCCGGGGCCGGTGAGGGTGCAGACGAGGCCCTCGCCACCGAGCAGGGTCTGCTTCCAGCCGCCGCCGGCCTTGTTGACCGTGTAGGTGATCCCCTCGGACCAGCCCACCATGTGGCCCGTGTCCACGATGTAGGACTGGCCCGCGGCCAGGTCCATCGTGTGGATGGCGCCGTAGGAGGAGATGAGCAGGTCGCCGGTCCCCCACACCTTGAGCACGATCAGGCCCTCGCTGCTGAAGAAGGTCTTGGCCCCGCCCCAGTCGGTGTCGATGTCGATGCCGGCGCTGGAGGCCAGGTAGGAGCCCGACTGCAGGTAGACGGTCTGGCCGGCCAGGGGCCAGTGGGCGATGTCGCCGGGCAGGGGCGGGGCCAGGCCGATCTGGTCGCCCTGCTGGGTGGCGGTGAAGGTGTTCATGAAGAACGACTCCCCGCCCAGCGCGGCCCGCTTGAGGCCCTTCATGAAGCCGCCCTCGGCCTTGGTCTCCATCTGGAGCCCGGCGGAGTGGCTGACCATGGCGCCGCCCTCGGCCTTGATCGTCTCGCCCGCGTCGAGCGTGGCGAAGGCGATGGAGTAGCTCGGGCTGTACTTGATCTCGACCTGCATGGCGCTCGTCCTCTGTCGTCGGCTGGGCGACGAGAGCGTAGGCACGGCGACGGCCCGGGATCCGGACCTCCGGGGGGATTCGAAGCCCTCGACCGAGGGACGGGATCAGGTCCCGGTGCGCAGCTCCTTGTCGATGGGCGTGGGGAACCGGGGCGTGACCACGACGCCGGCCATCCAGTCGGTCAGCGCCGCAGCCTCCGGCGGCAATCGCCGCCTCGCCCCCGGCTCCGACGTCGGTGAGGAGGCGGTACGCCACGGCGGCGTCGGGCCCCTGACCCCAGCCCCCGACGATGCGACCGTCGACCCAGACGGTCGGGCCGATGTTGCCGCTGTAGTCGAACAGGGCGGGGACGTGCTCGGGATCGAGGTACCAGTCACGGGCCTTCCAGCCCATCGGGGTCGGGTCCAACGACGGCAGGAACGCCACCCACGGCTCCGGGGCGATGACCGGGTCGAGATCGTCGGCCAGGACCCACCCCTCCCCCTCGGGCAGGTCGACGGCCACCGGGTCGATTGCAGCCAATGCCGCCCGCGTCGCCGTGAGCGTCCAGCCCGTCCACCACTTGAGGTCAGTGAGCGGCGCCGGGCCGAAGGCCCGGAGCCAGCGCCGCACCAGCTTGGCTCGGGCCACCTCCGGGTCGTGGTCGGCGAAGGGCTCACCGAGCCAGTCCTCGGTGCGGACCCAGCGGTACTGGCTCGAGATCCACGAGCCGCGGGGCCGGCCCCGGACGATCCGGCCCTCCATCGCCAGCAGGCCCAACACCCGGGACGACACCCCGACCTCGGTCGCCCACTTGGTACCGGGCCCCGCCGTGACCTTCAGGCCGAACTCGGGCACATGGGCGTTGAGCTCGGCCGCGGCCGCCGGACCGTGCTCGGCCAGCGCGGCCACGGCGGCGTCCTCCACCGCGGCGAGCCACCGATCGGGGCGACGGCGGCCGGCGATTCCGGATGCCTCGATCATCCCGACCAACCGCTTGCGCTCCGCCCGGGCCAGATCACGCGCGCAACTGACATCGATCAGGCCGGCCAGCTCCCGGTCGACGACGAACATGGTCCGACGCATCCCCACCAGGCGCACCAGGGTCCGGTCCTCGTAGAGGGCCTGGTCGAGCTCGGTGACCGCGGCGTCGGGACGCCGCGCCCGGGCGGCGAGGACGACGGACGCCGGATCGCTGGAGTGCACGCCCGCGAGGTCCACAGCTACAGCTTCGACCGACGGCGCCGGTCGACTCAGGTGGTGACGGCGACCGAGCCGGGCCCGCCGCTCGGCATCGTCGAAGCGACGGCGCACGCGGCTCAGTCCGGTTGCCGGGCTTCGTGGAACAGCAGGAGGGTCTTGCCGTAGGTGCGGGCGTCGACCCGGGCCAGGACGTCGAGGTCCGGATCGCCGTCGTCCTCGCTGGGGTCGAGCTGGGTGATGAGCACCCCGCCCTCGGCCAGGACCTCGGGCCGGGCGTCGACCGCGGCGATGGTCGTCTTCCAGAGGCCGTCCCACTGGGGCGGCCCGGCGAAGATCACGTCGAAGGACTCCCGGGTCCGGCCCACGAAGCCGAGGGCGTCGCCCGACACGGCCTTGCCCTGGTCGCCGAAGCCGAGGGTGTCGAGGTTGCGCTGGATGTCGCCCAGCGCCTTGCGGTCCCGCTCCACGAAGGTGGCCGACAGGGCGCCCCGGCTCAGACGCCTCGAGTCCGACGGCCCCGGTCCCTGCGAACAGGTCCAGCACCCGCTCGCCCCGGATGCCCGGCCCGAGGATGTTGAACAGCGCCTCCCGGGCCCGGTCCGACAGCGGCCGCGTCCCCTCCGACGACGGCCCCACCAGCTTCCGACCCCGCGCCGTCCCTCCGATGATCCTCATCCACCACCCTCCAGACGACATTGCGTCGATTCGTCACGCCCAGCGTGACAAATCGGCGCAATTTCGGAGCGTACGGGGGATCAGACGCGGAGGGGGTCGACGTCGAGGCGCATCCGGCCGGACGGGCGAGGGGCGGCGGCGAGGGCGGCCAGGAGCGTGTCGTGGTCGGGGGCCCGCAGGAGCCAGGTGCCGTCGCGGGGGCCGAGGACGTCGATGCCCTCGATGCCCTCGACGTACTGCTCGGCCACCGCCCCGCTGAGGGTGGCCATCGCCGTGGCCGGCGGGTAGCCGAGGATCCGACGTCGCTCCAGCTCGACGGCGGCCACCCGGTAGGGGTCGGCGTGCAGCGCGGCCTGGACGACCTCGTGCTCGGGCAGACGGGTCTGCAGGACCAGCCGTCCGTTGCGACGCCGCCCGCCGAGGATGCGGGACGCTCGGGCCAGCAGGCCCAGGGCCTCCTCGGCCGCCCGGTAGCGGGGGGCCAGGAGCTCCTGGTCGAAGTCCAGGAAGGCGACCACGTCGGCGTGGTGGACCTGGTGGAGCACGGCCTCGGTGCCCACGTACACCCGGGCGTCGGCCAGGGCGCCGGACTCCCCCGTCACCTCGATGACCTCGGTGTTGGCCAGGGCGGCCAGCTCCTCGGCCGCCCGGTTCACCCCCACCCGCAGCAGCTTCATCTTCGTCCCGCCGCAGGACGCACAGACGGTCGGCCGGCTCCGGTCGTCCCGAAGGCAGGTCAGGGTCCCCGGCTCGGACTGGACCAGGGCACCCCCGCAGTGCTCGCAGCGGGCCAGCTCGCCGCAGGCGTGGCAGGCCAGGAGCCGGGCCCGGCCCTTCCGGTTGAGCACGCAGAGGACCCGCCCGCCCTCCCGCAGCAGGTCGACCAGGCGGGCCGAGTACAGCCCGGACCGGCCCGGGTCGTCGTGGCGGCGGTCTACGACGTCGACAACCGGCCACCCCTGGCGCTCCACGGACCGGGGAGGGGTCGACAACGGCCCCGCTTCCAGCGCCTCCAGCGACGGGCAGGGCGAGGCCAGGACACAGGGCACGCCGGCCCGTCGGGCCCGCTCGACCGCCACGTCGCGGGCGTGCCAGGCCGGGGTCTGCTCCTGCTTGTGCGCCTCGTCGTGCTCGTCCAGCACCAGGACCGCCGCCAGGTCCACCACGGGTGCCCAGGCCGCGGAGCGGGCGCCGACGACCGTGGCTCCACCCCGGGCCTGGGCCCACTCGTCGGGCAGCACCGCCACCGGCACGCCCATCCGTCGCAGGCGCACCCCGAGCTCCTCGGCCTCCCCCACCGACGGCAGCAGGATCAGCGCATGACCCCGCCGGCAGGCCGCCAGCACCAGCGGCAGCCGGTCCGCCCCCGGCGCCAACCGCACCACCCGCGGCGCCCACGCCTGGTCGCCGGCGGCCACCGGCATCGGCAACAGCTCGGATCCCCCCCCGCCGCCGAGTGTCGTCGCCTGCTCTTCATCGGAGACACCAACCCCCTGCTTCCGGGGGTCATTGCCTCCAACGGGATAGAAGGCGGCTTCTGCCTGTTCGTCGCCGGTGGTGGGGACAGGGTGGCTGGGGTCCCAGGGGTCGGGGACACCGGTCATGGCCCGGGGCGGTGAGGCCGTGCGGAGGAAGGCGACCGGCCGGCCCGCCCAACGGTGGGCGGCCCAGTCGGCCAGCGCGACCAGGTCCGGGGGCGGTCCCCACCCCGTGACCTTCGACAGCGGCCGCAGGACGGTGCCCTCCGGAGGCTGAGAGTCGAGGCCGACCACCCAGCCGCCGACCCTCCGACCCTGCAGCTCGATGCGCACCAGGGAACCGACACCGACCCGACCCTCCATCCCGTCGGGGACGAGGTAGTCGAAGGCGCGCCCCAGTGCGGGCACGTCGGGCAGGACCCGGACGATCGACCCGGGTCGGGCGGTGGGTTCTCCTGGCGGCGAGTGGGACGTGGTGGCGTTCTACAGGCCGAGCGCGGACTTCACCGCGTCGACCCGGTCGCGCCGCTCCCAGTTGAAGCCGTCGCCCTCACGCCCGAAGTGGCCGTAGGCCGCCGTCTGGCGGTAGATCGGCTGACGCAGCTCCAGGTCCCGGATGATGGCGGCCGGGCGGAGGTCGAAGACCTCACGGACCGCCTCCTCCAGCTTGAGCTGGTCGACGTTCTCGGTGCCGAAGGTCTCGACCATGATCGAGATGGGGTGCGCCACGCCGATGGCGTAGGCCACCTGCACCTCGCAGCGGGCGGCGGCGCCGGCGGCGACCAGGTTCTTGGCCACCCAGCGGGCGGCATAGGCCGCGGAGCGGTCGACCTTGCTGGGGTCCTTGCCCGAGAAGGCGCCACCGCCGTGGCGGGCCATGCCGCCGTAGGTGTCGACGATGATCTTGCGACCGGTGAGGCCGGCGTCGCCCACCGGGCCACCGATGACGAAGCGACCGGTCGGGTTGACGAAGACCTCGTAGTCGTCGTCGGCGAACTGCTCGGGGATGACCGGTCGGATGACGTGCTCGATCAGGTCGGGGCGGATGACCTCGTCCCGGTCGATGCCGTCGTTGTGCTGGGTGGAGACCAGCACGGTTGTCAGGCGGACGGGCTTGCCGTCCTCGTAGTCGAAGGTGACCTGGGTCTTGCCGTCGGGGCGCAGGTACGGGACCGTGCCCGCCCGGCGGACCTCGGTCAGGCGCTCGGCCATGCGGTGGGCGACGTGGATCGGCAGCGGCATGAGCACGTCGGTCTCGTCGCAGGCGTAGCCGAACATCATCCCCTGGTCGCCGGCGCCCTGCTTGTTGAGCAGGTCCTCGCCGGAGGTACCGGAGCGGACCTCTTCGCTGTCGTCCACGCCCTGGGCGATGTCGGGGGACTGCTCGTCGATGCAGACCATGACGCCGCAGGTGTTGCCGTCGTAGCCGAAGGCCTCGCGGTCATAGCCGATGTCGTTGATCGTCTGGCGCACCGTGCCCGGGATGTCGACGTAGGCCTTGGTGGTGATCTCACCGGCGACCATGGCCAGGCCGGTGGTGACCAGGGTCTCGCAGGCGACCCGGCTCTCGGGGTCCTCGGCCAGCATGGCGTCGAGGATCGCGTCCGAGATCTGGTCGGCCATCTTGTCGGGATGGCCCTCGGTCACGCTCTCCGAGGTGAAGGTGAACTTGCTCACAGGTGCTCCATGTTCGGTGGTTCGGCGATCTTGGTCTCAGGGCGTGGCGCGATCGGCCACGACGGCATCGAGGACGGCACGGGCGACCGCCCGCTTGTCGCGCTGATCGACGGTGAGGGTCGATCCGGACGGCGACATGATACGCACCGCGTTCGTGTCCGACTCGAACCCGGCCCCGGGCCTCGACACGTCGTTGACCACGAGGAGGTCGACGGGCTTCCGGGCCAACTTGGCCGCGGCGTTGGCCTCGACGTCGTGGGTCTCGGCGGCGAAGCCGACCAGGGTCTGACCGGGGCGGCGGCGCTCGACCAGGCCGCCGAGGATGTCGGCGGTCGGTACGAGGGTGACGGTGGGCGGCCCGCCCTCCTTCTTGAGCTTGGTGTCCGCGGCGGTGTCGGGGCGGAAGTCGGCCACGGCCGCGGCCATGACGACCACGTCGGCGCCGTCGCTGCGCTCGCGGACTGCGGCCTCCATCTCGGCCGCGGTGGCCACCCGCACGACCTCGACGCCGTTGGCGCGTCGGGCGCTCGACGGTGGTCACCAGCGTGACCTTGGCCCCACGTGAGGCGGCCTCGTCGGCCAGGGCGTGGCCCTGCTTGCCCGACGAGCGGTTACCGATGAAGCGGACGGGGTCGATGGGCTCGCGGGTGCCGCCGGCGGTGACCAGCACGTCGAGGCCGGCCAGGTCGTCGGGGCCGAGGACGGTCTCCAGGGCGGCCACGATGCGCTCGGGGTCGGCCAGGCGCCCGGCGCCGATGTCACCACCGGCCAGGCGGCCCTCGTCGGGGGCCACGATCGTCACCCCACGGCCGGCCAGGACTCGGAGGTTGTCCTGCACTGCGGGGTGTTCCCACATCTCGGTGTGCATCGCCGGGCAGACCACGACCGGCGCCCGGGTGGCCAGGAGCGTGGCCGTGAGCAGGTCGTCGGAGATGCCCGCGGCGTAGGCACCGAGCAGCCGGGCGGTGGCCGGGCAGACCACGATCAGGTCGGCCCCCTGGCCCAGCCGGGTGTGCGGGATGGGTCGAGTCTTCGTCCCAGATCGAGGTCTGGACGGGCTCGGAGGCCAGGGCCGAGAAGGTGACCTCGCCCACGAAGCGCTGGGCGCCCTTCGGTCATGATCGGGGCGACGTGGGCCCCGGCGTCGACCAGCCGGCGGCAGACCTCGACGGCCTTGTAGGCCGCGATGCCCCCGGTGATGCCGAGCACGATTCGGCGTCCGTGCAGTGGATTGGCTGCTGATGCGGTCTCGGGCACGTTCGTTCCCCCCGGTCCCGGGTCGCCCGCGAGCGGACTACGCCTCGGCGTCGTCTCCGGCATCGGCCGCGACCGCCTCGGCGTCCTCGTCGACCTCGGGCTCCTGGGGCATGTCCTCGGGGTTCACCGGCAGGATCTTGTCGGCCCGGATCTCCTCGTAGGCGATCGACAGCGGCTTGCGGGCCGTCGAGGTCACCTGCGGCGGGATCGAGGAGCCGAGGCCCTCACCGAGCTGGCCGAAGTAGGAGTTGATCTGGCGGGCCCGCTTGGCCCCGAGGGTCACCAGGCGGAACTTGGAGTCCCCGCGCGCTCGAGGAGGTCCTCGATGCGGGGGTCGATCATCGTGTGATGGCGCGAAGACATGCGGCACTCCGTGGAGAAAGGGGCCAGAACAGGCTACCGGCGGGCGGTGCTGATGCCGCCGACGGTCACCGGCGACGTGCGGAGAGCGGATGGAGGTCGCTCACGAACCTGCTCAGAGGGTAGTGCCCGCCCCGGTGCTCGATCCTGCGTTCTCGGGTCATCGGGCGGCGCGGGCCTCGGCGATGAGGGCCTCGATCTCGGCGACGGCGTCATCGAGGACGTCGTTGACCACGATGGTCATGCCCAGCTCCCGGGCCCACTCGGCCTCTTCGTCGGCCTTCGCCAGGCGCTTCTGGATCTTCTCCTCCGGGTCGCCCCGGCCCCGGAGGCGCTCCTCCTGCACGGCGCGGCTGGGGGGCTCGACGAAGACGAACAGGTCGTCGGGGTAGCCGGCCTGGATCTGCTCGGCCCCGCCGACGTCGATCTCCAACACGACGTCCTTGCCCTCGGGCGGGTCCGGGATCGGTGTGCCCTGGAAGTAGTCGAGGAACTCCACCCACTCCAGGAAGCCGCCCGCCTTGACGTTGGCCATGAATCCGTCGCGGTCGGTGAAGACGTAGGCGTCCGCGGCCTCGCCGGGTCGGCGGTCGCGTGTGGTCCACGAGCGGCTCAACCACAGGTCGGGGTCCCGGGCGATCAACTGCTCGACGATGGTGCCCTTGCCGACCCCCCCAGGGCCGGCGATGACGATGATCAGGGGGACTCCTCTTCGGCGAAACGCTCGATCAGCGCCTCCCGCTGGTGCTGGCCGACGCCCCGCACCCGCTGGCGTTCGCTGATCCCGATGTCGGCCATGGTGCGACGGGAACGGACCTTGCCGATGTTCGGCAGCGATTCCAACACGGCGAGGATCTTGGTGTTGGCCACGAACGGCTCGTCCGCCGCCCGGGTGAAGACGTCGTCGAGGCCGATGGTGCCCGCCTGGAGGTCGGCCTTCAGCTCGGCCCGGACCCGACGGGCCTCGGCGGCCTTCTCCAGTGCGGCCCGGCGCTGCTCGTCGCTGAGCGGCGGCGGCGTGGGCATGTCAGGCTGCGCCAGCAGACTGGGCGGATTGGGTAGGGCCCCGGCCCACACAGCGATGAGCCGTCAGGCGAAGAGCCATCGACACAGCTATCCGATGGAGGCGACGAGGTCGGCGGCGGCCTGGACGGGATCGTCGGCCCGGGTGATGGGGCGGCCGATGACGAGCAGGTCGGCGCCCGCGTCGAAGGCCTCCTGGGGCGTGCCCACCCGGGCCTGGTCGTCGGCGGGGGCGCCCTCGGGCCGGATGCCGGGGACGACCTTGATCAGCCGGGGCGTGAGGGTGCGCACGTCGGGCAGGTCGGCCACCGCGCAGACGATGCCCTGGCAACCGCCCTCGGCGGCCACCCGGACCCGCTTGGGGATGATGTGCTCGGGGGCGTCGGCGTCGCTGGTGAGGACGGTGACGGCCACCGCGACGGGCTCGGGCAGGCCGGCGTTGGCCGCGCCCTCCAGCAGGCCGGTCACCCCGGCCCGCAGCATCGGCGCCCCGCCGTGGGCGTGCATGGTCAGGTAGCCCGCCCCCAGGGCCCCCAGGACCCGGGACGCCCGCTCGACGGTGTTGGGGATGTCGTGCAGCTTCAGGTCGACGAAGACCCTGTAGCCGTGGTCGGTCATCGTGCCGATCACGTCGGGGCCCACCGCGGTGAACAGCTCGAGACCGACCTTCACCACCCCGAAGTGGCCCTTCAGGTCGCGGGCCAGGCGGTTGGCCGCGACCAGGTCGTCCACGTCCAGCGCCAGGCAGAGCTTCTGGCGGAGTTCCTCAGGCACGTTCAGTCATGCATGCTTCCGATCAGTTCGCGCAGGTGTGGGATTCGGGTGCGTCGACACCACGTTTCTAGTTGATCCAGCACCCGGGATGGCGCACCCGGATGGGCGAAGGTCGCGGTCCCGACCTGCACCGCGGACGCTCCGGCGGCGAGGAGGTCGAGGGCCGTGGCGGCGTCGGTGACCCCACCGACGCCCACGATCGGCAGGTCGGGATGGGCCGCCCGCACGGCGTAGACGCAGCGGACGGCGACCGGGTGGATGGCCGGTCCGGAGAGCCCACCGCCCCCGCCACCGAAGCGAGGACCGCGGCGCTCGTCGTCGGGCAGCGTGGCCTGGACCGTGTTGACCAGGGTGACCGCTTCGGCTCCGGCCTCGGCGACCGCTCCGGCGATGGCGACCAGGTCCGGGGTGTTGGGGCTGAGCTTGGCCCAGCGGGGCCGGCCACAGGCCGCCGTGGCCGCGATGGCCTCGGCCGCCAGGCCGGCGTCGTGCGCGAACAGGTGGGAGCCGCCATCCAGGTTGGGGCAGCTCAGGTTCACCTCGACGGCGACCACGGTCTCGGGGGCATCGGCGAGCAGCGCGGCCGCCTCGGCGTACTCGTCGACCGTGCGGCCCCAGATGCTGGCCACCACCCGGGCCCCGATGGCCTCGAGGGCGGGCAGATCCGTCGGCCAGCCAGGCGGGCACGCCCGGGCCCTGCAGCCCGATGCTGTTGACCATGCCCGCCGGGGCCTCCCGCACCCGCGGCGGCGGATTGCCCGCCCACGGGCCCGCGGCCAGCGACTTCACGACGACGGCGCCCAGCCCGGACAGGTCCTGGTAGGCGGCCAGCTCGGTGCCGTGGCCAGCCGTGCCCGAGGCCGTCATCACCGGGTTGGGCAACGAGTCACCGACCCGACCGTGGTGGTCAGGTCACGGAACGGCACTGTCACAGCGGGCAGGCTCAGCTGATCGGCGTTGACGCCCGCGGTGGTACTCCTGCAGCGTCCGGACCCGCAGCTCGTGGCGGCTCCAGTCGGCCATGCCCCGGGCCGCGGCCAGGCCGGCCGCCGCGGTGGTGACCACCGGGATGCCGGCGGAGGCCGCGGCCCGGCGGATGTGGGCGCCGTCGGCCCGCGGGCCCACGGCCCCGGGGGCTGTTGACGACCAGGTCGACCTTGCCCGAGCTCGATGAGCTCGACGGCGTCGTGGCCGGTCTCCTCCCCCAGCTTGGCCACCACCGTGGCCACCTCGATGCCCCGCTCGCTCGAGGAAGCGGGCGGTGCCGGCCGTGGCCGCGATGGCGAACCCCAGCTCGCGGAAGAGGCACGGCGGCGGCCTCGGCGGTGGCCTTGTCCCGGTCGGCCAGCGAGAGGAACACCGTGCCCGACTCGGGCAGCCGGTCCCCCGCCGCGATCTGGCTCTTGGCGAAGGCCAGCCCCACGGTCAGGTCGATGCCCATGACCTCGCCCGTCGAGCGCATCTCGGGGCCGAGCACCGTGTCGACGTCGGGGAAGCGGTCGAAGGGCAGGACCGCCTCCTTGACCGCGACGTGGTCGCCGACCACCTTGTCGACGAGGAGGCCCTCCTCCCGCAGCTCGGCCAGGGTGGCGCCGACCATGACCCGGGCCGCCAGCTTCACCAGCGGCACGCCGGTCGCCTTGGCCACGAACGGCACGGTGCGGGACGCCCGGGGGTTGGCCTCGATCACGAAGACCTGGTTGTGCTTGACCGCGTACTGGACGTTGATCAGGCCGCGGACGTCGAGGGCCTCGGCGATGGCCCGGGTGTGCTCCTCGATGACCTCCTGGGTCTCGGCCGAGAGCGACGGGGGCGGGATGATGCAGGCGCTGTCGCCGGAGTGGACCCCGGCCTCCTCGACGTGCTCCATGATCCCGCCGATGAGCACGTCGCCGGTGTGGTCCCGGATGGCGTCGACGTCGACCTCGACGGCGTCCTCCAGGAAGCGGTCGACCAGCACGGGCCGCTCGGCGGAGAGACCGCCCTCCTTGCCCAGGGAGCCGAAGCCGGCGAGCTCGGCCATGGCCGAGCGCAGGCCGTCGTCGTCGTAGACGATGGACATGGCCCGGCCGCCGAGGACGTAGGACGGCCGCATCAGCACCGGGTAGCCGACCCGCTCGACGACGGTCGAGGGCCTCCTCGATCGGTCACCGCCGTGCCCCCGGCGGGCTGGGGGATCTCCAGGTGGGCGCACAGCGCGTTCCAGCGCTCGCGGTCCTCGGCCAGGTCGATGGAGGCCGCGCTGGTGCCCAGGACCAGCTCCGGGGACAGCACGTCGGCCAGCTTCAGCGGGGTCTGGCCGCCGAGGGCCACGATGACCCCGACGACCTCGCCGGAGCCCTGCTCGGCCTCGATGACGTTGAGCACGTCCTCGTGGGTCAGCGGCTCGAAGTAGAGGCGGTCGCTGGTGTCGTAGTCGGTGGACACCGTCTCGGGGTTGCAGTTGACCATGACGGTCTCGAAGCCGGCGTCGCGCAGGGCGAAGCTGGCGTGCACGCAGCAGTAGTCGAACTCGATGCCCTGGCCGATGCGGTTGGGGCCCGAACCGAGGATGATCACCTTCGGCTTCTCCCCCGGCCGGACCTCGTCCTCGTCCTCGTAGGTCGAGTAGTGGTACGGCGTGTGGGCGTCGAACTCGGCCCCGCAGGTGTCGACGGTCTTGAACGTGGTGCGCACCCCGGCCTCGAGCCGGCGGGCCCGGACCTCGACGGGATCGACGCCCCAGAGCCAGCCGAGCTGGGCGTCGGCGAAGCCGAGGCGCTTGGCCCGGCGCCAGTCGGCCCGGGTCATGGCCGCGAAGCCCGACCTCGGCCAGGTGGGCCCGCTCCTCGACGATGAGGCTGATCTGGTCGAGGAACCAGGGGTCGACCTTCGTCGACGCGTAGACGTCGTCGATGCTGATGCCCCGCCGCAGGGCGGCCTCCAGCTCGAAGGGCCGGTCCGGCGTGCCGATCGAGGCCCGGGCCACCAGCTCGTCGTCGCTCAGGTCGTCGTAGGCCGCCTCGCCGGGTCGCAGTTCAGGCCGTGGCGACCGTGCTCCAGGGAGCGCAGGCCCTTCTGCAGGGACTCGGGGAAGGTCCGGCCGATGGCCATGGCCTCGCCCACCGACTGCATCTGGGTGCCGAGGACGGCGGGCTGGTCCGGGAACTTCTCGAAGGCCCAGCGGGGGATCTTGGTGACGACGTAGTCGATGGTCGGCTCGAAGCAGGCCGGGGTCTTCTCGGTGATGTCGTTGGGGATCTCGTCCAGCGTGTAGCCGACGGCCAGGCGGGCGGCGATCTTGGCGATGGGGAACCCGGTGGCCTTCGAGGCCAGCGCCGAGGAGCGGCTGACCCGGGGGTTCATCTCGATGACGACCATCTCGCCGTTGGTCGGGTCGAGGGCGAACTGGACGTTGGACCCGCCGGTCTCCACGCCGACCCGGCGCAGGCAGGCGAAGGCCGCGTCGCGCATGAGCTGGTACTCGACGTCGGAGAGGGTCTGGGCGGGGGCGACGGTGATGGAGTCGCCGGTGTGGACCCCCATGGGGTCGACGTTCTCGATGGAGCAGACGACCACGCAGTTGTCCGCCCGGTCCCGCATGACCTCGAGCTCGTACTCCTTCCACCCGGCGATGGACTGCTCGATGAGGATCTCGGAGATGGGGCTGGACTCGAGGCCGTGCTGGGCCGCCTTGGCGAACTCCTCGGGGGTCGACGGCCATGCCGGTCCCCCGCCCGCCCAGGATGTAGGCGGGCCGGATGATGACCGGGAGGCCGATCTCGTCGACCACGGCGAGGGCCTCGTCGAGGGTGTGGGCGATGGCCGAGGACGGCACGCCGAGGCCGATCTCGATCATGGCCTGCTTGAACTGGTCGCGGTCCTCGGCGGTGGCGATGGCCTCGGCGTTGGCCCCGATGAGCTCGACGCCGTGCTCGTCGAGGACCCCGGCCTCGACGAGGGCCATGGCCAGGTTCAGGGCCGTCTGGCCGCCGAGGGTGGGAGGCAGGGCGTCGGGCTGCTCCCGCTCGATGATGCGGGTCAGGATCTCGAGGTCGAGGGGCTCGACGTAGGTGGCATCGGCGAAGTCGGGGTCGGTCATGATCGTGGCCGGGTTCGAGTTGGCCAGGATGACCCGGTAGCCCTCCTCCCGCAGGACCCGGCAGGCCTGGGTGCCCGAGTAGTCGAACTCGCAGGCCTGGCCGATGACGATCGGCCCGGAGCCGATGAGCAGGATCGACGCGATGTCGTCGCGCTTGGGCATCAGTGCTGCGTCCATCAGGTCGGCGAAGAGGTCGAACAGGTAGCGGGCGTCGTGGGGCCCGGGCCCGGCCTCGGGGTGGTACTGCACGCTGAAGGCGGGCACGTCGTTGCTGCGCAGGCCCTCGATGACGCCGTCGTTGAGGTTCACGTGGGTGACCTCGGCGGCGCCCAGCGAGTCGGCGGCGACGGCGTAGTTGTGGTTCTGGCTGGTGATCTCGATGCCGCCGGTGGCCAGGCGCTGGACCGGGTGGTTGCCGCCGTGGTGGCCGAAGGGCAGCTTCTCGGTCGCGCCGCCGAGGGCGGTGGCCAGCAGCTGGTGGCCGAGGCAGATGCCGAAGATCGGGACCTGGCCGAGCAGGCCCCGGATGGCCTCGGTCGTGGTGGTCACCGCCGCGGGGTCGCCGGGGCCGTTGGACAGGAAGACGCCGTCGGGCTCGCGGGCCAGCACCTCGTCGGCCGTGGTCCCGGCGGGCACGACCTCGACGGTGGCCAGGCCGCTGAGGTGGCGCAGGATCGTGGTCTTCATGCCGAGGTCGTAGGCCACGACCCGGCGGGGGCCGTCGCCGACGGTGTAGGGCTCGGTGCAGCTGACGACGGTGGCCAGGTCCTGGCCGTCGGTGCCGGGCTCGTCGAGGGCGGCCTGCTTGAGGGTGGTCTCGTCGGCCGTGCCGAAGGCGCCGGGCATGGACCCGGCGTCGCGGATGTGGCGGGTCAGGCGCCGGGTGTCGATCCCGGCGATGCCGGGCACACCGTGGCCGGTCAGGAAGGCGTCGAGGTCGTCCTCGGCCCGCCAGTTGCTGCGGCGCCGGGCCAGCTCGCGGATGATCACGCCGCGGCAGAAGGGCCGGGCGCTCTCGTCGTCGTCGGGCGTGACCCCGTAGTTGCCGATGTGGGGATAGGTGAAGGCGATCATCTGCCCGGCGTAGGAGGGGTCGGTGATGACCTCCTGGTAGCCGGACAGGACCGTGTTGAACACGACCTCGCCGGTGGCCACGCCGCTCGGCGGGCTCGGCCCCGATGGCCTCGCCCTCGAAGGTCGTCCCGTCGGCCAGGACGAGCAGCGCCTCGTCGGATCATCGCTGGGCCTCCGTGTCGATGACGACGGGTTCTCCCCGGTACACGGTGTGGCGGACCCGGCCGGTCAGCCTCCGCCCGGCGTAGGGGTTGTTGCGGGAGCGGCTGGCCGTGTCGGCGGGGTCGACGGTCCACTCGACGGTCGGGATCGATCACGCAGAGGTTGGCGGGGCGGCCCTCGGCGACCGGGCCGCCGTGCTCGTCGCTCAGCCGGGCGATGGCCGCGGGCTGCCAGGAGAGCACGGCCAGCGCCTGCTCGATCGGCAGGCCGACCTCGGTGAGGACGATGGCCAGCGCGTACTCCAGGCCGAGCATCCCCGGCGGGGCGGCGTCGAAGGGCTTCTCCTTGTCCTCCTGGGTGTGGGGGGCGTGGTCGGTGGCCACGCAGTCGAGGGTGCCGTCACGGAGGCCGGCCCGCACGGCGTCGACGTCGCTCTGCTCCCGCAGCGGCGGGTTCACCTTGAAGACCGGGTCGAAGCCGGCCACCTCGGCATCGGTGAGGGTGAGGTGGTGGGGGGCGACCTCGGCCGTGGCCCGGGCACCGGCGGCCTTGGCCTGGCGGATGAGCTCGACGGAGCCCGCGGTGCTCATGTGCTGGAAGTGGACCCGAGCCCCGGTGAGGCGGGCCAGGGCCAGGTCCCGGGCGACCATGACCTCCTCGGCCGCGGCCGGGATGCCGGGGATGCCGAGCCGGCTGGACCAGGCGCCCTCGTGCATGTGGCCACCGGCCATGAGGTCCTCGACCTCGCAGTGCTGGGCCAGGACGACGTCCTGGGGCAGGCCGGTGGCGTACTCCATGGCCCGACGCATGAGGCCGTCGTCCTGGACGCCGTTGCCGTCGTCGGTGAAGAGGCGGACCCCCAGCTCGGCCAGCTCGGCCATCGGGGTCAGCTGCTCACCCCTTCCGGCCCACGGTGAGGGCGGCGGCGGGGTGCACGGCGCAGAGGGCGTCACGGCCCAGGGCCTGCACCTCGCGCACCACCGCGGCGCTGTCGATGGCCGGGGTGGTGTTGGGCATGGCCACCACCGCGGTGAAGCCGCCCCGGGCCGCGGCCCGGGCCCCGGTTTCGACCGTCTCGGCCTCCTCCTTGCCGGGCTCCCGCAGGTGGGCGTGGAGGTCGACCAGGCCGGGGCCGACGATGCAGCCGTCGGCGTCCGAGCGTGCGGTCGCCCGTCAGGCCCTCGCCGACGGCGGTGATGACCCCGTCGGTGACGGCCACGTCGGCCCGGCGCGAGCCGTTGGCGTCGACGACGGTGCCGCCGAGATGACCAGGTCGTGCTCAGCCACCGATGACCTCCGGCTTCAGGTCCACGCCGGAGCCGAGGAGCAGGTAGAGCACCGCCATGCGCACGGCCACGCCGTTGCGCACCTGGTTGGTGACCACCGCCCGGGGCAGGTCGGCCACCTCGGCGGCGATCTCCACGCCCCGGTTCATGGGGCCGGGGTGCATGACCACGGCGTCGTCGGCCAGCAGGTCGACCCGGCGACGGGTCAGGCCGTAGCCCGCGGTGTACTCCCGCAGGGTGGGGATCAGGGACTCGGTCATGCGCTCCTTCTGCATGCGGAGGAGGTAGACGACGTCCACCTTGGGCAGCACGTCGTCGAGGTCGTGGCTGACCTCGACGGGCCAGTCGTCCAGCCGGTGGGGCAACAGCGTGGGCGGGGCCACCAGGGTGACCTCGGCGCCGAGGGCCGTGAACGCGGCCACGTTGGAGCGGGCCACCCGGCGAGTGCTTGATGTCGCCCACGATGGCGATGTGGCGGCCTTCCACCGAGCCCAGCTCCTGGCGGATCGTGTAGGCGTCGAGCAGGGCCTGGGTGGGGTGTTCGTGCCAGCCGTCACCGGCGTTGATGACCGTGGCGTCGACCCAGCGGGTGATCTGCCAGGGCACCCCGGCGGACTTGTGGCGGACGACGAGGCCGTCGACCCCCATCGCGCAGATGGTCTCGACCGTGTCCCGCACCGACTCGCCCTTGTTCACCGACGAGGCGGCGATGGAGAAGTTGACGGTGTCGGCCGACAGGCGCTTGGCCGCGGTCTCGAAGCTGACCCGGGTGCGGGTGGAGTCCTCGTAGAAGCAGAAGGCCACGGTCTTGCCCCGGAGCGCAGGCACCCGGGCGATGGGCCGGGCCGAGACCTCCACGAAGGTGTCGGTCAGCTGGAGGATCTCGTCGATGCCGTCCGCCCAGGTCTCGATCGACAGCAGGTGCGTCACGATCCGCTCACTGAGCGGCTGCGTCGCCGGCCACGGCCTCCGCTCCGCTCACTTGACCATCTCGCCGAGCTCGACGCCGTCGATGCTGACGTCGACCACCTCGTCGCGGCGGGTGGGGAGGTTCTTGCCGACGTAGTCGGGGCGGATGGGCAGCTCCCGGTGGCCCCGGTCCACGATGACCGCGAGCTGGACCGAGCGGGGCCGGCCGAAGTCGGTGATGGCGTCGAGGGCGGCCCGGATGGTGCGGCCGGTGAAGAGCACGTCGTCCACCAGCACCACGATGCGCTCGGTCAGGTCGACGGGGATGGCGGTGACCTCCTCGGGCATGACCGGCCGCAGTCCGATGTCGTCCCGGTAGAGGGCCACGTCGATGGTGCCCATGTCGATGGGGGCGGCGGCCTCGTCGATCTCCTCGAGGGCGGCGACCAGGGCCTCGGCCATCGGGGCGCCGCCGGTCTGGAGGCCGATGACGACGACCTCGTTGAGGCGACCCTCGTTGCGCTCGATGATCTCGTGGGCCATCCGCCGCAGCGCCCGGTGGACGTCCTCGCGGTCCATCACCTGGCTCCGGGCAGTGAAAACGCCCCCGTAGGGGGGCGTCATCCTGCGTTCTCGTTCGGCCAAGCCGGTGGTCCTCTCTGTCCGTACGGGCCTCTCAGGACCCGTTTCACGGTCAGCCGTGGACCCTAGCGCGACGATCCCCCGTCGCGGACCCCACCCCCATCCCGTTCTGGTTGCGCGTACTTGTGCTCCACGACAAGCCTGAGCAACCAGAACAGGTCGCATCCCGTTCTGGTTGCGCGTACTTGTGCTCCACGACAAGCCTGAGCGACCAGAACGGGCAGGGGCCGCGGATCCAGGCTTGTTTGGGCGGGCGCTCGGTGGCCAGGGTGAAGCCGGCGGCGGCGAGGGTCCAGCCGCTGGCGGGGTTCTCGCTGGAGGCCTCGGCGGCGAGGGTCTGCAGCGGCAGCTCGGCGAGGGCCCAGGTGGCCAGCAGGCGGAGGGCCTTGGCGGCGTGGCCGCCGCGGCGGTGCTCGGCGTCGATCCAGAATCCGACGGCGGCCCGTTCGTGGGCCCACTGGATGGGGCCGAGGCCGACCTCGCCGACCACGCCGTCCTCGGTCTCGATGGCCAGGTCCAGGGCCAGGCCGTCCTGGCGACAGCGGTCGGCGCCGGTGATCCAGCGTTCGGCCCCCTCGACCGTGGCGTCTCCGGGCACCGAGCACCAGCGCCGGATGGCGGGATCGGCCCAGGCCCGGGCCAGGACCGGCGCGTCCTCGACGCACCAGGGGCGCAGGGCGACGGTGCCGTCAGCCAGCGGCGGGTCGGGCTTCGGGATCTCCATCGGTGCGGACCTCGGCGGCGATGGCGGCCAGGACGCCGTTGACGAAGGGTCCAGAGTCGTCGGTGGAGTACTCGCTGGCCAAGTCCACGATCTCCGACAGCACGACGCCGGTCGGCACGTCGGGTCGGTGGGTCAGCTCGTAGACCCCCATGCGCAGCAGGGTCCGGTCCAGGGCAGGCATGCGGGCCAGCGGCCAGTTCTCGGCGAACCGGGTGATGAGGGCGTCGATCTCGTCCTGGGCCGCCTCCACCCCGTTGACGACGTCCACGGCGAAGGGATCGGGGTCCAGCACCTGCTCGGCCACGAGGGCCGACGGCGACTGGCTCTTGGTCTCGGCCTCGTAGAGCAGCCCGAGGGCCCGCTCCCGGGCCTGCCGACGTTCGGAGCTCAAGTGGACATGGGCTCAGGCCCGGCTCTGGTACTCGCCGGAGCGGGTGTCGACCTTGATGCGCTCGCCGGGCTCGACGAAGAGCGGGACCTGCACGATGAGGCCGGTGGCCAGCGTGGCCGGCTTGCGGGCACCCGAGACCCGGTCGCCCTGGATGCCGGGCTCGCACTCGGTGATCTCCAGGACCACGGAGGCGGGCAGGTCCACGCCCACCACCTCGGTGCCGTACATCTGCAGGATGGCCGTGGAGCCCTCGACCAGGTAGTTGGCGGCGTCGCCCAGGGTCGCGGCACTCACGTTGATCTGGTCGTAGGTGGCGTTGTCCATGAAGACGAAGTCGGTGCCGTCGTTGTAGAGGTACTGCATCTCCCGCTTGTCGACGGTCGACCCGCTCGACCTTCTCGCCGGCCCGGAAGGTCTTGTCGACCACGGCGCCATTGCGGGCGTTCTTCAGCGTGGTCCGCACGAAGGCGTGGCCCTTGCCCGGCTTCACGTGCTGGAAGTCCACGACCTGGACGAGGTTGCCCTCGACCTCCAGGTGCATCCCGGTCTTCAGGTCGTTGGTGGTGATGGCGGGCATTCGTCGGTGTCTTCCTCAGGCGGCAAGGGGATCGGTGGACTTGGGCGCGCCGGTCAGGACCCGGCATCCGTCGTCGGTGACCACGACGGTGTCCTCGATGCGGACCCCGCCGTGCTCGGGCAGGTAGACCCCGGGCTCGACGGTCACGATGTAGTCGGAGCGGAGCGTATCTTCGGAGGTCTGGGCCACCCTCGGGTTCTCGTGGATCTCGAGGCCGACGCCGTGGCCGGTGCTGTGCAGGAAGGCGTCGCCCCAGCCCGCCTCGTCGATGATCGCGCGGGACGCCAGGTCCACCGCCTTGGCCTCGATGCCCGCGGCGACGACCTCCACGCCGGCGCGCTGGGAAGCGGCCACGACGTCGAGCATCCGCTGCTGGGTCGGGCTGACCTCGCCGATGGCGAAGGTCCGGGTCATGTCCGAGCAGTAGCCGTCGACCAGGGCCCCGAAGTCGACCACCACCAGGTCGCCCTCCTGGATCCGGCGGGGACCGGGGCGGGCATGGGGCTTGGCCGAGTTCGGCCCCGACGCCACGATCGTCTCGAAGCTGTTGCCCTCGGCGCCGAGGCGGCGGATCTCGGTGTCCAGCTCGAGGCCGAACTCCTCCTCGGTCGGGCCCTCCACCAGCCGGTGGCGGACCGCGGCCAACGCGGCGTCGGCGGTGGCGCAGGCGGCCTGGATGCGGGCCACCTCCCCGGCGTCCTTCACCAGTCGCAGCCGGTCGACCAGGCCCTCGGTGGCCACCAGTTCGGTCTCGGGGAACCACTCCCCCGCGTACTTGCGCTGCTGGGCCCAGGTCACGTCGTCGGCCTCCAGGCCGAGGCGGGCCACCCCGACGGCGCCGTCCACGACGACCTCCTTCTGCCCGACGTTGAGGATCTCGATGTCGACGTCGACCCCGGCGGCCCCGATCTCTTCCGCGGCCTGGTCGCGGTAGCGACCGTCGCTGACGAACAGGGCCCGGTCCGGCTGCACCAGCAGGAGTGCTGCGGACCCGGTGAACCCGGTCAGGTACCGGACGTTGACCAGGCGGGTGACCAGCACGGCGTCGCACCCGACCCCGTCCAGCTCGGCCCGCAAGCGGTCGAACCGGGACCGGAAGTCCATCGCGGGAAGGTCAGCAGGGGTCATCGGGAAGCCTCCAGGAGGTCGGCGGCCGTGGCGATCGCCTGCGGGTAACCGGCACCCCCGAGGCCCTTGACGGTGGCGTCGGCCACCGGGGCGACCACCGACAGGTGGCGCCAGGGCTCGCGGGTCTCGGGGTCGGACAGGTGCAGCTCGACGACCGGGCCGGCGAACGCGGCCAGGGCATCATGGATGGCCCAGGCGTAGTGGGTGAAGGCGCCCGGGTTGATGACGATGGCGGCGCAGCGGCCCCGGGCCCCCTGGATGGCGTCGATCAGGGCGCCCTCGTGGTTGGACTGGAGGTGCTCCAGGTCGAGATCCCGCTCGGCCGCCGCGGCCCGGGCCGCCGTCCACGTGGTCCTCCAGCGTCTCGGTCCCGTAGATCTCCGGCTCCCGGTCGCCGAGCAGGTTCAGGTTGGGCCCCGAGAGGAGCAGCACCACACCGTTCACGGGCGGACCCGCTCCAGCGCGGCCAGGACCTGACGGGCCGCGACCTCGGTCACGATCTCCGGGCCGCGGGGGCCGTCGAGCACGAACGTCAGGCCGTCGTAGGCCTTCTTGTCCCGGCCCATGAGCTCGACCAGGGTGGCCGGGTCCAGGTCACCGTCGACGGTCGTGGGCAGGCCGTAGCCCTCGACGACCCGCCGGTGGTCGGCCACTCGCGCGTCGTCGATGCGCTCCAGGCCCCGGGCCAGCTCAGCGGCGAAGACGAGGCCGACGGCCACCGCCTCGCCGTGCCGCAGGTCGTGGGCCCCGGCGATCTCCAGGGCGTGGGCCAGGGTGTGGCCGTAGTTGAGCAGGGCCCGCTCACCCTTCTCGGTGGTGTCCTTCACCACCAGGTCGGCCTTGATGCGAACGCACTCGGCCACCCGCTCGTCGAGCGGCAGATCGGCCAGCTCCACGCCGGTGAGGAAGTGGTACTTGGCCATCTCGCCCAGGCCACTGGCGTACTCCCGGGGCGGCAGGGTGGCCAGGACCTCGGTGTCGCAGAGCACGGCCGACGGCTGCCAGAAGGCGCCGACCAGGTTCTTGCCCTCGGGCAGGTTGACGCCGGTCTTGCCGCCGATGGCCGCGTCGACCTGGCCCAGCAGGGTGGTGGGCACGTGCACCACCCGCACGCCCCGGTGGTAGACGGCGGCGGCGAACCCGGCGGTGTCGGTGACCACGCCGCCGCCGACGGCCACGACGACGTCCCGGCGGGTCAGGCCCCAGCGGGAGAAGCGTCGGCACAGGTCCTCGACGCTCTCGAGGCACTTGGCCTCCTCGCCGTCGTCGAGCAGGAAGGTCTCGTGCTCGACGCCCGGATCGACGGGGACGCCGATGGCCGGCCTGGGTGACGACGGCGGCCCGCTCGGCCCCGACGGGCAGGACCTCCAGCAGGCGGTGACGGGCCCCGGCCCCGACCAGCACCTCGTAGGGCTGGTCCTCCAGGGCGACGGGGACCCGGATCACCCCGCGATCTCCTCGAGCACCCGGGCCGCGACCTCGTCCAGGTCCAGGTCGTCCACGTCGATGACGGCGTCGGCCACCTCGGCGTAGAGGTCCAGGCGCTCCTGGTGCAGGCGCTCGAGCACGCCTTCGGGATCGTCGTCGAGCAACGGACGGTGGTCGCCGTGGCGTACCCGGCCGAGCAGGATGGCCGGATCGGCCCGCAGCCAGATGACCACGGCGTCGTCGGCGTCCAGGGCGGCCCGGTTGCCGGCGTCGAGCACGGTCCCACCGGCGGCGGCGATGACCGACGGGGTGGGGTCGGCCAACGCTGACTGGAGCGCCTCGGCCTCGAGCTGGCGGAAGGCGGCCTCGCCGTCGGTGCGCCAGATCTCGCCCACCGTGCGGCCCATGCGGTCCTCGACCACCGTGTCGCTGTCGCTGAACGGGCGCACGAGGCGCGCCGCCACCCGTCGGCCCACGGCGCTCTTGCCCGCGCCCATCATCCCGACCAGCACCACGTGCTTGGCGACCGCACCCATCAGCCTTCTCCCAAGGCCCGCTTGCGGACCGACGCCAGGTAGGCGTTGGCATTGGCCACGAACTCGTCCAGGGAGTCCCCGCCGAACTTGCGGGTGGCCTCCTGGGCCAGCACCAGGGCGGTCATGGTCTCGGCCACGACCCCCATGGCGGGCACGGCGGTGACGTCCGTGCGCTCCTTGAAGGAGACCGTCTCCTCCTTGGTCTCGGTGTCCACGGTCTTCAGCGTCGGCCGGTTCAGGGTGGCCAGGGGCTTCATGGCCACCTGGGCCACGAGCAGGCCGCCCGTGGAGATGCCGCCCTCGATGCCGCCGGCCTTGTCCGACTCCCGCTGGTACTCGCCTGCGCTCTCGTCCCAGGCGATGGCGTCGTGCGCCTCGCTCCCCCGCTGGGCGGCCACCTCGAAGCCGTCGCCGATGGCGACGCCCTTCACCGCCTGGATGCTCATGAGGGCCTGAGCCAGTTGGGCGTCGAGCTTGCGGTCCCAGTGGACGTGACTGCCCAGCCCGACGGGGACGCCGAAGCCGAGGACCTCGACGGTGCCCCCGAGGCTGTCGCCCTCCTTGGCCGCGGCCTTGATGGCGTCGACCATGGCCGCCTCGGCCGCCGGGTCGACGCAGCGGACCTCGGAGGCGTCGACCCGCTCCAGGTCGTCGGCCCCGGGGCGGCCGCCCGACGACGCGGCGTCGCCGATGCGCACGACGTGGGACAGGATCGACACGCCCAGGTGGGACAGGAGCAGCTTGGCGATGGCGCCCGCAGCCACCCGGGCGGCGGTCTCGCGGGCCGAAGCCCGCTCCAGCACGTCACGCGCGTCGGTGAAGCCGTACTTCTGCATGCCCGCCAGGTCGGCATGACCGGGCCGGGGCTGGGTCAGGGGTGTGGCCGACTCGCCGGGGGCCGGGGACATCTCCTCGGTCCACTTCCGCTCCCATTCGGAGTTGCCGATCTCGATGGCGACCGGCGAGCCCAGCGTGCGGCCGTGACGGATGCCGGTCAGCAGCTGGAGCTCGTCCTGCTCGAAGCGCATCCGGGGGCCCCGGCCGAAGCCCAGACGGCGCCGGGCCAGCTCGGCCTCGGAGGTCCTCCTCCAGGATCGGCAGCCCGGCGGGCAGCCCCTCGATCACGACGACGAGGGCCTTGCCGTGGGACTCACCAGCGGTCAGGTACCGGAGCACCCACCCACGATACGGGCCGACGTGTCCCTGGACCCCGGTCTTACAGTCGATCGAGCGGTGGATGTCCGCCACGGCGACGTCCAGCACGGGCCAGTGGTCGACCGCGACACAGGTCCCGTCGGCCAGTCCGAACCACTGCAGCGATGCCGTGTCCGGGTCGGACGTACCTGTCGGCCACCGCCTGGCCGCGTCTCTCCCGCGAAGATGCCCGGGCAACGACTGCCGACCTGACCGTCCCACCGCCCGGAGCCCGCATGAGCCTTCCGCTCGATCAACCGCCGACCCGCCACCTCGAACGCCTCGAGGTCGACCGGTTCCGGTCATCCGGCACCACGATCCGCGACCGTCGGGGACGGCGTCGTGGTCCTCGACGTCGCCGGCGCATCGGACACCACCGCCACCCGACTGCCCTGACGGCGTCGCCCTGGCCGGGGAGCGCGTCGACGCCGGCTCGCTCACCGTGCGCATCGAGGCCGTCGGCCCCCGCGCCTTCCGGTACCGGTTCGCGCTCGGGCGGCGAGGTGCCGGCCGGGTGACACGCCGATGCTGGCGGCCGACGTGCGGGTGGACGACGGGGCCCGTTGTCGAGCGGACCGATGCCGGGGTGACCGATCACCACCGGCGAGGCGTCCATCGAGGTCGAGGTGCCCGAGGTCGGCGGGCCGACGCTGCGGGTCCGGCGACGCCGACGGCCGCCTGGTCGGCACGGTGGGCGGCGAGGAGTCGAACCTGATGGGCACGTGGGACGCGTTCCCCACCGGCGTCTGCCGCACACCTGTACCGGGTCACCGGCTGGCGACCGAGGTGTTCTCGATCCGCGGCGGACGAGTGCGTCTACGGGTTCGGGGAGCAGTTCGGTCGACTCGACAAGGTCGGCCAGACGATCGACGTGAACATGGAAGAGGCGCTACGGCACCGTCACCCCGCGGGCCTACAAGAACGTGCCGTTCTGGGTCACCTCCGCGGGGTGGGGCGTGTTCGCCAACCACGACGCCCGCCTCACCGCCTGGATCGGCAGTCGCTCCGCGCCCCAGCTCCAGGTGGCGGTGGACGACGACTCGTTCGACGCCTTCGTGTTCGTCGGCGACGTCCGCCAGGTGCTCGGGGCCTACACCGACCTGACCGGTCGGCCGAACGTGCCGCCGGACTGGTCGTTCGGGTTCTGGCAGTCGAAGATCTCCTACTCGTCGGCCGCCGAGACGCTCGAGGTCGCCGAGCGGATGCGGGCCGAGGACCTGCCCTTCGACGTGTTGCACCTCGACACCCACTGGTTCCGCCGGGACTGGTTCTGCGACCTCGAGTTCGACCCCGACCGGTTCCCCGACCCCGCCGGCTACCTCGACGCCATGGCGGCGGTCGGGGTGAAGGTGTCGTTGTGGCAGCTGCCCTACATCCCCGAGGGCTCGGCGCTGTTCGACGAGCTGGCGGCGGTCGACGGCTTCGTACGCCGCGAGGACGGCAGCCTCTACGACATCGGGCTCTGCTACACGCCCGGCTGGGAGGGCGGACGGGTCGGGTGCATCGACTTCACCAACCCGGCCGCCGTCGAGGTGTACCAGCGGTGGCTCGGCACGCTGTTCGACCTCGGTGCCCGGGCCATCAAGGTCGACTTCGGTGAGCAGGCACCCGTCGACGGCGTCTACCACGACGGCACCCCCGGTCACCGGATGCACAACCGGTACCCGCTGCTCTACAACCGAGCCGTCGCCGAGGCCACCCACGCCCGCACCGGCGAGTGGATCATCTGGGCCCGATCGGCCTTCGCCGGCTCGCAGCGGTACCCACTGCACTGGGGCGGCGACTCCTCAGCCCGGTGGGACAACCTGCTTCGCCAACGTCGCCGGCGGCCTCTCGCTGGGCCTGTGCGGGTTCCCGTTCTGGAGCATGGACATCGGCGGCTTCTTCGGCGAGCCCGACGACGACCTCCTCATCCGCTGGCTCCAGGCCGGCCTCTTCCTCTCCCACAGCCGCATCCACGGGTTCGGCAACCGCGAGCTCTACGACCGTGGCGCCACCACCGACCTGGCCCGCGACCTGCTCCACCTGCGGTATCGGCTCCTGCCGTACCTGCTCGGCCAAGCCCACCGCGCCGCAGCCGCGGGTGTTCCTCTCGCCCGGCCCCTCGTCGTCGACCACCCCGACGACCCCACCACCTGGCACCTCTCGGACCAGTGGCTCCTCGGCGACGACCTCCTCGTCGCCCCGGTCGCAGACCCCGATGGGGACCGGCGGGTCTACCTCCCCGAAGGCGACTGGGTCCACTGGTTCACCGGCGAGCACCACCACGGCCCCACCTGGCTCACCACCCACAGCCCGATCGACCACTTCCCGCTCTACCAGCGGGCAACGTCACTCGTCCCGCTCGGCCCCGTCATGGCCCACGTCGGCGCCCGACCCACCGACCTGCTCACGCTGCACGCCGGCGCCTCGTCCGCCACGGCGGACTGGCGAGGCGTGGCCCGGGTCGACGGCGAACCCGTGACGATCACCACCACCCGCCACGATCCGGCCGTCACTGTCGAGGGACTCCCGCCGAGCGTCGACATCCGCCTCGTCGACGGATCCGGGGGCTCCATCGATCGCCCGATCCGGCGCCTCTGAGGAACCAGGCACGCATTCGGCAAGAACCGACGGGCAACCACCTCACGGCCGACTGGTGCGGCGGGATCCTCGGTGGCCATCCCGGCCAGCCGGACCGAGTCCGCCGCGGGCTCAGCCGACGAGGGCGTCGCTGAAGGTGATGGCGAGGAGGCAACCGAGGGCCAGGGCAGGACCGAAGGGGAACTCGGCCCGGCGGCCCCGGATGACGGCGAAGCCGACCCCGGCCAGTACGCCCAGCAGGCTGCCGAGGACCAGGGCCCACATGATGAGGGCGACCGAACGGAACGGGTCGGCGTAGATCCAGCCCAGGTAGAGGCCCATGAGCAGGGCCAGCTTCACGTCCCCGAAGCCCATGCCCTTGGGGTAGATCAGGTGGGGCACCAGCAGGAGGGCGAAGTAGGCCGCCGAGCCGATCACCGCGTTGCGCAGGAACACGGGGTCGAATCCCTCGAGCAACGACACGAACGCGATGAGGCCGGCCGAGACCGCCAGGGCGGGGAGGACGATCTTGTCGGGGATCCGGTAGTGCTCGAGGTCGATGAGCGACACGACGACGAGGACGGCGGCCAGGAACAGGAACGGCACCAGGACCGTCGTGGCCTCCCACCGCACCGCCATCAGGGCGAAGGTCACCGGCGTGAGGACCCGGACGGCCCGTTCCCGGGTCGTGGGGGTGATGGTGGGATCCTCGTCGCTGACGTAGCCGACGGTCGCCATGGCCGGCACCTGCACCACGAGGCGCAGGAGGTACGGGCTCACGACCACGCCGAGGATGGCGGCTCCGATGACGACGGCGGCGTCCATCGGCTGAATGTACGACTAGGACTTGACCGACGCCAGGAACCGGAGCAGCAGCTCACGGTCGATGGGTTCGTCACCCTCCTGGGCGACCGCCGCCAGGGCGGCCTCCCGCTCCTCGTCGGTGGTGGCCTTGGCCGCGGCGGCGACGGCCCGGGCGGCGGCCGGGCTCAGGTTGGAGAGCTGACGGGCCACTTCAGCGGCGTCGTTGGCGGCCCCGAGGAAGGGGGCAGCGGCCTCACCATAGGACTCGACCTCGGACCCGGCCGTCGTCGCGGGGGACTCGAACGAACTGTCGGCGCCCGATCGAGAAGTCGCCCAGCGGGTCAACGCCCGACGAGTCGTTCGTCGGCCGCTCCGTTGCCGTTGACCTCACCACCGAAGTCGCCGAAGCCGTCGTCGGCCCCGACCGGGGCGGCGTCCACCGGCGTCGAGTCCCCGGGGACGGGCACCGATCCCAGGGGGTCGCTCAGGCCGAAACCGGCGGCGAACTCGTCCAGCGTCGATCGAGCCGAGTCGGCCTCCGTCTCGATGTAGAACGGCTCGGGCTCCTCGGTGATGGCCTCGGACCCGATCACCGGCTCGTACACCGGGCCGGGCTCGGGCTCGACGATCTCGACGATCTCGACGGCCGGCCCATCGACGATCGGTCGCGTCGAGGTCGACCACACCGAGCTCGATCAGATCCTTCACCGCCCGGCTCACGGGCAGCTCACCGAGGTCCATGATCTCACCCAGCGTGGCCACCGTGACCCCGCCGCCGATCGTGGCCACCAGCTCCCACCGCTGCTTGTCCAGGACGACGTCGCCCCGGGACAGCTGACGTCGCAACGTGACCATGGCCCGGGTGGTGGGCACCACCCGCTCGATGTCACGCCACTCGGCCAACAGGGCCTCGGCGGCGTCCAGGATCTCCTCGGGATCGGCGGGCTCACCTTCCGCATCGGCGAGCTCGTCGCTGATGAAGGTGAAGGAGCCGTCCTCGAACCGCAGGAGCTCGAACATGGCCTCGGCGTGGGTCTCGGCCCGGGGGGCGTGGTCGACCTTCGTCGCCGTCACCTTCCCGCCGTTGACCCAGATGCGGCCGGAGCCGCGACTGCCCTCGAGTCGGAGCACACCGGTCTTGCTGCCGGCTGCCAGCAGCCGGACGACCTCGGTGAGCTCGAACGTGTCGATCGTGCCCTGTAGCGCCACTGAACTTCCTCCGGATGGACCTGTACTTCTTCACCATCGGCCGGTACCCGCCTGGAGTTCAGGGTTTCTGGTCAAGAGCTTCTCGGGCCGCCCGATCCATCACCGCCACGGGGGCCTCCAGCCCGGTCCAGAGGGTGAAGGCGTGGGCGGCCTGGTGCACGAGCATGCCCACCCCGTCCACGGCCCGGGCGCCCACCGCGCGGGCCGCGTCCAGCAGGCCGGTGTCGACCGGGTCGTAGACCAGGTCGACCACGACGTGGCCGGGGCGCAGGAGGTCCGCGGCCAGCGGGAGAACACGGTCGGCCGCGGCGACGCCCATCCCCACCGAGGTGGCGTTGACCACCACGTCGTAGTCCGGCGCGTCCGTGGCCTTCGCGACGCGGGCGGCCCGGCCCCCGAGGGGTACGGCGGCCTCGGCCCGGTCCACGGAACGGTTGACCACCCCCACCTCGGCCACGCCGGCGTCGACCAGTGCCCGGATCACGGCCCGCGCCGCCCCCCCGGCACCCAACACGAGCACCCGGGCCCCGACCAGGTCCACCGACGCCGCCCTGACGGCGTCGACGAACCCGACGCCGTCGGTGTTGGCGCCGAGCAGGCGGTCGCCGTCGCGGACCACACAGTTCACCGCGCCGAGCGCGGCGGCGGCGGGCCGGACATCGTCGAGGTGGCTGATCACCGCGGCCTTGTGGGGCATGGTCACCGAGACGCCCAGGAGGTCGAGGGCCCGCACGCCGGCGATGGCCGCGCCCAGGTTGTCGGGCCGCACGGGCAGGGCGACGAAGACCCCGTCGAACCCGGTGGCCGCGAAGGCGGCGTTGTGGATGGTCGGCGACAGCGAATGGGCCACCGGGTCGCCGATCACGGCACCCACGCGGGTGGCCCCGGTCACGGTCAACAGAGCCCGGCCGCCTGGCACCGGGCCTTGGCGTCGAGGAACTCGTCGTAGGTGTTGGTGAAGGTGTGGCGGCCGCTCTCGTCGGCCAGCACGTAGTAGAGCCACTCCCCCGCCGCCGGGGCCACCGCGGCCTGCAGCGAGGCCCGCCCGGGCACCGAGATGGGCGTCGGGGGCAGGCCGGCCACCTCACGGAGGTTGTACGGCGAGTCGGTGGCCAGATCGCTCTCGGTCGTCGCCGGGCGCCCCAGTGCGTAGTTGAGCGAGGCGTCGATGCCGAGCGGGATGCCCTGGGCCAGCCGGTTGTAGATGACCCGCGCCATCTTGGCCCGCTCCTCGGGGACGGCGGCCTCCCGCTCGATGAGGGAGGCGACGACGACCGCCTGATAGGGGGTGATCTGGACCTCGCCGCCCGTCGCCTGGTTGATCCGGGCCGCGGCGTCGCCGATGCCCGCCTCGGTGGCGATCTGGTCGAAGCGCTGGACCATCTGGTTCACGAGCGCCGGTGCGCCCTCGTCCTCCTCCAGGCGGTAGGTGTCGGGGAAGAGGAAGCCCTCGAGGTTGTTCACCTCCTGGGGCTGGAACTGCGAGCGCACGGTGCCGCCGAGGAGGAGCTCCATGATCCGCTGCTGGTTCAGCCTCGGGATGCCGTTCTCGGGGTCGACCAGGCGCTGGACGACCGTGCCGGGCGCGGGCAGCCCGGCGTGGGCGAACACGCTGTAGCCCTCCGGCACGGTCACCTGGTCGTAGGGGATCTCGCCCGGCCCGGCGTCGAGGACGGCGATGGCGTCGTCGAAGGACGAGTTCTCCTGCAGCAGGTAGCGACCGGCCAGCCAGTTCCCTTCCCCGGTCACCTTCAGGTAGGCGGTGAAGATCGTGGCGTCGGTGATGATCCCCGCGGCCTCGAGCTGGTCGGCGATCTCGGCCGTGCCGGTGCCCTCGGGGATGATGACCTCGACCTCGGCGCCGGGGTCCCCCGGGGGGTCGATCTGGCGGGAGACGTAGAACCCGGCCGCCCCGAGGCCGAGCACGGCGATGAGGGCCAAGGAGGCCAGCACCGCGGGCCAGCGCCGGTGCCGGGGACCGGCCAGGGCCCGGGCCTCCCGGCGGGTCACGGGCTCGTCCCACCGGGGTGGCGCCTCGTCGACGGGCGCCGGGGCCGCGATCGGCTGGTCCTGGACGTACGCCGGCGGCTGGGAGTCGTCAGTGGTGTCCGTCATCGTCCTCGACAGAAGGGGTCGAGCGGGCATCGAGCCAGGCCTGGAGGAGGACGGAGGCGGCCACCTGGTCCACGACCTGGCGGCGGCGGCGCCCCGTCACCCCCTGCTCGCGGAGTACCCGCTCGGCGGTCACGGTGGTGAGACGCTCATCGTAGGTCTCCACCGGTACCGGGACCATCGCGCGCAGGCGCTCGACCTCGGCCAGGGCCTTCTCGGCGGCCGGGCCGATCGTCCCGTCGAGGGAGAGCGGGAGGCCCACGACCACGCACTCGGCCTCGGCCTCCTCGACCAGCGCGGCGATGCGTCGGTGGTCCTGGGTCTCGTCGCCACAGCGGTCGACCTTCGTCCACGGGGTGGCCACCGCCCCGCTCGCTGTCGGACAGGGCGATGCCGATGCGGGCGTCACCGAGGTCGACGCCGACGGCCCTCAAGCGATCCCGGCGGCGTCACGGGCCTGGTCGAGGGCCTCGTCGATCCTGGACGGGTCCCGGCCCCCGGCGACGGCCAGGTCCGGCGCCTTGCCCCCCCCGCCGCCCACCGTCTTGGCCGCGTCGGCGATCAGCTCGCCCGCGTTCAGGCCGCTGTCCGCCGTGACGGCGGCGACCAGGCCCACGCCGCCGCCCTCGGGCTCGCCGACGACGACCACGGCCCGGATCCCGTCCGCGTCCCGCACGGCGACGGCGAGGTCCCGGAGGCCGTCGCGGTCCAGGCCGTCGACCCGGGCCACCACGACGCCGTCGACCGCCGTGCCGGCCAGCGCCCCGGCCTGGCCGGTGGCCGTCAGGCGCTTGAGGGCCTTGACCTCGTCCCGCAGGGCCTTGAGCTCCTCCAGGCGCTTCTCGATGCCGACCACGACCTCGTCGGGGGCCACGCCCAGGCGGTCGGCCGCCCCGGCGAGCAGGTCCTCGTCCCGGCGCAGGCGGTCGACCGTGTTGAACCCCGTGACGGCCTCCATCCGACGCAGGTTCGAACCGATGGAGCCCTCGGTCACGATCTTGAGCGGACCGATGTCGCCGAGGGCGGTGACGTGGGTGCCGCCGCAGAGCTCGGTGGAGTGCGGCCCGGCCTGCAGCACCCGCACCACCTCGCCGTACTTGTCCCCGAAGAAGGCGATGGCCCCCAGCTCCTCGGCCTCGGCCTTGCTCGTCTCGAAGTGGCGGACGGCCGGGTTGGCCAGGATGTCGTGGTTGGCGAGGTCCTCGATGCGGGCGATCTGCTCGGCGGTCACCGGCTCGAAGTGGCTGAAGTCGAAGCGCAGGCGGTCGGGGGCGACCAGTGAGCCCTGCTGCTTGACGTGGTCGCCGAGGACCTCGCGCAGGGCCCAGTGCAGGATGTGGGTCGCGGTGTGGTTCCGGCGGATGGCGTCCCGGCGGTCGCCGTCGATGGCCGCCCGGGCCTCCTGGCCCGCGGTGAGCTCGCCCTCGACGATGCGGGCCCGGTGCCGGTGCACCTCGGGCACGCCGTAGTCGGTGTCGAGCACCTCGGCCCGGCCGGTCTCGGTCTCGATGGTCCCGGTGTCGCCCACCTGGCCACCGGACTCGGCGTAGAACGGCGTGCGGTCCAGCACGATGGCCACCTCGTCGGTGCCCTCGATGGGCAGCACCGCCAGGACCGTGCCGGTGGCCTCGTTCTCGTGGCGGCCGACGAAGTCGGTCGGGCCGTGGTCCTCCAGCACGTCCTGGAAGCCGACCAGGTCGGCGGTCGCCCCCACCTTGCGCTGGGCGTCCTTGGCCCGCTTCCGCTGCTCGGCCATCGCCGCGTCGAAGCCGGCCTGATCGACCTCGACGCCCTGCTCGGCCACGATCTCCTGGGTCACCTCCAGCGGGAAGCCGTAGGTGTCGTGCAACCGGAAGGCCACGTCGCCCGCCAGGGGCTGGCCCGGCTCCAGCTCGTCCAGCGCGGTGTCGAGGATGGCCGAGCCGGTGCGCAAGGTCTCGCGGAACCGGGTCTCCTCCCGCTCGATGGTCTGGCGCACCACCGTGTGGCTGTCGGCCAGCTCGCGGGTAGTCGCCGGCCATGATGGCCACGACCTCGTCGACCATCGCCGGCGTGACCACCTCGTCGACGCCCAGCAGGTAGGCGTGGCGCACGGCCCGGCGGATGATGCGCCGCAGGACGTAGCCCCGCTCCTCGTTGCTGGGGATGACCCCGTCGTTGACCAGGAAGGTCATGGCCCGGGCGTGGTCGGCGAGGATGCGCAGGGACACGTCGGTGCGATCGTCGGCCCCGTAGGCCACCCCGGTCAGCTCGCCCGCCTTGGCGATGAGCCGACGGAACTCGTCGGTGTGGAAGATCGAGTCCACCCCCTGCAGCACGGTGAGGATGCGCTCGAGACCGGCCCCGGTGTCGATGCTGGGCTTGGGCAGGGGCTCGCGGGAGCCGTCGGCGTGCTGCTCGTACTGCATGAACACGAGGTTCCAGATCTCGACGAAGCGTTCCTCGCCGCCGTGGGCGGGCCCGCCGCCTTCGCCGAACTCGTCGCCGAGGTCGTAGAAGATCTCCGAGCAGGGCCCGCAGGGGCCGGTGTCGGCCATCTGCCAGAAGTTGTCCTCGTCGAGGCGCTGGATCCGCTCGGCGGGCACGCCGACGACGTCCCGCCAGAGGGCCTCGGCCTCGTCGTCGGTGGTGTGGACGGTGATCCACAAGCGTTCCGGGTCGAGCTTCAGCACCTCGGTGACGAACTCCCAGGCCAGCGGGATGGCCCGCTCCTTGAAGTAGTCCCCGAAGCTGAAGTTGCCCAGCATCTCGAAGAAGGTCAGATGGCGCTTGGTCCGACCGATCTCGTCGAGGTCGTTGTGCTTGCCTCCCGCCCGCACACACTTCTGGACGGTGACCGCCCGGGGCCACGGGGCCGGCTCGTCGCCCACGAAGTAGGGCTTGAACGGGACCATGCCGGCCACGGTGAAGAGCAGCGTCTTGTCGTGCGGGATCAGGCTGGCCGAGGGCACGACCGTGTGGTCGCGTTCGGAGAAGAACCCGGTGAAGGCCTTGCGCAGCTCGTTGGCGTCCATGGTCCGCCCCAGCCTACGGGGGGTCCGCCGGGGCGACGGTCAGGGTTCGAGCGCCGGTGCGGACCTGCAGCTGCTCCCGCAACTCGGCTTCGCGCCCGGCCATCGCCGTACGCCCCTCCTCCATCGCCTTGCGCAGGTCCACACCGAAGTCGCGGAAGGACTCGGCCAGGTCCGAGGCGATCCGCTCGGGCTTCAGCCGGGTGCCCCGCTCCCGCAGGGAGCGTTGGGTGCGCAGGACCAACGTCACGCCGACGGCGAAGCCGATCACCAGCCAGACGAGGCGCTTGATCACCGGGAAGCCCGCCGCACGCCTCGGAAGCGCCGATAGGCCTGATTGGCGCCGGTAGCGGCGGCCAGCCCCTTGACCACCGGGCTGCCCACCGTGAGATAGGCCAGCCGGGAGGCCGAGTCCAGCGTCTCGGTCACCGACTCGGCGGCGTGCAGGACGTTGTCGATCCGCTCCAGCTCGGCGTTGGTGCCCCGCACCGCCTCGTGCAGCTCCTCGACGACGGCCTGGCTCTCGATCCGCAGGGCCGTGACGGTGACCCGCAGCTCCCGGACCGCCCGCAGGAGGGCGACGACGACCGCCAGCAGCCCGGCGAGGGCGACGGTGGCGGCAACGGCCACCACGAGGGCGGCGACCTCGCTACCGCTCATCAGGGTCCTCCTCGGTCGGGGCGGGTCCGGCGTTCGGCCATCCGTTCGGCCACCCGGCGCTCCGCACCGTGGGTCGAGGGTTCGTAGTAGCGCCGACCCTCGAGCCCGGGCGGTCGGTACTCCTGGTCCACCCAACCCCGGGGGTCGTCGTGAGGGTAGTCGTAGCCCTCGCCGTGACCGAGCGATGCCGCCCCGCGGTACCCGGTCCCCCGCAGGGCCAGGGGCACCTCGCCCCGAGGCTGCTCCTGCACGTCGGCCAGCGCCTTGTTGAGTGCGGCGTACGAGCGGTTCGACTTCGGCGCGGTGGCCAGGTACACGGTGGCATGGGACAGGGCGATGCGGGCCTCGGGCAGGCCCACGAACTCGACCGCCTGCGCGGCGGCGTTGGCCACCACCAGGCCCATCGAGTCGGCCAGGCCGATGTCCTCGGAGGCCGAGATCACCAGACGCCGGGCGATGAAACGGGCGTCCTCCCCGGACTCCAGCATGAGGGCCAGCCAGTAGAGGGCCGCATCGGGGTCCGAGCCCCGGATGCTCTTGATGAAGGCGCTGATGATGTCGTAGTGCTCGTCCTCGCCGTAGCGGAGGGCCTTGGCGCTCAGGGCGGCCTCGACGTGGGCCAGCTCGACGTGGGGGGCTACCACGCCCTCGTCGGCCAGGGCCACGGCGACCTCGAGGGCGGTCAGGACCTGACGACCGTCGCCCCCGACCTGGGCCACCAGGTGGTCGACCGCGTCGTCGTCGGCCGTCGCCCCCTCCGCGACCAGTCCCCGCTCGACCAGGGTGCGCACGGCGTCGGGGCCGAGGGGCTCGAGGCGGAACAGCGTGGACCGCGACAGCAGCGGGGCGTTCACCTCGAAGTACGGGTTCTCGGTGGTGGCGCCGATGAGCACGAGGAGACCGTCCTCGACGCCCGGCAGGAGGGCGTCCTGCTGGGCCTTGTTGAAGCGGTGGACCTCGTCCAGGAACAGGATCGTGCGCTGGTCACGCTCGCCGAGCCGCTGACGGGCCTTGGCCAGGACCTCACGGACGTCCTTCACGCTCGCCGACACCGCCGACAGCGCTTCGAAGGCCGCCGTCGTCTTCCCGGCGATGAGCCGGGCGAGCGTGGTCTTGCCCGTCCCGGGCGGTCCCCACAGGATCACCGAGCTCAGCCGGTCACCGTCGATCAGGGTCCGCAGGGGCATGCCGGGGCCCAACAGGTGGTCCTGGCCGACCACGTCCTCCAGCCGGCTGGGTCGCATCCGGGCGGCCAACGGCGCCCGCCGTTGCAGCCGTTCATCGGCCGCGGAGGCGAAGAGGTCGTCGGGCACGCGTTCCGAGGCTAGGCGCGGCGTTCGACTCGCTTCGGTTGATCCGCGCTCACAATGCCCGCCCTAGCTGCCGACAAGGAATCCATGCCGCCCGTTCTGGCTGTCGTCTTCTGGGCCTGGGTCCTGGTGTCGATCGTCGTCCTCCTGCGCCGGCGCGCCACCAGGCGCGCCACCGCCCGCATGGAGGCGACCGAGGACGCCCTGGTTCCCCCGATCACCGACGAGGAGGTGCGTCCGGCCGACGCCGACGTGCCTGTCCCCGTCGCCGTGGGTGCAGGCGCCCCGTCGGCTCCCTCGCCACCGACACCGCCGCCCGGCTTCGACACCCCGACGGCGCCGATCGTCGACCGGCCGGCCCCCCGCAGCGCACCGGCCGCCGGCGTCGCCGACGCCCTCGTGGGCATCCGCATGCCGTGTGACCTGGTGCCTCTGGTGCTGGACCGGTTGGCCACCGACCACATCACGCTGTCCACTACCGGCCACGCGGCCGAAACCGTGGGACCCGCGCTGGCCGACGAGATCGAGCGGCTGGGCTACGTCGTGCGGCCGATCAGCGACAACGAGGTCCTGGCCACCCGCGGCACCACCGAGCTGCGCCTCACCATCCGCCCGCCCGGGTCCGACGGCCGTCACCTCCTGCACCCCACCGCCCGCGAGGGCAGCGTCGTGGTGGAGATCGCCCTCAGCTGATCCTCCGGCTCAGGCCTTCGGAGGCAGCACCCTCAGGCCGAGCTCGGTGAGGTGCCGGTCGGCGATGGCCGACGGGGCACCCGTCAGGGGGTCGGCGCCGGACTGGGTCTTGGGGAAGGCGATGACCTCGCGGATGTTCTCCTCGCCCGCCAGCAGCGCGGCCAGCCGGTCGATGCCGAAGGCGAACCCGGCGTGCGGGGGCGCGCCGAATCGGAACGCCTCCAGCAGGAACCCGAAGCGGTCGTTCGCCGTCTCCTCGTCGATGCCCAACAGCTCGAAGACGCGGCGTTGCACGTCGGGCTGGTGGATCCGGACGCTGCCCGAGCCCAGCTCCCAGCCGTTGAGCGTGAGGTCGTAGGCCTGGGCCCGGACGTCGAGCAGGGCCTCGCCCCCCTGGTCCAGCAGGAACAGGTCGTCGGCGTGGGGCATCGTGAACGGGTGGTGGGCCGAGATCGGCAGCCCGTCGTCGCCGAGGGCCTCGAAGAGCGGGAAGTCCACGACCCACAGGAAGTGCAGGCCGCCCTCGTTGACCGGTAGCCCGCCCAGCTGGAGCCGGAGCACCCCGAGCACGTGGCGGACCTGCCGGCGCTCGTCGGCCACCAGGAGCACGAGGTCCCCCGCCTCGCCCTCGAGGGCGCCGACCACCGCCGTGATCTCGGCCTCGCTGAGGAACTTGGCCACGGGCGAGGTGACCTCGGTCGGGCCGTCGACCTTCATCCACACCAGGCCCTTGGCCCCGAGGGACTGGGCGGCCTCGACCAGGGCGTCCAGCTCCCGGCGGGTCTTCTCGGCCCCGCCGGGCACGCGGATGCCCTTCACGCACGGCGCCTGGAAGGCCTTGAACTCGGTGGCCCCGAACACCTCGGTCAGCTCGACCAGCTCCATGCCGAACCGGAGGTCGGGCTTGTCGCTGCCGAAACGTTCCATGGCGTCGTGCCAGGTGATCGAGCCGAAGGTCAGTGGTGGCTCGCCGGTGACGGCCTCGACCGCGGCGGACACCGCGATCTCGGTGAAGGCCCGCACGTCCGCCTCGCCCACGAAGCTGGCCTCGAGGTCCAACTGGGTGAACTCGAACTGGCGGTCAGCCCGCAGGTCCTCGTCCCGCATGCAGCGGGCGACCTGGAAGTAGCGCTCCATCCCGCCGACCATGCAGAGCTGCTTGAACAGCTGGGGACTCTGGGGCAGGGCGTAGAAGTCGCCCGGGTGCAAGCGGGAGGGCACCACGAAGTCCCGGGCCCCCTCCGGAGTCGAGGCGATGAGCATCGGGGTCTCGATCTCGGTGAAGCCCTGCCCGCGCCATGGCGTTGCGCAGGGCCAGGTTCACCTTCGCCCGGACGCCGAGGTTGGACTGCAGACGCGAGCGGCGCAGGTCCAGGTACCGGTGTCGCAGGCGGAGGGACTCGTCCGCGTCGATGCGGTCGCTGATCGGGAAGGGCAGGGCATCGGCGGTGGCCAGCACCTCCACGGTGCAGTCGCCGACCTCCACCTCGCCGGTGGCCAGGTCGGCGTTCGTCGTGCCCTCGGGCCGGATGCGCACGGTGCCGGACACCTTCACCACGTACTCGCTGCGAAGGTCGTCGGCGCCGGGCACGACGCACTGGATCACCCCGGTGCGGTCCCGGACGTCCACGAAGGCCAGGTGCTCACCGTGCTCGCGGCGGGTGGCCACCCAGCCGCACAGCACCACCTCCCGGCCCTCGTCGGCGCGCGTCAGCTCACCGCACCAGTCCGTCCGCATCCCAACAGCAGTCATCAGGGCTGCTCCGCGGTCGACTCCGCCGCGTTGCTGCGGCGCGCGGTCTTGATCGTGTCCACGAGTCGGTCCATGCTCACCTGTTCCTGGGGGCGGTCGGTGCGGAGGTCCCGCAGGGTGACGACGCCCGCCGCGGCCTCGTCCTCCCCGACGATGGCGGCGAAGCGGGCGCCACTGCGGTCCGCAGCTTTCATCTGGGACTTCATGGACCGTCCGTCGAAGCCGCGGTCCGCGCCCAGGCCGGACCGGCGCAGGGCGCTGGTCAGGTCACGGGCGCGGTCGCCACCGGTCACGTCGACCACGAAGACGTCGACGCCGGAGCCGGGCTCGGGCCAGACCCCTTCGGCGTCGGCGGCCAGGAGCAGGCGTTCGATGCCCATGCCGAAGCCGATGCCCGGGGTGGACGGACCGCCGAGGGCCTCGGCCAGGCCGTCGTAACGCCCGCCGCCGCCCACCGCGTTCTGCGCGGCGTCCAGGGCCTCGGCCTGCAGCTCGAAGGTGGTCCGGGTGTAGTAGTCGAGGCCCCGGACCAGCCGCGGCTCGACGGTGAACGGGATGCCGAGGGCGGTGAGGCCGGCCTGGACCCGTTCGAAGTGCGCCTTGGCCGCGTCGGAGAGGTGCTCGGCCGGACCGGGGGCCCCCGCCACGACCGCGTCGGTGGCCGGCCGCTTCGAGTCGAGGACCCGCAAGGGGTGGTGATCCACCTTCTCGCGGTCCTCCTCGGCGATGGCGTCCAGGTGTTCCCGGAAGAAGGCCTGGAGCACGCCGGCGTAGCGCACCCGGTCCTCGGGCTCGCCCATGGAGTTGACCAGCAGGTTGACCCGGCGAAGGCCGATCTCGGTGAGGAAGTCCCACGCCAGGGCGATGACCTCGACGTCGACGTCGGCGTCCACCGTGCCCAGGACCTCGACACCCAACTGGTGGTGCTGGCGGTACCGGCCGGCCTGCGGACGCTCGTAGCGGAACGTCGGAGCGGCGTACCAGACCTTCCAGGGGTCGGTCGGGTGGTGCTCGAGGTAGGCCCGCACGACCGGTGCGGTGCCTTCGGGGCGCAGGGCGATGCGGCGCCCGCCCTTGTCCTCGAAGTCGTACATCTCCTTGGTGACGATGTCGGTGCCCTCCCCGACCCGCTCGAAGACACCGAGGTCCTCGAAGGTCGGGCTCTGGAGGAGGCCGTAGCCGGCGCGGCCGGCGGCCCCGGCGAAGGCGGCGACCAGCGCCTCCCAGCGTCGGGACTCAGGCGGCAGTGTGTCACGCGTGCCCGTGGGGGCCTTGAAGGTGGCAGCCATGGTCCCTACTTGGTGGCGCCCGGCAGGACCCGGTAGGCGTCGAATACGCAGTCGATGCCCTTCAGGGTGCTGACCAGGGAGTCGAGCTGGGTGGGGTCGCCGAGCTCGACGTCGAACTGCATGCGGCACATCCGGTCACCACCGGTGCGGGTCTCGGAATGGAGGATGTTCAGCCGGTGGTCGGACAGGGCCGCGGAGACGTCCCGCAAGAGCCACTCCCGATCCAGGGCCTCGACCACCAGCGAGGCCACGAAGGTGCCCCGGCTGTCGGCGTCCCACTCGACGTCGATGACCCGCTCGGTCTGTTCCCGGACGAGGGCGACGGCGTTGGTGCAGTCGGTGCGGTGCACGGTGACGCCTCGACCCCGGGTGATGAAGCCCATGATCTCGTCGCCCGGCACCGGCGTGCAGCAGCGAGAGAGGCGGACCAGCATCTGCTCCTGGCCCTCCACGTGGACCCGAGCCGGCTGGCTGGCCGATCGCCGGGGACGCCGGGGGGTGGTCAGCGCCGTCGAGAGCTGCTGCTCGCGCTCCGGGTCGTCGCCCGAGAGCATGCGGGCGATGCGGGTGGCGACCGACTGAGCGGAGACGTGACGCTCCCCCACTGCGGCGAACAGGGCGTCGAGATCGGTGTAGTTGAGGTCCTCGGCCACGCCCTCGAGCACGTCGGCGCCCATGGGCAGGCCATCGTGGCGCATGGCCTTGATGACCTCGTCGCGCCCTGTCTCGATGGCGTCGCCCCGCCGTTCCCGGGAGAACCATTGGCGGATCCGGTTCTGGGCCCGGGGCGTGACGACGATGTTCAGCCAGTCCCGCGACGGGCCGGGGTTCTCCACCTTGGAGGCGATGATCTCGACCGTCGCCCCCGACTTCAGCGCCGAGTCCAGCGGGACCAGACGCCCGTCGATGCGGGCCCCGATGCAGGCGTGGCCCACCTCGGTGTGGATGGCGTAGGCGAAGTCCAGGGGTGTGGCACCGTCGGGGAGGATGATCACGTCTCCCTTCGGGGTGAAGACGTAGACCTCGTTGTCTTCGAGGTCACCCTTGAGGTTGGCCATGAACTGGGTCGGGTCCGAGGTCTCGGACTGCCAGTCGAGGATCTTGTTCAGCCAGACGATGTCGTCGGCGGGCGACTTCTCCTTGTAGGCCCAGTGGGCGGCCACGCCCAGCTCGGCCCGCTGGTGCATCTCCTGGGTGCGGATCTGGAACTCGACCGCCTTGCCGCCCGGGCCCATGACCGTGGTGTGCAGCGACTGGTAGAGGTTGAACTTGGGCAGGGCGATGTAGTCCTTGAACCGGCCCGGCACCGGCTGCCACATGCCGTGGATGCAGCCCAGGGCGGCGTAGCAGTCCTTCACGGAGGCCACGATCACCCGGATCCCGACGAGGTCGAGGATGTCGTCGAAGGGGCGGCCCCGGACCATCTTCTCGTAGATGCTCCAGAGGTGCTTGGGGCGGCCGGTGACGTCGGCCTTGACCCGCACCTCGGCCAGGCGCTCGGTGACCTCGCCCTCCACCTGCGTGAGGTACAGGTCCCGCTCGGGGGCCCGGGCGTCGACCAGGTGGTCGACCTCGGCGAAGCGCTTCGGGTGCAGGGCGGCGAAGGCGAGGTCCTCCAGTTGCTGCTTGACCTCCTGGACGCCGAGGCGGTGGGCCAGCGGGGCGTAGATGTCGAGGGTCTCCTGGGCGATGCGCAGCTGCTTCTCGGTCGGCATGGCGGCCAGGGTGCGCATGTTGTGCAGACGGTCGGCCAACTTGACCATGAGCACCCGGAGGTCGTCGGCCATGGCCACCAGCATCTTGCGCATGGTGGCCGCCTGCTGGGCCTCGCGGGTCTCGAACTCGAGGCGCTCCAGCTTGGTGACCCCGTCGACGATGGCGGCCACCTCTGCGCCGAACTCCTCCTCCAGCTCGGCCAGCGCGATCCGGGTGTCCTCGACGGCGTCGTGCAGCAGCGCGGCGGCGATCGTGGTGTCGTCCAGGCCCAGGTCCGCGGTGACCTGGGCCACGGCGACGGGGTGGGAGATGTAGGGGTCGCCCGACTTGCGCTGCTGGCCCTCGTGGGCCTCGGCCGCTCGTCGGTAGGCCCGGACCACGAGGTCGCCGCTGGCCCGGGGGTGGTGCTCCCGGAAGGCCTCGACGACCGACGCCACCTCCTCGTCGGGGGTGAGGTCGGCCCGCCGCCACGGCAGGACGCGGTCGACGGTGGAGGGCATGTCAGTAGTGGATCAGGGAGCGGACGTGGTCATCGCCGAGCCGGCTCCGCCCCTCGAGGGCGTCGAGTTCGATGAGGAAGCCGTAGCCGGCCAGCCGGCCCCCGAGGCGCTCGACCAGACGGCCGGTGGCTGAAGCCGTCCCGCCCGTGGCCAGCACGTCGTCGATCACCAGGCAGGACTCCCCGTGGCCGAGGGCGTCGATGTGCAGCTCGAGCGCGTCGTCGCCGTACTCCAGTTGAAAGATCTCGCGGTGGGTGTCATGGGGCAACTTACCGGTCTTGCGCACGGGGACCAGGGCCGCGCCGAGCCGGTAGGCGATCGGCGCGGCGAGCAGGAAGCCGCGGGCCTCGATGCCGAGCACCCGGTCGATGGTCTCGCCCGCGAACTCATCGGCGAGGGCGTCGATCACGAAGCGGAAGGCGTCGACGTCGCCCAGCAAAGGGGTGATGTCGCGGAACATGATCCCCGGCTCGGGGAAATCGGGGATGTCACGCACGAGCTCGTTGAGCCACGCCGTGTCGGTCATCTGTCGAATCTACCGCCCGGAACCGACCGTCCTCGGGGAGCTACTTGCGCTTCTTGGACTTCCGGGGACGGGGCGGGATGGCCCCGGTCGGCGCGGGAGCCGGTGCGGTCGGGCCGCCCGTGGACGCCCGGCGGGCCGCCCGCGGCAGGATGGGCGTGCTGCGAGCGTCGGCCGGCAGACCGGCCTCGCCGGTGTAGGCCCACCTGGGCTCGCGTTCCTTGAGCCAGCTCACGATCGGCGCGGCCACGAACAGCGACGAGTAGGCGCCGGAGGTCAGGCCGATCAGCAGCGCCAGCGCGAACTCCTCGAGGGTCTCCGCGCCCAGGAGGATGGCGCCGACGACGAGCATCGAGATGATCGGCAGGATCGTGGCGACGGTCGTGTTCACCGAGCGCATCAGCGTCTGGTTGAGCGTCCGGTTCATGATCACCCGGTAGGGCACCCTGCTCACCTGGCGCGCGCTGTTCTCCAGGGCACGGTCGAACACCACGATCGTGTCGTAGAGCGAGTACCCGAGAATGGTCAGGAACGAGATCACCGTCGCCGGCGTCACCTCGATCTGGAACACCGAGTACACGCCGACGCTCAGCAGGATGTCGTGGGCCATCGAGACGAGGGCGCCGACGGCCATCTTCCACTCCAGCCGGATGCTGATGTAGAGCGTGATGGCGATGAAGAAGTAGACGAGGGCCCGCTGGGCCTGCTTGGTGATCTCCTCGCCCCAGGAGGGACCGACCGTGGTGACGCTGACGTCCTCGGTGGTCACGCCGCCGAACTCGGCCAGGGCCTGGGTGACGGCCCGGCTCTCGCTGTCGGTCGTGATGTCGGCCTGGATGCGCAGGACCTCGGTCCCGTCGGCGTTCGTGACCAACTGGATCTTGGCGCTGCCCGCGTCGAGTTCGACCATGACGGCCCGGGCGTCATCGACCGAGGCGCCGTCGCTGGGCACCTCCCAGACGCTGCCGCCCTCGAAGTCGATGCCCAGGTTGAGCCCGTTGGCGAACAGGCTGACCACCGAGATGATCGAGACGATCAGGGCGACGATCAGTCCCCACTTGAACGTCTTGACGAAGTTGAAGTCGTTGGTGCTCTGGTAGACCGCCCGCAGGTTCCGGCGGATGGCTCCGTGATGGTCGACCGCGGGTTCGACCGTCTCGTCGATGTCGCTCACGGCGCCTCCTCCATGTGGGGCATGCCGAAGACCGCGTTGCGGTCACGCAGCCTCGGGCTGCGGGCCAGGATCAGCACGGCGGGGCGGATGAAGAACCACGAGGCGATGATGTCGACCACCGTCGAGATCCCCAGCAGCAGGGCGAAGCCGCGGACCGGCCCCACCGACAGCCAGTACAGCAGCACGGCGCCGATCAGCGAGGCGACGTCGGCCTTGATGATCGTGGAGAACGATGAGTCGAACGAGCGGTCGACCGTGCTGCGGAACGTGCGCCCGTTGCGCACGTCCTCCTTCAAGTGCTCGTAGAAGACGACGTTGGAGTCCACCGAGATGCCGATGGACACGATGAGGCCCGTCACCCCGGCCAGGGTCAGGGCCAGGCCCCGCGACTCGCCGAGGTAGGAGATGAGCGCCCAGACCAGGGCGAACTCCAGGACGAGGCTGGCGATGGCCACCACACCCAACAGGCGGTAGTAGCCGACCATGAAGATCACGGTCAGGCCCAACCCGATGAGACCGGCGAAGAGGCCGGCCTTCAGGGAGTCCTCCCCCAGGGTGGCCGACACCGTCTGGGTCTGCTGGGGCTCCAGCTCGACGGGCAGGGCGCCGTACTCGAGGACGAGGGCCAGGTTCTTGGCCGAGGACTCGTCGAAGTCCCCGCTGATGACGATCTGGTCCCGCTCGAACTCGGGCTGCTGGATCGTGGGCGCGGAGATGACCTCGCTGTCGAGGACGATCGCCAGCTGGGAGGTGGGGCAGGTCGGGTCGGCGGCGACGCACTTGGCCGCCACCGCGTTGAAGCGGTCGATGCCGTCGGCCCCGCCTTCGAACACCGGGTTGACCTGCCAGGCGATGCCGGACTGGTCGAGGCCGGCCGAGGCGCCCGAGAGGGCGTCGCCGGTGAGCTCGGTGGGGCCGAGCAGGAAGCGGCTGATGATGACCCCGTCCTCGTCGCGCTCGGCCAGTACGACGGTGTTGCAGGTCTCGTCCCGGGGCCGGGGCGTGAGGCCCTCGTCGTTCAGGCGGACCGGGAGACCGTCCTCGCCGAGCCGGGTGCTGTCCTCCACTCCGGCACAGGGACCGGCCGCGTCGCCGGCCGGCACGGTGGTCGCCGTCGTGGTCGGGGTGCCCTCGCCGACCGTGGTGGTCGTCTGGAGGCCGGCCGCGTTCTCGCCGGGCGCCAGGCCACCGAGGCCCTGCTCGCCCGCGCCGGCCGTCGTCGTGGTGGTCGGTGCCGTGGTGGTCGGCGGTGCGGTCGTGGTCCCGCTCGGGGCGGTGGTCGTGGTGGTGTCGCCGGCCGTCGTGGTCGGGATCTCCTCGCCCACCGGAGGCAGTGTCGCCAGCACGGGCCGGAACCGCAGCTCGGCGGTCTGCCCGACCAGCTCGAGTGCTCGATCCTGGTCGCGGACACCGGGGAGCTGGACCAGGATCGTGTCCCCCTGCCGGGTGATGTCCGGCTCGGCCACGCCGAGGGCGTCGATCCGGTTGCGGATGATCTCCACGGCCTGGTCGACGGTGTCCTGGTTCTCGATGTCCCCGCTCGGCTGGAGGACGACCGAGACCCCGCCCTGGAGGTCCAGGCCGAGCACAGGCGAGTTGTCAGCGACCACCGTGTAGATCAATGACCGCGACCGTGAACGCGACGAACAGGAGGAGGGGGATGACCCCCTTGCGACGCACGAGCGGTTACTGGTCCTCGGTGTCGGCGCCGGTGTCCCACTCGATGAGCTCGGCCACCGCCGCCCGTTGGATGCGCACGACGACGCCGTCGGCGATCTCCATCTCGGCGATCTGGCCGTCGATCGTGGTGATGGTGCCGTACAGCCCACCGTTGGTCAGCACGTCGTCCCCCGGCTCGATCGACCGGATCAGTTCCGCGTGCTCCTTGACCCGCTTCTGCTGCGGGCGGATGAGCAGGAAGTAGAAGACCGCGAAGAAGACAGGAAGGAGGATGAGTTGACCCATGCGAGGCGCTCCGAGAGATTCGGGGAAGTCGGCGTGCGACTCTAGCGGCGGGCGGCGCTGCTCCGGCTGGCGCCTGCGCAGCCCTACCAGTGCCGAGCCACGTCTCGCCGGAGGTCCGAGAGGTCGCCGCGGCGGACGGCGTTGCCGGCCCGCTGCACCAGGTCGAGCAGCCAGGCCAGGTTGTGGAGGGTCAGGAGGCGGGGCCCGGTGGGCTCGTCGGTCTTCAGGAGGTGGCGAAGGTAGGCCCGAGAGTGCCGGGCGCAGACCTCACACGCACAGGCAGGGTCGAGCGGCCCGTCGTCGGTCCCGAAGCGCTGGTTGCGCAGGTTGAGGCGACCGGTCCCGGTCAGCACCGTGCCGTGGCGCCCCAGGCGGGTGGGCAGGACGCAGTCGAACATGTCGACCCCGAGGGCGATGCCCTCCAGGATCCCCACCGGATCCCCGACGCCCATCAGGTAGCGGGGCTGGTCCGTCGGGAGCACCGCCGTGGTCGCCGCCAAGGCGGGCAGCATCTCGACCAGCGACTCCCCCACCGACAGGCCACCGATCCCGTAGCCGTCGAAGTCGAGGGCCACGGTGCGCTCGGCGCTCTCGGCCCGCAGGTCGACGTCCACGCCGCCCTGGACGATCCCGAACAGGCACTGGTCCTGGACCCGGGTGTGGGCCGCGCGCGCCCGAGCGGCCCAGGCCGCGGTGCGCTCGACCGCGGCCCGGATCACCCGGGGCTCGGACGGCAGCGGGGGGCAGACGTCGAGCACCATCTGGATGTCGGCCCCCAGGGCCTCCTGCACGGCCACCGCGGACTCGGGGGTGAACCGCACGAGATCGCCGTCGTAGGTCGACCGGAAGGTGGCTCCCGTCGTCGTCGACCTTCGGCTCCAGGGAGAAGATCTGGTAGCCGCCCGAGTCGGTCAGCACGTGACCGGACCAGTCCATGAAGCCATGGAGGCCGCCGAGGTCGGCCACCACGTCGTGACCGGGACGCAGGGACAGGTGGTAGGTGTTGGCCAGCACCACCTCGAAGCCGAGGCGCTCCAGGTCGACGGCCGAGAGGTGCCGCACCGCCCCCCGGGTGGCCACCGGCATGAAGCAGGGGGTGCGGAAGGTGCCCCGGGCGGTGGTGACGACCCCGGCCCGCGCGGCCCCGTCGGTCGCCTCGACGGCGATCGTGGCCTTCACCCCCGCTCCAGGAGCATCGCGTCGCCGAAGGACAGGAAGCGGTAGCCCCGGGCCAGCGCGGTGGCGTAGAGGTCCCGCCACCGGTCACCGACGAAGGCGTCGACCAGCACGAGCAGGCTCGAGCGGGGCACGTGGAAGTTGGTGAGCAGGACGTCCACGACGGCGAACTCGTGACCCCGCCGGATGAACAGGTCGGTGGTGCCCGCCGGTGCGCCCGACGCCGACCAGGACTCGAGGGCCCGGACCACGGTCGTGCCGACCGCGATCACCCGCTGGGCCCGGGCCACGGCGTGCACGGTCGCCTCGGGGATGACGTAGCGCTCGGTGTGGACGGTGTGGTCCTCGACCCGCTCGGCCCGGATCGGGGCGAAGGTGCCGAGGCCCACCTCGAGATCGACCGTCGGCCACCTGCCCCCCGGCGGCGACACAGCGGTCGAGGACCTTCGGCGTGAGGTGCAGGCCCGCGGTGGGCGCCGCCGCCGAGCCCGGGCGGCGGGCGAACACCGTCTGGTAGCGCTCGGGGTCGTCCAAGGCGGTGGTGATGTAGGGCGGCAGGGGCAGCGACCCGAGTCGGTGCACCAGCGCCAGCGGATCCTCGTCGCCCAGCAACCGCACCGATCGCTCGCCGTCGCCGACCGCGTCGCCGACCAGGAGGACCTCGGCGCCGTCGCGCTCGAGCACGGTGCCCGGCGGTACCCGCCGGCCGGGCCGCACCAGCGCCGTCCACTCCCGGTCCCCGGTGCGCTCGGCCAGCAGCACCTCGACCGCGCCGCCGGTGGGCTTGGCCAGGCGCAGGCGGGCCGGGATGACCCGGGTGTCGTTCACGACGAGCAGGTCGCCCGGCCGCACGAGGGCGGGCAGGTCGGCCACGGTGCGGTCCTCCGGCGCCTCGTCCGGGCCCACGGTCCACCAGCAGGCGGGCGGCGTCCCGGGGCTCGAGCGGGGTCTGGGCGATGGCCGCCTCCGGCAGGTCGTAGGCGAAGTCCTCGGTGCGCACGCCTCAGACCCGCGTTCCGGCACCGGATCCCGGCTCGGGCCCGGAGATCGGGTGCCAGAAGCGGGGAGGGGCTCGGTGCGCACCCGTCAGTCGCTGTAGGCCGACAGCGCCTCGAGGGCCGTGTGGACCAGGAGCCGGACCCCGGCGGGGATGGCGCCCTCGTCGACGTCGAAGGCGCCGGCGTGGAGATCGGCCCACGCGGGGCGCGCCGACCGGGCGCACCCCGAGCCGTCCGTAGGCGCCCGGAACCCGCTCGAGCAGCCAGGAGAAGTCCTCGTTGCCGACGCTCTGCTGGGTGGGCACACCCGCGTCCGGGCCCAGGGCGGCGTGGGTGGCGGCCCGCAGGACGGCGACGGCCTGAGCGTCGTTGTCGACCGGCGGGGAGCCCCGCTGGTACACGAGCTCGTAGTTCGCCCCGAACGGGGCGACGATGGCGGCCACCAGGCCCTCGACCAGCTCCTGGGCCGCGTCCCAGCTGACCCGGCCCCGGACCCGCAGGGTGCCCGCCAGCTCGGCCTGGGTGGGGATGACGTTCGCGGCGTGGCCGGCGTGGACCTGGCCGAAGACCATGGTCACCGCGTCGCGGCTGTCGGTCAGGCGGGCCAGGCCGGCGGGCAGATCGGTGATGAGCTTGCCCAGGACGTGCACCAGGTCGGCGGTGAGGTGGGGGCGGGCGGTGTGGCCGCCGGGGCCGCTGAGCCGGATGACGACCCGGTCGGCGGCGGAGGTGATCGGGCCGGAGCGCAGGCCGACCTGACCGACCTCGAGGCCGGGGTCGCAGTGCAGGGCGTAGGCCACGTCGACGTCGTCCAGCAGCGACGTCCGGTGCAGCGCCTCGGCGCCGCCGGGCATCGACTCCTCGGCGGGCTGGAAGAGCAGGCGCACCCGGCCCGGATGGTCCGGGCCGAGCAGGTCCTGGAGGGCCAGGCCCGCGCCCAGGAGGATCGTGGTGTGCACGTCGTGGCCACAGGCGTGGCACACGCCGGGGACGGTCGAACGGTAGGGCACCTCCTTCTCGTCATCCAGGGGCAGCGCGTCGATGTCGGCCCGGAGCAGGACCGTGGGCCCGTCGCCGTCGCCGAGGTCGACCTGCAGGCCGGTGTCGGTGGCCAGGTCCGTGGTGCGCGATCCCGGCGACGTCCAGGCGGGCCCGGACGGCGGCGGTGGTCTCGTGCTCGACCCAGGACAGCTCGGGGTGGGCGTGGAGCCGACGACGGAAGGCGATCAGCTCCTCGCCGTGGGCCGCCAGGAACGCGTCGAGGGCATCGTCGGTGGCGGCGGTCACCGGGGATCGGCCATGTCGTCCACCAACTGGGCCACCACGGCCCGGAGGTCGCCGCCGGACTCGACCAGCCGCCGCTGGCGCAGGTAGCTCGGGCCCCTCGTCGAGGATGGTGAGCACGCCCTCCAGCTCGTCCGCGCAGCCCAGCTGGGCACCGACCGGGCGCACGGCGTCGACCAGCTCCCGCACGGCGTCGGGCAGCGGGCGGGTGGTGCCCTCCTCGTCCACGATGAGCTCGGCGTCGATGCCGTAACGCGCCGCCCGCCACTTGTTCTGGCGCAGGACCCAGTCCGACGGGGGATGGAGGTCTTCGCCGCCTCGGCCCGCTGGTCCATCCACGTGACGAGGCACTGGCTCAGGGCGGCGAGGGCGGTCACCTCCCGCAGGGTGGGGAGCCCGTCGCACATCCGCAACTCGATGGTGCCGAAATCCGGGTGGGGCCGGATGTCCCACCACACCTCGCGGATGGTCGACAGCGCGCCGGCGGAGATCAGCGTGGTCATGAAGCGCTCGAACTCGGCCCAGTCCTTGAGGGACTCGGGCAGGCCCGGCGGTCGGCAGGGCCTCGAAGACCTTGCTGCGGCTGGAGGCCAGGCCGGTGTCCCGCTTCTCCCAGTAGGGACTGGAGGCCGAGAGCGCCAGGAGGTGGGGGATGTAGCCGGCCAGGCCGTTGCTGATGGCCAGCACCCGCTCACCGTGGCGGACCCCCACGTGGAAGTGGACACCGAAGATCTGCAGGCGCTGGGCGGGCCAGCCCATCGCCTCCAGGAGCTGGTGGTAGCGGGGGTCGTCGCTGACCTCCTGGTCCCCCCAGCTGGAGAACGGGTGGGTGCCCGAGCAGAGCAGGTCGATCGCCCGCCGGTCGGCCGCCTCCCGGACCTCGGCCAGGGTGGCCGCCAGGTCGGCCCGGGCCTCGGCCACCGTCGCGCAGATGCCGGTGATGATCTCGATCGTGCAGGCGAAGAGCTCGGGCTTGGCCTTGGGGTGCCCGCCCTCGCGGATGGCCCGCGCCCAGCTCGGCCAGGATCTCCGGCGCGGCGCTCGACCAGCTCGCCGGTCTCCCGGTCGACCAGCTCCAGCTCGACCTCGACGCCCAGGGTCGGCGCCGGCGAGCCGTTGAACTCGATGTGCACCCGCTCAGGCTAGGGGCCGGGGCCTACTCGAACAGGCTGGCCGTGCCCGGCGGCGTGCTCGGCGGGGCCAGGCCGAGGTGCGACCAGGCCGCCGGGGTGGCGACGCGGCCCCGGGGGGTGCGCATGAGCAGGCCCTGCTGGATGAGGAACGGCTCGTAGACGTCCTCGACGGTCTCGGGGGGCTCGCTCACCGCGATGGCCAGGGTCTTGAGGCCCACCGGCCCACCCCCGAAGCTCTGGCAGAGGGCCCTCAGGATCGCGCGGTCCACCTTGTCCAGGCCCCGCTCGTCGACGCCGAAGGCGGCCAGGCCGTCCGACGCCGCCTCCTGGTCGATGTGGCCGCCGGCGCGGACCTCGGCGAAGTCCCGGACCCGCCGCAGGAGGCGGTTGGCGATGCGCGGCGTCCCCCGGGCCCGGCCGGCGATCTCGGCGCTGCCGACGGCGTCGATGTCGATGCCGAGGATCCCGGCCGTGCGCACGACGATGGATTCGAGGTCGGCCGGCTCGTAGAACTCGAGGCGGGCCACCAGGCCGAAGCGGTCCCGCAGCGGGCCGGTGATGAGGCCGGTGCGGGTGGTGGCCCCGACCAGGGTGAACGGCGGCAGCTCGAGGCGGATGGAGCGGGCGGCCGGGCCCTTGCCCAGCACGATGTCCAGCTCGAAGTCCTCCATGGCCGGGTAGAGGACCTCTTCGATGGCCCGGGGCAGCCGGTGGATCTCGTCGATGAAGAGGACGTCGCCCGCCTCGAGCCGGGTGAGGATGGCGGCCAGGTCACCGGCCCGCTCGAGCGCGGGGCCGGAGGTGATCTGGATGCCCACGCCCATCTCGTGGGCGACGATCCCGGCCAGGGTGGTCTTGCCGAGGCCCGGAGGGCCGGCGAGCAGGAGGTGGTCGGCGGGCTGGCCCCGCTGAGCGGCCGCCTCCAGGACGATCGCGAGGTGCTCCTTGATCTCGGCCTGGCCGACGAACTCGTCCAGCGTCCGGGGGCGCAGGCCCGGGTCGTCGTCGGTGACCTCGTCCACGACGTCGGCCACGGTCTCCTGCGGGAGGAGGATCTCCTCCCGGACGGCGCCGGTGGGCTCGTCGCTGTTCATTCCGCGTCCTGGCGGCTGACGCCGCCGGGCCGCGGCGTCGGCGTTTCGGCACGCAGCCCCGCCTCCGCTTCGCTCATCGCCGCTCAGGCTACGGCGAGGCGGCGCAGCGCTTCGCGGAGCAGGTCGGCGGGCTCACCCTCGGCGGGCAGGTCGTCGACGACCCGGCGGATCTCGTCGGGCCCGTAGCCGAGGCCGGCCAGGGCCTCGGTCACGTCCCGACGGACCGAGCCGACCGGCACGGCGTCCCGGCGTCGGCGTCAGGTCGATGTCGGGCAGGTCGAGCCGGGACTGCAGCTCGACCAGGAGACGGGCGGCGGTCTTGTTGCCCACGCCGGGCACCAGGCAGAGGGCGCTCACGTCCTGGGTGGCGATGACCTCGCGCAGGGCGCCGGGGCCGTGGACCGACAGGATGGCCAGGGCGAGCGCCGGGCCGACGCCGTGGGCGCCGAGCAGGGCCTCGAAGCAGACCCGCTCCTCGCGGGTGGCGAAGCCGTAGAGGGTCTGGGCGTCCTCGCGGATGTGGTGGTGGATCCAGAGGAAGACGTCGTCGCCGATCTCGCCCACCGCCGGGGAGGCCGTCGGGGCCACGATCACCCGGTAGCCGACCCCGGCCACCTCGATGAGGACGTCGCCGTCCAGCGAGCGGTCGAGCAGCGTGCCCCGCAGCGAGCCGATCATCGGGCTGCCCACCTTCGCCCGCATCGGGGCGTGGGCCAGGTGGCACAGGGCCAGGGCGGCGGCGTCGGCCGCGTCGGCGGGCCGGGGCGGGGCGGCCAGCCCCAGCAGCGTCTGCACCATCTGTCCCACCTGCTCCTTGTCGGCGTTGCCGTGGCCGGCCACGGCTTCCTTGACCTGGTTCGGCGTGTACATCTCGACCCCGCAGCCCGCGGCGTGGGCCTCGGCCATGACGATGCCGCTGGCCTGGCCCACCGCCATGGCCGTGCGCACGTTGACCTGGAAGAACACCCGCTCCACGGCCACCACGGCGGGCTGCAGATCGGCGATGAGCGAGCGGATGCCCAGCTGCAGGTCGGCCAGCCGCTTGGGCAGCGGGTCGTCCTTGTCGGTCCGCAGCACGCCGAGCGCCACCGCCCGCGGCGTGCGACCGCTGGTCCGCGGCCTGCTCGACGCACCCGTACCCACAACGGGTCAACCCCGGGTCCACACCGAGCACGAACATCTGTACGAGGTTACGACGGATGCGAACCGTCCGCGGCGGTGGATGCTCACTCCTCACGGCCTGCACCGCTCCTGCCGATGGGCTGCTCGTGGAACCTGCACCTGTCGTAGCCGCTCGCGGGCTCGGTCGACGCTTCGGCGAGGTCGACGCCCTGTCCGACCTCGACCTCAGCGGTGCCCGAGGGCGAGATCACCGTGCTGCTCGGGCCCAACGGCGCCGGCAAGACCACCGCCATCCGGATGATCACCGGCGCCCTGGACCCCGACCGGGGCGAGGTCCGGACCTTCGGCGTCGACCCCGGCGACGACGGCGAGGACGTCCGCCGCCGCTGCGGCGTGGTGTCGGCCAAGCCGGCGCTGTACGACCGGCTCAACGGCTGGGACAACCTGGCCTACGCCGCGGAGCTCTACGGCCTGAAGGACTACGACAGCCGCCTCCGCGAGGCCGCCGCCCGCTTCGGCATCGAGGCCGCGCTGACCAAGATGGTCGGCGGCTACTCGACCGGCATGAAGACCCGCCTGGCCCTGGCCCGGTCGATCATGCACGACCCGGACCTGCTGCTCTTCGACGAGCCCACCTCCGGCCTCGACCCCGAGTCGTCCCACGCGGTGCTGGAGCTGATCCGCGACATGACCGAGGACGGCCACACGGTGGTCATGTGCACCCACCTGCTGCTCGAGGCCGAGGGCCTGGCCGACCAGGTCGTGGTGCTCGAGGACGGCACCGACCTCATCTCGGGCACGCCCCAGGCGCTGACCGACCAGTACTGGCCCGGCGTCGTGGTCCACATGGACGCCGAGCAGCCCGACATGCTCGATCGCCTCGCCGACGCCGAGGGCGTCATCGCCTACCACCGCAGCGCTGACGGGGGCGCCGGGGCGCGGGCATCGCCGAGCTCCAGATCGACAGCCTCGACCGGGTGCCCGACCTGGTCACCTCGCTGGCCGCCGACGGCGTCCGCCTGACCCGGGTGGAGCCCCGCATCCCCACCCTCGAGGACCTGTACTTCGCCGTCCGGGACGGCCGCTCGGCCTTCGCCGAGGGCAACACGCCTGGGCGGCCCCGATGCCACCGTCCGCTTCGAGCGCAAGCGCACCGCCCCCTCGATGAACGACGTGGCGGGGGTGACCCCGATGAACTGGAGCCGCATCTGGACGGTCACCCGCACCGACCTCAAGCAGCTCCTCCAGGCCAAGGACTTCTGGATCCCCATGCTGATCCTGGGCGGGATCTTCTTCCTGTTCGTCCCGACGATCCTGCTGCTGTCGATCACCGCCATCGGCGACGTGCAGGCCGTGGCGCAGATCAGCCAGGCCCTGGAGGTCCTCCCCCAGCAGGCCCAGGAGGCCGTCCAGGGCGACACCGCCGCCGGCCGGGCGTCCTACGCCCTGGCCGTCTACCTCTTCGCCCCCGTGGCCGTGGTGGTCCCGCTGACGATCTCCACCGCGGTCGGCGCCTCGACCATCGTCGGCGAGCGCGAGCGGGGCACCGGCGAGTTCCTGGCCCACTCCCCCGCCGCGGTCAAGGAGATCTACCTCGGCAAGCTCATCGCCAGCCTGGTGCCCGGCTACGTGACGACGCTGCTCGGCTTCGGGATCTACTCGCTGGTGGTGAACCTGATCGTCGGCCCCGAGGTCGGCGGCTGGTTCTTCCCCACCCGGGAGTGGTGGGTGCTGATGCTGTGGGTCGTCCCGCCGTTCCTGGCCCTGACCCTGTCGATCGTCCTGCGCCTGTCGGCCCGGGTGAAGTCGACCGCCGCGGCCCAGCAGGCCTCGGGGCTGGTGACGCTGCCGCTGATCCTGGTCGCCTACTCCCAGTCGACCGGCGCCCTCTTCGGCGCCGGCTCGGCCTCGATCTGGATCGGGGCCGTCGCCTGGGTCATCGCCGTCGCCGGCCTCAACCGCGGCATGCGCGTCGTCACCCGGGCCCGCCTCCTCGGCGTCGCCGACGGCATCTACACGACGGCTCGTCCGAAGCCTGTCGGCATGGCCACCGACCGCCGTGCCGGATCAACTCGCATTCGGCCGCGCCGTGCGCGGTCAGCGCCGAGAACGAACGGGCGCTCCGGCCGCTCAGCCGGCGGCGGCCTGGAGGACGTCGTCGGGGATGTCGAAGTTGGCGTAGACGTCCTGGACGTCGTCGTGGTCGTCGAGCTCGTCGATCAGGCGGAGGACGGCCTTGGCCTTCTCGGCGGAGTCCAGCGGCACGGCCGCGGTGGGCACCATGGTGACGTCGGCCGACTCGACCGGCGATGCCCGCCTCCTCGAGCGCCGCACGCAGGCCGGGGACGTCGGTCGGCTCGGCGGTGAGGCGCCAGGTGTCGCCCTCGTCGGCGAGGTCCTCCAGGCCGGCGTCGAGGCCGACGATCATCACGTCGTCCTCGTCGGCGGACTCGGGCACGATCACGATGCCCTTGCGCTCGAACTGCCAGGCCACCGCCCCGGGCTCGGCCAGCGAGCCGCCGCTGCGGGTGAACAGGGAGCGGATCTCCGAGCCGGTGCGGTTCCGGTTGTCGGTCAGCACCTCGACCAGCACGGCCACGCCGTCGGGGGCGTAGCCCTCGTAGGTGACCTGCTCGTAGGTGACCCCCTCGAGCTCGCCGGTCCCCCGCTTGATGGCCCGCTCGATGGTGTCGAGGGGCACCGAGGCGTCCCGGGCCTTCTGGTACATCGTGCGCAGCGTCGGGTTGGCGTCGGGGTCGCCGCCGCCCTCGCGGGCCGCGACCTCGACCTGGCGGATCAGCTTGGCGAACAGCTTGCCCCGCTTGACGTCCGCGGCACCCTTCTTGTGCTTGATCGTCGCCCACTTGGAATGGCCGCTCATGGTTGTCCTCCTTCGGACGACGTCCGCCGCGCCCAACTTGTGCTTGATCGTCGCCCTTTGGAATGGCCGCTCATGTCGACTCACCTCTCGTCGGTCGTACGAATCCAGGAACAGCTCGTGCAGGCGCAGGTCGTCGGTCAGCTCGGGGTGGAACGCCGAGACCAGGATCGCACCCTGACGGCACAGCACCGGGCGGCCGTCGACCTCGGCCAGGACCTCGACGTCCGGACCCGCCGACTCGACCCCCGGCGCCCGGATGAACACGGCGTGGAACGGCTGGTCCGAGCCCGTCGACGTCGAGGTCGGCCTCGAAGGAGTCGACCTGGCGACCGAAGGCGTTGCGGCGCACGGCGAGGTCGATCACGCCGAAGGACCGCTGGTCGGGCCGACCGTCGAGCACGTCGGTGGCCAGCAGGATCATCCCGGCGCAGGTGCCGAAGGCCGGCATCCCGTCGGCCAGGCGCTCCGCCAGCGGCTCGCGCAGCCCGCTGCTGTCCAGCAGCAAGGAGATCGTGGTGGACTCGCCACCGGGCAGGACCAGGCCGTCGACGCCGTCCAGATCGGACCGGGCCTTGACGCGTGACGGCGTCAGCGCCGAGTCGGGTCAGCGCCGCCGTGTGCGCGGCCGTCGCGCCCTGCAGCGCCAACACGCCGATGCGCAGCCCGGGCTGCACCTGGGGGCTCCATCACCAGCCCCGGTCGCCGTACCGGGTCTCCAGGGCGTCGATCTCGAGGCCGGGCATGGCGTCGCCGAGGCCCCGGCTGACCTTGGCCAGGATGTCGGCGTCGCGGAAGTTCGTGGTCGCCTCGACGATGGCCTTGGCCACCAGCGGCGGGTTGGAGCTCTTGAAGATGCCCGAGCCGACGAAGACGGCCTCGGCCCCGAGCTGCATGACCAGGGCGGCGTCGGCCGGCGTGGCGATGCCACCGGCACAGAACATGGGCACCGGCAGGCGGCCGGTCTCGGCGACCTCCTGGACCAGCGGGAGCGGCGACTGGAGCCGCTTGGCCCAGTCGAACAGCTCGGCCGCGTCGGCCTGGGTGATCTTGCGGATGTCGCCCAGGATCGAGCGGAGGTGGCGCACGGCCTCGACGATGTTGCCGGTGCCGGCCTCGCCCTTGGAGCGGATCAGGCAGGCCCCCTCGGAGATGCGGCGCAGGGCCTCACCCAGGTCGGTGGCACCGCACACGAACGGGACGTCGAAGGCCCACTTGTCGATGTGGTGGGCCTCGTCGGCCGGGGTGAGGACCTCGCTCTCGTCGACGTAGTCGACACCGAGGGCCTGCAGGATCTGGGCCTCGACGAAGTGGCCGATGCGGGCCTTGGCCATGACCGGGATGGTGACGACGGCCTTGATGCCCTCGATCATCTCGGGATCGCTCATCCGGGCCACGCCACCGTCCCTGCGGATGTCGGACGGGACCCGCTCGAGGGCCATGACGGCGGTGGCGCCGGCGTCCTCGGCGACCTTGGCCTGCTCGGGGTCGACGACGTCCATGATGACGCCGCCGGTCAGCATCTCGGCCAGGCCCCGCTTGACGCGGAACGTGCCCGTCTGACGTTCGGTGGAGTCGGCCATGGCCCGAGTGTACGAGAGGTCCGTTCAGCCGACGGCAGGGATCAGTGAGGCCAGTTGGTCCGCCTGGGCCTGGTCCAGTCGGGTCACCCCGGACTCCGGCAGGCCGACCCAGGTCCGCCCCGGGGGCAGGATCAGCGGCTCGCCGGTTGCGTCGTCGGTCAGCGTGTACGGGTCGGTCGCGGTCGGCCGGCTCCAGGTGGCGTCCACCGCGTTGCCCCCGATGAGGACGGTGGCGTCGCCCGTGCCGGTCGTGAGCGCGATGGGCGAGTTCGGGTCCGAGGGCGCCGTGCCGTAGGGGGTGACCAGCAGGACCACGTTGGTGGGCGCCAGGACCGTGCCGTCGGCCACCACGTGGGGCGTGCCGTCCTGGAGGCGGGCCCAGCCCGCCCCGCTCGGCGTCCCAGACGAAGTCGGCCTGGGTGCCCCCGTAGTCGACCGACACGGCCGGGGTCGGCGTGCCCGGCAGGGTCGCCTCGGGCATCGTCGTCGACGGCGTGGTCGTGGTCGGCGCGGTCGTGGTCGGGGCCGTCGTCGTCGGGGCCGCCCCGGTCGGGGTGCCGTCCGCCGTGCCCACCGGGATCGGGGGCTGGGCCGGGGAGGCATCGCCCGCCTTGGCCCAGAAGGCGTCCGTGGAGTCGATGAAGAGGTTGTCGGGCGCCACTCGGGTGTCGTCGCGGTACTTGTCCTCCGCCGCGTCCGGGTCGACGTTGAAGCTGACCACGTTGGCCCCGGCCACCCGGGCGGCCACGCCCTCGTTGGCCCCGCCCCACACGAAGACCGGGCGGCCGAGCGCACCGAGGAGGTCGATGTCGCTGTCCCGGGCCGAGCGGATCGGCCCGACCGGGGCCGACGGGGTCGAGTGGAAGATGGCGATCAGCCGGGTGATGCCCTCGACCCGCTCCTCGATGACGATGTCGGCCACGTCGAGGCCGACCTGGGGCCGGGCGTCGGTCGAGTTCGAGACCTTGACCGCGATCGCCGCCCGGCCGATCGGCGCCCCCTCCGGCGCGGGCAGGCCGGTCAGGGGCCAGGGTGTCGGCGGCACGGTGGTCGTCGTGACCGCCGCCGTCGTCGGCGGCGGCGCGTCGTCACCGCCCCGGGTGACGGCGAACAGCACGCCGCCCAGCACCGCGATGGCGGCACCCAGTGCGATCAGGGCCTTGCGCCGGGTATCCATGACGGCTCGTTGCGCGAGGGTCCGCTCAGAGCTCGCGGAGCGCGGCGATGCGCTCCTCGAGCGGCGGGTGGGTGTCGAAGAGGTGGTTGAGGCGGGCGAACTTGCCCTCCTCCTTGTTGCGGGCCATGGGCTGCTCGATCCAGAGGTGGGCGGTGGCCCGGGACCCCGACGCGACCACGGTCTGGTCGTCGCGCAGCTTCTCGAGCGCCGAGATCATGCCCGGCGGGTAGCGGGTCATCTCGACCGCGGAGAAGTCGGCCAGGCTCTCCCGCCGACGGCTCACCGCCAGCTGCATGACCTTGGCCACGATCGGGGCCAGCACCAGGAACACCAGGGCCACGATGAACAGGATGTTCCCGGCTCCGCCACTGTCGTTGTCCCGGCGGCGACCGCCGAACAGCATCGAGCGCACGCCGATGTCGGCCAGCAGGGCCACGGCGCCGACCATGGTCACCGCCAGGGTCGACACGAGGATGTCGTAGTTCTTGACATGGCTGAGCTCGTGGGCGATCACGGCCTCGAGCTCGATGCGGTTCATCTTCTGCAGGAGGCCGGTGGTGACCGCCACGGCGGCGTGCTTGGGGTCACGGCCGGTGGCGAAGGCGTTGGGCGCGTCGTCGTGGACGATGTAGAGCCGAGGCTTGGGCAGGCCGCCGGCGATGCAGAGCCCCTCGACGATGTTGTGCAGCCGGGGGTACTCCTCGACCGAGGCCGGCTGGGCCCGGCTCATCGCCAGGGCGATCTGGTCGGACTTCCAGTAGCTGCCGACCGCGAGGCCGGCCGCGACCACGACGGCGATGACCACGCCCACCGGGCCGTAGCCGATGAGCACGTTGAACGCGAGCCCCACCGCGATCACCACCAGCACGAAGCCGATGATCAGCAGGACCGAGCGACGCTTGTTGGACTTGACCTCGTCGTACAGCGGGATCGACCTCGATCAGGCCGTCGGCGGCGTACCCGGGTCCGCAGGGGACCGGCCGGCGGCGGGGGCGCCGGCGCGGCCGGGGCGGCGGGGGCCGCCGGGGCGGGCGCGGGGGGCGGCGACCGACGGCGGCTCGTTGAAGGAGACCTGCACGTTCTCGCGGGACTCGGGCTCGGCCTCGAAGTACTCGCGGGCGGTGAAGCGGATCATCCCGGCGATGAGCACGGCCGGGAAGGTCTGGATCTTGGTGTTGTAGCGCAGGACGGTGTCGTTGTAGAACTGCCGCGGCGTAGGCGATCCGGCCCTCGGTGCCGGTCAGCTCCTCCTGCAGGTTCAGGAAGTTCTCGTTCGCCTTCAGGTCCGGGTAGGCCTCGGTCACCGCGAACAGCGACTTCAGGGCGCCGGTCAGCATGTTCTCGGCCTGCGCCTGGTCGCCCACGCCCTGGGCGTTGACGGCCATGTTGCGGGCCTGGATGACGGCCTCGAGGGTCTCCCGCTCGTGGGAGGCGTAGCCCTTGACCGTCTCGACGAGGTTGGGGATCAGGTCGTAGCGCCGCTTGAGCTGCACGTCGATCTGCGCCCAGGCGTTCTCGATCCGGTTCCGGAGCTTGACCAGGCCGTTGTAGAGCACGACCAGGACGATGACGATCACCACGATGATCGCGAGGACGATGAGGAGGACGGTCACGGGCGCGACTCTACAAGCGACCCGTACAGCTGCAGGTAGCGGTCGGCCAGCCGGTCCATCGAGAACTCCTCGGCCCGGTCGCGGCCGGAGGCGACCAGGCGTCGGGCGAGCTCCGTGTCAGCCAGGACCCGGCTCAGCGCGGCCGAGAGGGCCCGGGGATCGCCCGGCGGCACCAGCTCGGCGTCGAGCCCGGCTCGGGCGACGTTCGCGTAGCCCGGCAGCTCGGAGGCCACGATCGGCGTCTCGGCCGCCATCGCCTCGATCAGCACCACCCCGAAGGACTCCCCCCGAAGCGACGGCGCACAGAAGACGTCGGCTCCCCGCAGGCGGGCCACCTTCTCCTCGTCGCTGAGCCGGCCCAGCCACTCGACCCGGGGATCCCCGGCCCAGCGGGCCCGCAGCGCCGCGGTCTCGGGACCGTCACTGCCCACCCACAGGCGCACGTCGCCGGGCAGCCCGGCCATGGCCTCCAGCAGCACGGCCAGGCCCTTGCGGGGCTCGTGGCGCCCGCAGAAGAAGATCGTCGGCCCGTCGGTCGGCCAGGGCTCACCGGCGCGGTAGCGGTCGAGCTCGACCCCGTTGAACAGGAGCGTGAACTCGCCCGCGGCCGCGCTGGAGGCCAGTTCGCGGGCGTCCTCGGAGACGGCACAGCGCAGGTCGAGGCGACGGTTGAGGAAGCGGGTGCCCGCGCCCATGTGCTTGTAGGCGAAGCTCTCGCCGGCGGCGTGGAAGGTCCCGATGGTCGGCGCGGGCTTGATGACCAGGGCGGTCATGCACGGGCCGGGGGCGAAGGGCTCGTGCAGGTGCAGGACGTCGAAGTCCTCGTCCCACAGGGCCCGCATGGTGCGCAGCTGGGCCGCGGGGTCCGGGGCGAGGGGGGCCACCGACCCGTTGGCCGCGGCGGGGACGCTCTTGCCCAGCGGGGTCACGAAGGGCGTCGGGCGGTGGGCCGTCGCAGGGCCCCAGGACCCGGGCCTCGTGGCCGCGGGCCCGCAGCGTGCGGGCCAGGCCCAGCACCTGGCCCTGGACCCCACCCGGGATCGACAGGCTGTAGGGGCACAGCAGTCCGACGCGCACCGCGGGAACCTACGCCCGCAACGCCGCGAGGGCGGCGTGGTCACTCGGCCAGTTGGGCTGCAGGAGGTGCCACTGCTCGGGCTCGGCCCGGATCAGCGCTTCGAGCTCGTCGGCCAGGACCTGGGTCACCCGGGTGACGTCCTCGCGCAGCGAGCCCCGTCGATCCGCGGGGATGGCCTCGCGGATCGTGGCGTGGTGGCCCTTGCCGCGGTAGTAGACCGCAGCCGGCAGGAGCGGCGCACCGGTGCGGAGCGCCAGGGTGGCCGGCCCGGCCGGCAGGGTCGTGCGCTCACCGAAGAACTCGACCTCGACCCCCTTGCCGTTCAGGTCGCGGTCACAGACCAGGCAGACGATGTCAGCCGCCTTGATGGCGTTGGCCACCGCGGTCCCGGCACCGTGGCCGAGGGGCACGACGTTCATGCCGAAGGACTCCCGCAACGCCACGAACCACTCGAAGAGCTCTGGCGGCTCGAGGGGCTCGACCACGACGGTCATCCGGTGCCGATAGGTCGACGCCAGCCAGAAGCCACCCCATTCCCAACCCCCGAGGTGGGGCAGGGCCAGGATCGGCCCGATCCCCGCGGTCGATGGCGTTCTCGATGTGGTGGATGCCGTCGAAGGACATGCCGGCGTCGAGCACCTCGGGCGAGGTCCCGGGTAGGCGGAAGGACTCCACCCAGTACCGGGCGTAGTGCTCCAGGCAGCGCTGCACGGCGCGACGCAGGGCGAGGCCGCCGAAGTCCTGGCCGTAGACCCGCTTCAGGTTCCGTTCGATCATCAAGCGCTGCTCGGGGAGCAGGGCGGACGCGCCCAGGGCACCGCCCCGGCCGAGGAGGTGCGCCAGCGGGCCCGGGAGCCCACGGGTGACGGTCGCGGCCGCCCTGTAGGCGGCGACGGTGCGGTTCAGCGGTTCAGGGCCGCCGGCTGCGCATCCGCTCGCGCCAGGCGACCCGGCGGTCGGCCATGGAGCGGGTCGTGCCGGTGCGGCGCCGCCGGGTGCGGGCGGGAGGCCGGGCCGGGGTGGGCGGGCGGTCGGCCTGTCGCCAGACCTTGACGAAGCGGTAGACGACCGTGCCGGAGGTGGCGACCAGCATCACCCAGAGCACACCGATGAGCATCTCGCTGAACAGCAGGCCGATGCCCAGGAGGATGAACCGCTCGGCCCGCTCCATGAGCCCGCCCCGGGCGTCGTAACCGAGCGCATCGGCCTTGGCCCGGATGTAGGAGACCAGCGCGGCGGCGGCGAAGACGGCATAGGGCAGCAGGGCGATGCGTCCGCCGTTGTTGGTCTGCAGGTACCAGGCCACGCCACCGAAGAGGAGGGCGTCGCTGAGGCGGTCCGACACGGAGTCGAAGAACGCGCCACGCGTCGAGGTGGTGCCGGAGGCCTTGGCCACGGCACCGTCGAGCAGATCGGGCACGCCGGCCAGGATCAGCAGCAGCAGGCCGGCGCGCAGGTAACCCGCACCGATGGTGAGGGCGGCCGCGGTGGCCATGACGATGCCGAGCACTGTCAGGTGGTCGGCGGAGATCCCGGTCTTTCGGAGGTTGGCACCGACGGGCTTGATGGCCTGTTCGATGTTGGTCCGGAAACGGCCGTCGAACATCGGGAGGAGGTCCTTTCCGGAACGATCCGGAGGCGAGAAGGTGGTTTCAGGGTACCAGCGGTGCGCACTGGAGGAAGCGACGGTGAACCTGGCCTAGGGTCACCGACAGTCACCGGACCACAGCATGGGGGTGCTCGTGAACGCCGTACCGGCCGACAAGATCCGCAACGTGGCCCTGGTGGGCCACGGCGGCGTGGGCAAGACCAGCCTGGCCGAAGCCCTGTTGCACCGGTCCGGCGTGATCAGCCGCCAGGGCCGGGTCGAGGACGGCAACACCGTCGCCGACTACGACGCCACCGAGCACGAGCGGGGCATCTCGTTGTCCCTGTCGATGGTCCCCTTCGAGTGGAACGGGTTCAAGATCAACCTGATCGACACGCCCGGCTACGCCGACTTCGTGGGCGATGTCTGGGCCGCCCTCCAGGTCGCCGACCTGGCGGTGTTCGTGGTCAGTGCGGTCGAGGGCGTCGAGGTCCAGCACGAGGTGGTCTGGCGGCGGGCCGCGGCGCTGGGCCTGCCCCGGATGGTCTTCATCAACAAGCTCGACCGCGAGCGGGCCTCCTTCGAGCGCACGCTGGACCAGCTCCGTGACGTCTTCGGCGCCGGGGTGGCCCCGTTGGAGCTGCCCATCGGCGAGGAGGCGGGCTTCCGGGGCATCGCCGACCTCCTGACCGACACCGCCTGGGTCTACTCGGACGGGAAGGGCGCGAAGGAGGAGATCCCCGAGGACATGGCCGACCTGGAGCACCAGGTCCACGACAACCTGGTCGAGGGCATCGTCGTCGCTGACGACGACCAGCTGGAGCGGTACCTGGAAGGCGACATCCCCTCCATGGAGGAACTGGAGCACACGCTGGCCCATGGCGTGGCCTCGGGCAGCGTGTTCCCCGTGGTCTGCGGCTCGGCCACGGCCAACATCGCCGTGGACCGCCTGGCCGACTTCATCTGTGAGATCGGCCCGGCCCCCGGCGACCGCCCGCCCCTGGAGGTCGAAGCCGCCGGTGAGCCCTTCGAGGTCCCCGCGGATCCGGCCGGGGACCCGCTGGCCGTCGTGTTCAAGACCATCGCGGACCCCTACGTGGGCCACGTCTCCCTGTTCAAGGTGCTCTCGGGCACGATCCGCCAGGACGACCACCTCGTCAACTCCCGCACCGGCCACGACGAGCGGCTGCACAACCTGTCGGTCCTGCGGGGCAAGGAGAGCCTCGACGTCGGCCCGCTGCCCGCCGGCGACATCGGCGCCGCGGCCAAGCTGGCCGACACCCGCACCGGCGACACCCTCGCCCCCAAGGGCAAGCCGGTGAAGGTCCCGCCCGTCGAGCGTCCCGAGCCGGTGCTGTCGATCGCCATCACCGCCCACACCTCGGCCGACGAGGACAAGCTGGCGACCGCCCTTCACCGACTGCAGGAGGAGGACCCCGCCATCCGGGTCCACCGTGACGACCAGACCCACCAGACGCTCCTTCGGGGCATGGGCGAGACCCACCTGGGCATCAGCCTCGACAAGCTGGCCAGGAAGTACGGCGTCAAGGTCGACACCGAGGACGTGAAGGTCCGCTACCTCGAGACCGTCACCGCCGCGGGTGACGCCGAGGGCCGCCACAAGAAGCAGTCCGGGGGCCGGGGCCAGTTCGGTGTCGCCTCACTGCGCATCGAGCCGCTCGAACGGGGCGGGGGCTTCGTGTTCGAGTCCGCGGTCGTCGGCGGCGCCATCCCCACCAAGTTCATCCCCTCGGTGGAGAAGGGTGTGGCCGAGGCCATGCAGCGGGGCGGGGTCCACGGGTACCCGGTCATCGACGTGAAGGCCACCGTCTACGACGGCAAGTTCCACAACGTGGACTCCGACGAGATGAGCTTCAAGACCGCCGGTCGCCTGGCGTTCCGGGCGGCCATGGCCCAGGCCGACCCGGTCGTCCTGGAGCCGATCTCGAAGCTGGAGGTGACGGTCCCCATGGCCAGCCAGGGCGACATCATGGGCGACCTCAACGCCCGCCGGGGCCGGGTCCAGGGCACCGAGATGAGCGGGCCCGACGAGCAGACCATCGTGGCCCTCGTGCCCACGGCCGAGCTGCTGCGGTACGCCATCGACCTGCGGTCCATGACCGGCGGTCGGGGCCGGTTCACCGCCGAGCACGACCACTACGACCCGCTGCCGGCCCACCTGGTCGACGCGGTGTCCAAGGGCGCCCACCCCGACGAGGACTAGCGGAGCGGACGGGGAGATCGGCGCCATGCCCCACGACCTGAGCAACCTCTCACCGGCGGACGTGGCGGTCACCATGCGGTCACTCCCCCGCCGCTTCGGCGAGGCGCTCGCCGCCGGGGCTGACGAGGACGCCGACGCCCTGGCCCGCGTCATCGGGCCCGACGGGGCGTCCGCCCTCGACCACGTCGCCGACACCGGTCGGATGCTGGCCCTCTTCGGCGCGGCGCTGGCCGAGGTCGTCTCGGGCCGACATCCGGTCCTGCCGGCCGCCATCACCGACCTCGGCGCCCGCCAGTGGGAGCACGCCGCCACCGACCTCGAGGGCGAGCTCGGCCTCCTGACCGACGAAGCCGGGGCCCTGGCCGGTCGGGTGGAGCGCACCTCCGCCGAGCAGTGGACCACGGTCGGCCGCGTCGCCGGCAGCACCGAGCTGACCGCACTGGACCTCGTCAAGGAGGCGGTCCAGGTCGCCGTCGCCGGCCTCCACGCCACCGAAGCGGCGATGCAGGCCGCCCGCGGGATCTGACCACCCCTTCTGTCATGCAGGGGCTGGGCCGATGGCCGTGGCGATGCGGTGGCCGCTGCGGACGGCGGACTCCATGTAGCCGGCGAGGGCCTCGGTGTGCTCGCCGGCGAAGTGGATCCGACCGACCGGCTCCCGCAGGGCGGGCCAGTACGGAACCATCTGGCCAGGGCCGTAGACGGCGTAGCCACCGCCCGCGAGCGTGTCGTTGCGCCATGCCGTCGTCGCCGATGAGCCGGAGCGCAGGTCGCGGCCCTCGGGGTACACCTCGTCCAGCTGGCGCTCGACCTCTGCGATTCGCTCGTCGTCCGGGAGCTCACTCAGTGCGGCCGCCGCGTCACCGGTGATGAAGGCCGTCAGCAGACCGGGGCCACCGGTGTCGTAGGAGTCGGCACCGTCCCAGGTCACGCCGAAGGGCAGGTCGGTGACGGTCAGGCCGGAGCGACCTTCGTCCCGCCAGAACGGCCGGTCGTACCCCGTGATGACCTTGGCGGCCGGGCCGAGCTCCAAGCCGTCGAGCATCGTCGCCACCGCCCCCGGCAACGAGGGAGAGAAGCGCACGTCTCGCATCGGGCGCGGCGGTGTCGCCAGCACCAGGTGCGCGGCGTCCACCGGCTCGGCGTCGGTGACGACCCGTACACCGACTCCGTCATGGGTCACCGACCGGATCGGCTGGCTGAGGTGGGGCGCATCCCCGAGCGCCGCCGCCATCGCCTCGGGCAACCGGCTGTTGCCACCGGCGACCCGCATCGTCTCCTCGGCGCGGTACGGGACGTCGGCCACGACGTTCCACTGCTGGGCCAGGAAGAGAAGGGAGATGTCGGCGGGCTCGGCGTTGTAGTAGCTGCGGGTGTCGGCCTCGATGAGGAAGCGGGCCTCGGGCACCGGGTCCAGCTCGTCTATGAGGTCGGCGGCACTGCGCGCGTCCAGCTCTTCGGCCCGGTCCGCCCGCTCGGGCTGCTCGGGATCCACACCGGCCGCGGTGCGGGCCAGGAGGACGTCGAACCTGTCGTAGTCCTCGAGCACCCGGCCGCCCCGCTGGGCTACGAAGTCGGCGATCCCGGAGCGCCGCCCCTGGCGGTACACGACACCGGTCGACTCCCGGTTCGCGAGCCGTTGCTCCGTGGGTAGGTCGAAGCGGGCCAGCATGGCCAGCAGGGCGTGATGGTTGTCATCGATCGACTCCCCCCCTCCTTCGACGTGAAGGCCGTCGTCGAAGGCGTTCCGGAGGGTGAACACTCGACCACCGACCCGGTCCCGGGCCTCGAGGACGACGACCTCCCACCCCACCTCCGTGAGGTCGAGCGCGGCGGTCAGGCCCGCCAGTCCCGCCCCGGCCACGACGACTCGTCGGCTCGCTCCGGCGTCCGGGCGGGGCCGGGTCGTCGCCGGCCGGGAGCGGGAGCCGTCGCGGCATCCCGCCGCCAACAGCGCGCCGGTCGCCGCCGCGCCGCCCAGGAAGGCCCGCCGGCCCAGGGTCACGCCGTCGGTCTCCCCGACCGCCCGTCGAGGTGGCTCATGGTCGAATCGATCGTCGGGTCGTCGTGCCCGCGGTCAGGGGGGCTGGGGGCTGGCGGCAATCGGTGGGATCCCGGAGTGCTCTCCCGTGCGCCGCAGGTCGGGGGCGCCCTCTTCCACCTCGCCGCCACGTCACCGGACAGGAACGGCAGGTCGTCAGCGGCTGTCTCTGCCGGTCTTGACGAACCTGATGCACTGGCCCTGATTCCGGAACCCGAAGGTCTCCCAGCCACGTCGCTTGCAGTCGGCCGCAGTGGCCGGATCGACCGGACCGACTTCGAACGAGACCCAGTCGAAGTCCCAGTCCCGCTCACCGCCCAACGCCAAGCGCACCTCGACGGTCGCCGCCGCGGAGAAGGTCTGCACGACCGGGCCCGCTGCACAGGCGGGGGCCGGGCGGCCATCGACACAGACACCCGGGTGGATCACGTCCCCAGTGACCACCGGGTGCGGGGTGGTGCCGACGGTGACCCCGTCGAGCCGGTACTCGAAGAACGCCAGCGAGTTCGTGTCGTTCACGAACTCGAGCGTCACCGTGCCCGGCCCGGTCCCCACTTGGTTCACGTGCGGATGACCGGCGACCCGGTTGTCGTCGTTCGTGCTCGGAAAGACATGACCGACCTCGAACGAGACCCAGTCGAAGTCCCAGTCCCGCTCACCGCCCAACGCCAAGCGCACCTCGACGGTCGCCGCCGCGGAGAAGGTCTGCACGACCGGGCCCGCTGCACAGGCGGGGGCCGGGCGGCCATCGACACAGACACCCGGGTGGATCACGTCCCCAGTGACCACCGGGTGCGGGGTGGTGCCGACGGTGACCCCGTCGAGCCGGTACTCGAAGAACGCCAGCGAGTTCGTGTCGTTCACGAACTCGAGCGTCACCGTGCCCGGCCCGGTCCCCACTTGGTTCACGTGCGGATGACCGGCGACCCGGTTGTCGTCGTTCGTGCTCGGAAAGACATGACCGACCTCGGAGCCCGCCGGGACCGCCGTCATCAGCAGTCCTACTGCCACCGTGGCCAGCGCAACGGCGGTACGGGTGCGGATTCCCATGACGATTCTCCTCGGTGGCGCGACCTGTCACGCCACCAATCGGCACGTTCGCCGAGGAAAGTAGGCCGTGGCTAGTGGGCCGTTTCGCTCTCGGGTCGCTTGACGGGCGGCAACTGAACAGACCGCGAGACCACCAAGCGCCTCTCGGCGGCTTCGCGTTCCAGCCGGAGGAGGTCTTGGAGCTCCTCCTGATCCGCCTTGCGCTTCTTCCAACCGAAACGGTCGATCACAGGCCGTCGATTCCCTTTCCGTCTACCCGGGGTCACGGGCAAGAGAATCTAGTCCTGAATCTCCCTACCGTCGATTTCGCCGATCGACCGGCCGGGCCTCCACCTGATCGGGAGCGCTCAGGCTCGAGGGGCGCCGATCGCGCACCTGAAGGTCGGCGAACGCTCGGTGTACCTCCACACCACCCCGTCGGGTCCCGGCTGCACCCGCAGCAGGCGGACCGTGCCCGTTGCCGAGAACGCGCTGCGGGCAACCTGCCGGGCGACGATCGACCTGAGGTCGAGCGTCGACGAGTACGGCACACGGTCTCCACTGAACCGGCTGGAATTGTTGGTGCGTCTCGCGACGCCTTGCCATGCCGAGTCGATCGGACGCCATCTGTCGATCTGGATCGTGATCCGCATGTAGTAGAGCCGGCGGTCCGGGATGCTCAGGGTCTTGGCCCGACCTTGCGCCCTCAGGCGGAACGCGTCGGTGAACCTGCACCTGCGGATGTCCCACGCCCAAGTGAACTCGCTATCACTGGGAGGCCGGGGTTGCGGCACGACTCTTGTGATTGGCGCATTCTCCGTCGGCACTGCGGCAGCCCGTGCCGTTCCCAGCGCCGAGGACACGCCGAAGAGAGCAAACGTCAGCGCGATCGCACCGACCCGCCGCATGCTTCTGGTGCGATCCCCCACCACAGAGCCCTCCCGTCCGGCATCCGCAGTCGAGACTAGCCGAGGACATCCGGTACGCGCTGTGGTCGAGAGGGCCACGGTCGGTGCCGCGGTGGTTCGTCTGACCGGAGGAGCGGGCTGTCTCCGGTGCCAGCCGACGGGAACTGGCGGGATTCCGGGGTTCTCGCAGTCGGTACTACAGGGACAGATCCCGCCCTGCAGTGCTCGCGGGAATCCAGGGTTCCGCTCGGAGCGCTGTAGCCCAGGACTTGTCCCTGATGAGCCGCAAGTTCAGGAGAGGTGGCCAAACTTGATGGCTCAGGCGGCGTCCTCGCGGAGCCGTGCCCGTCCCGTGGTCGTGCCGGCCCAACGCCGTGGATGGCAATGAGACGGAAGCACCATGACTGTCAGCACCATCCGCCGCGCCCGTCGCCGCGCCGTCGGAGCTCGTCCTGGAGAACGCCAAACTCCGAGGGCGGCCTGCATCGCCCGCAGAGTCATCGACGAAGCCCTGGAGCGAACGAGGCCTCCAAACAGCCCGCCGAGCGGCTGATCAACCTACGCTCCCACCCGAGGAGTTGGACGCCTGCCCACGACACCACCAGAGGCCCGGCACAGATGGTCAGACTGGATCGACGGCACATGGTTCGAGGTCGAGCGGAATCGAGTGTCCACACGCTCGGCGACGTCGAGCCGTTCACGCCCGAGTTCTATCGCCGGTCCGACCGGCCCTCGACGGCCCGCTCCTTCACCCTGCAGAAGCTCCGACCAATGGTCGACCGCTACGTCGATCTGGTCCAGCGACTGTCCCCGACGATCGATGACTCGAGATCGGGATCTTCAAGGGTGGTGGCGCCGCCCTGTTCAGCCGAGTCGGTTCACCCGAACAAGCTCGTTGCCATCGAAGCTGAACGAAGACCGGATCCCGGCGCTCGACGAATGGGTGCGAGAACGAGACCACGAGGAGCGAGTCACACGCCTATTTCGGTGCGAGTCAGGACGACACCGAACGGATGCTGGAGATCGTGACAGTCGGAGTTCGACGGTCCGCTCGACCTCGGTGATCGACGACGCCTCTCGACGCCCGTTGCCGAAAGCCGTACGACATTCAACGCGTCGGTCCCGCTCGTCCGGCCCGGCGGCGTCTGACGTCCTCGAGGACTGGGACTCGGCCACGCCACGGGCCTGTACACGCTGGACAAGCCGACCGCTCACGAACCTGCTGCTCGAGCTCCAGGTCGCGTGGACGAAGCTCCCCAACCTGCTGGAAGAGATCGTCACCGTACCGAGCGTGTCCGTCATCCGGCGCGGGTTGCTGCAAGCTGGATCCCGACAATTTCGACATCAGCGAGACGCTCGTCGACTGACCAAGGCTACCTGTACCCAGCCGGAACGCAGGTCCCGGAGGCGACCTCTGATCGTGTGAGGCCGGCATTGGGTTCTCGCTCTCGCCGCCAGGGCTAGCCGACCTTCGGTCACAGAACGTTTCACGGCGAGTTGCCCTGGGCGCCGGTCATAGTCGGCCAGCCATCGGGCGAAGCGCTTCGCCTCGGCCAGATAGGGCCCGATGGTGCGGGGCCGCTTGGGCCTGGCGCCGGGCCTGACCGAGGAGAGCAGAGTCCAGTTCCCACGGACGTCGAGCAGCTCGGCGTTCGCGTTGTCGATGTCGATCGCCAGGATTGCACCTGAAGACTGCTCTGTGCTTCGGGGACTCCCCTGGAAGAGCAGGAAACCCCCCTACTGGTACTCCGACCAGTCCTCGGGGTTGTCCTCGACGAAGGCGCTGACGACCTCGCCGTCGACGCCGTCGACCAGCACCAGGCCCCGCTTCGTGGGGGGCTCGTCGGCGCTGTAGAGCAGGATGCGCCAGGTGGGGCGGCTGCGCAGGCCCCGCCAGCCCATCTGGGCCGAGGCGTGGCCGACGGGGAAGCCCACCTCCTTGGTGGCGGCGACGAGGGCCTCGTGCTCGTCCAGCTCGAGCGGGTAGCCGGCCAACAGGTGGTAGCCGCCGATCAGCAGCAGGCCGATGCCCGCCGCGAGGATGCCCTCGTTGACCAGCACGGCGTCGTCACCGACCGCGACCCACAGCACGAGGCAGAGCAGCCCGATGCCGATGTAGATGTAGCCCGGGATCCGGCGCCGCTTGTTGTCGGGGAAGGTGTACGGACCGACGTAGGCCGAGGCGTCGAGGTCCTCCGGCAGCTCGTCCCGATGGTCGCCCGACGTCTCGTCGTCGGGCTGGTCCTCGACCGGCTCCTCGTCACTCACGGGCGCCGACCGTACTCAGGTCGGGCCACGCGTCCCGCAGGCGGCGCCAGGTGACGTCGAGGGGCTCGGGCAGGACCCGGGTCTCGGCCACGGCGGTCATGAAGTTGGTGTCTCCCGACCAGCGGGGCAGGCAGTGCACGTGCAGGTGCTCCGGGACCCCCGCTCCCGCGGCCCGACCCAGGTTGAGGCCGATGTTCACGCCCTCGGGCGCGTACGCCGTCTCGATGGCGGACACGCCGAGGCGCACGGTTCGCCAGAGCGCCGACTCCTCGTCCTCGGTCAGGTCCGCGAGCGCGGGCACCGCCCGGTTGGGCAGGACCAGGAGGTGGCCGGAGTTGTAGGGGTAGGCGTTCAGCAGGGCCGAGACGAGCGGGCCCCGGACCACGACGTAGGCCTCCTCGTCGGACAGCCCGCTGCCGAGGATGCGCTCGAACAGGGAGCCTTCACCGTCCTCCAACCCTTGGGCGAAGGCGGCGTTGATGTACTCGAGGCGCCATCCCGCCCACCAGCGGTCCAGGCTCATGCCGTCTTCGCCGCCACCTCGCCGCGGAGGCGGTCGATGAAGTCCGCGACCGGCACGTCTCGATCGACGCCGTCGACCCCCCGCGGGTTGACGCCGACGGTGCCGGCCGCGACGTCGTCGTCACCGACGACGAGGACGTACGGCAGCTTCTCCAGCTTGGCCTTGCGGATGCGGGCCCCGAGCGGCTCGTCGGCGGCGACCAGGTCGGCCCGGAGACCGGCGTCCTCGAGCCGGGCGACGAGCTCCTGCGGCGTAGGCGTCGTGGTCGTCGCGGACACCGAGGACCCGGGCCTGGACCGGGGCCAGCCAGGCGGGGAACGCTCCGGCGTAGTGCTCGAGCAGCACGCCGAAGAAGCGCTCGACGGATCCGAACAGGGCGCGGTGGATGACGCTGACCCGGTGGGGCTGGTTGTCGGCCCGATGTAGTCGAGCCCGAAGCGCTCGGGCAGCTGGAAGTCGACCTGGATCGTCGACAGCTGCCAGCGGCGGCCGATGGCGTCCTGGACGTGGACGTCGATCTTGGGGCCGTAGAAGGCACCGCCGCCCTCGTCGACGGCGTACTCCAGCTCCTTCTTCTCGAGGGCCATGCGCAGCGCCTCGGTGGCCTCGTCCCACTCGTCGTCCTGCCGACGGACTTGTCCTCGGGCTTGGTGGAGAGGCTGGCCGTGAAGTCGTCGAAGCCGAAGGCCCGCAGCACCGAGAGCACGAAGTCGAGCAGGCGATCAGCTCGTCCTGGATCTGGTCCCGCGTGCAGAAGATGTGGCTGTCGTCCTGGGTGAAGCCGCGGATGCGCATCAGCCCGTGCAGGACCCCGGAACGCTCGTAGCGGTAGACCGTGCCCAGCTCGAAGAGCCGCAGCGGCAGCTCGCGGTAGCTGCGCTGGCGGCTCGGAAGATCAGCATGTGGAACGGGCAGTTCATGGGCTTCGGGTAGTACGACCCGTTCTCCAGCTCCATGGGCGGGTACATGGCGTCCGCGAAGAAGTCGAGGTGTCCGCTGGTCTCCCACAACGTCGACCGGGCGATGTTGGGCGAGTAGACGAACTCGTAGCCGCCGTGCTGGTGGCGCTCGCGGCTGTAGTCCTCCATCAGCTTCCGCACGAGGGCGCCCTTCGGGTGCCAGACGGCCAGCCCGCCGCCCAGCTCGTCGGGGAACGAGAGCAGGTCCAGTTCGGCGGCCAGTTTCCGGTGGTCGCGGGCCTTGGCCTGCTCGAGGCGGTCGAGGTGGTCCTCCAGGGCCTGCTTGGACTCCCAGGCCGTGCCGTAGATGCGCTGGAGCATCGGGTTGCGCTCGTCGCCCCGCCAGTAGGCGCCGGCGACCCGCGTCAGCTTGAAGTGCCCGAGCCGACCCGTGTCGGGGACGTGCGGGCCCCGGCAGAGGTCGATGAAGTTCGGCGGGTTCTCGTAGGTGCGCACGAGGCCTCCGGGTGTCGCCGACATGGGGTCGTCGGCGGTGCCCTCGATGATCTCCAGCTTGAACGGGTGCGCGGCGAACAGCTCGCGGGCCTCGCCGTCGGGGATCTCGTCGCGGAGGAAGGGCTGCTTCTCCTTGATGATCTCCCGCATGCGGGCGTCGATGCGCTCGAGGTCCTCGGGGGTGAACGTGGCCCCGTCGGCCAGCTGGAAGTCGTAGTAGAAGCCGTCCTCGATCGGCGGGCCGATGCCGAAGGTGGCCCCCTCGAACAGGTCGAGCACCGCCTGGGCCAGCACGTGGGCCGTCGAGTGGCGGATGACGTAGCGACCCTGGTCGGTCGAGTCGGTGACGATGGCCACCGTGTCGCCGTCGGCCAGCGGCGTGACCAGGTCCCGCTCCTCGCCGTTGATCTCGGCGACGACCGCGGCCTTGGCCAGGCCCCGGCCGATGGCGGCGGCGAGGTCACCGGCGGTGGCACCGTCGTCGAGCGAGCGCGAGGAGCCGTCCGGGAGGGTGATGTCGATAGCCATGAGGAGGCCGAGGATACCGACGGCCCCCCTCGGGCTAGCCGGCTTTCGCCACCTCGACCGCGGGAGTGTGCCCGTTGGTCTGCGGGCCCTCGGCGGTGATCACCCCGCCCCGCGGCGGGGGATGTCGGTCTCCTCGTGCTTCTTGTTGGCGTACTCGTCCACGTAGGTCTGGCCCGAGAGGGCACCGATCTCGAACATGACCTCGTCGGTGATCTGGCGCAGCAGCCGGTGGTCGCCCATGCGCTCGGGGTCCTTGCCGGGGTGGACCGGTCGCCCGATCCTCACCCACACCGGCCGGAACGGCTGGGGCAGCTTGGCGTCGGGGGGCTGGACCTCCCGGGTGCCGATCAGGCCGACGGGCACGATCGGGGCCCCGGTGCGCAGGGCCAGGCGGGCGGCGCCGGTGTGACCCCGGTGCAGGTTGCCCGACCGGGACCGGGTGCCCTCGGGGTAGATGCCGAACAGCTCGCCGTCCTCGAGGATCCCCGCCGCGGTGTCGAGGGCGGCCTGGGCGGCGTCGCCGCCCGACCGGTCGATGGGGATCATGCCCATGGCGGGGAAGATGAACTTCGTCTTCCAGTCGTCCATGTACTCGGCCTTGCCGACGTAGGTGATGCGTCGCGGCAGGACGAGGGGCACGAAGAACGAGTCCAGGACCGAGACGTGGTTGGGACAGATGATCGCCCCACCGGTGCCAGGGACGTGGTCGAGGCCTGAGGTGTGGACCCGCCAGTTGAGCTTGAACAACGGCGTGAGCACGGCGCGGGCCACGGGGTAGAGCGCGCCGTAGTCCCTGGTCATCTCTGCGGAAACTAGCCGCTACTCGAAGAGGTCGACCCCGAGGAGGGCGGCGGCCTCGGACACCCCGCGACCCGCGGCAGCAGCCCGGTCAACCGCAGCCAGCGCGCCCGGGGTGTCGAGGTCGGCGTCCAGGGCGGCCCGAGCCTCCTCGAGGCCGCCGTCGCCCTCTCCCGCCGCCTGCCAGGCCTCCAGGCGCTGCGGCCGCGGCGGGCATGATCCCGTCGTTCCAGCTCCAGGAGTCCCGGTAGTGGTGGGCCAGCACACCGAGGCGGATGGCCCGTGCGTCCCAGGTCTTGAGCAGGTCGCTGACGAAGACGAGGTTGCCCAGGGACTTGGACATCTTCTCGCCGTCCATGCGGACCATGGCCTGGTGCATCCAGTGGCGGACGAACGGCTCGCCGGTCGCGGCCTCGGACTGCGCGGCCTCACACTCGTGGTGGGGGTAGATCAGGTCCGAGCCGCCGCCGTGCAGGTCGATGGTCGTGCCCAGCTCCCGCAGGGCCAGGGCCGAGCACTCGATGTGCCAACCCGGGCGACCGGGGCCCCACAGCGAGTCCCACGCCGGCTCGTCGTCGGCCGAGGGCTGCCAGAGCACGAAGTCGAGGGGGTTGCGCTTGTTGGGGTCGTCGGGGTTGCCGCCGCGCTCGGCGGCCAGGGGCAGCATCTCCTCGGCGCTGAGGTGGCTGACCTGGCCGAAGCGCTCGAAGGTGGAGATGTCGAAGTAGACGGCGCCACCCGCCTCGTAGGCGTGACCCCGGTCGAGCACCATGCCGATGAAGCCCCGGATGTCGGCGATGGCCGAGGTGGCCCGGGGCTCGCTCCAGCGCGGGCAGCAGGCCGAGCGCGGCCATGTCGGCCTGGAAGCGGGCGGTCTCGGCCGCGGCCAGGTCCAGGTAGTGCACGCCCAGCTCGCGGGCCTTGCGCAGGATGTCGTCGTCGACGTCGGTCAGGTTCCGCACGCAGCGGGTCTCGTGGCCCCGGTCCCGGAGGCGGCGCTGGAGGACGTCGTAGGTCAGGTAGGTGGCGGCGTGGCCGAGGTGACTGGCGTCGTAGGGCGTGATGCCGCACGTGTACATGAGCACGACCGGGCCCGGCTCGAAGGCCACGACCTCGCCGCCGCCGTGCAGTAGAGCTGCATCGGCGCCTCGCCCCCCGTGTCCCGCGGTGCTGAGGTCTCTTCGCTGTCGCTCATCGACTTGCGGGCCTCATTCCGGCCCGGCGATCCGGGGCCGTCTCATTCCGCCAGGTCGATCCCGGTGAACCTCACCGCGGCCCGGGTCTTGTAGCGGACGTTGAGCTGCAGGAGGACGGCGGCGAACGCCTCGATGGGCGCCGCGTTGGACAGCTCGCCGGCGTCGAGGGGGCGCATGTCGGGCAGCTCCTGGACGATCTCGATGGTCGTCTGCGTGGCCGACTTGTGGTCCGAGCAGATGAGCACGTCGCTCTCGACCGGGTGCGACAGGTCGCCCAGCTCCTTGGCCGGGACGTGGTGGAACGCGGCCGACACCCGGGAGTCGGGCAGGGCGGCCTGCACGCTGGCGGCCACCGAACCCCGGGGCGGGACCAGGGGCTGGAACTCGTGGCCCACCTTGGCCAGGGCGTTGGCCATGGAGATGACCACCTTGCCCCGCAGCTGCTTGGACACCGACGCCACCGTCGACGCCGCGGCGTCCCACGGCGTGGCGACGACCACGACGTCGGCCTCCGAGGCGCCCTCGTTGTCGGCCGCCTCGATGTCGAGTTCGTGGTCGGGCCACCTGGCCAGGAGGCGGTCGGTCTCCTCCATCGCCCGATAGCGGGACCGGGAGCCGATCACCACGTCGAAGCCACCTGACGCCAGCCGAGCCGAGAGGGCTCGACCAGCGGGACCTGTTCCTCCGAGGACACCGATGCGCACGGCCGCAGAGGGTAGTCAGGCGAGGTCCCGCGATCCGCAAGCATCGCGGAGCGGGCGTCCGGCGTAACGTCGGGCGTCGGCCATCGATCGGAGAGACGTGGGACTGCTGGAGGGTAAGCGAGTGCTGGTCACCGGGGTGCTGACGAAGGACTCCCTGGCCTTCGCGGTGGCCGATTTGGCCCAGCGGGAAGGTGCCGAGCTGGTGCTCACCGGCGCGGGTCGGGGTCTGTCCCTCACCACCCGCACGGCCCGGAAGCTGAGCGGCGACCTCGACGTGCTGGAGTTCGACGTCACCGACGACAGCCACGCCGGAGCGGTGCGGGGTCGCGCTCGCCGAGAAGTGGGACCGGATCGACGGCGCGCTGCACGCCATCGCCTTCGCCCCCGAGTCCGCCCTGGGCGGCAACTTCATGAACACCCAGTGGGATGACGTCGCCGTGGCCCTGCGCATCTCGGCCTGGTCGCTGCGGGCGCTGGCCGACGCCGTCACCCCACTCATGACCGAGGGCGGTTCGATCGTGGGCCTCGACTTCGACGGCCAGGTGGCCTGGCCGGGCTACGACTGGATGGGCGTGTGCAAGGCCGCCCTCGAGTCGACCTCCCGGTACCTGGCCCGGGACCTCGGCCCCCGCGGCATCCGCTCCAACCTCGTCGCCGCCGGCCCCGTGCGCACCCTGGCCGCCCGCTCCATTCCCGGCTTCTCCCTCTTCGAGGACGTCTGGAACGACCGCGCTCCCCTGGGCTGGTCCGTCCGGGACCCCGAGGTCGTGGCCAAGGCCTGCGTCGCCCTCCTGTCCGACTGGTTCCCCGCCACCACCGGCGAGATCATCCACGTCGACGGCGGCTACCACGCCATGGGCGTCTGACCCCTCCGGTTCTGGCGGCTGAAACGAGCGGCCCAGCGCGCACTACAGCCGCCAGAACGAGATGTGTGGGGTCAGAGGTACTTGGGGTTGGCGACGGCGAGTTTGTCGACCACCGTGGCTCGGACCGCATCCAGCAGCCGACGGTCGTCCACCGACCACTCCCCTCCCCGGATGCGCGACGCGAGTTCCGCCTCGGACGAGACGCCCAACCCCGCCAAGCGAGCCGCATGGGCCTCGGCCATGGCGGGGCCGGACTGGAGCTCGCGCTCGAGGAGGGCCATGACGTTGGCCACGACCCTGGTGTGGAACTGGACCCGGCCGGTCGTGGCCTCGCGGGCGTCGCCTTCGACCCACTCCTTGACGGCCTCGAGCAGTTGACTGGCCGTGGGTACGTCGTGAAGTGAGGTCTCGGCAGAACCGCCCGTCGGGGTCGGCACCTCTCCCGCGGGGTCGATGAGGGTCAGCAGGTCGTACTCCTGCTCGCAGACCCGGCGCCCGATGGCGGCCAGCTCGACCGAGCGGGATTGGCCGGTGAGGTGGGTGGCGGCCTGGATGATGCACATCACGCCCCACTTCAGCGTGCCGAGCACCTCCCACCAGCGGGCCACCTCGGGGGCGACCGGCCGGCCACCGGCCGCCTCGTAGGCGGCGTAGAGGTCCTCCCGACGACCGAACCCACCGACGGGGCCGTCGCCCCCGAAGCGCCAGGCCCGCACGCACAGCCAGCCCAGGTCCTCCATCGGGTCACCCAGGTGGGCCAGCTCCCAGTCAAGGACGGCTCGCAGCCCCTCGGGCCCGACGATCAGGTTCCCGTTGCGGAAATCACCGTGCACCACCGACCGCCCTGTCGGCGGCGGCCGGTTGGCCTCGAGCCAGCGGAGTCCCAGCTCGAAGGCGGGGTGGGGCTGCTCCAGCACGTCGATGAGGTCCCGGAACTGGCCGACCTGGTCCATCTCGTGGAGCCCGCTGACCGACTCGGGGGCGACCCGGTGGATCGCGGCCAACGCCGCCCCGCACTGGCCGGCGAGCACCGAGCGGGCCTCGGCGTAGGTGTCCTCCCGCAGGATGCGCCGGGCGATGGTCTCGCCCTCCACCCGACGGGCCACGATCCAGGCAGCGCCCAGGCCGTCGTCCTCACCCGAGCCGGTGGCCACCACGTCGGCCACCGGCACCCCCTCGGCGGCGGCCGCGCGGATCAGGCCGGCCTCGGCTGCCATCCCGCCGCCGGTGCGGATGCCACCGGGTCGCTCCCGCTGCAGGACCAGCGGCTCACCGTCGAGGGTGAGGCCCCAGGTCTCGCGGGACGCGCCGCCCGACAGCCGCTGGAGGTCGCCGACCTCACCGCCCAGGGCCGTGGCCAGTGGGCCGGCCAGCTCATCGCTCACCGCCGTCCTCCCGGGTCCCGCCCTCGTTCGCCCACCGTCACGACGCCATCATGCGTCGTTCCCGCCCGACGATGGGTGCACTGGTGCCCGATTCCGGGGCCAGAGCATCGAACTCGGGCGCCAGGACGGGGAGGGGTCAGAAGCAGGCTGCGGCCGTGGCCGGATACGGGTTGACGGCGGAACCCCCGCCCGGGTGGATCTCGAAGTGGAGGTGCGGGGTACCGGCGGCGTTGCCGCTGTCGCCCACGTACCCGATGAACTCACCGGCGCTGACGTGGCGGTTGCCGCCCTCATAGCCCTGGAGGTGGGTCCCGAAGTAGGTGTCCCCGTTGTCGCCGTAGACGTAGAAGGACAGGCCGCCGGTGCTGACCGTCCGGAACTCGACCATGCCGCTGGCCGGGGCGTAGATGTGCGTGCCGAAGCCCGCCATCATGTCGACGCCCTCGTGGCTGCGCCCCCCGGACCGGGGTGCTCCCCAGGTGTCCACGAACGTCGCCCCCGGCACCGGGCAGGTGATCCCGCCACCGCTCGGGGGCGGCGGGCCGCCGCCTCCGTCACCTCCGCCACCATCGTCGGCCGGGACGGGGACGGGGACGTCATCGTCGGTGGCCGCAGCCGCGGCCGCCGCCGCAGCCGCTGCGGCCGCCTCCTGACGGGCCCGCTCCTCGGCCTCGAGGCGCTGGCGCTCCAGTTCCTGCAGGTGGGCCAGCTCGGCCTCGAGGTCGTCCTGGCGCTGCTCCAGCTCCGCGACGGCGTCCTCCTGCTCGGCCTGGAGCTCGGCCAGGTGGTCCGAGGCCGCCGCCAGGTCCTCCTGGGCGCCCTGGAACCGGTCGAGGGCGTCGACGTCGCCCCGGGTGACGATGCGGGCCAAGGCGTCGGCCCGGGTCTGGCGGGTCAGGTCCTCGCCCACCAGGAACAACACCTCGGTGGGCCGCACGTACTGCTGCACGGCCAGCTCCTCGACCTGGCCCTGGAGGCCGGCGATCTCCCGTTGGGCCTCCTCGGTCTGGTGCCGGGCGGTGGTGATGTCCTGTTCGAGCCGGCCGAGACGGGCCTCGGCGTCGGCCAGGTCCTGGGTGGCGGCCTGGGCCCGGGCCCGGACCTCGTCGATGTCGTCGCCGGATGCCGAGGGCGAGGGCAGCGCCGCGAGCCCACCCGCCACGAGGGCGGCGACGATGAACAGACGGACCAGGCGCACGACCGACCATGGTACGCGACCACCCGGTCACGTTGCGGTTCTGTGACGGAATGAGGCCTCTCGGGGGCACGGGTAGCGTGCTGCGCTCATGACCGTCGACACACCGTCGCCCGCCACCGGGCGCCGACGGGTGGCGCCGCTGACCGCCGACGACCACCCCTACGAACCCGTCGGTGTGGTCCCCCGCTACCCGGCCCCCCGACGGTCCGTCGACCCGGACGCCACCAAGGGCTGGATCCGCCGGCTACGGCCGGTCATCACGGCCCACAACGCCCTGCTGTGGACCTCGGTCGTGGCCGCCCTGGTCGCCATGGCCGCCCAGGTCGCGGTCCCGGCCGTCGACCGCCGAAGCCATCGACAACGCGGTGGTCGCCCAGACCGACAGCCTCACGCCCTACGTCTGGGCGCTCGTCGCCCTCGGCCTGGCCCGCGGCCTGATGGCCCTGTACTACCGCTACGGGTTGTTCAAGCTGGCCTACGACATCGAGTACGACCTCCGCCAGCTCCTCTACCGGCACCTGACCCGCCTGTCGTTCTCGTTCTACGACCGGGTCCAGTCCGGTCAGATCATCTCCCGGGCCAACTCCGACATCCGCTCGGTGCAGATGGTCATCGCCTTCGCCCCGCTCATGGCGATGTCCCTGCTCAGCTTCGTCGTGGCCCTGGTGGTGATGCTCTCCATCCACGTGGGCCTGACGATCGTGGCGGTGATCGCCCTCCCCGGCGTGTACGTGATCGGGGCCCGTCTCCGGAACCTGGTCTTCCCGCTCTCGTGGGTCGATCGCCGCCCGCCAGGCCGACGTGGCCACCATCGTCGACGAGAACGTCAACGGCGTCCGGGTGGTCAAGTCCTTCGCCGCCGAGGAGCGCCAGATCACCGGCCTGGCCCGCGCCGCCGAGGGGCTCCGCTGGGCCAACGTCGCCCAGGCCGACGCCCGGGCCCGGTACGCCCCGGCGATGGAGAACCTGCCCCGCCTGGGACTGGCCGCGGTCCTCGCCTACGGCGGCTGGCTGGCGATCGACGGCCAGGTCGGCATCGGCACCCTCGTGGCCTTCACCGCCTACGTCGTCCTGCTCCAGACGCCGTTCCGCATGCTCGGGTTCTTCCTGATGATGACCCAGCGGGCCGCGGCCTCCGCCGGGCGCATCTACGAGATCCTCGACGAGGCCCCGGCCGTCGTCGACCGACCGGGCGCGGTCGACCTGATCGAACCGCAGGGCCGGGTCGACTTCCGGGACGTGCACTTCACGTACACGACCGCCGCCGACGCCGCCCCGGTGCTGAACGGCTTCGACCTCACCATCGAGCCGGGCGAGACCGTGGCCCTGGTCGGGCGCACGGCCAGCGGCAAGTCCACCGTCGCCCGCCTGCTCCCCCGCTTCTACGACGTCAGCCAGGGCGCCGTCCTGCGTCGACGGCCACGACGTGCGGGACCTGACCGTGCTCAGCCTGCGGGCCTCGGTGGGGATCGTGACCGACGAGCCGTTCCTGTTCTCGGTGCCCATCCGGGACAACATCGCCTACGGCCGACCCGACGCGAACGACGACGACGTCGAGGCCGCGGCCCGGGCGGCTCAGGCCCACGGCTTCATCACCGACCTGCCCGACGGCTACGACACCGTCGTCGGCGAGCGGGGCTACACGCTGTCCGGCGGCCAGCGCCAGCGCATCGCGTTGGCCCGGATCATCCTGGCCGACCCCCGCCTCCTGGTGCTCGACGACGCCACCAGCGCCGTCGACGTCCACGTCGAGGAGGCGATCCACGACGCCCTGACCGGCGCGCTCACGGACCGCACGACGATCATCGTGGCCCACCGGCTCTCCAGCATCGCCTTGGCCGACCGCGTCGTGCTGCTCGAGCACGGACGGGTGGCCGCCGCCGGCACCCACGGCGAGCTCCTGGCCACCGAGCCCCGGTACGTCGACATCGTCTCCCACCTCGAGGATCCCGTCGACGCCCTCGCCGACGCCGCGGCCGACGACGGGGGGTCGGCTGATGGCGTGGGGTGGGCCCGCCGGCGCCGATGGGCGGGGGCAGCGCGGTCGGCCAGAGCGCGGCCGCCGGCCTCCCGTTCGCGGGCGTCCCCGCGGAGCTGGCCGATCGGGTCGAGGCGATCCTCGACGCCGAGCCCGAGCACGCCGCGCCCGAGATCCACTTCGTCCAGCGCGAGACCGGCCAGACCACCCTGACGCTGCGCCACTTCCTGGCGCCCCACCGGCTCGGGCTGCTCGGGGCCTTCGGCCTGGTGGTGCTCGAGACCATCACCCTGCAGGCCGGTCCCCTCCTGACCCAGATCGGCATCGACCGGGGCGTGTCCGAACAGGACACGGGCGTCCTGGTCACCGTCACCGGGCTCTACCTCGCGGCCATCGTCGTCAGCGTCCTGGCCGGGACCGCCCGCATCCGCTTCACCGGGCGCCTCGGCGAGCGACTGATGTATCAGCTCCGCCTGCGGGTGTTCTCCCACCTGCAGCGCCTGTCCCTCGACTTCTACACCGACGAGAAGGCGGGCCGGCTCATGAGCCGGATGACCAGCGACATCGAGTCGCTCAGCCAGCTCTTCCAGGAGGGCCTGGTCAACCTGGCCGTCCAGGCCCTGACCCTGATCGTGGTGACGGTCATCCTGTTCACGCTCAACCCCGAGTTGGCCTTCATCACCCTGGTCGTCGTGGTGCCGGTGATGCTGGGCCTGACGCTGTGGTTCCGGTCCGCCTCCGACCGGGGCTACACGATGGTGCGGGACCGCATCGCCGACGTGCTGGCCGACCTCCAGGAGAGCCTCTCGGGCATCCGGGTGCTGGTGGCCCACAACCGGCGACGCCACAACGTCGACAGCCACGGCAACATCGTGGGCGAGTACCGGGACGCCAACCTCTACACCGCCCGGGTGGGCGCCGTCTACGGCCCCGCCACCGAGACCGTGGGTGTGCTGGCCCAGGCCATGATCCTGGCCATCGGCGGGGCCTTCGTCCTCGACGACCAGCTGACGGTGGGCGAGCTGACCGCCTTCGTCCTCTACGTCACCGCCTTCTTCGCCCCCATCCAGCAGCTCGTCCAGCTCTACAACACCTACCAGCAGGGCCAGGCCGCGGTGACCAAGCTGCGGGACCTGCTCGACACCGAGCCCGGGGTCCTCGAGGCCACCGACGCCGTCGACCTCCCACCCCTGGAGGGGGCCGTCGAGCTCCGCGCCGTCCACTTCTCCTACGTACCCGGCCAGCCCGTGCTCGACGGCATCGACCTGCGCATCGAGCCGGGCGAGACGGTGTCCTTCGTGGGCACGACCGGCGCGGGCAAGTCCACCGTGGCCAAGCTGGTGACCCGGCTCTACGACGTCGACGCGGGCGCCGTGCTGCTCGACGGGCACGACGTGCGGGACGTCACCATCGCCTCCCTGCGCCGCCAGATCGGCGTCGTCCCGCAGGAGCCGTTCCTGTTCAACGGGTCGATCCGGGACAACATCGCCTTCGCCCGACCCGATGCCTCCGACGAGGAGGTCTGGGCGACCTGCCGGACCGTGGGCATCGACGACCTCGTCGATCGGCTGCCTGCCGGCCTGGACACCCCCGTGCACGAGCGGGGCGTCTCACTCTCCTCCGGTGAGCGCCAGCTCCTGGCCCTGGCCCGGGCCTTCTTCGCCCGGCCCCGCGTCCTCGTCCTCGACGAGGCCACCTCGAACCTGGACCTGACCTCGGAGGCCAAGGTGGAGCGGGCGCTCGACGTGGTCCTCGAGGGGCGGACGGCGATCGTCATCGCCCACCGCCTGGCGACCGCTCAGCGGGCTGACCGCATCGTGGTGGTCGAGGGCGGCCGCATCGTCGAGCAGGGCCCCCACGACGACCTCGTTGCCCAGGGCGGGGCCTACGCGGCCATGTTCGCCACCTGGGAGCGCCACATGGACGGGTCCTGAGATGGCCCCCGCCCTCGAGCTCGAGCGCGTCTCGGTCAGGATCGACGGCCGGACCGTCCTCAGCGACCTGTCCTGGGCCGTCGAGGACCGCCAACGGTGGGTGGTGCTCGGGCCCAACGGGTCGGGCAAGACGACGCTGCTGCGAGTGGCCTCGCTCTACCTGCACCCGACCGCCGGGTCGGTCCGCGTGCTGGGCCAGGCCGTGGGCCACCTCGACGTGCGGGCCATGCGGCCACGGATCGGCCTGGCCAGCGCCGCCCTGGCCGACCAGGTGCGGCCGCAGGTCAGTGCCCGGGACGCGGTGATGACCGCCCGCTTCGGCGCCCTCGAGGCCTGGTGGCACACCTACGACGACGCCGACGGGGCCCGGGCGGCGACCCTCCTCGACCGCTTCGGGGTGGGCGACCACGCCGACCAGGCCTTCGGCACCCTCAGCTCCGGTGAGCGCCAGCGGGTCCAACTGGCCCGCACGCTGATGACCGACCCCGACCTGGTCCTGCTCGACGAGCCCACGGCCGGCCTCGACCTCGGCGGTCGCGAGGATCTCCTCCTGCGCCTGACCGACCTCGCCCGTGACCCCTTGACCCCGCCCCTGGTGCTGGTCACCCACCACGTGGACGAGATCCCCGAGGGCTTCACCCATGCCCTCGTGTTGGCGGCGGGCGCCGTCGTGGCCCAGGGCCCGATCGCCGACGTGATCACCGGCCCGGTCCTGGGCGACGCCTTCGGGCTGGCCCTGGAGGTCGAGCACCGCGACGGGCGGTGGGCGGCCCGAGCCCGGCGCCCGGGCTGACGGCGGTCACCGGTCCTCGAGCCCGGTCAGGCCTCCAGCAGGGCGACGAGGCGGGGACGGGCCCGCTCGACCTCGTCGGCCAGGAGGCGCTCGAGCATCGGGCCCCAGAGCGCGCCGCCATAGTGCAGGGACATCGTGAGGCGGCTGCCGTCCGGGGTCGGGGCCACCTCCGCGGTCAGGGTCCAGGGCGAGCGGTTGCGCTCCCCCGCCTCCCGCCGCTCGAACACCACGCGCTCGGTGGCCTCGTGGACCGTGCGGACCATGCGCAGGCGTTTCGACCGGGCCAGCGGGCCCAGCCGGCCGCGTAGCTCGACCGACCACGCCGGGCCCGCGTCACCCGCCAGCGGCTCGGCCGGGGTGGCCCTGACCACGATGTCGAGCCACTCGCTGTACCGGCCGAGGTCCTCGACCACCAGGTAGAGCTGCTCGGGCGGGGCCGGGGTCGCCACCTGTTCGGTGCGCTCCATCAGGTCACTCCCGCCGGGTCGGTGTTGGCCCCGCAGACGAGCACGGCGACCTGTTCGCCGGGCTCAGGGCGGTAGGCGCCCGAGAGCAGGGCGGCCAGGGCGGCGGCGCCCCCCGGCTCCACCACCAGGCGGAGCTCCCGCCACAGGGCCCGCTGGGCGTCGGCGATGGCGGCGTCGGGCACCGTGACCGCGACGTCCACCCAGCGCCGCGCGGCGGCGAAGGGCCAGGCTCCGACCTGGCGGGTCCCGAGGGAGTCCGACGCCAGGCCCGACACGGTCACGTCCACCGGGTGCCCGGCGTCGAGGGCCGCGCCCAGGGACCGCGAGGTCTCGGGCTCGACGGCCACGACCTTCGTGCGCCCCCGGTACCAGGAGGCCATGCCGCCGATCAGCCCCCCGCCGCCGACGGCGACGAGCACGGTGTCGACCTCCGGGGCCTGCGCCGCCAACTCCCGGCCGACGGTCCCCTGGCCGGCGAGCACCTCAGGCAGGTCGTAGGGGTGGCAGACCAGGGCCCCCGTCTCGGCGGCCCGGAGGTCACAGGCGGCCTGGGCGTCGTCGTAGAGCGCACCGGTGCGGCGGACGTCCACGGGATACCGGGCCAGGCGCTCGAGCTTGATGGCGGGTGCGGCCTCGGGCACGTGGATCTCGGCCGGCAGGCCCAGCTCCGGTCGCGGCGTGGGCCACCGCTGCGGCGTGGTTGCCGCCCGATGCGGCGATCACCCCGGCCTCGGGCACCTCGTTGGCCAGGATGCGGTTGAACGCCCCGCGGGGCTTGAAGGACCCCGTGTGCTGGAGCAGCTCCAGCTTCAGGACCGGGTCGAGGTCGAGGCCGAAGGCCCCCGAGCCGGGGCGGAGCACGGGGGTGACCCGCACGTGGCCCGGCGATGCGTTCGGCGGCGGCCTCGATGTCATCGAGCGGCGATGACGTTGTCCGGGCCGACCACCCGCCGGAGGCTAGGAGCCGTTCGCGGTTCTGGTGCCGATGCCCGACGAGGGGCTCAGCGGCCCGGGCCCTCGCCCCGCAGCGGCAGCACGTGCTGGCCGTCGATCAGGTCCACGGCGTGCAGGAGGGGGTACGGGTCGATGGCCTCGCCGCCGTCGGGATGGATCTCGTAGTGCAGGTGGGGCGGGGTCGAGATGGCGTTGCCGGTGTTGCCCACGTAGCCGATGATCTCGCCCGCCTCGACCAGGGTCCCGTCGGTGATCCCGTCCGCGTAGGCGATGAGGTGGGCGTAGTAGTACTGCGTCCCGCTCTCCCCGATGAGCCACAGCTTGATGCCACCGAGCGTGCCGGTGCCCATGTTGTCGATGATGCCTCGCTCCGAGGCCAGCAACGGCGTCCCCATCGGGGCGAAGATGTCGTTGCCCTCGTGGCTGCGCCCGCCGGAACGAGGCGCCCCGAACGTGCTCGAGAAGGTGTGCGGGTCCGCCACCGGGAACACGAACCCGGTGATCACGATCTCGCTGCCCGCTTCGAAGACCTGCAGCGCGAAGTCCGCGGAGCGGAGCCGGACCCGCAGCGGGGCCCGCTGGGCCCGGGCGACCCGCAGCTCGGCCTCGGTCTGGGCCGCCTGCTCGAGGACTCGGCTCAACCGGGCGGTGACGTCCAGGCGGCGGGCGAGCAGCAGGTCGGCCCGGTCCTGGTCGGCCTCCATGATCGCGCGCACGATCGTGCTGCGCTCCTCGACCTCGTTGGGGTCCGCGCTGTAGGCGGCCTCGACCTCGCTGTCGTTGCCGGCCACGTAGGCACCGACGGCCCGCTCCACCATCCGCAGCCGGGCTCTGACGGCCTGGCGGGCCACCTTGCGCTGGAGCACGGCCAGGTCGGCGCTGAGCCGGTCGAAGGCGGCGACGTCGGCCTCCAGGCGGTCGATGCGGGCCAGCAGGGCGTCCAGCTCGGCCCGCACCGCGTCGCGGCGGGCCTGGGCCTCCTCGCCGCTGATCTGCAGCACCTGGTTGACGTTGGCGGGATCGGCGGGCTCGACCTCGACGACGTCCTCGTCGGGCCGTGGGGTCGCCCCGCTCTGGTCGCCGGTGTGGCCGACGTCGATCCCCGTGGGACGGGTCGGGGCGGTCGTGCTGGGGGTCGTGGGATTCGACGGGGGCGGCCGCTGGTCGTCCTGCGCCAGCAGCGGGGTACCAGGGCCCAGCAGTACGGCGGCGACGACCACGGCGACCGCGAAGCGGGCGGCGACGGGGCATCCCCCACCAGATCGACCACGGAGCGTGAGACTTGAGGCGAAGATGGATCCAGGGATCTTCGCGGACTCTTTCAGATCATTTCAAGTATTTCTAGTCCACTTCAGGGCTCAAGGGCTGTCGAGCTGGGCGATGGTGCGCAGCATGACCTCGTCCGCCCCCCCGCCGATGGCCCAGAGCCGCTGGTCCCGGAGGTAGCGCGCCGTCCAGTGCTCCTCCATGTAGCCCAGGCCACCGTGGAACTGGAGGCACACGTCGGCCACCCGGCGGAGCAGGCGGCCGGCGGTCAACTTGGCGATGGCGACCATCCGCTTGGTGTCGGCCCCGGCGACGAAGGCCTCGGCGCACGCGTAGTTGTAGTGCTTGAGCAGGTCGACCTCGGCCGCCACCTCGGCCAGCGAGTACGACAGGTAGTCGTTGGCGTACAGCGGGCCGCCGAAGGCCTGCCGCTGGCCCAGGTAGCCCCGGGTCGCCGTGAGCGCCTGCTCCATGGAGCCCACCGCCTGGTAGCAGGCGATCATCCGCTCTTGCTGGAACTGCTCCATCTGCTGCTGGAAGCCCCGCCCCTCGGTCCCGATGAGGTGCTCGACCGGCACCCGCACGCCGTCGAAGACGAGTTCGGCGGTGTCCGAGGACCGCATCCCCAGCTTGTCCAGCGTGCGGCTGACCGCCATCCCCGCGGTGTCGGTGGGCACGATGATCTGGGAGATCCCGCGGGAGCCGCCCTCGGCGGAGGTGCGGGCCAGGACACAGATCCAGTCGGCCTGCGCCCCGTTGGTGATGTAGAGCTTCGTGCCGTCGATGACCCACTCGTCGCCGTCGCGGCGGGCCCGCGTGCGCAGACCGGCCACGTCGGAGCCGGCGTCGGGCTCGGTGACGGCGATGGCGGCGACCGCGGTCCCGGCGACGGCCGGCACCAGGAACTCCTGCTTCAGCTCCTCGCTGCCGTACCGGTGCAGCGAGGGCGTGGCCATGTCGCTCTGCACCGAGATGGCCATGGGCACGCCCCCACAGGCGATCCGGCCGATCTCCTCGCCGAAGACGACGGTGAAGCTGTGGTCGGCGCCCTGGCCGCCGTAGGCCGGGTCGTACTCGATCCCCAGGAGCCCGGCCGCGCCCAGCACCGGGAACAGCTCGTGCGCCGGGAACCGCCCCGCGGCCTCCCAGGCGTCGACGTTGGGGTTGATCTCCCGCTCGACGACGTCGCGCACCGTCTTGCGGAAGAGGTCGTGCTCCTCGGTGAAGCGCACGCAGGCTCCTAGGTGAAGGCGGGGGTGCCGGTGATGGCCTGGCCGAGCACCAACGTGTGGATCTCGTTGGTGCCCTCGTAGGTGTAGACGGACTCGAGGTTGTTCATGTGCCGGATCACGGGGTACTCGAGGGTGATCCCGTTGGCGCCCAGGAGGCTGCGGGCCTCGCGGGCCACGTCGAGGGCCTGGCGCACGTTGTCGAGCTTGCCGAAGCTGACCTGGGCCGGGGTGATCTCGCCCCGGTCCTTGAGCCGACCGAGGTGAAGGGCCAGGAGGCCGGCCCGGTTCACCTGGACCAGCATCTCCACCAGCTTGCGCTGGACGAGCTGGAACCCGGCCAGGGGCCGGTCGAACTGGTGGCGTTCGGTGGTGTAGGCCAGGGCGGCCTCGTAGCAGGCGCGAGCAGCGCCGACCGCGCCGCACACGATCCCGAACCGGGCCTCGGAGAGGCAGGACAGCGGCCCCCGCATGCTCGCCACCCCCGGCAACACGGCCGAGGCGGGGAGGCGGACGTCCGTGAGGACCAGCTCGGAGGTCACCGACGCCCGCAGCGAGAGCTTGCGGTGGATGTTGTTGGCCACGAAGCCGGGGGTGTCGGTGGGCACGACGAAGCCCCGCACGCCGTCGTCGGTCACCGCCCAGATCACGGCCACGTCGGCCAGCCCACCGTTGGTGATCCACATCTTCGTGCCGTTCAGCACCCAGTCATCACCGTCCCGGCGGGCCCGGGTGCGCATGGAGGAGGGGTCGCTGCCCGAATCGGGCTCGGTGAGACCGAAGCAGCCGATGGCCTCCCCCGCCGCCATCGACGGCAGCCACTCCTGCTTCTGCTCCTCGCTGCCGTAGGCGTGGATCGGGAACATGGCCAGCGAGCCCTGCACGGACACGAAGCTGCGGAAGCCACTGTCGCCCGCCTCGAGCTCCTGGCAGGCCAGGCCGTAGCTGACCGCGCTGGTCCCGGCACACCCGTAGCCGTCGAGGTGCATGCCCAGCAGGCCGAGGGCCCCCATCTCCTTGGCCATCTCCACGGGGAAGGTCCCGGCCTCGAACCACTCGGCGATGTCGGGCAGGACCCGGTCGTTCACGAAGGCCCGCACGGTGTCCCGCAGAAGGCGCTCCTCGTCGTCGAGGAGGCCGTCGAGATCGAGGAAGTCGCGGGGGTCGTTGCTCCGGTCGATGGCGGTCGTCACGGCACCATCGTGGCCTCCGTCGGCGCAAAGGACCAGCCCCGGGCGGCAGTAGCCCTGTCCCGCCCCACAATGGTGCGGCCATGCCCACCCTCCCCCTCGACGCCGACGACCCGCGCTCGGTCGGTCCGTACACGGTGCGGGCCCGCCTCGGCGAGGGCGGGATGGGCGTCGTCTACCTGGCCGACGGGCCCGACGGCCCGGTCGCCCTCAAGGTCGTGCGCCGCCTGCTGGCCGCCGACGAGACCTTCCGGACCCGCTTCCGCCGGGAGGTGCTGTCCGCCCGTCGGGTGAGTGGCCGCGGCGTGGTCCAGCTGCTCGACGCCGACACCGAGAGTGACCGGCCCTACCTGGCCATGGCGTACGTGGAGGGCCCGACCCTGCTCGACGAGGTCACCACCTCGGGCCCGCTGCGGGGGGACCGCCTGCGCGCCCTCGCCGTCGCCCTGGCCGAGGCGGTGGGAACGATCCACCGAGCGGGCGTCACCCACCGGGACCTGAAGCCCGGCAACGTGCTGCTGACCCAGGACCAACCCGTGGTCGTCGACTTCGGGGTGGCCACCGCCACCGAGACCACCTCGATCACCGTGGTGGGCACCGTGATGGGCTCGCCGGGATGGATGGCCCCCGAGCAGGTCACGGCTGGCCCGCCCTCCCCCGCCATGGACGTGTTCGCCTGGGGCACGCTCGTGGCCTGGGCCGCCACCGGCCGCAACCCCTTCGGGACCGGCCGCCCGGAGGCCGTGGCGTACCGCATCATCCACGACGAGCCCGACCTCGAGGGCGTGCCCGACGACGTGGCCGATGTCGTGCGCACCGCCCTGGCCAAGATCGCCCGAGGCCCGGCCGTCGGCCGACGAGCTGCTGGCCCGCCTGCTGGGGGATGCGCCCCAGAGCCCACCCGAGGCCCTGGCCGCGGACGCCACCGCCCTGCTGGCCCGGACCTGGGTGCAGACCCCGATCCAGCCGCCCGCCCCGCCGCCCGCGCCGCCCGCTCCCCGCGCCCGGGCCGGAACCGGTACCACGACGACGGACGGGCCGGCGGTCCGCCCGAGTCGCCCTCGTCCTCCTGCTCGCCGTCGCGACTGGTGTGGGTGTCGGCCTCGGCATCCGCGAGTACCAGGACCGTCAGGACGAGGGCCAGGCGTCCTCGGAGCGCTTCCCTCCGGCCACCACGACGACCACCACCACGATCCCGACCCGCCCCCTGAGCGTGCGCTGGGTGATCGCGGACGACGCCATCAGGGACCTCGGCGCGGCCTGTGAAGCGGCCGAGCCCCATGACGCAGGCGCGACCCTCGAGGTCCGGGACCTCGACGGTGAGGTGCTGGCCGGGCCCTTGGAGGCGGGCGAGGGGGCGGCCGAGCTCGGCGACGGGGCCCTCGACGACATCCTCGGCTTCACCAGCTGCGTGTACACCGTGGACTTCGGGGCGGTGGCCGAGACCGACGGCTACGTGCTGGTCCCCGACACCGGGGACGGACCGTTCACGGTGGCCCCCGAGGACCTGGACGCCGGCGACGGCCAGGTCGAGGTCGTGGTCAACACCGGGCCCTTCTGACCGCGACGCCGAAAACGCGAAGGAGGGGCGGGCCGAAGCCCGCCCCTCCCTCAGTGATCCGTGGAGAAGGATCAGCCGCCGGAGACGGCACCGCCGACGCTGTCGAACTTGTCCGAAGCGTTCTTACCCAGGATGGTCACGGCCGCGATGCAGACCACCGCGATCAGGGCCACGAGGAGGGCGTACTCCACCAGCGAAGCGCCACGCTCCGAGTCGCCGAAGCGAGCCCGCAGCCAGGTGGCGAGGAAGTCGTAGGAAACCATCATGTTGATTCTCCGTTTTGGGGTCGAGCCCTTCCCCCTTGCGGGCGAGTCGGGCCTTGTTGTCACCAGAACCATCGGCACGACCGGGCCGGCACCTAATGGGGAATTCGGCCCATATCGCTCGGGACGCGAAAGAGGGGCGGGCCGAAGCCCGCCCCTCCCTCAGTGATCCGTGGAGAAGGATCAGCCGCCGGAGACGGCACCGCCGACGCTGTCGAACTTGTCCGAAGCGTTCTTGCCCAGGATGGTCACGGCCGCGATGCAGACCACCGCGATCAGGGCCACGAGGAGGGCGTACTCCACCAGCGAAGCGCCACGCTCCGAGTCGCCGAAGCGAGCCCGCAGCCAGGTGGCGAGGAAGTCGTAGGACACCATCATGTTGATTCTCCGTTTGGGATCGTGCCCAGCTCACCCTTCCGAGCCCGCTGGACTGCCGTTGTCACGATCCCTATCGGCGGGGCCCGACCGCCCCTTGATGGGTCATTCGACCCAGTTTCACGTGTCCTCGGCCGCGAGGGCCGACTGGCGCTGCATCCAGCCCACGACCATGTCCTTGAAGTGGCCGGGGTTGTAGATGTCCTCCTCATAGGACCAGCGGTTGTCGCCGGCGTACTTCAGGAGGGTGAAGTTGTAGGCCTGGTGGAGGCTCCCGTCACCGGGGTCCATCATCCGGTTCCAGACCTGGCAGACCACCCAGCCGCGCTCCTCGTCGATGACGTACCACTCGATCGGGAAGAACTGCATCTCGCGGTTCACGGGCTGGGCCATCGTGGTGGTGATCCAGGTCCGGATCGCCTCCCGCCCGCCGAGGGTCCCGTACAGGTGCTCGATGTAGGTGGCGTCCTCGGTGAACAGGTCCGCCCAGGGGTTCCAGTCCCCGCTCGTCCCCGCCGCCAACGCGACCCGCTGGTAGTGGGCGAAGGCCTCTTCCAGCTCCTCGCGGCTCCAACGGCCCATCAGTCCCCTCCGGTGTCGTCCAGCGCCGCCGCGAGGGCGGCGATCACGTCGGCCTCCGACGTCCCCGGGGTCAGGACCACGGCCACCCCCGCCTCCCGGAGGAGGTCGACATCGGCGTCGGGGATGATGCCACCCACCACGACGGGGGCCGTCACCCCCGCGGCCCGGGCCGCCTCGACCATGCGGGGGGCGAGGGTGAGGTGCCCGCCGTTGTGCATGCTGATCCCGATGAGGTCGGCGTCCTCCTGTTGGGCCGCGGCCACCACGGACTCGGTGCTCTGGCGCAGCCCGAGGTAGATCACCTCGGCGCCGGCGTCCCGCAGCATCCGGGCCACGACCTTGAGGCCACGGTCGTGGCCGTCGAGGCCGAGCTTGGCCAGCACGATGCGGACGGGCCCGCCGTGGGGGGCGCGGAGGGCGGTCACCGCGCCGCCGGGGAGGTGGAGGGCGACACGGTCACACCGCAGCCCGTTCGGTGTAGGTCCCGAACTCGGCCTCGAGGGCCTGGACGATCTCGCCCTCGGTGGCCCGGGCCCGGACCGCCTCGATCATCGCCGGCAGCAGGTTCACCGTCGGGTCGGCGGCGTCGGCGGCGATGCCGGCCAGGGCCTGGTCGACGGCGACCTGGTCCCGGTCCCGACGGGTGGCCTCCAGGCGGGCCACCTGGGCCGCCTCCACATCCGCGCTGATGCGCAGGAGATCCGCGGAGCGCTCGTCGCCGTCGGTGTAGCGGTTGACCCCGACCACCACCCGCTCGCCGGTGTTCACCGCCCGCTCGTAGCGGTAGGCGGCATCGGCGATCTGGTCCACGATCCAGCCGGTGTCGATGCCGGCCAGCACGCCCTCCAGCATCGAGCCACCGCCGAGCTCGTCGAGGTGGGCGAAGATCGCCTCGGCCCGCCGCTCCATCTCGTCGGTCATCCACTCGACGTAGGCCGACCCGCCGAGGGGGTCCGCGGTGACCGTCACCCCGGTCTCGTGGGCGATCACCTGCTGGGTGCGCAGCGCGATGCGGGCCGCGGCCTCCGATGGCAGGGCCAGCGCCTCGTCATAGGAGTCGGTGTGGAGGCTCTGGGTCCCCCCGAGCACCGCGGACAGGGCCTGGATGGCCACCCGGGCGATGTTCACCTCGGGCTGCTGGGCGGTGAGGGACACGCCGGCGGTCTGGGTGTGGAAGCGGAGCCGCAGCGAGCGCTCGTCGGTCGCGCCGTAGCGCTCCCGCAACCAACGGGCCCAGATCCGTCGAGCGGCCCGGAACTTGCCGATCTCCTCGAAGAAGTCGAGGTGGGCGTTGAAGAAGAACGACAGCCGGGGCGCGAAGTCGTCGACGTCCAGGCCCGCCGCCACGGCGGCCTCCACGTAGGCGAACCCGTTGGCCAGGGTGAAGGCCAGCTCCTGGTCCGCGGTCGAGCCCGCCTCCCGGATGTGATATCCGGAGATGGACACCGGGTGGAACCGGGGCATCTCCGCGGTGGTGAACCGGATCAGGTCCGTCACCAGGCGCAGGGATGGCCGCGGCGGGTACAGGTACTCCTTCTGGGCCTGGTACTCCTTGAGGATGTCGTTCTGGATCGTCCCCGACAGCGCCGCCCGCTCGGTGCCCTGACCCTCGGCCACCGCCACGTACATCGCCATCAGGATCGCCGCCGGGCCGTTGATGGTCATCGACGTCGACACCGCCCCGAGGTCGATCCCGGCGAACAGGGCGGCCATGTCGTCGAGGGTGTCGATCGCCACGCCCGCCTTGCCCACCTCGCCCAGCGACAGCGGGTCATCGGAGTCACACCCCATGAGCGTGGGCATGTCGAAGGCCGTGGACAGGCCCGTGCCGCCCGACTCGAGGAGCTGACGGAAGCGCTGCGTTGGTGTCCGCCGCCGAGCCGAACCCCGCGAACATCCGCATCGTCCACGGCTTCGGCCCGGTACATCGAGCCGTACGGGCCGCGGGTGTAGGGGAACTCGCCCGGTCCGGGGCCCTCGCCGTAGACCGGGTCGACCGGGATCCCCGACAGGGTCTCGACGGGCGGGGCCGACGGTTCGGATTCCAGGCGGTCGGTCACCGTGCCAGTATTCCCCGCCTTGGAGAAGCTCGTGTACCTCGTGTGGGACCGACCGAGCGTCGACGGCGCCGAGCTGGGCTCCCACTTCCTCGACGACCTCGCCCCCCGGCTGCTGGCCCTCGGGCCGCACCAGCTCACGATGCACCTGGACGACGACCAGGCCCCCATCCCCGGCCCGGCCCCCGCTCCGGGTCACGAGCTGCCCGTGCGGGCCGCCGTCTCGCTCTTCCTCGACGCCCACGACCACCGGGCGCCCTACGAGGAGGTGCTGGCCGACGTCGGGGTGCGCCGGGCCGGCTACCTGGTGAGTGAGGCCGTCTGGTGCGAGTACGGCGACAACGGTCGGCGCGGCCCCCGGGACTGGCCCGACGGCGGGCGGTCCCCGGGCATCAGCACGTTCTCCCTGGTCCACCGCAACCCCGCCTTCGACGAGCGCACCTTCCGCGAGTTCTGGCACGGGCACCAGTCCCCGATGTCCGAGGCCGTGCAGCCGCGGTGGCGCTACGTCCGCAACACGGTGGTGCACCCGGTCACCGTCGGGCGCGCCCCCGATCGACGGGATCGTGCACGAGGGCTGGCCCTCGATCGAGCTGGTCGAGGACACCATCGCCTTCCACCAGGGTGACCCGGAGAACATCACGGTGATGCTCGACAGCGTGATGCAGGTCTTCGACATCGCCCGCCTCCGCTCCTTCGCCCTCAGCGAGTACCTCCTGAAGACCTGACCCCGTTCTGGCCCCGATTTCGATCTCGGGGATCGAGATCGGGGCCGAACGGGGGTCACTGGCGGCGGAGGGCGTCCTCGGCTTCGGCGTCGGGATCCAGCCAGGGCTCGCCGTCGACCTCGACGGTGACCCGCTTCAGGGTGCCGGTGAACGGGAACGGCGAGCGGTAGTCCTTGCACGGCGGCTCGCCCTCGGCCCGGCCACAGGTCAGGCCGTTGCCCGTGATGGAGAACCGGTTGGCGGTGAGGTGCGGCACGGCCCCGTGGCCGCGCTGCTCTCCGTCGATCCAGATCGTGACCTCCCCCGCGAGGTGGTCGGTCCTGTGGAACCGGAGCTCCAGGCGATGGGGACCGGGGGCCAGGAAGGCCGGGGCCTCGACCCGGGCCTGGTAGAGGCCGGAGGTGTTGTGGACGTAGACCAGGCGTCCCCGCAGGAGGTGGAACGACCACCCGCCGAAGATCGACCCCTGCGCCACGAGGACCCCCTGCACCCGCTCGACATCGTCGGGCACCTCGATGTCGGCCACGATGCGGTGGTCCCGGTTGCGGGTGTTCACCGCCGTCGGTCTCGGGGACCATCGAGGTCCCGGGCCAGTAGACGTAGCTCGACCGCGGGGGCGGTGCGCCGGTGGCCGGCCGAGCACGAACTCCGAGAAGGGCCGGTTGTCCAGGGGCAGGACGTTGTGGCGCTCGGCTTCGGCCCACCACCGTTCGACCAGGTCAGCGACGACGTCGGGGTGCTCGTCGGCCAGGTCCCGGGTCTCGGACGGGTCGGCCGCGATGTCGTAGAGCTCCCAGGTGTCGTCCTCCAGCGGCGGCACGTCGGCCTGGATCGGGTGGTAGACGACGGCCTTCCAGTTCTCGTGGCGGATCGCCCGGCAACCGAACATCTCGTAGTACTGGGTCGTGCGGGGGTCCGGCGCCTCCGGGTCGGCGAAGGAGGCGGCGAAGCTCGCGCCCTCGAGCGGGCGCTGCTCGACGCCGCCGATCACCTCGGGGGTCGGCGATGCCCGAGCAGGTCGAGCAGGGTCGGTGCGACGTCGATGGCGTGCACGTACTGGTGGCGGATCTCACCCCGGGCGTCGATGCCGGCGGGCCAGTGCACGATCATCGGGTCGGCCACCCCGCCCTCGTGGACCTCCCGCTTCCAGCGCCGGAACGGGGTGTTGCCCGCCACCGTCCAGCCCCACGGATAGTTGTTGTGGATGTCGGGCCCGCCGATGTCGTCGATCCGGGCCAGGCCCTCCTCCACCGTACTCGGCAAGCATGTTCCACGGGCGGCCGTCGTTCAGCGAGCCCACCGGCCCGCCCTCGGAACTGGCCCCGTTGTCGGAGACCAGGACGATGATCGTGTTGTCGAGGTCGCCGGTCTCGGCCAGGGCGTCGACGACCCGACCCACCTGATGGTCGGTGTGGGACAGGTAGGCGGCGAAGGCCTCCATGTACCGGGCGTACAGGCGCCGTTCGTCGTGGCTCAGGTCCTCCCAGGCCGGGACCCAGTCCGGCCGCTCGGACAGCACCGTGTGCTCGGGGACCAGGCCCATGGCCTTCTGCCGGGCGAAGGTCTCCTCCCGCCAGAGGTCCCAGCCGTCGTCGAAGCGACCGAGGTAGCGCTCCCGCCACTCGGGCGGGGACTGGTGCGGTGAGTGGCAGGCCCCGGGGCAGAAGTAGGCGAAGAAGGGCTTGTCGGGGTCGGCCGAGCGCAGGTCGTGGACGTAGGCGATGGCGTGGTCGGCCAGGTCCTCGGTGAGGTGGTAGCCGTCCTCGTAGGACCGGGCCTGGTGGGTCAGGTGGTTGTCCGACACCAGCGCGGGGCCGAACTGGTGGGCCTCACCCTCGAAGAAGCCGTAGAACCGTTCGAAGCCCCGCGCCAGGGGCCACCGGCTGCGGGCCGCCCCCTCGTGTAGCTCGTCCTCCGGGGTGAGGTGCCACTTCCCGATGGCCCACGCGGCGTAGCCCTCGGGCACCAGCGTGGCCGGCAGCATCCCGCAGGAGGGCGGGATGCGGGCGTCGTAGCCCGGGAAGCCGGTGGCCAGCTCCACGATGCGGCCCATGCCCACCGAGTGGTGGTTGCGGCCGGTGAGCAGGCAGGCCCGGGTCGGCGAGCACAGGGCCGTGGTGTGGAAGTTGGCGTAGCGGAGCCCGCCCGCGGCCAGACGGTCGAAGGTCGGGGTGTCGAGATCCGAGCCGAAGCACCCGAGCTGAGCGAAGCCCACGTCGTCGAGCACGACCAGCAGGACGTTCGGCGCGCCTGGCCGGGCCGTCGTCGGTTCCGGCCACCACGGCGTCGCCTCGTGGTGGTACCGCCCGATCGTCCCCCCGAACTCCCCCAGCTCCATGACGCGATCCTGTCATGCGGGCCGACGACGGCTCGCCGAGGCGGAGCTCCTGGGCGAGCCGTGGCCCGATCGCCGTGGGGATTCTCCGCCGAAACAGTTGCACTTGAGTTGAAAACTCACTAGAGTTACGTACAGATGTTCGTTTCTGACCACACCGACGGGTGGTTCGCCCGATGAGCGCACGGTTCGCTCCGGTGCGGGCGGCGCGGCTCGGGGTGACGCCGTTCCTCAAGGGGCTGGAGCCAGAGCGGTACACGGGGGCCGAGGCGGCGGACGGGATCAAGGAGATCGCCAAGCTGGAGCGGCTGCTGGCGGGGGCCCGCATCCGGTTGGCGAAGCGGATCGACGAGTCGGTGGCCGGCGCCGAGGGCGAGGACGGGCCCGGGCGGTGGCTGGCGAACCAGACGGGCCAGAACCCGAAGGACGCGGCCAAGGACATCGACACGTCCAAGACGCTCGACGACCTGGACGCCACCGACGAGGCGCTGGCCAACGGGGACCTCTCCCCCACCCAGGCCCACGAGGTCTCCTCCGCGGCCGCGGCCGACCCGTCGGCCGAGCAGGGGCTCCTCGACACGGCGAAGAACGCATCGGTCCCCGAGCTCAAGCGGAAGGCCAAGAAGGTCCGGGCGGCCGCCACGAACAACGAGGACAAGGCCAGGCAGGCCCACGAGAACCGGGACCTGTACTCCGGCGTCGACGAGGAGACCGGCGAGGGCTGGATCCACGCCAAGGGACCGGCCGCCCGGATCGCCGAGATCCTCGCTCTGCTCGAGCCCTGGATCCAGGTCGAGTTCACGAAGGCCCGCCGGGAGGGTCGCTACGAACGCCGGGGCGCCTACGCCTTCGATGCTCTCCTGGCCGCCCTGCGCTTCGCGGCGGCGTGTCGAACGGGCGCCCGGGGCGCCAGGCCCGACGGAACGGGACGGGCGGCCGGCGGCGGCCCGAACGGCGGGCCGGCACCCGTCGGGCCTCCCGCCGACGTCCTGGTCCGCGCCGACCTCTCGGCCATCCTGCGGGGCGAGACGATCGCCGGCGAGACCTGCGAGATCGACGGCCTCGGCCCCGTGCCCGTGGACGCTCTCCTGGAGCTCCTCCCCCAGGCCGCCATCGACCTGATCCTCACCGACGGGGTCGACGTGTTCAACGTGACCCACTTCGGCCGGCGAGCCAACGCCCGCCAGCAGGTCGTCCTCGACTGGTTCGGCGGCCAGTGCACCCGCCTCGGTTGCACAGCCACCCGCCACCTGCAGGTCGACCACCGCATCGACTGGGCGAAGATCAAGATCACCGAGCTCCGGAACCTCGACTGGCTCTGCGTGGACGACCACCGCCGCAAGACCCACGACGGCTGGGCCCTGGTCCACGGACGAGGGTAGGCGACGAATGGTCCCGCCCGATGACCCGTCGCATCCGAAGCAGAGCAATGCCCCGCCCGGCGGCAGTCCGCCGAAGCCGCCTGATCCTGTTCGTCGCAAGGTTCCGACCGCTGCCCGGCGCGAGTCGGCGGCAAGGTCGTCGAAGGCACGTGCAGCCTCGTCCGAGTCGTCGTCGGTCACGGCGCGGCGTGGTACGAAACGGGTCGTGAGCGACGAGCGGACGGCGGGGCAGGTCCGGCGGCGGAACCTGGCCGACGAGGCCAGCCGCAGCCTGTTCGTGCTCCCGGCCCTGATCGTGCTCGGCGTCCACCGTGCTGGGCGAGCTGCTGGCCGAGGTCGACGACCGGATCGACCCGGGCGAGCTGCCGGGCTTCCTGGAGACGACCCAGGACAGCGCCCGGGCCATCCTCGGGGCCATCGCCGGGGGCACGATCACCGCCGCCGCCGTCGTCCTCTCCTTCACCTTGGTCGCCGTCCAGCTGGCGTCCAGCCAGTACTCGCCCCGCACCCTGGGTCGCTTCCTGGGCGATCGCTTCCAGCAGGTGGTGATGGGGATCGTGTTCGGCACCTTCACCTACTGCATCGTCGTGCTGCGGGAGATCGAGGACGTCGGCCCCCGCGCCGAGCTGCCCGGCCCGCAGCTGGCCACCACCGGCGCCGTGATCTTCGCCGTGGCCGCGCTGCTGGCCGTGCTGGCGTCGATCGACCACACCGCCCGGAGCCTCCAGGTGGAGTCGATCGCCGAGCGCGTGTCCCGAGCGGCGATCACCATCGCCCGGGACGAGTACCCACTCGTCGACGGGCCGCCCGAGCCGCCCGCGCCCCTGCCCGAGATCCCGGCCGATTCCCTGGTGGTGCCGGCGCACCGCACGGGGTGGGTGCAGCAGTTCCCCCTCCGGGCCGCCGTCAGCGGCCTGCCCCCGGGGACCACCGCGATCCGCCACGTGGTCGCCGGCGGCCATGTGGCCGAAGGCGACCCCCTGGCCACGGTCTGGCCGATGCCGGCACGGCCGGCCGAGGTCATCCGGGCGCTGCAGGACACCTGCGACCTCGGATCGACGCGCACCATGCAGGACGACGTCGGCTTCGGGATCACCCAGCTGGTCGACATCGCCGCCCGGGCCCTGTCCCCCGCGGTCAACGACCCCTACACCGCCCAGGAGATCATCCTGCGCCAGACCCCCCTGCTGGCCGAGCTGGTCACCCGCGACCTCACCCTGCGTCCGGTCACGGACGGTGACCGGACGATCCACCCCGAACCGGGGTGGACCGCCGACGCCTTCCTCGACCTGGCCGTCGGCAGCCTGCGCTGGCACGCCCGGGAGCAACCCTGGGTCCTGATCACCCTGATCGAGCAGCTCGGCGCCGTGCGGGCGGTCGCCGTGGACAAAGGGCCGGTCGAGGCCGAAGCCGCGGTGCTGCTGGACGAGCTGCAGCGCCTCGCCCCGGCCGACGCCGAGGCGGTCCGGGCTGCCGCCCGGGCGGCCGGCTGGGAGGCCTGAGGCAGCCGCTGCACTACGGTCCGGCGCCGTGACGGTCGAACAGGAACGCATCGGTGACGTGGCGGTGATCCGCCTGGACGACGGCAAGGCCAACGCCCTGGGCTTCGACGTGCTCGACGGCCTGCTCGGCGCCCTCGACGACGCCGCGGACGCCAAGGCGGTGTGCATCGTGGGCCGGCCCGGCCGGTTCAGCGCCGGGTTCGACCTGAGCGTCATGCGATCGGACCGCATCGTCGAGCTGATGACCAAGGGCTCGGACCTGGCCCTGCGCCTGGTCGAGCACCCGACGCCAGTGGTGCTGGGGGTCACCGGGCACGCCCTGGCCATGGGGGCGGTGCTGCTGCTGACCGCCGACTGGCGGGTCGGGGCCGAAGGCGACTTCAAGCTCGGGCTCAACGAGGTCCGCATCGGCCTCTTCGTTCCGGGCTTCGCGGTCGACCTGGCCGACTACCGGCTCTCCCGTCGTCACCTGACCGAGGCCGTCCAACTGGCGGAGGTCTATGACCCCCAGGGCGCGTTGGCGGCGGGGTTCCTCGACGAGGTCGTGGACCTCGACACGGTCGAGGCGAGGGCGATCGAGAAGGCCACCGCCTGGGCCGCCGAGCTGGACCCGGGGGCGTTCGCCCGCACCAGGGAGATCGCCCGCGGCCCCCTGCTGGAGAAGCTGCGGACGTCCCTCCAGCGCTGACCGACCTCGGGACGAACTACCGTCACGCCGACGACGGGGGGGTCATGGGGGTCGAGGACATTCCGGACACCGCGGCGGAGATCGACGCCGCCTGGTTGGACGAGGCGCTGCGGAGCGGCGGACGGACGGACGGTGGCACGGTGCGGGGCGCCCGGGCTGAGCCCGTGGCCGAGGCCGTGGGGCTCATGGGTGAGATCACCCGCTTCCACCTCGACTGGGATGAGCCGGGTCCGGGGCGACCCGCCAGTGTCATCGCCAAGCTGCCGTCGGCCCTGCCGGAGAACCGGGAACTGGCCTACGCCATGGGCTACTACGAGTTCGAGCACCGCTTCTACACCGAGGTGGCGGACGGCTGCGCCGTGCGCACACCCTGCACCTGGTACTCCGGCGCCGACGCCGACGCGGGCCGTTACGCCCTGCTCATCGAGGATCTCGTCGACTACGAGCGGATCGATCAGATGGACGGGGCGCCGCCCGAACGCGCCGCCGCCGTGGTCGACGGGCTGGCCGCCCTCCACGCCCAGTGGTGGGCCAGCCCCCGCCTCGCCGACCACGACTGGCTCCCCGACGGCCTGGGCGACGAGGTCCGGGTCTACGGCGACCTGTGCCGGGGCTCGTGGCCAGCGTTCGCCGAGGCCACCGAAGGGGTTATCACCGACGAGGACCGGGCCCTGGCCGAGCGCTTCCTCGAGCGCTACGACACGATGATCGACCGCAGTCAGGACGCGCCGCACACCCTCGTGCACCGGGACTTCCGCATCGACAACATGCACTTCGACGCCGGCGAGCCGGTGGTGTTCGACTGGGGCTCAGTCGGCCACGGTGGCGGCCTCTATGACTTCGCCTATTTCGTCGCGGGGAGCATGACGGTCGAGAACCGCCGGGCCCACGGCGCGGAGCTATTGGACCGCTACCGCTCAGGCCTGGCCGCCACCGGCATCGAGGTGGATGACGCGACGTTCCGCGAATGGCACGATGTCGGCGCCCTGTTCTGCCTCGTGGTGCCCATTCTGGCCGGGGGCAGCGTGCTCGACACCCGGGACGAGAAGGGCGAGCGCCTGATCGCCGAGGGCCTGGGGCGGCTGTTCAGCTACCTCCACGACCACGACTCGGTCCGCTTCCTCGACTGACTCCGATCAGGCCGGGCATCAACTCGTCGTCGCGACGGCCGACAGGCACCGAGCTGTTCGGGCCCAGATGACATCGCGATGTCTGGAGGGACGTGGGAAGGTCGTGGTGTCGCTGGGCCCGATAGGCAACCGGCCCCACTGAGCCCTCAGCCCCCTTCGCCCTCCCGGGGATCGCCGAGCAGGTAGCGCGGGCCGGACCCGTGGGTGCTGGCGACATCGCCCGGGTTGTAGAGGCGGCACACCTTGAACGACAGGCACCCGCACCCGATGCAGGAGTCCAGTTGGTCCCGCAGGCCCTCCAGCACGGCGATCTGGGCGTCGAGGCGGGGACGCCACGCCTCCGACAGGCGGGCCCACTCCTTCTCCGTCGGCGCCCGGGATGCCGGCAGAGTCTGTAGCGCATTCCGGATCTCCTCCAGGCTCAGGCCGACCCGCTGGGCCACCCGGATGAAGGCGATGCGGCGCAGCTCACTGCGGTGGTAGCGCCGCTGGTTGCCCACCGTGCGCTCGCTGTGCACCAGCCCCTCGGTCTCGTAGTACCGGAGGGCCGAATGGGCGATGCCCGCGCGGGACGCCACCTCGCCGATGGTCAGCAGTTCGTCGATGGCCGGAGGCTAGCCCTTGACCTCAAGTGAGGTCGAGGTCCTACGGTGCCCCCATGCCGCTGCGCACCGACCTGCTCTCCGACGCCCAGCTCACCGATTCCGTGGCCGATCGCATCGCCCACCCGAAGGCGGACGGCGTGACCTCGTTCACCCTCCACGCCCCCCTCGAGCTCCTGGCCCGCACCGCGCTCCTCCCGCTTGTCGAGCCGGACGCCCGCGTGGCCGCTCGCGAGCGACTGGCCTGGCTCGGGGAGGCCTACCGGGACGCCGGCGACGAGGTCGACGAGCCCGCGACCCGGGCCTACGACGACCTGGCCACCGCCGCCGTCCACCTGACCGCTGCGATCAATGCCGGGGAGATCGATGACGCCGACGCAACCGCGGCCTGGCTCGCCGCCCGGGCCACGCCGGTGGAGCTGGCCCGGCTCCTGGCCGACGACGTCATCCCCCGCTTGTCCGCCGCTGGTCACGGCAGCATCCTGCTGTACCTCCTCCCCCGGGTGGCCCCTCGCAGCCGGGCCGCCGCCCGACCGCTTCGCGGCCTGGTCCGCGAACTGGCCCGGCAACCGGACTGGGGCCTGACGTGGCACCTCGACCGGGACCCGGCGCCCGTTGGCGGAGGCGACCTCGTCGCCGCCTTGCGCCGACCTCGGGTCCCGGGAGACCCGGGCAGCGACTTCATCTACCCGACCATGTCCCTGGTCGAGGGCTCAGGGTTGGCCGAGGAACTGCTGGACGGACCCACCCGGACGGCCTCGCTCGCCCAGGCGGTCGAGGACCTCCAGCGCCTGGCCGCGGCGTCGATGCTCCGGGACACCCCGGAGGCCGCGCCCTACGGCTGGAGCCACTGCCTCACCATGCCCCAGGCGGTGCTCGGGCTCGCCCGGTCGGGAGCGGCCGACCCCGGGAAGGCCATCGCGGTGGCGGCCACCTTCGTCCTCGGCTTCCGGGCCACCTTGGGCACCGTGGACGTCGACCCGACCTGGTCCCCCCGACCCGGCGGCGAACCGCTCGACGCGCTCGACGGCCCGCCCGGCGATGCCGCCGCCGGGGCCTGGCACGCCACCAACGGGGAGCGGGCCGCTGTGGTGGCCCGGCTCGCCTCGCGGGCGGCGGCCCACGAGGACGCCCATCTGGCCAAGTTCACGCTGGCCTGCTTCGACGCCGCCCGGGACGACCCGGGCGCCGCGAGGCTCTACCTGGCCGCCGCCGCCCACCTCTCGGCCTGGTGGCGCCACGCTTCGACCTGAATCGCCGTCTGGCCGACCCGGCGCTCGGGTAGGTCACGGTCTCACCCCCGAGAAGGAGATCGACATGGCAGGCGAAATGGACGAGGCCAAGGGCCGCGCGAAGCAAGCAGCCGGAGCGCTGACCGACAACGACGACCTCAAAGCCGAAGGCAAGGTCGACAAGGCCAGCGGTCGCCTCAAGGACGCCGTGGACACCGTCAAGAACAAGGTCGAGGACGCCATCGACAACGTCCGGGACCGCGCCAACCGCGACTGATCACCCTGTTCTGCGTCCCCTGCACGGCGACGAGGTCGTCGTGCGGGGGGCGCACCAAGGTCACCGGTCGACCAGGCGCTCGAGCATCGGCCGGTAGTCCGCAACCGCCTTGGTGCGGTGGTCCTCCCGCTTGGCTTCGTCGTCCCAACGCCGGAGCTGGACCGCGGACTCCCACCACTCCCCCGCCCGGAACGCCTCGACTTCGGCCTCGTTCATCGGCCCGCCCTGGACGTCGAGGCTGCGCACCGACACCGGCGACAGCGGCTCGAGGTAGTCCGGCTCGGTGGCGCAGAGGTACCGCTTGGCCTCCACGTGGAGTGCCGACCGGTGCCGTGACCTCGGGCCCGAACCACCGGCGGAGATACCGCTCCCCGACGTCGTCGTGGGCCCGGTCGGCGGCGACGAAGCCCCGCATCCGCCCCGATGAGCAACCGCCCGACGTCGTGCAGGAGGGCGGCGGCCACCGTGGCGTCGGATGCACCCGACGCCTCCGCCAGTTGCGCGGCCTGCAGGGCGTGCTCCCGCTCGGTCACCACCTCGTCGTACATGGCGGTGGCCCCCTCGCTCTCGAACAGGGCCACCAGCTCGTCCAGCTCCGGTGTCACGCGACGGGCCGGCCGAGGAAGTCGTCGGTGATGCTCAGCCGGGCCCGGTCGGCGTCGCCGTCGAGACCCGCGAAGGTGGCCTGCTTGTCTTCGTAGTAGGTGGTCCGGAAGTCTCCCGCCGACACCGCGTTGTAGGTCAGGTAGAGCGCTCGACGGGCGAGGTCGGTCACGTTCGTCCCGCTGCGGTGCGGCACATAGGAGTCGAACCAGAGCAGGTCACCCGGCGCCAACTCGACCGGCTGCCACTCGAGGGCCTCGACGACGTCGTCGCTCAGTCCCCGCAGACCGTCCATCGCCAGCACCCCCTGCGGCCGGCCGTCGGCGACCCACAGGCAGCCGCTGGCCTCGGTGGCCGGCTCCAGCGGCAGCATGCAGCTCACGTGGAAGTCGACGAACCGGTAGGCCGGGGCGTCCTGGTGCGGGGCGAAGCCCGCACCCCCGGGCTGCTTGTAGTTGACCTTCTCCTTGTACAGCACCGCGGGCTCACCCAACAGCTCGCCGGCCAACTCGGGCACGAGGCCCTTGGTCAGCAGCGAGCGCAGGCCGGGGTGGTGGCCGACGAGGTCCTCGCTCCGGGCGAGCGCGGCCCCGGTGTCGGTCTGCTCGAAGTGGTGGAGCCCGGGGCCATCGGCCGTGGCCCACATCGCCACCTCGTCGACCCAGGCCGCGATCTCCCCCACCCGCTCCCCGGCGAGGACGCCCCGCAGCACGAGGTACCCGTCGCGCTCGTAGGCCTGCCGTTGCCCGGCCGCGAGGATCACGGCTCCGCCTCGACCGCCAGGCCGACGAGCAGCGCGTCCAGCCCGACGGCGAAGGTCCGGTCGAGGGCGTCGCGGGGGACGCGACCGGCCCGCAGGCGGGGGGCGTCGAGCAACACCGCCCCCGCGAAGTAGCGGCTGACGACCCGGACCACGGTGGCCGCGGCGCGGGGCTCCACCCCCCAGCGCCCGAGGGCCTCGGCCACCGCGCCGCTGATGCGGCCCAGGTGCGTCAGTCGCTGCGGCGCGATCACGAGCGGGATGAGGTCGATGCGGTCGAGCAGCACCCGACGGCTGTCGGTGGCCCAGGTGGCCACCACGGCCCGCCAGTCGACGTCGTCGGAGATCCGCACCGGTGACAGGACGTGTTCGACCATGCCGTCGTAGAGGTCCTCCTTGTCCGACACGTGGTTGTAGAGCGACATCGTCCCGGCCCCGAGCTCGGCCGCGAGGCGGCGCATGCTCAGCTCGGCGAGTCCGTCGCGCTCGGCCACCCTGATGGCGGCGTCGATCACCCGCTCCCGCGTGAGCGCTGAGGCAGTGCCGGTTCCTACGACCACGCCGGAAGGCTAGGCACCGAGGTGGTGCCGACCGACCTCCGGACGCGACCACGTACGCTGTACGGCGATGACGACGATCCCCTCGCCTTCCCCTGTGGCCGCAACGCTGGACGACGCCCGGGCGAGCCTCGGGGCGACGACCCTCACCGGGTGGATGGCAATGGCCGGCATGTCATCTCTCGGTGCCGGCGCCATCCATGCCGCCGCCATCGGCGTGCACGCCGAGCACCGGCCGGCCGCCACCACCTTCGTGATCGTCGCGGCGATCCAGTTGGCCTGGGGCGCGCTGGCCCTGGTCCGCTCCAATCGCCTGATCGCGCTACTTGGTGCGGGTATCGGACTCGGCGCGTTCGCGGGCTGGGTCTGGGCCAAGGTCTGGGGCATCGGCTTCATTCCGGGCCTCGACGAGGCCGAGCCCGTCCAGACCGCCGACGGCATCGCCGCCGCGATGGCCCTCGCCAGCGTGCTGCTCATCGCTTTCGCCACATGGGCGAAGGGGACCACGACGATCCGTGTCCCGCGACCGCCACTCGTGGTGACCGCCATCGCCGTGCTCGCCCTTTCGCTGTTCGGCATGGCCGCCGGTGGGACCCACGCCCACGCGGAAGGCCACGACGAAGCGGCCGGCGGGGGCCACGGGGACAGCCACGGAGATGCGGCCGCCGCCGGCGACGACCACGGCGACCACACCGATACGGCGGACCACGAGGAGCAGGTCGTGGTCCCGTTCGATCCGGAGCAGCCGATCGACTTCAGTGGCATCGAGGGCGTGACCCCGCGCCAGCAGGCCTGGGCCGAGAACGTCGTGGGGGCCACGCTGCTGCTGCTGCCGCAGTGGTCAGACCCGGAGTACGCGCTGGCCAACGGCTTCCACAGCATCGGTGACGGTTTCACCGGGACCGAGCACTTCATCAACGACGAGAACATCGATGATCCCTCGATCTTCGACCCGGCCAAGCCGGAGTCGCTGGTCTGGGACACGACCTCGGGCGAGCGTCGCCTGGTGGCCGCTATGTACATGCTCGAGCGGGGCACCCCACTGGAGGACGCGCCGAACCTCGGCGGGAACCTCATGCAGTGGCACATCCACAACAACCTCTGCTACACCCCGTCGGGTCAGGTTGTCGGCATAACCAACGGCGACGGCGAGTGCCCGCCGGGCCTGATCCTGCCCGAGCCCACACCGATGGTCCACGTCTGGCTGGAGCCACAGGCCTGTGGGCCGTTCTCGGCGCTGGAGGGCATCGGCGGCGGTCAGATCGCCGAGGGTGAAGACGTGCTGTGCGACCACCAGCACGGCTCGACCTGAGCCCCGCGAAGCACACCCGCCACCTGCTCGGCTCTGACTGAGGCCGGTCGCCCCCTCGAGGAGCCCCCCGCCTCAGCCCTCGCGGTCGAACCGGGTCACGACCTCGACGTGGCCGGTGTGACCGAACATGTCGACCACCACGCTCTCGACGTGGGTGTACCCGGCCGCGACCAGGCCGGCGCTGTCCCGGCCCAGGGAGGCCGCATCACAGCTGACCAGGACGACCCGGGCCGCGCCGGTCGCGGCGACCCGCTGGATCCCGGCGGCGGTCAGACCCGCTCGGGCCGGGTCGGCGACCACGACCGCGGCGGGCGTCGGGCGCCAGCGGGCCACCGGCTTGGCGATCACCCGGGCGGTCCGCCCGGCCAGGTTGTGGCGGGCGTCAGCGGCCCCGGACGGCGAGCGCTCGACCACCACCACCGGGCGGTCGCCGGCGACCGTGACGGCGAACAGGCCGATGCCGCCATACAGGTCGACGAAGGTCCCGTCGGGCGCGGCCGCCACCTGGTCGGCGACCACGGTGACGAGAGCCTCGGCCCCCGTCCCGCGGGTCTGGAGGAACGACGACGCCGACACCCGGAGACGGTGGCCCGCCACCTCCGCGAAGAACCAACGCCGGCGGCCCGCGACCAGCTGGTCGGTGCCGATCACCGATACGTCCTCGGGGGCCACGACGCCCTCCGCGGTGGGCTCGGCCACGATCAGGCGCTCGCCAGTACCGTCGGCGACGCGGAGCGTCAGCTCGGTGGCCCGGCCGGGCGCGACGACGCCGGGCGCCAACAGCTCGGCCAGGCGGGGCGACGACGACGAGGCAGTCCTCGACGGGCACCACCGCGTGGCTACCCCGGCCGCGGTGGCCGAGGCGACCGTCCCGCACCGCCAGGCGCAGCGAGTTCCGCGACCGCTCGGCGGGCACGGGCGGCCCGGCCCGAACGACCGGGGCCTCGAGGTGACCCAGCCGGCGGAGCGCATCGACCACGATCTCGAGGCGCATGGCCGACTGCAGCGCAGGGGTGGCGTGCTGCCAGTCGCACCCCCCACAGCCGGCGGCGACGTACGGGCAGGGTGGCTCGACCCGCCCGGCGGCGGCGTCCAGCACCTCGACGACCTCGCCGTGGAGGCTTCCGTGCCGATCCTCGACGGTGACCGAGGCCCGTTCGCCGGGAAGGGCGCCCGCGACCAGCACGACCCGGCCGTCGTCGTCACGGCAGAGGGCGGTACCGCCGGCCACCATCCGCTCGGCGCGGACCTCGATGGTCGTCAACGGGCCCGTCTCAGTCCGGCGGGGGGATGCAGCACCAGCCACGGTTGACCAGCTCGGTGGCCATGACCTCCGCGTCCAGGCGCACCGCGATCTCCTCGTCCCGTTCCCGCCGGCGGCGCTGGTCGGGGGTCTCGACCGCCTCGCCCGGCGTCGACTCCGGTGCCGCGGCGGCCTCGATCTCGGCCTCCCCCTCCAGGCGGTCGATGAGCTCGTCGACCTCGCCGGTGGTGAACTTCCCCGCCGCCTGTCGCTGGGTCAGCCCGAAGGGATGCCGGGCCTCTTTGAACGAGTCGAAACCACGGGCTTCGAGCAGCTCGGCCAGCTCGGCCACCCGCCGCTGGGGGGCCGGGGGGCCGGGGGCCTGTCCGAATGCCATCACGCCAACCTACGCACGAGGAGTGACAACGCCGGGGACCCGGGGCCGAACACCGGTACCCTGCCCCTGTCCGTTCGTCTCACCGGGGACCCCGAGAGCCTGTCGCCTCCTCTGAGCACATCTGAGGAGAGACATGTCCCCCATCCTGCGAGCCCTGCCCACGAGCGCGCTCGACGACGACCGGGACACGGCCATCGTCTACTGCGAGGCCAACTTCGGCGCCGGCGACGGCAAGACCGCCAACGGCCTCGTCCGCCACTCCGAGCGCTACGAGATCCTCTCGGTCATCGACAGCGCCCAGGCCGGCCTCGATGCCGGCCTCGTGCTGGACGGCGTGGCCAACGGCATCCCCATCTGCCGGGACCTGGCCGACGCCCTGGACCTGGCCGGCGGGGTGCCCGACTGGTTCATCTTCGGCATGGCGCCGGCCACCGGGCTGCTCTCGATCCACGAGCGCAGCGTCATCCTCGAGGCCATCGAACTCGGGATGAACATCGTCAACGGGCTGCACGAGTTCCTCAACGACGACCCGGTCTTCGCCGCGGCCAGCTCGGCCAGCGGCGTGGAGATCCTCGACGTCCGCCGGCCGCGGGCCAAGAAGGACCTTCGCCTGTTCAGCGGCCGCATCGACGGGGTCACCTGCCCCCGCATCGCCGTGCTGGGCACCGACAGCGCCATCGGCAAGCGGACGACCGCCACGATCCTGACCCAGGCCCTCAACGACCACGGCCTGAAGGCGGTGATGGTCGGCACCGGCCAGACCGGCCTGATCCAGGGCGCCCGCTACGGCGTCGCCCTCGACGCCATCCCGTCCCAGTTCTGTTCCGGCGAGATGGAGGCTGCCGTGGTCGAGGCCTTCGAGGGCGAGAACCCCGACGTGATCGTCATCGAGGGCCAGGGGGCGCTCAGCCACCCCGCCTACCTCACCTCGACCTTCATCCTGCGGGGCGGCCGGCCCGACGCCGTCGTCCTCCAGCACGCTCCCGGGCGGACGCGCCTCGGAGACTTCGGCGACCTGCCGATGCCGACCCCGGCCAGCGAGATCCAGCTCATCGAGACCTTCGCCGACACCAAGGTCATCGGCCTCACGGTCAACCACGAGAACATGACCGACGCCGAGGTGAGCGCGGCGATCACCCTCTACGAGGCCGAGCTGGGCATCCCCGCCACCGACGCGCTCAGCCGGCCGCCCGAGGAGCTGGTGGCCATGGTGCTGGCCGCGTTCCCGGAGCTCGACGAGGAGCTGTCGCCGGCGTGCGATGAGCGCCCCGCGGCTGGAGATCGACCTCGACGAAGGTCCGCCACAACGCCCGCACCCTGGTCGAACGCCTCGGCCGCCGGGGCATCGCCGTCACGGCGGTCACCAAGGGGACCCTGGGCTCCGCCGCCGTCGCCCACGAGCTGGTCCGGGCCGGGGTCGACGGCCTCGGGCGACTCCCGCATCGAGAACGTCGAGGCCCTGCGCCGGGCCGGCGTCACGGCGCCGATCACCCTGCATCCGCTCCCCCATGCTCAGCCAGGTCGACCGGGTGGTGGCCGCACGCCGACGTGAGCGCCAACACCGAGGTCGTCGTGCTCCGGCGCCTGTCGGCCGCCGCCGTGGCCCAGGACCGGATCCACGGCGTCCTGCTGATGGTCGAGTCCGGCGACCTCCGGGAGGGCATCCTGCCCGCCGACCTCGTCGGAGTCGTGGACGAGGTGCGGCGGCTGCCCGGCCTCCGCCTGGCCGGCGTCGGCACCAACCTGGCCTGCCAGAGCGGGGTGGTGCCCAGCCCCGGCAACATGACCGAGCTGTCGCCGACTCGTGGACCGCCGTCGAGCGCTCGACCGGCGTGGGCGTCGAGCGGGTGTCGGGGGGCAACTCCGCGAACCTGGAGTGGGCCTTCGGGACCACCGACGTCGGTCGGGTGAACGACCTCCGCCTCGGCGAGGCGATCCTGCTCGGCCGCGAGGCCCTGCACCGGCGCCCAGTCGACGACCTGCACACCGATGCCTTCACCCTCGTGGCCGAGGTCATCGAGTCCCAGGTGAAGCCGTCGCGGCCGTGGGGAGACATCGCCCAGAACGCCTTCGGGGAGACTGTCGCGGTCCGGGACCGGGGCGAGGTCCGCCAGGCGATCCTGGCCCTCGGTCGCCAGGACGTCGATCCTCGGGGCCTCGTCCCGCCCGTCGGCATCGAGATCCTCGGGGCCAGCAGCGACCACCTGGTCCTGGACACCGGCAGCCCACGACCTGGCCGTCGGCACCGAGGTCCGCTTCGAGATCGACTACGCCGCCCTGCTCGGTGCCATGACCTCCCCGTTCGTCACCGAGCGGGTCCTCGACGCTCAGACCTGCTCGTAGGCCTCCAGGTCGGGGGCGGCCATCTCCTCACGGAAGCGGTCGAACCGGAAGGGCCAGACCGCGGGCACGCCGCGGTCGTCGAGGTACCAGCTGGTGCACCCGGTGGCCCAGATCGTGTGCCGGGATGCCTCCAGGCGCTGCGTCCTCGAAGTCGTCGGTGGCGGCCTGGGTGGCGCTGATCTCGGCGGCACTCGCCCGATCGCAGGCGGTCGATCGAGCTGCAGCACGTAGCCGAGCTGCAGCTCGGCCACCTCGATGAGCGAGAAGTTGCCCGACCGGGCCGTTCGGGCCGTTGAGCAGGAAGAGGTTGGGGAACTCCGGGATGGAGATGGAGAGGTAGGCCGTGGGACGGTCGGCCCAGACCTCGGCCAGGCGTCACGCCGTCGCGGCCGACCACGTCCATCGGGCGCATGAAGGCGTCCGCGTGGAACCCGGTGGCCAGCACCAGCACGTCGAGCTCGTGGAGCCGCCCGTCCCGGGTGCGCACCCCGCCGGCCTCGACCCGCTCGATGCCTCGGTGACCAGCTCGGCGTTCGGGTGCTGGATCGCCTCGTAGAAGTTGTCCGACAGGACCAGGCGCTTGCAGCCGGCCCGGTAGTCGGGGCGCAGGCGCTCCCGCAGGTCGGGGTCGGTGACGCTGTTCTCGAGGTTGTCGAGGCAGGCCTGCTCGACGGCCGCCATCTCCGGCGAGTCGGCCTCGACCACGCAGCGCGAGAAGCCCTCGAAGGCCGCGCTCAGGCTCGTCGTGGACCGCCCGCAGCCGCTCGGGGTCCTCCCGGAACAGACGGCGGGTCTCCTCGTCGTAGGCCGGGTTCTCGAGCGGGGCGATCCACTGCGCGGTGCGCTGGAAGAGGCTCAGGTGGGCCACCCGGTCGACGAGGGCCCCGGTGATCTGCACCGCGGTGGAGCCGGTGCCGATCACGCCGACCCGGGCGCCGTCGAGGGCCACGTCGTGGTCCCAGCGGGCGCTGTGGAAGCAGGCCCCGGCGAAGTCCTCGAGGCCCTCGATGTCCGGGTAGCGGGGATGGTGCAGCACGCCGGTGGCGGCGATGACCACGTCGGCCTCGTCCTCGGTGCCCGCCGCGGTCGAGAGGTGCCAGCGGCCGTCCCGCCACTCGCAGCGCCGTGACCTCCTCGCCGAAGCGGATGAGCGGGATGACGCCGTGCTCCTCGGCCACCCGCTCGAAGTAGGCCTGGATCTCCGCGCCCGTCGGAGAACGACCGGCTCCAGTCGGGGTTCAGGGCGAACGAGTAGCTGTAGAGGTGCGACGGCACGTCGCAGGCGATGCCCGGGTAGGTGTTCTCCCGCCAGGTGCCACCGAGCCGGTCGGCCTTCTCGTAGACGACGACGTCGTCGATGCCCGCCTCGCGGAGCTTGATGGCGCTGAGGATCCCGGCCATCCCCGCACCGATGACGATGACCCGCAACTCCCGCTCCGCCGTGCCCATGCCGGGCAGTCTCGCATCCCTGACCACAGGCCCGGACCAGCCGAAGGTCCCGAGTGTCCCTGACCCAGCTGAGGGCGCTCAGTCGAGCGGATGGTCGGTGAAGACGAGGCTGACGCTGTGCCCGCTCGACGGCCAGTTGGGGACGTTGAACGTCTGGGGGCGGCCGGTGTCACCGCGCGGGATGTTGGTCACGGTGATGATCCCGTCGGCAGCCTCGGAGGCGGGCACGTACACGTCGACGCCGCTCTGGAACGGTTGGGTGGCGAAGTAGGGCAGGGCGGCGAGCGTGGTCTCGCCCGGGGTCGCCGCGTCGTCATGGAGGTGCAGGCCGATGGCCCCGTTGCCCACGAAGTCGGCGAGCACGTCGACCGGCTCACCGCCGTCGACGCTGACCTCGAGGACGTCGCTCTGGTCCCCCGGGAGGTCGGGGTCGTCAGCCGCGTACCACTCCCGCATGCGAATGGCGATCAGCGCGGTGTGGTCGTCGCCGACGTTGGTGTTGGACCGGGTTGCACCGTCGGGCGGTGAGGACAGCAGGCGCACCAGGCGGCTGCTGCGGATGTAGGGCTGAAGGTAGAGGTGGTGCTGCGTCGGCGAGTCCCGGGCCGAGAGCAGCCACTCGTAGTGCGCTCCCGATCGGGCCACGAACGGGCCGAACGCCCCGTCGGCGTCGAGGGTGAACGACACGTGGGGCTCGTCGCCGATCCGCTGCCCGGTGGTGGGGTCCACCTCCCACACGTCGAGGTCCACGCCCTCCCGACCGGTGTTCTCGGGGAAGTTGACGGCCCGGCCCGACAACACGATCGGGTCCCGCTGCGCAACGATGTCGACCAACTCCGGCTCCTCGCCCACCAGGAACTCGTACTGGGCGGCGAAGGACTCCGACGAGGTCGCCACCTCGACGTGGGCCTGGCCGGGGTTCGACTCCTGGGTCGGGGCCAGGCAGGGCACGACGTCGGGACAGGGGGCGCCGTCGATGGCGATGTACTTCGCCACCTTCGCCGCCCGGGCCGGATCGCTGAGGTAGGTGGTGGAGACGAAGGTCCCACGCGAGTGGCCGACCAGGTACACCTGCTCGACGCCGAAGTCCGCCAAGGCCTGGTCGATGAGGGCGTCCACGGCATCGGCATAGCCCGGGATGTCCACCCCGGCGCCGTCGTGGTCGTAGGCCAGGAGACGCTCCGCCGGGTACCCGTTGGCCACGAAGCGCTGCGCCTGGGACTCGTACTGCTGGGCCGACCCCGCGAAGCCGTGCACGAACACGATGGGCCGCGCCACCTCCTCGGGCAGCGGGGCCAGGGGGTCCGTACCGTCCTCGTCGACGGCCGCGACCTCGGCCCCGGGCAGATCCGCCACCTCGGCCGGGATGGTGGTCTCGGTCGGCGCCTCGGTGCCTGCGCCCTGCGCCGAACCACCCGAGTCGTCCCCACTGCAAGCGGCCACCGCAACCAGGGCCACGACGAGGGCAACGCGGCCGGCGACGCGGCCGGTCACGAGCCGGCGCCCCCGGCCTCGATGGCCGCGGCCATCTGGCGGTGGACGGCGTTGACGGCCTGCAGCGGCCGGATCATGACCCGGAACTCCACGATGCGGCCGGTGTCGTCGCAGCGGATGATGTCCACCCCGTTCACGTACTTGCCGTCGACGCTGGTCTCGAACTCCAGGACGGCGGTGTCACCGGCCAGGACCTGCTTCGTGTAGCGGAAGCCTCCCCCGGTCGAGCCGCCGGCCGCGCCGCTGGGCTCACCGGCGAGGCTCCCGAAGGCCGCCTCCAGGTACACCTTGGTGATCGCCTTGCCCTCCTGGGGGGTGAAGACGATCGGCGAAAGGAACACCACGTCGTCGGCCAGGAGCTCGTCGAGCCCACCCGGCAGTCGGCCCCGCAGGTGCTCGTGCCACTTCGCCACCGTCTCCTCGATCACGTGCGCCTCCTCGTCCGGACCCGAAGTCTCGCGGATCGCGCTGCGGTCTTCGTCGAGCGCGCTCGCTAGCGTCGCGACCGTGCCTGAGGCCGACACCCTTCCCCTGCCGAAGAAGACCCGCGTCCGGGTGACCAGCCCGATGAAGGGCGTGCCCGAGGGCACGCCCGGGACGGTGACGGCCACCATCGGTCTGGCCATGCCCCGCCACCGCGTGAAGTTCGACAACGGGACCTTCATCACTTCGGTCGACCGGACCCGGCTCGTGCTGGAGGATGACTGGGACGAGTTCCTGGCCACCCGGGAGGCGGAGGAGAAGGCCGCCGCCGAGAAGGCGGCGGCCCCACCGGAGCCCGAGGCCGAGCCGGCCCCGCCCGCCGAGGGCGCGGCGTCCCCGGCCGACGACCGCCTCGCCGCCCTCGCCGCCAAGGCCAAGGCCGCCCGGGAGAAGAAGGCCGCCGGGGGCTGACCGCCGCTGCGGTCAGCCGAGGAACACCCCCGTCAGCGGTTGCGCGCCAGCAGGGCCAGCAGGCGCAGCAGGGTGATGTAGAGCCAGACCAGGGTCACCAGCAGGCCATAGGCGGCGTACCACTGCAGGCGCTTGGGTGCCCCGGCGGCCACTCCCGCCTCGATCGCGGCGAAGTCGAGCGTGAAGCTCAGGGCGGCCAGCACCACGGCGATGAGGTTCACCACGATGCCGATCGTCTGGAACTGGTCGCTGTAGAGCCAGGTCCAGTTGAAGATGGAGAGGACGGCCACGAACAGGTAGAGCAGGCACAGGCCTCCGATGCCCGCCGCCACCCCGAAGGCCATGCGCTGGGTCGGCCGCACCAGGCGGGTGACGTACATGAACAGGGAGGCCAGGAAGACACAGATCGTGGCCAGGATGGCGGCGCCGACGATGCCCTCGGTCTGGGCGTCGAACATCGCGCTGATCGCCCCGAGCACGAACCCCTCGGCCAGCGCGTAGAGCATCGCCGGCAGGGCCGCCCGGGCCGGGTTCACGATGATGTAGATCCCGAGGAGGAAGGCGCCGAAGGACGCCACCCAGAAGCCGCCCGGGATGGTGACGGTGGTGTTGGCGTAGCCCGATCCGAGGTCGACCCCCGTCGGCTCGACGGCCGAGGCCCATCCCCAGGCCCCGCCCACGAGCAGGATGATCAGCAGGAACGCGGTCGTGACCGTCGTCCCCGCGACCGACATCGTGCCGGGGGTGCTGACGGCCCGCGTGGCCTCCTCGAACTTCTCCCCCAGGGCCGGGTTGCCCGAACGTCCCATGGTCTGCATCCCGGCGCGCCCTCCCCCGGTCCGTGTGTCGGGCATTCCTACCCGATCGGCACCACCGCTCCTCTCGTCGGGCCCTCAGGCCTCCTCGGCATCCTTCTCGATGGCGGCGGTGTCGGCCTCGAGCTGCTTGGCCTCGATCTTCTCGGCCTTGGCCATGGCCCGCTCGATCTTGGCCTCCATGTCGGACACGGCCACGACGACCAGGCCGGCGGTGCCCGCATCGAGGGCCTCGCCGGCCTCCTTCAGGTCCTTGCGGCTCATGCCCGCCGACGCGTGACCGGCGACCGCGCCGAGCACGGCACCGCCACCCGTGGCCGCCGCCAGGAGCCCGCCTCCGATGGCGGCCGCCGGGAAGAGGGCGATCACGAGGCCGGTGGCCAGGCCGACGCCGCCGCCCGCCACGCCGCCGACCCGGGTGGGGGTCTCGTGCTTCTTGACGATCTTGACCTTGCCGTCGTCCCGACGCTCCACCACGGCGGCGTCGTAGGCGTCGATCAGGCCGGTCTCGACGTGCAGCGACTTGACCGCCTCGTAGTCGGCGATGGCGTCATCGACATCGGCGTACACGCCGATGTAGGCGAAAAAGGTGTCCATGGCCATGTCGGGCCTCCGCTGGGTCGGGATCTCGTCGGTCCCGATCATCGCTGATCTCCGGCTCGGGATCCTCATCAGCCGAGGACGAACGCCACTCCTCGACCCCTTTCCGGGAGGCTCAGGCGAACGTTCGGACCAGGCGGAGTACGTCGACGGCGTCGGGGCCTTCGGCGGTGAGGCCGGTGGCGGCGGCTTCGGCCCGCTGCCCGGCGACCTCACAGAGGTCGGCGGCCGAGCCCCGGACGATGTTGAGCGACCCGTCCGACCCGTCCGGCCTGTCCGGCCGAAAGGACCAGGAGCCGCCGTCAGGGGCCGTGAGCTCGAAGGCCACCGGGGCCTGCAGGTCCTGCCCCGCCCGGGCGAAGGCGTAGGGCACCGTTCGCCAGGCCAGTCGGGCTACGTGCCAGAGCCGGTCGGTGGGCTCGGGCCGCAGGCCGTAGGCCGAGGCCACGTCCACGGTGTGGATCCAGGACTCCGACAGTCGGGTCGAGGCCAGCGTGCGGGCCGCCATGTCCCCCGCCACCCACAGGACCCGGTCGTGGGGATCGCAGCCCGCGAAGGCGGCGACCTGCGCGTCGGCACTCCGCAGCCACCGGTCCCGGATCTCCGTCGGTGGGTGGTCCCGCTCGGCGGCGACCGCCAGATCGGCCAGCTCGTCGACGTCACCGGCCCCGGCGTCGTCGACCCCACCGAGGTGGAACTGCCCGAGGCGGCTCTCGACGCTGGCCACCGCCGCCTCGTTGGTCTGAGCCAGGTGCAGGAGGACATCCACCGCCGTCCAGCCCTCGCAGCGCGTCGTCGCCAGCAGGTCGGCGTCGTCGCGTTCGGCCACCAGGAGCCGCAACTCCTGCTGCTGACCCGCCAGCGCCTGGATCACCTCGTCCATGCGGCAACGCTAGACCCGGCGCCGGGGCCGGCCGCCTTAGGGTGGGCCGCTTGCGTCCGGTACCGATGTCGTCGCGGTCATGACCGCCCCACCCGACGGTTTGGCGGCCGCGAGGACGGCGCTGGAGCGCCAGGACTGGCAGGCGGCGTACGACGCGGCGCGAGTGGCGTCGATCGAGGCGGCCGACCTCGAGGCCACCCGCGCGGACCTGCTGGCCGAGGCCGCCTGGTGGCTCGGCCGCCTCGACGACTCCATCGAGGCCCGCGAGCTCGCCTACCGCAGCTTCGAGGCCCAGGGCGAGCCGCGACAGGCCGGCCAGTGCGCGGTGTGGTTGTACGAGTCCAACGCCATCGGTGGCCGCCCCGCCGTCGCCGGAGCATGGCTGCGTCGCGCCCGGCGTGCCCTCGAGGACGACCCCGACTGCGTCGAGTACGGGTCGCTGCTGCTCCGGGAGGCCGAGGCGGCGCACGGCGGCGGCGAACTCGAGCGGGCCTCGGAGCTCGCGACCGAGGCGGTCGCGCTGGCCCGCCGGCTCCGGTCACCGGACCTGGAGGCCGAGGCCCTCCAGACCAAGGGTCGGGTGCTCATCGACCAGGGTGAGGTGGCCGAGGGGATGGGTCACCTCGACGAGGCCATGCTCTTCGCGATCGAGGGCCGCCTCGGGCCGTACTCGACCGGCAAGGTGTACTGCAGCCTCATCAGCGCCTGCGAGGAGCTCGGCGACCTCGACCGGGCCGCCGAATGGACGGCGGCGACGCTGGAATGGGCCGAGCAGCACCCGTTCGCCATATTTCCGGGGATCTGCCGGGTGCACCGGGCTGTCGTCCTGAAGCGGCGCGGATCTCTGGCCGAGGCCGAGCGTGAGGCCCTTCGCGCCGGCGAGGAGCTCATCGGGAGCCATGTCGCCAACAGTGGAGCGGCCTACGCGGAGGTCGGTGACATCCGGCGACGACTGGGCGATCTCGATCGCGCCGAGGAGGCCTTCGTCCAGGCTCGGGAGCTCTGTGGGCGACCGTGCGGTGAGCTGGCGCTCCTCCGCCTGGCGCAGGGCCGCACCGATGCCGCCATGGCGATCCTCACCTCGTGCCTGCGGGAGACCTCGCAACCGCTCGCCCGGGCCCGGCTGCTGCCGATCCACGTCCACGTCGCGGTGGCCAGCGGCGACCTGGACGGCGCCGCGGAGGCGCTCAGCGAGCTGGAGGAGATCGCGGCCGTCTACGACACGCCGATGTTGCACGCCAGCGCCTTTGCCGCCCGCGGCCGCCTTGCCCTGGCCGGCCAGGACATCACCACCGCCCGATCGGCGCTGGAACAGGCACGGGAGCGGTGGCAGGCCCTCGACGTGCCCTACGAGATCGCCACCACGCTCACCCTGCTCGGCCAGACGTTGCGCGTCGACGGGGACCAGGCCGGGGCGACCGCATCGTTCGAGGCGGCCGTCGAGCTGTTCGACCAGATCGGCGCCCACCTGGACGCACGGCTGGTGTTCGACGACGCCACCCTGAGCCTGCCCGCGGGGCTCACCGAACGCGAGGTCGAGGTGCTCCGTCTGGTCGCCCGTGGGCTGCGCAACAACGAGATCGCCGCCGAGCTGCACCTCAGCGCGAAGACGGTCTCGCGTCACCTGTCGAACATCTTCACCAAGATCGGCGTCACCTCCCGGGCGAGTGCCACCGCCTTCGCCTTCGAGCAGGAGCTCGTCGAGCAACGGCGGTAGCGCCGGTCCGGGGTCGCCTCAGGGCGACGGCGCCAACTGGGCGGCGACGTGATCGAGGACCGGACGCAGGTCCTCGGGCGGGCTGAACTCCAGGAAGGTGACACCCTCCTCGGTCCACCCCGTGTGGCCGGCGGGCCAGTAGTAGGCGTCGCCGGCCCGGCTGACCTCCTCGGTGCCGTCGGCGTAACGCAGGCGGATGGAGCCGGCGAGGACGTAGCCCCAGTGCGGGCACTGACAGGCATCGCCGGGGAGCCCATGGAACAGCGGCCGGAAGTCGGCCCCTGGCGGCAGCGTGAGGTGGCGCACGAGCTGGCCGCCCCACTCCTCGCCCCGGGTCACGATGTCGCCGACCTCCAACTCGATGTCGATCTCGTTCTCGCTGGCCCGCATGTCCTGGCTCCTCTCCGTCCCGGGCGATCCGGGACGTTGGCCCATGGTGCAACCCACCCCCTGTGGCCCGCATCGGCCGGGCGCCCCAATCTCAGGATCGGGGGTGCTGGTCCCGGTGGGGTGTTCGCCCCATCCCCTGCAACGGCGAAGGCGAGCGGAATGGGGCGAGCGACCGATGCCGAGATCGGCATTGCCGAGCGATGATCAGGCCATGGCCGACCGGGACCGATCGCTCGCGGTCACCCGGTTGATCGAGGCGGGCCGTGACCGGGAGGCCGCCCGAGAAGGGGCTGCCCGGGCCGATGTCGCAACAGCGAAGCGCTCGACGGAGAATGGAGAACTCATGGATCCCTTGAACCAGCTGGGCCTGCTCGGCCCCCTGCTCGCCGAGGTGGTCGGCGGCATCGACGCCGACCAGCTCGACGAGCCCACCCCGTGTGCCGACTTCACCGTCCGCGGCGTGCTCGAGCACATGATCGGCGGAGCCACGGCGTTCGCCGCCTCTTCCGCGGGCAGGAGGCCGCCGCCCCCGAGCTCGACGATCCGCTCGCCCGCTTCGGCCCGGCGCTCACCGACCTGGCCGACGCGATCAGCGCGCCGGGCGCCCTCGACCGCACGGTGGCGGCACCGTTCGGTGAGGTCCCGGGTGAGACCTTCGCCCGCTTCGTCGTCCTGGACGGGCTCGTCCACGGCTGGGACCTGGCCACGGCCAGCGGCCAGCCCTACGACCCGCCGGCCGAGCTGGTCGACGCCGTCGACGGCTTCGCCCACCAGGCCCTCGACCCTCTGCGCGACGGCGGGACCTTCGCCGATGCCGTCGACTCGGCGCCCGGCGCGACCCCCATCGAACGGCTGGTCGCCTACACCGGCAGGCGCCCGGCCGGCGCCGCCACCTGAACGGGGCCGCCACCAGTCGGATCAGGACCGGAGGGTGCGGCCCCGGTCGGACTTCACGGCCTTGGCGAACTGAGCTGCGGGTACCGCCTTGCTGACGAGGTAGCCCTGGATCGCGTCGCAACCGTAGGCCCGGAGGTGCTCGATGGGTTCCACGGTCTCGATGCCCTCGGCGACGACCTCGAGGCGCATGGCGCGAGCGAGGTGACAGATCCCCTCGACCACGGATCGGCCCTGCTGGTGGCTCATCTCAGCGATGAACATCCGGTCGATCTTCACCTCGTCGACAGGAAAGCGCCCCAGGTAGGCGAGCGACGAGTACCCGGTACCGAAGTCGTCTACCGACAGCCCGCGCGCCGGTCGAGCGCAGCTGCGAGAACGTCTGCGTGACGACCCGATCGTCGCCCACCAGGGAGCTCTCGGTCACCTCGAGCACGAGCATCGTCGGATCGAACCCTGTCGTCACCAACACCTCCTCGACGCGGGCCGGGAAGCCCGGGTCGAGGATCTGCACCGGTGACACGTTGACCGACACCGAGATCGGTTCGCCGTTGCGCGCCAGGCGCTGGAACGCCACACCGTCCTGGCAGGCCTGCTGCAGCGCCCAGGAGCCCAGTTGCCGGACGAGCCCCGTCTCCTCGGCGACCGCCACAAACGCACCGGGGAAGACCAGGCCGTGCTCGGGGTGCCGCCAGCGCATGAGCGCCTCGGCGCCGACGATCCGCCCGGTGCGCAGCGACACCTTGGGCTGGTAGTGGAGCTCGAACTGTTCCGCCTCCAGCGCTCGACGGAGATCGCCCTCGGTGTCGAAGCGACGGATGGCCCGGATCCCCATGATGGGGTCGAAGGCCATGACCCGGTCCCCGCCGGCGGCCTTTGCCTGGTACATGGCGGTGTCGGCATCCCGTAGGAGGTCGGCCGCCTCGACGCCCTCCTCGTCGGCGTAGACCAATCCGATGCTGGCCGTCAGGAAGTGGTTGCGCTCGCCGACCACCATCGGGAGACGCAGGCCCTCCAGGAGGCGCTGGGCGATGACCATGACCTCGTGCTCGTGGTCCACACCCTCCACGAGGACGACGAACTCGTCGCCCCCGAAGCGGGCGACGCGACCGTCGGACCCCACGGCGCTACGGAGACGACGGCCGACCTCGGTCAGCACCCGGTCGCCGATCTCGTGGCCGAGGCTGTCGTTGATGATCTTGAGCCGGTCGAGGTCCAGCAGCATCAGGGCGGCCGCACCCTCCTCCCGACCGGCCAGGGACTGCAGCCAGTTCATCAGCTCCCAGCGATTGGGCAGCCCGGTCAGCTGATCGAGGCCGAGCCGATCGTCGCGCGGCGTCGACGGGTCGGGGCGGCCGACGGGGCGGACGGTGACCAGCACCTCCTCGTCGGCGGGGGCGGTGACCAGCGCCTCGACCACCAGCGCCACCGGCATCGGACGGCCGGCCCGGGTGGTCAGGGTGACGTCGAGGCAGCGCACGCCAGGCTGCCTGAGCGCCTGCGTCACGGCGACGTGCAGTGCGTCGAGATCGACGACGGCCACGGCGTCCTGGAGACGGCTGACCCGGCCCACGTACGTCGCCAGCTGGGGGCTCATCCAGCGCACGGTGAGATCACGACCGATCATCACGACACCGTGGGCGAAGCCGGCGGCCGGCGCCGCGACGGTCCCGGACGCGGCGGGGTGATCGGACCCGTGTCGCGTTGAGATCATCTCTGTCGTCACGATGTGACGGTCCTCGCTCGATGCCGGCCGCCCCCCATCGGCACCGGCCGATGCGGGCGTGAGGTCGTCCCCATGGGTCGAACGACTCATTTTCGGGCCCCTGGAGGCCCCGCGGACAAGGGAACACTCCGGCGGAAGGCCGGGCCTGCCGAGGGATGACCCATGGGTCTGCTCGTGGAGGGCACGCGCACCGATGAGGTTGCGCAGTGGGGTGCCCGGCCGCGCGCCGCCTTCGTCGCCAAGGCGCTGGCCGTGCTCACCCCCGTCGTCGCCTCTGTCATGGCGACGATCGCGGTCACCCGGATCGTCCCCCGTCCGACCAGTGTCATCGCGCTGGTGGCCTGGTGGGTGGGTCTCACGGCGATGGCGACCCTCGTCGCCGTCCTCGTCGAGCGGGTGGCCCGGCGTCTCCTGCCTCTCGCCTCCCTCCTGAGGCTCTCCGCCGCCTTCCCCGACGAGGCGCCCTCCCGCTTCGCCGTTGTCCTCCGGACCCACTCAGCGACCCGGCTCGAGGAGACACTGGATCATGCCCGACTGAGCGGTGAGCAGGTCGCCGAAGCCCCCGCGGCCGAGTACCTGCTCGAGTTGCTCGTCCGCCTGAACACCCACGACCGGTGGACCCGCGGCCACGCCGATCGGGTCAGCGCGTACGCCGAGTTGATCGCCGTGGAGCTCGGGCTACCCGAGCCCGTGCGCGAACAGCTGCGCTGGTCGGCGCTGCTCCACGACATCGGCAAGCTCGACCTGCCCGCCGGGCTCCTGAACCTCGCCCGGCGACCCACCGCGATCGAGCGGCGCGCGCTCGAACGGCACGTCACGGAGGGTGAAGCGCTGACCCGGTCGATGGCCGGGTGGCTGGGCGATTCGCTGCGCGCGGTCGGCGAGCACCACGAACGGTGGGACGGCGACGGGTATCCGCGGCAGTTGGCGGGGGAACAGATCTCCCTGGCCGCGCGCATCGTTGCCGTGGCCGACGCCTTCGACGCGATGACGGGGGCGAAGACCTATCAGGAGCGTGTCTCTGCGGTCGAGGCGCGATCCGAGCTCACCCGCGGCGCAGGTGCACAGTTCGACCCGAACGTGGTGCGCGCCTTCCTCAACGTCTCGCTCGGGCGGCTGCGCCTCGTGATGGGGCCCCTCACCTGGGTGTCGAACGTCCCCGTCCTGTCGAACCTCCCCGTGGCCGCCGGCCTCAGCGCAGTCGCGTCGACCGTCGCGGTCACCGGCCTCATCGTCGGCTCGCAGGCGGCGGTGACCGCGGAGACCCCGACCGACGACGTCGTCGAGTTCGTCGCGGCCGACGACGACTCTCCGGCGACGACGATTCCCCGGACCTCCCCGACCACCGTCCTCCAGGGTGACGAGCAACCCTCCGACGACGACCCGCCGCCCGACGACGACCGGCCGGTGGTCGACCCGCCCCTCGACGACCAACCCCCGCCCGACCACCCGGCCCCCGACGACCAACCTCCCCCTGCCCCGCCTCCGCCGCCGGTTGCCCCGGATCTCACCTTCTCGATCACCGAGGACAGCTCGCTGACCGCCACCCTGGCGCCGGACACCGAGGTCGCCGACGTCGACGACCCGGCCCACGGCACCGTCACCCGCCTGTCGGGCAACCGGTTCAGCTACCAGCCACCGAACGACTGGAACGGCACCGTGCGCTTCGGTTACCGCCGCTGCGACCACGGCTGCTCGACCGCGCTGATCACCGTGAGGGTCCTGGCCGTGAACGACGAGCCGGTGCTGCGTTCAGCCCCGGATCAGGCCATCCTGGAGGACGCCGGCCCCCAGACGGTGGACGGATGGGTCAGCGTCGACCCCGGCCCGGCCGACGAGTCAGCCCAGCAGAGCACGATCGACACCACGACCGACGATCCCGCCCTCTTCGTCGTCGGCCCGACCGTCCGCCCCGACGGCACCCTCACCTACACCCCCGCCCCCGACGCCAACGGGACCGCAACCCTCCACCTCACCGCAACCGACGACGGCGGCACCGCCCGCGGCGGTGACGACACCAGCCGTACCCGGTCTGCGACGATCACGATCCAAGCCGTCAACGACGCCCCCGTGGCCGTCGACGATCCCGTCGAGATCGACGAGGACGCCGTCGGCGTCACCATCGACGTCCTGGCCAATGACACCGACATCGACGGCGACCCGCTCGTCCTCTGGGCCTACGACGAGGACATGCTGGAGGCCGGCACCCTGTCCGCGAGTGGGTCTTCGCTCACCTACGCGCCGGACCCCGACATCAACGGCACCGAGACCTTTTACTACTGGATCACCGACGGCTCCGGCGCCTTCGACCGCGCCACGGTCACGATCAGCATCCGCCCGATGCCGGACGCGCCCGTCGCCAATGCCGACGGCTACACCACCCCGGAGGCGACGGCGCTCACGGTTCCCGGCCCGGGGCTCCTCGGCAACGACAGCGACGCCGACGGCGACGACCTCACGGTGGATCCGACGCCGGTCATCCCACCGACCCACGGCGCCCTCGCCGTCCAGCCGGACGGCGGGTTCACCTACAGCCCCGAGGCTGGGTTCGCCGGGGAAGACACCTTCGCCTACCGGGTCGACGACGGCACCGGCCGGTCCGCCATCGCCACCGTCTCGATCACCGTCGAAGATGACCTGACCGAGCGGGGCTGGTACCTCGGTGGCACCGGAGCAGGCCCCGACGACTGGTTCCTTCTCGACGATCCCCTGCCTCCGTCGGATCCCGCCGCCGACTACGACGGTGACGGGGATCCGGGCCTCACGATCAAGAAGCGCGAGGGCGACCTCGACGACGAGGTCGACGACGACGGTCGACGCTTCCAGCACTGGCAGCTGACACCGGGCACACCGCTCGTGGTCTCCGGCCCGGTGCGCTTGGAGCTCTGGGCCGCCCTCCGGGACTTCAGGGACGAGAGCCACCCCATAACCGCCTCTGTCTGGCTCCACGACTGCCGCGACGACGGCACCGACTGCCGACGGTTGCTGCGTGCCGACATCGCCGTCGAGGACTGGGATCGGGGCACCGATGACTTCGTGCGCCACGATCTCGACCTGGGCCCGCTGTCGACGACCATTGCGTCCGGTCGGATGCTGCGGATGCGGCTCATGTTCGACCACCAGGACATGTGGGTGGCCTTGACCGACGCCCAGCGGAGCCGGCTCGTGCTCACCCTGGGCTGATCCGGTCCCGGTGGCGGCCGGTCAGGGGGACAGCGGTAGGCGGACGTGGGCCGTCGTGCCCGCGGGACTCGAGTCGAAGGCGATCTCGCCCGCGTGACGCTCCACGATGATGCGCCGGGAGATGTCGAGGCCGAGACCGGTGCCCTTGCCCACGTCCTTGGTCGTGAAGAACGGCTCGAAGGCCCGGGCCGCCACCGCCGGGAGCATGCCGTGGCCGGTGTCGGTGATGTCGACGACGAGATCGCCGCCCTCGCGCCGGGTCGCCACGCGTAGCGAACCCCTCCCGTCCATGGCGTCGACGGCGTTGTCGATCAGGTTGGTCCAGACCTGGTTCAGCTCGCCGGAGTAGGCGTCGATCTCGGGGACGTCGGGGGCGAACGACCGCTCCACGGCGACCTCTTTCAGCTTCGGCGCCAGCATCACCAGGGTGGCCTCGAGGCCGTCGCGCACATCCACCCGCTGGCGAGAGGTCCGGTCCATCTGGGAGTAGGACTTCACCGCCTCGACCAACTGAGAGATCCGGGTGGTCGTGTCGTGCATCTCGGCCAGCAGCGCGTTGGCGCTCAAGGTGCTCGTCGTCCACGCCAGCGCCGCGCCGAGAGCATCGTTGCCGACCGCCTGTTCGACGCGTTCACACCAGGTCCGGTCCACCCCGGCCGCGGCCAGGACCGGAGCCAGCTGCCACGCCCGCTCGACGCCCCGCAGGGCCAGCCAGTCGCCGATGGCCTCCTCGCGGTCGGCGTGGGCCAACGGACCGCTGTGGGGCGGTTCGGCGTCCACGGCCTCTCCCCGAAGGGCGTCCAGGGCGATGAACTGCTCCGCGGTGATGGTGAGCTCGCCCAATGTGGTCAGCGAGGAGAGCATCATGTCGCAGGTGGCCCGCAGTTCCTCGACGGCGCGCAGGGAGGCCGCCGCCGGGTTGTTGATCTCGTGCGCCAGCCCGGCCGCCAGGGTGCCCAGCGCGACCAGGGACTCCCGCTGGCGGGCCATGGCCTCGATCCCACGGACGGTCTGGTAGATGCCGACGATCATGTGCCGGCCGAACGGGAACCACTCACCGACGAGGCGACCGAGGTCCTCGGACGGGACCCGCAGGCCGCGGCCGGGCCCCATGGCCCGCCCAGTGGCCCGGTAGCCGGCACTGGAGTCGTCACCGCCCCAGGCCCGCAGACCCCCCGCCCACTGACCCGGGGTCGACATGGTCGCCAGGACGATGGTCTCGGTCGCGCTCTGGCGGGAGAGCTCGATCGCCCCGTCGAGCACCATCCACAGATGGTCGGAGGGCTCGCCCTCGACGAACAGGACCTGGCCGGGTTCGAAGGAGACCTCCTCGGCCACCTCGAGCAGCTGGGCCCGTTCGCTCTCGCTCAGTCCGCTGGTGAGAAAGGCCTCGCGCAGCTCGTCGGCCAGCATCAGATCGACTCGAGGTGCAGGTGCACGAGGTGCACTGCGCTGGCGCCCTCACCGACGGCGGAGGCCACCCGCTTCATCGACCCGAGACGGATGTCTCCGGCGGCGAACACACCCGGGAGGCTGGTCTCCAGCAGGCCCGGCGGGCGCGGGAGCGGCCACCCCCCGACCTGCGGGTCGAGCGCGGCCACGTGGGCCCCGTGAGGATGAAGCCGTTGGCGTCACGGGCGACGGTCGCCGGGAGCCAGTCGGTGTGCGGTGATGCGCCGATGAAGACGAACAGCCAGCTCGCGGTGACCTGCTCCTCTGCGCCCGTCGCCCGATCGCGCAGCGTCAGGGTCTCGAGGTGGTCGGAGCCGGCGCCACCGACCACCTCGGTCTCCAACCGGACCTCGACGTTCTCGGCGTCGTGGATGCGAGTGACGAGATACTGCGACATCGCCTTCTCCAGCCGGTCCCCGCGCACCACGAGCACCACCCGCTTCGCGAACCGGGCCAGGTGCAGGGCCGCCTGGCCGGCGGAGTTGGCCGCGCCGACCACATACGACGTCGTCGCCTTCGGTGGCTCGGGCCTCGCTGGCCGAGGCGCCGTAGATAGACACCTCGACCGGACAGCTCGGCCAGCCCCGGAGCGTCGAGCAGCCGGTACGACACGCCGGTGGCCACGATGACGGCCCGGGTCTCGATCTCGGTGCCGTCCTCGAGGCACACAGCGTGGATGCAGCCTCGTGTCTCGATGGCGGTCACGTCACGGGCGAGGACCATCTCGGCCCCTAGTCGCCGGGCCTGGGTGACGGCCCGATGGGAGAGGTCGGCACCGCTCAGGCCCGACGGGAAGCCGAGGTAGTTCTCGATGCGTGAGCTCTGCCCCGCCTGACCGCCAGGGGCGGCCCGCTCGACCACTGCGGTGCTCAGCCCCTCGGATGCGCCGTAGACGGCGGCCGCCAGGCCGGCCGGCCCGGCACCGACGATGACCAGGTCGTAGAGCGTGGACTCGGCCCGTGTCTGCAGCCCGAGGGCGTCGGCCACCTCCAGCAGCGAAGGGTGGCGCAGGGTGGCCCCGTCCGGGAGGAGGACGAGCGGGAGGTCCTCGGCGGTCGCGTCGACCCGCGTCAGGAGACGCTCGGCCTCGGGGTCCCGCTCGATCTCCAGCCACTGGTAGGGCACGTGGTTGCGGGCGAGGAAGAGGCGGGTGTCGTGGCTCTGTTCCGACCAGCGGTGCCCCACGACCCGGACCCCCGCGTACCGGGCGGCATTGGCCCGTTCCCAGTCGGCCAGCAGGTCGTCGACGACGGGGTACAGACGCTCCTCGGGCGGGGCCCACGGCTTCATCAGGTAGTGGTCGAGGCCGATGTCGTTGATCGCGGTGATGGCGGCATCGGTGTCCGCGTACGCCGTGAGCAGCACCAGCTTGGCCTCGGGGGCGAGCGCCCTCGACTGCCCGAGGAACTCGATGCCGGTCATCTCCGGCATGCGGTGGTCGGACACGATCAGCGCCACGGGCTGGTCGCGTCGGGCCAGCTCGTCGAGCACGCCGAGGGCCTCGGGCCCCGAGTGGGCCCGCACGATCTGGTAGTCGCCGGCGTAGCGCTCCCGGAGGTCCCGCGTGACGGCCTGGGACACTGCGGGATCGTCGTCGACGGTGAGAATGATCGCTCTGGACATCAACGTTCCTCAGGCGGTGGACAGGTCCCGGAACCTACCGGAGGACCGATCGCCTAGGGACGGGGCATCGGTGCGGCTCGTGCCGAGGTGACGGAGACCCCGGTGTCAGTCCGACGCCGGCCGACACCGGATCAGCGCCGCGTTCTCGAACGAGAACACCACCTCTCCGCGCTGGTTCAGCAGATCGCACTGGTTGCTGACGATGCCCACCCTGGTCGGGACCCGGACATCCTGCTCTCGAGGATCGTCGACCGATGGATCAGCCTGTCCCCCGGCCGGACCGGCGCGTGGTTGTCAATGGACCGGAACCCCAAGGAGCTGATCGCGGCGACCGGGATGTCCTTGACGGAGCTGAGCGAGATGGCGATCGCGAACAGATGGGCCGACGAGGCGACCAACCCGCCGAACGGCGACTCGGCCGCCGCCACGGGGTCGACGTGGACCGGCTGCGGGTCCCACCGCTCGCCGAACTCCCGGATCTCCTCCTCGGTGACCAGATACGTCGCCTCGAATTCGATGACCTCGCCCCGGTTGAAGTCCTCGAAGTACTTCACGCCCGCCCCCCTCGGCCGGACATCAGGATGTCAGCCCGCACCGCGACACGCTCGCCGAAACGGGCCATGTCGTGTTCCGGTCAGCGTCGAGACCCTCGACGGGGACCATCCGCAGGTCGCGCTCCACCGACTGGCCCGGAGGCTGTCAGGCGTTGGCCGGGGCCCGCATGGCGTCGCTCTGGGTGAAGAACAGGTAGGCGACGCGGTCGACCATCGCGACGTCGAGCAGCCGGTCCATGTCCTCGTAGTCACTGATCGAGCACACCAGCTCACAGACCACGGCGGGAAGGTACGGGCGCAGGTCCCCGTCACCCTTCTCACGGCTGACCGCACGGAGGTGTTCGGCCGCGCCGGGACCGACGGTGACGCCGGCCGCGCCGGCGACCCCGTGGAGGATCTGGTCGAACTGCTCGTCGTTGATCGACGGGATGAGCACCTTGCTGCGGATGCGGCGGAAGAAGGCCTCGTCGGCGAGGTTCGACGGCTCCATGTTCGTCGAGAAGACGATCTTGGTGAGGCAGGGGAGCTCGAACTTCAATCCGTTGTCGAGCGTGAGGTAGTCGATGCCGCGATCGAGCGGGACGATCCAACGGTTCAGGAGCTCCTCAGGGGTGAGCGACTGTCGGCCGAAGTCGTCGATCACGAGGATCCCGTTGTTGGCCTGTATCTGCAACGGGGCGGCGTAGATCCCCGCGGTTCGGGTCGTAGCTCAGATCCAGCTGGGATGCGTGGAGCTCACCACCGACGATCACGCTCGGCCGCTTGCAGAGGACCCAGCGCGGGATCCAGGCCCTTGGGCTGGGGATCGACCGGCCGGTGGAGGACCGGATCGAACACCGTGATGATCTGGCCGTCGACCTCGATGGCCCTGGGCACGACGACCTGGTCGTCGTGGACCCGGATCAGACGCTCGGCGATCGAGGACTTGCCCGTCCCCGGGGGGCCGTAGAGGAAGATCGCGCCCTTGGCCAGGATCGCGGGACCGAGCTCATCGAGGAGGCGGTCGCTGATGACCAGGTCGGTGAACGCGGCGCGGATCGTGTCGTGGTGGATCTTCGGCTGGCGGTGTTGCCCCCGGACCACCTGGGCGTAGTCCGCGAGGGGCACCGGCACGGCGCCGGCATACCGGCAGAGCTTCATGCGATCGATCGCCTGTGCCCGTCCGAGGTCCGTGACGCCCAGCTTCAGGTTGCGGCCTTCAAGGCCGGTGACCTCCAGCAGGCTCTCCCGGCGCAGGTGCTCGACCGCCGTCTCCATCAGACAGCGGCGTGACGGCGAGGCCGGTCGCCAGTTGCATCGTCGACGTGTGACCGTCGAGCAGGGCCCGGCGCAGCACGATGTCGAGGGTCATCGACTCGGGCACCCCGAGCGCGGTGACGTGCTTGGGTGCCGTGAAGTCGACCACGGTCACGGTCACCGTCATCGTCGCCCGCTCCGGGGCCACGTGCCGGTCACCGTTCTGCCGGGCGGAGTTGTTGGTGGGCGAGCGGTCCGGTGCATGTCGCCAGCACCTTCGACAGGTTCGCCCCGAGATGAAGCGATCGAGGAGATTCGGGCCATTCGACCTACGTCAGCACACGATCGTCGACCACCCGGTCACCGTCACGCTCCAGGTGTCCGGCTTGCGCATGACCCGCACGATGCTGGTCCCTGTCCGTGACCTCTGATGATGGGCCAGGATGACGCCCGTGGAGACCGACTATCTCGTCGTCGGGGCCGGTGCCGTGGCCATGGCGTTCGTCGATGGCCTGATCGAGGATCCGGACGTCGATGTGATCATGCTCGACCGTCGGCCCGGCCCGGGTGGGCACTGGCTGGACGCCTATCCCTTCGTGCGATTGCACCAACCGTCCGCCAACTACGGCGTCAACTCGACGGCGCTCGGTCACGATCGCATCGACCACGACGGCCCCAACCAGGGCTTCCAGGAGCTGGCCGGCGGCGATGAGATCTGTGGATACTTCGACGGGGTGATGCGGCACCGTCTCCTGCCGTCGGGCCGGGTCCGCTTCTTCCCGATGAGCGAGTACCTCGGCGATCGGCGCTTCCGGTCGCTCCTCACGGGCCGGGAGTCCGAGGTGGCCGTGCGTCGCCGCATCGTCGACGCGACCGTCCTGGCGTCCCACGTGCCCGCGACGGAGCCGCCACCGTTCGAGGTCGACGACGACGCCCGCTGCCTGCCCGTCGGGGAGCTGGTCCGGGTCACCGACCCACCCGCCGGCTTCGTGATCATCGGCGCGGGCAAGACGGCGATGGACGCGTGCACCTGGCTGCTCGAACAGGGCACTCCGCCCGAGGCCATCACCTGGATCCGGCCCCGCGACGGGTGGCTGATGAACCGGGCCAACTTCCAACCCGGCCCCGGCGCCATCGAAACCCTACGGGGCGTCGTCCACGAGCTCGAGGCCGTGGCGACGTCCGACTCCGTGGACGAGGTCTACGACCGGCTCGAGCAGGCCGGGGTGATGCTCCGCCTCGACCCGGCGGTGCGGCCGACGATGGCCAAGGGCCCCACCCTGAGCCTCGCCGAGCTGCAGGGGCTGCGCCGGATCGAGAACGTCGTCCGCCTGGGTCACGTGCGCCGCATCGAGGGTGACCACGATCGTCCTCGACGAAGGTGTCGATCCCGACGAGCCCCCGTCACCTCCACGTCCACTGCGCGGCCCCCGGCCTGCCCCGAGTGCCGCCGCGCCCGATCTTCACCGACGACGCGATCACCCTGCAGTGCATCACCCGCATGCACCCGACGCTCTCCGCAGCCCTGGCCGGCTATCCTCGAGACGACCGACCGGTCGACCAGCGAGAAGAACCGGCTCCTGCCGCCGAACCCTTACTCCGACACGCCCTTCGACTTCCTGCGAGCGGTGATCATGGGGCTGCACGCGGAGGTGCGATGGGCGGCGGAGCCGGACGTGCAGGCCTGGCTCGACGCCTCGCGCCTCAACGTGGTGAAGGACGTGGCGTCGACCGACGACCACGACGAGCTGCGCGACCTGCAGGGCCGGTTCCTGACCGCGATCTTCCCTGCCCTGGAGAAGCTCCGTGCCTTCCGGGCCGTCGCCGGCCCCGCCGAACAGGAGCTCATGTTCGACCCGGACCTCACCGACGAGTGACCACGGTTGCCGGCGGGGAGCACCGACGCCGCGCCTACTGGGTCAGGTCGGTGAGGACCGCACGGCCGAGGTAGGCGCCGGCCTCGAGCTCCTCGAAGATCGCCGGGACGTCGGAGAGGCTCCCGGTGCGGGAGACGTGTGTCCTCACCTTCCCCGCGGCGGCGAGGTCGACGAGCTCGCGCATCTCCTGCACCGTGCCGACCGCGGAGAAGATGAGCGTCGGGTCCCGCCAGAAGAACTCGAACGGGCTGATCTCGAAGTTGCCGTCACTGGTCGGAGGCAGCCCGACGCCGATGAAGAGACCCCTCTGGCGCAACAGCTGCAGGCCGAGCTGGAAGCCGGCCACCCGGGCGGCGAACACGAGCACCGCGTCGATACCACCCTCGGCCTGGGCCACCCCCGCGGCCTCATCGGCGCTCACCGCACGCTCCGCGCCGAGGGAGCGGACGAACTCGAGGCGCTCCTCCCCGACGTCGACGCCGAGCACCCGGTAGCCGAAGGCGTTGAGGATCTGGACGGCGTAGTGCCCGAGGCCACCTGCCGCGCCGATCACCCCGATGGTGCGTCCGGGCGGGATGCCGTGGGCCATGAGCTTGCGCACCGCGCTGTAGGCCGTCAGGCCCCCGCACGCCAGGGGCGCCTCGTCGTCGGCGAGGCCGTCGGGGATCGGAACCAGGGCCTTGGCCCAGATGCAGTACTGCTCGGCGAAGGTGCCCATCACGGTCTGGGCCTGCGGGCAGTGCCGGGGCCGGCCGCCGAGGCAGTACTCGCAGGCGCCGCACCAGTAGGCGCCTCCCGCTCCGCCGAGGCCGAGGATCACCCGCTGGCCGACCTGCACGAACTGGTCGGCACCGGGTCCGAGCCGCTCGACCACCCCGATCGCCTCGTGGCCGAGCTGCGGGGTCGACACCCCCATCCAGTCCCCTCGGGCGAGGTGGAGATCGGAGTGGCACACCCCCGAGGCGCTGATGCGGATCAGGGCCTGGTCCGCCCCCGGCTCCGGCACGGGGAGGTCACCGACGCTCAGCTCGCCGTCGGTGACCAGGACCGCCTTCATGCTGTCGCTCATGGCCCGACAGTAGAACCGATCCTCGGCGGGCGAGGCCGCCTCCGCACTGGGGCACGGGCGATACCGGGCTCGAACCCGCCTGGCGACCCGGACACGAGTGGCCTCGGCCGCGGGCGGGGTCCGCGATGCCGTGCCCTTCGGCCCCACCCGGCCGCGTGGGGCTTCAGCAGTGTGACGGGGGCAGGAGGTGGACGGTGCTGGCGTTTGACACAGCCGCGAAGAGGTTCGGTGACCTGGCGGCGCTCGACGGTTGCACCTTCGCCGCCCGGCCGGGACGGCTCACCGGCTTCCTGGGACCCAACGGCGCAGGCAAGACGACAGCCATGCGGGCCGTGTTCGGGCTCGTGGAGCTCGATGGCGGTCGGGTGTTGTGGCAGGGCGAGCCGATCGGGGTGGCCGAACGGGCCAGGTTCGGCTACATGCCGGAGGAGCGGGGTCTCTACCCACGCATGCGGGTACGGGAGCAGCTCGTCTACCTCGCCCGGTTGTGCGGGCGCACGAGCTCGGACGCGGGCCGGACGGTGGACACCTGGCTCAAGCAACGCCTCGGGCTCACCGACCGGGCGGTGACCGCCTCGACACGCTCTCCCACGGCAACCAGCAGCGGGTGCAGCTGATCGCTGCGCTGGTCAACGAGCCCGACCTGCTCGTACTCGACGAGCCGTTCTCCGGTCTCGATCCCATCGCCATGGGGGTCATGGCCGACCTGCTCACCGACGTGGCGGCGACCGGCGCGACCGTCCTGTTCTCCAGCCACCAACTCGACCTGGTCGAGGATCTCTGCGAGGACGTCGTCATCATCGACCGTGGCCGAGTGGTCCTGGCCGGCGAGCTCGACGAGCTGCGGGCAGGGGTGGCCCAGCGGTTCGTCGACATCCACTTCCGCCGGGCCGACCCCGGCCTGGCCCGAGTCAGCGAGGGCGGAGGTAGTCGAGGCGACGGACGGCCGGGCCCGCCTTCGAGTCGACCGGCACACCGATCTGGCCGCGCTCGTGGCCGCCGCGCAGGGTGCCGACGAGATCCTCTCGTTCGCCTACGAGCCCCGACCCTGTCCGAGCTGTTCCGCGAGGCGGTGACAGCGTGAGCGGACTTCGGCAGGGATGGCTGGTCGCCCAGCGGGAATTGCGCGAGCGGAGCCGCTCGAAGGCCTTCCTCGCCGGCCTCGCCCTGATGATCGTGGTCGTCGTCGCGGCGATCGTGGTGCCCGACGCGGTCGGGGACGCCGGCCCCGTCACCAGGGACGTCGGGGTGACCGGCGCCACCCCCGAGGGGGTGCCGCCGCCATTGTCGAGCAGGGCGAGGCGGTCGAGGTCACGGTGCGGGTGCACCACTACGACGACGAGGCGTCCGGAGAGGACGCCGTTCGCGACGAGGACATCGACGTCCTCGTGGTCGACGGCCGGCGACTGGCCTGGCGGAGCGAGGTCGACGAGCGGCTGAGCATCGTGGTCACGGGTGCCATCCAGGTGGACGCCGTGCAGCAGCGGGCCGCATCGGCCGGCATCGACCCCGACGAGCTCCTCGCCCTGGTCGCCCCCGGTGCCGGTGGAGGACGTCGAGCTCGGCCTGGTCGCCGGCCGCAGTCCCGACAACGAGACTGCGGCCACGGTGATGAGCACCCTGCTGCTCCTGGCGACGACCTACGGCAATCTCGTGCTGACGGGCGTCGTGGAAGAGAAGACCAGCCGGGTCATCGAGGTGCTGCTGGCCCGCATGCCTGCCCGCAACCTGCTCACGGGCAAGGTCGCCGGCATCGGGCTCCTCGGCTTCGGCCAGTTTCACGCTGACCGCCGTCGCCGCCCTCGTCGCCGCGATGGTGGTCGACTCCGTCGACATCCCGGCCGTCAGTGCCGGCGTGCTCGCCTCGGTCGTCGCGTGGTTCGTACTCGGCTATGCCCTCTACGCCATGGCGTACGGCGCCCTCGGCTCACTCGCCTCACGGGCCCAAGGGCACGTCCAGTGCCGCCGGACCGGTGAGTTACGTCCTGATCGCCGCCTACTGGGCCTCGCTGGTGGCTGTCGGCGAGGACCCGGACAGCTCGGATCGTCCCCTCCTCGCCTCGTTCTTCCCCCCTGACCGCACCGTTCGCCATGCCGGGGCGGGTTGAGTTGGGCGTCACTGCCGGGTGGGAACCTGTGCTCTCGGCCGCCCTGAGCACCGCGGCAATCGCCGGCCTCGTGGTGTTCGCCGGCCGGGTCTACACCGGTGCCATGCTCCACTCGGGCTCGACCCTCCGGCTGCGGGACGCCTGGCGAGGCGCATCCGAGCGGTGAGCGCCGGCGGAGCGGTACCCGACCCTCCGGGTCTGCGCCTCGGCGGCTGTCCCGCCTTATCTCCGCCCTCCGAACGACCTGCGGCGCTTGACGACGTTCGCCCGGAGCACGACCAGCCCCGGGCAGGCATCGACGTCCGCCGCCAACGCTTCACGTTGTTCGTCGCCCGGACAGAGGGGGTCGATGGCGCAGGAGGCGCAGGCGCTGGTCGAGCGGGCGTTCCTGTTCACCGACCTGCAGGGCAGCACACGCGCCTGGGAGCCGAGCACCCGAGGCCGGGGCTGGACCCCGGCGAGGACGCCCGCCTCGACGAGACCTGGGACGCCGGCCAAGACGCCTGGGCGGCCCTGTCCTCTGACGCCACCATCCTCGTGGTTCCGGACACCGGCCACTACATCCACGTCGACCAGCCCCAGGTCGTCATCCAGCAGATCCAGTCGCTGCTCACGTGAATTGCCATCGGCCTGTGGCCGAGCGTTGGTGACAGGTTGGATCTGAGGGGTGGCCCGATGCCTCGGGCCACCCCTCAGCACCACAGCCGGGAACATCCCTACAGGAGGAACCACCTCGCTAGCGTGACCACTATGCCGGGGTGGCGTGGGCGGAAGGTTGTGACCCTGTTCCTGGCCGTCATCACCACGCTCGGCGCCGTCGTCGCCGTCGACCCGGCGCAGGGCCGGGCCGATCCCCCGGCGGTGACCATCCCGGCGACCACCGCACCGCCCACGACCGTCCCCGCCACGACCGTCCCGCCGACGACCGTCTCACCGACGACGGCCCCGGCCACGACCGTCTCACCGACGACGGTCCCTGCAGTCACCACCGGATCCGAGGTCCCGGAGGTGCGGGTCGACCTCGCGGTGCGCCGGGCGCCCGGGGGCCCGTGGCTCGGCGCGGGCGTCGACACCTCGGGCGTACCCCTGACCATCGATGTCCCCGCCCGGACCGGCCGGGCGGCGAACGTCACCTTTCGGGTGCGCCACAACGGCGCGGTCACGACGACGATCGGCTTGCATGCGCTCGGGTACGACCCGCGCGCCTTCGTGCGGTGGCGACTGGCCGGGCGCGATGTCACCCGCGCCGTGCGCCTCGGCGAGCTGCGGCTGCGAATCGCGCCGGGCGCTCACCGCGACCTCACCCTCGTCGTGGGCCTCAGGGCCACCACGCCGGACCGCTTCAGCCTCGGTCGCACACTGACCGCCGACGTCACGGGCTCCGACTCCCGGGATCGGATCCGGGCCGTCGTGTGGCGGGGACCGGTGCCCGTGCGCTTCCACGACGTGGGTCTCGCCCTGGGTCTCCCCCGTCTCAGCCACAGCTTCGACCTCGACGCCGGGCCGATCGACGACGACGGCGTCGACGACCTGGTCCTGGCCACCCACGGGCACGTCGAGGTCCGCCTCAACCGCCAGCCCGGCCTCGAACCCGTCTTCGCCAACACGGTCGGCGATCTGCATGCCTGTGCTGTCGGTGATGCCAACCGCGACGGCCGCTCCGACGTCTACTGCACGCGGGGCGTGATGCGGGGCACCGGCTCAGCGTCGAACGGCCTCTGGCTCCAGGGCGGGAACCTGACGTTCACGAACCGGGCGGGGCAGTACGGCGTCACCGACCCCTTCGGCCGCGGGCGGTTCCCGACCTTCGTAGATCTCGATCACCGATGGGGCATCGACCTCTTCGTCGGCAACGAGCACCCCCGCCAAGACAGCGAACGATCACTGAACCACACCTTCCTGCACGCCCAGGGCGACGCCTTCGTCGACGCCTGGCTCGGCCTGCGCCGCGGCATCGGTGGCCTGTGCGTACAGGCCTTCGACCAGGACGGCAACGGCTGGGCCGACCTCCTGGTCTGCGGCGGGGCCGGACCCGCGACCACTGGTTGGCACCCCTCGCTCAATGAGCTCCACCTCTTCCGCAACCTCCAGGGTCCGGGCGGCGGCCGCCGCTTGGTCGACGTGGCGCACCGCCTCGGCATCGACTTCGGGGGGGTCGAGGCCGCCCGGCTGGCGCACATGAACGGAGACCGCCACCCCGACCTCGTGGTGGCCACCCGGTCCTCGCTCACCATCTGGCCCGGCCTGAACGGCGGACACTTCGGCCTCCCGGTCCTCCGCGAAAGGCTCCGCGCCGGCCACGGCGTCACCCTGGCGGACGTCGACGGCCGCCGCGGCCTCGATGTCTTCGTGGTGCAGGGCTGCGGAGGCCCCCAGAACGTCAACATCGACGACCGGCTCTACCTCGACACCGGGCCCGGGTGGAGCTGGGACCGCGCCCGGCTGCCCACGGGCATCGCCGGCTGCGGCGATACGGCCGAGGCGCTCGACGTGGACGGCGACGGCGTGGACGACCTCGTGGTCGGCAACGGCCGGTGGTCGGCCGAGGGCCCGATCCAGGCCCTGACCTCCGGGCGCTACTGGGGCTGAGCCTCGATGGAGACCACTGGCCCGCTGCCGTCGACGGGCGTAGCGTGCCGGTCGAGAATGACAAGGTTGGGGGGACCGGTATGGACGTGATCCGACCAGAGGACGCCGACTACGACGAGTTGCGCACCGTCTTCAACTCGATGGTGGACAAGCGCCCGGCGGTGATTGCCCAGTGCGCAACACCGGATGATGTGGTGGCGGCGCTGGCGATGGCCCGCGCCGAGGGCCATGAGGTGGCGGTTCGGGCCGGAGGCCACTCGGTGGCGGGAATGTGCCTGAACGACGGTGGCCTGGTCATCGACGTACGCCCGATGAAACAGGCGGAGGTGGATCCGGGCGGGCGCACGATCCAGGCAGGAGCGGGTCTGACCTGGGGGGAGTTCGATCGTGCCACCCAGGCCCATGGCCTGGCCACCACCGGCGGACGGGTGTCGACCACAGGGATCGCGGGGTTGACCCTCGGCGGGGGGTCGGGATGGCTGGAGCGCGCGTATGGCCTGACCTGTGACAACCTCCGCTCCGTCGACCTGGTCACCGCCGACGGGAAGTTCGTCACCGCCAGCGACACCGAGCACCCCGATCTCTTCTGGGCGCTGCACGGTGGCGGAGGCAACTTCGGGGTGGTCACCAGCTTCGAGTTCGCGCTGTATCCGGTGGGCCCGATCGTGCTCGCCGGGCTGATGCTCTGGCCGGGCGAGGCCGCGGGGGAGGTGGGCCGCGTGTTCCGGGATCTCGCGCCCGGATTGCCCCACGAACTCGGCTCGGCTCTGGTGTTTCTCACCGGCCCACCAGAAGAGTTCGTACCCGAGCACCTACAAGGAACAACCCTGGTGGGCCTTGCCCTGTGCTGGGCCGGAGCCCCCGCCGCGGGCGAGGACGTGATCCGCCCGTTCCGCGACCTCGGACCCGAGGTCGATCTCGTCGGCCCGATGCCCTATGCCGAGTTCAACTGCATGATCGATGACCCGCCCGGCATGCGGAACTACTGGACCGCCGACTACCACGAGGACTTCCCCGACGACGCGCTCGACGTGTTCGTCTCCTCCGGGTCTCAACGACCCTCGCCACTCAGCCAACAACTCTTACTGCCCTGGGGCGGAGCCGTCGCCGCCGTCGACGACAACGCGACCCCGATGACCAAACGATCCGCACAATGGATCACCCATCCCTTCGCCGTCTGGGAAGACGCTCGCGACGACGACGCGAACATCGCGTGGGCACGCGGGTTCCGACAGGACATCGCCCGTTACGCGACCGGTGGCGTCTACCTCAACTTCATCGGCGACGAAGGCGAAGAACGCGTCCGCGCCGCATTCGGTCCCGAGAAGTACACCCGGCTCCAAGGAATCAAGGCCCAGTACGACCCCGGCAACATCTTCCACGGCAACCAGAACATCACCCCCGCCGCCTGACGCCCCGACTCGGATCGGCCACCGGAGGTCTCGAGGAGGTGGGCGACGCCACCGATGACCTCGCCGGCCTCTGGCGCTGGTTCGGTGAGCATCAGTTCCGGGGCTACTCGCCGATCTACGAGCGCATCGCCGACGCGGTGGCAGGCGACCCGGAGGTGCTCGGGCTGTTCAGCGAGGCGCCGCCGGGCGCGCACCTGCCGCCGGCGCCGCTGGGGGCCGTGCGCTACCTCCTGTTGGACGGCCTCGACCACCCCCTGGGTGAGGTGTACGGCGGGCGGTCGAGTGCCGACCCCGGGCCCCTCTTCCTCGATCTGTGCCGCGCCCATCGATCCGACCTCCTCGCGTTGCTGCAGACAAGGCGGGTGCAGACGAACGACTGCGGACGCAGCGCGATACTCGGACCAGCCCTCACGTGGGTCGCGGAGAGACTCCCGGGTCCCTACTGCCTCGTCGATGTGGGGGCCAGCGCGGGCATCAACCTCCTCTGCGACCGGTTCCGGCTGGACTACGGCCGCCACGGCACCACCGGTTCGAACGACTCGACCGTGCAGATCAGGTGTGAGGTGACGGGGGGCGATCCGCCCATCGCGGATCGGCTGCCGGCGCTCGCGCAGCGGGTGGGGATCGATCTCTCGCCGATCGACCTGTCCGACCCTGCCGACGCGCGATGGCTGCTCGCCTGCGTCTGGCCCGACACGGGACGGGCCGAGCGGGTCCAGGCTTCCATCCGGCTGGCTCAGCAGGACATGCCGACGGTGGTCGCCGGTCGCGCGAACGCCGTGATCCCGAGCGTCATCGCTGGTCTGCCCGCCGGCGCCACCGCGATCGTGACGACCACCTGGGCGTTCGGCTACTTCTCGGAGCAGGAGCGGGCGGAGTTCGTCGATCTGCTCTGCGCCGAGTCGGGGCGACGGCCCATCGCCTGGGTGAGCGCCGAGGGCACGGGCACCGTCGACGCCCTCGCTGCCGTCGGCGCCGGTGATCCGGAAGGTCCAGACGTCCTGGGGGCGCTGCTGCTCGACGGCGGTGTCGGCACGGCCGACGTCCTCGCCCACGTGCATCCGCACGGAAACTGGATCGACTGGTCTGCGTCGTCCTGACCGGACGACGCTGCTTGGGTCCCCGACGCGCACCTGGCCACCCGCCGCCGTCCCGGCAGTGCCCTCGCCGCCGCGACCGCCTCGACATCGGGCTCGTGCTCCTCGTCCTCCACAGGGTCCTCCCGTGGTGTCATCGGCCGGCGGCCCGGGCCGGCGCCGACTGGTTCATGGCGGCGATGAGGCCGCCGTCCACCCGCAGGTCGCATCCGGAGACGAACGCGGCCCGCTCGGAGCAGAGGAACGCCACCGCCTCGGCGATGTCGGCCGTGTGCCCCGGCAGCACCGGCTCGGGGCCCTGCCGGCTCGAGTGGATCGGCGTCAGCTCGACGAGGTGGGCCTTGACCGGGTTCTCGGCCAGCTCCAGCCGCCCCATGCCAGTGTCGATCAGGCCCGGGGACAGCGAGACGACCCTTCCACCCGAGGCGCCCCACGCCAACGCAGCCCGCTCGCAGGCCCGGAGCACGCCTCGCTTGGCCAGCCGGTAGGTGGACCCGGGGTCTGGCTCGCTCCCGAGGCAGGAGCGAAAGCGGCCCGCGAGGTCCGGAGCGAGCGGGGCGTCCAGCACCGCGTCCATCTCCGGGGCGAACTCGCCCATGTGGGCCGACACGGACGCGAGGCAGACGGCGACGCTCCCCGGCACCACCGCGGGGGCGAAGGCGTCGAGGAGGCGCACCACCCCCGCCAGGTCGACCCGGAGGATCTCCTCCCAGTCGGTCATCGACGGCGACAGGCCTGCGGTGTGCACGAGCGCCCGCAGCGGCCCGTGGTCGCCGACCTGTCGGACGAGAGCGTCGATCACCAGAGGATCGGCGACGTCGCCGACGAGGGTGACCACTGTGGTCCCCTCCGCCTCGAGCACGGCGGCGGTCGCAGCCAGCCCCGCCTCGTCGCGGTCGGTCAGGAGCAACACCTCGCTCGACGCGCCGAGGGTCTGGGCACAGGCCGAACCCATCGCCCCGGCGGCGCCCGTCACCACAGAGACCGGCATCATCGCGACGTGGTGCCCGTGTGCCGCAACGACGACATCGCGGCGTCCTGGCGGCCGGCGATGGCGGCCCGCTCGCGGAGCAGGCCAGCCTGATCGACGGCGCCGTCGAGGTCGCCGGGGCGGGGCGGGAGGGCGAACCCCGTGTAGATGACCCGGCGCTCGGCGCTCTCCGGGTGCGTCGACCGGTGGAGCGCGCACGACAAGTGCACGGTCACGTCACCCCGGTCCGCCCGCAGCGCAGCCACCGGCAGGTCCACGCCCCGATCGACCTGCCGGCGAGCGATGTGGGCGCGGTGCGACCCGGCGAGGACGTCCAAGCCGCCGTGGGCGCGGTCGACGGGCGTCAGGCAGATGCCGATGGTCAGGCCCGAGCAGAACATCGAGTGCCCACCCCGCTCGCAGTCCTTGTGCCACGGCAGGCAGACCAGCCCCTCGACCGACGCCACCCGCTTCACCAGTCCCTCGGCTGTGAGGTCGCTGAAGTGCTCGCCGAAGGGATCACCCGGCTCGTGGCCGTCGTCCAGGATCCCGCCGATGGCCAGGAAGCGGGGATCGGCGAGCAGGCCGCGGCAGGTGCGGCGACCGGCCCACGAGGTCGAGGATCCGGCAGGGATAGCGCTCGCCGGTGCTCGTCGCCGCCCACCAGGAGGCCCCGTCGTCGGGCCGGGCCTCCTCGACCGCGGCAGCCAGGTCGGTGTCCACGGCGTCCATCTCCGCGTCGGTGAAGACCCCCTGCAGCAGGAGGAAGCCGGCTTCGGCGAGGAAGTGGGCCGCCTCCTCGGCGCGTTCACCCAGGACGAAGCGCTGCTCGAGGTCGAGGGCCGTGCCGTCGGTGCCCTGCACGGCGACCGAATCGAGGCGGTGGAGGGCACGGCCGTCCAGCAGCGAACGCAGGACGGGGTCCCATGCGCAGAAGGCCTCGTGGGCCGGCCCCTCGCCCGCGACCCGCCCGGCGATGACCAGACCGAGGGCCGTCCGCTCCTCACGCACGAGGTGGGTGAATGCTTCTCGGTCGAGGTCGACCAGGAGCGCCGCGTGCGTTCCGGGCCGGGCCTCGATCCCTCCCGGGCCGAGCTCCATGGTCCAGGCGTCGCCGTCGACGCGGATCGTGAGTGCCTCGAGACCGAGCAGCTCAGCGTCGGCGGCCGCCTGAGGACCGTTGCGGGCCGATGCCTCGGCCCACGTCCCGGCCCAGAACTCCGCCGGGTCGACGACGTCGGTCGGCCGTCGGTCCCGAGTGCGGACGTCGACACTCCGCCGGGCGCCGGTGGGGCTCATCGCGGGTGGTCCACCGGGACGGCGCCGGTGGCCAATACGTCGCGGGAGATGACTACGCCGGAGGGTCAGCCGGCAGGGCGCCGATCTGCTGCATGAGCGACAGCATGTCGGTGACCCCCCAGTGCTCGCACACGAGTCCCGCGTCTGTCGAACCGCATGATGTCGATGAGCTGCACCTCGACGTGCGCGCCGGTCGGGGGCACCCCCATGAACTCGCCTTGGTGCGTTGCCGTGAACGTTACGCGGGCCACGGCCTTGTCCCCTTCGGTGATCAGGTCCTCGACGTCCATCCGCATGTCGGGAAACGCCGCCAGCAGCATCCGGAAGAAGTCCAGCGCCCCCTCCTTCGTGGCAGGCATGCCCGGCTCGACCTCGTGCTCGACGAAGTCCTCCGCGACCAGGTCGCCGAACCCGGCGATGTCTCCTGCACTGATCCGCTCGTAGGCGCTCCGCATCGTCTCGGCGTGGTCCACGGTCATCCCCCTGTTCCGGCGGTAGGAGCCTGACCATAGCCCTGGATCGACTCCAGCCGGATCGACGACCATGCGGGTCGTCAACCCGGTCGCGTCTTCGCCTACGGCGACATCTCGTCGTCAACGATCAGGTCGACGAACTCGGGAACGCCGTCGAAGATCTCTGCCATCGTCGCCCTCGCGGCCTGGAGCGCCTCCTGACGTCGCGGATCGCTCTCGCGGGCACGGGCCTTCTCCTCGCTCTCGAAGACGACGAGCATGTAGGCCCGGCTCGGATCGTTCTGGTCCCGCATGGCCAGCGAGCGGACGAGTCCTGAGTCTTCTTGTTCAGCCTCCCGCAACTGGTCGACCAACCCCTGCAGATCGCCTTCCCTACCCGGCTTCAGCCGGGTCGTGATGAGCTGTGCCCACATACCGGTCTCCTCTCTTCGCAGCTGGTGCCAAACCTACGCGCGTCACCCTGCACCCGCTTGGGCAGCTCGGCGAGCACGATCGCCCGGACCGGCTCGGCCAGGAGCTCGACCAGGGGGGCGAACGCACCGGTGGCCGCGGCCTCCTGCAGGTGCGCGTCACGCGCCTCGGCTGAGTCCCAGTCGGCGATCTCGACCAGCACGTCGGGGTCGTCGAGCACCTCGTGACGCGTGCTGCCGAGGAAGCCGCTCAAGGTGGGCGCCTGCTGCGCAAGCATGTTCTCGAACAGACGCCTGAGCTCGTCGCGCCCGCCGGGCTTGGCTTTGAGCTCCACGATCACCTTGATGGTCACTTCGTCTCCTTCCCGCTCAGAAGCGGACGGTCGACGGCGGCGGCCCGAAGGCCGTCCAGCCCTCGGGCGTCCCCGCCAGCCGGAACAGCATGTTCACGAACTGGCCGCGAGTGACGGGGTCGCGAGGCCGGTAGCGGCCGTCGGAGAAGCCGGTCACCAGCCCCAGGTCCCGGGCCCAGTCGAGGGCGTCGCCGTAGAAGGCCCCCGGGGGCACGTCGGGAAAGCCGTGGGGCGGGGCGCCCGCGGGCCGGCCGACCATCGCCCAGAAGAGGTTGACCACCTGCCCTCGTGTCACCGGGTCCCGGGGACCGAAGCGTCCGTCGGGGTAGCCCGTGACCAGCCCGGCCTCGACCGCCCAGGAGAGCGCGTCCTCGTAGAAGGCTCCCGGGGGGATGTCGGGGAAGCCATGGGGCGCTGTGGCCGTGGGCTCGTCGACGTCGTGCCAGAGCGTGTTGACCGCCGCACCCCGGCGGACCGCCACATCGGGGCGGTACTCCCCGCCCGCGAAACCGGTGACCAGATCGTGGTGGGCCGCCCAGTCGAGGGCGGGTGCGATCGAGGCCAGGCCGTCGACGTCGACGAACGGGTGGGGCGGGAACCCGGAGAGCCGCCGGGCGGTGACGACCAGCGGGGCCTCGACCTGCCGGCGGACGGTGCGGGCGTCGGCCACGGTCGCCCCGGGGGGCCGATAGGTGAGGATCCGCCGACCCTGGAACCGGCTGGCGGGGCCGAACTGGGGATCGGTGTTGCCGATCGCCGCGGTCAGTCGGAGGCCGCTGACGCCGTAGGCCGCAGTGTCACCCGTGCACAGGTCCCCCGGCGGCGTGACGTCGTCGAGGTAGTAGGAGCTGCGGGAAGAGGGCGGGAGGTCCTGGTTGGTGACCAGGCGGCGCACACTGATCAGCGAGCCCTGCGCCCCCCGCACCAGTTCCCAGGAGCTGAAGGCTGTGGACACGGTGTCGGGGACCCCGTCGATAGTGACGTCGGCTCCCATCGCCGAGTGGCGATACGTCATGCCCGCCGCGGCCGGGCTGTAGTCGAAGAGGTCCATCATCCCCGGGATCGCGTGGACCCGGAGGTCGCTCACGATCTCGTGGCGGGCCTCGTAGAAGAGGTGGGAGCGCTGGCTGAGCGGGCCGCTGTTGGCGCCGAGGTACGAGCGGATGGCCCGGACCGGCCCGACCCGGTTGACGACGAAGGCGCCCTCGCCGTCCGAGAACGTGTCCTCGGTGCGCCCGCACTGGAAGGGGGCGAACTGGTTGCGGTGCCGATCGAGGATGTCGACCCCAGTCGCGTCTCCCGCCGTGATGTGGAGCGCGTCGTCGACCCAGCGGTCCGAGAAGTGGTGGACGTAGGCCGCCGTCGTGATCGTCGAGTCCTCGGGGTTGGGACCGTCGGCCCGGAGGTAGGTGGCCCTGTAGTCGCCGGAGGCGAGCGAGAAGTCGTAGTCGACCAGGTGCTGTCCGGCAGAGGGGTCGAGCGTCCCGTCGTGGGCGAAGAGGTAGGCCCAGCTCTGGGCGCCGGGCTCGAGCGGGTCGGTGATCGACAGCTCCACACCGGTGTCGGCGTCGACGTGTTCCGGCGGGTCGGCGCCGAGCGCCTGCTCGCCGGCGTCGCGGGCCATAAGCGCGACCTCGTCGTTGCCGTCCACGGCCGGTCTCGGGTCGGGACCGACCCACGTGTCCGGGTCGGTGTACTGCAGTACGGCCACGCCGATGGCGGCGGTCCCGTAGACGGTCCCTGTCGACCCCGGGATGCCGTTCGCCGCCGGCTCCGAGCCGAAGTCGACGACGGCCCGCTCGTCGACCTGCACCGGGATCGGGACCCAGGCTCCGGCCTCGCGGCGGAAGGCGGCGACCCGGTCGGGGGCCACCCCGAACAGCGGCCTGAGCGCCGGGCCGGTGACTACGACCGGGTCCTCGGGCCGGGATACCGGCTCGGCCGCTACGGGGGGCACCGCGACCGCCGCGACCACCGAGGCCACCAGTCCCAGCACCAAGGCACCCACCGCGGCGCGACCTGTCCGCACCCCTCCAGTTCTAGCCGATCGCCCCGGTCAGTGGGCGTGGACCCTGACCCCAGGCCCTCGACCCGACACGCCCCCACGGTTCATTGCGGACGGCCGTGGTGTCAGCCGTGGGCCCGGCGGTGGTCAGGTCCGCCTGGTGATGAACCTGACGGTGTCCTTGATGGCGGGGTCGGTGGTGGAGGTGGCGGTGAGGGTGCGGACCAGCGAGCCGCTGAAGGGCGGGGTGTTGCGCACGGTGACGACGATCGTGACCCGGTGGATGCCCCCGGGCGCCAGGTTGGGGGTGGCGTAGGTCCCGGCGGTCACCTGGTTGGTGATGTTGGCCCCGGCGCGGTTGCGGTAGACCACAGCGAACCGGGGTGTGGATGCCGCACCCCGGACCCGGAGTGTCTCGGCGAAGGCGGCGTCATTCTGGATGGAGGCGTAGTAGACGACGCTGTGGCCCCGGGCGGCCGAACCGGTCCGGGTCTGGCCGATCCCGGTGGTGTTGTAGATGTCATTGCCCGCCAGCGGGCCCGCGCCGCGACGGATCCGGCCGTCGGGTCGGGCGGCGGCCACGGTGTAGGTGCGGTTCAACACCCGGGCGTTACCGGCGCCATCGGTGGCGGTCACGGTGAAGGTCTTCGGGCCCAGGGTGGCGGTGTTGATGGCCTGTCCGTCGGCCACGGTGCCCTCACAGGAGGCCAGCCCGGAGCCGCCCTGATCCGCGCAGGAGAAGTCGGCGTTCACGACCTGGTTCCGGGCGTAGACCGCCCCGGCGGGCGGCGTGGCGATCGTCACGGTGGGCTGGGTGTTGTCGGTGGTGTCATCGAGTGGGGCGAAGCCGATTCCGTAGTGGTCTTCGCCCCCGAACCGTTCGCCGTCGCTGCCGACCCACAGCCCTTGTGGGGTGGCGAACAGGACCATGGTGCCGTGGTTGCGGGACTTGGTCGGGTTCCAGGCCAGAGCCATGCCGGTCACCGGGTCGATGGCGCCGATGCCCGGGCGGGAGACTGCGCCGTCGTCCAGCCAGCGTTGATGGCCGCCCACGTACACCGCCGGTCCGGTGACCGCCACGCTGTAGAGGGAGTCGCCGTTGGTCTCGTTGATCCACGTGGGCGCGGCCGTGGCGCTGACGTTCGCGGTCTCGAACCGGGCCGCCGCATCGCATATCCCGCTGGGTACGTTGCCTCCGGTGGCGACGATCACGAAGTAGGTGCCGTCGGGCGAGAAGTCCACGTCCCGCGCACTGATCCCCCTGCTCGAGCGGCACTCCACATCGAAGCGGGGGGCGTGCCAGGTGCTGAGCGTGGCGGTCGCGCCGAGGTTCAGCATGAACGCCCGTAGGCGGCCCTGGCCGTTGACCGTGGCGAAGTTGCCCGTGGCCACCAACCGGGTGCCGTCGGGGGAGACCGCGACGTGTCGGACCCTGGTCTCATCGGACGAGACGACCACCCCGGCGACGGTGATGTCAATGGCGCCGGTGTCCGCCCCGGTCGTCGGATCCAGGGCCACCACGTGCTTGGCGAAGTTTCCCACCGCGATGACCGCACCGTTGGCCAGCTTGATGTCCGACACCGTCCGGAGGTTCCCCGGCAGGAAGGTCGGGTCGATCTGGTTGTTGACCAGGTCGTACTTGACCAGTCCCCGGCGGGTGATCCCGTCGACCTGGGAGAAGGAGCCCGCGATGAACAGCGCGGTCCCGTCCGCGGTGGCCTCGATGGCGCCGACGGTCCCGTTGAACGCCAGGTCGAGCGGTGACACCACGCCGGTCTCGCGATCGAAGGCCACGAAGTTCTGCCGGGCATAGGTGGTCGTCCGGGCCCAGTCCTGCACCTGGTTGAACAGGCCACCGGCATACATGGTCTGACCGACCTGCGCGAACGCCCGCACGTCCTGCGACGGGGCGTCGAACACGATGTGCGGGGTCGTGTCCGCCGGGTTCTCCGACACCACCGCCGGATGAGAGATCGACGCCTGCGCCGGCGGCATGCTCCCGACGGCCAGCACCACCAGTGCGCAGGCTGCCGCCTTCTGGACGATCCTCACGTGTTCCCCTCCCCGGGACTTGCATCGCGCCGCCGCGAGGCGACATTACACATAGCGTGGCGGATCACACCACCCCTCGTGAGCAAGAGACCGCTCGTCAGGTCCGGCGGGTGATGAACCTGACGGTGTCCTTGATGGCGGGGTCGGTGGTGGAGGTGGCGGTGAGGGTGCGGACCAGCGAGCCGCTGAAGGGCGGGGTGTTGCGCACGGTGACGACGATCGTGACCCGGTGGATGCGCCCGGGCGCCAGGTTGGGGGTGGTGTAGGTCCCGGCGGTGACCTGGTTGGTGATGTTGGCCCCGGCGCGGTTGCGGTAGACCACCGCGAACCGGGGTGTGGATGCCGCACCCCGGAGCCGGAGTGTCTCGGCGAAGGCGGCGTCGTTCTGGATGGAGGCGTAGTAGACGACGCTGCGGCCCCGGGCGGCGGAACCGGTGCGGGTCTGGCCGATCCCGGTGGTGTTGTAGATGTCATTGCCCGCCAGTGGGCCCGCGCCGCGACGGATCCGGCCGTCGGGTCGGGGGGCGGCTGCGGTGACATCGAGCACGAAGACCGCGTGGGACATTGGATCCGTGGCCGGCCACGCGGGGGCGTCGGCGCCGTCGGTGACGAGGAGCTGTTCACCGATGACCTCCACCCCAGTGGTGTTGAGGAGGCCCAAACCGGTGAGGCTGATGCCGTTCCATCCCGCCCGGAGCGCCCGGGGGGCGTCCATCGAAGCCCGGTAGAGGCGCTCTGTGTTGGTGACCGCCAGCAGATCGCCCGTGTCATCGTCGAAGTCGACCCCGAGGATCTGGGAGAGCCCGACGATCGAGAACGGGGCCCCGAAGGTGTTGGTGGGGTAGTCATAGGTGCGGATGTTCGGGCCGTTCGCGACGTAGGTGAGGCCGTCGGCGGAGCGCCAGCCCGCACCGGCGGACTCCGAGTCCACCGCCTGCCAGGACTCGACCTGGAACTGATCGTTGATGTCCCGGGTGAGGCGGTAGACGGTCGGGTCCGAGGGGGTCGGGACCACGCCGCCGAACGGGGTGCTCCCCGAGAAGGCGTAGAGGACGTCGGCGTCGGCGTCGTAGGCGAGCGCCTCGAGGTCCTCGTTCCGCGACTGACCGGCGATGCTGCCGCCGCCGAGCGGCAGCACGCGTTGATGAAGGCCGACTGCGGGATCTTCTGCCGAAGCGCCCCGGTCGTGCGGTCGACCTCGAACAGCGCGTCGGCCTGGTCATCGGCCATCCACAGCGCGTCGTCGCTCTCGACATAGGCGCTGCCCTCGTTGTCGAACAGCCGGTTCGGGGCGGGGAACAGCGAGGTCTGGATCAAACGGTTGAGGCTGAGTTGAGGATGCGGCGTCTGGGTCAACTCCTGCGCCGTGCCTGTCCCGACCATCGCCGACGTGACCAGGATCGACCCCACCACGACCCCGACCAGAAGCTTTCGTGCTCGCATCTCGTTCTCCCTGTTTGATCCCAGGCACCGCAACGTACGCCAAATCCACCACCGGGCACCACTTAGAGTGGCGACAACGACTGCAGAGTGACGTGGCGACCATCGCGGGGACCGTGCCCACCCCCGTGCGGGTCGTGCACGCGAGGCTGGACCGCGGGGCCACCCGGGAGCGGATCGAGGTCGAAGACCAGGTCTGGGACGGGACCAGTGCGCAGGGCGCGGATGCCGTCGCCGACGGACTGCAATCGCGCGACTGACATCGACGAACGGTCAACCACCCTGAGCGGGTGGGTGTCGCAAAATCCGCGTTCCGGGTGCTCTTGATGGTGTGATGGACGTCGTGGGGGTGGTCGAGGGCGTCGAGGGCTTCGACGGCTTCTTCGCCGCCGCTGAGCCCAGCCTGCGACGGGTCCTCGTGGCCCGCTACGGGCTCGACCGCGGCCGGGAGGCCACGGCGGAGGCTCTCGCCTGGGGCTTCGAGCACTGGGACCGGCTGCGGGCCATGGAGAACCCGACCGGCTACCTCTACCGGGTCGGCTGCACCAAGGTCCGAGGGCGCCGCCGTCGCGTGCTGTTCGAGGCTCCGCCGGCACCTGGCGAGCCGGAGGTCGAGCCCGGACTGGCCGTCGCGCTCACCCGCCTGTCGGCGAACCAGCGCGCGGCCGTCGTCCTGGTGAAGGGCTACGGCTGGGAGCTGCACGAGGTCGCGGAGCTGACCGGGTCGTCCATCTCGACGGTGAACACGCACGTCCGGCGGGGCCTGGCCAAGCTCCGCGCCGAGCTTGGAGTCGAGCCTTGAACGAAAACGAGCTGCCCGACCGCCTCCGCCGCCTGGTCGAGCGGGCCCAGCCCGTCGACTTCGACGAGGTGATCCACCGTCGCCCGGTGCGCGGCGCCCGACCGCTCGTCGTCGCCCTCGCCGCCGTCGCCGTCCTCGCCCTCGTGGCCGGCGCCGTGGCCCTGCTGCGGATCGACCGCCACGATGCCGCACCGATGACGACCGACCCACCGGCGACGACCGTCCCCGCCGTGGATGCTGTACCGGTCTGGTACGACGGGCGGGGGCTCCACCACGGCGATGTCGTGGAGCAGACCCCGGTGGAGATCATGCAGCAGGTCGGGGACGACTCGGTGGCGGGGGCGCTGGCGCTGGTGCGCTCGGGTGCGGTGTACCTCGACCCGGCGACGGGCGACGTGTGGTTCCACCCCTGGGGCGGGGAGCCCCGTATCGTGGGCCACGACTCCGCCGCCGGCCCCGGCGGGGACCCGAACGGCGACACCGCCGCCTGGTTCGATGGATCCGACCTCGTCGTCTACGACACGGCTGCCGGCCGCGAGATCTCGCGGACACCGCAGGGGCAGAACGTCGTCTCCGGATCCTCCGGCATCGGTGGCGACCACTTCCCGGCCGGCAACGGCTTCCTGCAGGTCTCTGCCGAGCGCGTGGTCTGGTCCACCGGACCGGGGGTGTTCAGCCATGACCCACGTACGAGGACGACGTCGGTGTTCGAGTTCCCGGAGGGCCGCTACCTCGCGGATGTCCACGATCAGGTCGAGGTCTTCGGCACGGGTGAGGCTCCGGTGGTGAGCGTGCCGGGCCGGGCCGACGTGCGCCTGACGGACCTCGAACCCCACCTCCGGCTGAGTCCCAGCGGCGACGAGGTCCTCGGGGTCGAGGCCACCGAGGAGCGTCACGCCGCGGCGATCGTCGACACCAGGACCGGTGAGCTGTGGCCGGTGCCAAGGAACGCGTACCCCTGGATCGCCTGGTCGTACGGCGACATCGCCCTCGTGGACACCGAGGACGCCTTGCTCGCCTGTGACGCCGCCCGGCGCGCCTGCGCTCCCCTGCCTGCCGAGCGCCCGTTCCTGATGCCCACCAACTGAATCGCGCACTCAAGTCAGGATCGCTCAGTGGGTGATTCTGGTTTCGAACCAGTCCCATCGACCCCCGCTGACCGGGGTCACCGTCGGGGCCCACTACCGGGCATGGCCGACTATGCGGTCGTTAGGGTCTGCGGATGGCAACCACCAAGGAACAGGCCCTGGCCGGCGTCAAGCTCTTCGGGCAGTTGAGCAAACGCCAGTCCTCCCGGTTGGCGCGGGTCGCCGACATCGTCTCGGTGGACGAGGGCGCAATCCTGATCAAGGAGGGCGAGCGCGGCCGTGAGCTCATCGTCATCGTCGAAGGCTCCGCGGTCGTCCGCCGCAACAATCGCAAGATCGCCGGCCTGGGGGCCGGCGACAGCCTGGGCGAGATGTCGCTGCTCGACCGCCAGTTGGCGACCGCCACGGTGGTCACGACCGAGCCCTGCCAGCTCGTCGTGATCGACGGACGGCGGTTCGAATCGGAGCTCGAGAACCTGCCCGGTCTGGCCCGGAACCTGCTGGCCACGCTCTCCACCCGCCTCCGCGAGACCAACAAGGCCCTGGACCTCTAGCGGCCGGTGCCGTGACCCGCGTGGACGGGTTCGAACGATGGCTGGCTGTCACGGAAGGCGGTCTTTGGGTACACGGTCGGAACCGAGCGATCTCCGGGGTCTGGGCGGCGATCCGCACCGCGCGGCAGATGAGGCTCCGAGTTCCCGCCAGTCGCTTGGAAAGGGCAGCCCGGTCGCATTTGCGGTCGGTGACCCCGCTGGCACAACGAACACCGCGCGGCTACCGCCGGGAGCGGTAGCCGCACGGAGTCGCCCTGTTCAGGCCGGCGTAGCGGCGCTGGCGCTGGCCGGCGAGAGCCCGACGACGCCGTTGCTGCGAGCCCACGCGGCGAGCGGGGCCGACACATCGAGGTCAGCGGTCGCGCTGGCGCTGGCCGGCGAGAGCCCGACGACGCCGTTGCTGCGAGCCCACGCGGCGAGCGGGGCCGACACATCGAGGTCAGCGGTCGCGCTGGCGCTGGCCGGCGAGAGCCCGACGACGCCGTTGCTGCGAGCCCACGCGGCGAGCGGGGCCGACACATCGAGGTCAGCGGTCGCGCTGGCGCTGGCCGGCGAGAGCCCGACGACGCCGTTGCTGCGAGCCCACGCGGCGAGCGGGGCCGACACATCGAGGTCAGCGGTCGCGCTGGCGCTGGCCGGCGAGAGCCCGACGACGCCGTTGGTGCGAGCCCAGTCGGCGAGCGGGCCGACACCTCGAGGTCAGCGGTCGCGCTGGCGCTGGCCGGCGAGAGCCCGACGACGCCGTTGCTGCGAGCCCACTCGGCCAGCCGGGCCGACACATCGAGGTCGGCGGGCGCGCCGGCGCTGGCGGGCGAGAGCCCGACGACGCCGTTGGTGCGAGCCCACGTCGGCGAGCGGGGCGGACACCTCGAGGTCGGCGGGCGTGGTGATCGTCCTGGCGGGGTCGTCGGTCATCGTCTGAACGGCCCAGTAGCCGACCATGGTCGCCGCCACGGCGATCAGGGCGGCGATCGCCGCGTACCGAGCTCGGCGGCTCGCCGTCTGCGGGTGGGTGATGGTGATGGTCATTGTTGGCTCCTTCTCGGTGACGGGTTGCACCATCGCCCGCGCCGCCGACGTCCCTCCGACGCGGTTCCTGCACGGTTCCTACGGAATCCCTACGACCCCTTCGTGGGCCACGCCAGGAGTCGTACTGTCCGATCGTGGAGTTTCGAGTGCTCGGCCCCGTGGAGGTGGCCGACGGCGAGGCGGAGCTCGACAGATCGGCGGGTCGAAGTCGGGATCGCTGATCGCGGCGTTGCTCGCCCATGGGGGTGAGTCGATCTCCCAGGACCGGTTGGCCGAGGCGATCTGGCCGGAGTCACACCGACCGCGCGACACGCTCCAGTCCTACGTGTCGAGGGTGCGCCGTTGGCTGGGGCCGGAGGGCCGGGCGCTGCTCGTGCGTACCGGAGCGGGGTACTCGGTGGCGTGCGGGGGTCGGCTCGATGCCGAACGGTTCGAGTCGCTCCTGGACCGGGCAGCCGGCGCGCTCGCCGGCGAGGATCCGGCCACGGCGGTCGGCCTCCTCCAGCAGGCGCTGGACCTCTGGCACGGGCCCGCGTTCGGCCACCACGCCTCCGACGTGCTCGTGGCGCCCGAAGCGGTCCGCCTGGAGGAGCTTCGTCTGGATCGCCCTCGAGCAGAAGGTCGAGGCGGAGATCACGCTCGGCGACCACCGCCGGGTGATCGGCGAGCTCGAGGCGCTGTGTGAGGCCCACCCGCTTCGTGAACGGCTGTGGGAGCTCCGCATGCTCGCCCTGGCTCGAAGCGGACGGCAGGCCGAGGCCCTGCGGGCGTATCAGCGAGCTCGTCAGGTGCTCGTCGAGGAACTCGGGATCGAGCCGTCGAGTCGCCTGCAGCGGATGGAGCAGTCGGTGCTGGCGCAGGACCCCTCGCTGGAGCCGACCTCGCCGCCCACCGTGGGCGCCGCCGGCCGGAGGCTTCCGACGGTCAGCCCGGCGCTCCCTCCCGACGCGACCGCGTTCATCGGCCGAGTCGATGAGATCGTCCGGGTATCTGCGCTGTCGGGGCAGACGAGGCTGCTCACCCTGACCGGCATCGGCGGCGTGGGCAAGACCCGGCTGGCGATCCAAGTGGCGCGACGGGCGGCGCCGTCCCACCCCGGGGGGGTCGTCATGGTCGACATCTCGGGGGTCACCGACCCGGAGGAGGCGGCGGCCACCTTCGGCGAGTCCATCGACGGGCTCGGGTCCTCGGAGCTCGAGCGCCTGGTGATCCTCGACAACTGCGAGCATCTGATCGAGACCTGCGCCAGAGTGGTCGAGGCCGCCCTCAGCAGCCGACCCTCGCTGCGGGTCCTCGCCACGAGCCGAGAGCCGCTCGGCCTTCCCGGCGAGACGCGCTGGACGGTCGAACCACTGGCGGTGCCCGACGAGGGCGCGCCGGAGGTCGAGCTGGCCTCGAACGACGCCGCTCGGCTCTTCGTCCAACGGGCCCGGGCGGCGCGACCGGCGGTGGCCTTCGACAGCACGGCGATGCAGGAGGTGGCGGAGATCTGCCGGCGGGTGGACGGCATCCCGCTCGCGATCGAGCTCGCCGCCGCGCTCGTGGGCACGATGAGCCTGCGCGAGATCAGGGACGGCCTTGCCGCCCGATTCGAACTGCTGCGTGAGGGGTACCGGACCGCTCCGGTGCGTCAGCAGACGCTGATGGGCGCCTTCGACTGGAGTTACGCGCTCATCGACGACCGCGACAAGCTCCTGCTCCAACGGCTGCGCCCGTTCCCGCTGGAGTTCCGGGGGCGCGCCGCAGAGATCATCTGCGCAGCCGATCAGACCGACGAGCCCGCGATACGGCGCGGTCTGGGACGGCTGGTCGACCGCTCGCTCGTCCACATGTACGAGCGGGACGGCCAGACCACCTACGGCATCCTGCCGACGATCCAGCAGTTCATCTGGGAGCGGACGGGCTGGCAGGGAGGCTTCGAGCAGCGAGGGTTCGTCGTGGCGCTCGCCCGGCACACCGAGCCCCGACTGCGGGGAACCCTCGACGACATGTGGTCCGCACTCCTCGACGGCCCGACCGACGTGTCCCGGGCGGCGTTGGACCTCGCGTCCGAGCTCCACGACCTCGAGGCCGGGGCGTTCCTCGCCGGTGTCGCCGCCGCTCGCACGACGCGGTCGCGGCGGGTTGCCGTCGTCGGCGGGGTTCGCTCGGCGCGTGTCGGTTGCGAGCAGCTCGAGGCGGGGTTCCGCGCCGGAGTCCACCACGCGGCTGACGGCGTGGACGTCGAGGCGCACTATGTCTCCGAACCACCGGATTTCACGGGCTTCATGGACACCGAGCGAGCCCGGAGGCTCACGACCGCCGCCTACCGCCAGGGTGTCGACATCGTCTTCCAAGCGGCCGGGATGGTCGCCGGTCGGGGGGTGCTCGAGGCCGCCCGGAACTGGCACGAGGCGACCGGCGCCTGGAACTGGGTCATCGGCGTCGATCTCGACGAACGGGTCACCCGAGAGGCACGGTTGCGGCCCTACGTGCTCACCAGCATGCGCCGTCAGATCCCGAGCGCCGTCTACCTAGCCGTCAAAGCCGCCGTGGCCGCCGGCGAGCCCGACGCCGCTCCCCGCTTCGATCTCGCGAACGAGGGGGTCGGCCTGTCCCGCACCGGCGGCCACATAGACAGCCTCGAGCAGGAGCTGGACGCGGTCCGCGCCGACATCCTGGCGGGACGCATCGACGTTCCCCAGGTCACGACTCCTGATGACGTCTCATGGTGGGACGTGCGCTCCGAGCCGCCCATCGTCGGGTGACAGACCCCCGGTCGGCCATCGCCGCTCGACGACGGGGACGGGCTGACGACAGCAGGTCCGGGCCAAGGCATCCTGACCCCCCGGCCGCCACGTCGACCGGAAGGCATACGCCACTGGTTCGTGCCAGAGTGAGGCCCTGCGCGCCATCGTCCTCATCAAGCAGGTGCCCGATCTGCGCACCGTGGCCGTGGGGGTCAGGCCCGACGGCACGATCGCCCGCGAAGATGCGGCGGCCATCACCAATCCCGCCGACCTCCACGCCCTCGAGGCCGCCCTCCGGCTGGCCGAGGAGGTCTGGGCCCTGAGCATGGGCCCGCCCCGGGCCGTCGAGGTGCTACGCGACGCAGTTGCCCGGGGCGCGCACCGGGGCGTGCTCCTGAGCGACCGGGCGTTCGCCGGTTCCGACACCTGGGCCACCGCCAACGCCCTCGCCGCCGCCGTCAGCGCCGTCGGCGGTGCCGACCTCGTGCTCGCCGGGCTGACGGCCATCGACGGCGAGACCGGCCAGGTCGGCCCCCAGGTGGCCGAGCGACTCGGCCTCCCTCAGGCCACGGCCTGTGAGGATCTCGCCCTCGAGGGCAGTCGCCTGATCGCCCGGCGCATCGTCGAGGGCGGCTACGAGCGCCTCGCCCTCCCCCTTCCGGCGCTGGCCACTGTGGCCGAGACCGGCTTCGTTCCCCGCTATCCCACTCTGCCGGGTCGTCGTCGGGCCGACCGCGCCGTCTTCGACACGCTCACCGCCGCCGACCTGGGTCTGGGCGACGACCGGGTGGGGTTGGCCGCGTCGCCCACGAAGGTGGCCCACATGGTCCCGGCCCCGCTGCCGGACCGGACCTGCCGCCTGGTCGGCGACGGTTTCGACCTCGATGACCTCGTGTCCGAGTTGCAGGCCCTGGGCGCGCTCGATCCGGCCCCCAACGTCGAGGAAGCGGTGGACGTGGCGTCGCCGCCGGAGCACGATCCCCATCGGGGCGTGCCGCACCTGTGGGTCGTCGGCGAGGTGACCGGAGGTCGCTTGTCCGACGTCGCCGCCGGACTGCTCTCGCGCGCCAGCGAGCTCGCCCCCGCTCTCGGGGGTGGCGTCGGTGCGGTGGTTCTCGCCGACGACCCCTCGGCGGCGGCGGCGGATGCCGCCGGTTTCGGCGCCGATGTGGTGTACCGGGCCATGGATCCCCGCCTGACGCCCTACCGCTGCCTCCCGCACACCCGGGTGCTGGTGGACGCCATCCGGACCCACCGCCCCGCCGCCGTCCTGTTCGGAGCCACGACAACCGGGCGGGACCTCGCCCCCCGCGTGGCGGCCGCCCTGGACGTCGGCCTGGCCGCGGACTGCACCGACCTCACGGTGGGGCCGTGGGAGCGCCGTCACGTTCGGTACGAGGCCCTCCTTCACCAGATCCGTCCGGCGATGGGTGGCGGCGTCCTGGCCACCTGCCTCGCCCCGGAGGCCCGGCCGCAGATGGCCACCGTGCGACCCGGGGTGTTTCCCGCCCGCCGGCAGCCGTGCCGAAGCCGCACCCAGGACCTCGCCGTCGACCTCGAGGCCGACGACCTGACCGTCGAGGTCCTGGACCGGGACGTGCGGGAGGTCGACACCCGCCTGGCCGACGCCGACGTCGTGGTGGCAGGCGGCGCGGGGTGCGACGCCGGCTCGTGGCATCTGGTCGAGGCGTTGGCCGACGCGGTCGGTGGCACCGTGGCCGCCACCCGAGCGGCCGTCGAGGCCGGCCTGGCCCCCCGCTCGCGGCAGGTTGGGCAGACCGGGCAGGCGGTCCACCCCCGCCTGTACATCGGTTGCGGCGTCTCCGGGGCCCTCCAGCACCTCGTGGGCATGCGCACGGCTCGCACCGTGCTTGCGATCAACCGGGATCCCGAGGCCTACCTGTTCCGGATGGCCCACTTCGGCATCGTCGGGGACGTGGCCGATGTCCTGCCCCAGCTCACCGATGCCCTCCATCGCCGCCGAGGCTGATCCGCGACCGTCGCCCAACGTCATCCCCGTCGGCCCCGCGGCGTACGTGGGTGACCCGTGGCAGCATCGCGGACGATGCTGTACGCGTTCAACGATGTGGTGGTCGACACGGAGCGCTACGAACTCCGCCGTGATGGCCAGCTCGTGCACGTCGAGCCGCAGGTCTTCGCCGTCCTCACGGTGCTGCTCGAACGCCGCCACCGGGTGGTGCTCAAGACCGAGCTGCTCGATGACGTGTGGGGCGACCGGTTCGTCGGCGAGTCGGCGCTCACGAGCCGGATCAAGGCCGCTCGCCAAGCTGTCGGCGACGACGGCTCCGCCCAACGGGTGATCCGCACCGCCCACGGCCGGGGCTATCAGCTCATCGCCGACGTGAGCGAGGAGGCCAACGAGCGGACCCCGTCGTCACTGCCCGCCGCCCCGTCGCTCGACCAGGAGATCAGGTTCTGCACCACCGAGGACGGTCATCGGCTCGCCTATGCCACCATCGGCGAAGGACCACCCCTCGTGCGCTCCGCCCACTGGATCACCCACCTCGACTACGACTGGCACAGCCCCGTCTGGCGTCACTGGCTCGAGGGCCTGGCCCAGGGGCGGACCCTGGTGCGCTACGACGAGCGGGGTTGCGGGCTCTCGGATCACGACGTCGACGTATGGTCCCTGGAGGCCTTCGTCAACGACCTGGAGACGGTCGTCGATGCCCTCGGCCTCGAGCGGTTCCCGTTGCTGGGCCTGTCCCAGGGCGGCCCGGTGGCCATGACCTACACCGACCGGCACCCGGAGCGGGTGAGCCATCTGATCCTCGTGGGCAGCTACGCGAAGGGTCGCGTCCAACGGGCCCGGTCCGACGAGGAGCGGCGGGAGGCGGAGGTGCAGATCGAGCTGGCCCGCCTCGGCTGGGGGCGCGACGACCCCACCTTCAGGCGCTTCTTCACCTCGTCGTTCATCCCCGACGCCCCCGCGGAGCTGTGGGAGGCCTTCGCCGAGCTGCTCCGCCGCACCACCTCGGCCGAGAACGCAGCCCACATGATCGAGACGTGGTCCCACGTCGATGTCGTCGACGTCGCCCGGCGGCTCGACGTGCCGACGCTCATCCTGCACGCCCGGGGCGACCTGCGGGCCCCCTTCGAGGGCGCCCTGGAGCTCGGGACCCTGATCCGGGGCAGTCGGGTGATCCCCCTCGACAGCGCCAACCACCTCCTGCGAGCCGATGAACCGGCCTGGGCGCAGCTGCTCACCGAGATCGATGCCTTCCTCGCCGCCGACGGCGCCTGACCGGCGACCGGGGAACGCTCACCTCTCTCCCAGCGGGCCTCAGGGCACGCCCGTGGTGGTCTCACAAGCAGCCGCGGTGTCCTTGCCGCTGTTACCCCGGCACGTGTCTGCGCCGGTGCCGCCGATGAGTTGGTCTTTGCCGGTCCCGCCGATGAGCTGGTCAGCGCCCTCGCCACCTCGGAGGGTGTCGTTGCCTGCGGTCCCAAAGATCTGGTCGCGCCCGCTTCCGCCGTTCACCGTGTCCGCGCCGCCACGGCCACAGACGACATCGCCACCGCCCAGGGCGCTGATGGTGTCATCGGAGGGGGTGCCCGAGATCACATCCGGTCCCGTCGTCGGCGCCTGGCCCCGGTTCATGTCCACCGTGACCACCCGACCGGCACAGGTCGGCGGCGGCGAACCCGCCAGGGTGACCGCGGCGGTCCGGGCGACCGCCACCCCCAGATTGGCGGCGGTGAGGATCGCCACACTTGTGGCCAGAGCCGGCTCGGCCGCGATCGAGACCGTCGTGTTCACCGTGAGCGTGCCGCTGGAGCCCCTGGTCAGGGTGAAGGGTGCCGGCCAGCTCCACGTGAGCAGCACCCTGCCCTCGCCACAAAGCCCCCCCGTGGTGCGGCTGAGCACCGGTGCCGGCGACAGCCCGGCGGAGGATCCGTTGGCGGCGCTGGTCAGGTTCGCCGGATCGACCAGATCCATGTCGGGCGGCAGGCAGTCAGTGATGACCGGGTTCACCAGATCGTCGGCCGAGTTGGCGTCGACTCCGATGCCGAGCCCCCAGACGACGCCGGCGCCGGCGGACACGACCGACGGCGAGGTCCGCACGTTGCTGAACCGAACGGCAAGTGGAGCGGCGACCTGATCGGTGCAGGACCCTCGGGGGATGGTCGTGGCGCCATTCGCGCTGGCGCTGACGGTGATGCAGTTGCGGATGTTGGCCCCGGTCGAGACGAGAGCCCCGTCACGGCCGATCCCGTTGGCCGGGCGTCCCGCCCGCATGTGGACGGTGGCGCCGAAGTTCGCCGGCACCGTTCCGTAGGTGAGTCGGAGCTCGTCGGCATGCGCGGAGACGCCCGCGCCCCAACCGGACTCGACGGTGAAGGTGATCAAGATCTGGAACGTCCCCCCGATCGGTCGCCACTCGACCTGCGGCGCAGTACCGGTGCCCGTCAGGTTGGCGTGGCCATCGGTGACCATCGACAGCTCGCTCGGGACCTCCTCCAGCACCGTGAGGTCGTCGAGGGGTCCGGGGTTGGGGTTCCCTGCCGTGATCGTGTAGGTGTCGGACTGCCCGGGGCCGAGGGAACCGAGCGTGTCGCTCATGGCGGCGCTCGGCCCGAGGCTCCCGGCCTGCGCAAGCGCCTGGTCCGCCCCGGAGCTCACCGTGACCGTCGAGCAGAGCACTGATGCCGTCACGACACCAAGTGCGGTCAGGTAGCAGGCCAACGGCCGCCTGCGCATCTTCCCCTGCACACCCACGCCGGCCCCTCTCGCCCTGAGACGGCACGCTCCCACATCCCGCCTCCAACTCGCTGGGAGGAGGTCCCCGCGCCCTGGCCCGTGACCTGGGAAAATGCTCGGTGGGCGATACTGGTCTCCGAACTAGTGGCCTCTGCCGTGTGAGGCACGCGAGCCGTTCACGAGGACCGCGGGATTCCGGGGTTCCACCGGTCACCAACCGGCTCGGACTGGTCGGCCTATGGTCACCCGCGATGCATCCAGCGGAGGGGTGGCCGTGGCGCTCGATCTGACCGGATACGACGCGCTGAGCTTCGACTGCTACGGCACGCTCATCGACTGGGAGACGGGCATCGCCGCCGTCCTGGGCCCCTGGGCCCGTCGTCATGATCCGGGCCTCACCGACGAGCAACTGCTCGTCGCCTACTCGGACCACGAAGCCGCGGTCGAGGCCGAGCAGCCCGGGTCCCGCTACCCGGAGGTGCTGCGGGAGGCCTTCCGCCGCACCGGCGCAGCACTGGGCTTCCCGGTCTCCGACGCCGAGGCCGACGCGTTCGGCACCTCGGTGCCCGACTGGCCCGCGTTCGCCGACTCGACGGAGGCGCTCCAGCGTCTGAAGGCGCGCTACCGGCTCATCATCCTCTCCAACGTCGACCGCGAGAGCTTCGCCGGCAGCAACCGTCGCCTGGGCGTCGAGTTCGACGAGATCCTCACCGCCCAGGACATCGGCTCCTACAAGCCCGATCCCGCCAACTTCGCCGCCCTCCTCGACCGGGCCGAGGCGATCGGGGTCGGCGGCCGGCTCCTGCACGTCGCCCAGTCGCTCTTCCATGACCACGTCCCCGCCAAAGCCGCGGGCCTCCCCACGGTCTGGATCAACCGTCGCCACGACCACAGCGGCTGGGGCGCTACACCCGACCCGCGAGCCGACGTCAGCCCCGATCTCGAGGTCCCGTCCATGGCGGCATTCGCCGACGCCGTCGAGGCCGCATTCGCTCCTGACCGTTGACGGCGCGCTGGCGCCTCCCCCGTCGTGACCGGGGTTGGGCGTCGCGTGGTGGGGGGGGACCTCCGGCCCAACGTCTTGGGGGCTGCGGCGTGTAGCTGCTGTGGATGTGGTGACCGCGCCGGCCGACTACGCCGCCATCCCGACCTTCGACTCGTTCTTCGCGGCCGAGTATGGGCGGGTGGTGGGGCTGGCCGGCGTGCTCTGCGGCCAACGGGCAGTGGCCGAGGAGATCGTCCAGGGACACCTTCGTCCAGGCCTACCGGCGCTCGTCAGTGGTGTCGGGCTACGGCTGGTGTTCGGACAGATGACCGTCGTGTCCCGCAGCGTCCGAGCTGCGGGCGGACGAGCCGCGGACGAACGGGACGTCACAGGCGGAGCCGCGTGACGACCGCCCGCAGCTCGAGCGAGCACCGCACCACGCCGTTCCGGGCCGCTTCCGCCCGGACGCACCAGGCGGCGTCGAGATCTGCGGCGGGCACGGCCCGGGCCTCCGCCAGCAGGTCATCAATCGCCGCTACGGCGGCGCGCAGGGACCGGCCGGCCGTGGGGTCGAGGTCGAGCGGCGGCGCCGAGGCCAGCTCGCGGGCCCGACCAGGATCGCCGGCGCGCACCGCCTCGATGACCGCCCCGAGCCGCTGGTAGCGGTCGGCGGCGACGTCCTCACCGGGAAGCACGAACGAGGCGTGCGGCGTGCTGAGCGTGTCGAACACGTAGGCGTCACCGACCTCGACCTCGGCCCGGAACCACCACTCCTGCGCCGGATCGTGGAGGCACACCCAGATGTCGTTCACCGACTGGTCCTCCTCCCGGTCGAGGAAGCCGTCGACCGGGAGCTGGTAGCGCAGCTGATGCCGCCGTCGATCGAGCGATCGGCCGTCCATCAAGGTGAGCGGCCGCGTCACCTGGCGCAGTGGTAACCAGAGGTTGACCAGGTGCTGGGTCGACGTTTGGTTGTGGCTGTCGGGGCTGTCGTGCCCGAACACCTCCGCGGCACCGCCGTCGAACAGTTGGCGCAGCGGCGTCCCGAGGACGTCCTGGTCGATGTGGACGTTGATCGCGCCGTGGTGCTCGGCGCCGTCGACCTCTATGCCGCCCGGCCCGGCGTGGCGCACGATCACGCCCTCGGCAGCCACGTGGTCGACGCGCAGCCGGGAGCCGTCGGCGAGCTCGATGGCGGCCCCCGTCAGCAGCGAACGCAGGCGCGTGACCTGCTCGTCACCGGCCTCGCCGGCGTCGCGGATCTCGCCCAGCAGGGAGGTGAGGCCCGGCTGCCGGGGCAGGCGGACCGCCTCGAAGCCCGCCTCGAGGAACCTCGGGGCCTCGTCGGCGCCGTCGATCTCGTTGATGGCGCAGACCTCGAACGCCACGCCCCGGTCGTCGTAGGCCGTGGAGCGCTCGCGGGTCGGCGACCGGAGCAACCCGGGCCGCTCCTGGTCGGCCACGACGGTCCCAGCCGGAGCGAAGCCGATCGGTGCCGTGACCCTGGTCGTCGCTGCCGCAGCCATGCCTTCGCCATTGTGCTCCGCCCGAGGACGCGGGGCGAACAACGGCGCAGCTTCGAACCAGTGACCGCTGCCCTGTGAAGGCACGCGACACACTTCTGAGAACCCCGGAGTTCTGCGGTCTCCCTAGGTCAGCAGCCGATTCCGGCTGACCGCCAGTTACCGCTGTTGACCATGCGTGCCCATCATTTCGTGGTCTGGACGTGGTCTGGCGGCAAGGATCTCGCTCGGTGGGGGAATCATCGGCCCAACGTTTCAGGGGGCTGCGGCGTGTAGCTGTCGTGGACGTGATGACCGCGCCGGCTGACTATGTCGGCGCCCCGACCTTCGAGTCGTTCTTCGCGGCCGAGTACACGCGGGTGGTGGGGCTGGCCTTCGTGCTCTGCGGCCGGCGGGCCGTGGCCGAGGAGGTGGCCCAGGACGCCTTCGTCCAGGCCTACCGGCGCTGGTCGGTGGTGGCCGGCTACGACGATCCCGGGGCTTGGGTGAAGCGGGTGGCGGTCAACCTGGCCACCTCGACCTTGCGGCGACGGACCCGGGAGGCACGGGCGCTGGCCCGGCTGGCTGCCCGCCGGACCGACCCGGCCGAGCTGGTGATCACCAACGAGGCCTTCTGGGAGGCCGTTCGCCGCCTGCCGAAGCGGCAGGCCCAGTGCGTCGCCCTCCGCTATCTCGAGGACCGGTCGATCGCCGAGATCGCCGCCGTGCTCGACATCGCCGAGGCCACCGTCCGGGGCTATCTCCACCACGGCCGAGCCGCATTGGCGGTCTCGCTCGACGTGCACCTCGAGGAGGAGACATGAACCTCGACCAGCTGGCCCGCGACGCGGGTGCTGAAGTCCGTGACCGGGTCGCCACCATCGAGGCGCCCACACCCGGCGCGATCGCCCGCCGCTCGCGCCGGGGCCGGCTGGCGACCGGGGTGGCTGCCATCGCGGTCCTCGCCTTCGGCGGCGTCGGGCTGGCCGTCGCCCTCCAAGATGACCCCGCGCCTACGCGCCTGGATGTGACCCACGACCCGGACGCGGCGGTGGCCGACTTCCCGAACCTGACGACGACCTTCGTCTCGCCGAGGAACGGCTTCTCGGTCGATCATCCCGACCGGGTCGCGCTCACGCCAGCCGAGCAGCTCTGGGGTTTCGTCGACGACGGATTCGATGTCTTGGAGACTGGCTTGGCCGCCGTGTTCAAGGGAGCGTCGACAGAGTTCTCGCTTGTGGTCTCGCCGACGGAGTTCCCGGACGGGATCTCGATCGATGAACGGGTCGACGAGTACCTCGAGGGCTTCTTGCTCGGCGGCTGCGGTGTTCCTCGCAGCCAGCAGGCAGAGATCACCATCGACGGGCAGTCCGGCAGGATCGCGGAGTGTCCGAACCACATCGAGGCAACCGTGGTCGCCGGCGGTCGGCTCTATCTCTTCACCCTGTCGCACCACCGCCGTGATGCCAGAGCGGTCTTCGACGCCTTCGCCGCCACCATCGACCTGACCCCGGAGACCGCGGTCGACTTCCCGGGCCTGACCACGACCTTCGTCTCGCCGACCTACGGCTACTCCTTCGGGTGGATCGACAGAGGAGGGGGGCTCTGGCCGGCCACGGAGCTCTGGGATCCGGTCAACCAACAGCCCATCAGCAACGCCGACAGCCCCTTCAGCAACCCCGACAACCCCTTCGGGCGGTTCGACTACGTGGAGACCGGCTTCGGCGCCGATTTCCAGGCCGGGTCGACAGAGATCCCGGAGGGGGTCTCCATCGATGAATTGGTCGACGAGTACGTCTCGCCCAGCGGGTGCGGTCGGCCGCGCAGCCAGCAAGAGGAGATCACCATCGATGGGCAGCCGGGAAGGATCTTCGAGTGTCCGAGTCCGACCGACCGGATACTCGCGACCGTCGTCGCCAGCGGGCGGCTCTATCTCTTCACCATGCTCCACCACCGCACCGACGCCAGGGAGTTCTTCGACACCTGGGTCGCCACCATCGACCTGCGTCCGGAGGCTGCAGCGGAGCCCTAGCCCGATGACATCATCGCCATTCTGTCTGTGGTCTATTCGTGGTCTGAACGGCGACACGATCGTGCTCATCCAGAGGCACGTCCCCCCAAAATCGGTTTCTGACCAGGACATTCACCGAGTGGGCGATGAGGGTGTCGAACCCTCCGCCTCTGCCGTGTGAAGGCACGCGACACCTCCACGAGAACCCCGAGAGTCCGGGTTTTCCCCAGGCCAGAGGCCGGTTCGGACTGACCGTCGATGACCGCCAGTGACCATGAGTGACCACAATTTGTGGTCTGTTTGTGGTCTGGCAGCGAAGCTGTCGCGCCGTGGAGGGGTCATTGACTGAACGTTTCGGGGGGCTGCGGCGTGTAACGGCCGTGGACGTCGTCACGGTGCCTGCCGACTACGCCCCCGCCCCGATCTTCGAGTCATTCTTCGCGGCCGAGTACGCCCAAGTGGTGGGGCTGGCCTTCGTGCTCTGCGGCCGGCGGGCCGTGGCCGAGGAGGTGGCCCGGGACGCCTTCGTCCAGGCCTACCGGCGCTGGTCGGTGGTGCCGGGCTACGACGATCCGGGGGGCCTGGGTGCGGCTGGTGGCGGTGAACCTGGTCACCTCGACCCTGCGCCGACGGGCCCGAGAGGTCCGGGCGCTGGCGCGGCTGGCCGGCCGGCGGTCACCCGTCGCCGAGCTGGTGGTCACCGACGAGGTCTTCTGTGAGGCCGTGCGCCGGTTGCCGAAGCGGCAGGCCCAGTGCGTCGCCCTCCACTACCTGGAGGACCGGTCGGTGGCCGACGTCGCCGCCCTGCTCGACCTCGCCGAGGCCACCGTCCGGGTCCACCTCCACCAGGGTCGAGCCGCCCTGGCCACCGCCCTCGGAGAGGAGAACGACTGGTGAGCCTCGACGAGCGGGCCCGGGACGTGTGTGCCGAGGTCCGTCAGCAGGTGGCCACCATCGAGCGGCCGGGGGCTGGTATGACCGCCCGCCGCTCCCGCCGGGGCCGGGTGGCGACCGGGATGGCCACCCTCGCTGTACTTGCCCTCGCCGGCGTCGGGCTGGCCGCCGCCCTGCAGGACGACCCCGCGCCCACCCGACTGCAGGTCACCGACGACCCCGCGCCGCCCACGACGCTTCCGGCCAATGGCCGGGTGGTACTCCGGCAACCCGGGCCTGCTGCAGGTTCCCGTCGACCCCGTTCGACCGCCCATCGTGCTCTCCGACGACCCGCTCACCAACCTGTACACCGACTACACAACCAAGCCCTGGATCGCGCTCCAGGCATGGCAGCCGGTCCCGTAGCCATGCCGTCGGATGCGGTCTGGCGACGAGGATGTCGGGCAGTGGGCGGCGGCTACGTGTGGGCCCGGATCACCGAGGTCCTCGTCGCCCAGATCGACCCCGCCACCGACACCGTGGTGGCCCGCTGGCTCTGAAACCCCCGGCCTGGCGGGTGCTCAGTCAGGGAGGGACGAGAGAGCGGCGATGAGGGCGTCGATGTCGGTGCCATCGTTGTAGGGGGCCAGCGAGACACGGATCCGTCCCCCGCGGGAACCGCAGACGATGCCGGCGGCGGTCAGGCGCGACAGCGTTCCGGCGGGCAGGTCACCCTCCCGCCCCAGCGAGATCAGATGGTGAGCGGCACCGGCGGCGTCCAGGTCCCGGAACGGTCGCCACCCGAAAGGCCGAAGCCCTTCGATGAGGCGGTGACCGAGCGTCTCGGCGTGCGCTGAGATCTCTGCCGCACCGCCGGCGAGCAGTTCGGTGATCGCCGCCGTCAGCCCGGCCACCGAGACATAGGACATCGTCGACTGCGTGTAGCGCCGCCCACCCTCGGCGAGCATCAGTCGGGTGGCGTCGAACGAAAACGGATCGGGTGCCCCCATCCAGCCCGGCAGCGGCGGGGGGCGATCGAGCAACGACTCGTGGATGGCCCCGATGGCCACCCCACCATGGCCGCCCAGCCACTTGTACCCGCTCGACACGATCAGGTCGGCATCCCAGGCAGCCGCGTCGATCGGCTCCGCTCCCGCCTCCTGGGATGCATCGATCACCAGCCGAGCTCCGACGGCATCGGTGGCGGCCCGGAGCCGAGGCACATCGACACGACTCCCCGTGGCGTACTGCACAGAGCCAACGGCGACGACCGCCGTCGTCTCGTCCACCGCGGCGACTACGGCATCGGTCAGGTCCGTGGTCGCCGTGTCGAGCACGAAATGGACGCCAGGCCCGCCTCGATCCTCGGCCAGCAACCACGGGCGGGTCACCGCCGGGAAGTCGGTGGCGACCAGCACGACGGTGCGGTCCGCGGGCGGCGCCAGCAGCAGCGGCGCCTGACCCAGGAGCTCGCTGGCCCCTGACAGCAACGCGACCTGGCTCTCACCAGTGCCCAGCACCGCAGCCGCCTGGGCCCTCAGTGCCCCGAGGTAGGCCACCTCGTCGTCGTCACTGAGGTGCAGGTTGCCGTGACGGCCGACGTCCTCCAGGAATCGGTGCATGGCCTCCACCGCCGGGCGACCCAAGAGCCCGAGGGCCGCCTGGTTGAGGTAGACCGCCTCGTCGAGGCTGGCGTAGTCGGCCCGAGGCAACACCGCCGCCGGGTGGTCCTTGGTGTCTCGCGACCTGTCCACGACTGAGTTCTAGCCCGACGCCATCTCGGCCAAGCCTACCTGATCGACGCATCGCGGCCGGCGCCGGCCAGGGGAACGATGGTGGGCGATACTGGTTTCGAACCAGTGACCTCTGCCGTGTGAAGGCACGCGATACCTCCGTGAGAACCCCGGGATTCCGGCGTGTCCCCAGGTCGGCAGCCCATTCCGAGTGACCGTTGGTGACCCGGAGACAGACGGACCCGAACGGGCTGGAGCTCTGGTACCCCTACAGCGTCACCTGGTCGCCGGACGGCACGACGCTGCTCTACTCAGCGTGGGCCACGTCGACCGGCGTCCTGGCGGTTCGCGCGGACACGCCGACAGAGGTGACGGTGCTCCACGACGCTCGTCGTTGACAGGCTTCGTCTACGACCACACATGGGTGCCGGTCCAGATGTGGGGCCGGGAGCCAGGGTGACGGGCCGCTCGGCGCGCGACATCGCCACCCTGCTCGAGGCGGTGGCTGCCGGAGTGGTTGCGCTCAGCGCGCAGCCTCCAACGGCCCCGCTCACCCATGAGCGGGGTTCCAGCGCCACCGTCCCTCAGCGACGGGTGACGGTCACGGGCAGCCTGGTGTAGCCGTGCACGAAGGACGAGAAGGTCCGCTCGGGCTCGTCCTGGATCTCGATGCGCTCGAAACGCTCGAGGATCTCCTCCCACAGCACTCGGAGCTGGAGCTCGGCCAGCCTGCTGCCCATGCAGAAGTGGATGCCGTAGCCGAACGAGAGATGCCGGTCGGCATTTGGGCGTTCGATGTCGATGACATCCGCGTGCTCGAAGACGTCCTCGTCGCGGTTGGCCGACACGTACCACATGAGGATCTGGTCGCCCTCGAGGATCTGCTTGTCGCGGATCTCGCAGTCCCGGGTCGCGGTGCGGCGCATGTACGACAGCGGGGTCTGCCACCGGATGACCTCCGGGACCAGCTTCGGCACGAGACCGGGGTCGGCGACCAGCTTGTCGTACTGGTCACGGAAGGCGTTGAGCCCGTACACGCTCCCCGACATCGTGTTGCGGGTCGTGTCGTTGCCGCCCACGATCAGCAGCAGCAGGTTGCCGAGGTGGGCCAGCGTCGGCATGTCCTTGGTCGCCTCACCGTTCGCCAGCATCGAGACGAGATCGAAACCGGGGTTGTCGCGGCGCTCGGCCCAGAGCCCCTCGAAGTAGGCGACGCACTCCATCAGCTCGTCGATCTTCTGCTGCTGGGTCTCGACCACGCCACCGGGCTCGGGGACTGCGAACACGATGTCGGACCAGCGGGTGAGCTTGCGTCGATCATCCAGCGGGAAGTCGAAGAGGGTCGCCAGCAGCAGCGTCGTGAGCTCGATGGACACGGTGTCCACCCAGTCGAAGGTCTCGCCCTCGGGCAACGACTCCAAGACGTCCACGGTCCGCTCACGGATCAGCGGCTCGAGGTTGCGGAGGTTGCTCGGCGCCGACACGCCCCGCACCGTCTTGCGCTGTTCGGTGTGGGTCGGCGGGTCCATCGAGATGAACGAGGTCAGGCGCTGGAGCAGAGCGTCGCTCTCCGGGCTGGGTCGGAGCCCGAGCGTGATGCCCCGCGCCGACGAGAACGTCTCCCAGTCACCGTCCACCGCACGGACGTCGTCATAGGCCGTGACCGACCAGTACCGGCCGGAGGTCTCCAACTCGTTGAGGTGCACCGGGTCCTCGGCCCGCAGGCGGGCAAAGTGGTCCTGCCAGCGGTCCTCCCTGAACAGGTGGGGGTTGGCCGGGTTGATGTCGGCCAACGCGAGATCGGCGGCGGCGGGAACGCCGGCGCCGATCTCGGCCATCTCCATCTCGGGGGAGATGAAGTCAGCAGACAGGTAGCCCTGCTTCTCGTCGGTCGTGTCGGTCATCGATTGCCCCCTCGGTCGACGATCAGTGTGCCCCATCCCGCCTCCTGCGCACCGAGGTCGACGGCCCAGGCCCTCACCTTCGCCGATCGACATGATCCACAGGTGTGTCACGCTTGGGCTGTGGGGAGGGCACGGTGAGTCAACCACCTCTGCGGTACACGACGTCGCCGGACGGTGTGCGCATCGCGTACACGTCCGCCGGTGCCGGCGAGGTGGTGTTCATGTCCTCGCCCCTCACCTTCAGATCCCGGTCGCGACGGTCGTGGCGATGGTGGCCGACGGCTTGACCGCTGAGGAGATCGTCGCCGATCTGCCTGACCTCGAGAAGGAAGACGTCGCCGAAGCCCTGCGCTACGTGGCCGAGGCCGTGAGCGAGCGACAACTGCCACTCACCCAGCCTGCGTGAAGTTCCTGGTCGACGAGAACCCTCGCCGACCTGCTCCGGACCGCCGGCCATGCACACAGGCGACATCGACCTGGCCACCGCCGACGACCGCTCGATCATCACGACGGCCGTGCAGCAGAACCGGGTCATCGTGTCGGCCGACATCGACTTCGGCACCCTCCTCGCCCAGAGCGGTGCCAGATCGCCATCGGTTCTGCTGCTCCGGCCGCGCAGCCCCGGCGAGCCCGACAGCTCGCCGACCTCCTACTGGCGAATCTCGACGCCGTCGCCGACGACCTGGAGGCCGGAGCGATCGTCGTCGTCGAGGACGAACGCCTCAGGATCAGACACCTCCCCATCTGAGTCGCACAGGCCAGCAAGTCAGCGACGTTGGTCAGTCGCTGAATCGCCCACTTGAATGGGCCCGATGACCAGGATCCCGACCTCGATGCGGGCCGTCGTGCTCGACGCGCCGGGACCGCCCGAGGCGTTGCAGATCCGCGAGGTACCGGTGGCGCGGCCCGACCGGGGCCAGCTCCTGATCAAGGTCGAAGCGTTCGGGCTCAACCGTTCGAGCTCCACACGCGGCTCGGCCTCGCGGAGGGGGTGACGTTTCCTCGTGTCCTGGGCATCGAGGCGGTCGGCACAGTCGTGAGCTGTCCCGGTGGCGAGCTCGCCCCGGGCTCGCAGGTCGCGGCGTTGATGGGCGGCATGGGCCGCACGTTCGACGGCGGCTATGGCGAGTACACCTGCGTGCCCGTTCGCCAGACCATTCCGTTCACGAGCGATCTCGATTGGGCCACGCTCGGTGCCGTACCCGAGATGCTGCAGACATCGTACGGTTCGCTCACGATCGGCCTCGACGCCCGACCCGGCCAGTCGATCCTGATCCGCGGCGGCACCTCGGTCTGTGGGGATGGCGACCGCCGTGCTCGCCGTGCGACTCGGCGTGACCGTGCTCTCCACCACCCGGAGCCGCGATCGCGCCGACGTCCTGAGCGAGATCGGCGTCCAGCACCCACTGGTGGACGACGGCGACGTGGCCGACCAGGTCCGCCGGTTCATCCCCGACGGTGTCGACACCACGCTCGAGCTCGTCGGCACACCCACGCTGCCCGACACGCTCCGGGCGACACGGGTGCACGGGGTGGTCTGCTTCACCGGGATGTTGTCGAACCAGTGGACCGTCCGCGACTTCTACCCGATCGAGTACCTGCCCCGAGGTGTGCGACTCACGGCGTACGGCGGGGGCGCCGCTGATCTGGCGCCCTCGGTGCTCCAGGAGTTCCTCGATGCGATTGCGGCCGGCGAGGCCCACGTCCCAATCCACCGAACGTACCGGCTGGACGAGATCGCCGAAGCCCACGGCGACATGGAAGCCGAGCGGGCCACGGGAAAGCTCGTCGTGCTCCCCTGAGCGGTTCCTGTCCTCAGGTGTCGGCCACGGCACCGGCCCGGTGGGACAGGGCCTGGCCGCGGGCGCCCATCCGCACGGGGTTCCCGTCGAGGCCGTTGGTGAGGTCGGCGAACGACAGCCCGGTGGCCGGATCGGCCCAGGCGACCTGGCCACCGGCGCCCATGTGCCCGAACGTCCGGGACGAATTGCTGGAGGCGAAGCCG
>CAVPAN010000017.1:0-16322 GCA_963701565.1 uncultured Microthrixaceae bacterium
GACGAGGGCTACCACCCCGAACCGCGACCCGAGGACCGGGCCGACCGCGAGCCGATCGAGGCCGAGGCCCGGGGCGTCCTGCGCATCAGCGTGCTCGACGCCAATCGGAAGGCGCTGGACGACTACGACGTCCCCGACGTGCCGCCCGCCACCGACGCGCCGGTGGACGACGACGGCTGCGTCGCCCTCGCCGAACAGGAACCGGTGACCGCCAGCGTGACCGGCCCGGCCCAGCTCACCCTGACCAAGCAGCCCGGCCAGGTCCTGGCCCTGACCTGGGTGGACGAGTTCGGTGAGGGCACCCGCCGGGTCGACGACCCCGACCTCCGTCGGGTGGTCCTCACCCTCGCCGCCCCGACCGACAGCGCCGAGCTCACCCTCGAGTCCCGCGTCGGCGACCTCGAGGTCTGCGGCTTCAACACGTGAAGCAGCAATCAGACTCAGCCCACCAAATTGCGCCGATTTGTCACGCCTGGCGTGACAAATCGGCGCAATTTCGGATCAGGGCAGGGCGGCCAGGAGGGCGTCGCTGATGCGGTCGGCGTCGGCGACGGTCAGGGCGTTGTGGACCGGTAGGCGCAGGAGGCGGGCGGTCACGTCGTCGGTCACCGGGCAGTCGGTCTCGCGGGCTCGGAAGCGGCGGCCCCCGTCGGAGTCGTGGAGGGGGACGAAGTGGAAGGCGGCCCGGATCCCTGCCCCCGCAGTGCTTCGGTCACCCGGGTCCGGGTCTCGGCGTCCTCGAGGAGCACGTAGTACAGGTGGTAGGCGTAGTCCCGGCCGCCCGGCATCACCGGCACGGCGAAGCCCCGCGCCGCCGCTTCCGGGGCCAGGCGCTCCTGGTAGCGCTCCACCACGGCCCGGCGCTTGGCCAGGATGGCGTCGCGGGCCTCCAGCTGGCCCAGCAGGTAGGCAGCCAGGATGTCGGACATCCCGAAGGACGAGCCCGTGTCCCGCCAGGTGTACTTGTCGACCCGGCCGTCCTCGAAGGCCCGGCGGTCGGTGCCCTTCTCGTAGAGGATGTTGGCCCGGTCCACGTCTGCGGGGTCGTTGAGCACCAGGGCCCCGCCCTCCCCGCAGGTGAAGCTCTTGGTCTCGTGGAAGCTGACCGCCGACATCCGGCCGAAGCTGCCCAGGGGGCGCCCGTCGAAGCGGCCGAACAGGCCGTGGGCGTTGTCCTCGATCAGGTCGACGCGGGGGTGGTCGGCCAGCGCGGACCGCAGGCCGGGCACGTCGCAGGCCACGCCGGCGTAGTGCACGGCCACCACCGCCCGGGTGCTGTCGTCGATCAGCTCGGCCACGTGACGGGGGTCGATGCCCAGGGTCTCCCGCTCGATGTCGGCGAAGACGATGCGGGCCCCCTCGCGGATGAAGGCCAGAGCGCTGGACACGAACGTGAACGACGGGACGATCACCGTGTCCCCCGGCTCGAGGCGCAGGAGCATGGCCGCCATCTCCAGGGCGTCGGTGCACGAGGTGGTGAGCAGCACCCCGGCGGCGTCCAGCTCCTCCTGCAGCAGGGCCGTGACCCGCTTGGCGAACGGGCCGTTCATCGAGGTGTGGCCCCCGAGCACGGCCTGCTGGATGTACTCGACCTCGCGCCCCTCCAGGGTCGGCTGGTTGAAGCGGATCTCGGGCTCAGGCATGGGTCCACCGCTCGATCGGGCGACCCAGCCGCTCGGCCAGCTCGGCGTTGGCGTCGGCGAACCACGCCGCCAGCCGGGCTCGGGCGGTGCCGTCGAGCGCGACACCGTCTTCCGCCGCATTGTGCCGGTCCCCAGCCACGAACGCCGGGCCCGGGGCCAGCCCGAGCGCCGCCTCGAGGTCGGCGAACGGCTCGGGCTCGGCGATGAGGTCCTCCAGGATCACCACCTGCAACGCGTCGGGACCGAATGCCTCATCCCACCGACGGAGGTCGTCGATGTACCGACCCCGCGTCAGGTAGCGGTAGGGCGACACCGAAATGGCGCTCCGGTCCCACGCACGGTGCTCGGCGGCCGTGTCGAGGGCCTCGGTGACGGACAGGTCCTCGACACCGCCGGCCCGGGAGAAGGCGTAATGCGACAGGGCTCGGTCCACCGGGTCCCGCAGGACCACGACGATCCGGGCGTCGGGGAAGGCCCGGGCGATCTCGGTGCAGGCCACGTCGGATTCGAAGTAGCTCGTGCTCTTCTCCAGTCGCAGGCGGGCCCCGGCCGCGACCGCCGGGTAGTGGCGGGCCAGGTACGCATCGACGGTGTCGGCCGAGCCCGGCTCGAGGAACCACTTGGGCTCCGGGCGCAGCGGCTGGGCCAGCGCCACCTCCGGGTGGCGGGCCAGCGCGGTGGCCACGCTGGTCGTCCCGCAGCGCTGGGCCCCGACGATGAAGGCCTGGCCGGGCTCAGTCGCCGCGGCCATCGACCCGGTCCGCGACGAGGTACGAGCGGCGGTCGCTGACCTGGCGCAACGTGCGGACCATGTACTCGCCCAGCATCGAGAGCATGGCGATGGCCACACCGTTGAGGAACGCCAGGAGCACGGTCACCGTGGTCCAGCCCTCGACCTCGGAGCCGTTGACGATCCCGTTGACCAGGTAGAGAAGGCCCATCAGGAAGCTTCCGGCGGCCACCAGCGCGCCGAGCACGGCCATGAACCGCAGCGGCGCCGAGGAGTAGCTGAACATGATCCGCACCACGAGGCTGAGGATCTTGCGCAGGCTGTAGGTGCTCTGGCCTCCGGCCCGGGGCAGGTGACGGACATCCGCATTCCCCGGTGAGGCCGAGTAGAGCAGCGCCTGGCCGGTGATGTACGGGTAGGTGCTGCCGGAGTCGAGGATGCGTCGGACCACGTCGCGGTGCAGGAGCCGGAAGTTGCTCACGGTCAGGTCCCGCGGCTTGCCGAAGATCCGCCGGTTCATCTCGCTCATGAGGCGGGTCCCCAGGGCGCGGCTGAGCGAGGCCTTCTTGCGGTCGAACCGGCCGAAGACCGCGTCGTGATCACCTGCGTGGGCGGCGGCGACCAGGTGGGCGATCTCCTCGGGCGGGTTCTGGCCGTCGTCGTCCATGGTGACGATCCAGGTGCCGCGGGCATCGGCGAAGCCCGCCAGGTTGGCGTTGTGCTGGCCGTAGTTGCGCAGCAGGCGCACGGCCACCAGGCGCTCGTCGGCGGCGGCGAGGTCCCGGATGACCTCCCAGCTCCCGTCCTGGCTGCCGTCGTTGACCAGGATGACCTCGAACGTCGCGCCCTGGCTCTCGAACCAGGTGATCACGTCCTGCACGGTCACGGCCACGATGTCCCGGCTGTTGAACACCGGGATGACGACCGAGAACGTCGGGGAATCAGCGCTCATGGCTCTTCGCCTGACGGCTCATCGCCGTGCCGGCCCGTTCGGCCCGCCGAGTGGCTCCGCCCCTCAGTGCCCACGGCGGGCCACCAGGAGCAGGCTGGTGCCGGTGCGTCGGGTCCGGCGAGCGAGGGAGCGGCGCTCGTGGGCCAGCAGGCGGTCGAGGATCCCCGCCATCGCCCCACCGCCTCCGGTCGGATCGGTCACCGTGGAGGTGTCCTCCCGGGGGGTGCGCTGGATGAGGTGGCGCAGGGCCATCGGCGCCAGCAGAGCCGAGAAGAACGAGGTCTGGTGATCGACGGTGAACCCGGCCTGTTCGACGACCGACCGCAGCGCAGCCGAGGTGTATCGGCGCTGGTGGCCGGACTCCTCGTCGTGGGCCGACCAGAGCCGGGGGTGCTTCGGCACCGTGAGGTACAGCCGACCGCCCGGAGCGAGCAGGCGGTGGAGCCGGGCGAGGAAGCCCGCGTCGTCCTCGACGTGCTCGATCACGTCGAACAGCCCCACCGCGGGCAGCGACCCTTCCGGGAACCCGGCCGCCTCCACCGTGGAGCAGACCACGGGACGCAGGCCCCGGGCGTAGGCGGTGCGCACCGCCTCCTCGACCGGCTCGACCAGGACCGCCGGGATGCCGGCCTCGACCAGGGCGCGGGTGACGAAGCCGTTGCCCCCGCCGAGGTCGAAGAGGGTGCCGTCGGGCGAGAACCGGGCGACCGCGTCGGCCACGACCGCCGCCCGGTGCCGGTGCCAGCCCGAGCCGTCCTCGGCCTCCCGCCAGTGCAGGGAACGGGCCGAGTCGTAGTGCAGGCCGTCGGCGGCGGGGCCGACGAAGAACCCCGGCTCGGTCTCGGTGAGCCCGGACCCCATCGGGCGCAGGGCGCTCTCGCCGGTCACCGTCGGCCCGTCAGTGGGGGTCATGGTCGCTTGACGCAGACGTACTCGAAGGCGTCGGGGGCCCGGAAGGGGATGACCAGCTTGTTCAGGAAATGGACCCGCTCGAAGAACTTGTCCCGCACCCCGTGGCTGACGTGGGACAGGAGCACGAACAGAAGGCGCTCCACACTGGCGTACGGGCGGTCCCGCCGGCGCCCGACCAGCTCGAAGCCGGCCTCGTCGATGAGCCGCTGCAGCGTGTCGTCGTCGTGGATCTGGCTCGTGTTGGGCACCAGGATGTACCAGCGACCGCCGAAGAGCCGGCCCCACAGGGACCGGCGGCTGTAGGTGTTGAAGGCCCACACCCCACCCGGCTTCAGGGCGGCGTGGAACCTGGCCATCACCGCCTTCGGGTCCCGGATGATCGTCATCACCCCCCAGCTGGCGATCACGTCGTAGGCCTCGTCCTCGAGCTCGACCTCCTCGATGGAGCCCGCCGTCACCGGCACCTGCCAGCGCTCGGCGGCGTAGCGGGCCATCGGCCCCGAGAACTCCACGCCCTCGGCCTCGAACCCGGCGGCCTTGGCCTCGGCCAGGAAGAACCCCGCGGCGGAGGCCACCTCCAGCAGGCGCTTCCCCGGCACATGGGCCTGGAACCGCTCGATGCGGCCCCGGGCGGTGCGGCGCAGGTAGGTCTCGCCGCTGAGGAAGGAGTAGTAGTTGAGGTTCGCCTCCTTGCCCTCGAAGAACTCCTCGGAGTCATACAGGGTGCGCAGGGACTCGACGGTCATCCGCGGGTCGGCGTAGAGGGTCGAGCACGTCGCACAGACGCCGAAGTGCAGGTCGACGTCCTGGACCGTCTTGTGCAGCCGCTTGCCGACTTCGTGACCGCCACACACCGGGCAGGTGGCGGGCTCGAACTCGAGGACGCCCAGGGGGCGGAACTCGGGGGTGGCCGCTTCGGGCTCGACGCTGATGACGGTCTCCGGTCGCTACGGGTGGGGCGGGAACGAGCGCCCCGGAGGCTACCGGTCCCGGTTCAGGAGGCGAGGAGGGCGCGGCCCACGAGGTCGGTGCCCGCCGCGGTGAGGATGGCCAGGTAGAGCAGGCCGGTGGCCGCCATGACCGCGGAGTACTGCTTCTCGCGCAGGGCCAGCCGGGTCACCACGAGCAGGCCGATCGTGGTCACCGCGCTCATCACCCAGAACCAGCCCAGCATCCCGCCGTAGCCGTCGTCGATGGTGCCGTTCAGCACCGACACCATGCCGACCGGCCAGAGCAGGACCAGGATCTCCGGGAACCAGAGCACCGTGGACATCGTGAGCAGCTCGTGCAGGGGGTCTCGGGTCAGGCCGGGCTGCACGAGGTACCAGTGCCCCAGGAGCATGGCGTCGGTGATCGCCCCGAGGAAGGCGGCGCCGACCACGATGCGGGCCACCGCCAGGGCGTCGGGCCCGCCCGCGTCGACGCCCGCCGCCACCAGGCCGACGACCCCGATGAGCGGGGCAGGCAGGTCCAGCCACTTCGGGAGTCCCTTCGGCCCCTCGTCCTTCAGCCGGACCGAGACCACCAGCGCGAACAGGGTGGCCAGCACCACGCCGACCGCCGCGGCCTCCCGGACCGGCACGGTGTCCGTGCGCAGGCCCACCACGAGGCCACCGAGCGCGGTGATTCCCCAGACCCCCCGCAGCAGCCAGCCGTAGCCGATGCCAAGGATCTGGTGACGGGTGGTGACCCAACAGAAGGCCAGCCCACCGACCGCCCACTGCAGCAGGACGGTCGCTCCGTCGAAGGCCATCACCCAGCCGCCCCCAGAACGAAATTGCGTCGATTTGTCACGCCTGGCGTGACAAATCGACGCAATTTCGGAAGGGGCACCGGGTTCAGAGCTCGATCAGGTCGTGGGGGACCTGGTTCAGGGCCTCGGGGCCGTGCTCGGTGGCCACGACGATGTCCTCGATGCGGGCGCCCCAGCGACCCTCGACGTAGATGCCGGGCTCGACCGAGAAGGCGTGGCCGGGGACCAGGGCCTCGCAGTTGCCCGCCACCACGTAGGGGTCCTCGTGGGCCTCGATGCCGATGCCGTGGCCGGTGCGGTGGACGAACTCGTCGCCGTACCCCCCCTCGGTGATGATGCGGCGGGCCACCGCGTCGACGTCCTCGCACGGCGTCCCGACCGTTGCCGCGTCGACGGCCTGGGCCTGCGCGTCCTGGAGGACGGCGTAGAGATCGCGGAACGCCGGGGGCGGCGGGCCCAGGTGCACGCAGCGGGTGATGTCGGAGCAGTAGCCCACCCCGTCGTCGTCGAGGACGGTGCCCCCGATGTCGAACAGGACCCCCTCCCCCACCTCGATGCGTCGCCCGCCGGGCTCGTGGTGGGGGCTCGCGGCGTTCGGGCCGGAGGCCACGATGACGAAGTTGACCTGGTGGTGGCCGGCCTCGAGCAGGCGGCTGCGGACCTCGGCGGCGATCTCGGCCTCGGTCCGGCCGGCCAACGCCACCTCGCCGGCCTGGATCGCGGCCACGACCCGGTCGACGGTCGCTCCGGCCCGCCGTAGGGCGGTGACCTCGGCGGCGTCCTTGACCGCCCGCAGCGGGCCGAGCACGGGCTGGGCGGCCCGGAACGCCGCCCCGGGCAGGCGGGCCTGGAGGTCGAGCACGAAGCGGGCCCAGGTCCGGTCCCCGAGCGCCACCACCCCGGACGACCCGGCCGCGCCGGCGACGAGCGCCACCGGGTCCTCGGTCTCCTCCCACGGGCGCACCGCGAACACCTCGGGCCGCTCGACCACCCGGGGCGCCTCCAGGCGGGGCACGACCAGGGTGGCCTCGCCCTCACGGGGCAGCACCAGCATGGTGAGCCGTTCGAGGGGCATGGCCTCGTAACCGGTCAGCCACGGGAGGTCGGCCCCGACCGACAGCAGCACGACGTCGACGCCGTGACGGTCCATGGCCGCCCGCACGCGCCCCATCCGCTCGCCGAACACGCTCACCCGCTCACCCTACGAGCGGCGATCCCCCCACGCCGTTCTGGTTGCTCTCCCTTGTCGTGGGCGACAAACCAGGACAACCAGAACGCCACCCACGCCGTTCTGGTTGCTCTCCCTTGTCGTGGGCGACAAACCAGGACAACCAGAACGGGGCTCCGGCGGGCCCATCGTCCCGTTCTGGTTGCGCACCCTTGTCGCTGAGATGGTTCAGCCGACGTCGACCAGGGTGGTGTCGCCGGCCTGGTCGGCGGCCTCGCGGGCGTGGTAGCTCGAGCGCACGAGGGGACCGGCCTCGACGTGGGCCAGGCCCAGGGCCTCCCCCGCCGCCTTCAGGCGGTCGAACTCCTCCGGGCGCCACCACCGGCGCACCGGGAGGTGGGCGGCGGTGGGCCGCAGGTACTGGCCGAGGGTCACGATGTCGGTGCCGACGGCCCGAAGGTCGGCCAGGGCGGCGACGACCTCGTCCTCGGTCTCCCCCAGGCCCAGGATCATCCCGGACTTGGTCGTGAGACCCGCCGCCTTCGCCCGGGCCAGGACCGAGAGGCTGCGGGCGTAGCCCGCCGAGGGCCGCACCGCCCGCTGGAGCCGCGCCACCGTCTCCAGGTTGTGGTTCAGCACGTCGGGGCGGGCGGCGAAGATGGTGGCCAGGGACTCGGGATCGCCCTTGCAGTCCGGGATCAGCACCTCGACCTCGACCCGGGCGTCCCGACGGCGGATGGCCTCGATGGTGCGGGCGAACTGCGCGGCGCCACCGTCGGGCAGGTCGTCACGGGCCACGGCGGTCAGCACCGCGAAGTGCAGGTCCATCTCGGCCACGGCATCGGCCACCCGCTCGGGCTCGTCGGCCTCCGGGGCCGTGTCCGGCTTGTCGGTGTCCACCAGGCAGAAGCCGCAGGCCCGGGTGCACCGCTCGCCGTTGAGCATGAAGGTGGCGGTGCCGTCGGCCCAGCACTCCGAGATGTTCGGGCAACCCGCCTCCTCGCACACGGTGACGAGGTCGAGGCGACGCATGCGCTTGCGCAGCTCCCGATAGTCCTCGCCGAGACGCACCGGCGCCCGCAGCCACGCCGGCTTGCGCTCGGCCACGGCCAGGCCCCCGACCCGGACCGGCACCTCCGACGGGAGGGCCTTCACCTCGGCCCGCTCCTCACCGTCGCCTCCCCACCGCTCGGCGGCGCGGGCCATCACCGCGTCCACGACGGTGGCCATGGTCACGTCGAGGCCCTCGGCCCGCAGGGAGGTCACGCCCTTGTCGGTGATGCCGCAGGGCACGATGCGGTCGAACCACACCAGGTCGGGGTCGACGTTGAGGGCGAAGCCGTGCATCGACCGGCCCCGGCTGAGCTTCACGCCGATGGCCGCCACCTTCCGCGGCCGGGGCGAATCGGGGGCCAACCAGACGCCGGCGAGGCCCTCCACCCGGCCGACGTCGGTCAGACCGAGGTCACCGAGGACGTCGATCAGGAGCTGTTCGACCGAGCGGACATAGGCCACGGTGTCCGCCATGCCCCCGCCCCGCTTCCCGGGCACGGTGAGGATCGGATAGCCCACGAGTTGGCCGGGGCCGTGGTAGGTGATGTCGCCGCCCCGGTCGGTGGGCACGACCTCGGCCCCGACCGTGGTGGGGTCCACCAGCAGGTGATCGAGGGAGCCCCGGGGCCCGAGGGTGAAGACGTGGGGGTGCTCGAGGAGGAGCAGGTGGTCGTCGGTCGAGTGGGCGAACAGTCCGTGCTGGAGGGCGTGGGCGTCCTGGTAGGCGACCCGCCCCAGCCAGCGCTGCCGCAGCATGCTCAGAGCTCGGCTTCCCAGTCCCGGGTCTCGATGATGGCGCGGAGGCGGGCCAGGAAGGCGGCGGCGTAGGCCCCGTCGAAGGCCCGGTGGTCCCAGGCCAGGGCCAGGACCCCCACCGAGTGCACCGCGATCGCCTCGGTGCCGTCGGGGGCGGTGACCACGACCGGCTTGCGGTGCACCCCGTCGGTGGACAGGATCGCCACCTGGGGCTGGTTGATCACGGGGAACTGCATCATCGTCCCGTACTGGCCGGGGTTGGTGATGGTGAAGGTGCCCCCGGCGACCTCGTCGGCCGACAGCCTCTTCTGGTGGGCCCGGTCCGCCAGGTCCCGGATCTCGCGGGCGATGGCCCGGAGGCGCTTCGACTCGGCGTTGCGCACCACCGGAGCCAGGAGGCCCTGGAAGTCGAGGTCCACGGCTATGGCCAGGTGCACGGGGTGGTGCACGAGGAGCTCGCCCTCCCCCACCGAGGCGTTCAGGTAGGGGAAGTCCTCGATGGCGTCGACCACGGCCCGAGCCACGAACGGCAGGTACGTGAGGCTGAAGCCCTCCTGCTCCTTCCACGCCCCCTTCTGGGCCCGGCGGACCCGGTCCACGCCCTCGAAGTCGACCTCTATCGCCGTGAGCACGTGGGGTGAGGTCTGCTGGGAGCGGACCATGTGTTCGCCGGTGAGCTTGCGGATGTTGTTCAACGGCTCGGTGGAGGTGCCGTCGGCCGCCGCCTTCACCTCGACCGGCGCGACTGCCGGGGCGGGAGCGGGGACGGGAGCGGGACGGGAGCAGGGACGGGAGCGGGACCTGCCGCCGGGGGGGCCGGGGCGCGGATCCGGCGCCGGACTCCGCCGCGGCGAGCACGTCGTTGCGGGTGACGCGGCCGGCCGGACCGGTCCCGGTGAGGGTGGCCGGGTCAATGCCGTGCTTGCGGATCAGCCGCCGCACCAGCGGCGAGAGCACCCGACCGTCACCGGCCTCCACCGCCTCGGGCGCCGGGTCCGGGGCGGGCGGCGGGTGCGGCAGGGACGGGGGCGCCGTCGCACGGCCGCGGCCACGGGGGCCGGCGCGGGTCAGGCTCGGGCGCGGCGGCCTCAGCCTCGGGGCCGCAGGCTCAGCGGCCTCAGGCTCGGGGGCCTCGAGGCGGCGGTCGGGGGCGCACGACGGCAGGTTCGGCCGCCGCCGCCGGCGGCCGCCGCGCGGCCGGGGCGCCCGCCGCGGCGTCACCCAGGACGGCCAGCCGGGTGCCGACGTCGACGGTCTCGCCCTCGGGGACGAGGATCTCCTGGAGCACCCCCGAGGCGGGCGAGGGCACCTCGGAGTCGACCTTGTCGGTGGACACCTCGAAGAGGGGCTCGTCCACCTCCACCTGGTCCCCCACCGCCTTGAACCACTGGGTGATCGTCCCCTCGGTGACGGTCTCCCCCAGCTGGGGCATCTCTACGTCGGCCATCTGTCTCCTCTTCGCCTCGTCCGTCAGTGTCTCGGGCTCGTGACCCATTGGCGCGAGCCGTCGCCGGACGGCTCATCCGTGCAGGCCACGGCCGGTGAGGGCCATGACCGCCTCGCCGAAGTTCTCCGACAGCGACGGGTGGGGCTGGATGAACTGGGCCACCTCGTCCACCGTCGCCTCCCAGTTCACGGCCAGGTAGCCCTGGCCGAGCTGCTCGGTCACCCACGGGCCCACCATGTGCACGCCCAGGATCTGGCCCGCCTTCCCGTCGGCGTCCTTGGCCGCGATGACCTTCACCAGGCCATCGGCCTCACCGATGATGAGCGCCCGGCCGTTGCCGCCGAACCGGTGCTTCACGGTCACCACGTCGTGACCCACGGCCTCGGCTGCGTCCTCGGACAGGCCGGCGAAGGCCACCTCGGGATGGCAGTAGATGCACCACGGGACCCGCGCGTAGTCGACCGGCGCCGGGGCCTCGCCGAGGATGTCCTTGATCACCACGATGGCCTCGGCGAAGGCCACGTGGGCCAACTGGGCCGTGGGCACGAGGTCACCCACCGCCCACACCCCCTCGAGGGTGGTCCGGCAGTACTCGTCGACCTTCACGAAGCCCCGCTCGTCGACCTCGACCCCGGTGCCCTCCAGGCCGAGGACGTCGGACAGCGGACGGCGCCCGACCGAGACCACGACCCGCTCCACCTCGATCGACTGGTCGTCGCCGAAGCGCACGGTGGTCCCCGCGCCGCCCGGATGGTGGCCCTTCACCTCGACGCCGGTGTGGATGGCGATGCCGCGCTTCTTGAAGGATCGCTCGACCAGCTTGGCGACGTCCGCGTCCAGGCCGGGGAGGATCTTGGGCAGGGCCTCGAGGATGGTCACCTCGGTGCCGAGGTCGGCCATCATCGACAGCGAACTCACAGCCGATGGCCCCGCCTCCGATGACCACGGCCGAGGCCGGGAGGTCACGGGCCTTCACCAGCTCGTCGGAGGTGAGCACCACCCGGCCGTCCACCTCGAAGCCGGGGATGGTCCGGGGGACCGAACCCGTCGCCAGGACCACGCTGTCGCCCGCCACCTCGAGGTCGCCGTCCTCGCCCCCCGACACCGCCACCCGGCCGGCCCCCAGCAGCCGGCCGGTGCCATTCACCACCCGGATCTTGCGGTTCCCGAGCAGCGACGACAGGCCTTTGTGCAGCTTGTCGATGACAGCCTGGTTGCGGTCCTGGCTGACCCCGAAGTCCATGGTCGGTTCGCTCGATGGTGAACCCGAAGTCGGCGGCGCTGGCCAGCGCCCGCCGCACCGTGGCGGTCTCCAGCAACGACTTGGCCGGGATGCAACCCACGTGCAGGCAGGTCCCGCCGACCTTCTGGTTCTCGATCATGGCCACGTCGAGGCCTGCCGACGCGCCGTACAGGGCGGCGGCGTAGCCCCCGGGCCCGCCGCCGATGATCACGAGGTCGTGTCGATCAGCCATGCCCGGCCGAGCCTACCGGTCGTCCCCGAGGCTGTTCCGGGGGCACCGCATGTTCACCCGACCGCCCGTCGGGCGGTCGGCGGGCCGGCGTCGTTACCCTTCCCGCCCGGTGAGCACCCGCCTCCTGATCATCGCCGCCCTGCTGTGCGGCCTGGCCATCCTCGTGGCCTTCACCGTCCAGGTCCTCCTGGCGGGCTGAGCAGCGGAGCCGAACTGGCGGGCCGACCGGCCGCACCGCGATGAGCCGTACGGCGAAGAGCCATCAGCCCAGCACCAGGCCGTACCCTCCACCGCCATGAAGGACGCCCTGGGGGCCGTACAGACCGTCCTGGTGCTCGGCGGCACCTCGGAGATCGCGCTCGCCACCGTGCGGCGCCTGGCCCGGGACCGTTGTCGCCGCGTCGTGCTGGCCGTTCGGGACCCGGCGGCCGCCGCCGCCGTGGCCGAGGGCCTGCGGGCCGACGGGCTCGACGATGTCCACCTGATCGCGTTCGACGCCCGTGACCCCGCCGGCCACACCGCAGTGATCGCGGCAGCCGTGGGGCTGGTCGGCGACCTCGACCTGGTCCTGTCGGCCTTCGGCGTCCTCGGCGACCAGGCCGCCTTCGACGCCGACCCCGCCGCCGCGGCCGACGCGGTGAACGTCAACCTGGCCGGCGCCGTGTCCAGCGGGCTGGCCGCGGCCAACCGCCTGCAGGAACAGGGCCACGGCACCCTGGTGGTGATCTCCTCGGTCGCCGGCGAGCGGGTCCGGGCCGAGAACCTCGTCTACGGCGCCACCAAGGCCGGCCTCGACGGTTTCGCCCAGGGCCTCGGTGACGCCCTCCAGGGCACCGGCGCCCGCGTGATGATCGTCCGCCCCGGCTTCGTGCACACCCGGATGACCGAGGGCCGCGATCCCGCGCCGTTCTCCACCACCGCCGAGGCCGTAGCCGACGAGATCGCCAAGGGCTTGGCCAAGGGCGCGGACGTGGTGTGGGTCCCGCCGATCCTGCGCTATGTGTTCAGCGCCATGCGCCACCTCCCCCGGCCGCTGTGGCGCAAGGTCTCCGCCCGCTGAGGCGGCCCCCGTAGCCTCCACGCATGTCCCGGGGCGCAACCAGCCGATGCTCGTGGCCCCGTCGCGGGACCGGGCGGCGATGAGCACGGCCACGACCGAGTCGGTCGCCGGCGGCCTCCTGCGGGCCGCCCGCCCGAAGCAGTGGGCCAAGAACCTGCTCGTGTTCGCCGCCCCGGCCGCCGCCGGGGTCATCGACGAGGCCGAGCCCCTGGCCGACGCCACCATCGCCTTCGCCGCGTTCTGCCTGGCCGCGTCCGGGACCTACCTGCTCAACGACGTCGCCGACCGGGAAGCCGACGCCCGTCACCCCACCAAGCGGTTCCGGCCCATCGCGGCGGGTGTGGTCCCACCCCGGCTGGCCACCGTGGTCGGCATCCTGGCCATCCTCAGCGGCGTGGCCGTCGGCTTCCTCGCCGACTGGCACCTGGCGGTCGTGGTGGCCATCTACGTGACCGTGACCACCGCCTACAGCCACTGGCTCAAGCACATCGTCATCCTGGACGTGGTGGCCGTGGCCAGTGGGTTCGTCCTGCGGGCCATCGCCGGGGCCGCCGCCACCGACGTGCCCGTGTCGGACTGGTTCTTCATCGTCACCTCCTTCGGGTCCCTGTTCGTGGTCACCGGCAAGCGGCAGGGCGAGATCGGCGACCTGGCCGAGGAGGAGGGCGCGGCGGGCGACGTGCGGGTCACCCTCGACGAGTACAGCCCGTCCTACCTGGCCTATCTGCGCACGATCTCGTCGGGGGTGATGTTCATGGCCTACTGCGTGTGGGCCTTCGAGACCGCGGCCGCGGCGTCGGGCTCGGTCCCCTGGTTCGAGCTGTCGATCCTGCCCTTCGTCATCGCCGTCCTGCGCTACGCCCTGCTCCTCGACCAGGGCCAGGGCGCGGCGCCGGAGGAGCTGTTCTTCGCCGACCGGCCCCTGCAGCTGGCGGGCCTGGCTTGGGCGCTGACCTACGGCACCGCCGTCTACCTCGCATGAGCGAGCTCAGCGGCTGGTCGCGCACCGCGCCGACGCGGGCCACGGTGGCCTCGCCGGTCACCCCCGAGGACCTGGCCGCCGTGCTGGACGCCCCACCGGCGCGGGGGGTGATCGCCCGGGGCCTGGGCCGGTCCTACGGGGACGCGGCCCAGAACGTGGGCGGCGCGGTGGCCGACGCCACGGGGGTGCGCCGGCTGTTGGCTTTCGACGGCCGCACCGGGCTGGTCACCGCCGAGGCCGGGCTCAGCTTCGACGACCTGCTCCGGGTGGTGGTACCCCAGGGCTGGTTCCTGCCGGTGTCGCCCGGCACCCGGTACGTCACCGTGGGCGGCGCCGTCGCCGCCGACGTCCACGGCAAGAACCACCACCGGGACGGTTCCTTCGTCCAACACGTCCGCTCGCTGCGCCTGCGCACCCCGGGCGGGGTCGTGGAGGTCGGGCCCGACCGGGACCCCGAGCTCTTCTGGGCGACGGCCGGGGGCATGGGCCTGACCGGCGTCGTCCTCGACGCCACCTTCGCCCTGCAGCCGATCCCCAGCAGCCGCCTGCTGGTCGACACCGAGCGCACCACCGACCTGGACGACGCCCTCGACCGGATGGACCGGGGCGACGACGCCTACCACTACTCCGTTGCCTGGATCGACCTGTTGGCCACGGGGGCGACCATGGGCCGGTCGGTCCTCACGCGGGGGGACTTCGCCCCCGTCGACGCCCTCCCGACGGCCGACCGCGACGACCCGCTCGCCTACGACCCCGCCGTCCGCCTGAGCGCTCCGCCCTGGGTACCCAACCTGGCCCTCAACCGCTGGTCGATCCGGGCCTTCAACGAGGCCTGGTACCGGCGCCACCCCCGGCACCGCACGGGCGAGCTCCAGGCCATCGCCCCCTTCTTCCATCCCTTGGACTTCGTGAAGGGCTGGAACCGCATCTACGGCCGTCGGGGCTTCCTCCAGTGGCAGATGGTCGTCCCCTTCGGCGCCGAAGACACCCTGCGGCGGGCGGTGGAGGCGCTGGCCCAGGGCGGTCGGCCGTCGTTCCTCGCCGTGCTCAAGCGCTTCGGCGCCGCTGATCCCGGTCCGCTGTCCTTCCCGATGCCGGGGTGGACGCTGGCCCTCGACATCCCGGCCGGGGACGCCTCGCTGGGCCCTCTGCTGGACACCCTGGATCGGGAGGTCGCCGACGTCGGCGGTCGCGTGTACCTGGCCAAGGACAGCCGCCTCGACCCGAGCCTGGTGGCGCCGATGTACCCCCGCCTCGACGAGTGGCGGGCCGTGCGGGCCCGGGTCGATCCCACGGGTGTGCTGCAGTCGGATCTCGGCCGGCGCCTGGGCCTGGCCTGAGTCGAACGGGGCCCCCTTCGGCTCAGCTCGGGCCGTCCCCCTTGGTCGCCCGGAACCAGCGCACTGTCTCCTCCAGTCCGTCCTCCAGCGACTCCGCCTCGATGGCGGGGAACAGGCCCCGGAGGACCGTGTTGTCGGCCTGGGTGTGGCGCACGTCGCCGGGCCGGGAGTCGGTGTGGCGGACCTCGACCGGATGGCCGACGAGGCGTTCGACCCGGCCGATGAGGTCGAGGAGATCGGTCCGTGACCCGAACGCGAGGTTGACCGCCGTGTCGTGGTGCACGCGGTTCGTCGCCGCCTTGGCCAAGACCCGCACCACGGTCCCCACGAAGGTGAAGTCCCGGGACTGATGGCCGTCGCCGTGGACCTCCAGGGGTCGACCGGCGAGCGCGGCGTCGATGAACTTCGGCACGACGGCGGCGTAGGCGTGATCGGCTCGCTGCCGCGGTCCGTAGACGTTGAAGAAGCGGAACATGAGGACCGGCAGCCCGTAGACGTGCTGGTACGAGAGGGCCAGCGCCTCGTTGGCCAGCTTGCTGGCGGCATAGGGGCTGAGGGGCATCGGGGCCAGGTGCTCGTGCTTCGGGAGCGTCGGGTTGCCGCCGTACACCGAGGACGACGACGCGGCGACGACAGGCAGGTCGCGCGCACGCGCCGCCTCGAGCACGCGGAAGGTCCCGTCGGTGTTGACCTCGTGGCAGGCGACGGGGTCGGCGATGGAGCGGGGCACCGACGAACGAGCCGCCAGGTGCACGACGGCGTCCACGTCCGCCGCCACTCGGGCCATGAGGTCGGCGTCGGTGATGGAGCCCTCGACCAACTCCAGGTCGAGGCCGTCCAGGTTCGCCGACAGGCCGGTCGAGAGATCGTCGAGGGCCCGGACCGCGACCCCACGCTCGACCAACTCGGCACACAGGTTGGACCCGATGAAGCCGGCGCCGCCGGTGACGAGCACACGCATGAGGTCAGCCAGTGTGGCAGCGGGCGACCCGACCCCGACGAACACGATCGCGGCGCCGAGCGCGCCTACCTCGATGCGTCGGACAGGAAC
>CAVPAN010000018.1:0-9388 GCA_963701565.1 uncultured Microthrixaceae bacterium
TCTGGCAGCGTAGGTGCCATAAGTTTGGCGGCGCAACCGCTAGAGCCCGAGCACCTGGTCGAGGCCGATGGTGAGGCCCGGCGTCTCGCCCACCTTCTTGACCGCGAGGAGCACACCGGGCATGAACGACGACCGGTCATAGGAGTCGTGGCGGATGCTGAGGGTCTGGCCCATCGTTCCCAGGATGACCTCCTGGTGGGCGACCATGCCCTGCAGCCGGACCGAGTGCACGGGGATGGGCCCGGCCCGACCGCCCCGGGCGCCCTTGACCACCTCGTCGCGGGTCGGGTCGTCGATCCAGTCGTCGGAGGCCTTGGCCAGTCGCTCGGCGGTGAGCACGGCCGTCCCGGACGGGGCGTCGACCTTTCCGCCGTGATGCAGCTCGATGATCTCGGCGGACTCGAAGTAGGGGGCGGCCAGCTCGGCGAAGCGCATCATCAGCACGGCGCCGATGGCGAAGTTGGGGGCCACGATGCAGTTGCTGGACGTGAACTGCTTGCGCAACCGGGCGTAGTCCCTCTCGGTGAAGCCGGTGGTGCCCACCACGGCATGCACCCCGTTCGCGGCCAGCCAGTCCAGGTTCTTCTTGGCCGCTTCCCGCACGGTGAAGTCGATGGCTACGTCGACGGTCGTCGCATCGAGGCTCTCGCCGCTCCGGCTGACCTGGATGGCCGGGAGGCTCTGGTCCCGGGTCACCTCACCCAGGTCGAACTCGGCGTGATGCGGGTCGACGGCGGCCACCAGCTCCAGGTCCGGGTCGCCGGCGACGGCGGCACAGACCGTGGCCCCCATCCGTCCGCCGGCGCCGAACACGGCGACACGCAGGGTCATGGGCCGGGACCCTACCCCCCCGCTGTCGTCCCCAGCCCGGCCAACGCCGTCTCGATGCCCTCGTCGAGGGGGCCGACGACCGCCACCGAGCGGGGCCCACCGAGCACCCGCTGGATCACCGCGGCCACGTCGGCGACGGTCACGGCCCGCAGGCCGGCCACGTCCTCGGCGACGGGCACGACCCGGCCGAGGGTGCTCATGAGCCCGCCGAGGCGCCCGACACGGCTGGCGGTGTCCTCGAGGCCCAGCACCAGCGAGCCGGTCAGGTAGCCCACGGCGATGTCCCGCTCGTCCTCGGTGATACCGCCGGACAGGAGGCGGCCGACCTCACCGTCGAGCAGTTCGAGCACCGTGACGGCCTGTTCGGGCGCGGTGCCCGCGTAGGCGGTGAACTGTCCGGCGTCGGACGCGGGCGAGGGCGAGGACCAGACCGAATAGGCCAGGCCCCGCTTCTCACGGATCTCCTGGAAGAGGCGACTCGACAGTCCCCCACCGAGGACCTGGTTGGCCACAGCCAGTGCGTACCGGTCGGGGTGGCCGGCGGCCAGAGAGCGCCAGCCCAGGGCGATGTGGGTCTGCTCGCCGGGGCGGTCGACGGTCGTGACGGCCACGACGTCGTCACCGGGCGGCGTGCGACCGAGCAGGCCGTCGGAACGACCGCCCGGGAACCGGTCGGTGACCCGGGCGACGATGTCGTCGTGGTCGACCGGGCCGGCCACGGCCACGAGGAGGTCCTCGGCCCGGTAGAAGCGCTGGTGGAAGTCGGCGATGGAGTCCCGGTCGAGACCGACGACGGTCTCGATGCTGCCGATGACCTCCCGACCCAGCGGGTGACCGGGGAAGACAGCCTCGGAGAGGGCAACGTGGATGCGGTCGTCGGGGGTGTCCAGGCTGGCGGCCAGCTCGTCGAGGATGACGTCCCGCTCCACCTCGACGTCGTCGGTGTGGAAGGCGGGGTCCACGACGACGTCGGCCAAGAGGTCGACGGCCATGGCCAGCTCGTCGGCGGGCACCCGGGTGTAGAAGGCCGTGGCCTCCCGCCCCGTGAAGGCGTTCATGTCACCCCCGACGCGGTCGACCGCCTCGGCGATCTCCAGGGCCGACCGGTCGGCCGTGCCCTTGAAGAGCAGGTGCTCGAGGAAGTGCGACGCCCCGGCGAGGGCGTCGGGCTCGTCGCGGGCACCGACCTGCACCCACACCCCGACGGCGACCGACGGGGCGTGGGGCAGGTCCTCGGTGACGACCCTCAGGCCGTCGGCGAGTGTGCTCGAACGAATCAGGTCACTCAGCGACGCGAGCCACCGCCACGGCCGCCGCGGTCACGGCCACCGCCCCGACCGCCGCGGTCACGGCCACCGCCGCTGGAGGCGGGGGCCGCCGGACCGAGGTCACCGAACTCGGACTCGAGCTCGGACTCGAACTCGTCCTCGAAGGAGACCCGTACGGGGCGGTCGTCGCCGTTGTCGGCGCCGGGGGCGTCATCGGCGGCGACGTCCCGGCTCGGGCGACGATCCCGGTCGCGGGATTCGCCCCGGTCACGGTCACGGCCACGGTCGCCTCCACGATCCCGGTCCCGGGACTCGCCGCGGTCGCGGTCACCCCGGTCGCGGGGCTCACGCGGGGCCGGCGCCTCGCCCTCGTCGTCGCCACCACCGTGCTCACCCAGCGGGGTCAGGGAGACCTTGCCGTCGGGGTCGATGTCGTCGACGCGGACCTGGATGGCGTCACCCAGGGACACCACGTCCTCGACCCGGTCGATGCGACGGTTGCCCCCGAGCTTGGAGATGTGGACCAGGCCGTCGCGGCCCGGGAGGATGTTGACGAAGGCACCGAACTTGGTGATGTTGACCACCTTGCCGTCGTAGGTCTTGCCGACCTCGGCCTCCGGCGGGTCCATGATCAGCTCGATCTGACGGCGGGCCTCTTCGACGGCCTGCTTGTCGGTCGAGCCGATGGACACGGTGCCCACGGTGCCGTCGTCGTCGACGTTGACATCCGCGCCGGTCTCGGCCTGGATGGCGTTGATGACCTTGCCCTTGGGCCCGATGACCTCACCGATCTTGTCGATGGGGATCTGGAAGCTGATGATCTTCGGTGCCGTGTCGGCGACGTCGTCACGGGGCTCGGCGATGGCCTCGGCCATGACCTCGAGGATCTGGGTGCGGGCCTCGTAGGCCTGCTGCAGGGCGGAGGCCAGGACGTCGGCGGGGATGCCGTCGATCTTGGTGTCCAGCTGCAGGGCGGTGACGAACTCGCTCGTACCGGCCACCTTGAAGTCCATGTCGCCGAACGCGTCCTCGGCGCCGAGGATGTCGGTGAGGGCCGTGTACTTGCCCTCGGCGAAGACGAGGCCCATGGCGATGCCGGCCACGGGGGCCTTGATCGGCACACCGGCGTCCATCAGTGACAGGGTCGAGGCGCACACCGAGCCCATCGACGTGGAGCCGTTGGAGCTCAGCACGTCGGACACGGTGCGCAGCGTGTAGCTGAACTCCTCCGACGGCGGGATCACGGGCAGCAGGGCCCGCTCGGCCAGGAGGCCGTGGCCGATCTCGCGGCGCTTCGGGCCTCGCATGAAGCCGGTCTCGCCGGTGGAGAAGGGCGGGAAGTTGTAGTGGTGCATGTAGCGCTTGGAGGTGTCGCCCCCGAGGCTGTCCAGCATCTGCTCCATGCGGGGCATGCCCAGCGTGGCCACGTTGAGGACCTGGGTCTCACCCCGCTGGAACAGGCCGGAGCCGTGCGCCGTGGGGACCAGGTGGACCTCCGAGGAAAGGGGCCGCACGTCCCGGGTGCCGCGACCGTCGATGCGGATGCCGTCCTCGACGATGCGCTTGCGCACCACCTTCTTGGTGAGCGACCGGATGGCGGCCTTGATCTGCTTCTCGGCGCCGGCCAGGTCCTCGAACTGCGGGAGCAGCTCGGCCACGATCGCGGCCTTCATCTCGTCCTCGACGCCGGTGCGCTCGGCCTTGTCGGCGATCTGATAGGTGCTGGCCACCCGATCGGTGGCGGCGGTCTCCACCGCGGCGAAGACCTCGTCGCTGTAGTCGCTGGCCACCGTGAACTCGAAGACCTCGGGCTTGCCGCCGACGGCGTCGATCAGCTCCTGCTGGAGCTCGATGGCGTCCTTGATGTGGGTCTTGGAGGCTTCGAGGCCGGCGGCCACGATCTCCTCGGTGACCTTGGGGGCGCCCGCCTCGTAGTGCTGCCAGGCGTGCTCACCGCCGCCGGCCTCGACCATCATGACGGCCACGTCGCCGTCATCGAGCAGACGACCGGCCACAACCATCTCGAAGGTGGCGTCCTTGCCCTCTTCCCAGGTCGGGTAGGCGGTCCAGGTGCCCTCGGGGGTGAAGGCCAGGCGCACCGCACCCAGCGGACCGTCGAAGGGGATGGGCGAGATGCACAGCGCCGCCGACGCGGCGTTGATGGCCAGGATGTCGTGGGGGTTCTCCTGGTCGGCGCCGAGGATGGTGCCCACCACGTGGACCTCGTTGCGGAAGCCCTCGGGGAACGAGGGACGCAGCGGGCGGTCGATCAGACGGCAGGTCAGGATGGCCTGGTCGCTGGACTTGCCCTCCCGACGGAAGAACGAGCCGGGGATCTTGCCCGCGGCGTAGAAGCGCTCCTCGATGTCGACGGTGAGGGGGAAGAAGTCCGCCCCCTCCCGCACCGAGCGGGACGCGGTGGCCGTGACCAGCACCATCGTGTCGCCCATGCGGACGGTGACGGCACCGTCGGCCAGGCCGGCCAACTTGCCGGACTCGAAGGACAGGGTCTTGTCGGTCCCGGAGACGGGACGGGATACGGAGTGGATCTCCGCCATGGTGTGCTCTCTTCTGGGACCCGCCTTCGGGTCCCGCTGTGGGGAGCAGCCGTCCAGTTCCCAGTTGTCGGCCACCCGGTCCGGCATCAGATGATCTGGGCCGGGGAGTCGGCGACTGGCAGCTGAACCGCTGCGCTGTCTTGGACTTTCAGTGGAGCCGGCCACCGGAGCGGCCAGCCGGAGGGAGATCGTTCAGCGCCGGAGGCCGAGCTTGGCGATGAGGGCGCGGTAGCGCTCGACGTCGTTCTTGGCGAGGTAGTCGAGCAGCCGGCGACGGCGGCCGACCAGCATGAGCAGGCCGCGGCGGCTGTGGTGATCCTTCTTGTGCACCCGCAGGTGCTCGGTCAGGTGGTTGATGCGATCGGTGAGCAGCGCCACCTGGACCTCGGGGGAACCCGTGTCGGTGTCGTGCTTGCCGTGCTCGGCCATGGTGGCCGACTTCGGGGGGAGGTTGGTGGGGGGTCGCGACATCTGCGTCTCTTCGTCTTCTCTTGTCGTCTGGGGCGCGGAAGGAGGTGTGATGCGCCCGGTTTCTCGGTGGCAGACTACCAGCCTGTCATCCGGTTGAGATGGTCCACCTGTAGCGAGGGCGGTGGGTGGGGGGTGCGGGCTCGCTTCGGTCCATGGTCACCTCGGGCGGGGCGAGGCGCTGGACGAGGGACCCGGGCTCGTAGAACGCCTTCTCGACGTCGGCCGGGGTGGCCTCCCCCGGCACGAGGCCGGCGTGCAGGAGGGCCCGGCGCTGGGCCCGGCCGAGCCCGTCGCCGAGGAGCTCGTAGACGACGGCCGGGAGGGTCTCGGGGTCCTTCAGGACCCACGAGTGCGACGCCCCGTGGATGACGACCAGTTGGCCGTTGGCCAGTCCGGCCGCGGACCGGGCCGTCGACAGGGGCACGGCGTAGTCCCGATCGCCGTGGAGGACGAAGGTCGACACCCCGTGGCCCGCCACCGACTCGAGCAGATCGTGGCTGGGGTCCGAGCGGATGATCGAAACGGCAGGGGCCAGCAGCCGCCAGGGCCGCCGGAGGTGGGCCACGCCGGTGGGCAGGGCGAGGCGGAAGAGCTTGAGGGCCTGGCCCGGGTCCCGGAACACCGGCAGCGTGCCGACGGTGTCCACCATCAGCGTGGCCCCGATGACACCCAGCACGGGCGGCACCCGGCGGGACCACCACTGGATCCGGTCCCAGCTGTCGCCCACGATGGCGTCCATCAGGAGCAGGGCGATGACCCGCTCCGGGGTCTCGGCCGCCACCTCCACGATGAGACGGCCGCCCATGGAGTGGCCGGCCAGCACCGCCTTGCGGATACCGAGGTGGTCCAGCACCCGACGCAGCAGGTCGGCGTAGCCGGCCAGGTCACCACCACCGCCGGGGAGACCGAAGGTGCCGCCGTGGCCGGCCGTGTCGACGGCGATGACCCGGTAGCCCATGCCCACCAGGCGGGACAGGGTCTGTGCGTAGAGGATGCCCTCGGCCGAGAAGCCGTGGACCACGACCAGGGGGATGCCCTGGCCGGTGACCGAGAGGCCCACCTCGTGGCCGTCGGCCAATGTGACGGTGGCCTGCGCCAGGCGGGGTCGAGACTGGCGGCCCTCGACGGCGGTGAGCGGCCCGGGGCCCTCCGGACCGACCAGCGGGTCGGTCAGGTGGTCGGGGGCAGGAACCAGCTCGGTCTCGGTGATGATGTCCGCCCTCAGCCCGCCAGGATCTGCCGGGCCTGCTCGCAGTCGCAGCCCATCTGTTCGATCAGCGCCTCGACGCTGTCGAACTTCTCTTCGGCCCGGAGCCGGGTCACGAAGGCCACCCGGGCCCGCTCGCCGTACAGGTCACCCGAGAAGTCCAGCAGATGGGCCTCCAGCAGTGACGCATGAGCCGTCTCGTAGAACGTCGGTCGACGTCCGAGGGAGATCGCCGTGGGGTGACGGGTGCCGTCGGGGCGGGTGTACCAGCCGGCGTAGATCCCGTCGGCGGGCAGGAGCACGTCGTCGGGCACCGAGACGTTCGCCGTCGGGAAGCCGAGCTCGGTGGCCCGCGCGCGTCGCCTCGGTCGACCACGCCCCGGACCTCGTGATCGCGACCCAGCAGGGTGGCCGCCTGCTCGACCTCGCCGGCGGCCAGGGCCGTGCGGATGGCCGTCGAGGACACCTGCGCGGCGGCATCCGCGGGCTGGCCGTCGGGGCCGAGCAGCTCGACGGGCTCCACCTCGTAGCCGGCCTCGGTGCCCATCGAGCGCAGCAGCTCGACGTTGCCCCGGCGCTGATGGCCGAAGTGGAAGTCCTCCCCCACCACCACGACCTTGGTGCCAAGGCAGTCGACCAGGACCTCGCGGACGAAGTCCTCCGGGGACTCGTGCGCGCGCTCCTCGTCGAAGCGGACGACCAACAGCAGGTCGAGGCCGGTGGCCTCCAGCAGCTCTAGCTTCTGCTCGGGGTCGGTCAGCAGCAGCGGGGCGCTCTCGGGGCGGACCAGCCGGGCGGGGTGCTGGTCGAAGGTGATCAGGGCGGAGGCCACGCCGCGGTCGGCGGCCATCTTGCGCACCCGGTCGATCAGGGCCCGATGCCCGAGGTGGACCCCGTCATAGGCCCCGATCGTGACGACCGAACCCCCCCGGGGCGCCGGGCAAGGCCCCGGGTACCGCACCACCTCCACGCCCCGAGGGTACCCCCCTGCTTCCGGCACCTGATCCGGCGGCTCCCCCGGGAGCCGAATCGGGGGCCAGAACCGACCGGGGGTGGTAGACGTCTCATCCACGATGGGACTTCGACGCAGCGACTTCGGGTTGTTGGTCATGGCCCTGGCCGCGGCCGGGCTGATCGTGGCCTTCCTGGCCATGACGGACGGCGGTTCCGACGACGAGTCGCCGTCCGCCACGACCGCGGTCGCCCTCCGGCCCGGACGGGTGGTGCGCTACCCGAGCCCGCAGGTCCCGGAGCGGGCGTGGAGCAGCGCCCGAGGTGCCTTCAGCATCCGCTGCCGGCAGGGACAGCTGGTCCGGCTCGACGCCCGCATCACCTCCCTGCCCGCGGACCACCGCTACGCCTGGCGGGTCATCACCGGCGATGCCAACGAGACCGTCCCGCTGTCCCAGCGTCCTGCCGTGCGCGCCGACATGGTCGAAGGTGACGGGCTGCCGTCCGCGTTCACGCCGACGGCCGGCACGGCCACGGTGCGGTTCACCTTCGAGGACGGACACGCGCCGGAGAGCCTGGGCCTGAACGTGGTCGGCGTCGACCCGTTATCCGCCTTCGTCATAGCCACCCCCCAGACGACCTGCCGCGGCTGACCCGGTTCGCGGTCAATCAGCGGGGTGAGCCGACCGCACGGAACCAAGCGCATCGAGCCGCGCCACACGCGGTCGGATGCGCTGACGTCAGGAAGGCGGCAGGCCGGGCTCGCGGGGCACACGGACCCGCGACCCGACCGGCCCCTTGGTTGCCTCGGTTTCGGCGCCGGTCAGGGGCCGAGGACGACGGTGGGCTTGACCCGGTGCTGGCTGACCCGCTCGTAGACCGCCAGGAGGTTGCCCCCCTCGTCGCTGACGGCCCAGGGGCCGGGGCCGGTGACGCCGCCGAGCTGGTCGGGGTCCATGACCCGGCCGTTGCGGACCAGGAAGGCGTTGTCGTCGTCGACCGTGGTCTGGGGGTAGTCCCGCAGGCCCTCCTTGGCCGGGAGCACGACGAGGTCCTCGACCGGCTTGGCCTCGGCCTCGCCGAAGGAGCCGATCTTGGTCCGGCGCAGGTTCGTGAGGTGGGCGCCGCCGCCGAGGGCGGTGCCGAGATCGGCAGCCAGGGTGCGGATGTAGGTGCCCGACGAGCACTCGACCTCGGCCCGGTAGACGAGCGGGTCGTCGGTGGGGGTCACCTCGAAGCGGTGGACGGTGACCTTCCGGGGTTTGCGCTCGACCTCCTTGCCCTCCCGGGCCAGCTCGTGGAGGCGCTTGCCGTCGACGCGGACGGCGGAGACCATCGGTGGGATCTGCTCGATCTCGCCCACGAAGGCCGCCGTCGCCGCCGTGACCTGCTCGGGCGTGATCGCCATCTCGTGGGTGGCGGTCACCTCACCGGAGGCGTCGAGCGTGGACGTCTCGGTCCCGAACAGGAAGTCGGCCGTGTAGGTCTTGGGCAAGTCGGTCAGGAACCGCAGCAGGCGGGTGGCGCCGCCGACGCCCAGCAGGAGGATGCCGGTGGCGTCGGGGTCGAGGGTTCCCGAGTGTCCGATCTTGCGCTCCCCCAGCACCTTGCGGGCGATGTCGACGACGTCGTGGGACGTCATCCCCGCCCCCTTGTCGACCACGGCGATGCCGTTGGGCCTCGCCGCGCCGTCAGGCACCGGCGTCGGTCTCGTCGTCGGGGTCCCGCTGGTCGTCGACCTGCAGGTCCCGCAGGATGGTCTCGATCCGGTTGGCCGAGCGGGTGACCTCGTCGGCGGCGAAGATCAGCTCGGGGGTGCGTTTGAAGCGGGTCTGGCGGTTGATGGTGGCTTGGAGGTGCTTGCGGTGGTCACCCAGGGCCTCGACGATCGCCTCGTCCTCCTCGGGGCCGCCGAGGCCGGTGACGTAGACGGTGGCGTTGCGCAGGTCGGCTTCACAGACCACGTCCACGACGGTGACCAGGTTCAGCCGCTCGTCGTCGATGCGCTCCAGCTCCTCGGCCACGATCTGGCGGACCAGCTCGTTGAGCCGGGCCGTGCGCGGGTAGTCATGCGGCCCGCTGGCCTGGCGGCGGTGTTTGCT
>CAVPAN010000019.1:0-618416 GCA_963701565.1 uncultured Microthrixaceae bacterium
CGGCCTGGCCCAGAGCATCGGGCTGGCCGTGAAGACCAACGAGTCCCGGGACCTCGGGCACTACAACCGCAGCATCGGCGCCTTCACTCGTCGCGGCCCGGGTCGTGCTCCGCACCGCCGCCGCCCGGGTACGGGGTCAGGACCTGCTGACCAACGGCGCCTCGCTCATCGCCCAGCTGCTCGAGATCGCGCTGGCGGAGGGCATCCCGGTCTGGACCGAGGCCCCCGTCGACGAGCTGGTGGTGGAGGACGGCCGCGTGGTCGGGGTCCGGACGGTGCGCGACGGCACGCCGGTCATGGTCCGCGCCCGGCAGGGCGTCCTGCTGTCCGCCGGCGGCTTCGCCCACAACGCCGAGATGCGCGAGCGGTTCGGGGGCGACCAGCCGAACTCGGCCCGGTGGTCGATCGCCAACCCGGGCGACACCGGCGAGGCCCTGGAGGCCGCCATGGGCCTCGGGGCCCAGACCGCCCTGATGGACGAAGCCTGGTGGCTGCCGTCACCCCGCACGGGTCGCTTCGGGCAGTCGACGCTCGACCAGGCCCGCCAGCGGCCCCGCACGATCTACGTCGACGCCGCCGGGCAGCGCTTCGTGAACGAGTCCAACTCGTACATGGAGGTCGGCAAGGCGATGTACGAGCGGGACAAGACGAGCCGGGCCGTGCCCTGCTGGCTGGTCTTCGACGACCGCTACCGCAAGCGGTACGCCCACCTGCGGTCCCGCCCCGGTCGCTTCCCGCGCCAGGTGTTCGAGAGCGGCCGACTGAAGCAGGCCTGGACGCTCGACGACCTGGCCCGGCTCTGCGGCATCGACGCCGAGGGCCTGCGCGCCACGGTCGAGCGCTTCAACGAGCACGCCGCGCAACGGCGTCGACCCCGACTACGGCCGAGGGCCTCGGCCTACAACCGGGCGCTGGGCGATCCCAACCCCCGGGTCCACCCGTGCCTCGGCCCGATCGACGAGGCGCCCTACTACGCCGTCGAGGTCGTGCCCGGCGACATCGGCACCTGCGGCGGCCTCGTCACCGACGAGCACGCCCGGGTCGTCGACGAGGACGACCAGCCGATCGACGGGCTCTACGCCACCGGCAACATCACCGCCACGGTCATGGGCCGCCACTACCTCGGGCCCGGCGCGAGCATCGCCAACAGCATGGTGTTCGGCTACGTCGCCGCCCGCCACGCCGCCGAGCGCCTCGTCATGACGGGGTCAGGTCAGCTCCTCGCCGTCCCGGTGGACGGTGATCGCCTTCGTCGGGCACTGCTGGGCGGCGAGGATGACGTCGTCCTCCGGCGCCGCCGCCGGGTCGACGACGAACGCCACCTGGTCGTCGTCGAGGTCGAAGGCGCCCGGCGCGGCGAAGGTGCAGTGCCCCGAGCCCATGCACCGGTCACGGTCGATCTCGACGTCCAGGGCCACGGCATCGATCGTAGGACGCCCCGACCCAGGAGGGAGACCGGCCGTGACCGACTTCGCCGACGTCAGGTTCTTCAGCGACCGTGAGGTCCAGGACGACCCCTACCCGTACTTCGACTGGGTGCGGGAGCAGGGGCCGGTCTGGCAGGAGCCGAAGTACGGCGTCTTCATGATCACCGGCCACCCCGAGGCCATGGAGGTCTACGGCGACCCCGCCACCTTCCCCGACGACGACCCGGCCTCGGGCACCTGGTCGTCGTGCAACGCGGTCAGCGGCCCGTTCGTGAAGTTCTCGTTGCCCGTCGAGGGCGACGACATCACCGAGGTCATCAAGGCGTGCCGCCACGAGCTGCCGTTCAGCGACCAGCTCCCGACCTTCGACCCGCCGAACCACACCGCCCACCGCCACCTCCTCATGCGGCTCATCACCCCGAAGGGCCTCAAGGAGAACGAGGACTTCATGTGGCAGTTCGCCGACCAGCTGATCGACGGGTTCGCCGCCGACGGGTCCGTCGAGCTGGTCAGCGAGTACGCCGAGCCGTTCACGCTGACGGTCATCGCCGACCTCGAAGGGGTGCCCGAGGCCGACCACGAGCTGTTCCGCGACCGGCTGTCGACCGTGCACGAGGCGATGGAGCACAAGCCGCTCGAGTTCCTCTACGACCGGTTCTGCACCTACGTCGAGGAGCGCCGCCAGGCGCCCCGCGACGACGTGCTGAGCGGCCTGGCCACGGCCACGTTCCCCGACGGGTCGGTGCCCGAGGTGGGCGACGTCGCCCTGATCGCCGCCAACCTCTTCGCCGGCGGCCAGGAGACCACGGTGCGCATGCTGTCGTTCGCGCTGCGGATGCTGGCCGAGCGCCCCGACCTCCAGCAGGCCCTCCGCGAGGACCGCGAGCTCATCCCGAACTTCATCGAGGAGACGCTGCGCCTCGAGAGCCCGCTGCGCACGCAGTTCCGCATGGCCCGGGTCGCCACGACCCTGGCGGGCGTCGACATCCCGGCCGGCGGGACGATCATGCTCGTCCCCGGCGCCTGCAACCGCGACCCCCGGGTGTTCGACGGACCCCGACGTCCTCGACCTCGATCGGGCGAACGCCCGCCAGCACATCGGCTTCGGCCACGGCCCCCACACCTGCGCCGGGGCGCCCCTGGCCCGGGCCGAGGGGCGGGTCACCCTCAACCGCTTCCTGGACCGCACCACCGACATCCGGATCTCCGAAGGCCCACCACGGTCCGCCCGACGCCCGCCGGTACGAGTACCTGCCGACGTTCTTCCTACGCGGCCTGGTGCGCCTCCACCTCGAACTCGACTGATCGACGAACTGGCTCCTGATCCTCCGCCTATAGCCGGAGGATCAGGAGCCAGAACGAAGAGTCGTCACGGGTCGGCGACGAGGACGGAGTCGGGCAGGAGGCGCTTGGCCAGCTTGCCGGTGGGGAGCCTGCGGGAGCTCGTCGAGGAAGACGACCGAGCTCGGGCACTTGAAGGCGGAGAGCCGCTCCCGGCAGTAGACGTCATCAGCTCCTCGGCCAGGTCCGTCGTCGGTCACGCCGTCGGCCCGCTGGACGACGGCCCGGACGGCCTCGCCGAAGTCGGGGTGGGGGACGCCGACGACGGCGACGTCGGCGACGGCGGGATGGCCGATGAGGACGTCCTCGATCTCCCGGGGGTAGATGTTGACCCCGCCGGAGATGATCATGTTCGACACCCGGTCGGTGAGGTAGAGGTACCCGTCCTCGTCGACCCGGCCGATGTCGCCGAGGGTGCCCCAGCCGTGGGCGTCGAAGGCGTCGGCGGTCTTGGCGGGGTCGCCGTGGTACTCGAAGCGGCCGGGCGGCTCGAACCACACCTGGCCCTCCTCCCCCACCGGCAGCTCGTCGCCGTCGGGGCCCACGATGTGCACGGCGCCCATGAGCGAGCGGCCGACGGAGCCGGGGTGGGCCAGCCACTCCTCGGAGTCGATGGCGCAGAAGCCGACGCCCTCGCTGCCGGAGTAGTACTCGTACACGACCGGGCCCAACCACTCGATGGCCGCCCGCTTGACCTCCGGCGGGCAGGGGGCGGCGGCGTGCACCACGACCTGCAGGCTGGACAGGTCGAACCGGGCCCGCTCCTCGGCCGGGAGCTTGAGCAGGCGCACGAGGTGGGTGGGCACGAACTGGACGTGGGTGACCCGGTGCCGCTCGATCAGGGCCAGCACCTCGAGCGGGTCGAAGTGGTCCATGACCACCGTCGTCCCGCCGAGGCGGTGGACCGCCGTCGTCCAGCCCGAGGGGGCGGCGTGGTACAGCGGGGCCGGGCTCAGGTAGACGGTGTCCTCGCCGGCGCCGTACAGGCCCTGCACCAGCATCACGAAGCCGGTCGGCACCCCGAGTGGCCCGCCGACCGACGGCGGCTTGATGCCCTTCGGGCGCCCCGTCGTGCCCGATGAGTAGAACATCCAGTTGCCTTCGCCCTGGTCGCTGGGCGGCGTCGCCGGCTGGGCGGCGACGGCAGACTCGTAGTCGTCGTAGCCAGGCAGGCTGCCCCCGACGGCGAAGCGGTGGGTGAGGGTGTCGGACTCGGACGGCGAGGCTCTTCACGACCTCGCCCAAGGCGGCCGACGCCACCAACGCCGAGGCGCCACAGTCCTCGACGATGTAGGCGGCCTCGCCGGCGGCGAGGTGCCAGTTGATGGGCGTCACGTAGAGCCCGGCCCGGAGCCCGGCCCAGATGACCTCGAAGTACTCCAGCCGGTTCTCGACGAGGACGGCCACGTGGGACCCGGTGTCACAGCCGACGCGGCGCAGCAGGTTGGCGACCCGGCACGACCGCTCCTCCAGCTCCCCGTAGGTCAGGACCTCGCCGCTGCCGAGGATCACCGCCGGGCGGTCGGGCGCGGTCGCCGCGAACCGGCTCGGGTGCTGGAGGTCCGGGGACCTCGGCGTCGCTCATGCGGGCCTCAGCGCGACAGGATCGTGACGGCGGCGGTGCCGGGCGCGCCGTAGACCTGGGCGTAGCCGACGGACGGGTCGCCCGGCACCTGACGTTCGTCCGCCTGGCCCCGGAGCTGGAGGACCAGCTCGTGGATCTGGCGGAGGCCCGACGCACCGATCGGCTCACCGTTGGCGATCAGGCCGCCGTCGGTGTTGACCGGCATCGGTCCGTCGATCTCGGTGGCCCCGTCCGCGAGGAGCTGCTCCTGGTCGCCGTCGGCACAGAACCCGTTCTCGGCCATGTGGATGACCTCGGCGCCGGCGTCGGTGTCCTGCAGCTGGATCACGTCGACGTCCTCCGGACCGATCCCGGCCTCCTCGTACGCGGCCTTCGAGGCGTAGACCGTCGGGGAGACATCCTCGTCGACCGCGGCCCAGGTCGTGTTGACCTCGTAGGCCCCGTAGTTGCGCGAGCGGATCGCCGTCGCCTTCACGTGGATGGGCGTGTCGGTGTACCGGTGGGCCTGGTCGGCCCGGCAGAGCACGACGGCCGCCGCCCCTTCGTCGGGCGCGCAGAACATGTACTGGGTGAGCGGGATGGTTGAGCACCGGCGAGGCCAGGATGTCCTCCTCGCTCACGGGGGAGCGCCGGAAGGCCTTCGGGTTGAGCACGCCGTTGCGGTAGTTCTTCGCCGCCACCTTGGCCAGGGTCTCCACCGGGATCCCGTGGTCGTGCAGGTACCGGTTGATCTTCATCCCGAAGAACTTCGTGGTGACGAACTGGCCGTTGTCGCCGTACCACGCCGGAACATTGGTGAGGGTGGGGTCGACCTTGAACGATCCCCGCGGGTGCTTGTCCATGCCGACGGCGACGGCGACGTCGGCGACCCCTGCGACGATGGCGTTGGCGGCCTGTTGGATCGTGGCCGCGCCGGTGGCACAGGCGTTGAACACGTTCATGAACGGGATGCCGGTGAGGCCGAGCAGGCCGGTGAGCGGGTCGGTCTGGGCCACCTCCCAGCTCCCCCCGAAGGCGGCCTGGACGTCGGACCAGTCGACGCCTGCGTCGGTCAGGGCGAGGTCGACGGCGTCGGCCCCCATGTCGAACGCGGTCTTGTCCCCGAACCGACCGAACGGGTGGAGCCCGACCCCGATGATGGCGACGTCATCCATGTCCCGCTCCTCAGTTGCCCTCGGCCCCGCCCACGGGGGCGAAGGCGAAGGTCATGATCTCGTCACCGTCGTCGTCCACGTAGAACGGGACGATGGCCAGCTCGACGGCCATGCCGAACTCGAGCTTGGCCGGGTCGCTCTCGGTCAACCGCGACTCGACCCGCACGACGTCACCGAGCTGCACGAGCCCGACGCCGAAGGGCTCGAACGATGCGCCCGTGGGATCACCGGCGTACGGCAGCACCGGCGGGAACCCTTGGGTCGTCCAGGACACCAGCGTCCCCTGCCGTGGCAACGGCACCTCCGACATCGCCGTGTGGCTGCAGCGCGGGCAGCGGCTCTGCACGGGGAACGTCGTGGCGCCGCAGTCGTCGCAGTCGACCGCCGATCAGCTGTGGCTGCTCGTCCGGCCAGGTGAAGACATCGGCGATGGGCTTCTGCACGGCCACACCCTAGACGGTTAAACCTCTAGAGGTTAAGCGGATCAGAAGTGGTCGAGGAGATCGACCACCGTCTTGGCCCGTTGGCCGAGCATGACCCGGCCCACGACGGCCATGTGGGTCCGCCAGTGGGCTTCGGCCCCGTCGGCGTCGCCGTCGGCGATGAGCGTGGCCAGCCGCTCCTGGGAGCGGATGCCCCGCCGACGGACGGCGACCGAGTCACCGTTCACCTCGACCTGGCTCACCGCGCTCACCGCCCTCGTGACGACCTCGTTCAGCATCTCGACCAGGATCGTCATCGTCTGGTTGCCCGCGAGGCTGACCAGCGTCTCGTGGAACCGGGCGTTGGCCGGAGCGAACGCGGCCGGGTCGTCGATGACCTCCTCCTGCTGGGCGATGAGCGACCCGGAGCTCCTTGGCCGCGCCCTTGTGGCCCCGGCTCTGGGCCACGATGCGCACGGCCGCCGGTTCGAGGATGGTGCGGGCCTCGGACACATCCGCCAACGACACGTTCCGGGCCTGGAGGACGAGGGCGGCGGTCCGGGCCGCCTGCCGGTGGTCGGGCTGGTGGATGCGGACGCCGCCGTGGACGCCGCGCACGACGGTGATCAGGCCCTCGGCCTCGAGGATGCGCAACCCCTCCCGCAACGACGGGCGGGACACGCCGAAGCGTTCGATGAGCTCGGGCTCGTGGCCCAGCAGCTCGCCCTCGACCAGCTCGCCCTCGATGATGAGGCGGCGGATCTCGTCCGCGATCTGCTGTGGCTTCTCCCGCTGCGCCCGCTGTGGCCCGTCGGGGCCCCGCTTGCTCACCGCGCCGGACGTCTTGGCCATGTGCCCCTCATCTCGCTGTGTCGACGACGGTACCGCTGGTGCACGTTGCGATCTCCCGCCATCAGCCGACCCGCGCCGGCAGGTGCGCTACGCCGTTGATGAAGTTCGAGGCGACCCGGGTCGGCTCGCCCGTCACGGTCAGGCCCGGTGCCCGGTCGAGCAGGTGGCGCAGCATGGCCGACATCTCCAGCCGGGCCAGGTGAGCGCCGAGACAGAAGTGCGGCCCGACGCCGAAGGCGACGTGCGGGTTCGGGTCCCGCTGCAGGTCGAGGCGCGTGGGGGTCGGCGAACACCTCGGGGTCCCGGTTGGCCGCGCCGAACCAGATGACGACCTTGTCCCCGGCCCGGACGTGTTGGTCCCCGAGCTCGAGGTCCCGGGTCGCGGTGCGCCGGAACTGGTGGACCGGCGAGACGTACCGGAGCAGCTCCTCGATCGCCGTCGCATCGTGCTCGGGGTGCTCGGCCAGCCACGACCAGAGGCCGTGCTCGTGGAGGGCGAGCACCGACCCGCTCACCGCGTTACGGGTCGTCTCGTTGCCGGCGACGACCAGGAGCAGCCAGAACATCTGGAACTCGTCGTCGGTCAGCCGTTCGCCGTCGACCTCGGCGTTGACGATCCGGCTGACGATGTCGTCCCGGGGCTCGGCCCGCCGGTCCTCGGCCATCGCCAGGCCGTAGGCCATCATCCCGGCCATCGCCGCCATGGAGTCCGTGGCGTGCTGGTCGGCCCCGGGGTTGTCGGCCCCCATCAGGGCGTTGCTCCACTGGAAGATCAGCCGGCGGTCCTCGCGGGGCATGCCGAACAGGTCGGCCAGCACCCGCAGCGGCATCTCGGCCGAGACCGTGGTCACCAGATCGACGTCGCCCTCGAGCCCGCCGACGATCTCCCGGGCGTTCTCCTCGATCGACGCCCGCAGCCGCTCGATCGACCTCGGGGTGAAGACCGGCTGCAGGATCCGGCGCAGCCGGGTGTGCCGGGGGTGGTCCATGTTGAGCATCATCTGGCGGAACAGGCCCAGGCTGTCCTCGCTCATCGACGGCATGGACGTGCCCCCCGCCTCAGAGGAGAAGCGCTCCTGGTCCCGGTCCACCTCGTTGACCAGGGCGTGGGAGGTGACGACCCAGAAGCCCGGGCTGTCGACGAACTGGAGCATCGGGTTGTCGGCCCCGAGCATCCCGGCCGCCGGCGGTTCGGTGTGCCACGCGATCCCGCCGTTGCGACGCAGCACGTCGAAGGCCTCGTGGGGCACGCCGACGACGAAGGACTGGTTGACGGCCAGGTCGACGTCGACCAGGTCCGCCGCCAGACGGGCGCCGGTCGGTGGCGTGGCCGGCGTCGCCGGCCAGTCCGTCGTGGTCACGAGAGCGGGTCGACCCGGAGGCGCTCCAGGCGGCAGCGGGCGATGCGCCACTCGCCGTCCTGTCGGACGTACTCCTCGACGTAGTGCCCGTACCCCATGAGGCCGACCCGGGCCTCGCCCTCGGGCTGGGGCCACTCGACGTAGTCGGCCATGGCCCAGATGCCGGTCGCGGTGTCCGGGCCGGTGAGCTCGATCTCGGGCATGTGGCCGTGGTGGACGGTCTGGGTGCCGACCAGGCTGCCGCTCACCGACGCCACGATCTCCTCGCGACCGGTCAGCACCATGTCCACCTCGGGCACCTCCAGGACGGCGTCCTCGGCGAAGACCTGGCCCCAGGCGTCCCAGTCCTTGCGGTCCATGTGCCGGAAGTACCGCGCCTTGAGGCATCTGATCGCCTCGATGTCGTCGGTCATGAGGCCTCCATCCGGTCGAAGGCAGCGTCCATCGCCGCCCGGCGCGCTTCGTACACGGATCGATGGCTGCCGTGGGTGAGGCAGTACGGCTCGTCGGCCTCGAGGTCGGCGAGGAGGTTGCGGACGGCATGGTCGGGCATGACCACGTCATCCGGGCCCATCGGCCGGTGCTCGAGCATCGTGTTGAGATCGTCGTCCTCCGCCCCGGTCGCCACCAGGTCGGCGGGCCGGGCCCGCTCGCTGCTGTCGAGGTGGCCCGTAATCATCCCACCCGGGTAGAGCAGCGTGACCCCGATGCCCTCGCCGGCCAGCTCCTCCCGCAGGGTCTCACCGAAGCCCATCACCGCGAACTTGCTCGTCTGGTAGGCGCCGAGGCGCACCGCCGGGGCCAGCACGCTGGAGGAGGCGGTCAGGACGATCCGCCGGAACCCGGCCCGAGCCCGGATCTGAGGCAGGAAGGTCCGAACGGTGCGCACGGTGCCGAGCACGTTGACCTGGAGCACCCACGACCACTCCTCGTCGGTGAGGCGGTCGATGGCCCCGAACTGCTGGACGCCGACGTTGGCACAAAGCACATCGCAACCGCCCAGCGTCGTCGCGACATGGTCGGCGGCCGCCTCGATCGAGCCTGCGTCCCCGACGTCGACCCGGGCCGATGTCGTCGGGACGCCGAAGGTCTCCGCCAGCTCGACCGCCGTCCGTTCGGCCGCGGCCTCGTCGATGTCGAGCGCGGCGACGCCCATACCCACCCCGGCGAGGGTCCGCCCCATCGCCGCACCCAGTCCGCCACCACCACCGGTGATCACTGCCACCTTGCCCCCGAGGTCCACGCCGTCAGTCTAGGCCCATACCTCTAGAGGTTTCACCACGAGGGGGCGCGACGGACATCGTCGGGATGCGCCCGACCGACTGTGCCGGTCAGGTCGGTCAGTCGCCGGTGGTGAGGTAGGCGGCCTCGATCTTGTCGAGTTGACCGACCACCTCGTCGGAGGTGCCGCTCAGGACGATCCGACCGCGCTCCATCACGTAGACGCGATCGGCGATCTTGAGCGCCTGGCGGACGTGCTGCTCGACGACCAGCACACCCACGCCTCGCTCCTTCGCCGCCTCGCGGACGGTCTGGAGGAGGTTGGCCACGATGATCGGGGCCAACCCGAGGGACAGCTCGTCGGCCAGCAGCACCTTCGGGTGACGACCGAGGGCCCGCGCCAGCGACAGCATCTGCTGCTCACCACCTGAACAGAGCCCGGCGCGGCGGTCCATGATGCTCTCGAGCGCAGGGAAGTACTCGAAGGCGACCGTGGGGGCGACGGCGGCCAGCTTCAGGTTCTCGGCGACCGACATGTTCATGATCACCGACCGCTCCTCGGTCACGTAGCCGAGGCCGTTCCGGCACCGCACGTGCATCGGTGACCGGGTCGGCTCCCCCATGAAGCGGATCTCCCCTTCGAGCGGGGGCCAGCTCACCGGCGAGGGTGAGCAGCGTGGTCGTCTTGCCGGCGCCGTTCGCCCCGATGAGGGCGACGACCTCCCCGGCGTCGACGCGCAGGTCCAGGTCGCGGACAACGGCCATCCGGCCGTAGCCGGCCGACAGGCCCCGCGCCTCGATGAGGGTCTCGGTCACGTGCGCTGCTCCTCGATCTCCTCGATCTCCTCGATCTCCTCGGCTTGGCCGAGGTAGGCCTCCCGCACCGCACGGTCACCGCGGATCTCCTCGGGCGTGCCGCTGCCGATCACGCTGGCCGAAGTCGATCACCACGACGCGGTCGCAGGTCGACATCACGAGGCCCACGTCGTGCTCGACGAGGAGCACGGCCATGTTGCGCTCGTCGGCGAGCCGCCGGATGAGGCGGGCCAGCTCCGCGGACTCGGTCTCGTCGAGGCCGGCCGCGGGCTCGTCCAGCAGGACCACCGACGGCCCGGCCGCCACGGTCCGGGCGATGCCGACGAGCCGACGCCGACCGTACGGCAGCTCTTCGGGGGTCTTGTCGAGATGCGGCTCGAGCTCGAACTCGTGCACCGCGGCCACCGCCGTGGGCGGCAGGTCGTGACGTCCCGGCCAGAAGAGGTCGGTCACCCACGACCACTTCGACGCCCTCTGGTCGCTCCCGGCGCGGATGTTCTCCTCGACGCTGACGTCCTCGAACAGCTCGAGGGACTGGAACGAGCGCCGCAGCCCCATGCGGGCCCGCCTCGTCGCGTTCAAGCCGTCGATGCGGCGGTCATCGAGGGAGATCGACCCCTCGCTGGCCTCCACGAAGCCGGTCACCGCGTCGATGAGGGTCGTCTTGCCCGCGCCGTTCGGCCCGATCAGGCCGACGACCTCCCCCGGGCGCACCTCCATCGACACGTCGTTGACCGCCACCACCGACCCGAAGCGGACCGTCAGCCCCTCGATGGCCAGCGTCGACCCCGCCACCGGCTCGACCTCGGCTCGGGGCAGCGGCTCGCGCTCCCCGTCGTCGCGCCACCAGGTGGAGCTTCTCCCACAGCCCCCGGCCGTGGGCGACGGCGACGTCGGCGATGCCGTTCTGGTGGACGATCAGGATCACGAAGACGAGCAGCGACCCGAGGATGAGATCCCACTGCGCCCCGAGGCCGATCCAGTCCTCGATGACCCGGGTACCGAGGCCGCCGATCGCGTTCGGCGCGGCGAAGACCGCCCCGAGCACGTAGCCGAGGCCGCCGATCACGGCGTAGCCGAGGCTGTTGATCGAGGCGAAGACGTTGAACTCGGTGTAGGTGATGAGCTGGCCCCGGAACCCGATCAGGATCCCGGCCACGGCGGCCAGGCCCGCCGAGACGGCGAAGGCGTAGAGCTTCACGCCGAACACCGAGATGCCGAGCGAGGCGGCGGCGCGCTCGTTGGTCCGCACGGCGATGAGCCGCTGGCCGGTGCGCGAACGCCGCAGGTTGGCGACCAGCAGCGCCACCAGCACGAAGGCGACGAGGCTGACCGCCGCCCAGGCGTGAGGGTGGTTGACGGCGTCGACCTCCATCCCGAACAGCTTCACCTGGCCGATCCGGGTCCCGCCGTCGATGGCCTCGCCCAGGTAGTTGGGGTTGGCGAAGACCACCTCCGACACGAGGAACCCGAGGCCGAGGGTGACCACGGCGAGGTTCACGCCGCGGGTCCGCAGCGCCGGGACGGCGAAGAGCAGGCCCACCGGGATCGTCAGCAGGACGCCGAGGACGATCGGCGAGCTCGACGGGGAAGTCGGCGTGCACGAAGCGACCGGCGATCAGGGCGCCGATGCCGGCGAGGGCCCACTGGGCGAGCGAGATCTGCCCGGCGTACCCGGTGAGGACCACGATCGACAGCACCATCACCCCGGTGGCGACCGAGATGTAGGTGGCCTGAGCCCACGACTCGTCCATCACCCCGAAGAGGAGGGCGAGGACGATCGCCGACGCGAGCAGGACGCCCCGGACGTTGATCTCGCCGGTCCCGAGCCTCGGCAACCGCTCGGCGACGTGGGAGCGCAGCGGCAGGCCCCGACCCCGGACGACGACCACGAGGAGGATCACGAGGAACGCCGGCGTGCGGTTGAGCCCGGCGATCAGGTCCTGGTGGAGGAAGTCGGTGATGTCGTTGCCGTACAGCGTGGCCATCGCCTCGCTGACGCCGATGATCAGGCCGCCCAGCAGGGTCAGCGGGAACGAGAGGAAGCCGCCGAGCAGGGCCGCCCCCAGGCCGGCGACGGTGACCACGATCGTGAAGGTGGCCGCCGACAGGCCGGTGAGCGGCGCGGCGAGGACGGCGGCGAACCCGCCGAGCATCCCGCCGATCGTCCAGGTGAGGGCGGCCAGGCGGTCGGGGGACCACCCGAGGGTCTGCACCGCCCGCTCGTTCTGGGCGCTGGCGTTGATGGCCAGACCGACCCGGGTGTAGCGGGTCCAGGCCCAGAGCGCCACGGTCACGACGACCGTGATGGCCACGATGGTGAGCCGCTCCTGCTGGACGGTGATGCCGCCCCAGTCGTAGATGTCGTCGGGGAGGTAGGGCTCGACCGGTTGGTTGGCGGCGCCGTAGCGCTTCAGCACGATGGCCTGGAGGAGGCCGAGCAGGCCGATCGTGGCGATGACCCGGACGATCGCCGCCGCGTGGCGCAGGGCCCGCAGGACGAGCGCCTGGAACGCCAGCGACGCCAGGCCGGCCGCCACCACCGCGACGACGATGGCGGGCCAGGTCCCCCAACCCCGGTCGTCCTGGAGCTCGACGAAGGCGATGTAGGCGGCGAAGGTCCCGATCGCCCCCTGGGCGAAGTTGACCAGGCCGGACCCGCGGTAGATGAGGACCGCGCCCTGGGCGAACAGGGCGTAGGTGGCCCCCGCCCCGAGACCGATGATCAGGAACTGCAGGAACGACTGCAAAGGTCACCGGCCTCCAGGGCGGGTCGGGTCAGGTCGGTGCTCGGGCTCAACAGGTCGGGGCACCGAAGGGCGAGCCGCACAGGGTCTCGTCGAAGCTGATCTCGGAGCCCTCGACGAAGTTGCCGCTCGAGCCCGTCCGGGGTCACGCCCTCGGGATCCCAGGTCCACGTCGACCAGCGGTCGATGCCGCCCCGCTGGAAGACGCCCGGGTGATCGGCGTCGGGCGTCCAGTTCTCGCCGCCGTACATGTCGAGCATCGGGACGTCCTGGGCCGTCGTCCAGCATCTCGGTGATCCCCTCACGGGTGAACTCCGTCATGCCCGCGTCCCGGATCATGTACAGCAGGGCGTAGAGGCCGATCCACGAGCGCATCGGGCTGGCCTTGAGGTTGGCCGGCTGGAGCGACTCCTCGCCCGGACGCCGCGAGGTCCTGGCGCAGGGCCTCGTAGACCGGCAGGTCGAAGGTCGCCGGGGCGAACGACCAGAGGAAGACCATCTGCTGGGCGAAGTCGCCGAGCTCGGCGACGCTGGCCTGCGAGAAGGTGCCCAGGCTGGAGCCGATGAGCAGGTCGGTGCCCAGCTGCTGGCCGGCCCGCACGACCTGGACCGCCTCCTGCTCGCCCAGGGCGAGGGACACGCCGCCGACGCCGGCGTCCTGCGGCGCCGAGGATGAACTGGGTGAAGTCGGTGGTGCCCGGCCGGGCACCGGGACGTCTAGGGGAACGTGGCGCCGTCGTCGGCGTAGAGGTCCTCGAGGAGGCCGACCAGCGCGGACGCCGCCGCCAGGTCGACCCGGATGAGGCCGATGTCGGTGACGTCCTCCTCGATGAGGGCCTGGGGCAGCAGGAAGGTCACCCCGGTGCCGGAGGCATCCAGCGGGTAGGCGTTCTGGTCGCCCCAGTCCTCGGACACGACGTTGGAGGCGACCCGGGGGATCCCCGCCTCGGCCATGGCCGCGGACACGTCGGCCTGGCCGGCGGTGCCCTGGTCGTTGACCGTGGCCACGACCCCGGCCTCGTCGATCTCCCGGACGCAAGCCCAGGGCCTGGTCGGCGTTGCCGCCGTCGTCACAGGTGGTGACCTCGATGCAGGCGCCGTTGGCGCCGCCCGCGGGCGTTGAACGCCTCGGCCGACGCCTCGAGGGCGAGGGCCTGGTCCTCGAGGGAGAGGACCGGCGACTCGAACACGGTCATGAGCCCGATCGAGCAGCGGCTCGAGCGCCTCGTCACACGGGCCGTCGTCCCACAGGCCGATGGCCTCGTAGTCGACCTCGACGGCGGCGGCTTCGTCGCCGCCGCCGTCGCCGCCGGCGTCGCTCCCACCGCCGGAGTCGTCGCTGCTGCACGCCGCGGCGACCAGCGCCAGCACCATCAACGCGGCCAACAGTCGGGCCAAGGTCCTCGACATCCTGCTACTCCCCCTCGCCGGCCGTCTCCGACCCGCATCCAAGTCTCAGTGAAAGACCTCTACATGTTTAGACGGCACGAGGCAGTCAGGCAAGCCGCTCGTCCCCGGATCCTCGGACAGTCTGCCACGTCCGCGACGACCGGACCGTTCGGCCGGCTCTCGGCATCGGAGAAGCCAGTTTCCGCCACCAGGGACGATGAGCGTCTGCTCATCAGCGGGGAGCTCCGTCCGCCGGCCCCGACTACCCGTTCGGCGGCGACGAGCAGTCCGGCATCGGCCGGGAGATGGGCGTCGCCGGCTTCGAAGAGTACCTGGAGCTCAAGACCCTGGCCACGCCCGTCGGCTGAGGCGCCGCTCGCGGTCAGCCCAGCTGGGGGATGACCTTCGGGAGGTCGAAGGTGGTGCGGATGCCCGGCGCCGCCGCGCACACCGTGGCCACGGCGTTGACGGCGGGATGCGCGGTGAAGCCAGGCGACACCTGGGCGTAGTGCTCGGGGTCGACCGGGAACCGGATCTCGAGGTCGATGGGGGTGTCGCCGAGGGCCTGCACCCGCCAACCGGTCTCCCGCAGGTCCCAGGCCGGCTCGATGTCGGTCGTGACGTACCAGTTCGCCCGGAACACCATGAGCGGCTCACCGTTGCGGAGCCCGGTCACGATCGGGCGCTGCGCGGCCACCGTGCCCGCCGCGACCGTGCCGGCGACGATCTCCACGTCGTGGGCGGCCACGGCGACATCGCCGCTGGACTCGATGGCGTCGATCGGCAGCCCGATGGCGTCGGCGAGCGCCGAGAGGGACGGGCCGAAGGCGTGGGCCAGGTGGCCGAAACGGCGGGCGTCGAAGGCCGCCGGGTCCCCGCCGAAGGCCATCAGGTCGAAGAGCAGCTCGGGTGAGTTGCGGGAGGACATGTCGGCGAACTCGTCGATCTGCAGCAGGTCGAGACGGCGGTGCATCGTCAGCAGCACGATCGGCAACGCCTCGGAGATGAAGCCCGGGCTGCTCCCCGTCGAGTGGATCGACGTGCCACCCGCCGCACAGGCGTCCTCGACCCGTCGGCGGACCTCGGGGTCCATGCTCGCCGGCCGGACGAACTCGCCGCGTGTCGTCACGATGTTCGCGCCCGACGCCAGGATCCGACAGACGTCGTCGACGTCACACCCCTGGGGCATGTACAGCACGCAATCGGCCCCGAGGGCGAGGACCTCGTCGACGGAGCTCGTGGCCAGCACCCCGGTCGGGCCGGCGCCACAGAGCTCGCCGGCGTCCTTGCCGACCTTGTCGTCGCCGTGCACGTGGACCCCGACGAGCTCGAGGCCCGGGTGCTCGATGACCGCGCGCAGCGACCTCGTCCCGATGTTGCCGGTGGCCCACTGGACCACTCGGAGCGGTGCGCTCATGTCCCCCCTAGAACCGAGACTCTTGCCTGTGCGAGATCCAGATTATCCTGCGGGCCGATGGACGACGGCGTGCTGGTGGTGGTCGGGATCGGCGGGATGGGCGAGGCCATCGTCCGGGCCTCGGGCGCGGAGCACCGGGTCCTGCTCGCCGACGTCAACGAGGAGGCGCTGGAGACCACCGCGGCGACCCTCCGCGAGGCGGGCCATGACGTCGTCCCTCACCGGGTCGACGTCGCCGACCCGGCGTCGGTCAGTGACCTGGCCGCGGCCGCCGGCGTCGCTGGGCCCCGTGCGCGCCCTGGCCCACACCGCCGGGCTCTCGCCGGTGCAGGCCACGGCCGAGCGGATCGTGGCCGTCGACCTGCTCGGCGTCGCGTACGTGCTGGAGGCCTTCGCCGAGGTGATCGCTCCCGGCGGGGCCGGCGTGATCATCTCCTCCAACTCCGGCTACCTGGTCGGTCCCCTCCCGGCCGAGCAGGAGGCGGACCTGGCCCACGCCTCGACCGCCGAACTGGCCGAGCGTCCCCTGTGTCCAGGAGGCGATCGCCTCCGACCCCGGCCTGGCCTACGCCTACGCCAAGCGCATGGTCCGCTTCCTCGTACGACAGGCCGCCGGGCCGTGGGGCGAGCACCAGGCCCGGATCAACTCCATCAGCCCCGGCATCATCTCGACGCCGATGGGCGAGGAGGAGCTGGCCGGCCCCCACGGCGAGGGCATGCGCCAGATGGTCGCCGCCTCCGCCGCCGGCCGGACCGGCACGCCCGAGGAGATCGCGACCGCCACGGCCTTCCTGCTGGGCCCCGCCGCCTCGTTCGTCACCGGCACCGACCTGCTCGTGGACGGCGGCATGGTCGCCGCCCTCCTCACCCCCCCACCGGCCTAAGGCAGCGGGTCGTCCTTCGCGAGGGCGGCCTTGTGCAGCACGTTGGCGGCGAGGCGCATGTGGGCGGCGTCGACGAGGCGGCCGTCCTGGCCGATGGCGCCGACGCCGTCGGCTTCGGCCGCCCGGTAGGTCTCGACCGACTGACGGGCCGCCGCGACCTCCGCGGCGGTGGGGGCGAACACCTCGTTGGCGATGAAGATCTGTGACGGATGGATGGCCCACTTGCCGTCGAAGCCCAGCAGGCTGCCGTGGGTCGCCGAGCGGCGGTAGCCGTCCGGGTCCTCGTAGGCGGGGTAGGGGGCGTCGATGGCGTCGATGCCCGCCACCCGGGCCGCGGTGACCACCTGGGCCCGGGCGAAGTGCCAGAAGTCGCCGGGGTACTCGCTGACCGGGTCGAAGTTGCCGTCCACCCGGGCGTGCTGGGAAGCCGACAGGTCCCCGGCCCCGAAGATCACGGCCTCGAGGCGGTCACTGGCCCGGGCGATCTCCACCGCGTTGGCCAGGCCCTCGGCGTCCTCGATCAGGACCTCCAGGCCGATGCGCTTCTGGACACCGAGCTTGGCCTCCAGCTGGGTGAGCAGGACGTCGACCCACCAGACGTCCCGGGCCGACCGGGCCTTGGGGACGATGAGGACGTCGAGGTCGTCGCGGGCGCCGGTGACGATCTCGATGATGTCGTCATGGCACCAGATGGTGTCGAGGCCGTTGACCCGCACGGCCCGGACCGTGCGGCCCCAGTCCTGGCCGGTCAGGGCGTCCACCGCGATCTGCCGGGCCCCCTCCTTGGCCAGCGGCGCACAGGCGTCCTCGAGGTCGAGGAAGACCAGGTCGGCACCCGACGACGGCGCCTTGGCACACATCTTCTCGCTGCTGGCCGGCGTGGCCAGCTCGGACCTGCGGGCACGGGGTTCGGCCATGGTTCCTCCGGGGATCAGATGACGCCCGCCGCCGCGAGGGCGGCGAGGCGGTCGGGGTCGAGGCCGAGCAGGTCGCCGAAGACCGCCTCGTTGTCGGCCCCCAGGCCCCGGCCGAGATGGTCGATCCGGCCCGGGGTCTCGCTGAGGACGACGACGGGGGCCTGCACGGTGACCGCACCGAAGTCCGGGTCCGGCACCGAGACGAACGTGCCCCGGGCCCGCAGGTGCTCGTCGGCCAGCAACTGCGGCGCGTCGTAGACGGGGGCGGCGGCGACCTCGGCCTGTTCGAAGACCGCCATGGCCTCCTCCAGGGTCCGCTCACCGACCCAACCGGCCACCAGGTCGTCCAGTTCGGCGGCGTGGGCCTGACGCCGGACGGGATCGACGTAGTCCGGATCCTCGGCCAGCTCCGGGCGGCCGACGGCCCGGAACAGGCGGACCGCGATGTTGGGCGCCGCGCTGGAGATGGCCACCCACCGATCGTCCGCCGTGCGGTAGGCGTTGCGGGGCGCGCTGGCCGGGAGGCTGTTGCCCACGCGGCCCGCGATCTTGCCGAGCTGGTCGAAGCCGAGGGTCGAGGACTCCATGAGCCGGGCGAGGGGCTCGATCAGGTTCACGTCGACGAGCTGGCCGCCCGCGCCGTGGACGTCACGGTGGTACAGGGCGATCATCACCGCGTAGGTCGCGGCGAGGGCGGCCACGCCGTCGGCCAGCATGAACGGGGGCAGGGTCGGCGGGCCGTCGGGCTGGCCGGTCAGGTGGGCGAAGCCGCACATGGCCTCGGCCAGGGTCCCGAAGCCGGGGCGGTCGCTCTTCGGGCCGCCCCGCCCGTACCCGGTGATGTGCAGCATCACGATGTGGGGGTGGGCGGCGTGCACCGCGTCGTAGTCGATGCCCCAGCGCTCGAGGGCACTCGGGCGGTTGCCGACGACCAGGACGTCACTCCGGTCGAGCAGCTCGTGGAACACCCCCTGGCCCTCGGCCTGGCGCAGGTCCAGGGTGGCACAGGCCTTGTTGCGGCTCACGCTCTTCCACACGAGGCCGATGCCGCCGCGCCGGTCGCCCCAGGTGCGCATCGGGTCGCCGGCACCGGGCTGTTCGACCTTGATGACCTCGGCGCCGAACTCGCCGAGGGCCGTGCCGACCATCGGGCCGGCGGCGAGCGTGGCGAACTCGACGACGCGGACACCGTCGAGAGGGCCGAGCCCGCCGTCAACCACGCGAGGCCACCTCGGGGCGAACGGCACCCAAGTGGTCGCGCAGGGTGGTGCCCGTGTAGCGGTCACGGAACAGACCCCGACGCTGCAGCTCGGGCACCACCAGGCGGGTCATGTCCTCGTACGCCCCCGGGGTGTGGGTGGCGGCTATGACGAAACCGTCACAGGCGTCGCCGCCGAACCACTCCTCCATCTGGTCGGCCACGTCCCGGGCGGTACCGACGAAGCGGGGGCCCTGGAGCAGCGTGGCGCGGTGCCCGGCCAGGTCGGCGAGGGTGACGTTGCCGCCGATGTGCTGGCGGAGGTTCTGCACCAGACCCCGGATGCCGGAGACCGATTCGACGAGCTCGTCGGTGATGGGGTCGTCCAGGGCCATGGACGAGAAGTCGTGGTTCATCAGCTCCGACAACAGCGTGAGCGAGGCGACGGGATCGACTAGGTCGTTCAGGAAGTGCTGCTCGCGCTCCTCGGCCTGGGCCCGGGACTCCCCGACGACCGTGTAGGCCATCGGGCACATCCTCACCGTGTCCGGATCCCGGCCCTCGGCGGCGATGCGCTCCTTCTGGTCCTTGTAGTGGGCGCGGGCGATGTCGATGTCGGGGTCGCCCATGAAGATGAGCTCCGCCCACCGGGCCGCGAAGTCCCGACCGCGACCCGAGGACCCCGCCTGCATCAGCAGCGGACGGCCCTGCGGCGACCGGGGGACCGTCAGCGGCCCCCGGGTGCTGTACCAGGTGCCCTCGTAGCCCAGCTCGTGGACCTTGTCCGGGTCGGCGAAGCGGCCGGACTCGCGGTCGAGGACCAGCGCGTCGTCCTCCCAGGTGTCCCACAGCCCGGTGGTGGCCTCGAGGAACTCGTCGGCCCGGTCATAGCGCTCGTCGTGGGCGATGTGCTCGGTGAACCCGTAGTTCTGGGCCTCGCTGTCGTTGACCGAGGTGACCACGTTCCACGCCGCCCGGCCGTCGGTGAGGTGGTCGAGGGTGGCGAAGGTGCGGGCCACGTGGAACGGCGAGTAGTAGGTCGTCGAGTAGGTCGCCCCGAGGCCGATGGCCCGGGTCGCCCCGGCGATCACCCCCAGCACGACGCTGAGGTCCAGCTTCACCGGGCGGGCGCCGACCCGTACCGCCTCGGCCACCGACCCGCCGTAGATGCCGGGCATGGCGAGGCGGTCGTCGAAGAACATCAGGTCGAAGCAGCCCTCCTCGAGGGTCCGCCCCAGCTTCTGGTAGTAGCCCGCGTCGAGGAAGCCGTGCTCGGTGGCGGCGTGCCGCCACGAGCCCGGCGTAGACGGTGGCGTTGCCCGCCTGCATGAACCCGACCAGGGACATCTGCGTCCGGCGCTCATGGTCATCCCTGCGACATGTTTCCTCCGATGGGTCGCGAGAACGGCACTTCCGTATGAGCAGAGCGATCCTATACTCCGGGGACGACGGTCGCCAGCCGACCGGGCTGGGCCGGGACCACGAGGGGTGCGACCATGGGGGCGACATGACCGACGAACCCGTTCTGGTGCCGAGGAGCAGCGGGGCGCCGTCCTGGTGCTGCGCCTCAACCGGCCCGAGGCCCGCAACGCCCTGAACGGCGACCTGCTGGAGCAGCTCGGGGCTCGCGCTGCGCGCCGCCGAGGCGGACCCCGAGGTGGCGCTGCGTGGTGCTCACCGGCACCGGCGACCGGGCCTTCTGTTCCGGCCTCGACCTCGCCGACTTCGCCGCGGCCGGCACCGCCACCATGCCGGGCGCCGAGGCCCTGGCCGACCTGCGGCGCTTCCTCGACGGTGACGTCGACATCCCGATCGTCGCCGCGGTCAACGCCACCGCGGTGGCCGGCGGCTTCGAGGTGCTGCTCGGCTGCGACCTGGTCGTGGCCTCCGCCGACGCCGGCTTCGGTCTCCCGGAGGTCAAGCGGGGCCTGTTCCCCGGCGGCCCCGGTGCCCTCCTGGCGCAGCCGGATCCCGCTCGCCGTCGCCCTCGAGCTCACCCTCACCGGCGACCGCATCGACGCCGACCCGGGCCGCCGAGCTCGGCCTCGTGAACCGGGTTGTGCCGGCGGCCGAGGTGCTCGACGACCGCCGTGGCCCTCGCCGAGCGCATCGCCGCCAACGGGCCGCTGGCGGTGAAGGCGACCAAGCAGGTCGTCCGCCGCCGCCGCCGACGACGTCACCGCGGCCAAGGCCCGTCAGGCCGAGTGGCAGCCGGTCGTGTTCGGCAGCGACGACGCCCGGGAGGGCGCCGCCGCATTCATCGAGAAGCGGGATCCCCACTGGACGGGTCGCTGAAGGGCACCCCCGGCGGGGTCGGCGCTCGCCCCGTTCGACACGACGGTGCCGCAGATCTCCGCGCGGCCAGGCCTCGTGTGCCGGTCACCGGTCCACCGGGAGCCCGAACAGCCGGCGGGCCATCCGGAGCAGCTCGGAGCGGAGGGTGTCGTCGTCGAGGTCCGCCACGAGCGGGTGGGAGACCGCGCCACCGATGGCGATCTGGGTCATCGCCGCCCGCACGCGCGCCTCGGCCGTGGGGGCGGCGCCGAGCAGCACCCGGGACACCCGGGCCATCAGCCGGGGGAATGGCTCGTGTGTGGCGAGCAGGCGGACCACGACGGGATCGTGCATGAGCGTGCTGACCACGTGACGGCGCTCGACCGCGAGGTCGACGACTTGGCTGAGCAGGACCTCGAGGGCACGGGAGCGGTCCTCCTCGGCCTCGGCGGCGGTGACGGCGGCATCGAGCCTCGCCAGCTCCGTCTCCGCCGTGGCGACGACGATCTGCTCCTTGCTCGGGAACTGGTGGTAGACCGCGGCCTTCGTCACGCCGAGGGCGTCGGCGATCATCTGCAGCGAGGTCCCGTTCACGCCGCGCACGGCGAACAGTTCGAGGGCGGCATCGACGACACGGCTCTGCGGCCGCGGTGTGCGTAGCGGTGTCCACGATCCCGGGAGGGTACCGAGCGGCTTGACCGCACTAGCCAATCGGCTATCCTCTGACTAGCCGATCGGCTAGTCATCCGGATGACCACGGGGGAACGGCCATGACCGACCACGAGCTCGACCCGAACCTGCAGACGCTGCTGGACGTCCGCCAGCCCGGTGTCGACTACGAGGAGCACAAGGTCGACGACTTCGCGCTGTCGATCGGTTGCGACGTGGAGAACTTCAAGAAGTTCCCGCGGGTCGACGACGCCGTGACCTACAAGAAGGCCGACCTCGACACCCGGGCCGAGATCGACCTCGATTCGACGGCCGAGCTCCCCGACTACAGCGGCCCGTTCAAAGCCGACCTCCGCTTCACGGACTTCTCCAACGAGGCCCTGGTCAGCATGTACTCGCTGAGCTACGAGTACTACGCCCTGCTCGTCGACGCGTGGGCCGCCGAGGTCGCCACCCGGTTCGGCGACGACGCCATGCACGAGCTGCAGCTGTCGGCGTGGACCAACGGCATCCTCCCCCACCTCCAGCGGATCGGTGAGGAGTTCGGCGCCCTCGAGGGTGCGGACCAGCTCCCCGACCTCGAGACCGGCGTGGTCGCCTACAACCCGTTCAAGCCCGACGACCGGCTGGCGTCCTGCGACAAGGCCCAGCTCGTCCAGCTCTGCCTTGGCAGCCACGAGTTCCTGCTGCTGGTGATCGAGGCCTGGGCCGCCGAGGTCGTCGTGCGCTACGGGCTCGACGACATGTTCGACATCCAGTGGGCGCTCTGGAGCGAGAAGGTGCTCCCCGAGGTGCGCCTCATGAAGGGGCGGTGGATGAACATCACCACCAACGACGTCGCCGCCTTCATGAAGGACATCCAGATCGACGCCACATCGTTCCCGGGCAAGGCGTTCGACCTGAGCTTCGAGATGCCGGAGGAGGACGTCGGCATCATGACCTTCAACCGGTGCTGCGCCGCGGACCAGTGGGAGGCCATGGGGCGCCCGGACATCCTCGAGAAGAACTGCCACTCCACCTGCCCGGCCTCCTCGATCGAGACGGCGAAGATGTACAACCCGAACATGAAGGTCGACATCCTGGCCATCCCTCCCCGAGTAGACGACGGCAACGTGTGCTGCAAGTGGCAGCTCAGCATGCGGGACGAGTCGGATCCGGAGTTCGTCCCGGTCGAGCTCGGCCCGAAGCCCGGCGTCGAGGCCTGATCCCCGGCGGGCTCAACCCGCGGGCGTGAGCTCCAGGTACAGCTTCTCGAGGCCGCGGAGGATGAAGGTCGGGGCGTAGTCGTAGTGCCGGTCGCCGGCCGGGCCGTGCTGGGCCTCGTCGATGCGGATGTCGTGGGTGCGCTCCAGCATCCGCTGGACCGCCACCCGGCCCTCGGTGCGGGCCAGGGCGGCGCCCGGGCAGAAGTGGATGCCGTGGCCGAAGGCGAGGTGCTCCCGGGCGTTCTCCCGCTCGATCGAGAAGGTGTTGGGGTCCTCGAACTTACGAGGATCCCGGTTGGCGGCACCGTTCGAGCACCATCACCGTCGTGCCCGCCGGGAGGTCGACGCCCCCGACCGTGGTCGTGACCCGGTTGAGCCGGAAGTCGCCCTTGACCGGGGACTCGTGGCGCAGGCACTCCTCGATGAAGTTCGGGATCAGGCCGTGGTCCTCCCGGAGTCGCTGCTGCAGCTCGGGGTCCTCGCCGATGCGCAGGAAGGCGGTCCCCAGGAGGCGGATCGTCGTCTCCTGGCCGGCGGCGAACAGGTTGCTGGCGATCTTGGCCACGTCGCCGGCTTCGGGGATCGACCCGTCGGCGAAGGTGGCGGTGGCCAGCCCAGTGAGGACGTCGCCCTTGGGCTCGCGCCGCCGGTCCTCGAGGTACTCGACGAACCGGTCGTAGAGCACCTCGAGGGGGGTCTTGGCCATGGTCGACCCGCCCGTGCCCCCGATGTGCCCGCCGCCGCCGGCCCATCGCCTCGATGAACCACTCGTGGTCGGACTCGGGGACGCCCAGGAGGTCGGCGATGACGAGCATGGTGAAGGGCCCGCCCAGCTCTCGGACCACCTCGCAGCGCCCGGTGGGGAGGAACTCGTCGATCTGCTGGTCGACGAGGGACCAGATGAAGGCCTCGTTCTCGGCCAGCCGCTTCGGCGTGAGCAGGCGCATCAGCAGGCCCCGGTGCGCGGTGTGCTTCGGCGGGTCCATCGTGGTGATCTGGTCGCTGAACGGGAGGCTGTCCCGGTGCTCCTCGATGAGGTCGGTGACGTCGTCGCCCTCCAGCGGGACCGGCATGCCGGGGAAGGGACCGGTCACCGCGGTGCACGAGGAGAAGGTCGCGGTGTCGTGGTAGACGGCCAGCGCCTCCTCGTAGCCGGTGACCAGGACCACGTCCTCGTACGGCTCCCGCCGCACCGGGCACTGCCCCGCGCATCGCCTCGAAGTAGGGGTAGGGATCGGCGACCAGGTCGGGATCGCGGAAGAAGTTCGGTTCGTCGCGGGCTTCGGCGTCGCTCACCGGCTCAGCTCGACGAGTCGGTGGCGATGCCGTGGAGCACGAGTTGCCACAGCTCGTCGGCGGCGTCGTCAGCCGCCTCGAGGGGCGTGCCACTGATGGTCGCCGCGAAGGCGTTGAACATGACGGCCTGCAGGATCACGCCGGCGGTGCGGCGGTGGTGGACCTCCGGTCGGATGGCCCCGGCGGCGGCGGCCTGGTCGAGCACCTCCTCGAGCAGCGTGACGAGTGGGATGAAGGCCCGGGAGGCCTCCTTGGGGTGCCCGGTCAGGAGCTGCTGGGCGAACTCGGCCATCGCGCCGGCGGAGTTGGGCTTCCCCGACCGCCCGGGGGGCGTCGGGCGACAGGCCCGGTAGTAGGCGACGACAGAACCGATGTAGCCGCTCCAGGGGATCGTCCTCGTCGGCGATGGCCTGGCCGAGCTGCTCGGCGGTCGAGCGCACCGCCTCCTCGAAGAGGGCCAGCAACAGCTCGTGCTTGCCGGCGAAGTACTGGTAGAAGCTGCGGAGCGACTGCCCGGAGGCCTCGACCACCTCCTGGACCGTGAACTCCTTGTCCGGGGCGGACTGCATCAGCTCGAGCGCGGCGTCGAGGAAGCGCTGGACCCGCTTCTCGGCCCGGGCCCGGGCCGGGTCCAGCGACCGGGCCACCGCCAGCTCCCGTCGGCTGGGGGCGGCATCGCCCGCCGAGGACTCGGCCACGGGATCGTTCACGGTCATGGGTGAGAGCCTAGTGGAACGATGGTGAGAGCCTGGATCTTCCGAGCTGCCCACGCGTGGCCCGAAGTCGGCGAGAACGAAGTTTCCGTCAGGTGCTCAGGATGGACACGCCCGGCGGTGCCCGGGGCGCCGTAGAGCTGGGCGTAGCCCACCTTCGGGTCGCCCGGGACCTGACGGTCACCGGCCTGGCCCCGGAGCTGGCGGACCAGCTCGTGCACCTGGCGGAGGCCGGAGGCGCCGACGGGCTCGCCGTTGGCGATCAGGCCGCCGTCGGTGTTGACCGGCATCGGGCCCGTCGATCTCGGTGGCCCCGTCGGCGATCAGCTGCTCCTGGTCGCCGTCGGCGCAGAACCCGTTCTCGGCCATGTGGATGACCTCGGCGCCGGCGTCGGTGTCCTGGAGCTGGATCACGTCGACGTCCTCGGGGCCGATCCCGGCCATCTCGTAGGCGGCCCGGGAGGCGTAGACCGTCGGCGCGTCGTCCTGCGTCGATCGCGGCCCAGGTGGCGTGCACCTCGTGGGCGCCGTAGCGGCGGGACCGCAGCGCGGTGGCCCGCAGGTAGACGGGCGTCGAGGTGTACTGGTGGGCGAGGTCGGCCCGGCACAGCACCACGGCGGCCGCGCCCTCGTCGGGCGCGCAGAACATGTACTGGGTGAGCGGGTAGTTGAGCATCCGCGAGCCGACGATGTCCTCCACCGCCATCGGCTTGCGGCGGAAGGCGTTGGGGTTCAGCGCCCCGTTGCGGAAGTTCTTCGCCGCCACCCGGCCCAGCGTCTCGGTGGGAGATGCCGTGGTCGTGCATGTAGCGGTTGATCTTCATCCCGAAGAACTTGGTGGTCAGGAAGTAGCCCGAGCTCGCCGTACCAGGACGGGGCGCCGTAGTCGACCGGATCGGCGGTGAGCGCACCGGGGAGGTGCTTGTCCATGCCCACGGCGACGCCGATCTCGTGCTGACCGGACCGGATGATGTCGGCGGTCAGCTGGAGGGCGGTGGCCGCCGTGGCGCAGCCGTTGTAGACGCCCATGAACGGGATGCCGGTGAGGCCGAGGCGGTTGACCACGACATCGGGGGTGTCGAGCTCGGCGCTGCCGCCGAAGGCGAACTGCACGTCCTTCCACTCGATCGCCGGCGTCGGCGCAGGCGGACCGCACGGCCTCGGCCCCCATGTCGAGGGCCGACTTGTCGCCGAACCGACCGAAGGGGTGCAGGCCCACCCCGATGATGGCGACGTCTTCCATGTCAACTCCTCCTGTCAGACCGGCTCGAAGGCGAAGGTGACGATCTTGGTGTCGTCGTCCTGCCGGAACGGCACCACCACGAGCTCGACCTCCATGCCGAAGTCGAGCTTGGCCGGGTCGGCCTCGGTGAGGCGGGCCTCGACCCGGACCTCGTCGCCGAGCTGGACCAGGCCCACGCCGTAGGGCTGGAAGGTCTCGTTGGTCTCGCCGCTGGCGTAGGGCTCCTTGGGCAGGAAGTCCTGGGTGGTCCAGGTCCACAGCGTCCCCCGGCGCGGGAGCAGGTGCTCGGCCAGGTCCGGCGTGCCGCAGCGGGGACAGGAGGTCGTCATCGGGAAGGTGATGGCCGAGCACGCCTCACAGCGGGCGCCGATGAGCTGGGGCTCCTCGGACGGCCAGGTGAAGACGTCGGGGGGATGGGGGACGGTGTCCATGGGCTTCCTCTCAGGCCTCGCGCAGGTGGGTCTTCAGGTCGTCGTCCAGCTCGACACCGAACGAGCGGAAGGCCATGGCCAGCAGGTCGTAGGAGCCCACCGTGAACACGACGTCCATCAGCTGCTGGATGTCGAGGTCGCGCGGCGAGCGTGGCCCACGTGTCGTCGGTGACGCGGGCGTCGGCCAGCAGCTCGTCGACCGCCCGCACCAGGGCCGCGTCGAACGGCGACCATCCCTCCCCGTCAGGCCCTTCGGCCACCCGGGCCACCTCGTCGTCGGTGATGCCGACGTCGGCCGCGAGCACCACGTGCTGGGCCCACTCGTACTCGCTGCGCCGGACGGCGGCGACCCGCAGGACGAGCAGCTCGCGCTGGCGAGGGCGACAGGGTCGTGTTGTAGATGACGTGACCGTTGAAGATGTGGTAGGCGCGCGCCAGCTCGGGGTACTGGGCGAGGGTGCCGAGGGCGTTCAGGGCCTTGGGCCGGCCCTCGGTGCGCAGCCGGGGGTGCCGGGGGTTCTCGGGCAGCAGCACGGCGAGCGCCTCGCGCATCGACGCCGGCCAGTCCGAGGGCGCCAGGGCGGGGATGCGGGGCTCGGTCACGGCCGCTCCTTCAGCTGTCGGCGGAGCACGAACTTCTGGACCTTGCCCGACGGCGTGCGCGGGAAGTCCTCGACCGTGTGGAGCTCCTCGGGCCACTTCTGGCGGGCCAGGCCGGCGGCGTCCAGGTGCGCCCGGACCTCGCTCGAGGGTCGGCGCGGCGGCGCCCGTCGTGGAGGCGGAACATCGCCGCCGCGTGCTCGCCCAGCCGCTCGTCGGGCGCGGCCACGACGCTGACCTCGGCCACGCCGTCCATGCCCATCAGCAGCTCCTCGATCTCCTGGGCGCTGATGTTCTCACCGCCGCGGATGATGACGTCGGAGATCCGGTCGGTGATCGTCAGGTAGCCGTCGTCGTCGAGGACCCCGACGTCGCCGGTGTGGTACCAGCCGTCGGCGTCGAAGGCCCGAGCCGTCAGCTCCGGGTCGGTGTAGCCGATGCAGCAGTCCGGGCCCCGGGAGACGATCTCGCCGTCCTCCTCCAGGCGCAGCTCCACACCGGGCAGCAGGTGGCCGTCGGTGGTCTGGCGCTTCTCCAGCGGGTCATCGAGCAGGCAACCGGTGATCGACGGGTGCTCGGTGCTCCCGTAGGAGCGGAAGGCGTCGATGCCCAGCGGCCTCGAGCCGCTCCATGACGGCGACCGGCACCGTGGACCCCCCGATCCCGGCGAAGGGCATGAGCGCGAGGTGCTCGTCGGTGAAGTCGGGGTGGTCGAGCAGGCTGGTGAGGAAGTAGGTGGCGCCGCCGGTGACCCCGAGGCCCTCCTCCCTCATCAGGCGGAGGATCTCGCCCGGGTCCCACACGTCGACCAGGTTCACGGCCCGCTCGCGCAGCAGGGGGACGAGGAAGGCGTTGACCATCCCGATGAAGTGCCCGACCGGGGCCCCGGTGATCTGCGGCGGGCCCACCGTCCGGGAACATGTGGTCGAGCTGGCGGGTCTCGAAGCCGATGGTCCGGTGCGAGTGGATGACGCCCTTGGGGTCGCGGGTCGTGCCCGAGGTGAAGGCGATGATCGCCGGCGCGTCCGGGTCGACCGGGGCGGGCTCGGCGAGGGGCTCGGCGTCGAGCAGGGGGCGAACGGCTCGGCCCGCGGCGGGCAGCCCGCCCGCGGGGTGTCCCCGACCACCAGCCAGCGGGGCCCGGGGCGGTCAGCGAGCAGGCGCCTCGTAGTTCGCCAGGTGGTCGCTGTGGCCGAAGCGGTCGGCGGTGACCACGACGTCCGGCGTCGTCGCGTCGAGGATGTAGGCGACCTCCTTCGGGCCGTAGAAGTGCACGACGGGGACCACGACCGCGCCGAGGTAGGCCGCGGCCCAGAAGGCGATGCCGGCCTCGACCCAGTTCGGGCAGCTGGAGCATCGACGACCGATCCCGGGCCGACGCCCCGGGCCCGCAGGGAGGTGGCCAGCCCGCGGGCGGCCCGGTCGACGTCGGCGAACGTGCCCGGACCAGGGGTGCACCTTCGACCGGACGTGGAACTCGGTGTGGCCGAGGCCGGACAGGCCCGTCGGCCACCATCGAGCCGAGCGTGGCGTCGGTCCACCACCCCTCGTCCATCCAGTGCTGGGCCAGACCCTCGGGCAGCGGCCGACGCCGCCAGCGCTCCGTCGCCTCCATCGCCCTCTGCCGTCCCTCCGTGCCCGATGAACCGCGGCCAGCCTGAGCCTCCGGACGCGATCACCATTGCCACAATTGAGAATTCGATTATCATCCAGGACCATGGCGGTCCCGGTCTCGCTCCCCTCGCTCCTGGAGGGCGTCGCGCGACCACGACTTCCACCCCCTCCGGGTCGCGCCGGGTCGTGGACGAGACCGCCGACGCCCGCTCGTTCGTGCTCGAGGTGCCCGACGACCTCCGGGCCGCGTTCGCGCTACGACGCCGGCCAGTTCTGCACGTTCCGGGTCCACATCGACGGCGAGGCCCAGCTGCGCTGCTACTCGATGTGCTCGGCGCCGGGCGTCGACGACGAGCTCCGGTGACCGTCAAGCGGGTGCCCGACGGTCTGGTGTCCAACTGGATGAACGACACGCTCGCGGCCGGGCGACGAGATCGAGGCCACCTGCCCCGCCGGGGTGTTCCGCCTCGCGCCCGGTGACGGTGACCTGGTGGCCTTCGCCGCCGGCAGCGGGATCACCCCGGTCATCTCCCTGGTCAAGGCCGCCCTGGCCACGACCGACCGTCGGGTCCACCTCTTCTACGCCAACCGCGACCGGGAGAGCACGATCTTCGCCGCGCGAGCTCGACGAGCTCGCCGAGCGGTCCCCGGACGGTTCGAGCTCGTCCACCACCTCGATGCCGAGCAGGGCTTCGTCGACGACGGCACCATCGCGCCCGTTCGCCTGGGTCGGCGACGACCCCGACTTCTACCTCTGTGGCCCCGACGCCGTTCATGGACATCGTCGAGCGCAGCCTGCTGGACCGAGGGCATGGCCCCGGACCGGATCCACGTCGAGCGCTTCACCGTCGCCCGAGCCGGTCGAGCCACACCGACGCGCCGCCGACGGAGCCCCCGCCCGGCATCACCATCGAGCTCGACGGCCGCACCGAGACCGGCGACCACCACCCCGGCACGACCCTCCTGCAGACCGCCCGCCAGTTCGGCCTGCCCGCCCCGTCCTCGTGTGAGGCCGGCAGCTGCGCCACCTGCATGGCGAAGGTCGTGGACGGATGCGGTCACGATGCGGGTGAACAACGCGCTGACCGACGACGAGGTCGACGACGGGTGGGTGCTCACCTGCCAGTCCGTGCCCGTCAGCCCGACGGTGCACGTCGTCTACGAATGAGGATGACCATGGACCAGGCCGAGATCGCCGACATCATCGAGATCGAGCAGCTGCTCGCCCGGTACGCGGTCGGGATGACCAAGGACGACATCGAGGCCGTCATCGAGGTCTTCACCCCCGACGGCACCTACAGCGCCTTCGGGGACACCTACACCCTGGCCGACTTCCCCACCCTCGTGGCCGCCGCCCCCAAGGGCCTCTTCCTGACCGGCACCCCGGCCCTCGAGCTGGACGGCGACGACGGCACCGGCGAGCAGCCGCTCTGCTTCGTGGACCAGACCAACCACGACATGCGCATCGGCTGGTACACCGACACCTACCGCCGCACGGAGTACGGCTGGCGGCTGCGCACCCGCTCGATGACCTTCCTGCGCCGCAGCGGGGCGAAGGACTCGGGCAAGGCCCACGACCCGCGCCGGCCCGAGCCGACCACGGCCGCCGAGTAGCCCGCGTGGAGCTGGACGACTTCCGGGCCGGCGTCGACACCTGGCTCGACGACCAGGCCGACGAGCTGGCCCCGACCTACGCCGGGGCCGGGCACCCTCGACGAGCAGATGGCCCAGCTGTCGAAGGTGAAGCGCCTGGCCTTCGACGCCGGCTGGATGCGCTGGGGCTGGCCCGAGCGGGTCGGCGGCCATCCCGGCTCGCCCCTCCTGCGGGGCTACCTGGGCGAGGCCCTCACCGCCCGCGACCTCATCCAGCCCGGCCTCTACTCGATGACCGAGGTGCTGGTGCCGACGATGATCGACTACGCCGCCGCCCGACCTGGCCGCCGAGATGGTGCCCCGTCAGCTCCGGGGCGACGAGACCTGGTGCCAGGGCTTCTCCGAGCCGGGCACCGGCAGCAACCTCGGCTCCCTGTCGTGCCGGGCGACGCCGACCGACGACGGTTGGTCGGTCACCGGCCAGAAGGTGTGGACCAGCCTGGCCCAGTACTCCCAGCGCTGTGTCCTGCTCGACGCGGACCGGCACCCCGGAGTCCGCCCACCGGGGCATCACCGCCTTCTTCGTCGACATGGACACCCCCGGGATCACCGTCCGGCCGATCGAGACCCTGCACGGGGTGGCCGAGTTCTGCGAGGTCTTCTTCGACGACGTGGTCGTGCCCGCCGACCGCCTGCTCGGCGAGGTCGGTGGCGGCTGGTCGGTGGCCATGGACCTGCTGCCCTACGAGCGCAGCACGGCGCTGGGGCTCCGCGGCGCCCACCTCCACCACCGCATGGGCCGAGCTCCTGGCCGAGGTCCCCGAGGGCGCGCTCACCGCCGCCGAGGTGGGGGACGTGTTCCTGCAGCTCCACGCCTTCCGGGCCCGGTCCTGTGCCACCCAGCACCGGCTCGACCGAGGCGACAAGCTCGGGGCCGAGACCTCGGTCGACAAGGTCCTGCTGGCCACCGCCGAGCAGGCCCTCTTCGACCTGGCCGCCGACGGCCTCCCCGACGAGGTGCTCCTCGGCGACGACGCCGAGGCCGAGCAGTGGCGCACCGAGGTCCTCTACTCCCGGGCGGCGACCATCTACGGCGGCAGCGCCGAGATCCAGCGCAACATCATCGCCAAGCGCCTCCTCGACCTCGGCAACGACCGCTGATGGACGCCGAGGACCGCGAGCTGTTCGACCGGAGCCTGGCCCACGCCACGGCGACGCACTCGGGGCCGGCGCTCGACGCCGCCCTCGAGGACCTGGGCTGGGCCGACGCCCTGGCGGAAGACCCCGCGACGGCCGTCGGCCTGCTGTTCGAGCACCAGGGCCGGGCCAACGCCACGTCGTCAGCGCTGGACCGGGTCCTGGCCGACGCTCTCGGGCGTGGACGGACCGGTCGTCCTGCCTGCACTCGGCGGCCACCGGCCGCCGGGCGACGGCCGGATCGGCTGCAGGGCCTCGGCACCGCCGGCCCTGGGTTCGGCGACGGCGGCGGTGGTCGTCGTGACGACGACGCGACAGCGACTCATCCGGGCCGACGGTGGACACGGACCACCTCCACGCTTCGTCCGGTCGCCGGCCTCGACCCGGCCCTCGGCCTGGTCGAGGTCACCGGCGCACGGCCCCGGCCGAGGACGGTCACGCCGCTCGACCCCGCCACCTGGGACGCGGCCATGGCCGCCGGGCAGCGGGCCCTCGCCCACGAGCTGGTCGGCGCGTCCCGGTCGATGCTCGCCCTGGCCCGGGACCACGCCGTGGACCGGATCCAGTTCGGGGTGCCCATCGCCTCGTTCCAGGCCGTGCGCCACCGGCTGGCCGAGAGCCTGGTCGCCGTCGAGGCCGCCGACGCCGCCGTCGGCGCCGCCTGGGCCGACGGCACCCCGCTCGCCGCCGCCATGGCCAAGGCCGTCGCCGGCCACAGCGCCCGCACCGTCGCCCGCCACGCCCAGCAGGTCCTGGCCGGCGTCGGCTTCACCACCGAGCACCCCTTCCACCACCACCTCCGCCGCACCTTCGTGCTCGACGGCCTCCTCGGCAGCTCCCGCTCGCTGACGATCGCGCTCGGCGAGCAACTGCTGGCCACCCGCCAGCTGCCCCCGCTCCTGCCGCTCTGACCCTCGGGCCAACCGGAACCGATGGCATGGATGGGGGCGTGGGATCGGGCTGAGGGCTGGTCAGCGGCACTCGAGTGGTCGATGCTCACCCTGCGTGGCCATCTGCTGCGAGGGACCCGGCCGACCATGTTCTGGCTCCCGATCCTCCGCCTATAGGCAGTAGATCGGGAGCCAGAACGAGGCGCGGTCACGCGGCGTGGCGAAACCGGCCGGTTCTGCCCCCGACGGCCCTCGGCGCGGGGCCGGGGTCAGTCCTTCGGGGCCAGGAAGCGGTCGAGGTTGGCGCGCAGCTCGGGGGAGTCGAAGGAGCGGTGCTCGGCGCTGAGGGCGAAGTCGATGGTGGCGGTCACGGCCCGCTCGCAGGTGCAGGTTCAGGATCCGCTTGGTGTCCTCGACGGCCTGCTGGGGCAGGGCGGCGATCTTCCGGGCGCAGGCCATCGCCTGGTCGAGGACCTCGTCGTCGGGGACGACGTGGTTGACCAGGCCGATCGCCGCCGCCCGCTCGGCGGGGATGCGGTCGCCGGTGAGCGCGTACTCCTTGGCCAGCTGCAGGCTGGTGAGCAGCGGCCAGGTGACCGGGCCGCCGTCGGCGGCGACCAGGCCGATGAGCACGTGGGGATCGGCGAGGTGGGCGCTCTCGGCCATGTAGACGACGTCGGAGAGGGCGACCAGGCTGCAGCCCAGGCCGACCGCCGGCCCGTTGACGGCGGCGACGATCGGCACCCGGCAGGCCACCATGCCCGGTCACGATCTGGCGGCCGTGGGTCAGGCTGAGGGTCCGCAGGTCCGGGTCCCGGACGAGCTCGTCGATGTACTCGAAGTCACCCCCGGCCGAGAACGCCCGGCCGTTGCCGGTGAGCACCGCGACCCGGGCGTCGGGGTCGGCGTCGAGCTGGGGGAACAGCTCGGCCAGGCCCTGGTGCAGCTCGTGGTTCGTGGCGTTCAGGTCGTCGGGCCGGTTCAGGCGGACGACGCGGACGGGGCCGTCGGCCTTCCACCTGGATGGCGTCGGGGACTCGGTACGTCGGTCATGACGGGGGCAGCTCCAGGATGCGAGAGGCGATGAGGTTGCGTTGGATCTGGGAGGTCCCGCCCATGACGCTCTGGGCCCGGCTGTAGAGGTACACCTTCAGCCAGGTGTCGTCCCCACCGTCGTGGGCGGCGCCGCCGACGGCCAGGGCGGCATGGCCGACGGCCTGCTCCACCTAGGTCATGAGCAGCTTGTCCACCGAGCCCTCGGGACCGTGGGCGATGCCGTCGAGGCTGTCGGACAGGCGGCGGCAGACGTGGAGGCGCAGCATCTCGGCCTCCACGATCGCCCACCCGAGGTCACGGACGCGCCTCGGGCCCGCGTCGGTCCGGCTCGGCCCGCACCTGCTCGGCCAGCTGGCCGACGACCTTGCGGTAGCGGGCCACGTAGCCGAGCTCGCCCGGCTCCCGCTCGTGGCTGACCACGGTCATGGCCAGGCGCCAGCCGTCACCCGGGGCGCCGACCATGTCGGCCGCCGGGACCCGGGCGCCGTCGAAGCTGACCTCGCCGAACTCCCGGGTGATGCCGTTGATCATGCGCAGGGGCCGCTGCTCGATGCCGGGCTGGTCCATCGGCACCACGAAGGCGGAGAGGCCCTTGTGCTTGGGGACGTCGGGGTCGGTGCGGGCCAGGACGAGGCACCAGTCGGCCACGTCGGAGTAGCTGGTCCAGACCTTGTGGCCGGTGATGACGTACTCGTCGCCGTCGCGCTCGGCCCGGGTGCGCAGGGAGGCGAGGTCGGAGCCGGCGTCGGGCTCGCTGAAGCCCTGGCACCAGCGCTCGCGGCCGTTGACGATGCCGGGCAGGAACCGCCGCTGCACGTCCTCGTTGCCGTGCTCGAGGATGCCCTTGACCAGGTAGCCCAGGCTGGGCCGGGGCGGGGCACCGGCCGCGGCCAGCTCGTCGTCGAGGATGACCTCGTAGACGGTCGGCAGGCCCTGGCCCGCCGATCTCGATCGGCCACGACAGGGCGAAGAACCCGGCGTCGTAGAGCGCCCGGTGCCAGGGGGCCTGGCCCTCCCAGTACTCGTCGGAGGTCGACGACGCGGGCAGGCCCGGGTTGTTCTCCCGCGAGCCAGTCCCGCAGGCGCTGCCGGAACGCGGCCTCCTCGGGCGAGTCACCGAAGTCCATGGCCACCTCCCAGTCCGTGGTGGGCCAGGACCCGGTCCAGGCTGGGTCCCACCCCGCCGAGGACGTCGGCCGCGAGCAGGGCCCGACGCAGGTACACGTGGGCCAGGCACTCCCAGGTGTTGCCGATGCCGCCGTGGACCTGGATGGCGGTCTCACCCACCGAGCGGGCAGCGCGGGCGCAGTAGGCCTTGGCCACCGCGGCGGCGGCCAGGGCCTCCTCGGCCGGCAAGGCGTCGACGGCCCAGGCGGCGTGGAGGGCGACGCTGCGGGAGCCCTCCGTGGCCACGTGGGCGTCGGCCAGCAGGTGCTGCACGGCCTGGAACGAGCCGACGGCGACGCCGTACTGGCGGCGCTCGGCGGCGTAGTCCACCGACAACCGGACGGCGCCGGCCATGGTGCCGACGAGGTCGGCGCAGGTGAGGGCGAGACCGAGGGCGGTCCACCGGGTGAGCGCGTCGGTGTCGAGGACCCGGTCCTGGCCGGGCACCGGCACGACCGGCGCGGACGGCGGAACCACGCGGGACGGCCGGGTGAGGTCGCGGGCCGACCGCGTCGGCCGACGGAGCCAGGGTGACGGTGGCGAGCGTGTGGCCGTCGTCGGCGGGCGCCAGGAGGAGCGCGGACGAGGCGCCCGCGGCGTCCACGGCGACCGCCGCGGCGCCGGCCACCTCGTCCGGCCCCGTGGGGCGGTCGAGGTCGCGCGGTCAGGGCCACGGTCTCGGCCCCGTCGGCCGGCGGGGCCCCGACCAGCCGCCGGAGGTCGGCCGCCAGCGTCGGGCCGAGGAACGGAGCGTCGGCCAGGCCGCGCCCGAGCTCCTCGGCGACGATGGCCACCTCCACGCCCGAGGCCAGGGGAACGTCGCCGTCGGCCGCGGCCCGTAGCTCCCGCCACCCGGTCGGCGGCCACGGCGGCCTCGAGCTTGGCCCGCCGCTCGGTGTCGTCGAGGGCACCGACCGTCGCCGGACCGAGCCGGTCGACCACCTGGGCGGCCGAGTCCCGCAGCGCCCGTTGCTCGGGCGAGAGGCGGACGTCCATCAGCGCGCCCCCGTGGCCCCGGTCGACCATCGTCGCGCAGCACCCGGCGCAGCACCTTCCCCGACGGGAGGCGGGGGATCGCGTCGACGACCACGCACCTCCCGGACCTGCTTGTAGCCGGCCAGGGTGTCGGCGACCAGCGCCTGGAGCTCCGCCGTGGTCGCCGGGTGGCCGGGATCGAGCTGGACCGCGGCCACGGGCACCTCGCCGGCCGCCTCGTCGGGGACGCCGAAGACCGCGCAGTCGACCACCGACGGGTGACCGTGCAGCACGGCCTCCAGCTCGGCGGGCGCCACCTGGAAGCCCTTCACCTTGATCATCTCCTTGGCCCGGTCGGTGAGGTGGACCCAGCCCTCGGGCTCCAGCCAGCCGATGTCGCCGGTGCGGTACCAGCCGTCGACGAAGGCCTCGACGTTCGCCTCCTCCGGCAGGTAGCCGGCCATGAGCGACGGGCTGCGGGCCTGGATCTCGCCGGTCTCACCGGCCGGCAGGACGCGACCGTCGTCGAGGTCGACGACCCGCAGCTCGACTCCCGGCGCCGGCAGCCCGGCGGAGTCCAGCCGCCAGACGTCGGGATCGTCCGACCGGGTTGGCGGCGATGACCGGCAGCTCGCTGGCCCCGTAGGCCGGCAGCCACCGGACGCCGGTCCGTTCGGTGACCGTCCGGGCGACGCTCTCGGTCACCGGCGTGGCGCCCCACATGATGTAGCGGAGCGAGGACAGGTCCCGGTCCTCGAGACCCGGGTGGTTGGCCATGGCCAGGGCGATCGGGGCGACGGCCATCTCCAGGGTCATCCGTTCGGACTCGATGTGGTCGAGCACGGCGTCGAGGTCGAAGCGTCGGTGGAGGCGGACCGTGGCGCCCGGCCTCGACGGCGGCCAGCAGGTTGAGCAGGCCGAGGATGTGGGACGGCGGCGTGGCCACCTGGAACCGGTCCTCGGGCCCGAGACCCAGGGCCGCGCACCAGTCGGTGGTGGCCCGGCCGATCGAGGCGTGGGTGTGGCGCACCGCCTTGGGCAGGCCGGTGGTGCCCGAGCTGAAGACGAGGACCGCCTCGCTCCCGTCGTCGGTCACCGCGGCGGGCTCGAGCGGCTCGCGGGAGCGGCCGCGACGGCGGCAGTCGTCGCCGGGTCGTCCAGGTCGATGACGGCCCCGCCGCCGAGCGCCTCGGCGAGCAGGGGCGCCGTGGCCGCCTCGGCCACGGCGTGCCGGGCCCCGGTGATCGCCGAGGGCGTGGCCCACCTCGGTCGCCTTCCACGCCGGGCTGAGCAGGACCGCGGCCGCGCCCCAGCCGGCTGATGGCCTCGACCACGACGAGGAACTCGACCCGGTTGGAGGTCATGACCGCCACCCGGTCCGTGGCCTGGACGCCACAGTCACGCAGGTGGCGGGCGACGGCGTTGGCCCAGCCGTCGAGGTCCGCGAACGACCAGCGGTCGCCGTCGGCCCGGATCGCGTCCCGGCCGCCGAAGCGGGCGGCGGCGCGCTCGAGGCCCTCGTGCATCAGGGCCGCGTGCATGGAAACATTGTTCTCGGAATCCGAGATCACTGTCAACACAACTTGGAGTTCACGTTCCCAACGGTCACAGCACCCCGGGACGGCCGGCGTCCTTGGGACGGATCATGGCGTCCTGGACATAGGAGGCGACCAGCGCGCCGTCGGCCCGGAACACGTCGGCCCGACCGTAGGACCGCCCCCGCCCGGCGTACGGGCTGTGGTGGGACAGCAGCAGCCAGTCCCGGGCCGCGAACGGCTCGTGGAAGGTCAGCGTGTGGCTGACCACCCCCGTGGACAGGGTGACGTGGGCCTGGGCCTGGCCAACCCCGGCGTGGGGTCGCATGGCCGTGCCGATGAGGAAGCCGTCGGTGGCGAAGGCCAGGAGGGCCTGGTCGGTCATCGGATCGTCCGGGGCGCCGGGGAACCGGGTCCAGACGTCGAGGTCCGGCGGGCCGGTGAGCTCGGGGTCGCGGATGTCGACGTCATCGACGACCCGCACCTCCCACTCGCCCGAGCCGGGACCATCGTCCGGTGGCGCCACCATCGGGGCGGGATCGGCGTGCCGGATGAGATCCGGCTCGTCGGCGGTGAGCAGGAGCAGCGACCGCGTGCACAGCCGGTCGCCCTGGCTGATGGTGACCGTCGTGCTGGCGAAGGCCCGCCCCGCGTGCATGGTCTCCACCGCGATGTCCAATGGCGCCTCGGGCGACGCGCCACGGGCGAAGACGGTGTGCAGGGTCTTGGCCCGCTTGCCCTCGTGGCCGGCCGCGCCGGCGACGACGGCCTGGGCCAGCAGCTGACCGCCGAAGACCACGCCGTGGCCCGACTCGGCATGTCCGGCGCGGTAGCGGTCCGGGCCGACTGGCTCGAGCTCGAGGGCCCCGACCAGTTCCTCGACGCCGACCACGGCTACTTGGGCGGGAAGCGCAGGGCGCCGTCCAGGCGGATGGACTCGCCGTTGAGGTACGGGTTGCGCACGATGGACTCCACGAGGAGGGCGAACTCCTCGGGCTTGCCCATGCGCTTCGGGAACTGGATGGTGCTGACCAGGTGGGCCTGCAGCTCCTCGGGCGTGCTCATCATCAGCGGCGTGCCCATGGTGCCGGGGGCGATGGCACACACCCGGATGCCGAGCGGCGACAGGTCACGGGCCATCGGCAGGGTCATGCCGAGGATGGCCGCCTTCGCCGCGGCGTAGGCCAGCTGGCCGGTCTGGCCCTCGATGCCGGCGATCGAGGCCGTGTTCACGATCACGCCGCGCTCGCCCTCGTCGTCGGGCTCGTTGGCCCCCATGGCCGCGGCAGCCAGGCGGCTGACGTTGAAGGTCCCGATGGCGTTCATCTCCATGGTCCCCACGAAGGCGTCCTTGTCGTGCGGGGTGCCGTCACGGCCCACGGTGCGTCCGCCGCCGACTCCCGCCGCCCGCCACGTTGACCACGACCGACAGCGGACCGAGGCCCTGGGCGGCGGCGATGGCCGCGCCGACGTCGGCGTCGTCGTTGACGTCGCCGGTGGCCGCGACGGCCAGGTCACCCAGTTCGTCGGCCAGGGCGGCGGCCCGTTCGCCGTCCCGGTCGAAGATGGCCACACCACAGCCCACCTCGACGAGGCGACGGACCGTCGCCCCGCCCAACCCACCGGCACCGCCGGTGACGAGCGCTGATCGTCCTGCTGGTTCCACGTGCTCCCTCTCCGTCGTGCGACCGGGCGGCCGCGTGTCACGATCGTGTCAGACCGCGGCGGTGGCCTCGTCCTCGCGACCGCGTGCGGATGCCCTTCCGATGGCCTCAGACGGCGACGGCGGCCTCGACCCGCATGATCTGCGGCCAGGTTGCCGCCCATGATCTTGGCCACGTCCTCCTGGGGCAGGCCCTCGGGCAGGTGGTCGACGTAGGAGCACGGCTCGGCCAGGCCCTCGGGATGGGGGTAGTCGGAGCCGAACAGGATGTGGTCGGCCCCCATCGCGTCGATCAGGCCCTGGAGGTTGTCCTCGTGGAAGGGGTTCACGTAGATGTTGCGCTTGAACGCCGCGATCGGGTCCTCGTCGAAGGCCTGCGGCATCATGCGGTGGGTCTGCTCGAGGTGCTCGATGAAGGGCAGGACCCAGCTGCCGCCGTTCTCGATGCAGGCGATGCGCAGGTCGGGGAAGCGGGTCAGCGCGCCGTGGCAGACCATGGCGGCCATCGTGTCCTCGATCGGGCGCTTCTGGTGGGTCATCATCTTGAAGGCGTTCGGCTTGAACGGCAGCATCTCCTGGGGACCGGTCCAGTCGGACTGGTACCGGGAGTAGCCGCTGTCGGAGGCGTGCATCGAGACGAGGATGTCGGCGTCGACCACGGCCTGCCAGAACGGGTCGAACTCCTCGAAGCCCGGTGACCGGGAGCCGCCGAAGCCGGGGACCGGCGCCGGGCGGATGAGGACGGTCTTGGCGCCCCGCTCGAGGACCCACTCGAGCTCCTCCAGCGCCTTGTCGACGATGGGCAGGCTGATGACCGGCGTGGTGAAGATGCGGTCCTCGTGGTTGAAGGACCACTCCTCGTACAGCCACTGGTTGAGGGAGTGGATCACGGCGTGGATGAGATCCGGGTCGTCCCGCATCCGCTCCTCGAGCAGGCTGGCGAGGGTGGGGAACATGAGGGTGCGGTCGATGCCCTGCTCGTCCATCAGCTCGATGCGGGCGACCGGGTCCCGGAAGGCGGGGATGGCCTTCATCGGCTCCCCGACCAGCTCGCGGTAGGACTTGCCCTCGGGGTTGCCGATGCGGAAGTACTCCTCCTGGGCGCCGGGGCGGGCCACGACCTCGAAGGTCGGGTTCGGGATGTACTCGCTGATCGTGCCCCGCACGGCGATCTTGGTGCGACCCCGGACCTGCACGTAGTCGACGGCACCCTTGTACCGGTCGGGCAGGTGCCGGGTGAAGGAGTCCTGGGTCTCGTAGAGGTGGTTGTCGGCGTCGAAGACCGGGAAGTCGAGGATGCGGGCCATGCGCCGAGGATACGGTTTCTCTAACAGTCACGTCAACTCTTGCGGGCAGGCTGCCCTTCGTTGGGTCCCCGGTCGCACCGCCGTCTAACATCGGCGTCATCTGTCGATCGATCGTGGAGGAACGATGACCGCAGTCATGCAGGGCGTCCGGGTCCTCGAGGTCGCCGAGCACACCTTCGTCCCCGCCGCCTCGGCGCTCCTCGCCGACTGGGGCGCCGAGGTCATCAAGATCGAGCACGTCGAGCGCGGCGACGCCATGCGGGGCCTCGCCTCCAGCGGGACCGTCAACCTCGGCGGCGACGTCCACGTGCTGCTCGAGCACTCCAACCGGGGCAAGCAGAGCCTCGGCCTCGACCTCACCTCCGAGGACGGGCTCGAGATCCTCGGCAAGCTGGCGGCGACCTGTGACGTGTTCCTGACCAACAAGATGCCGTCGGTCCGCACCAAGCTGAACGTCGACGTCGAGGACATCCGGGCCCACAACCCGGACATCATCTACGTGCGGGGCACCGGTCAGGGCGAGCGGGGCCCCGACGCCGACAAGGGCTCCTACGACTCGCTGGCCTTCTGGAACCGGGCCGGGGTGGCCATGGGCCAGAAGCAGGCCGACGAGGACCACGTGCCCCCGCCGCCGGCGCCCGCCTTCGGCGACTCGATCGGGGCCATGACCATCGCCGGCGGGATCATGGGTGCGCTGTTCCACCGGGAGCGCACCGGCGAGGCCACGACCGTCGACGTCTCGCTCCTCGGCACCGGCCTGTGGTCGATGGGCGCCGCCATCGGCCCTGTCCCTGCAGCTCGACGTGCCCTGGGCGCCCACCGCCGAAGGGCGGCAGCCCCAGCGGCAACCCGCTGGTCGGCAACTACCGCACCAAGGACGACCGCTACGTGGCCCTCTGCTGCCTCCAGCCGGGCAAGTACTGGCCCGAGGCCGTCGCGCCTCATCGGCCTGCCCGAGCTGGCCGACGACGAGCGCTTCGCCGACGCCGCCACGATCCTGGCCAACGGCGACGAGGGCTACGAGCTCCTGGCCGCGGCCTTCGCCGAGCGGACCCTCGAGGAGTGGCGGGAGCGGCTGGCCGACTTCAGCGGGCAGTGGGCGATCGTGCAGAACACCATCGAGGCCGCCGCCGACCCGCAGTCGGTCGCCAACGGCTACGTGCAGCGACTGCGAGACCGCCGACGGGGTCCCGTTCCGGCTGGCCACGGCCCCGGTCCAGTACGACGGGCAGCCCGCCCAGGCCGCGCCGGGCGCCGGAGTTCAACGAGCACGGCGACGCCATCCTCGAGGGCCTCGGCCTCGACTGGGACACGATCGTGGACCTCAAGGTCCGCGGCGTCGTGGCCTGAGGCCGGCCCCACGAGCGTGTCGCCCTGGGGCGACGCCGCCCACCTCGTCGACATCCTCGACGTCCGCTCCGAGGGCGACGGTCGCTTCATCAGGCGTGGCCCGTGCCGAGCGAGCGCGGCCCGTCGTCGAGGGCAGCCAGATGCTCGGCCAGGCCCTCGTCGCCGCCGTGCCGCCGGGCGCCCGGGCCGGCGGGTGGTGTCGGCCGTCGATGGTCTTCCTCCGGGTCGCCGACGCCGCTCGGCCGTTGACCTTCGACCTCGACCCGCTCAGCGCCGGCCGCACGTTCACGACCACGACGGTGTCCGTGCTCCAGGACGACCGGGTGCGCGCCACCGGGACGCGTCCTGCTCGGCGAGACGGCACCCGACGTGATCCGCCACGCCGCCCCGCCCTCGCCGGCCGCCGGGCCCGAGGCGAGCGAGCCCTACGACATGGGCGTCACCGGCCGCGAGGTCCGCATCGTCGACGGGGCCTACACCGGCGACCCGGACGCTCCCGTCGGCCCGCCGGTACTCGACGCCTGGGTCCGCTTCGCCGAGCTGCCCGATGACCCGGCCGCTGCACGTCGGCCTGCTGGCCCAGTTCACCGGGCACCTCTCGATCGCCGCCGCCCTCCGCCCCCACGCCGGCATCGGCCAGGACGCCGCCCACCGCACGCTGTCGACGGCGATCAACGCCATCGCCCTGTCGGTCCACGCCGAGGTCCACGCCGACCGCTGGATGCGCTACCACCACCACTCGACCTTCGCCGGCGACGGCATGACCCACGCCGAGTGCCGGGTCTACGACGAGCCGGGCGCCCTGCTCGCCTCCTTCACCGTCGACGCCATGGTCCGCCCGTTCGCCGGACCCGGCCGACGCGGCCGACGAGCGGACGGCACTGTGAGCCTGAGCACCGGCCGGGGGCCGCTCGGCCCGGATCCGGCCGGACGCTTCTCGGCGCCGCTCCCCGCCGGCGTCGTCTACGTGGAGCCCTTCGCCCGCCGGGTGCGCGCCGTGCTCGACGGCCGGGAGGTGCTCGACAGCGAGCACGGCGTCCTCGTCCACCGCCCCGGGGTGCGCCCCCGACCTACGCCTTCCCGACCGACGACGTCCACGGGGCCCCGACCGAGCCCGAGCCCGAGGCCCCCGGCCACGTCCGGGTGCCCTGGGACGCCGCCGACGCCTGGTTCGAGGAGGAGCGAGGAGGTCCTCGGCCACCCCCGGAACCCGTACCACCGCATCGACATCCTCCGCAGCAGTCGGCGTCTGCGGGTCGAGGTCGGCGGCACGGCCCTGGTCGACACCACCGAGACCCTCGCCCTCTACGAGACCTCGCTGGCCCCCCGCCTCTACGTCCACCCCGGACCGCGGTGGCGATGGACCACCTGCTGGCCGCAGCCCGACCACCACCTACTGCCCGTACAAGGGCACGGCGTCGTACTGGACCGCCGTCGTCGGCGACCTCACCGTCGAGGACGTGGCCTGGAGCTACGAGGACCCCGTGCCCGAGGCCCTCCCCATCCGGGGGATGCTCAGCTTCTACGCCCACCGGGCCGACGTCACCGGACCGAGCTGCCGACACCTGTCCGCTGAACCGCCTCACCGACCCTGGAGATCCCGTGCGCCCCCTCCCCCAGCTGACCCCGGTCAACGAGTGGTTCTGGACCTCGGGCGCCGACGGCCGCCTCCGCATCCAGCAGTGCGACGACTGCCGGGCGATGGTCCACCCGCCGACCCCGATCTGCCCGGCGTGCCGCAGCCGGGCGTGGACGCCGGCCGAGGTGTCCGGCGTCGGCACGGTCGTCGGGTTCACGGTCAACCAGCACCAGTGGCACCCGGACTTCGAGCCGCCATACGCCATCGCCAACGTGGCCCTGGCCGAGGACCCCACGGTGCACCTCACCACCAACGTGGTCGGCTGCGAGCCCGACGAGGTCCACATCGGCCAGGAGGTGCGGGTCCGCTTCGAGGCCTGCGAGGACGTGTGGCTCCCCCTCTTCGAGCCCACCGGTCAGGACGACCCCACCGACCCGGTCCCCGAGCCCGAGCGGCCCGACGCCCCGGGCCCCCGTGTCCGCCGACCGCTTCGAGCACCGGGCCGTCCTGTCCGGCGTCGGGCGGTCCGCCATCGGGCGGCGCCTGATGCGGGACCCGCTGTCCCTGGCCGTGGACGCCTGCCTGGCGGCGGTCGAGGACGCCGGCCTCACCCTCGAGGACATCGACGGCCTGTCGACCTATCCCGGCGCCGCCCCGATGGGGATGAGCGAGGGCGGGGTGACCGCCGTCGAGGAGGCCCTGCGCCTGCAGCCCGACCTGGATCAACGGCGGCGGGGACCTCCCCGGGCCGGGCGGGTCGGTCATCGCCGCCATGCTGGCGGTGGCGCCGGGCTGTGCCGCCACGTCCTCTGCTTCCGCACGGTGTGGGAGTCGACCTACGCCACCCTCGGCCTCCACGGCGGGGGTGGCGGCGGCGGGTCGGGTGAGCGGGCCGTTCGCCGAGTGGCGGGCGCCCTTCGGGGCGCTGTCGGCCGCCAACTGGATCGCCATGAACGCCAACCAGTACCTGCACCGCTACGGCGCGAGCCGCGAGGTGCTCGGCTGGATCGCCCTCAACGACCGGGCCAACGCGGCCCGCAACCCGGTGGCCATCTACCGGGACCCGATGACCATGGACGACTACCTGTCGGCCCGGCCGATCACCAGCCCCTTCGGGCTCTACGACTGCGACGTGCCCTGCGACGCCTCGATCGCGGTCGTCGTGTCCGACGCCTCGGTGGCCGGCGACCTGCCCAAGCCCGCCGTGCGCATCGACGCCGTCGGCACCCAGATCACCGAGCGGATCTCCTGGGACCAGGACACCGTCACCCACGAGCCCCAGGTCCTCGGCCAGTCGGCCCACCTCTGGACCCGGACCGACCTGACCCCGGCCGACGTCGACCTGGCCCTGCTCTATGACGGGTTCAGCTTCAACGCCATCACCTGGCTCGAGGCCCTCGGGTTCTGCGGCCTGGGCGAGGCCAAGGACTGGCTGGACGGCGGCCGCCGCATCGCCCTCGACGGCGATCTGCCGGTGAACCCGCACGGGGGCCAGCTGTCGGAGGGTCGCACCCACGGCTTCGGCTTCCTCTACGAGGCCGTCACCCAGCTCCGCCACGACGCCGGTGAGCGCCAGGTGGCCGATGCCCGCAACGGCGGTCGTCACCTCCGGCGGCGGCACCCCGTCGGGGGTCCTGCTCCTGCCAGCGGGACGGGAGCTAGGGACGCACTCGTGGCGAACCCTTACCGGACCCTCCGCTCCGTCGTCCGCTTCCGCCCGATCGAGACCGACCGCCTCGAGCGGCGACTGGCCCGAGCGGCCTCGGTGGCGGACCTGCGCGGCCATCGCCCGCCGGCGCCTGCCCCGCGGCGTGTTCGACTACGTGGACGGCGGGGCCGAGGACGAGCGCACCCTGGCCGCCAACGAGGCCGCGTACGCCGCGGTGACGGCTGGCGGCCGCGGGTGCTCAACGAGGTCGAGACGGTCGACGTGGGCTCGACCGTGCTCGGCCGGCCGCTCGCCTTCCCGTTCGCGCTCGCCCCGGTCGGCTTCCCCCGGCTCCTGCACCCCGACGGCGAGCTGGCCGCGGCCCGAGCCGCGGCCCGGGCCGGGTTGCCCTACACGCTGTCGACGATGAGCAGCCGGTCGATCGAGGAGGTCCGGGCCGTCAGCGACGGTCGCCTGTGGTTCCAGGTCTACGCCTGGCGGGACCGGGGCCTGGTCAAGGAGATGGTCGAGCGGGCCGCCCGGGGCCGACTACGAGGCACTGGTCCTCACCGTGGACACCGCCGTGCTCGGTCGGCGGGAGCGCGACGTGCGCCGGGGGTTCTCCATGCCCCCGTCGATCGGCCTGGGCACGATCGTCGACGGCGCCCTGCCACCCGGGCTGGACCTGGTCGTTCGTGCGCAGCGAGCCGGTGCGCTTCGCCAACGTCACCGGCAGCGGTGTGGCCGACGGCAGCACGCCGGTCGTCATCTCGGAGTTCATCCACGAGCAGTTCGACCCCGCCCTGTCCTGGGCCGACGTGGACTGGCTGCGCTCGATCTGGGACGGCCCCGTCCTGGTCAAGGGCATCGGCCGGGTCGAGGACGCCGTCCGGGCCGCGGACGCCGGGGTCGACGCCGTCGTGCTGTCCAACCACGGCGGCCGCCAACTCGACGGCGCCCCGGCCACCTTCTCCCTCGTGGCCCGCGGTGGCCGACGCCCTCGGCGGCCGGACCGAGATCATCTGCGACGGCGGCGTCCGCCGGGGCAGCGACGTCCTCAAGGCCGTGGCCGCCGGCGCCACCGCGACGATGGCCGGCCGGGCCTACCTCTGGGGCCTCGCCGCCGCCGGCGAGCGGGGCGTCGAGCGGGTCCTCGAGTGGTTCCACGCCGACATGGCCCGCACGATGGCGCTGCTCGGCGTCACCCGCGTCGGCCGACCTCGACCGGTCGCTGCTGGATCCCGACCCGACGCCGTCCTCTACGCTCTGACGATGGCGTCTGACCGTGTCCCCGTGCGGTTCCCGAAGTTCGACGACGTCGCCGACGAGCGTCGCCACCGCAAGCAGCGCCTCGCCGCCGCCTTCCGCCTCTTCGGGCAGTTCGGCTTCGACGAGGGGGTGGCCGGGCACATCACCGCCCGGGATCCCGAGCACCTGGACCACTTCTGGGTCAACCCCCTCGGGATGAACTTCAAGCACGTCCGGGTGCGGGACCTCATCCTGGTCAACGACCAGGGCGAGGTGGTCGAGGGGACCTGGCCGCTCAACGCCGCGGCCTTCGCCATCCACTCCCAGGTCCACGCCGCCCGCCCCGACGTCGTGGCCGCCGCCCACGCCCACTCGATCTACGGCAAGGCGTGGTCCACGCTGCGCCGACCGCTCGACCCGCTGACCCAGGACGCCTGCGCCTTCTACGGCGACCACGCGGTGTTCGACGACTACACGGGCGTGGTGCTCGACCTGGAAGAGGGCAAGCGCATCGCCCACGCCCTCGGCGACAACAAGGCCGTCATCCTCTCGAACCACGGGCTGCTCACCGTCGGCCGGACCTCGGTGGACGAGGCCGCGTGGTGGTTCATCACCATGGAGCGCTCGTGCCAGGCCCAGCTGCTGGCCGAGGCGGCGGGTACACCCGTGCTCATCGACCCCGAACAGGCCGAGAAGACCGCCGAACAGGTCGGGCGTTACGGCTCGCGGGTGGTTCTCCTTCCAGCCGCTCTACGACTGGATCGTGGCGGACCAGCCCGATCTCCTCGAGGAGTGAGCAGTTCTCGGTAGGTTGCGGCCATGAGATTCGGTCTCGACGTCGCCCAACAACGGATGCCGTGGGACGAGGTGGTCAGCCGGGTGCAGTTCGCGGAGGACCTCGGCTTCGACGGCGCCTGGGGCTTCGACCACTTCCAGCCGATGTACGGCGAGGGCCCGGGTGAGACCTTCGACGGCATGACGACGCTGGCCGCGCTCGCCGGGGTCACCTCTCGGATCCGGCTCGGGCTGCTGGTGGCCGGGGTGACCTACCGGCACCCCTCGGTGTTCGCCGCCCAGGCCATGACCATCGACCACGCCTCCCACGGCCGGTTGGACCTCTCGGTCGGGGCGGCGTGGTTCGACAAGGAGCACACCGAGCTCGGCATCCCCTTCCCCCCACCGGCGAGCGCTTCGACCTGCTCGAGGACACCCTCGAGATCGTGACTCGCCTCTTCTCCGGCGAGGTCGTCTCCTACGACGGCCGGGTCGTGTCCCTGCACGACGCCTGCCTGAGCCCCCCGCCGGTGCAGCAGCCCCATCCCCCGATCTGGATCGGCGGCAGTGGGCCCAAGCGGACCCTCCCCCTCGTGGCCCGCTACGCGGACGTCTGGCACACCTGGGGCACGCCCAACTCCCTGGTCGAGGCCAACGACCGGCTCGACGAGCTGGCGGCCGATGCGGGCCGGGACCCGGCTGCGATCACGCGCGCGAGCTCGCTGTCGCTCGACGACCTCGACACGGCACGCAAGCACGCGGCCAAGTGGCGGGATGCGGGCTACGGCTACCTGGTCTGCGGTTGGCCCGAGGCCGGCCAGGCCCGGATCGAGGCCTTCGTGAACGAGGTCCTCCCCGAGTTCACCGCCTGACCGGTCCCACCCATCCGTTCTGGCGTCTATTTGTCACGCTGAGCGTGACAAATAGACGCAATTTCAGTCGGCGAAGGCGATGTCCACGGTGGGTCGCGTCAGGGGGTTGACGTTGACCTCGCGGAGGGCCGGCGGCCAGCTGCTCGTGGGTCAGGCCGGCGAGGAAGCCGTCGAGCACCCGTTCGAAGTTGGAGAGGTGGCCCTCGCCCTTCTCGGACAGGCGCATGTACTCGAAGCCCTGGGTGTGCAGGCCCTGCTGCTGCTTGGGCAGGTTGGAGAAGTCCTGGGCGGGGATCGGCGGCCAGCGGGGATCGTCGCACTCCCAGATCTCCGGCGCCGTGGGCGGCGGCGGCTCCTCGCCCTCCGGGTAGCGGATGAGCGACCAGATCTCCATGATCGTCTCCTCCGGGCCCAGGGGCCGGAACCGGTAGGAGGAGGCGCTGCTGTACATGGGGAGCACGAACCAGTGCGGGAAGCAGTAGCCCATCGGCTCGTTGACCCCGCGGGCCTCGAGCTCGTTGAGGTCGGGCATGTCGCTGCCGGCGTCCCGGTGCCAGGTGGTGACCGCGTCGTTGAGCAGGCCGGTACCAGGTGGCCATCGCCTGCCTCCCGGTCGTCGGGCAGCTCGACGTCCCGCAGGCCCTCGGCGATGCGCACGTCGTTGGCGTGGACCATGCCGGCCATGCCCTCGCTCATCGTGCGCAGGTACCGGATCTCGGCGTCGATGAAGGAGCGGGGGTCGTCCTTGCCGTCGGGCGCGCCGTAGCGCATGCCGGGGATGACCAGCTGGGGGTGGGCCTCGACCACGTGGTACTGCTCCTGGAAGGCCTGCTCGGCCAGCTTCCAGTTCACGGGCAGGCGCGCGGCGTACCACCACTCGGTGCGCAGGGACTCGATCTTCCAGGCGTCCAGGGCCGTGGCGATCGGCTCGATGCACTGGCGCAGCGGGGGGGCCTCGTCGTCGAGGTTGATCCAGGCGCAACCGCCCCACGTCTCGCACCGCACCGGCACCAGGTCGATCTCGCCGGCCTCCAGGTTGTGGTCAGCGAAGGTCCGGCGCTGGGGGACGTGGGTGTTGGCCCCGTCCTGGCCGTAGCACCAGCCGTGGAAGGGGCAGACGAAGCCGCTGGTCACGCTCCCCCGCCCCTCCACCAGCTTCACGCCCCGGTGGCGGCAGGCGTTCTGGTAGGCCCGCACCTCACCGTCGTCGGCGCGCAGCACGAGCGACGGACTGGTCGAGGATCACGTACTCGACGACGTCGCCCGGCTCGGGGATCTCCTCGAGCCGACAGGCCATCTGCCAGGTCCGGGACCACAGCTGCTCGGCCTCCAGGGCGAAGAACTCCGGGTCGATGTAGCGGGCCTTGGGCGCCCGGTCCGGGACCTCGATCGCGTGCGGCACCGGCAGTGCCGACCACGTCTGATCCACGCCGTCTTCCCTCCGGGACTCGCCGAGCTACGTTGTTGACCAACCGGTCGGTACACAGTACGGCACCGAACCAAGGGGGCCGCGGATGTCGACCTTCGCCGAGGTGGCCGAGGGCGTGCGGCACCATCGCCGCCTACACCCACGCCCTCGACGACGGCGCACCGACGACGTGGTCGCCACCTACTGCCCCGACGGGGTGTTCGCCATGCCCGGCCTGGGCACCTTCGAGGGCCACGACGCCCTCGGGAGGCCTACGCCGGTGGGCCCGGGGCCCCAGCGCCACCTCGTGGTCAACACCCTGGTCACCGACTGGGCGACAGAGGCGACGGCGGTCAGCGACGTGGTCTTCACCCGAAGGGCGACGCGGGCTGGGCGATCCAGTTCGTGGCCCGCTACCGCGACACCCTCCACCACGAGGACGGCGGGTGGCGGTTCCACCGCCGGAGGTCACCACCTGAGATGCAGCCGGACCTGAGCTGGGTCGGCGTGCTCGAGCACCACGCCCGCCGCACGCCGGACAAGCCGATCGCCGTACGGCGACGAGGTCGTCACCTACCGGAGATGACCGAGCGGGCCGCGGCCCTGGCGACCGGCCTCCAGGACCTCGGCGTCGGCCGCGGCGACGTCGTCGGGCTGCTCTCCTACAACAGCCTCGAGTTCCTGGAGGTGATCTTCGCCGCCAACCACCTCGGCGCCGTGGCCATGCCGATCAACTGGCGGCTGGCCGCCGCGGAGGTGGCGTTCATCCTCGAGCACTCCCAGGCCCGGGCCTTCGTCTGCGACGAGGAGCTGCTCGAGCTCTCGGGAGCGACGCCGCCGATCGCCTGGACGACGGCCCGGTGCGGGTGGCGGTCTCGTCGGACCGCCACGACGGGTGGCTCCGGCTGGCCGACCTCCGCGCCGACGGCGACCTCGTGGACCGGGTCGCCGGTCGAGGGCGACGACCTCCACCGGCTGATGTACACGTCCGGGACCACCGGGCGCCCGAAGGGCGTGATGCTCACCCACGCCAACCTGGCCTGGAAGAACTTCGCCCACGTCACCGAGCTGGGCGTCACCGCCGACGACATCGGCCTGGCCTGCGGGCCGCTCTACCACGTGGGCGCGCTGGACCTCATCACCACCACGATGATCGCCGTCGGGGCCACGACCATGGTCCACCGGGTGTTCGACGCCGAGCAGGTCGTCGAGGAGATCGAGCGGTCCCGGGTGACCTGCATGTGGACCGCCCCGGCCATGGTCCGGGCGATCCTCGAGGTCCCCGGGGTCGAGGAGCGAGACCTCTCCTCGGTCCGGCTGATCATCGCCGGCGGCGAGAAGATGCCGATCCCCTTCATCGAGCGCCTGCGCCGGACCTTCCCCTCGGCCTGGTTCGCCGACGCCTACGGCCTGACCGAGACGGTGTCGGGCGACACCTTCCTCGACCGGTACAGCACCCTGTCGAAGCTGGGCAGCGTCGGCCGGGCCTGCCCGTACCTCGACCTGGAGATCTGGGACGAGCCGGGTCGCCCCGTGCCGGCCGGCGAGCGGGGCGAGGTCGTCCTGCGGGGCCCGAAGGTCTTCAAGGGCTACTGGCGGGACCCCGAGGCCACCGCCACCGCCTTCGCCGGCGGCTGGTTCCACACCGGCGACGTCGGCGTGCTGGACGAGGACGGCTTCGTCTACATCGTCGACCGCCTCAAGGACATGATCGTCTCCGGCGGCGAGAACATCGCCGGCTCCGAGGTCGAGCGGGTGCTCTACGAGCACCCGTCCGTGGTGGAGGCCGCCGTCGTCGCCCGCCCCGACGAGCAGTGGGGCGAGGTCCCGGTCGCCTACGTCGTCCTCGCCGAGGGCGTCGACGGTCACCCCCGACGAGCTCATCGACCACTGCCGCGAGCAACTGGCCAAGTTCAAGGTCCCCAAGGCCGTGACCGTCATCGACGCCCTGCCGAGGAACCCGTCCGGCAAGGTCCTCAAGCGGGAGCTGCGCGACGGGCTGAGCCGACCTTCGGGTTATGAGCCCGACGAGGTACCAGACAGCTCCATCGCGCAGACCGAGCGGGCCACGAAGCCGGCGCGGACGCTCAGGACCTCGCACGGAGGTGACGTCGGAGGGCTTCGGCTCCGGGGTAGTCGGCCAGGTCGGGCCGCCCGAGCCGTTCCCAGGCCTGATCCAGGGTGAACAGGCCCCGTTCGAGGCACTCTCTGACCACGTCGTCCAGCTTCGCCGGTTCGAGGTCGGATGCGAGGTCGATCACGGTGCGGAGCGGCGTCGTCACCCGGATGCCCTTGTGGACCGTGATGTCACTCTCCGGGATGTCGACGTAGTGGATGATCACGTCGTCATCGCCGACGCGCCGGACCTCGGTCGGCATCCCGTTGCTGTCGACCCCGTGCGGTTCGGCATCCCAGTCATCCGCCTCGTCCCAATCGTCCTCGACCGGGTCCTCGTCGAAGCGACAGCCACACGAGAACATCTGGCGACGGCACAACGGACAACGCTGCTGGTCACATCCCAGGTGATGCCAGCCACCGGGCTCGACGCCACAGTCGCCGCAGCGGGGACGGCGCTGCTGGGCCCTGCGGCCGGCCCGATAGCGGATCATGGCGACGCGCCGACCGTCGACGTGCAACGCATCGACCGTGCACGACGTCGCGGTGGTCATCTCCTGTCGGCACCACGTGCAGGCCGCCATCAGGCTGCCCTCGCGCGGAAGCGTCTGGTCGTGGACGCAGGTACTCGGAGCAGCCGGACATGGCGCCTCCTGTTCGTCGGGAGTCGACGGACTCCCTCAGGGGAAGCCCTTCAGGAAGCGCACGCTTCGAAGCCTGGCGACGGCGGCAACAACGACCACCGTCCGTCGCCTGCGACCGAGGATCTCAGGTCGCGCCCTTGGCGGGGGATACCGAGCCTAGGGACATCCTCGCTCGGACGCCACCCTTCTGACGAGCCCCCACCTCCGGACACCGAGGGCGTCTGAACGGTGCCCGATCCAGGCGGGGAACCTCAGCGGGGGTCGAGGATGACGACGGGGATCTCGCGGGTGGTCTTGGTCTCGTAGTCGGCGAAGCCGGGGTAGTCGGCCTTCTGCTTGGTCCAGATCCGCTCCCGCTCGTCGCCGGAGGCGGTGCGGGCGCGGAAGGAGCGGGTCTCGGTGCCGATCTCGGCGGTGACGTCGGGGTTCGCGACCACGTTGTGGAACCAAGCGGGGTGGTCGGGGGCGCCGGCCTTGGAGGCGAACACGGCCACCGAGTCGTCGCCGAGGTCCTGGTACATCATCGGGTGGACCCGCTCCTGGCCGGACTTCGCACCGGTCGTGTGCAGCAGGAGGAGAGGCGCTCCCTCGAAGTTGCCGCCGACCCGACCCTCGTTGGCTCGGAACTCCTCGATGATCCCTGTGTTCCAGTCGCTCATGGCGGGGTCAACCACGGGTAGGCGTGATGTCATCCGGGATGACTGTCACACCCCCTGCGTAGGGTGATTGCGAACGTCCGTTCCGTCCACGATCCCGGAGGGAGGTGCCTGGTGACCAGCGAGTTGGCCGACCTGGAGCACGCCCTGGATGTGGCGCTGAAGGTCGACTTCGCCCTGGTGCCGGGGGCGGGCAAGGAGGCCGACCTCCTGGCGGTGTCCCGGATCCGCAACAAGGTCGACGTGCTGGACCACCGGGTGGTGATGCCCTTTGACACCGCCCAGCAACACCGGGCCCAGGGCCACACCTCCCCGGTGGGGTGGCTTGAGCACAACACCCACAGCCACGCCGACGACGCGTCCCGCCGACGACGCCTGTCCCGCCGGCTGCGGCGTCACCCGATCGCCGAGGCGGCGATGGCCGACGGTGAGATCACCGCCCGGCACATCGACGTATTGGACAAGGCCCGCCGGGCGGTGGGCGATGACGCGTACCGGATCGCCGAACAGGTCCTGGTCGACACCGCGGTGACCAAGCGGTTCGACGACTTCGCCCGCACCGTGGACTACTTCATCACGCGGGCCCGACCCGTCGACGCCGAGAAGAAGGAGCAGGACCAGATCCGGGACCGTTGGTGCTCGTCATCACGGACCCTGGACGGCTGCGGCAAGGTCGACGCCTGGCTGCCGCCGCTCGCCTTCACGATCTTCGACGACGAACTGCGCCGCCTGGCCGAACACCTGTACCGCCACGACGTCGCCGAGGCCACGGACCGCCTCGGCCGCACGCCCCGACCCGACGAGCTGGCCCGGGATGCCCGCCAACGCCGCGCCGAGGCCCTGGAGCTGATGGCGAAGCGGTCCGCCGCCCACGGCGACGCCGACGTGCCCGCGTCCCGCTTCGTGGTCAACGTCCACGCCGGCGCCGGGCTCATGCTGCAGATCCTCCAACGGCTCATCACCGCCCTCCGCCAGGGCGGCGACGACGAGATCGACCTCGACGGCATCACCCTCGGCCCCGAGGACCTCTGCGAGGACGACGACGGCAACCTCATCACCGTCAACACCCTCGTACTCGCGATCCTGACCGGCAAGGTCCGCGGCTACCTCTTTGACCCTGAAGGGGTGCCGCTGCGGTTCGGGCGGGCCCGGGACCTGTTCTCCAAGGACCAGGCCGACAGCCTCCGGGCCCGTTACCGGCGCTGTGCGCACCCCTACGGCTGTGGCCGCACCGGCCACCGCCTCCAGTCCAACCACATCATCGAACGCCGCCACGGCGGACCCACCGACGTCGACAACGGCGACCCTCGTTGCGGGCCCCACAACCGCTGGCACACCAACACCCACGGCCAAGCCCCACCCCACGGGACCGTCGACCGGGACCAACGAAGACTCCCGCCCGACTTCGGGCCGCTCGACTTCACCAAGCTCCCACCACCGGCACTCCGCCGACCCCACCTCCGCCGCGGCTACCGCTGGGCCGCCTGATCCGGGCTCAGGTGCCTGCGCGGGATCGTTCGAGCATGCCGTTGGCCTCCTCGCCGTCCCAGCGGTAGTGGGCGATGGCCTGGTGCAGGGCGAAGCCCTCCAGGGGACCCATGACCATGAAGGTGGAGAGGCGGGTCTCGCCGTGGATGGTGGTGGTGCCCCGCTCGCTCTCCAGAGTGACCGGGACGGCCTCGCCGGCGGCCTGCAGGTCGCCCAGCCAGGGGGCGGCAGCGACCCGGGCGGGGATGAGCCGGCCGTCGCCGTCGGGCCCGTCGAAGAGGAAGCCCTCGTTCAGGGTGGGCTTGCCGTCGTCACGGGGCGGGTAGAGCAGGCAGCCGAAGGCCCGGCCGCTGGGGAACACCGCCGACATGCCAGGCATGGCCCCGGAAGGCGGCCAGGCGGCGCACGCCGGTGCGGCGGATGCGCAGGCCGCCGCCCGACAACACGTGCTCCTCCTCGCCCACCCGGAGCCGGCCCGTCGCTCGGAAGAGCTGCTCGTAGCGGGGGCCGCCCATGAGGTCGCCCTCCTCCTGGGTGGCCAGGACCCGGCCGGCCTCCTCCAGCAGGGTGCCCACCTCCCAGGGCGGGACGGCGGAGCGGAGGTCGATCTCCAGCTCGACAGGCACCGACGTGCCCTCGCCGCCGGGGAACCAGCCGGCCAGCTGGTCCTCGACGGTGATCTCGGTGCCGGGGCCCTGCAGCTGGGCCCGCCAATGGCGGAAGGGCTCGACCAGCTCGAAGCGCAGCGGCCCCGACCCCAGCACCCGGGGGCGTCCGTCATCGCCGAGCGGGGGGTGCGCCTCGCCGCTTTGGTACAGCGTCACCACCCGGCCGCCGGCCAGGGCGATGTTGACCTGGATGTCGGGGGTGTCCCACTGCTCGCCGACCGCCTCGACCCCGAGACGGGGCAGGCCGAACGCGGTTCCGTCGTCCCAGACCCAGGCGTTCACCGACTCCCGCATCTCCGGGTCCTCGGGTGCCGTCGCCAGGACGAACTCGCGGTCAGGGTCGAGACCCCCGGTCAGGTCCATCCCGCCATCGCCTCCGTGTAGTCGCGGAACTGCTCCCGGACCTCGTCGAGGTCCAGCCCGAACTCGGCGGCGTCGGGATGCACGTTGTCCTCTCGGCTGGCAGCGTGGTCGGCCCACCACCGCCGCATGCCGGCCTCGAAACCGTCGCTGACCGGCTCACCGAGCCAGTCATAGAGGCGGCGCACGGCGCCGATCGGGTCCGCTTGCACCTCGCGGAAGTCGAGATCGAAGAAGCGGTCCTCGTTCCCGGCCGCCCGGAAGGCGAGCAGGCGCTCCATGGCCGCCCTCCAGTGGTCCACGTTGAGCTGCGCCAAGTAGGTCGGTGACGCTCCCTCGCTGAACTGACCGGCGACCTCGACGTAGAGGTCAGCCACCGACACCATGACCTCGGCCGGGTCCCGGTGGGTCATGACGAAGCTGGCGTCGGGGAACACCCGGTCCAGGTCGGCGAGCCAGAGGAGGTGGGACGGGCACTTCAGTCGCCACGGCCTCTCCGGCTCCCCCCACTGGAGGAGCTTCAGCACCCGCTTCTCGTACTGATAGGTCGTGGTGAGGTCGGCGTCACGGAGCCAGGCCGAGTACGACGGGACCTCGGCGAAGGCCTGGAAGTAGTGGGCCCGGAACGTCAGCGCCATGAGGTCCTGGCACTCCTCGGGCCCGGTGGGCGTCGATGGAACCAGGGCGGCCAGGCGGGGCGCCATCTCGTCCTGGGCCGCCCCCGCGGCGATGGCCTGGGCGAGGCGGGGGTCCTCGCCTTGGACCGTGGAGGGCGGCGGGCAGGGGTTGGCCGCCTCCCACTTGCGCAGGGTCCGGGCGCCGGGATCCTCGGCCAGGAGGAACGACAGCGCGGTGGACCCGGTCCGGGGCAGGCCGAGGCCGATCAGGGGCGAAGCGACCAGCTCGTCGTCGATCTCGGGGTGACGCCGGTACCAGTCCTCGACCTGCAGGCGCTGGGCCAGGTGGTTGGTCATCAGGTACGGCAGCACCATCGAGCCGATCTCGTTGAGCGTGGCCTCGTTGCCGTAGGCCCACACCAGACGCTCGAGGCCCTCCCGGAACGACTCCTCGCCGAAGTCCTCGAGCCCGGTCTGCTGCCGGGCGGCCTCCATGAGCTCGTCGGGTGACGGGATCCCTGTGCTCATGTCACGTGGTGCAGGGCTCGGCGGGCGGCAGCCACCGCCGGGGCCGGAGCCCGGTCAACCCTCTCGAGTAGGCGCTCGGTCGGCAGGCTGCGCAGCAAGTCGACGGCGTAGACCGCGCCGTCGACCTCGATGCGCCAGGGGAACGGCTTGTCGTCGGAGGGACCGGAGAGCTCCGGGGCCACGAGGGCGCGCCCGGCCAGCCGGTGAAAGCGCGCCGTGGAGAGCACGAGCACCCGACGGCGGCGTTCGTCGTTGAGGTCGGCGAGCCAGACGTCGCCGGCGTCGGTCATTCGATGGCGTCGAAGGCGGCGTCGACTTCGGCCTCGCGTGCTCTCAGGCGCTCGCGTTCGGCGTCGGGAAGCGACCGCCGCCAGGCCGCCGCCGCTTCGGCCTGCTCCCAGAACCGGACCTCTTCGAGCACGTCGAGGGCCTCGACGATCGTTTCCTCATAGGTGTCACCGCCGAGGGCCCGGATCCGGTCTCGGGTCTCGACGCTCAGCTTCACCGTGGTCGACGCCATATACCAACGGTATACCAGCGGGTCACAGGTGGCCGGTGAAACGGGCGGACCAGTCGAAGAGGCCGGTCGGGACGGAGTACCCCGCCTCGTCGTTGATCGTGGCCCAGTGCTCGGCGACGTCCTCGATGGTGGGCTCGTCGCCGGGGTGCACGTAGCCCTCGGTGGCGGCGATGAAGATGCGGGCGAAGCGGCCGGCGCCGGCGGCGTAGATCTCGCCGGTGACCGGGCAGTCCTCGTGGGCCAGGAAGGCGACCATGGGGGCGACCTGCTCGGGCGGCATGTCGGGCACGGCGTCGCTGGGCGCCCCGGCCATGCGGGTGCTGGCCGCCGGGGCGATGAGGTTGACCTTGATGCCGTGGCGGGCCCCCGCCACGCTGAGGCTGCGGGTCATCCCGATGACGCCCGCCCTTGGCCGTGGCGTAGCCGAGGTTCGTGGGGCAGGCCGAAGAACCCGGCGGAGGTCGTCATCACGATGCGGCCGTAGCCCTGCTCGACCAGGTGGGACCAGGCGGCCCGGGTCGTGTTGAACGAGCCGCCGACGTGCACCGCGAGGTGAGCCTCGAGGTTGGCGGCATCGGCTTCGGGCAGGCCCGCCCAGCGGATGATCCCGGCGTTGTTGACCAGGACGTCGATCCGCCCGAACGCCTCGACCGCAGTGGCGACGAGGGCGTCGGCCCCCTGCGGGATGGCCACGTCGTTGGTGTCGGCCACCGCCGCACCCCCGGCGGCCACGATCTCGGCGACGACATCCGCCGCCGGACCCGCGTCGGTGCCCTCCCCCTCCATCGATCCCCCGAGGTCGTTGACCACGACCCCGGCGCCCCGAGACGCAAGGAGCAGCGCGTAGGCCCGGCCGAGGCCCCGTCCTGCGCCCGTGACGACGGCGACCCGACCCTCGAAGCGGTGTTCGCTCATGCCCGGGTCCTCGTTCGCCAGCGCCCAGGCGCGTCCGTGTACCGTCCGGTCCAGTGCCGGGACCCGGGGCGGGCGCCGATCGCCCACGCAGTGAGAAGTGGACGGCGCGTCGCGACGCGATCGTCGACACCTCGGCGACAGGTCTTCGCCCAGCAGGGCTACCACGCCACCGGCATCGTCGAGCTGTGCGAGGTCAACGGGCTCGGCAAGGGCGCCTTCTACCACTACATCGGGTCGAAGGAGGAGCTGCTCGCCGCCATCCACGACCGGGTGATGGACGAGGTCATGGTCGGCGCCGACCGGGTCGCCACCTCCGGCGGGGTCGCCGTCGGAGCAGCTGGCCCTGCTCGGCGACGAGCTGCTCGACGTCATCCACCGCTATCCCGACCACGTCTGGGTCTTCCTCCACGAGTTCCCGGCCCTCACCGAGGAGCGGGCCGAGCACGTTCCGGGTGCGCCGGCGCGAGTACGAGCGCCGGGTCGAGGGCGTCCTGCAGGCCGGCATCGACAGCGGCGAGTTCCGCGAGGTCGACCCCCGGCTCACCGCCATGGCGTGGCTCGGCATGCACAACTACACCTACCTGTGGCTCAAGGTCGACGGCCGGCTGACCGCCCGGGACGTGGCGAAGCCGTTCGCCGACATCTTCCTCCGGGGGATCGCCGGCTAGCGACCGTCAGGCGGCGACGGAGGACGACAGCCCCAGGATCCCGCCAGGGTGCCGCCGACCATGGCGGCCTTCTCGTCCTCGGGGACGCCGGCGAACTCCCGGTCCAGCAGCTCCTGGCTGCCCCGGAAGGTGCCCTCGGCGTGGGGGTAGTCGTTGCCCCACACGATGCTCGACACGCCCGGTGATGTGGCGGCAGGCGATGGCCACCGGGTCGTCCTGGAACGAGATGTGGAACTGGCGCTTCACGTACTCGCTCGGCATCAGCGGGTAGGGCCACTTCTCGTTGAGCGCGGAAGAGCTGCGCCATGTGGGGCTGGTCGTCTGGCGGGACGGCTGTCGTCCCAGTGCCCGAGCCACCAGTCGGCGTCCTGGCCGATGCCGGTGATCCAGCACTTGTCCATGCCCCCCACCAGCGACGCCAGCCAGTTGGCGTTGAACTCGATCAGCGCGAAGTGCAGGTCGGGGTAGCGCTCGGGAACCCCGCCGCCGATCAGCTCGCACATGACCTGCTGGGGCACGATCGTGCTGTAGATCGACTGGGTGATCATCCGCTTCGAGGCCGACTTCTCGGTCATCGGCTGGTTCACCTGGGCGGCGGACTCCATGACCACCTTGAGGGTCGTGGACGCCGGGTCGTTGACCTTCACCCCACCGGTCTGGGTGTGGATGAAGATGTGGAGCCCGTTGGCCTGGGCCGCGGCCCACACGGGGTCGAGGTCCCGGGACCAGTACGGCATCGGGGGGGTGGCGGGCAGCAGGACGGCCCGGAAGCCGGCAGCGGCGACCCGCTCGATCTCGGCGACGGCGTCGTCGACGTCGGTGATGCGGCACCGGCGCGGTGGGCACGAGGCGGTCGAAGTAGGGCGAGAACCGCTCGACGATGTAGTCGTTGTAGACCCGGGCGTGGGCCATCGAGAGCTCGTGGTCGTCGGAGTAGAGCCCGAACAGCGAGAGGTTGGGGTGCATCACCCCGACGTCGACGCCGTCCTCGGCCAGGTCCTCGATGATCAGCTCCGGGTCGCCCTCGGGGGTCCGGCCGCTGGTCTGGCGGTAGCGGGAGATCGTCCAGCCCTCGAAGCCCGGCGTGTGGAGCTTGCGGAAGACGCGTGGCGCCGCCCTCGACGAGCGGCTCGATCTCGAAGTCCTCCTCCCAGACCCCCCGGTCCCGCAGGTGCTTCGGGAGGCGGGTGCGTGAAGAGGTCGGTGGGCTCGAGGATGTGCCCGTCGGCGGAGACGACAGGGGCTTGTCGGTCACCGCCGCGACAATAAACCAACCGGTCGGTACAGGCAATGTCCGGCCCTGCGTAGTGTGACGGCCGTGACCAACCGGTGGAGGCAACGCCCGCCCGGCTCGACGTGGGGGGACTGGGGCGAGGACGACGAGCTCGGACGCATCAACCTGCTCACGCCGGAGAAGGTCCTCCAGGGCGCCCTCGAGGTGCAGACCGGCGAGACGTTCTGCCTGAGCCTGCCCGCTCGACTACCCGGGGGGGACGGTCCTCAACCAGCGCCGGCCCCCGCCGCGCGTGGCGCCGACCGAGGACATGGAGGGCGTCGTGGACACCTTCTACAACGTCCACATGAGCGAGATGCCGGACTTCGGCGACCCCAAGTACGTCGACGTGTGGGCCGACGACGTGGTCACCCTCGCCCTGCAGTACTCGACCCAGTGGGACTCCCTGGCCCACGTCGGCGCCGAGTTCGATGCCGACGGCGACGGTGTCGAGGAGGCCGTCTACTACAACGGCTACCGGGCCGGCACCGACCTCGTCGGCCCCAGTGAAGACGCCCGGGGCGACGGCAGCGGCCACCGCTCCTTCGCGCACCACCTCGGCCTGGAGCACATGGCCTTCCACGGCGTCCAGGGCCGCGGCGTGCTCGTCGACCTGGCCCACCACCTCGGCCACGACTGGCGGGGGGTCGACCTGGCGACCCTCCAGGAGGTCATGGCCGCCGACGACGTGGTCGTCGAGCCCGGCGACATGCTCCTGCTGCACACCGGCTTCGCCACCAAGCTCCTCGAGTGGGACAAGGACCCGGACCCGCGGCAGGTGTTCACCACCTGCACCTACCTCGACGCCCACGACCCGGCCCTGCTCGACTGGATCGCCGACTCGCAGATCTCGGCCCTGGTGGCCGACAACTACGCCGTCGAGGGCCTCTTGGGCAAGGACCGCGACCCCAGCCGCCACTCGTTCCTGCCCATCCACCACCTCTGCCTGTTCAAGCTCGGCGTCCCGTTGGGCGAGCTCTGGTACCTGGACGAGCTGGCCACGTGGCTGCGGGAGCACGACCGCAGCCGGTTCCTGCTCACCGCTCCCCCGCTACGGCTCCCGGGCGTGGTGGGCTCCCCCCTCACCCCCGTCGCCACCGTCTGAATCGCCAGGCAGCTCGGGACCACGGGAATCGTCCCGATGGTATGACGTCACGTCATCCCCTCTCCGCTCAGGCTCCTGTCCTGCACGTGCCCCCGCGTGCGAAGACGAAGCACAAGGAGAGCGAGATGGACCCGAAGGCCACTGATCGCCGCACCCGGCGTCGCCCCAGCAGAGGAGTGCGGGCCGCGCTCGGCCTGGGCGCCCTCATGCTCCTCCTGGCGGCCTGCAGCGGCGACGACTCCTCTGAGGACGCGTCGGCCACGTCGGCGGCCACCGCGACGACGAACCCGCCGGTGCGCCATCATGAGTTGACCCCGGAGGAGATCGAGACCTACCAGACCGATCTCGACGCGGTGGGCTGTTGGGCCGGGCCCGTGGACGGCGTCCTCGGCCCCCGTACCGAGGCGGCCCTGCGTGAGTTCCAGGAAGCGGAGGGCATCACGGTCACCGGCTTGTTCGGTGGCCAGTCCGAGGGGGCGTTGATCGCGGCGGCCCAGGCCGGTGACACCGTCTGCGGCGACCCGGAGACCGCGTCGACCCCGGTGGACGAGGCCGCGGTGCACGAGCTCGAGGTGTGGCAGCACGACCTCAACGTCGTCGGCTGCTACGCCGGGGCCGAGGACGGCCAGCTGGGCCCGCAGACCGAAGCCGCGATCCGCAACTACCAGACGGCGGCCGGCCTGCCCGTCACCGGCGAGCTCGACGCCATGACCGAGGAGACGCTCGCGGAGTCCGCGGCCGAGGGTGGCCAGGTCTGCCACGCCGCCACCGCCGCCAGCCCCGATGCCCCCGACGACGGAGGCGGCGCCCTCGACGGCAGCACCAGCGACCAGGCCGCGGCGGCGGACTGCCAGGTGAACTCGGCCGGGACCTGGCAGAACCAGCAGCAGGCGCTGAACTACATCGCCCGGCTGGAGGCCGCGGGCATCAGCGGCTTCGGCGTGACCGCCGGCCAGGGCGGGACCATCGTGGTGAAGCCCGACCTCACCGAGCAGCAGGCCATCGATCAGATCGCGGCCCTGAACGCCGCCGGCTTCTCCGGCCGCTACTTCTGCGGCGTCTGAGCTGAGCCCCGGGGTGGACGGTCAGGGGGTCCCTGACCGTCCACCCGCTTCCAGACGTTGCCCCCACTGAACCGGAAGGCGATGACGTGCCGAACAAGCATGTGAAGCGGGCTCTCACGGCTCTCGTCGTCACGCTGCTGTTGGCCGCGGGCTGCTCCAGCGACTCGGGCGACTCGGGCGACTCGGGCGACCAGGGCCCGTTGTGGACCGGCCCGGCACCGAACACCGACCCCATGTCCGAGGCGGACGCCGCGGCCATCGACGCGGCCGCGACCGACGCCCTGGAGTAAGTCGGGGGCCAGATCCCGGGCATGTGGATCGGGGTGTGGGACGCCGAGACCGGGACCTACCAGGGCGCCTACGGCGAGGCTGAACTGGACGCGGCGCCGGCGACCGCCGAGGACCACCTGCGAATCGGCAGCGTCACCAAGACCTTCACCGCCGCCGCGGTGCTCCAGCAGATCGACGAGGGGACGATGTCACTCGACGACACGATCGCCGACGTGCTGCCGGATCTCGCCGACGCCCATGCCGACGTCGCCGGTATCACCGTGGACGAGCTGCTGTCGATGACCTCGGGCATCCCCGACTACGCCAACACCGACCTGCTCATGCCTGCGGTGGTCGAGGACCCGTCGCGCGTCTGGACGCCCGAAGAGGTCATCGAGCTGACCCTCACCGAGGGCGAGATGGCCGAGCCGGGCACGCCCGGGTACTCCACGACCAACTACCTCATCCTCGGCGAAGCGCTCGAAGCGGTCACGGGCGACGCCATCGAGGACGTCGTCAACGGCATCGTGGCCGAGGTCGGCCTCACCCAGACGGCCCTTCCCGCGCCCGAGGACAACGAGATGCCCGATCCGGCGACCCACGGCTATGTCTTCGATGCCGGCGTCGTCACTCTCGCGGCCTCGGGCGCCACGGCCGTCTCAGGCACCGATGTCACCGACTGGAGCGTGGCCTGGGGTGGAGCGGGCGGCAGCATGTACTCGACCATCGAGGACCTGGGCGCCTGGGCCGCGAGTGGCTTCGGCAACACCCTCCTCGCCGAGCAGACCGCCGTCGAACGCCTGGACACCACCGTCCTCCCCGACGTCGGGCTCGGCTACGGGCACGGGATCATCGCCTTCGGCGACACCGACTGGATCGGTCACACCGGCCAGATCATCGGCTGGGAGACCATCGCGGCCTACAACACACAGACCGGCGACGTGTTCATCGGCATGGTCAACGAGACCGCCTCCCTGCCGGCGACGATCGCGGTCCTGTCCGAGCTCTACCCCGACCTCGCCGCGCAGTTCGGCTAACTCGCCCAGGGGGAGGCCGCCCGCCGCCGCCTGCCCCGTAGGGTTCGGGTGGTGCCCCATCTGGTCGCACCTCGGCTCCCCGCCATATTCGTGGACCGCCCCCGCCTGCGCGATCGCGTCGGCCCGGAGTCGGGGGCGGCGTGGTCGCTCGTCGTCGGGCCGGCAGGCTCGGGCAAGACGACCTTCATCAGCAGCTGGGCCTCGCGACGCGAGGAGCGGACCGCCTGGATCAGGCTCGCCCAGTCACCGAGGGAGCCGTGGCGACTCGTCGACCTCGTGGTGCAGGCGCTGCAACGCACGCGTCCCCAGCAGCCCTTCGACACCTTGGACGCGCTTCACATGGGCGAGATCGAGGACGCGCTCTCCTTGCTCGTCGCCGAGCTCGCCGCTGAGGCTCCGGCTGAGCCGACCATTCTCGTGGTCGATGACGCCCACATGCTCGACGCGCACGAATGGGACCACCTCGCGTGGTTGCTCACCCACCTTCCGGCCTCCCTCCACGTCGTGGTGATCACCCGTAGCGACCCACCGATGGCCCTTGGACGAGAGCGCGCCGCCGGCCACATGGCCGAGGTGCGAGCCCCTGACCTGGCCTTCGACCTCGATGAGACCCGGTGCCTGGTCGAGACAGCCCTGGGTGACGCCGGCTCAGAGGCGGTCACCCGGATCCACACCCAGACCCAGGGCTGGCCGGTCGGGCTCCGGCTGGCGATCCTCGCGTGCCGAGACACCGCGGACCTCGACGGGGTGATGGCGCGCTTCGACGGCACCCACACGACCGTCGCCGAGTTCCTACTCGAGGAGGTGCTGGACCGCATGCCCGTCGACGACCGGACCTTCCTGCTGCGGTGCTCGGTCACTCCCGTCCTCGATGTGGGACTGGCTGAAGCCCTGACCGGCCAGGAGGAAGCCGGTGCAGTCCTGGGTCGCCTGGCCGCCGAAGGGGTGTTCATCACCCGGACGCAGGAGGGTGACCTCGAGTACCAGTTCCATCCGATGCTCGGGGACCTGCTCCGTCACGAGCTGGCGCACCTCGATCCCGAGCGCCTCCGACGCCAACACCTGCAGGCCGCCGAGTGGTACCTCTCCACGGACCGGTCCGTCGACGCCGTCGAGCACCTCCTCGCGGCTCAGGACTACGAGCGCGCGCACCGACTGGTGCTCGACGGCTTCGCCAACCTGTACCGCGGGCATCATCGGCTCGATCTGCCCCGCTGGCTCCGGGCCGTGCCCGACGACGTCATCGCGGCGAGCGTCGACCGGGCGCTGCAGCACTGTCGAGCGCTGGCCCTCCTGGGCCAGCCGGACGCCCGTCGGTGGTACCGCCACTGCGATGCCCTCGTCCCCGAGGACGACGATGCCCCCCGCGCCGAGTTGCTGACCCTGATGGCCCTGCACCATGGCATCGCGGGTGACCTCGACCAGCTGCGGGCCTTCTGGGGACAGGCTCATCGCCGACGTCCGGAAGGCACCGTCGACGAGCTCGATGAGGTCGTAGCGACCTGGGAGGTGCGCCTCGAGGCGCACCTCGGTGACCCCGAACGCGCCGTTCACCTGGCCCGGGCCCTCCTGGCCGCCGAGCGGACGCTCGTCGGTGACGCGCCGGCGCTGAGCGTGCTCGCCGGTGCGCTCGATGCAGCCGGCCGACTGGACGAGGCGATTCCCGTGGCCCGATCGGCCATCGAGCGGTGGCGTGACGACGGGGAGCCCGACCTCCCGGCGATGACCGACGCCCTGGTGGTGGCCGCCGCGGACCGACGACGCGCGGGGCAGCCGGACGAGGCCGAGGATTTGTTGGAGCCGGCGCAAGGCCTCACCTCCGAGCACGCGACCGCCAATCTGCTGGGCGCCCTGAGCGCCCTCGAGCGGGCCGCCGTCGACCAGGCCCGGGGACGCACCGGATGGCGAGGGGACCTGGTGGCATTGGCCGAAGAGTTGCGGATGGCGAGTGCATCGGCTGCCATGGTCGATCGGGTCCAGGCTGCCGCCACGTCAGCGACCAAAGAATCACCAGGGCCAAGCAGCCCCGCACCGCCAGGACCGGCGGTGGTGGAACCACTCACCGAGCGGGAGCTGACGATCCTGCGCGCGATGGCCGGTCACCTCACGTTCCCGGAGATCGGCCGGGAGCTGCACATCTCCCGACACACCGTGAAGTCACACGCGCAGCACATCTACCAGAAGCTCGGCGCCACCTCGCGCTCGGAGGCCGTCGCCGAAGCGCGGCGGGTCGGGCTGCTGGCGACCTGAGTTCATCCCATCGGGGTGACGTCCCCTCACCCCGTCTTGGCCGAGGGTGGGACCATGCAGGTACAGATCCGGGTGCACGGCGCTGTGGGCCCGACCATCGCGGCGGCCTTCGAGGACCTCGACGTCCGGACCGAGACCGTCATCAGCGGGCCGGTGATGGACGATGCCGCGGTGCACGGGCTCCTCGGGCGCCTCCAGGGCTTCGGCCTCAGCGTGATGGACGTCCAGGTCCGTCCCGCGCCCCCGGTTCAGCCGTCCAGCCGCCGGAGCCGGGTTGGCGTCGAGGAGGCAAGCAGGAGCCGCCGAGCGGGTAGGTGCCCATGCATGGACAACGCGCCAACGGTCACACCGGTTGAAGTCGAGCGGGCCCGGATCGACGCCGAGTCAGGCGTCGACCGCAGCACCCTGCACCCCCGCGACGGCCGGGGACTCGTTGCCATGGGGATCGTCACCATCGCGCTCGCCCTGCTCGCCGTCGCGGTCGTCGGTCCCGTCGGTCCCCTGCTCCTGCCGATCCTCGTGGCGGTCATCGGTGGGTCGTTGATCGGAGCAGCCGTCGTCGTCCGTCGGGGCGCGATGGCCCGCGCCGAGTTCGCCGACCTGCGTCGCCACGCCCGGCGCGAGCGCCCGGTCCGCCGTCGCCGTAGGCGGTGAACCCCGAGCCAGGGCGTCCGTCGGGTCAGGTCCCGGAGTACGAGAGGATCGCCACGCCGGCAAGGGTGAGCGCGATGCCGGTGAACTTGAGCGGCGTGACGGCCTCGTCGAGGACGGCGGCGGAGAGCACGACGACCACGAGGACGTAGCTGGTGGCGACGGCGGACGCGAGACCCACCGGCAGCTCGTCGATGGCCAGGACGTACAGGATCGACCCGGCCGCCATGAGCAGGCCCACCAAGGACGCAAGCCCGAGCCGCGGCCGCGGCAGGGCGAGGGTCCCGTCAGCGATCAGCAGCGCCGGCACCCCGATCAGGACCATGCCCCCCGCCATCAGGAGGTTGATCTGGTAGGGGTCGAAGTCGTCGGACACGTACTTCAGCAGGAACGTGGCGACACCAATGCTGATGATGTAGCCGATCAGGTACGCGGCGCCCATGGGAGACCACTACCCAGCGGCCCGCCCGACCTGAACCGTGATCAGCGGGTCGTGAACGCGGCCCAGTCGGTGTCCTTGACCCGGGCGATCTCCTTGAAGAGCTTGGGGCGGCCGCCGGCGTTGAGCAGGTAGCGCTTCGGCTTGCCGGGGATGTTGCCGCCGACGTACTGGCCGATCGTGCCCGAACGGGGTGGCCGCCGCGGCCCGGTCGACCATGTCGGTCCAGCGCGTCCTCGGCCTCCGCGGTGACCTCGATCACGTCGTCGCCGTGCTCCCGGAGGTGGACGAGGGTGTCGGTGACGAAGTCGACCTGGTCGCCGTTGTAGCGGGGGTTGTTGCCGGCGGCGGCGTGGGGCCCGCCGGGGAAGAACAGGTTCGGGAAGCCGTGCGGTCTGCACCCCGAGGAACGTGGTCGGGCCGTCGGCCCAGTGGTCGGCGAGGGCCAGGCCGTCCCGGCCGCGCGATCCCCATCCGCAGCATCGCCCCGGTGCCGAAGTCGAACCCGGTCGCCCACACGATGACGTCGACCTCGTGCACGCCGTCAGTGGTCTCGATGCCGGTCTCGGTCAACCCGCACGATGGGGGTCTCGCGGAGGTCGACGAGGGACACGTTCGGCCGGTTGAACGCCTCGAAGTAGCCGGCGACGTACGGCGGGCGCTTCTCGCCGTAGCGGTGGTCCGTGGGGATCAGGCGCCTCGGCGGTCTCGGGGTCCGTCGACGATGGCGCGGATCTTCCCGGCGATGAACTCGCACCACTCGGCGTTCGCCTCGGGGTTGTCCAGGATGTCGATGTAGTTGCTGGTGAACTTCCGGAAGCCGGGGCTGGCCCACATCTCCTCGAAGAAGGCCTGCCGCTCCTCGGGCGAGTCGTCGAAGGCGCGGCGGGTGTTCAGCGGGTGGTGGAACCCGTGGACCGAGGTGTTCAGCACCTCGCGCAGCTGCTCGAAGCCCGGCCCGGAGCTCGGCCTGCTCCTCGGCGGTGATGGGCCGGTTGTTCAGCGGGGTGCACCAGTTCGCGGAGCGCTGGTAGACGGTGAGCGAGGCGACCTCGTCGGCGATGGCCGAGACCACCTGCACCCCGCTCGACGAGGTCCCGACGACGGCGACCCGCTTGCCGACGAACGTCCACCGGCTCGGCCGGCCAGAGGCCGGTGTGGTGCTGCACGCCCCGGAACCGGTCTCGGCCCGGGATGTCGGGGACGTAGGGCACCGACAGCACGCCCGGTCGCGGTGACCAGGTAGCGGGCCCGGACCTGGTGCCGTCGCCATCGGTCGTCACCGCCCAGGTCCCCGACGGCTCGTCCCAGACGGCCGAGGTGACCGTGGCGCCGAAGCGCATGTGGCGCCGGAGGTCGAAGCGGTCCACGACGTGGTTGAGGTAGCGCTCGGTCTCGGGCTGCTCGGCGAAGTGCTCCTGCCACTCCCACTCGTCGAAGAGCTCCTCGGAGAAGAGGTAGCCGTAGGTGTAGCTCTCGGAGTCGAAGCGGGCGCCGGGGTAGCGGTTCCAGAACCACGTGCCGCCCGACGCCGTCGCCGGCCTCGACCAGCCATCGCCGTGAAGCCCTCCTCGAGGGCGCGGTGGAGCTGGTAGATGCCGGTGACGCCGGCGCCGACGATCAGGACGTCGACATCGGGCTCGGGCACGGCCGGCGGATTGTACCGATCGGTCCGATCGATGGCATGGACTTCTCGCTGACCGAGGCCGAGCGCGACCTGGTCGGGCTCTGCCGTGACTTCGCCCAGAACGAGATCGCGCCCCGTGCGCCCGCAGGCCTGGGAGGACGCGGTGTGCCCCACCGACCTGCTGCGGGAGATGGGCGAGCTGGGCCTGCTCGGCATGCTCGTCCCCGAGGAGTGGGGCGGCATCGGGATGACCACGGTCGGCTTCGTCGCCGCCATGGAGCAGATCGGCCTGGCCGACCAGTCGGTGGCCGCCGCCTGGCAGGCCCACGTGACGATCGGCTCGCTGCCGCTCTACCTCTTCGGCAACGACGAGCAGCGGGAGCGCTGGCTGCGCCCGCTGGCCGAGGGCCGGGCGCTCGGCGCCTTCGGCCTGACCGAGCCCGACGCCGGCTCCGACGCCCGCGGGATCACGACCCGGGCCGAGCGCCAGCGACGGCGGCTGGCTGATCAACGGCGCGCAAGACGTTCATCTCCAACGCGGGCACCGACATGTCCTTCGGCGTGACCCTGCTGGCCCGCACGCCGTCGGCCGAGGGCGAGCCCGCAGCGCTACGCGACCCTCGTCGTCGAGAAGGACACCCCCGGCTTCACGATGGGCCCGAAGATGCGGGGCATCGGCTGGAAGGGCCTCGACACCCGCGAGCTCTGGTTCGACGACGTGTGGGTGCCCGACGAGCACCTGGTCGGCGACCCCGACGATGGGCCTCGGCCAGTTCCTCGGCACCCTCGAGGTCGGCCGCATCTCCATCGCCGCCCTGTCCCTCAGCCTGACCCAGGCCGTGCTCGACCTGGCCCTCGACTACGCCCGGCGAGCGGCGAGCAGTTCGGCCAGCCCATCTCGAAGTTCCAGGCGATCCAGTTCAAGCTCGCCGACATCGCGACCGAGCTGGAGGCGGCCCGCTGGCTCACCTACCGGGCCGCCTACCTGCGGGACACGGGCCAGCCCTTCCTGAAGGAGGCGTCGATGGCCAAGCTGAAGGCCAGCCGCCTCGCGGTGTCGGCGGCCTCCGAGGCCGTGCAGATCCACGGCGGCCTCGGCTACATGCTCGAGTCCCCGGTGGCCCGCTTCTACTGCGACGCCAAGGTGCTCGAGATCGGCGAGGGCACCAACGAGATCCAGCACATGGTCATCGCCCGCACGCTCGGCTGCTGACCCTCAGCGGTGAAAGGGGACCAGGCCGTCGAGCCGGACGAAACGAAGCAAGAACGGGGGGCGTGGGGAGCCGCCGCGGGTCGTCGGGGGCATTCGGACCTGTCTGGCGGCCCCGAATCTCACGGCCGGTGGCCGCGTCTCGTTCTGGCACCCGATTTCGGTCCCATAGCGCCGAAATCGGGTGCCAGTCACGCCGCCGCGACCATCCGGTGGCGCGACGACCCGGCCCGCGTCCCCCATCCCTGCCATCGGATTGCGGCTCAGGCCGCGGCCAGGCGGCGGATGGCGTCGGCGATGTCGTCGCGGTCGGGGAGCCAGGCCTGCTCCAGGTCCGGGGCGTAGGGCGGGGGCGTGGCCGCGGCCCCGACCCGCTCGATCGGGGCGTCGAGGTCCCAGAAGCCCTCGCTGGCCACGACGGCCGCGATCTCGGCGCCGATGCCGAAGGGGACGACCGCCTCGTGGGCGATGCAGCAGCCGGCAGGTCTTGGCCACGGACTCGAGGATCGGTGGCCATGTCGAGCGGGGCGACCGTGCGCAGGTCGATCACCTCGACGGAGATGCCCTCCGCCGCCAGCGGCCTCGGCGGCGGCGACGGCCTCGTGGACCATCCGGGACACCGACACGACCGTGATGTCGCTGCCCGCGCCGCACGACGCCGAGCCGGCCCGATGGGCACGAGGTGGTCCGCCGGCGGCCGCGGGCCCTTCATGCCGTAGAGCGAGGCGGTTCTCGATGAACGACCACCGGGTTCGGGTCCTGGATCGCCGCCCGCAGCAGGCCGTAGGTGTCGGCCGGGGTCGACGGCATGACGACGCTCAGGCCGGGGATGTGGGCGAGCAGGGCCTCGAGGCTCTGGGAGTGCTGGCTGCCCGAGGAGCGGCCGGCGCCGAACTGGGTCCGCACCGTCAGCGCCATCTCGGCCGCGCCGCCGGTCATGAACGGCAGCTTCGCCGCCTGGTTGAGCAGCTGGTCGAGGCAGACGCCGACGAAGTCGAGGTACATCATCTCGACCACCGGCCGCATCCCCGCCATCGCCGCGCCCACGCCGAGGCCCATGACCGCGGTCTCCGAGATCGGCGTGTCGCGCACCCGGTCGCCGAACCGGTCGTGGAGGCCGCGGGTGAGCCCGAAGACGTTGCCGCCCGGCACCGACGTCGATCCCGGCGACGAAGACCCGCTCGTCGGCCGCCAGCTCGGCCTCGAGCGCGTCGTGGACGGCGTCCATCATGCGGAACACCGGCGCGTCGGCGGCGGGCGGCGGTCGGCTCGGGGACGCTCGGGCCGGGGCCGGGTCACGAAGTCGAAGCAGCGTCGCGACGGTCGGGGCCGGCCAGCGCCCGGGCCGCGTCGACGGCGGCGTCCAGCTCCTCGGCCGACCGACGGTCGCGAGCGCGTCGATCGCGTCCTCGTCGACGCCCGCGTCGCCGGAGCGGCGGCGGCGTGGACGACGCAGCGGGTCGCGGGCCGCCCACTCCTCGACCTCCTCGGGCGTGCGGTAGCGCTGCGGGTCGCCCTCGTAGTGGCCGTGCCACCGGTAGGTGGCGGCCTCGACGATGACCGGGCCACCGCCGGCGCGCACGGCCTCGACGACCTCGGCCATGACCGACGGCGGTGGCCACGACGTCGTTGCCGTCGACGGCGACGTAGCCGACGCCGTAGCCCGGCGGCCCGGCGCTCGAGCGACGCCGCGTGCTGGTCGACGGCGGCGGAGAACTCGGCGTAGCCGTTGTTCTCGCAGAAGAACACGACCGGCAGCGCCCACACCGCGGCGAGGTTGACCGCCTCGTGGAACGCGCCCTGGGCCACCGCGCCGTCACCGAAGAAGGCGACGGCGACGCCGCGCGTCGGCCCGCAGCCGGGCGGCCGTCGCCGCCCCGACCGCGATCGGCAGGCCGGCGGCCACGATCCCGTTGGCGCCGAAGATCCCGAGGTCGGGGTCGGCGATGTGCATCGAGCCGCCGCGCCCGCGGTTGGTGCCCGCGTCCCGGGCCATCAGCTCGGCGAACATGCCGAGCGGGTCGAGGCCCTTGGCCAGGCAGTGGCCGTGGCCGCGGTGGGTCGAGGTGATGACGTCCGTCGGGGCCGCAGCGGCCAGCACGCCCCCACGGCGGCGGCCTCCTGGCCGATCGAGAGGTGCACGAACCCCGGCACCTCGCCGTCCCGGTACAGGCGCGGCCACCCGCTCCTCGAAGCCCCGGATCACGAGCATCCGGCGGTGCATCTCGAGCAGGTCGTCGCGTCGGTCAGCCATCGGGCGGTGTACTGTACTGGTCGGTACAAGCACCGCGAGAAGCGCCGATGAGCCGAACGCAGATCGACATCCCCGACGCCCTCGGCCCGGCGGGCGACGTCGCCGGGCAAGCGGGTGGTGCTCACCGGGGCGGGCCGGGGCCTCGGCCGGCTGCTGGCCCACGCCTTCTCCCAGGCCGGCGCCTCGGTCGCCCTCGTCGCCCGCACCGAGACCGACCTGAAGGAGGTCGCCGCCGAGCTCCCCGGCCCGTCGCTCGTGTGCGCCGGCGACGTGACCGACGAGGACGTTCAACGAGGCGGTCGCCGACGCCAGCGGTCGCCGAGTGGGGCGGGCTCGACGTCTGGATCGCCAACGCCGGGATCTCCCCCGTCGTCGCCGGCCCCGCGAGACCGACCCGGCGGTCTGGCGCGCAGGTGCTCGAGGTGAACCTCACCGGCGCCTTCCTCGGCGCCCGGGCCGCCGCCCGGGTCATGGGCGACGGGCGGCCGGATCATCTTCACCGGCTCGGTGCTCGGCGAGCGGCCCGGGCGAGGGCCTCGCCGCCTACAGCGCGTCGAAGGCCGGGCTGGTCGGGCATGGCGAAGGGCCTGGCCCTCGACCTGGCGCCCGCCGGCATCACGGTGAACGTCGTCGCCCCGGGCTGGTTCGACTCGCCGCTGGCCGAGGGCTGGAAGAACAGCCCGAGAGCTCGAGGCCGCGATCCTCGGCCACACCGCGCAGCAGCGGTGGGGCGACGCCACCGATCTCGCCGGCGCCTATCAGTTCCTGGCCTCGGACGCGTCGGCCTTCGTCACCGGCACGGTCCTCAACGTCGACGGGGGGTACCTGCTGGTATGACGCCGCCGGGCCGTCGTGATCACCGGCGCGGGCGGCACGCTCGGCGCGGCGCTGTCGCGCCCGCTTCGCGGGCGAGCCCGACACCGACCTGGTGCTGAGCGACCTCAGCGCGGACGTCCCTGGAGGCGACCGTCGCCGGCCTGCCCGGACGGCCGGCGCGGTCGAGACGCTCCCGGCCGACGTCGAGCGACCTCGCCCAGGTCGAGGCCGTCGTGGCCCGGGCCGTCGAGCGCGTTCGGCCGACTCGACGTGCTGATCAGCAACGCCGGCGTGCTGTCGCCCAACGGCCGCATCCACAACCTGTCGACCGAGGACTGGGAGCGGGCCTTCCGGGTCAACGTCCTCGGCGCCGTGAACGGCATCCGGGCCGCGGTGGCCGTCATGCGCCCGCAGGGGTCGGGCTCGATCGTGCTCACCGCGTCGGTCTCCGGGCTCACGGCCTGGTCCCACGCCGCGCCGTACTGCGCGACGAAGGCCGCGGTGATCCAGCTGGCCAAGGTGGCCGCGGTCGAGTACGCCCGCGACGGCATCCGGGTCAACTGCGTGTGCCCGGGCACGCTTCCGGTCGGCGATCCACGACGACCTGCCCGCAGGAGGCCATCGACGCCGATCGCGGCCAAGCACCCGCTCGGCCTGGGGTCGGCCGACGACCTGGTCGGGGCCTACTCGTACCTGGCCAGCGACGCCGCCCGCTGGACCACCGGCTCGGCGCTGGTCGTCGACGGGGGCTACGCCGCGCCCTGAGGTCGCCAACCGATCACGAGGACACTGGTGCCCTACCCTCGACACAGCGGTTGCGGATGGAGCCGATGCCCTCGATCCAGCTCTCGAGGACCTGGCCGGGCTGCAACGACCGTGGCGGCTGCCGGGCCATGCCCACGCCGGCGGGTGTGCCGGTGAAGATCACGTCACCGGGCAGGAGCGGCAGCACCGAGGACAGCTCGGCGATCAGCTGGCCCACGGGGAAGATGAGGTCGCTCGTGCGTGCGTCCTGCACCGTCTCGCCGTCGACGGAGCAGCCCAGCGCGAGGTCGTCGGGGTCGGGGACCTCGTCGGGCGTGACGAGCCACGGGCCCATCGGGCCATAGCCCCGACGGGACTTGCCGAGCGAGAACTGCATGCCGGCGGCGAACTGCAGCGCACGGTCGCTCACGTCCTGACCCACCGTCAGCGCCGCGACGTGATCCCAGGCGTCGGCCTCGTCGACCCGGTCGGCGCGCCGGCCGATGACCGCGACGAGCTCGACCTCCCAGTCCACGGTGTCTCCGACGATCTCGATGTCGTCGAACGGCCCGCTCAGCGACGCCGGGAACTTGGTGAAGGTCGCCGGTACCTCGGGGATGGCCATGCCCGACTCCTCGGCGTGGGTGCGGTAGTTGAGGCCGATGGCGAAGACCTGTGCGGGTCGGGGAACCGGGCAGCGCAGGAGGGTCTCGTCGAACGGACCCGTGGCGAAACCGACCCCGGCGGCCCAGTCGACGAACGCGTCCCAGTCGTCGAAGAGCGTTGCCGGGTCCGGGCCGAACCGTCCGCTCGACACCGTCGCCACGTCGGCCACCTGGTCGTCGAGGACGACGACGAGCCGCCCGTCCAGGTTCGCGATCTTCATCAGGTCCTCCGTCGGGTCTCACATCTCCCTGCGCATCTGATCACGCCCGCGGGTCAGCCGACGGTGAGGACGACCTTGCCGATGGCCTTGCCGTCGGCGACGTGGCGGAGGGCCGCGGCGACCTCGTCGAAGGCGAACGTGGCCCCGATGTGGGGCGACGCCTTCCCGGCACACCAGGAGGTCCATGAGCTCGGCGTCGTTGCGGAGCATCTCGTCCGGGGCGTTCGTGGCGAAGGTGAGGAACTGGAAGCCCAGCACCTGGATGCCCTTGAGCAGCACCAGGTTGAGGGGGATCCGGGGGATCTCGCCCGACGCGTAGCCGACGGTCACGAAGCGGCCGGCCCACCGCAGGGAGCGGAGGGCGGGCTCGGCCAGGTCACCCCCGACCGGGTCGACGACGACATCGGTCCCGTGCGGGTGGCGCGCCCGGAGGGCCTGGCGGAGGTCGCCGGCCCGGTGGTCGATCAGCTCGACCGCCCCCTGGGCTGCAGCGGCCTCGAGCTTCTCGGCGCTCGACGCCACCGCGGTGACCCGCGCCCCCAACTCGACCCCGAGCTGGACGGCGGCCAGGCCGACGCCGCCACCGGCGCCGAGCACGACCAGCTCCTCCCCCGGCTGGACCCGGGCCACCGAGCGGAGCACGTGGTACGCCGTGCGGTGGGCGACGCCGAAGGCGGCGGCCGTGCGGTCCTCGACCCCGGTCGGGGTCGGCGTGAGGTTGGCCGCCCCGACGACGATCTCGTCGGCGAACGCGCCGACGAAGGCACTCCCGAAGACCCGGTCGCCGACGGCCACCGTCGTCGACGTCGTCGGCCACCTCGACGACCTCGCCGGCGAACTCACTGCCCGGGACGAAGGGCAGGGGTGCGCTCATCTGGTACTCGTCGGCGATCACCAGCACGTCGGGGAAGTTCACCGCGGCGGCGCGCACGCGGACCCGGGCCTGGCCGGGGCCGATCTCGGGCGCCGGGTACTCACCGACCTCGACGACCTCGGGCGGGCCGTAGGTCCGGCAGACCGCGGCGCGCACGTCAGCTCGACGGCGTAGTCGGTCGATCTCGGCGAGGTCGGCGGCGTCCCGCATGAGATCGAGCACGATCGGGCCGAAGGCGTTGAGCTTCTCGTCGTCGCCCGCCCGCTGGAAGCCCTGCTCGAGCACGACCGCCAGCTTCCACTTGGCCAGGACGCAGTAGTAGTCGATGTCGTCGACCTGGCGACCCGACACCTCGGCGTAGTGGGCCAGGACCTGGTCCCGGGTCGGCATCCCGTACATGTCGACGTAGCTCGAGCCCGAGGCCGACGGGTCCATCGGGTCCTCCGGCCAGCTGTTCACCGTCCAGCCGAGGTCCAGCTTGGGGTCACCGACGGTGCCCATCTCCCAGTCCACGATGGCGGCCAGCCGGGCCGGCGCGCCGTGCTCGTACATGACGTTGGCGAACTGGTAGTCGCCGTGCATCAGGCCGGGGATGTAGTCGATCGGCTGGTGGGCCCGCAGCCAGGCCGCGGCCTCGTCGAAGCCGGGCAGCTCCCGGCCCTTGATCCGCTCCAGGAACGCCGTCCAGCGGTCGACCTGGCGCTCGTGGAAGCCGTCGGGCCGACCGAGGTCCTCCAGGCCCTTGGCCCGCCAGTCGACCTTCGACAGCAGGGCGATGCCCTCGACCAGTTGGTAGGCGAGGCCGGCCCGGGCCTCCAGGTCCTCCGGCGAACGGCGCCGGCCACGGCCGGCTCCCGTCGGGCTGGGTCTCGAGCCCCATCGGCGACCAGCCGTCGACGAAGCCCATCACGTAGAAGGCCCGGCCGAGCACCTCGGGGTCCCGGCAGGCGGCGATGGCCGGCGTGTGGGGGACGTCGGTGCCCTCCAGCGCCTCGGTGATCCGCCACTCCCGCCAGATGCCCTCGTCCCGGGTCTCGGGCGCGGACGGCGGCGGGATGCGCAGGGCCCCGTGGAGGTCGCCCCGGCGGATCTCGTAGATCTCGTTCTGGGAGCCACCGGAGACGAAGCCGCACTCGATCGGCTCGCCGGTGCCGAGGCCCTGCTCGTCGAGCCAGGGCGCGAGGCGGTCGAGGTCGATCATCGGGTCTCCCCTCACAGGTTGCCGACCTCGTGCTCGAGGAACTCGGCCAGCTTCTCGCGGGCGGCGGCCACCTTCTTGGGCTTGTGCTCGGTGGGCCAGAGGTCGTCGCTGGGCCGGTGGTTGCGCAGCACCTGCCGGGCGATGGTGACCTTGTGGACCTCGGTGGGCCCGTCGGCCAGGCCCATGACGTTGGCGCCCGAGCATCATCCCGGTGAAGGGCATCTCGTTGCTGACCCCGAGGGCGCCGTGGACCTGCATGGCCCGCCAGGCGATGTCGTGCAGGACGGTCGGCATGACGACCTTGACCGTGGCGATGTCCTTGCGGACCTTCCGGTAGTCGTTGTACTTGTCGATCTCCCACGCCGTGTAGAGGGTGAGCAGCCGGAACTGCAGGAGCTGGGCGTAGGAGTCGGCGATGTAGCCCTGCACGAACTGCTTGTCGGCCAGCAGCGAGCCCTGGGTCTCGCGGCTGAGGGCCCGCTCGCACAGCATGTCGAGGGCCTTCTGGGACATGCCGATGGTGCGCATGGCGTGGTGGATGCGCCCGCCGCCGAGGCGGGTCTGGGCGATGGCGAAGGCCTGGCCCTCGCCGCCGAGGAGGGCGTCGTCGGGCACCCGCACGTCCTCGTAGTGGATGAGGGCGTGGGAGCCGTGGCCCAGCGGCTCGCCGCCGAGGCCGACGTTGCGGACGATGTTGACCCCGGGCGTGTCGGTCGGGACCAGGAACATCGACATGCCCTTGTAGGCGCTCACGTCGGGGTTGGTCACCACCATGACGATGAGGAACGACGCCGTGTTGGCGTTGGACGAGAAGAACTTCCAGCCGTTGATGACCCACTCGTCGCCGTCCTTCTCGGCCCGGGTGGTGAACATCGTCGGGTCGGCGCCGGCGTGGGGCTCGGTCATCGAGTAGCTGGAGAAGACCTCACCCGACAGCAGCGGCTGGAGGTAGTCGCTCCTTCTGCTCGTCGGTGCCGTAGTGGGCGATGATCTCGGCGTTGCCGGTGTCGGGGGCCTGGCAGCCGAAGATGATCGGCGCCCACGGCGAGCGGCCCAGGATCTCGTTCAGCAGCGAGAGCTTCACCTGGCCGTAGCCGGCGCCGCCGAGCTCGGGACCGAGGTGGGTGGCCCACAGGCCCTGGTCGCCGGACCTGCCTGCTTGAGCGGGTCGACGGCCCGGCGCCGGTTGTCGTCCAGCGGGGTGAAGGCGAGGCCGTCCCAGACCTGGTCGAGGGGCTCGACCTCCTCGCGGACGAACCGGTCGGCCCAGTCCAGCTTCTCCTGGAACTCAGGATCGGTCTCGAAGTCCCACGCCATTGCGTCCCCCTCTGGTCGTCTGTCAGAATAGGGTTCTGGAAACCCAGAACGCAATTCCGACCCGACGCTGCCGAGAGCCCAGCGGATCCTGGCCGAGCGCGAGGCCGGCTACGCGGACGAGGTCCGCCGCCTGCTCGACGCCGGCCTCGAGGTGATGGCCCGGTGCGGGACCGACCTCGCGGCCCCGGGTGGCCGACATCGTCGAGGCGGCCGGCCTGTCCAACGACGCCTTCTACCGGCACTTCCGCGTCCAAGGACGCGCTGGTCACCGCCATCCTCGACGACGGCGCCGAGCGGCTCCACGACTACCTGGCCCACCAGATGGCCAAGGAGACGACCGCCGGAGGGACAGGTGCGCCGCTGGGTCGAGGGCGTGCTGTCCCAGGCCGACGAGGAGATCGCGGCCACGACGCTGGCCGTGCTCTGGAACGGCGGCGCCGTCGACGGCACGGGCGCCGGCCGCCACGGCGCCAGCGCCACCCTGGCCACCCTCCTCCACGGCCCCTTCGCCGAGCTGGGCAGCCCCGACCCCGAGCTGGACGCCTCGCTCGCCGCCCACGCCGCCATGGGGAAGCTGTCCGACCTCCTCTGGCAGGGCAGCCCGCCGTCCCGGTCCGACGTCGACGGCATGACCCGCTTCTGCCTCGCCGCGGTGTCGGCGTGAGGGCCGTCCGGGGCCAGGGCGGTCAGCCCGTGCTCGTCGACGTCGACGACGTCCCGGGCGAGGGCGAGCTGCTCAGCATGCGGTCGGTCGGCATCTGCTCGTCGGACCTGCTCTACCTGCGGGTCGGCACCGAGCACGTCCTCGGCCACGAGCTGGCGGGCGTCCGGGCCGACGGCACGGCGGTGGCGGTCGAGGGCCTCTACGGCTGCGGCACCTGCGAGCACTGCCTCGATGGTCGGATCAACCTCTGCCCGCAGTCCACCCAGCGGGCCCTCGGCATGATGGCCGACGGCGGCATGGCCGAGCAGTTCCGCGCTCCCTCCCAACGGCTGGTCGACCTCCCCGTCGGCCTCGACGTGTCGAGCGGCGCGCTGGTCGAGCCCGCCTCCGTGTCCTGGCACGGCGTCCGGGTCGGTGGCGTCGGCCCCGACACCCGGGTGCTGGTGGTCGGCGCCGGCTCGGTCGGCCTGCTGGCCGTGGCCGCGGCCCAGGCCATGGGCGCCCCCGAGGTCGGCCTCGCCGCCCGCCACCCGCACCAACGGGCGATCGGCGAGCAGCTCGGGGCAACCGAGCCCGACGGCCTCTACGACCTCGTCATCGAAGCCGCCGGCTCGGCCGACGCCGTCCACCAGAGCATCGAGCAGCTCGCCCCCGGCGGCACCATCTCGGTCCTCGGCGTCCACTACGCCCCCGTCGAGATGCCCTTCCTCCCGATGCTCAACAAGGAGGCGACCCTCATCACCTCCATGGGCTACTGCCGCCACGACGGCGGCCGCGACATGCAGCAGGCCGCCGAGATGCTCGCCGCCCGCCCCGAGCTGACCGAGGCCCTCATCACCCACCGCTTCCCGCTGGAGGACGCCCCCGAGGCCTTCCGCGTCGCCGCCGACCGCGCCTCGGGGGCCATCAAGGTCGTGGTCGACGTCGGCTGACCCGGTCAGGGGTAGGTCTGACGTGGACGCTGGCTAACGGGTGGCCGCAGGCCGCTGAAGGAGACGCGCTGAGCCGCGCTCGCAGTGACCGGCGCCGCCGGGGACCGAAGCGCTCCACCAGCGCCGGATCCGTCACCTCGGCTCCTCGGTTGAGCGACGCTGCGATCTCACGCGCCATCCGCGGCCAGTCGTCGGACGAGAGGTTGTCGTAGTACTGCCAGTCGTGGTGGGCGGAGTCGGCCCAGCAGTCCCAGAACTGAAGCGCCAGGTTCAGCGTTCGGGACGGCTTGTCCGCCAGGGGGAGGACTTGCCCGTACACATCGTCGTAGCTCTCGCCGATGTGGTCGAGCTCGCCCGCTTCCTGAACGTCCACGTCGCGCAACAGCGCGGCGGCGACGAGTTCATTCGCTTGCTGTTCGTCAGCGACCACCGCACCCAGGATGCCGTCGCCGCGTCAGTCAGTCCAGTGGTGAACGGTCCGCGTGACGGTCCACGGGTGGTCCGCCACGCCGCCTGACAGAGCGGGCGTCGTGTGCGTCCCTGCAAACGATCTCCTCCCCTTGGCCTCGGGGCCGTCGGTCTCCAGCGTGACTCGAGGTCGTGCCCGGTTGATCCCACCGAAAGAATCCTCGACGAGGGTTGCAGACCATGTGAGACTGCACTAGAGTTCAGTACACCAGTTCGTAGCCGACTGGGTCCCGGCCCCGGGGCAGGAGACGGCTACCTCAACACGCCGGATCCTGCCTGTGAAGGAGGGACCGTGCTCGCTGAAGTCGACGATCTCGAACAGGCCAGCCAGATGGTGGCGAAGGTCGCGTGGGGCAACGAGCCCGCCGTCGCGGTGGGTGAGGCCATCGAGGCCATGACCCGGTCCCGCAACCGGGAAGACGCGGCGTTGCTCATGGCGGTGCGGTCGTTCTCGGCTCGGGGTGAGCATCGGGTCGACGGGCATGTGAACGTCGCCGCCTACCTGCAGCACGTCTGTCACCTCAAGAAGCGGCAGGCGCTGCGCCTCGCCCGCCTCTCCCGGTTCCTGGACCACCAACCCGTCCTCGAAGAAGCCATGGCCGACGGGCAGATCGGTCTCGATCACCTCGAGCTGTTCGCCGACCTGCACCGCGAACGCCACGCCCAGGCGTGGACCGAGGCCTACCCGCTACTGGCGGACTACGCGACGGTGGCCCGGTTCGAGGACGTCGCCCGCCAGGCCCAACGCTTCGCCGATGACCTGTCGCCGACCGATGCCGATGACCGATTCACCGAACAAGTCGAGGGCCGGACCTTCACCAAGGCCACCACCATCGACGGGTTCGGCCATCTCCAGGGCTTTCTGGATCCGATCACCTACGCCATCTTCGCGGCCGAACACGACCGCCTCGTCGGCATCGAGTACCAGGCCGACCTGGCCATCGCCCGCGAGGTGTTGGGCCGGGACCCCGACCCTCTCGAGCTCGCCCAGATCACCCGCACCCCCGCCCAGCGCTCCGCGGATGCGCTGCGGGTCATGGCCCAGCGCTCCAAGACCCTCGCCGGCGGCGCCGTCGCCGCCGCGGCTGAGGTCGTGATCCACATGACCCAGGACCAGTACGAAGCCGGTGTCGCCCGCGACCTCGGCGACCCCGAAGCGGTCGGCGATCCCGACGGGTTCTGCGAGCTCGACGACGGCACCGCCATCTCCCCCATCGCCGCCCTCTACCTCGCCTCGGTCGCCAACTTCCGGCGCATCGTCTACGGCGCCGAGGACGAGATCATCAACTACAGCCGGGCCCGCCGCGGCTACAGCCCCGCCCAATACGGCGCCCTGCGGGCCAAGTACCGGCGCTGCGCGCACCCGTGGGGCTGCGGGCGCACCGGCCGGTTCCTCCAAGCCGACCACATCGAAGAACACGAAGACGGCGGACCCACCGACTGCAGAAACGGTCAGTGCCTCTGCGGCTTCCACAACCGCTGGAAGACCAAACACAAACACGACCCACCCCGCACCACCCCCAAAGACACCGGCGCCCGCCGAGCCCGACCCCCCGACCGGTGCTGATCCGTGACCTGCTTGGCCTGCTCAGGGACCCGCTACCGCCTCCTGGCGGACGAGGGTGAACGTGCGGCGGGCGATCCGCCAGCCGTCGGGGGTGTCGACGAGCTCGTCGTCGTAGAAGCCGGTCGCCCGGACACCGGCGTCGTTGTCGGGGCCGAGGACGAGGGCCTCGACGTAGCTGCGGGCCGTGACCCCGTCAGCACCCGGCGAGACCGCGATGTTGGTGATCCGGTGGAGCGTGTGGCCGCAGGCGTCGTGGACCACGCGCATCCACTCGGTGATCTCGTCCACGCCGTGCCAGACCCCGATCTCGCCGTAGTCAGCATCGCAGTCGTCGGTGAAGCAGGTCCGGAACAGCGCCCAGTCCCGCCGGTCGATCCCGGTGGCGTACCGGACGAGCACGTCGGCCACGTCCTGACGGACCTCCCGGTCCACGGTCTCGGTGGCCATCAGCTCTCCTCCAGGGGGGTCGTCATGAGGGTGCCGCCGTGCTCGGCCATCAGCCGGACGGCGTCGTTGCGGGGCATGCCGCCAAGGGCCTGGGCGCCGTCGCGGAGCATGTCGCCGACGTACCAGGTGGGGCCGTCGGCCAGGTTGGCGATCGCGTCGGCGACGACCTCGTCGACCGTCGAGGCGCCGGGGATGGGCGTCGGGCTGTCGGGCGAGGACAGGACGCTGCGCTCGGCCAGCAGTTTTCGCAGCGCGGGGGTGTCGGTGGCGCCGAGCACGAGGCCGAGGACGTCGACGCCCTGGTCGTGGAGCTCGGCCCAGAGGGCCTCGGCCATGACCGTGTCGAAGGCCTTGGATGCGGCGTAGGCGACCATGTTGGGACCGCCGACCATGCCGGCCCCGGACGAGAGCAGGACGATGCCGCCGCGGCCCCGCTCGACCATGGGACCGGCGAAGTGGTGGCACACCTGGAGGGGGACGGTGCAGTTGCGCTGGACCATCGCCAGCGCGGCGTCCACCGAGTTGGCCAGGAAGGGCTGGTAGTCGGGGTCGGCCCCCGCGCAGTACATGACCATCCCGACCTCGAGGCCGGCGGTCCCCCCGGCGATGGCGGCCATGGCCTCAGGTTCGGCCAGGTCGACCGCCAGCGTCCGGGTCTCGACGCCGGTGTCGGCCGCTATGGCCCCAGCCACCTCGTCGAGCACGGTCCGGCGGCGGGCCAGCAGCACCACGTTCAGGCCCCGCTCGGCCATGGCCCGGGCGTAGGCCGCGCCGACCCCGTCGGACGCGCCCAGGACGAGGGCCCAGGGCCCGTACCGCTCGACGAAGGACTCGCTCGGGTCAGACACGAGGCAGGACGTGGTCGACGATGAGGCGGAGCGAGGCCCACGCCAGGTCGGGGGCCACGCCACCGCAGAGGGGCTGGAGCCCGAGGTAGCCGTTGGTGCGGACCATCTCGACGGCCTCGTCGGGGCTCAGGATCCGGTAGTTGCCCGCTTCGGCCCGCAGCTCCTCGACCGTGGTCGCCCCTGACCGGGTCACCGCCTCGTGGCCCTCCCCCAGCCAGGCCCCGTACTCCCGGGCGTCGTGGAGCAGGTGCGGGCCGATGGTGGCCCAGGCCTCGTCCACGTCCTCGGCGACGAAGACCGAGCTCGGTGAGCCGGCCGACGGCACCAGGCAGGCCCCGGGCGTGCGACCGACCCGCTCGGCCTCCGCGTTGTAGATGTCGACCAGCTCGGGCTTGTCGGCCTCGCCGACGAAGTCGAGCCCGAAGCGGGCGGCCCGCTTGGCGGCAGCCGGTGAGCCGCCGCCGTAGGCCAGCTTCATCCCGCCCTCGGTGTAGGGGCCGGGGCGGATGGTCGCCGTGCGTCCCCGCCAGGTCACGGTCTCCCCGGCCAGGGCGGCTTGGAGGACGGTGAGGCGCTCCTCCATCTCCGCGCCCCGCCGCGCCGGGTCGATGCCGAACATGGCGAACTCCTCGGGGCGGTACCCGAGGCCGATGATCGGGGTGACCCGGCCCCGGCTGAGGTGGTCCAGGACGTTGAGGTCCTCGGCCAGTTTGATGGGGTCGTACATCAACAGGAGCAGGGCGGCGATGGTGAACGAGGTGGTCGTGGTCCGGGCGGCCATGGCGGAGGCCATGGGGAGCGGCGAGGGCAGGTAGCCGTCCTCGGCGGCGTGGTGCTCGGAGATGGCCACCGCCAGGCAGCCCTTGTCTTCGGCCCACTCGACCATGTCCAGGGCGGTGTCGTAGAGGTCGGCCATCGGCGTGGGGCCGGGGGCCCGGAAGTCGAAGCGCAGCAGGAACATCAGACGAGTCTCCCAGGCGGGTCGACGGTCACCGGTCGGTCACAGGGCGAACGAGGCCCCGCCGTTGAGCGGGTAGGTCTGGCCGGTGATCCACGAGGCCTGGTCGCTGGCCAGGAAGACCGTGAGGGCGGCCACGTCCTCGGGCAGCCCGGGCCGGCGGATGGCGTAGCGCTGGAGCAGGCCCTTGGCCCGGGGGTTGTCCTCCTCGGCCCAGAACGCCTCGCTGATGGGTGTCCGCATCGTCCCGAGGGCGATCGAGTTCACCGTCACGCCGTGGCGCCCGCCCTCCACGGCGAGCGAGCGCATCAGCCCGGCGGCCCCGGCCTTGGCCGCGGCGTACACCGCCATCTGGGCCTCGCCGGACCGGGCGGCGTCGGAGACGATCGTGATGATGCGGCCCTCGCCCTCGGCGATCATCCCGGGGAGCGCGGCGTGGCAGCAGTGGAGGACGCCGTAGAGGTTGACCCGGAGGTACGCCTCCCAGTCGGCGGGCTGGGTCTCGGCGAAGGGGGTCATCGCCGGCCAGCCCTCAGCCCCGGCGTTGCCGGCGTTGTTGACCAGGACGTCGACCCCGCCGACCGCCTCGATGCCCGCCGTCACCGCGGCGTGATCGGTGACGTCGAAGACGGCGGGGGTCGCCGTGCCCCCGGCCCCCTCGATCTCGGCGACGACGCCGGCGGCCCGGTCGGCATCGAGGTCGTTCACCGCCACGGTGGCCCCGGCCTCGGCCAGGCCCAGGGCGATGCCCCGGCCGACACCTTGGCCGGCGCCGGTGACCAGTGCCCGCCGGCCGCTGAGGTCGAGCGTGTAGCTCATGCTTCGGCCACCTCCAGGAGGGCCTGGGTCGTGGCCTCGGGCTCGGTGATCATCAGGTCGTGGCCGGTGTCGATGGCCCACAGGCGCCCCTCGGCCTTGGCCGTGGCCATCAGCTCGGGGTCCCGGGTCGCCAGGGTCGACGTGCAGACGATGTGGTACTGCGGGATGGCCCAGAGGGCGTCCTCGTGCTGCAGGTCGAGGGGCTGCTCGAAGCACTGCCAGGGTGGGGGGTGAGGCGCTCGGCCATCCACGCCAGGTCGTCGGGGTCCTCGACCCCGTAGAGCAGGCCGGCGTCGGGGGCGGGCAGGAGGACGAGCTCGACGCCGTCGACGCATCTCACCGAGGGGTCGGACCATCTCGATGATCGGGCCCGCCACGTCGACCAGGGACTGGCCGTTCACCGGGTTGGCGGCGTCGAGGAACACCAGGCGCCCGACCCGGTCGGCGGCCAGGTCGGCCGCCGCCGGTGATGACCATGCCGCCGTAGCTGTGGCCGACCAGGATCACGTCCCGCAGGTCCTCGGTAGAACAGGAGCGCGGCGACGTCCCGGGCGTGGAGGTCGAGGTCGACGTGGGGCCCGAGCAGGTGCGACCGGTCGCCGAGGCCGGTCAGGCTCGGGGCGTGGACCTCGTGGCCCGCGGCCCGCAGACGGTCGGGCCACCCGCTGGTAGCACCAGCCCCCGTGGCCGCCACCGTGGACCAGGACATAGGTCGCCATGCCCTGATCATGCCCTCAGGGGCCGGGCTCCACGGTCACGTCGATGGAGGAGGCGCCGCTGTCGGGCACCCGGGGCTGGCGCCAGACCTCGACCGGGAAGGACACCGTGACCAGCGACTCGAACAGCCACACCAGGTTGCGGTCCTCGTCGGAGATCCCCTCCAGGGCGACGCCCTTGAGGTAGTCGGTGCTGTCCGCCAGCCGGGGGAACGCGGCGTCGTAGAACGCCTGGAGCTCGTCCATGGAGCTGGCCAGGCGCTTGGCGTAGCGCTCGTCCTCGCTGGGCAGGGCCCAGTCGGCGAAGGGCTCGAGCTCGGCGAACTGCGCGGGAAGGGTCGTGCATCGGCGCATGCTCTCCTCTCAGGACGCGGCCGAGATCCGCACCGGGGTCCCGGGCCGGCCGTTCTCGTGGTCGGCCACGTAGCCGCGGGCGATCGTGTGGAGGTGCCGGAGCAGGACCTCCTGGTCGCACAGCGGGAACTCGGTGACCGCACCGGACTCGAGCATGGTCTGGGTCGCCTCGAGGGTGTTGCCGTCCTGGAGGCCGTACTCCTTGAAGGTGACGACGGCGAGCTCCTGCTGGAGGCGCTCGTAGGCGTTCGTCGGAGGCACGAAGTACAGCGAGCACTCGAAGATGTGGGTGTTGTACGACGTCGGCCAGTAGTGGTACGTGAGGTACCAGTTGGGCTTCCAGATCAGCAGGGTGAAGTTGGGGAAGAAGAGGAACGAGTCCTCGCCCCAGGCCGGGTGCCCGGCGGGGTTCAGGCCCTCGGGCAGCTCACCGATGTCGGGGGCGTCCCAGACGCCGAAGAGGCCGCTGCGCAGGACCCGCTCGATGGGCTTCACCATGTCCAGGTCCTTCGGCGGGGACATGCCGCCCCAGGACGAGACCAGCGGAGTGCGGACCGTCGATGTCGTAGGCCAGGGCCTCGTAACCGAAGCCCTGGAGCTTGCGGGACTCCTCCTCGGTGGCCTGCTTCGCGTGCAGGACAGGGGCGTGGTAGAACTCCATGAAGGCGTCGATGAAGAGCTTCCAGTTGGCGCCGATCTCCGCCCGGTAGGTGTGCTTCTGGGTCATCAGGTGGAACGGGTAGCCCTCGATCCCCGCGCCCAGCCGGCCCATGTACTCCTTCAGCGGCCCGGCCTCGGGATCGAAGTTCACGAAGATGAACCCCTCCCAGACGTCGACGTTCACCGACATCAGGCCGAAGGCGTCCTTGTCGAGGTCGAAGAACTCCTCCTCCTGCTGGACGAAGGTGAGCTGGCCCTCGAGGCCGTAGCGCCAGCCGTGGTACTTGCAGGTGAACTGGCGGCAGGTGCCCTCGACCTCCTCGCCCGGGTAGTCGTTCCACACCAGCTTGTTGCCCCGGTGGCGGCACATGTTGTGGAACGCCCGGACCTCACCCGCCATGTCCCGGACGAGCACGACGGAGGTGTTGGCGGCGTCGAGCTCCTTGGTGAAGTAGCTGCCGTTCTTGGGCAGCTGCTCGACCCGGCCGACGTTCAGCCAGGTCGTGCGCGAAGATGGCCTCCTGCTCCAGCGCGTAGTGCTCGGGCGGAGATGGAGTCGTCGTAGGATGACGGGCTCGGTGTCGAGCCCGAAGTGCTCGGTCCAGCTGCCCTCGTCGGGCTTGGTGAAGTGCGCCATGGTGCGTCGGTCCCTCCGGTCGGCGTGACAGCCACTGACGATAGCATGGATCTCGTTCAGTGAGAAGTCCGTTTCCGCACGCGGTCGGCGCTCGCCTCAGCCCCCGCCACGAAGGGGTGGATGCGGGTGAAGTCGGCCCCGGGCTCGACCTCGGCGAACCGGGCCCAGAGCGAGGCGGTGACCGGCCCGATCACCGCCGGCCCGGCCTCGGCCTGGACGGCGCTCAGGTACAGCGCCGAGGTCCTTGGCCATGAGGGAGTTGGTGAACCCGGCGGCGTAGGTGCCGGTGAGCACGTGGTTCGGGAACTTGTCGTTCGTGGCCGCACTCCGACCGCTGGAGGCGTCGAGCACCTCGAGCATCGTGGCCATGTCGAGGCCGACCGACTGCCCGAAGGCGATCGCCTCGCTCGTCGCCGCCAGCGCCGTCGCCGACAGGAAGTTGTTGGCCAGCTTGAGGGCCTGGGCCATCCCCGGCCGGTCACCGACGCGCCGCGTCCGGTCGCTGAGGCCGGCCAGGACCGGGGCGACCGCGTCGCAGGCCGCGTCCGGCCCCGCGTACATGACCGACAGGGTCCGGGCCCGGGCCCCGGCCACCCCGCCCGACACCGGCGCGTCGACGTAGGCCACGCCGGCCTCGGCGAGCAGGGCGTCGATCGCCCGGGCCGCGGCCACGCCGATGGTCGAGGTGTCCACGATGTGGGCCACCCGTCGCTCAGGCGCGGCCGCCAGATCACCGGCCACCTGCTCGGCCACGGTCCCGTCCGGGAGGCTCAGGACCACGACATCGGCGTCACGACCCACCGCGGCCAGGTCGGCGACGAACCGGGCGCCGTCGGGGCTCCGCTCGGGACCGGCCACGTCGTGGGTCACCACCTCGTGGCCCGCGCCGACCAGGTTCGTCGCCAGTGCGGCACCCATGTTGCCGAGGCCCACGACGCCGACCACGGTCACGGCTCGCCCGCCTCCCGCTCGGCCCGCCGCCAACTCCCGTGTCTCGTCCATGAGGTCCCCCGAGTCAGCCGTCACGGCCTTGCTCTCGCCGAGAACGTGATGCTAGACACACGAGAACCGTACTTCCACCCAGCCGGACGCGGGCGACTTGCGCCCCTCGCGACGGCTAATAGAGTGGGCGCTCACAAACAAGCGTCGCGCCTGACCGCTCGGCGGCAGGGCGACACCGAGGGGGGAACCCGAATGAGGTTGAAGCGACTCCGGACGAGCGGCGTGCTCGTCCTGACGGCGATGTTGCTGGTCGCCGCGTGCACGGCGGGCGACGAGGACGCCACCGACGACACGACGTCGGACTCGGCGGCGACCGAGACGACGCCGTCGGCCACCGGGCCGTCCCCGGGCGTCACCGACGACACGATCAAGGTCGGGGTCACCTACGTGGACACCGCGTCCCTGGTCGCCTCCGGCCTCAACTACGACCTCGGGGAGCACGAGGCCGTCTACACGGCGCTGTTCGACGCCATCAACGCCGACGGCGGCATCAACGGCCGCCAGATCGAGCCCGTCTACGCGCCGATCGACCCGACCAACCCGGCGCCGGCCGAGGAGAAGTGCGTCCAGCTGACCGAGGACGAGGACGTCTTCATGGTCATCGGCTTCTTCCTCAACGACGCGGTGCTCTGCCCGGTCTCGCTCCACGCCACCGCCGTGGTCGGCGGGGCGCATGAACGCCGAGACGGCCGCACAGGCCGAAGCGCCGTGGCTCACGTGGTTGCCCGACACCGACCAGCCCGAGGCCGTCACCCAGGCCTTCGCCGAGGCGGGCGAGCTGGACGGCACCGTCGCCGTCTACGGCGCCGAGCGGGACCAGGTCACCATCGAGGACACCGTCCTGCCCGTCCTCGACGAGCTCGGCATCGAGCGTGGTCGAGACCGGGATCATGGACGCCCCCGCCGACGACCCGGCCGCCGTGCAGGCCTCGGTCCAGACGATCGCCCAGCGCTTCGAGGCCTCGCGGGGCCGACACGATCGTCATCGTCGGGGCCAGTGGCCAGGACTGGCCCACCGCCATGGCGGAGAACGACTCCTACCGCCCGAAGCTGCTCTTCCTCGAGCAGACCGGGGCGCGCGCCTTCTACACGAACGCGGCCACGACCGACACCTCGGTGCTGGAAGGCTCGCTCCTCGGCGGCGGCTACGGCCCCGACCAGGCCCGCTTCGACGAGGCGGCCATGCAGGAGTGCGTGCAGATCGCCACCGACGCCGGGCTCGAGGTCCCCTCGCCCGACGAGGTCGGCGACGACGATCCGTCCAACCAGCCCTACCAGGCCGCCGTTCCAGGCCTGCCCCGACGTCGTACCTCATGCAGGCGTGGCTCGAGGCCGCGGGCGAGGACCTCAACTACGGGACGTTCGGCCGCCGCCATCGACGGCCTCGAGCTCGTCATCCCCGGCGATCCCGAGACCCGGACCTACGGTCCCTTCCCCGCCGCGCGACGGCAACCCCGCCGCCTACCTCTTCGCCTGGGACGAGGCCGCCCAGGACTACCTCCCCGTCGAGGAGGGTTAGCCCGCCGGCGCTCCTCGCGGTTCGTCGCCCAGGCGGCGGACCGCGAGGAGGACGCCGTCGACGATGCTCTGGTAGCCGGTGCAGCGGCAGATGTTGCCCGACAGCGCCTCGCGGATCTCGGCCTCGTCCGCGGTCGGGTTCTCCTCGAGGAGGGCGACGGTCGTCATGACGAACCCCGGCGTGCAGAAGCCGCACTGGAACCCGTGGGCCTCCCAGAAGGCCTGCTGGACCGGACCGAGCTGATCGCCGTCGGCCAGGCCCTCCACGGTCCGGACCTCCCGGCCCTCGGCCTGGACGGCCAGCACGAGGCACGAGCGCACGGCCTCGCCGTCGAGGAGGACGGTGCAGGCGCCGCACACCCCGTGCTCGCAGCCGAGGTGGGTCCCGGTCAGTCCGAGCTCGTCCCGCAGGAGGTCGGCGAGGGTGAGGCGGGCCTCGATGGCGGCCTCCACCGGGGCCCCGTTGACGGTGAGCCGGGTCGGCTCGGTCATGACGATCCTCCTGCCCGCTCGGCGGCGGCGGTGAGCGCCCGGCCGACCACGACGCCGGCGAGGTGGCTGCTTGTAGGCGCGGCTGCCGTGGGTGTCGGCGGCGGGCTCGATGTCGGCCACGGCGGCCGCGGCGGCCGCGGCGAAGGCGTCGGCCGACGCCGGGGTGCCGACCAGGGCGGCCTCGGCCTCGGGGGCCCGCACGGGTCGGTCACCGACGCCGAAGAGGCAGATGCGGGACTCGCCAACGGCGCCGTCGGCGTCCAGAGCGATCATCGCCGCCGCCCCGACCAGGGCGAAGTCCCCGTGGCGGCGGGCGACTTCCTGGAACGACCAGCCGGTGGTCGGCTCCGTCACCGGCACCCGAACCTCGACCAGGCACTCGTCGTCGCCCAGGACGGTGGTGAAGTGGCCGCGGAAGAACTCGTCGGCGGGCACGACCCGCTCTCCGGCGGGCCCGCGGACCACCAGGTCCGCCTCGGTCACCAGCGGCCACCGCCGGCAACTCGGCGGACGCGTCGGCGTGGGCGATGCTGCCGCCGATCGTGCCCCGGTTGCGGATGGCGACGTGACCGATGTGAGGCAGGGCCTCGGCCAGGACCGGCAGGCGCTCGGCCACCAGTGCCGACCGCTCGGCGTCGCGCTCCCGGGCCGTGGCCCCAAAGGCCACGTACCCACCGACGGTCCTCGATCCCGCCCAGGGCCGCCACCCGGGTGACGTCGACCAACTGGGCGGGACGGGCCAGGCGCATGGCCAGCATCGGGACCAGGCTCTGGCCACCGGCGATGATCTTGGCCTCGTCGCCGTGCTCGGCGAGCAGGGCGAGGACCTCCTCGATCGAGTCCGGGGCGGCGTAGGCGAAGGGCGGGGTCTTCATGCGGCGGCACCACCCCGGCCAGCTCCAGGATCCGCGAGGGCGGCAGGTGCTGCTCGGTGATGCGGGCGCCGAAGGGCGCCAGGGCGTCCTCGATGGCCGACACCAGCACCGCCGGCGACACGATGAACCCGCCCTCGCCCACCCCCCGGAAGTTCACGTCGGGATCGGTGGGCAGGCTCTCCACGTGGTGGATCTCGATCCGGGGCACCGTGGTGGTGCTGGGCATCAGGTAGTCCATGAACGTGCCCGCCTGGGGCTGGCCGTCCTCGTCGTAGGCCGCGTGCTCCAGGAGCACCGCGCCGATCCCCTGGGCCACCCCACCCCGGACCTGGCCGGCGACGATCGCCGGGTTGACGGCGACGCCGCAGTCCTCCACGACGAGGTAGCGCTCGATCTCGACCAGGCCGGTGTCGAGGTCGACCTCGACGATGCAGCAGTGGGTCCCTCCGGACCAGCCCGACTCGCCACCGTCGTAGGAACGGGTGACCTTCAGTCGGTCGGGATCGTCGGCCGCGGTCCGGGCCAGCTCGGCCAGCTCCAGACGCACCGTCGGGGTGCCCCGCACGGACACGACGCCGTCGACCAGCTCCAGGTCATCGGCGTTGGCCTCGAGCACGTCCGCCGCCAGGTCCAGCACCTTCGCCTTCAGCTCCCGGGAGCCGTGGAGCACCGCGCCGTTGGCCATCGTGGCGGCCCGGCTGCCGCCGGTGCCGATGATCGCCACCGGGGTGATGTCGGTGTCGCCGTAGCGGACCACGACGTCCTCCATGGCCACCCCGAACTCGTCGGCGGCGACCTGGGCGAGGGTCGTCTCGTGGCCCTGACCGTGGGGCTGCTGGCGGGTGATGATCGCCAGCTTCCCGTCGGGTTCGACCGACAGGTGCGCGACCTCCTCGCCCATCAGGTCCATGCGGGTCTGCCCCGGCACCTTGGGGCCCGGCGCCGGCTCCAGGTAGGACGCCATGCCGATGCCGAGGTACCGACCCTCGTCCCGGGCTGTGCGCTGCCGCTCCCGGAACCCGTCCCAGTCGACGAGGTCCGCGGCCTGCTCGACGCTCTCCTGGGTGGTCACCGCGGTGTAGGGCTGGCCGGTCAGCATCGCCAGGGGCGGCTCGTCGCGCACGATGTAGTTGCGGCGCCGGATCTCGACCCGGTCGATCCCCAGCTCGTCGGCGACGAGGTCGAGCAGCCGCTCACGCAGGAAGTCCGCGGTCGCCCACGGCCCCCGGTAGGCCACGTAGGACGCCTTGTTGGAGTAGAGGGACACGGCGGTGACGTCGAGGGCCTCGATCCGCGCCGGGCCCTGGAACATCCGGGGGATGGTCATCACCTGCATCGGTCCCGGGGAACGGCTCGGCGGGGTAGGCGCCGAAGTTGACCTTCACGTCCATGCGCACGCCGAGGATGACGCCGTCGGCGGTCACCGCGGCCTCGACGTCGGCCGTCTCCTCGCGGGCCTGGCCGGACGCGGCCAGGTGCTCGAAGCGGTCCTCCACCCACTTGACCGGGCGCCCGAGGTCCTTGGCCGCCGCGGCGACCGCCACCTCCTCGCGGACCGACGCTGTTCTTGAGCCCGAAGCCGCCCCCCACATCGCCGGTCAGCACCCGGATGTCGTCCATCGGGACCCCGATCTGGGCGGGCAGGGCCATGCGGTACATGTGGGGCGACTGGGTCGTGGCGTGGAGCGTCAGGTGGCCGGCATCGGCATCCCAGTCGGCGATCGACGCCGCGGCCCTCCATCGGCACCGGCGCGTGGCGGTGGACCTCGATGCCGGCCCGCACCACCCGGTCGGCCTTGGCGAAGGCGGCCTCGATGTCGCCGAAGCTGGTCGGCATCGACAGGTTGACGTTGTCGCCCAGCTCCTCGTGCAGCACCGGCTTGTCGGGATCGACCGCGTCGGCGTAGGTGACGACGGCGTCGAGCATGTCGATGTCCTCGACGACCAGCTCGGCGGCGTCCTCGGCGACCCGCCGGCTCTCGGCCACGACGAGGGCGATGGGGTCACCGACGTGGCGCACCTTGTCGGTGGCCAGCGTGTAGAAGGTGGGCAGGGCCATGCCCGGGATCATGTTGAACCCGGAGACGGCGCCCCCCACGACCGGCTCGGTCAGGCCCTTCAGGTCCTCACCGGTGTAGACGGCCACGACCCCGGGCAGGTCCCGGGCCTCGCAGGCGTCGACGGAGAGCAGCCGTCCGTGCGGCACCGCGCTCCGCAGGAAGGCGGCGTGCAGCATCCCGGGCAGGGTCACGTCATCGAGGTACTTGCCCCGGCCGCTCAGGATCCGCGGGTCCTCGACCCGCTTCACCGACATGCCGACCGAGCGGCCGCCGACGGGCTCCATCACGGCACCGGCCTCTCGGTTGCGACGCTCGAAGCGAACGCCCCACGGAGGGCCTCCACCTGGGCGGTGTGGAAGGCCCGGACGACCTCGGCCTTCGGGGCCATGCCGTCGAAGCCGTGGAAGGCCCCTTCGACCACGTCGAGCTTGCACCCGACCCCCGCCGCCCGCAGGCGCTCGGCGTAGGCGACGTCCTCGTCGTGGAACAGGTCGAGGGTGCCGACCCCGACCCAGGCCGGCGGGAGCCCGGCGAGATCCTCCTCGCGGGCAGGGGCGGCGAGCGGGCTGACCTCCGGCGCCCCGACCGGCAGGCCGGTGTAGGCGGTCCAGCCGAAGGCGTTGCTGCGGTTGTTCCACAGGCGTAGGTGCTTCTCGTCGATGTCGGTGCGGAGGGCGGTCCGGTCGTCGAGCATCGGGTACACCAGCAACTGGAACGCCGGTTCGACCTCGCCCCGCTCCCGAGCCAGGAGGGCCAGTCCCGCGGCCAGGCCCCCGCCGGCGCTGGCCCCACCGATGCGCGATGCGGTCGGGGTCGACCCCGGGGTCCGCGGCCAGCCAGGCCAGGGCGGCGTAGCAGTCCTCGAGGGGGGTCGGGAACGGGTGCTCGGGGGCCAAGCGGTAGTTCACCGCGGCCACGACACAGCCCGTGGCCTCGACGAAGGCCCGACAGAGCCGATCGTCCTGGGCCGCGGTCCCGATGACCATGCCGCCACCGTGGATCCAGACGAGGCCCGGATGGGGCCCAGCGCCCGACGACGGACGGTGTACCCGCACGGCCACCTCGCCCACCTCGACGACCTCCACCCCATCGGGCCGGCGCCGCTCCATGAGGCGCGTCCCCGCCCGGATCAGGGGCAGCGAGCGCCGCCCGACAGCCGATCGCGGGAGGAACCTCGCGACCCGGCGCAACTCAGGATGGAACGGCGATGCCCCCATGAGGCCATGCTAAGCATTCGCCCAGCACGGGCACGACAGCAGGGGGATCCTGGGCCATGGGTAGCCGAGTGGTGCAGTGGACGACGGGCAACGTGGGCCGGCGATCGGTGCGGGCCGTGGTCGCCCACCCCGACCTCGAACTGGTCGGCTGCTACGCCTGGTCGGCGGACAAGGTCGGCCGCGACGTGGGCGAGCTGTGCGGCATCGACCCGGTCGGCGTCACCGCCATCGACGACGTCGACGCCCTGCTCGCCCTCGGCCCCGACTGCGTCGTCTACAACCCGATGTGGCCCGACGTCGACGAGTTGGTCCGGATCCTCGAGGCCGGCGTCAATGTGGTCAGCACGGCGGCCTTCGTCAACGGCCGGGGCCTCGGCGACGGTCGGGACCGCCTCGTCGACGCCTGCGCGCGGGGCGGATCCTCGATGTTCGGCACCGGCATCAGCCCCGGCTTCGTGGAGCTGATCGGCATCGCCACGGCCGGCATCTGTGACCGGGTCGACAAGATCACCATCGACGAGGGCTCCGACACCACCCTCTATGACTCGCCGGCGACCGAGCTGCCGTGCGGCTTCGGCCGACCGATCGACGACCCCGAGCTGCCCGGGCATGGCCGCTCAGGGCACGGCGGTGTTCGGCGAGGCCGTCGCCATGGTGGCCGACGCCCTCGGCGTCGAGCTGGACGAGATCGTCTGCGAGGCCGAGTACGCCCGGACCACCGAGGACGTCGTCATGGACTCCTGGACCATCGCCGCCGGCTGCGTCGCCGGCGTCGCCGCCAGTTGGCAGGGCAAGGTCGGCGACCGCACCATCGTGGAGCTGAACGTCCGGTGGAAGAAGGGCCAGACCCTCGACCCCGACTGGACGATCCAGGAAGGCCACGTCGTCACCGTCGACGGCCGACCCACCGTGAAGGTCACCTTCGAGTACCTGCCCCCGCCGGACTTCGAGGCCACCACCTTCGCCGACTTCATGGTGCTCGGGATGATCATGACGGCCATGCCCGCCATCCACGCCATCCCTCTCGTCGTGGCCGCCCCGCCGGGCATCGTCACCTACACCGACCTGCCCCTGCCGCTCCCCCGAGGCGTCGTCCCGACCTGAGGGTCAGCCAAATTGCGTCCATTCGTAACGCCTGGCGTGACAAATCAACGCAATTTCGATCGTCAGTCGCCTTCGAGGCGGTCGATGGCGTGCTCGATGAACTCGAGGGTGGCGTCGTGGCCGTCGGTGACGCCGAGGGCGCCTTCGAGGGCCAGGACCTGGGAGAGACCGGTCATCAGGAGGAGCGCGGCGATCGGCGGCATCTGGTCGTCGGTGACGCCCCGGGCGGCGAACGCCGCGGTCAACGCGTCGAGCTGCGCCGCCCGGAACCGCTCCGCGTAGCGGGCGATCTCGGCCCGGATGGCCTTGCGGTGGTTGGCCAAAGCCATGAACTCGGTCGTGAACCGGGCGCCGCGGGGATCGGCGTTGAGCCGCCAGAGGTTCCGCAGGGACCCGTCCGCCGCGATCGCCTCCTCGAACCGAGGGAGGTCCCGTTCCGCCCGGCGGCGGAAGACCTCGATGAAGAGGTCGTCCATCGTGCGGAAGTAGTAGTGGACGAGTTGGGGCTTCAGCTCGGCCCGGGCGGCGACCCGCCGGGAGGTGACCGCGGCGTAGCCCTCCTCCAGCAGGAGGGCTTCGGCGGCGTCGACCAGTCGAGCCCGGGTCTTGGAGTCCTTCGCGCCGATCCGACGGGTCGAGGGAGACACCACCCCGACACCTTGTCACGCCATCCCGCCGCTGCTAAGCAACTGCACGACATCTGCTGTGCAATCGCTCAGCAGGGAGACGGAGGACACCCGGCGTGACCGACCTGACGAGCCTGGACTTCTTCTTCGACGAGTCGCTGGTCGACGACCCCTACCCGTACTTCGAGGCCCTGCGCGCCGCCGGTCCGGTGGTCGCCCTCCCCCACCTGGGCGTGGTGGCGGTGACCGGCTACGACGAGATCAGCGACGTGTACCGGGCCAACGACACCTTCTCGTCGTGCAACTCGGTCATGGGCCCCTTCGCCACCTTCCCGGTGCCCCTCGACGGCGACGACATCAGCGAGATCGTCGCCGCCAACCGGGACCAGGTGCCGATGCACGAGCACATGGTCACCATGGATCCCGCCCGAGCACACCCGCGAGCGGGCGCTGCTCATGCGCCTGATCACCCCGAAGCGGCTGAAGGACAACGAAGCGTTCATGTGGCGGCTGGCCGACCAGCAACTCGACACCTTCGTCCCCGACGGTCGCTGCGAGTTCATCAGCGCCTTCTCCCAGCCCTTCGCCATGCTCGCTGTGGCCGATCTCCTCGGGGTGCCCGAGGAGCACCATGAGCGGTTCCGCGAGGGCTTCGGCTTGGGCGGCCAGATCGGGAAGGTCGGCGCCGGCGAGAGAGGGCATCGTGGGCGAGAACCCGCTGGCCTGGTTGGACGAGTGGTTCGCGGCCTACGTCGAGGACCGGCGACGGGAGCCCCGCAAGGACGTCCTCACCGACATGGCCCTGGCCACCTATCCCGACGGCAGCACGCCGGAGGTCACCTCCGTCGTCCGCACGGCCACCTTCCTGTTCGCCGCCGGCCAGGAGACCACTGCTCGCCTGCTCGCCTCCGCCCTGGCCCACCTGGCCGAGCATCCCGAGCAGCAGGACGAACTGCGCGCCGACAGCAGCCGGATCCCGGACTTCCTGGAGGAGGTGCTGCGCTTCGAGAGCCCGGTGAAGGCCGACTTCCGCCTGGCCCTCCGGTCCACGACCATCGGTGACGTCGCCGTCCCGGCCGGCACCCCCGTGATGCTGCTCAACGGGGCCGCCAACCGGGACCCAGGCCGGTTCGAGTGCCCGGCCGAGTTCCACGCCGACCGCCCCAATGCCCAGTCCCACGTCGCCTTCGGCCGCGGGGTGCACTCCTGCCCGGGCGGCCCCCTGGCCCGAGCCGAGGGCCGCATCAGCCTCGAGCGGATCCTCGACCGCATGCGCAACATCCGCCTGTCCGAGGAGCACCACGGTCCCCCGGGTGACCGGCACCTCGCCTGGGAGCCGACCTGGGTCCTGCGCGGCCTCCGCAAGCTGCACCTCGAGTTCGATCCACACGAGTAGCTCACTACTGTCCATCGGGGACGGCGGGGCCACGACCGAGGGGAACGACATGAGGGACGCGGAGCAGCGGGTCGAGATCACCGGCCCGATCCCGGGACCCTGTGCCAACCGCATGCCGCCCGTGCTGAGCGAGCAGTACGACTACCTCGAGGAGGAGTTCTTCCTCCAGGGTGACGCTCGGTCCTACCGCACCGGTCGGCGAGCTGACCGGGGACGGCGTCTGGGCCGTCGAGCCGGACGGGACCGCCCCCTTCAAGACCCGGGTCGTGGTCCGGCGGCCGACCGACCCGGGCGCCTTCAACGGCACCGTCGTCGTCGACTGGTTCAACGTGACCGCGGGCGTCGACGGCGACCCCGTCTTCGGGCTGCTCCACCCTGTGCTCCTCAGCGGAGGCTTCGTCTACGTCGGCGTCTCGGCCCAGCAGGTCGCCATCGGCGGTGGCGAGAGCGCGCTCGACATCCCCGGGGCGCCAAACAGGGCCCGCCGCCCCCTGACCGAGAGCGACCCGGAGCGCTACGGCTCGCTCGTCCACCCCGGAGACGCCTTCTCCTACGACATCTACGACCAGGTGGCTGCGGCGATCCGACGCGGCGACCTGCTCGGGGGGACCCAGCCCACCAACGTGATCGCCGCCGGCGAGTCCCAGTCGGCCTTCCGTCTCGTGGCCTTCATCAACGCGATCCAGCCCGTGACCGCGGCGTTCGACGGCTTCCTCGTCCACAGCCGGGGCGGCAGCTGCGCCCCGGTGTCGGGCAGCGAGGTGCAGCCGCGACCCGAGGAGGGGCCGCCCGTGACCATCCGCACCGATGTCGGCGTGCCCGTCCTGCAGTTCGAGACCGAGACCGATCTCGTCCTCCTCAACTACCTCGCCGCCCGCCAGCCCGACACCGACCGGATCGTCACCTGGGAGGTCGCAGGGGCCGCCCACGCCGACGCGTCCCTCCTGGAGTACGGCCGGATCGCCAACCCCGACGTCGAGTTCGACCTGGCCGAGTTCATCCCGACGATGAACCGGGGCCCGCAGCGGGAGGTGCTGCGGGCCGCGTTCATCGCCGTTCACGAGTGGGTCGCGTCCGGGACCCCGCCCCCCACCGCCGACCCGATCGCGACCACCGACACCGGGATCCGTCGTGACGCCGACGGCATCGCCATCGGCGGGGTCCGCACGCCCGCCGTGGATGCCCCCGTGGCCACCCACTCCGGCGAGAGCGCCGGCGACGAGATCATCTTCCAGCTCTTCGGCTCGACCGTCCCCTTCACCCCTGAGCAGCTACAGGCCCGCTACCCGAGGCAGGAGGACTACGTGGCGGCCGTGACCATCTCGGCCGATGCCGCCGTGGCCGCCCGCTTCCTGCTCCCCGACGACCGCGACCGGATCGTCGAGGAAGCCCGCGCCGCCCCGGTCCCGGCGTGACCTCCGGCCACCGCCCAGATCTCCGTGGACGCCCTCGGCAGCAAGGACGTCGTCGACGGCGGAGGCTTCCGCATCCACAGCGGCAACGCCATGTTCGGCGTCGACTACCCCCACTTCGAGTCGATCTTCCCGGACGTCATGGACCACGTGACCACCCTCGTCACCAACCCCCACGTGACCGAGGACGACGCCCGCAAGATCCTCTACGGCAACGCCGCCGCGGTCTACGGCTTCGACCTGGACGCCCTGCAACCCACCATCGACGAGTACGGCTTCGACCTCGACGACTTCGTCGCGACGGGGGCCTAACTCGACGGGAACAGGCCGCCGGCCTTCGCCACCTCGAGCCAGGCCGCCATCGTGGCCTCGTCCATGCGGTGCTCGAGGCCGATGATGCGGCCGTCGCGCACGGTGCACCACATGTCGGACAGGAGCCGGACCGCCTTGCCGTCGGGCAGGGTTCCGCAGATGTGGGCCGTGACGTGCACCCGGTCGCCGTCGACGACGACCTCGACGTCCTCGTGGTGCATGTCGGCCAGGACCCCGGTGATGGCCGCGGCCTCCTTGCCCGTCCCCTCGGCGAGACGGGCGCCGTCGACCGGCCCGTCGGAGGCCAACGCGGGGACGTGGCGCAGCTCGACCTCCGCGCCGAAGAGCGAATCCAACGTGGCCTTCGCCCTCTCCGGGCTCGTCCCGTAGGCCGCCTCGAGCCGGTGGGCGACCTGCTCGGCGTCGGTCAGCTCCATGCCGTGGTCCCGGAGCGGAAGGCATGGTTGCTGGCGCCCGCCGGCACGGCGTCGATCGGTGTGCGCAGGTCCTCGGCGGTCGGGGCGCCGATGTCCCGGGCCACGGCTTCGAGCGCCGCCCGGTCGAGGTCGTAGACCTCGATGGCGTTCTCGCCCACCATGCGCCGGGTCTGGTCGGTGGGGACCTGGCAGAACGTGTTGCGCAACGCCAACCTCGTCACCGACGGCATGTCGGCGTCGTCGGGATGGACGAAGGTGCCCTCGAGGTGGGGGTAGTCCGAGCCCCACATGAGCTGCCCCTCGAAACCGTGGAGCACCGCCTGCTCGGCTTCGTACGGTGAGGCGAAGCTGGCGCCGAAGAACAGGCTCTGGCGCAGGTACTCCCTCGGCGGGCGTGGCACCTTCTCGTAGAAGGCGGCGTTCATCGCCTTCTCGGTCGAGAACATGGCCCAGACCGCGTCCAGCTCGTCGGCCAGCCTCGGGTACCAGTTCCCCGGCGTCTCGGTGATCACGTGCTTGAGTCCGGGGAAGCGTTCGAACACGCCGCCGAACACGAGCCACCAGACAGCGCGGTGGGAGTAGAAGCCGCCCGTCTCCATGGCCATGATCGCCGTGGCCTCGGGCCCCGAGTAGCTGGCGCTGCCCTTCGCCCCGACGTGGGTGACCAACGGCATCCGCCGTTCCTCACAGACCGCCCAGAACGGGTCCCAGGCCGGGTCGTTGTACTCCAGCAGGTCGCCGTCGACCATGGCCGGGAAGTTGATGCCCTTGAGCCCGTGGTCATGGGCCCACTCGACCTGGGTGATGGCCTCGTCGATGTCCCCCATCGGCAGGTAGGCCAGGCCGATGTGGCGGTGCGGTGCCTCGGCGACGAAGTCGGCCAGCCAGCGGTTGTAGATCTGCAGGCCGAAGGCCGCGAGCTCCGGGTCCTTCGGCGGCGCGAAGGGCAGGAGCGGGCCGAAGGGCAGGGGGACGAAGTTCTGGCTCCCGTGGAAGATCACCCCGGCGGCCACCCCGTCGTAGTCGTAGTCGGCCAGGCGGGCCGCCGAGTCCCAGTGGCCATCGGTCCGCTGGTTGGGGTGCTTCAGCAGGAAGTCGGCGAACCCGGCGATGTTGGCCAGGAGGGCCTCCGCCTCCTCCACGAACCCGTCGAAGGCCTCCAGGTGCTCGGCCGGGCAGTACGCCCGGAGGTCCTCGACCAGGCGCGGCCCGACGTGGGTGTCGACCGAAACGACGACCGTGGGCTCGTCCTCGTGCATCAGTGCTCCCCCTGCCGCGGCGCCCGACGCCCTGTCGGAACAATGCGGTACCGATATTGTGCCGGGCCGGGCCGGTCGGGGCAAGACCCCCTGGTCGGGCCGAGCCCGGTGGGATACTGCGCTGTCGTGTCCGCCGAGCCCGTGAACCCACCCCCACTGGCCGCGGCGCGGACCGCGGCCGAGACCGTGGCCGAGCAGATCCGCTCCCAGATCGCCACCGGGCAGCTACGACCCGGTGACCGGCTCCCGTCCGAGCGGGCCCTGCTCGAGCAGTACGACGTCGCCCGACCCACCATGCGGGGGGCCCTGCGCCTCCTCGAGTCCGACGGCCTGGTCAGCATCGAGCGCGGCATGAAGGGGGGCGCCCGGGTGACCGAGCCCGACATCGCCCCCCTGGCCCGCCGGGTCGGCCTGCACCTGCAGCTGCGGGGCACCGATGTCCAGGAGCTGATCGAGGCCCAAGCCGTCATCCAGCCCGGCGTGGTCGCCCTGGCCGCCGCCGCCCACGACGCCGAGGACATCGCCCACCTCCGCGCCGCAGCCGACCATGCCGGCACGGCCACCACCGTCGACGCCTTCCTCGACGCGGTCGCCGACTTCACCGACGCGCTCCTGCGGGCCGCCCACAACGAAGCGCTGACCCTTTACGCCGAGCTCACCGGCGCCCTGCTCCACGAGGGGCTGGGGGCCTACGTGGCCGAGCACCGGATCGGCTTCGACCTGATCGAGGAGGCCATGACCTCCTCGGTGCGCCGGTTCACCCTCCTGGTGGACCTGATCGAACAGGGCGACGCCGAGGGGGCCGAGGCCTCGTGGCGGGAGTACCTGCGCCTCAGCGGTGCCGCCCCCGATGTGCCCTCACCCCTCGAGGTGTACCGGGCCCAGGCCGGCGGCTGACCCGGCCTACGCGAAACTGGCAGCAGGCGGCTAGGCGACGACGACCCGGACCCGGCCCAGGTTCAGGACCCGGGCGAAGGGTGAGTCGACCGCACCCTGGCGGTGGCTGGCGACGCGTAGGGCCGGGAAGAACGTGCCCGGCTCGCTGAAGGCGTAGGTCGTCGTCAGCCGCAGCTGGGACGCCGAACCGTCGAGGCCCTCGGTCGGATGGGGGAAGTCCCCCGCCCCCTCGAAGTCCCATTCGGCGGTCACGACCGTGCCCGTGCCCTGCGGCACCTCGACCGTCGGCGTGGAACTCGACGTCCTCGCCGACCGCCACCTCCGCCCGGGCCCCCCCGTTGGCCGTGACCGTGACGACGGCCTGGATGCTCTTGCGCTCGTTGGCGGTCTCGGGCACGACGATCTGGCCGTCCACGACCTCGTAGTCGGTCGACGCCGGCGGCACCCGGCCGTGCTCGACCCAGTCGCTCAGGTCCCGCAGGGCCTGCTGGAGCACGCCCACGTAGGAGACGGCCCGGGTCGTCCGCACCGGCCGGGGGTCGTCGTCCAGGACGTTGGGCGAGGTGTGCATGGCGTGCTCGATGAACCAGACCCGGTAGTGGTCGTCGAGGCCGTCACCCAGCGCCTCCTGCACCCGGGACCGGTACCAGTCGGCCTGCCAGGGCGAGCAGGTCTCGTCCATCATCGCCTCGACCACGATCATCTTCCCGGCGAAGCGGCCGCTCTGGATCGAGCCGCCCCCGCCCTGGGCGAACTTCATGCCGATGATCTCGGGGCGCTGGGGGTAGATGGGCTCGCCGCCCGGAGCAGAACTGGGCGAAGACCGGGTACTCCTCGATGTCGGGCACCTGGTGGCGGTGGTAGGTCTGGGACGCCAGGTAGATCGAGTTGTCCACGCTGCACCTCGTCGCCGGCCGCGAACAGGCGCATGGCGTCGGCGTTGTTCTCGCCGAAGCCGGTCATGACCAGGTCGCCGATGACCTGGGCGATGTGCAGCATGGCCCCCTTGCCGTCGCCGCTGCGGAGGATGAGGCTGGCGCCCTGCAGGTTGCCCTCGGGCATCTCGGCCAGGCGCAGGGCGGCCGGCATGTCGTGCTCGCTGTCGCCGAACATGGCCGACATCGACATCGGCAGGCCGAGCTCGGTGGCCTCGGACTGGAGCACCACCTGGCTGATCGTGGTGTCGTGCTGGACCCGGGCGGCCGCCAGCGAGGCGGGGAGCTCCGCGCCCAGGTAGCCGGGCTCGGTCCAGAACAGGTCGAAGTACTCGGGGTCGTAGCCGATGACCTTGTCGATCAGGCTGCAGAACACTCCCGTGTAGCCGGCCGCGACCCGCTCGACGTCGAACCAGACGTCCAGCGGGAAGCCCATCCTGGTGACCTCGGCCAGCGCCTCCCGCTGCTCGACGGTCAGCCCGGTCCAGGGGTCACCGCTGCCCCCGACCTCGACGGCGTCCACGATCTGGGGGAAGACGTCGTGCAGGATCCGGATGGCGTGGGCCTGGACGGTGAAGAGGTTGGGCAGGCTCAGCGGCGAGCCGTGGACGAAGGGCACCGCCCCGTCCCAGACATCGACGGTGTTCTCGATGCAGCCGATCGTCTTGTAGGCCCCGCCGCTGCCGCCGTACACGTAGCCGTAGGGCCGGTGCTCGCCGTACATCTCGCGCCGCCAGCTCCCGGGAGTAGCGGGCCACCGCGGCGCTGGCCCGGTAGCCGACCAGAGTCGGGTCCTCACCGGGGAACATGACCGTGCGACCGAGGTTCGACTCGACGAGGTAGCCACCGCTGGCCACGGCGAAGTCGATGGAGCCGCCCATCATCCCGCCGAGGATCATCGGCGCCGCGTTCTCGAAGCCCGAGATGGGCATGAGGGGCTGGAAGAAGCGGCCCTCGTAGAGCTCCTCGGGCGGGAAGTACATGGAGAACTTGGTGTCGGTGCCCTCGAAGCTGCCGTGCACGTACCGGTGACGGACCGGGTCGTCCCGCCACTCGTCGATGTCGAGGACGGCCGTCCCGAACTGCGGGTCCTTCGAACCGATCGTCCCTGCGCTCATGTGGTGTCCCCCTCGTCGGTGCCCGCCGACGCAGGCCTCACCTCGGGCCGACTGTAGGGGCCGACCTCCGGCCAGGTAAAGCGGTACCGCTTTTAGGGGTTCAGACCGTGCCGATGGCCACGGCACAGGGACCGGCGTCCGTGTCGACGGTCGCGATGACCTCGAGGGAATCGGTGTCCACCACGGTCACCGTGTCGGTGGTGGGGTGGCAGATGACGGCGCGACTGCCGTCGCCGGTGAGCTCGATGTAGCACGGGATCTCCGCCATCGGCGCTGTGGCGGTGACCTGGTTGCTCTCCAGGTCGACGACCTGCAGGGAGTTGGCGTACACGTTCGTCACGAACATCCGCCGGTGGTCGGGGCTGATCACCATGCCGCACGGCATGAGGACGTCGATCTCACCGGCGACGGCGTTCGTCTCGGTGTCGACGATGACGATCTTGTCGGACCCGAAGGTGGCGCTGAGATAGATCCGCTTGCCGTCGGGTGAGGCCAGCGCGTCGTAGCAGTGGTGCGGTAGGTAGATGTCCCGGACGACATCGCCGCGGGCAACGTCGATCGCCCAGAGGGAGGCGCCCACCGCGTACGCGCGCGCTCCGTCGGGGGTGATGGCGACCTCTTCCGGGTTCGTGCCGATGACCACCCGGGAGGCCTCCTCACCCGTGGTGAGGTCGAGGACCATGACTGCACCCTGACCCTCGTACGGCGACGCCTGGATCAGGGTCACGACCAGCCGCTCGCCGTCGGGGGTGAACGCAAGGTCGCAGGGCCGCATGTCGAGATCGATGACCTCGGTCACAGAGTTGGTCCTCGGATCGATCACCGCGATGTTGCTGCCCTGGCTGTCAGCCACATAGAGCAGCCGACCGTCCGGGGTGAACGTCGGGTTCATCGGGGCGTTGGCGATCTCCACCTCACCCTCGGGCCACCGCGGGATGACCTTCTTGGTCCCGAAGTCCATGGGGATCGTGGCGGTGACGGCGAGCGTCGCCGTGTCGATCACCGAGATGGTGTCGCCGTACGAGTTCGAGACGTAGGCCAGCTCACGGCCCTCGGTTGCCATGGTCAGGTCCCCTTCAGTCGTCGATCCGAACAAACGCTTCGGTGTCGGCGTCCCAGGCGTAGAGGTACGCCCTCGGATCGCCGTCGGCCGCCGTCCCCGGGCCGTAGATCCGCGGCCCCGGGTCACCCGGGATGGCCACCTCGCCCAGGGTGTCCCCGGCCGCCTGCAACGTGCCGTAGTTCAGCTCCGGGCCGGCCGCCTCGAGGACGGCGTTCAGGAGCGCCATCGTCGGGCAGGCCTGGAACGCACCCAGGAACGGTGATCCCTCGCCCTCCACCTCGTCGGGCGCCGGCACCTCGAGGCCGGCCGCCTCGAGGACGGCGATGCAGTCCTGCATCGCCGATTCCTCCCAGGCCGCCTGGTTCGGGCCGTAGGGCCCGCCGGCCAGCGCGTCCTCGAGCAGCGAGCGGTCGGGCTGGCTCCGGTCCTGGAGGAACGCGTCGACCCCCGCGGTCTGCGGGAACAGGAGACGAGGTCGATAGGGCTGATCGGCCATGGCGGTGGTCCATTGCAGCCCGGCCCCGCTCAGCAGCAGCACCGATTCCGCGCCGGAGCTGTCGAAGCGCTCGGCGATCGTCCGCACCCGGGCCTGGACGGCGGTGGGGTCCTCGGCCGGAGCGTCCTGCACCGCGCTCTCCACCACGTCCACCCCGAGCTCGTCGAGCAGGGGCAGCACGTCGTCCTCCATGTAGTCCGCCGAGGCGGCGTCGACGAGCACGGCGACCGGCCCGTCCATCTCGCCGCTCTCGGCCATGGCTGCGATCGCGGCGTCGTTGAGGTCGGAGCCGGCCTCCGGGGTGAACCAGGGAACGGTCGCCCGCTCCAGCCGCTCCGCGGTGATGCCGCCACCGATGACCGCCGTCTCGTGGGTCTCGACGAGACACAGGGCGTCGTCGTAGAGGAACAGCCCCGCGGCGATGAACACCTCCTCGTCCTCCGCGAGCTCGACGCACGCCGCCTCAGCCCCTGCCGTACCGATCGGGTTGATCGGCGTGTACACCGGATCCAACAGCCGGCCGTTGATGCCTCCGTCGGCGTTGATCTCGTCGACCAACGCGCGGTACGCGCCCTCGATGTCGCCCAGGTCGAGGTCCACGCCGGCGGCGGTGAGTGAATCGGTGTCCACAAAGGTGAGACCGATCGTCACGGCGTCGGCGGTGACACCCGGGGCCGGCCCGGTCAGGACCGTGGTCGCCGGCGCCGAGGACTCCTCGGCAGTCGTCGACGGATCGTCGTCCCCCGCGGTGCAGCCGACCAACACGAGCGCCGCCGCGACGGACACGGCGGTGAACTTCCCCATCAGCAATCCCCCAACCGACCGGAGCCCCCGGGCACCGGTCGCCGGGCCGTGGCCCAGCGATGTTGTGCGACTGCTTAGCACCGATGAAACGGTGGCGCGCCGCTGAGGGCTACGCGGGGGTGGGGACCTCGAGGACCACGGCGGTGGCCATGCCGCCCCCGGCGCACATCGAAGCGACGGCCACGCCACCGCCGCGGCGACGGAGCTCGTGGGTGAGGGTCATCACCATGCGGGAGCCGGTCATGGCCACGGGGTGGCCGATGCTGCAGCCGCTGCCGAGGACGTTGACGATCTCCTCGTCCAGGCGGAGGGCCTTGCTGGCCGCGAGGGGCACCGAGGCGAAGGCCTCGTTGATCTCGAAGAGGGCCACGTCGTCGATCGACAGGCCCGCTCGCGCCAAGGCCTTGGGGATGGCCTGGATCGGCGCCAGGCCGGTGTCGACAGGAGGTACGCCGACGGAGGCCCACGAGCGCACGACGGCCAGGGGCTCCAGGCCGTGCTCCTCGGCGAACGCCCGGTCGGTCACGACCATCGACGCAGCGCCGTCGTTGACCCCTGCGGCGTTGCCGGCGGTGATGCTGAAGCCCTCGATCTCGGGGTGCAGGGGCTTGAGGGAGGCCAACTTCTCGAGCGTGGACTCCCGCCGGGGGTGCTCGTCGACGGCGAAGGTGAAGGTCTCACCGGCCTTGGTCACCTCGATCGGGAAGATCTCCTCGTCGAAGGCACCGGCGTCGATCCCGGCCACGGCCCGCACGTGGGAGCGGAAGGCCCAGGCGTCCATCTCCTCCCGGGTGAGGCCGGCCTTCTGGGCGGCGTTCCAGCCGACGGTGATGGTCATGTCCTTGGCCGGGGCGTCCGGGGTCTCGGGGTGGGTGGGCGACAGCCACCACTCCTCGACGTGGTCGGTCCCGGGCACCCGGAAGTTCACCTGCGGCATGGTCGAGCTGGACTGCGTGCCGCCGGCCACCACCACGCGGTCCATTCCGGCCATGATCGAGGCCGCCGCGCTCTGCAGCGTGCTGAGGCCCGAGGCGCAGTGGCGGTTGTGGGCCAGGCCGGGCACGTTGACCAGCCCGGCCTCGATGGCGGCGTAGCGGGCGATGGCCCCACCGCCGTAGAGCGACTCCCCGAGGACGTACGTCGTCGAAGCGCTCGGGGTCGATCCCCGACCGGCGGACCACCTCGGCGACGGCCCGCGTGCCCAGGTCGAGGGCGTCGACCTCGGCCAGGGAGCCCTTGTAGGCGGTCCCGACCGGCGTGCGAGCCGTGGCCACGACGACGGCGTCCTGGGCGGAGTGAGTGTTCTCTGACATCACGGCGAGAGTACCTACCGGGGCGTCGCAACCGCGCCGGGCCCGTCGAACCTCGCGGCCGCCGACCCGTCACCGTCGGCGCCTGAATCCACCGGGCACGGCCGTCGACCCGCCGACTGTTGGTGACCAAACGCTTGCTCAGTAGTGCGGTCCCGTAGGGTGCGGATCGCACGTACGAAGGATCCGGCGACCTGGCCCCAGGAGGACCCATTGGCCCAGCACGCGACGCTCGGGTCGGCCGAGCATGCCGACGGCCGGCCACCCGTCCGGCGTCGGCTCACCGCCGAGGCCCGGAAGGCCTCGATCCTCGAGGCGGCTCGACGGGCGTTCATCGAGACCGGCGACGCGAACGGCACCACGGTCCGGGTCATCGCCGAGCGCGCCGGGATCAGCGAGGGCGTCATCTACCGGCACTTCGACAGCAAGGACCAGTTGTTCATCGAGGCCGTCGTCGAGCCCCTGAGCAACGCCGTCGACGCCCTCGTGGCGGCCACCGCGGTCGTCGACCGGGATGAGCCGGTCACCCCCGAGCGGCGGGTCGAGACGATGCAGGCGTTCTACCGCCGGCTCACCTCCGCCCTCGACGACGTCCTCCCCCTGCTGGGCCTCGTCCTGTTCGGCAATCCCGAGATCGCCCGCCGCTTCTACCGCGACAGCTTCGCGGTGGCGATGGACCGCCTCGGCGTGGCGTGGCAGGAGGCCGGTGCCCGGTACGGCCGGGAGCTGGAATCGACCGACGTCTCGGCCCGGGCCGTCATGGGCATGGCCCTCATCGTGGCGCTGGAGAGCCATCACGACGAACGAGTCGACCGGGACCGCACGATCCGGCGGATCGCGGAGGGAACCCTCGAGGGCTTCTTCCCGCCGCCCGACAAGAGGAGACAGACGAATGGGTGAGCTGGACGGCAAGGTCGCGGTGATCACCGGGGCGGGGTCAGGGATGGGGCGGGCCTCGTCGCAGGTGTTCGTGCGCGAGGGGGCCAAGGTGCTGGCCGGCGACATCAGCGGTGGCGAGGAGGAGACCGCCGCCGCGTTGGGCGACGCCGTCGTCGCCTGCCGCGTCGATGTCACGAAGGAGGCCGACGTCGAGGCCATGTTCGCCGCCGCCCTCGAGGCCTTCGGCCGGGTCGACGCCGTGCTCAACGTCGCCGGCATCGGCGCCGGTGGGATGCTGGCCGACACCACGATGGAGGACTACGACCGCATCTTCGACGTCAACCTCCGGGGTGTCCTGCTCGGCACCAAGCACGGGATCAAGACCATGACCCCGACCGGGGGCGGGGCGATCGTCAACTGGTCCTCCATCGGCGGCCTGGGCGCCTCGGTGGGCACCAGCGTCTACTCGGCCACCAAGGCCGGGGTGATCTCCTTCACCAAGAACGCCGCCATCGAGTACGGCCCCCAGGGCATCCGGGCCAACGCCATCTGCCCCGGCTTCATCGAGACCGAGATGTCCGGCGGGCCCGGCGCCGGCGAGCGCTTCCCGCAGATGATCCAGGCCACCGGCCTCAAGCGGGCGGGCCAGCCCGAGGAGGTCGCCGAGTTGGCGTGCTTCCTCGCCTCCGATCGGGCGAGTTACATCTCCGGGGCCATCATCCCGATCGACGGTGGGTCGACGGCCCGCCTGGCGTAGGCGGACGGGCTACAGCCCGAGGGACCGACCCACGATCTCCTTCATGATCTCGGTGGTGCCCGCCGTAGATGGTGGTGATGCGGGCGTCGGCGTAGGCCCGGGCGATCGGGTACTCGAGCATGTAGCCGTAGCCGCCGAAGAGCTGCAGGCAACGGTCGACCACCCGCTTCTGGAGCTCGGTGCACCACCACTTGGCCATCGCCGCCTCCTCGGCGGTGAGCTCGCCGGCGTTGAGGGCGAGGATGCACGCGGTCGACGAAGGTCTCGGCGATCTGGACCTCGGTGGCGATCTCGGCCAGCACGAAGCGGCTGTTCTGGAACGAGCCGACGGGCTGGCCGAAGGCCTGGCGCTCCTGGACGTACTCGAGCGTCCAGCCGAGGGCGGCCCGGGCCGCGGCGACCCCGGACATGGCGATCGACAGGCGCTCCTGGGGCAGGTTGTGCACGAGGTGGACGAAGCCCTGGCCCTCCTCGCCCAGCAGGTTGGCCACCGGGACCTGGACGTCGGTGAAGAACAGCTCGGCGGTGTCCTGGGCGTGCTGGCCGATCTTCTCCAGGTTCCGGCCCCGCTCGAAGCCGGCCATGCCCCGCTCCAGGACCAGGAGGGACATGCCCTTGTGGCGCTGGGAGGGGTCGGTCTTGACCGCGGTGATGACGAGGTCGGCGTTGATCCCGTTGGTGATGAAGGTCTTGGACCCGTTGACGACGTAGTGCGTCGCCGTCGCGGAGGGCGGTGGTCGACATCGACGCCAGGTCCGAGCCGATGCCCGGCTCGGTCATGGCGATGGCGGTGATGAGCTCGCCCGAGCAGATGCCCGGCAGCCACCGCGCCTTCTGCTCGTCGGTGCAGTAGGTGAGGAAGTACGGGCAGGCAGATGTCGTTGTGCAGGGTGAGGCCGAGCCCGGCGCCGGCCACCGCGGCGGACTGGAGCTCCTCGGTGATGACGGCGTTGAAGCGGAAGTCCTTCGTGCCCGCCGCCGCCGTAGGCCTCGGGCGCGTCGAAGGCCAGGAACCCGTGGCGGCCGGCGTCGGCGAACACCTCCCGGGGCACGATCCCCTCGGCGTCCCACGCCCGCTCGTGGGGCACGACCTCCTTGTCCAGCCACGCCCGGAAGCTGGCCCGGAACGCCTCGTGGTCCTCGTCGTACAGATCCCGCTTCACGCCATCACCCCCATGCGCCGCAGGTTACGTACACCCGCCCGTTCTGGTCCCAGCAACGCGCGCTGGGCTGGACGTTGCTGGGACCAGAACGGGATATAGGTTGTATCTTTGTCTATCGCGATATATCGTGATGGTCATGAACGAACACAGAGAACTCCATGGGGGTCGGCGAGGCCGGCCCACCCACGACCCCGATGACCGCCCGGGCCGAGGCAGGGGGCGACCCGGCCGCGGTGGTCGGGGACGACCCGGCACCGGACGGATGCGGCGCGGCGAGGTCCGCACCGCGTTGCTGATCGGGCTGCTGGACGGCCCGGGGCACGGTTACGAGCTCATCCAGCTGCTCGAGACCAAGACCGAGGGTCGCTGGCGACCGAGCCCCGGCTCGGTGTACCCGTCCCTGCAGATGCTGGCCGACGAGGGCCTCGCCACGGCCCAGGACATCGACGGCAAGCGGGTCTATGAGATCACCGACGAGGGCCGGGCCGTCGCCGAGGGCCACATCGCCACCAAGGGCTACCCGTGGGTGGCCATGGATGAGGGCCGGGGCGACCAGCGGGGCCTCATGTCGGCGATCAAGGACCTGGCGGCCGCCGCCAAGATGGTCGGCATGTCCGGCTCACCCGAGGACATCGAGCGGGCGTCGGTCATCCTCAAGACGGCCCGCAAGGACCTCTACGGGATCCTCGCCGAGGACTGACCGCTACTCGATCCCCGGATCGCGGCGGTACCTCCGTGCAATGGCGGTGGCCGACTTTCCGGCGAGGATGTCGAGAAGCCCGGGTCGGCTCCGTCCCAGGGGCATCCGGCCGCCGGGGCCGGCGTCACACGAGGAGAACACCATGGCCAAGTACCTGTTGCTCAAGCACTACCGAGGCGCGCCGGCGGCCGCCAACGACGTTCCGATGGACGAGTGGACGCCCGAGGAGGTCGAGGCCCACATCGGGTTCATGAACGACTTCGCCGCTCGGCTCGAGGACAGCGGCGAGTTCGTCGACGGCCAGGCGCTGTCGCCCGACGGCCTGTGGGTCCGCTACGACGGCGAGGGGCGGCCGCCGGTGACCGACGGGCCGTTCGCCGAGACGAAGGACCTGATCGCGGGGTGGATGGTGATCGACGTCGACAACCAGGAGCGGGCCATCGAGCTCGCCGGTGAGCTGTCGGCCGCGCCGGGCGCCAACGGCGAGCCGATCCACGAGTGGCTGGAGGTCCGACCCTTCCTGGCCGCGCCGCCGACCGTCACCGAGTGACGTGGACGAGGTCGAGCTGCGCGAGCTCGTCCCCCGGGTCCTGAGCGTCCTCCTCGGTCGCGGCGCAGACTTCGCGACCGCCGAGGACGCCGTCCAGGAGGCACTCCTCCGGGCCCTCGCCGCGTGGGAGGACGAACGCCCCGCCGACCCCACCGCCTGGCTCATCACCGTCGCCTGGCGGGTCTTCCTCGACACGACGCGGTCGGACGCCGCTCGGCGTGATCGAGAGCTCCGAGTCGACGCCGAACCGCCGGGCGGGACGATCCCGAGCACCGACGACACGCTGCGCCTCTACTTCCTGTGTGCCCACCCCGACCTGACGTCGTCGTCCGCCGTGGCGTTGACCCTCCGCGCCGTGGGGGGCCTCACCACCCGCCAGATCGCGCAGGCCTACCTCGTGCCCGAGCCCACCATGGCCCAGCGCATCAGCCGGGCCAAGCGCACGGTCGGCCGGGCGGGTGTCGATCGCCCCGGCGACGTGCGCACGGTGATGCGGGTGCTGTACCTCGTCTTCAACGAGGGCTACTCCGGTGACGTCGACCTCGCCGCCGAGGCGATCCGACTGACCCGGCAGCTGGTGGCCCTGGTGGACGATCCCGAGATCCAGGGCCTGCTCGCCCTGATGCTCCTCCACCAGGCCCGCCGCCGCAGCCGCACCCGACCGGACGGCAGCCTCGTGCCGCTCGCCGACCAGGACCGCAGCCAGTGGGACACCGGGCTCATCGCCGAGGGGATCGACCTCGTCCACGCCGCGCTCGCGCGCGACCGGCTCGGCGAGTACCAGGCCCAGGCCGCGATCGCCGCGCTCCACGCCGACGCGCCCTGCATCGAGGAGACCGACTGGGTCCAGATCGTCGAGTGGTACGACGAGCTGCTCGCGGTTCGCCGACACGCCGATCGTCCGCCTCAACCGTGCCGTCGCCCTCGGCGAAGCCGACGGCGCCCCCGCCGGCCTGGCGGCGCTGGCCGACGTCCACGACGACGTCCCCCGGCGCGATGCCGTCGCCGCCCACCTCCACGAGAAGAACGGCGACCTCGAGCTCGCCGCCCACCTCTACGCCGTCGCCGCTCGCCACGCGCCGAACCTCGCCGAACGCGACCACCAGATGCGCCAGGCCGCCCGACTCAACCACCAGCGACAAGACCCCTATTGACCTGGGCACGACACGCCGACGAGCCGGGGAAGTCGCGTCGTGCAGGCCGTGGCCGGAGATCGGCTCAGAGCGTGCGGAAGAACCCGCCGTCCACCAGCACCTGGGCCCCGTTCACGTAGCTCGCGGCGTCGCTGGCCAGGAAGACACAGACCCCGACCATGTCCTCGGGCCGGCCGATCCGCTTCATCGGGTTGAGGGCCGCAGCCTGGTCCTTCATCCCCGGCGGCCAGGCGTCGGTGATGTCGGTGTCAAAGGCCCCGGGCAGCACCAGGTTGGCCCGAACCTTCGGCGCCCACGCCCCGGCCAGCCCCAGCGTCAGGGCGTTCAGACCGGCCTTGGCCATGGCGTAAGGCAGGTCGTCGGCGCCGGGGCGCAACGACCCGGCGGTGGTGACGTTGATGATCGACCCGCCGTCGCCCTCGGCCATCATCGTCCCGAACCGGGCGCCGAGGCGGAAGGGCCCGCTGGCGTTGACGGCGTGGACCTTGTCGTACAGCTCCCGGGTGACCGAGGCCAGCCCGTCGTACAGCGGCGACATCCCCGCGTTGTTGACCAGCACGTCGCAGCACCCGAACTCGGCGGTGACGGCGTCGACCAGGGCGTCGCAGTCCTCCCACCGACCCACGTGACAGGCCACGGGGAGGACCCGACGTCCGGTGGCCCCACGGATCTCCTCGGCCGCCGTCTCGCAGGCCTCGAGCTTGCGACTGGCGACGACCACGTCGGCGCCGGCGGTCGCCAGCCCCTCGGCCACGGCCCGGCCGATGCCCCGGCTGCCCCCGGTGACGACCGCGACCTTGCCGGTCAGGTCGAACAGCTCCCCTGGCGCCTTCATGACCGGTCCCGGCCGGTGGAGGGGCTCAGGTCTCGGGAACGAACAGGTCCGTGGCCAGCGCGGCGTGGGCCCCGACCATGTCCGGTCGCACCGAGCGGATGCTCACGTCGTGGCCGGCGGCCTTGGCCCGCAGGGCCCCCACGGTGCCGTTCGCCTTGCCGCCCAGGGCCGAGAACGGGTCGTAGCTGAAGTGCTCCATGGCGTTCAGGTGGGTGACCTTGTCGACGATGTCGTCGCCGACGCCGTCGAAGTGGGGCGCCAACTCCTCGGGGGCGAAGGGCCAGGTCGAGTCCGAGTGCGGGTAGTCGCACTCCCACATCACGTGGTCCATGTTCAGGAAGTCCTGACTGGCCATGCCGAACTTGTCGTCGATGAAGCAGGTCAGGATCCGCTCGTTGAAGACCTCGCTGGGCAGCTTGTCCCCGAAGTCCTGGCCGGTCCAGGCGTGATGGCGGCGGTAGTTGTAGTCAATCCGCTCGAGGAAGTACGGGATCCAGCCGATGCCGCCCTCGGAGAGGGCGATCTTCAGGTCCGGGAACTTCCGCAGCACCGGGGACCACACCAGATCGGCCGCCGCCTGGACGATGTTCAGCGGCGTCAGCGTGATCAGGCAGTCGATCGGCGCGTCCGGGGCGGTGATGACGAGCTGGCTCGAGGAGCCGATGTGCAGGCACACCACGACCTCCTCTTCGCTGCAGGCCGTCCAGAACGGGTCCCAGTGGTCCGAGTGGAAGCTCGGCCACCCCAGCTTCGACGGGTTCTCGGAGAAGGTGACGGCGTGGACGCCCTTGGCCGCGGTCCGGCGCACCTCGGCGGCCAGGACCTCGGGGTCCCAGATGGCGGGGAGGGCACACGGGATGAACCGGCCGGGATGCGTGCCGCACCAGTCCTCGATGTGCCAGTCGTTGTACGCCTGGACCATGGCCAGGGCCACGTCCTTGTCCTCCGTGCGGGCGAAGAGCTGACCGCAGAAATGGGGGAAGGACGGGAAGCAGAGCGAGCCGAGGACGCCGTTGGCGTCCATGTCCTTCACCCGCTCGTCGATGTCGTAGCAGCCCGCCCGCAGCTCGGCGAACGAGGTCGGCTCCATGCCGTACTCCTCGGGCGGGCGGCCCGCGACGGCGTTCAGGGCGACGTTGGCGATCTCCTGGCCCTCGTAGACCCACGCGTTGGTGCCGTCGTCGCTGGTGATGAACTTCGGCGCCAGCTCGGCGTACTTCGCAGGCAGTCGGCCCTCGAAGAGGTGGGGGGGCTCCACGACGTGGTCGTCGACGCTGACCAGCACCATCTCGTTGATGTCCATGCGTGAATCCTCCTGCCCCCGCCGCCCCCAACTAACACTCGCGTCACGAAAGCTAGCACAGGGGTACCCCCGGCGGAAGGGCCGAGACGGTCAGCTCGCCGTGGTCACCGGCAGGCTCGCCCAGCCCCGGACGGTGGAGGTCCGAGCCTGCTCGGCGTGGTCCCAGTCGACCTCCCACTCGGGGAACCGGTTCAGCACCTCGTCGAGGGCGACCCGGCCCTCGAGGCGTGCCAGCGCCGCCCCCAGGCAGAAGTGGATGCCGTAGCCGAAGCTCAGGTGGTGGCCGATCTCGCGGTGGATGTCGAAGGTGTCACCGTCGGGGAACTGGCGGTCGTCCCGATTGGCCGAGCCGTTGAGGAGCATCATCACGCTGCCCTCCGGGACCTGCTGGCCGTGGTGCTCGACGTCCCGGGCCACCCACCGGGCCTGTGCCGGCGACGGCGCCTCGTAGCGCAGGATCTCCTCGATCGCCGGCGGCAACAGGGTCCGGTCCGCGACGATCTCGCGGCGCTGGTCGGGGTGCTCGGCCAGGAGCTTGCCCGTCCAGCCGATCAGGCGGGTCGTCGTCTCGTTGCCGGCCCCGGCCAGCAGGTTGACGAACGTGGTGACCTCTTCCCGGGTGAACCGGCGGGTGACGCCCTCCTCGTCCTCGAACTCGGCGTTGAGCATCTCGGTCATCAGGTCGTCGGATGGATGCTCCGCCCGCCAGTCGATGTACTCCCCGAACATCTCCGCGCCATCGAAGCCCTCGGCGTCGAACGCGCCCTCCTGGCCCTCCTCGAGGGCGAGCCCCTCGTCGAGGCGGTCGCGGATGGCCTCCTGGTCCTGCTCGGGGATGCCGAGCAGGAAGCCGATCGTCCGCATCGGCATCTGGGCGCCGAGGTCGGCGATGAAGTCGAAGCGACCGCTGCCGACCAGGGGGTCCAGCGTGCGAGCGCAGAACTCCCGGACCTTGGGCTCGATGGCGTTCATCTTCTTCGGGGTGAACACCCGCGACATCACGCCCCGGTGGACGTCGTGACGGGGTGGGTCCTCGAAGAGGATCGCCCCCGGGGGATCTCGAAGTCGGCCTTGATGAGCTCGAGGATCGACCCCTTGCCCGATCGGTAGGTCTCCCAGTCGATCAGGGCGGGCTCCACGTCCTCGAAGCGGCTCAGCGCCCAGAAGTCGTACTCCTCGTTGCGGTAGAGCGGCGCCTCTTCGCGCATCCGTCGCCACGTGGGGTACGGATCGACGTCGAGCTCGACGTCGTAGGGGTCGTAGTAGATGTCGTTCGCCTGGGTGTCCACCGGTCGCGAAACTAACACTAGAGTCACCCCCCATGGCCGACGACTACTCCTTCATCCTCTACGAGCCCCTCGACGACGGGCGCATCGTGCGGATCATGCTCAACCGCCCGGACGCCCGGAACGCCCAGAACCGCGGGATGCTCGTCGAGCTCAACGAGGCCTTCCTGCGGGCCGAGGCCGATGACGAGGTCCGGGTCGTCATCCTGGGCGGGACCGGGAAGATGTTCTCCTCCGGCCACGACCTCGGCTCGAAGGTGTCCGTCGAGGAGTACACCCCCGGCCCCAACCAGCACCCGACGCGGGGGATCAACGGGGGCACCCGTAAGGGCGCCGAGAGCCTCATGCTGCAGGAGTGGCACTACTTCTTCGAGAACACCCGCCGCTGGCGAAACCTGCGCAAGATCACCATCGGCCAGGCCCACGGGGACGTGTACGCCGCCGCCCTGATGCTGCTCTGGGCCTGTGACCTCATCGTCGCCGCCGATGACACGACCTTCGCCGACGTTGTCGGGTCGCCGCCTCGGCATGTGTGGCGTCGAGTACTTCGGCCACCCGTGGGAGTTCGGCCCCCGCAAGGCCAAGGAGCTGCTGCTCACCGGTGACTCGATCGACGCTGACGAGGCCCACGCCCTCGGCATGGTGAGCAAGGTGTTCCCGGCCGACGAGCTGGCCGACCGCACCCTGGACTTCGCCCGTCGCATCGCCGCCCAGCCGACCATGTCGTCGCTCCTCGTCAAGGAGGCGGTCAACCAGACCCAGGACAACATGGGCTTCTACAACGCGCTGAACGCCTGCTTCACGCTCCACGAGCTCAACCACTCGCACTGGGCCTGGGTCCACGAGGGCGGGTACCCGGTCGCCCAGGAAGCGGACGGCATCCCCAACTGGAAGGACGCTCCGCCCATCGTCCCGGCGGTCAAGGACCAGGTCCGCTCGGAGGGCTGAGGGCCCCGACCCGAACACCCCCATGACCGCGGAGGCCGAGCCCGCCGACCAGGTGTCCGTCGCACGGCCGGCGGAGGTGGTGCGCCGCGCCCCGTTCTCGGACAACCCCAACGTCGGGGCCCGGGGCCAGCGCACCCAGCAACGCATCCTCGATGCGGCCCTGCAGGTCTTCGGCGAGGTCGGCTACCACCGCTGCAGCATCGACCGGATCACCACGGTCGCCGGCTGCTCGCGGGTCTCGTACTACCAGTACTTCTCCAGCAAGGAGGACGTGTTCCGGCACCTGGCCGCCCAGGTGGCCCGGCAGGTCAGCGCCTCCACCGAGGCCCTGGGGCCGGTCACTCCCGACCTCGACGGCTGGACGGCGATCCGCGGCTTCGTGACCCGTCGCAGCGAGATCTACGAGCGCTACCAGCCCGTCTACCAGGCCTTCGAGGCGGCGGCGGCGAGCGACGAGGCCGTCGCCGGCGGCTCGGTCCGCACCGGCGAGCGGATCGTGGCCCTCATCCGGTCGCGCCTGGCCACCACGACCCTGCCCCCGCGGCAGCTCGACCCGGTCATCGAGATGCTGCTGGAGTGTCTGACCCGGACCCACGACGTCGCCGGGATCCTCCGGTCGGTCGCGCCGACCGCCTACCCGACGGAGCGCGTCTCCGACGCCCTCGCCGACGTCGTGCACCGGACGCTGTTCGGGCTCCAGGCCGACGTCAACGTGCACCCGCCCGCCCGTCCCCGGCCGCCGGTCCTCGAGTTCGGCCCGGCCATGAGCGAGGTGCTCCAGCGCGAGGAGGCGCCCGCCGACCTCACCGCCGCCGGCCGACGCACCCTCGAGGCCCTGCTCCAGGCGGGGGCCGACGTCCTCGTCCGCCGCGGGTACCACCGCACGCGGGTCGACGACGTGGTCACCGCCGCCGGGGTGTCCCACGGTGCCTTCTACCGCTACTTCAAGAACAAGGACCAACTCGCCCAGGTCCTCGCGGTGGACGCCATCCGGCGGGTCTCGACCGCCTTCGCCCAGATCCCCGACGCCCCCCTGGCCGACGGATCGGCGGGGGACGGCGAGGCCCTCCGTCAGTGGCTGCGGCGGTACAACGACGCCCACACCAACGAGACCGCCATGATCCGGGTCTGGGTCGACGTCTCCCAGGACGACGAGCGCCGAGCCGACTCGGCCGCCGCCTACGACTGGGGCCGGCGCCAGATGGTCCGCTTCCTCGGCCCTCGCGACTTCGGTGACATCGACACCGACGCGGTGCTCATGGTGGCGCTGCTCGGGGCCTTCGGCGCCCGCCGACGGTCGTCCACCACGGTCGACGCCGCGGCCTACATCGTCGAGCGTGGCTTCCTCGGCCGCTGACCTGACTACTCTGACGCAACTAACAGTCCCGTCATCTCCGACGCCGGACCCGTCCTCTCGAGGGAGCGTTGCCATGAGCCTGTTCGATGCCTTTCGCTACGACGACAAGCGCGTCCTGGTCGTCGGTGGTGCCACCGGCATGGGGGCGGCCGCCGCGGAGCTGGCCCTCGACGCCGGGGCCGAGGTCGTCGTGATGGACCGGGCCGCCGTGACCATCGACGGGGTGCAGTCGATCGAGCTGAACCTGGCCGACACCGCTTCCATCGACGCCGCCGTCGACGCCTGCGGCGGCCCGGTCCACGCCCTGTTCTCCTGTGCCGGCGTGGCCGACGGCACCCCCGGCATCGAGATCATCAACTTCCTCGGCCACCGCCACCTCATCGACCGGCTGCGGGCCGGCGGCCACCTCCCCCGCGGCTCGGCCATCGGCATGATCTCCTCGTTCGCCGGAGTCGGCTGGCAGGTCAACCTGCCGCTGCTCCAGGCCTATCTCGAGATGGACCTCGAGACCGCCTCGGCTTGGGCCCAGGAGCACGGCAAGGCCGACTACATGTGGTCGAAGATGGCGATCAACGCCTACGTCGCCCAGGAGTCGTTCGCCCTCCGCAAGGAGGGCATCCGGATCAACGCGATCATGCCGGGGCCGACCGACACCCCCCTGGCCCGGGCCAACGCCGAGATGTGGCTCGGCTTCGCGGCCGATTTCCGGGCCGAGCTCGACCTCGAGCCCTCCACGCCCCTGGAGCAGGCGTACCCCCTGGTGTTCCTGTGCAGCGACGCCGCGGTGGGTGTGAACGGCATCACCGTGGTCACCGACGCGGGCTACGGCAGCGCGGGGGCCACGGGTGCCTTCGAGCCCGCCACCGGTGTCGTGGAGTTCATGACCCAGCTCCACCTGGAGTAGCACCGATGGGCGGTTGCACTGTGACTCTCGCCGCACGATAATAGCGTTCTCACAAGGAGGAGCCCCATGGCCTCACCCACGCTCGACATCCCGGTGTTCGACGCCGACAACCACCTGTACGAGACGAAGGACGCGCTGACGAAGTTCCTGCCCGAGCGCTACCGAGGGGCGGTGGACTACGTGGAGGTGCGGGGCCGGACCAAGATCGTCATCAAGGGCACGATCAGCGACTACATCCCCAACCCGACCTTCGACGTCGTGGCCCGACCGGGAGCCATGGAGGAGTACTTCCGCCACGGCAACCCCGACGGCAAGGATCGTCGGACGATCTTCGGCGAGCCGATGCGCGCGATGCCGGCGTTCCGGGAGCCGGGCGCCCGGATGAAGCTCATGGACGAGCAGGGCGTGGACCGGGCCCTCATGTTCCCCACCCTCGCCAGCGTCGTCGAGGAGCGGATGCGGGACGATCCCGAGCTCACCCACGCCGTGATCCACTCCCTGAACGAGTGGCTCCACGAGACGTGGAGCTTCGACTACGAGCAACGCATCTTCACGGTCCCCGTCGTCACCCTGCCCATCGTCGAGCGGGGCATCGAGGAGCTCGAGTGGCTCTTGGAGCGCGGCGCGAAGGCCATCCTCGTCCGGCCGGCACCGGTGTACGGCCCCCGGGGGCCGCGCTCCTTCGCCCTCCCCGAGTTCGATCCCTTCTGGGAGCGGGTGCAGGACGCCGACGTGCTCGTCGCCATGCACTCCTCCGACAGCGGTTACGAGCGCTACGCCAACGAGTGGATCGGGAACAACAGCGAGATGCTCCCGTTCCAGCCCGAGGCCTTCCGGATGCTCTCCGCCTGGCGGCCCGTCGAGGACGCCGTCTCCTCCATGGTGTGCCACGGCGCCCTGTCCCGGTTCCCGAAGCTCAAGGTCGCCGTCGTGGAGAACGGCAGCAGCTGGGTCGAGCCGCTCCTCAGCCGCATGGCCGACATCTACAAGAAGATGCCCCAGGACTTCCTGGAGGACCCCGTCGAGGTGCTCAAGCGCAACATCTACATCAGCCCCTTCTGGGAAGAGGACCTGGGTGCCCTCAGCGACCTCCTCGGGGTCGAGCAGGTGCTCTTCGGCTCGGACTACCCGCACCCCGAGGGCCTGGCCGACCCGGTCAGCTACCTGGACGAGCTGAAAGGCCTCCCCGAGGAGACCGTCCGCAAGATCATGGGCGGGAACCTGACCAAGCTGATGAACCTCAGCGAGGTATCCGCTCGATGACCGGGCCCGGCGGCAGCTGGGCCAGCATCCCGTCGATGACCGCCGCGGCCGCCGAACGGTTCGGCGAGCGCACCGCGCTCGTCGACGGTGCGGTGCGGCTCTCCTACGCCGAGCTCTTCGAGGAGGCCCGGACCTTCGCCGCCGCCCTCGTGGCCAGCGGCGTCGAGGCGGGTGACCGGGTGTCGATCTGGGCCCCCAACCGGGCCGAGTGGATCATCGCCGTCCTGGGGCTCTTCCAGGCCGGGGCGGTCCTGGTGCCGGTCAACACCCGGTTCAAGGGCGCCGAGGCCGCTGACCTCCTCATCCGCAGCCACGCCAAGGTCCTGGTCACCGTCACCGACTTCCTCGACACCGACTACCTGGCCATGCTCGAGGGCACGGGCGCCGACCTCCCCGACCTCGAGACCGTCGTGGTCGCCCACGGCGACGCGCCGGACGACACCGTGGGCTGGGACGCCTTTCGGGGCCGGGCGACCGACGAGGCCCGGGCGACGGTCGACCAGCGCCGGGCCGCACTCGGCCCCGACGACCCGTCCGACATCCTCTTCACGTCCGGGACCACAGGCGTGCCCAAGGGCGTGGTGATGACCCACGGCCGCACGCTCGGCGTGGCGACGGACTGGGCCGCCATGACCGGGCTCGGCCCCGACGACCGCTACCTGATGGTCAACCCCTACTTCCACATGTTCGGCCTGAAGGCCGGGATCCTGGCCTGCGTGGCCGCCGGGGCCACGATGCTGCCCGAGCCGGTGTTCGACGTCGATCGCGTCCTCGCCCGGGTCACCGAGGAGCAGGTCACCGTCCTCCCGGGCGCCCCGACGATCTACCAGTCGATCCTCGACCACCCCGGCCGCGACGAGCACGACCTCTCGACGCTGCGCGTCGCGGTGACCGGCGCGGCCGACATCCCCGTCGAGCTCATCCGGCGGGTGGACGCCGAGCTCCCCTTCTCGTTCATCGTCACGGGCTACGGCCTCACGGAGGCGGGCACCGCCAGCGCGACGGCCCCCGGGGACGACGCCGAGACGGTGGCCACGACCGTGGGCCGGCCCCGGCCCGGTTTCGAGGTCCGCATCACCGACGACCAGGGCCACGACGTCCCCCCCGGCGAGCCCGGCGAGATCGTGCTCCGGGGACCCACGGTGATGGCGGGCTATCTCGACGATCCGGAGGCGACCGCCCTGGCGCTCTCCCCCGACGGGTGGCTGCGGACCGGTGACCTCGGTGTCACCGATGACCTCGGATGCCTCCGGATCGTCGGGCGGGCCAAGGACATGTTCATCGTGGGCGGGTTCAACGCCTACCCCGCCGAGATCGAGAACGCCCTCCTCCGCCACCCCGACATCCAGCAGGCCGCGGTGATCGGCGTCCCCGACGAGCGGCTGGGCGAGGTCGGCATGGCGTTCGTCGTGACCCGGGAGGGGGCCGACCTGACGCCCGAGGCGGTCATCGCCTGGAGCCGGGACCAGATGGCCAACTACAAGGTCCCCCGGGCGGTCGCGCTCGTCGACGAGCTCCCGCTCAACGCCACCGGCAAGGTGGAGAAGAACGCCCTGCGGGCCCGCGTGGAGTGACCGACCCGAACGGGCTGGCCGCCCTCGCCGACCTGCGGGCCACGCGGTTCGAGGCCGAGGGCGTCTGGTGAGCCCCCGCCCAGACCCCGGCTCAGGTCGTCGAGGACCCGCAGTTCCTGGCCAACGACGGCCTCGTCGAGATCGCCGAAGGCGCCGGCGGACCGGCCCAGCGCTCCGTGCGTGGCCCGGTCACCTTCTCCGACCTCACCGATGGCCGGGCCCGGGCGGTACCCGGTCTCGGCGAACACACCGACGAGGTCCTGGGCGAACTGACCTGAGCGCTCGAGGTCAGAAGGACGAGGTCAGAGAGGCCAGCAGGTCCCGGGTCCGCTGCGACGAGGCCAGCAGCTCGTCGCGGCCCTTGCCGATCGGCACGACCCGTACCGAGAGGTCGGTCACCCCCGCATCCGCAAACGACCGCAGTCGCTTCTCGACGGCGGCCTCGCTCCCGGCGGCGAGGATGTCGCCCACGCTCTGGGCATCGCCGAGGTCGAGCAGCTTCTGGTAGTTGGGCGACACCTCGGCCTCGGACAGGATGCGGTTGGTGCGGTCGACAGCCAGGTCGACCTCGTCGTCACGGCAGAGGCACACAGGGATGCCCGCCACGATCCGCGGCGTCGGCCGCCCGGCCGCCTCAGCGGCCCGGTTCAGGTGCGGGGCCACGTGACCGGCGATGGCCCGCTCGTCGGCCAACCAGAGGATGGTCCCGTCGGTGCGCTCGCCGGCCAGGCGCAGCATCACCGGGCCGAGCGCGGCCAGCAGGACCGGCGTCGGGGCGATGTCGGTGATGTCGAGGGGGTTGTGCACCCGGAAGTAGTCGTTCTCGACGTCGACGGCGCCTGGGCCACGGAGGGCCTGGTCGAGCACGTCCAGGTAGGCGGCCATCGTCTTCGCCGGGCGCTCGTAGTCGAGGCCGAGCATCTCCTCGATGATCCAGTGGTGCGAGACACCGAGGCCGAGGGACAGGCGGCCTCCGCATACGGCCTGCACGGACAGGGCCTGCTGGGCCAACGCGATGGGATGCCGCGTCTGGATCGGCACCACCGCGGTGCCGATCTCGAGGCGCGACGTGGCCTGCCCCACCAGCGTGACCGCGGTCAGCGCGTCGAACTCGTCGGGGATCTGGGGGATCCACGCAGACGCCAGCCCGGCCTCCTCGGCCCACCGGGCATCCGCGCAGAGACGCTCGACCTTGGTGCGGTAGCGGCCGCGCTCGGGCCCGATCATCACGCCGATGCGCATGATGAGAACCTACTTCTTGCAATCGCGCAACGCCAGTCTCTCTGTCGCGCGAAGATGGGCCGATGAGCGACGGCTCCGGACCCGTACTACGACCCCTACGACTTCGAGATCGACGCCGACCCGTACCCGGTCTGGACGAGGCTCCGGGACGAGGCACCCTGCTACCACAACGAGCGCTACGACTTCTACGCGCTGAGCCGCTTCGACGACGTCGAGCGCTGCTCGGTCGACTGGCGGACCTACGTCTCGAGCCGGGGCACCGTGCTGGAGCTGATCAAGAGCGGCACGGCCATGCCGCCCGGCACGATCATCTTCGAGGACCCGCCGGAGCACGACCTCCACCGGGGGCTCCTCTCGCGGGTCTTCACCCCTCGCAAGGTCGCCGCCATCGAGCCGAAGATCCGCGAGTTCTGCGCGCGGGCCCTCGACCCCATGGTCGGCACCGGGGGGTTCGACTTCATCGCCGACCTGGGCGCCCAGATGCCCATGCGCACCATCGGCATGCTCCTCGGGATCCCCGAACAGGACCAGGTGGCCATCCGCGACCGCATGGACGGGGGCCTCCGCCTGGATGAGGGATCCATGCCCGACTTCGAGGCCCAGTACGGGGACCGGGACGCGGCCGGCGTCTTCGGGGAGTACATCGACTGGCGGGCCGAGCACCCGTCCGACGACCTGATGACCGAGCTCCTCCGGGCGGAGTTCGAGGACGTGGACGGCGAGACCCGGCGACTCACCCGCGACGAGGTGCTGGGCTACGTCGGCCTGTTGGCCGCGGCCGGCAACGAGACGACCACCCGCCTGATCGGCTGGACCGGCAAGGTGCTGGCCGAGCACCCGGACCAGTTGCAGGAGCTGGCCGAGGACCCCAGCCTCGTCCCCGGCGCCATCGAGGAGCTCCTGCGCTACGAGGCCCCCTCGCCGGTCCAGGCCCGCTACGTGACCGCCGACGTCGAGCACCATGGCACGGTGGTCCCGGAGGGCAGCGCCCTGCTCCTCCTGACCGCCTCGGCGAACCGCGACGAGCGACGGTTCCCCGACGCCGACCGCTTCGACATCCACCGCCGGATCGACCACCACCTGACCTTCGGCTACGGGATCCACTTCTGCCTCGGAGCCGCGCTCGCCCGTCTGGAGGGCCGCATCGCCCTGGACGAGGTCCTCCAGCGGTTCCCGACCTGGGAGGTCGACGTCGACAACGCCGTCCAGGCCAGGACGTCCACCGTCCGGGGCTGGGAGCGCCTCCCCGTCCTCACCGGCTGACCGCCCCGGGCGGGTCGCCACCATGCCGGAAGGACGTACGGTCAGGGACTGATGGCACCGTTCGGCGACGCGGTGGGCCTCGTCGCCCGCTCCGAGGTCCGGTCCCGGTGGCGCGCCCTGCTCGGCCTGGCCCTGCTCGTCGCCCTCATCGGGACCGCCAGCCTCAGCGCCCTGGCCGGGGCCCGACGCACGACCTCGTCCCTCGACCGCTTCGTCGACACCACCCGTGGCCCGGGACGCCCGGATCGGGCTCCCGGCCGACTACGACGCCGACGCCCTGGAGGTCGCCCTGGAGGACGAGCCCTGGGTGACCGCGTCGGCCCCCATGACCCGCCTCGTCTTCGCCACCGGCCCGGGCACCGCCCTCACCGTCGGCGCCAGTGACGACCCCGGCTTCGGCACCACCGTCGACCGGCCGCTCGTGGTCGACGGGCGGCTCCCTCGCCCCGGCACGACCGACGAGATCGCCGTCGACGAGCAGACGGTGCACGACGAGGGCATCGGCCCCGGCGACACCCTGGAGGTCCAGACCTTCGACCCGGAGAACTTCGCCTGTGCCATCGAGCAGTCCTGCATCCTCGAGCTCCCCGAAGGCCAGCCCGAGACCCTGCTCGTCACCGGCGTGTTCCGTGACGTCGACGGCCTGCTGAGCCGGGAGTTCAGCCCCGAGGCCGATCGCCCCCACGTCGTTCCACGAGGAGTACGGCGACCGCACCGGCGACTTCGGCGACGAGGTCCTGGTCCGCCTGGCCGGTGGCGCCGACGACATCGACCGGCTCGAGGCCTTCGACCGAGGAGCACGGCGACGGGGCCCTCGTGCTCGATGCCGAGAGCGACTACCTGGCGTTTCCCCGCGACGCGGTCGACGTCCTCGGCAACGGCCTGCTCGTCTTCGCGACGATCAGCGCCCTGGCCGGGGGCCTCGTGCTGGCCCAGGCGGTCAGCCGGCACCTGGCCGCCGGCCGGGACCGGTCACTGCGCCTCCGCGAGCTCGGGCTGACCCGGCGCCAGGGAGCGCTGGCCCAGGGCCTGCCCGTGGCCGGCGCGGCCGTCGTCGGCGCCGTCCTGGCCACCGCGGTCGCCGCACCGACGTCGTGGTGGTTCCCGTTCGGCGGCGCAGAGCGGATCGAGCCCGATCCCGGGTTCCGGTTCGACGCCGTGGGCCTCGGCCTCGGCGCCGCTCGCGCTCGTCGCCTTCACCTCGGCCTGGGCCGGCTGGCGGGCCTGGCGCCAGGCCGATCCCCGCCGGCTCCGCAAGGCCCCTCGGCCCTCGGCCGTGGCCCAGGCCCTGGCCCGCCTCGGTGCCGACCCCGCCCTCATCGGCGGCGCCCGCCTGGCCTTCGAGCGGCGCGAGGACCGGGACAGCTCGATGATGCGGTCGGCCCTGGTGGCCACGACCATCGGGGTGCTGGGCGCGGTCGCCGTCGGCACGGTCGTGGTCAGCCTCGACGACCTCGTCGCCACGCCCGAGCAGTGGGGCTGGAACTGGGACTCGATCGCCACGCCGCTCGACTCGACGGTGGTCGACCGCACCGCGACCGCCATCGCTGGGGAGGACGGGGTCGACGGCATCGCCGTCTACCGGGTGGGGCTGCTCGACGTCGACGGCCAGGAGGTCACCGCCCACGCCCTCGACACCGTCACCGACGTGGAGCACACGCTGCTCGACGGACGCCAGCCCGACGGCGACGACGAGATCGCGCTGGGCCTGATCACCCGCCGGGACCTGGACGTCGAGCGTGGGCGACACGGTCACGGTCACCGGCCCCGAGGGCGACACCGAGGACCTCGACGTCGTGGGCACCGTCGTCCTGCCGACCTTCCAGGACCGCGACCCCGGGATCGGGGCCGTGGTGACCGCCGACGCCTTCGCCACGCTGTCCTCCAGCGGCGGGGTGACCGAGCTGGTCGTCCGCTACGACGACGGGGTCGACATCGGCGATCTCGAGGACCGACTCAGCCTGGACCACGGGGTGGGCTTCCGGGGCTCGACACTTGCCCGTGCGCCTCGACAACCTCGACCAGGCCCGCAGCATCGGTCCCGCGCTGATCGCCTTCTTCGCCGTCCTCGGCTTCCTCGGCCTCGTGCACGCCCTGGTGACCGCGGTCCGCGAGCGCGAGGCCATGCTGGCGATGCTGCGGCTGCTCGGTTCCCGGCGGGCCCATGTCCGCCGGGCCGTGCTCTGGCAGGCAGTGTTCGTGACCAGCGTCAGCCTGCTCGTCGGGCTGCCGACCGGCGTGGCCATCGGGCGCTGGGCCTGGAGCCAGGTCATCGCCGACCTCGGGGTGGTGGCCCCGCCCCAAGTCGACCTCGACCCACGTGGCCCTCGTGATCCCCGGGGCGCTCGGCCTCGCCCTGCTGGGCGCCATCGTCCCCGCCTGGCTGGCCGCCCGGCGCCGGATCGCCCGTGCCTTGGCGCCGGCATGAGCGGGGCACCGATGAGCGCCTGGGAGGGCGACGAGTACCAGGCCCGGTTCGACCGGCTGGCGGCGTCCGGGACCCATGTGCACGGGGAGGCCGACTTCGTGACGGCGTTCGCCCCGACCTCGGTCCTGGACGCGGGTTGCGGCACCGGCCGGGTGAGCATCGAGCTGGCCGGGCGCGGCATGGAGGTGGTGGGCACCGACGTCGACCCGTCGATGCTGGCCACCGCCCGCCGCCGAGACCCCGACCTCACGTGGGTCGAGGCCGACCTGACCACGCTGGACCTCGGACGGGCCTTCGACCTCGTCCTCCTGGCCGGCAACGTCCCCCTCTTCACGCCGCCGGGCACCCAACCCGCGTTGGTCGCCCACTGCGCCGCCCACCTGGCCCGGGACGGCCACCTCGTCGCCGGCTTCTCGATCGACCGCGGCTACGGCCTCGACGGACTGGGACGCCGCCTGCACCGCCGCCGACCTGGTGCTCGTCGACCGCTTCGCCACGTGGACCCGCGACCCCTTCACCGACGGCGACTACGCCGTCTCGGTGCACCGACGACGGTCGGACTGACTCCTCAGTCCAGGCTGCGCAGGAGGATGTCGCCGCCGTGGGCAGCCACCTCGACGTGCCCGGGGTGGGTGTCGGCCACCCGGTCGAGGTCCGCACAGTGGTCCACGTGCAGGTGCACCGTCGGGACCCTCCATGGCGATGGTCGCCCCCACCCGGCTCTCGTCACCCACGGCCTCGGCGGCCAGGGAGCAGGCACAGGTCAGGGCCGCCTCGGGCCACCCGGCGTGGGCCCGGAGCCAGTCGCCCAGCTCCCGCCGCAGGTCGGACAGGTGTGTGATCGCCAACTCGGTCGCCATGTGAGGCCTCCGCTCCGGTGGGCCTAACCCCAATCCTTATCCATCGGACCGGGCCGGCCGGGGATGAGCGGACTCAGCCCTCCGGGCGGAGGACCTGGCCCGGTAGGGCGCCGTCGCCGACGAGCTCGCCGTCCTGGACGATGGGGACACCGTTGACGATGGTGGCCTTCATGCCCTCGGGCTTGGAGACGTAGCGGGCCTCGCCGTTGGGGAAGTCGTGCACGACCCCCTTCTCGGCCGGGCCGATGGTGTCGGGGTCGAAGACCATGAGGTCGGCGGCGAAGCCGGGGCGGACCATGCCCCGGTCGCTGAACCCGCAGAGGGCGGCCGGCCACTGGGTGAGCTGGCGGATGCCCTCCTCCAGCGTCCAGGCGCCCCACTCCCGCACCCAGTAGCGCAGGAAGTAGCTGGAGCTCTCGGCCCCGTCGTCGCGGTCGAGGTGGGCGCCGCCGTCGGAGGTGCCGATGACCATGTGGGGGTCGAGCTGGGCGACCCGGGTCCCCTCCCGCCAGGCGGGGGTCTCGGTCCGCCACACGAACTCGGTCTGCAGCTCCTCGGCCACGGCCAGGTCCAACAGCACGTCCTCCTCGGCCTTGCCCTCCTCGGCCGCCAGCTCCGCCAGCGGCCGGCCGACGAAGCGCTCGTGCTCGGCCCGGGCGACGGTCTTGACGTGCAGGACGTCCCAGTTGGGCGGCGGCAGGGTCGGGCCTTTGGACGCGTCCTTGTTGGGGTGGCGCACCGAGCCCCGCACCGCGGCCCGGAACGCCGGGTCCAGGGCCATGGCCATCCGCTCCGGCACGGTCTTGGCCTCGGTGAAGATCCGGTTGAGCTCGAGCACCCCTTCGTAGAGGGTGGTGCCCTCGGCCAGGGTGAACGTCCGGTTGAAGGGCCGCGCCATCATCATCGAGTAGACGGCGGCACCCTGCTCGGTGGCCTCGTCGACGAACCGCTTGGCGTTGTCCCACCCGGCCGTGGGGGCATCGACCTTCGACCGGGCCCCCAGGCCCTGGATGATGACCGGCATCCGGGCGGCCAGCGAGAGCTCGATGAGCAGTTGCTCGTCCTCGGGCTGGAGGCCCCCGATGGCGCCCTCCGGGAGGTAGGCGATGGTGCCCGCGTTGGCCCGGCCGGCCGCCGGCCACCAGGGCCTTCAGCTCCTTCAGGGAGGACAGGCGGGACGGCACCGGGCGGTTGGCGCTGTCCCAGTGCGTGGGGGCGTGGGAGGACGAGAACCCGGCGGCTCCGGCGGCCATCGCCTCGCTGACGATCCCGGCCATCTGGCCGATCTCGTCGTCGGTGGCCTCCCGCTCGAAGGCGGCGTCGCCCATGACCCAGCGCCGCACGGCGGAGTGGCCGATGTAGCAGGCCATGTTCACGCCGAGCCGGCCCCGGCGGGCGGCCAGGAACTCGGGGAAGGTCTCGAAGTCCCAGGGCAGGCCGTCGAGGGCGGCGGCCGACATGCCCTCGACCCGGGCGAACATCTGGGTGATGTAGGGCCGGTCGGCTTCCTTGGTGGGCGCCACCGAGAAGCCGCAGTTGCCGGCCAGGACGGTGGTCACCCCGTGGAAGCAGGACGAGGTGGCGTAGGGCTCGAAGGTGAGCTGGGGGTCGTAGTGCGTGTGCGGGTCGACGATCCCGGGGGCCACGACCAGGCCGGTGGCGTCCACGGTGCGGGCGGCCGCGCCCTCCTCGGCGAAGCCGATGGCGGCGACCTTGCCGTCCTTGACCATGACGTCGGCCCGACGCCGGGGCAGGCCGGAGCCGTCGACCAGCGTGCCGCCGACCACGCCAGGTCGTAGGTGCTCACGTGATGCTCCGACGGTCATCGGCGCGGGCTCATGCGTCGGGCCAGACGACGGACTGGAGCTCGCTGTAGGCGTGGAGGCCGAAGGAACCGCCGTCCCGGCCCACGCCGGAGAGCTTGAAGCCGCCGAAGGGAGCCTCGTGGTTGCGCTGCAGGGTGTTGATGCCCACGTTGCCGGTGCGCAGACGGGCGGCCATGTTCACCGCCCGGGTCACGTCGCCGGACCAGACGTAGTCGTAGAGGCCGAAGTCGGTGCCGTTGGCCAGGGCCACCGCCTCCTCCTCGTCGTCGAAGGGCACGACCACGAGGACCGGGCCGAAGATCTCCTCCTTGACCACCCGCATGTCGCCCGAACAGCCGGCGAGGAGGGTGGGCGGGACATACCAGCCGGTGTCCAGGTGGGCGGGGCGCTCGCCACCCGCCAGCAACTCGGCGCCCTCGCTGAGGCCGGTGGTGATGTACTCCTCGACCCGGCTGCGGTGGCTCTCGGTGATGACCGGGCCGACGACGGTGTCGTCCTCGAGGGGGTCCCCCACCTTGAGGGCGCCGGCGAACTCGGTCAGGCCCTCCACCACCTGCTCGTAGACGCCCCGCTGGGCCAGCACGCGGGTCGGTGCCGTGCAGATCTGGCCGGAGTGGAAGGCCCAGGTCGAGCCCGTGCCCATGAGCGCCCGGCCCACATCGGCGTCGTCGAAGATGATCGAGGCCCCCTTGCCCCCCAGCTCGAGCAGGAGACGGGTCATCCCCTCCCCCGCCACCGAGCCGATGCGACGGCCCACGGCGGTGGAGCCGGTGAAGCTGATCATGTCGACCCCGGGAGAGGCGACGAGGGCCTCCGCCGCTTCGGTGCCCTCGCCGACGACGACGTTGATCACCCCGTCGGGGAAGCCGACGTCCCGGGCGATCTCGGCGAACTTGAGGATGGCCAGTGGGTCCTGGGGCGCGGGCTTCACGATCACCGGGTTGCCGGCGGCCAGCGCCGGGCCGAGCTTCCCGGCCATGTTGGTCAGCGGGAAGTTGTAGGCGGTGATGGCCAGCACGACCCCGACGGGACGCCGGGCGGCGAAAGCGGAGATGACCCCACCGGGTGCGAGGTCGGTGGTCTCGATCAGTTGCGGCGGCAGGGGCAGGACCGTCGACTCCATCGCCCCTCGGGCGTAGCGGTGGAACCGGTCGACGACCTGGGTGAGCTGCAGACCGTTCGAGACCTTCCAGGTGGCCCCGGTCTCGGCCTGGATCAGCGGCGCCAGCTCGTCGTGGCGGGCGGCTACTGCGTCACCCAGGGCGTCGAGCAGTCGGGCCCGCTCCGCCGGGTCGGTTCGGGACCAGGGCCCGAAGGCGGCTCGGGCCGCGTCCACGGCGGCCGCGGCGTCGTCGACCGAGGCGTCGGGGGCCTCGCCGACCACGGCCTCGGTGGCGGGATTGCGGATCTCGTAGGCCCCCTTGCCCCCGGGGACGAACTCACCCCCGATGAACAGCTGCTGGGGTCCGGGGTCGACGGCGCGGATGGTGGCCACGGCGCCGGAGCGTAGTCCCCGGATCTGACGGGTCGTCAGGTCAGGCGTGCAACAGCAGGTTGACGAGGTTCCAGAACACGATGGCCAGGTAGAGGCCGGTGACGGTCACCAGGGCCCGGTCCACCATCTTGGAGCGGGCCGGGCAGGCCTTGAGCACCATCGCCACCAGGACGAACCCGCCGGTCTTGACCAGGGCGGGGGCGACGGGGTGGTGGATGATCGGGGCCATGATCGGGTTGGCCTCGGCCCCGCCGGCGTGCAGCACCAGTTTGGTGGTGACCAGGTCCAGGAGGTTCAGAGCCCCCAGGATCGCCAGGAGGAACCACCGCCGGGCCAGGACCTGTTCGACGTCGGGCAGCACCTCGACGCGGGGCAGGTGGTCCCGCAGGTCGATGACCAGCTCGGCGGCCCCGAGATCGGCCGGCCGGGAACCCAGGGCCCGACGCTCGACCTGACGGCGGTCGGCGACGGCGTCACGGAGGTCGATGCGACGATCGGCCTCGCGGCGGTCGAGCACGATCCGTCGGGGGAAGGCGGCCATGCGGGTCCACCCTAGCGACCACGGAAAGTGGTTTCAAGCCGGACCTCAAGTCACGCTACGTGGCGACCCATGGGGCCGCCCCGGCGCGGCTCAGGGCAGCAGACTGCGCAGGAAGGTGTCCACCTGGGGGTTGCCGAGCACCGAGCCACCGTCGACGACGACGGTCTCACCCGTGACGTAACGGGCCAGCGGCGAGGCCAGGAACACGATCACGTCGGCCACCTCGTCGGCCGAGCCGATGCGCCCCAGGGGCGTCCCGGCGACGATGGGGCCGGCGTAGGCGGGGTCGACGACGGCGAAGGCGGTGAGCGCGGTGTCGATGAACCCGGGGGCCACCGCGTTGACCCGCACCTCGGGGGCGTACTCGAGGGCGGCGCTGCGGGTCAGGGAGATCACGGCCGCCTTGGCCGCGGCGTAGGGGGCCTCGCCCCGGGTGGGGCGCAGGCCGCTGACCGACGCCACGTTGACCACGTTGCCGGCGCCGCCCGCCTCCCGGAGGAGCGGGAGGGCGGCCCGCAGGCCGTGGAAGGTGCCCCGCAGGTTCACGTCGAGCAGGCGGTCCCATTCGGCGTCGGGATAGTCCGCCAGCGGCAGCACGTTGCCGGTGCCGGCGTTGTTGACCAGGCAGGTGAGGCCACCGAGCGCCTCGGCGGCCGCGGTGACGGCCGCCGCCATCGCCTCGGCATCGGCCACGTCGGCCACCACGGGCAGCGCACCGAGCGCGCCGGCCACGGCGTCGGCGCCGGCCTCGTCGACGTCCAGGACGGCCACCGTCGCCCCCTCCTCGACGAAGCGTCGGCAGGTGGCCTCCCCGATCCCCGACGCCCCGCCGGTCACGATCGCCCGGCACCCCACCAGCAGTCCCATGCCCCGATTCCTAGTGCAGAAGCGAACGCGGGCCGTTCACCGCCCCGTGGCCGCCCGCCAAGCGGCCTCCTCCTCACCCAGTCGGGTGGAAGGGGGGCCGTCGACGAAGGGCCACAGCTCGTTGGCCACCCGACGCCAGTTGGCCGTGGCGTTGAGCTCCCCGAGCACGGCGTACAAGCCCAGGTTGATGCGCTGGATGATGACGAAGCTGGGCGGTGTGTTCGCCGACTTGATGATGTCGGCGTCGGGGCCGGTCAGGTCGAACATCTGGCGCAGCGTCTGGCTGGAGTACTCCGGGGTGATCGTCGTCGACCGGTCCTCGAGGACGAACGCATAGAAGTGACCCATCCAGTCGCCGACCTGTTCGTCGGTGACCGGCGCTCCGGCCCGCAGCAGACCCGCCCGCTCCACGGCCCGGCGGAAGTCGGCCAGGTCGCCCCGGAGGACGAACGCGTCAATGAGGTGGTGGAACAAGTCGACCTCGTCGTGGGTGAAGCGCTTGACCAGACCGAAGTCGAGGAAGGTGACCCGGCCACCGGGCTCGAACAGGTAGTTGCCCGGGTGCGGATCACCGTTGAAGGCGTGAAGCCGGTAGAGCGACCGGAAGACGAAGCGGAAGATGGCTTCACCGGCCAGGTCCTGCTCCTCCTGGCTCCAGGCCTGCAGCTCCTCCCAACGCGCCCCGGCGGAGAGCTCGGTGGTCAGGACCCGACCGGTGGAGAGCTCGTCGACCACGTCGGGAACCCGGATGAAGGGATGGTCCCGGTAGTACTCGACGAACAGCCGCTGGTTGGCGGCCTCAGCCCGATAGTCCAGCTCCTCGATCAGGCGCGCCTTGAGCTCGACGACCAGCGCGTCGGGATCCAGCCCGGTGAACATGAACCCCGCCGCGCCGAAAAGGACGTCGACGTTGTCGAGATCGGCCCGGATGGCCTCGTCGACGCCCGGGTACTGGATCTTGACCGCCACCGCCCGGTCGTCGGCGGTGATGGCCTTGTGGACTTGGCCGATGGAGGCCGAGGCCAGGGGCACCGGGTCCCACTCGGCGAAGAGCTCGTCGGGGCCCCTGCCGAACTCGGCCTCGAGGACTCCGGCAGCCAGCTCGGCGCTCATGGGCGGGGCGTCCTGACGCAGATCGGCCAGGGCGGTGCGCACCGGCGAAGGCAGGCCCTGATCCAGGTAGCTCGCCATCTGACCGAGCTTCATCATCGCCCCCTTGAGGTTCCCCAGCTCGGTCGCCACCTGCTCGGCGGTGCGGAGGGCGAAGGCCTGGTCCAGGGCCTCCTGGCGGTGCGCGGAGGCGAACAGCGAGCGGGCCCGGTGGGCGGCGAAGGACCCGCCGGTGCGGGCCCCGAACCGGGCGACGGCGGCCGTGCGGGCCGACCGCCGCGTGGCGCTGAGGTGGACGGGGCCGTCCCCGGCGGAGCGGCGACGGACGCACGCCGCCGCCAGCACGGCGGCGGCGCCGGCGATGACCAGTGCGAGCGCGGTTCGGGGCTTCATGTCACCACCTCGAGAGGGTGGAGGCCCGCGGCGCCAATCGTCAGGCGCCGGCGGCGGCGGCGGGCGCCCGGTGACCGTGGTGAAGAGGATCCGGCCCATGGTCCGGCGCACGTCCGCCGTGCGGATCCCGTAGGCCTCGAAGCCGTAGCGATGGTCGGCCACGTGGGCCAGCATCGAGGTCATCGCCCCGGCGGTGGCCCGGGGATCGACGTCGTCACCGACCGGCCGCTCCTGGGTCACCCGGTCGGCCAGGGCCTCGTTGAAGCGGGTGAAGAGACGGCTGCGCAGCTGACGGAAGCGGGCATCGCCCTCGTTGCTCCCCAGGTCCATCACCCGAACCACCGCGCCGTGGTCGTCCCAGAAGTCCAGATAGCCGTCGACCACCCGCAGCGCCGCCTCGTAACCCTGCCGGCCCCGCCAGCGGGGGCCCTCGGCCAGGGGCACGAGTGTGTCCTGGACCACCCTGGCCACCTCCTCGGCGAGGGCCAGCACGGCCTCCTCCACGTCGGCGAAGTACTGGTAGAAGGTCGCCGGCGAGGTCCCGGCGGCGCGGGCGACGTCGACGACCCGGACATCCCGGTACGAGCTGGAGGCCAGCATCTCGGCGACGTGGTCGAGCAGGCGCTGTCGGGTGGCGAGGCCCCGACGGCCCGGCACCCGGCCGTCGACGGCCCGGGGCGTGACCTCCTCGGCACTCACCAGCACTCCAGGACGGCGTCCACCGTCGTGACCGTGGCGACCAGGGCGAGCGTGTTGTCGATGACGGCGTCGGCGTAGGCCGCCGGGACGCCCGTCACCGCGTCCCGGGGCAGCACGAACTGGTACCCGGCGTTCACGGCGTCGAAGGCGAAGTCGGTCATGCCGATGTTGACCGACACGCCGATGCCGACCACGGTGCGCGGCGCCGAGGTTGCGGAGCACGACGTCGAGATCGGTGCCTCCCATCGGCCCGAGGCCGTGGAGGCGGGTGAGGACGACGTCGGTCGGCGCGACCCCGATCTCCGGGCAGACCTCGACCGCCTCGGTCCCGGGGACGAGCTGGCCGTCCGCCTTCGCGGCGACGGCGAACAGGCGGGCGTTGTGGTTCGAGCCCTTTCCGTCCGGGCGCCGGGCGGCGACACAGTGGACCACGTCGATCCCGGCGGCACGGGCACCCGCGACCAGACGCCCGGCGGCGTCGAGCATCCCCGTCGCCCGGGCGGCGCCCGCCAGCTCCGGGAAGGCCGACGTCACGCCGAGCACCCCCACCTGGCACTCCTGGGTCACCACCACCGTGTGGCCGGGATCAACGAGAGCAGCGAGGTCCACCGGCACGAGCCGAGACGCTAGTAGCCGGGCCGGAACCCCTCGTCCGGCCAGGGCAAATGACACAACCACTGGGGCTTGGGGTCGAGCCGCCGGTCGTCGGGGGCCCGCCGGTTCGGAACCAAGCGCAGCTGACCGCGTGTGGCGCGGTCAGCTGCGCGCGTTTCGGCGGGTCGATGGTCGGCGCGGGCGGGTGGGTCTACAGGATGTAGTGGCCGTTCGGGAGGCGCTTCCAGCCGCCGCTGGCGAGGTTGCCGGAGTCGGGGTGCAGGGTGGAGCCGGTGAGGAAGCGGGCGAAGTCCGAGGCCAGGTAGACCACCGCCGCAGCGCAGTCGTCGGGGTGGCCCATGTCGGGTAGGACGGTCTTCGACCAGTCCTGCCCGGCCGCCGCGGCGTCGATGGACGAGGCCCTCGTCGCCGGGTGTCGGGATCATGTCGGGGGCGATGCAGTTGACCCGGATGCGCCGGTCGGCCAGCTCCAGGGCCAGGCTCTTGGTCAGGTTCTCGACCGCCGCCTTCATGGCGGAGTAGACGGCGAAGCCGGGCCCGGCCCGGTGGGCCTCGATGGAGGTCACGTTCACGATCGAGCCGCCCCGCTCCCCCATCAGCGGGACGGTGCGGCGGATGAAGTGCGACACCTGGGTGAAGTTCTCGGCGATGAGGGCCGCTTCACCCCGCCCGCTCACGTCCAGGAAGGGTGAGAAGAACGTGCCACCGGCGTTGTTGACGAGGATGTCGACGTGGCCGTACTCGGCCTCGACGGTGGACAGGAAGGCGTCGACGGCATCGGGGTCGCGGACATCCAGCTCTCCGCTGACGGCCCGGCGCCCGAGCGCCTCGACGTCGGCCACGGTGGCGGCCAGACCCTCGGCGTTGCGGTCACAGACCGCCACGTGGGCGCCGAAGCGGGCCAGGCCGACGGCGCAGGCCTCGCCGATGCCCTGGGCGGCGCCGGTGACCACGGCGACCCGATCCGTCACCAGCATCCCGGCAGGGCTGACGTCGAGGTCGACCGGCCCGCTCACGACCCCGAGCGGGCCTTCGGCAGGACCTCGTGCTCGACGAGGTGCAGGGACTCCCACGCCAGCTCCGGCGGGATGCCACCGCAGAGGGGGTACAGGAGCAGGTTGCCCCGGTGGAGGTGGGCCACGGCCTCGTCGGGCGTCAGGACGGCGAAGCGGTCCCCGGCCTTCAGCTCGTCGAGGGAGCGGGCGTCGGTGGCCGCCGAAGAGGTCTCCCCTTCGCGCTGCCAGCCCGAATAGGTCATGGCCTCGTGCAGCACGTGAGGACCGATGCGCTCCCAGTAGCCGTCCGGGTCCTCGTGGACGAAGACAAAGGTGACCGGGTCCTCGGGCGTGATCATGAAGCCGGGCTCCCGGCTCTGGGCCACGACAGGCCGTCTCGTAGGCCTCCCGCAGGGCGGGGTCCGATGAGTCAGGGAAGAAGTTCAGGCCGAAGCGGGCGGCGCGTCGGGCCGCGGCCTTCGACCGGCCGCCGATGAATATCGGCGGGTGCGGGTCGGTGAGGGGCCGCGGGGTGACCGCGGGGATCTTGCGGTCCTGGAAGACGAACGGCTCGCCCTTCCAGGCGTCGAGGAGGGCCTGCACCCACTCGTCGAGGTAGGCACCGCGGGTGTCCCACGGCACGCCGAACATCTGGTACTCCTCGGGCCGGTAGCCGAGGCCGAGGATGGTGATCACCCGCCCTTCTGACAGCAGATCGAGCACGGCCAGGTCCTCGGCGATGCGGATGGGGTCGTGCAGCGGGGCCAGCAGGGCCGAGATGCTGATGCCGGCCCGCCGAGTGCGGCCGGCGATGGCGGCGGCGGCCACGATCGGCGAGGGCAGGAAGCCGTCCTCGGCCCCGTGGTGCTCGCTGACCACGATGGAGTCGAAACCGACGCGGTCAGCCCACTCGGCCATGTCGAGGGTGGCCGTGTGGAGCTCGGCGGGGGAGGCGGGGCCCGACGCCGGCGCCCGCATGTCGAAGCGGATGAAGGTCAGCACGGTGCGCGGCAGCGTAGTGGTCGCGGCAGCCACGATCGTTCCCGACTCGGCCTGTATTTCTGGCGCCTCTCGGCGCCGCCCCTGCGGGGACACCCGCCTTCCGGACACCTTCGAGTCCTCCGTTCGAAAATTGGCGGCCCGTCCCCCCGGACTCATCCGGCAGCCCCTGGCGGGCAGACTCTCGGCGTGCTCGACAGGATCTTGCCCGAGGCGGCTCGGCGCTTCGGCGACCACCCGGCACTGCTGGCGGCGGACGGGTCACCCGTCAGCTACCTCGACCTCGATCGGCGCTCGGACGAGGTGGCGGCGGGCCTGGCCCGTCGCGGCGTCGGCGTCGGCTCGGTTGTGGCCCTGACCCTGTCGTCCACCCCCGACTACATCGTGGCCTACGCCGCCCTCGCCAAGGTCGGGGCCGTGACCGCCGGGGTCAACCCTCGGTTGACCGACGCCGAGCGGGCCACGGCACTCGAGGTGGTGGGACCGGATCTGGTGCTCGCCTCGGCCGATGAGGTGACCGATCTGCGGGTGCCCGACGAGGCACCACCCTCGCTGCCCGACGATCCCGAGCGACCCGTGGCCATCGTCCTCACGTCGGGCACCACAGGTCGGCCAAGGGGTGCTGAGTTCCGGGTGCGCCAGATCGCCGCGATCACCGCGGCCGACGTGGGCGACACCTGGGGTGGAGGCGGGCCGATGCTGGCGTCCACTCAGTTCGCCCACATCGGGTTCATGACCAAGCTGGCCTGGTACCTGCGCTTGGGCACGACCCAGCTGCTCCTCGATCGCTGGAGGGCCTCGGCCGTGCTCGACCAGATCGAGACCCACCGGGTGGCCTCCGTCGGCGGGGTCGCCCCCCAGATCGCCCTCCTCCTGCGGGAGCCGGACTTCGACGAGCGGGACCTGAGCTGCGTGCAGACCATCATCGTCGGCGCCGCGCCGTCGCCCCCTGCCCTGGTCCACGAGGCCCGGGAGCGCTTCGGTGCGGCGTATTCGATCCGCTACTCGTCCACCGAGTGCGGCGGCGTCGGCACGGGCACCGCGTTCGACGCCCCCGACGCGGAGGCGCTCTACACCGTGGGCCGCCCGCGACCGCCGGTCGAGCTGTCCATCCGGGGCGAGGACGGACGGCCCGTGGCCGACGGTGAGGTGGGCGAGGTCTGCCTGCGCTCGCCCTGTGTCATGGCGGGTTACTGGGCCGATCCGGAAGCCACCGCATTGGCCCTGCGGGACGGGTGGCTGCACTCGGGGGACCTCGGCTACGTGGACGAGGCGGGCTGCCTGGTCCTGGCCGGCCGGGCCAAGGAGATGTTCATCCGGGGCGGCTACAACGTGTACCCCCTCGAGGTGGAGGCTGTCCTGTCCGAGCACCCGGCCGTGGCCGAGGTGGCCGTCGTCCCCCGCCCCGACGAGGTCATGTCCGAGATCGGCGTCGCCGTCGTCGTCCCGAGGGACCCGGCCGCCCCGCCCGACCTCGACGACCTCCGGTCGTTCGGGAAAGTCCGGCTCTCGGCCCACAAGCTCCCCGAGGCCCTGCGCGTCGTCGACGCCCTGCCGCTCACGGCCATGCAGAAGCTCGACCGCCGCCGTCTCGCCGCCGACGAAGCCGGCTGAAGGTCCAGCGCGTCAGCGGCGGGTGAGCCTCACGTCGAAGGTGCGGACAGCCCGGGCGAAGATGTTGGGCTCCACGTCGGGCTCGGTGACGACCTCGGGCGGGGTGAAGCGGCGGGTCAGCTCGGTGAAGAGCAGGCCCAGCTCGTACTTGGCGAAGTTGGCCCCGACACAGAAGTGGGTGCCGTAGCCGAAGGCCACGTGGGGGTTGGGGCGGCGGGTGACGTCGAAGGCGAACGGGTCGGTGAAGACCGCCTCGTCCCGGTTGGCCGAGGGGTAGAGGAGGATGACCCGGTCGTCCTCGGCCACCGCCTGCTCGCCGATGGTCGTGTCCTCGACCGCGGTGCGGAAGAAGTTGTTGAGCGGGGTCACCCAGCGGATGACCTCGTCGACCGCGGACGGCACCAGGTCGGGCTCGGCCGCCAGACGCTCCCACTGGTCGGGGTGGTCGGCGAAGGCCCGCAGGCCGTGGGCGATGGCGGTACGGGTGGTCTCGGCCCCGCCGGCGATGAACAGGCCGGTCTCGTTGAACACCTTGTCGTGCTCGTAGGCGTTGGCCCAGGCCGAGACCAGGTCATCGGCCGGACACTCCCGGCGGGCCGGGACCATCTCCATCAGCTGCTGGTTGAACTCCATGCAGGCGACCATCACCCCCATCTCGATCTGAGGGTCTTCCAGCGCGGTGTCGAGGCGCATCAGCGCCTCGGACCAGCCCTTGACCTGGCGCCAGTCCTCCTCAGGGAAGCCGAGGAGCCGGGCGGTCATCCGCGCCGGGAGCTGGGCGGCCAGGGCGTCCACGATCTCGACCTCGCCGTCGATGGGGTCGAGCAACTCGGCGATGAGCGCCCCGAGCACGTCCTCGTGGCGCCGTACCGCCTTGGGGGTGAAGCCCCGGGAGACCAGCCGCCGCTGCTCCTGGTGGGCGGGGTCGTCCGAGGCGATCATGTTGTTCTCGGTGGGCTCCCAGTTGCGCCGGTAGCCCCGACCCGACACGAACACGTCGGACCGCCGCTCGACGTCGAGCAGATCGGCGTGGCGGCTGACGGCCCACAGGCCGTTCTTCTCGTCGCGGTAGACGGGCTCGTTGGCCCGCATCCAGGTGAAGGCCTCGTGCATGCCCCCCGATCGGTAGAACTCGGGGTCACAGAGGTCGATAGTCGGACGGGCCCCATCGTGCATGGCGTCAGTCTGCCCTGTGGGCCCGGTCGCCCCGCCACCCGAACCGTGACGGCGGTCGGGCGCCGGTACCGACCCCCGGCGGGCCGGTGGGTACCCTCGGGGCCATGCCGGTGCTGGTCGATCAGGTCGCCGACGCCGCTCGGACGCGTACCAACCAACTTGCGAGTGGTGACGCTGCGCAGCGGAGCGGAGCAGCCGCAACGGCGCACCGCGATGGGCGGAGCCCGGAGGGCCGCCGGGCCCGACCGATGTAATGGGGGTGTACCAGACGCTCAAGTCGGTCATCCGGTTCAAGCCGCTCGAGTTCGACCCGGTCGAACGCCGCCTCGCCAAGGCGGCCGATGTCGACGACCTCCGCCGCATCGCCGAGCGGCGCCTGCCCCACGGGGTGTTCGACTACATCGACGGGGCGGCCGAGGACGAGCGGACCTACGGCGCCAACACCGAGGCCTACCGGCGCCGCACCTTCCGACCCCGCGTCCTCCGCGACGTCAGCGCGGTCGACCCCTCCACCACCCTGCTGGGCAAAGAGATCCCCCTTCCGCTCGTCCTGGCCCCGACGGGGTTCGCCCGGATCGCCGATCCCCAGGGGGAGCTGGCGGTGGCCCGGGCGGCGGAGCGGCGCGGCATCCCCTTCACGCTGTCGACCATCGGCACCCGGTCGATCGAGGAGATCGCCGCGGTCAACCACGGGCCCAAGTGGTTCCAGCTCTACGTCTTCCGGGACCGGGGCCTCACCACGGAGCTGGTGGAGCGGACCAAGGCCGCCGGCTACGAGGCCATCGCCCTCACCGTCGACACCGCAGTGCTCGGCCGCCGTGAGCGCGACATCCGCCGGGGCTTCACCCTGCCCCCCAAGATCGGCCTGGGCACCATCGTGGACGGCGCCCTGCACCCGGGATGGACCTGGGCCTTCGTGCGGGCCGAGCCCATCGTCTTCGCCAACGTCGCCGGCAAGGACGTCGGCGACGGGTCCGACGCCGTTTCCCTCGCCGACTACATCAACGGCCAGTTCGACCCCTCCCTGGCCTGGGACGACGTCGAATGGCTCCGCTCGGTCTGGGACGGCCCGCTGGTCATCAAGGGCATCCAGACCGTGGCCGACGCCGAGATCGCGGCGTCGATGGGCGTCGAGGCCGTCGCCCTCTCCAACCACGGTGGCCGGCAGCTCGACACCGCCCCGGCCACCCTGGACCTCGTCGAGCCCGTCGTGCAGGCCGTCGGTGACCAGCTGGAGGTCATCTGCGACGGCGGCGTGCGCCGGGGGAGCGACGTCGTCAAGGCCGTGGCCCTCGGTGCGAAGGCCGTAATGGCGGGGCGGGTCCACTTCTATGCCCTGGGCGCCGGGGGGGAGCGGGGCGTAGACCACGTCCTGGGCCTCCTCGACGCCGGGGTGCGCCGGACCATGGCCCTCGTCGGGGCGACCAACGTCGACGAGATCACCCGCGACCTGCTGGAGTAGGGCGATCATCCCCGCCGCCGCCCGTCAGATGGACTGGATCGAGGAGGTGCTGGCCTTCGGGGTCCGCCGCCCAGGATCCCCCGAGGACCGCAGCCGACGACCGACGGCGGGTTCTTCCACCTCGAGGGGGTCCCTCTGGTCAACTTCCTGACCGCCCCGATGTACCTGTTCGACTCGGCTGACACCATCGACAAGGTCCACGTCGACAGCCTCGAGCCGGTCGGCCGGGCCACCGTGCGCATCGTCGAATCCCTCCGCGGCCGCACAGCCGCCGACCTCCGGGCGTTCAGAGCCGTCTGACCTCACCCGAGGATCGCTTCGGCGGCCTGGCGCAGAGCCGGGACGTGGCCGCCGTGGACCAGGATCGTGGTCACCGGGCTGTCCTCCCAGGCCGCCACCCGGTCCCGGATGCGCTCGATGGGCCCAACCAGGCTGATCTCATCGGCGAACTCGCTGGGGACCGCCGCGATGGCCTCCTCCCGCTTGCCCTCGAAGAACAGCTCCTGGATCTTCAGGGCCTCGGCCTCGAAGCCCATCCGCTGCATGAGCTTGGTGTGGTAGTTCTGGCCCTTGGCCCCCATGCCGCCGATGTAGAAGCCGAGCATGGCCTTCACCGGGGCCAGGCCCGCCTCGATGTCGTCGGTGACCACCAAGGTGGCCATGGCCGTGACCTCGAAGCCCTCCTTGGCCCCGGCCAGCTGCTCGGAGTACACCTCCTGGCGGTAGGGCGAGTAGTAGAGCGGCAGCCAGCCGTCGGCGATCTCGGCGGTCTGGGTCACGTTCTTGGGGCCCTCGGCGCCCAGGAAGATGGGGATCTCCCGCCGCAACGGGTGGGTGATCGGCTTGAGCGCCTTCCCCAGACCGACCGAGCCCTCGCCCGTGTAGGGGTGCTGGTAGAACTCGCCGTCGAACGCGACCGGGGCCTCACGGGCGACGGCCCGTCGGATGATCTCGACGTACTCGCGGGTCCGGGCCAGGGGCTTGTTGGACGGGCGCCCGTACCAGCCCTCCACCACCTGCGGGCCCGACACCCCCAGGCCGAGGATGAGCCGGCCGTTGGCCAGGTGGTCCAGGGTGATGGCGTGCATGGCGGTGGCCGTTGGCGTGCGGGCCGCCAGCTGCACCACGGCGGTGCCCAGGCGGACCCGCTCGGTGTGGGCCGCGATCCACGTCAGCGGCGTGAAGGCGTCCGATCCCCAGGCCTCCGCGGTCCAGATCGAGTCGAAGCCCAGCCGCTCGGCCTCCTGGCTGACCCCGGCGATGTCCACCGGCGGCAGCTGGCCCCAGTACCCCCACGTCATCCCCAGTAACACTGCTCCGCCTCCGCTCCGCCGGCGCCGCCGGTCCCGCGAGCCAATGCTGCTCCGCTCCGACTCCGCAGCGTAGATACCGGCCCCGGGCCGGTCCCAGTCGGTTCAATCGGTGGCGGTCACCCCCACCGGGCAACTCACCCCGGTGCCGCCCAGGCCGCAGTAGCCGTTGGGCACCTTGGCCAGGTACTGCTGGTGGTAGTCCTCGGCGTAGTAGAACGCGTCAGCCGGGCGGATCTCGGTGGTGATCTCCCCGAAGCCGGACTCGTTGAGCACCGCCTGGAACCGGTCCCGGGACGACTCGGCCGCCGCCTGTTGCGCGGCGTCGGCGGTGTAGACCGCGGAGCGGTACTGGGTGCCCCGGTCGTTGCCCTGGCGCATGCCCTGGGTGGGGTCGTGCCCCTCCCAGAACACCTTGAGCACGGCCTCACGGCTGACCAACGAGGGGTCGAAGACCACCAGCACGACCTCGGTGTGCCCGGTCAGGCCCGAGCAGACCTCCTCGTAGGTGGGGTTCGGCGTGATGCCCCCGGCATAGCCGACCGCCGTCGTCAGGACCCCGGGGGTCTGCCAGAAGACGCGCTCGGCGCCCCAGAAGCACCCCATGGCGACGACGAGCTGCTCGCTGCCCTCGGGGAACGGGGGCACGATCGAGGTGCCGTTGACGAAGTGGGTGGACGGGACCCACAGAGGTTCGGGGCGGCCGGGCAGGGCCTCCTCGGCGGTGACGACCTGGTCCTTCTTGGATCCGAAGAGCATGAAGGGATCAACGCTTGTCGGGGCGCGAACGTTCCCCTCAGGCCTCGTCCGGCGGCACGGTCGTGGTGGTCGGCGGCGTCTCGCCGCCCAGGCTCAGGTCGAGCGCCTCGCCGATCAGCCCCTGGGCCTGCTCGATCAGGCGCTGGTACCGCCCCAGCTCGCCCGCGGCGAGAGCGAGGTCGGCCTGGGTGAAGAGGTTCTCGGCCTCAGCCAGGAGCAGGGCCACCTGCTGGGCGGGGTCGGGCTCCTCTTCCGGCGGGGTCTCATCGTCGGGCGGGGTCTCCTCGTCGCCGGGATCGGGAGAGGCGTCCTCGAGGGTCTCGGGTGCCTCACCGAAGATCTCGATGAGCGCCTCGCGCAGCGTGTCGCGCATCACGATCTCGTCGCCGAAGGCCACGATCACCTTGCGCAGGAGCGGGACCGCGGTCTCGCTCTCGGCCTGGGTGTAGAGGGGCCGGATGTAGAGGATCGACTGTTCGACGGGGATCAGGAGCAGGTTGCCCTGGACCACCTGTGAGCCCTGCTGGTCCAGCAGGGTGATCTCGCTGGCGATCCGCTCGTCGCTCTGGATGTTCGAGCTGACGATCGCCGGCCCGGCGATGTCGGAGCTCTGCATCTCGAAGACCTCGATCTCCCCGTAGTTGTCCGGGTCGCTCTTGGCCACCATGAAGGCCGTGAGCTCCCGTCGCTCCGTGTCGCCCACGTTGGGTACGAACGACCGCAGGATCAGGAAGTCCTCCTGTTCCTCGTCGGGCAGGCGCATGAGCAGGTACTGCGGGTCGATGCGCCGCTCCCGGGTCGCCTCGACCTCGCCCGTGTCGGCGTTGGTGGTCTGGGTGACCTGGCCGGCCGTCGTCCCCGTGCCCGGGTCCTGGGCCACGACCCAGCCGCCGGCCTGCTCGTAGAAGTTCTGGGCGCCGTCGATGTGATAGCGGCCCCAGACGTTGGTCTGCACCCGGAAGAGGTCCTCGGGGTAGCGGAGATGGTCCCGCATCTCCGCGGGCATGTCCTCCAGTGGTGAGAACAGGTCCGGGAAAGCGCCGTCGTACGCCGCGGCGATGGGATCCTCCTCGTCGACGATGTACAGGTCCACGGTCCCGTCGTAGGTGTCGACCACGGCCTTCACCGAGTTGCGGGCGTAGTTGAAGGCGTGGTCGAGGCCGCTGCCCGCCGGCAACTGGTCGGTGTCGGCCCGCTGGGCGTACGGGTACATCGACGTGGTCGTGTACGCGTCGAGCACGTACTGGATCCGACCGTCCAGGATGACCGGGTAGGGGTCGGCGTCCCAGTGCAGGAAGGGGGCGAGGACCGCCACCCGCTCCTGGACGTCACGGATGTAGATGATCCGGCTCTCGTCGGTGACGAAGTTGGAGATCAGGGGCTCCAGCTCACCGAAGCGCAGGGCGAAGGCCGCCTGGCGGACGAACGAGCTCATGGCCACCCCGCCCTCGCCGTCGTAACGGCTGGTGACGGTCTCGCCCCCGGCCGTCTGGTAGTTGATCTCGTCGCGGGTGGCCCCGACGATGGAGTAGCCGTCGAGGTCCTCGCCGACGTAGATGCCGGGCTGGTCGATGGCGAAGGTCTCGTCGTCGCTGGAGACCGGGATGTCGCCGACCACGAAGTCGGGCCGCCCTTCGGAGGTGACGGCGTTGGCCGGGGCCACCGCGGCGCCGTAGCCGTGGGTGAACGCCACCCGCTGGCCCTCCCAGGACTGCTGGGGGATGCCTGATGTGCTGAGCTCCCGGGCCGAGATCACGACCTGGGTGGTCTCGCCGTCGATCTCGTAGCGATCCACGTCCAGATCGTTCAGGCGGTAGAAGGGCCGCTCGGCCTGGAGGTTCTGGTAGGTGTCGGTGACCACGCCGGGGTCCAGGAGCCGGATGTTGCGCACCGTCTCCTCGTTGTCCAGCAGTTGCGCGCCGGTGAGGTCCTCGTTGTAGTCGAAGGGCCGGGTGCTCACCTCGTCCAGTCCCATCGCGGTGCGGGTGGCCTCGATGTTGCGCTCGATGTAGGGGGCCTCCCGCGACGACTCGGCGGGCTCCACCCGGAGGTTCTGGATGACCGACGGGTAGATGCCCCCGACCACGACGGCCACGAAGCCCCACAGCCCGACGGCCAGCACGGGCAGCACCCAGCCGCGCCGCCAGATGTTGACGATCAGCAGGACGACCGACAGCGCGGCGATCATCAGCAGCAGGTAGGTCGCCGGCAGCTGCGCCTTCACGTCGGTGTAGAGCGCACCGTCGACCGTCCCGCGGGTGGACAGGGTCAGCTCGTAGCGCTGGAGCCAGTAGTCGGCGATCTTGACCACGGCCAGGAGCGCCAGCAGCACCGACAGGTGGGCCTTCACCTGCGGCGTGACCCGGGGCCCGGGGTTCTGCACGCGGATGCCACCGTTGAGGTAGTGGGCCACGGTGGTGACGATCAGGATGATCGCCAGGGCGGCGAACAGCCAGGAGACCACGAAGGACAGGAACGGGAGCTGGAAGACGTAGAAGCCGACGTCGGTGTTGAACTGCGGGTCCTGGATGCCGAAGTCGACCCGGTTGGTGAACAGGAGCCAGGAGTTCCACTGGCTCGAGACGCCCGCGCCGGCGATGAGGGCGAACAGGAGGCACACACCGGCCCGGACCCAGCCCGAGCGCTCGTCCACGATCTCGTGGTAGCGGCGCAGGAGCTCCTCCTCGGGGCCCATGGGCCGGAAGCGGGGCGCCAGGCGGTCGGCGATGACCAGGTTGACGTAGCAGAGGGCGAAGAAGACCCCGATGAAGATCACGGCGAGGCTGAGCTTGGCCCCGAGGATCGTGCGGAACGTGTCCTCCTTGCCCAGGGCCTCGAACCACAGGTAGTCCGTGTAGAAGCCGGCGATGCCGCGCAGCGACGTGACCAGCACGAAGAGGCCGACGGCGACGAGGACGAGGATGACGCGGCCCCGGGGCGACAGACGTCGCTTCCGTGGACGGCGCGGAGGGGGCATGTCCGAAGGGGCCCGCATGGGAGGGGCAGCCTATAGAGCTACGGACCCAGGACTTCCGCGGCCACCTCCGTGGCCATGGGGAGGATGCGATCGGTGCGCCACGCCCGGAACGCCTCCCGCACCGGGCGGGCGAAGTCGACCGCACCCTCGTCCGTGCCCTCGGCGGCAACCTGCCGGTCGATGTCGGCCCGCACGCCGTCGGCCACGGCGCCGGCGAGGCGGGCCGCCAGGTCGGCCACGCCGGCATCGGAGGTGGCCCCTTCATCGAGGGCGGCCTCCCGCAGACCGCGGCTCGATCGCCGTGGCCAGGCGGGCCACGGTGGCATCGGCGTCACCGAGCAGGCCGTCGAGGCCGAGCTGGCCCTTCCGGTCCTGGCGCAGCCGGTCGAGCACCTGGTTCTGCTCGTCGGCCAGGGCCCGGCGGAGCCGTCGGGCCAGGTCGTCGGCCAGCACGGCGACCGGGTCGGGAGCCTCGTCTCCGCCCGGTTCGGCCTCGATGGCCTCGACGACGTCGACCCTCGGCTCGGGCTCACCGGCCCGCAGTCGTTCGAAGAGCGGCAGCGTGAGCGCCTCGTCCTCCATCGGCTCGGACCCCACCTCGACCTCGACCTCGACCTCGGGCTCGACCTCGGGCTCGACCTCGACCTCGGGTTCGGGCGGCTGGGGTGCCACGTCCGGCTCTGCCTCCGACGCGGGCTCGGGCTCCGGCTCCGGTTCCGGCTCGCTTTCCAGGTCCCCATCCGGCCCGGTTTCCGGCTCCGGCTCCGGCTCGCTTTCCAGCTCCCCATCCGGCCCGGTTTCCGGCTCCGACTCCGCTTCCAGCTCCGCATGCGGCTCCGGTTCCGGCTCGGGTTCCGGCTCCGGCGCGGCCGCCGCCTCGGGCTCGTCGTCGACGGGGCCGAGGACACGCATCTCCTCGAAGGCGGCCAGCGTGGGCTCGACCTCGACCAGCGGTGGTACCGCGTCGTCGTCGGGGACCTCCTCGGCGGTCTCGGCGGCGTGGGTGGCGGCGCGCTCGCCGGCGGTCGGCGGCTCGAGGATGGGCAGACCGGCAAGCCCGGGCGGCGTCGATCTCGGCCTCGATGGCGTGCAGCTCCTCGGGGGTGACCTCCTCGACGTCGGGGCCCAGCCGACGACCGGCCCGCTCGGCGGCGGCCTGGGCCGCCGGGAGGGCGACGCCCAGCTCGGCGGTGGCCTCCTCGACGGTGAGACCGACCACCTCATAGGCCTCGAGGAGCCGCTCCCGACCGACGCGGAGCTGTTCGATCTGGCGGCGCAGCACCTTGCGGCGACGGACGAGGTCCTCCAGGATCCGGCGTCGGACCGTCTGGGCCTCCGTCACCATCTGCCGGCCCCGGCGCTTGGCCTCCGTCCAGCTCGGCCGTGGCGTCGGCCCGGGCCTCGGCCAGCTCGGCCTCGAGGGCGGCGACCACGGTGCGCAGCTCGACTTCCCGGCCGTGGGCCTCCCGGAGGGCACCCACGGCGTCGGTCAGGAGCTCCTGCACGGCCTCGGGGTCCAGGCCCCGGAAGCTGTGGGGCAGCTCGATGTCCAGGAAACGGTCGGCGTCCGAGGCCCCGGGTTCGATCACTCCGCCGATCGTAGGGTGACTCGACCCGTTGGGAGGACCTCATCGGTCGGAACACCCTCGGCGCTCACGCCGGGTCGGGCACCTCGAGGTCCGTGGCGTCGGCACCCAGGTCGTCGAGGGCCTCCAGCGCGTCCTGAAGCGTCGCCACCGGCACCACCTGCAAGTCGTCACCCACCCGGCTCGCGGCCAGCTCCTCCTCGCCCACCGGGACCAGGAACAGCTCGGCGCCCGGCCTGCTCCGCGGCCAGCGCCTTGAAGTCGACGCCACCGACCTGGCCGACCCGGCCGAGGCCGTCGATCGTCCCCGTCACCGCGACGTCCACGCCGTTGGTGATGTCGCCCGGCGTCAGGACGTCGAGCACGGCCAGGGTGAAGGCCAGGCCGGCCGACGGCCCCCGCACCTCGCCCGGGTCGATGGTCACCTCGAAGGGATAGTCCAGCTCGAGGTCGCGGGTGGTGAGGCCCGACACACCGAGGAACGGCTCGTCGGGGGCGTCCGGGAACGACGCCAGCTCCACGCTCACCCGACGACGCGGCCCGTCCTCGGGCTCCAGAACCAGGCTCAGCTCGTCACCGGGACTCGGGCGTCGATCTCGGCCACCAGGTCCTCCACCCGCTCCACCGGCCGCCCGGCGGCCCGCACGACGGTGTCGCCGGGATCGATGACGCCGTCGGCCGGCGCATCGGGGACGACGTCCTCGACCGTGGCCCCGGTGCCCGAGACCACGTCGTACCCCAGGTGCTCGAGGGCGACCACGACCGCGGTCTCCTCCGAGGCATCCATGAGCTGCTGGTTCAGGCGCTGGTTCGCCGCCGGCGTCTGCCCCCCGTCGATCTGGTCCGCCGGGACCAGCTCGATGTCCGAGGACAGCTTCGCCTCGAGCCACTCGAACCCGTTGACCCGGCGCTGACCCACCGTGACCGTGGTGAACAGCAGCTCGTCGCCCGCCGGGAAGGTCTCGGCCCCTTCGACGCTCACCGTCGGCTCCGTGGCCCGGGCACTGCCCGGCGAGAGGGCGTAGTAGGGCAGTTCCACCACCAGGGCGAAGAGCGCGGCGGCCGCCACCAGCACACCGAGGGCCCCGAGCACCCACGGCCAGCGGGCGCGCCGCGTCGAACGGGCCGGCGGGGGCGGCGGCGGATGATCCGGCGGGGCGACGGGTAAGGTCGCCGATGTCGTGTCCACGGTGGTGCTGACCCTCGTGGTGGTAGGGGGCTCGATCGCTGTCGCGGCGAAGCTCGCAGCCAGCGGGGAGCGCAAGCCTGCCACGGAAGCGCCCGTAGCCCACCGCGCCCCCCGTCGGGAACGGGCTAAGGCCCGGCGCGCCACGGCGGCACCCATGGGCGCCGCCGGGGTGGAGCAGGTCCCGGCCCGGCCCGGGGTCTTCCGACGCCTACGGGCGGGGGTCACCCTCGTGGCCGTCGTGGCCGTGATCGGGGCGGGGATCGCCCTCGCTCTCCTCGCCGGCGTGACCGCGATCAGCCAGGCCGTGGAGACCGCCGTTCAGTGACCCGCGACCGGCTTCGCTGCACAGCGTCACCGACTGCCGCCAGCGGTACGTCCCGCTTCTACCTTCCGAAGAGGCCGCGGCGGATGGCGCCCACTCCGGCGTCGACATTCTCGCTCTCGCTCTCGCCCTCGCTCTCGCCCTCGCCCTCAGCCGGGGCCGGGATCGGGGGCGGGGCGTCGAAGGCCGCCTCGCCGGTCGGTGCGGGAAGGGCGTCGATGACCGACGAGTCCATCACCGACGGTGGGGCCACGAAGGACGGAACCGGCTCCGGCTCCAGGCCCAGGTCGGCGACCGAATCGACGGGGACGTCCAGGGCCTCGGGCTCGCTCCAGGCGCTGGCGTCGAAGGCCGGGGCCTCGTAACCGGACGCAGGGGCGGGGGCCTTGGACCCGCCGCCGAAGTCGGCGGAGAACCCGTGGTCACGGCCGGCGAACGCCGGCTTGACCGGCGCCTCGACGGGGGCACCACCGGGACCGATCTCGACCTTGAAGTACGGGCGGAAGTCGAAGCTGACCTCCTCCATCTTGAAGATGCGGGCCCCGTCGACGCCATCACCGTTGCGGAGCCGCTCCACGAACCGGACCGCTTCGTCAAGTTCCTCAGCCTGGTGATACCCGGGCTGACCATCCGCCGTGCGGTAGATCACCATGTGCGACAAGGCCTTCTCCTTCTCGTGAGCCTGCACCGCTCCTTCGGCCCCAGACGGCCAGACTTGAGCCTGTGGACACAGAACCCGGCCCGAAGGCCGTGGCCCTGGCCGGGCACCGAGGTGACGAGGCCACGGTGCGGGCGGGCCTGGGCGCCGAGGACCCCCGGGCCCGGGTGGTGGCCCTCGGGGCCCTGGCCCGCATGGGGCGCTTGGGGAGCGACGACATCCGAGCCGGCCTGAGAGATCCCGCACCCTCGGTGCGCCGGCGGGCCGCCGAGGAGGCGGGGCGCACGGCCGGGCTCACCGTCGACCTCCTCCCGCTCCTGGCCGACCCTGACCCCACGGTCGTGGAGGCCGCGGCCTGGGCCTCTGGGGAGCGCGAGCCGGTGGCGCCGGGGACCGTCGCCGCGCTCAGCGCCCTGGCGGTCGACCATGACGACCCGCTCTGCCGGGAGGCCGCGGTGGCCGCACTGGGCGCCATCGGCGACGAAGCCGGCCTCGAGGCCATCCTGGCCGCCACCACCGACAAGCCGGCCGTACGCCGGCGGGCCGTCATCGCGCTGGCCCCGTTCGAGGGCCAAAACGTCGATGCGGTCCTCCAGCGTGCGCTGGAGGACCGCGATCGACAGGTCCGGCAGGCCGCCGAGGACCTGCTGGGCTGAGTCCAGCGGGTCTCGGGCCGGTGGCTACGGGATGATCAGGCTCTCGGGGGTGACCTCGGCGGTCTGGCCCTCGAAGTCCTGGGGCTCGCCCACGAACTCGTAGTACCCGAGGTCCTCGCTGTACTGCATGAGTTGCAGCACCTCCTCGGGGAACTTGTCGATCCCCAGCACCGTGTTGAACGGGCTGGTGGGCAGCGCCAGCCCGGTGACCAGGCCGTCGATGTTGAGGGCCTGCTCCATGACCGCCGGGCGGGTGAGCTCGGCCGCGTTGGTGAGCGTGTCCACGAGAAGCGCACCCATCGTCCAGCCGTAGGCCACGATGGAGTTCTCCAGGTCGATGTCGGCGACGCCGTACTCGGCCGCCTTCTCGAGGAAGAGGGTCATCGCCTCGTCCTCGGCCCACTGCGGGTCACGGGGGTCCTTGAACGCGGTGACGCTGATGATGCCGTCGGCCGCCCCGGGCTCGGCCAGGCCCACCAGGGTCGGCGAGGTGCAGGTGCCGGAGATGAAGATCGCCGGCTCCCAGTTGGTGCCGTTGATGGCGTTCAGCGCGTTGGGGCAGGCCAGGGCCGTGGTCCCGAGGACCACCGCGTCGGCCCCGGTTGCGGCCAGGCTGGTCACCTGCGAGGTGGTGTCGGGGTTGGCCACCTCGTAGGTCTCCTCGGCCACGATCGTGATGTCGGTGCCCTCGATGGCCTGTGTGAAGGTCTCCACGTAGGCCCCGCCGAAGTCGTCGTTCTGGGTCAGCAGCGCGACCTCGGCGGTCGGGTCGTTCTCCTCGAGGTAGCGGGCGTACATCACCGCCTCCAGCGAGTATGACGGGAAGGAACCGACGGTCCAGGCGTGCTCCGGGTCACCCCACAGTGGGGAGCCGGTGCCGGCGAACAGGTTGGGCACGCACTCCTCTTCGAGGTTGTCCCAGATGGCGAGGTTGTTCGCCGTCCCGATGACGTTGAACATCGCGAACACGCCCTCGTCCTGGACGAGCCGCTGGGCGTTGGTCGCGGTGCGACCGGCCTCGTAGCCGTCGTCGAGGGCGATGAGCTCGATCTGACGGCCGTCGATGCCGCCGAGCTCCTCGTTCACGTAGTTGAAGTAGGCGTCGTACCCGGTCGAGATCTGGGCGAAGGCGGCGAAGGTGCCCGACTGCGGAAAGCTCGAGCCGATCTTGATCGTGTCGTCGGTGACGCCCTGGGTGAAGTCGCCTTCGCAGTCCTCGACGTGGAGGTACTCCGCCGCCTCGGAACTGGTGTTCTCGGTGGCGGCGGCGTTGTCCTCGTCACTGCTCGAGTCCTCACGCCCGCCCCCGCACGCAGCGGCGATCAACGCCAGGACCGCCAACAGCGCGACGAGCGCGCGTGAACGGGTGGATCGGATCATCTGGGTTGTTCCTCTCGGAGCTCAGCTTGCAGCGGTGTCCACCGTAGGCGACCCACCCGTATCCGGGGAATCGCCCTCCGGCTCGGCGGCCATGGTGATCTTGCGCCACTGGCCGTCGCGGCCGAGGCGGCGCAGCACGCCGGCCTCCAGACGCTGGAGGCCACCGAGGAAGCCGCTGGGCAGGACCAGCATGAGGCCGATGAGCACGGCGCCGAAGATCACCCGGGACAGCTCCGCGTTCACGTCCGAGGAGAACTCGGGCACGAACACGATGAACAGGGCCCCGAGGACCGGGCCGAGGATGGTGGCGGCACCACCGATGACCAGGGCCGCCAAGAACTCGATCGACCGGGTGATGGTGTACTGCCCAGGGGTCACCCGGTCCAGCACGGCGGTGTTCATGACGATGAGCGACCCACCGAGGCCGGCGATCATGGCGCTGATGCCGAAGGTCATGACCTTGTAGAAGGCCAGGTTGACGCCGAGCACCTCGGCCGCGGTCTCCCCGTCGCGGATGGCGATGATGGCCCGGCCCACCCGACTGCGGATCAGGTTGCGGACCAGGACGAAGGTGACCACGGCGAACGTCAGCAGGACGTAGTACTGCCACTGGTCGTCGGCCATGTCCCCCGCCCATTCGGGCGGCTCGAAGTCGGGCACCCCGATACCGGTGCTGCCACCGGTGATGTCGGAGTACTTCTCGATGACCAGCGGGAACAGGGTGGCCAGGGCGAGGGTGACCAGGGCCAGGTAGACCCCGCTGATGCGCAGGGCGGGCAGCCCCACCATCACGCCGATGACGAAGCAGAGGACCATGGCAACGGGGATGGTGCTGAGGTGCCCCCAGCCGTGGTCGGCGGTCAGGATGGCGGTGGTGTAGGCGCCGACGCCGAAGAAGGCGCCGTGACCCACGGAGATCTGGCCGTTGAAGCCGGTGAGCAGGGCGAGGCCCAGCACGGCGATCGAGGTGGCGATCACGTTGCTGAACTGGGCGACCCGGAACTCCTCGAAGTACTGCGGGATGTACAGCACGAGGGCGGCGAGGACGATGGCGACCACGCCGAGGCCCACCCGTCGCGGGCTGAGCGCGAGGCGGCTCACGGTGCTCCCCCCTCGTGCCGGCTTCGCCGGCAGGCCGGTCGGGCCACCGCTCCGCTCATACGCGTGTGACGACCTTGGTGCCGAAGAGGCCTTGGGGCCGGACGAGGAGGACCACGAGGATCAGCAGGAACGCGGAGGCCAGCTCGAAGCCGTCGAAGAAGTCGATGTACTGGCCGGCCAGGTTCTGGGTGACGCCGACGATGAGGCCGCCGACGACCGCCCCGAGGGGGCTGTCGAAGCCGCCGAGGGTGGCGGCGGCGAAGGCGTAGATGAGCACCCCCTGCATCAGGTTCAGGCTCAGGTTGAGCTGCGGGGCGGCCAGCGCCCCCGCGAGGCCCCCGAGGGCGGCGGCCAGGCCCCAGCCGAGCATGAGGATCCGTCCCACCGGGATGCCGACGAGGCGGCTGGACTCGGGGTTGGAGGCCACGGCCCGCATGGCCAGGCCCACCTTGGTGTACTGGAAGAGCAGGTAGAGCACGCCCACCACCGCGAGCAGGATCCCGAGCGTCCCCACCGTCTCCTGGGTGATGGTGACGTCACCGAAGGTGACGAGGGACTCGTTGGCGAAGATGCGGGGGAAGACCCGGCCGTCGGTGCCGTAGATCCATCCGGCCAGCGCGTTGACGGCGATGAAGATGCCGATGGTCACGATGACGATGGCGAGGACGTTGTCCACGCCGACCGGCCGGATCAGGGTCCGCTCGATGAGTGCCCCACCGGCCATGGAGATGACCATGGCGATGAGGATGGCCGGCACGACCGGGGCGCCCCACTCGACGAAGAGGTAGGCCACGAAGGTCGAGAACATGGCCATCTCGCCCTGGGCGAAGTTGAGCAGGGACGTCGAACGGAAGATGAGGACGAGCGCGAGGGCCAGCGCGGCGTAGATGCAGCCGCTCTGGATGCCGTTGATCACCTGGTTGAAGAACAGTTCCACCGGTCGCCTCCCCTCAGATCCCCAGGTACGCCTTGCGCACCGACTCGTCGGCCTGGAGCTCCGCCGCCGTCCCGCTGGCCACGATGGCCCCGGCCTCCAGCACATAGCCCCGCTCCGCGATGCTCAACGCGAGGTTGGCGTTCTGCTCGACCACCAGGAGCGCCGTGCCCTCCTGCTGGTTGAGGGCCTGCAGCTGGCGGAACAGCTCCTGGGTCACGAGGGGCGCCAGGCCCAGCGACGGCTCGTCGAGCAGGAGGAGCCGGGGTCGGGACATGGCGGCCCGGGCGATGGCCAGCATCTGCTGCTCGCCGCCGGACATGCCGCCCGCCACCTGGTCGCTGCGCTCGCGGAGCCGGGGGAAGACGTCGTACCAGCGGTCCATGTCCGCCTCGATCTCGCCGTCCTTGCGGGCATAGGCCCCGAGACGGAAGTTCTCCTCCACGGTGAGGTCGACGAAGGTGCCCCGGCCCTGAGGGACGTGGGCCACGCCGAGGCGCACGATGTCCTCGGCCTTCTTCCCGCTTATCGGGGTCCCGTCGAGCTCGATGCGGCCCTTGGTCTCGATCATCCCGCTGACGGCCCGGATGGTGGTGGTCTTGCCCGCGCCGTTGGCCCCGAGGATGACGACGGTCTCGCCGGGGTCGACGAAGAAGCTCATGCCCCTGATGACCTGCACCGGCCCGTAGCCGGCCTCGAGGTCCCGCACCTCCAGCAAGGGGGTCATGAGTTGCCCCCGCCCAGGTAGGCCTCGATGACCTGGGGATCATTGCGGACCGCGTCCGGCTCGCCCTCGGCGATCTTGGCGCCGTAATCGAGGACGACGATCTTCTCCGAGATGCGCATCACCATCGCCATGTGGTGCTCGACGAGGAGCACGGTCAGATTGCGCTCGTCGCGCACCCGCCGCACCAGGTCCGCCAGCTCATCGACCTCACCGTGGGTGAGGCCCGTGGCGGGCTCGTCCAGCATGAGCATGGCGGGGTTCGACGCCAGCGCCCGGGCCAGCTCGACGCGCTTGAGCGTGCCGTAGGGCAGGCCCGCCGCAGGGCGGTCCGCGACGTGGGACAGCTCCAGCTCGGCGAGCAGCTCGTCGGCGGTGGCCCGGCTGGCCCGCTCCTCCTTGATGGCCGTCGGCCACCGGATGGTGGTGGTCAGGAAGCCGGACCTCGTGTCCGAGAACGCACCCATGAGGACGTTGTCCCGCACCGACAGGCCCGGAAACAACGCCACGTTCTGGAACGTCCGGGCGATCCCGATCTGGGCGATGCGGTGCGGCGGCACCGCCAACAGGTCCTGTCCGGCGAAGGTGACCTTGCCCTCGGTCGGCTCGTAGAGCCGACTGATCACATTGAAGAGGGTGGTCTTCCCGGCGCCGTTGGGACCGATGAGAGCGCACATCTGGCCCTCGTCCACCGTGAAGGTCAGCCCGTTGAGCGCCACGACGCCGCCGAAGCGCACGCTGACGTCCTGGACCCCCAACAGCTCCCCCACGAGCGGGGGACGCTATACCACTCGTCACCGCCTGCGCGGCTCGTGCTGCCGAGGGCAGCCGTGCTCACTCCATGAACATGACGCGGAGGGCGTCATAGGACTCGATGCAGCGACCGGCGCCGAGGACCACGACCTCCAGGGGGAGGTCGACCAGCTCTGACCTGGACCTCGGTCTCCAGGGCCAGGCGCTCCCGCAGCCCCCGCAGGATGCCACCGCCGCCGACGAGGTGGATGCCGTTGACGATCAGGTCCTGGGCCAGGTCGGGCGGGGCCTCACCGAGGCAGGCCACGATCGAGTCGATGATCGTGGTGATGGGCTCCTCGAGCGCACCCCGGATCTCCTCGGGCTCCAGCACGACGGTCTTGGGCAGGCCCGACATCAGCTCGCGGCCACGGACCTCGGCCCGGAACTCCTCGTCGGTGGGGAACGCCGACCCCATGGCGATCTTGATCTTCTCCGCCGTCTGCTCGCCGATGGCGATGCCGTGCTCCTTGCGGATGTGGGTCTGGATGGCGGCGTCGAAGTCGAAGCTGCCCACGCGCACGGCCTTCAGGGAGACGATGCCGCCGAGGGAGAGGATGGCGGACTCGGAGGTCCCGCCGCCGATGTCCACCACCATCGAGCCCATCGGCTCGTTGATCGGCAGTTCGGCGCCGATGGCCGCGGCCATGGGCTGCTCGATGAGCTGGCACTCGGCGGCGCCGGCCCGGCGAGCGGCCTCGGTGACGGCCCGGCGCTCGACGTGGGTGATGGCCGACGGGACGCAGATGACCACCCGCGGGCGGTTGAAGCGGGACACGCCGACCCGCTCCAGCACCAGCCGGATCATGCGCTGGGTGACCTCGAAGTCGGTGATGGCCCCGGCCCGCAGGGGGCGAACGGCCACGATGTGACCGGGGGTGCGCCCGATCATCTGCCAGGCCTCCGTCCCCACGGCCAAGACGTCCTGGCTCTGGTTGTTGAGGGCGATGACCGACGGCTCGTTGAGGACGATGCCCTCGCCGCGGACGTAGACCAGGGTGTTGGCGGTCCCCAGGTCGATGGCGAGGTCCCGGGCCATGTCCTACTGCCTCCGGTCCTTCACCGAGGCGGGCGCCGATCAGGGGGCGACAGGGCATCCATCTGGCGGTTGAAGCCCTCGACGCCGGAGTCGACCGACCGGGGCGTGCGCGAGCGGGCCCACAGTACGGCGATGCCCAGGCCGGCGACGGCCACGGCAGCGAGCAGGAACAGCAGGTTGGTCACGTCGGCAGATCTCCGGTCAACGATCGGTGGTCACGTCGGTCAGCGCCCTGGCGTCGAGGCCCCAGCTCTCGCCCCCGGCCCAGGTCTCTCGCTTCCAGATGGGTGCAGTGTCCTTCAAGGTATCGATGCACCAGCGTGCCGCCTCGAAGGCCTCGGTCCGGTGGGGGGAGCCGGCGGCCACCACGACCGACGCCTCGCCGATGGCCACCGGGCCCGTCCGGTGCAGGATGGCCAGACGACCGAGGTCGGGCCACCGCTTCCGGGCCTCGTCGGCGATGGCACGGAAACGCGGCTCGATCTGGCTCTCGTAGGCCTCGTAGTCGAGCCCGCTGACATCCGGACGGCCCTCGGCATGGTCGCGAGCCGTGCCGGTGAAGGTCACCACTGCCCCCGAGGAGGGCAGCACCGCCCAGTCGGCCACGAGGCCCACGGGCAGCACCTCAGAGGTCAGCCCCACCCACGTGAGGTCATCGGGCGCGCACAGCACGGCCCCAGACTACGGGGACGGCTCCCCGCCCGAGCCCACGACCAGCATCGCGGGGGTGGGTCCTACGCTGCGCAGCCGTGTCCGACGACGAGGGAACCCCGCCCGACCCGGGCTTCCGAGGCGCGCCCCTCCCTCCCGACGACCGCCTCTGGCGGCACCCGTCGGAGGTGGCCCGGCTCCCTGTCGGACGGGCGCGGCGGGGTCGGGGCGCAGCCGCCCTCGCCGTGGCCGCGGGGGCCGGGGCCGGCCTGGCCCTGCTGGTCGCCTGGGGCGTCGGGGCCTTCGAGGACCCGGCCGGGCCCGAGACGGCCCGCGAGCGGGTGGCCACACCGGCGGCCACCGTGTTCGTCGGGACGGCGGCGCGCGACGACATCGACGAGCTCGCCGCCGCGCTCGTCTTGGTGCGGGTGGGTGCCGTCGAGGGCTCAGGCGTCGTGCTCCGGGACGACGGTCACGTCCTGACCACCGCCGACCTCGTGGGCGACGACACCGAGGTGACCGTGCAGCCCGTCGAGGGCCCGGCGCTGGAGGCCGAGGTGGTGGGGACCGACCCCGCGACCGACGTGGCCGTGCTCTGGGTGGCCGGCCTCGACCGGGCGAGCGCCGTGCTCGGCGTGGCCGGCGAGGTGACCGTGGGCGATCCCACCCGGGCCGTGACGCTCCGGGGGGAGGACGCGGCTGAGGTCCGCACCGGGGTGGTGGCCAACCTGGCTGTCACCGTCAGCCGGCACGACGAGGTGCCGCTGCACGGCCTCATCGGCACCGACATCGTCCAGGATCAACCGGTCGAGGGTGCGGCCCTGGTGGACGCCCACGGGGCCGTGATCGGGGTCACCACGGGCGTCGGCGACACCGACGTGGTGCGGGCGGTACCGATCGACCTGGCCCGCGTCGTGGCCCAGGACATCATCGCCACCGGCGCCGCCGACCACCCCTGGCTGGGCATCGAGGGCGGGGACCTCGACGCCACCGTCGCCGCCGACTGGGGCGTGCGGGGCGGCGCCGAACTGGCGTCGGTGCTCGAGGACAGCCCGGCCGCCGCGGCCGGCCTCCGGACCGACGACGTGGTCACCCAGGTCGGGGACCACGAGATCACCTCCATGGGCGACCTGGTCACCGCTCTGCGCCACCTCGACCCCGGCGACGAGGTACGCATCGGCTACCTCCGCGCCGGCGAGCACCACTGGTGCCGCGCCACGCTCGCCGAATCGACCTGAGCACGCCGGACGCCACCGACAACGATGCAACCACGGGGGCGAGGGGACCCGGCCGAGGGTCGTCAGGGGCGTTCGGGACCTCCTACCGGGGCAGAACGACGGCAACGACGGGGGCGTGGGGTCGGGCAACAGGTCCTCGGCGGCGTTCGGGCCCCCGATCTCACGCTCCGTCGTCGGTTCGGGTGCCCGCTCGTTCTCAGCGCAGTTGACCGCGCCTGGCGCGGTTGTCTGCGCTCAGTTCGGGGGCTCGGCCGAGCGGCGGCTCCTGAGTCGCGGCCCCGCGTGGTTGCCGCGGTGTCGTCCGCCAGCCCGACGACTCAGGCCGTCGCCCGCCTCAGGTACCGGCGTACCCCCAGGAACGCGCCGGCTGTCGCCGCGGCGACCCCGACGCCCAGGCCACCGAGGATCAGTTCCTGGCGGCGGCGGGGGGAGACCGAGGCCCAACCCGTCGGGCGGTCGCCCAGCACGTAGGCCTCCTCGTTGGTGTACTCCGGCGCCCAGCCCGCGGCCTTCAGGCGGTCGTTGGCCACCACCCAGGGGTTGACCCGGTAGGCGACCACGCCCGGGGGCGTGGAGGTCATGCCCAGCTTCCAACGCCATTGGGCCATGCGGTGCGACACCCGCTCCGGGATGCGGACCCGGGGTCCGCGACCGGCGAGCCGACGGAGCTCGTCGCTGCGCATCCAGCCATCGGGGGCGACGTTGTAGGGGCCGTCGAGGCCCTTCCGCCGGGCCAGGTCCACCGCCGAGGCCAGGTCGTCGAGGTGGACGAACTGGACGGGGGTGTCGGCTTCGCCGGGGGCGAAGGAGGTACCGGCCCAGAGCGAGGCGGCCAGCCAGCCGGTGGTGTCCTCGGCGACCGCGACGACCGGGCGGAGAACCGCGACCCTGACGTCGGGATGCTGGTCCCCCCACTCGGCGGCGAGGCGCTCGACCTCGGCCTTGTGGGTGGCGTACGCCAGGGCGGGGTGCGGACGCAGCGGGGCGTCCTCGGTCAGGGGCACGGGGTTGTTGGGCCAGGCGCCGTAGACGGTCGCACTGGAGAGGAGCACCACCGAGGTCACGCCGACCGATCCGGCGGCTTCGAGCAAGGCCCGCGTGGCCACGACGTCCACCCCGGCGGTGCCCGTGCCGTCCAGCTCGGCCACCCCGTCGCTGCGGCCGAGGTGGATCAGGGTGGTCGCGCCCTCCAGCTGGGCCTTGAGCGAGCCGGACTGGCCGTGGGCCCGGTCGAGGTCCTCCGGGGTGAGCCGGACGATGGCGTCGACGGCGGGATCGTGGGCCAGATGATCGGCCACGCGGCCCCCGAGGAGGCTCTCGGACCCGGTGAGGACGACGATGTTCACCCCCGTACGATGCCGTCGTGAGCGAGTCGGATCCACCCGACGGCGACCCGGATCCCTTCCAGGGGATCCCGTTCCTGGGCGATCTGGCCAGGATCCTGCGCCAACAGGGGGCCGTCAGCTGGGACGCCGCCGGTCAGCTGGCCTTTCAGGTCGCCACCGGCGGCGAGTCCGAGCCCAACGTCGACCCTCTCGAGCGCATCCGACTGGAGGAGCTGGCCCGGGTGGCCGAGCTGCAGGTGGCCCAGGCGACCGGCCTGTCGGTGTCCACCACCGGTCGGGCGGTCACCATGGTCCCGGTGACCCGCACGCAGTGGGTCCAGGCCAGCCTGCCCGCCTTCCGGCCCCGGTTCGAGAGCCTGGCCTCATCGCTGTCGGCCGCCCCGCCTGAGATCGACCCGGCCACGGGTGATCCGGCGGCCATGCTCGGCAACCTCATGGGGATGATGACCCCGATGCTCATCGGCATGGCGGCCGGCTCGATGGTCGGCCACCTGGCCTCGACCTCCTTCGGCCAGTACGACCTGCCCATTCCCCGCCCGCCGACCGACGAGCTGATCGTCATCGGCCGCAACGTGGACCAGTTCGCGGCCGACTGGAGCCTGCCCGACGACGACCTCCGCCTCTGGGTCTGCCTCCACGAACTGACCCATCACGCCGTGCTCGGCCTACCCCACGTCCGGGCCCGACTGGACGACCTGCTCAACCGGTACGCCGCGGGCTTCGAGGCCGACCCCCACGCCCTCGAGGACCGCTTCGGCCAGCTCGACATCAGCGACGCCGAGGGCATGGCCGGGCTGCAGTCGATGTTCAACGATCCCGAGGCCATCCTCGGTGCCGTCCAGTCGCCCGCCCAACGGGAGCTCCTCCCCCACCTCGACGCGCTGGTCGCGGTCATCATCGGCTACGTGGACCACGTGATGGACACCATCGGCGAAGGCTTGATCTCGTCCTACACGATGCTCAGCGAGGCCCTGCGCCGCCGCCGGGTCACCGCAGACGAGTCCAGCCGCTTCGTCGAGCGCCTGCTCGGCCTGGAGCTGACTCAGGAGCAGTGCGACAGGGGTGAGGCCTTCGTCGCCGGTGTGGTGGAGCGGGCGGGCAAGCGCGGCTTGGAGCGCCTCTGGCGTAGCGAGCGCGAGTTGCCCACCCCGGCCGAGGTCGACGCTCCCGGACTGTGGCTGGCCAGGATCGACCTCCCCGAGCCCGCCTGAGTTGGCCGTAGGTCCTGTCAAGGGTGTGGCGGGGCGCGGGTGGTCGGGGGCTGGTCGTTGGTGGCGGTGTCGGGCGGGCGGGGTCGTGCCTGTTGGGGCTCACGCTGATGATTCGACCTGCGGGGGTTCGCGGTCAGTTGGCCTCGTTCGAGCTCCCGGGTTGAGGCGGGGGGCCGGGCACCAAACTCAGGACGGCGTCACCGGTGGTGCGCCAGCGTCAGGGCGGTGTCTGCCGGCCCCCCGTGACCTCGCCGGCGGGACGGCTGCCCCGTCGGGATCGGGTGGTTCAGGCGGTCCAGCGGCTGCCGTCCCAGGGGGTCTGGTCGCGGACGAGGGCGTGGGCGATCCGGTTGGCCCGGTTGGCCATGGCGATGGTGATGATCCCGCCGGGCTTGCCTCGTTCACGGAGGCCTGCGGCGTAGGCGCGGGCGGCGGGTTCGCAGTGCCAGAGCCCGATGCCCAGATCGACCAGGGCCACGCGCAGTTGGACCGAGCCTTCTCGGGTGATCCGGCCGTCCCGGCGTCGTCCGGCGGACTCATAGAGGCTGGGAGTGAGTCCGGCAGACGCGGTAGATCTGCCGGTGAGAGGGCCAGCGGCCAGGGTCGCCGACCGAGGCGCCGTAGGCGGCGACCCGTTGGGCGCCCCAGCCTGGAACCGACACCAGGACCTCGAAGGGCGTTGCGGGCAGGAGGGCCTCGATCTGGGCGTCGGCCACCACGAGCTGGGCTTCGATGTGGTCGAGCAGCTCCAAGTCGGCGGCCAGGAGCTGACGGGCGATCTCTGCGCCGGGGACGGGCAGGGCTTGGCGGGCCGCTTCGACGATTCGTTCGGCCAGGGGTGTGGTCATCCGCACTCCTCGGCGAGCAGCAAAGGACCGCAACCGGTGCGGGCCCAGCCTGGCGACCCGGGCCGGGTCGGGGAGCTCGCCGATCACCAGACGGCCCGCCTTGGTCAACGCGACCGACCACAGGGCCCGACCCAGCCCGGGAAAGCACCGGTCGACATGGGTGGTCAACTGCTGGATGGTCTGGCGGCGGGCCAGGCTCCGACGGCGACGATGCGCGACCCATCCCCCCAGGGCCAGGACCGGGTCCAGCGCCGCCCGAGCGGGCTGGCCCCGGCCGGCCAGCAACAAATCGGTGATGGCCTCGAGATCGACCCGGTCGGTCTTGACGCCCCGCTGACCGTTCACCTTGCGCTGCTGGGCGACATGGCCGGGGTTGAGTATCCGCAGTTCCCAGCTTGCGGGCAGCACCCCCGCCCCGGTCAACGGCAGGTGATAGTGACCCGCTGCCTCCAACCCCACCCGGACCAGACCCACCCCCGCCGGCAATCCCGCCCGCACCCGGGCCACGAACCCGGCGACACCAGCCCGGTCCAGGTCGAACTCGAAGGCCTTGACCAGCGTCGCCCCGGTGAAGTCCCTCACCGAGGCCATCGCCGTGTGCTTGCCGACATCGATCGGCACCGCCACCAAGTCCTCGAGCACCACACCCGACGAACGCGCCGTCAGGTCATCGATCTGAGCCAACATGAAGCACCTCCAGAGGTGTCAGGAGGGCGGCGCGCCAACGCCACACCCCAGGAACCGATTTCTCGGGTTCCCTTCTGGCACCTCCGGAGGACTGAAGGGTGGATCCCCTTCAGCAACTCATATCAGTCAACCGTTCACCTGGCGTCGGCTCGCCGGAGGCGAGCGAATGTCACGGGGGGGGACGGCGGGGCTGGCGCTGGGTGGGGCGACGACGACGACGACCGGCCCCGGGAGGCGGCCGGGTCCCGCCGGACGCGTCCGGGCGGCGCCCCGGATTCCGGGGGCGACGGTCGGGGCCGGGGGCGGCCACGTCCTCGGTCTCCGGCGGCGGGGCGTGATCGGGGATGATCGGCTCGGGGGGCGGGAGGAAGGCGGCCACGGTCTCGTCGATGACGGTGGCGTCCGGCGGCGGGTTGACCTCGGTGCGGTCCCGGTCGTCACGCGACGGGCGCCGGGGGCGACGGGGGCGACGGGCCTGACGGGGCGGACGCCCTGCGGCGGCGTCGCGGCGACCGATCCAGTAGGTGGCGGCGGCGAACCCGGCGGTCACCCCGATCATCAGGAAGCCGAACCGGGCCGGGATCGGGATGACCACGGGGATGAAGGCCCCGACGACCCAGAAGATCTGGAAGCGCGTCTCGAACTTGGCGAAGGACCGACCGCGGTTGGCGTCGGGGGCGTCGCGCTGGACGATCGAGTCGAACGCCAGCTTCGCCGTGTTCGCACCGAACCCGATGGTGAAGGTCACCAGCACCGCGGCCAGGAGGCCTCCCGCGAAGGCACCCAGCATCGCCACCACCGCGGCGATGAGCATCGACCCGACCAGGATGTCCTCCTCCTGGGTCGTGCGTCGCACCCGGGGCGCCAGGATCGACCCGACGAAGGCGCCAGCCACGCTGGCCCCCACCGCGACACCGAGGTGCCAGGTCGGCTGCTCCCGCATGGCGAAGGCCAGGAGGAAGACGAGGAACCCGACGATGCCCCGCATGAGGCCCATCGACGAGGCGGCGAGGAAGATCCCCCGGCTGCGCAGCTCGGTCTCCTCGGCCTCCCCCACCGGCTCGGCGGCGACCGCGGCCCGGGGCAGCGAGAAGGCCAGCACCGTGCTCAGCGCGAACACGACGATGGCGAAGCCCACGATCCACTGCGGGCCGCCGATCCAGCCCAGCACCAGGCCGGGCACACCGGCGACGACGCCCGCGAACCCGGTGATGATCGACAGCTTCGAGTTGGCCTCGATCAGCTCCTGGTCGGTGGAGACCGTCGTGGGGACGATGGCGCTCTTGGCGATCCCGTAGGCCTTCCCGGACACGAGCATGAGCAGCGCCGCCGGGAACAGCAGGAGGTCGTCGAGGTTCCCGATCATGACCAGCCCGATCAACACCCGGGAGAACGCGATCAGGATCACCATGAGCCGCCGGCCGTTGGCCGCCCGGTCGATGGCCGGGCCGATGAACGGGGCGATCACGGCGAACGGCGCCATGGTCAGGACGAGGTAGAGCGCCACCTTCTCCCGCGCCGCGTCGGGTTCGATGGAGAAGAACAGCGAGTTGGCGAGGGCCAGGGCGATGAGCGCGTCACCGGCGATCTGGGTCGCCTGCACGCGGGCCAGGCGGGTGAAGGGCGACGCGACGAAGTGGTCAGCAGAACGCTGGGGCGGGCCCCCGGGGCCGGCGAAGACGTTCCAACCCGGGCCCGAGGTCACCGGAGTGACTGTACGGCGATGGTCGATGGCAACGTCATGCTGCTACCGGCTCTTCGGCTGACGCCTCATCGCTGCTCCGCCGTCGGGGGAGATCTCAGATCGCTCGACGCTACCCGGGGATCGGCGCGGTCGGGGACCACGATCTTGTAGCCCACGCCCCGCACGGTGAGGATGCGCTCGGGGGCCGAGGGGTCGACCTCGATCCGGCTGCGCAGGCGTTTGATGTGCACGTCGAGGGTCTTGGTGTCCCCCACGTAGTCGTGGCCCCACACCTCGTCGATGAGCTGGTCGCGGGTCACGACCCGCCCGGCCCGCTCCAGTAGGAGCTGCAGCACCTCGAACTCCTTCAGGGGCAGGTCGAGGGCCTCGCCCCGGATGCTCACCTCGTGCCGGTCGGGATCCAGCACCAGGTCGCCGGAGGCCAGGACCTCGTCGCCGGTGCCGGGCGCCCGGTCGGGCATCCGCTCGGCGGTGCGGCGCAGGACCGCCCGCATCCGGGCGACGAGCTCACGGAGGCGGTAGGGCTTCGTGACGTAGTCGTCGGCGCCGACCTCGAGGCCGACCACGGTGTCGACCTCGGAGCCCTTCGCCGTCACCATGATGATGGGGACCTTGGAGCGGGACCGCAGCTCGCGACAGACGTCCACGCCCGAGATCTTGGGCAACATCAGGTCGAGGAGGACGAGGTCGGGGCGGACGGCGTCGAACACCAGCAGGGCCTCGGCCCCGTCACGGGCGACCTGGACCCGGAAGCCCTCCTTCTTGAGCCCGATGGTGAGGGCCTCGATGAAGTTCTCCTCGTCCTCGACCACGAGGATGGTGGGCTGATCAGCCACGACGCGACTCCTTGTCACTGGCGGGTACGGACACGAGCGGGAGGCGGAGGGTGAAGGTGGACCCTTCGCCTTCGCGGGAACTGACCAGGATCTCGCCGCCGTGGGCGCGGGCGACGTTGCGGACGATGGCCAGGCCGAGGCCGGTGCCACCGGTGTCCCGGCTGCGGGCCTTGTCGACCCGGTAGAAGCGTTCGAAGACCCGCTCCAGCTCGGGCTGGGGGATCCCGATGCCCCTGTCCGTGACGACGACATCGGCCCAGCCGTCGCCCGGACGGACGCTCACGGCGACGGGGGCGCCCGCGTCGGAGTACTTGAGCGCGTTGTCGACCAGGTTGGTCACCGCCGAGCCGAGCTGGCGGGCGTCGGCCAGGCAGGCCTGCCCACGGCGTGAGGTCGAGCTCGATGCGGACGCCGAGCTGCTCGGCCAGGGGCGCCAGGCTGCGCACGGACGCCTCGACGAGCTCGGCGAGGTCGACGGGGTCCCGGGCGTGGTCCCGGCCCTCCACCTCGCTGAGCTCGAGGAGGTCGTCGATGATGCGGCCGAGGCGGTGGGCCTCCTCGACGAGGAGCGCGATCCGACGCTCGGCGTCGGCGGGGTCGTCGGTGGCGGCCAGGGTCTCGGCCAGGAGGGCAATGGCGCCGATGGGGGTCTTCAGCTCGTGGCTCACGTTGGCCACGAACTCCTGGCGGATGGCCTCGAGCCGGCGGAGGCGGGACTCGTCCCGGACCAGCACGACGGCGCCGAGACGGCCGCTGCCGGGGCCCAACGGGGAGGCCGCCACCGTGACCTGGCGCGTCGGCGGCCCGAACAGCTCGATGCCCTGCTCCACGGTGCGACCCTCCAGCCCCTCGGCCAGGGCGGTGTCGACCGCGGCGGCGACCAGCGCCTCCTCGTGGCGGGCGTCGGTGAGGAGGCCGGCCGCGGCATTGGTGAACAGACGGCGGCCGTCGAGGTCGGCGATGACGATCCCCTCGCCGACCAGGTCCAACGCGCCCTCGAGGCGGCGGGCCCGCTCGACGACCTCGGCCAGCTCGGCCTCGGCGGCGTTGGCCCGGCGCCGGACGTGGGTCGTGCTCTGCGCCGAGCGGCGGGACCACCGCGCCGGCGAGGAGGCCGGTCAGCCCGGCACCCAGGACGAGCCCGAGCAGGAGGCCGGCGACCATGGCTCAGGCGCTCCGGCGGACCGGGGGGTCGACCCCATCGGCCACGGCCAGCGGCGCGCCGACCCGGATGCCGACGAGCGAGGACACCGCGGCGTAGCCGGCGAAGACGAGCGCGGTGTCGGAGTCGGTCGGCAGCTCGTCGTCGACCTCGCGGAACTCCATCTGGAGACGCCCGTCCTCGCTGTCGGCGATGGCCGCCCGGACCGAGCCGAACGGGGCCAGGGTGGCCCATCGGATGCCCTTCACCGCCGCCGGATCGGTGTTGGGGACGTTCAGGTTCAGCACGGTGCGGTCCGGCGCTTCGGTCAGCCACCCGATGGCCTCGACGGCGAGGTCGGCCGCCGTGGCCCAGCGCATGGGATCGCCGTAGTCCTGGCTCACGGCGAGGCCGGAGAGCCCGAGGTTGGCCGCGGTGAGCGCGGCACCGACCGTGCCCGAGTGCAGCGTGGCCCGACCGGTGTTCAGGCCGGGGTTGATGCCCGAGACCACGAGCTCCGGCGCCGGGCCGAAGGCACCGAGGTTGGCCGCGAAGACGGCCAGCGCCGGGGTACCCCGCACCGCCACGGCCCGGACGCCCGGGCGCGTCCTCCAGCTCGACGTCCTGCACGTCGATGTGCTCGTCCATGTGCCACTGGCCGATGCCGGCACCGCAACCGCTCTGGTCCCGGTCGGGCGCGACCACGACGACGTCGTGGCCCGCGGCGGCGATCGCGGCGGCGAGGACACCGATGCCCCGGCTCTGGTAGCCGTCGTCGTTGGTGATGAGGATGCGCACGCGCGCCTCTCTACCCCTCTTCGACCCGTTCGGCGACCTCGGCCTCCACCGGGCCCGGCCGGTGCTTCTCCCGAGCCTCGGCGATCGCGGCGGCACCGTGCTCGGGCAGCCAACCGGTGACCAGGTACTGGACCCGCTCGCCCATGTTCACGGCGTGGTCGCCGATGCGCTCGTAGTAGCGGGCGATGAGGGCGAGCTGGACGGCGGCGTTCAGGTCGATCCGCTCGGCCTCGTGGGCGGCGATGACGGCCTCGATGAAGTCCTTCTGGAGGCCGTCGAGGACGTCGTCCATGTCGTCGATGGCGGCCGCCAGCGCGGCGTCGTCGTCGAGGTAGGCGTCGATGGCGGCCTTGTAGAGCTTGGCCGCCTCCTCGCTCATCTGCTCGATGAGGCCCCGGATGCGAGGGGTGAGCTCGTCGCCGTAGATGCGGCGCATCGTCTTGGCGATGTTGACCACCAGGTCGCCGGAGCGCTCGATCTCCGATGCCATGCGCAGCGCGCTGACGATGACCGCGCAGGTCGCTGGCCATGGGCTGCTGGAGGACCAGCAGCGCGTAGCACTGCTCCTCGATCTCCAGGGTGAGGCGGTCGAGCTCGTCGTCGTGCTCGATGAGGGCCTTGGCCCCCTCCAGGTCGCCGTTGAGCAGGACGTGGGTGCCCCGGGGGATGACGTCGGTGACCATGGCCGCCAGGCGGGCGACGTCGGTCTTCACGGCGTCCAGCTGCTGGTGGAAGGTGGGCCGGGTGTCGGGCATGCGGGTCGTCTCCTTCACCGCACTTCGGCGGCGAGGTGGTCAGGGTCTCCAGTGAACAGGTAGCGCAGCCGGGCGCCAAGGATCGTGGCGTGGTCGTCGATGCGGGAGAGCGCCTGCCGGCGGCCATGGCCTTCACGGCGACGGGTACGGCATCGTCGCCTCGGAGGCGGTGGACCTCGCCGACGAGGCGGTCGCTGAGAAGACCGACCTCCGGCGATCCGGCCGAGACCTCCTCGGCCAGGTCGGCGGACTGGGCCGCGAAGGCCCGGAGCGCCAGGCGGTAGTGGTCGAGGGCGAGGTCGGCGAGCGCCGCGAGCAGGTCGAAGATGTCATCGGACCGGTGGAGGAGCGTGTGGTCCGGCGCCAGCTTGGCGACCCGGAGGGCGAGGTCACCGATGCGTTCCAGCTCGGCGGTGATGCGCACCACCGACACGATCAGGCGGAGGTCGGAGGCCACCGGCTGCTCGCGGGCGAGCAGGTCGTAGCAACGCTCGGTGAGCGACACCTGCATGGCGTCGATCTCGTCGTCGGCCGCGATCGCCAGCGCCGGCCTCGTCCTGGTCGCCGTGATGCAGCACCGAGCGCATGCGCTCGAGGTTCTGGTCCACCCGGACACCCATCAGCTCCACCTGGAGGCGGAGCTGCTCGAGCTCGGCCTGGTAGGCCGCGCGTGCCGGTGCTCCCGTCGGCGTTGTCGGCAGCGGCGCCCCCCGGCCGGTCGGCCACACTCGGTTCCATCCCGACTCAGCCGAATCGGCCGGTGATGTAGTTCTCGGTCCGTTCGTCGGCGGGGTTGGAGAAGATCGTCTCGGTGTTGTCGTACTCCACCAGGAGCCCGGTGCGCTGGTCACCGCCCTGGCCCTGGGCCGCCTCGCTCACCTCGGTGATGAAGAAGGCGGTCCGGTCACTCACCCGGGCGGCCTGCTGCATGTTGTGGGTGACGATGACGATCGTGTACTGGTCCTTGATCTCCTGCATCAGGTCCTCGATGCGGGAGGTGGCGATCGGGTCCAGCGCCGAGCAGGGCTCGTCCATGAGGACCACCTCGGGCTCGACGGCGACGGCCCGGGCGATGCACAGCCGCTGCTGCTGGCCACCGGAGAGGCCCATGGCGCTGGCGTCGAGGCGGTCCTTCACCTCGTCCCACAGCGCCGCCTGGCGCAGCGACTTCTCGACGATGTCGTCCATGTCGGACTTGGTCACCCCGGCGATGCGGGGGCCGTAGGCGATGTTGTCGTAGATCGACTTCGGGAACGGGTTCGGCTTCTGGAAGACCATCCCGATCCGGCGCCGGACCTCGACGGCGTCGACCTCCGGGTCATAGAGGTCGACACCGTGGTGGAGGATCTGGCCCTCGACCCGGGCCGAGGCGACCAGGTCGTTCATCCGGTTCAGGCAGCGCAGGACCGTGGTCTTGCCACAGCCGGACGGGCCGATGAACGCCGTGATCTCGTGCCGGCGGACGACCAGGTCGACGTTGCGCACGGCCCGGAAGTCCCCGTAGAAGACGGACAGGTCACGGAGGTCGAAGACCGCGTGCTGCTCGTCCACCGGCTCGCCGATCGGCGTGCGGTCGCCCGGGCCTCGGGCTCGGGTTCCCGGAACAGGGTCTCCCCGTCCTCGTCGATCACGTGCGGTCTCCGTTCCGGTCACGGTGGTGGTGGGCTCAGACGACATACTCAGAGGTCCCTCTTCCGGTCGTAGTGGTTGCGCAGCAGGATCGCGACGGCGTTGAAGGCGAAGATGACGACCAGCATCACGAGGATGGCGGCAGCGGTGTTGGCCTGCCAGTCCGCACCGGGCTGGCGGGCCCAGCCGTAGGTCAGGTTGGGCAGGGCGGTGAAGGTGCCCTGGAGGCGCTCGAGGGTCCCCGGTGCCCTCGGCGGTGTCGAAGAAGCCCACGGACGCGCCGACCAGGATCAGCGGGGCGGCCTCGCCGAGGGCCCGGGCCAGGGCCAGCACGGTGCCGGTCAGGATGCCCGGGGCGGCGTAGGGCAGCACATGGCCCCGGACGACCTCCCAGCGGGCGGCGCCGACACCGAAGCCGGCCTCGCGGATGCTGTCGGGCACGGCCCGAGCGCCTCCGCCGCGGTGATGATGACGATGGGCAGGACCAGGATGGCCAGCGTGAGGCCGCCGGCGATGATCGAGCGACCGCCGGTGAAGCCCTCGAGGGTCTTCACGAACACCGACAAGCCCGAGCAGGCCGTAGACGATCGACGGCACACCGGCCAGGTTGCGGATGTTGACGCTGATCAGGCTGGTGAACCAGGTGTCCTCGGCGTACTCCTCGATGTAGACCGCGGCGGCGATCCCCAGCGGAAAGGCGACGACGGCCACGAAGAGGGCGATGAAGAAGGACCCGTAGATGGCCTGCCACATCCCCGCGGTCGTGGAGTCACCCGGAGTTGCCGGTGGTGAGGAACTCGAGGCCCCGGTCGGTCAGGACCTCGAGGCCGTCGCCGAGCACCGACCAGATGAGCAGCACGAGCACGGCCAGCGAGACCAGGAGGCGGCCAGCATCGTCCACTTGTAGACCAGGTTCGGCGACGTCGACCTTGCCGCCCTTGAGGCGCGCGGCCACCGCCTCGCGGGTCATCGGGGCGACGTCGGCGGGTTGGGTCAGCAGGGACATCGTCGACCTCCTAGTACCGCTGCCGGACGCGGCGGACGAAGCGCTCGGACAGGATGTTCAGCAGCAGGGTGATCACGAAGAGCACCAGGCCGACGAAGAACAGGCTCTGGAACGCACCGCTCGCGCCCCGGACCTGGTCGGTGCCCGTGGCCAGCGAGGCCATCGCCGCGGTCATCGTCTGCCCCGGTTCGAGCGGGTCGGTGGTGAAGAGCGAGCCCGCCGCTGGCCCCGGCGGCGATGGCGACCACCATCGTCTCGCCGATGGCCCGGGAGACGCCCGACGATGAGCGCCGCCATGAGACCGGACACCGCGGCGGGGATGACGACCTGCACGGTCGTGGTCATCTTGCGGGCCCCGAGGCCCTCGGACGCCTCGCGGAGGGCGTTGGGCACCGAGCGGAGGGCGTCCTCGGAGATCGAGGCGACGAGCGGGATGGTCAGGATGCCGACGCCGAGGCCGGCCGCCAGGAGGTTGAACTGCGGGGAGTCGGTGAAGATCGTCTGGACCAGGTCCGGGGAGATCACCGTGAGGGCGAAGAAGCCCAGGACCACGCTGGGGATGCCCGCCAGGATCTCGAGGACGGGCTTGAGCACCCGGCGGACCCGGGGCTGGGCGTACTCGGAGAGGTAGATGGCGGCGCCGACGCCGAGGGGCCAGGCGACCACCATGGCGATGACGGTGACGATGAGGGAGCCGACGATCAGGGTCCCGATGTCGAAGAACCCCCGGCGGGGGAACCAGCCGATCTCGTTCAGGCTGGCCCAGGTGAAGTCCTCGGAGGTGACGAAGCGCAGGGCTTCACCGACGAGTGACACCACGATGAGCACAGTGATGACCACCGAGAGGGTGGCGGCGACGAGCAGGGCGACGCGGACCGCGGCCTCCTTGCGCCGTCGGGTGGCGCTGATCCGCAGATCTGTAGGCCGCGAGTGCGATCTCAGCCATGGTCAGCTCCTTTGTCTCATCGTCACCAGGCTCAGGCCGTCGATGCCGATCTTCAGCTCGACGAACTCGATGCCGGCGTCCTCGCAGGCGGCGATCTCCTCGTCCTCGATGGGACGGGATGCGTCGGAGATGTCGGTGTCACCGGCGCAGAACAACTCGAAGCCGTCGCCCGTGCCCGGCCCGTCGACCGACACCCCGGCACGCGGGTTCTCCTCGCTGAACGCCTCAGCCACCAGCGAGCTGATCGGCTCGACGGTGGACGAACCGGAGATCAGGACGTCACCGGCGACGTCGTCCGCGGGTTCACCCGGGTTCCCGCCGGCCGCGGCCCAGGCGTCCTGGGTGGCGGCCCAGACGTCGTCGGCCAGGGCCACGTAGCCGGCGTCGCTCACGGCCTGGAACCCCTCGGCACCGAGGTAGCCGTCGACATAGGCGGGGACCGCCGGGTCGTCGGCCGCCCGATCGGGGTTCACGTAGACGTAGAGATCACGGGCCAAGGGGTAGGTGCCGTCCGCGATGGCCTCGTCGGTGGGGGCGACACAGGTGCCGTCCTCGCCGGCAACGGCAAAGGCGCGAACGGTGTCGTCGTTCGCGCCGGCGAAGGCATAGCCCACCCAGCCGAACGAGGCGCGGGTGCCAGCCACGCCGTCGATGATCACGTTGTCGTTGGGCGAGGAGATGTAGTCGGGGCGGGGCAACCAGTTGTCCTCCTCGACGCCCCGCTCTTCGGCGAGGCCCTCGATGGCCAACTCGGTGAAGCTGTCGAAGGTGCCGGACTCCTCGCCCGGCCCGAAGATCGTGAGCGGGGCCGACGGGAACTCGGCCGCCGAGGGCGACTGGAGCTCCTCGGCAGGGGCCGGATGTCGGACCAGGAGAACTGACCGACGGACTCGGGACCGGTGACGGCGTAGACGGCGGCCAGGTCGAGGCAGTCGGGCAGGGCGACGGGCCGATCGTCACGGTCGCCGCAGGCAGTCAGGGCGGCGGTCAGGAACAAGCTCATCGCCAGCACCAGCAGGGGGATCGGGGGGCGTCGCATGGAAACCGCACGACGCTACGGATCAGGCGTGACATGAAGGGGGCGGTCTCCTGACCGGCGGGTGAACGGAAGGTGAACATCGCAGGAGTACGGGCGAGGAGAGCGGGGGCGGGTCCGTGGACCCGCCCCCGCCGCTTTCCTCGGGGCCTGGGGGGAGAGTCAGGCCGTGGAGGCTCAGGCCTTGGTGAGGATGCTGAGGCCGTCGAGGCCGATCTGGAGCTCGACGAACTCGATCCCGGCGTCCTCGCAGGCCGCGATCTCCTCCTCCTCGATGGGACGGGAGGCATCGGAGATGTCCGTCTCACCGTTGCAGAAGAGCTCGAAGCCGTCACCCGTGCCTGGGCCGTCGACCGAGATGCTCACGTCGGGGTTGTCCCCGCTGAAGCGCCTCGGCGACCAGCGAGCTGATCGGCTCGACCGTCGACGAACCGGAGATGACGACCTCACCGGACACACCCGCCTCGGCGGGCACCCGGCGAGCCGCCGGCGTCCGTCCAGGCACCAGGCCGTCGTGGCGAAGTCGTCCTCGGTCATCTGGACGTAGCCCGGCGTCGGCGACGGCCTGGATAGCCGCCGTCACCGAGGTAGTAGTCGACGTAGGCGCCGAGCCGCCGGGTTGTCCGTCGGCGTTGGCGGTGTTCACGTAGATGAACAGCGGCCGGGACAGCGGGTAGGTGCCGTCGGAGATGGTCTCGATGCTGGGCTCGACACAGGCGCCGTCCTCGCCGGCGATCTCGATCTCCCGGACCACGTCGGCGTTCTCCTCGGCGAAGGCGAAGCCGACCCAGCCGTAGGAGTTGTCGGCACCGGAGATGCCCTCGATGATCACGTTGTCGTTGGGCGACGAGGTGTAGTCGGGACGAGTGGCCCACTCCTCCTCGGGGAGGCCCTGCTCCTCGGCGATGCCCTCGATCACGAACTCGACGTAGGTGTCGTAGGTGCCGGACTCCTCACCGGGGCCGGTGATGGTCAGCGGCTCGTCGGGCAGGTCGGCCGAGTAGGCCGAGCCCACGGTGGTGGCCAGGTCGGTCGCGTCGGACCAGTTGGCGAAGCCGGTGGACTCCGGGCCGGTCAGGGCGTAGAGCGCGGGGATGTCGAGGCAGGCGGGGACGGCCGACTCGCTGCTGCCACCGTCGTCGGACCGCGCACTGGACTCGCTGTCGTCGCCACACGCCGCAGCGAGCAGCGACAACGCGGCCAGCAGGCCAAGGAGCCACCGGAGGCGGCTGTTGCGCAACATGGAATACGTGTCCTCCTGAGGAAGGGCGCGGTGCCCTCGTTCTCTGTCGGAGGTGAACGTAGAGACGTCCCCTGTCCGGCGATCAGCCGTCAGGTGACCGGCAGGTGAACGCGAACCGAAGAGGTGGGGATGGCCCTCAGACGGTGACCCCCGAGCTCGGCCAGCAGGCCCCGGACCCGCTGCTCGATGTCGTCGCGGATCGGGCGCACGGCCTCGACGCCGAGGCCCGCCGGGTCCTCGAGGGCCCAGTCCTCGTAGCGCTTGCCCGGGAAGATCGGGCAGGCGTCGCCACAGCCCATGGTGACCACGACGTCGGCGGCCTGGACGATCTCGTCGGTCCACGGCTTGGAGTACTCCTTGGCGATGTCGATGCCGACCTCGGCCATCGCGGCCACGGCCGCCGGGTTGATCTCGCCCACGGGCTCGGACCCACCGCTCCAGGCGATGGCCCGGTCCCCCGCCAGGTGGTTGAACCAGCCGAGGGCGATCTGGGAGCGGCCCGGCGTTGTGCACGCAGAGGAAGAGCACCACCGGGACGCCGTCGGTGGCCTTGCCCTCGACCTTGGCCAAGGCGTGGAGCCGCTGCCGGGCGAAGCGCTCGGCCAGCAGGGGCAGGAAGTTCGGGAAGCTGGCCCGGCCGGCGAACTGGTCGTAGCTCGTGGTCAGGAAGAGCTCGATGGTCTCCTCACCGAACACGCCGTCGAACTCGTCGCGCGAGGTGGCGGGCGGCCGTCTTCATGGCGAGGGCCTGGTCGGGGCTGAGGATCCCGGGCTCGGTCATGGTGGTGCTCCTGGTACATTCGCGACTGTCGATTGATCCACCCTCGCGAATGTATCGACCGGTGTCAATAGACAGACTGGAGCCCGAGATGAGCAGTCAACCGATCCCCGTCCTCGACCTCGGCGAGTGCTGCCCGACGGTGATGGGCGCCCCGCTCGACGAGGACGAGGCCCAGCTCCTGGCCCAGGCCTTTGCCGCCCTGGCCGATCCGGTGCGCCTCCGACTGCTGAGCATGATCGCCGGCGCCGACGAGGTCTGCTCCTGTGACCTGCAGGAGCCCCTGGGCAAGTCCCAGCCCACGGTGAGCCACCACACCAAGACCCTGGCGGAGGCCGGCCTGATCGTGGGCGAGAAGCGGGGCCGCTGGGTGTACTGGCGGATCGTCCCCGATCGTCTCGCCGACCTCCGGTCCGCCCTCGCCCCGAGCTGAGCTCGGCCACCCCGAAGAAACTACGATTGACAATCATCGATTGATTGGTAGGGTGACCCCTACTAATCGATGCTCATCGATCCAGAACCCTCGGAGGACCCCGTGTCCCGACTGCAGCTCGCCCTCAACGTCAGCGACCTCGACGAGGCCGTCGACTTCTACTCGAAGCTGTTCGGCACCGAGCCGGCCAAGCGCAAGCCCGGCTACGCCAACTTCGCCATCGCCGACCCGCCGCTCAAGCTGGTCCTCTTCGAGGGGCCCGAGGGCGGCACCCTCAACCACCTGGGCGTCGAGACCGAGTCCGCCGGTGAGGTGGAGGCCGCCGAGGCCCGTCTGAGCGACACCGGCCTCGAGACCACCGGGATCGACGACACGATCTGCTGCTACGCCACCAAGGTCGAGACCTGGCTGACCGACCCCGACGGCGCCCGCTGGGAGTGGTACGTGAAGACCGGCGACTCCGACCAGCTCACCAACGAGGTCGTCGGTGACGGCGAGACGGCCGTGTGCTGCGCCGGCGGACACCGCCGAGCCCGTCGCCCTCGCCGACCGCTGACCACCACCCCTCCCCCCGCTCGCGGCCGAGTCGGTCACGGCCAAGCTCTCCACGCTGGACCGGTACCTGCCGGCGTGGATCGGCCTGGCCATGGCCGGCGGGCTGCTGCTGGGCCGGTTGATCCCGGACCTCGAACGACACCCTCGAGCGGATCAAGGTCGACACCGTCTCCCTGCCGATCGCCATCGGGCTGCTGGCCATGATGTACCCGGTCCTGGCCAAGGTCCGCTACACGCCACCTCGGCGACGAGCTGGCCGACGGTCGCACCCTCGGCCTGTCCCTGCTCCTCAACTGGGTGATCGGGCCGCTGCTGATGTTCACCCTGGCCTGGGTGTTCCTCGCCGACCTGCCGGAGTTGCGCACCGGGCTCATCATCGTGGGCCTCGCCCGCTGCATCGCCATGGTCCTCATCTGGAACGACCTGGCCTGCGGCAGTCGGGAACTGGCCGCCGTGCTCGTGGCCGTCAACTCGCTCTTCCAGATCGTCATGTACTCGGTGCTCGGCTGGTTCTACCTGACCGTGCTCCCCGACTGGCTGGGGCTCGACACCGCGGACCTCGACGTCTCCATGGGGGAGATCGCCAAGTCGGTGCTCATCTTCCTGGGCATCCCCCTGCTCGCGGGGTTCCTCACCCGCACCATCGGCGAGGCCCGCAAGGGCACCGACTGGTACGAGAACACCTTCCTGCCCCGGATCGGCCCGGTCGCCCTCTACGGGCTGCTGTTCACCATCGTCGTGCTGTTCGCCCTCCAGGGCGAGCAGATCACCGACAACCCACTCGACGTCGCCCGCGTGGCGGTCCCCCTGCTCATCTACTTCGCCCTCATGTGGGGCGGGGCCTTCCTGACCGCCTACCGGCTCGGGCTGCCCTACGAGCGCAACGCCTCCGTCGCCTTCACCGCGGCCGGCAACAACTTCGAGCTCGCCATCGCCGTGGCCATCGCCGTGTTCGGCGTCACCTCGGGCCAGGCCCTGGCCGGCACCATCGGCCCGCTGATCGAGGTCCCCGCCCTGGTCGGGCTCGTCTACGTGTCGCTCTGGGCGAAGTCCCGCTTCTACCCCGTCGGGGACGAAGCCGGGCGCGTCACGGAGCTGACCGACACGCCCTTGCCGGCGGCCCAGGCCGAGGTGAGCGCCATGCGCTCGGCCGCCGGGGGGTGGCTGGCCTGGAGGCGCTTGACCAGGCCCGGCTCCAGGTCCGCCAGGTTCTTGGTGTGCAGGCCCCGCTGCATGTCCAGCATCGTCTGGGGTTGCTCCAGCAGGTCGAGGGCCTCGATGTCGGCCTGGCGCTCGAAGGCCCGGGACACCCAGGCCGTGAGCAGGCCGAGCAGGCCGAAGCCGATCTGGGCCGCCAGCACCAGCAACGGCAGGGCGGTGGGCTGACCGACGTAGGGCACGTCGCCCGAGGTGACGACGCCGGCCTGCTCGAAGATCCAGGTCCACTCGCTGAACAGCTTGAGGCCGGCGAAGAGGGCCAGCAGGAGGAGGGCGATGACCGGGAGCTGCTTGCGGAGGTGCTTCAGGCGCCAGTGGCCGATCTCGTGGGCCACCACCTGCTCGACCACCTCCGGCGGGTGCTCGAGGAGGGTGTCGAAGAGCACCACCCGGCGGGTGGCGCCGAGCCCGGCCACATAGGCGTTGTCCCGGCGGGACCGCTTGCTCTCGTCGGCCACGTACGCACCGGAGATCTGCACACCCGCGATGTCGGCGATCCGGTCGATCCGGCCGTTCATGTCCTCGTCCTCGAGCGGGGTGAACGTGTTGAAGATCGGGGCGATGACCACCGGATACAGGAAGCCGAGCCCGATCGTGAAGGTGACCATCACCAGCCAACCCCACAGCCACCACGTCGGCGTGGTCCGGATCACCGCGAACAGAGGCAGCAACAGCAGCACGTTGACGATCAGGCCCAGCACCAGGCCCTTGGCCAGGTCGCCGGCGAACCCCCGCCCGGTCTGGGTGGACAGCTCCCACTCGCGATCGTGGCGCAGCTCGAGCCAGGCGTCGAAGGGTGTGGCGATGAACGCGCTCACCAGCTCCAGGAACAGCACGATCACCACGAGCTGCAAGACCCAGTTGGTGATGTCGAGGGCATCCACCAACTCCGGGGCCAGCTCGGCGAACACGATCACGAGGAGGGCGACCGCCGAGATGACCATGCGCAGGATGCGGGCCCGGCCCACCGGCTTGCGGTAGCGGCGGGCGCGGTCCAGCTCGTCGGGCGAGAACCAGTCGTCGGGGGTGTTGGGCACGCGCCGCCACAGGGACGGCAGGCGGGGTGGCGTGGTCGTGGTCACGGTCGGCTCAGCTTGCTCCAGGTGCTCGTCGAGGGCGCGGATCACCTCGGCGTCGGACGGGCGGGTGACCCTGCGCCGGGCGGCCTCCGACGACAGCCACCTCACCTCGTCCACCTCGTCGTTGGCCACGAACTCGCCCCGCGGCGAACGCAGCTCGAACCACCGGACCTCCTTGGTGCGACCCTTGCCGTCGATGTAGTTCGTGGTCGCCAGACGCGGCCCGAGGGTGCCGGTGCAGCCCGTCTCCTCCTCGACCTCGCGCCGGGCGCCGTCCTCCCAGGTCTCGCCCGGATCCAGCTTCCCCTTCGGCAGCGACCAGTCGTCGTAGCGCGGGCGGTGCACCAGCAGCACCTCGGTGCCGTCGCCGGCCGGTCGCCAGACGGCACACCCTGCCGCCCGGACCTGCGGCTCGGTCAAGAACGGGCCCGGTGCAGTTCCTGGAGGCGCAGGTGGGTGTCCACCCGGCCGGTACCGGGTGGCGGGGCCCACTCCCCCTCCGGGCCGAGGGTCCAGGCCAGGGTGTCGTCGGCCAGGTTGACCTGGAGGACCTCCATCAGGCGCTGCTGCAGCGACGGGGTGTCGATGGGCGCGAGGGCCTCGACCCGACGGTCGAGGTTGCGGGGCATCCAGTCCGCCGAGCCGATGTACCAGGCGGCCACGCCGGGGCCGTGACCGTTGGCGAAGCAGAAGATGCGGGAGTGCTCGAGGTACCGGCCCACGATGGACCGCACCCGGATGCGCTCGGACAGGCCGGGGACGCCCGGTCGCAGGCAGCAGATGCCGCGGATGACGAGGTCGATCTCGACCCCTGCGGCCGACGCCTCGTACAGGTCCTCGATGATCCCGGGGTCCACCAGTGAGTTCATCTTGGCCAGGATCCGGCCTCGGCCCGGCCCCGCCTCGATCTCTTGGCGGATGAGCCGCCGGATGCCCGAGCGCAGCGAGTCGGGCGCCACCAGCATCCGCTTGTAGTCGATGTCGCGGGCGTAGCCGGTGAGGTAGTTGAACAGGTGGGTGAGGTCGGCGCCGATCTCGGGATCGGCGGTCAGCAGCGCACAGTCCTCGTAGATCCGGGCGGTTCGGCTGTTGTAGTTGCCGGTGCCGATGTGGCAGTACCGGACCATGCCCGCCGTGCTCCTCGCGGACCACGAGGGTGGTCTTGGTGTGGACCTTGAGGCCGAGCAGCCCGTAGGCAACGTGGACGCCGGCCTTCTCCAGGCGGCGGGCCCAGCCGACGTTGGCCTGCTCGTCGAAGCGGGCCTTCAGCTCGACCAGCGCCGCCACCTGCTTGCCCGACTCCGCCGCCCGGATCAGGGCGTCGACGATGGGGCTGTCGCCGTCCGTGCGGTAGAGCGTGAGCTTGATGGCGCGCACCTGGGGGTCGTCGGCGGCCTGGTCGATGAAGGTCTCGACCGTGCCGGCGAAGGAATCGTACGGGTGGTGCAGGAGGAGGTCGCCCCCGCGCAGGACCCGGAAGATCGCGGACCTCGCCGTCCTCGCCGGCCAGCCGGGGCGGGACGACGCCGGACCAGGCCTCGTCCTTCAGGTCCGGGCGGTCCAGGCTCAGCAGCGACCACAGGCCACTCAGGTCCAGCGGACCGGTGACCACGTAGACGTCCTCGTCGTCGAGGTCCAGCTCCCGCTGGAGGAGCTCGCGGACCTCCTCGGTCACCGTGGTCTCGAGCTCGAGGCGCACGGCCTTGCCGAAGCGTCGGCGCCGCAGCTCCACCTCGACGGCGGCCAGCAGGTCGTCGGCCTCCTCGTCCTCGAGGGTCAGGTCGGCGTTGCGGGTGACCCGGAACGGATGGTGCTCCACCACCTCCATGCCAGGGAAGAGCGTGTCCAGGTGGGCCGCGATGACCTGCTCGAGCGGCACGAAGCGCTCACCGTCGGGCATCACCACGAAGCGGGGCAGCAACGGCGGGACCTTGACCCGGGCGAAGCGGCGCAGGCCCGACGCGGGGTCGTGGACCACCACGGCCAGGTTGAGCGAGAGATCCGAGATGTAGGGGAAGGGGTGGCCGGGATCCACCGCCAGCGGGGTGAGCACGGGGAAGATGCGCTCGTCGAACTGGGTCCCCAGGTACTCGAGGTCGTCATCGTCGAGCTCGTCCCACGAGGAGAAGCGGATGCCGGCGTCACCGAGCGCCGGGACGATCTCGTCGAGGAAGACCTGCTCGGCCCGGGTCAGCAGCTTGCCGACCCGGTCGCGGATCTCCTCGAGCTGCTGGCCCGGGGTGCGCCCGTCGGGGGTCCGCTTGGTGACCGAGCCGGCGACCTGGTCCTTCAGGCCCGCCACCCGCACCTGGAAGAATTCGTCGAGGTTCTGGAAGAAGATGGCGAGGAACTTCGCCCGCTCCAGCAGGGGCACCGAGGCGTCCTCCGCCATGACCAGGACGCGGGTGTCGAAGTCCAACCACGACAATTCGCGGTTCAGGAAGCGCTCGGCACCGGTCTCTTCCACACCCGCCATGGTACGGGGCGGGGTCACCTCAGGAAGGCCGAGCCCCGAGGTCGTTGTCCTCGTCCTCGTCATAACCCAGGTCCCAGTCGATCAACAACAGCTCGCGCTCGGCGTCGCGGTTCACCCGCTCCCGGTTGCGACGGAACTGGGGGTCGTGCGGGGGCAGGAGCACGAGCCGGGCGTTGACCCGGTCCCGGAAGGCGTCGATGACGGCCCGATCGCCGAAGTCGGAGCGGATCTCCCAGTGGGGCGCGACGGGCCCGAGGTACACGATCTTGACCGCGCCCCGGGGCGGCTCGGTCTCGAGGGAGGGTTCCACGACGTTCGACATCGCTGGCGAGGCTACCGGGATCAGCGGAACTTCTCGGAAAACCCCGGGATCCCGGGAACCGAACCGCCCCGGACGCCGTAGTACAGGTGGAACGGAGGTCCCCCCACCGACATGAGCAAGCCCGACGAGACCGAGACCGACTGGATGGCCTACGGCCACTGTGCCCACCAGCCACCATCGCTGTTCTTTCCCAGCGATGGTGTCGGGGTCGAGGTCGCCCGGCGGGTGTGCGCCGACTGCCCGGTGCGGGAGTTGTGCCTCGAGTACGCCCTGACCCACCGCATCGACCACGGCGTGTGGGGAGGCTGCTCGGAACGTGAGCGCCGCCGGATCCTGAAGCGCCGCCGCGAGGCCATCGAGGCCGAGGCCGCCACCCGGGCCTGAGGGTTCGACGAGATCTCGCCTGTCGTTTCAGCCGAGACCGAAGGCGTCGACCAGATCGTCCATGGCGTCACCGATTCGCCGGGTCAGGCTCATGGGTCGGGCATCGGGCAGGTCGATCACGACCGCCCGGGCCTCATCGGGGTCGAGGTCCCCCACGATCACGTAGACGACGTCGCGGCGTCGGACCACCAGCGCATCGTCTTCGGTCCACCATGCGTCGACCCCGGCGACGTCCGCCGGCGTCAGCTCGTCGGCCATGGCGTCGTCGTCCATGTCGCCCGGCTGCTCGAAGATCGACACGTAGTGGCCGTTGGCGGCGTAGACGACCTGGACGACGTCGTCGGGATGGCGCACCACGATGCCCCGCCGCAGCTCGCCGACCTGCTCGGGGGCCTGGTAGGGCGCCGGCACCTCGTCGGAGGGCATCGCCCCGCGGATCGAGGCCGTCTCCACCGCCATGACCTCCGCGTGACGCTCGGCCAGGTCGCCCATCGCGGGATCGACGTGGCCGTGTATCCCGGTCGCCTGGGCCACGACGATCGCGCCGACCACGCCGGCCGCGGCCAGCCCGCCCACCGCCACGGCCCGAGCCCGGCGGCGGCGCCGGCGGATCAGGTCGTCGAAGAAGCCCTCCGGCGGGGTGACCTCGGGGAGGCCCCGCAAGAGTCGTCGGACGGCGTCGTCCTCCTCGGGCACCGGGGCGTCGGTCCGCTCGTTCACGGCATCGCCTCGACGGCTTCGCGCAGTCGGGCACGACCGCGGTGGATACGGGACCGGACCGTGCCCACCGGGATGTCGAGGGCCTCGGCGATCTCCTCGTAGCTGAAGTCCAGGACGTCACAGAGGACGACCGCGGTCCGGTAGTCCTCGGGCAGGTCCCGCAAGGCGTCCTGCAGGTGCTCGGGCAGCACGGCGGCGTCGAGGGCGTCCGCCGCGGACACGGCCGTCGGCAGCACCCGCTCGGGGTTCTCCTCGGGCAGAGGGTCCTGGGGGCGGCGCTTCTGGCGGCGGACCCCGTCGAGGAAGGCGTTGGTGGTGATGCGCGACAGCCACGCCTCCATGGAGCCCGGCTGGTAGGTCGCCAGCCCTCGTTGCACCCGTAGCAGCACGTCCTGCACCAGATCCTGCGCGTCGTCGTGGTTCATGGTGAGCCGGTACGCCACCGTGTAGAGGAAGCGCCCGTGGTCATGGGCGACCTCTTCCCAGCTCGGCACCCGGTCGGTGCGAGTCGGTGGTGGCGGAGGACTCGACATGGCAACGACGCCGGGGCGCGCCCGGTTCCCGGCCGGGGCTAGCGATCGGTCAGCGTCGGACTGACGACTCGGCGGAGTCGGTCAGGCCGGGGGTGACGAATCGCCGGTGCCGGTCGTCGTCGCGTCCTCTTCGGAGCCCTTCTTGAACTCCGACTGGGCCTTGCCCAGCGAGCGGGCCAGCTGCGGGAGCTTGGACCCGCCGAAGATCAGCAGGATGATGAGGAGCACGATGATCAGTTCGGGTGCACCGAGGTTCACGGGTTCGAGCGTACCGGTGGCAGGCCACCGCCCGTGGTCACCGCGCCAGGGAGGCCGCTGAGTGCTCGAGTGCATCGTGAACGTGAGCGAGGGCCGGGACGCCACCGTTCTGGACGCCCTGACGGCCGCGGGTGGTCCCGACCTGCTGGATCGCCACGTCGATCGGCATCACCACCGCACGGTGCTGACCACCGTGGGCGAGGAGCGCCGCCCGCCGGATCGCCCGGGTAGCCGTCGGCGCGATCGACCTGCGGGCCCACGACGGTGCGCACCCCCGCTTGGGGGCGGTGGACGTCGTCCCCTTCGTCGCCCTGGACGGATCGACGCCGGAACAGGCGGGTGTCGCTCGGGACCGCTTCGCCGAATGGATCGCGGCGGAGCTCGGGGTCCCGGCCTTCATCTACGGGGAGGGGGGTGGCCGTCCGACCCTGCCCGAGGTGCGCCGTCGGGCGTTCGTGGACCTGGCCCCGGACACAGGACCTGACCAGCCCCATCCCGACGGCCGGGGCGGTGGCCGTGGGCTGTCGGCCGCCGCTGGTCGCCTACAACCTCTGGCTGGCCGAGCCGGACCTGGACCGGGCCCGGGCGGTCGCCGCCGCGGTGCGGGGAGACGGCATCCGGGCCCTCGGCCTCGCCGTCGGGGACCGGGTGCAGGTGTCGATGAACCTCGTGGAACCGTTCCGGGTAGGCCCGGCCGACGCCTACGACCGCGTCGCCGCCCGGGTCGAGCTGGCCGGCGCCGAGCTGGTGGGCCTGCTGCCCCGTCGGGTGCTGGAGGCGGTGGCACCCGAGCGGTGGGCCGACCCTGGACCTGGCCGAGGACCGGACCGTGGAGGCCCGCCTCGGCCGCTGAGCGCCGACCGGGATCAGGCGGTGTGGACGGTGACCGGCGACGGCGGCGGCTTCGCGGGCGATGGCCCGCTGGCGGCGGATGCGACGACGCTCGCGCTCGCTCATGCCGCCCCAGATGCCGAACTTCTCACCGTTGGTGAGGGCGTACTCGAGGCAGTCGTCGCGCACGACACAGCCTCGACAGACCTCCTTGGCCTCCCGAGTGGAGGCGCCCCGCTCGGGAAAGAAGAGGTCCGGGTCGACACCGAGGCAGTTGGCGTACTCCTGCCAGGTCAAGTCCTCGGTCTCGTCGAAGATCGATCTCATTGGTGTGCCTCCTTGTTGGCGCACCGCCCGTTGCTTCCCCAAGCGACTGGCGCCCTTCGCGGTGGAGAGATCCACCCGTCCGGGACACCGCTGTAATTACACTGCTGTCATCATTCCACCGGTTACCCCCCGGGCGCAAGGGCGCGACGGGGAAATCCGTGGTTTTCCGGTATCCGTGACCTCGGCGGGGGGAACCCGTCGCGGGGCTCAGGCGGAGCGTCGGCCGCCCGTGCGGCCCCGGACCATGGCCCGCTTCTGCTCGATGAAGTCGACCAGGACGTAGTCGCCCAGCGTCTCGGGGGTCGTGAAGAAGGCTCGTCCCTGGTTGAACTTGGTGAGGCGCTCCACGAACTCCTTGAGGTGCCCGTTCGGGTCGAGCATGAAGGTGTTGATGCGGATGTTCTCCTTGGTGCAGCGGGCCACCTCGCGCATGGTGGCCTCGACCGTCTCCCGCACCGGCGGGTAGTTGAAGTACACCTCGCCGTTGGGCAGGTTGTGGGCGGTCGGCTCGCCGTCGGTGATCATGATGATCTGCTTGGTGCCCGACTGCCGGGCCAGCATCCGCCGGCTGAGCTGAAAGCCGTGCTGCATGTTCGTGCCGTACTCGTAGTCCCAGGAGACCTCGGGGAGCTGTTCGGGGGTGAGGGCCCGGGCCACGCTGCTGAAGCCGACGATGCCCAGGAAGTCCCGCGGGAAGCGGCTGGAGATGAGCGAGTGCAGCGCCATCGCCACCTTCTTGGCGGGCAGGAAGTTGTCCCGCATCGGCATCGACAAGGAGAGGTCCAGCATCAGCACCGTGCTGGAGCGCACGAGGTGCTCGGTGCGCTCGACCTCGAAGTCCTCCGGGCTCAGCCGCACCGGGGTGCCCTGGCCCTGGCGACTGACCGCGTTGCGCACGGTGCGCTCGATGTGCAGGTTGAAGGGGTCGCCGAACTCGTAGGGCTTGGTGTCGTAGGCCCGCTCGTGGCCGGTGCCGAGCACCTCGACCTGGTGGCCGCCGATCTTGTCCACCGACAGGCGCTTGAAGAGCTCGGCCAGGGCGTTCTGGCCGATGCGACGCATGCCCTTGGCCGTCAGCTCGAAACGGCCCTCTTTGTTCTCGATCAGGCCTGCTTCCTCGAGCAGGCGGGCCAGCTCGGCCAACTTCTCGAGGCTCGCGGCTGAGTCCTCACCGAGTTGCTCCTTCACCTTGTCGAGGTCGACCTCGGCCAGGGCACCCGGCGACGTGGCATTGCGCAGCAGGTTCTCGAGCTGATCGAGGTCGCCCAGCTGCTCCATCATCGACGCCGCCTCGCCGAAACCCAGCGGGTCCTGGCCGGAGAAGTCGTAACGCCGGTTCCAGTTCATGTCCGGGAAGGCGGCCTGCAGGTTCTGGCCGAGCTGGTCCACCTGCCACTGCAGGTCCATGTCCTCCAGGAGCTGCTCGGAGAGGCTCTGCAGCTGGGCCCGCTGCTCGGGCGTCATCGAGTTGAGCATCGCCTGCATGGCGGCCATGCGCTGGGCCATGAGCTCGAGCAGCTCGTCCAGGTCCCGCGGGTTCTCGGGGAAGAAGTCGCCGTGGCGTTCCATGAACCCGTCGAAGTCGGGTTCCTCCCCGTTCGCCCGCTGCTCGAGCATCTGATTGAGCTCGGCCAGCATGTCCTTCATCCGGGCCAGGTCCTCGGGCGTCATGTTCTGCATGGAGCCCGAGACCTGGTCGACGAAGCGCTGCATGAGCTGTTCGCGCAGCTGGTCCATCAGCGCCTCGAACTGCTCCCTGGCCTCCGAGGACGTGAACTCGTACTCCTGGAGGGCCTTGACCTGGCCGGCCAGATCGGGGGGCAGGAGGTCGAGGTCCATGTTGCGCTGCTGGACGACCTCCTCAGTGACCTCCTGGCGGCGCCGGTCGCCCGACTCGGCGGCCTCGCGGGCCATCTCGGCCAGCGAGGCCCGCTCCTGTTCGACCACCTCCCGCAGGGCGTCGGCGATCTCGTCGTAGACCCCGCCCAGGTCGTGGTTCTCGAGCATCTCCCGGCGTCGTTGGCGGAGCTTCTCCATGGTCTCCCGCAGGCCCGCGAGGTGCTCGCCGTCGGGGGTGTCGAAGCCCGACTGCAGCATCCGGCGCAGAGCGGCGTTGAGGTCACCGTGGTAGAGCAGGTCGTCGGTGATCTCGGCCATCACCTCGTCGGCCCCGAGCTCGAAGCCCTTCTGGGTGCCGTCCCAGCGCGAGTAGCGGAACTGTGGTCGACCCGCCTTGCGTCGGAAGAGGGGCATCGCCCCGAGGCTACGGGAACCCGCTACCGACCGGGGCTGCGGAGCGGAGCGCAGCAGCTGCACGACCCACCGCATCGGCGGAGCCGGCGGAGCGGAGCGGAGCAATGTGACGCCTAGCCCCGGCTCCGGTAGGTGGCGCGGCCGCCGGCGGCTTCCTTGTTGAGGCGCTTGGAGAGGTGCAGGCCCTCGAGGACGAACTCGACCGCGGAGGCAACCGACGCCGCCGACTCGTCCTCGGTGAGGCGGTTCACGGCCTCCCTGATGGCGGGGAGCTCGGCGGCCAGCTCGGCATAGGCCGCCGAGCTGATGTCCTCGCCGGCGTCCACCGGCCCGCTCGTCGAAGGCGTCCAGGACCCCGTTCAACTCAGGGAGGTCGAAGGCCTCCCGGAAGCAGGTCAGCACCGCGCCCCGGAGGAACTGGTCGATGATCTGTCCGTCGCGACCCTCCTCGAGGGTCTCGATCTCGATCTTGCCCGAGGTCGAGGCGGCCAGGGCGTCGAGGTCCGTGATGCGGGGGACGACGTCGGTCTCGCCGTGGCGCAGGGCCCGCCGGGTGGCGTTGGCGACCAGGACCTCCAGGTTGGCCACCGTCAGGCGGACCGACACGCCGGAGGCCTGGTTCACATGAGGGCTCTCCCGGGCCAGGTGGGTCAGGGTGGCCACGATCTCGGCCATGAAGTCGGGGACGTCGACCCGGACGCCCTCGACGACGAAGGGCCGAGCCTCCTGCTTGGCGATGGCCACCTCGGTCTCGATGTCGAGCGGGTAGTGGGTGCGGATCTGGCTGCCGAAGCGGTCCTTCAGCGGGGTGATGATCCGGCCCCGGTTCGTGTAGTCCTCAGGGTTGGCCGAGGCCACCAGCATGACGTCGAGGGGCAGGCGGATCTTGTAGCCCCGGACCTGGACGTCACGCTCCTCGAGGACGTTCAGCAGGCCGACCTGGATGCGCTCGGAGAGGTCGGGCAGCTCGTTGATGGCGAATATGCCCCGGTTGGTGCGGGGCACCAGGCCGTAGTGCATCGTCAGCTCGTCGGAGAGGTAGCGGCCCTCGGCCACCTTGATGGGGTCGACCTCGCCGATGAGGTCGGCGATCGAGGTGTCCGGCGTGGCCAGCTTCTCACCGAAGCGATCGTCGCGGTGGACCCACTCGATGGGCGTGTCGTCGCCGTGCTGGGCGACCAGGTCCCGGGCGTGACGGGAGACGGGCTCGTAGGGGTCGTCGAGGATCTCCGAGCCCGCCACGATCGGGAGCCACTCGTCGAGAAGGTTGGTGAGCGAGCGGATCATCCGGGTCTTGGCCTGGCCCCGCTCCCCCAGGAAGATCACGTCGTGGCCGGCCAGGACGGCGTTCTCCAGCTGCGGCAGGACGGTCTCCTCGTAGCCCAGGACGCCCTCCACGACCTGCTCGCCGGCCAGGATGCGGGCCACGGCGTTGCGCCGAACCTCCTCCTTGACCGGTACCGATTCCCAGCCGGATTCGCGGAGCTGACCGATCGTTGCGGCACGAGACGACATAGGTGGCAACCTACCCGGGTGACACCGTCAGTCAGGCTGCCGGCGGACTGGCGGGTGGCCCCGACCGACCCGCTCCTGGAACGAGACTTCGCCCGGCCCGACCTGGACGACTCGGCGTGGGAGACGGTCACCGTCCCGGGGCACTGGCGCAGCACCCCGGCCTTCGCGGCGAGCGATGGGCCCCTGCTCTACCGGGTGCCCTTCACCGCCGACCGACCCGATGACGGCGAGCGAGCCTGGCTGGTGTTCGACGGCGTCTTCTACCAGTCCGACGTCTGGCTGGACGGCGGCTACGTCGGTGACACCGAGGGCTACTTCTTCGGCCACACCTTCGAGGTCACCGACCAGCTCCGGGCCCGCGAGGAGCATCTCCTGGCCGCCCAGGTGGTGTGCTCGCCCCCCGACGACCGCACGGCCAAGCGCTCCCTCACCGGGGTGTTCCAGCACTGGGACTGCATCGACCCCGACCTCAACCCGGGTGGCCTCTGGCGGCCCGTGCGCCTCGAGCGGAGCGGGCCCGTGCGCCTCCGGCGCTTGTCCGTCGTGTGCACCGAGGCCGGCCCCGAGTCGGCCACCCTGCGTTTCCGCGCCCTCGCCGACACGCTCCGCCCCGGCGTCGTGAAGATCGCCACGACCGTCGAGGGCCAGGCGCCCTACACCGAGGAGCTCAGCCTCGCGGCCGGGGAGAACCAGCTCGAGTGGGTGGTCACCGTGCCCGAGCCGTCCCTCTGGTGGCCGTGGGCGTTCGGTGACCAGCCCCGCTACGACGTCCGGGTCGAGGCGATGGCCGAGGACGGCCGGGTCAGCCACATCCTCGAGCGGCGGGTCGGCCTGCGCTCGCTGGTGTTCGACGACTGGCAGCTCTCGGTCAACGGCGAGCGCCTCTTCTTGAAGGGCGCCAACCTGGCTCCCACCCGGGCCCTGCTGGGTGAAGCCGACGACGACGACGTCCGACGCGACGTCGACCTCGCCCGGGAGGCGGGGCTCGACCTGGTCCGGGTCCACGCCCACGTCACCACCGAACCGCTCTACGACCAGGCCGACGAACGGGGGATGCTGGTCTGGCAGGACCTGCCGCTGCAGTGGGGGTACGCCCGCTCGGTGCGCAAGCAGGCTGTGCGCCAGGCCCGCAAGGCCGTCGAGATCCTCGGCCATCACCCCTCCGTGGCCATCTGGTGCGGCCACAACGAGCCGCTCACCCTCGACGAGCCGACGGGGGCCATGGCCGATCCCGCCGTGGCCCGTCGGGTGGGCCTCAAGGCGTTGGCGGGCATGGAGCTGCCCACGTGGAACAAGACCGTGCTCGACCGATCGATCAAGCGGGCCATCGAGAAGGCGGACGGCTCCCGCCCGGTGATCCCCCACAGCGGCGTGTGGCCCCACCTCCCCCGCCTCGACGGCACCGACAGCCACCTCTACTTCGGCTGGTACCACGGCGACGAGCGGGACCTGCCCGGCTTCGCCGCCACCCTGCCCCGCATGGTGCGCTTCGTCTCCGAGTTCGGGGCCCAGGCCGTGCCCGAAACCGACGCCTTCGTCGAGCCCGACCGGTGGCCGGACCTGGACTGGGACCGCTTGGAGCACCACCACAGCCTGCAGCGGGCCTTCCTCGACCGCCGGGTGCCCGAGGCCGACCACGCCACCTACACCTCGTGGCGGGGGGCGACCCAGGCGTATCAGGCCACCGTCGTGCGCCATCACGTCGAGGAGCTCCGCCGGCTGAAGTACCGCCCGACGGGCGGGTTCCTGCAGTTCCTGCTGACCGACGCCCAGCCCGCGGTCTCCTGGTCCCTGCTGGACCACGAGCGGGTGCCCAAGGCGGGCTACGAGGCGCTGTTGGAGGCCTGCCGGCCCGTGATCGTCGTGGCCGACCGCCTGCCCGTCGCGGTCACCGCGGGCGAGGCCCTCGCCTTGGACGTCCACGTCGTCAGCGACCTACGGGTGCCCCTGGTGCGGGCGGCAGTCACCGCTGAGCTCAGCTGGCCAGACGGGCACCGGGCCTGGCACTGGGGCGGCGAGGTCGGCGCGGACGCCTGCGTCCGCATCGGCCGGGTCGACGCCGAGGTCCCACCGCTCCCCGGCGAGCTGCGCTTGGACCTCACCCTCACCGCCGGCGACATCACCGCCACCAACCGCTACACGACGGTGATCGAGGGGTGATCCGACGACTTCGCCGGGGTGGCAGTGGCATGCGAGGATCAGGGCTGTGAACGTCCACCATCACAGCTACGACGCGGTGATCGTCGGGGCGGGCGGTGCGGGCCTGCGGGCGGCCATCGAGGTCGCCGGCCAGTGCCGGGTCGCGGTCCTGACCAAGCTCTACCCCACCCGCTCCCACACCGGCGCCGCCCAGGGCGGCATGTGCGCCGCCCTCGCCAACGTCGAGGAGGACTCCTGGGAGTGGCACGCCTTCGACACGGTCAAGGGCGCCGACTACCTGGGCGACCAGCCGGCCATCGAGGTCATGTGCAAGGAGGCCATCGACGCCGTCGTCGAGCTCGAGCACTTCGGCCTCCCGTTCAACCGCACGCCCGAGGGCAAGATCGACCAGCGGCGCTTCGGTGGCCACACCCGCAACCACGGCGAGGCCGCCGTGCGCCGGGCCTGCTACTCGGCGGACCGCACCGGCCACATGATCCTCCAGACGCTCTTCCAGCAGTGCGTGAAGCGGGACGTCACCTTCTTCAACGAGTTCCAGGTCCTGGACATGGTCTTCGCCGACGACCCGGGCACCCCCGCCGGGCGTCGGGTGGCCGGCGTGGTCGCCTACGAGATGGCCACCGGCGACCTCCACGTGTTCTCCACCAAGGCCGCACTCTTCGCCAGCGGCGGCTTCGGACGGATGTTCAAGATCTCCTCCAACGCCGTCAGCCTCACCGGCGACGGGCCCGGCCTGCTCTACCGCCGGGGCATCCCGATGCAGGACATGGAGTTCTTCCAGTTCCACCCGACCGGCATCTACAAGCTGGGCATCCTGCTCTCGGAGGCCGCCCGCGGCGAGGGCGGCATCCTGCGCAACGCCGACGGCGAGCGGTTCATGGAGCGCTACGCCCCCACGGTCAAGGACCTGGCCCCCCGGGACATGGTCTCCCGCTCGATCATGACCGAGATCCGGGAGGGTCGGGGGATCGGCGCCGACAAGGACGGCGTCTACCTGGACCTCACGCACCTCCCGCCCGAGCAGATCGACGAGAAGCTCCCGGACATCACCGACTTCGTGCGGACCTATCTGGGCATCGAGCCCAAGAAGGACCCCATCCCGATCCAGCCCACGGCCCACTACGCGATGGGCGGCATCCCCACCAACGTCGACGGCCAGGTGGTCATCGACGCCGACAACACCGTGCTGCCAGGGCTCTACGCCGCCGGCGAGTGCGCCTGCGTGTCGGTGCACGGGGCGAACCGGCTGGGCACCAACTCGCTGCTCGACATCGTCGTGTTCGGTCGCCGGGGCGGCAAGGACATGGCCCGCTTCGTCGCCGAGGCCGACCAGCCCGAGTTGCCCGAGGCTCCCGAATCCGAGGTCAAGGCCCGCATCGACAAGATGAAGGCCGGGAGCGGGACGGCCAACACCGCCCTGCTGCGGGAGCGGCTGCAGGAGGAGATGACCGCCAACGCGATGGTCTTCCGCACCGAGGAGAGCCTGGCCCATGCCACCCAGGTGGTCGACGAGCTCACCGCGGAGTACGAGGAGATCTCGATCGACGACAAGGGCCAGATCTTCAACTACGACCTGACCGAGGCCCTCGAGCTGGGGTACCTGATCGAGCTGGCCAAGGTCACCGTGGCCAGCGCCCGGGCCCGGACCGAGAGCCGGGGTGCCCACTTCCGGGACGACCACCCGCTGCGGGAGGACGAGCACTGGATGAAGCACACCCTGGCCACCCGCTCGGACGACGGTGGGGTCCGCCTCGACTACAAGCCCGTGATCGGCGGCAACTACGAGCCCATGGAGCGCAAGTACTGATGCAGGTCGAACTCCAGATCAAGCGCTACAACCCCGAGACCGACACCAAGCCCCACTGGGAGACCTACACGGTCGAGATGGAGCCCACCGACAAGGTGCTGGACGCCATCCACGAGGTGAAGTACCACCACGACGGGACCCTGGCCCTGCGCCGGTCCTGCGTCCACGGGGTCTGTGGCTCCGACGCCATGATCATCAACGGCGTCAACCGGCTGGCCTGCACGCTGCTCATCCAGGACGTGGGCGACAGGATCACGGTCGAGCCGATCCGGGGCCTGCCGGTCATCAAGGACCTGGTCGTGGACATGGAGCCGTTCTTCGCCCAGTACCGCTCGGTGCTGCCCTACCTGGTCACCACCGACGAGCCGGGCTACCGGGAGCGCACGCAGTCCGCCGAGGAACGGGAGCGCTTCGACGACACCACCAAGTGCATCCTGTGCGCCGCCTGCACGACCTCGTGCCCGGTGTTCTGGGGCAACTCGGGCTACGTCGGCCCCGCCGCCATCGTCAACGCCCACCGCTTCATCTTCGACAGCCGCGACGAGGCCGGGACCGAGCGCCTGGACATCCTCAACGACCGCACCGGCGTCTGGCGCTGCCGCACCGCCTTCAACTGCACGGACGCCTGCCCCCGCGACATCAAGGTCACCCAGGCCATCGAAGAGGTCAAGCGGGAGATCCTCTACTCCCGGGTGTGATCAGACGGCGAAGCTGATCGGGAAGGTGGCGATCCACGCCACCGCCCCCAGGAAGACCACCCAGCCGGTGACCAGGACTGTGGTGCGCAGCCGCTCACTGTCGAGCTTCGTGCTGATGCCGGCGAAGAAGAGCGCGACGGCGAAGAGCACGACGCCGAGCACGTAGTTGCCGGCCCGCTGGATGTTCCGACGGACCAGCGCCGCCGAGGCCTCGGCCTGCCGGTCGTACTCCTCGGCCTGGTCGCGGGACTCGAGCTGGTACTCCTCCATGGCGAAGGGCGACGGCGGGGCGTCGGGGTTCTCGAAGGGGTCCGTTGCCATCCAGGCGTCGAAGGCGGGCTGGAACTCGTCCCGGAAGCGACTGGCGTAGAAGTCGGCCAGCTCCTCCTGGTCCTGGGCATCGGCGTCCACCCACTGGATGAACACAGCCAGGTCGACCTCGGTCTCGGCTTGGGCCTCGCCTTGGGCCCGGGCGGCCTCGATTCGGATGGCGTTGGTCTGGCTGGCGGCCTTGGCCTGCTCCCCGTTCCAGCGGGTGGCCTGGTAGCTGCTCCACGCCGTGGCCACCGCGGCCACGGCGAGCAGCACCGTGGCCGCCAGCTCCAGGCGGCTGGCTCGTGGGCGTTCAGCCATCGAGGGGTCGCCCGCGGAGGTCACAGGGCGGAGTGATCTCGATCCCGGCGGCCATCGCGAGCTCGTCGGTGATGCGCAGGACCCGCTCCATCGAGTCCGGCCGTAGCCCGCCCACGTCATCCTGGAACGGCCGGTTGAAGAAGACCAGCAGCAACAGCAGCGTGGTGATGACCGACACCACCGACCCCATCAACAGGGCCTGGGTCGTGGCCCGTTCGGCGCGGTCGGCGAAGAACAGCATGTACAGGAATATCACGCCGGAGACGAAGAGCAGCACGATCCACAACGGGCTCGGGATCACCCCGGACACGGCGTGCACCCGGTCGTTGCGGGCCTGCTCGCGGGCGCTGGTCTGGTCCAGCCAACGGTCATAGGTCGACTGTTCGGCGTTGGTCTCGGGCTCGAAGTCGACCAAGGTCTCGAACATGACCACGCCCCAGGGGTTGATCCCGTCACCGAGGGTCCCCGCCTCCAGCCGGTCCCACTCCTCGCCGGCCACGGAGCGGCCGTAGCAGACCAGCTGGCCCGTCAGCTCGGCGGCGAGCTCGTCGTCGAAGAACTGCGCCGTCTCGAACTGCTGGACCACGATCACCGCCTCTTCCTCGGCGCCCGAACGGGAGGCGTCGTAGGTCGTGAACGAGAGGAAGACGATGAAGCCGAGCAGGACGGAGAACCCGGTGGCCAGGACGCCGAAGACCCCCGAGGCCCGGTCGCCGTCGGAGAAGTAGCTGCCTTCCGGCGCCCCCCGACGGCGCCACAGCATGGCGGCGATGGCCAGGCCGGTGAGGACCACCATCGCGACCGCCCCCAGCAGGATGTTCATCGGCTCAGCGCTCGGTGTCGACGGGGACGTCCGGACCCAGCACGGGCTCGGGCATCGGCGTGGCCGCCGCCGCGGCGGACTCCCGCCGGGCCTTGCGGATCTCGAGAAAGCACCGGCAGGGCCGAGAGCCCGATGATCACCGCGATCGCCGGCAGCAGGTACTTGTCGATCGAGGGGACCGTCTCCCCCAGGATGTAGCCCAGGGTGGTGACCCCCACCGCCCAGAGGAAGCCGCCCAGGACGTTGTAGGAGACGAACGTCCGGTAGTGCATGCGGCCCACGCCGGCCACGATCGGGGCGAACGTGCGCACGACGGGAACGAAGCGGGCCAGGACGATGGTCTTGGATCCGTGCTCCTCGAAGTAGTTCTGCGCCTTCTCCACATACTCCTGCTTGAAGATGCGGGAGTCCGGTCGGTTGAAGAGCGACGGGCCGACCCGGCGCCCGAACAGGTAGCCCACCTGGTCGCCCGCGACGGCGGCGGCGAAGCAACCGGCCAGCAGGACGGGCAGGGGGGCCAGATGGCCCTGGGAGGAGAGCAGGCCGGCGGTGAACAGCAGCGAGTCCCCGGGGAGGAAGAAGCCGATGAGGAGGCCGGACTCGGCGAAGACGATCAGGAACAGGCCGATGGCCCCGAATGCGTCGAGCAGGTTCTCCGGGTCCAGGCTGCCGAGAGCAGCGAGCACGACACTGAGCACCGGGCGAGGCTACCGGTGGGGCCCGTCCGGACCCCAGTACCGCCACCAGCCCGCAGCATCCAGGTCGAGGGCGTCGGCCTCGACCAGGACCTCACCGTGGACCCGGGCCGGCGTCTGGCCCTCGACGTCGGGACCGCTGCGCACCCACTCCAGGTCGAAGCCGAGCGGGACCCGACGGCCCACGCCGTCGTCGGGGTGGTCGACGGCGAGGGCGAAGGCCTCCAGCCCGATCGTCCACCGCTGCCCCCGCTCCTCCTCGATGGCATCGGCCCAGAGCCCCGAGGCCCGGATCTCGCGGGTCCCGGAGCGGGGCAACGGCGCATCCGGCTCGTGGAGGACCACCAAGTCCTGCCCCGGCCGGGCCAGCGCGGCCGTGACCTCGACCCGACCGGCCAGGAACGCCATTCCGAGGTGCCCCGCCTCCGTCCCGTCGGCTGACCACACCCACCGCCACCGGCCATTCACCACACGATGCGCATGCCGCGGGCAGCGGCGGCGAAGCGGTGCATGCGGTGGTCCTTGGTGATGAGCGGTGCCACGAGCTCCCGGGCGGTGGCGTAGATGACGCAATCAGCGGGATCGCCCTCGAATCCGTCGGCGGGCAGGAGCCCCGCTCCGACGGCGGCGGTCGCCGTGAGCGGAGCCAGCTCGATCCGGTCCCCATCCAGGAGGTCCCTGGCCCAGTCGAACGGGTTGCGATCCAACTCGAACCGGCCCTTGCGAACCAGGAGAGCGATCTCCCAGAGCGAGATCGGACTCACCAGGATCCGGGCGGCCTTCTCGATCCCGAAACGAGCGGGCCGGGAGAGCCGTTCGCTTCCCGCCTGCCACCAGAGCAAGGTGTGGGTGTCGAGGACGATCAGGACTCAGCCTCCCACCGCTCCCCGGTCGAGAAGTAGGCCTCGTCGTCCTCGGCGATGAGCCGGACCGAGCCCATCGTGGACCGGCCCGTCGGTCCGGCGTCAATCGGGACCAGGCGGGCCACCGGACGGCCGCGCTTGGTGACGACGACAGGGATGTGATCGAGCGCGACCTGGTCGAGCACGGCCAGACACTGCTCCTTGAAGGCGCTGGCCATGATCGTCCGCTCCGTCATGAGTCCAGAATATACGGAAAATCCTATCTGACTGGATAGTCCGGTCAGAATTCCTGCCCGCCGGTGAGTCAAGCGGCCGCCGCCGTCGCCTACCGTGCGACGCATGGTCCCTCGCTTCTCGGCAGCGTGGGTCGAAGCGCTCGACATCGCGGTCCGGGACCTCCCGGCCACCGATGAGGCCTTCGTCGTCCAGCAGGTCGTGACCGACGGCGAGGACGAGATCGCCTGGCACCTGGCGCTCGGGCCGGGCGGCGTCCGCGTCCATGCCGGGCGGGCCGAAGCGCCGGACGTCACGTTCTGTCAGGACCGACAGACCGCCGAAGCCATCGCCGACGGCACCTCGAGCGCAGGCGCGGCCCTGACTGCGGGCCGACTGACCGTCCGGGGGGCGACCGCCCGGCTGACCGAGCACCGGGAGGCACTGGCCCGGATCGACGAAGCTCTCGCCCATGCCTGAGATCCCGGAGGTACGGGCCCATGCCGAGCGCCTGACGGCCGAGTTCGGCGGCGCCGTGCTGGAGCGGTTCGTCCCGATCTCGTTCACGGCGCTGAAGACCTACGCCCCGGCCCCCGACATTGCCTACGGCTCGCCTCTGCTGCGGGTCGACCAGCGGGGCAAGTACCTGGCGCTGGTGTTCGAGCCCGCCACCTTCGTCATCCACCTCATGCAGGGCGGTCGGCTCAAGCCCGACGAGAAGCAGGCGCTGAAGCCCCGGGGCGGCTTGGCCCGGTGGGTGTTCGAGGACGGACGGGCACTGCTGCTCAGCGAGGCGGGGACCGAGAAGCGGGCAGGGGTGTGGGTCGTCGAGCAGCTCCTGGAGGGCGAGGAGCCGATCGCCCACCTCGGGCCCGACGCCGACTCCCTCGACGCCGCCGGCGTCGCCGAGCGCATCGGTGACCAGTCGAAACGTCTCCACGGTGTGCTGCGGGACCAGCATCCGATGGCCGGCATCGGCCGCCGTCTGGCCAACGAGATCACCCACAAGGCCAAGCTCTCGCCGTTCGCCAACGCGTCGAAGCTGAGCCCCGACGAGATCGAACGCCTCCACGCCGCCATCCAGGAGGCGGTGGCCGAGGGCCTGGCCTACGAGCGGGAGCGGGACGACATGAGCTCCTCCAAGGAGCGGCCCGGGTCCGTCCACCACCGCAAGGGCGAGACCTGCCCCGTCTGCGGCGACACCGTGCGTGAGGTGGCCTACGTGAAGTACACGGTCAACTACTGCGCCACCTGCCAGACCGACGGCAAGGTCCTCGCCGACAACACCACCAGCAAGTTCCTCAAGTGACGCCGTAGAGCTGACTCGCTTCGGCGTTCTGGCTTCGGCCAGTTCGCCTATGACCGGAGGATCAGGAGCCAGAACAGGAGGCGCGTCCCACGCCCCCATCCCCGCCCTCGGTTCGGTCCCCCCTCAGATGAGGCCGAGGCCGGCGACGGTGTCCCGCTCTTCGGCCAGTTCGCCGTTGCTGGCGTCGATGCGCCGGCGGGAGAAGTCGTCGATCTCCAGGCCCTGGACGATGGACCACTCACCGTCGGCCGTCGTGCACGGGAAGGACGACAGCAGGCCCTCGGGCGTCCCGTAGGAGCCATCGGAGGGGATCGCCATCGACACCCAGTCCCCTTCCGGCGTGCCGTCCGTCCAGGTGCGGACGTGACTGATGGCGGCATTCGCGGCGGAGGCGGCACTGGAGCTGCCCCGGGCCTCGATGACGGCCGCACCCCGCTGCTGGACCGTGGGGATGAACTCGTTCTCGATCCAGGCCTCGTCGCCGATGACCTCGGGGGCGGGACGCCCGGCGACCTGGGCGTGGAAGACATCGGGGTACTGGGTGGCGGAGTGGTTGCCCCAGATGGTCATGCGGGTCACGTCGGTGACCGGGACACCGGCTTTGGCCGCCACCTGGGCCAGCGCCCGGTTGTGGTCGAGGCGGGTCATCGCGGTGAAGTTCTTCTCGGGCAGCCGGTCGCAGTTGTTCATGGCGATCAGGCAGTTGGTGTTCGCCGGGTTCCCGACCACCAGCACCTTGCAGTCGTCGGCCGCCGCCGCGGAGAGGGCCTTGCCCTGGACGGTGAAGATGGCACCATTGGCCTCGAGCAGGTCCGCCCGCTCCATGCCCTTCGACCGGGGCCGGGAGCCGACCAGGAGCGCCACGTCGGCCCCCTCGAAGGCGGTCTCGGGCTGGTCGCTCATGACCATCCCGCTCAGCAGCGGGAAGGCGCAGTCGTCCAGCTCCATGGCCACGCCCCGCAGGGCGTCCATGGCCGGCGGGATCTCCAGCATCTGGAGCTGCACCGGCCGGTCGGGGCCGAGGAGGTCGCCGTTGGCGATGCGGAAGAGGAGGCTGTAGCCGATCTGGCCGGCGGCGCCGGTCACGGCCACTCGGGTGGGGGATGCCATGGCTCGCACGCTACCGAGGGCGTTGTCGGCGGGTCGAACCCGGGTCAGGCCTCGTCGGAGTCGGTCGGCTCCTCGCCGAAGCCCTCGATCTCGCCGGGACCGTCCGGGGGCGGGGGCAGGGCGGCCAGGAAGTCGTGGATGAGTGGCGCCGCCACCTCACCACCGATCCCGCCCCCTTCGACCACCAGGGCGTAGGCCAGTTCGCCGATGAAGCCGGCGAACCAAGCGTGGGTCTCGGGGGGGTCCTCCTCGCCGAACTCGGCGGTGCCGGTCTTGCCGCCGATGTCCCGACCGAGGATGCCGGCGGACTGGCCGGTGCCCGTGCGCACAACCTCCCGCAGGAACTCGGGCAGGTGCTCCCGGGCCGCCTCGGGCAGCTCGTGACTGCCGTCGGTCGGGGGTTCACCGCTGAGGTAGGGCGGGCGCCACGTGCCGTCGTAGGCCGCCGCGGCCACCGTCGCCATGTGCAACGGGGTGACCGACACCCGACCCTGGCCGATGGAGGCCGCTCCGGTCTCGGTGTCGGACTCCGGCAGTGGGAAGGAGCCGAACTCGGTAGGCACCCCGAGGTCGTAGACCTGGTTGAACCCGAAGGACTCCGCCGTCTCGAGCAGCCGGGTCGGCCCGAGCTGGTAGCCCAGGTCCACGAAGGTCGTGTTGCAGGACTTGGCGAAGGTGTCGATGAAAGGGAGGTCGCCATAGTCCTCGCCGAAAGCGTTGGTGAAGGGGGCCGAGTCGCCCGGACGGGTCTCATAGGGGCACGGCAGGATCTGCTCCGGCTCCACGCCGGCAGCCAGGCTCCCGGACGCGGTGACGATCTTGAAGGTCGAGCCCGGGGCGTACTCGCCCAGCAGGGCCCGGTCGAAGCCCGAGGGGTTGTTGGCCACGGCCCGCACGGCGCCGGTGCGGCTGTCGATGGCGACCAGGGCCACCGGCAGGGCGACGTCCGCGATGGCATCCTCGGCGGCCCGCTGGGTGGCGTAGTCCAGGGTCAGCCGCAGGGACCCGGGCCGCTCCCCACCGAACTCGTGGACCACCTCGACTGGACGTCCGGCCTCGTCGACCACCTCGATGCGGCCTACGGGGTCACTCGCCAACTGGTCTTCGAAGCCGGCCTCGACACCGTCGGCGCCGACCAGATCGCCGGCGGCGTGCTGGAGTCCGAGTTGGGTCGCCTCGGCCGCGCTCAGCTGGCGCAGTTGGCCGATCAAGGCACCCGCCAGTTCGTCCTGGCGGGCTCCCTCACCCGGGCCGCCGACCGCCAGCGGCTGACCACCGTCGGCCACGATCGCGGCGCGGGACCCCTGGGCCCGTGTGCGCCGGAGGCGGGTGCCGTCGCGGAGTGCCGGGTGCAGCGACGCCGGGGTGAAGGCCACCCGCCAGTCCCCGTCCACCTCGGTGAGGTCGATGGCGCTGTCGTAGGCCCAGGTGCCGATGCCCTGGAGGCCGAGCTCGACCCGGAACGAGGCCGTGCCGGTGTCCCCTGAGGTCTCTACCGCCACGTCGGACATCTCAGCGGAGGCGACCTGCAGGCCGGACCGGAATGCCTCCTGCTGGGCGACGAAGTCTGCAGGCGGGTCGGCGACCAGCGCGCTCATGGCCGCCACATCGCCCGAGGCCCATGCCGTCAGGTAGGCGTCGGCCGTCGCCTCAGCGGCCGAGCCGCCGTCATCCCCGTCGCTGAGGACCGAGCACGCGGAGACGAGGAGGACCACGGCGACCGACATCGCCGCGACCCTGCCCCGCCCCTCCCGACGATCCAGCCCGCGCTCCTGATCCGCTCGGGATCAGTCGTTGAGCTGCAGGGACTTCACCTCGAGGAACTCCTCGAGGCCATAGCGCCCCAGCTCTCGACCGACGCCGGACTGCTTGTAGCCACCGAAGGGGGCCTTGATGTTGAAGCTGCCGCCGTTGACATCGACCTGGCCGGTCCGCATGCGGCGGGCGACGCGCTGGGCCCGCTCCTCGTCGGCTGACCACACGCCACCGGCCAGGCCGTATGGGGTGTCGTTGGCGATGCGGATCGCATCCTCTTCGTCCTCGTAGGGGATGATCGACAGCACGGGGCCGAAGATCTCCTCCTGGGCGATGGTCATGTCGTTGGACACGTTGCCGAACACCGTCGGCCGGATGAAGAACCCGGTGTCCAGGCCCTCCGGGGCGTCGGGCCCGCCGGTGGCCAACGTGGCCCCTTCGTCGATGCCCTTCTGGATGTAGCCGCGGACGCGGTCGCGCTGGGCGGCCGACGAGAGCGGTCCGAGCATGACGCCGTCCTTATCGGCCGGGCCGACCGGGAAGCCCTCGGCCGCCGCGGCGGCGATGGCCACGGCCTCGTCGTGCTTCTCTCTGGGGACCAGCATCCGGGTGTGGGCGGTGCAGGTCTGGCCCGAGTTCAGGTAGCAGGCGAAGACGCCCTTGGGCACGACCTCGGCCAGGTCGGCGTCGTCGAGGATGATGTTGGCCGACTTGCCACCCAGCTCGAGGGCGACCCGCTTGACGGACTGGCTGGCCAGCTCGGCCACCCGCTTGCCGGCCCGCGTGGAGCCGGTGAAGCTGACCATGTCGACGTCGGGGTGGGCGGCGATGGCCTCGCCCACGACGGGGCCGACGCCGGTCACCAGGTTGAACACGCCATTGGGCAGGCCGACCTCGTCGATGACCTCGGCCAAGACGAAGGCGTCCAGCGGGGCGACCTCGCTGGGCTTGAGGACCACGGTGCACCCTGCGGCGAGGGCCGGGGCGACCTTGGCCACGATCTGGTGCAGCGGGTAGTTCCAGGGGGTGATGGCCCCGACGACGCCGACGGGCTCGCGCACCACGAGGGAGTTGCCGATGCGCTCCTCCCACGGGAAGTCCGAGAGCACCTCGACGAAGGTGGCCATGTTCCCGACCGGGAGGCCGGCCTGGATCATGTTGGCCCACATCAGCGGCATGCCCATCTCCTCGGAGATGACCTGGGCGATCTCCTCGGATCGAGCGGCCAGGCCCTCGTGGATCCGCTGGATGTACTTGCCCCGCTCCTCGGGCTCGGTGCGGCCCCAGCTCTCGAAGGCGGTCTTGGCCGCGGCGACGGCCTTGTCGACGTCCTCGGCGGTGCCCTCGGGGATGGACCCCATGACCTGCTCGGTCGAGGCGTTGACGACCTCGATGGAGCCGCTGCCGGTGGAGGGCACCCAGGCCCCGTCGATGTAGATCTTGTCGTGGTCGCGCACGGATCCCCCTGTGGTTCGGTTGCGCTTCGGGTGGCCGCTCGACGGTACTCGCGGCTGACGATCGCGTCAGTCGGTCCGACTCGAGGCGATAGCTTCGTAGCCGGTGTCGGTCCCTGGACGACCACGAGCGACCCGACGTGTCTACACCGATGGGCCGACCGTCGATCCCGTCATCGTCGGACGGACGCCGCTCATCAGCCGCCCGGTCGACAGCGACGACGACGTCGACCTCCGGGACGACGAGCCCCGCCTGACCGAGTCCGAGTGGCGCGAGCGGGAGCTCAGCCGGACCGACCGCGGCTGATCGCGGGACGGTCAGGAGAACCGCCTCGGCAACGGCGCCGAGGCGGTTCCCGACCGTCCTGCTCCGGCATCAGTCGGCCAGGTCGGGCAGGTCCCGGTAGTGGTCGAGGGCCTCGGGGTTGGCCAGAGCTTCGACGTTTCGGACCTCCTCACCGTGGATCACGGCCCGGACGGCGAGCTCGGTGATCTTGCCGCTGCGGGTGCGGGGGATCTCGGGGACGGCCACGACTTTGTCGGGCACGTGGCGGGGGGTGGTGTTTTCCCGGATCCGGCGGCGGATGCGGTCCCGGAGGTCGTCGTCGAGCACCTTGCCCTCCCAGAGCACCACAAAGAGGACGATGCGGGTGTCGCCCTGGTGGTCCTGGCCGACGGCCAGGGCCTCGGCGACCTCGGGGATCTGCTCGACCTGGCGGTAGATCTCGGCGGTGCCGATGCGCACGCCGCCCGGGTTGAGGGTGGCGTCGGAGCGGCCGTGGATCACCAAGCCGCCGTGGTCGGTCCAGGCCGCAAAGTCCCCCTGGTGCCAGGCGCCGGGGATGCGCTCGAAGTAGGCCGCGCGGTAGCGGGTGCCGTCGTCGTCGCCCCAGAGCCCCAGGGGCATGGAGGGAAACGGCGTGCGGCAGATCAGCTCCCCTTTCTCCCCCGGCGGCAGGGAAGTACCGGCCTCGTCGACGACGTCGATGTCCAGGCCGAGCGCGGGCCGCTGGATCTCGCCCCGCCAGACCGGGCTGGTCGGGTCCCCGGCGACAAGGCAACCGCACAGATCCGTGCCGCCCGAGATGGAGGCCAGGTGCACGTCGGCCTTCACGTGGCCATAGACGTAATCGAACCCTTCGGGTACCAGCGGTGAGCCCGTGGAGGTGATGGTCCGCACCGAGGTGAGGTCGTGGGTCGCGGCGGGGTCGAGTCCGGCGCGGTCGAGGGCGTCGATGAACTTGGCCGAGGTGCCGAACAGGGTCACACCCTGTTCGTCGGCCAGATCGAACAGCACGGAGGGTGGGGACGAGGGCGAGCCGTCGTAGAGCACGAGCGTGGCCCCCGAGGCCAGGCCCGACGCCAGCCAGTTCCACATCATCCAGCCCGCGGTCGTGAAGTAGAAGACCCGGTCGCCGGGGCGCACGTCGCAGTGGAGCTGGTGCTCCACCAGGTGCTTGAGCAGCACGCCGCCCGCCCGGTGGACGATGGCCTTGGGCTTCCCCGTGGTGCCCGAGGAGTAGAGGACGTAACCAGGGTGGTCAAAGGGGTACCGCTGGGAGGCGAAGTCGGCCCCGGCGTGGGCGGCGAGCACATCGGGCCAGGCCTCGACCCCGGTCGGGAGGTCCGTGGCGAGGTACGGCACCACGATCGTCCGGCGAAGGGTCGGCAGACCCGTCCGGATCTCCGCCAGTCGGGGCCGGCAGTCGTTGGCCTTCCCGCCGTAGACGTAGCCGTCGGCGGCCACGAGGACGGTGGGCTCGATCTGCCCGAAGCGGTCGAGCACACCCGCGGTGCCGAAGTCCGGCGAAGTGGACGAGAAGGTGGCCCCCACGGCGGCGGTGGCCAGCATCGTCACGATCGTCTCGGGGATGTTGGGGAGCCAGGCCGCGACCCGGTGGCCGGGGCCGACGCCGGACTCCGCCAACGACGCCGCGAGGGCGGCCACCTGGGCTCGCAGGTGATCCCAGGTCACCGTGCGCCGGCGACCGTCCTCCCCCGCCTCGATCAGGGCGGGACCGCCACCGGTCGTGGCCAGGAAGGTCTCGACCACGTTGAGCCGGGCGTCGGGGAAGAAGCGCGCCTCCTGCAGGGTGGCCCCGGGCACGAACGCCGTGTCGCCCCGCTCCCCCGCCAGCCCGCAGAAGTCCCAGACCGCCGACCAGAAGGCACCGGGATCGGCCACGGACCAGGCGTGCAGCGCCGCGTAGCCGTCGTGGCCCTGCTCCCGGGCGAAGGTCGCCAGTCGGCCGTCACCGGCGCGCTCGTCCGATGGCGTCCAGATCGGCGGCACCGCCGTGGTCAGTCCTCGACCTCGTCGCGGACGACCAGGACGGGGCAGGGGGCATGGCGGACGAGGTGGTCCGAGACCGAGCCGAGGAGCGCCCGCTTGATGGCCCCGTGGCCCCGGGAGCCGACGACCACGACGGTCGCCCCGACCTCCTCGGCGAAGAGCATCAGTTCCACGCCGGGCTCGCCGAGCAGCACCTGGGTCTCGAGGCCCGGCCGGTCCAGCGCGGCCACCGCGGCCTGCACGACGGCCTCCCCCTCCTCGGAGCGGACCTCGTTCAACTCGTGGAGCTGCTCGGGGGTCAGCGCCCCACCGGCCATGCCCGACACCCCACTGACGAGGGTCGGGTTGCCGCCCTCGACCACCGTCACCACGATCGTGCGGGCCGCCGGAGCAAGGCGGGCCAGCCCTGTGGCCGCCGCCCCGATCGCGGTCTCGGATCCGTCCACGCAGAGCAACACGACCTGGTCCATGGGCCGAGTCTGCCTCGTCGGCGGGGGCTACAGGCGGTCGACGATGGCCTGGGCGAACTCCGAGCACTTGACCTCGGTGGCCCCGTCCATCAGGCGGGCGAAGTCGTAGGTCACGACCTTGTCGCCGATCGCGGCCTCGAGGGCCCGGACGATGTCGTCGGCCGCGTCCTGCCAGCCGATGTGCTCGTACATGAGCACACCGGAGAGCAGCACCGAGCCGGGGTTCACCTTGTCCTGGCCGGCGTACTTGGGCGCCGTGCCGTGGGTGGCCTCGAAGATGGCGTGGCCGGTGGCGTAGTTGATGTTGCCGCCCGGGGCGATGCCGATGCCGCCGACCTGGGCGGCCAGGGCGTCGGAGACGAAGTCACCGTTCAGGTTCATGGTGCCGATGACGTCGTACTCGTCGGCCCGGGTGAGGATCTGCTGCAGGAAGGCATCGGCGATGGAGTCCTTGACCAGGATCTTGTCGCCCGGGTCACCACCACAGTCGTCCCAGCCCACGGCCTTGTCCGCGTACTCCTCCTTGACGAGGTCATAGCCCCAGTCCCGGAAGGCGCCCTCGGTGAACTTCATGATGTTGCCCTTGTGGACCCAGGTGACCGACTTCCGGCCCCGGGCGATGGCGTAGTCGAGGGCGGCGCGCTGCAGGCGCTGGGAACCGGTCTTGGAGATGGGCTTGATGCCGATGCCGGAGTCGTCCCGGATGTCCCAGCCGTAGGCCTCGCGCACGAACTCGATGAGCTTCGCCACCTCGGGCGTGCCGGCCTCGAGCTCTTTGCCGGCGTACACGTCCTCGGTGTTCTCCCGGAAGATGACCATGTCGACCTTCTCGGGGGCCTTCACCGGTGAGGGCACGCCGTGGAACCAGCGCACCGGGCGCAGGCAGACGTAGAGGTCGAGGATCTGGCGCAGGGCCACGTTGAGGGAACGGATGCCGCCGCCGACCGGGGTGGTCAGCGGCCCCTTGATGCCGATGAGGTGGTCCCGGAAGGCGTCGACGGTTGCCTCGGGCAGCCAGTCGCCGGTCTCGTTGAAGGCCTTCTCGCCGGCCAGCACCTCCAACCAGGAGACCTTCTTGTCGTGCTTGGCGGCGGCCGCGTCGAGCACCAGCTTGGCCGCGGGCCAGATGTCCACTCCGGTGCCGTCCCCCTCGATGAAGGGGATGATCGGCTCGTCGGAGACGTTCAGGGTGCCGTCAGCAGCGGCGGTGATCTTCTCGGCCATAAGGGCGGGAGGTTACCGCCGACCTCCTGTCGCCGGAAGCGGCCGTGGGCCCGGCAGCCGTGCCGACCGCGACGAGGGCCACCGCCCGCTACTCGGCCCGAAGAGCGGGGCCAGGCCGGATCCGGGCGGCCTGAACCGCAGGCCCGACGGCGGCGACCACCGCGACGACGAGAGAACCTCCTGCGAGAGCCAGGAGCCACCCGAGCGGCACGGTCGGCTCGAACGGCACCCCGAGGCGTTCGGTGAACAGCAACCAGAGCAGGCGGCCGGCGGCGATGCCGACCGGCACGGCCACGACGACCGCGACGAGGGCGAGCGTCGCCGCCTGCCACAGCACGACCGCAGCCACCTGGGCCCGGGTGAAGCCCACGGCCTTCAACGTGGCCAGCCGGCCCCGGCGCCGCCGGACCGACGTGACGAGCGCACCGAGGAGACCGAGCAGTCCGACAACCGCGAGGAGGAGGGCGACCACAGACGGCAGCCCCCCCAGCCGCTCGAGCGCCGCGAGGTCGCTCGGCTGGGTGGGCAGGTAGGTGGCGGAGGCCTGCCCGACGAGCAGGTCCGCGACGAGGGCTTGGCCCTCCGGGCCCGGAACCACGTTCACCAGCACGGTGTCGGTCACCGGTGCGGGGGTCAGGGCTGCCAACCCGTCGAGGGTCAGCTCCACTCCCGCGCCCAGCCCTGCGGTCCCGGCGAAGTCCGGGAACACGCCGACCCCGCTCACCGTCAGATCGACGGACCGCGCCCCGAGCCTCGCCGTCAGTTGGTCGCCGACGTCCAAGCCGAGACGGCGCGCGGTGCGGGTGCCCAGCATGATCTCGTCGGGCTGGGCCGGCGCGGTCCCGTCGGTCGTCGTGGGCACGATCCCGCTGTCGGCGTCGATGGCCAGCGCGTCGAAGGCCTGGTCCCCGATCGTCAGCCGGGCGATGGTGGCGAGGGAAACGGCCTCCGCCCGGGGGTCGTCCCGCAGGTCGTCGGCGAGATCGTCGAGCGCCGGGGCGAACGCGTCGCCGACCTGGACGTCCCAGGCCCAGCCGTAGAGGCGCGGGTGGTCGAAGAGGTGCTGCTGGCTGCTCGAGAACACCAGCACCGCGACGATCGCGGCGATGCCGATGCCGATGCTCACGAGCGTCGACCGCACCGGGACCGTCCTGGCCCCGCGACCGGTCTCCACCGCCATGCTCATCCCCATCGCCGCCGTCGTGGGGACGGGCGAGGAGGCCAGCAGCGGCGCGAGGCGGGCGGGGCGCCGGGGGCGCCGGGCGACGACATCGGCTCGGGCCTGCCACGCCGCGGCGACCACGTGGAGCACGATCACGGTGAGCAGCACGACGAGCACCCCGACGATCAGGTAGCGCCCGTCGGCCCTCACGCCGGCGTCGAGCTCGAGGTCGCGGCCGACGCCGAGCGGGAAGAGCGGTGACAACGCGACCGCGGTGAGGGCGGCGGTGACCGCGGCGATCGGGGCGGTCAGGGCACCGATCGCCATCCGGGAACGACGGAGCTCCACCGGCGTGACGCCGAGCGCCTGCCAGACGGGATCGTCGGCCGTGTCGTCGGCCATGCGGCGGCGCAGCGCCTGGAACACCAGGAGGAGCGAGAGGACCACGACCAACAGGGCGAAGACCCGAAGGGCGGTCGCCTGGACGTCCAGGCCCCGCTGGACCGGGACGGCCTGTTCGGCCTGGGTCGCGGTGACGACCTGGTCGGGTGCCCCGAGCGCCTGGAGCCGGTCCACGAACGCCGACGGCTCAGCCCCCGGCACGAGCCGGACGAAGAGCAGCTCGGCGTAGCCCGGGTTCGCCTCGGCGAACGACCCGTCGAGGAAGGCGGGGGCCGGGATCCCCCCGCTGACCGGCGGGAAGCCACCCTGGACGGCGACGATGCCGACCACGGCGAACCGCCCCGTCGGCTGCCGGTGGTCCTCGATGCTGGAGGTGGCCGCCTCTGGGTAGGGGACCAAATCCATCCTCAGGGTGTCCCCGACGCCGACCTCCAGGTTGTCCGCGGCCAGCGGGCTCAGCGCGATCTCCGTTGCCCTCTCGGGCATCCGCCCGCGCACCATCGACAGCGTGTTGAAGTCGCGGCCGAAGCGCCTGTCCAGGAGGGCCAGGGGGAGGAGGTCGTTGCCGTCGATCGGCAGGCCGTCGGCCCGCACGCCGTAAGGCCCGTAGTAGCCGAGGACGGCGGCGGCCTCGACCTCCGGTCGGGCCGCGACCGCCTCGAAGTCGAACTGCCGGTTGAGGTTCGTCGGGCTGGTGCCGCCGTTGGACACCAGGACGTCGAAGGCCTCGGTGGCTTCGAGAAAGCGGTCGTAGGCCGTCTGGGTCCGGTGCGCGCCGGCCAGCGCGGCCAGGGGGATGCCCGCGGTGACCCCGACGATCACCGCCCAGATCAGCCAGCCCCGAGCATGGGCGCGGAGCTGGTTGCGCACGCGGAGGGCGATCACAACGAGAGCGTCAACCGCTTCCCGGCGCCGGACAAGGGCACAGCCCGCACCGGGGATGGTCGTGCTGGCACCCGCAGGCCTGCGCGGCTCCTACGGCTGGAGGTTCAGCTCGGCGAGGACGGCCAGGGCGGCGTCGGACCGGTTGAGGGTGAAGAGGTGGATGCCGGGCGCTCCGGCGGCGAGGAGGCGCTCGGCGACCAGGGTCCCGATCTCCACGGCGATGTCGACGACCGCAGCCTCGTCGTCGCCCGCGGCCTCGAGGCGCTCCATGATCTCCGGGGACGGGAGCTTGGACTGGTTCATGGCCGACATGCGGGTCAGGCCGCCGAGGTTGCGGAAGAGCATGATCCCGGGCAGTACCGGCGTGTGGCAGCCGAGGTCGGCGAGCTCCTCGACCATGAGCAGGTGGTCGTTGGGGTCGAAGAAGAAGTTGGTCACCCCGAAGTCGGCCTTGGCCAGCTTCTCGGCCAGCCACCGTCGGTCGGACTCGTGGTCCGGCGAACGGGGGTGAATCTCGGGTTGGGCGGCCACGCCGATCGAGAAGTCGGCGCCGTGGGCCCGGATCAGGTCGACGAGCTCGCAGGCGTAGGAGAACTCCCCGTCGGCCTCGCTGCCGTCGGCGGGCGGATCGCCGCCCAGGGCCAGGATGTTCTCCACCCCGGCTTCGGCGTACTGGTCGAGGAGCTCCTTGACCTGGTCGTGGGTGTGCCCGATGCAGGTGAGGTGGGCCATGACCGGGAAGTCGTTCTCCCGGTTCATCTCGATGACCAGCTCGGCGGTCAGGTCCCGGGTGCTGCCGCCGGCGCCGTAGGTCATCGACATGAAGCTGGGGTTGCTGGCGGCGAGCTCGGCGACGGCATGCTTCAGGTTCTCGACACCGACGGGGGTCTTGGGCGGGAAGAACTCGAAGGAGATCGTCCGGCCCTGCGCGAGGAGGTCAGAGATCTTGGCCATGGCGCACCGAGGGTACCGGTCAGCCCTGGCGGGCGGCCCGGCGTTCCGCGGCCTCGACGGTGTTCACGAAGAGCATGGCCCGGGTCATCGGGCCGACCCCGCCGATGCGGGGCGAGAGCCACCCCGCCACCTCAGCCACGTCGTCCGCGACATCCGAGACCAGCTTCTTGCCCTCGAAGCTCACCCCGGCGGCGACCACCGCCGCACCGGGCTTGACCATGTCGGCGGTGATCATCGCCGGTGAGCCGGCGGCGGCCACGAGGATGTCCGCCTGGCGGGTCAGGGCCCCGATGTCCGCGATGCCCGTGTGTACGACGGTGACGGCGGCATTGGCGTCGGGCCGCTTGAGCGACAGGAGGTTGGCCAGGGGCCGGCCGATGGTCAGGCCCCGCCCGACGATGACCACGTGGCGGCCGCTGATCGGCACTCCGTAGTGCACGAGCAGGCGCTGGATGCCGTGCGGCGTGCACGGCAGAGGTCCCTCGGTGCCCATGACCAGCTTGCCCAGGTTCACCGGGTGCAGGCCGTCGACGTCCTTGGCCGGGTCGACTCGCAGGAGGTGGGCCTCGTAGTCGAACGCGGGCGGGAACGGGTACTGGCACAGGTAGGCGTCAACGGCCTCGTCCGCGTTCCAGCGGTCGATCACGGCGTCGATCTCGGCCCGGTCCACGTCCGCCGGGAGGTGCTCGTCGAAGGACGCGATGCCCAACTCGGCCGCGTCCCGGTGCTTCATGGCCACGTAATTGGCGCTCGGCCCGTCATCACCCACCAGCAGGGTCCCCAGCCCGGGGTTCACGCCCTGCGCCTTCAGCCGCGCTATGCGCTCGGCCAGGTCCACCTTGATCTCGGTGGCGACCGCCTCCCCATCCAGGTTGATGGCAGTCACGCTCGGCTCCTCGGGCTGGAGAAACTCAGGCAGGAAGAGGGGCGAGCCCTTCGCGCCGACGTCCCCCGTGCCCTTCCACCCTCGTTCTGGCGGTCAGTTCCGTGGCTATGACGACGGAATCGACCGCCAGTACGGAACCCTCCGCTTCTGGCGGTTGGTTCCGTGGCTATCACGACGGAGTCGACCGCCAGTACGGCAGCGATAGAGCCGAAGGGCAGGGAGGACGGGCGGCGAGGCGGACTCGCCCCCATCCCTGCCCTCGGTTTGCCGCCGAGCGGCGGTCGTGAGGGCACCGCCGGCCGAGAGCCCACCGTCCCGGCCCCCATCCCTGCCCTCGTTTCTCTGGCTGGCGGGGCATCAGTGCTTGAAGTGGCGTTCGCCGGTCAAGACCATGGCGATGCCCTGGTCGTTGGCGGCGGCGATGACCTCGTCGTCGCGGATGGAGCCGCCGGGCTGGATGACCAGTGTGGCCCCGGCCGCGACCGCCCCGTCGAGGCCGTCGGGGAAGGGGAAGAAGGCGTCCGACGCGTACGCCCCGCCCACGGCCCGGCCGGCAGCCTTCTCGGCGGCGATGGCACCGGCGTCCCGGCGGTTCTGCTGCCCGGCGCCGATGCCCACGGCCTGGCCGTCCTTCACCAGCACGATGGCGTTGGAGCCGACCCGGGCCACCAGGCGCCACGCCAGCTCCAGGTCCCGCCACTCGTCGTCGGTGGGGGCGCGGTCGGTGGCCACCGTCCAGGTCGACCGGTCGACGCCCACCGGGTCCGGCGTCTGGACGAGGAGGCCGCCGTCGATGGTCCGCAACTGCAGGCCCAGGGCGCCGGGCGCCGGGGCCTCGAGCACCCGGAGGTTCTTCTTGGCCGTCAGCACCTCCAGCGCGCCGTCCTCGAAGGCCGGGGCGATGACCACCTCGGTGAACACGGGGGCCAGGGCGTCGGCCAACGCAACCGGCAGGGGACCGTTGACGGCGACGATGCCGCCGAACGCGGAGACCGGGTCGCACTCGTGGGCCCGGATGTAGGCGGTGGTGAGGTCCTCAGCCACGGCCGCGCCGCAGGGGTTGGCGTGCTTGATCACCACGGCGGCGGGCCCCTCGCCCAGCTCGTGGACCAGTCGCCACGCCGCCTCGGCATCGTAGAGGTTGAGGTAGGACAGCTCCTTGCCACCGTGCTGCGTGGCGTCGTCCCACCAGCTGCGCAGCCCGGCGAGGCGGTAGCGGGCCCCGACCTGGTGGGGGTTCTCGCCGTAGCGCAGGTCCTGGGCCCGCTCCGCGGCGAGGTGGAGGGACGGGGGCAGGACCTCGCCGTCCTCCTCGTCGAACCAGGCCACGATGGCGGCGTCGTAGGTCGCGGTGTGGGCGAAGGCGGCTCGAGCCAGCCGGCGGCGCGTGGCGTCGCCGAGGCTCCCGTGCTCCCGCAGCTCCTCGAGCACGTCGCCGTATGCCGATGGGTCGACCACGATCCCGACGTGGGCGTGGTTCTTCGCCGCGGCTCGAACCATGGTCGGCCCGCCGATGTCGATCAGCTCGATGCCGGGGTCGCTGGTGAACGGGTAGAGGTTGGCCACGACCAGGTCGATGGGGGTGATGCCCCGGGCCTCGAGGTCGGCCATGTGGTCGGGGTTGGAGCGGTCGGCCAGGATCCCGCCGTGGATGAGTGGGTGCAGGGTCTTGACCCGGCCCCCCAGCATCTCGGGGGCGTCGGTGACCGCCGCCACCTCGACCACGGGCAGGCCGGCGGCGGCGATGGCCGTGGCCGTGCCCCCGCTGGACACCAACTCCCAGCCGAGGTCGACCAGGCTCTTCGCCAGGTCGACCACTCCGGTCTTGTCGTACACGGACAGCAGGGCTCGCACGATCGGGTCAGGGTCCTTCGGGTTCGGGGGGTGGGAGGGTGAGGTCGCCGGCGACGACGGCGGCGACGGTGTCCGGGTAGAGGCGACGCTCCACCGCCTTGATGCGCTCGTGGAGGGAGTCGACCGTGTCGTGGGCGAGGACGGTCACGGCCTCCTGGGCCACGATCGGCCCGGCGTCCACCTCGAGGGTGGCCACGTGCACCGTGCAGCCCGTGACCTTCACCCCGTAGGCCAGGGCGTCGGCCACGCCGTGCCAGCCGGGGAACGACGGCAGCAGAGCCGGATGGGTGTTCAAGATGCGGCCCGGGAAGGCATCGAACACGGGCTCGGCCAGGATCGTGCCGAACCCGGCCATGGCCACGAGGTCGACCTCGGCCTCGTGCAGGGCGTCCACGATCTGTTTGGAGTACGCGACCCGGTCGAATCCCGGGCCGAAGTCCTCCCGCTCGACGACGACGGCCGGGATCCCCGCTCGGGAGGCGACGTCCACGGCCCCGCACGGCCGGTCGACGACGACGGCGACGACCGGCAGGGAGCGGTCCACCATGGCCTCGAGGATGGTTCCACTCCCCGAGGCCAGGACGCCGATCCGCACGCTCGGACCGTACCAGTGAGGTACCGGCCTGCCGGAGGCCACCGGTCGCCCATCCTGGCGCCTGCGTGGTCTAGGTTGATCGACGGACCGACGTCACGTGGCACCGGGAGGCACCGTGGACATCAGCAAGCTTTCGACCGGGGACAAGGTGATCGCGGGTAGCGGCATCGCCCTCCTGGTCTTCTCGTTCTTCCCCTGGTTTGGCATCGATGTGGCCGGAGGTTTCGCGAGCTACTCCGAGAGTGGCTGGTCGAGCCCGTTCTCGCTCATCGCCATCCTCCTCGGGATCGCCATGGTGGCGGCCGTCGTGCTCCCGGCATTCGGAGTCGAACTACCCGACACCGGCATGCCCCGATCCCAGATCCTGTTCATCGCCGGAATCGTCGCCGCCGCTCTCGTGCTACTCCAGCTCTTGATCGGTAGCAGCACGGCCGGGGTCGACCTGGATCGCAAGATCGGCGTGTTCCTCGGCCTCCTGGCGGCACTCGGCCTCGCCGGCGGCGGTTTCCTCGCGAAGCAGGAGGCTGACGAGGGCGCCGGGGGCGCCGCGCCGCCGACGACCTTCTGATCACCCCGACCTGACGACGGCCCCGTCGCCTCCGGGCGGCGGGGCCGTTGCGCGCCTTTACAGCCCCGCGACGACGGCGGCCATGAGTTCGCCGGCCTCGGTGGGGTTGTCACCGACCTCGGCGCCCGCCTTGCGCAGGGCGGTCATCTTGGCCTCGGCCGTGCCCTTGCCGCGGCTGACGATGGCACCGGCGTGGCCCATCTTCTTCCCGGGAGGGGCAGTAACCCCGGCGATGTAGGAGACGACCGGCTTGGTCATCGACGAGGCGATGAACTCGGCGGCCTCCTCCTCGGCCGACCCGCCGATCTCGCCGATCATCATCACCGCCTTGGTCTCGGGATCGGCCTCGAAGCGCTCGAGGCAGTCGATGAACGAGGTTCCGGGCACCGGGTCGCCGCCGATGCCGACACAGGTGGTCTGGCCGATGCCCTTCTGGGTCAGCTCGTGGAGGGCCTGGTAGGTCAGGGTCCCGGAACGGCTGACGATGCCCACCGGGCCGCCCCCCATGGCGATCTCACCGGCGGTGATGCCGATGTTGCACTTCCCGGGGCTGATGATGCCGGGGCAGTTCGGGCCCAGGAGCTGCACGTCGGGGTGGTCCCGCTTCAGCACGTTGAAGAACCGGGCCTCGTCCTGGGCCGGGACGCCCTCGGTGATGACCACGATCAGCTTGACGCCACCCTCGGCGGCCTCGTGCACGGCGGACTCGACGCCGGGCGCCGGGATGAAGATGCAGGAGGTGTCGGCGGCGGTCTCGGCGACCGCCTCGGCCACGTTGGCGTAGACCGGGATGCCGTCGACGTCGGTGCCCGCCTTCTTCGGGTTGGTGCCGGCTACCACCTGGGTGCCGTACTCCCGGTTCCGCAGGCCGTAGAAGCGGCCGTTGGAGCCGGTCAGGCCCTGGTACACGACCTTGGTGTCCTCGTCGACGAAGATCGCCATCGTTCAGGCCCCCTTGGCGGCGAGGGCGACGACGGTGGCCGCGGCTTCGAGCATGGTCGGTTCGGAGATCAGGTCCTCGGAGGCCTGCTCGGCCAGGATGGCCCGCCCCTCCTCGGCGTTGGTGCCGTCCAGGCGGATGACGATCGGGGAGCTGATGTCCACGCGACCCAGCGCCTGCACGATGCCGTTGGCCACCTCTTCGCCCCGGGTGATGCCCCCGAAGATGTTGATGAAGATGGACCGCACCTTCTCGTCGTTGTTGATGACCTCGAGGGCGCCGGCCATCACGTCCGCGTTGGCCCCGCCCCCGATGTCGAGGAAGTTGGCCGGGCTGCCCCCGACCTGGCTGACGACGTCGACGGTGCTCATGGCCAGGCCGGCACCGTTGGCGATGATGCCGACCGTGCCGTCCAGGCCGACGTACTGCAGGCCCTTGTCGTGGGCCGCCTGCTCCCGCTCGTCGCGCACCTGCGTGGCCTCGTACTCGTCCCACTCGTGACGAAAGGCGGCGTTGTCATCCAGGGTCACCTTGGCGTCCAGGGCGTGGACCCGGCCGTCCGGGGTGAGGATGAGCGGGTTGATCTCGACCAGATCGGCATCGCCGTCGGTGAAGGCCGTATAGAGCTTGCGCAGGATGTCGACCGCACCCTCGGTGGCGTCGGGGTTGAGATTCGCGGCCTCGACCCAGGCCCGGGCATCCGCCTCGCTGAGGCCCTCGGCGGGGTTCACGTGGATCTTGGCGATGGCATCGGGATCGGTGTCGGCCACCTCCTCGATGTCCACGCCGCCCTGGGCGCTGAGCATGCCGAGGTGCTTCTTGGCCGAGCGGTCGAGGGTGAAGCTTGCGTAGTACTCCTCGGCGATGTCGGAGGCCGCCTCGATCCAGACGATCTCGACCGTGTGGCCCTTGATGTCCATGCCGAGGATGGCGGCGGCGTGCTCGCGGGTCTCCTCGGCGCGGTTGGCCAGCTTGATGCCGCCCGCCTTGCCCCGGCCCCCGACCTGGACCTGGGCCTTGACCACCACGGGGTAGCCGAGGCGCTCGGCGACCGCCACGGCGTCGTCCACCGTGGTCACGGCCTCGCCGGCGCTCACGGGTATGGCGAAGGACGCGAAGAACTGCTTGCCCTGGTACTCGAAGAGATCCACGGCCGAGCAACCTAGTGAGGGACTCCGGTGCGCCCGAAACCGCCCGCTACCGTCGGGGCCTCATGAGCCGGGCGACCATGTGGATCCTGGGCGGGATCTTCGCCGTCGTGCTGGCCATCTGCGTCGCCGGCGCCGTTCTCGCCATCGCCGCCAATGACGAGGACGTCGACGTCAACCTGGGCGACGACGAGTTCGAAATCGAACAGGTCGAGTCCCGGGCCGCCCTGGTGGCCGCCGACGGCGCCCTGCGCTTCGCGGATCCCACCGGCGGCAACCGCCCCATCATCGTGAACCACGTCGGCGACGACCCCGAGACCGGCTGGGTGGCCGTGCTGGCCATCGCCCCGGGCACCGAGGGCTGCATCGTGGACTGGGACAACGACGAGGGTGCCTTCGAGGACTGCGAGGGCACGACCTACCCGCCCGACGGCGAGGGACTCGACCAGTTCCCCACCCGGGTGGAGGACGACACGCTCTACGTCGACCTCGGCCGCGGGCGCGACGACGAGCAGGAGCCCGAGCCCGCCGACGACACCATCCCCGTCACCGGCGAGGACTGACCCCGAACGACGCGACCACGGGACGTGGGGGTCGGGCCGACTGCCGTCGAAGTCGTGCCGGCTGGTCGGGCTGGAGGAACGACACCGAGGCAACCACGGGGGCGTGGGATACCGCCGAAGGCCGTCGGGGGCGATTGCGCCCTTCTCGACCACGGATCTCACACTCGGCGGTCGGCTCATCGTTCTCGAGGCAATAGCTGTCGGAACCCGACAGCTATTGCCTCGAGGCCAGGGGGATCGGGCAGATCCAGGCCAGGGAGGGCGCTCTTGGTCACGGAGCGTGGCGGGCGAAGGATCACGTGCCCCGACGACCGGCGGCGCGACCCCACGCCCCCATCCCTGCGTCGGTCGTCGGTCGGACTCAGCCCGGGGCGTAGGGGTCCCAGGCCACGGGCGCCGTGCGCAGGTGCTGCGTGAGCCGACCGAGCACGACGGCCCGGTCGAGGCCGGACTCATCCCCGTCGACCAGCGCGAGCACGGGGGTCAGACCATCGGCGGGCTCGGCGAACCAGCGGGCCGGGCCGGGCTCGGCCGCCGTCAGCTCGTCGGCCAGCGGGACCAGGTCCACCCGGGCCTTCGGGCGGCGTGACCGGTACTGAACCCAGGTCTCGTACCGGTAGGTGAAGCGGTAGCGCCGGCCCCGCACCACGAAGATGGCAAAGCGGTCCGTGGCGTTGTTAACCGCCATCGGGTGGATGTCCTCGAAGTCCCGGTGGCTGAAGCGGTGGCCCGACCAGTGCGGCTCGGGGTCGACGAAGTCGACGACCGCGAGGTCGACGTCGGCGTGCTCGACGATGTGCACCGCGCCCGACGCCAGGGCGCCTTCGCTCTCGGTCAGGGCCCGGTCCTCCTCCTCCCAGAGGTCCTTCACCTGGTCGGGGTTCGCCAGCAGTTCCGGCAGCCGATCGAGCAACTCCCGGTAGAGGTCGGCGTCGGGATCCGCGGCCAGGGGGGCGACGGGTGAACGCTCCGGGTCGGCGAAGGCGTGGACCACCATCGACAGGCGGGCGGCCTCCCGGAACCGGTAGGTGCCGAAGTCCCCGGCCGCGGCCAGGTCCTCCAGCAGGTCACGGTGGGCCAGGGCGTGGTCAGGAGCGATCAGGGCGTGGACGGCGACCAGGCCGTCCTGGTCGAAGTGGTTGTTGGTCACCAGTTCGGCGTCCGCGTGGAGATCGGCGCCCCGGTCGAGGTAGCGGAACGCCATCTGGGCCGAGAGGTCGGCCTCGGTCCGCGGCGGCGACGCAATGCCGGGCCAGTGGGTCAGGCTCAGGACGGTGCCGGGATTGGGCGAGCCGTCGACCACGACGTTGGGCCGGTCGACGGTTGCCTCGTAGGTCTCATAGCGCAGAGTGGTCGGGGACACCCGGCGGACCGTACGACCTCAACCAGACTCGAGGTCAAGCACTCAGTCGAACAGGGCGAGGAGCTCCTGGCGCCGGACCTTCTGGGTGCCGGTCTTCGGCAGGTGGTCCACGATCAGCACTCGGCGCGGGGCCTTGTAATCGGCCAGCCGCTCCCCCGCCCACGCCACCAGCTCGTCCGGGGTGGCCGAGCCGACGTCGGTGAGGCGGATGGCGGCCACGGGCACCTCGCCCCGGGCGTCGTCGGGGGCGCCCACCACGCCCGCTTCGGCCACGTCGGGGTGCTCCTCCAGCGCCGCCTCCACCTCCCGGGCGTAGACGGTGTAGCCCGCGTTGAGGATGACGTCCTTCTTCCGGCCGGCGAACACCGCGGTGCCCAGGACCCCTCGGCGGGCGAGGTCCCCGGTGCGGACCCAGCCATCGGCGGTGACCACGTCGCTCGTGGCCTCGGGCGACCCCCAGTAGCCCTCGAGCAGACCCGGGCCCTTGACCCAGAGCTCGCCCTCCTGGCCCGGCCCGACCGGTCGGCCGTCCTCGCCGGTCACTTGGAAGTGGTAGCCCGGCAACGGAAACCCCAGGGAGTCCCCGAGCCCGAGCCCGAGCAGCGGCGGGCTGATCTTGGTGGCCACCCCGCCCCCGAGCTCGACCATGCCGTACCCCTCGATGAAGGCGGCCTCCCCGACCGGGCCCACGACCGGCACTGTGGCGGTGGCGCCATAGCCCTTGAACCGCCGGGCCAGATCCCCGGGCATGGCGTCGGCCCCGGAGATCCAGACCCGCACCGAGGTCAGGTCGCGCTCGGCGGCCCCCGCCTCCTCCAGCATCCGGTACATGGCCGGCACGCCGACGAACAGCGAGGTCCGCCGCTCCTCGATGGCGTCGAGCACCAACGGGGCGCGGAACCGGGGCAGGAACCAGACGGGGATGCCCGCCGAGGCGAGACCGAGCAAGGTGATGAAGCCCATGATGTGGGCGATGGGAAGGCTGACGACCGCCTCGTCGTCCCGACCGAGCCCGGGCCAGAGCGCGCCGGCGGTCAGCGAGCCGAGCAGGCCCTTGTGGGTGAGGGCGACGCCCTTCGGCTTGCCCGTCGTGCCTGAGGTGTAGAAGAGCATCGCCGTGGCCGACGGGTCCCCAGCCAGGGAATGGCCGAGCGGCGGTGCCGGGTCCAGGTCGTCCAGGTCCCGCAGGACCACGGCCGCCCCAGCGTCGGCCACCACGTGGTCGACCTCGTCGGGCCGCATGTGCGGGTTGATCGGGACGGCGATGCCCCCGGCTCGACAAGTAGCCAGGCAGGCCAGGAACTGGTCGTAGGTGTTCTCGGTGGCCACCACGACCCGGTCCCCCACCACGACCTGGGCGGCCAGCGAACCCGCGAGGCGGTTGACCCGCTCGGCCCCCTCGGCCTGGGTCAGGGTCGGGCCGCCGGCTTCCTCGACCAGGCGGTGGTCGTGGCGCACGGCGGCGGACTGCTCGAGAAACGACCCAACGGTCGTGCCCCGGCCCGAGACCAGGCGGGCGCGGGCGAGCAGGGAGTCGACGAGGAACACGGCTCGACAGTACCCACCGGCCTCTGGCCGGTGTGGCTCGGGTCAGCGGATGAAGCCCCCGGCGGAGGGATCAGGGGGCTCGAGGCTCGGATCGCCGAACTCGGGCACCGGCGCCTGCTCGGTCGGCATCGGCGACGTGTGGGCGACGGGGGCACCCGGAGCGACGGTTCCACCCGGCTGCGGGAAGAAGGCGGCGCTGTTCGCCGCCATCGGCGCGGTCGAACCGAACATCGAGTTCATGCCGCCCTCCATCGACTTGAACCACCGGCCGATCCACACGAACAGGGCGCCGGTGGGCAGGAAGGTCAGCGCCAGGATCCAGGCCGTTATCCGCACGCCGCCGACGTCGTCATCGGTGATCGCGTCGACCGCTTCGTCCCGGAAGGGGCTGTCCGAAGACAGCCCGGAGGCGTCCAGGGTCTGCTCCGCCGCCCACTCGTCCACCCCGGGGACCACCGCGACCGCCAGCGCCCCCAATCCGATGATCAGGAACAGGACGGCGCAGATGTACATGGACCACTTGCCGATTGCCATCGGCACAGCTGACCACGGTCCACCACCCAGTGCTTGAGTAGCCGCTACTCAAGATCGCAGTCGGATCCAGGCGAGGTCAGCCGATCACCTCCTCGAGGCAGAACTCGTTGCCCTCGGGGTCCTGCATGCAGATCCAGGCCACGCGGCCCCGCCGATGCTCCTCGCCCCGGGTCGCACCCAGGCCGACGAGGCGGGCCGCCTCGGCGTGCATGTCCTCGACGTCCCAATCCAGATGGAGCCGGTTCTTGGCCGTCTTCGGCTCGGGCACGACCTGGAGGAACAGGAGCTGCAGGCCGTCGGTCCCGGCCGGGGCCTCCAGCCGGACCATGTCCGGGTCCCGGCCGACTTCGTGGAACCCGAGCGCCTCGGTCCAGAAGGTGGCCTGAACGTCGAGGTCGCGACAGTCCATCGTCATCGAGATGCCCATGGCGATGCCTCCCGGGGTCAGCCGACCTTGTCCAGAGGCGCCCAGGCCAGGAGGAGGCGCTTCTCGCCGATGTCGGGGAAGCGGACGACGGCCTCGGTCTTGTCGCCCTGGCCTTCGATGTCGAGGATCACGCCCTCGCCCCACTTGGCATGACGGACGTCGTCGCCGATGCGCAGGCCCAGGCTGTCGGCTCCCGAGGGCTGGGGGCCCTGGGGGGTGGTCATGGCCTGCTCCACGATGCGGTCGCGGCCCCGGCCGGGATCGGGGCGGGAGCCCTCCCACCGGGAGGCCCCGGCCGCCCGGCGACTGCCCCGGCGGTTGCCCTCGATGGACTCGACCAGCTCCCCGGGGATCTCGTCCAGGAACCGGCTGGGCGGGTTGTACTGCGTCGTGCCGTAGAGCATCCGGCTCCAGGCGTGGGTCAGGTGCAGGCGCTGCTGGGCCCGGGTGAGGCCGACGTAGGCCAGGCGGCGCTCCTCCTCCAGCTCCTCGGGCTCGCCCATGGAGCGCATGTGCGGGAAGACCCCGTCCTCCATGCCCACCACGAAGACCGCCGGGTACTCCAGGCCCTTCGCCGAGTGGAGCGTCATGAGCACGACCGCGGAGTCCTCGTCGTCGAGCTGATCGGTGTCGGACACCAGGCCGACCTGCTCGAGGAACTCGTCGACCGACTCGAAGTCCCGGGCGACGCCGACCAGCTCGGACAGGTTCTCCAGGCGACCCTCGGCCTCGATGCTGCGCTCGGCCTCGAGCTCGGCCACGTAGCCGCTGCGCTCCAGCACCGCCTCGAGCAGCGCTCCAGGGCCCTGGTCGACGACGTCGGCCAGCTCGTCGACGAGCTCGACGAACGCGGCGATGCCCCGCACCGCCTTGCCGGTGACGCCGGCCTCGTCCTGGCGACGGAGGGCGTCGATGAAGGCCAGGCCCTGGCTGTTCGCCCAGGAGTCGAGCCGACCGATGGTGGCGTCGCCGATGCCCCGACGGGGGACGTTGAGGACCCGCTTCACGCTGACCTCGTCGACGGGGTTCACCACGGCCTTCACGTAGGCCATGGCGTCCTTCACCTCCCGCCGGTCATAGAAGCGGGTGCCCCCGATGACCTGGTACGGGATGCCCACCCGCATGAGGTGCTCCTCGATCACCCGGCTCTGGGCGTTGGCCCGGTAGAAGACGGCCATGTCGCCCCACCGGTGGTTCTCCTGATCGTGGAGGTCCTGGAGCCGGTTGGCCACCCACTGGGCCTCGTCGGTCTCGTCGTCGGCGTGGTAGCGGAGGATCTTGTCCCCCACCCCCTGCTCGGACCAGAGGTCCTTGGGCTTGCGCCCGAAGTTGTTGGCGATGACGGCGTTGGCCGCGTCGAGGATGCGCTGGGTCGAGCGGTAGTTCTGGTCGAGGACCACGACGGTGGCGTCGGGAAAGGCCTCCTCGAACTCGAGGATGTTGCGGATGTCGGCGCCCCGGAACTTGTAGATCGACTGGTCGGAGTCGCCGACCACGCAGACGTTGCGGTGCTCCTTGCCCAGCAGGACGATCAGTTCGTTCTGGGCCCGGTTGGTGTCCTGGTACTCGTCGACCAGGACGTGGCGGAACCGGCGCTGGTACTCGGCCAGCACGTCGGGGTTCCGCTGGAACAGCCGGACGGCGTTGACCAGCAGGTCGTCGAAGTCCATGGCCCCGGCCCGCTGCAGGCGGATCTGGTACTCCCGGTACACCTCGGCGATGCGCTTCTCGGGCGGGGTGGTGACCAGGCCGGCGTACTCGTCGGGGCTGATGAGGTCGTTCTTGGTGGCGCTGATGGCCGAGTGGACGGAGCGGGGCGTGAACCGCTTGGGGTCGATGTTCAGGTCCCGCAGGACGTAGCCCGTGAGGCGGACGGCGTCGGCCTGGTCGTAGATGGTGAAGCCCGACGGGTAGTCGAGGCGATCGGCGCTGCGCCGCAGGATGCGCACGCAGGCCGAGTGGAAGGTGGAGACCCACATCTTCTCGGCCACGGGGCCGACCAGGGCCCCGACCCGGGTCTTCATCTCGGCGGCGGCCTTGTTGGTGAAGGTGATGGCCAGGAGGCCGAAGGGCGAGACGTCCCGCTCGTCGATCAGGTAGGCGATGCGATGGGTCAGCACCCGGGTCTTGCCCGAGCCCGCGCCGGCGATGACCAGCAGCGGCCCGTCGCCGTGGACCACGGCCTCCCGTTGCGAGGGGTTCAGCCCCTCCAGGAGCTCTGCGTGCGCCGCCACCCGCTCACCCTACCGACGGGGTGGGACGCCCCACGGACCCCTTCTGGCGCCCGATTCGGTTCGCCCCGCGGCCGTTGAATCGGGCGCCGAAGTGGGCGGAAGATGTCGTTCGGGTGACGGGGGATGTCGTGGGCGACACCACACGTCACCCAGAACGGGATGTCGGGGGCGGGGGCTGCACCCGGTGCAGCCGTTAGCGTCGCCGACCGTGGCTGACGGCCGGATCGCGCGACTCCGGGCACAGGTCACCGAGGGCGTCGAGTGGGTCGCCACGACGGCGTGGCAGCCGGTGGTGATCGGGCGCGCCGCCTACGAACGGGACCGCGATGTCGGCGGTGGGCTCCTGGCCGGCGCCTTGGCCTTCCGGCTGTTCGTCTGGTTGGCCGCGTTCGTGGTGGTGATCGTCGCCGTCCTCGGGTTCATCGATGCCGCCGGGGGCGACGCCGCCTCGGCCCTCAGCGAGGGGGGCATCACCGCCATCGCCGCCAGCCAGATCAGCGACGCCGCCGCGGATGCCCGGAGGGGACGATGGCTGCTCCTGATCGGCGGTCTCTACGCGCTCTTCTCGACGAGTCGGACGATGGTCCGCTCACTCTGGACCTCCAGCCAGATCTCGGCCCAACTGCCCGTGACCAAGCCGCCGGTGATCAAGGGCGTCCTGGCGTACAACGGGATCATGTTCCTCCTCTTCTTCACCGTCGGCGGAGCCGGGCGCCTGCGGGACGCCACTCCGGGGCCCGGGCTGCTGATCACCATCGCCTCGGTGGCGGTGTTCGTCGGCCTGTCGTGGCAGGCCCTGCGCTGGCTTCCGGGGCCCGATCTCGGTCCCCGTGACCTGCTGCCCGGAGCCATCCTGCTCGCCGTCGGCCTGCAGCTCATGCACCTGGTGGGCACGCTCTACCTGCCGGGCCGGATCGAGCGGGCGTCGGACACCTACGGCACCCTCGGCTCGGCCGTCGTGCTCCTGCTCTGGCTCTACCTGTTCGGCCGCCTGATGATCGCCGGTGGGGTCCTGAACGTCACGATGTGCCAGTTGCGGGAGGATGCGGCGACATGAGCCCCGCGCACCCGTTCCGCTTCGGCGTGCAGGCCTCCGGGCCGGCGACCGCCCGGGAGTGGGCCGAGTTGGCCCGGAAGGTCGAGGGTCTCGGCTACTCGACGCTGACGTGCGCCGACCACCTGCGGGACCAGTTCGCGCCGCATCCCGGCACTGACCGCAGCCGCTTTGGCCACCACGACGCTGCGGGTGGGGACGATGGTGCTGGCCAACGACTTCCGGCACCCGGCGATGGTCGCCAAGGAGGCCGCCACCCTCGACGTCCTGAGCGAGGGGCGGCTCGAGCTCGGCCTCGGCGCCGGTTGGCAGCTGAGCGACTACGAGACGACCGGCGTCCCCCTCGACCCGCCTGGCCGGCGGATCGACCGCCTGGAGGAGGCGATCAGGGTCATCAAGGCGTTGTTCGCCGGGGGGCCAGTCGACTTCACCGGGGAGCACTACGAGATCAACGGCCTGGAGGGCACGCCAAAGCCCGTCCAGCGGCCCCACCCCCCGATCGTCATCGGCGGCGGCGGGCCGAGGGTCTTGGCGCTCGCGGCCCGAGAAGCCGACGTGGTCGGCCTGAACGTGAACCTGGCTGTCGGTGTCCTGGACGACCGGGCCGGGCCCGACGCCACCGAGGACGCCACCCAGGCCAAGGTCGACATCATCCAGGTCGGCCGCCGCCGACCGCTTCGACGACCTCGAGCTCCAGGTCCGGGTCCATGCTGTGGTGGTCACCGACGACCGTGAAGGCATGGCCGAGGTCCTGGCCCCCGCCCTCGGCATCTCCCCCGGGGCCGCCCTGGCCAGCCCCCATGCCCTGGCCGGAACCCCCGAGCAGATCGCCGACGACCTCCTGGCGCGACGGGACCGCTGGGGCATCAGCTACATCACCGTCTCCCTCGACGCCCTCGACGCCCTGGCCCCCGTCGTCGCCCGACTGGCCGGCACATAGCCGTCCCCAGAGCCGCTCACCGCAGTTCGAGGACGGCCTCGTAGTCCTCGTGGGCGGCGTCGCTCGAGAGGTAGCCGCCGATCAGGACATCGGTCGTCTCGTCATCGCATGGGCATCGTCCTCCTGGTCTCAAGCCGACAGGCCGTGCGCCGCGTGGCCCTGGTGCGCAGCCGCGTGGAGGTCGAGCTCGTCCTCGGTCGGACACGTGTGGTTGGATGTCGAACACGACCTTCTTCACCGTGCCGGTGAAGGCGAACGGTTTGCCTGTCCTCGTAGCTGAGATCGACGACGCCACCGTTGTCCCGACCGATGTCCATGCCGGCGTAGCCGGAGAAGCGCACCGGCACCGTGTGGTCCATTCGGCCCTTGCCCACCGGCCGCTCGTCGATGAAGAGGGTCACCTCGCCGCCGGTCGCGGGAGTGGCGACCGTCGGCGGCGAACTGCATGCGCACGGTCACCTCGCCGCTGGGAAGGTCCTCCTCGGCGACCTGCTTGAAGACGAAGACGCCCATCATCGAGTACGTGTGGGTGAGCTTGCCGTCCTTGACGTAGAGGCGTGAAGCCGCCGAGGTGGTCGGCCTCGGCGACGATCACCCCTTCCGCCCCGCCCTCGGGCACGACCAGGTCGGCGGCGATCGCGTAGGAGCGGTTGTAGATGCGGGGGATCATCCCGGACATCACGTTCTGGACATCCCCGCGGTACGCGAAGCGTCGTCTCCTCCGGGATGCGGCGGCAGCATCCCGAAGAACGTCGACGAGCGCGGCGAGCAGCGGTAGCACCCGGTAGCGCTCGGCCTCATCCCAGAAGAGCGTCCTTGAGCTCCTCGACCTTCTCGGGATGTTCGGCCGCCAGGTCGTTCGCCTGGGAGAAGTCGTCGGGCAGGTAGTAGAGCTCGGCCCGCTCGGCGTCGGGGTCCCAGACGCCGGGGGCGTAGGGCGCGATGGCATCCGGGGTCGAGAACCCAGGGGATCCGCTCGGTCTTCATGGCGAGCCACCAGCCGTCCTTGTACATGCGCCCGGTTGCCGATGGTCTCGAAGTACTGCTGCGTACGGTGCTCCGGCGCGCCCCGAGGTCGGTCAGTGACGCGGCGAACGAGGTCCCGTGCATCGGCTCATGCTCGATTCCGTCGACGTGTGTCGGCACGGGGATCCAGGCGATGTTCGAGGATCGTGGACGCCAGGTCGATCACGTGGCAGAACTGCGAGCGGAGCCACCGTTGTCGGTCCGACCCTCGTCGGGCCAGTGCACGACGAGCGGGTTGCGGGTGCCGCCCAGATGGGAGCCGACCTGCTTGCCCCACTGGAACGGGGTGTTGCCGGCCCACGCCCAGGCGGCCGAGTAGTGCGGGTCCATGATCGGAGCGCCCCACTTCTCGATCCCGCCGTAGCGCTCGGTGAGCTGGAGCTGCATCTCGTCGGTGAGCGGGATGCCGTTCTGCATGGTCAGCTCGTTGAACGACCCGGTGATCGTGCCCTCCATGCAGGCTCCGTTGTCACCCCAGATCCAGAGGATCAGCGTGTTGTCGAGCTCGCCGAGCTCGTCGATGGCGTCGATCACCCGACCGACGTTGTGGTCGGCGTTCTCCGAGAACCCGGCGTAGACCTCCATCTGGCGGGCGTAGAGGGCCTTCAGGTTGTCGGGGACCTCGTCCCACGCGGGGAAGGCCTCGTCGCGCGGCTGTCAGCTCGGTGTCGGCGGGGATGACGCCCGAGCGTCCTTCTGGCGGGCGAACGTCTCCTCCCGCAGCTTGTCCCAGCCCTGGTCGAACTGGCCCCGGTACTTGTCGGCCCACTCCGTCGAGCACGTGGTGAGGGGAATGGCTGCAACCGGTCGAGAAGTAGACGAAGAACGGCTTGTGCGCGTCCTGGCCCCGGACACCGTGCAACCACTCGATGGTGTGGTCGGCCATCGCGTCGGGGAAGTAGTAAGGGATCGTCTTCGTCGTAGTACGTCTCGGGCGTGCCGATGATCTTCTGGTTCTCGGTCAGGCACGGGTCCCACTGGCTGGCGCCTCCGCCGAGGAATCCGTAGAAGTAATCGAACCCCCAGCCGTTCGGGCCAACGGTCGAAGGGGCCCGGCCGGACCCTGCTGACCATCGGGCGTCAGGTGCCACTTCCCGAACGCGGCCGTGCTGTAGCCGTTGTCGCGCAGGATCCTCGGGCAGCGGGGCGCAGTCCCGGGCAGCGTGCGCGCAATAGCCCGGGAATCCCGCCGGCGAACTCCCCGACGGAGCCGAAGCCCACGAAGTGGCTGTTCCTCCCGGTGAGCAGCGCCGCCGGGTCGGGGAACACGAGCGCGGTGACGTGGAACCGGTTGTACTTCACGCCGCCCTCGGCGATGCGGGTGTAGTTGGGCGTGTCGATCGGTCCCCCGAAGGTGCTGGGGTTACCGAAGCCGGCGTCGTCGATCAACACCAGAAGGACGTTCGGCGCGCCGTCGCGGCGCAGTCGGATGCCCGATCAGGTTCCAGTCCGGCTGAGACCCCTCCAAGTGTCCTGTTGATCACACCCCCGGACGGCACCGGCGATCGGGACACGGGCTCGGCGGTGCCTCTCGACTTAGGTGTGCGCTCCAGCCCCGGCGGTGGCTTCGCCGAGCATGGCGGACAACCTGCTCTCGGCCCGGCCGTACTTCTTGCGGTAGCCGCCGTGGCGGTAGGACTGGTCGAAGAGCTCGGACACGCCGCAGCCGGTCGTGAGCACGGTCCGGTCGGCGTCGTAGAGCTCGTCGATGAGGCTGACCAGAAGCAGGGCGTCGCCCTGGTTGGTGACCGGATGCAGGCCCCGGACGACGACGGTCTCGACGGCCTCGACCAGGGGGCCGTACTGGACGGGGTGGACGTCGCGGAGGTGAGCCAGCAGGTCGTCGAAATCATCGACCGCCACCGTCGTCGGGTCGACCCCGGCGACAGCCCGGTCGACCTCGGTGGACTCGATCCTCTCCCGCAGGACGGTCCGGGTCGCCCGCACGTCGGGGCCGTCGATGCGGACCACGTCGAAGTGCTCGGTGATGGTGGCGATCTCCCGACGGAAGTCTTCGGCGCTGAAACGCCCCTCCCCCAGGCGGTCGGGCAGCGAGTTCGAGGTCGTGGCCACCCGGAGGACCCCTCCGGCCAACACCCGGCGCAGGAAGGTGACGGTCATCAGCGTGTTGGCCACGTCGTCCAGCTCGAACTCGTCTAGGCAGATCAGGCGGTGGTCGGCGACGGCGGCGACGGCGGCGTCCATGCCCTCGAAGCCGATGAGGGCCGTCAGCTCGGCGAAGCTCAGGTACGCCGCCGGACCGTGGGTGGCGTGCCACAGGGCGGCGATGAGGTGGGTCTTGCCCACGCCGAACCCGCCGTCGAGGTAGAGCCCGGGCGGCCCTGACGGCTCGGCCCGGCGACGACCGAGAAAGCTCCGGCCGCCAACGTCGGGCTCGACGGTCAGGTCCTCGACCCGGCCCAGGGCCTCGGCCTGGCTCGGGTGGGCGGGATCCGGGATGAAGGTCGAGAACCGGGCGCCGGCGAAGCGGCGGGGAGGGACGAAGCGGGCCAGCAGCTCGTCGCCGTCGAGGCGGGGATGCAGGTCGACGAGGCGCACGGCGACCGTGACGGTACGGCTCCGCCGCCGGGGCGGCCAACCGCCGACACTCGAATACCGCGATCCCGGTCGGGCATGATGGGTCCGTGCAGGTGACCGCCCGGATCGACTACGCCGTGCGGGCCCTGCTGGAGCTGGCCAGCAGCGACGCGGGCCGAGTCACCCGCGACGAGCTGGCCGACGCCCAGGACATCCCCCGCCGCTACCTCGAGAGCATCCTGCTCCAGCTCCGCCGAGAGGGCCTCGTGATCGGCCAGCGGGGCGCCACCGGCGGCTACCGGCTCGGCCGCCCCGCCGAGCAGATCACCATGGCCGATGTATCCCGGGCCGTCGACGGCCCGTTGGCGCTGGTGCAGGGCCAACGGCCCGAGAACATCCAGTACGAGGGCACCAGCCACCATCTCGGCGACCTCTGGATCGGGTTGCGGGCCGCCGTGCGATCGGTGATGGAGAGCGTCACCCTGGCCGACCTGCTGGCCGGCGACCTCCCGGCAGCAGTCCAGGCCCTGGTCGACGACCCCGACGCCTGGCGCTCCGGCACCGACCGCTGACCCCCAATCCCGTTCTGGTACCAGCAACGCGCGCCCCAGTGGACATAGCTGGGACCAGAACCGACAAGACCCCGTTCTGGTACCAGCAACGCGCGCCCCAGTGGACATAGCTGGGACCAGAACGGCGGGGTCAGGGGGTGGCGGCGGGGGTGACCGGCTCGGTCTGGCGGGCGCGGTACCAGGGGACCAGGCCGGCCACGAGGCACACCACGACCACCGCGCCGTAGGCGATCCAGCGGCCCATGCCGATGCCGGCCCAGGTGCACAGCTCCCGGAGGTTGGTGATCATGAGCAGCCCCGCCACGGCGACGCCGAGGCCCCGGGGCGGGAGGAAGCGGATGACGTAGGCCGCAATCGGCGCCGCCAACACGCCGCCGATGAGCATCGCCAGCACGATGCCCACATCGAGGTCCGACCCCCCGAGGGAGGCCAGCAGCGAGCCGGACGCCACCACGGCCACTGCGACCTCGGCGGTGTTCACCGAGCCGATGGCGAACCGGGGCGGCAGGCCACGGTGCAGGAGGAACGGGGTGACAACTGGCCCCCAGGCACCGATGAGTCCATTGGTGACCCCACCGGCGCCGGCGGCGACCGCGGTCCCGTGGCTGTTCCACTCGGGGATCGGCTCGGACTGGTGCTCGGCCTCGTCCTCGATCGCCACCGCCGTGGTCACGGGCAGCGGCCGGCTGTAGCGGATCAGGATGCGGATGGCGACGAGGAAGAGCAGGGCCGCGAGAATCGGGCGGATCTGGTCGGCGGGGACGTTGGCCAGCACAGTCACGCCGATGAGCGCCCCGACCATGCCCGGGACCGCCAGACGGATGACGAGACCCCGGTCGATGTTGCCGAAGCGCCAGTGGGACAGAGCGGCGGCCAGGCCGGAGGCCACCTTGGCCAGGTTGACCGTGGTCGACACGGCCGCGGGCGACAGCCCGGTGCTGAGGAGGATGCTGGAGGACGTCGGACCGAAGCCCATCCCGAGCGCCCCGTCGACCAGCGAGGCCAGGAAGCCCGCAAGGCCGACGAGCAGGAGGTCATGCACTCCCAATAACCTACAGGAGTATCGGTATTAAGGCAACGGGCCGCCGCCTGGCTCGGCGGCGGTCGCCTCGGTCAGCTCGCCGCGGGCGAAGAAGCCTGTCTCGCGCAGGTCGCTCAGGGCGGTGAAGGCGACGGCCACGATGGGCACCGCGATCAGGACGCCGATGAACCCGCCGAGCGTGGCCCCGGCGGCCACCGCCAAGATCACGGCCAGGGGGTGCAGATCGACGAAGCGGCTCTGGATCACGGGCTGGAGGAGGTTGCTCTCCACCTGCTGCACCACGACCACGACGGCCAGCATGGCGAGCGCCCGCGCCGGACCGCCGTCGGCCAGGGCCAGCAGCACGGCGAACAGACCGGCGATCACCGCGCCGACGAATGGCACGAAGGACAGCACGAAGGTGAGCAGCCCGATGGCGAGCGCGCTGGGCACGCCGAGGATCGCGGCGCCGGTACCGATGAGGACGGCATCGACCGCCGCGATCGCCGCCGTGCCGTACATGTAGCCCTGCAGCTGCTCCCAGGCGTGGCGGCCCGCCCGATCCGCGAAGGTCCGGGTGCGTTCGTCGAACAGGCCCAGGAACCGGCGCCACATCACGTCACCGTCTCGCAGGACGTAGAAGAGGGCGAACAGCATCAGGAAGGCCCCGGCCACGGCCTCGAACGCGACCGACGCCACCCGGACCGCCCCCCGCACGCCGGCGTCCTGCAAGCCGTCGGCGGAGTTCTCGAAGCGCTCGCGGGCATCGGCCACGGCGTCCTCGCCGAAGCGGTCCGCGGCGATCTCCTCGAGGTCGTCGACGCCCTCCTCGATGCGATCGGCGATCACGTCGGACTGGTCGGTGATGGCATAGGTGCCCAGCGCACTCAAGGCGGCGAGGGACACGAGCAGGAGGATGAGGCCCAACCCGGCGGCCACGCCCTTGGGTACCCGGTGGGCCCGGAGCCACACGACCACCGGACGCAGGTAGGCCGACAGGAGCACGGCCAGGAACACGGGCAGGACGATCGGCCGCAGCACGACCAGCACCGTGACCCCCGCCGCGACGGCGGCGGCCACCATGAGGAGCCGCCAACTCCAGCCGGCACTGACCACGAGCCAGCGCGGTACCTGGTCCTCGCCCCCCCGTCGCGCCGCCATCGGGCGAACCTACCCCCCGGCCCTCACTCCCACTCGATGGTGCCCGGGGGCTTGCTGGTGATGTCGTAGGCCACGCGGTTCACCCCGGTCACCTCGCCGATGATGCGCTGGGAGAACCGCTCCAGCAGCTCGTACGGGAGGCGGGCCCAGTCCGCCGTCATGGCGTCCTCGCTGGTGACCGCCCGCACGATGATCGGGTAGCCGTAGGTTCGTTCGTCGCCCATCACCCCGACGGAGCGGATGTCGGGGAGGACGGCGAAGGCCTGCCAGATGTCCCGCTCGAGGCCCGCGGCCCGCACCTCCTCGCGGACGATGGCGTCGGCGTGCTGGAGGATGGCCACCTTCTCAGCCGTCACCTCGCCCACGATGCGCACGCCCAGTCCGGGGCCCGGGAAGGGCTGGCGCCAGACGATCTCGTCGGGCAGGCCCAGCTCGGTGCCGAGGGCCCGGACCTCGTCCTTGAACAGCGCCCGCAGCGGCTCGACCAGCTCGAAGTCCATGTCCTCGGGCAGGCCCCCCACGTTGTGGTGGCTCTTGATCTTGGCCGCATCCGCGGTGCCCGACTCGATGACGTCGGGATAGAGCGTGCCCTGGACCAGGAACTGGGCGTCACTCAGCCCGCCCGCGGCCTCCTCGAAGACCCGGATGAAGAGCTCACCGATCGTCTTGCGCTTCTCTTCGGGGTCGATGACGCCTTCGAGGCGCTCCAAGAAGCGGTCGCCCGCCCGGACGTGGATGAGCTCGATGCCCTGGTGGCGGCGGAAGGTCTCGACCACCTGCTCGCCCTCGTTCTGGCGCATCAGGCCGGTGTCGACGAACACGCACGTGAGCTGGGGGCCGACCGCCCGGTGGACGAGGGCGGCGGCCACGGCGGAGTCGACCCCGCCGGACAGGCCACAGACCAGGCGGCCGTCGCCCACCTGCTCGCGGATGAGGGCCACCTGGGTCTCGATGATGGAGCTCGGGGTCCACGTCGGCGGGGCCCCTACGGCGTCGTAGAGGAAGTGCTCCAGCACCTCCTGGCCGTAGGCGGTGTGAACGACCTCGGGGTGGAACTGCACGCCGAAGATGCCGCGGTCGACGTCCTCGAGGGCGGCCACGGGGACGTCGGCGGTGGTGGCGGTCACCTTGAAGCCCGCCGGCGCGACGGTGATCGAGTCGAAGTGGCTCATCCACACCTGCTGGTGGGCGGGCTGGGCGGGGCCGAAGAGCAGGCCCTCACCTTGGACCGCCAGGTCGGTGCGGCCGTACTCCCCACGCCCGGTGTTGGACACCTCGCCCCCGAGCTCCAGGGCGACGAGCTGGGCGCCGTAGCAGATGCCGAGGATGGGGATGCCGAGGTCGTAGACCGCGGGGTCCAGGCGGGGAGCGCCCTCGACGTGGACCGACTTGGGCCCACCGCTGAGGATCAGGCCGGCCGGCGCCCGCTCGGCGACCTCGGCCGCGGTGACCGTGTGGGGGACGATCTCGCTGTAGACGTGGGCTTCCCGGACCCGCCGGGCGATGAGCTGGGCGTACTGCGCGCCGAAGTCGACGACGAGGACGTCGTGAGTGGTGTCGGCGGGATTCAGTGCCCCATCCCGACGCCTTGGCTCTTCTGCAGGCCCTTGCCCTCGGTCTGCAGCGCGGGGGCCACCATGACCTCGGCCTTCTGGAACTCCTTCAGGTTGTTGTAGCCACACGTGGCCATCGAGGTGCGCAGCCCGCCGAACAGGTTCATGCGGCCGTCGTTCTCGTGGGCCGGGCCGACGAGGATCTCCTCGAGGGTGCCCCGGGTCGTGGTCTTCACCCGGGCGCCGCGGGGCAGCGTCGGGTGGAAGGTGGCCATGCCCCAGTGGTAGCCCCGACCCGGGGCCTCCTGGGCGGCGGCGAGGGGTGAGCCGATCATCACGGCGTCGGCGCCGCAGACGATGGCCTTGGAGATGTCGCCGCCGGTGCCCATCCCGCCGTCGGCGATGACGTGGACGTAGACGCCGGTCTCGTCGAGGTGGCGCATGCGGGCGGCGCGGGCATCGGCGATGGCCGTGGCCTGCGGGACCCCGATGCCGAGGACGCCGCGGGTGGTGCAGGCATGGCCGGGGCCGACACCGACGAGCACACCGGCGGCGCCGGTGCGCATGAGGTGCAGCGCGGCCTGGTAGCTGGCGCAGCCGCCGACGATGACGGGGATGTCGAGCTCGCGGACGAACTCCTTGAGGTTGAGCGGCTCGGCGGTCTTGGAGACGTGCTCGGCGGACACGACGGTGCCCTGGATGACCAGCATGTCGGCCTCGGCCTCGGTCACGTGGGGGGCGAAGGCGGCGGTGCGCTGCGGGGTGACCGACACGCACGAGGTGACGCCGGCGGCGTTGATCTCCCGGATGCGCTCGCCGATCAGCTCGGGCTTGATCGGCTCCTGGTAGATGTCCTGCATCCGCCGGGTGGCCTTTTCGGTGTCGAGGTCGCTGATCTCCTCGAGCAGCGTGTCGGGGTCCTCGTACCGGGTCCAGAGGCCCTCGAGGTTGAGCACGCCCACGCCGCCCAGCCGGCCGATCTCGATGGCCGTGGCGGGGCTGACCACCCCGTCCATGGCCGCGGCCATGAGCGGGAGCTCGAAGCGATAGGCGTCGATCTCCCAGCTGATGTCGACGTCCTCGGGGTCCCGGGTCCGGCGACTCGGCACGATGGCGATGTCGTCGAAGCCATAGGCCCGACGACCCGACTTTCCGAGCCCGATCTCGATCTCTGCCACGTCAGCTCCCCAGCTCTTGGCGGTGGTGGGAAACCTCGGAGTCTAGTGACCCGGGCACGCGGCTCCGGCGGATCCCCCGCGGCCTCGTTCAGCCGCCGGTCAGCTGACGCAGGATCTGCTTGGCCAGAGCGGCGTTCATCTGGAAGACGGCCTTCTGGCCGGTGTCCCGGACGTCCTTCACGAGGGTGCCCCCGGACAGCTCCTCGACCCGGGCCAGACCGTCGATGAGGCGGTCCTTGGTCACGTCGGTGGCCCGGTAGCCCATGTCCGTGAGTGACTTCACGATCTCGTTCTCGGCCACGGGCCGCGGGGCCGCCGCGGCGATGATCCGCAGCGCGTCCTTGTAGAGCCCCGCCCCCTGCTCGATGGCCTCGGCCGCCGACAGGCGGTCCGGCTCCTCGACGGTGGCCAGCCAGGTCTTGACCTGGTCGACGATGTCGGCATGGGTCGCACCCTCGAAGGTGACCGTGACGGTCATCCCCGTCGCCTCCTGGCGGCTGCGCCGCTGGGCCGGCGGGCCCTCGCTCCGCTCATGGCTTCACCGTACCGGCGCCCGCCAGCGTCGTCAGGTGATCCCACAGGGCCCGGACGTGGCCCTCCTCGGTGTGGGTCTGGCCGATCGACACCCGGATGACCAGCCGACCGTCCAACCGGGTGTGGGTCAGGTACTGCTCGCCCGAGGCGTTGACGGCGTCCAGCAGGGCCTGGGTGGCGTCGTCGCCGTCGACGTGGCGGAGGCAGACGAGGCCCAGCCGGGGCGGTGCCGCCAGCACGAACCGCTCGTCGGCCTCGACGCGGTCGACCAGCCCGGCGGCGAGCTCGACATGGCGCCGGACGTGGTGGGCCAGGCCCTCCGCGCCGTAGTGGCGGATGACGAACCAGAGCTTGAGGGCCCGGAACCGACGCCCGAGGGGCACCTGCCAGTCCCGGTAGTCGATGACCGCGCCCGACGAGGTCGCGTCGTTGCGGAGGTACTCCGGCAGGACCGAGAGGGCGTCCAGGAGCGCACCCCGGTCGGCCACCCAGAAGCAGGTGCAGTCGAAGTTGGTGAACAGCCACTTGTGGGGGTTGAACGCGTAGCTGTCGGCCCGGTCGAGGCCGTCGTTGACCCAGCGCAGCTCCGGGCACACCGCGGCCGAGCCCGCCATGGCCCCGTCGACGTGGAGCCAGACGCCCCGGTCGGCGACCACCGCCGCGAGAGCGGCCACCGGGTCGACAGCCAGCGAGGAGGTCGTCCCCACCGTGGCGCAGCAGAAGAAGGGCACCCGCCCAGCCGCCCGGTCCTCGGCCATCGCGTCAGCGAGGGCTTCGGGGAGCATCGCGAAGTCGTCGTCGACATCCACGACGTGCACCTGGCCGGCGACCAGGCCCGCGACCCGGGCCCCCTTCTCCAGGCTGGAGTGGGTGTGCGCCGAGGCGTAGGCGACGAGATCGCCGATGGCGGCCCCCGCCCGCACCGCCCGGTCGCGGGCGGCCAGCAATGCGCACAAGGTCGCCGAGGAGGCGCTGTCCTGGAGCACGCCGCCACCAGCGCCGTCGGAGCGGAACCGCTCCGGTAGGTCCAGCAGCTCGACCATCCAGTCCAGGACGTGGGTCTCCAGCTCGGTGCAGGCGGGGCTGGTCGCCCAGAGCATCCCCTGCACCCCCAGGCCGGCGGAGAGCAGCTCGCCGAGGATCGAGGGGCCAGAGGCGTTGGCCGGGAAGTAGGCGAACCAGTTCGGGGACTGCCAGTGGGTGATTCCGGGCAGGATCACCCGGTCCACGTCGGCCAGCACGTCGGCCCACGGCTCGGGGTGCGGCGGCGGGTGGAGCGGCAGAGCGGCCCGCACCTCGCCGGGAGCGAGGGGCGATCGGACCGGGTGCGCTTCCACCGTCTCCATGTAGCGGGCGATCCACTCGATGACCTCGGCCCCCTGGCGCCGGAACTCGTCAGGGGTGAGGTGGAAGGACGGCTGGCTCACCCTGCCAGCCTGCCCGGTGGGCGACGGCGGTGGTAGATCACCCTCTCCGGGGGAGGCGGATCCCCCACCGAGCGCCTAGGGTCGTAAGTCCCCGGGCGAAGAAGCCCGGCCTACGAAAGGATCGCCGAATGGTATTGGCCGCAGATTACGCCCTTGGCGAAGTGCTCTGGGCGATGTTCGTCCTGTTCATGTGGATCATCTGGTTCTGGCTGCTGATCAGCGTGTTCGGTGACCTGTTCCGTGACCGGGAGACCTCGGGGGGCATGAAGGCGCTCTGGGCGATCTTCGTGATCGTCGCCCCGTTCCTGGGCGTGTTCATCTACCTGCTGGTGCGCGGTGGCGGCATGGCCGACCGGTCCATGGCCCAGCAGCAGGCCCAGCGGGCCCAGTTCGACTCCTACGTCCGTGAGACGGCAGGCAGCGGTGGCTCGGCGGCGGAGATCGCCCACGCCAAGCAGCTGCTGGACGACGGCGCCATCAGCCAGTCGGAGTACGACGCCCTGAAGGCCAAGGCCCTCAGCTGAGGTCGCGTACCGCCGCCCCCACCTCCCGGAGGGGGCGGCGGTACGGATCGCTTTGTCACGGCTGACACCGGCCGACGGGTGAGGAACCGTTCCGACATCCCCCAGGAGACCCACCTGATGCACCCGTCCGTCGCGGACCGCCAGGCCGACGGCCGGGCCCGCCGCAAGAAGGTCCCCCGCTCCTCCCACGCCGAATGGGCCCCCGCGGCCGATCGCCCCGACCCGGTCGCCGTGGTCGAGGCGGCCGACGCCGGCCGCCTCCAGGGGCTGGTACCGATCCGCCACGGCCGCATGGCCACCAGCGCGTTCGCCTTCTACCGGGGCACGGCCGACATCATGGCCGCCGACCTCGCGACCACGCCGACCAGCGGCCTCCGGGCCCAGATCTGTGGTGACGCCCACCTGGCCAACTTCGGCTTCTACCGCTCCCCGGACCGACGGCTCGTCTTCGACCTCAACGACTTCGACGAGACCCTGGTCGGCCCCTGGGAGTGGGACGTCAAGCGCCTGGCCGCCAGCTTCGCCGTCTGTGCCCGCCACTCCGGCCTCGGCCTGAGCGCCGCGGGCCGGGCCGCCCGGAAGGCCACCGAGGCGTACCGCACGGCCATGCACGGGTTCGCCGACGCCCGCACGCTGGAGGTCTGGTACGCCCGCCTCGAGGCCGACGAGATCGTGGCGCGGCTCCCGGAGGCGATGCAGAAGGAAGGGACGAAGCAGGTCCGATCCTGGAGCGGGCGGGACAGCATCCAGGCGTCCAAGAAGCTGACCGAGGAGGTCGACGGCGAACGTCGGATCAGGAGCGCCCCTCCCGAGCTCGTCCCCCTGCGCGACATCGACGACACCCAGTTCGAAGCGTCACGCGAACAGATGTGGAACATCGTCGGCGACGCGCTCCACGCCTATCGCCGCAGCCTCGCCCCCAACCGCCAAGTGCTCCTTGACCGCTTTGACCAGCTCGATGTGGCCCTCAAGGTCGTGGGCGTGGGCAGTGTCGGCACCCGCTGCTGGATCGTGCTCTTCCAGGGCCGCGACGCCGACGACCCGCTGTTCCTGCAGGTCAAGGAGGCCGGGCGCTCCGTCCTCGAGGACCACCAGCCCCGTTCCCGCTTCCGCCATGCCGGCCGGCGCGTCGTCGAGGGCCAGCAGCTGATGCAGGCCAGCCGCGACATCTTCCTCGGTTGGACCACGGGCGCCGCCGGCCGCCACTTCTACGTGCGCCAGCTGCGGGACGGCAAGGGGTCGATCGACACCGATCGCCTGAGCGGCACCCGCATCGAGGGCTACGCCGACGTCTGCGGCCACACCCTCGCCCGGGCCCACGCCCGCTCGGGCGACCCCGTGGCCATCGCCGCCTACCTCGGGTCCGGGGACGCCTTCGACCGGGCCATGGCCCAGTTCGGGGAGGCCTACGCCGAGCAGGCGGTCGACGACCACGCCCGCTTCCTCGACGCCATCGACGCTGGGCGACTGGCCGCCACGCTGGATTGAAGGCCCCCGCCGCCGCTCAGACCAGCTCGGCCGTCCGGGAGTAGCGGAGGCAGACATATCCGGGCACGACCGGGAGCCAGTAAGGTCACCAGACGGAACACGACCACGGCGGCCGCGGCCGTCGCGTTGTCGACCCCGGCACCGGTCAGCACCGCGATCAGTGCGGCCTCGACGCCACCGACCCCGCCCGGCGTCGGCACCGCGGCGCCGATGGTGCTGCCGATCAGGTAGAGCAGCCCCAGGTCGGCGTACCCGATGGTGATGTCGAACGCCCGGCAACTGACACGAAGCAGGTGATCGTGAAGAGCTTGGCGAGGCCCGCCCCCCGAAGAGCAGGCGAGCTTGCGGGCCGTCCGGCCACACCCGGAAGTCCTCGCCGAACTGGGCCCAGCTGATCTCCAGCCACCGGGCGGCGAGCCGCCGCACACTCGGGACCAGGAGGCCACCAGGCCCAGGACGAGCCGCGGCCACGAGGAGCGACGACGACGGCCACGATCGACACGTCGGGTAGCTCCAGCGCGCCCCCGGCGAGCTGCCCGGCCCAGAAGATGAAGAGGACCACCATGCACGCCCTGCATGACCCCGCTGGCGGCGCTGGTCGACCCCGACGGCGACCGCCGCCACCGCGACATCGGTGCCGCCCTTCTGCAGGTAGCGCACCCGCATCGCCATGCCGCCCGGCGTTCATCGGCGTGAACCGGTTGAGGAAGGACTGGCCGAACATGATGACGGTGGTGCCGTCCCAGCGGGAGGGGCCGCACCACCGAGCCCATCAGGCTGAGGCCCCGGCCGGGAACGGGAGCATGGCGAGGACCACCGTGGCCGGGAGGCGGCTCCAGTCGGCCTCCGCGACAGGGCGTTGGAGATGTCGCTCCAGTTGCTGGCGAAGGCCAGCAGGACCAGGACCAGGAAGACCATGCCGAACGCGCTCGACGACTTGGCCGACGCTGATGCGCTCGAGCGGGAAGAGCTCGACGGCGTCGGCCCCGGTCACCGCCTGGACGCGTCCGCGCACCTCGGTCACGAGCGCCTTGTCCCCCTTCACCAGGCGACCGGTCGAGCGCGAGAGGGCCAGGGGTTGGATCAACGGGAGGGCGGCCACCATCCGCTCGTCGTCCACGACCTCGGCGGCGATCGCCACCGACCGTTCAGCGCCAACGGTCGCCGCCGTGGCGACCAGGAGGTCGGCCACGTCCGCGGCCAGCAGGAGATCGGCCGCCGCCAGACGGGACCAGCGGAGGCCGATGATCGTCGACCCGCCCGTCGGCCTCGATCAGGATCTGGTCGGTGCTCAGCCGACGGTGGGCGATGCGGCCCGGGTGGAGCCGGTCGACCTCGGCCCACACCGTGCGCAGCAGGTCCTCAGTGACCTGCTCGGCCTCGAGGTCGGCGAGGGCCCGACCCTCCACGAAGTCGAGCGCCAACAGACCGTCGTCGTCGGGGGTCTCCGCTACGGCCCGCACCCGAGGCACCCCGAACCCCTGCGTCAGCGGCCACAACGTCGCCAGCGCCTCATGGTGCACCTGGGCCCCCGGGCGCACCCCGGACAGTTGGTCCTCGATGCCCTTGACCCGCAACATCCGCCACCCGCGGTACAGGAGGTCTGCGTCCCGCTCGTCGCGCCCGACGAAGGCGACGTGGACCGTGCCGCCGTCCGGGCCCGTCGCCCGGAACGTCGGCCGGTCCGACCCGGCGAGCGGCTCCAGACCTCGACCGGAAGCCCGGCCCGAGCGAGGACGTCCACGAGAGCCTGGGGAACCAGCCGGCGGGCCGGGGCACCGAGGGCCAGCAGGACCGCCGAGCCGGCCACGATGCCCAGCAGGACCGCCACGGCGACGCTCACGGGTACCGCAGCCGCCGTCGCCACCCGGAGGAACGCGGCCACGCCCACCCCGGCCCAGAGCGTCTGCCGCCAGCGACGGTGCAGGAAGGGCGACACCGCGGTCACCACGGCGGCCATAGCGGCCAGGTAGGCCGACGACGGGAAGGCCCGACCCGTCAACCACGAGTCGGCGTCGGCTGCGGCGACCGTCGTCACCGGGGCCACCCGGTCCAGCCAGTCGGTGAGTAGGGACATCGCAACTGCGGCGGTGACCAGGGCCGCCAGCGTGACGGCCAACGGGCGCCAGGACCGCCGGAGGAGGGCCCAGCCGATCCCGATCAGCGGGAGGGCGACGGCGATCAACTGCAGGTCCGCCCGCCGCCACCGCCCGGACCGAGGACGGAAGGCGGTCGACCGCGCCGCACGAGGTCGTCGGACAGGTCGGTCAACGCGTCGGGCTCGACGGCCGTCAACGCAGGACGAGGCCGAGGATCAGGCGCCGCTCCCCACCAGGCGGGCGAGGTCGGCCGGGTGCCGGCGCCACTCGATCGGGGGCGTCCCCGCCATCGCCGGAACGTACTGTCGCCGGGAGATTCACCCGACCGGGTGACGTGCCGAGCCCACCCGGCCCGCGAGGCTGGCGGCGGTCGACCGACGAGGGAAGGTCGTTTCCGTGTCCGAGGCACCCAGATACCGCCGCCGCCCCGGCCGGCCGAGTACGAGGGCGTCGACCGGTCGACCGGCACCCTGCTCATCGTCGTCGGCGTGGCCCTGGTCATCCTGGGCCTCGTCCTGCTGGCCAACCCCTTCGCCGCCATCTGGATCCTCGGGGTCCTCATCGGCGTGTCGCTGATCGTGGGCGGCCTGGCCGAGATGGCCGTCCTCGAAGGGGCTCCCGGTCCCCGCTGGCCCTCCTTGGTCGTCGGGGCGGTGGTCATCGTCGCCGGCATCGCCGCCGCGGTCTGGCCGGACGCGACCGTGTGGGTCCTCGCCGTGGTCGCCGGCCTCGGCCTGGCGATCAGTGGAGCGGTGACCATCGATCGGCGCCCTCGTCGGCGGGCCCGACGGGCGGGGCCCGCGCCTCGCTCTCGGCGGGGTGAGCCTGGTCGTCGGTCTCGCCGTCCTGGCCTGGCCCGACGCCACGGTCCTCGTCCTCGCCCTCCTCATCGGCTTCCGCACTCTCGTCAACGGGGTGGTCAGCATCGGGATCGGGCTCAACATCCGGAGGTACGCAGCATGAGCGACGCCGACACCCCCACCGAGATCGACCCCCCCGACGAGCCCACGCCGGACGTCGAGGCCCTCCGGGCCGAGCGCGATGCCCTCGCCCAGGAGGTCGAGACCCTCCACACCCGCAAGCGCCGCAAGGGGCGGGCCCGCGGCGTGCTCGCCGTCATCGGCGTGGTCATGTCCTGCGTGCTCCTGGTCGCCGCCTGCCTCGGGGTGTGGGCCCGACGGATCGTTCCTCAAGACCGACAACTTCAGCAACCGGGCCGGCCAGCTCATCGACGACCCCGGTGTGCAGATCCGCCCTCAGCGCCTACCTCACCGACCAGCTCAACCAGCTGATCGACCCCCAGGAGATCTTCAGCGAGGCGCTCCCCGACCGGGCCCAGATCCTGGCCATCCCGCTGGCCGGCGCGGTCGAGGGCTTCGTCGGCGACCAGGTCTCCACCTTCGTCGCCTCCGACACCTTCGCCCAGCTCTGGAAGGCCGCGGTCGAGACCGCGCACCGCGAGGCGGTCCGGGTCCTCGAGGGAGACACCCCGCTGCTGGAGGAGAGCAACGACCAGATCGTCATCAACCTGCTCCCCGTCATCAACCAGGTCCTGGCCCAGATCGGTGAGTCCTCACCGGACATCCTCGGACGCTCGGTGGACCTGCCCACCATCACCGTGGACGACGTGCCCGACGCGGCCCGTGAGGCCATCGGCGACGCCCTCGGGATCAACCTGGACGACGACTTCGGCACCTTCACCATCTACGACGACGGTGCCCTCAGCTCCGCCCAGGAAGCCGTCAGCCTCGCCGACAAGCTGGTCTGGGTCCTGGTCGTGCTGGCCCCGCTCGCCATCGCCGCCACCATCGCCATCTCGGCTCGCCGGCGCCGGACGCTCCTGCAGCTCACCGTCGGCATCGCCCTCAGCATGGTGCTGGTGCGCCGCCTGGTGTTCCTCTTCCAGAAGGACCTCCTGGACTACGTCCGGGTCGAGACGCAACATCCCGGCCGTCGAGGCGACGAGCGACGCCTTCTTGGACCCGCTGCTCACCGGCGCCCTGTGGATCGGGATCGGCGCGCTGGTCATCGGTGCCATCGCGGCGGTCACGGGGCCCTACCCGTGGGCGGTCCGGCTGCGGGGGGGCGTGGCTCGGGCTGGCCCGTACCGTGGTGACCGCAGCCGCCGACCGGACCCAGGACCAGGACACGCTGGACTGGGTCGGGGCCAACGTCGACCGCCTCCGCCTCGGCGGCGCCGCCGTGGGCCTCGTCCTGCTGTGGTGGCTCGACCTGTCGTGGCTCGGCTTCTTCCTGCTGGCCGCCCTGGTCGGGGGCTACGAACTGCTGGTCCATCGGCTCGCCGAGCAGGCGACCGTGTGCGGGGCGGACGACGAGCCGGCCGACGCCGTCACCTGAGTCCGGTCGGGCTCAGGGCCGCGGCGGGGGGCGCACCTCGGCGACCGGTCGGCCTCCATCGAGTCGGCCGGCCGGGACGCGCGGCCTACCACCGGCCGTACCGCGCTGCGGCCGGCGCCGCCGAGAGGCTCGTGCAGGCCAGGTCGGTGGGCAGGCCCTCCCCGGCCCGCTACCCGCCCGAACACCAGGCCGGCGACGACCGTTCCCCGGAGCCGGCCCGAGACGCCGGCGTAGCCGAGGACGGCCACCGCCAGGATCGCCAGGTCAGCTGCGGCCGGGATCGTCGTCCGCCTCCTCGGGACCTCGCGCGTCGTCGGACCGCCCGGCGCGTTCGGCCGCCGCGACTCACCGCGGACGGTGGCGAAGAAGTGGTCGGTGCCGATGCGGGCACGTCAGGCCGGACCGATCCAGCTGCTCCCGTACCGGGTGCTTCACCCGGGCGACGAGAGAACCCGATCCCCCGCTGGTCGAAGTCGTCGAGGACAGGTCTCCACCGCCGCCACCCCCGTGCTGTCGACCGCCACGAGGCCCTCGGCGTCGAACACGAAGGACCGCACCACCGTCGGGGAGCCCGCCAGGGCCTCCTGCACCCGCCCCTGGACGTAGTCGGCGTTGGCGAAGAAGAGGCGGTCGTCGAGGCGGTACACAACCACCCCCGGGGACCTGCTGGGCGCTGGTGTGCAGCTTCACGTCGGCGTAGCGGTCGAGGCGGGGCACCCAGCCGAGGACGGCGTCGTGGGGCCGGGCGCTGCGCCGGACGACGTGCACGATCGACAGGCCCACGGCGACGAGGATCCCTTCGAGCACCCCGAACACGACGACCCCGAGCATCGCCACCACGCCGATGACGAAGTCGGCCCGGCTGGCGGCGCGGATCGCCCGCCATTCGTCGATGGAGACAGGCCGACGGCGGCGTAGCACCCCCATCTCGTCGTTGACCGCGGTCCGGGAGTTGCGGTTGCCCATCGGGAACGACTGGGTCAGGCCGGCGGTGATGTTGGCCACCCCGGGGTCGTCAACCTCCGGGGAATGACGAACCGCTCTGAAGCTCTGAACTGACAGGCTGTGGCCGTCCTCGGTGCACAGCACCTCGAAGCCCGGCAGGGCCGTCAGGATCCGTGGCCCGGGCGCGATCACCCGCGGCAGGTGATGGCGGATCGGGCCGCCACCGGCTAGAAACCTCCTGGGCGCCGTGCCCAGGAGGAGGTCGAGGTGGCTGACGACATCGAGGAAATGGGTCCGATCGACTGGATCCTGATCGAGTTCTCCGGACCGCCGACCGGCAGGCGCGGCTGCTCCGTACCTGCTCGATCTCGTCGACCGGGGCCTGATCCGCATCATCGACCTCGTCCTGGTCAACAAGGACACCGACGGCACGCTGACCGTCCTGGAACTGGCCGACCTCGACGGTGACGGCGAGCTCGACCTCACCGTGTTCGAAGGGGTCCGCTCCGGGGTGCTGGGCGAGGACGACGTGGCCGAGGCCGCCGAGGTCCTCGAGCCGGGCACGTCCGGCGTGTTCATGCTTGCGAACCGCTGGGCCACGCCGTTCGCCGTCGCCGTCCGCCAGGCCGGTGGCCAGCTCGTGGCCTCCGGCCGCATCCCCGTCCAGTCCATCATCGCCGCGCTCGACGAGCTCGACGCCGCGGACCAGAGCTGAGGAGCAACACCATGATGTGCGTCGAGGAGGCCTCGTACGAGGCGTAGCCCGCACGGCGGTGGTCGCCGGCACCGCCACGGCGGTGTCGGGCCGTGTGGCCCGCCGCCAGAACAACAAGTGGGCCGAACAGGAGCAGGCCCAGTACGAAGAACAGCAGATGGCCCAGCAGCCCGTCTACCAGGAGCCCGCTCCGGCCCCCGCTGCGGCGGAGACCAGTGAGGTCGACGAGCTGAAGCAGATCGCCGATCTCCATGCCCAGGGCATCCTCACCGACGAGGAGTTCGCGGCCAAGAAGGCCCAGATCCTCGGGATCTGACGACCGTACGCCCCCGCCCCTTACGGGGCTTCGCGGACCGGTACCACTGGCTCTACGACGACTTCTCGGCCCGGGTCGGTACGCGCACGCCGGGGGTTCAGGCCACCCTTCGCGACCTTCCCGACCGAGCGTCGGTGCTCGACGCCGCTTGCGGCGTCGGCTTCGACGCCCTGTCGCTGCACCGACGGGGCTTCCGGGTCACGGCCACCGACGCCAGCGCCGCGATGGTCGACAGTGCCGGCGGCGACTCTTGGCCGCAGGCGCCGTCGTACCCGTGGCCACTTGCCCCTGGGCCGAGCTGCCCGGGCCGCTCGAGGCCGACTTCGACGCCGTGCTGTGCACCGGGAACTCGCTGGCCCACGCCCCGTCGACGAGGGCTCGACGTGCCGCTGCTGGCCGGGTTCTTCGACGTGCTCGTCGCCGGCGGCACGGTCATCGTCGACGCCCAGGACTGGCGCGTCGTCCACGGGCGGGGAATCACCGCGACAACGACCCGCAGGTGATCGCCCGCGACGGTCTCCACGCCACTCGGCACTTCGACTGGCGGGTGTCCGACCGTTTCGGCGATCCGATGATCCTCAAGCTCGCCCTCGTCGTCCGGGACGGCGACCGGGAGCCGGACACCAGCCACTCGGTGACGTTTCGCCCGTTCACCGCCGACGAGCTCGTGGCCGATCTCAAGCGTACTGGGTTCGTCGAGGTCGACGATCGCCCAGAACCCCGGCGACGACCGGCAAGCCTTCATTGCTCGTCGCTCGCCGTAGTCACCCCGACGATGGCCTCATCGGCCACGCCCGACGCCTGGAGGGCGTCGAGGATCCGAACGATGGCTTGGTCGACCACCGCGTGCAGGTGGTAATCGAGGCGACGGTAGGCGACGTCGGCGGAGACCTCGGTGGCCCTTCAGCTACCCCCTCTGTCAGATGCGCCGGCGGCGGCCGACGCCGCGGCCGGGGGTGACCGCTGCGCCCACAACCGCAGCCTTCGCCACCGGCGAAGGCCCGGGGCTCACGGCGGCGCCGACCACCGCGGCCTTGGCCACGGGGGAACGCCCGGGCGTGACCGCCTTGGTGACGACTGCGGCCTTGGCGACGGGCGCGCCGACCACGCCGGCCCGCCCCCTTCTTCCTGGTCGCAGTGGCATGTCAGGCTCCTTGGGTCTCGAGGGCTTCGTCCGCCTCGATGGCGGCGATGATGGCTTGGGCGGGGATGCGGCCATTGGCGATCAACTGACCGCCGGCGCGGCGGACGGCCGACGCGAACGGCGCGGCCCAGAGGTTCTCGTACACGAGCACCCCGGCGACGCTGCCGGGGTCCATGGCCTCGGCGAGGTGGATGACATCGTCCTCGGCCAGGAACTCGGCGAGCTCGGCCTCGAGGGCCTCGAACGGACCGAGATCGTCGAGGTCCGAGATCTCCATGGCCTCGACGGTGCCATCGTCGTCCTTGGCCAGGATCAGCATGTCGATCACGCGGATGCTTCCCGCCTCGACCAGGGCCAACAGCTCATCGGCCGCCTCACCGGTGAAGTTCTGGGTGCCGGCAGGGAACTCGACGATGATGAAGTCCACAGGGCCGAGCACATCGAGCGGATCATCGGTCATAGGAACATCCAATCGCGGTCTGGAGCGTGTGTGGTCACCGTTCTACTCCCCCGACCGCGTCATCGGCTCACCCGGAGCGGGTGAGCCGCGACGGGACGGTCGACCACGACGGAGCCGACGGCCGATCGATCGATGGATGGGCTAACTTCGACCGGCATCCAGCAGCCGAAGGAGCCCCGCGTGAGCGATGCGAAGAAGCCGAACATCCTGGTCATCTGGGGGGATGACATCGGCATCTCGAACCTCAGCTGCTACAGCGACGGGCTCATGGGGTACCGCACCCCGAACATCGACCGCATCGCGGAGGAAGGCATCCGGTTCACCGACTACTACGGCGAACAGAGCTGCACCGCCGGGCGGGCGGCGTTCATCACCGGCCAGAACCCGTACCGCACCGGCCTGACCAAGGTGGGCCTGCCGGGCGCCGACATCGGCCTCCGCTCCGAGGACTCCCACGATCGCCACGGCGCTCAAGGCGCAGGGCTACACGACCGGCCAGTTCGGCAAGAACCACCTGGGTGATCGGGACGAGTTCCTGCCCACCGCGGACGGCTTCGACGAGTTCTTCGGCAACCTCTACCACCTCAACGCCGAGGAGGAGCCCGAGCTCGATGACTACCCGAGCGTGGAGGAGTTCCCCGACTTCCGGAAGAACTTCGGCCCGCGGGGCGTCATCCACTCCTGGGCCAACGGCGACGGCACCCAGCGCGTCGAGGACACCGGCCCGCTCACCAAGGAGCGGATGAAGACCGTCGACGACGAGATCGTGCCCGAGGCCCTGCGGTTCATGACCGACGCCAAGGACGCCGACACCCCGTTCTTCGTGTGGCTGAACACCACCCACATGCACTTCCGCACCCACCTCAAGGACGGCAGCCGGGGCAAGGCCGGCCGTTGGCAGTCCGAGTACCACGACGCCATGGTCGACCACGACGAGCTGGTGGGCGACGTGCTGACCTTCCTGGACGACCACGGCCTGGCCGAGGACACGATCGTGGTCTACTCCACCGACAACGGGCCCCACCTGAACACCTGGCCCGATGCCGGGATGACCCCGTTCCGCAGCGAGAAGAACTCGAACTGGGAGGGCGCCTACCGGGTGCCGGCCGTCATCCGCTGGCCGGGCCGGATCGAGCCCGGACAGGTCCGCAACGGCATCGTCAGCCACAACGACTGGTTCGTCACCCTGCTGGCCGCGGCGGGGATCCCGACATCGCCGACCGCCTCCGGGCCGGGACCGACCTGAACGGCACCACCTACAAGGTGCACCTCGACGGCCACGACCAGCTCCCGTACCTCACCGGCGAGGTGGACCTGAGCCCCCGGGAGCACTTCTTCTACGTGTCGGACGACGGCGACCTCACCGCCATCCGCTTCGACTGCTGGAAGCTGGTGTTCCTCGAGCAGCGCGCCACCGGCACCCTCCAGATCTGGGCCGAGCCCTACACCCAGCTGCGGGTGCCGAAGGTGTTCAACCTGCGCACCGACCCCTACGAGCGGGCCGACCTCACCTCGAACACCTACTACGACTGGCTGATCGATCACGCCTGGCTGATGGTTCCGGCCCAGGTCTTCGTCGGCATGCACCTGGCGACCCTGGTCGAGTTCCCGCCCCGCCAGAAGCCGGCCAGCTTCAGCCTCGAGGACGTCAAGGCCAAGCTGGAGGCCGGCATCCCGAGCGTGTGAGCGTCGACGACGAGCCCGGGCCGGTGGCGTCCGCCACCGTCGTGCGGCTGCCCGGCGCGACGTTCCTGATGGGCTCCGATGCCCACTACCCGGAGGAGGCCCCCACCCACCGGGTACGGGTCGACGGGTTCGGCATCGACCGTTTCGCGGTGACCAACGCCGACTACGGGGCGTTCATCGACGCCACCGGCTACGTCACGGTCGCCGAACGCCCGTTGGCCCCGGAGGACTACCCCGGCGCGCCAGAGGAGAACCTCGTACCGGGCTCGCTGGTCTTCATGCCCACGTCCGGTCCTGTGGACCTGCGTCACCTGAGCCAGTGGTGGACCTGGACCCCGGGAGCGTCCTGGCGCCACCCCGAGGGTCCCCGCAGCACCATCGACGACCGCGCCACCCACCCGGTGGTGCACGTCGCCCACGAGGATGCCGCCGCGTTCGCGGCCTGGGTCGGGGCCGCGCTCCCCACCGAGGCCGAGTGGGAGTACGCCGCCCGCGGCGGACTGGAGGGCGCCGAGTTCACCTGGGGTGACGAGCCCACGCCCGGCGGGCGGATCCTGGCCAACCGCTGGGACGGGCCCGACTTCCCCTGGCGCAGCACCGGCGAGAGCGGGTTCACCGGCACGGCCCCGGTCGGTTCGTTCCCCCCGAACGCGTTCGACCTGTACGACATGGCGGGCAACGTCTGGGAGTGGACCGAGGACTGGTACACCGGCGCCCACCCCGACGACGCCGGCACGGCGTGTTGCGTGCCCGAGAACCCCCGGGGCGGCGACCTCGACGCCAGCTACGACCCCGCCCAGCCCCAGTTCGCCGTGCCCCGCAAGGTCATCAAGGGGGGCTCGTTCCTCTGCGCCGACACCTACTGCCTGCGCTACCGCCCCGCGGCCCGGCGCCCCCAGATGATCGACACCGGGATGAGCCACCTCGGCTTCCGCTGCGTGTGGCGACCCGGTGAGGACCCCGTCCCCGCCGAGGAGACCCCATGACCGTCCCCGAGCCGACCCTGCCGTCCTGGCGCGACGGGCCCACCCGCGAGGCGGTCCTCGCCTTCCTCGCCGCCTCCGACGACCTCCCGGTCACCGAGCGGGTCGCGGCCTTCGACAACGACGGCACCCTCTGGTGCGAGAAGCCGACCTACGTGCAGTACGACTTCTTCGAGGACGCCCTCCGCCAGGCGGTGGCGGTCGACCCGGCCATCGGCCGGCAGCCCGAGTACGCCGCCGTACTCGACGGCGATGCCGCGGCGATGGCCGCGCGTCGGGCTCCCGAGGATCGCCCTGGCCCTGGCCGACCTCTTCACCGGCCTGGAACCCGACGCGTTCGCCGCCCGGGTCCGGGAGTTCATGGCCCGGGCCCGGCACCGGACGCTCAACCGACCGTTCGGGGCCACCGTCTACCAACCGATGCTCGAGTTGCTGGACGAGTTGCGCCGCCACCAGTTCACGATCTTCCTGGTCAGCGGGGGCGGCACCGAGTTCGTCCGGGCGATCAGCAACGACCTCTACGCCGTCGCCCCCGAAGCCGTGGTCGGGACACTGGTCGACTACGAGTTCTCCCGACGCGAGGACGGACGCCCCGTGCTGCGCCGGACCGCCGGCGTCCAGGGTCCGGCCAACGAGGGACCGGCGAAGGTCAACCACATCCAGTCCCACCTCGGCCGTCGGCCGATCCTGGGAGTGGGCAACTCCGGCGGTGACCGCGAGATGCTCGAGTGGGCCTGTGCCGGCAATGGGCCCGGCCTCGCCCTGCTGGTCGACCACGACGACGACGAGCGGGAGTTCCGCTACGTGAGTGAGGCCGGGACCTTCACCGAGACGGAGCCGATCACCACCGTCGCCGCCCGGCTGGGCTGGACGGTCATCAGCATGACCCGAGACTGGTCGACGGTGTTCCCCCCCGCCGGGACCTGACCCACCCGGTCCAGGGTCCTCCCTAGACTTCGACCTGTGACCCAGCCGACCCGGACGCTGCCCAAGGACCCGTCGACGGCCAGGAACCTGCGCCTGGCCAGGGTGCTGCCCTGGCTGGTGTACGCCTACCTCCTGCTGGAGGTCATCGTGCTCACGCTGGCGTTCTTCCTGCTGCTGTTCAACGCCAGCACCAGCGCCGAGTTCACCCAATGGGTGTACCGCAGCGCGGATCGGGCGCTCGAGCCGTTCCGGGGCATCTTCCCCTCGGCCACCGCCGACAACGGGTCGGTGCTCGACTTCGCCATCCTGTTCGCCATCATCGTGTACGGCATCCTCGCCATGGTCGTGCAGGGCCTGATCCACTGGATCGACCGCAAGATCGCCGAGGAACGGGCCAAGGCCCGTTGGCTGGCCGAGGGCGGGACCACCGCGGTTCCTCCGGGTGGCACCACCGCCTGAGCCGGGGCGGCCGGCGACGGCCTCCCCTACAGACCGGCGAGGCCGTCGCCCAGCAGCTTCACTCCGAAGGTCAACAGCACGACCATCATGATCACGGCGTTGTTGGCTGTCATGAACGCCGTGACCGACGCGAGGCCGGCCGCGGCCCGGTCGCCCCGGACCCGGTGGTAGAGGACCGCCCCGATGACGGTGGCCGAGCCCAGCAGGACGAACGCGGCGACGGCCACCAACGTGTCCGCACCGTCGAGGCCGCTTTCGGCGATTCGAGCCGACGCCGCCATCGTGAGGGCCATGTTCTTCGGGTTGACCACGGCCAGGCCCAGGCCGAGGCCGAGGGCCCGCCCGGGACCGGCGCCGTCGACCGAGGCGATCCAACCGGGCATGGCCACCTCGTCGCCCTCCCGGGGCCGCGTGCGCCATTCCCGGACGGCGAGGAGGAGCAGGAGCAGGCCGAGGACGACCTGTAGCCATCCGACCCCGGAAGCCGCGACGCTGTCGGGCTCGTCGGCGCCCGCACCGGCGACGACCAGCACGACCACCACGCTGAGGACGCTCAGGCCCACCACCCAGCCCAAGGCGAAGGTCGGTCCGCTCGTTCGGGCTCGGGGTGAGCCCAGCACCAGGATCACGGCCACCACGGGGAACGGGCTGAGCGCGACGACCACGGCAGACGGGAGGACCACACCTATGGCATCGATCAACATCGGTCAGCTCCGGGGGTCCAGGCCCAGGGCCGCGCTCAGCAACTGCCGCAGCATCCGGGCCGTGGCGCCCCAGATGGTGTCGCCCACGACCTCGAAGAACACCAGCGTCCGATCGTTGCCGTCCGGGAAGCGCCAGATCTCCTCGTGGAAGGCCTCCGGGTCGAGCAGGTCGGCCAGGGGCACGTGGAGGATGTGCTCGACCTCGCCGGGGTCGGCCACGAGATCGTGGGGACGCCCGGGCAGGAGGCCCACGAACGGGTGGATCATCGACTGGCTGACGAAGGTGCCCAGACGATCCAGGCGGCCGACCACCTCGACGGTGTCGGGGGCGAGTCGGATCTCCTCGTGGGCCTCCCGCAGGGCAGTGGCCACGAGATCGACGTCGTGGTCCTCCTGGCGGCCACCCGGGAAGCTGACCTCGCCGCGGTGGTTGCGCAGGTGGGCCGCCCGCCGGGTGAGGACCACGGCCGGACCGTCGTCGCCGACATAGAGCGGGGCCAGCACCGCGGACTGGCGGGGGGAGGCGACGGGCACGGGGCCGTCGATCACCTCCAGCTCCCCCATCGCCGCCAGGCGATCGCGGCAGGGCCGCGAGGTCGATGACCAGTTCGGCGGGCGACAGCTCGGACCAGGGCGGTGGCCCGCCGTACCGCATGTCGTCGGGACGGGGGATGACCTGGTCCCCGCCACGGGCCGGGGTCAGGAGCCGGACCCTCCGGCCAGCTGCTCCAGCAGCTCGCGCAGCCCGCCCACCTTGAGGTTCTTCATGACCGTGCCCGGCGTGGTGTCGCCCTTCTCCCACTCCATCCAGTGCTCGAGCAGCTTGGCGGGGTCAGGGGGCGGGCGGTCCATGGCCGGATCGTACCGATGACGACCGGGATCACCCGGGCCGGGGGACCGGCCACCCCCGCCCCGTGGGACACTCGGGACCGTGGCTGACCCCGATGCAGCACCGCCGTGGCGACGCTAGGCGCCGCCCGCCGCCTCGTCCCCGCCCTGGGGTGGCTCCCCCGGTACCGGCGCGAGGACCTCCGCTTCGACCTCATCGCCGGGGTGAGCGTGGCTGCCCTGGTGGTCCCCAAGGCGCTCGGCTACGCGGGCATCGCCCAGGTCCCGCTGCAGAACGGCCTGTACGCGGCCGCCGCCGGCGCCCTGCTCTACGCCCTGCTCGGCACCTCCCGCCAGATCTCCACCGGGCCCAGCTCGGCGCTGGCCGCGGTGGCCGCCAGCGCGGCGATCACCTCCGGGGTGGCCGAGGGCGACGACACCGCCCAGCTCGTCGCCGCCGTCACGATCGCCGCCGGCCTCCTCTTCCTGCTGATGGCCGTCTTCCGGATGGGGTGGATCGCCCAGTTCCTGTCCCGGGCGGTGATCACCGGCTTCCTGTTCGGTGCCGCGATCGACGTCGTGGTCGGCGAGTTGGCGAAGATCAGCGGCACCGAGACCGATGGGGAGAACGTCTGGCAGGAGTTCCACTCCTGGCTGGGCACCATCGGGGACTTCCACACCCCGTCCTTCGTGGTCGGCCTGTTGGCCCTCGCCGCGATCCTCGCCCTGCGCTTCACCGTACCGAAGGCACCGGGAGCGCTGGTGCTGGTCGTCGGTGGCCTGCTGGCCTCGAACCTGTTCGACCTCGCTGACCGGGGCGTGGCGATCGTGGGCGACGTCCCCCGGGGGCTGCCGCTCCCGATGGTCCCCGACCTGGACATCGTCTCGGCCAATGCCGCGACCATCGGCATCGCCGCCCTGGCCATCGTGCTCATCGGCTTCTCCCAGACCGTGGGCGACGCCCGGGTCTTCGCCGCCCGCCACCAGTACGACATCGACGTCAACCAGGAGTCCGTGGCCCAGGGCGTGGCCAACGCGGGAGCGGGCTTCTTCCAGGGCATGCCCGTGTCCACCAGCCTGTCGGCCAGTTCACTGGCCGACGCCTCCGGGGCCCGCACGGGCGTCGCCTCCCTGGTGACGGGCGCGATGGTGGTCCTGACCCTGCTGTTCCTGGCGCCACTCTTCTCGGACCTGCCCAAACCCGTGCTCGCGGTGATCATCATCGACGCCGTCGTCTTCGGGATGATGGATGTCCCCGAGATGCGCCGCCTCTGGCGCGTGAAGCGGGCCGACTTCTGGATCTCGATCGCCGCCGTCCTCGGCGTGCTCAGCGCGGGCGTCCTCGCCGGGGTCGTCATCGGGATGCTCCTGTCCCTCGCCTGGGTCATCTACGTCAGCACCCACCCGGCCACCGCGGTGCTCGGCCGCGAGCCGGGCGGCTCCGCCTTCCAGGACGTCGCCCAGCACCCCGAGAGCGAGACCTATCCGGGCCTCCTCGTGCTCCGCTTCGACGGCGGCATCTCCTTCGTCACCGCCGACGTCCTCGAGGACCGCTTCCGGGCCGCGTCGACCGACGAAGCCAACCCGCTGACGGCGATGGTGATCGACTTCGCGGGCGTGAACTTCATCGACTCCCAGGGCTCGGGCCAGCTCGGCAAGCTGGTCACGGCGGCCGAGCGGGCGGGGGTTTCGCTCCGCCTGGCCCGGGTGAAGGCCGAGGTCCTGGAGGTGCTGGAGGCCGACGGGGTGGCCCAGGCCCTCGGGACGGACCGGTTCCACCCCAACCTGGACTCGGCGGTCACCACGGAGCTGGCCCAGGAGCATGGGCTCCCGGTGTTCGCCGTCGACGACGATGCGGCTCCCCTCACTCCGGCGACGGTCCGCGAGGCCGCCGAGGAGCCGTGAGCGCGCTGAGCCATCGAGACCCTCTCGCTCTGATCTGCGTCAGGAACCGAGGCCGGACGCGACGCTGCCCCGACCGTCGGGTCGGGGCAGTGTCGAGGTTCCGTGGAGGAACGGGAGTTACATCATCCCGCCCATGCCACCCATGCCGCCCATGCCGCCCATGTCGGGCATGCCGCCACCGCCGCCCATCGGGGCGGGGGGCTCGGGCTTGTCGGCGATGAGGGCCTCGGTGGTCAGCAGCATGGCGGCGATGGACGCCGCGTTCTGCAGGGCCGCCCGGGTGACCTTGGCCGGGTCGATGACGCCGGCCTTGATCAGGTCCTCGAACTCGCCGGTGGCGGCGTTGAAGCCGATGGCGCCGAGCTCCGAGGCGGTGCGCTCGACGACGACGATGCCGGGATGGCCGGCGTTGTCGGCGATGAGCGCGGCCGGAGCGGCCAGGGCGCTGGAGACGATGCGAGCACCGGTGGCCTCGTCGTTCTTCAGCTTGGCGACCACGGCGTCGACGTCGGCCTTGGCCCGCAGCAGGGCGGTGCCACCACCGGCGACCACACCCTCCTCGATGGCGGCCTTGGTCGCCGAGACGGCGTCCTCGATGCGGTGCTTCTTCTCCTTGAGCTCCACCTCGGTGGCGGCGCCGACCTGGATCAGCGCCACACCGCCGGCCAGCTTGGCCAGCCGCTCCTGGAGCTTCTCGCGGTCCCAGTCCGAGTCCGTGTTCTCGATCTCCCGCCGGATCTGGGCGATGCGACCGGCCACGTCGTCCTCGGAGCCGGCACCCTCGATGATGGTGGTGTCGTCCTTGGTGATGACCACCCGCCGGGCGGTGCCCAGCAGGTCCAGCGTGACGGTGTCGAGCTTGAGCCCGACCTCCTCGGAGATGACCTGGCCACCGGTGAGGGTGGCCATGTCCTGCAGCATCGCCTTGCGGCGGTCGCCGAACCCGGGGGCCTTGACGGCCACCGAGTTGAACGTGCCCCGGATCTTGTTGACCACGAGGGTGGCGAGGGCTTCGCCCTCCACGTCCTCGGAGACGATGACCAGCGGCTTGCCGGCCTGCATGACCTTCTCGAGCACGGGCAGCATCTCCTGCACCGAGCTGATCTTGGCGTTGGCGAACAGCAGGTACGGCTCGTCGAGGACGGCCTCCTGGTTGTCCGGGTCGGTCACGAAGTACGGCGACAGGTAGCCCTTGTCGAACTGCATGCCCTCGACGAACTCGAGGTCGATGCCGAAGGTGTTGGACTCCTCGACGCTGACCACACCGTCCTTGCCGACCTTGTCGATGGCGTTGGCGATGACGTCGCCGATGGCCGTGTCGGCCGACGAGATGGAGGCGACCTGGGCGATCTCGGACTTGTCGTCGATCTCCTTGGCCTGCTCGGCGATGGACGCCACCGCGGCGGCCACGGCCTTCTCGATGCCCTTCTTGAGGCCCATCGGGTTGGCCCCGGCGGCGACGTTGCGCAGCCCCTCGCGGATCATGGCCTGGGCCAGGACCGTCGCCGTGGTGGTGCCGTCACCGGCCACGTCGTTGGTCTTGGTCGCCACTTCCTTGACGAGCTGGGCGCCCATGTTCTCGAAGTTGTCCTCGAGCTCGATCTCCCGGGCGATGGACACCCCGTCGTTGGTGACCGTGGGGGCCCCGAACTTCTTGTCCAGGACCACGTTGCGGCCCTTGGGACCGAGCGTGACCTTGACCGAGTCGGCGACCTTGTTGACCCCGGCCTCCAGGCGGCGACGGCCGTCCTCGGAGAACTTCAGCAGCTTCGGCATGACCGGCTACTTGACGATCGCCAGCACGTCACGCGCGCTGAGGATGAGCAGGTCGTCGCCGTCGATGGTGATCTCGGTGCCGCCGTACTTGGAGTAGACGACGGTGTCGCCCTTCTTGACGTCGACGGGGATCACGTCACCGGTCTGCTCGGACCGCTTGCCGGGACCGACCGCCAGGACCTCGCCCTGCTGGGGCTTCTCCTGGGCGCTGTCGGGAATGACCAGGCCGGAGGCGGTGGTCTCTTCGGACTCGCCGGGCTTGACGACGATCCGATCCTCGAGGGGCTGAAGGTTCATGGGCTCTCCTCAGTGTCTTCCTGGCCGCGCGGCGACCGTTAGCACTCTCACTAGGTGAGTGCCAACGATAGGAGGGACCCCCTCGGAGGCGCAACCTCCCCGACGGGGGATTCAGCCCAGACGCAGGCCCGGATCGGCGCCGAGGTCCAGGGGCGACGGGCCGTCGGACTGCAGGCGCCACCACCCACAGGCCGCGACCATGGCCGCGTTGTCGGTGCACATGGCCCGGCTGGGGACGAATCCGGGACGCCCGTCCTCGCCTGCCGCGGCCAGGAAGCGGTCCCGGAGGCGGGAGTTGGCCGCCACCCCGCCGCCCAGGGCCATGCCCCGCGCCCCGACGTCGTCGGCGGCCCGCCGGGCCTTGGCGACCAGGACGTCGACCACGGCCTCCTGGAACGAGGCGGCGACGTCCTCGACGGCGACGTCGGGGTGGTTCCGCACATGGTTGACGACCGCGGTCTTGAGCCCGCTGAAGGAGAAGTCGAGGTTGTCGCCCGGCATCGCCCGGGGGAAGGCGATGGCCGTCGGGTCGCCGGCCTGGGCCAGCCGGTCGATGACCGGCCCGCCCGGGTAGCCGAGGCCGAGGTGACGGGCGACCTTGTCGAACGCCTCGCCGGCGGCGTCGTCCACGGTCGAGCCCAGCACCCGGTAACGGCCGTGGCCCTCCATGACCACGAGCATGGTGTGGCCCCCCGAGACGAGCAGGAAGACGAGGGGGAGCTCCAGACCGGGCTCCTCCAGCAGCGCGGCGTAGAGGTGGGCCTCGAGGTGGTTGACGCCGACGAACGGCACGTCCCACACCAGGGCGAGGGCCTTGGCCGCGCTGACCCCCACGAGCAGGGCGCCCACGAGGCCCGGGCCGTGGGTGGCGGCCACCGCGGCGATGTCCCGGCCCTCCACCCCGGCTTCGACCAGGGCGTCGGCCACCACCGGCGTGATCAGCTCGACGTGCGAACGGCTGGCGATCTCGGGCACGACGCCCCCGAACTCGGCGTGGAGGTCGATCTGGCTCGAGACGATCGAGGAGCGGACGTCGTGGCCGGCGGCCACGACCGCGGCCGCGGTCTCGTCACAGGACGTCTCGATGCCCAGCACGAGATCGCTCACGCGGCCGGCACCTCTGCCGGTGGCAGGTCGGCCTCGATGGCGTCGAGGCGCTCGCCGTACTCGTCGGCGTCGACATCGTGGGCCCACATGATCAGGGCGTCCTCCCCCAACTCGGCGTAGTAGTTCTTCCGGACACCCGCCGGCACGAAGCCGAACCGCCGGTACAGGGACTTTGCCGGCTCGTTGCCCGCGCGCACCTCGAGGGTCAGCGCGGTCGTGCCCCGGAGCCGGGCTTCGCGGGCCAGGACGGCCAACAGGCGGGTGCCTATGCGATGGCCCTGGTGGTCCGGGTGCACCGACAGCGTGGTGACGTGGGCCTCGTCGAGCACGAACATCAGGCCGCCGAAGCCGACGAGACGACCACCCGACCGGGCGATCCGGTAGTGGCGGGACGCCTCGGGCAGGGCCAGCTCGCCGCGGAAGAGCTCCGCCGACCAGGGATTGGCCGAGACCATCCGCTCGATGCGGCTCACCGCCGGGATGTGGCGGCGGCGCAACGGCTCGATGCGCAGCGGGGCGGCGCTCACGGCGACGGCGCCTTGAACTTCTGGGCGTCGGGGGCCCGGAGGTAGAGGGGGGCCAGCTCCCGGGGCGCGACGAACTCCTCGCGCACGGCGCGGGCGTGGGCCAGGGCGACCAGGACCGCCGCGGAGGGGTGGGCCAGCTCGTGATCGCCGAACCGGACGTGGTCGGCCTCGGCGAAGACGTCGCGGTGGCGCACGGCCCCGTCGCCCACCAGCAGGCAGTCGTCGCCTTGGGCGAGGAGCTCGAACGCCAGCTCCTCGGGGCGGAGCACGGCCGGCGCCATGATCTGCTGCACACCTCCCGGCACCGGCCGGTAGAGGGCGGCGAAGACCTCCCCCCGCCGGGCGTCGACCACCGCGGCGATCATCCGGTCGGTCAGGTGGGCGGCGTGGGCCAGCAGGTCGAGGCTGGTGATGCCCACCATCGGGACCTCGAGGGCCGAGGCGATGGTGATGGCGGTCGTGAACCCGACTCGCAGGCCGGTGAACAGCCCAGGGCCGATGTCCACCGCGACGGCGCCCACCTTGGTCAGCGGGACGTCGGCCTGGGCGCACACCGAACGGATCTGGGGGGCCAGGGCCTCCGCATGGCGGCGCGGGGCCCGCAGGTGCTGCTGGGCCACCACGCCGTCCTGGTCGCCGAGGGCGCAGCCCACCTGGTCGGTGGCGGTGTCGATGCCGAGGATCAGCACGTCGCCTCCAACTCCCGCAGCCGCGACGCCCAGCCGGGGCCACCGGCGTCGAGCTCCAGCTCCCGGTCGTCGTCGCCCGCCCCGAAGCCGATGGCGATCTCCAGGCGGTCCACCGGCAGGATCCCCCGGAGGCGGTCGCCCCACTCGATCACCGTGACGGCGTCGTCGTCCAGGAGCTCGTCGAGGGCGAGGTCGGCGGCCTCCTCCGGACCGGCCAGGCGGTACGCGTCGAGATGGTGCACGGTGAGGCGACCACCGTCGTAGCGCTGGGCGATGGTGAAGGTCGGGCTGGTGACCGGGTCCGGCGAGCCGAGGGCGGCGACCAGGCCCTTCACGAAGGCGGTCTTGCCCGCCCCGAGGTCCCCGCGCAACACGATCAGGTCGCCGGCGACGGTCAGCGCGGCCAGGTCGGCGGCGACGGCGCGCGTCTCCTCGACGCTCGCGGTGGTCCGGCGCATCAGTCGAACAACCGGGCGTCGGGATCGGGTGGTGCGGGTGGTGCGGCGGGTTCGGGCGCAGGCGACACCTGTTCGGCTGGCCCCGCCCTCCGCAGCCGGCGGCTCGACCAACGCCTGCTTGGCCCGGACGAGGTCGGCCCGCATCTGGGCCATCTGCTGGGCCCCGCCCCGGAGGACCGCGGCGGGGTGGAAGGTCGGGACGAGCACGCCGGTCCGGTAGGGGTACGACGCGCCCCGGAGCTTGGTGATCCCCTCCTTGGTCTGCAGGAGCGTCCGCGTGGCGAAGTTGCCCACGGTGACCACGACCCGGGGAGCGATCAGGGCTATCTGCTGCTCCAGCCACGGGTGGCAGGCCTCGATCTCCTCGGGCCGCGGGTCCCGGTTGTCCGGAGGACGGCACTTGACGACGTTGGCGATGTAGAAGCCGTCCCGCGTCAGGCCCATCTCCTCCAGCACCAGCTGGTCGAGGAGCCGGCCCGAGCGGCCGACGAAGGGCTGGCCCACCCGGTCCTCCTCGGCGCCAGGGCCCTCGCCCACGAAGAGGAGGTCGGCGTGGGGGTCGCCGACCCCGAAGACGACCTGCGTGCGGGTCTCGGCCAGCCCGCAGCGCACGCACGTGGCGGCTTCGGCCGCGACCACCTGGAGGTCGGTGGACACGGGGGGAACGCTACCGGGCGGCCCCCGCTCCAGGGAGGGCCACGGCCCGCACCGCCTGCTCGACGGCGAGCGTGGCCAGCCAGCCGACCAGGTCGACGGCCGCCGGGACCCGCCCGGTGGCCGCGGCGACCAGGCCGTCGCCGTCGACGGTGGTGTGCACCGGGACCAGCGCACGGGACAGGCCCCCGTGACCGGCCCGGGCCACCAGGTGGCACCCCGCCTTGTCGAGGTCGGCGTCGGTGGCGATGACGCCGACCGTCGTGTTGCCGTACTCGGTGCTGCCGACCGCGTCGTCGACCGCGACCGGTCGCGTCGGGCGCGACCGGGGACGTGGGTGCCGTCGTCGATCCAGCCCACGGCGTTGACCGCCACCAGGGCCGACACGGTGACGCCCTCGGCCCGGACCGTCGCGGTGCCCAGCCCGCCGGGGACGGCGTGCTCACGGCCCCGCCACTTGCCCATGGTCGCCCCGGCGCCCGCCCCGACCCGTCCGACCGGCACGAACCCCCGCCGCGGCCGATCGGCAGGCCGCGGCGCCTCCCTCGGATCCCGGGCGCACCGACGGATCGCCCTGAGTCAGGTCGAACAGGCCCAAGCCGACCACGATCGGGACCAGTCCACCCGGGGTGGCCAGACCGATGCCCTCGGCGGTCAACACGTCGAGGACGCCGTCGACCGCGGCCAGGCCGAACACCGAGCGGCCGGACAGGACCACCGCGTCCAGCCGAGCCACGGTCTTGTCCGGCGCCAGCAGTACGGCGTCCCGGGTGGCCGGTGCGCCACCCCGGAACTCACCGGACGCGACGGTCCCCTCGGGCAGTCGCACCACGGTGCACCCCGTGCCCCCGTCCGGCGCGGTCCAGTGCCCGACCAGCACGCCCTCGACGTCGGTGATCATGAGGCCCACTCAACCACGGATCACCCGCCGCGGGACGGGCGGAGCCGCACTCTCCTAGCATCGCAGCGTGAAGCAAACCTCCGATGTCACGATGCCGGCGACGCCGGAGGACCGCCTCGCCGAACACCTCGCCGAGCGACCTGGTGACGTGCTGCGCCAGTTGGCCGGGGTGGACCGGGCCGTCTACCGGGCGATCGCCGCCACGCCGACACCGTCGCTCGACGAGCCGCTGCGCCGGCTGTCCGCGATCGCCGACCACTCGAAGCTGTGGGTCGGCCTCGCCGGCGCAATGGCGGTCCTGGGCGGGCATCGTGGGCGTCGAGCTGCGCTGACCGGCATGGTCGCGGTCGGGGTGAACTCCGCGGCGGTCAACCTGCCGATGAAGTTCGCGGGCCGTCGGGCCCGCCCCGACCGCGAAGGGGCGGGCGTGCCCGCCGACCGGTGGCGACCCATGCCGACTTCGACGTCCTTCCCGTCAGGGCACTCGGCCTCGGCCTTCGCCTTCGCCGGCGCGGTCTCCTCGGTGGTCCCCGTGCTCACCGTGCCGCTCCGGGGCCTGGCCACCGCCGTGGCCTACTCGCGGGTCCACACCGGCGTGCACTACCCGGGCGACGTCCTCGTCGGCACCCTGGTCGGGGCCACGATCGGTGAGGCCACTGCCCTCGCCGGCCGGGCGATCACCCGGCGCCGATCGGAGCGGGGCACCGACCACTCCTGACCGACGGGGGATCAGCCCTCGTCGACCGGCGACTCGCGACCCCGGGCGACTGCCACGAGGGCCCGGACGGTCCAGGACAAGGACGACGGCTTCAGTGCGGCCGGGGAACGACCCCAGGACCGAGGCGGGAGCCGTACCCGTAGGGCACCCGGCACCGATCGGAACTCGAGCGGGGCCTCGAGGACGAGGGCCTCACCATCGACCCCGGCCTCGATCGGTTCGTCGGACCGGATCGTGAAGGACCGGGCCGCCCACTCCGCGAAGCCCCGAAACCGCTGGATCCGACCCGCGGCCTCCGCGGCGACCATCTCGGCCATCTCCGCCCCGCCTTGCACCTCCGCGGTCACGATGCCGAGCGTCCCGGTGTCGAGGCGGGGGCGGCTACCGACCCCACCGAGCCCGGTGAGCCGGTACGGGTTGTTGGACACCATGATGATCTGCGCTCCGGACTGCTCCGTGCCGTCGGGGCCGGGGTAGCGCAGGTCGAACGGGTCGGCGTCGGGACCGAGCAGCTCGGGCAGGAGGCTCGCCGTGGTCTGGCGCTTCGCGTCGCGGTACTCCGGGGACTGCACGACCTTGGCGTAGACCCCGAGCGAGACGTTGTTGACGAACACGCGGTCGCCGACCGTAGCCAGGTCGATGCGCCGCTCGACGGCGTCGGAATAGGCGGCGAGGGCCCCCACGACATCGTCGCGGTCCAGGCCGAGGTCGAGGGCGAAGTGGTTCCGGGTGCCGGCGGGGATGCACACCATCGCTACCCCGGCCTCCATCGCCACCGCGGCCACGAGGGCCTGGGAGCCGTCCCCACCGGCCATGCCGATCACGTCGGCGCCGCGGTCGATCGCCTCCTCGGCCAGTTGGCGCAGGTCGTCACCCGGTCCCAGCACAACCGGCTCGATGCCTCGGCGCCGGCACGCCCCTTCCAGATCGAAGCGCTCCGCCTTCCCCCCGCCGGACCGAAGGTTCATGATGAGGACGCCATGTCGGGCCGGACCGACCGGTTCACCCGGCGTCTCGCCCTCGGCGAGGCTCGACGGGTCATGGCCGAACGCGTACCTCGTGAGCGAGACCGAGGCCGCCACCAACGCGACCACGACGAAGGCGAACAGGCCGTGGCCGTCGCCGGTGAACACCAGGACCACGGCCGCGCCCAGGGCGAGCAGGGCCAGTGCTGCGGCGATCAGGCGGGTCGGACCACGGTGGGTGGCCACAGACCACGAGAGACCCACAGCCACGAGCAGCAGGACCAGCACCGCCACGGCCCGACCCACTTCGCCGCGCAGCGCGCCCACCACGACCGCCAACGCGGCGAGGCTCGTCATGAGGGCCCCCGCCGCGGCGAGGCGGCGGCGGGGCTCGGCTCGGACGCTCGGAGGTCTGGTCACCGGTCGCGCCCCTCCGGGCTATCCCGTCACCGTGTTGCCATCAGTCGAGGGCGAACCAGCCCCGCACCTGGGCCTCGTGGTCCACGTAGTGCTCCCCCGAGATGTCGACCACGACCTTGTCGATGGTCCCGCCGGTGAAGGGGAACGTCCCCTCGTAGGCCGGGGTGACCGGTGAACCGCTGTCCCGACCGACACAGATGCCGTCACCCGTGAGGCAGAAGTACCCGGGCTGGGTCACGATGTCCGCGCTGCCGACCGCCTCGTCGTCGATGTAGAGCGTGAGCGTCCCGGCACACCCGGGCATCTCCGGGTCGGGGCTCGGCCCCGCTGCGACGAAGTCGGCACCGAAGACATGGGGCCCGGGCGTGATCGCCCGGTCGGCCACGACATCCTGGTGCTTGGAGCCCACCCAGTTGAACGTGTACCGGAGGCGGCCGTCCAGGATGTAGAGGCTGTGGCCCCCGGGGACGCCGCCGGCGGCCCACAGGACACCTTCGGCGTCCGGCGACTCGACCTTCACCCCAGCGGCGATCGTGTACGAGCGGCCGGGGATCGCCGGGCCGGCTGACTCGGGGACGTCCGCACAGTCCGGGTAGAAGACGTACTGGTCCCGGGGCGGCGCCGGCTTCGGTCGTTCCGCGAGGACCTGCTCGAGCGCGGAGCGGTCATCCAGGGGCAGGCCGTTGTACAGGCCGGCGTTGTAGAACCAGAGGCTCTTGAGCAGCTCCAACCGCTCCGGCTCCTGTGCGGCGAGGTCCTTGCTCTGGGCCCGGTCGTGCTCGAGGTCGTAGAGCTCCCACACGTCGGCCTCGAAGTGGCCCCAGCCACCGAGGGGCGGGTGCACCGTGCAGGCCAACCAGCCCTCGTGGTAGATCGAGCGCTGTCCGAGCATCGCGTAGAACTGGGTGCTCTTGGCCGGGGCGTCCGGGTCCGTCAGAGCCGCGGCGAAGCTCTCACCCTCGATCGGGTGCTGCTGGTACCCCTTCAACACCTCGGGAGGCTCGATGCCCAGCAGCTCGTAGAGGGTGGGGACGACGTCGACCGCGTGGACGTACTGGCCCCGGACCTCCCCGTGGACCGCGATCTGGTCCGGCCAGGACACGATGCACATGTCCGACACGCCACCCTCGTAGCCGGCCCAGCGCTTCCAGTAGGGGAACGGGGTGTCGAAGGCCCACGCCCAGCCCGTGTTGTAGTGGTTGTTGGACTTCGGGCCGCCGAGCTCGTCGATGTGGGTGAGGGTCTCCTCGGTCGAGGTGTTCATGCCGTTGAAGAACCGCCACTCGTTGAAGGTCCCGTTCGGGCCACCCTCGCCACTGGCGCCGTTGTCGGACACGACCACGATGATCGTGTTGTCCAGTTCACCGGACTCCTCGAGGTAGTCCAGGATCCGTCCGAACTGGTGGTCGTGGTAGGCCAGGAAGCCGGCGAAGACCTCGGCCATGCGGCTGAACAGGCGCTGCTCGTCGGCGGTGAGCGAGTCCCACGGTCGGACCGAGTCGAGCAGGGGCCAGGGCTGGCCGTCCGGACCCGTGGCCTCGGGCTCGCCGTGGGGGTTGATCGGGGACAGCTCGGTGTCGTCGGGGAGGAGGCCGAGCTCCTTCTGGCGGGCCAGGATCTCGCCGCGGATCGCCTCGTAGCCCTCGTCGAACCGACCCTCGTACTTGGCGATCCACTCTTCGGGGCCGAGGTGGGGGGCGTGACCGGCCTCGGGGGCGTAGTACATGAAGAAGGGCTTGTCGGGGTCGATGACCTTGGCGTCACGGATGAAGGAGATCGCCCGGTCGGTGAGGTCGTCGGCGAGGTGGTAACCGTCCTCGGGACGGCCTGGCGGCTCGATGGGGTGGTTGTCGTGGACCAGGTCGGGGTACCAGCAGTTGGTCTCCCCACCGAGGAACCCGTAGAAGCGCTCGAAGCCACGACCCAGGGGCCAACGGCCCTTGAACGCGGCCAGGTTGCACTCCTCGCCCGGCGTCAGGTGCCACTTGCCGATGCAGTACGTGTTGTACCCGTGCTCGGCGAGGACCTCGGAGATGAAGCCGCTCTCGAAGGGGATCCGCGTCGATATGCCGGGGAAGCCCGAGGCGAACTCGGCGATCGTGGCCATGCCGTTGGTGGTGGCGTTGCGGCCGGTCAGCAGGGAGGCCCGGGTGGGCGAGCAGAGCGCCGTGGTGTGGAAGTTGGAGAACTTGACCCCGCGGTCGGCTATCCGACGCATGTTCGGCATCTCGACCGGGCCACCGAAGACGTCCATCGTCCCGTACCCGATGTCGTCCCACGCCACGATGAGGACGTTGGGGGCACCCTCCTCGGCCCGGGGGGCGAGGAAGGGCTCCCAGTCGGGCTCGGAATCCCGGATGTCGAGTGCGATCTTGCCCTGGAAGGTCTTGGCCACGGTCCCAGGATGTCATCTCCGCCCGTCCAGGCGTCAACCGAGCCGCATGAACGGCTTCGGTCGAGCGAGGTACGGTCCGCCGCAGTGAGGAGCCGCTGATGGAGTCCCCGGTCGAGTTCGGTCGGGCCCGACCCTCGGCCTCGCCGGCCATGCCGTCGGGGGCACCGACCCGCTCGGCGCCGTTCCACCTGCTGGCCAAGCCGACCGGGCCGATCTGCAACCTCGACTGCGAGTACTGCTTCTTCCTCTCGAAGGAGGCGCTGTACCCGGGCGATCGGTTCCGGATGAGCGACGAGTTGCTGGACACCTACCTCCGACAGTTCATGGAGGCCAACCCCGACGGGGAGATCACCGTCGCCTGGCAGGGGGGTGAGCCGACGCTGATGGGCGTCGACTTCTTCCGTCGGGCGGTCGCCCTGGCCGAGCGGTACCGGCGGCCCACCCAGCAGGTGCAGCACACCATCCAGACCAACGGCACGCTGCTGACCGACGAGTGGTGCGAGCTGCTCGCCGAGCACCGGTTCCTGGTGGGGATCAGCATCGACGGTCCGCCGACGATGCACGACCGGTACCGGGTGGACAAGCGGGGCGAGCCGACCTCCGCCAAGGTGCTGCAAGGGCTCGAGCGGCTGCGGGACCACCAGGTGGACGTGAACGTGCTGTGCACGGTCAACGCCGCCAACCAGCACCACCCTCTCGAGGTCTACCGGTACTTCCGTGACGACCTCGACCTGCAGCACATCCAGCTCATCCCGATCGTGGAGCGGGACAACGAGACCGGGTTCCAGGAGGGCGACACGGTCACCGACCGTTCGGTCGATCCGACGGCGTGGGGTGCGTTCCTGTGCGCGATCTTCGACGAGTGGGTCGTGCGGGACGTGGGCACGGTGTTCATCCAGATGTTCGACGCCGCGCTGGCCTCGTGGCTGGACCTCCCGGCCACCATCTGCATCTTCCGGGAGACCTGCGGCGACGCCCTCGCCCTCGAGCACAACGGCGACCTCTACTCCTGTGACCACTTCGTCGAACCCGCCCACCTGCTCGGCAACATCGCGCGGACGCCGATGGCCGAGCTGGTCAACTCCCCGCAGCAGGTCGAGTTCGGGCGGGCGAAGGCCGCCACCCTGCCGGCGTACTGCCGTTCCTGCGATGTCCGCTTCGCCTGCAACGGGGAATGCCCCAAGAACCGCTTCACGCTCACCCCCGACGGCGAGGCCGGCCTGAACTACCTGTGCGCGGGCTACAAGGCCTTCTTCACCCACATCGACGGGCCGATGCGGCTCATGGCGGACCGGCTCCGCAACGGTGGGTTCGCGGACGAGGTCATGGCCCTGCTGACCACGGCTCCCCGCAACGAGCCGTGCCCCTGCGGCAGCGGCCGCAAGGCCAAGCACTGCCACGGCCGCTGATCCCCCTTCCATGAGCGATCATCCACCGAGGATGACGACCTGGCCGACAGCGATGCGCAAGACTGGTCACAGGAGTCGTGACGGCAGGATCGTCACGCAGACCACAGGAGAAACACATGAGTAACAACGAAGTCAGTGGGGCAGCCATCGGCTGGTCCGCCTTCGCCGCCTTCATGCTGATGATGATGGGGATCTTCCAGTCGCTGGCTGGCCTCGGCGCCATCCTCAACGACGAGAGCTTCGTCGTCACCCAGGACTACATCATCGAGTTGGACACCACCCAGTGGGGCTGGGTGCACCTGATCATCGGCATCGTGGTGTTCCTCGCCGGGCTCGGCATCTTCTCCGGCAACGTGCTGGCCCGCACCGTCGGTGTGCTCGTCGCCCTCGGCAGCGCGGTGGCCAACTTCATCTGGCTGCCGGTCCAGCCGGTGTGGAGCTCGATCATGATCGGCGTGGCCGTCGCGGTGATCTGGGCCCTCACCGCCCACGGACGGGACATCGCCGCCGAAGCCTGATCCACCCGCAGGCGGCGGCGTGTCCTCCGGGGCACGCCGCCGTTTCGCGTACGGTGCCCGCCGTGGACGCTCGGCCTCACCGGGGGCAGGCCTGGTGGATGGACGCGCTGTTCATGGTCGGCTCCGCCTGCTTCGCCCTCGGTGCCTTCACGCCGTTCTCGAGCGCAGTCGCGCCGAACCTCGTGGTCGCCGTCTTCTTCGTCGGCTCGCTCTTCTTCACCAGTGCCGCCTTCCTCGCCTACCTGCAGACCACCGGCGGGAAGGTGCGCTCCTGGCAGCCGGCGGACCTGGCTTGGGCCGCGGCGCTGATCCAGCTGATCGGCACCCTCTGGTTCAACGTCAACACCGCCGCCGCCCGCCTGACAGGTCTCGACGCCCAGCAGGAGAACCTGCGGGTCTGGACCCCGGACTACATCGGCTCGGTGTGCTTCCTCGTGGCCAGCCTCCTGGCGGTCAGGACGCTCAGTAGCCCGCCCTGGCGGGCCGGTCGTCCCTGGCGGGTCGCCGGCCTCAACCTGCTCGGTTCCGTCTTCTTCATGGCTGCCGCCATCGCCGCCTACGTGCTGCCCGACACCGGTGACCTCCTCGATGCCTCGGTGGCCAACAGCGGCACCTTCCTCGGGGCGGTCTGCTTCTTCACAGCCGCCCGGATCGAGATCACCCCGGCGGAATGAGACAGCGTCTCCGCCGGGTGCCAGCATGGCCACACCCACGAGGAGGACCTCCATGTTCCAGCACAGCAAGAACGACGGCGACGACGAGCTGGCCCCGACCTATGGCAGTCGGTACCTGTCCGGACCCGTGCCGAAGTACCGGTTGCCCGACGGCGAGATGCCCTCCCGGCTCGCCTACCAGCTCATCCACGACGAGCTGGCCCTCGACGGCAACCCGGCCTTGAACCTCGCCACCTTCGTGACCACCTGGATGGAGCCCGAGGCCGAGGCGCTCATGACCGAGAGCCTCAACGTCAACAGCATCGACCAGGACGAGTACCCCCAGACCACCGAGATCCAGAACCGCTGCGTCAGCATCCTGGCCGACCTCTTCCACGCGGACGACGCCGAGCACGCCATGGGCACCGCGACGGTGGGCTCCTCGGAGGCCATCCACCTCGCCGGCCTGGCCATGAAGTGGCGGTGGCGGGCCCGTCAGGAAGCGGCAGGCCAGCCGACCGACAAGCCGAACCTGGTGATGAGCGAGACGGTCCAGGTCTGCTGGGAGAAGTTCGTCCGCTACTTCGACGTCGAGCCCCGCATGGTGCCGATCACCCCGGAACGGACCGTGATCGACCCCGAGCTGGCGATGGCCCTGGTCGACGAGAACACCATCGGCGTGGTCGGCATCCTCGGCTCCACCTACACCGGTGAGTTCGAGCCCGTCGCCGAGCTCTCCGCCGCCCTCGACGAGCTGCAGGAGCGCACCGGCATCGACGTCCCGCTGCACGTGGACGGGGCCAGCGGCGCCTTCGTCGCCCCGTTCACCCAGCCCGACCTCCTCTGGGACTTCCGCCTGCCCCGGGTGAAGTCCATCAACGCCTCGGGCCACAAGTACGGACTGGTCTACCCGGGCGTGGGCTGGGCGCTGTGGCGCGACAAGAGCGAGCTGCCCGAGGACCTCATCTTCCACACCAACTACCTCGGCGGCGACCAGCCCACCTTCGACCTGAACTTCTCCCGGGGGGCCAGCCAGATCATCGCCCAGTACTACAACTTCCTGCGCATGGGCCGGCAGGGCTACACCGATGTGATGACCCGGCTGTCGGACACCGCGGCGCTACCTGAGCGACCTGGTCGACGCCAGCCCCTTCCTCGAGCGGATGAGCAAGGACGACGCGCTGCCGCTGGTCTGTGCCCGGGTCGCCGACGACGCCGGCTTCACCGCCTACGACCTCAGCGCCAAGATGAAGGAGCGGGGCTGGATCGTGCCCGCCTACACCCTGGCCAAGGACGCCGACCACGTCTCGGTGATCCGGGTGGTCGTCCGCGAGGGCATGAGCGCGGACATGGCCGAGCTCCTGGTCGCCGACTTCCGTCGGGCCGCCGAGGAGCTCGGCGCCACCCTGTCCCCGGTGCCGGCGGCGGGCACCCATCAGCCTCACCACCGGGGCAAGATCTGCTAGCCACGGCAGGGTGAGGGAGGCACCGGAGGGCGGCACGGACCTGGGCGCCAGAGCTTCCGACGACGACACCGCCGGGTTCCTGCCGGTCATCACCTCGGTGATCCGACGGCGGTGGACCTCCTCGGTCTTCGGCATCGTCGCCCCTGGCGCCGTCCGCCGGCGACCCAGCGACATCGGCCGCGCCTTCACCGCGGCCGTGGTCATCACCGCCATCTCGCTCAGCGCCCAGAGGATCACCACCCTCGAAGCCGAGGTGTACAGCCTCGTGGCCGCCCTGCCCGACGGGCTGAGCGGGTTGTTCGACCTGCTCTACCGCCTCGCGGGGGTCGTCGCCGGAGTGCTGGCCGTGAGCGCGCTCGTCGCCCGTCGCTGGCGCCTCCTGCTCACCCTCGGGCTGGCGTTCGCCATTGCGGCGGGGGTCGGCGCCGCACTCTCGGGCCTGGTCGACATCACCGGCGCCCTGCAGGCCAGCGGGACCGACCTCGGCGGGCGCAACCCGGACTTCCCGGTCGTGCCCCTGGCGGCATCGGTCGCCGTGCTGCTGGCGGCCCGGCCCTACCTCACCCGGCCCACCCGGCGGATGGTCGAGGCCGTCTTCTGGCTCTCGGCCCTCGCCGCCGTCTACCTGGCCGAGGGTCTGCCGGTCTCGGTGCTGGCCAGTCTGGTCCTGTCCTGGGGCGCCGCCGCCATCGCCCACTTCGCCCTCGGCTCCCCGGGCGGGACCCCGGCGGTCCACCAGGTGGCGAGCTCCCTGCGCGAGCTCGGGGTGCCCGACGACGGCCTCCGGCTGGCCCCGGAGCAGTCCTGGGGCCACACCGCCTTCCTCAGCGACACCGACGACCGGCTCGCGGTCGAGGTGCTCGGACGCGACAGCACCGACGCCCGCCTGTTCGCCAAGCTGTGGCGGTCCCTCTGGTACAAGGACGCCGGCCCGACGGTGTCCCTGCGTCGGGGCCAGCAGGTCGAACACCAGGCCCTGGTGCTCCTCCTGGCCCAGCGCAGCGGGGCCGTCGTCCCCGACCTGATCGCGGTGGGGATCGCCGGTGCCCGCGACGACGCCCTGCTCGTGGTCCGCAACCCCCCGGGCTGCACCTCTGGCCGACCTGGATCCGGACGAGATCGACGACGCGGTGCTCGACGACGTCTGGGCCAACCTGGACCGGCTGCACGCCGCGGGCATCGCCCACGGCGACCTCACGGGTCGACGGATCGTGGTCGACGCCGACGGTCACACCGGGCTGGTCCGCATGGACCGGGCCGAGACCTCGGCGCCGCCGGATCACCTCGCCCTCGACGGGGCCCAGCTCCTCGTGGTCACCGCCGACCTCGTCGGCGTCGACCGCGCCCTCGCGGCGGCTCGGCGCGTGCGCGGCGCCGATCGCGTCGCAGCACTGCTGCCGTACCTCGAGCCCGCCGCCCTCTCCAGCCGCTCCCGCTCCACGCATCGACGGACCTCAAGCCGCTGCTGGCGAGAGCTGCGGGCGGCCGGGGCGACGCTCACCGGCACCGAGCCCCCTCAGATGGCGGCCCTCCGGCGCTTCTCGCTCGGCGGCATCCTGCTGGCGGCCGCGTTCCTCTTCGGGCTGTACCTCCTCGTGGTCCAGTTGGCGGGGGTCGCCGAGATGGGCGACGTCTTCCAGGGGGCGATCTGGGAGTGGGTGGTGGTGACCGCGCTCATCGCCCAGCTCCCGCCCCTCAGCCAGGCGATCGCCATGCTCGGGGCGGTGGCCACCACCCTGCCTCTGCGCACGGTGACGGTCGTGCAGTACGCCCAGGCCTTCACCGGACTCGTCGGGGGCACGGCCGGCAACGCCACGCTCTCCATCCGCTTCTTCCAGAAGCAGGGACTCCCGCCGACGTTGGCCGTCAGCAGTGGCGTCCTCAACTCCGCGGCCGGGTTCATCGTCCAGATCGTGCTGGTGGTCACCGGACTCCTCGTGACCGGCGCGTCCTTCGACATCGACACCGGAGGGACCAGCGTGCCCGGCTGGGTGCACGCCCTCCTCCTCCTCGCCGCCCTCGCCGTGGTCGCCGTGCTGTTCGTCCGCCGCCTGCGGCACCGGGCCCGTGACCTGGTCGAGCACCAGGTCCGGGAGGCCTGGGACAACGTCACCGGGGTCCTGGCCACGCCCCGGAAGGCCTTGGAGCTCTTCGGCGGGAACCTGGTGTCCCAGCTCCTGTTCGCCATGGTCCTCGGCGCGGCACTACACGCCTACGGGCAGTCGCTGCCCCTCCTGCAGCTGGTCGTGATCAACTCGTTCGCGTCGTTCATCGGGGGGGCCGTACCCGTCCCCGGAGGGATGGGTGTCGTGGAGACGGGGATGATCGCGGGCTTCACAGCCGCGGGGATCCCGGAGGCCGAAGCGGTGGCGGCGACCTTCACCGCCCGGATGTTCACCACCTACCTCACCCCGATCTGGGGCTGGGTCGCCTTCCGGTGGCTCCAGCGCAACGACTACGTCTGATCCGGACGGCGGAACACGAGGCGCAGGGCCGTGCTGCGACTGACCACCTTCGTCCGACCCGAACAGGTTGTCGAGATCAGCGAAGCGCTGGCTGGGCTCGAGGGGCGCGTCACGTGGCGGCCGGATCGACGACCACCGAGGGCCTGGTGTGCCTGTCCGCCGAGCTCGACGCGGTCGCCGCGGACCGCGCCGTCGAGTTGCTGGCGGGGTTCGGGCTGGACTGGCGCGACGTGTCCGTCACACGGACCTCGAGCATCAGGCCGCTCGGATGGCACCATCGAGAACGCTCGCCCGACTCGGACGCCCACGTGTGGGCCGAGGTCGTCGGCCGGGCCGACGAGCATGCTGAGCTTGCCTTGGTCTACCTGCTCTACATGGCCGCCGCCGGTGTCATCGCCGGTGTGGGCGTCCTCACCGGTTCCTCCATCCTGATCGTCGGGGCTATGGCGCATCAGCCCTGACCTCCTACCGATCTCGGCGTGTGCGATCGGTTTCACGGAGCACCGCTGGCACCTCGCCGCCCGCGCCGGACGAGCGCTCGCCGTCGGCCTGGCCACGGGTACGGCGGCGGCCTGCGCGGCGACCGCCGTCCTCCGGTTGGCGGGCCGCGTCCCCGAAGATCTCGTTCTCGCCGAGACCGTCCTCGGGCCCTCGCTCACCGAGCTCGGACCCGGCAGCATCCTCGTCGCCATCGCCGCAGGGGTTGCCGGCATGATGGCGTTCGAACGGGCCGCGGGAGCAGCGGTCGGCGTGGCGATCTCGGTGACGACGATCCCTGCCGCGGCCTACGTCGGTGACGCGATCGCCTTGGGCAGGGACACGCCGGTGGGTAGCGCATTCCTCGTCCTCGTCACCAATGTCTTCTTCGTCCTGGGCGGCGGCACCGTCACCCTGTGGTGGCAGAGGCACCGCGCCTCATGACGGGCGCTACCTCGACGGGAAGGTCGGTCGACGGCGTCAGCTCTCGACGACCCGACGATCGGTCTTCTTGGTTCGGCAGCGGGTCACGGGACGTTCGACCCTGGCCGCCGGAAGGGTGCCTCGACCATGCTCGGTAGGTGCAGGTGGGCGGGATGGTGACGCGCGGTACCCCGCTCGACGCACGGGGTTGATCCGATGCTGGGATGGGCTCGCGACTATGACCGAAGCTGGCTCTCGGCTGATGTCCTGGCCGGCCTCACCGTGTGGGGGCTCGTCATCCCCGAGTCGATGGCCTACGCAGGGGTCGCGGGTCTCCCGGCCCAGTTCGGGCTGTACACGCTACTGGCCTCCCTGTTTGCGTACGCCTTGATCGGCACCTCGCGCCAGCTGATGGTGCAGCCGACATCGGCGAGCGCCGCGCTGATGGCGTCTGCGATCCCCGTGGTCGTCGTCGCCGCCGGGCTCGCCGAGGATGGCGCATCGATCGACCCTGCGGACTACCAGGAGCACGCCATCGCGTTCACGCTCGTGGTCGGCGCCCTTTTCCTGGTGGCCGCGGTGGCCCGTCTGGGGTTCATCACCCAGTTCCTCTCCAAGCCGGTGCTCGACGGGTTCATCACCGGCCTGGCCGTCTACGTGATGGTGGGCCAGCTCTACCACCTGTTCGGCGTCGAGAAGCCGAGTGGCAACACTGTGCAGAAGTTCGTCGCGATCCTCAGGGACCTCCCGGAGGCCAATTGGGTGTCCGTCGTCGTCGGGGTGGCCGCCCTCGTCCTGCTCGTGCTGCTGCCGTGCTGGAGCCAGCGCTTGCCCGTCGGCCTGTTCGTCCTGTTCGGATCCATCGCCGTCAGCTCGATCCTGGATCTGGCCACCCTGCACGACGTCGAGGTCGTCGGCGAGCTCCCCCAGGGCCTCCCCACCCCCGGGCTCCCCTCCGTGTCGCTTCGACGCCGTCGTCGCGCATGGTCGGCCCGGCGATCGGGGTGGTCCTGCTGGCGTTCAGCCAGTCGCTGGGCGTCGCTCGCGAGTACGGCGACAAACACCACTACGAGATCGACGCGAACGGCGAGCTCCGCTCCCTCAGCCTCGTCAACGCCCTCAGCGGCCTCCTCGGCGGACAGATCGCCGGCGGCAGCATGGCCCCCACCGCCGTCAACGACGGCGCCGGTGGACGGACCCAGCTCACCGGGATCGTGGCCTGGCTGGCCACCATCGCGACCGTCGTGTTCCTCACGCCCCTGTTCGAGAACCTGCCCGAAGCGGTCCTCGCGGCGCTGATCATCCACGCCCTCTGGCACCTCGTCGCCGCCCGCAAGCTCCTCCTGGCCCGTCACGTCGCGCCCACCGAGTTCGCCCTCGGACTCGCCGACCTTCGCCGGCGTCATCTTGATCGACGTGCTCGAAGGCATGCTGATCGGCCTGGTCAGCGCCGTGCTCGTCGTGGTCTACCGATCCAGCCGGCCACACATCTCCGAGCTCGGATCGGTACCGGATGCCCCCGGCACCTACGCCGATGTCGCACGGCGGCCCGAGGCGACCCCGGTTCCCGGTGTCCTCGTCCTTCGCCTCGACGCCCCCCTCTACTACGCCAACGCCCTCACCGTCCGAGACGACATCCTCCGACGGATCGACGCCGCCGGCCCCCGGGCGGTGGTCATCGACGCCACCGTGCAGGACGACCTCGACATCACCAGCGCGCAGATGCTCGAGAGCCTCATCAACGCCATCCAAGCGCGCGACGTGGAGGTGGCCTTCGCCGACGTCCACAGCACCGTGCGCGACTTCGCGGCGAAGGTGGGCCTCCTCGACGCCGTCCCCGACACGAGGATCTTCCCCACCGTCGCCGACGCCCTCTCCCACCTCGAAGGCGAACGACTGAGAGGCACCTCTCTGTGGTGGGCCGACCATGCAACCCTGGGACCTCAGCTCCGTGGCGGATCCACGACACCGAAGTCCCTCCACGAGCGGTCCGGGACGGGTGGCGGTGCTCGTCACCGAGAGCGAAGTCGAGCAGGGCGCCGACGGTCATACCGGCCCCAGCCCGGCGGTGACGTCCAGAGGGTTGTGGGCGCCCACGTAGACACGGCCGAAGGCCACCAGACCGACGGCGGCCCATGGCAGCGCCGACCAGCGTCGCGGCAGCATCGGGGTGACGATCGCGGCGAGCGCGGCGACGAGGATGACGTGACCGGACGGGAAGCTGTGGCCCTCGGCCGGCACACCGCCCCGCAGGACGGCATTTTCCTGGGAGGTGCCCGGTCGTTGCCGGTCGAGGTCCGCGGTCAGGCGATCCCGGATGATCCGCTCGACGACCAGCTTCAGGACGACCGCGGCCAGCGCCGCCAGCGCCACCTTCGGACGTCGGCCGACCACGCGACGGCGAGGGCGACGACGGCGCCGACGACGAGGTTGCCGAGCTGCATCGGGCCCCACAGGACGGGATAGAGCCAGTGCGGCAGAGCCGTTGACGGCGTGGAAGACCCGCGACTCCGACCCGCCGAGGCCCTTCGGCGATCGCGAGCCGCGTGGACAGGGCGAAGGTGGTCGCGCCCGGCACCGGCCAGGGCCAAGGCCCGTGTGCGCCGCAGGGCTCGGCCCCCGACCCGATGCGAGATCGGACATCGACCAGGAGGTCCGGGTGCTCCTTGAGCGCGGTGCGGGTGGCCCCGCTCAGGAACTTCGCGTCGAAGCGGCCCAGGGAGGCCTGGAGGACCTCAGCCCCCACCGCCTGCTCGGCCTGCGCCACCGCCCGCTCGGCGCCGACCTTCAGGCTGAGCGACAGCACCAGCTCGGCCAGGTCGGTCGGCCAGCAGCAGGTCCGACGCCGCCAGCTCGCTGAAGCCGAAGTCGATCATCCACACGACGCCGTCCGCGGCCAGGAAGACGTTGGCCAGGCGGAGGTCCCGATGGGCGATCCCATGGCGCCGGAGGACGGTCATCTGGTCCCAGATGCCGGCCAGCACCTCGTCGGTGATCTCCTCCGGGTCGACACCGTCCAGCGACCGACCGTCGATGGCCTCGTACGCCAGCACGTAGCCCCCCGGATCGGCCGCGGCGAAGGCGGCCAGCGGTGGCGTGCGCACCCCCTGGTGGGCCGCGGCCAGCGCCACGAACGCCTCGTGCTCGACCGCCCGACGCAACGAGGAGAAGGGGCGCTCGTCGCCGAGGTCGCGGGGCATCATCGTCCGGACCAGGCGGAACAGCAGGTCGGCCTTGCGCTCGTCGGCGCCGAGGGCCTTCACGAAGAGGGCGGTGCCGTCGTTCGTCGTCCCGAAGTACGGCGTCGATCCGCGGGCGTCCACCGACGCCGGGTGCAGGTCGGCCAGCTCCACGCCACTGCGGGTGAGCCCCTCGACCACGGCGGCCTGGGTGGGACGCCGGCTCGGCGTGCCCAGCACTGCGTCGGCGAGGGCCCCCGCCAGAGCACCGCACGCCAGTGCAGCGACGGTCTGCAATGACACCGGCTCGGTGAAGGCCCGGACGAAGGCGAGCAGCACGACCAGCGCCCAGCCGATGCGGCGCTGGCGCCGCTCGAACCAAGGCACGCCGGCCGCCACCGCGCCGGTGACGGCTGCGAGCCCGGCGGCGGTGGGGAACTCGGACTCGCCGAGGACCCCGAGGAACTCGTCCACGGTGACCACGGCCGGCGCGCTGGCGTCGAGGAGGCCGTCGATCAACGTCACGCAGCACCGCGCCCAGGGCCGCCCCGCCGGCGACGGTGACGAGGAAGCGCCAGTGGCCCCGAAGGGTGGCGGTCACCAGACCGACGCCGAGCACGCCGAGGGTCGCGACCCGGGCCAGGGCGGCGATGACCGGCACCACGTCCTCGTCGAGGGTGCGGAACCCCGCCAGCACATCGGAGATGAACGTGACGAGATCGTCCCCGAAGAGCCAGTCGACGAGGACGACGACGAGGAGCGCCACGGCCGCGGTGACGATGCGCAAGGCGTCCACGGGCGACCACCGCTCGAGGATCTCGCCAGAGGACGCGGCCATGAGCACCTTCCCGCCCGTGGGACGATCCCACGAGTCCGTCGCGTAGGTTAGGAGCGCTCGGGAAGGGGAACGGCGATCAGCACAAGAGGGTCCACGGACAGACGGTGGTTCCCGCCTGAGCGGGTGCTGGCCGGGTTGGCCCGACTGTTCCGCCTCCTGAGCGCGCCCTTCGTCCGCTACGAGGTGCGAGGCGGTCGGTGCGCCGCCGACCTGAAGGTCGGGGTCATCGCCGCCAACCACCGCAGCATGTTCGATGTCGTGGCCGGGCTGGTGTGCCTCCACCACTTCGGTCACTATCCGCGCCTGCTCATCGAGCGCCGCTTCGTCGAGCGGGGCCTGCTCGGCCACCTGTCCCGCGGCATCGGGGCCATCCCGGTCGACCGCCAAAGCGACGCCGGACAGGCCCTGGCCGCGGCCTGGACCGCGCTGGGCGAAGGGATCCCCATCCTGGTCATGCCCGAGGGGCGCCTCCACTGGGACCCCGAGGACCCCTTGTCGACCGGACCGCCCCACACGGGGGTCTCCCGGCTGGCCACCCGCGACGGCGTGCCCGTGGTGCCCGCCGCCCTGGCCGGCACCGAGCGGGTGGTGCCCCCTGGCAAGGTCTGGCCCCGCGCCAACCCGTTCCGCCGCAAGGTGGTGGTGTGCTGGGTGGCCGACGACCCGATGTGGCTCGTCGGCGACGACCACCGGGCCAACGCCGAGCAGGTGATGGCCGAGATCAGGGCCCTGCTGGCGAAGGCCCAGCCGCTGGTCGACCGACGCTGAGCTCGTCGATCACCTCGTCGTAGCGGGGAGCCACCACCGACCAGTCATGGCGGCGCATCGACGCGGCCAGGCCATCGGTCCGGGCGCGGGCGGTGGGCAGGTCGGTGAGCACGGCCCGCAGCCGGTCGCACAGGTCGCCGTCCTCGTACAGGACCGCCTCGTGCCACTGCGGCGGCACGATCTCGGGGTAGCTCAGCCGGTCGGGCAGCAGCGGCACGCACCCCGCAGCCATGGCCTCGACGGCGGCGATGCCGAAGGTCTCGTGCTCGGCCGTGCTCACGGTCACGTCCGAGCTCGCCAGCAAGCGGTGGTACTCGCCGCGGTCCAGGTGGCCGACGTGGACCACCCGCTCGCCGAGCCGCTCCCGGATCCGGTCGAACTCCCGGGGATCGGTCCGGAGGTTCTCCCCGGCCAAGGCGAGGCGGAACGCCAGCCCCTCGTCCGCCAGGCGGTGCAGGGCCGAGAACAGGCGGTCCGGGCGCTTCTCGTGGTCCCACCGGTGGTTCCACACGATCAGGGGCGCCTCGGGAGCCCGATGGCCGTCAGGGGCGATGCCGGCGAGGTCGACCCCGACCGGGAGCACCTCGCACCGGGCGAGTACACCGTCGAGGCGGTGCGCGTGACCGTGGTCCAACGCCCGCCCGAGCAGGACCGGGAGGGCCGAGTGCAGGTCGGCCAGCTGCGCCTCGGAGTTGACGAACACCCGGTCGGCCACCGCCATGGACAGCCAGTTGGCCAAGGCCAGGCTCTCGTCCGGACGGTCGCGCGGCCCGACCGGATGGGTCAGCTGGTTCTCGTGCAGGTAGAGCGCCACGGCGGCTTCCCCCAGGTCCCGGCGCAGGAAGCCGAGGAGGGCGGCGAGGTGGACCATGTCACTGGCCACCAGGACCTCGGGCGGCCCGTGCCGGCCGATGACCGCGGCGACCTCCTCGGCCAGGGTCAGCGCCGAGCCCCGCAGCCGCCATCGCCAGTAGGCGGCATCGTGGGTCACGAGGTGGATCTCGTGCCGGGAGTGCGCCCGCCAACCGTCGGCCCAGGCCCGGTGCGATCCGCCGTAGTACGGCTCCACCAGGACCACGCTCGCCACGCCCTGATCCTGCCCGCTCGCCGGCAGACCCGGGTCATCGGCGAACCGACGCCGACAGATGCCAGCGATCACCCCGAACGGGTGACGACGATGATCCGGCCCTCGCCGACTATGGATGGATGCCCGGCGATGGGCCATTCAGCTCAGGATCGCCCGGGTTCATCAACGATCCGCAGAGAGAACACGGGCCGAGGACGGAAGAGGCGCCATGATGCAGCTGACGGTGGCAGAACGAGCAGAGATCGGACGCGAGAAGCGTCGGTCGGTGCCGCGGTCGGCTCACGGTGACTGGGCCCCCGATCCCGGGCGTCCCGATCCCGGTGGCCTTGCTCGAAGAGCAGGACGGTGACCGCATCCCGTGGCTCGTGCCGATCCGCCACGCCCGGATGCAGGTCTCACCGTTCACGTTCTTTCGGGGGGCGGCCCGGATCATGGCCGCCGACCTCGCCCCGACGCCCACCTCCGGCCTCGATGTCCAGCTCGGTGGCGACGCCCACCTCTCCAACTTCGGCGCCTACGCCTCACCGGAGCGTCGGCTCGTGTTCGACCAGAACGACTTCGACGAGACGCTCCCCGGCCCCTGGGAATGGGACCTCAAACGCCTTGCCGCCAGCGTCATGGTCGCCGGGCAGCACCTCGGCTTCTCCGGCAAGGAATGCCGCCGGGCCACGACCGCGGTGACCGGCTCCTACCGCGACGCCATGGCCGACTTCGCCGCCATGGGCTACCTGCCGCTCTGGTACGACTACGTCAGTGTCGACGACGTGCGCTCCAGCAGCGGCCTCGGCCGCAAGGAGCTCAACCGACGCGTCGACCGGTTCCAGCGTCGAGCCACGGGCAAGACCAGCCTCGGGGCACTGGCGAAGCTGGCGGTCAGCACCGACGACGGGTGGCGGATCCGCAGCGAGCCACCGGTGCTGTTCCCGTTGCGCGATCTGCCGGCCGAGTACGACGCCGCCGCCATCGAGGCCGCGGCGGTCGGGGCCTTCGAGAACTACAAGCAGACACTCGATGACAGCCGGCACAAGCTGCTCGACCGCTATGACCTCGTCGACGTCGGCATCAAGGTCGTGGGGGTGGGCAGTGTCGGCACCCGGTGCCTGCTCGTGCTGCTGCGGGGCCGCGACGAGAACGACCCGTTGTTCCTGCAGGTCAAGGAGGCCGGCCGGTCCGTGCTGGAGGACCACCTCCCGCGCAGCGGGTACGACAACCAGGGGCGCCGCGTGGTCGAGGGCCAGCGGATGGTCCAGGCCCAGTCCGACATCTTCCTCGGATGGACGGAGGGCCAGGGTCTGGAGTATCGCCACTACTACGTGCGCCAACTGCGCGACTGGAAGGGCTCGGCGGAGATCGAGACCGGAAACACCGCCGACCAGTTGGCCTTCTACGCCGGCCTCTGTGGGCTGACGCTGGCCCGGGGGCACGCCCGCTCAGGTGACGCCGAGGCGATTCGGGCCTACGCCGGCCGGGGTGACACGCTCGACCGGGCCATCACCGACTTCGCCGTGGCCTACGCCGGGCAGAACCGCGAGGACTACGACCGGTTCCGTCAGGCCATTGCCGACGGACGCCTCGAGACCGCCGATTCGGTCTGACCACCACCCGGCTTTCCCTCCCGAGCGTTCCTGCTCGGCACGGGTGGCTGCCTCAGTGGCCTCCTGCCGGCTGGTAGCCGTTGCGCCGGCGCAACGCGGCGCGGACCTCGCGCTCGGCCAGGATCACGCGGAACTGCTTGACGCGCGACTCGCTGGCGCTCGACCAAGCGGCCGCAGCCAGCCGGTCGATGACGCCGGCGTCGACTTCGGCGAACTCCGATCGCAACCGCGCCCGGAGCTCGCCCTCTTCACGGTCCACACGGAGGCGCCCGTACGGTGCGGCCATGGGTCAGCGGCGCGGGCCGCGGCGAGGGCCGCGGCCCGGACCGCGATCGTCGTGACGGTCCTCGCGACGGTCCTCGCGACGTTCGTGGCCGTGGTGGACCACCGCGGCGGTGCCCACCACCGCGGCGGTGCGGGCCACCGGCTTCCCGATGACGCCGCGGCGTCGGGCTCGTCCTGGGCGAAGGGGCATGTCAGTCTCCTTGCTCTGCCTGGTCGGCCTCCAACGAGGCGATGATCGCCTGCGTGGGGATCCGACCGTTTGCGATCAGCTGTCCGCCCGACTTGCGCGCGGCCACCGCGAAGGGCGCGACCCAGCAGTTCTCCCAGATGAGGACGCCGGCCACGCTGCCGGGATCCATCGCCTCAGCGAGGTGGACGACGTCCTCGGCGGCGAGGATCTCGGCCATCTCCACCTCGATGGCGGCCAGACCGGCGCGGTCGCTCACGTCCTCCAGCTCGAGGGCCTCGAACTGACCGTCGGCGTCCTTCACGAGGATGAGCACGTCCAGGATGCGGATGGTCCCGGCCTCCGCCAAGGCCTCGAGCTCGCGGGCCATGTCGCCACTGAAGCTGGAGGAGCCGGCCGGGAACTCGACGACGAGGTAGTCGATGGGTCCGAGTACGTCCAACTCTTCTGTGTCGTCTGTCATGGAGACCTCCAAGGTGTGGCCGCCGCTCACGACGAGCGGGAGCCTTCTCTGATCATGGATCGAACAGCAACGGCCGTCGTCACCCTGGTCGGGTGATCCCCGGCGGCGAAGCGGGTGTGGGGTCGAATCACCCGATGAGGGCGATGCCGGAGTAGACGACCGCGTTCTATGGTGACCGAGCTGGATGAGGGCGTGGTGGCCTCCCGGCGGGACGCCACCACCCCGATCGTGTTCGTGAAGCGAACAGAAGGAGTGGTCCGATGGGGATGAGACGACAGAGACGGCGCCGAGCGGTGGTTGCCGGTGCGGCCGGTGCGGCGGCTGTGCACCACCACAACAAGAAGAAGTCCGAGGAGCGCCAGCAGGCCCAGGCGCAGGGCCCCGCTGAGCAGGACCAGGAACAGCCGCAGTACGCGCCACCTCCCCCGGACCCGGCCGACGAGATCGAACATCTCGCGCAGCTGCATGACTCGGGCGCGCTCACCGACGAGGAGTTCACAGCCGCCAAGGCGAAAGCCCTCGGCACCTGACCATAAGCCGGTCGCCCGAAGGGTCGGACGATCTACAGAGACCACGAAGGACGGCAATGACTGGATCACGCAAGGACGTGCTGATGAAGGCGCTCGAGGCCGAAGTCGGGGGTGAACCATTCGACCCGGGCACCCTGTTCACCGACGATGTCGTCGGTTGGTCGCCCTACGCGTCGATCTCCGGGCTGAGCGCGCTCGCCGAGCTCGCCGCACTGCGCGAGATGGCGTTCTCCAATGCCGTCATCTTCTTCCGCGGGCTCGACGAGGTGGGGAACAAGGCGTTCGCCGAATGGGTCCTCGAAGCCGATCACACGGGCCCACTCGTCATCGGCGACGATGCAGTGGTGGAGGCAACGGGAAACCATGTCGAGTTGGCCGGCGTCACCGTGGCCGACTTCCGCGACGGGAAGATCCGGTCATACCGGACCTACTTCGACGACATCTCGCTGCTCGAGCAGATCGCGGGCGTCTGACCCGTCACCCCGGTGGAGTTCCAGGTCGAGGACCATCCAGATCCCCTCGACATCGAGGTCCTCGAGACGCAGATCCGTCGCGAGGCGTCCGCGGCCATGGGACTCGGTGACGAGATCGACCTGGCCATCTTCGTGCGCGACGGCGGCGACGTCCTGGCCGGCATCAGTGGATGGACCTGGGGCGACTGCTGCGAGCTGCAGAGCCTCTGGGTGGAACCGAGTCTCCGAGGCCGCGGCCTCGCGACCCGGCTCCTCGCGGCCGCCGAAGCCGAAGCGGCGGCGCGAGGGTGCACACAGACCGTCCACTTCACCTACGCCTTCCAGGCGCGAGCCCTCTATGAGCGAAACGGCTACGAACTGATGGGACGAGTCGACGACTTCCCGTCAGGAACCGACGTCCTCTGGTACCGCAAGCGCCTTCAGCCCGGCGCGTCGACGCCGACCCTACGAGCTTGATTCCTGGGCGTTCGCTCCGGTCCCCGAAATCGTGTGAGGACCCCGGGACTCGAACTCGCGGAAGAACGGCACGATGCCTCGGAACAGGGTCATGGGACGGCGCTTCTGCTTGACGGCCAGCGCGATGAGCAGGGGCGGGCACGACCAAGGCGTACACCACGACGGCGAGGACCTCCCGGCCCACGCCACTTCCGGGCACCGGCCGACGTCGCAGGCGCTCCACGGCGGCGTCCACGGTGTTGCTCACGCGGTTCATCCAGGCCATCGTCCGGGCGACCAGCTCGATGTCCGCCTGCTCCTGGAACCCGTAGAGCGCCTTGAAGTTGGCGTCGATGGCCTCGGGCACGGCGGTGAAGTCGCTGCGGGCGGCCTCCTGCACCCAGGCGACCGCGGCCCACGTCTTCGCGTCGAAGGATTCGGCGTCGAGCCCTTCGAGCGCCACCAGCTCGGCCTCGAGCAAACCCTCGGCCAGAGCCCACTCGCGATGGGCGTAGCTGCACTGCCGGCAGGAGTTCGCGCCGGCCACGGCCAGCATGAGCTCCTCGCGGAATGCGGGCTCGATGCGATCGTTGCCGAACCAGATGGCCTTGAGGTCCTTGCGCTGCCTGAACAGGGCCGCGGTCCAGCGGCCGAACTCGCGCCACTGGATGATCGGCTTGCGCTGCCGGAACGTCGACGTCGCCGCGGTCGACTCGACCGCCGTCGCCTCGCTTGGACGCTGACCGCTTCGGTCGTTCATGTCATTGTCCCTCTTCGACCCACCTGGGCCGACCTCGATGGAGTTCAAGGTAACCAGGGGGCCTCCGGGCCACCAGGGTCCTTCGTCCCGTCCCTCCGGGCCGGCGGACGGGTCGGAGGGCAGCCCCGGCAGCCGGGTTCACGACGGCTCGCTGATCGGCGCCGTCGGCCCCGCTGCGAAGAGGATGTGGACGCTGAGCAGCAGCACCCAGAGCGGGAAGAGCAGCTCCAGCCCGGGCACCAGCCCGACGAAGAGCAGGAGCGACACCGCGGTCAGATAGCCGGTGAGGATGAGCCATCGTCCGAGCAGCCCGAGACGAGCGGCGAGGGTGGTCGCCGACATGACGAAGATGGCCGCCATGCGCAAGCCGTAGGTGCGCTGGAGGTCGACTGCGAACTGACGGCCGAACGCCCACACCTCCGGGGGAGGGGTCGAGGTCTGGGCCAACCGCACCAGGCTCGCGGCCGCCGCGCCGGCGGTGAACATCAGGGCGAGGAAGAGCACGCCGCTGCCGAGGAAGACCGTGGCGAAGAACCGATCCTCCCTCGGGCCGATGTGGTCACGGATGACACCGATGAACCACAGGAAGGCGATGCCGGCGAAGGGGAGCAGGCCCAGCGCCAAGTCGACCTGGGTCAGTCTGTCCGAGGAGCTCGCCCAGGACGCGGCATCGTCGGGGTCGGCCGGTGCGGCGAGACGGATCAGGAGCATCACGGCGCCGACGATCAGCGAGAAGGCGATCCCGGCCAGGGCCGCCGCCCGCGGGGCTCGGAGCGCGACCGGCACCTTTGTGAGGTCGCTCGCTTCGGTCACGGCGAATGGTGGCGGGACAGGAAGCTCGTCGGTCGGGCCCGCGGCTCGTGGGCGGCCGCACGGCCTGCACGGCCTGCTCGTGCTGCACGTAACGCCGGCCCCCCGGTCCCGCGGTGAAGCCGTGCAGGACGATGCTCAGCAGCACGGTCAGAGAGACCGCGCCGACAGCCTGCTCGGCCGGCACCGAGCCCTCGCCGAGCTCCTCGATCGCGAGCAGACCGAAGACGACCGATGCCAACCCTCTCGGACCGAACCAGGCGATGAAGGTGACGCTCGGCCGATCGAGGCCGGATCGGAAGAGGGAGAGGATCACCGGGACCATGCGGATCAAGGTCAGGCTCAACAGCGCGTAGAGGGCCATGCGACCGTCGAGGTGCTCGAAGGCCAGCGGAAGCAGGGCAGCACCGAACAGGAACCACACCACCAGGGCGAGCAGCTCACCGCCGAGCTCGGGCAGCTCGGCGGCTCGTTCGAGATCGGTGACGCTGGAGTCGAGCGTCGCCCCGAACGCGATCCCGGCGACGAAGGCGGCGATGAAGCCGTTGCCCTCGACCGCGAGAGCGAGCTCGAACGCCGTGAGGGCGAGCGCGAGCGTGGCCAGCCGCCGACTGCCCCCAGCCATCCACCCGCGCCTGGCGGCGAGGTTGATGAGCACAGCACCGCCGATGCCGAGCGCCAAGCCGACCAGGAGCCCGGCACCGAGCTCACGGAGCGCGGCCCCCGCCTCGATCGTGGGGCTCTCGTCGACCAGGCCCAGCTGGCTCGCGGCGACGGCCAGCATCACCGAGACGATCGGCGTGGCGATGCCGTCGTTGAGCCCGCTCTCGACGTTCAGCGCTCGTCGCAACCGCATCGGGATCCGCTGGTCTTCGATCACCTGGATGCTCAACGCCGCATCGGTGGGGGCCAGGGCCGCACCGAGGAAGCCGGCCAGGCCCCAGGGGATGTCGGGGAACAGCAGCGAGGCGGACAGGGCGCCGAGGACCACCGAGAGAAGCAGGCCGATGCCGAGGAGGCGCACCGGTAGGCCCATGTCGCTCCGCAGCTCGGTGACGTTCACACGCGCCGCATCCGAGAAGAGCACGAGGGCGAGGGTGACCTCGGCCACGACGTGGATGGACGCGGTCTCTATGTCGATGGTGAGCGGCCCCCAATCGGGGTTGCACAGCAGGTAGCCGGCGGCCGCGAACAGCAGGGGCCCGGTGATGTTCCGGCGGCTGAGGGCTCCGGACACGATGGACCATCCGAAGACGAGGGCGCCGACGGCCACGATGATGGAGGCAGTCATCGCTCCCTCCCACAGATCCTGGTCATCGCGATCGTGGCCCTGCTGTCATGCGAAGGGCCCCAAGACGGCCGCCTCGCCGTCGGGTGCCATCGCCACCTCGAGGTCCTCGCCGTCCGCGCTGGAGAGCGAGGCGATCCGGACCTCGTCGCCGAGGTGGCGCAGCTGGTGCTGCTCCTCGGTGTCGGCCCGGCGAACCGACACCCCGGTCACCTGGAGCATCTCCTCGTTCCAACCGGCCGGGCTGCCGCGCCACGCGAACACGTCCGACACCCAGACGGCATGGCCGCGGGTCCACCGGCTCTTGCCCGGTCGCCGCACGCGGACCGGGATGTCGCCATGGCGCTTCCGCAGGCTGCGGTTCCGGAGCACCATGGCCAGGATGCCGACGGCACACAACCACAGCGGGATCCCGAGGAAGGCGAGGATGATCCATACCATGAGCTGTCTCCTGGTTCGTCGACGGCGCCGGCCGCGAGAGCCGAGCGGGGGCGGCGTCAGTCCTCGGCGTTGCCCGGGTGCAGCTCTCCGGTCTCGCGCTCGGGGAGCGCCATCTGGTCCGGGTCGAGCTCGTAGGTCCACGGCAGGCCGGAGTTCTTCCAGCCGTTCTTGGTCCGGGTGCCGTCGAAGACGCTGTCGGGGTCTTCCACCCGACTGCCTTCCATGCCGTCGAGGACGTTGTAGGCGTTGGCGAACCCCGCCGGCGCCAGCATGTTGACCGCCATCGCCCCGCGTCCACCGGAGCGGCACGAGATGAGCAGCGTGTCGTCGGGCGAGAACCGTGCCTTCACCAGGTCGACGAAGTCCGGGTTCAGGGACCACGGGAAGCCGCCCGTGGACGGGTCCCAGACGTAGGCCAGGAAGGCGAAGGGGATGAGGGTGGCCATCGGGGGGTGACCGGTGAACACCCACTCCTCGGGCGTGCGGACATCGAGGAGCTTCACGCCCTCGGGGTCCGCCTGCCACATGTCGTAGGCCTCCTTGGCCGTGACGTAGAGGCCCAGGCTCGTCCGCCGTGGCTCGGCGATCGGACGGCCGTCGTGGGTGGGGTCAGCCATTGTGCTCTCCTTCGAGGTACGTAGTGCGCTGGTCGACGATCAGCGCAGGCTCTCCATGAACGCCTGCGCTGCGGGGCCCGCACACCGTGCAGGCCCCGCCCCAGCGAGGCAGAGGAGCCGACGACCGTGGTCGGTCGAGGGCTCCGACCACTAGCCCTCCGCCATCTTGGCCATGATCTCCTCGATGACCACGGCCTGCTCAGCCAACCCTCCAGAGGTGCTGAACTGGATGATCTCGGCCCCTTCCGGGGACTTGAAGTTGTGCGGAGCGGGCCAGTAGCACACGTCCCCCGCGCTGCATACCTCAACGGTTCCGTCCTCGTAGATGACCTCCATGCTGCCCTTCAAGACGTAGGCCCAGTGCGGGACCTCGCACAGATGCCTCGGCATCGGCTCCAGCAGCGCCGTGAAGTCCGTACCGGGGGCGAAGACGTGGTAGGCGCACTGCATGTCGCCCCAGACCTTCTGCGTGATCTTCAGGCCGGGGGTCATCTGGGTGACGAAGTCGTCAACCGGATCCATATCCGCCAACTGGCTTCTCATGGGCTTCCTCCTCGTTGTGCCTCACTTGCGTGGCAGGGGCAACGTAAGCAAACCGGCGAGCGGGAGCATCACCCGCGCCGGATGATCCGCGGGCCGGTGTCGTGCGCGAAGGATCACCCCTCTCGGGCGATGCGCCGAACGCTCGTCACCTCGTAGCGTCGGACGCCCATCCCTGCTGCCACGAGGTCATCGTGGACACCCGCTACGAGATCACCGTCGCCGGCGAGCCCGGCCCGACGCTTCTGGCGGCATTCCCCGACTTCGAGGTCCGGCCCGGCCCCGAGGGTTGCATGACCCTCGTCCGGGCCGGTGCAGGATCAGGCGGCGCTACAGGGCGTGTTGCATCAACTCCACGGGCTTCACGTCGAGCTGATCGAAGTGCACCAGGTCGACGAGTAGGCGATTCGGCGACGGAGAGAACCGGGCCACTATCCTGAGTCGAAGGACCTAGGTCCCTGGAATCCGATTTCGGCGAGGGCGAGACTGGGTTCGTGGAAGGTGTCGCGCTCATGGAACCTGTCGCGCGCCGTTCGTGCTCGGGCCCCGGATCCCTCGACGAGCCGTGGCCCGGCCTCGCCTTGAGGAAGCTCTCGATCGGATCCCGCCTTCCGGCGCCGGTCTGCTCTCGGCTCCCGCGGGCTCAGGCAAGACGGTGCTCATCGGCCAGTGGATGCGACACGAGCACGCTCGTTCGTATCTGCGCCTCGTCCCGGCCCACAACGAACCGGCCGTTCTCGCCGCCGACCTCACCGCGTCCATCGCTCGGGCCGTTCCGGGCTTCGGGGCCCGACTCGCCGGGCTCGCCTCGGCGCCGGGTCCGGGGCTCGGTGACCGCTTCACCGACGAGTTCCTCGTCGAGCTGGCGGCGCTGCCCTTCGCTATCGACATCCTGCTCGACGACGTCCACCTGCTGACCAACGACGATGTCTACGGCGACCTGGAGGCGCTGCTCGACCGACTACCGGGCAACGTGCGGATCGTCCTCGGGGCCCGCTGGGATCCGCCGATCGACCTCCACCGCCTCCGCCTCGACGGGCGCCTGGTCGAGGTGCGCGCCAACGAGCTCGCGTTCGACGCCACCGAGGCCCGGGCACTTGTCGACCACGTGGCCGGGCGCGACCTCACCGCCCCGCAGGTCGAGATGCTCGTCGACCGAACCGAGGGATGGGCAGCAGGTCTGCAGATGGCCGCCATCTCGCTCGACCGGGAAGGGGACGTCGACACGTTCATCGGCGCCTTCGTGGGCAGCAACCAGCTCGTCGCCGACTATCTCATCCAGGAGGTCGTGTCCCAGCTCGAGCCGGATGTCCGGCAGTTCCTGCTGCACACGTCGGTCCTCGACTGGCTCACGCCCGAGGTCTGCGAGGCGGTCACCGGCAACCACGACGGCTTCGAGATGCTCGACTTGCTGGCCCGTCGGTCCCTCTTCGTCTCACCAGCCGACGATCACCCCGAGCGCATCCGCTACCACCACCTCTTCGCCGACCTGCTCCGCTACCAGCTGCGGGCCACCGACCCAGACGCCGAGCGGAAGGTACGCCTGGCGGCGGCGACCTGGCTGATCGACCACGGGCATGTCGCCGAGGGCATCGAGCAGCTCCTTGCCGCCCACGAGCCCCGCCGGGTCGCCGACCTGATCGCCCAGTCGGGACAGGAGTGGTTCGAGCGGGAGGAGGCGAGCACGCTCATGCGCTGGCTCAGCGCCGCGGAGGCGATCGACCCGGATCCGCCGGTGTCCATGCAGCTGAACCTGCTCGCCGCCCAGAACGCCGCCCAGGAGACCGCGCGAGGCGATCGAGACCTACCGGCGGCTCCGTCGCCGACCCGACCTCGAGCCCGGGGATGTGGCGGCTGCCGCCGCGCTGTACTCGGGCCTGGGGCTGGACGACCTCCCGACCGCCGAAGTGCGCACGGCCGCCACCGAGGCCCTCGAGCAGCTCCAGCCTTTCAGCGGGGCCGTCGTCGGCAACGTGCTCGGCCTGGGCGGCCGCGACACGATCGAGATGATCGCCAGCACCCTCCTGGCCGTGGCCGACCTCTACGACGGCTTCCTCGCCGAGAGCATCGAGCGCTTCGAATCGGTGCTCGACCTGCCGGGGGGCCAATATCGGATCTGGAAGCCGTTCGCCCACGGCGGGCTGGCCCTGGCCCGGGGCCTCTCCGGAAGCATCGCGGAGGCCAATGCACTGGCCCGGACGACGGTCGAAACCGCCGAAGCCAGCCACGTCGGTCACCACCACGGCCTCACCTATGCCTACCTTGCCCTCGCTCTGGTGGCCATCGACCGGGGTGAGCCCGACGCCGCGACCCACCACCTGCACGAGGCCGGGGCGCGTGCGGAGCGCACCCGCCGGGCGTCCTTCGTCGCCCTGCACCGCCTCCTGCGGATCGAGCAGATCGCGGCGACGAGTGGCCCCGCCGCGGCACTCGACGAGCTCTACGTCACGGACCAGCCCGCACCGGCTCCTCCGCTCGTCACCGACCTCTCCCGCGTCCAGACGGTTCGCTTCCTCGTGGCCACCGGCCAGCTGGCCAAGGCCCGGACCGTCCTCGGTAAGGGCCAGAACTCCACGCACACCGCCCTGGTCGTCGACGTCGAGCTGGCCTCCGGACGCGTTGGCGATGCCCGCGCCGCTCTCGACCGTTGGCCCGAAGGCGGGAGGGACGTGCGCACGGCTGTCGAGCGCCTGCTCCGCTCCTCAGCGGTGCTCGTCGCCGAGGGTCGGCCGGCCGAAGCGAGGACCTCGCTCCAAGCCGCCCTGGACCTGGCCGAGCCGGAAGGCCTCAGGCGCCCCTTCCTCGAGCAGCCGGCGGCGCTGCGTCTGCTCCGCAAGCAGGCACTCCGAGGTTCCCGGGTCTTCGAGCGGTCGATCATCGAGCGGGCGTCCGTCCTGGAGGGTAGGGCGACGGCCGGGACCGGTCTTGCCGATCCCCTCACGGATCGTGAGCGCGAGGTGCTCGACTACCTGCCCACCCGGCTGTCCAACCAGGAGATCGCCAGCTCGCTCTACGTCTCGGTCAACACCTTGAAGAGCCACCTGCGCCACGTCTACACCAAGTTGGATGTGACCGACCGGGACGCCTGCGTGGAGCGGGCATCGAAGCTCGGCCTGCTCTGAAGCTCCTGGGTCAAGCCGGCGACTGGTTCTTCCCGATGATCGCCACGATCGACTCGTAGTCGCCGCCATTGACCACCGTGAAGCCGTTGCGGTCGAGGATGTCGCGGGCCTTGCCCGCCCGGCCGCCGGACTTGCAGTAGGTCACGATCGTCTTGTCGCGCGGCAACTCGTCCAGGTGGTGCTTGAGCACCAGCACCGAGATGTTGGTCGCTCCCGGAGCCGTCCCCTTCTTCGCTTCGAGGCCGGTGCGGACGTCGAGGATGAAGGCTCCGTTCTTGATCGCCTCGGCGATCTCGTCATCCGGCCTGACCGACGAGGTCCCCGTTCCGAAGAAGTGCTTGTCGAGAAACTCCTCTATCCACTCCAACATCAGCCTTCTCCTTGCCGTCGGGGCAACTCCGAGCACCTCTTCGGTGACGCCGGACGTTGGTCAACAGGGGCAAACCTAAGCAAACCGGCCCGCGGGGCCATCACCCGCACCGGATGATCCTCGACCGATCACCTCCGGGCTCGTCGTCATGGACGTCCGGGAGTCCCCTGCTGTGGGCTCCCGGGGTCGGCCTCGATGCGGGCGATGTCGTCGAGGGCCGACTCGATGCTCGGGTAGAAGTGGTCTCGGTCGAGCGTGTCGTGCAGCCCGTAGCGATCAACCAGGTCGCGGAGGTGGGAACGCAGTTCGACGAAGGCGAGGTGCACGCCCTTGTCGTTGAGCTCACGGTCGAGGCTCTCGAGCATCTCGGCCGCCGTGACGTCGACGTCGGTCACGGCCTCGCACTCCAGCAGCACCCACCTCGGGTTGCGCTCGCCGGACCAGCCGGCGGATCGCGTCGAGGAACATCCCCGAGTTGGCGAAGAACAGCGGCGCCTCCCAGCGGTAGATCACGATGCCGGAGGGCTGCTCCGCCTCGGGGTAGCGCTCGACGCTGTGCCACCCGTCGAGGTCGTCGACCCGCCCGAGCACCTCGCCCCGGGGCCACCAGCTGCGGCGGAAGAAGAGCAGGATCGAGAGGACGACGGCGATGGCGATGCCCTGCAGCACGCCGAAGAGGATCACGCCCACGCTGGCGATGGCCGACAGGACGAGCGCCGACCGGCGCACCCGGGCGTAGCGCCGGAGGATCGGGATGTCGATGAGCGTGAGGGCGGCGGCGATCACCACCGCGGCCAGCGCGGTCTGCGGCAGGTTGGCCAGCAGCGACGGGAAGAAGAGGAGCAGCAGGGCGACGACGCCGGCACCGACCAGGCCCGTGACCTGGGTCTTGGCGCCGGACTGCTCGGCGACCGCGGTCCGGGACCCACTGGTCGAGATGGCGAACCCCTGGAAGCAGCCGGCGGCGATGTTCGCCGCTCCCATGCCGACCATCTCCTGGTCGGCGTCGACCTCGTCGCCCCGGCGGGCCGCGAAGCTGGTCGCCGTGGCGATCGTGTCGGTCAGCGACACGAGCGTGATGCCGACGGCGGCGACGAACAGCGGAACGACGTCTTCGATGCTCGTCCAGGGGAACGGACGGTCGTGGGCAGGCCCTGGGGCAGGGCGCCGGTGACCGCGACACCCTCGTCCGCCAGATCGAACAGCCCGGTGATCAGCGTGGCCCCGATGACCGCCACCAGCACCGCGGGGATCTTGGAGGTGAACGCGGGGGAGCAGCAACAGCAGCGCCAGGGTGGCCAGGCCGAGCACCAGCGTGGTCCGGTTCCGCTCGTCGAGGTTGGTCAGGAACTGGCGGACCTCGTCGACGAACCCGTCGGCGTCGGTCGAGAAGCCGAACAGCTTCGGGCAGTTGCCCCACGATGATGGTGATCGGCGAGGCCGTTCATGTAGCCGACCTGGACCTCCTTGGAGAGCAGGTCGGCGACGAAGCCGAGCTTGCCCAACCCGAGGCCGATCTCGAGCAGGCCGACCATCACGGCGAGCATGCCCGCCAGCACGATGGCCTTGTTCGGGTCGTCGCCGGCCACGATCAGCGGCGTGATGGCGGCGAAGATCAGCGGCGCCACCGACGAGTCGGGACCGAGGACCAGGACGCGGCTGGGCCCGAAGATGGCGTAGCCGACCAGGCAGGCGATCGTCGTGTAGAGACCGGTCTCCGGCGGCAGCCCGGCCAGCTCGGCGTAGGCCATGCCCTGCGGCACGAGGATGGCGGCCAGGACGATGCCCGCGACCAGGTCGAACCGGAGGAAGTCGCGGTGGTAGGTGCGCACCATCCGCAGCCCGGGGACCCACCGCTCGAGGGCCCCCGCGCTGCGCGGACGGCTCCGGTGGCTCAGATCGCTCGAACCCAGTGTCCATGTCCATCGCTCTATCCGTTCGAGGTCGGCCGCTCGAAATCGGCTTCGTGACTTCTACACCACCGAGGTCCACCCTGCCATCGCCCTACGCGGGTGAGACGCGGTCGACGAGCGCAGCGGGCGAATCACCTCGCACGGATGATGCGCCGGCCCGCCGCGGGGTCGAGGATGGGTCATGATCCACCGCCCCCGGCACCAGGGGGCGAACGACGAAGGACCGAGGGCATGGCCGGAAGCGGAACGGCATTGGGATGGCGGCCGAGGGTGTTGGCGATCGCCTCGCTCGCCTGTGGTGCGCTGCTGGTGGCTGGCCGTCGTCGTCTTCGTCGCCCGCAACCTCGTCGACCTGCTGATCGCCGCTGCTGGGCGTGGCCCTCGCCGTCGGGGGTGGCTGGTGGATCATCACCGAGCGCATGCCGCGCCGGGCCATCGGCATCGCCGTCGCGGTCAGTCGGCGCCGGCGTGATCGTCGCGGCCGTGCTCGACGCAGCCGGTGACGCCGACCGTCCCGGTCGTGCCGATCCTGGTGATCGCCGTGCTGCTGGTGGCCACGGTGGGCCTGGCCCGGGCGGCGCTGGTGCACGTCCTGCACGGGCACACCGGACATCGGGCCACGCCGGTTGCCCGTCCCCAGCACCCCGTGCTCCTGTGCAACCCGTGGTCGGGCGGCGGCAAGGTGGAGAAGTTCGGCCTGGTCGAGTTGGCCGAGGAGCTCGGTGTGGAGGTGGTGATGCTCGACCGCGGGCTCGATCTGGAGCAACTCGCCCGCGATGCCGTCGCCCGCGGGGCCGACTGCCTCGGGATGGCCGGAGGCGACGGATCACAGGCCCTCGTCGCTTCGATCGCCATCGAGCACGACCTGCCGTTCGTCGTCGTCTCCGCCGGCACCCGGAACCACTTCGCGCTCGACCTGGGCATCGATCGCGAGGATCCGCGCGGCAGCCTCTACGCCTTCCGGGATGCGGTCGAACGCCGCATCGACTACGCAACGGTCGGCGATCGGCTCTTCGTCAACAACGTGTCGCTCGGGATCTACGCCACGATCGTGCAGCAGGAGGGCTACCGCGACGCCAAGGAGGAGACCACCAAGGCCCTGCTGCCGGAGATGCTGGGACGCACCGTGGAACCCTTCGACCTCCAGTTCACCGAGCCGAGCGGCACGGAGGTCGACGGCGCCTTCCTCATCCAGGTGTCGAACAACCCCTACGTCCTGGGCACCACCCTCGACGCGTCGCAACGCCGCCGGCTCGACACGGGGATGCTCGGCGTGGTGGCGGTCACGGGGGCCACGGGCCGCGACGCCGCCGCCGTCATGACCCTGTCGGCCCTCGGCCAACGCCGGCGCAGCCGGGACTGGCACGAGTTCACCACCGACCGCTTCGAGGTCCGGTCCCGGTCGGGCAAGGCCTACGCCGGCATCGACGGTGAGGCCCTCGAGCTGGACACCCCGCTCGAGTTCCGCATCCACCCGCTCGGGCTGCGCCTCTGGTCACGGAGGGGAATCAGGCTGCCGCCGACGCTCGGCGGGCCCGCGACGTCTCGGTGGGCGATCTGTTCTCGCTGGCCCAGGGGAACGACCCGCTGGAGTCGAAGGACGGCTGACCCGGGCCTGAGCCACGCGCGACCAAGGGAGAGGTGAGGAGAACCATGGGCAAGAAGAACAAGAAGAAGAAGAACAAGAACGAAGAACAAGAAGGCCATCCTCGGGTCGACGTCGGCCGGGGTCGTCGGCTCGACCCTGGCCGCCGACGTGCCCCGCGAGAAGATGAAGCGCAAGGAGTACGAGCGGGAGCTGCGCGGGCTGCACGGCGAGCTCGTGGCCCTGCAGGAGTGGGTCAAGGACACCGGGGCCAAGGTGTGCATCGTGTTCGAGGGCCGCGACACCGCGGGCAAGGGCGGCACCATCAAGGCCATCACCGCGCGGGTCAGCCCGCGGGTGTTCCGAGTGATCGCCCTGCCCGCGCCCACCGAGCGCGAGAAGTCCCAGATGTACCTCCAGCGGTACGTCCCGCACTTCCCCGCGGCCGGCGAGGTCGTGATCTTCGACCGGAGTTGGTACAACCGCGCCGGCGTCGAACGGGTGATGGGGTTCAGCACCGACGACGAGCGGGAGCGGTTCTTGAGCGGTGCCCCCGGCTTCGAGAAGGCCATGATGGACTCGGGGATGATCCTCCTGAAGTACTGGCTCGAGGTCAGCCCCGACGAGCAGACCCGGCGGCTGCAGAGCCGGATCGACGACCCCCGCAAGGTCTGGAAGCTGTCGGACATGGACCTGCTGTCCTACAGCCGCTGGTTCGCCTACTCCCGGGCCCGAGACGACATGTTCGCCGCGACCGACACGGCCTGGGCGCCGTGGTGGGTCGTCCACTCCGATGACAAGAAGCGGGCGCGGCTCAACGTGATCTCCCACCTGCTCGCCCACGTGCCCTACGAGCCGCTGGAGCACCGCGAGGTCAAGCTCCCCGATCGCGACGAGCCGGGTGACTACCGCGAGCCGGACCTCCCGATGCGCTTCGTCCCGACGCTCTACTGACTGCCCGGTCGTGCCCGACGGCTTCAGGGATGGTGGTGGCGGGGGACGCGGGGGCCGATGGCGCACGTGATCTCGTAGCCGATGGTGCCGAGCGCCGCGGCCCAGTCCACCGCTCGGATCTCTTCGCCGTCCTGCCGGCCGAGGAGCACCACCTCGTCACCCACCGCGACCGGCTCGTCACCGCAGTCGACCATGAGCTGGTCCATGGTCACCACGCCCACGACCGGGCGGCGGTGGCCGCCGATCAGGACCTCCTGACCCAGGAGGCCGAGGCGGCGGCGGACGCCGTCGGCGTAGCCGATCGGCACCGTGGCCACCGTCGTCGGCCACTCGAAGGTGTGGTGCAGGCCGTACGAGACCCCCTCCCCGGCCGCCACCCGCTTCACGAAGCTGACCTCCGATCGGAGGCGGAGCGCCGGGCGCAGAGGCAGCGCCCCGGCCAGTTCAGGCGACGGGTCGATGCCGTAGACGGCGATGCCACAGCGCACCAGGGACCGGCGGGCCGCCGGATGGGCGATCGCGCCGGCCGAGTTGGCGGCATGGGTCATCGGCACGTCGATGCCCGCGGCGGCCAGCTCGGCGAGCACGGCGTCGAGGCGGGCGAGCTGCTCCGCGGTGAACGACCGCGAGGGATCGTCGGCCACGGCACAGTGGGTCCAGACGGCCTCGAGCTCGAGGCCGGGGTGCTCGACGACCGAACGGGCGAGCGAGAGGGCGTCGGCCGGGTCCGCCCCGACCCGGTGCATGCCGGTGTCGAGCTTCAGGTGGATGCGCAGCGGCGACCGGGTGGCCGCAGCGGCCTCGATCCCCGTCGGGCTGTACACGGTGGCCCGGAGGTCGAGGGTGGCCACGTCCGCGAACTCGCCGGGACGTGGCTTCGGACAGGAGGAGGATCGGGGCGTCGATGCCCGCCTCCCTGAGCTTGACGGCCTCCTCGACGAGGGCCACCGCCAGCCAAGTGGCGCCGGCCTCCAGGGCGGCGGCGGCCACCGGGACGGACCCGTGGCCGTAGCCATCGGCCTTGACCACCGCACAGACCTCGGCGGGGGCGGCCCGCTCGACGAGGAGGGCGACGTTGTGGGCGACGGCGCCGAGGTCCACCTCGGCCCAGGTGGGTCGCATGCGACCCCGGCCCTAGCCCTCGGGGGCGGGGGCGACGATGGCGCGGAGGATGTCGCCCCGGGCGATGATCCCGACCAGCCGACCGTCCTCGACCACCGGCACCCGGGACACGTCGTTGTCGTGCATGAGCGTGGCCACCATCTCGACGGTGTCCTCGGGGCCACAGGTCACGGGGTCTGGCGACATGGCGTCCTCGACGTCCACGGCGACCGCCTGCTCCAGCTCGTGCTCGAAGCGCTTCTTGCTGCCCGGCAGCTCGATGAGGCCGCCGAGGATGTTGATCACCGTCGGGTAGTGGAGCTGGGACTCTTGGACGATCAGGTCGCCCGTTGACAACATGCCCACGACCGTGCCGTTGGCGTCGACGACGGGTCCGGCGTCGACCTCGTTGTCCACCAGGCGCTGCATGGCGTCGGTGATGGGCTCGTCGGGGGCGAAGGTGACCACCTCGGTGGTCATCACGTCACGGGCGGGGACGTCGCGGGGCATGGGTCACTCCTGGAGCAGGTCGATGGCGAGCGGGAGCCGGTCGAGCAGGTCACTGGCGACCAGGCCGTGCCGCCAGCCTACGGCTCCGGCCCGTCCGTGGAGGAAGGCGGCGCCGGCAGCCGCCGACGCTGGTGGGGCCCCACCGGCCAGGAAGGCGGCCACGACGCCGGTCAGCACGTCGCCGGTCCCGGCGGTGGCCAGCCGGGCGTCGCCGGTCGTCGTGACGAGGACGGCGCCGTCGGGATCGGCCACGACGGTGGCCGGCCCCTTCAGCAGCACCACCGCACCGGCCGTCGCGGCCAGGGCCCGCGCCGCCGCGATTCGATCCGGGCCCGGCGGGGCCCCGGTCAGCCGGGCGAACTCGCCATCGTGGGGAGTGAGGACGGCGGGCACGGCCCGGGCCGAGGTCACCTCCGCCACCGTGTCCCCGAGGGCTGTGAGCCCGTCGCCGTCGACCACGGCCGGCCCTGGCCAGCCGGCCACGAGCGCCCGCACGGCGGCCCGGGTGTCGGTGCCCGTCCCGAGGCCGGGGCCGACGGCCAGGGCGGCGAACCGGTCCGCGTCGGCGAGCACCCCCTCCGCCCAGCCCGCCGTGGGCAGGGCCCGGTCCACGACCTCGGTCGGCGTGGTCGGGTCGTCGTCGATGCCGGGGCGGGACAGGGTGACATAGCCGGCCCCGGCCCGGAACGCCGCAGCCGAGACCAGGTGAGCCGCCCCCGTCATGCCCAGCGAGCCGGCCACCACCCGCACGGCGGACTGCCACTTGTGCGCCGCCGCCCCGCGGTGCGGCCGCCAGCCGGCCACGTCGCCCGCCTCGACGAGGTGGGCCCGGGCCGAGCTGACGTCGAGGCCGATGTCGACCACGTCGATCTCCCCGGCGTACGCCGCGCCGGGCGGCAGCAGCAAGCCGGGCTTCAAGGCGGCGAAGGTGACCGTGCGTGTCGCACACAGGGGCCGGCCCCCCACCGCGCCGCTGAGGCCGCCGACGCCCGAGGGGATGTCGACGGCCAGGACCGGCGACCCCGTCACCGGCGCCGTCCACTCCCCGCGAAACCCGGTGCCGAAGGCGGCATCCACGACCAAGTCGGCGGCGGGCAGCGGGTCCGGCAGCTCGGTGGCGGCGAGGACCTCGACCCGCACGCCCCGACGCCGCAGGCGCCGGGCGGCGTCCCGGCCGTCGTTGCCGTTGTTGCCCTTGCCGGCGATGACCACCACCCGGCGGCCGTAGGTCCCGCCGAGCATCTGTACAGCGGCGTGAGCCACCGCGCTGCCCGCCCGACCGATGAGCACCTCGACCGGCTCCGGTGCGGCGGCGTCGATCGCCCCCATCTCCTCGGGTGTAAACACGGGGATCACGCCCCGATGATGCCCCAAGGCCAGCGGAATGGGCAGAGCCGGAGGTCACGACCGCGCCTGGGGCCGGGGCGTTCGGTCATACTGGCGGCGTGACGGCGGGAGACTGGGTGGCGGTCGCGGTCGGCAGCCTCATCGCCGGATCCGTCCTCATGTCGGCGCTTCGCACGGTCGTGCTGCCCCAGGGCGGCCTCACCGGCATCACCCGCTTCATGTTCGCGTTGTCCGACCGGGTCTTCACCAGCCCCAAGGAACGCCGGGTGCTCCCCCGCCGCCTCTCGGGCCTGTACGCGCCGGTAGCGCTGGTCTCACTGCCGTTCGCCTGGTCCATGCTCATCGCCGTCGGGTTCGCGCTCATCTTCTGGGGCCTGGGCGTCGGGTCGATCGACGACGCCTGGATCACCAGCGGGTCGTCTCTGTTCACCCTCGGCTTCGCCAAGCCGGAGGGCCCCGGCCTGATCTGGTTGACCTTCGTCGAGGCGACCATCGGCCTCGGCATCGTCGCCCTGCTCATCAGCTACCTCCCCACCCTCTACACCGCCTACAGCACCCGCGAGCAGGGCGTGGGCCTGCTGACCCCGATGACCGGCTCGCCTCCGGCGGCCGCGGAGCTGATCTGGCGCCTCCACGCCGCCCAGGCGCTGCAGGGAGGCGGCATCTGGGGACCCACGTCCGCGTGGTTCGTCGCCATGGACCAGAGCCATTCGGCGTTCCCGGCGCTCTCCCGGTTCCCGCCCCAGCACGAGGACCAGTCCTGGGTCGTCACCGCCGGCACGGTCCTGGATGCTGCGGCCATCCTGTTGTCGATGGGCCGGGCCGACGAGGGCGGCGACGACTCCGCCACGCTCGGGCCCGTGGTGCTGGTCCTGGCCCACGGGATCCCGGCCATGGTCCGCGTCGCCCAGGCCGCCGGGCTCGACGTCGAGGACCCGCCACCACTGGTGGACCTGGTCCTGCTCGACGAGGGTCCGCTGCCGCCGATCTCAGTGAGCCGGGCCGAATACGAACAGACCGTGGAGTTCCTGGTCACCGCCGGCGTGCTGGCCGAGGCCGACCTGGATCGGGCGTGGCGCCGCTTCGCCTGGCTGCGATCCGGCTACGACACGGCCATCCGCGGCCTCGCCGGCCTGACCCACGCCCCCGTCGGCAGCTGGTCCTCGGACCGCGCCCTCCAGGTGGGCCGACCGCGCTTCTTCAGCCGTCGACCCGTCACCATTCGGGAGGACCCGACCAACGCCGTCCCGTGACCACGGCCGGGGGCGGGGCCCGGACTCAGCGGGGCACGGGTCGGGAGGCGAAGGGATCCTCCGCCGGCGACGGGGTGAGACGGGCGGTGGCGACGTGGGCGACGACCACCGAGACGATGATCAGCGGCATCAACTCCACGCTGTCGGCCTGGAGGAACACCCCGGTGAGCAGGACCGAGGTCAGCGGGAGGCGCAGAATGGCGACGGCCATGGCGCCGATCCCCATGGCCACACCGGCGATCGGCGGCAGGCCCGGCAGGTGAGAGAGCGCGAGGCCCCCTGCCGCGCCGATGAGCATCGCCGGGAACGTGGGGCCGCCGCGGAAGCCGGCCAGGGACAACGTGTACGCGACGCCCTTGCAGACAACCAGCAGGACCAGCGCACCCACGGTCCAGGTGCTCGCGTCCTGGATCAGGGGGGCGAGCGCCTCCTCACCCGAGAACAGCACCTGGTCGGCGCCGCGATCGGTCAGCTGGGCGAAGACGATCGCAGCGACAGCGACGGCGGCGCCGAGCAGGGGCGTGAGCAGGACGCGTCGGGGCGCCACGACGGACAGCAGGCGCCGAGAACCGAGGTGGATCGCGGTCCCCACGACCGCGCCGAGCACGCCGATCGCGATGGCCCAGAGGAACTGATAGCCGTCGATGCTGTCGAAAGCGGGAAGGTCGGGAACGGCGAGGGAGAAGGTGCCCCAGCCCGTCAGGTCGTCGAGGCCAAGGAAGACCAGGGCGCCGATGCCCGCGGCCAGGAGGCCCGGGAGGAGGACGACGCCGATCATCGGCCCCGCGATCCCGGCCACCTCCATGAGGAGGAAGGCGCCCAGGATCGGGGAGCCGAGCAGGGTGCTGATGGCGGCGAAGCTGCCCGCGGCACCGATGACCACCGTGGCCTGCTCCGGTGCGTCCTTCTTCACCAGGTGCACCATCAACGCCGCCAGCCCGCCGCCGAGGGCGATGAGCGGGGCCTCCGGCCCGACCACGGCGCCCAGGGCGAGGGAGACGAACGCGGCCAGGGCGATGCCGGGCAGCGCCTCGGGCTCCGCCACGCCCGTCACCGACAGGCCCCCGGAAGGCTCGTGACCGCCACCCCCCGGGAGGTAGCGGATGGTGAGCCCCACCATCAGTCCGGCCACCACCAGGACGGGGAGCGGCCACCAGATCGGCGGGGTGCTGAAGCCCAGGGCATCGGGCACCGTGGTGAACGCCCACTCGTTCCCGACGTCCACGATCTTCAGGAACCCGTAGGCGATCGCGGCGATGGGGACACCGATCAACGCACCGAACACGAGCAGGCCGAGGTACCCGCGCGAACGGAGGAGCTCGGCCGGGTCCGGGAACGGAACGGGAGCGGACGGCTCCGGGGGCGTACCCCCCGGGGTCTCGCTCATGCCAGGACGGGCTCGTGTTCGTCGTCTTCGGCGCTCTCGTCTCGGGACACGGGGTCATGGGGCAGGTCGCCCGTGAAGGCGAGCGAGAGCAGGGCGAGCAGGGCGGCGGCGAGCAGTCCGACCTTCAGGGCCTTGAGCGAGGCGTCCTCGTAGTCGTCGACGATCACCGCGGTCGTGGCGTCGTCGACGCCGGCGTCCTGAAGGGCGGACTCGACCTGATCGGCGGGGATGAAGTCGATGCCCGCCTCGACCGCCGCCTCGACCTGCGCCTCGGTCTCGTCGTCGATCGCCGGATCGTCGGAGATGTTCGCCACGAAGGCGCCGCTCAGTCCGATCAGCACGATGGACCCGATGAGGGCCACGCCGAGCGAAGAGCCCAGCTGCTGGCCGGTGTACTGCAGACCTCCGGCTTCACCCCGTCCCGAGGAGTCGACGGAGGACTGCACCACGTTGCCCAGCTGGGAGACGATGAGCCCCATCCCCACCCCCAGGAGGGCCATGGAGGCCTTGAACGCCCCGTCGGCCAGGGTCGGCTGGATCGTGGCCAGGAGGGCGACGGCGGCGAGCAGAGTGGTCCAGAGGCCGGCCTGGACGATCGACCGGACGGTGAAGCGGGCCGACAGGCGGGAGCCGACCGCCGAGGTGGCGAACATGGCGATGGAGACCGGCAGCATCTTGATGCCGGTCTCCAGCGCGTCGAGACCGAGGACGATCTGCAGGTAGAGGGGGATCGAGAAGAAGATCCCCATGAGGATGAGGTTCTGGGACAGCATCCCGATCAGACCCGGAACGCAGCGGCGGGATCTTCAGCAGGTCCAGGTGGACCAGCGGGTCCTGTCCGTGCGCCTCCCGCCGCCGCTGCCACCGGACGAAGGCCCACAGCAGCACCCCGCCGAAGGCGATCACGAAGAGCGTCGCCGAGAAGCCGAACGGCTCGACGGGCGAGTCCTTCGGGGCCACCCAGCCCCAGGTGCTCGACTGCAGGGTGCCCGAGGACGACGAGGCCGAGACCGCTGGCGGCGAGGACCGAGCCCACGACGTCGAGCTTGGGCTTCGGCCCCGTCGAGGGGCGTGTCCGCCACGAAGCGGACCATGGCCAGGATGAACAGGACGAGGACGACCTCGCCGAGGAAGACCACCCGCCAGCTCAGCTCCGTGGTGGCCCAGCCCCCGAGGATGGGCCCGATGGCGATGCCGGCCCCGGCGACGCCGCCGATGATGGCGTAGGCCCCCTTGCGGGACTCCCCTTCGAAGTTGCCCGCGATCAGCGCGGCCATGGCGGGCAGCACGAGGGCGGCGCCGATGCCTTCCAGGATCGACCATCCGAGGGTCAGGACCTCGACGGTCGGCGCCACCGCCGTCAGCGCCGAGCCGCAGGCGTAGATGATCAAGCCGATGACGAAGGCCTTCCGGCGGCCGATGATGTCGCCGATCTTGCCCCCCGTCAGCATCAGCATCGCCATCACCAGGCAGTAGAGGGTGATGACGGCCTGGATGGTGGTCACCGTGGTGTCGAAGTCCTCGACCAGCTGGCTGATCGACACGTTCATCACCGACTGGTCGAGGACCATGACGAACTGCGCCGTCGCCAGCGCGACCAACGGCAACCACCGCTTCATCAGGGTTCCTCCGTGCGGACGTCCCGCGCTCGGCGGCGCCCATACTGGCACGACGGTCACTCCAGGATGAGCCCCATGACCACGGCGTCCCACAACTCGCCGTTCCTGCGGGGGTAGTGGCGACGCAGGTAGCCCTCCTGTTCGAAGCCAAACTTGTCGTACAGGGCCCGGGCCGCGGTGTTGTGGGGCCAGTGCTGGAGGGCGATCTTGTGGGCGCCGGCTTCCCGGGCCCAGAGGATGGCCCGCTCCACGAGGGCCGAGCCGATGCCCTGGCCGCGGTAGCCGTCCTTCACGTTCATGCCCAGGTCGGCGACGTTGTACCGGGGCAGGTGCAGGCCGAGCATGCCGACGAGGACGCCGTCGGCCTCGGCCACGAACAGCGACCCCCGCTCGGCGCCCTCGGTGAGCGTGCGCCGATCGCCCTCCTCGTCGAGGGGCAGCTCGGCGCCGATCCAGCGCCCCTCTCCCGCCACCTCACGGCGCAGGACCATCAGCTCGTCGATGTCGGCCACCGTCGCGTTGCGCACCACCACCGTCATCCCCCCAGTCTCGGCCACCCCACCCCTTCTGGTGCCTGATTTCGGGGTCCTGACCTCGAAATCGGGCGCCAGATCGGGGTCAGACGGCGATGACGATGGCGTGGGCGGCGGTGTCGGTGTGGGTGAGGCTGATGCGCCAGGCGGTGACGCCCCGCTCGTCGGCCAGGGCCGCGGCCTTGCCGTGGAGGCGGAGGTCCGGGGCGCCGGAGTCCTCGTCCCGGATCACCTCGATGTCGGCCAGCTCACAGGCCCCGAGGCCGACGCCCAGGGCCTTCATCACCGCCTCCTTGGCCGCGAACCGGGCGGCGTAGCGCTCGGTGGGGTCCCGGCGCCGCTCGGCATAGGCCTGCTCGGCCTCGGTGAAGTAGCGGGTCAGGATCCCGGGGGTCCGCTCGGCGGCCAGCCGGAAGCGGTCGAGGTCCACCAGATCGGTGCCGACCCCCACGACCACGGTCAGGCCTCGCTGCGGAACCGGTCGGCCAGCGAGCTGATCGAGGCCACCAGCAGGTCGGCGACCGGGATCTCGGCCAGGAGGTCCTCGCGGAAGGTCGGCTCGGTCTCGGTGACCGCGTCGCGCAGCAGCGCGAACCGGTAGCGGTAGCCCTGGAGGACGCCCCGGGCGGTCGGTGTCGAGAGGCGGTCCCGGAAGCGGACGTGGAGCAGGGTCAGCCCGGTGGCCTGGCCGTCCTTGGTCTCGGGGATCAGGACGATGGGCCGGCCGTCGCGCCGTCCGGTCGCCACGAGGACCTGGCGCTCGCTGGCGACGCGGTTCTTGGTGCCCCGCAGGCGGGGGTCCTGGTCGGTGCGGGTGGGGATGCCGGCGGCGACCCCACCGCGGTCGAGGGCCACGATGGTGGCCTCGCCGCTCTCGGGCCGGCCCTCGATGCGGTAGCGGGTCCAGCCGGTGACCTCGGCCACGGCCGGGTCGAGGTCGGCCAGCGTGCGCAGGGCCTGGTAGGTGAGGCCGTCCCGCGGCGCACCGGCGGCCATGACCTCCCGGACCAGCGGCACCTGCAGGAGCGTCTCGTCCGTGCGGGAGATCCCGACCGTCACGGTCTTGGCCTGGTGCTTGATGGCGTCGATGGGCCGGGTCAGCTCTTCGATCGCCCGGGTCAGCGCGGCGGTCAGGTCCTCCACGATCACGCCGGGCGTGCCCACCTTGCCGTACTCGCCCTGGTAGGCGTCCAGCGACGTCGTGCCCAGCGCGTAGCGGAAGAGGGCCGAGGTCCGGGTGGCGGTGCTGGCCTCGAGGTGGCCGTCGTAGGCGCCGCTGCGCAGGATGTCGGCGAACCGGAGGGCGAGGGGCTCGAACTGCGGGCGGAGGTGTTCGAGCAGGGCCTCGGCGTCCGCCCCCTCCACATGGCCGCCCACCGACTCCTCGATGGCCGCCCGGGCCTCCCGCAGGGGCCGGGCCCCCTCGTCGATGGCCAGCGCGGCCTCGTAGCCGAACAGGTGGCCCACCATCGCCGAGAGGACGAAGGCGAGCCGGGGGTGGGTGGCGGGCACGGTCAGGGCGTGGAGGGCCGCGGTGTACCGGCCCTCGCCCTCGGTGGCGACGACCACCGGCGCGGCCTTGTGGGCCCGGTAGATCGCGACCTCCTTGGCCACGTCGTCGGCGTTGGAGCCGGTGAGACCGGCGGCGCAGACCAGGATCAACGGCTCGGAGGACAGGTCGATGTGCTTCTTGTCCTCGGTGACGTCACAGGCGATGGACTTGTAGCAGAGCTCGGAGAGCTTGATCCGGACCTCCGCCGCCGCGATGCGGTTGGGGCCGTTGCCCACCACCGCCCAGTAGCGACGGCCGGGGCCAGCTCGCGTGCGGTCTCCCCGATCCGCTCCCGGTCCTCCAGCACACGGGTCAACGCGTCGGGCAGGCCCCGGAGCGCGGCCAGCATCTCCGCCCGTTCCCCCGAGTCGGCCGCCCCCATCTCCTCGGCCAGGGCGGCGGCGAGGAGGACCCCGGCGGCGACCTGGGCGTAGAAGGCCTTGGTCGAGGCGACGCTCATCTCCACGTCGCGACCGTCGGAGGTGTAGAGGACGCCGTCGGACTTGTCGGTCAGGTCGCTGCCCCGCCGGTTGACGATGGCCACGACCGAACCGCCGCGGGAGCGGACCAGGTCGACCGTGCGGTTCGTGTCGGTGGTCGTCCCCGACTGGGAGATGGCCACCACCAGGGTGTCGGCCATGTCGTCGGCCAGCTCGAAGCCGGAGAGCTCGGTGGCCAGGACGGCCTCGACCCGAACGGGCAGGTCCGGGGTGAGGGCCTCGAGGATCGCGGCCAGGCTCTGGCCGGCGACGGCTGCAGTGCCCTGGCCGGTGACCAGGACGCGGTGGATGCGACCGTCACGCAGCTTGGCCCGGAGGTCCTCGGGCAGCGTCTCAGGGCCCAGGTCGACCGCGGCCCGCCCACCGTGCTCGGTCAGGCGTCCTCGCAGGGTCTTGCGGAACGACGCGGGGGCCTCGGTCATCTCCTTGAGCAGGAAGTGGGGGAAGTCGCCCCGGTCGATGTCCCGAGTGGTGATCTCGGCCGTCTCGAGGTCCGCTTCGGTCACCGGTACCTCGGTGCCGTCGTAGGCGATGCGGCCGATGCCGTCGAGGGTGCCGGCCCGGGAGCCGTCCAGCACGAGGACCTGGCCCCGACTGGCCGTCGGGTTCTCCGGGTTGGCCGGCGTCTCGCCGTCCATGCGGACGTAGGTGGTCGTCTCCTCGACCAGGCCGTAGGGCTCGCTGGCCACGATGTAGGCGTCGTCGAGGAGGCCCACGTAGAGGGCCTGGCCGCTGCCCCGCAGGGCGAGGAGGAGCTGCTCGGGGGCGACGCCGTTCGTGGCGCCGATGGCCACCGAGCCCTCGAGGGAGGCCACGGTGCGCCGGAAGGACTCGGCCAGCGTCGTGGCCCTCGGCCAGGCGACGCGCCGTCAGGGCCGGGATGACCTTGGCGTCGGTGGTGATCTCGGCCGCCACGACCAGACCCTCGTCGGCTCGCAGGTCGGCGTGGTTGTCGACGTCGCCGTTGAGGGCGGCAGCCACGTACGGCCGGTCCACGCCGTCGGACTCCTCCGCGCAGACCGGGTGGGCGTTGGGCTCGGAGATGATGCCGACGCTGGCCCAGCGGGTGTGGCCGAGGACCACGGCCTCGGCCGTCGGGGCGCTCAGGGCGAGGCGGAGCAGGGCATCGCCGGTGATGGCCGCCCGGAGCGCGGCGGTGTTGTCTCCGAGCTCGCCGATCTCGGCCGCGGCCTTGTAGACGAAGGCCAGGTGACCGTCGGCGATCCGCACGGCGCCCGAGACGAAGCGGAGGTCGTCGTCACGCCCGTCGAGCAGCGCCCGGACCGACGGGGCCTCGAGGTCGAGACCGTGGCCGTGGACCAGGACGTGGATCCCGGCACTGTCCCGACCCCGCACCTCGAGGCGGTCGAGGGCGGACAGGACCTGTTGGAGGGAGAGGTGGGCCTCGAGGGCGGCGGGACCCGCGTCGGGGCCGGCGAGCCCGGCCACGTGGGCTGCGGTGGGCAGCCGGTCGCGGCGCAGGGCCCACGCCGCGTCCCGGAGGGCGACGAGGGCGGCGTTGACCTGTTCCAGCTCGGCGGTGGAGCCGAGGGTCTCGGCCTGGTCCAGCGCCCCTTCCACCGCGTCGGCCCGGGCCTCGATGCCCGCCGTCAGGCCGTCGAGGGTCGGCGCCAGCGTCGGGTCGGCCAGCAGGGTCCGGACCCCGGGCGAGCCCCGCAGGAGCCCGTCGGCGACCACCAACGGCTCGGTGGTGGTGGTCAGGAGGTCGGCCAGCGCCGCACCGGGCGGCAGGTCGGCGAAGCCGGCGGCGGCCGCGGCGGCCTGCTCCAGCAACGCCCGCAGCTCGGCGCTGGTGGCCGGGACGCGAACCGACGGACGACGGACGACGGCGATGATCCCGCACATTGGACGGTGGTGACTCCTGGGTCGCGGTGCCCGCAGCGCCAGGGCGGGCCCCGACGGCGATCCCCCAGTGTAGGAAGGGCCCGTCCCGCTCTGGCCTCATCGGCGACCCGGCCGGGCCGCCGCCGGTTCAGGCGGAGGCGGCCTCGACCGCCGCAGCCAGGGCCGCCGCTTCGGCTTCGGCCACCACGGCGTCCTCGGCCTCGATCATCACCCGCACGAGCGGCTCGGTGCCGCTGGGGCGGATGAGCACCCGGCCCCGGGAGCCCAGACGGGCCTCAGCGGCGGCGATCTCGGGGGCCACCGCGTCGGCGATGTCGGGTCGTCGCCGGGCGACCCTGACGTTGCGCAGGACCTGGGGCAGGGAGGTCATGACCGACGCCGCCTCGGCCAACGTCTGGCCCGCGGACTGGGCGGCGGCCAGCACCTGGACGCCCGTGAGCAGGCCGTCGCCGGTCGTGGCCAGGTCGGGGAAGATCACGTGGCCGGACTGCTCACCGCCCAAGGACCAGCCCCCACGGGCCAGGGCCTCGAGGACGTAGCGGTCGCCGACCGCGGTCTCCTCCACCCGGATCCCGTTGGCCTCCATGGCCAGGCGGAAGCCGAGGTTGGCCATGACCGTGACGACCACGGTGTCGCCGACAAGGACACGCCGTCGGTGACGGTCGAGGGCGCAGATGGCGATGAGGTGGTCGCCGTCGACCAGCGACCCGGTGTGGTCGACCCCCAGCACCCGGTCGGCGTCGCCGTCGAAGGCCAGCCCGGCGGCGGCCCCCGAGGCCACGACCCGGGCCTGCAGGTCGGCGGGGTGGGTCGAGCCACAGCCGGCGTTGATGTTCCTGCCGTCGGGCGACGCGTGGATGACCTCCACGCTCGCCCCGAGCCGCTCCAGCGCGGCCGGGGCCCAGGCCGAGGCCGCGCCGTTGGCGCAGTCGATGACGAGGCGGAGCCCGGCGAGGGCCTGGTCGGGCACGGAGCCGACGACCGCGTCGACCCAGGCGGCTCCCACGCTCGGGTCCTCCTCGCCGCCCACCACGGTGGCGGCGACCGGCTCCTCATGCAGGATGTGGTCCAGTTCGCCCTCGAGCCGCTCCTCGACCTCGTCGGAGAGCTTCCGTCCACCGGGCGCGAAGAACTTGATGCCGTTGTCGTCGAACGCGTTGTGGGAGGCCGAGATCATCGCCCCGGTCACACCTCGGACGGCCGAGGCGTGGGCGACCGCGGGGGTGGGCACGACGCCCACGTTGTCCACGGCCAGCCCCTCGGCAGCCAGGCCGGCGGCCAGGTCGGCCTCTAGGCGGGGGCCCGATATGCGGGTGTCCCGTCCGATCACGACCGGGCCGGCACCCAGCACACGGGCTGCGGCCCGCCCGAGGGCGGTGACCAGTGTGGGGGTCAGTTCGGTGTCGGCGTGGCCCCGGACACCGTCGGTGCCGAACCGGAGCGTCACCCCGCGTCTACCGCTTGGAGTACTGCGGGGCCTTCCGGGCCTTCTTGAGCCCGTACTTCTTGGACTCCTTCTTGCGCGGGTCGCGGGTGAGCATGCCCTCGGCCTTGAGGCCGGCCCGCTCGTCGGGGTGCAGCTCGATCAGGCCGCGGGCGATGCCCAGGCGCAGCGCGCCGGACTGGCCGCTGAAGCCGCCGCCGTGGATGGTGGCGTCGATGTCGTAGCTCTCCTCGACGGTCACCGAACGCAGGGGCTCGGTGGCGTGCATCACCTGGCTCTCGGACGGGAAGTAGTCCGAGACGGCCTTCTTGTTGACGGTCACCACGCCGGTGCCCGGGTGGACACGGACACGGGCGATGGACCGCTTGCGGCGGCCGGTGGCCTGGACGAGGGGCTTGGGCATCGGTACGGGGATCCTTCTCGGTGAAGCGTTCAGTCGTTGGAGCGGGCCCGGGCATCGGGCAGCTCCAGCGGGGCGGGGTTCTGGGCCCCGTGCGGATGGGTCGGGCCGGAGTACACCTTGAGCTTGGTGGCCATCTGGGCGCCCAGGCGGTTGTGGGGCAGCATGCCGATGATGGACTGGCGCACGGCCTCGGCGGCGTCGCGCTCGAGGGCCTCGGCGTAGGTCCGGGACTTGATGCCACCCGGGTAGCCGGAGTGGCGGTACAGGATCTTGCGGTCGGCCTTGCCCGCGGTCAGCACGATCTTGCTGGCGTTGACCACCACGACGTGGTCACCGGTGTCCAGGTTCGGGGTGAACATGGCCTTGTGCTTGCCCCGCAGGAGGCGGGCGACCTCGGTGGCCATACGGCCGAGGACCAGGCCGTCGGCGTCGACGAGGTGCCAGGACCGCTCGATCTCGCTGGCTTTCGGGGTGTACGTGGACACGGGCCTACCTGTTTCGAACGTCGGGACTCGGGCGCGACGGGCGAAGCAAGGCCCGCGGGAGCGCCCGACAACGATACGAGCGGCCGATGGTGGCAGCAACCCGGGTCAGGTCTCGTGGCCCTCCCGCCAGGACTCGCGGCCCTCGCGGGCAGCGAAGGCGGCGATGGCCAGCGCGGCGAGGCCGTCAGCCCACCACCAACCGAAGGCCACGTTGACCGCCAACGCCGTCAGGATCCCGACACAGAGGCAGCCGTCGAGGAAGGTCATCGACGCCTCCGCCTCGAGCGGGCCGCTCGCGATCCGCCGCGCCGTTCGCCGCTTGACGGCCGCCAGGGAGAACATGACCGCGGCGGTGACTGCCAGGTAGGCGATGCCGACCGGGGACTCCTCGGGCTCCACGCCCAGGACGAGGCTGCGGATCGACGCGACCAGCAGGAAGCCACTCAGGGTGAAGAACGCCGCGGCGATGAGCCGGAAGGCCAATCGGGTGCGGTGTGGTGCGGGGTCACGGCCCTCGCGGAGGTGCCAGATGACCACGGTCGACGCGAACACCTCGATCATCGAATCCAGCCCGAAGGCCACGAGGGCCAACGAGTGCGCCGCTATGCCGAGGGAGATCGTGACGAAGACCTCCATGGCATTCCACGCCGTAGTCGCCCACTCGAGCCGGATGCCGCGGCGCAGCAGGCGATCGTGGTCGCCGTCAGAGATCGTCATGTCGTCCTCTCCACCCGACCGGGTCGGAGGGCGACTGCCTCCGACCAGGCAGACGAGTGCCTCGGTCGAAGGTCTTGCCCGCCTGTGTGCACAGGCCCGCTCACCGGGGACCGCACGGTCCCAGCATGTCGACGAGTCGATTGGGGGCTACTCCCCTTCAGCCCCGAGGTTACCAGTCCCTGTCGCCGCCGCCGTAAGCCACGGACCAGAGGCAGAGCCCGTGCGGCGGCGCCGGGGACGGCGCGCCCTGGCGGTCCTTCGCCCGGATGATGCCGAGGACGTCACCGGCCCGGGTGCGGCCCCGACCGACGTCGACGAGCAGGCCGACCACCGATCGGACCATCTGGTGGCAGAAGGCGTTGGCCGTGATCTCGAAGCGCAGGAGCCCGTCGTCCAGCTCGGTCCAGCGGGCGTCGGTGACCCGGCGGGTGAGCGACACCGGCTCCTGGCCCTCGGCCACCTTCGGCCGGCGACAGAAGCTCGAGAAGTCGTGGGAGCCGATGAGCGGGATCACAGGCCAGGGTCATCGCCCGCAGGTCCAGGGGCTGGGGGACGTGCCAGGTCGTGGCGTGCAGGAAGGGATCGGGGAACGCCCGGTTGAGCACCGTGTACCGGTAGGTGCGGCCGGTGGCCGAACCCCGGGCGTCGACATCCGGGGGGACTTCGGTGGCCTCGCGGACGACCACGGCGGGGCCGCACAGCCTGTTCACCGACGTGTGCAGGCGATCGAGGTCGAGGCCCTCGGCGGGGGCGTCGAAGGTGACCACCTGGCCCCAGGCGTGGACCCCGGTGTCGGTGCGGCCCGCACAGGTCATCTCGATGCCCGTGCCCAGCACCTGCTCGACGGCGGCGACCAGCGTCCCGCCGACCGTCGTGACGCCCTCGTTGGGCCAGAACCCGTGGAACCCGGACCCGTCGTAGGCCACGAGCAGCCGGACCCGGGTCGTGTCCACCTCCAGGCGAGCATCCCCCGCCTCGGCCGGCGACCCATCGAACAGGCTCACGGCGCGCTCAGGAGCTCGACGGTCGTCGTCAGGCCGTGCGCCCGTGACAACCGCCCGTCCAGGGTGAGGAGCGGAACGCCGAGGTCCTCCGCCAGAGCGACGTAGAACGCGTCGTAGGCCGACACCTGGTGGCGGAGCTCCCAGACCCTGGCGACAAGCGGCTCATGGCCGAACCGGCCGATGTCCAGCAGCGCCAGTTCCGCCAGGGCCCTCTCCGCGTGCTCGATCCCGATGTCGCCCCGTTGGGTGAGCCGGCGGACACCGTGCACCACTTCGACATCGAGGAGCTGGGGAGCGGCGAGCACCTCGTTGACCAACCGCCTCGCGGCCATCCCGCGACCGAGGCTGGCCTCGATGATGACCGAAGCGTCGACGACGATCATCCCCGCTCGTCGCGCCCCTCCCGGATGGCGGACACGATCTGCTCAGGCGAGAGTCGGGGACCTGTCTCGAGCGCGGCCTCGGCAAAGATCTCGGCGTTGCGACCCCGGCGGGCGATCCGCTCGAACTCACCGAGCACGAACCGGTTCAGCGACAGCCCCGCTCGGTCTGCCTGCGCCGTCAGCTCGGCGTGGACCTCATCGGGCACGTCTCGGATCTGGACGACCTTCCCCATGCACCCACTCTACATGCAGAGTGGGTGCAGGGTGCGCTCGCCGCCGGCTCCTGGGCTCGGTCGGTGACGGTCAGCCGAGGTCGAGGCCCTCGATGTGGGCCACCGGCTCGATGTCCGGCAGGCGCAGCAGTCGGAAGGAGTTCAGGAAGCCGAGCAGGCAGGCCAGGATCGGGACGAGCATCGCCACCTGGAGGGCGAGGTCCCCGGCGTCGGTGTTGATGTCGATGATCTCCTGCTGGATCTCGTCGGGTTGCTCGGCGAGGAGCTCCTCGAGTTGGGTGGTGCTCACCAGCTGGGCGTCGTCCTCCATGACCTCGGCGATCTGCTCCTGGTCCTCCGGGGGGATCACGTCGCTGGCCTCGGTCAGCTCGACGAAGCTGAACGACAGAGCGGCGAGGAGGACGCCGCCGGCCATCGCCAGCCCGAACGAGAGGCCGAAGGACTGCCCGGCGGAGTTGACCGCCGCCGCCTCGCTCACCCGCTCCTCCTCGATCGGGGCCAGGATGAAGTTGTTGAGCTGGGAGACCAGGAGCCCGAGGCCCGTCCCGGCGATCAGCAGGGGGACGAGCAGGGCCCACCCGGACTCGCCCCGGGGGATCACGGGGACGACCAGGGCCAGACCGACCAGGGCCAGGCCGAATCCCATCCGGATGATGGCGGCCGGGCGGCGGTTGCCCGACTTCTTCCCCATCAACAGGGCGACGGCGAACATGGTGAGTGAGAGCGGCGCCAGGGAGAGGCCCGCCTGCATCGCGTTGTACTCGAGGGTGACCTGCAGGTAGAGCGGGAGGGCGATCATCGTGCCACCGAGGGCGATCTGCTGGAGCACCATCTGCAGGGCGCCCATCCGGAAGTTCGGCAGCTCGAACAGGGCAGGGTCGAGCAGGAGGACCTTGCCCTCCCGCTTGCGCCGCACCAGCCAGCGGGCCAGGACCGCCAGCGCCACGGCCCCGATGGCCATGAGCAGCAAGACGTACTCTCCCCCTCCTGCCACACGAGGATGCCCAGGACCACACCGCCCATGCCCACCACCGACAGGGCGGCGCCGACCCCGTCGATCTTCCGCAGCCCCGTGAAGGGGGCATCGACGACAAGCTTGATGCCGGACAGCACGATGGCGATGACCACGACCTCGAGGAAGAAGCCGACGCGCCACGACAGGTAGGTCGTCAGGAAGCCCCCGAGCAGCGGGCCGATGGCCGCCCCCACCGCCGCCGCCGCCCCGACCAGGGCGTAGGTCTTCTTCATCGCCGCACCCTCGAAGTTGCTGTGGATGAGGGACTGCATGGCCGGCAGCAGGAGCGACGCCCCGAGGCCGCCGGTGATCGCCCAGAAGATGATGACGGTCGTGAGGTTCTGGGCCACGGTCATCGCCGCGGCCCCGATGGCATAGCCGAGCAGGCCGATCACATAGGCCCGCCTGCGGCCGATGAGGTCGCCCACCTTGCCGCTGATCAGGATGAAGGCGGCAGAGACCAGGGCTTCGAGGGCGATCGCGGACTGGACACCGCTGACGGTCGTGTCCAGGTCCTCGGCCACGGCGGTGATCGACACGTTCATGAGCGACGTGTCCACCACCAGCACGAACATGGCCATGGCCAGCAGCACCGCGACCCGCGAGCTGCCTGCGTCCTCCTCGGCAACGGCGGCGCTCGCCTCAGCAGACTCGCTCGGGTCAGGGCTCAGGCCACGACCCTATGCCAGCCCGACCGGCCGCCCACACACGCGAGCGAGGCCCCTCAGATGTAATCAGACCAGTTCGATCCTGGCCATGGGGGCGTTGTCACCGTGGCGGGGGCCCAGCTTGAGGATGCGGGTGTAGCCGCCCGGGCGGTCCTCGTAGCGGGGGCCGATGTCGTCGAAGAGCTTGGCGACCATCTCGTCGTCCCGCAGGAACGACACCACCTTGCGGCGGTTGTGGACGCTGTCCTCCCGGGCGCGGGTGACCAGCTTCTCGGCGATGGGGCGCAGGGCCTTGGCCTTGGCCTCGGTGGTGACGATGGCCTCCGCGGCGAACAGCGAGGCGGCCAGGTTGGCCATCATCGCCTTCTGGTGCGAGGCGCTGCCGCCGAAGCGACGGGACTTGCGGGGCGTGGGCATGGCTACTCCGGCGCGGGGATGGTGGTGGCGGGGCCACCCTTGAGGGTCAGGCCCCGCTCGTCCAGCTTGGCGATGACCTCGTCGAGGGACTTCTGGCCGAAGTTGGTGATGGCCAGGAGGTCGTCCTCGGACTTCTCGAGCAGCTCGCCCACGGTGTTGACCTGGGCCCGCTTGAGGCAGTTGCGGGGACGCTCGGAGAGGTCGAGGTCCTCGATGGGCAGGTCCATGTCCGGCGAACCGGCGGCCTGAGGGCCGGCCTCGGTCAGCTCGAGGCCCTGGGGCTCGTCGCTCACCTCTTCGACGAGGGCGACGAGGGCCCGCAACGTCCCACCGGCGGAGGCCAGAGCCTCGCGGGGGTTGATGGAGCCGTCGGTCTCGATGTCGAGGATGAGGGCGTCATAGGCCGTCTCCTGCTCGACCCGGGTGGCCTCGACCTCGAAGGTCACGCGCCGCACCGGCGAGTAGATGGCGTCCAGCGGGATGATGCCGATGGTGGTCTCCTCGGCGTCCCGGTCCCCGGAGCGGTAGCCCCGGCCCTTCTCGATGGTCAGGTCCAGCGCCAGGCGGGCCTTCGCGTTGAGGGTGGCGATGTGGAGGTCCTTGTTCAGGATCTCGATGTCGGGGTTGGTCTCGAGGTCGCCGCCGGTCACGTCCGCCGCGCCGCGCACGTCGAGGCGGACCTCGACGGGCTCGTCACTGTGGGACACCACGACGATGTCCTTGAGGTTCAGCAGGATGTCGGTGACGTCCTCGGTGATGCCCGTGATCGTGTCGAACTCGTGCAGCGCGTCGTCGAAGCGGACCTGGGTGATGGCCGCCCCGGGGATCGACGACAGCAGGGTCCGGCGCAGGGAGTTGCCCAGCGTGTGCCCGAAGCCGGGCTCCAGGGGGCTGATGGAGAACTTCTGTCGGTTCCCGTCGGGCTCGCTGACGGGCTCGACGGTCGGTCGCTGAATGACCAGCATGGCGTTTCCTCTCGGACCTTGTTCGGTTGCCCCCGAAGGGGCGGACTAGCTGAAGAGCTACAAGCTGTAGAGCTCGACGATGAGCTGCTCGCGGACGGGGGCCTTACTTGCTGTAGAGCTCGACGATGAGCTGCTCGCGGACGGGCACGTCGATGTGCTCGCGCAGCGGCAGCTCGCGCACGGTGACCTGCATGCCCTCGGCACCGGTCTCCAGCCACGGCGGGGGCGTCCGGTCGAGGACGTCCCGGTTCCAGGTCACCATGATCATGGCCTGGGCCTTGGTGGACAGGGCCACGACGTCGCCCTTGCGCACCCGGTAGCTGGGGATGTCGACCCGCTTGCCGTTGACCGTGATGTGGCCGTGGTTCACGAGCTGGCGGGACTGCGGGCGGGTGGCGCCCCAGCCGGCGCGGTACACGACGTTGTCGAGGCGGAGCTCGAGGAACCGGAGCATGCTCTCGCCGGTGACGCCCTGGCCGCGGTTGGCCTCGTCGTAGATCCGGCGGAACTGCTTCTCGGTCAGGCCGTAGGTGAAGCGGGCCTTCTGCTTCTCGGTGAGCTGCAGGAGGTAGTCGGACTGGTTGCCGCGGCGCCGGTCACGACCGTGCTCGCCGGGGGGATAGGGACGACGATCGAGGGCGATGGTCTCGCCCTTGGTGCCGAAGATGTTGACGCCGAAGCGGCGGGAGACGCGGGCGCGTGGACCGGTGTATCGGGACATCAGACCCTCCGCCGCTTGGGCGGGCGGCAGCCGTTGTGGGGCACGGGGGTGACGTCCTTGATGCCGGTCACCTCGATGCCCATCTGCTGGATGGTGCGGATGGCGGTCTCGCGGCCCGAGCCCGGGCCCTTGACCTCCACGTCGACCTTGCGCACACCGTGCTCCATGGCCCGCTTGGTGGCGGTCTCGGCCGCCATCTGGGCCGCGTAGGGCGTGGACTTGCGCGAGCCCTTGAAGCCGACGTTGCCGGCCGAGGCCCACGACAGCACGTTGCCCTGGCGATCGGTGAACGTGATGATCGTGTTGTTGAAGGAGCTCTTGATGTGAGCGATCCCGTGCGGGATGTTCTTGCGTTCGCGCTTCTTGGGGCGACGACCGCCGGCGGCGGGCTTGGCCATTACTTGCCTACCTTCTTCTTGCCGGCCACGGTCTTACGTGGGCCCTTGCGGGTGCGGGCGTTGGTGTGGGTGCGCTGGCCCCGGACGGGCAGGCCACGGCGGTGGCGGATGCCCTGATACGCCCCGATCTCCATCTTGCGCTTGATGTCCTGCTGGATGTCGCGACGCAGGTCACCCTCGACCTGCAGGTTGTCGTCGATGTAGGCCCGGAGCTTGCTGACCTCTTCGTCGGTCAGGTCCCGTACCCGACGGCTGGCGTCGACCCCGGAGTTGGTGCAGATCTCCGAGGCGAGCGTGTCGCCGATGCCGAAGATGTAGGTGAGGGCGATGACGGTCCGCTTCTCGCGGGGGATGTCGACGCCGGCGATTCGGGCCATTCCGCTACCCCTGCCGCTGCTTGTGTCGTGGGTTGGTGCAGATGACGCGGACCCGGCCGTGGCGGCGGATGACCTTGCACTTCTCGCACATCTTCTTGACGCTCGGTCGTACCTTCACTGGTTCCTCGTCTGGGTCTGCTGTCTCAACTGCGTTCGTTCACTTGTACCGATAGGTGATGCGACCTCGTTTGAGGTCGTAGGGGGTCAGCTCGACCTGGACGCGGTCACCGGGCAGGATCCGGATGTAGTGCATCCGCATCTTTCCGGAGATGTGCGCGAGCAGTTCGTGGCCGTTCTCCAGTTCAACCTTGAACATGGCGTTGGGCAACGACTCGAGCACCGTGCCCTCGAGCACGATCGCGTCTTCCTTCGGCTTCGCCAGGACTCTCTCCGAACTCAGTAGTGATGAACAGCGCCGGGCCGCGCGCATGAACGCGCTGGACCCAGGGCCGACGGTCGAGGCTAGCGGCGCGCGACGGGCGCAGCCAACCTCCCTAGCACAGCTGACACGGTCGTCGGCGCATACCGACCGCCCACGGCGGGCTGGCACGGTCACTCTTGGTGGCCGATCGCGCCCGGGGAAGGTGACTCCGACGCATCCGGGACGAGCCAAGCCGCCATGGACGCCGTCGGTCGGCGGGGCGGCGGACCGACACTAGGGCAAGGTGAAGATCTCGGGGCCGTCGTCGGTGATGGCGATGGTGTGCTCGACGTGGGCCGACAGCGACGCCGTCGGCGGTGCGGACACCCCAGCCGTCGGCCATGACCCGGGTCTCGGCGGAGCCGATGTTGACCATGGGCTCGATGGCGAAGACGTTGCCGGACCGCAGCTTGGGGCCCTTGCCCGGCTTGCCCCAGTTGGGGACCTGGGGGCTCTCGTGCATGGCGGTGCCGATGGCGTGGCCGGTGTACTCCCGCACCACGCCATAGCCGGCGGCTTCGGCCACCGTCTGCACGGCGTGGCCGATGTCGGACAGGCGGTTGCCGTCCACCATCTGGTCGATGCCCGCGAACAGGCTCTCGTCGGTCACCTTGATGAGGCGGGCCGCCTCCTCGCTGACCTGGCCGACCGGGGCGGTGAAGGCGGCGTCGCCGTGGTAGCCCTCGATGATCGCCCCGCAGTCGATGGAGATGATGTCGCCCTCGGCCAACGGGGTGTCGTCGGGGATGCCGTGGACGATCACGTCGTTGGGCGAGGCGCAGATGACGGCGGGGAACGGCGGGGCGCCGGGGCCGCCGCCGTAGTTCAGGAAGTTGGAGCGGGCGCCGTTGCGCTCGATGACCTCACGGCCGATCCTGTCCAGCTCGAGGGTGGTGACCCCGGGGCGGATGGCCTCGCGGATCTTCTCGTGCATCTCGGCCACGACCTTGCCGGCGCGGCGCATCTTGGCCAGTTCGTCGGGCGAGCGACGCACGACTCAGCCCTCCCTGAGCTCGGTCACGGCCACGAGACCCGGCGGCACGATCCGGTTCACAACCACGACTCAGCCCTCCAGGGCGGCGTCGATCACCTTGATCAGGCGCTCGAAGACGTCGTCCTCGGTGCCCACGCCGTCGATCTCGACCAGGCGGTCCCGCTGGCCGAACCAGCTCAGCAGCGGGGCCGTCTGCTCCTCGTACAGCTCGAGGCGGCGGCGGATGGCCTCCTCGGTGTCGTCGGCCCGGCCCCGGGCGACCATGCGCTCGGTGACCACGTCGACGGGCACGTCGAGGTTCACGGCCAGGTCCACGAAGGCCTCGCCCAGGTTGCGCTGCATGGCCTCGACTTGGCCGAGGGTGCGGGGGAAGCCGTCCAGCAGCCAGCCCGGCTCGGCGTCGGGCTTGGCCAGCCGCTCGACCACGATGCCCTCCATGACGTCGTCGGGGACCAGGTCCCCGGCGTCCATCAGGCCCTTGGCCCTCAGCCCCAGCTCGGTGCCCTCGGCCACGGCCTCGCGCAACATGTCGCCGGTGGAGATGTGGGGGATGCCGTAGTGGTCGACGAGGCGGACGCACTGGGTGCCCTTGCCCGGCGCCCTGGCGCCCGAAGACGATCAGGCGCGTGCGTCACGACAGGAACCCCTCGTAGTTGCGCATCATCAGCTGGCTGTCGATCTGCTTCATGGTCTCGAGGGCCACGCCCACGCCGATCAGCACCGAGGTGCCCGAGAACGACAGGATCGCCGTGCTCTGGTCCGGCAGGATCTGGGACAGGAAGATGGTCGGGACCAGGGCCACGGCGGCGATGAACAGCGCGCCGGGGAGGGTGATGCGGCTGAGGATACGGGCCAGGTAGCGCTCGGTCTGGGGCCCCGGGCGGATGCCGGGGATGAAGCCACCCTGCTTGCGGATGGTGTCGGCCTGCTGGGCCGGGTCGAAGGTGATCGCCGTGTAGAAGTAGGCGAAGCCGATGATCAGCAGCCCGTAGAGCACGATGTAGAAGATGCTCGTCGGCTGGACCAGGTTGTCGTTGATCCATTGCTGCACCGTGGCGCCCCAGCCGTCGGCGGGCAGCACGTTGGACAGGAGCAACGGCAGGTAGAGCACCGAGCTGGCGAAGATGATCGGGATCACCCCGGACTGGTTGACCTTCAGCGGGATGTAGGTGCTCTGGCCGCCGTACATGCGTCGGCCCACCACCCGCTTGGCGAACTGGACCGGGATGCGCCGCTGGCCCTGCTCGACGAACACGATGGCCACGGTCAGCAGGATGAACAGGAAGATGAGGAACGCCAGGGCGGCGTTGCCCGCCTCGGCCTGCACCCGGCTCCCGGTGGACGGGTAGGAGCTGACCACCGAGGTGAAGATCAGGATCGACATGCCGTTGCCGATGCCCCGCTGGGTGATGAGCTCGCCCATCCACATGATCAGGGCGGTGCCCGCCACCAGGGTCAGGACGATGAGCAGCACCCGGGGCACGGTGAAGTTCGGCACCAGGTCGAGGTTGGTCGAGACATTGGCGAAGAAGCCGCCACCGCCGTTGTGGAACAGGAAGACCAGGCCCGTGGACTGCATGACCGCGATGCCGATCGTGACGTAGCGGGTCCACTGGGTGATCTTGCGCTGACCGACGGCTCCCTGGGCCTGCCACTGCTCCAGCTTGGGGATCACCACGGTGAGGATCTGCATGATGATCGACGCCGTGATGTACGGCATGATCCCCAGCGCGAACACCGCGAACTGGGTGAGCGCGCCGCCGGAGAACAGCTGCAGGAAGCCCAGCACGCCGCCCTCCTCGGCCTGCGTGCGCAGGGTGGCCACGGCGTCGAGGTCGATGCCCGGCACGGGGATGAACGCCCCGAACCGGTACAACGCGATCATCAGCAGCGTGAACAGGACCTTGTTGCGCAGGTCCGGGATGCGGAAGACGTTGAGGAGGGACATCGGTCAGGCTCCCCGATCACGGCCAACGGCGTGGTAGCCCATCGCAGCTGTCCTAACGGTTGGTGTGGGCGTTGCCCTTGGCCGGCGGACGGCCGTCACCCCAGGGCAGCGGCACGATTTCCACCGTACCCCCCGCCCCGGTGATGGCGGCCTCGGCCGACTGGGAGGCGGCGTGGGCCTTCACGGTGACCTTGCGGGTCAGCTCGCCCCGGCCCAGGACCTTGACGAACTTGTTCTTGCCGACGAGGCCGATCTCCCGCAGGGTCTCGGGTGAGACCTCGTCGAGGCCGGACGCCTCGATGGTGTCCAGGTTGATGGCCTGGTACTCCACGCGGAAGGGGTTGTTGAAGCCCCGCAGCTTGGGGATCCGCTTGTGCAGGGGCAGCTGGCCGCCCTCGAAGCCGACGGCGACGGTGTTGCGGGCCCGCTGGCCCTTGGTGCCGCGGCCGGCGGTCTTGCCGCCCTTGCCGCCGATGCCTCGGGCGACCCGCTTCTTGGCCTTGTGGGAGCCCGGTGCGGGCTTGAGGTCGTGGACCTTCATGACTCGTCTGCTTCCTCAGCGTCGGTCGTCTCGGTCGCCTTGGCCTTCGCCGGCGCCTTCTTCTTCTCGGCCGCCTGCTCCTCGATGGTGACGAGGTGGCTGACCTTGCGCAACATGCCCTGGATCTCGGGACGGTCCGGCAGCACGTTGGACTGGCCGATGCCCCGCAGGCCGAGGGCGCGCATGGTGCCGCGGGCCTTGGGCTTGGAGCCGATCGTGGACTTGACCTGGGTGACCTTGAGATCCGTCATCATGCATCACCGGGCTGCGGATGCGGGGCCCCGGGCACGCCACCCTTCTCGGTGGCCAGGTACGCCTCGAGCAGGCCCTTGGGCACGAACTCCTCGGCGGGCAGGCCGCGCAGGGCGGCGACGGCGTCCGGGCGACGCTGGCCTTTCAGGCCCTGGATGGTGGCCCGGGCCACGTTGATGTGGTTGGCCGAGCCGAGGGACTTGCAGAGCACGTCGTGGATGCCGGCCTCCTCGAGGATGGCGCGGGCGGCGCCACCGGCGATGACCCCGGTACCGGGGGCGGCGGGCTTGAGCAGGACGCGTCCGGCGCCCCACTCCCCCAGGATGGGGTGCACGATGGTGCTGCCGGCCATGGGGACCTTGAACAGGTTCCGGCGGGCTTCCTCGGTGCCCTTCTGGATGGCTAGGGGCACCTCCTTGGCCTTGCCGTAGCCGAGGCCGACGCGGCCATTGGCGTCGCCGATGACCACGAGGGCGGTGAAGGAGAACCGCCGGCCGCCCTTGACCACCTTGGCCACGCGGTTGATGTCGATGACACGGGACTCCCGCAGCTGCGGGTCCCCGCTGGCCCGCGGGTTCGGGGCCTGCTCACGCTGGTAGCTGCTCATGGTTCCTAGAACTCCAGTCCGCCCTCACGGGCGGCATCGGCCACGGCGGCGACGCGCCCGTGGTAAAGGTTCCCGCCGCGGTCGAAGACCACGGTGGTGACGCCCGCGGCCTTGGCCCGCTCGGCGATGAGGTTGCCCACCTTGGCGGCGGCGTCCTTGTTGCCGGTGGCCGAGCCCTTGAGGTCGGTCTCGTAGGTCGAGGCCGCGGCGAGGGTGACCCCTGAACGGTCGTCGATGATCTGGACGCTGATGTGGCGGTTCGACCGGAAGACGGCCAGACGGGGGCGCTCGGCCGTGCCGTGGACCTTCTTGCGGACGCGACCGTGGCGCCGCTGACGGGCGCTGGCCTTCTTGGCGGTGTGAGCCATGACGGTTCCTTCGTTCCTAGCTTCGCCCCGGGCACGGGTGCCCGGGGTTCTCGTACTCGGTGTCGGTCTCGATCTCGTTCATGAACATCAACCGGCGGAGGCGGCCTTGCCGGCCTTACGCCTCACCACCTCGCCCTGGTAACGGATCCCCTTGCCCTTGTAGGGCTCGGGCTTGCGGATGGCGCGGATGTCGGCCGCCACCTGGCCGACCGTCTCCTTGTCGATGCCGACGACGTCGATGCGGGTGTTGGAGGGCACCTCGAAGGTGATCCCCTCGGGGGCCTGCACCTTGACGGTGTGGCTGTAGCCGACGGCCAGCTCCAGGGCGCGATCGCCCTGGGCGGTCGCCCGGTAGCCGACGCCCACGATCTCCAGGCCCCGGCGGTACCCCTCGGTCACCCCGGTCACCATGTTGGCGATCAGCGATCGGAAGAGACCGTGCAGAGCGCGGCTCTCGCGTTCGTCGTCGGCGCGGGCCACAGTGAGCTCGCCGTCGTCCTGGGTGATGCTCAGGGCGTCGGGCAGGGTGCGCGTCAGCTCACCCTTGGGTCCCTTGACCGTCACCACGCGGCCCTCGATCTTGACCTCGACCCCGGACGGGACCGGGATGGGTGCTTGTCCAACTCGTGACATCGTCGGCTCCTACCAGACGTAGCAGAGGACCTCGCCACCGATGCGCTGGCGGCGAGCCTCGCGGTCGGTGAGGAGTCCCTTGCTGGTCGAGACGACGGCGACGCCCAGGCCCCCGAGGACCCGGGGGACGGCGTCGGCCTTGGTGTAGACGCGGAGGCCGGGCTTGGACACGCGACGGATGCCGGTGATCACCCGCTCGCGGGCCTCGGAGTACTTCATGTCGATGGTCAGGGTCTTGGAGGGCCTGCCCTCCTCCTGGTCGACACGGAAGGACTGGATGTAGCCCTCCTTCTGGAGGACCTCGGCGAGGCTCTCCTTCAGCTTGGAGGAGGGCATCGTCACGTCGTCGTGCATCGCCACGTTGGCGTTGCGGATCCGCGTGAGCATGTCGGCGATCGGGTCGGTCATCGTCATCGGATCACCAACTCGCCTTCGTCATGCCGGGCAGCTCGCCCGCGTGCGCCAGCTCCCGCAGACACAGGCGGCACAGCTTGAACTTGCGGTAGACCGCTCGCGAGCGGCCACACCGCTGGCAGCGGGTGTAGCCGCGGACCTTGAACTTCGGGGTCCGGTTGCTCTTCTCGACCAGTGCCTTCTTGGCCATGGGTCAGTCCTCGTTGCGTCGAAAGGGGAAGCCGTAGGCATCGAGCAGGGCTCGGCCTTCGGCATCGGTACGGGCGGTGGTGACGATCGTGATGTCCATGCCTCGGACGGTGTCGATCGCGTCGTAGTCGATCTCGGGGAAGATCAGCTGCTCGGTCACGCCGAACGTGTAGTTGCCGTGACCGTCGAACGACCGGTCGGGCAGGCCCCGGAAGTCCCGGATGCGGGGGATGGCCAGGTTGATCAGCCGGTCGAAGAACTCCCACATGCGGGCGCCCCGCAGTGTGACCTTGGCGCCGATGGGGTTGCCCTCGCGGCAGCTTGAAGTTGGCGATGGACACCCGGGCCCGGGTCACGACCGGCTTCTGGCCGGCGATGACGGTCAGGTCGGCGACCGCGCCGTCGATGAGCGACTTCTGGTCGGTCGCCGCGCCGACGCCGCAGTTCAGGACGATCTTGGAGAGCCGGGGCACCTCCATGATGTTCCCGAGCTCCAGGTCGGCCTTCAGCTTCTCGCGGATCTCGTCCTCGTAGCGCTGCTGCAGGCGGGGCTTCGTCTCGGTGGATGCGGCCATCACAGGTCACCTCCACACTTCTTGCAGGTCCGGTACTTGGTGCCGTCGGGGTCGAAGCGGTAGCCGACCCGCGTGGCGCCACAGCTGGGACAGAGGATGGCGACGTTGGCCACCGGGATGGGCATGTCCTTGTCGATGATCCCGCCCTGCATGGTGGCCTTGGTGGCCTTCTGGTGGCGCTTGGCCACGTTCACGCCGTCGACGATCACCTTGTTCGCCGTGGGGATGGCGCGGGACACCTCGCCCTCCTTGCCCTTGTCCTTGCCGGTGAGCACGACGACGCGGTCACCCTTCTTGATCTTCATGCTGTTCTCCCGGCGCCGGCTCCGCTGCGCTTCGTGTCGCGTGCCACGTTCAGAGCACCTCCGGGGCCAGCGAGACGATGCGCATGAAGCGCTTGTCCCGCAGCTCACGGCCCACGGGCCCGAAGATGCGGGTGCCGCGGGGCTGCTGTTGGTCGTTGATGAGAACGGCGGCGTTCTCGTCGAAGCGGATGTAGGAGCCGTCCGGACGACGCTTCTCCTTCTTGACCCGGACGACGACGCACTGGACGACCTCGCCCTTCTTGACCGCCGCACCGGGGATGGCGTCCTTGACCGTGGCCACGAACACGTCGCCGATGGACGCGTAGCGCCGGCGGGAGCCGCCGAGCACCTTGATGCACAGGACCTCGCGGGCCCCGCTGTTGTCGGCGACCCGCAGGCGCGTCTCCTGCTGGATCATCGGGCCCGCTCCACGATCTCGAGCAGGCGCCAGCGCTTCTTCTTGGAGAGCGGTCGGGTCTCGGCCACCCGCACGCGGTCGCCCTCGTTGAGGGTGTTCTCCTCGTCGTGGACGTACAGCTTGGTGACGCGCTGGACGGTCTTGTCGTAGCGGCGGTGCCGGACACGGTCGGTGATGGCCACGATGGCCGTCTTGTCCATGGCCGTGCCGACGACCATGCCCTCGCGGGTCTTGCGGCGGTTCCGCACCTTGTCATCAGGGGACACAGGGGGTTCGGTCTCAGGCATCGGTGGTCTCCTCCAGCGCCTCGGCGGCGCGGATCTCTCGGGCCCGGAGCTCAGTCATGAGCCGGGCCACCTCACGGCGGGCGTCGCGCAACGCCGTGGCGTTGTCGAGCTGGCCGGTCACGTGCGAGAAGCGCAGGTTGAACAGCTCCCGGCGGGCGTCGTCCAGGTGCTGGACCAGGTCGGCGTCGCCGAGCTCGCGGATCTGGGCGGCCGTCATCTAGAAGCCCTCCTCACGGCGCACGAAGCGGGCCTTGATCGGCAGCTTCTGGATGGCCCGCTCGAGGGCCGCCTTGGCGATGGCCTCGTCGGGGTAGGACAGCTCGAAGAGGACCCGGCCCGGCTTGACCACGGCGACCCAGTACTCGGGGTTGCCCTTGCCCGAGCCCATGCGGGTCTCGGCCGGCTTCTGGGTCACCGGCTTGTCCGGGAAGATGTTGATCCAGACCTTGCCACCACGCTTGATGTGGCGGGTCATGGCGATACGAGCGGCCTCGATCTGGCGGGCGGTGATCCACCCGGGCTCGAGGGCCTGGATGCCGTAGTCGCCGAAGTTGACGTTGGTGCCCCCCTTGGCGGGACCCCGACGATGACCGCGCTGCTGCTTGCGGTGCTTGACCTTCTTGGGCATCAGCATGGTCAGTCACCGTCCCCGGGGCGGAAGTGCGGGGTCTCGTGGTGCTCGCGCGTGGTCCGCTCGATCTCCTCCTCCTCGGCGAGGAGGCGCTCGAACTCGGGATCGGCCTCCTTGATGAGGGGTTCGGGGGCGTCCTCGGTCGGCTCGGCGGCCTCGGCCTCGGCCGCCGCGGCCGCCGCCGCCTCCTTCTGGGCCTGCTCCTCTTCGCGCCTGCGGGCGGCGGTCGAGGACACGACCCGGGGGGCCGGGGCCGGCTCGCCGGAGGTCTCACCCACGGCCATGGCGGCTTCTCGGACGCTCTTGTCCTCGCTGGCGGCCTTGTACGGGAGGATGTCGCCCTTGTAGATCCACACCTTCACGCCGACGCGGCCGGCGGTGGTGTGGGCCTCACGGAATCCGTAGTCGATGTCGGCCCGCAGCGTGTGCAGGGGGACCCGACCCTCCCGGTACCACTCGGTGCGGGCCATCTCGGAGCCACCGAGGCGACCCGAGCACTGGACCCGGATGCCCTGGGCCCCGGCCTTCTGAGCGTTCTGCACGGCCCGCTTCATCGCCCGGCGGAAGGCGACCCGGCCGGCCAACTGGTCGGCCACACCCTGAGCGATCAGCGCGGCGTCGAGCTCGGGCTGCTTGATCTCCTGGATGTTGAGCTGGACCTTGGCGTTGCCGGTGATCTTGGTCAGGCCGGCCCGCAGGCGGTCGGCCTCGGCGCCGCGGCGGCCGATGACGATGCCGGGGCGGGCCGTGTGCACGTCGATCCGCAAGCGGTCGCGGGTGCGCTCCACCTCGACCCGGCTGATGGCCGCGTGGGGCAGCTCACCCATCAGGTAGTCCCGGATCTTCCAGTCCTCGATGATGAAGTCGGCGTACTCCTCGCGGTCCGGCGAACCACCGCGACTTCCAGTCGGTGGTGATCCCCAGTCGGAACCCGTACGGGTTGACCTTCTGTCCCATCAGTCGTCCTCTCGTGAAGCCGCGTCGTCTGACGCCTGGGCGGCGTGGATCGCCTCGGCGATCTGGGGCTTCGTCCAGCTCTTGGCCACCTCGATGCCGGCCTGCTCGGCCAGCTCGATCAGCTCGTCCTTGGTGTGGTGGTCGGCCAGCTCGCCGGCCGAGGCGGTGGCCACCTCGATGGCCCCGGCGATCTCGGCCTTCGTGGCGCTCTTGGCCACCTCGACCCCGGCCTCGTCGGCCAGCTCGAGGAGCTCGTCCTTCGTGTGGGCCTCGACGAGGTCCTCGGGGGCCTCGTCTACCTCTGTGACCTCTGCGACCTCGTCGGCGGCCTCGGCCTCGGCCGCGGCATCCTCGGCGGCTTCCTCGACCTCGACGACGTCGAGGGCCTCGTCGACGGTCGACTCGTCGGTGACCTCGTCGGTCGTGGGGGCCTCGTCGGTCTCCTCGGTGATCTCCTCACCGCGGCTCTTGGCCACGCGGGCCCGGCGGCTGGCGCCACCGGAAGACCGGCCGGCCTGACTGCCCTTGGCCCGCTCGCGCTCACGGCGCACGGTCAGCTCGTCGGGCGAGTAGCGGGCCACGATCACCGTGATGTGACAGGTGCGCTTGCGGATGCGGGTGGCGCGGCCGCGGGCCCGCGGACGGAAGCGCCGCAGCGTCGGACCCTCGTCGGCGAAGCAGGTCGCCACGAAGAGCTCCTCGGGATCGAGGCCGTCGTTGTGCTCGGCATTGGCCACGGCCGAGCGGAGACACTTCTGGATGACCCGGGCGGCGTCGCGCTCGCTGAGCGCCAGCACGTCGTCGGCGGCGCCGACGGACTTGCCCCGGATCAGGGCCAGGACGGCACGGGCCTTCGAGGCCGACATGCGCACGTAGCGCACCTGAGCCTGGGTGTGCGGGCGGTCCTCGACCGCGGTGGGCGCGGCCATCAGCGCCGGCCTGCCCGTTCCTGGCCGGCGTGGGCGCGGAAGGTGCGCGTGGGGGCGAACTCGCCCAGCTTGTGACCCACCATCGACTCGGTGATGTAGACGGGCACGTGCTTGCGGCCGTCGTGCACCGCGATGGTGTGACCCACCATCTCCGGGATGATCGTGGACCGGCGGGACCAGGTCTGGATGACCTTCTTCTCGCCACTCTCGTTCAACGCATCCACCTTCTTGAGCAGGTGGTCGTCGACGAAAGGGCCCTTCTTGAGGCTGCGGGGCATGATCTACCTCCGCCCACCCCGCCGGCGGCGCCGACGGATGATGAGCTTGTCCGAGTCCTTGTTCTTCTTGCGCGTGCGTCCCTCGGGCTTCCCCCAGGGCGACACGGGGTGGCGGCCACCCGAGCTCTTGCCCTCGCCGCCACCCAGGGGGTGATCGACGGGGTTCATGGCCACACCGCGGGTCTGGGGGCGAACGCCCTTCCAGCGGTTGCGGCCGGCCTTGCCGATCTTCAGCAGCTCGGCCTCGGCGTTGCCGACCGTGCCGATGGTGGCCCGGCAGTCGATGGGCACCCGGCGCATCTCGGTGGAGGGCAGGCGCAGGGTGGCCCACTCCCCCTCCTTGGCGACCAGCTGCACGCTGGTGCCGGCGCTGCGGGCCATGCGGCCGCCCTGGCCGACCCGGAGCTCCACGTTGTGCACGGTGGTACCCACCGGGATGTAGCGCATGGGCAGGGCGTTGCCCGGACGGATGTCCGAGCCCTGGCCGTTCTGGAGCTTGTCGCCGACCGTCACGCCCTCAGGAGCGAGGATGTAGCGCTTCTCACCGTCGTGGAAGTGCAGGAGCGCGATGCGGCAGTTGCGGTTGGGGTCGTACTCGATGCCGGCCACCGTGGCGGGCACGCCGTCCTTGTTCCGCTTGAAGTCGATGATGCGGTACTGCTGCTTGTGGCCGCCACCGCGGTGACGGGCCGTCTTGCGACCGTGGTTGTTGCGCCCACCGGTCGAGTTCTTCTTGGCCAGCAGCGACTTCTCCGGCGTGTCCTTGGTGATCGACTCGAAGTCCGAGACGGTCTGGAACCGGCGCCCGGCGCTGGTCGGCTTGCGCTTGCGAGTGCCCATGCTCAGCTCCCGAACAGTTCGATCGAGTCGCCCTCGGCGAGTTTGACGAGGGCGCGCTTGTGGTCGGGCCGCTTGCCGAACGTGCCATTGCGGCGGTTCCGACGGCGCTTGCCCTTGCGGTTGAGGGTGTTCACGTTGGTCACGCTGACCCCGAAGATCTTCTCGACGGCGTCGCGGATCTCCGGCTTGGAGGCCGTCGGATGCACGCGGAACGTGTAGACGCCTTCCTCGAGGAGGGCGTAGCTCTTCTCGGAGACGACAGGCTCGATGATGACCTGGCGGGCGTCCTTCATCAGCCCTCCTCCTCCGTGGTGTCGGCCTCGGGCGTCTTCTCGGCGGCGGGCGCCGGGGCCGGCTCGCCACCGGGCAGCGTGGCCTGGGTGAAGACGACCCAGTCGTTGACCAGCACGTCGTAGGCGTTCAGCTCCCGGGAGCGGATCGTCTGGATGTTGGGCAGGTTGCGGAAGCTCTTGAGGGCGACGACGTCGTCGTCACCGAGGACGACGAGGACCTTGCCCTCGAGCTGCAGGGCACCGAGAGCGGACAGCGCCGCCTTGGTGCTGGGGGCGTCGAAGCCCCAGTCGTCGATGACCAGGACCTTGTCCTCGGCGGCCCGGTCCGACAGCGCCGAGCGGAGGGCGAGGCGGATCATCTTCTTGGGCGTGCGCTGGGCGTAGTTGCGGGTCTTCGGCCCGTGGGCCACGCCGCCACCGCGCCAGTGCGGGCTGCGGCTCGAACCGGCTCGGGCCCGGCCAGTGCCCTTCTGGCGCCAGGGCTTGGCGCCGCCACCGCGGACCTCGGCCCGGGTGAGGGTGTTGTGGGTACCCGAGCGGCGGGCGGCCAGCTGGGCTGTCACGACCTGGTGCATCACGGGCACGTTGGGTTCGATGCCGAACCAGGACTCCTCGAGGTCGGCGGTGCCGGCCTTCTTGCCCGTGGCCGACTTGACGTCGATCTTGGCCATCTCACACACCTGCCTTGACGGCGTCACGGATGATCACGAGGCCACCGTTCGCGCCCGGCACCGACCCTTTGACCAGGATCAGATCGCGCTCGGCGTCGGCCTCGACCACTTCCAGGTTGAGGGTGGTCACCTTCTGGCCACCGGTGCGGCCGGCCATGCGGGTGCCCTTGAACACGCGGGCGGGGGTGGCGCAGGCGCCGATCGCCCCGGGGGCCCGGTGCACACGGTGGGCACCGTGGCTGGCCCGCTGACCCTTGAAGTTGTGGCGCTTCATGACGCCGGCGAAGCCCTTGCCCTTGCTGACGGCGGTCACGTCGACCCGCTCGCCGGCCTCGAGCAGGTCGGCCTTGATCTGCTGGCCGACCGTGTACTCCGAGGTGTCATCGACCCGCAGCTCCACGAGCTTGCTGCCCGGGTCCACGCCCGCCTTCTCGAAGTGGCCCCGCTCGCCACCGCTCAGGCGCTGGACCTTCTGGGTGCCGAGGGTGACCTGCACGGCGCTGTAGCCGTCGGTCTCGGGGGTCTTGAGCTGCACGACGCGGCAGGACGCCACGCGGATGACGGTCACGGGGACGACGCGGTCGTCGACCCAGACCTGGGTCATCCCGACCTTCTCTCCCACGATCGCTTTCTTGGCCATTGGCTCTGGGGTCCTTCACGCGAGCGCTCCGCAGGGCGAAGCCCAGCGGAGCGCGGTCAGATTGTGCTGCACGGTTCCCGCGGGGCCTGCGCAGACGTCGGTTGTTCTTGCCCGGTGGTAGGTGGCGCGGTACCGGGTACGACGACCGACCGATGATAGCGGCGGGCCGACGGCCCTTCCACCCTCCCCGAAATTGCGTCGATTTGTCACGCCCAGCGTGACGAATCGACGCCAGATCAGCTGGCTGAGGCGTCTAGGCCTGCTGGATCTTGATCTCGATGTCGACGCCGGCGGGGAGGTCGAGGCGCTGGAGGCTGTCGACCGTCTTGGGCGAGGGCTCGAGGATGTCGAGCAGGCGCTTGTGGATCCGCATCTCGAAGTGCTCGCGGGAGTCCTTGTCCTTGTGGGGTGACCGGATCACCGTGTAGCGGTGCTTCTCGGTCGGCAGCGGGACGGGGCCCCGGATGGTCGCCTCGGTCCGGACCACCGTCTCGACGATCTTCTTCGTCGACTGGTCGATGATCTCGTGGTCGTAGGCCTTGAGCCGGATGCGGATCTTCTGCTGAGCGGCCATTACTTGAGGATCTTGGTGACGCGGCCGGCGCCGACGGTGCGGCCACCCTCACGGATGGCGAAACGCAGACCCTCGTCCATCGCGATCGGGGCCTGGAGGACGACGGTCATCGGCGTGTTGTCCCCCGGCATGCACATCTCGGTGCCCTCCGGCAGCGCGATGTCACCGGTCACATCAGTGGTCCGGAAGTAGAACTGCGGCCGGTACCCCGCGAAGAACGGCTTGTGACGCCCGCCCTCAGCCTGGGTCAACACATAGGTCTGGGCCTCGAACTCGGTGTGAGGGGTGATCGAACCGGGCTTGGCCAGCACCTGACCCCGCTCCACCTCGTCCTTGCCCGTACCCCGCAACAACGCCCCGATGTTGTCCCCCGCCCGGCCCTCGTCGAGGATCTTGCGGAACATCTCCACCCCGGTCACCGTGGTCTTCTGGGTGTCCTTGATCCCCACGATCTCGACCTCGTCGCCGGTGTTCACGATCCCCTGCTCCACCCGGCCGGTCACCACCGTGCCCCGACCAGTGATGGTGAACACGTCCTCGATGGGCATCAGGAACGGCTTCTCGGTGTCCCGCTCCGGCTGCGGGATGTACTCATCCACCGCCGCCATCAACTCCTGGACCTGCCCCGCCGCCGCCTCATCGCCCTCCAGGGCCTTGAGGGCACTCACCCGCACCACCGGGATGTCATCGCCAGGGAACTCGTACTCCGAGAGCAGCTCACGCACCTCCAGCTCCACCAGATCCAACAACTCCTCATCATCGACCTGGTCGACCTTGTTCAACGCCACCACAATCGCCGGCACCCCCACCTGGCGGGCCAACAACACATGCTCACGGGTCTGGGGCATCGGACCATCCGCCGCGGACACCACCAGGATCGCACCATCCACCTGCGCGGCCCCGGTGATCATGTTCTTGATGTAATCCGCATGCCCCGGCATGTCGACATGCGCGTAATGCCGGTTCGGGGTCTCGTACTCCACATGGGCGATGTTGATCGTGATCCCCCGCTCCCGCTCCTCGGGCGCCTTGTCGATGTCCGCGAACTCCGTGAACGCCGTCGAATCCGACTCATTGGAGAGCACGCGGGTGATCGCCGCCGTCAACGTCGTCTTGCCATGATCGATGTGACCCATCGTCCCGACATTCACATGCGGCTTGTTCCGCTCGAACTTTTCCTTACCCATGACTCTCTCCGGTGTCTCTCTGTACGAACTGCTGGGGGGCGGGACTACTCGCCGCGCACACGGGCGACGATCTCTTCCTGGACCGATGCAGGCATCTGCTGATACGAGTCGAACTGCATCGTGTACGTGGCGCGGCCCTGAGTGCGGGAGCGCAGGTCGGTAGCGTAACCGAACATCTCCGACAGGGGCACCTGGGCCTCGATGACCTGGCTGTTGCCCCGCTGGGTGGAGCCACCCAGGCGGCCACGGCGGCTGGAGAGGTCGCCCATGACGTCACCGAGGTAGTCCTCGGGGGTCACGACCTCGACGGCCATGATCGGCTCGAGCAGGACGGGCTTGGCCTTGCGGGAGGCCTCCTTGAAGGCCATCGACCCGGCGATCTTGAAGGCCATCTCCGAGGAGTCCACGTCGTGGAACGAGCCGTCGGTGAGGGTGGCCCGCACGTCGACCATCGGGTACCCCGCGAGCACGCCCGCGCTGAGCGACTCCTGGATGCCCTGGTCGACCGAGGGGATGTACTCCTTCGGGATGCGACCGCCGGTGATCTTGTCGGTGAACTCGTAGCCACCACCGGGACCGGTGGGCTCGAGGTTGATGACCACGTGGGCGAACTGGCCCTTGCCGCCGGTCTGCTTGACGTGGCGGTAGACGACCTTCTCGACGGTCTGGGTGATGGTCTCGCGGTAGGCGACCTGGGGCTTGCCCACGGTGGCGTCCACGTTGAACTCGCGCAGCATCCGGTCGACCAGCACCTCGAGGTGCAGCTCGCCCATGCCGGAGATGACCGTCTGGCCGGTCTCCTCGTCGGTCCGCACCTGGAAGGTGGGGTCCTCCTCGGAGAGGGAGTAGAGGGCCTTGCCCATCTTGTCCTGGTCGGCCTTGGTCTTGGGCTCGACCGCGACGTGGATGACCGGCTCGGGGAACTCGAGCTGCTCGAGCACGATCGGCGCGTCCACGGCCGCCAGGGTGTCGCCCGTGCGGGTGTCCTTCATGCCGATGGCGGCGACGATGTCGCCGGCGTGGACCGAGTCCCGGTCCTCGGAGTGGTTGGCGTGCATCTCCAGGATGCGGCCCAGCCGCTCCTTCTTGCCCGTGCGCACGTTGAGCACCTGGCCGCCCTTGGGGGCGCTGCCGCTGTAGACGCGGAAGTAGGTCAGCTTGCCGTGGGGGTCGGCGACGATCTTGAAGGCCAGAGCCGCGAAGGGCTCGCCGTCGTCGGCCTTGCGCTCGAGGGTCGAGTGGCCGGCCGGGTCCTCGCCCTCGACGGGCGGGAGGTCCAGCGGGGAGGGCAGGTACTCGACGATGGCGTCGAGCAGAGGCTGCACGCCCTTGTTCTTGAAGGCGGTGCCGCAGAGCACCGGCACGACCGAGCCGTTGATGGTGGCGTCCCGCAGCGCGTTGCGGATGTCGTCGTTGGTGATCTCCTCGTCGCCCACGAACTTCTCGAGGATGACGTCGCTGTGGGAGGCCAGGGTGTCCAGGAGCTCCTGGCGGTACGTCTCGGCCTCCTCGACCTGGTCGGCGGGGATCTCCTTGACCTCGTAGTTGGCACCGAGGTCGGTGTCGTCACCCTCCCAGACCAGGGCCTGCATGGTGACGAGGTCGATCATGCCCCGGAAGCCGCCCTCGGCCCCGATGGGGAGCTGGATGATGGCCGTGTTGGCCGCCAGGCGGTCGTGCATGGAGTCCACGGCGGCGAAGAAGTCGGCACCGAGGCGGTCCATCTTGTTGATGAAGCAGAGGCGGGGCACGCCGTACTTGTTGGCCTGGCGCCAGACCGTCTCGGTCTGGGGCTCCACGCCGGCGACGGCGTCGAACACGGCGACGGCCCCGTCGAGCACCCGCAGCGACCGCTCGACCTCGACGGTGAAGTCGACGTGGCCGGGGGTGTCGATGATGTTGATCCAGTGGTCCTTCCAGTTGCAGGTGGTGGCCGCGGAGGTGATCGTGATCCCCCGCTCCTGCTCCTGGGCCATCCAGTCCATGACCGCGGCGCCCTCGTGGACCTCGCCGATCTTGTAGGACCGGCCGGTGTAGTACAGCACCCGCTCGGTCGTGGTGGTCTTGCCCGCGTCGATGTGGGCCATGATCCCGATGTTGCGGGTACGGGCCAGGGGGCGGTCTCGGACTTCAGCCATGGTGCTCTCTCGGGGCGTAGCTCGGGGGGTGGTTCGCAGCTTCGCTCGGGTGCACACCTCGGGGGCGCACCCCCGAGGTCGGCTCGGGGCTACCGCAGGGAAGTCTTCAGGTCCGTCTTGGACCCCGGGGTGCGGTAGGACATCGGTGGGAAGGCTAGTGCCGCGGGGGTCGAATCCCGCCGGGCACCGGGCTACCAGCGGTAGTGGGCGAAGGCCTTGTTGCTCTCGGCCATCTTGTGCAGGTCTTCCTTGCGCTTCATGGCCGCACCGATGCCGTTGCTGGCGTCGAGCAGCTCGTTGGCGAGGCGCTCGGCCATGGTCCGCTCGCGGCGGTCACGGGAGAAGCTGACCAGCCAGCGGATGGCGAGGGTGGTGGCGCGCCGGGGGCGGACCTCCATCGGCACCTGGTAGGTGGCACCGCCGACCCGCCGGCTCTTGACCTCGAGCTGGGGGCGGACGTTGTCCACCGCCCGCTTCACGGTCGAGACGGGCTCGGCGCCGGTCTTCTGCTCGATGATCGTCATCGCCTCGTAGACGATGCGCTCGGCGGTGGTGCGCTTGCCCCGCTGCAGGACCTTGTTGACGATCTGGGTGACCAGGACCGACTTGTAGATCGGGTCCGGCGGGTACTCACGACGGGGGGCTGGGCCCTTGCGCGGCATCTCAGCCCTCCTTCTTGGCGCCGTAGCGGCTACGGGCCTGGTTGCGCTGGCTGACGCCGGAGGCGTCGAGGGTGCCGCGGATGATCTTGTAGCGGACGCCGGGGAGGTCCTTCACCCGGCCACCCCGGACGAGCACGATCGAGTGCTCCTGGAGGTTGTGGCCCTCGCCCGGGATGTAGGCGGTGACCTCCATGCCGTTGTTGAGGCGGACACGGGCGACCTTGCGCAGCGCCGAGTTCGGCTTCTTCGGGGTGGCGGTGTACACGCGGGTGCACACCCCTCGCTTCTGGGGCGCTCCCTTGAGCGCCGGCGTCGCTTCCTTGCGACGCTTCGACTTGCGGCCCTTACGGACCAGTTGCTGCACGGTCGGCACGAACGAACCTCTCAGAACATCATTGGGGTATGGGCAAGACTGTCAGCCGCCCGAAATGAGATCAGAACCTACGGGGGATGTCACTCGGTCCTCGGGACCCGGGGACGGCCGACAAGCCTACGGCCACAACCCGCGAACGGCAAAGGGGTCGTGACACTCGCGTTCCTTCGCTCGCTCAGGAATGCCGATGCTGCGGGTCCCGCGAGCTGCTCCGCTCCGCAGCGCCATGCTGGCAAGTGCGCTCAGCACAGGGGGAGCTCGAGCCAGCCGTCGTCGGTGATGCGCCAGAGCACCACCGTGCCGCCCTCGGGCCAGAGGGCGGGGTCGCCCAAGGCGAAGAGCGCGTGGTCGCGCCCGTCGTCGGCGTAGGTCGTCGTCGTGGCCGCGACCCGGTCGTCGACCACGACCGCCAGGTGCAAGTCGCCGGCGAGGCCCGACTCGACCTCGCCGCCGGCCCAGGCCCGGGTCCCCGGCACCGGGTCGGCGGTCGACCAGCAGGCGGCGTCGTCCTCCGGTCCACGGTCGCGGGCCCGCACCCGTCGACCTATCCGGTCGGCCTCGGGACCCAGGCCGTAGAGCTGGAGCCCGCCCTCGACAGCGAACCGGTCCCAGATGTGGTCCACCACCGGGGTCAGGTCGACCGGGTCGTCCTGCGTGCTGACGGTCTCGCCCCGGGCGTAGATCCCCCGCTCGTGGGTGTCGGGCTCGGCGCCCACCAGGCTGACCCCGTCGGCCGCCCACGGCAGCTCGGCGCCCAGGAGGTCGGCGATGGTCGGCACGAGGTCGATGGTCTCCGCGATCCGGTCGTCGGTGTGGTCGGAGACCAGGACCGTCGACGGGGCCTTGACCACCAGCGGCACGGGCATCAGGCCCGGGATGCTCTCCTCGGCGGGCAGGCGGCGATGGGTCCCGGGGGTGAACGAGGCCCCGTGGTCGGCGGTCACCATCACCAGGGTCTCGTCGTAGAGGCCCTCGGTCTCCAAGCGGGCGAGCAGCTCCCCGAGCAGCTGGTCGGCGAACTCGGCCTGGAGGAGGTGGCGCTGCAGGGCCAGGTCCGCGGCAGCTTCGCTGGACCAGACGTTGTCGTCCAGGCCGGGGTTGCCCGGGTCCGGATAGACCGACCCGTCGCCGTGACGGCTCCAGGGCACGTGCGGGAACACGCTGTGGATGAACGTGAGGTGGGGCGCGGGGCCGGCCTCGATGCCGGCGACGGCCGACCGGAACTCCCCGACCCGGTCGAATCGGCCGAGGCTCTCGACGAAGTCGGCCCGGTCGTCGGCCAGGCGGTCGGCCTCCTGGTCGAGGGCCACCGGGTCCTGGCCGAAGTTGGCCCAGGTGTCGTTGATGGTGGGCAGCCAGCCCTCGAGCACCGCCGGCAGCGTGACGTGTCCGGCGACGATGCCCAAGTCCTCGAGCAGGAGTTGGACGCCCGACTCCTCGGCCAGGCCGGTGGACTCCTCGCAGAGGCTCGGGGTGCAGAGCCCGGTGAGCTCCTCCTGGGAGGTGATGGTGTAGTCGTCGGCCAGGAACGTGAACAGCGTGTCGGGGTGCCCGGCCGGGGTGGGGGGCAGGTTCTCGTCGTGGACACGCTCGCCGGTCAGGATGGCGGGCACGGCTTCGTGGGTGTAGCCCGCCACGGAGGTGGCGTTCGGGTACCAGACCCCGTCACCGGCCAGCCGGGCGAGGTTCGGGAAGCGCTCGGCGTCGATGGCCTCGGCGTCGGCGGTCAGCACCGAGGCCAGGGGCAGCTCGTCGAACACCACCATGACGATCGGCGGCAGGTCGGGGCCCAGTGTCACCCCCGCGGCCGCCACCGAGGACGGAAAGAGCAGTTCGTGGGCCGGGGTGGCGAAGGCGAAGAAGGCCAGGAACCCGAGAGGGGCCACGGCGAGGGCCGAGAGCGTCGACCGCAGCATCGGGCGGCGGCGGTAGGCCCGGACGAACCCGTAACCGGCCCCGCCGGCGGCGAGCAGGGTGACCGGACCGGACACGAGCGGGAGGTCGTCGAGGATCGTGCCGATCAGGTCGTCGAGCAGGCCCGCCGCCACCAGAGCGGCGAGGGCGCCGACGATCCCGAGGTGCAGGGGCCAGGCCCAGGCCGGCCGCACGCGGCCCACCACCAGCTCGAGGGGGATGAGCACCGCGGGCACGACCGCGGCGGCAAGGAGGGCGACGATGAGGACCTGGCCGGGCCCGGTCCCGTGGGCGACGAAGAAGGTCGGGTTCTGGCCCAGGACAGAAAGCAGCGGCTCGGTCACGGCCAGCCCGGAGAGGGCCAGTACGTGGGCGGCCCGCCAGCCCGAGCTGACGGGGGTGTCGGTCAGAGTGGTCACTCGGTGCGGGCCCCGATCGGGCGCAACGGGCCACCCGGCTCCTCGACCACGTAGAGCTCCAGGTCGGTGCCTTGGGGGCCGACCCGGTCGGCGTCGAGCAGGAGGTGGAAGCCCCGCGGATGGCGCTCCTCGGCGAAGAGGGGCGAGACGCCGCTGACCACGCCGTCCACTGCCGCCACCACCCAGGCGCCGTCGTCTACGGCGGCGGACTCGAGTCCGCCGCCGATGTAGGCGGTGAGGACCGTGAGGTCGCCTCGGAGGATGTCGTCGAGGTCCTCGACCTCGGCGACGGCGTCCAGGGGCGGGCCGACGTCGAGATCCTCGACCCGCCGGTCATAGAGGTCTCCCAGCGGCGTCGACCCATAGAGCGAGCCGACGGGGTCCCGGGCGCTGAGCCCGGCGGGCTCCTGGGTCAGGAGCGCCTCGAGGTTGGCCGGGCCCTCGATGCTCAGGACGGCCTCGGGCTCGTAGAAGTGGCGGTTGGGGAACCGGTAGTAGGCCCGGTCGCCTTCGGTCGAGGCCATCGAGCCGTCATCCATCGCGAGCACCGACGCCCCCTCGATCGGCCAGGGCACCTCGGTGCCGAGGAGGTCGGCCACCGTCGGCAGCACGTCGAAGGACTGCATGGCCACGTCGGTGGTGCCGGAGGCCAGGCCGGGGGCCCGGATGAAGAGGTTCGACCACATGATCTCGTGGGCATTCTCCTCGGTCAGGACCCGTCGGCCCTCACCAGGGGTGAACGCGGCGCCATGGTCGGCGACCACGACGATGACGGCCTCGTCCCACAACGGGGTCTCCTGCAACCGGTCGAGGAACTGGCCCACCAGGCGGTCGGTGTAACGGGCCTGGAGCTCGAAGCGCAGACGCCCCAGCCGGGCGGGCCACTCGTCCAGCCAGATGCCGGCGGGGTCACCCCGCGGGTCACGCCCGGGCGACCGGTACTCGGTGCCGTCGGGGAAGAAGCGCCAGGGCTCGTGGGGCAGGACCAAGTGGAGGTAATGCAGCGAAGGCCCGGCCGAGGGCTCGAGGGCGTCCAGGAAGTCCCGGAACCGGGTGGGCTGGACCTCGGCGTCGCGGCCCTGGCGGAAGATGTCGTCGCTGGAGTCGTAGGTGGTGACCGGCTCGACGAAGAAGTCGGACTCGGGACCGGGGTAGGCGTCGAGAGAGACCAGTTCCCCCAGCACGTCGCGGGCATCCTCAGCGATCCCGCCCAGGCCCGCGGCGTCGGCCGCGCTCTCCTCGGTGGGGCACAGCTCGGTCGGGCACAGGCGGGTGATGGCCTCGGACACATTGAACTCGTAGGTCCCCCCGAGGAGGGTGAAGAGGTTGCGGGGGTGGTCGTCGAGGAGCGGGACGGCATCGGCCTCGGGGGCCTCGGCCGACAGCAGGGCGGGCACGGCGTGGATGGTGAAGTTGTTCACCGTCGAGTAGTTCCGGTACCAGCGCCCGTCCTCGCTCAACCGGGCGAAGCTCGGGAAGCGTCGAGCGTCCACGGAGCCGTCCCTGTCGAGCAGCACCCCCGTCGGGAACTCGTCGACCACCAGCATCACCAGGGGCGTCGTGGTCCCCGGGTCCGCGACGATGTCGTACTCCGGCCCGCGCACCAGTCCCGCGGCGGGCGACGCGAACAGGAAGGCCCCGAGGGCCAGGAGGGGCAGGATCGAGAGATAGGAGAGGAAGAGCCGGACGCCCCGGAAGCGGAGGTAGGCCACGACGCCGAGACCGGCCGTCGCCATCGCCGCCAGCAGGGCGGCGCGACCGAACAGGGCATCGGCGGACTTCAGCCCGACGAGCACGGCGATCCCCAGCAGCACGGCCAGTTCCCCGAGATGCACCAGGCGGCGCACGCGGGGTCCGAACAGGCCGCTGACCAGACCGATCAGCCACAGGACGAGGGCGGGACCGAGGGCCACGACGAAGGCGAAGGCGACCAGATCCGCGCCGTCCACGCGCCGGAAGACGAAGGTCTCCGGGCTGCGCCCCAGTACGTCGAGCATCGGCTGGACGAGGGCCAGACCGGTGAGGGCCGCCAGCTCGAGCAGGCGCCGGGCCTCGACCCGGGCCCTGCTCCCCTCACCCGTCGCCAACCGATCGCCTCCCGTTCGCATCACCGTAGACGCGCTCCTGGTCCCTGATCCGGCCCCGGGGGAGCCGGATCAGGGACCAGGTCGGGATCCGATCAGGCGGAGGCTTCGTCGTCGTTGGACGGGAGGTCGATGACCTCGGCGCCGGCCGGGGCACCGGCCAGGATGCCCACGCCGGTGTCGCCGGTGTCGCCGGTCTCGCTGCGGCCGGCCAGCCACTCGGCCAGGTCCTGCTCCTCGTCCGCCGAGGAGTAGTACTCCATGGGGACGTAGTCGGGGGCCGTGGTGCCGATGTTCTTGTACTTGGCCATGCCCGTCCCCGCAGGGATCAACTTGCCGATGATGATGTTCTCCTTCAGCCCGATGAGGGTGTCGGAGCGGGACTCGATGGCCGCCTCGGTCAGTACCCGGGTGGTCTCCTGGAAGGAGGCCGCCGAGAGCCACGAGTCGGTGGCCAGCGACGCCTTGGTGATGCCCATCAGCTCGGGCCGGCCCTCAGCGGGGACCTTGCCGTCCTGGACCAGCTCGCGGTTGATGCGGGTGAACACCCACTGGTCGACGCGCTCGCCGGGCAGGAAGCCGCTGTCCCCGGGCTCGGACACCGCTACGCGGCGGGTCATCTGCCGGACGATCAGCTCGATGTGCTTGTCGTGGATCGACACGCCCTGGTCCCGGTAGACCTTCTGGACCTCGTCGACGAGGTACTTCTGGGTCTCGCGGACTCCCTTGATCTCCAGGAGCTCCTTGGGATCACGGGGACCCTCGACCAGGGCGTCACCGGCGGCGACCTCGTCGCCGTCGCTGACCTCGAGGCGGACCGCCAGCGGGATGCTGTACTCGTCCTCCTCGCCGTCGTCGGCCACGATCGTGACCGTGCGGCCGCGTCCCTCCTCCTCGTCCACCCGGACGATGCCGGACGTACGGGCGAGGGTGGCCTTGCCCTTGGGGCTGCGGGCCTCGAAGAGCTCCACCACCCGGGGCAGACCGCCGGCGATGTCGGAACCGGCGATGCCACCGGTGTGGAACGTCCGCATGGTCAGCTGGGTGCCGGGCTCGCCGATGGACTGAGCGGCGATGACCCCGACGGCCTCGCCCACCTCGATGTCCTTGCCGGTGGCCAGCGAGCCGCCGTAGGCGGCCAGGGAGACCCCGACCTCGGCCTCGTCGGTCAGCGGCGAACGCACTCGGACCCGGGTGACGCCCGGGTCGTCGCGCAGCGTGGCCATCTCGTCGTCCCAGACGATGGTCCCCGCCGCCATGGTGGAGCCGTCGGCCAGCTTGATGTCGTCGGCCAGGGTCCGGCTGAGCAGGCGGGTCTCCAGGTAGGTCCGCTTGCCCGGCGTGTCGGCCTCGACGTCCTCCAGCCAGATGCCGCGAACTGGACCGGTGGCCTCGACGGTGTCGTCCTGCTCCTGGATGATCAGCTCCTGGGCGACGTCGACCAGACGCCGGGTGAGGTACCCGGAGTCGGCGGTCCGCAGGGCGGTGTCGACGAGGCCCTTACGGGCGCCCGGCGTGGCGATGAAGTACTCGAGGACCGACAGGCCCTCGCGGTAGTTCGACTTGATCGGCCGGGGGATCATGTCGCCTCGGGGGTTGGCCACGAGGCCCCGCATGCCCGCGATCTGGCGGATCTGCATGGGATTCGCCCGGGCGCCGGAGCGCACCATCATGTCGATGGGGTTGAAGGGCTGGGCGGCCAGGTCCTCCTCCAGCTGGTGCTGGATCATGGCCGTGGCGTCGTTCCAGATCTCCACTTCCTTCTGGCGCCGCTCGCCGTCGGTGATGACGCCCTTGCGGAACTGGTCCTCGACCTTCTCGGCCTGCTTCTCGTGGTCGTCCAGGATCTTGCGCTTGTCTCCCGGCGTGCTCACGTCGTCCACTGAGACGGTCAGGCCCGACTTGGTGGCGAAGCGGAAGCAGCGGTTCTTGAGCCCGTCCAACGTCTGGGCGACGACGGCCTTGGGATAGGCGTCGGCCAACACGTCCACGATGGCGCCCATGTCGCCCTTGCGCACGACGTCGTTGACGTACTCGAAGCCCTCTGGGAGCACCTCGTTGAACAGCACGCGACCGGTCGTGGTCGGGACGTAGGTGGCCGCCTTGCCGTTGGCCGGCGTGGCCTCCAGCTCGGGGACCCGCAGCACGATCGGCTCGTGGAGGCTGATGTCGCCGGCCTCGTAGGCCCGCTGGACCGCCTCGGCGTGCCGGAAGGTGCGGATCGTGCGCCACTCGTCGGCGGCGTGACGCCGGACCTTGGTCGGGTCGTCGGGGTCGACCTCGCCGACCCCCTGGGTCAGGTAGTAGGCCCCGATGACCATGTCCTGGGTCGGGGTGACCAGGGGGCGGCCGTGGGCCGGGCTGAGCACGTTGTGGGCCGACAGCATGAGGATCCGGCTCTCGGCCTGGGCCTCCGCCGACAGGGGCAGGTGCACGGCCATCTGGTCGCCGTCGAAGTCGGCGTTGAACGCCTGGCAGACCAGCGGGTGGATCTGGATGGCCTTGCCCTCGACCAGCACGGGCTCGAAGGCCTGGATGCCGAGGCGGTGCAGCGTGGGGGCCCGGTTCAGCAGCACCGGGTGCTCCTTGATGACGTCGTCGAGGACGTCCCACACCTGCGGCTTGCGCCGCTCCACCATGCGCTTGGCCGACTTGATGTTCTGGGCCAGCTCCTCGTCGACCAGCTTCTTCATGACGAAGGGCTTGAACAGCTCCAGGGCCATGAGCTTGGGCAGGCCGCACTGGTGCAGGCGCAGTTGGGGACCACCCACGATGACCGAACGGCCGGAGTAGTCGACGCGCTTGCCCAGCAGGTTCTGACGGAACCGCCCCTGCTTGCCCTTGAGCATGTCGGAGAGCGACTTGAGGGGCCGGTTGCCGGGGCCCGTCACCGGGCGGCCGCGGCGGCCGTTGTCGAAGAGCGCGTCGACGGCCTCCTGCAGCATCCGCTTCTCGTTGTTGACGATGATCTCGGGGGCGCCGAGGTCCAGCAGTCGCTTGAGGCGGTTGTTCCGGTTGATGACGCGGCGGTACAGGTCATTGAGATCCGAGGTGGCGAAGCGGCCACCGTCGAGCTGGACCATCGGGCGCAGCTCCGGCGGGATCACCGGGACGACGTCGAGGATCATGGCCCGCGGGTCGTTGGTCCGGCGGCCGTGCTCGTCACGGCGATTGAAGGCCGAGACGATCTTCAGGCGCTTGATCGACTTCTGCTTGCGCTGGGCCGAGAGGGGCTTCTGGCCCTCGGGCGGGTCGATCTGGTTGCGGAGGATCTCCTCCTCCGCATCGAAGTCGACCTGCTCCATCAGCCGGGCGATGGCGTCCGCGCCCATGCCACCCTCGAAGTACTCGCCGTAGCGGTCGGCCATCTCCCGCCAGAGGATCTCGTCCTCGATGATCTTGCGGGGGAAGAGGTCCCGGAACTCGTCGAACGCGCGCTGGACGAGGTCCATCTCCTCCTCGTAGCGCTCCCGGATCTCCTCCAGGTCCTTGTCCGCGGCGCGGCGACGGGACTTGAGGTCGTTGGCCTTCGCGCCTTCCTTCTCGAGCTCCTCGACCTCGGTCTCCAGCTCGTTCAGGCGCTCGGCGATCTCGAGCTCCCGATCCTTTTCGATGGCTTCCTTCTCGCCCTGCAGCTCGACCTCGAGGTTGGGCAGCTCGGCATGGCGCTTCTCCTCGTCGACCATCCAGACGAGGTTGGCCGCGAAGTAGATGACCTTCTCCAGCTGCTTGGCCTTGAGCTCGTCCTTGGGCTCGGTGCCGGTGAGCAGGTAGGCCAGCCAGGAGCGGGTGCCGCGCAGGTACCAGATGTGGACCACCGGGGCGGCCAGCTCGATGTGGCCCATGCGCTCTCGCCGGACCTTCGAGCGGGTCACCTCGACGCCGCAGCGCTCACAGATGATGCCCTTGAACCGGACGCGCTTGTACTTGCCGCAATAGCACTCCCAGTCCTTGGTGGGCCCGAAGATCTTCTCGCAGAACAGGCCGTCCTTTTCGGGCTTGAGCGTGCGGTAGTTGATCGTCTCGGGCTTCTTGACCTCGCCGTTGGACCACGTGCGGATCGAGTCCGCCGTGGCCAGGGAGATGGTGAGCTGGTGGAAGTTGTTGACGTCGAGCATGAGTGCCTCTTCTCGTGTCTTCGGGCGCCGGAGGCGGCTAGATCCGGCCGGTCGTGCGGCTGGCCGCGCGCAGTTCGTCGTCCTCGTCGGTGCCCCGCTCGGGGCGGCTGATGTCGATGCCGAGCTCCTCGGCCGTGCGGAACACATCCTCGTCCAGCTCGCGCATCTCGATCTCCTCGCCCGCCTGGGAGAGGACCTCGACGTTGATGCAGAGCGCCTGCATCTCCTTGATGAGCACCTTGAAGCTCTCGGGGATGCCGGGCTCGGGGATGTTCTCGCCCTTGACGATGGCCTCGTAGACCTTCACGCGGCCGAGCACGTCGTCGGACTTGATGGTGAGCAGCTCCTGCAGGCAGTAGGCGGCGCCGTAGGCCTCGAGGGCCCACACCTCCATCTCCCCGAAGCGCTGGCCACCGAACTGGGCCTTACCGCCCAGCGGCTGCTGGGTGATCATCGAGTACGGGCCGGTCGACCGAGCGTGGATCTTGTCGTCGACGAGGTGGGCCAGCTTCAGGATGTAGATCTGGCCGACCATGATCGGGTTGTCGTAGGCCTCGCCGGTCCGACCGTCATAGAGCGTGGCCTTTCCACTGGACTGCACCAGGCGCTCACCGTCGACGGACTCGGGGACGATGTTGGTCAGGAGCTCCTTGATCGTCGGGTGGTCGTTGAGACCGTCCTCGACGTCGGCTTCCTCCCAGTGGGCCCCGTCGAACACGGGCGTGGCGATGAGCGTCGCCGGCTTCGTGGTCGGGCGGGTCTTGGTCTCGGTGCCCCGGATGGGCTCGTCGCCGACGTCGGCCCTACCGTCGCCGTCGATGTCCCAGCCCCAGCGGGCGACGTAGCCGAGGTGCGCCTCGAGCACCTGGCCGACGTTCATCCGGGAGGGGACGCCGAGGGGGTTGAGCAGGACGTCGATGGGCGAGCCGTCGGCCATGAAGGGCATGTCCTCGACGGGCAGGATCTTGGAGATCACGCCCTTGTTGCCGTGGCGGCCGGCCAGCTTGTCGCCCACGCTGATCTTGCGCTTCTGGCCGACGTAGACCCGCACCAGCTGGTTCACGCCCGGCGGCAGCTCGTGCTGCTCGTCGCGGCTGAACAGCTTGACGTCGATGACCTTGCCCTGCTCGCCGTGGGGCACCTTCAGTGAGGTGTCCCGCACCTCACGGGCCTTCTCGCCGAAGATGGCCCGCAGGAGCCGCTCCTCGGGGGTGAGCTCGGTCTCGCCCTTGGGCGTGACCTTGCCGACCAGCACGTCGCCCGGGCCCACCTCGGCGCCGACGCGCACGATGCCGCGCTCGTCGAGATCGGCGAGGATGTCGTCGGAGAGGTTCGGGATGTCCCGGGTGATCTCCTCGGGCCCCAGCTTGGTGTCGCGGGCGTCGATCTCGTACTCGTGGATGTGGATCGACGTGAGGACGTCGTCACGGACCAGCCGCTCGGACAGGATGATGGCGTCCTCGAAGTTGTAGCCCTCCCAGGGCATGAAGGCCACGAGCAGGTTCTTGCCCAGCGCCAGCTCACCCTTGTCGGTGGAGGGGCCGTCGGCGAGGAGGTCGCCCTTCTTCACCTTCTGGCCCTCGACCACACGGGGCTTCTGGTTGATGGAGGTGTCCTGGTTCGAGCGCTCGAACTTGAGCAGCTTGTAGACCTTGCGGCCCAGCTTGGCGTACTCGACCTCGATGAACTTGCCGTCGACCTCGGTGACCGTGCCGGCGTCCTCGGCCAGGATCATGTCGGCCGCGTCGCGGGCGGCCCGCGCCTCGATGCCGGTGCCGATGAACGGCGCCTCGGCCCGCACCAGCGGGACCGCCTGGCGCTGCATGTTGGCCCCCATCAGGGCCCGGTTGGCGTCGTCGTGCTCGAGGAACGGGATGAGGGCCGTGGCGACCGAGACGATCTGCTTCGGCGAGATGTCCATCATCTGGACCTCGGACGGCGGCACCGAGCTGATCTCGGTGGTCGCCGCGAAGTAGACGTCGCGCTCCAGCATCAGGCGCAGGTCGGCGAGCGACGCGGCCTGCGGCGAGCGCCGGACCAGGACCCGGTCGTTGCGGAAGTGACCGTTGGCGTCGATGGGCGCGTTGGCCTGGGCGCAGACGTACTCCTCTTCCTCGTCCGCGGTCAGGAACACGATCTCGTCGGTGACCCGACCGTCGATCACCTTGCGGTAGGGGGTCTCGAGGAAGCCGAACTCGTTCACCCGGGCGTAGGTGGCGAGGGCGCCGATGAGGCCGATGTTCGGGCCTTCCGGCGTCTCGATGGGACACATGCGGCCGTAGTGGGAGAAGTGGACGTCACGGACCTCGAAGCCGGCCCGCTCCCGCGAGAGGCCGCCCGGGCCGAGGGCACTGAGGCGCCGACGGTGGGTCAGGCCCGACAGGGGGTTGACCTGGTCCATGAACTGGGAGAGCTGGCTGGTGCCGAAGAACTCCTTGATGGCGGCGACCACCGGCCGGATGTTGATCAGGGTCTGAGGCGTGATGGCCTCGACGTCCTGGGTGGTCATGCGCTCGCGGACGACCCGCTCCATGCGGGACAGGCCGATGCGGACCTGGTTCTGGATCAGCTCACCCACCGAGCGGATGCGGCGGTTGGCGAAGTGGTCCTGGTCGTCCAAGCGGTAGCCCGGGTCGCCCTTGGCCAGGTGCAGCAGGTAGGTGCAGGCGGCGAGGACCTCGCAGCGGCTGAGCACGGGCTGGTCCGGGGTGGGCAGGTCCAGGTCCTTCAGCCCGAAGGTGGCCTGGATGTTGGCCAGCTCGGGGCCGAGCTTGCGGTTGAGCTTGTAGCGGCCGACCCGGCTGAGGTCGTAGCGCCGCGGCTCGAAGAAAGCGTTCCGGAAGTAAGCCCGGGCCGACTCTGTGGTGGGCGGCTCGCCCGGGCGGGCCCGCTTGTAGATCTCGACCAGGGCCTCGTCCTGGGTCTGGGCGACCTCCCGCTCCTTCTCCCACTGCCCCTCGAGGAAGTCGAAGTGGTCGACGAACCGCTGGATGAAGCCGGGCTCGTTCTCCTCGTCATAGCCGAGAGCTCGGAGCAGCACGAAGATGCTGAGGCGGCGCTTGCGGGCCACGCGGGTGCCGCAGGTGACGTCCTTGCCGGGCTTCTGCTCGACGTCGAACTCGATCCACTCACCGCGGTAGGGGTGGATGGTGCCGGTGACCAGCTGGTGCTTGGCCAGGTTCCGCAGGCGGAACCGCTCTCCCGGTTGGAAGATGACGCCCGGCGAGCGGACGAGCTGGGAGACGACCACGCGCTCGGTGCCGTTGATGATGAAGGTGCCCTTGTCCGTCATCATGGGGAAGTCACCCATGAAGACGGTCTGCTCCTTGATCTCGCCCGTCTGCGCGTTCATGAACCGGGCCCGCACGAAGATCGGTGCGGAGTAGGTCATGTCCTTCTCCTTGCACTCCTCCACCGTGAACTTCGGTGGCGGGCGCAGGTCCTCGTCGTCGGGATCGAACTCCAGCTCGAGCTGGAGCGTCTCGGTGAAGTCCTTGATCGGGCTGATGTCCGCGAAGGTGTTGCGCAGGCCCTGGTGCAGCAGCCACTCGAAGGAGTCGCGCTGGACGGAGATCAGGTCGGGCAGGGGCAGTGCTTCAGCGATGGAACCGAACGAGTAGCGGTCCTGGGCGACGGCGCGAGCAGCCAACGGTCACTCCGAGAAGTTGAGGGGCGAGAACGCCGCAGATCCGCGTGAGGACGCCAAGAAGAAGGACCTGGCGACAACAGGGGGACGCACGACAACGACGATGCTAGGCGCGCACGCGACGACAAGCAACCCGTGTCCCGGGCGCCCGATGCGGGCACCCGGCGGGCGTCGGCGCGCAAGGTAGGACGGGTGGGCGCGCGTGTCAAGGATTTCGTGGTCTGTTGCTAGCAAACGGCGTTGATTGCTAGCATCAGCGCGGTGCCTGAGCTCCCCGGCGACTACGACGACCTGCTGGCTCGGGCCCGAGCCCGCCTCGACCTGCCGACCCCACTCGAGCCCTACGACGGCGACGACGACGAGGACCCCGTGCAGCTGTCGGTGCGCCTCCCCCCACGCCTGCGCCATGACATCGCGCAGGTCGCCCGACGCAACGGGCAGACCGTCACGCGCTTCGTCGTCGAATCCCTCGAGGGCGCCGTACGGGTCGCCAGCGACCCGTTCGCCGGGATCGCCGCCAGGATGACCGCCGAGTTCCGGGCCGAGTTGGGACGTGCCGTCGACAGCGGCGCCTATGCCGGGGCGGCCGCGGAGATCGACCGCCTCGAGGGGTGGGACCTCTGAGTGATCCTCGTCGACGACCACCTCCTGGCCACCCGGCTTCGGGACGACGGCTTCGGCCCGGGCTCGAACCCGATCGCCACGACCGGCTGCTGGTGGTGGCGGCTCGCCTCGGCGGTCCAGGGCGGCCGTAGTGGCGCGCTCACCCGACGGCTCGGTGACGGCGACCTCGCCCCTGCCACGCGAGCGATCGACGAGCTCAACGAGACCGTCCGGGTCGTCGACCTGCGGACCATGGTCCCGATGATGAGCCGGGTCGCCACGACCTACCGGCTCAACCTCCTGGCCTCCGAAGCCCTCGTCGCCGCCGAGCTGCTGGGCGCCGACATCGTGGTGGGCCGGGACACCCTGCGCCTGCGGGAGGCGGCCCGGGTCCGGGGCATCACCTACCTCGTCGAGGCCTGACCGGGGCGATCGCCGCGCCGGCGGAGCGCGCCTCAGCCGACCAGGGTGCTCTGGCCGCCGTCGACGGCCAGCACGACGCCGGTGATGAACTGCGCCTCGTCGGAGGCCAGGAAGAGCGCGGCGTGGGCCACGTCCCAGCCCGTGCCCTGGCGACCGAGGGGGACGTGGTCGGCCCGCCCCTTCGCGTAGGCCTCGCGGTCGAGGCCGAGCGCCTGCACGGGCGCGTCGACGGCCATCGGCGTGTCGATGAAGCCCGGCATCACCGCATTGGCCCGCACGCCGTGCTTGGCGTTGGTCAGGGCCAGGTTCTGGGTCAGCGCGTTCACCCCCGCCTTGGAGATCTTGTAGGCGGTCAGGTTCCCGGCCGAGGCGATCGAGGCGAGGGACGAGACGTTCACGATGGCCCCGCCGCCGCCCTCCCGCAGCACGGGCACGGCCTCGCGGCAGGTCCGCCAGAGCGCCCGGAGGTTCACGTTCAGGATGCGGTCGTAGGCCTCGTCGGTCAGGTGGTGGGGCGGGCCGTCGCCGGCGCCGATCCCCACGTTGTTGTGCAGGACGTCGATGCGCCCGTAGGTCTCGACCGCCGCGGCGACCACCGAAGCGGGCCCGAGGTCACCGGTGATGTCGGCCACGTGGATCTCGGCCCGACCCCCCTCGTCGGTGATGCGGTGGTGGGTCTCCCCCGCACTGGTCGGATCCCGGTCCACGACGAGGACCTCGGCCCCCTCCCGGGCGAACAGCAGCGCGGTGGCCCGGCCGTTGCCGATGGTCTCGCCGGGCGTCTGCCCGGCGCCGACGACCACCGCGACCTTGCTCCGCAGTCGGTCCCCCATCGTCGGGAACCGTAGTCAGCCCACCAGTCCGGTTCCCTCGCCGAGGACGCCGGGCCCGACGCCGTCAGTCGACCCAGGCCGCCTGGAGGGCGTCGAGGTCGGTGGTGGTGACCCCGGCGGGGCCGGTGAGGTAGCCCTCGATGCCACCCCAACGCTCGGCCACGTGGCCGAGGGTCAAGGCCATCGTCTCCGCCGGTGCCGTGAAGAGGACGCGGAGGTCGTCCAGGTCGAGGCCCTGGGCCTCGATCTTCGGGCCGATCTCGGCCAGGCGGTGCACCGAGCGGTACTCGTCGGTGAGGGCGTAGTCCTCGATGATCACGTCCTCGTCGACCCCGACCGCCCCGAGCAGGAGGGCGGCGCCGAGGCCGGTGCGGTCCTTGCCGGCGGTGCAGTGGATGACCACGGCGTGGTGCTCGTCCTGGCCGATCAAGCGGATCAGCTCGCCGAACAGGCCAGCCTGGGCCTCCAGCATGCGGAGGTACCCCTCCGCCATCGACGCCGTCGTCACCTGGCTGATCTCTCCGGCCCGGATGAGGTCCTCCAGGCTGCGGGGGTTGTCACCCGGCGCGGCGCCGACCGCCAGACGGACGACCCGCGCGCCATCGGGTAGACGGCTGGGGTCCTCCTCGACCTCGCGGTCGTAACGGAAGTCGCACACGGTGCGAAGGCCGATCGTCGCCAGGCGGGCGACGTCGGCGTCGGTCAGCTCGCTGAGTCGGTCCGACCGGTACACGGCACCCCAGCGGGTGACCCCGCCCGCCGCGGGGTACCCACCGAGATCACGAAAGTTGAGCGTCCCCTCGAGGGGGACCAACCGCGTCCCTTCCCGCTCCACGCGGGGCGTTGGCACGCAGCCCGTCCCGTTCTCGGTGCGGAACCGGTTACTTGAGCTCGACGGAGCCGCCGGCGGCCTCGATGGCCTCCTTGGCCTTCTCGGCCTCGTCCTTGGCGACACCCTCCAGGACGGCGTTGGGGGCACCGTCGACCAGCTCCTTGGCCTCCTTGAGGCCGAGGTTGGTGAGGGTGCGCACCTCCTTGATGACCTGGATCTTCTTGTCGCCGGCCGCGGTCAACACGACGTCGAAGGAGTCCTTCTCCTCCTCGGCGGCGCCGCCACCGTCGGCCGGAGCCGCAGCAGCCGCGGCCACGGGGGCGGCCGCGGTGACGCCGAACTTGTCCTCGAAGGCGGTCAGGAGCTCAGACAGCTCCAGGACGCTCTTCTCGGCGATGGCATCGATGATCTCGTCGTTGGTCAGGGCCATGGTCAGCTTTCCTCCGTGGTCGCGGCGTCCTCCGCCGCAGTGTCGTCAGCGGCGGCCTCAGCGGCCGCCACATCGGTCTCGTCCGTGGCCACGTCGGCCGCGGTGTCGTCGGTCTCGGCGTCATCCGCCGGGGCCTCGGTCTCGGTCGTCGCCGCCGAGGCCTCGGCCTCAGCAGGGGACTCGTCGGTCTCGGTCGCCTCCGCAGAGGCCTCGTCTCCCGCAGGGGACTCGTCGGTCTCGCTGGCCGCGGCGGCCGGTGCCTCGTCGGCCGCGGGCTCAGGAGCGGCGGGGACGCCGCCCTGCTGGTCGATGAGGGCCTTGAGGCCGTAGGCGAAGTTGCGGGGCAAGGCCTGCAGCAGGCCGGCGAACTGCACCATCGGGGCGGCCAGGCCACCGGCCAGACGGGCCAGGAGCTCGTCTCGGGGTGCCACCTGGGCCAGCTGGTCCACGTCGGCCGCGGTCAACGGCCGGTCCCCGAGGAGACCGCCCTTGACCTCGAGGTTCGGGTTGGTCTTGGCGAACTCCCGCAGGGCCTTCGCCATGAGGACGGGGTCGCCGTCACCGTCTCGGCGGATGAAGGCGATGGCGGTCGGACCGACCAGCATCTCCTCGATCTCCAGCCCGAGGTCCCGGGCGGCGAAGCGCACCAGGGTGTTCTTGTAGATCTGGTACTCGGCGCCGGCTTCCCGCAGCGCGGTGCGCAGCGTGGCCATGCCGGGAACGTCGATCCCTCGATAGTCGGTGAGCACAGCAGCATCGGCGTCGCTGAGGCGGGCTTTCACCTCCTCGACCACCGCGACCTTCTCGGGCCTCGGGTTCTCCATCGCTGCACCTCCTCTGCTTCTCGGTCGAAAACAAGTGAACGGGGCGCTCGCGCAGGAGAACGCCCCGTGGTCTTCGGAGAGTTCGCCTCGTCGGGCGGGTCCATGGACCCATTCAGCGCCGGAGCGCACCGGAGGTCTGCGGCGAGCAGATCAGGTTGTGACCGGCGAGGCTACCGCCGGCCCCCGATGGTTGCTCCCGCTCCGTTCTGGCGGCTCCAGTGCGCGGCCCAGCGCGCCTTAGAGCCGCCAGAACGACTCTGGGTCAGGGCGAGGGGGCACCGAGGTGCGGGAGCGGCCAAGGACAGCCGGGAGAGTGGATGACGACCGGGTGGTTCCGGCCGGCGTACTGGCGAGCCTGGGACAACGTCGTCACCACACCTCGGTCATTGCCCCAGAGGTCGACCTCCCACATGACGGCAACGGTGAACCCGGCGTCCATCAAGCGCAGGTAGCGCTGCTCGTCAGCTGCTCGGTCAGTCGGCGTCGTGTGGAAGGTCATGCTGTTGGTCTCGACGACGAGCGGCAGGTCATCATCGACGTGGTCAGCGCGACCGATGGGCTCATGGCCACCGACCCGGATCTGTCGCCGAAGCGATCGACAGCCCGCCCGGTCAAGGATCCCTTCAAGTCGAGACTCGAGGTTGCTCTCGGTCGGACTCGAGTCCAGCGGACGTTCCTCTGCCAGCGCCCGCATGATGGTCGTGCCCGATCGGCCCCGCTCGTGGATGTCCTCGACCATCTCATGCAGGCCGGCCCAGGTGACAAGCCCCATTCGATGGCCGGCGTCGAGCAACCGGCCGATGCGGAGGTACCCGATGTCGACTCGCCCCGGCGAGGCGTACTGTGCCGCTTCACACCAGATCGCCCGCAGCGCTGTCTCGGTCACCACGCCGCGGACCACGACGATGTCGTGCGGACGTATGCACCTGAGCTCGTGCAGTGTCGCCAGGGTGGGACGCTGACCCGACTGGTTACGCGCTCGTGCGACCTCGAGGTCCCGAAGATCGAATGCACGGAAGCCGAGCCACGCCAGAGACGACCGATGGTGCAGGGATGCGCCCGGACTGGCGTCGAGGACTGCGGCCAGAACGCGCTGTGCATCCGACGGCGGACTACCACGCTGCTTGATGACCCGATGGGAAAGGCCGTCCCATCGACCGTTGGCCAGGGCACGACGCCAGTGGTTGCGATCGCAGCCCAGCCCGGGGAGCTGGAACCGGGCGACGAGGCCCTCGGAGCGCTCCGACTGCCATCGGAACCGATCCTCCCAGTGCACCGTGGAAGTCTTTCAGTATTTCTCAGTAATTTCTAGATCCAAACCATTGCTTCTGGCGGCTCTAGTGCGCGCCGGAGCGCGCACTAGAGCCGCCAGAACGAGGATCAGGCAGCGGGGGCGGGGGCGTCCTCGTCCTTGTTGTCCTCGCGGCGGAAGCGGTTGTGGTCGATGTGGACGCCGGGGCCCATGGTCGAGGCCAGGGTCACCTTGCGGATGTATCGGCCCTTGGCCCCGGCAGGCTTGGCCCGCATGAGCTCGTCGGCCACGGCGAAGAAGTTTTCGAGGAGGGCCTCCTCGGTGAAGGACACCTTGCCCACCGAGACGTGCACGTTGCCGTGGCGGTCGGTGCGGTACTCGACCTTGCCGCCCTTGAACGCCTCGACGGCGGCGGCGACGTCGTCGGTGACCGTGCCGGTCTTGGGGTTCGGCATCAGGCCGCGGGGGCCCAGCACCCGGCCCAGGCGACCGAGGACCGGCATCATGTCGGGGGTGGCGATGGCCACGTCGAACTCGATGGTGCCGCCTTCGACCACGGCGGCGAGGTCGTCGGAACCGACGATGTCGGCGCCCGCGGCCTGCGCGGCCGCGGCGGCCTCGCCGGCGGCGAAGACGGCCACGCGGACGTCACGGCCGGTACCCGCGGGCAGGGCGACCGTGCCGCGGATCATCTCGTCGGCCTTGCGGGGGTCCACGCCGAGACGGATGGCCACCTCGACGGACTCGTCGAAGTTGGCCGACGCCAGGCTCTTCACGAGCGCCAGCGCCTCCGCGGGGGTGTGTTGACGCTGCCGGTCGAATCGACGAGCCGCGTCCTGGTACTTCTTGCCTTTCGCCATTATGGCTCCCTCGTGTGGGGTGGATGGGACCCGGCCCGGGCGAGGTCCTCCCGCAGGCCGGTAACGCTGGACCAGGACGCCTACGGCGCCTTGATCCCCATGGACCGGGCGGTGCCGGCCACGATCTTCTTGGCCGAGGCGAGGTCGTTGGCGGTGAGGTCGGGGAGCTTGATCTCCGCGATCTCCGTCAGCTGGGCGTCGGTGATCGAGCCCACCTCTTCCCGACCCGGGTTCTCGGCGGCCTTCTCCAGGCCGGCTGCGGTGCGCAGCAGGACCGACGTCGGCGGCGTCTTGGTGACGAAGGTGAACGAGCGGTCCTCGTAGATGGTGATCTCGACGGGGATGATGGTCCCCCGCTGGTCCTCGGTGCGCTCGTTGTACGCCTTGCAGAAGTCCATGATCGCCACGCCGTGGGGCCCGAGGGCCGTACCGACGGGGGGCGCGGGGGATGCCGCGCCGGCCGGGATCTGGATCTTGACGATCGCGAGGACGTTCTTCTTCGCCATGGGAGTGCTTCCTGTTTCTTCTGAATGGAGGGCTTGGAGCTCGGCGCTGGGTCCTTAGAGCTTCGCCACCTGGCCGAACTCCAGCTCGACCGGGGTCTCCCGGCCGAAGATGTTGACGAGGACCTTGACCTTGAGCTGTTCCTCGTTGATCTCGATGATCTCGCCGGAGAAGTCGGCGAAGGGGCCTTCCTTGACCCGGACCGTCTCGCCCTCCTCGTACTCGAGGCGGGGCTTCTGGCGCTTGGTGGGCTCGTCGCCCTCGGGCTTGACCGCCAGGAACGTCTCGACGTCCTTGCGGCGCAGCGGCGTGGGCTTGGAGCCCTGCCCGACGAACCCGGTGATGCCCGGCGTGTTGCGGATCACGTACCACGAGTCGTCGTCGAGCCGGCAGCGCACGAGCAGGTAGCCGGGGAAGACCTTCTTCTGGACGACCTGCTTCTTGCCGCCCTTGAACTCGACGAAGTCCTCCATGGGGATGACGACCTCGTAGATGCGGGACTCCATGTTCATGGACTGGGTCCGCGCCTCGAGGTTGGACTTGACCTTCTTCTCGTAGCCCGACTGGGTGTGGACCACGAACCACTTGCCCGGGCGGTCATAGGGGCTCTCGACCGGCGGCGCGTCCTCGCCCTCGGCCAGGAGGTCGTCCTCGGTCAGGACCTCGGCGTCCGCCGGGACCTCGTCGACCTCCTCGACCGGCTCGGCCTCGATCGTGTGGTCACCCAGGCCGCCGAGGGCGTCGAGGGGGTTGGCCACGGCGGGCTCGTTCAGGATGTCGGAGTGGGCGTGGTCGGCCTCGGTCTCGAAGGACTCGCTCCCCCGCTCGCCCAGCAGGGCGGCGGGGTCGGGCACGGCCTCCTCGGGGGCGGCGGGGTCGGTCACGACGTCCACCGTGATGGCGCTGTCGGACGCGCCGTCGTCGGCGTCGTCGGTGGGTTCGGTGTCAGAGGTCAAGGTCATCAGTCCGCGTTGAGCAATTTGAGGACAAACTCGCCGAAGACGTAGTCGAGGGCGAAGATCAGGGCGGTCAGGAACACGACCGTCAGCAGCACCACGATCGAGTACTTGACGACCTCGTCCCGGGTGGGCCAGGCCACCTTGCGCAGCTCGCCCCGCACCTCGCGGAGGAACTGGAGCGGCCCGACGCGCTTCTCACGGTTCTTCGCCGCCGGAGGCGGCTTCCGCTTCTGCCGCGACAGGTTCACCGTCGGCCCCGAGCTGCCCCTGCTTCTGGAGCATGCGCTTGGTCTGTCGGTTCATCGCCATGGGCGTGTGTCGTCAGGCTCGTAGTGGTGGCTGATGGGGGGTTTGCAGGGCAGGAGGGACTTGAACCCCCAACCTTCGGTTTTGGAGACCGGCGCTCTGCCAAATTGAGCTACTGCCCTCCGGAGGTCGGCAGGCAGGATAGCGCGAGGGGTCCGCCTTGCCCCCTCGGGGATTCGGGCCCGGCCTGGCGACCTCAGCCGGCGAGGGAGACCTTGCTGCGCCGGTTGCGGATGGTCAGGACCACCGCCCCGGCCGCGCCGGCCGCCGTGGCCGCCGCCAGGCCACCCAGGTACGCGGCACGCCGACCCCGGAACATGGCCCGCACGGCCTGATGCTCGCCCGCTTCGCCGAGCGAGGCGAGGAGCTCGGGCAGGAGGCCGGGGGCGGGGACCAGCACCTCGGTGCGCAGCGCCCGCATGGCCCGTAGCAACCGCCGGTACTGCACCGCGTCGGCCTGGCAGCGCAGGCAGCGCTCCACGTGTCGGCGAGCCGCGGGGTCGAGCGCCTCGAGACCCTCGGCCGCGGCGGGGAGCCGCTCGGCGACCTGGTCACACTGCACGGGCTTCTCCCTCGTGGGGCTGGGCGTAGAGGTCCTCACGGAGGCGGCGGCGGGCCCGGTGCAGGCGGACCTTGGCCGCGGTGACCGAGATGTCCAGCTCCGCGGCGATGGCGTCGTGGGGCAGGTCGTAGACGTCGCGCAGCACCACGACGGAGCGGAGGCCAGCAGGCAACCGGCGCAGGGCGTCGGTGAGGTGGTGACGGAGGCTGTCGCCCTCGGCCCGAGCCACGGGATCGATCTGGATGCGTTCGTCGGCCACGGGAGCCTCCTCGGTCAGCTCGTCGTGACGGTGCCGGGCCCGTTGGCCGAGGAGGGTGCTGGCGCTGTTGGCGGTGATCCGGTAGAGCCAGGTCTGGAAGCGGGCGTCGCCCCGGAACCGGTCGAGGGCGCGGTAGGCCCGCAGATAGGTGTCCTGGGTGACGTCCCGCGCGTCCTCGTCGTCCCCGGTGAGCCGGTAGGCCAGCGTGTAGGTCTCGGCGTGGGTGGCCCGCACCAAGGACTCGAAGGCCCGTTGGTCGCCGCATTGCGCGGCGGCCACCAGAGCGCCGAGATCCTCGGTGCGGCCCGTCACAGGCAGTCCGACCCGAACATGACAGAGGACGTTACGCGAGCAGTCCCCCGCCCGCTGCCGCCCAAAGGGGATCGCGATCCCGTACAACGAGACGAGCGGTCACCGAGGCACGAGCGGGAGGCGGAGGAGGTCTTCCGAGCGAGGACTTCGCTCGTTTGCGCCGCAGCCGGGAGGCCTCCTCCGCCTCCCCCGGACAAGAAGCCGACTAGCGCGTCTCTTTGTGCAGCGTGTGGCGGCGGTCCCAGCGGCAGTACTTCTTGAGCTCGATGCGCTCGCGCTGCTCCGCCTTGTTCTTGGAGGTGATGTAGTTGCGACGTTTGCACTCCTGGCACTCCAGGGTGACCTGCGTCCGCTTGTCGGATGCCATCTTGCTCTCCTACTTGTCGGCTCTTCGGCTGACGCCTCATCGCGGTCCCGGCCGGGTCCCTTCCCAGCCGGCGGGCCGCCCTCGGCGTCTCCTACTTGAGGATCTTGGTGACGCGGCCGGCGCCGACGGTGCGGCCACCCTCACGGATGGCGAAACGCAGACCCTCGTCCATCGCGATCGGGGCCTGGAGGACGACGGTCATCGGCGTGTTGTCCCCCGGCATGCACATCTCGGTGCCCTCCGGCAGCGCGATGTCACCGGTCACATCAGTGGTCCGGAAGTAGAACTGCGGCCGGTACCCCGCAAAGAACGGCTTGTGACGCCCGCCCTCAGCCTGGGTCAACACATAGGTCTGGGCCTCGAACTCGGTGTGAGGGGTGATCGAACCGGGCTTGGCCAGCACCTGACCCCGCTCCACCTCGTCCTTGCCCGTACCCCGCAACAACGCCCCGATGTTGTCCCCCGCCCGGCCCTCGTCGAGGATCTTGCGGAACATCTCCACCCCGGTCACCGTGGTCTTCTGGGTGTCCTTGATCCCCACGATCTCGACCTCGTCGCCGGTGTTCACGATCCCCTGCTCCACCCGGCCGGTCACCACCGTGCCCCGACCAGTGATGGTGAACACGTCCTCGATGGGCATCAGGAACGGCTTCTCGGTGTCCCGCTCCGGCTGAGGGATGTACTCATCCACCGCCGCCATCAACTCCTTGACCTGCCCCGCCGCCGCCTCATCGCCCTCCAAGGCCTTGAGGGCACTCACCCGCACCACCGGGATGTCATCGCCAGGGAACTCGTACTCCGAGAGCAGCTCACGCACCTCCAGCTCCACCAGATCCAACAACTCCTCATCATCGACCTGATCGACCTTGTTCAACGCCACCACAATCGCCGGCACCCCCACCTGGCGGGCCAACAACACATGCTCACGGGTCTGGGGCATCGGACCATCCGCCGCGGACACCACCAGGATCGCACCATCCACCTGCGCGGCCCCGGTGATCATGTTCTTGATGTAATCCGCATGCCCCGGCATGTCCACATGCGCGTAATGCCGATTCGGGGTCTCGTACTCCACATGGGCGATGTTGATCGTGATCCCCCGCTCCCGCTCCTCGGGCGCCTTGTCGATGTCCGCGAACTCCGTGAACGCCGTCGAATCCGACTCATTGGAGAGCACGCGGGTGATCGCCGCCGTCAACGTCGTCTTGCCATGATCGATGTGACCCATCGTCCCGACATTCACATGCGGCTTGTTCCGCTCGAACTTCTCCTTACCCATGACTCTCTCCGGTGTCTGTGGTGTTGGATGCTTGCTGCTTGCGTTGGTGGCGGCGGTCAGAATCGAACTGACGACCCCTCGATTATGAGCCGAGTGCTCTTACCGACTGAGCTACGCCGCCCCGGAGCCCCCTGCCAGAATCGAACTGGCGACACCAGCCTTACCATGGCTGTGCTCTACCGACTGAGCTAAGGGGGCGTTGACCGGCGGGAAAGCTTACCGGCCTCCGGTCCGGACACCCCAGGTGTCGGGACACACCTCAAGGCGGCCGGCCGGGCTGCCGACTGAGGACATGTGCGGGTAGACCGGCTCGTCCTCGAAACTGCCAGCCGTTCGGTCGCCCTCGACCTCCACCCTCGACTGACGGTGGTGACGGGGGTGGGCGGGGTCGAGCGCGAAGGCCTGATCAGCGAGTTCGTCGGCGCGCTCGGTTCTCGCCGGTCGGGGGTCCACCTCGAGCTGACCTGGGACGACGGGACCCCGCTGGCCGTGTTCCGCCCGAACGGGGCCGAGCACCGCGTGGTCGACGTCAACCGGGGCGTGGATGTGAGCGACGCGTTCCGCGGGCCCAGCGGCGACATCGACCTCCTCGGCGGCACCGGCCTCGACTCGGTGATGACCCGCCGCCTCCTGCGGTGCACGGCGGCCGACCTCCAGCTCAGCAGCCACCACGACGAGGTCATCCGCCGCCTGGCGGGCATCGACCAGCAGGTGCTGTGGCACCACGCGGAGGTGGCCGAATCCGCCCACCGGGGCCTCCGCACCGCCGCCCTCATCGCCGGCAGCGAGCCCGAGGACGCCGATGCGGCCGAGGCCATCGAGGAGCGACACGCCGCACTGCTCGCCGCCCAGGAGGACCACGAGCGGGTCCGCAAACTGGCCTTCTACGTGGCCACCTTCAGCGCCATCGGCGCCGTACCCCTCTCGATGCTCGAGGGTCGGGTCATGGCCATGCCCTTCGTCCTCTTCGCCGCCGTCGCGGCCCTCACCTCCATCGTCTACTGGGGCCGGGTGCGGAGCGCGTTGGCCGCCGAAGCCGACGCCCTCGAGGCCGCCGGCGCTCCCTCCTACCTGGGGTTCCACCTCGACCGGGTCAACTCGCTGCTGGCCAACGACCGGGCCCGACGGGTCCTCCTGGAGGCCGCCGACGTCCACCGATCGACCCTCGCCGAGTGGGAGCAACTCGTGGGACCCTCGGTCACCACCGAGTGGGCCACCGAGCACAAGGACGAGATCCTGGCCGCGGCCCGCATCCGGCAGGACGTGACCGCATCCGGCGCCATCGGCGCCACCGGGGGCGGCGACCTGATCGCTCGGTTCGCGCAGGCCCTCAACACCCGCCTGGCCGCCGTGCGCAGCATCGGCCCCCGGCACACCACCCTCCCGCTGATCCTGGACGACACGTTCATGGGCATCGACCCGGCGCTCAAGCCGCCGCTGCTCGAGCTCCTGAGCCGGGCGACGGTCAGCCAGCAGGTGCTGTTCCTCACCAGCGACGAGGACGTCACATCCTGGGCCCGCTTGGAGGCCATCGCCGGGAACCTGTCGCTCATCGAGCCGGTGGCGACACCCGACCCCTCCCGCCGGTCCGAGCGCCACGAGGTCGACCTGCGCTGACCGGTGACGGGGCACACTGGCCCGGCCATGAACGTCAGACGTGCCACCGTCGAGGACGCTGAGGCCGTCCGCGCCATCTACAACGCGGAGGTCACCGGATCCACCGTGACCTTCGACCTCGTGCCCCGCACCGCGGAGGAGCAGGTGGCCTGGCTGGTCGAGCGGTCCGGGGCCTATGCCGTGCTGGTCGCCGAGGACGACGACGGGACGGTGCTGGGCTTCGCCTCCCTCTCCCCCTTCCGGGACCGGCCGGCCTACAGCACGACCGTCGAGGATTCCGTCTACGTCGGGCGCGAGCGCCGCGGCGGCGGGGTCGGCCGGGCGCTGCTCGAGGAGCTGGTGGCCACGGCCACGGCCCACGGCTTCCACACCGTGATCGCCCGCATCGTCGGGGGCCACGACGCCTCCATCGCGCTGCACCGCAAGGTCGGCTTCCAGATCGTCGGCACCGAGCGCGAGGTGGGCCGCAAGATGGGCAAGTGGCTGGACGTGGTCGTCATGCAGCGCCTCCTCGACCCGAGCCCGGGGTGACGGCCGGGGCGGGGTCGACGTCGACCAACGCCCCCGCGAACTGCGCGTGGTACAGCGTGGAATAGGCACCATGAGCGGCCAGGAGCTCGTGGTGGGAGCCCTGCTCCACGATGCGGCCCGCGTCCATCACCAGGATCGTGTCGGCGTCCCGGATGGTCGACAGGCGGTGGGCGATCACGAAGCTGGTCCGCTCCGAGCGCAGCGCCGCCATGGCGCGCTGCACCAGGACCTCGGTGCGGGTGTCGACCGAGCTGGTCGCCTCGTCCAGGATCAGGATGGTCGGATCCGCGAGGAACGCCCGGGCGATCGTGAGCAGCTGCTTCTCGCCCGTGCTCAGGTTGCCGGCGTCGTCATCGATGACGGTGTCGTAGCCGTCGGGCAGCGAGTGGACGAAGCGGTCGACGTAGGTGGCCCGGGCCGCCTCGAGGATCTGCTCGTCGGTGGCCCCGAGGTTGCCGTAGGCGATGTTGTCCCGGATGGTGCCGCCGAACAGCCAGGTGTCCTGGAGGACCATGCCCATGCCCTCCCGCAGGCTCCGACGGCTGATCGACGCGATGTCGGCCCCGTCGAGGGTGATCCGGCCGTCGTCCAGCTCGTAGAAGCGCATGAGGAGGTTGACCAGCGTCGTCTTGCCCGCCCCGGTCGGGCCCACGATGGCGATGGTCTGCCCCGGTTCGGCCAGCAGGGAGAGGTCGGTGATGAGCGGCTTGTCGGGGTCATAGGAGAACGTCACGTGGTCGAACTCGACCCGGCCGGATCGGGTGCCCGGTTCGGCGACCAGGGCGACGCCGCTGTCCGCGATCTCCTCGTCGGCGTCGAGCAGGGCGAACACCCGCTCGGCGGAGGCCACCCCGGACTGGAGCACGTTCATCATCGAGGCCAGCTGGGTCAGGGGCTGGCTGAACTGCCGGGAGTACTGGATGAAGGCCTGGACGTCGCCGATGGTCATCGCCCCCGACGCCACCTGGAGGCCACCGACCACGGCGATGACCACGAAGTTCAGGTTGCTCAGGAACATCATGGCGGGCTGGATGGTCCCGGCGATGAACTGGGCACCGAACCCGGCCTCGTAGAGCTCCTCGTTGGTCTCGTTGAAGCGATCCTCGACGTCCACTCGTCGACCGAAGACCTTGACCAGCGCATGGCCCGTGAACGCCTCCTCGACCTGGGCGTTGAGCGAGCCGGTGCGGGCCCACTGCGCCATGAAGCGGGACTTGGAGCGGCTGGTGATGAACCGGACGGTCCCCAGGGCGATCGGAACCGTCACGAGGGCCACGAGCGCGAGGAGCGGCGAGATCACCAGCATCATCACCAGCACCCCGACCATGGTGAGCACCGAGGTGAGCAGCTGGCTGAGGCTCTGCTGCAGGCTCTGGGCGACGTTGTCGATGTCGTTGGTCACCCGGCTGAGCAGGTCTCCGCGCGGCTGGCCGTCCACGTAGGCCAAGGGGAGCCGGTTGAGCTTGTCCTCCACGTCCCCCCGCAGTCGGTGCATCGACCGCTGGACCACGCCGGCCAGGAGATAGGCCTGCAGGTAGGCCAGGACCGACGAGACGACATAGAGCCCGAGGACCGCGAGCAGGACGCGGTGCAGGGCCGGGAAGTCGATGCCTGCCTCGCCCGTGACGCCTTCGACGATGATGTCGGTGGCCTCCCCCAGGACCCGGGGCCCGATCACCGAAAGGGTCACGCTGCTGACCCCGAACAGGATCACCAGCACCCCGGCGGCCCGGTCGGGGCGCAGGCGGGCCGCCAGTCGCCGGGTCGCGCCGACGAGGTCCTCGGGCTTGTCGGCGGGCATGCCCGCGGCGGCCATGCGCGCCGGCCCGAGGCCTGGGCGGCGCGGGCCTCGGCCGCCACCTGGCGCGGATCGACGTCGTCGTCGGCGGTCACGGGCCCGCTTCGGTGGAGCGAGGTCGGTCAAGGTGGGCCCGAGATCTCGAGGAGGGTGTCACGCCACCCCCTCCTCGTGCTGTGACTCGACGATCTCCTGGTAGGTCGGGCAGCGCGCGAGGAGGGCGGCGTGGGTACCGAGGCCGACCTGGACGCCGTCCTCCAGGACGAGGATCTGGTCGGCGTCTCGGATCGAGGACACCCGCTGGCCCACGATCACGACCGTGGCGCCCTCCGTGTGCTCGGTCAGCGCCGCTCGCACCCGGGCATCGGTGGCCTGGTCGAGGGCCGAGAACGAGTCGTCGAACAGGAAGATCTCCGGGCGGCGGACCAGGGCACGCGCGATCGCCAGGCGCTGGCGCTGACCGCCGGAGACGTTGGCGCCCCCCTGGGTGATCCGGGCGTCGAGCCCACCGGGCATCGCCGTGACGAACTCCTCGGCCTGGGCGACGGTCAGCGCCGTCCAGAGCTCGTCGTCGGTCGCCTTCGGATCGGCATGGCGCAGGTTGCTGGCCACCGTCCCGGAGAAGAGGTAGGGCTTCTGGGGGACGAGACCGATCCGACTCCAGAGGAGCTCCAGCTCCAGCCCCCGGATGTCCACGCCGTCGATCAACACCGCGCCAGCGGTGACGTCGAACAGTCGGGCGACCAGGCTCACGAGGGTGGTCTTGCCCGCACCGGTGCTGCCGATGACAGCCGTCGTCCGCCCGGCCGCGGCGGTGAAGGAGATGTCGGCCAGGACGGGCTCGGCGGCACCCGGATAGCGGAAGCCGGCGTGGCGCAGCTCCAACTGGGCCCGACGAGCGAGCTCCCGCACCGCGCCCGGCGCGGACACGACGGTCGAGGGGGTGTGGAGCACCTCGATGATCCGGGCCGCGCTGACCCCGGCCCGGGGGATCATGACCATCATGAAGGTGGCCATCATCACCGCCATCAGGATCTGGACCAGGTAGGTGAGGAACGCCACCAGCTGACCGACCTGGAGATCGCCGGCCGCGATGCGCGAGGCGCCGATCCAGACGGCGGCCACGCTGGAGGCGTTCAGGACCAGGAGCACGATCGGGAAGAAGAAGGCCATCAGTCGGCCGGCCCGCAGCGACGTGTCGGTCAGGTCGTCGTTGGCCCGCCCGAAGCGATCGCCCTCGTCGGACTCGCGGACGAAGGCCCGCACGACCCGGATCCCCATGATCTGCTCCCGGAGGATCCGGTTCACGGTGTCGAGCCGGCCTGCATGTCGCGGAAGTGGGGCACCATCCGGGCCACCACCAGCCCGACGCCCAGCACCAGCACGGGGACGCTCACCAGCAGGAGGGCCGACAGGCCGACGTCCTCCCGGAGGGCCAGCACCACCCCGCCGATCATCGTGAAGGGGGCGGCCAGCAGCAGCGTGCACGTCATGAGCACGACCATCTGGACCTGCTGGACGTCGTTGGTGATCCTGGTGATCAGGGAGGGCGAGCCGAAGCGGGCCACCTCGCGGCTCGAGAACCCGGTCACCTGGTGGAACAGGCTGCGGCGGACGTCACGACCGAACGCCATCGACGCCTTCGCACCGAAGTAGACCGCGCCGACGGACAGGGCCACCTGCGCCAGGGTGACCACGAGCATCAGCGCGCCGATGCGGCGGATGTAGGCGGGATCGTTCGCGGCCACCCCGTTGTCGATCAGGGCGGCGTTGAGGGTCGGCAGGTAGAGCAGGGCGATGGACTGGAGCAACTGCAGGACCGTGACCACGATCAGGATCCCCCGGTAGGGCTGCAGATGGGATCCCAGGAGCCGCCAGAGCTGCGGTAGCTCGGCCTCGCCGCCCCCCTCGACCGTGTCGCCGCCGACCATCGGTCCCACCTTCTCACCTCGGATCCTCAACCCGGCAACCGGCGGCCGGCCCGGTGCCGTCTGATCCCTCCCCGACCGGGGTAGACCGTTCGCCATGAGCACGTACACCCTCCCCGACCTGCCGTACGACCACGCCGCCCTCGAGCCCCACATCGACGCCCGCATCATGGAGCTGCACCACGGCAAGCACCACGCGGCGTACGTGGCCCAGGCCGACAAAGCCCTGGACAACCTGGCCGAGGCCCGCAGCAGCGGTGACTTCGCGCTCATCACCAAGCTCAGCAAGGACCTCGCCTTCAACCTCTCGGGCCACGTCCTGCACAGCGTCTTCTGGACCTGCATGAGCCCCGACGGCGGCGGTGCTCCCGAGGGCGAGCTGGCCGCGGCCATCGAGGACAGCTTCGGGAGCTTCGCGGACCTCAAGGCCCAGCTCGGAGAGGCCACCAAGTCCGTCCAGGGCTCCGGCTGGGGCGCCCTGGCTTGGGAGCCGATGGCCGGTCGCCTCATCGTCGAGCAGGTCTACGACCACCAGAGCAACGTCGGCCAGGGCTCGGACCCGATCCTGGTGATCGACGCCTGGGAGCACGCCTTCTACCTGCAGTACCTCAACGACAAGTCGGCCTGGGTCGACGCCTTCTGGGAGGTGGCCGACTGGACGGCAGCGGCCGCCCGCTTCGAGGTGGCCCGGGTCACCCCCTGAGCCCCCGCAGAGAGATCGGGGCCACAGGCCGACGCCGGGTGCTCGCGCTCGGCCGGGCCGTGCTGGCCCGCATGAAGGCTGACAACGTCTCGCTGCTCGCGTCGGCCATCGCCTTCTGGGGGATGCTCGCTCTCGTCCCGACGCTGGTGGCGTTGGTCTCGCTCTACGGGCTGGTGGCCGACCCCGCCGAGGTCGAGCGTCAGGTCCGGGAGAGCACCCAGGCGCTCCCGATCGAAGCCCAGCAGCTGATCGTGAGCCAGCTCCGCGCCGTCGTCGACGCGCCGTCCGCCGGCCTCGGCACCGGCCTCGTCATCGGCCTGACGGTCGCCCTCATCGCGGCGTCGGCGGGGATGCGAACGCTCATCACCGCCATTGGCCTGGTGTACGGCGATCGGGCCGACGACCAGCGGTTCGTCACCGAGCGGGGCAAGGCCTTGGCCCTCACCGTCGGTGGGGTCGCCTTCGTCGCCGCCTCGGTCCTCCTCATCACCGTCATCCCGAGCCACCACCTGCTCTGGGTGGTCCAGTGGGCCCTGCTCGGGGTCGGGCTGGTCGTCGGCCTCGGGACCCTCTACCGCCTGGGCCCGGCCAAGCACCCCGAGTCCAGGCTGTTCAGCCCGGGCGCGCTCGTGGCCGCCGGTCTCGTGATCGCCGTGACCATGATCTTCTCCGCCTACACGAGCACGTTCGGCCGCTACAACGAGACCTACGGCTCGCTGGCCGCCGTGGTGGTCCTGCTGCTCTGGCTCCAGCTGAGCGCCATGACCGTGCTCGTCGGCGCGACCCTGAACCGGGTCCTCGCCGAACGATGAGAAGCGTGGGCCGGGGAGGATTCGAACCTCCGTAGGCAATGCCGACGGGTTTACAGCCCGTTCCCTTTGGCCACTCGGGCACCGACCCAGGAGCGCCGAAGGCTACCCGGCTCCCCGGCCGGTGCGGGTAGCTTCAAGGACATGCCGACGTTCGACGTGGTGTCCGAGGTCGACCTCCAGGAGGTCCGCAACGCCGTGGACCAGGCTGCCCGTGAGGTGGCCACCCGCTTCGACTTCAAGGACACCAACTCGCGGGTCGAGCTGGGCGACGGCACGATCACCCTGGCCTCCATCACCGAGGACCGCCTCACCGCGCTCCGTCAGGTCCTCGAGGAGAAGCTGGTCAAGCGCAAGATCTCCCTGAAGGCGATCGAGTTCGGCAACGTCGAGACCGCGGCGGGCAGCACCGTGCGCCAGGTGGCCACGCTCACCGCCGGCATCAACGCCGACAAGTCCCGCGAGATCAACAAGTTCCTGAAGGCGCTGGGCGTCAAGGGGCTGCAGAGCCAGACCCAGGGCGAGCAGATCCGGGTCCAGCACAAGAAGCGCGACGCTCTCCAGGAGGCCATGGCCGCCCTGAAGGAGGAGGACTTCGGCGTCCCCCTCCAGTTCCAGAACTTCCGCGACTGAGGAGCCCGGCAACCACCCGTGCTCAGTCGTAGTAGCCGGAATGGATGTACACGCAGGGGACGCCTTCCCAGTGGAACATGTCCACGTTGCGGCGGTCGTCCTCGAAGGCCAGGCGGAGGTCGAAGCCGTAGGCCCGCAGCTCGCCCACGGTGCGCTGCTTGAACACCCGTGAGGCCTGGTAGTCGCCGAACTCGCGCATGATCAGCACGTCCCAGCGCAGCTTGTAGCGCTCCAGCCACCCGAGGGTCTGGCGCTGCACCCGCATCGGGCGGGCGGTGAGCAGGATCACCCGCAGGTCGGTGTCGAGGACCTCGAGCAGCCGGGCGACCTCGGCGATGACCTCGTCCTCACCGCACGCGGCGAAGAACGCCTCCCAGTCCCGACGGGGGAACTCGAGGTAGTGCTGGCGGCTGGAGGCGTCGGAGAGCACCCCGTCCATGTCGAACACCACCGCCGCGCCGGGCTCGACCGGCCCGTCGCGCCACCAGTAGTTGTCCGGGACCTGCACCCGGGAGAGGGTAGGGCCGCCGGTAGCTTGGCCCCCACGACGACCCCGAGGAGCCCGTCCGTGAAGCACCTGCGCACCGTGGCGGCGGTGGCCCTGGCCGTGACCCTCGTCGGGGTCGGCCCGACGGTGACCGACGCCCAGACCGAGGCCGACGCGACCGAGGGGGTCCCGGCCCTCCAGCTCACGACGGTGGCCGCGCTCGACGACCCGATCGCGATGGCCACCCGCCAGAGCACCACTGACCTGTACGTGGCCGAGAGGGAAGGCCTCGTGCGCCGACTCGAGGTGGACGGCACCGACGTCACCACCAGCCCGATACCCGTCGTCGACATCAGCTCGTTCACGAACACCGCCGGTGAGCGCGGGCTGCTCGGACTGGCCTTCAACCCGGCGGGCACCAAGCTGTACCTGCACTACACCAACAACGCCGGGGACACCCGCTTGGTCGAGTACACGATGAACGCCACTGGCCGGAGGGTGATCGGCTCGACTCGTCGCCTCGTGCTCGCCCTCGACCAGCCGGCGTCCAACCACAACGGGGGCACGGTGACCTTCGGCCCCGACGGTCGGCTCTACCTGGCCCTGGGCGACGGTGGCGGTAGTGGTGACCCACAGGCCAACGCCCAGAACCTCCGGAGGCTGCTGGGCAAGATCCTGCGCATCAATCCCAACCCGACCGCCAACGCCTCCTACTCCTCACCCGGGTCGAACCCGTTCACCACGCCCCGTCGCCGGGAGATCTGGCTCTACGGCGTCCGCAATCCGTGGCGCATCTCCTTCGACCACGACACCGGCGACCTCTACGTGGCCGACGTCGGCCAGAACACGACCGAGGAGGTCGACGTGTTGCCCGCCGACGGCAACGGGCTCAACGCCGGGCGCAGGGCCAACCTCGGCTGGCGACGCATGGAGGGCAACCACCCGTTCAACGGCCTCTCCGAGCCGGCCAACCACACGCCGCCGACCTTCACCTACGGCCACACGGGCGGCGCCTGCTCGGTCATCGGCGGGCACGTCTACCGAGGGCCGGCCATCCCAGCGCTGGAGGGCGTCTACCTCTACGGCGACTTCTGCACCGGCACCATCGGCGGCATCGTCGCCGTCAACGGCGTCCTCCAGTCCCAGACCGCGAACCTCGGCATCCCGGTCCCGGACTTCACCCTCCAGTCCTTCGGCCAGGACCACAACGGCGAGGTCTACGTCCTGGCCAGCAACGGCACGGTGGCCCGCATCGACCCCGCAACCCCCTGATCCGGTCCCTCCTGTTCCGGCACCGGGTTCCCGTGCCCTGACCTCGAAATCCGGGGCCAGAACCGGTGTTCAGTCCTCGGGAGGGGCCTCGTCGGCTCTCGCCCGGATCTCGTCGAAGACGGCGGGGTCGGCCAGGGTGGTCGTGTCACCGAGGTCGCGGCCCTCGGCCACGTCCTTCAGCAGGCGGCGCATGATCTTGCCGCTGCGGGTCTTGGGCAGGTCGGGGACCAGGATGACGGTCTTGGGCCGGGCCGTGGGACCGATCTTCGTGGCCACGTGCTGGCGCAGCTCGTCGCCCAGGGCCGCGGTGGGCTCCTGGCCGCCCCGCAGGATCGTGTAGGCGATGATGGCCTGGCCCGTGGTGGCGTCGGCCGCCCCGACGACGGCGGCCTCGGCGACCGCCGCGTGGTCGACCAGGGCCGACTCCACCTCGGTTGTCGAGATGCGGTGCCCGGACACGTTCATGACGTCGTCGACCCGACCCAGTAACCAGAGATAGCCGTCCTCGTCGATCTTGGCGCCGTCGCCGGCGAAGTAGCGGCCCTCGAACCGACTCCAGTAGGTGTCTTGGTAACGCTCGGGGTCACCCCAGATACCCCGCAGCATGGCCGGCCAGGGGCGGGTGAGGGTCAGGTACCCGCCCCCCTGGGCCACGGGCTCCCCGTTCTCGTCGACCAGCTCGGCTCCGATCCCGGGCAGGGCGAAGGTGGCCGAGCCCGGCTTGGTCGTGGTGACCCCGGGCAGGGGCGTGATCATGTGACCGCCGGTCTCGGTCTGCCACCAGGTGTCCACGATCGGGCAGCGCTCGCCGCCGATGTGCTGGTGGTACCACATCCAGGCCTCGGGGTTGATCGGCTCGCCCACCGTCCCCAGCAGCCTCAGGGACGACAGGTCCCGGCTGGCGGGCTCGTCGGGCCCCCACTTCATAAAGGTCCGGATGGCGGTCGGGGCGGTGTAGAGCTGGGTCACGCCGTACTTCTCGACGATCTCCCACAGCCGGGCCCTGTGGGGATGGTCCGGGGTGCCCTCGTACATGACCGAGGTGGCCCCGTTGGTGAGGGGGCCGTAGACGATGTAGCTGTGGCCGGTGACCCAGCCGATGTCGGCCGCGCACCAGTAGACGTCGGTCTCGGGGTGCAGGTCGAACACGACCTTGTGGGAGAAGGCCACCTGGGTCAGGTACCCGCCTGTGGTGTGCATGATGCCCTTGGGCTTGGCCGTGGTCCCGGAGGTGTACAGCAGGTAGAGGAGCTGCTCGGCCTCCATGGGCTCGGCCGGGCAGTCGGCACTCGCGTCCGCCATCAGGTCGTGGTACCAGTGGTCCCGACCGTCGACCATCTCGACCTCCTGGCCGGTGCGTCGGACCACGACCACGTCGGTGATCGACGGCGTCGAGCCCACCGCGGCGTCCACGTTGACCTTGAGGCCCGACATGCTCCCCCGCCTCCAGCCCCCGTCCGCGGTGACCACCACCTTGGCTTCGGCGTCATTGATGCGGTCGATGAGCGAGTCGGGCGAGAAGCCCCCGAAGACCACCGAGTGCGCCGCCCCCAGGCGCGCACACGAGAGCATGGCCACGGGCAGCTCGGGGATCATCGGCATGTAGATGGCGACCCGGTCTCCCTTCGCCACCCCCAGGCCCTTGAGGACGTTGGTGAAGCGACAGACCTCGTCGAGCAGGTCGGCATAGGTCACCCTCCGGGTGTCACCCGGCTCGCCCTCCCAGTGGAAGGCGACCTTGTCGCCTTTGCCCGCCTCGACGTGACGGTCGAGGCAGTTGTACGCCACGTTGAGCTCACCGTCGCCGAACCAGCGGGCAAAGGGCAGGTCCCACTCGAGGACCGTCGAGAAGTCCTTCGACCACGTCAGGAGCTGCCGGGCCTGGCGGGCCCAGAAGGCCTCGTAGTCGGCGTCGGCTTCGTCGTAGAGGGAACGATCGGCGACCAGGGCGTCGGCTACGAAGCCGGCCGGGGGCGGGAAGGTCCGGTCCTCGCGGAGGTAGTCCTCGATGGTGGGTTCGGAAGCCATGGCGCTGACCTTACGCGCCACCTCAGCATGCTGTTCCCCGTGCGCAGGGTCGTCGCGGTCGAACGGCTACGGGGTGACGCCGGGTCCGATGTAGTCGGGGAGCATCCGCTTCTCCACCGATTCGAACAACAACGAGGTCTCGACGTTGGCCACCTCCGGTCGGCTGGTGAAGGCGTCCATGGCGATGTCGCGGAGGTGGTCGGGGTCCCGGGCCACGACGTGGAGGAGGAAGTCGACCGCCCCGGCCAGGTGGTGGCAGGCGACGACCTCGGGGCAGGCCAGTACGTGGTCCCGGAAGGACTGCACGTCCTCCCGGACATGGCGGACGAGACGCACGGCGACCATGGCCTGCACCCCGATCCCGAGCGCTTCGGGAGCCACGACGCTGTAGGTCCCCTTCAGGACCCCGCGATCCCACAGTCGGCGCACCCGTTGCAGGCAGCTGGACTGCGACAGGCCGACGTCGTGGGCCAGCGACTTGTTGGACCGCCGCCGCGTCCTGCGCCAGAACGGCGACGATGGCGAAGTCGATGTCGTCGAGCGGGCGTTCGACCATGACAAACGATAGTTCTATTGGGTGACACTCGGTTCACCGCAGTTCAGAGTGGCTTCTGCCACCGACAAGGGAGATCATGCGGTTGACCACCACCACCACCGCTGTCCATGCGGGTCGGGACGATCTCCGCGCCCTGGGCGTCCACGCCCTGCCCCTGGACCTGTCCACCACCAATCCCCTGAACGATGCGGGCCGGGCCGAAGCCGCCCTCGACGCGCTGCTGGCCGGGGACAACCCTGAACGGGAGGGGAGCGACGCGGTGTACGGCCGGCTCCACAACCCCACCGTGGCGCGCTTCGAACGCGGGCTGGCCGCCCTCGAGGGCGCGGAGGCCGCCGTGGCCTTCTCCTCGGGCATGGCGGCCCTCACCGCCTGCCTGCTCAGCATGGGCACCGGCCACGTCGTCGCTATTCGTCCGATCTACGGCGGCAGCGACCACCTCCTCGCGTCGGGCCTCCTCCCCCTCGAGGTCACCTGGAGCGACGCCAAGCGCGCCGCCGATGCCATCCGGACCGACACCCGGGTCGTCGTGGTCGAGACCCCGGCCAACCCCACCCTCGCCCTCGTGGACATCGGTGCCCTGTGCACCGCCGTGGCCCCGGTACCGGTGCTGGTGGACAACACCCTGGCCACGCCCGTGCTCCAGCGCCCGCTCGAGCAAGGCGCGACCTTCACACTGCACAGCGCGACCAAGGCGATCGGCGGCCACGGCGATGCGCTCGGCGGCGTCATCGCCACCGGTACGGCTCGGGCACGAGCGTTGCGAAAGGTCCGGATCGCCACCGGTGCGGTGCTGCATCCGTTGTCGGCCTATCTCCTTCACCGGGGTCTGGCGACGCTCCCGCTGCGGGTCCGCGCCGCCGAAGCGACCGCCGGGACGCTGGCCCGCCGCCTCCAGGAGCATCCCGGCGTGGTCCGGGTGGAGTACCCCGGCCTGCCCGGGGGCGACCCCGGGGGCCTCATCGGCCACCAGATGGATGGTCCAGGCTCACTGCTGGCCTTCGAGGTCCCCGGCGGGGCCGGCGGGGCCGACACCTTCGTCGCCCACCTCCGCCTGATCACCCCGGCGGTCAGTCTCGGGACCACCGACAGCCTGATCCAGCGTCCCGCGGCACTCACCCACCGCGTCGTGGCCGCAGGAGACCGCGAGCGCAGCGGCATCAGCTCCGGCCTGCTCCGGCTCTCGGTCGGCCTCGAGGACGCCGACGACCTGTGGGACGACCTCGACGCCACGCTGGCCGCGATCGGGCCGTGAACACGCTCGGAGCAGCCACGACCCCGGTGGACACAGAGGTGCTGGAGCGCATCCAGCGCCGGGTGCTGTGGCTGGCGGTGCGCATGGTCGATCACGCCAACCGGAACCGCGCCGACGCAGGAGGGATCAAGATCGGCGGCCACCAGGCGAGCTCGGCCTCGATGGTCGGCATCATGACCTCCCTCTGGTTCGGGCACCTCCGGGGCGCCGACAAGGTGGCGGTGAAGCCCCACGCCTCGCCCGTGTACCACGCGATCAAGTACCTCACCGGTGAGCTCGACCGCGCCCACCTGACCCGACTCCGCGCGTTCGGAGGCCTCCAGGCCTACCCCTCTCGGACCAAGGACCCCGACGTAGCGGACTTCTCGACGGGCTCGGTCGGCCTCGGTGCCGTGGCCCCGTTGTTCTCCGCCGCGGTCCGTCGCTACGTGGATGCCCACTTCGGTCCGAGGCCCGGGCCGGACCCCCGGTTCATCGCCCTCGTCGGCGATGCGGAGCTCGACGAAGGCAACGTCTGGGAGGCCATCGCCGATCCGTTGACCGACGGTCTGGGTCGCGTCATGCTGGTCGTCGACCTCAACCGCCAGAGCCTCGACCGCGTGGTGCCCGGGATCAAGGCCCACCGCCTGATGCGGTTCTTCGCCGACGCGGGGTGGCACGTCGAAGAAGCCAAGTACGGCGCCCGCCTGGAGGCCGCCTTCGCGGCCGGGGGGTGAGGCGCTGCGGGCCCACCTCGACGCCATGACCAATGAGCACTACCAGCGGCTCTTCTCCCTGAACGGGCGGGATCTGCGCGACCACCTCGTCGACGGAGCCGACCCCGCGATGGGCCGCCTGTGCGCCGACGAGACCGACGACGATCTGGCCCATCTCGTGCAGAACCTCGGCGGCCACGACCTCGCCGTGCTCACCGACCGATACCGCCGGTGTGACGCGGTCACCGATCGGCCATCGGTCGTGTTCGCCTACACCGTGAAGGGCTGGGGGCTCCCGTTGGCGGGCAACCCGATGAACCACGCCGCCCTGCTGAGCGAGGCCCAGGTCGATGACCTGCGGGCCTCGGTGGGCCTCGATCCGGATCAGGAGTGGGACCGCTTCGACGCCGAGTCTGCCGCCGGTCGGCTGTGCGACCGCACCGGGGCCGAACTGAACAACGTCCCGCCCCTGCCGCGACCGCGGCTCCGGGTGCCTCCGGCCACCGCGCCCGAGGCCCGGGGACCGGCATCCACCCAGGAGGCCTTCGGTCGGGTGCTCACCACGCTCGGCCGCGATCCCGAGGTGGCGGCGCGCCTCGTGACCACCTCCCCCGATGTCAGCGTGTCGACCAACCTCGGGGGCTGGATCAACCAGCAAGGCGTCTTCGCCCCGGAGCCCGTCGCCGACGAGGGCGCCGCCGAGCGGGTCCTGGCCTGGCGGCAGGGACCGGGTGGCCGGCACCTCGAGCTGGGCATCAGCGAGATGAACCTGTTCCTGCTCCTCAGCCAACTCGGGTTGAGCCATGACCACCATGGTGAAGCCCTCCTGCCCATCGGGACCGTCTACGACCCGTTCGTCTGCCGCGGGCTCGACGCTCTGGTCTACGCCCTCTACAACGACGCCCGCTTCGTCGTGGTCGGCACCCCGTCGGGCATCAGCCTCGCCCCCGAGGGCGGGGCTCACCAGTCCACGATCACCGCGTCGATCGGGGTGGAGCTGCCCGGGCTCACCTTCGCCGAGCCGGCCTACGGCCCCTGCCTCGACTGGCTGCTCTGCGACGGTCTGGCCCGCCTGTCAGAGCCCGACGGCAGGTCGCTCTACCTCCGCCTGTCCACCCGACCGATCGACCCTGCCCCGTTCCTGGCTGCCCGCGACCGCCTCGGCGAGGAACGCCTCCGCAACGACGTCCTCGCCGGCGGTTACCGCCTGGTCGAGCCCGACGACAGTGGTCGCTGGCCGGGCGTGGTCCTCGCCGCTTCGGGCGCCGTGATGCCCGAGGTCGTGGAGACCGCCCGATTGCTCCGCGAGGAGGAGGTCGCGTCGGTCGTCCTCGACATCACCAGCCTCGGTCGCCTCTACACGGGCTGGCGGCAGAGCCAACGCCGAGCCGCTCAGCAGGCCCTGGCGGCCCGGCCCGACCACCACCTCGCCCGCCTGCTCGCTCCCGCCGAACGGAACTGGCCGATCGTCACGGTGCACGACGCATCCAGCCACGCCATGGCGTGGCTGGGGTCGGTCTTCGGCGCGCGGACCGTACCGGTCGGTGTCGACGACTTCGGCCAGTCGGGCACGATAAGCGAGCTCTACGGGGCCTTCGACCTGCTGCCGGAGCAACTGGTCAACGCCGCGCTCGTCTCGTTGGCCTAGACGCGGTAGGACGCGGCGCCGCTGCCCCCGAGGAGGGCCGACACCAGGATCCCGAGCGGCAGGGTGCCCCAGTAGGAGAGGTTCACCCCGAGGTTGCCGAGGAAGAGCATCAGCAGCCAGGTGGCGGGGAAAGTGGCGACGAGGAGCACCACGACGGCGACGAGGAGCGCACGGATCATTAGGGGAGTCTGGCACAGCACCCGGACCCGTTCGCCGGATCACCTCAGGTGTCGTTGCCCGCGGTCGGTCGGTCGGACCGCCGCCCGTCCCGAGCTGGTCGGGAGCATCAGACTGCGGTGGCGTAGAGCTGCCAGGCGTCGGGGACGCCCTTGAGGGCATGCTCGCCCCGGTCCTCGAAGGTCAGCCCCGAGCCGACGGCGAGGTCCTTCACGGTGCGGGACACCAGGACCTCGCCGGCGCCGGCCAGCCCGGCGACCCGCGAGGCGATGTGCACGGCGATGCCACCCACGTCGTCGCCCCGGAGCTCGATCTCGCCCGTGTGGGCCCCGGCCCGGGTGCGCAGGCCGAGGCCGTCGGCCCGCCGCCGGAGCGCATGGGCACAGGCCACGGCCCGGCTGGGACCGTCGAAGCGGGCCAGGATCCCGTCGCCGGTGGACTTCACCAGGATCCCGCCGTGGCCGGTCACCTCCTCGGCCGCGGCACGGTCGTGGCCGTCGAGCAGCTCCCGCCAGCGGGCGTCGCCCACCTCGGCGGCCATGACGGTGGAGTCGGCGATGTCGGTGAACAGGACGGTGGACAGCACCCGGTCGACCGACACGACGGGCGGAGGCGCCTCGCCGGTCAGGAACTCCCGAATGGCGGCCAGCGACAGGTCGTAGTCGGCCGGACGCCAACTGCCGTGGATGTCGAGGTCGAGGGGCGCGAACTGAGCGCCCGGGATGCTCTCCGCGTAGAACCGCCCGTGGGAGAACGGCACCAGGGGGTCCCGTTCGGCGTGCACCACCAGGGTGGGCACGGCGACGCTGGGGACGACGTCGGTGATGTCGCTCTCGAGGTTGCGGCGCATGATCTCCCGGGCGATCGACGGGGTGCAGCAGTAGCGCTCGTACCGGGCCAGGTGGCCCAGGGCGACGTCCCGGTCCGGCGGGTTCTGGATGAAGAGCGTCGAGGACCCGGCCGGTGTTCCAGTTGCTGCTCGATGAAGTCCAGGAGGGCCGCCTTCTCGCCGGGGTCGTCGTCGAACACACCCGGGCAGGCGGCGGCCATGAGCACGAGGGAGGCGACCCGCTCGGGGTGGGTGGCCGCCATCAGGGCGGACATGGCGCCACCCTCGGAGACCCCGATCAGGTGGGCCCGCTCGACCCCGGCGTCGTCCATGACGGCCCGGACGTCGTCCATCCGCTCCTCGAAGGTGCCGAGGCCGAACGGCCGGTCCGAGAGGCCGGTCCCCCGCTTGTCGAACACGATCAGGCGGCTGTAACCGGCGAGGCGCTCCAGCAGGTCCCCGTAGAACTCGTACTCCCAGTTCAGCTCGACGTGGGACATGAAGCCGGGGACGAAGACGATGTCGATCGGGCCGTCGCCCACGACCTGGTAGGCGATGCTGAGGTCGCCGCTGCGGGCGAAGCGCGGTCTCGGGGATCCCTTCCACGGCGCTATTCGACCACAGACCACTCCAGGACCCGGAACGAGCCCATGCCGCCGGGGTCGAGAGGGCCTCGGCCTCGTTGATGCGGCTGCGGGCCCGGATGGCCTCGAGGTCACCGAGGTGGGCCCGCTCGTGCCAGATGCGACGGCCCTCGTCGACCAGGCTCGTCGATGCCCCACCGGCGGAGCCAGTCGGCCTGGCTGGTGTCCTCGTCGGGCGTCGGCAGCTGGTCGACGGCCACCTCGACGGTGATGTCCTGCTCGCCCAGGTGGTCCATCGGGTGGCCGCCCCGGTCGTGGCCCCGGTAGGTGCGGAGCCACTCGGTCCAGGGGCGGCCGGCCATGGACGCGGTCGTGGAGCAGTAGTCGAGCACCACGAGACGGCCGTGGAGTCGGGCCAGGACGCCCTCGGCCCAGGCCCGGGCCTGGTCCTGCCGCGGGGCCAGGCCGATCTCCGGCCAGTCCTCGGTCGGGTCGAAGGGCTCGCCGTCGAGGGTCAGGTCGAACGGGCAGGTTGTCCAGCAGCTCGTTGGCGATCACCACGCCGACGAGCGGGCCGTCGGGCAGCTCGGCCGCGGACTCGAGGCCCTCGTGGCGGGCCCGCTGGACGGCGGACCGGTCGACGGCGACGTACCGGTGCGGAGACCCCGCCAGCGCCAGGCTGCGGCCCAGCGTCCCCGCCCCGGCCCCGACGTCGTAGACGGTGAAGCCCTCGGGTCGACCCAGCTCGTCGAACCAGGTGTCCAGGGCCCGGGCCACGACGGCGCCGAACAGGGGCCCGACCTCGGGGGCGGTCAGGAAGTCGCCCCGCCGGCCGGCGCCGCCGCCCTCCCGCTCGTAGAAGCCCCCGGGCCCGTAGAGCGCCGCCTCCATCACCGCACTGAAATTGCGCCGATTTGTCACGCTGGGCGTGACAAATCGGCGCAATTTCGGATCGTTACGGGACGGAGGTGGCGGCGAGGTCGGCCACGTCGCCGAAGTGGGTCACCAGGCCGGGGAAGATGCCGAAGGCCAGGGTGCCGAGGACCGAGATGGCCAGCGCGGCGGTGAGCGAGAACGGCACCTTGATGGGCGTGGTCTCGCCCTCGGGGGCGTCCTGGAACCACATCTGGCGGGCGACGTTGGCGTAGTAGAAGAGCGCGATCACCGAGTTCACGGCCACGACCACGGCCAGGGTTGCGCCCCACACGGTCTCGGCGGACAGCAGCGCCCGGAACACCACGAACTTGGCCACCCAGCCGCCGAGGGGCGGGATGCCGGCCAGGGCGAAGAGGAAGACCGACATCACCACGGCCAGGCCGGGCGAGTACTGGAACAGGCCCCGGAACGACTCGATCTCACCCGAGCCCGTGCGCCGGGCCACGGCGATGACCACGGCGAAGGCCCCGAGGTTCATGGCGGCGTAGACCAGGAGGTAGACCACCACTGCGGTCAGGGCCTCCTCGCCGGCGTCGCCCACCACGGCCAGCGGGGCGAGCATGAAGCCGGCCTGGGCCACCGAGGAGTAGGCCAGCATCCGCACGACGTTGGTCTGGCGCAGGGCGATGAGGTTGCCGACCGTCATCGTGATCGCGGCCAGCACCCACATGAGGGGCTCGACCACGTCGGACCGGCCGTCGAAGGCCAGGAAGACCAGAGAGAGGAGGGCCACGAAGCCCGCCGCCTTGGAGGCCACGGCCAGGAACGAGGCGATCGGCGTCGGTGCGCCCTCGTAGGTGTCCGGCGCCCAGGTGTGGAAGGGCACGGCGGAGACCTTGAAGCCGAAGCCCACGACGATGAACAGGATCCCCAGGGTGATGATCGGGACGCTCGAGGGCTCGGCGCCGATCTGGGCGCCGATCTCGGTCAGCAGCGTCGAGCCGGTGATCCCGTACAGCAGCGACATGCCGTAGAGCAGGATGGCCGAGGCGAAGACCCCCATCAGGTAGTACTTCATGCCCGCCTCGTTGCCCTTGAGGTCCCGCTTGCGCCAGGCGGCCAGCAGGTAGGCGGGGATCGACAGCAACTCGAGGGCCACGAAGATCGAGACCAGGTCGCGGGCCGAGGCCATGACCGACATGCCCAGCAGCGAGCTGACGAGCAGGAAGTAGTACTCCCCCTCGTGGTAGTCGCCCTCGGCGATGTAGTTGGTCGACAGGAGGATCACCACGTAGCCCACGACCAGGAACAGGGCCTTCATGACCAGGGCGAAGCCGTCCACCTCGTAGGCCCCGCCGAACATGGAGCGGTCGACCCCGTCGAGGGCGAGGGTGACGACCGGGACCAGGGCGGCGAGCACGCCGATGCCGGCGAGCGAGGACAACAACCACTTGTCCCGCTCGAAGACCAGGTCCGCGATCAGCACGACCACCAGGACGCTCACGAGGACGATCTCGGGCGCGAACGCGTGGTAGTCGATCGTCGGCGAGCTGAACCCGCCGGCCTGGGCGAACAGGGCCGTCATCGTTGATGCCTCTTCGCCTGACGGCTCATCGGCTTGCGGGCCTGTTCGGCCCGCCGATCGTCTTCGACGCTCATCTCAGCCGCCCGCGACGGCCGAGAGCTGGTTGACCACGGCGGGGTCGGTCACGCTGAAGACCAGGTTCGGGTAGATGCCGAGGACCAGGATGGGCAGGAGCATCGGCGCCCAGGCGATGTACTCGAACACGGTAAGGCCGGGGATGGCCTCCTCCGCGAACTCATCCGAGGGCGTGCCGAACGACGTCCGCTGGTAGAGCCAGAGGAGGTAGCCGGCGGCCAGGACCGTGCCGATGGCGGCGATGACCATGTAGGTCCGGAAGGTCTCGACCGGGAGGCCCTCGGCGGGCTCGTAGGCCGACAGGATCGCCGGGAACTCACCCCAGAACCCGGCCAGGCCGGGCAGGCCCAGACTCGCCATGGAGGCGAAGCCGAGGATCCAGCCCAGGTGCGGCACCTGGGTGAGGAGGCCGCCGAGGCGCTTGATCTCCAGCGTGTGGTAGCGGTCCTTCACCGAGCCGGCGCAGAAGAAGAGCATCCCGGTGATGAGGCCGTGGGCCACCATCCCGAAGACGGCGGCGTTGAGGCCGATGTCGGTCAGCGTGGCGATGCCCAGCATGACGAAGCCCATGTGGGCCACCGACGAGAAGGCGATGAGCCGTTTCATGTCGGTCTGGGCCAGGCACCCGAGCGCGCCGTAGATGATGCCGATGACGGCCAGCAGGCCGATGTAGGGCGCCCAGTCCTTGGCCGCCTCGGGCAGGATCGGGATGGCGATCCGGATGAAGCCGTAGGTGCCGAGCTTCAGCAGGACGGCGGCCAGGATGACCGAGCCGACCGTCGGGGCCTCGGTGTGGGCGTCGGGCAGCCAGGTGTGGAACGGGAACATCGGGACCTTGATCCCGAAGCCGAGGAACATGCCGCCGAAGATCCACAGCTGGGTGGTCGAGGCGATGCCCTGGGCCGCGTCGGGCAGGGCCCGGATGTCGAAGGTGCCGACGTCGGAGAGGAAGTACAGGGCCAGGAAGCTGACCAGCATCAGGGCCGAGCCGAACAGGGTGAACAGGAAGAACTTGATCGCCGCGTACTGGCGGTTGGGACCGCCCCAGACCCCGATCATGAAGTACATCGGGAGCAGGACGACCTCGAAGAACACGAAGAAGAGGATCAGGTCCTGGGCCAGGAAGGTCCCGACCATGCCCGTCTCGAGGATGAGCAGCAGGGTGAAGAAGGCCTTGGGCTTGCCCGGGTCCGGCAGGTGGTTCCAGCTGTAGATGATGCACAGCGGCACCACCAGCAGCGTCAGGGCCATCAGGGGCAGCGAGATGCCGTCGAGGCCCATGATGTACCGGCTGTTGATGACGTCGATCCAGTTCTTGTCGACGACGAACTGCAGCGAGCCGGCGTCGTCGTAGTTGAACTCGAGCATCAGCAGGATGCCGACCACGGCGGTGGCCAGTGACGTCAGGAGCGCCGCGCCTTTGATCAGGCTCTCGTCACCCTTGGGCAGGGCCATCACCAGGACGGCGCCCACCACCGGGATGAACGTCACCAGGGTCAGGCCCCAGTCATTGAGGAAGTCGGTCATGGCTCGGTCGTGACTCCTAGATGATGACGATGAAGATGCGGCTGGGAGGGGGTCGTGGGCATGGTTCGGCCGCCTAGATGATCACTATGAAGATGCCGGCGAGCACTGCGGCGCCGGCGAAGAGGAGCGCCGCGTACTGCTGCACGCGGCCGGTCTGCATGCGGCGCAGGAGCTGGCCGGAGCCCTCGGCCCCGGCGCCCGAGGCGTTGACCAGCCGGTCCACGCCTCCCTGGTCGATGTAGCGGTAGAGCCAGCGGCCCGTGGCCTTGGAGCCGGTGGCGGTGCCGTTCACGGCGCCATCGAGGACCTTCTGGTTGAACCAGTTGGCCCCCTTGGCGATCGGTCCCTTGACCCCGTCGCGGATGACCTTCTCGTACAGCCAGTCGATGTAGTACTTGTTGACCAGCACCATGTAACCCCAGGCGGCCAGCGCGCTGCGCTCGGTGAGGCCGTGGGGGCCCCGGTCCTTGGCGTAGTAGAGCCAGGCCAGGCCGATGCCGGTCACCGCCAGGAGGATCGACACGAACGCCAGGCCGTAGCTGAACTCGGGGTGCTCGATCGCCGAGAACGCGAAGGTGGGCTCGACGTAGTGCTCGAAGCGCAGGGCGATGCCGTCGGGCGCCAGCGCGTCGGGCAGGTTGAGGAACCCGGCCACCACCGCCATGCCCGCCAGGATCCACAGCGGGATGGTCATGACCTTGGGCGACTCGTGCGGGGTGCCCTCCCCGCGGTACTCGCCGAAGAAGGTCATCCAGACGGCCCGGGTCATGTACGCCGCGGTCATGAGGGCGGTCATCAGACCGAAGACCAGCATGATCGGGTAGGCCTTCGTCTGGCCCTGCAGGGCACCGGCCAGGATCTCGTCCTTGGACCAGAACCCGGCCAGCGGCGGGATGCCGGCCAGGGCCAGCGAGCCGATGATGAAGGTCCAGAACGTGCTGGGCATGTACTTGCGCAGCCCGCCCATCTTGCGCATGTCGAAGGTGTGGTGGGCGGCGTGGCTCACCGAGCCCGCCCCGAGGAAGAGGCAGGCCTTGAACATGGCGTGGGTGAAGAGGTGGAAGATGCCGGCGGTCCAGGCCCCGACGCCGAGCGCCATAACCATGTAGCCGAGCTGGCTGATCGTCGAGTAGGCCAACACCTTCTTGATGTCGTTCTGGACGAAGGCGAGGCTGGCCCCGATCAGGGTGGTGAAGCCACCGACGAAGGCCAGCAGGGTGATGCTCGAGGAGTTGATCGACATCCCCTCGTAGAACACGGGGTAGAAGCGGGCGATCATGAACACGCCGGCCACGACCATGGTGGCGGCGTGGATGAGGGCCGAGACCGGCGTCGGGCCGGCCATGGCGTCGGGCAGCCAGGTGTGCAGCGGGAACTGGCCCGACTTCGAGCACACGGCCGCAGTCAGCGAGATGGCGGCGATCAGCAGGACGAGGTGGCTGATCTCGCCCGAGGCGGCCATCGAGTTGATGTCGAGGATGTTGAACGAGCCCGCCCCGAAGAAGAGGAGGATCACCCCGATGATCAGGCCCACGTCGCCGACCCGGTTGGTCAGGAAGGCCTTCAGGGCGGCGTCGGAGTTCGGCTTCTCCTCCCACCAGTGCCCGATGAGCACGAAGGAGCAGAGGCCGACCAGCTCCCACGCGATCAGCAGCATCAGGGTGTTCTGGGCGATGACCAACGTGAGCATCGACGCCGAGAACAGGGACAGGAAGGCGAAGTAGTGGGTGAAGCGCCGGTCACCCTTCAAGTACTCGGTGCTGTAGACGTGGACCAGGAGCGACACGAGCGAGACCGTGATGAGCATCATCACCGACAGGCCGTCGACCAGGGTGCCGACCTCGAAGACGTGGCCGCCCGACTGCCACCAGGTCATGGTCTTCGAGATGGGTTCGACAGCGTGCTCGCCCCCCTCGGCCGCCCGGGCCAGCAGGCCGAGGGCGTGCTCGCCCCCCTCGCCGCCACTCTCGCCCCTCCCGCGTTGACGTGCTGGATCCAGGCGATGCCGGTCAGCACCGACAGCACGAAGGAGCTGCCGATGGAGAGGATGCCGATCTCGGACCCGCCCTTGGGTAGGCGCTTGCCGACCGCGAGGATGAGGGGAAGGAGACGGCCGGGATCAGGGGGATGATCCACGCGTGCTCGAGGAACCACTCCATGACCGGCCCTAGCCCTTCATGAGGTCGACGTCATCGAGGTCGACACTCCGGCGGTTGCGGTAGATGAGCAGGACGATGGCCAGGCCGACACCGACTTCCGCGGCGGCCACCGTGATGACGAACAGGGCGAAGACCTGACCGGCGACGTCCTGGTTCATGGCCCCGAAGGCCACCAGGTTGATGCTGACGGCGTTGAGGATGAGCTCGATGGACATCAGCACAGCCACGCCGTTGCGGCGGGAGAGCACGCCGTAGACGCCGATGCAGAAGAGGACCGCGCCGAGCAGGAGGAACTGGTTGAGCAGCATCAGCTCAGTCCTTCCTGGCGATCACGATGGCGCCCACGAGGGCGGCGAGCAGGAGGACCGACACGACCTCGAACGGCACGAGGTAGGTGCTGAACACCGAGTCGGCCACCTCGGCGGTGCGCTGCACGGTGTCGGCGGGCAGCTCGGTGTCCTCGAAGCCGTCGATGAGGGCGTAGCTCATGACCCCGAGCAGCAGGACGCCCACGACCGCGGCCAGCCAGCGCTGGTCGTTGTCCAGGCTGGACTCGCCCTTCAGCGGGGCCCGGGTGAGCATGATGCCGAAGAGGAAGAGCACGACGATGGCGCCGAGGTAGATCAGGATCTGGGCGGTGCCGATGAACTCGGCCCCGAGCAGGAAGTACTGGGCCGCCACGCCCGCCAGGACGATGATCAGGTAGAGGGCGGCGTGGACGATGTTGCGGGTGGTCACCACCCGCAACGCGGCCAGGACGATGGCGGCGGCGATGATGCCGAAGGCGATGTTCTCGGCCACCATCAGCGGGGCACCTTCTTCGGCTTCATCTCGCTGCCGGACTCGTAGGCCTCGAAGTCCGGCACGGTCTTCATCCACTCCCCGAGGCGCTCCTTGTCATGGAGCAGGTCGGCGATGCGGTGCTCGCCATACTCGAACTCGGGGCTCCAGAACAGGGCCTCGAAGGGGCAGACCTCGACGCAGATCCCGCAGTACATGCAGAGGGCGAAGTCGATGTCGAAGCGGTCCAGGGCGTTCTTCTGGCGGGGGCTACCGCCCTCGCGCCGGGGCGGGGCCAGGTACTTGTGGCCCTCGATGTAGATGCACCAGTCCGGGCACTCGCGGGCACACAGCATGCACGCCGTGCAGTTCTCCTCCTTGAGGGCGATCACGCCCCGGGCCCGTGGGGTGGGCTCCTCCTTGACGTGGGGGTACTGCACGGTGACGTTCGGCTTGAACATGGTGCGGAACGTCACGCCGAGACCCTTGACCAGACCGGGGAGCTGAGGCATCAGAACGCGACCTTCAGGACGGCCGTGGCGAGGATGTTGAGCAGGCTCAACGGGATGAGCACCTTCCAGGCGAAGGCCTGGAGCTGGTCCTCCCGGAAGCGGGGGTAGGTGAAGCGGGCCCAGAAGATCAGGAAGGCGACGAACATCACCTTGCCGAACATGACGATGGGCCCGAGCCAGTTGAGCGTGTCGTCGTCGGGCTCGAAGCCCGGCACCCACCAGCCGCCGAGGAACAGCACCGAGGCGATGGCCGCGAAGGCGAAGGCGGTGCCGAACTCGCCCATGAAGAACAGCAGGAAGCGGAAGCCCGTGTACTCGACCTGGTAGCCACCGACGATCTCGGACTCGGCCACCGGCATGTCGAAGGGGGGCTGGGTCAGCTCGGCCTGTACGGCGGCCAGGAAGATCAGGAAGCCGAAGAACTGGGTGAGGATGTACGGGCTGCCGAGGGCGTCGAAGCCGAAGATGGCGCCCTCGGCCTGGGCCACGACGATGCCCTGCATGGAGAGGGTCCCGGCCTGGATGACGACACCGACCACGGCCAGCAGGAGGGGCAGCTCGTAGGCGATGAGCTGGCCGGCGGCTCGGAGGCCGCCGAGGAGGGCGTACTTGTTGGCCGAGGCCCAGCCGGCCATGAGGACACCGATCACCGAGATCGACGACACGGCCAGGGCGAAGAAGATGCCGGTGTCCAGGTCCTCCACGATGAGGTCAGGGCCCACGGGCACGACCACGAAGATGAGGAAGGTGGAGATCAGCACCACCACGGGGGCCAGGCCGAACACCCAGCGGTCGGCCTTCTCGGGGAAGATGTCCTCCTTCTGGAGGAACTTCAGGCCGTCGGCGATGAGCTGCAGCGTGCCGTAGGGGCCGGCCTCCATGGGGCCGAGCCGGCTCTGCATGAAGCTCATCATCTTCATCAGGAAGACGTAGCCCAGGATCAGGGCTCCGGCCGGGATGACCATGAGGATCACGACGACCTTGACCGTGGTCTCCTGCCAGTAGGCCAACTCGACCGCGTTGACGAGGGAGATCACCGGTCGATGTCTCCGAGGATGAAGTAGAGGCTGCCGAGGATGGTGATGACATCAGGCACGTAGACGCCCTTCATCACCCAGGGCACGATCGAGATGTTGTTGAAGCTGGGCGTACGGATCTTCACCCGGAAGGGGACCAGGTCGCCCTTGCTCACCACGTAGTAGCCCATGGCGCCCAGCGGGTTCTCGGTCTCCACGTAGGCCTCGCCCGCCGGCACCTTGATGATGCGGGGGACCTTGGCCATGATCGGCCCCGACGGCAGGCCGTCCAGGAGCTGGTCGACCATCTTGGTGGACTCCCGCACCTCCTGGAGCCGGACCCAGAAGCGGGCGAAGGAATCGCCGTCCGGGTGGGTCCAGACCTTCCAGTCGAGCTGGTCGAAGGCCAGGCCGCAGGGCACGTCTCGGCGCAGATCCCAGTCCACGCCGCTGGCCCGCAGGTTGGCCCCGGACAGGCCGTAGGACAGGGCGACATCGGCCGGGATGACGCCGACGCCGCGGCAGCGGGCGGCGAAGATCTCATTGCCCATGAGCAGCGTCTCGATCTCGTCACAGAAGTCGCGCATGCGCTCCATGACGGCCTGGCAGTCCTCGATCCAACCGGCCGGCAGGTCGTCCTTGAGCCCGCCGATGCGGTCGAAGTTGGGGTGGAAGCGGCCCCCGGTGGCGGACTCGATCAGGTTCAGGACCCGCTCGCGGTCCCGGAAGGCGAAGAAGACCGGGGTGATGGCCCCGAGCTGGGCGCCCATGTCGCCGAGGAACAACGAGATGTTGGCGATCCGGGACATCTCGAAGAGGACCGTGCGGATCCACTGGGCGCGGGGCGGGGCCTCGACCTCCATCAGCCGCTCGGCGGCGAGGATGAAGGGGACCTCGTTGGCGAAGCTGCCCAGCCAGTCGATGCGGTTCACCAGCGTGGTGACCTGCGGGTAGGTGCGGACCTCGCAGAGCTTCTCGTAGCCCCGGTGCATGTAGCCGGCGATGGGCTCGGCCTCCACGACCTGCTCGCCGTCGAGGCGGACCACGATGCGCAACGTCCCGTGGGTGGCGGGGTGCTGAGGACCCATGTTGAGGGTCATGCCGCCGGTCTCGAGCTCGACGTTCACCCGGGCGTCGGCGGCCTGGCTGGCCACGTAGGCCCGCTGCTGGGGGTCCACGACGGTCATTCGTCGCCCGCTTGGCCGGCCTCGTCGGGGGCGACCTCGTCCTCGCCGGGCATGGGCTCGACGTCGACGATGCCGGGCCAGGGCTTCACCCGGCGGGACAGGAGCGGGAAGTCCTTGCGGAGGGGATGGCCCTCGAACTCGCCGGGGAGGTAGAGGTGGATCAGGTTGGGATGGCCCTCGAAGGAGATGCCGAACATCTCCCAGGCCTCCCGCTCGTGCCAGGCGGCCCCGGCGTAGACCGGGACCCAGGTGGCGGCGCGGAGGAGATCGGGATCGTCGCCCAGGTCGGCCTTCAGGACGAGGCCGTGGCCCTTGCTGGGGGCGTGGACCCGGGCCAGCAGCTGGAAGCGGGCGTCACCACCGGCGTAGCCGGTGACCAGCTCGTCGACCACCGCGGCTCCGGGGGCCTGGCCGGCACTGTCGGGGGCACCGTGGACGATGAGGTCCTCCTGGCTGTTCATGTCCCGGCCGAAGGGCGACGGCATCCAGTCGATGGCCGACAGGAAGTCGAAGAAGGGGCAGGCCAGGCCGTCGCGGGCGTAGGTGCCGGCCGCGACCCAGGCCTCGAGGCTCACCCGGGCCCAGACCTCGCGGCCCGGGTCGATGTGGGTGTCCACGAGCGCATCGCCCAGCTCGGACCGTAGGTCGGCGACGAGGGCCTCGCGGGCCTCGTCGACCTCCACGGCCTCCTCGGCCTCGTCGGCCGGGACCTCCTCGGTGGTCGCGGCGTCGGTGGTGGCGCGGCTGTCAGCTGACGACAAGCGGCTCACCCTTCCAGCGCTCGGCGGGGTCCTCGTCGATGATCTGGGCCTGGAGCATGGCGATGGCGTCGAGCAGGGCCTCGGGCCGCGGCGGGCAACCCGGGATGTAGACGTCCACCGGGATGATCTGATCCAGGCCCTTCGTCACCGAGTACGAGTCCCAATACGGGCCGCCGCAGTTGGTGCACGAACCCATCGAGATCACGTACTTGGGGTCGGGCATCTGCTCGTAGAGGCGCCGCACCGACGGGGCCATCTTGTCGGTGATGGTGCCGGAGACCACGATGAGGTCGGCCTGGCGGGGGCTGGCCGGGAAGGGGATGACCCCGAGGCGCATCATGTCGTAGCGGGGCGAGGCCAGGGCCGCGCCCATCTCGATGCCGCAGCAGGCCAGGCCCCACTGGTACATCCACAGCGAGTACTTCCGCGAGATGTTCAGCAGCTTGGTCATCGGCTTCGGCATCTTGCCGCTCTCGACTAGACCCATCGGAGCACTCCCTTGCGCCAGGCGTAGAGCAGCCCGAGGGCCAGGATCACGATGAAGATGCCCATCTCGACGAGGCCGAAGACGCCGTAGGCCTCGAGGCGCATGGCCCAGGGGAAGATGTAGAGCGCCTCCACGTCGAACATCACGAAGAGCAGGGCGAAGAAGTAGTAGCGGATCTGGCTCTGGGACCACTCGGTCCCTACGGGGTCGACGCCGCTCTCGTAGGTGAGGTACTTCCCGGCCTGCGGACGGGTGGGCCGCAGCAGGCTGCCCGCGCCCAGGGACACGGCCACGAGCGCTATGGCGGCCGCGCCGAAGATGGCCACCGTGAGGTAGCTGCGGAGGAAGTCCGACATCGCGAGCGCAGGTTAGTGAGCACCCCTCCGACCGGCCAAAGACACCGGGGTGGGCGGGCCTCCGGCCGGCCGCGGGTGACTGACGGGGACGGGATGCTTCAGGGTGTCCCGGCTTCGGACCGCCTGTCGCAGTTCGGGCCAGGCCGCTTCGGCCACGAGGCGGGCCCCGGTCTCGTTGGTGTGGACGGTGTCCCAGAACAGCGGGTCGGGGTGGCCGTCGAGGGCGTCGGCCAGGTCGACCACCTCGGCGGGGAACCCGGCCCGCAGCGCGGCGATGGTCGGCACCCACGCCGGGGTGCGGTTGGCCGCCCGACCCGGGAGCTGTTCCTCGCCCTCGACCGGGCCCTTGGTGTACAGCGTGGGCTGGAACCAGAACTGGACGTCGATGCCGTGGGCCTCGGCCAGGGCGGCGGCGAGCTCGCGGCCACGGTCCAGAAGGTCGGCGGTCGCGGCCTCGACCGCCTCGGCATCCACGTCGGCGGGCACGGCGGAGGCCTCGGCTTCGGTCAGGCGGACCTCAGGATCATCGCCGTCGAGGCGATCCCAGATCCGGCGGTAGAGGTTGACGGTGCCGCTGTGGTCGGCCCACCAGGCCCGCACGTCGGCGGCCGACGTGGGTCTCTCGGCGGCCGGTGGGGCCTCGATCCGGTCCTGCTGGACGGCGGCCAACACGTGGCTGGGGCCGTGGAGGGGGCCGTCCACGAACTGCATGGAGAGGTCGTTGTAGCCGTCGTAGAAGACGACCAGGTCGGGCGGCTCCTGCTCGGTGAGCAGGCGGGCGAAGAGCTCGACGCCCTGCCAGTTCACGTACGCCGGGGTGCCGAAGTTGTGGGCCTCGAGGGCGATGCCGTCGGCGGCCGCGAGGCGGACCAGCTCGGAGGGGATGGTGTGGTCGTCGCGCTGGCCGAAGCCGTACATCGCCGACCCGCCGAAGAACCAGACGTCGACCGGGTCGCCCGGAACCGCCGTGGTGGTGCTGGCCCGCTCGCCGCCCTCGATGTTCAGGTATTCGCCCCCGGTGTCCTCCAGGCGCCAGCCGAGGAGGGGGTCGAACTGGCCCGACTCGGCAGCGAACTGCTCGGCGAACAGCTGGGGGACGTAGTCGAGGCCGGCCAGGGCCGGGATGGCGGCGGCCTCACCGCCACCCTCCGCCACCGGCGGGGGTGCGCCCTCGGCCGGTGGGTCGACCAGCACGGTGCCGATGGCGGCGTCGGCCAGGACCAGCAGCGTGACCAGGCCCACGGCCCAGGCCACGCGTCCGGCCCGGCGGCCCCCGAGGAGGTCCTGCTCGCTGGCGTAGCTGCGGTCGGGGAGGCGGCGGTCCCGCCAGCCCCAGCGCTCCAGCCAAGTGGTGCCCGGGTGGGCCGATCTCGCCGACAGCGGGTCCCGCCGGAACAGCCGGGCCAGGAGGCCGACGGGGACGAAGACCACAACGAAGACCAGGGTGAGCACCACGGCGCTCAGGACCCGACCGACCACGTGGCCGATGGCGCCGAAGACCCGCTCGATCCACCCCGCGGCAGTGGGCGACAGCAGCGCCACGGTCGTGAGCACGGCGGCGGCGACCACGACGAGCACACCCACCCACGGCTCGATGAGCCAGCCCAGCAGGAGGGCCAGGGCCAATGCGGGCAGGGCCCGGGTCACCACCTCCCGGGTGGCCGGTCCCGTCCGGGCCCGCTGCTCGGGCTCGGGCGGCGGAGGCCAGACGGCGGTGGCGCCGGGATCGGTGCGGGTGCTCACGGTCGGTCCGGCCCGCTCAGAAGAGCGTGTAGAGCGTGTAGGGGGCGGCGGCCTGGCCGACCACGACCAAGGCGATGACCAGCGCGAGCAGCGCCATCACGGGCACCAGCCACCAGGCCCGGTTGTGCACCGAGTAGCCGACGACATCGCGGGCCAGGAGCCCAGCGTGGCGCAGGAACCGCATCAGGGGGCGTCCATCAGTCGAGGGTGAACTCCCGGGTCCACTCCGACCCCTCCGTCCACTCGGGCTGGTCGGCCTCCTCGAGCACGAGGTCCTCGAGGACCAGGGTGTCCATCTCGGTGCGCCGGAAGCAGCGGTAGGCGTCCTCGGGCGTGCCCACGATCGGCTCGCCCCGCACGTTGAAGGAGGTGTTGATGAGCACGGCGCAGCCGGTGAGGGCCTCGAACGCGGTGAGGATCTCGTGGAACTCGGGGTTGCGCTCGGCGTCGACGGTCTGCAGGCGGGCCGAGTGGTCGACGTGGGTGATGGCGGGCAGGTCCGAGCGCACCTGGTTGACCCACTCGCGGAGGTCCTCAGGGGGTTGGTCGGCCTCGCATCCACCGGTCCTCGCGGACGTCGGCCACGATGAGCATGTACGGCGACGGGCCCTTGTGGTCGAAGTAGTCGGCCACCCGCTCCTCCAGCACCGCGGGAGCGAAGGGCCGGAACGACTCCCGGTACTTGATCTTCAGGTTGAGCACCGACTGCATCTCCGGCGAGCGGGGGTCGCCGATGATCGAGCGGTGGCCCAGGGCCCGGGGCCCGAACTCCATGCGGCCCTGGAACAGGCCGACGACGTCGCCCCGGGCCACGTGCTCGGCCACGACCGGGCCCCGCTCCCCCGCCGCCAGCCGTCGGTACGGATAGCCCTGCTCGTCGAGCCAGGCCGCGATCTCCTCGGTGGTCCAGGACGGGACCGAGGAAGGCGCCGTGCATGGCGTCGGGTCGGGTGACGGTCCGCTCGTGGCCCAGCACCTGGTGCCAGCCCCAGAGGGCGGCCCCGACGGCGCCGCCGGCGTCGCCCGCGGCGGGCTGGATCCACAGGTCGTCGAACGGCCCCTCGCGCAGCAGGCGCCCGTTGGCCACGCAGTTGAGCGCCACACCGCCGGCCAGCACCGCCCGACGCTCGCCCGTCAGGCTCGCCGCCGTGCGGGCCATGCGCAGGACGATCTCCTCGGTCACCGCCTGGATGGACCGGGCCAGGTCCATCTCCCGGCGGGTGAGATCCGACTCGGGCGCCCGGGGCGGACCGCCGAACAGCTCGTCGAAGCGCCCGTTGGTCATCCGCAACGAGGCCAGGTACCCGAAGTACTTCCGGTTGACCGTGAACGAGCCGTCCTCGTTCAGGTCGATGAGGTGCTCGAGGATGGCGTCGACGAAGCGGGGCTCGCCGTAGGGGGCCAGGCCCATGAGCTTGTACTCGCCGGAGTTGACCCGGAAGCCGCAGTAGTAGGTGAAGGCGGAGTAGAGCAGGCCCAGGGAGTGGGGGAAGTTGAGCTGGCGGACCATCTCGACCTCGTGGCCCCGGCCGACGCCGATGCTGGAGGTGGCCCACTCCCCCACGCCGTCGAAGGTCAGGACGGCCGCGGACTCGAACGGCGACGGGAAGAAGGCCGAGGCGGCGTGGCTCTCGTGGTGCTCGGCGTACCAGAGGTCCCGGGGTCGGTCGTAACCGAGAGCCGCCAACTCGGCCTCGATGCGCTGGCCGATCCACAGCTTCTCCCGCAGCCAGATCGGCATCGCCCGGTGGAAGGAGGCGAAGCCGTTCGGCGCGGTACCGAGGTAGGTGCGTAGCAGCCGGACGAAGTGGGTCAGCGGCTTCTCGTAGAAGACCACGGCATCGACGCCCTCGGCCTCCACCCCGGCGTGGTCCAGGCAGTAGCGCACCGCATTCGCCGGGAAGGCGGCGTCGTGCTTCACCCGGGTGAAGCGCTCCTCCTGGGCGGCCGCCACCAGCTCGCCGTCGCGCACGAGAGCGGCCGCCGAGTCGTGGTAGTACGCGCTTATCCCGAGAATGTGCATGGTCCCCCGGCAGGCCCCTCGGCCCGACGCGCGAGTGTCGCGCGTCAGACTGTCCACAGGACAGGCGGCCGAGTCGGGCCGGTCGGCCGTCAGGCGGAGACGAGGCTGGTGACGTCCGCGCTCTTGGCGGCGCCGTCGTAGGTGACCTCGCCGTCGCGCAGGGCGATGCAGCGGTCGACCCGATCGACGAAATCGGGGTCGTGGGTGGCCACCACGAGGGTGGCGCCGGCCGCGTGGCGCTCTTCGAGGAGCTCGACGAGGGCGGCCTTGCCGGCCAGGTCGAGGCCGACGAAGGGCTCGTCGACGATCAGCAGGTCGAACGGGCGCGTGAGGCCGAGCAGCAGGGCCGTCTTCTGGCGCAGGCCGCGGCTGAAGCGGGCGGGCAGGTCGTCGATGCGGTGGGCGATCCCCAGTCGTTCGGCCGCGTCCGCCTCGGCGTCGCCGTACCCGTCAGTGCCGTGCAGGCGACCGATGTAGTCGACGTGCTCGCGCACGCTGAGGTCGTCGTACAGCACGGGCTCGTCGGGCAGGAACGAGGTGACCGCCCGGGCTTCGAGAGATCCGGCCGGAGCGCCCACGATCTCGACCTCGCCATCACTCGGGTCGAGCAGGCCGGCGACCATCCGCAGCAGGGTGCTCTTGCCCGAACCGTTGTGGCCGACGAGTACGACCCGCTCGCCTGCGCCGATCTCCAGGTCGAGCGGGAGCAGGGCGTCGACGTCGCCGTAGCGCTTGGCCAGGTCGTAGGTGCACAGGAGGGGGGTGGGCTTCGGGGTCTTCTTCGTCATCGTTTCCTCGGCAGGGTCGTCGTCACCTTGGTGGGGGTGGGCTTGCGGGCGGCCCGCTCCCGGCCCGTTCCGGTCGAGGCGGACGCGGGCGCCGGCGTCGACGTCGCTCTCGGCGCCGCCATGCCGGCCTCGTCCTGGAGAGCCCGGAACCATGCCTTGATCTGCTCCCGCTGGTGGATCCAGCCCGCGACCAGGCCGGTCACGATGAGGGCGAGCACGGCCGCCGTGGCGGCCGAGGCGAACGGGTCCCCGCCGTTGTCGAGCGCGGAGCGGGCCATGGCGACCGGGATGACGCCGATGACGGCGATCACGGGGGGACCACCCACCCGGAAGGCCGTGCGCATGCCCGCCACCTCCGGCGGGATCAGGTCCCAGCCGGCGGAGGGCTCCTGGATGCCCTGGAGGACACTGAGGGCCCCGCCGGCCGCCGCGGCGAGGGCGGCGGGGGGCACCGCGATGGCGGCGACGCCGAGGGCGCCGAGGCTGGGGGCCATGGCCACGGCGACAGCGGCGCCCACAAGGGCCACGAAGGTCATGACCAGGGCCCCGACGCCCAGATGGCGAATCAGCAGGTCACCGATCGGCCGCGGTAGGGCCTCACTGCGCCCGGGATGATCGGCCTCCTGGGCCATCGACTCCACACCGTCGAGGGCGGCGACATAGAGGGCGCCGCCGGCGACGAGCAAGAGGGGGATGGTCCCGTCGGCCACGCCCCGCAGGGCCACGCCGGCCACGATCCCGAGGCCGATGAGGCGAATAAGGCGACCGGCGGGCCAACGCAGGACGCCTCGCATCCCGCGATGCCACACGGGCAGCCGGCCTGAGGAGTGCTCCCTGATCCATGGACGGGTACGGGGTAGCTCCATCGCCAGCTGGCGACGCAGGACCATGACCGTGCGGAGGTCCTGCAGGGTGGCCGCGAAGCGGAGCTGGCCGACCAGCCGGGTGCGACGCTCGGCGGCCTCGAGGGAGATCCCGCCCAGGCCGCCGATCCCGGCGATCACCGCCAGCACCGCCACGACGGCGGCGCTCAGGGCGAGGGGCTCGAACTCCAGCGGCCAGAGGGGGATGGTGCCGACGAGGCCGGTCGGCGAGAAGTGGACGTAGTCGAACACGTCGGCCAGGGCCCAGGCCAACAGCCCCATCCCGAGGAGGTTGGCCGGGAGCATCGGCAGGCGCCGGCCACCGGCGACGAGCGCGGCACCCTGGGCCAGGCCGAGGGTGACGAGGGCGAAGAAGGCCCCGCACGCGATCCACAGCAGGGGCTGGTCGCCCAGGCGGCGCACCGCCAGCTGGCCGCCGATGGCGCCGACGACGACGGCCACGAAGGCAGCGAAGCGGAGCTGACGGAGGGCCGGTCCCCGCAGCGCCAGCGCCCGGTCGATCGGCGCGAGCAGCACGTGGCGGGCGTCGGCCGGCTCGATGGCCAGCGGCCCGCCCCGGGCCCCCGAGCGCAGCCCGATGAGGATGGCGACGGCCACCACGACGCCCAGCACGTCGGGCCCGTCCCGCAGCACCAGCCAGGTCCGGTACGGACCAAGGCGGTCACCGCCGAGCCACGCGGAGAGGGCGAGGACGGCGACCAGGGACACGAGGGCGGCCAGGTACACCTGGTACAGGGCGTCGATCCAGTGGATGTCCGCCACCCGCTTTCGGCGCCGCGCCGCCCGCAGTTCCGCGAGCGCCTGCTTGGGATCGGCAGGGCCGACGGGGCGCTGGGGCACGAGTGGGCAGGCTACGACCGCGGATGGCGCCCGGTGTAGTCGAAGGCCGCCTCAGCGGCCGACGAGGTCAGCTGATGTCGGCGCGGTCCAACGTCTCCAACAGGGGGCCGTAGAGGCCGGTGCGGAGGGCGGCGGTCGCCTGGTCGCCGGCCCTCGCGGCGGCCAGCTCAATGGCGCGGGGCAGGACCTGGCCCTCGGGTACGGCCTCGTCGACGATGGCGGCGGTGACGGCCTCCTCACCGCCCCAGCGGCGGGCGGTGACCACGGCGGCGTGGGTGACGGAGGGGGTGAGCTTGGCCGCGATCAGCTGGCTCATACCGGGGGCCAGGGGCACGCCCATGTCCGCCTCGGGCAGGCACCAGTAGCCCCGGTCGGCCCGCATGACCCGGGCGTCGTGGGCCATGGCGATCATGGCGCCGGCGGCGTAGGCGTGGCCGTTGACGGCCGCCACCGTGTAGTGGGACAGGCGCAGCAGGCGGGCGAAGAGGCGGAGGGCGTCGGGGATGACCTCCCCGAGCGTGCCCTCCTCGATCAGGCGCTCGAGGGCGAAGCCGTTCGAATAGAACTTGCCGTTGCCGGTCGTGACCAGCGCCGCCGGCCCGTCAAAGCCCTCCACCTCGTCGACCGCGGCGTGCCACTCGGCCACCGAGTCCCCGTGGAACCGGTTGTCCTCGTCCACCATCCGCAGGACGAACACCGTCGCCTCCCCCACCGACTCCCGCGCCAACTCGATGTGAACCATGGGGGCACGGTAGGTGAGTGCGGGGCCGGTCGGCTGGTGCAGGCATGCCTGCTAGCATGCAGGCATGGCCCAGCTGACGATCCGTCTCGACGATGAACTGGCGGAGCACTGCAAACAGGCGGCGGCCGCGGAGGGTCAGAGTGTGAACGGCTGGGTTGTGATGGTCCTGCGCACCCGGACCGACCCCGACTTCGCCGGACCGGGCGTCGAGCAGGTCCGTGAGCGCTTCCGGCGGGCCGGGATCCTGGCGGAGGGGCCGAGGTCGACGAAGTCGCCTCCGAGCGAGGACGAGCTCGCTCGGGCCCGGGCCGCCGCGGGACGGGGCATCCCGTTGTCCGACTACGTCACCCGTGACAGGGAGAGCAGGGACCGGGCGGTGCTCGGTCGGCCCGACGAGGACGGGTGACGGTCTTCGCCGACACCTCCGCTCTGGTGAAGCTGTACGCCGAGGAGGAGCACAGCGATGTCGTACGCGCCGTAGCCGCAGCCGATGAGCTCGTGATCTCGGCGCTGACCTGGGTGGAGCTGGTCAGTGCCATCTGGGGCAAGCACCGCGACGGGCTGATCGGCGCGGCCGACGCCGAGCGCCTGGTGCGGGCCGTCGAGGTCCACATCCTCGGATCCACCGCCGGCGAGCCTGGGTTCGCCGTCGTCGACCTCCCGCTCCCCCGGCTGGGGGCGGCAGCAGACCTCGTGGCCAGGTACGGACTCCGTGCCGGAGACGCGATCCAGCTGGCGTCCGCGCTCGCCGCCCGCACGGCCGATCCCGAGTGTGCGACTGTCGTGTGCTTCGATCTGCGGCTCCGCGACGCGGCGGCCCGCGAGGGCTTCGGACTCTTCCCGCCCGAGCTCTAGCCCGGTACGGCGACCAGGACCGGGACGGCCTTCTCGGCGACGTCGAGGAGGATCCAGGGCAGGATCCCCAGCAGGAGGGTGACGAAGACGGCCAGGCCGATGCCGAGGCCGGCGCTCCAGGGCACGACCTCCTTGGCCGGGGACTCCGCCTCCTCCCCGGTGTCGCTCATGTACATGGCCACGACCACCCGCAGGTAGACGAAGGCCGAGATCACGGCGGTGATCATGGCCACCACGGCCAGCCAGTAGGAGTGGGCGTCGACCGCGGCCAGCACGACCTCGAACTTGGCGAAGAAGCCGGCGGTGAGGGGCACACCGGCCTGGGCCAGCAGGAGCACGGTGAAGGCCAGGGCCAGAACGGGGCGTCGAGTGGACAGGCCCTGGTAGTCGTCGATGGTGGTGCGGGCGTCCCGGGAGCCGGCGACGATCGTGATGATCCCGAAGGTCCCCGCCACGATGGCGGCGTAGGTGCCGACGTAGAAGAGGACGGCGGCGGTGCCCTCGGCCGAGGCGGCCTGCACCCCGAGCAGGATGAAGCCGGCGTGGTTGACCGAGGAGTAGGCCATCATCCGCTTGACGTCGGTCTGCACCGCGGCGAGCACGGCGCCGACGATCAGGCTGAGGACGGCCAGGGTGTAGACGATCGGCTGCCAGTCCACGGCCCACTGGTCGAACGTGGTGACGAAGATGCGCAGCAGCGAGGCGAAGGCCGCAGCCTTGACGGCCCCGGCCATGTAGGCCACGGCGGGCGACGGGGCGCCTTGGTAGACGTCCGGGCTCCACTGATGGAACGGCACGGCGGCCACCTTGAAGGCGAGGCCGACCAGCAGGAGCACGAGGCCGAGGAGCAGGACGCCGTCGTCCAGGAGCGTGTTCTCGGCCAGGAACGAGCCGATCTTCGAGAGGTTCGTCGACCCGGTGGCGCCGTAGACGAAGGCGATGCCGTAGAGGAAGAACGCCGAGGAGAAGGCGCCGAGCACGAAGTACTTCATGCCCGCCTCCTGGGACTCGGAGCGATGGCGCTGCATGGCGGTCAGGACGTAGGCGGCGATGGACAGCACCTCGAGGCCCAGGAAGACCACGATCAGGTCGTTGGCGATGGCCATCGTCACGCCACCGGCGGCCGACAGCAGCATGAGCACGAAGTACTCGGGGCCGTCCAGCTCCTCCCGGCACACGTAGCGGTCGCTGACCAGAGCGGCCAGGATCACCGAGACACAGATGACCACGGTGAGGAACACGCCGAAGCCGTCGACGGCGACCGCCCCGGCCGCGGTCGTGGACGGGCCCTCGTCACCGATGCGCTGCCAGAGGTAGACGGCGGCGCCGATGGCGGCGCCCGCCGTGACGCACGTGAAGGCGGCGTTGAAGCCCTGGAAGAGCCGGTCCTTGAGCAGCGACGACAGCAGGATGAGCAGCACCGCACCGACGGTCAGGACGACCAGCGGCAGGAGGGCCGACCACGCGATGTCGGGGGTGTCCACCGGATCCGGGGCGTCGAGTTGGGCGAGGAGCGCGATCATCCGTGCTCCTCCCCGGCGGTTGGCTCAGGCCGCTGCGGGCCCTGGGTGGCGGTGTCGGGCTGCCGGTAGTCGCTGAACTCCTCCAGGTGGACGATCAGCTCGTTCACGGCGGGCTCGATGCGCTCGAGCACCGGCTTGGGATAGATGCCGAGGAAGACGATGGCGGCCAGGAGTGGCGCCATGTAGGCCAGCTCCCACTTGTTCATGTCGGCCATCTCGGCGTTCTCGCCCTCGGCCGGGCCGTGGAACACCCGCTGGTAGGCCCACAGCAGGTAGAGGGCGGCCACGATCACCCCGAGGGCGCCGACCACGGCCCACCACTCGCGGGTCAGGAACGAGCCGATCAGGATCAGGAACTCGCCGACGAACCCGTTCAGGCCGGGCAGCCCGATCGAGGAGAGCATGACCACGGTGAAGACGAAAGCCATGACCGGCGCCGGCTTCTGCAGGCCACCGAGCTCGGCGATCTGGCGGGTGTGGCGGCGCTCGTAGATCATGCCGACGAGCAGGAACAGCGCGCCGGTCGACAGGCCGTGGTTCACCATCTGCAGGACCGAGCCCGACAGGCCCTGCGTCGTGAAGGCGAAGGTGCCCAGCACGATGAAGCCGAGGTGGGCCACCGAGGAGTAGGCCACCAGGCGCTTGAGATCCTTCTGGACCGTGGCCACGACGGCGGCGTAGAGGATCCCGATCACGCCCAGGGTGACCATCGCCGGGGCAAACCAGACGGCGGCCTCGGGGAACAGGAAGAGCCCGAAGCGCAGGAACCCGTAGGTGCCCAGCTTCAGCATGACCCCGGCCAGGATCACCGAGCCGGCCGTCGGGGCTTCGGTGTGCGCGTCGGGCAGCCAGGTGTGCAACGGGAAGAGCGGGACCTTCACCGAGAAGGCCAGGGCGAAGGCCAGGAACACCCACCGGGCGGTGTTCACCGCGAGGGCCTGGGTGTTGGCCAGCTCGACCAGGTCGAAGGTGATCGGGTTGCCGGTCGCACTGGAGGTCAGGAAGACCAGCGTCAGGATGCCGACCAGCATCATCGCCGAGCCGAGCATCGTGTAGAGGAAGAACTTGATCGCGGCGTAGACCCGCCGGCCGTGGCCCCAACCCCCGATCAGGAAGTACATGGGCACGAGCACGATCTCGAACATCACGAAGAAGAGGAAGAGATCGAGGGCCAGGAAGGTCCCGATGCACCCGGCCTCGAGCACCAGGAGCCAGGCGTAGTACGGCTTGTCGTCGTGGCCGGGGTCGGTGGCCACCAGGGCGATCGGGAAGAGGAACAGGGTCAGGATCACCAGGAAGAGCGAGATCCCGTCCACCCCGAGGTGCCAAGAGATGCCGAGGTCGGCGATCCAGGAGTGCTGACTGACGAACTGGAAGCCGGGCTCCCCCGTCTGGAACTCGACCAGCATCCAGCCGCCGAGGGCGGCGGCGGTGAGCGAAACCAGCACGGCGGTGGCCTTGACCAGTTCGGGCCGAGATCGCGACGAGCAGGCCCACGAGCAGGGCTCCGGCTGCGGGCAGGACGACCAGGACCGTGAGGATCGGGAAGTCGAGCGCGCCCGAACCCGTGGAGGCGAGGACCGCGCTCATCGCTGTCCCCTCTTGGCGACGCGGTCGCGGGCCGGGGGGCCGCTCCGCTCACAGGGCGAGCCTCGTGACGACGTAGACCAGCAGGGCGACGGTGCCGAAGGCGACCAGCAGCGCGTAGTTGCGCACGTACCCCGTCTGCACGCTGCGCAGGCGGGACCCGAAGCCCTTCACCAGGGTGCCGGTCTCGTTGACCGCGCCGTCGATGACGACCCGGTCGAAGGCGGCGGCCCCCTCGAAGGCAGCCTCACCGGGGCCGTCCACGCCCCGGGCGATGGTCTCGTCGATGTACCAGCCATGGGCCAGGATCTCGGGCTCGACCACGCGGCAGGCGCTTGCGCAGGTAGACCATCACGGCGAGGCCGATGCCGACCAGGGAGGCCACGATGGCGACCAGGGCCAGCAGGACCTGCTCGGTGCCGGACAGGCTGAGGTGGGCCTCAGCGCCGTGGACCACGGGCTCGATCCAGTGCTCGAAGGCCTTGGTGTCATCCGAGAACGGCGTGTTCATCAGGCCGCCCACGACCGCGAAGGCGGACAGGACCACCAAAGGTACGGTCATGGTCCACGGCGACTCGTGGGGGTGGATCTCGTGGGCCTCGGCGGGCTCCTCGCCCTCGACCACCGGCCGTTCGTCGTCCCAGCGGGCCTCGCCGAAGAAGACCAGGAAGACCTGGCGGCTCATGTAGTAGGCGGTGAGCAGGGCGGTGACCAGGCCCACGGCCCACAGCGCCGGGCTGTTGTCGAAGGCGTAGGCCAGGATCTCGTCCTTGGACCAGAAGCCGGCGAACGGGGGGACACCGGCGATGGCCAGCCACCCGATGATGAAGGTGACGGCGGTGATCGGCATCACCTTGCGGAGGGCACCCATCCACCGCATGTCCTGCTCGTCGTCCATGCCGTGGATGACCGAGCCGGACGCCGAGGAAGAGCAGCGCCTTGAAGAAGGCATGGGTGACGACGTGGAAGAGGGCGGCCACGTAGGCCCCGGAGCCGATGGCCAGGAACGTGTAGCCCAGCTGGCTGATCGTGGAGTAGGCCAGCACCTTCTTGATGTCGTTCTGGGCCACGGCGATGGTCGCGGCCAGCAGCGCCGTGCCGACCCCCACCCAGGCGATGAGGTCGGGCACCCAGTCGCTGGACGCGGCCAGGACCGGGTTCACCCGGATCATGAGGAAGACACCGGCGGTGACCATGGTCGCGGCGTGGATGAGGGCCGAGACCGGGGTCGGGCCCGGCCATGGCGTCAGGCAGCCAGACGAAGAGCGGGAGCTGGGCGGACTTGCCGACCGCGCCGACGAAGAGCAGGGCGGCGATGGCCGTCGCCGTCGTCGTGGCCATGGTCGACGCGTTCGCGTTCAGGTCCGACGTAGTTGAGGGAGCCCACCGTCGCGAACACGAAGAACATGGCGACCAGGAAGCCCCAGTCACCGATGCGGTTGGTGACGAAGGCCTTCTTGCCGGCCACGGCGTTGGGCATCTCGGTGAACCAGAACGAGATGAGCTGGTAGGAGCAGAGCCCCACGCCCTCCCAGCCGAGGAAGGTCAGCAGGAGGCTGTCACCGAAGACCAGCATCAGCATGAAGAAGACGAACAGGTTCAGCAGGGCGAAGAAGCGGGCGAAGTCGCGATCACCGTGCATGTACCCGATCGAGTACAGGTGGATCAGGGCGGCCACGCCGGTGATGAACAGCGCCATGGTCACCGACAGCGGGTCGACCAGGAAGCCGACGTCCACGGTGAGCCCACCGGTGGGGAGCCACTCGAAGAGGACCTGGGAGTAGACGCGCTCCTCGCCGGGGAGGTCGACCAGCCCGACGAAGACGGCGACGGTGGCGGCGAAGGAGCCGCCGAGCAGGAGCGTGGCCAGCCAGCCGGCGGCGGGCTCGCCGAAGCGGCGTCCGGCCAGGGTGAGGATCAGGAAGCCGGCCAGGGGCAGGGCGGGGATCAACCAGACGAGTTCGAGCATGCCCCCTAGCCCTTCAGCACCGAGATGTCGTCGGCCGTGGCGCCGGGGCGGCGGCGCAGGACGGCCACGATGAGGGCGAGGCCGACGACGACCTCCGCCGCGGCCACGACCAGCACGAAGAAGACCGACACCTGGCCGCCGAGGTCACCCAACGAACGGCCGAAGGCCACGAAGGTCAGGTTGACGGCGTTGAGCATCAGCTCGACACACATGAACATGACCAGCGGGTTGCGCCGGATCAGCAGGCCGGTCCCGCCGATCGAGAACAGCATGGCCCCGAGCACGAGGTACCAGGTGGTGGTGACCTCCATCAGGTCGTCTCCTCCCGGGCGGCCTCGTCCTCGGCCTCGAGGGCACTGCCGGCGGGCGGACGCTTGGCCAGCACCACGGCGCCGACCACGGCGATGGTCAGCAGCAGGGCGGTGATCTCGAAGGCGAAGACGTAGTCGCTGAACAGGACGCGGGCGAGGGCCTCGACGTTCGGCCGGTCCCCGAACCCGGCGGTGAGGGCCTCGGCCCCGGTGACGGGGTCATCGACGGACAGCAGGACCACCAGGAGCAGGCCGAGGGTGGCCGCCCCGGCCAGGATGGCCAGCGGCCGCTGGCCGACCAGGGGCTCGTCCCGCAGCGACTCGGCCCGGTCGACCCCCAGCAGCATGATGACGAACAGGAACAGGATGACGATGGCCCCCGCGTAGACGATGACCTGCACGGCGGCCAGCAGGTGGGCCTCCTGGGCCACGAAGAGCACGGCCACGCCGAACAGGGTCCCGACCAGGGACAGGGCGTTGTGCACCGGGTTGCGGAAGGCGATGACGCCCACGGCACCGGTCAGCACGATCGCCGCGCTGATGAGGAAGACCAGGGTCTCCATCAGTGGCCCGTGTCCTCGTGCGTGTCGTCCTCCACCTCGGGCACCGCCGACTCGGAGTCCTCACCGACCGACTGGCCCCGCTCGGGGGCCCGCACGCCGTAGCCCAGCTCGCCCGACCACGACGCCACGCCCTCGTAGGCCGCGTTCCCCGCCGGGGCGGTGGCCCGCATCCAGGCGGAGGTGAACAGGTCCTCGCCCTCCCGCCAGTCCTCCCAGGCCAGCTGCTGGGGCATGCCGTCGTCGTCCACGAGGAGCTCGTCGCGGGTGTAGATGGCGTCCTGGCGGTTGGTGAAGGAGAACTCGAAGAGCTTGGACTCGGTTATGGCCTCGGTCGGGCAGGCCTCCACGCACAGGTCGCAGTGGATGCAGCGCAGGTAGTTGATCTCATAGATGAAGCCCCAGCGCTCGCCCGGGCTGACCGGGTCGTCGGGCGGGTTGTCGGCGCCGCGCACGTAGATGCACTTGGCGGGGCAAACACCGGCACAGAGCTCGCAGCCGATGCACTTCTCCATGCCGTCCTCGTAGCGGTTGAGGACGTGGCGGCCGTGCAGACGGATCGGCTTGGGGGCCTTCTGCTCCGGGTACGGCGCGGTGACGCGGTCCTCCCACAGCTTCTTGAAGGTGACCCAGAACCCCTCGAGGTAACCCATCAGTCGAAGACCTCCACCCCGTCGGAGGCCGCGCGTTCCTGGCGGGCGGTGCTGATGGCCCGCTGCAGCAGGCCAACGGCGACCGCGCCGATCACCACGACGCCCGCGGCGACGGCGAACTGGTTCCACTCCTCGTCCCGGGCGATGCGGATGGCCGCCAGCAGGATCAGCCAGCCCAGGGCCAGGGGGATGAGCAGCTTCCAGCCCAGGTCCATGAGCTGGTCGTAGCGGAAGCGGGGCAGGGTCGCCCGGAACCACACGAACATGAAGAGGAAGCAGAACACCTTGGCGAAGAACCAGATCGGGCCCCACATGAGGTCGGGCCCGAAGAGGGTGGGGCCGGCGGGGCCGCCGAGGAAGAGGGTGACGATGATCGCCGACATCGTGATCACGTTCATGAACTCGGCCAGGAAGAACAGGGCGAACCGGATGGAGCTGTACTCCGTGTGGAACCCCCCGACGATCTCCTGCTCGGCCTCGACCAGGTCGAACGGCGGGCGGTTGAGCTCTGCGGTGCCCGCCAGGACGAAGACGACGAAGGGCACCACGCCGGCGGTCCAGAGGTTCCAGCTGGGGACCTCGAAACCGAGGAAGCTGGTGGTGGCGGCTTGGGCGTCGACGATGGCGTTGGTCGACAGGCTGCCGGTGAGCAGGACCACCGTCGCCACCGACAGGCCGAGCGCGGCCTCGTAGGAGACCATCTGGGCGGTGGCCCGCACCGAGCCCAGGAGCGGGTACTTCGAACCCGAGGACCAGCCGGCCAGCATCACGCCGTAGACGGCGATGGAGGACAGCGCCAGGAAGAGCAGGATCCCGACGGGTGGGTCGGCCACCTGGAGGAACGTGTCGTGGCCGAAGATCGACACCACCCCGGCCTCGTCACCGTCGAAGTTCCCCCCGATGGGCACGATGCAGAAGACCAGGAAGGCGGGGATGATCGAGAGGTAGGGCGCCAGGCGGAACACCCCGAGGTCGGCCCGCAGCGGCTTCAGGTCCTCTTTGAAGAAGAACTTCACGCCGTCGGCGAAGGTCTGGAACAGGCCCCACGGCCCGGCCAGGTCGGGACCGATGCGGTTCTGCATGTCACTGATGAGCTTGCGTTCGAACCAGATCATCAGCATGACCGCCACGAGCAGGAAGGCGAAGACGACGACGACCTTCAGGAGGACGATGAGCACCTCGGCTACACCGACATCGCCGGAGAGGAGGGGGTCCATCAGATCGTCTCCACCCGGACGTCGGTCACAGCCTCGCCGTCGCTGATCAGGTCCCCACCGGCGCTGCCGGGCGCGTTGAACGGCACCACGGCGGTGTGCCGGGGCACCCCGGGGTCCGACGTGGCCGACACCGTGACCGAGCCGCGGGCCGAGGACACCTTCACCGGCGTGCCGGGGTCGATGCCGAGCTTGTCGAAGTCGTGGGGGTTGAGGCGCACCGTGGCGGGCCGAGCCAGCTTGGCGAGGGTCGGGGCCTGCTGGACCATGGTGGCCTGGTCGTACATCGTGCGGCCGCTCGCCAGACGCAGCGAGTAGCTGTCCGCGGCGGGCAGGCCCGGGCCCTCCGCGGTCGACGGGGTCACCGAGGTGCCCTCGACCACCACGCCGTCGCCGCCGGCGGCGACCAGGCGCTCGGCCAGACCGGCGTGGGTGGGGGCTACGGCCTCGATCTCGGCCAGCAGGTCGTCCACCGAGGCGACGCCCAGGTCGGCGCCGAGGCGCGACGCCAGGTCGGCGGCGATGATCCAGTCCTCCCGGGCGGTGCCCGGGGCGGTGACCCGCTGGGTCACGGTGCTGACGCGGCCCTCGAGGTTGGTGGTCGTGCCCTCCACTTCGGCGTAGCCGGCCGCGGGCAGGACGACGTCGGCCCCGCTGACCGAGCCGGTGAGGAACAGGTCGACGGCGATCACCGTGCCCGCGCCCTCCAGGGCCCGGCGGGCCAGGCCCCGATCAGGGGCGTCCTGGAGTGGGTCGGCCCCGAGCAGGACGAGCACGTCGAGGCGGCCGTCCGCCGCGGCCCGCAGCATGGCCGCGGTGTCCATCCCGGTCGCGGCGGGCACGGTGGGCCAGGTGTCGGCCAGGGCGTCGCGGCCGGCGACGAGCGTGGTGCGGCCGGGCAGCAGGCCGGGGGCGAGGCCCATGTCCAGGGCGCCGTGCACGTTGCCCCGCCGCAGGGTCGACAGGAAGCGGACCCGGTCGCCGAGGCCGGCCAGGGCCAGCGCGGCCCGGACGGTGTGGTTGGCGGCCTCGGCCAGGGAGGGGCGGCCGAGGACGACCACGACGGGGCCGTCGCCCAGGAGGCCGGCGTCGATCACGGACTGGACGGCCGCGGGCGCCCCGCCCGGGCCGTGCAGCTCGGTGTGGGCGACGTAGGGACTGAGGCCGGACGCGGCCGGGGCCACCTCGACGATCGTGACCCCGTCCTCCACCGCGGCGTGGCGCAGGCGCAGGTAGAGGACGCCGAGCTCCTCCTTGAGGTCGGGGCCGAGGAGCACGACGGTGGTGCCCGGCGCGGTGGCCTCGTCGATGGTCGCCTTGGGCAGGCCGAGCACGAGGTCGGCCGGGAGGCCGTCGCCCAGCTGGGCGTCGACGTTGTCGGTGCCGAGTACGCCCTTGGCCAGCTTGGCCCAGGCGTAGGCGGCCTCGTTGGTCAGACGGGAACCTCCGATGACCCCGATCCGGTCGGCGGGGGCGGCCTGCAGGGCCTCGGCCGCCCGGGTCAGGGCCTCGGACCAACGGGCCGTGGTCAGGCCGCTGCCACCCGGCGTCCGCACCAGCGGCTCGCCGAGACGGTCGGGGTGGTTGACCACCGAGAAGTCGAAGCGGCCCTTGTCACAGAGCCAGCCCCAGTTGACCGGGTCCACGTCCACCCCGCTGTAGCGCAGGACCTCGTCGCGGGAGGACTGGATGGCCACCCGACAACCCACCGAGCAGGTCGTGCAGGTCGACTCGGCCTGGGCCATGTCCCAGGGGCGGGCCCGGAAGCGGAAGGGGCCGGCGGTCAGCGCGCCCACCGGGCAGATCTGCACCGTGTTGCCGCTGAAGTAGGACGAGAAGGGGTGGTCCGGGAAGGTGTTGACCTGCGTGGACGAGCCGCGGCCGATGAAGGAGATCAGGGGGTCCCCGGCCACGTCCTTGGCGAAGCGGGTGCAGCGGTCACAGAGGATGCAGCGCTCCCGGTCCAACAGGACGAGGTCGTTGACCGGGATGGGCTTGGCGTAGTGGCGCTTCTCCTCGACGAACCGGCTCTCGCCCGGGCCGTAGGCCATGGTCTGGTCCTGCAGGGGGCACTCGCCGCCCTTGTCACAGACGGGGCAGTCCAGCGGGTGGTTGAGGAGGAGGAACTCGAGGATGCCGTCCTGGGCCTTCTGGGTGGCCTCACTGTGGGTGTCGACCACCATGTCGGGGGCCACTTCGATCATGCACGCGGGCTGCAGGGCGGGGCCCCGGCCGCTGTCGATGTCGACCACGCACATCCGGCACATGCCCACCGGCGCCATGCGCGGGTGGTAACAGAAGTGCGGGATGTAGGTCCCGGCCCGCTCGGCCACGGCGATGACCAGTTCGCCCTTCTCGGCCTCGACGGTCTCGCCGTTGACCGTGATGCTGATGGTCTCCCGTTCCTCAGACACCGGCACCGTCCTTGCTGCCCGGTGATGCCGAGCGGATGGCCACCGGGACCGTGGTCGACACCGGCTCCGCTTTGGCGATGTACGCGTCGTACTCGTCCCGGAAGCGGTCGATGGTGGACAGGATGGGCGACACGGCCGATGGCCCCAGCGGGCAGATCGTGGTCATCCGGGGCGGCCAGGCCAACCCGGGGCTGATGTTGTCGCAGACGTCCCGGAGCAGGTCGAGGTCCGAGGTACGGCCGTAGCCGTCCAGGATCCGACGCATGATCTTGGCCAGCCAGTTCGTGCCCTCCCGGCAGGGGGTGCACTTGCCGCAGGACTCGTTGGAGAAGAAGCGCACGACCCGCCAGGCGGCCCGCACGACGTCGGTGGTCTCGTCCATGACGACCACGGCGCCTGAGCCCATCATCGAGCCCGCCTGGCCGATGGCCCCGGTCTCGAGGGGGAGGTCCAGGTGCTCCTCGTAGAACCACGGGGCGGAGGCGCCACCGGGGATGAAGCACTTGAGGGCCCGGTCCTCACGGATGCCCCCGCCGTACTCCGGTGCGTAGAGCAGGTCCCGGTAGGTCGTGGTGCCGAACTCGACCTCGTAGATGCCCGGGCGCTGGACGTGGCCGGACACCGCGAACAGGCGCGTGCCCCGGCTGGTCTCGGCGCCCCTGACCGCGAAGGCCTCGCCACCGTTGAGCACGATCCAGGGGAGGTTGGCGACCGTCTCGACGTTGTTGACGATCGTGGGCTGCATGTACAGGCCCTTGGCCGCCGGGAAGAACGGCGGCTTCAGTCGGGGCATGCCCCGGTTGCCCTCGAGGCTCTCGATGAGAGCGGTCTCCTCGCCCACGATGTAGGCGCCGGCGCCCCAGGCCAGCACCACGTCACAGGAGAAGTCCGAACCGCCGATCGACCGTCCGACATAGCCCTTGGCGTAGGCGTCGTTCAGGGCCTGGGCCAGGCGCTCCTGGGCCAGAGCCATCTCGCCCCGGACGTAGAGGAAGACCTGGGCGGCGCCCACGGCGTAGGCGCAGATGAGGGCGCCCTCGATGATCTGGTGGGGGTCCCGCTCCATGAGGGCCCGGTCCTTGTAGGTGCCGGGCTCGCTCTCGTCGCCGTTGATGACGACGTAGCGAGGCCACACGCCGGGCGGACAGAAGCCCCACTTCACCCCGGCGGGGAAGCCGGCGCCGCCGCGGCCCAGGAGGCTGGCCGTCTTGACCTCGTCGACGATCTCGCTGGGTGGGCGGGCCAGGGCGGCCTTGAGGGCGTCGTAGCCACCGGTGCGTTCGTAGCCCTCGATGGTGCGGGCGTCGTCCTGGCTGAAGCGCCGGCTGACGATCAGCTCGGCGGCGGACAGGGCGGGCATCAGGCGCTCCCGTCGGCCCGGGCCGGAGCGGTGGCCAGCCACACGGGCTCCTCACCGGCCTCGGGCAGGGCGTTGCCGGCCGCCCGCTCGGGCGGGATGTGCTGGCGGATGCGGTGCAGGGTCCCGTGGGGCGGCACGTCGGCGTCGAGGCGGCCGGACCGCAGGTCCTCGATGAGCTGGTCGAGGTCGCCCGGCGCCAGGTTGGTGAAGTAGCGGTAGTTGACCTGCAGGCACGGGGCTTCGGTGCAGCGCGGCCTGGCACTCGACGTCCTCCAGGGTGAAGAGGCCGTCGGCGGTGGTGTTGCCCGCCTTCACGTCGAGCGTCTCCTCGGCGTGCTCCAACAGCTCGGCGCCGCCCAGGAGCAGGCAGGAGATGTCGGTGCAGACGTTGACCAGGTAGCGGCCGACGGGCTGGCGCTTGAGCATCTCGTAGAACGAGCAGGTGCCGAGGACCTCGGCCGGGGTGATCCCGACCAGCTCGGCGATGTGCTCCATGGCATCGTCGGTGACGTACCCGTCCTGCTCCTGGGCCAGGTGCAGCAGGGGGATCAGCGCCGAACGCGGGCGCGGATACCGCGAGATGATCTCGCGGGCCAGCTCGGTGTTCTCCCGGGTCAGACGAGGCATCGTTAGCGGTCGACCTCACCCATGATCGGGTCCACCGAGGAGATGACGGCCACGGCGTCGGCCATGAGTCCGCCGCGCATCATGTGCGGGAGGGTCTGGAGGTTCACGAAGCTGGGGCCTCGGACCCGGAGTCGGTAGGGCTTGGCGCCGCCATCGGACACGATGTAGCAGCCCAGCTCGCCCCGGGGCGATTCGACCGCGGCGTAGGTCTCCCCGACCGGCACCTGGAATCCCTCGGTGAAGAGCTTGAAGTGGTGGATCAGGGCCTCCATCGACTCGTCGATGCGCGCCCGCGGCGGGGGCGTGACCTTCTTGTCCTGGACCCGGTAGTCGCCCCCGGGCATCCCCTCGACGATCTGGCGCACGAGCTTCATCGACTCGCGGACCTCGTTGAGGCGAATGGCGTAGCGGTCGAAGGCGTCGCCGTAGCTGCCCACGACCACGTCGAAGTCCAGCTCGTCGTAGGCCAGGTAGGGCTGGTCCCGCCGCAGGTCCCAGGCGTAGCCGGTCGAGCGCAGGATCGGCCCGGTGGCGCCGAGCGCCAGCGCCTCGTCCGCGGTGATGACCCCGACGCCCTGCAGGCGCTCACGCCAGATCGGCTGGCCGGTCATCAGGGTGTCGTACTCCTCGAGCCGCGGCGGCAGCATCTCCATCAGGGCGAGGACGTTCTCCGCCCAGCCGTCGGGCAGGTCCGCGGCCACGCCGCCGGGGCGGATGTAGTTGTGGTTCATCCGCAGCCCGGTGACCGACTCGAAGAAGCGCAGCACCTCCTCGCGCTCCCGCCAGCCGAAGAGCATCATCGACACGGCCCCGAGGTCCATGCCGTTGGTGGCCAGGAAGAGCAGATGGCTGGCGATGCGGTTCATCTCGGTCATCAGCATCCGGATCCAGGTGGCCCGCACCGGGACCTCGACGCCGAGGAGCTGCTCGACCGCGAGCGAGAACGCCAGCTCGTTGAAGAGCGGGGAGGCGTAGTCCATGCGGGTGACGTTGGTGGCGCCCTGGAGATAGGTGAGGGTCTCCCCGGTCTTCTCCATGCCGGTGTGCAGGTAGCCGATGATCGGCTTGGTCCGCACCACCGTCTCGCCCTGGAGCTCGAGCATGAGCCGCAGCACGCCGTGGGTCGACGGGTGCTGGGGACCCATGTTGATGATCATCGTCTCGTCGGTCTTGCCGACCTGGCCCTCGAGGGCGGCGGCATCGGCCTCCGAGAGGCGGAGCACCGCGCCCATCTCCCGCAGGCGCTCGAGGCCCGAGCCCGCGGTCAGACCCTGGCTCTCCTCGGAGGTCTGGGCGATGAGGTCGGCCATCTCGGCCTCGTTCGGGCCGCTCATCGTCGTCGGCTCTTCGCCTGACGGCTCATCGCTGTGCAGGCCTCTCGGCCTGCCGATCGGCTACGCCGCTCATCGCTGGCGGCCGGCGCCCTTGAACTGCACCGGGATGGCGCCCACCGCGTAGTCCTTGCGCAGCGGATGGCCGTCCCAGTCCTCCGGCATCAGGATCCGGGTCAGGTCGGGGTGGCCCTCGAAGGTGATCCCGAACATGTCGAAGACCTCACGTTCGAGGGCGTCGGCGCCGGGGTGCAGGTCCACGATGGAGGCCACGGTGGAGTCCGCTTCGGGCACCTGGATGCGCAACCGGGTACGAGCCTTGTGCGCATGGCTGAGGAAGGACACCACCAGCTCGAAGCGCTCGGCCGCGACGCCCGGGGCCACCTCGCGGTGGGGGTGGGCCAGGTAGTCCACGGCGGTGATGTCGATGCAGACGAGGTAGCCCTCGCCCCGCAGCGTCTCGACCAGGTCGCGGTACTGCTCCCGGGAGGGGTGCAGCACCTCCTGACCGAGCGAGTCGGTCACGGGGACACCGTGCTTCTCCGGTGCGGGTCCTGACTCGGGGGCCGCGTCCTCGGTCACGCCGGGTGTTCTCACTCACCGGCACCTAGTCCTCGACGGTGGGCTGGAGGAGGCGGACGGCCCCGGTGGCGGTCTGGCCGTCGTGCTGGTCGACCTGGATGCCCGCGCCGCCGCCGTTGGCCTCGCGGCGCTTGGTCAGCTCACCGGAGCGGATCTGGGCGTGGAGGGTGAGGATGGCGTGCATCAGGGTCTGGGGGCCGGGCGGGCAGCCGGGGGCGTAGACGTCCACGGGCACGACCTGGTCGACGCCCTGGACGATGGCGTAGTTGTTGAACATCCCGCCGCTGGAAGCGCACACGCCCATGGAGATGACCCACTTGGGCTCCATCATCTGGTCGTGGATCTGGCGCAGGACCGGGGCCATCTTCTGGGACACGCGGCCGGCCACGATCATCAGGTCGGCCTGGCGGGGCGAGGCCCGGAAGGTCTCCATGCCGTAGCGGGCGAGGTCGTAGTGGGCGCCGCCGGTGGCCATCATCTCGATGGCGCAGCAGGCCAGGCCGAAGGTGGCGGGCATGACGCTGCGGGCCCGGGCCCACTTGACCAGCTCCTCGAGGGTGCCGGTCACGAAGTTGTGGCTGAGGCCCTCGAGGCCCTTGTCGAGGAACCCGTCCTCGGTGGGTTCCGCGCCGCTCGGGGCGTTCCCCCGCAGGCCCTCATCGGCCACTCACGCGGCGACCTCCTCGGCCTCGGGCTCTCGGCCCTCGAGGCCCACCCGACGGATCGTGGAGGTGCTGGTGCGGTGGGCGCCGACCTGGCCGAGGGCCTCGACGACCCGCTTGACCGGGCCCCAGTCGAGGGCGCCCTTGCTGACCAGATAGAGGAAGGACTCGAAGACCAGCGCGGCGAAGATCAGCATGGACCAGAAGCCGAAGGCCCCGAGGTCCCGGTAGATGACCGACCACGGGATGAAGAAGATGATCTCGATGTCGAAGACGATGAAGATCATCGCCACCAGGAAGAACTTGACCGGGAAGCGCTCGGGCGGCTCCCGGCTGGGGACGATCCCGCACTCGTAGGGCGCCTCCTTGGCCGGCGTCATCAGCCGGGGCGCGAGGAGACGGGAGGCCAGGATGCTGAGGATCGCGAAGACGAAGGCCAGCACACCGAGGGCGAGCACCGGCAGGTACTGGCCCACGGGTCAGCCTCCCGGCTTGGCGGTCGAGAGCTCCTCCGCCAGGCGGTCCCGGCGGTGCAGCTGGGCGCAGGTCACGGCGAAGAGCCCGCCCCACATGAAGGTCAGCACGCCGGGCGGCAGGCGGCGGGTCCCGAGGTCGCGGACCATGATCACCGACACCACCGGCTCGTCGGGGTCGGCGGTCGGCGACAGCGGGGCGTTGCCCGGCGGCACGAAGGTGGCCTCGGAGGTCTGGACCTGGATCACGACGTAGTGGGGCGGGTTGAGCACCCGCAGGGTGTTGGAGATCCGGTTGCTCACCCGGTCGACGATCGAGTCGCTCTCGCGCTCGGGCTTGCCCCCCGCCTCGAACCCACCGACCAGCACGTACTCGGAGGTCGCGGTGAACAGGCCGGTCTCGTCGCTGATGAGGGCGGCGTCGGCCGCGGACTGGGCGTCACCGATCGCGGTCTGCGGCAGGACCGCCCAGTCGCCCTCGAGGTCGTCGAGCTGGTCGGCGACCTCCGGCGGCAGGTCGGCGACGGCCGCGATCTCGCTCAGGCGTCGGGATCTCACCCTCTTCGAACTCGGCGGCGATCTCGGGGTTGTCGGCCAGGATCTGCTCGGGGTCGGGCAGGTTCTCGGGCAGGAGGGTGCGGGCCTCCTCGAGTTGGGCCTGGCTGAGGTCGCCGACGTTGACCTCCTCGACGCTCCACTCGGGCAACTCGCCGCGGGGACCCACGCCGTAGATCCACCAGGAGAGGCTGAGCACCGTCAGCCAGCCGAAGAGGCCGGCCGCCGCGACCAGGAAGCCGAGGCGGGAGCCCATGTTGGTGCCCAGCAGCAGCCATCCGGAGCCGCAGAAGAACACCAGCGAGAAGGCGAAGATGAGGACGCCGCGGATCTCCGGGTCGTAGGCGATCCCGGCCAGGACGGTGGTGATGATCGCGTCAGTCACCGAGGTTCCTCTCGTACTCGACGATGGCCCGGATCTGTTCCTCGGTGAGCATCTCGCCGAAGCCGGGCATGCGCCCGCTGCCCTGGCCGTGCACGCCGTAGGCCTGGCCCTTGACCGAGCCCTCGCTGATGAAGGCCACCTGCTCGGCGAAGCCGGCGGCGCCGCCCGGGAACTGCTGGCGCACCGCGGTCAGGTTGGGGCCGAAGGCACCGGTGCCGTCGGCCTCGGGCTCGCCGTAGGACCAGCCCTGGGTGTGGCAGCGCCCGCAGGAGTAGGCGCCGCCGGCGAAGCCGTCGTAGAGGCCGAGGTTGAACAGGGCCTCGCCCTCGCTGGCGAACTCGCCACTGTCCATCGCCAGCGCCAGGCCCTCCTCGGCCTGGGCCTGGGCCTCCTCGGGCGTGATCTGGATCTCCTCGAGGTAGGCGATCAGGTTGTCGATCTGCTGGTCGTTCAGGGCGCCACCGCCCTCGAGGCCCCAGGCGGGCATCGGCGAGAAGGGCCGGCCGTAGACGAGGATGTCGAAGACCTCCTCCTCGTCGTAGCGCAGCAGCACGGTGTTGAGGGCCGGCGCCTGCCAGTTGACGCTGGACACGAAGTCGCCGTTGGCGTCGGTGATCGTGAAGGGCGCCGCGCCGCCGGTGGCCTCCATGCCGCCGTGGCAGCCGGCGCAGTTGAGGCCGCCGTCGGCGGTGGCGGCGAACATCTCCGCACCCCGCTCGGCCGCGACACGGTCGAAGGTGGCCTGGGTGCCCTCGTTGCGGGCCGGCTCACCCAGCCAGTAGAGGGGCAGGCCCACCGAGATGAGCACGATGGCGCCGAGGCCGAAGGCCAGGTTGCGGGTGAGCACCGGGCCCTCGAGGACCTCGTCGGGGTGGTGTGGCATCCGGTTCGGGGCCAGCACCAGTTCCGAGCCGGTCTCGGGCCGGGCCCGACGGACGTTGATGAAGATGTAGGTGACGAAGGCGATCAGCGTCAGGACGACGATGACGTAGCCGATGTTCGACACGGTCGAGGCCAGGACGGTCCCCTGCAGAGCGCTACTCACTGTGGGTCGAACCCCCGAGGCAGCTCGGTCCCTCCGGCTCCTGGCCGGTGGTGTCGGTGCCGACGGGCGGGCCCTGGATGCGCACGCCGGTGTCGACCACCAGGGTGCCCCCCTCGACAGACGCCGCGAAGCGGTCCATGCCCCGGGGGGCCGGCCCGCCGCGCTTCTCGCCCACCCGGTTGTACCGCGAGCCGTGGCACGGGCACTCGAACCACTGCGAGCGTCTCACAGCTCGGCACCCGGCAGCCGAGGTGCGGGCAGGTCTGGAAGAGGGGGACGACGCCGGCCTCCATCGAGGTCAGCTCGGCGGGCGAGTACACCGTTCGGGCTTTGGCCAGGTCGGCGGCCGGGTACTCGGTGATCCACATGCGACCCTCGGGCACGTAGAGGAAGCCGTTGCCCTCCGCGATGCTGGCCTTGACGTCGTCGATCGGGCCCGACCCGGATCTTGGAGCCGAAGCCGACGCCGGCCTGGGGCCAGACGAAGGCGAGCACCGCTCCGCCGAAGGCGGCCAGGGAGAAGGTGGTCAGGCCCAGGATGGCCCGGTTGAGGAACTGGCGCCGGGTGACCCCGATGGTCTCGGCGTCCGGCGGGGTGTAGGGCTCGAGCGGGGCGGGCTCGGCGGGGACCAGCTTGCCCGAGCGGGCCAGCACGGCCTGGCGCTCGATCTCCTGGCCGGTGGGCTCGAGCTCGGCGTCGAGGGCCACACCCTTGTCCCGCTTCCGGGTCTCGCGGCTGAGGGCCCCGACGGCGTCGTCGGTCTCCCGACGGCGCGCCGCGCCCGCCAGGAGGATGCCGGCCGAGCACGATCAGCAGGGGGATGACGATGAGGAGGATCGTTCCGGTGCTCATGAGTTGTCGCTCCTGGCGGCTTCGCCGCCGGGCCGCTGGGCCCTCGCTGCGCTCATAGGTCGAAGAAGATCCCTTCTACCCAGGGGAAGACGAAGTTCTGGCCGGGGCCACGGAAGAACGAGCCGATGATGACCAGGACGGCCCAGAACATGAACTGGACCGTGAAGAGGGAGATGGCGAACTTCCGGTCCTCGGGCTTCTGGCTCGGGTTCTTGTCGATGTAGGGGGCCATCATGTAGCCGAGCAGGAAGATGGTCGGGACGGTCACGCCCGCGATCATCGGGTGGAACATCGTGAGCAGCTCCTGGAGGCCCAGGAAGTACCACGGGGCCTTCGACGGGTTCGGCGTCTGGTTGGTGTTGGCCAGCTCCAGCAGCGGGGCGTTGACGAAGATCGAGAAGAAGAGCAGGAAGGCCGTGACCCCGAGGGCGGCCACGAACTCGATCAGCAGCAGGTGGGGCCAGGTGTGGACCTTGTCCACCGGGGTGGCCTTGACGTCCTGGATGGACCCCGCCTTGACCACGGTCAGGAGACGCTGGGTGTGGCCGCCCGGGCCCGGTCGGCGTGGCCGCGGCCGGTGCGGTGGCCACGGCCGTGCCGCCGCCGCCGACGCCGCGGGTGCGGTCTCGGCGGCGGCGCCGGCCGCGGCGCGCTCGCGGGCGGCCTTGGAGCGCTCGAGGAGCTCGGAGGGGATGCCGCTGTCGGCGCCACCCGCGTCGGGCTCACCGCCGCCGTCGCCGCCACCACGGGCGGCCTCGGCCTTGGCGCGGGCCTCCTCGGCCCGCTTGCGGAGGTGTTCGGGGATCTCGACCATGTCTGTCCGTCGCTCCTACAGAGGCCCGCTGATGCCGCCGTCCTTGCGGACCCGCCAGAAGTGCACCGCCATGAAGATGACGATCACGAAGGGCAGGAACAGCACGTGCAGCACGTACCAGCGCAACAACGTCTCGGAACCGATCTCGGCGCCGCCCAACAGGGCGAACTTCACCTGGGACCCGAACACGGGGGTGAACCCACCCATGTTCGTGCCGACCGTGACCGCCCAGAGGGCGAGCTGGTCCCAGGGGAGGAGGTAGCCGGTGAAGGAGAGCAGCAGGGTCAGCAGCAGCAGGACCACGCCGATGACCCAGTTGAACTCCCGGGGGGGCTTGTAGGCCCCGTGGTAGAAGACCCGCGCCATGTGCAGGAAGACCGAGATCACCATCAGGTGCGCGGCCCACCGGTGCATGTTGCGCACCAGGAGGCCGAAGGCCACCGAGGTGTGCAGCGCCTGGATGTCGTCCCAGGCCTGGGTGGCGGTCGGGCGGTAGAAGAACATCAGGAAGATGCCCGTCACCGTCAGCAGGATGAAGAGGAAGAAGCTCAGCCCGCCGAGGCAGAGGGTGTAGCTGACCTTGACCGCGTGCCGCTTCACCTTCACCGGGTGGAGGTGGTACAGAACGCTGTTCATGATGACGTAGGACCGGTTCCGGGGGCTGTCGGTGTAGCCCTTGCGGAAGATCGAGCCGGGCCGGAAGATCGAGCTCCAGACCTGGCTGCCCTTGAAGTCGTCGACCTTCTGGCTCACCAGCTCGCCCGGGTTGGGCCGCTTCTCCATCGCCTTTGCCACTGTGGTGGGGCTCCTTGATCTACCTGGTCAGCCGAGGCGCAAGCCGTAGGCGTAACCGTGGGCGTTGGTGCGCTGGTGGGCGTCACCCGTCGGGGCGGGGGCGCCGATCTTGCCCAGGATGATGACTCCGGTGGGGCAGCGGTCGACGCACAGCGCGCACCGGGTGCAGACGTCGTCGTCGATCGTGAAGATCACGTGGTCGCTCGGGTCGAGGCCCGGCAGCTCGGTGCCCATCGACTCGTCGATGGCGTCGGGCGTGACCATGTGGATGCACTTCCAGGGGCAGATGTCCACGCAGCCCTCGCACATGATGCACTCGGACTGGTCGATGTGGATGAACTGCTTGGGCTTCACCACCTGGCCCAGCCAGGCGGCGTCGACCTCCTGGAGGACGTAGTCGGCCCGGAACTCGGGCATGGGGGGGTTGGCGTCGGTGGTGGTCATGCGTCGGCCTTCACCAGCGGCCGGCCGTAGTCGGAGGTGACGGGCTCGGCGACGGGCTGCGGCGGCGCCCCGCTTCTGCCAGCGGGACCACACGATGAGCCAGGCGGCGACGTACACCACATGGATGTTGACCACCATGATGTCCCGCAACGCCGAGTAGGGAATGACGAAGGGGAGGTTGGACAGGATCTCGCCCGGGCCGACGAGGAAGCGGTCCACCCGCCAACCCAGGTCCGAGTCGGCCCAGAGGATGAACTGGTGGGGCACGATGCCGAAGATCCAGAAGAGCGTGCCGAAGACGTAGACGGCACCGGCCATGGACTCGCCCCAGGTGCCCTTGGGGTCGGCGGGACGGCGATGCATGTACCAGATGCCGGCTCCGAAGAGTCCGACGCTGACCAGCACGGAGACGAACGAACGCAACCACCTGCCTGTCACCTCCTCGGGGTCTGGGTCACCGGGACTTCGTGAAATCAATCACAATCGACACACCAAGGTTACCGCCCGGTGGTCGACCGTCGGTGTGTCGTGCTCTGTGGTCTAGCACGGCACCCGGCGGCGAAACACATCGCGGCGGAGGGTCGACGACCCCGCGCCGGCACGGTCGAGGACGCACGGGGTCGGGCTGCTTGGTCCCGACGCCGGGCGCGGGCCTAGAGTGACCTCGCCCATAGGACGCTCACCGGAGGCATGGTGACCGAGGTTCCCGACTATCTGCTCCAGCGCTCGCGTGAGCGCCGTGCCGCGCTCGGTCTCGGCGGCGACGAGGAAGGCGCAGCCCTCGCCCCCACCGGCGACGTCGGCGGTGCCTCTCCGGCGACCGCCCGCCGCGGCGGCCACCCCGACGGTGGCGGCGCCCGCACCCATCGCCCCGGGCGTGCCCGACCCCGAGCCGTCGGCCCCGCCGCCGAACGTCCAGGCCGCGCTCGGCCGCAAGCGGGTCCCGCTGTGGGCCCTGCCCGTGGTCGCCCTCCTCCCCCTGTGGGGCTACGTCTACGCCGGCACCCTCGAGCCGCCGACCGTCGAGGCCTCCGGCGCCCTCGTCGTCGGCGAGGGGGTCTTCGACACCTGCGCCACCTGCCACGGCGCCAACGGCGGTGGCGGCGTCGGGCCCGCCCTCGTCGGCGCTCGGCGACGTCTTCTCCGACCCCGCCGACCAGATGCACTGGGTGTCCCTCGGCTCCACGCGGCTGGCAGGCCGAGGTGGGTGACACCTACGGCGACACGAACAAGCCGGTCGACGGCGGCATGCCCGCCTTCGCCGAGTCACTCACCCCCGAGGAGCTGACCTCGGTGGTCGTCTACGAGCGGACCACCTTCAGCGGGCTCGACCCCGTCGAGGAGGGCCTCGTCGACGACGCCGGCAACCTGCTCGTCGTGTACGACCTCGAGACCGGCGAGCTCGATCGACGCTCCGGCGGGCTAGCGCCATGGCCCTGGATGCTGACGTCCTGGTCGTCGGCGGGGGGCCGGCGGGAGCGGCCTGCGGCTACTGGCTGGCGAAGGCCGGCCACGACGTGCTCGTGGTCGAGCGCAAGGCGTTCCCGCGGGAGAAGACCTGTGGCGACGGCCTGACGCCCCGGGCGGTGCACCAGCTGGACCTGATGGGCCTGGCCGACGGCCTCGAGCAGTACCACCGCTATGAGGGCCTGCGGGCCATGGCCCACGGCCTGACCCTCGAGATGCCGTGGCCCGAGCACCCGGTGTTCCCGAGCCACGGCTACGTCGTGCGCCGCCGGGACCTCGACCAGATGGTGGCCGACCACGCCGTGGCCGCCGGCGCCCGCCTGCGCACCCGCTGCGAGGCCCTCACGCCCCTGCTCAAGGACGGCCTGGTCCGGGGCGCCGTGGTCAAGGACCACGAGACCGGCGAGACCGAGGAGCTCACCGCCCGCTTCGTGGTCGTGGCCGACGGGGCCAACTCCCGCTTCGGTCGGGCCCTGGGCACCGCCCGCGACCGCAGCTACCCCCAGGGCATGGCCCTGCGGGGGTACTACGAGAGCCCGATGCACGACGACCCGTGGATCGAGTCGGCCCTCGACATGGTCGACCGCAACGGCAACTCGCTGCCCGGCTACGGCTGGATCTTCCCGGTCGGTGACGGGACCATCAACGTCGGCGTGGGGCTGCTGTCCACCTTCCGGGACTACCGCAGCATCAACACCACCCACCTGCTCGACGAGTACGCCCTCACCGCCCCCGACTACTGGCAGATCGGCCCGGAGACCAAGGTCGGCGAGGCCACCGGTGGCCGCCTGCCCATGGCCGGCTCGGTGTCCCCCAAGGTCGGCCCGAGCTGGATCGTGATCGGCGACGCCGCCGGGTCCATCAACCCGTTCAACGGCGAGGGCATCGACTACGCCTACGAGACCGGCCGCATGGCCGCCGACCTCCTCGACCAGTCCCTGACCACCGGCGACGCCCGGCCGCTGCTGACCTACCCCCAGCTGCTCGAGGACGAGTACGGCCTCTACTTCCGGGTGGCCCGGGCCTTCACCAAGATCATCGGCCGGCCCGCCCTCATGCGGGAGCTGACCCGGGTCGGCATGCACAGCCAGTCCCTCATGGAGTGGGTCCTGCGCATCATGGCCAACCTGCTGCGGGAGGACGAGCTCGGCCCCGCCGAAGCCGCTACCGCCGCGGTGGCCAACATCGCCAAGCTCGTCCCGGAGCGACCCGCCGCCTGACCCGTCAGGACCGCAGCGACGCGATCGTCCACGGAGCAGCCGATCTGTCCTCGACCCGGAACACGCCGCGGTCCCAGCGACAGGTCTGTCCAACCGAGAGCGGGCCCAGTCCCGTTCAGGCGGGAAGGGGGTGGTCCAGCCGCCGAGGCCCTCCGCCAGCGACTCTGCGGCCTCGGGGCCCCAGGTGCCCTTGTCGTAGAGGTCGGGGTGCTCCCTCGGGCCGTCGATGAGGCGGCTGACGATGCGCCACTGCTCGGCGATGGTGTCGGCCCGGCCGAACCGGCGGGGGTCGCCGTCCATGGCGTCCTCCAGGAGGCGTTGGTAGGCCTCCTGGCGGCGGCCGAAGACCTCCTCGTACTCGACGGCGAGGTCGACGGGCTCGCTGACCATGCGCTCGCCCGGCTCCTTGGAGAACAGGTGCAGCACCACGCCGTCGGTGGGACTGATGCGGAACCGGATCCGGTTGGGCTCGGGCGTCGGGACCGTCGGGGTCGACGAAGAGCAGGTTCGGCGGCTCGTGGAACGTGACGATGGCCTCGGTGGCCGACACGGGCAGCTCCTTGCCCGAGCGGATGAGCCAGGGCACGCCCGACCAGCGCCAGGAGTCGATGTGGAAGCGGAGGGCGGCGAAGGTCTCGACGTCGGATCCCGGCGCGACCCCGAGCTCGTCCACGTAGCCCCGGTACTGGCCCCGCACGACCTGGGAGGGGTCCAGCGTGGCGATCTGGCGGAACACCTTCACCTTCTCGTCCCGCAGGGCGTCCGCGCTCGCCCCCGCCGGCGGCTCCATGGCCAGGAGGGCGACGATCTGCAGGAGGTGGTTCTGGATGACGTCCCGGATGGCGCCGGCGCTGTCGTAGAACGCGCCCCGGCCGCCCGACGCCGAAGTCCTCGGCCATCGTGATCTGGACGCTGGACACGAAGTTGCGGTTCCAGACCGGCTCCAGCAGCGAGTTGGCGAAGCGGAACACCAGCAGGCTCTCGACCGACTCCTTGCCCAGGTAGTGGTCGATGCGGAAGACGTCCTTCTCGGCGAAGGCCCGGTGCAGGACGTCGTTCAGCTCCTCGGCCGAGGCCTGGTCCCGGCCGAAGGGCTTCTCCACCACGACCCGGCCGCCGCCCGTGCACTTCACCGCCTGGAGGCCCTCGACGACGTCGTCGAAGAGCGCCGGGCGGAATCGCCAGGTAGTAGAGCGGGTGCCGGCGATCGCCGACGGCCTCGGCCAGGCGCTCGAAGGTGGACGTCCTCCCGGTAGTCGCCGCTGACGTAGGAGATGCGGGGGGCCAGATCGGCCCACACCGTCTCGTCGATGTCGGTCCTGGCTGCGATCGCGTCCCGGGCGTGCTCCCGCAACTGGTCGACGGTCCAGCCGCGGGAGGCCACCCCGATCACCGGGCCGTCGCCGAGGGTCCCGTTCTTGGCCATCTCGTAGACCGCCGGGAAGATCTTCTTCACCGCGAGGTCCCCCGTGGCCCCGAACAGCACGAGGGCGTCACTGCGGACCGGCTCGTCACTCACGCCCCCGTTCTACAACTTCTGAGCGGCGACCTCGCGGGCGGCGGCGGAGGCGATGTCGGTGACCCGCTCCAGCTCGTCCTTGGTGTGGGCCAGGCCGGGGAAGAGGATCTCGTAGGCGCCGGGGGCGAGGGCGACGCCCCGGTCGAGCATGGCGTGGAAGAAGGCGGCGTAGAGGCCCTCGTCGGTGCCCTTGGCCCCGTCGTAGTCGGTCACCGCGTCGGTGCCGAAGTAGAGGCCCAGCAGGGGCCCGACCACCGGGACCCGGATGGGGAGGCCGGCCTCGGCGATCACGTCCTGCAGCCAGCCCGCCAGCATCTCGGCCCGGCCGGCCAGCATCGTGTAGGCCCCGTCGTCCAGCTCGCCCAGGACGGCGAGGCCGGCGGCGGTGGCCAGGGGGTTCCCCGACAGCGTCCCGGCCTGGTACACGGGGCCCTCGGGGGCGAGGACCGACATCACGTCGGCCCGCCCACCGAGCGCGGCCAGGGGCAGCCCGCCGCCGATGACCTTGCCGAAGCAGGACAGGTCGGGGGTGACCCCCAGCGCCCCCTGGGCCCCGTCGGGACCGAGGCGGAAGCCGGTGATGACCTCGTCGAAGACCAGCAGGGCACCGGCCGCGTCGCAGGCGGCCCGCAGGCCCTCGAGGAAGCCCGGGACCGGCGGGACCAGCCCCATGTTGGCGGCGACCGGCTCGACGATGACGCAGGCCACGTCGTCGCCGATCTCGGGCACGACGTTGTAGGGGGCGACGAGGGTCTCGGCCACCGCCGAGGCGGGGACGCCGGCCGAGCCGGGCAGGCCCAGGGTGGCCACGCCGCTGCCGGAGCCGGCCAGCAGGGCGTCGCCGTGGCCGTGGTAGTTGCCGGCGAACTTGATGACCCGGTCCCGGCCAGTGAAGCCCCGGGCCACCCGCAGGGCGGTCATGGTGGCCTCGGTGCCGCTGTTGACCAGCCGCACCCGGTCCACCGACGGGACCCGCTCGACGATGGCCTCGGCCAGCAGGACCTCGCCCTCGGTCGGGGCGCCGTAGGAGGTGCCCCGCTCGGCGGCCCGCTGGACGGCCTCGACCACCACCGGGTGGCTGTGGCCGAGGATCACCGCCCCGTAGGACTGGACGAAGTCGGTGTAGCGCCGGCCCTCGACGTCCCAGACGTGGAAGCCCTCGGCCCGGGCCACGAAGTAGGGCTCGCCACCGACCGAGCCGAAGGCCCGCACCGGCGAGTCGACCCCACCGGGGATGACGGCCCGGGCGCGGGCGAACAGCCCCGAGTTGGTCGAGTCGCTCACCGGCCCCCCACTCGTTCCGGGTGACGGGTGATGTCGCCCACGACACAGGGGGTCACCCAGAACGGGATCGGGGCTCACAGGTGGGGGGCGATCTCGCGGGCGGCGTAGGTCAGGACCATGTCGGCCCCGGCCCGCCGGATGGCGGTGAGGTGCTCGGCCAGCACGGCGTCGCCGTCGATCCAGCCCCTCTCGGCCGCGGCCTTGACCATCGCGTACTCGCCGGACACGTGGTAGGCGGCCAGAGGGCACGTCGACCTCGGCCCGGGCCCGGGCGATCACGTCGAGGTAGGCCAGCGCGGGCTTGACCATGACCAGGTCGGCCCCCTCCTCGATGTCGAGGCGGATCTCCTCCAGGGCCTCCCGGCCGTTGCGGGGGTCCTGCTGGTAGCCCTTGCGGTCCCCGCCGCCGGCGATCTCGACGTCGACGGCCTCGCGGAACGGGCCGTAGAGGGCCGAGGCGTACTTGGCCGCGTAGGCCAGGATCGCCACGTCGCCGAATCCGGCACCGTCGAGGGCGGCCCGGATGCCCCGGACCTGGCCGTCCATCATCCCGGAGGGGGCGACGATGTCGGCCCCCGCCTCGGCCTGGGCCACGGCCGCCATGGCGTAGCGCTCGACGGTGGCGTCGTTGTCGACCCGGCCGTCGGTGGTCAGCACCCCGCAGTGCCCGTGGTCGGTGTACTCGTCGAGGCACAGGTCGGGGATCAGGACGAGGCCGTCGCCCCGGTCGTCGCGGAGGTCCTTCAGCGCCACCTGGACGATGCCGTCGGGGTTCCAGGCCTCCGAGCCCTCGGCGTCCTTGTGCTCGGGGATGCCGAAGAGGACCACGGCGGGCACGCCGAGGGCGGCCAGCTCGGCCACCTCCTTGCGGAGGCTCTCGCGGGTGTGTTGGACCACCCCGGGCAGCGAGCTGATCGGGCGGGGCTCGTCGATGCCCTCCCGCACGAAGAGCGGGGCGATCAGGTCGTCGACCGACAGCCGGGTCTCGGCCACCAGTCGGCGCAGGGCCGGGGTGCGCCGCAGGCGCCGCATCCGTCGCTCGGGGAACTGCACGACCCGATGGTACGGCTCGTCACTGCCGGTCGGGACCGAGAGCCGGTCGCTCGCGTGGCCCCACGTGGCCCCACGTGACCCGACGAGCCGCGGCCCGGCCCCCGCGCCCGGCCGCCGCCCTGCTCGTCGTGACCGTCGCGCCGAGGGTCCTGTCCAGGTGCTGACCTCAGGTCGCTACTGGGGCTGAACCCGCTCACCCCTCCCGGGCGGCCTCGGGGTAGAACGGGGGCCATGAGTGACACCGAACTGCGCCGGATCGCCGACGACTACTGGGAGGCGGTCATGGTCGCCTCCCCCGTGTACGCCACCTTCGTGGGCGACCACCGCTTCGACGACCGGATGGACGACCTGTCCGAGGCCGCCGAGGACGCCAACCTGACGGTGATCACCGACGTCGTCGCCCGCGCCGAGGCGCTCGACCCGGGGTCGCTGTCCGCCGGCGGCCGGGTCACCCGCGGCCTGCTCCTGGCCGAGGCCGACAACGCCCGGGCCCGCAGTGAGCACCGGCTCGCCGAGCTGGCCTCTGACCAGAACACCGGCGCCCACGCCGACCTGCTCCAGATCGCCCCGCAGACGCGGGCCTCCGACGCCGACTCCGGCGGCCCGGCTGGTCGAGCGCTACCGCCAGAGCGACCGCTTCCTCGACCAGGCCGCTGAACGCTTCCGGGCGGGCCTGGCCGGGGGCCGCACGCCGGTCGCCATCTGCGTCGAGCGCTCACTCAACCAGGTCGACGGCTACCTGGCCTCGTCCCTCGACGACGACCCCTTCGTCCGACTCCCCCCGCCCCAGGACCCCGAGGGCTGGGAGGAATCGACGTGGCGCGACGAGCTGCGGAGGGTGACCGAGACGGTCATCCGGCCCGCCTTCGCCCGCTACCGGGCCGTCCTGGCCGACGAGCTCCAGCCCGCCGCCCGACCCGACGAGCGGCCCGGCCTCTGCCACATCGACGGCGGCGACGAGGTGTACGCCGCGCTGGTCCGGCTCCACACGACCACGGACCTGAGCCCCCAGGAGCTGCACGACATCGGCATGGCCGAGATCACCGAGACACTCCCCGCCGAGTACGCCGAGATCGGGGGCCGGGCCTTCGGCCTGCACACCGCGGCCGAGGTGTTCGAACGCCTACGCACCGACCCGGCGCTCAAGTACGCCACCGGCGAGGAGATCATGGCGGATGCCGCCGACGCGCTGGGCCGGGCCAAGGCCGCGATGGGCGCCTGGTTCGGACGCCTCCCGGAGGCCGACTGCGCCATCGTCGCGGTGCCCGACTACCTGGCCGCCGACGCGCCCGCCGCCTACTACTTCCCGCCCGCGGGCGACGGCAGCCGGCCCGGCACCTACTACGTCAACACCCACGCCCCGGAGGAGAGGTCCCGCACCGAGGCCGAGAGCATCGGCTACCACGAGGCCATCCCCGGCCACCACCTGCAACTGGCCATCGCCGCCGAGCTGACCGACCTGCCGGACTTCCAGCGCTTCGGGTTCGGCAACACGGCCTACGTCGAGGGCTGGGCCCTCTACACCGAGCGCCTGGCCGAGGAGATGGGCCTCTACGGCGGCGACCTCGACCTCCTGGGCATGCTGACCGCGGACGCCTGGCGGGCCGGGCGCCTGGTGGTGGACACCGGCCTGCACGCCCTGGGCTGGACCCGGCGCCAGGCCATCGACTTCCTGCTGGAGAACACGCCGCTGGACGAGGGCGAGGTCACCGTCGAGATCGACCGCTACATCGGCATGCCCGGCCAGGCCCTGGCCTACAAGACCGGCCAGCGGGAGTTCTTCCGGCTGCGGGCCGCCGCCAAGGACCGCCTCGGTGACCGGTTCGACATCAAGGGCTTCCACGACGCCGTGCTGGCCCACGGCTCGGTGACCCTGCCCATCCTCGGCGACCTGGTGGACGAGTGGGTGGCCTCGGTGGCCGCCTGACCCCCACCCCGACCGCTTCTGGTTGCTCTCCCTTGTCGCCCACGACAGAGGAGCGCAACCAGAACGGCGGGGGTGGCCGGGGGAGGGCCGGGACGGGGCCGATCTCAGCCCAACGGCTCGCGCGGGACGCCGAAGTAGGTCTCGTACTGCTGCATGCGGGCCCGGACCTCGTCCTGGTCGAGGCCGGTGGCGGCAAAGGAGTAGGTGTGGGTGCCGTGCTCGTCGGCCGGGTGGGCGGCCAGGAAGGCCCGCATCCCCGCTTCGGCCTCGGCCGTGTACTCGAGCCCCATGTCGGCGTAGAGGTCGGCGATGGCGACGAAGGGGTCGGCCATCAGGTCCCGGAACAGGAAGTCGACGGCCTGGCCGGCCGGCACGGTGCCGTCCTCGCGGGCGGTGACCGAGCGCTCGTTGCCCAGCGCCAGGTAGTCGACCCACTCCTCGGCCTGGGCCGGGATGGTGGTCTGCCCGGAGACCATGCGCTGGAGGTGCTCGGTCAGGGACGCCACCGAGGCCACGACCTTCAGCGGGTCCCGGTGGGTCTGGACGATCGTGGCGTCGGGGTAGGCGGCGAAGAGGGCGGGCAGGCACCAGGTGTGGGCGGGGGTCTTGAGCAGCCAGCGCTCCCCGGGATGCCGCCACTGCAGGAGCTGGAGGAAGCGGCGGTGGTAGCGGTAGGCGGAGGCCATGTCGGCCTCGCCGATCAGCCAGCGCATGTAGCTCGGGACCCGGAACACCGTGGGGAAGGTCATGCTGCGGAAATCCCCCGAGGTGATGACCACGCACTCCTGGCCCCGTAGGGCCCCGGAGGGGTGGACGGCCCGGAAACCGGGGTTGACCAGCTCGGTCATCGCCGCCGCCGCCTCGGACTCGGCGATCCGGGGGTCGGTGGCGTACGTCGCCGTCTCCGGCGGCGGGTGGGGATTGGCCACCTCCCAGGTGAGCGGTGCCCGCAGGCGGCGGTCCTGGGCCAGGAGGTCGAACAGGATCGTCGTCCCCGTGCGGGGCTGGCCGAGCACGACCACAGGCGGGGGGATCGGGGCAGCACCGATCTCCGGGCACCGCTCGTGCCAGTCCGTGACCCGCAGCCGGGAGGTGAGGTCGTTCACGATCATCGCCGCGGCGATCTGCTCGCCCATCTCGCTCAGGCGGGCCTCGCCGCGCAAGGAGTCGAGCAGGCGCTCGAGACCCTCCTGCCAGCTGTCTTCGCCGAAGTCGTCGAGGCCGGTGGCCACACAGGCCTGGTCGACCAACGAGGCGCTGCTCAGGATCTCGTCGGACATCTGGTCGGTCCCCCCGGACGGTTCTGCAACAGTGTTCCAGAGAATCCGGGACCCACCACCCGGACGGGAGAGCACCATGAACCTCGCGCCAGCCAGCACGGCGGCCTTCGACGACCTGATCACCGCCCTCACCGAGATCCGCGACGGCTACGTGCCTCGCGACCGAGCGCTTCGCCGACCCCCTCGATGTCGTCGAGGGCTACCGCTACGTCGGCCAGGTGCTCTCGGCCATGTCGGAGCTGTTCCTCGAGGCCGACCCCGACCATCCCCGGCTGGCGGTCATCGCCTCGCCCGCCCGCAAGATCCAGGGCGACAACCCCGACGCCATCTACCACTACGCGCGCCTCCGGGGCGACCGGACCTACCGCATCTCCGGTATCAGGGACCAGGAGTGCTACACGTCGTTCACCATCCACGGCCCGGCGGACGACGGGGCTCTGGCCGGGCCCCTGCTGGGCGACGTCAACGACCGGGACTTCGAGGTCGCGGCCGACGGGAGCTACTCGATCACCCTCAGCGCCGAGCCGTCCGAGGGCAACTGGCTGGCGCTGCGACCCGGCGGCGCACTGCGTGGTCGTGCGCACCTACTACCAGTTGGCGCGGTCGGCCCAGAACGACCCGGCGATCCACGTGGACATCGACATCGAGGCCCTCGATGCCGACGGTCCGCCGCCGCCGCTGAGCGACGAGACCCTGGCCGCCCGCCTGCGGGAGGGCGTCGCCCTGCTCCGCCAGACCACCCTCGGCCAGGCCTTGCCGAACCAGGAGGTGGACATCCCCTTCGTGGCGAAGGAGCCGAACACCCTCCCGACGCCCTACAGCTTCCGGGACTCGGGCCTGCCCGTGCCCGGGGCCGCCGACATCCACTACTCGCTGGGTCGGTGGCAGCTGGCCCCCGACGAGGCCCTCGTCATCACCGGGACCCTGCCCCGCTGTGCGTTCGCCAACGTCATGCTGTGGAACGCCCACATGCAGACCCTCGAGTACCGGGCCCGCGGGTCGTCGCTCAACCAGGCGCAGCTGGCCCTGCAGGACGACGGCAGCTTCCGCATCGTCATCGCCCACGTCGACCCGGGCAGTCCCAACTGGCTGGACTGCGAGGGTCACGAGCACGGCACGATCTTCTGGCGCCTCCTGCTGCCCGAGGCCGACCCCGGGCCGATGGACTGCAGGGTCGTGCCCCTGGCCGAGGCGGGGGACTGAAGCCCACGAGGACGGCCTGCCGATCCGCTAGTCGAGCTCGCCCTTGGCGGCGCTCCGGAGGAGCCAGGCCAGGGGTGGGGCGAAGAGAAGGGCACCGATCGCCAGTGACCACACCATCGCCTGGAGGGTGGCGGGGGCACCGGCCGCCTCGTCGATGGTGAGGTGGTCGACCAGGATCTCGGGGTACTGGCCGGCGGCCCAGCCCCACACCACCGCGGCGACGGCCGTGACCGCGGCCACCCGGGCCAGGCGGTAGCGGCGCTCCACGAGCAGCACGAGGGTGGCCACCCCCGCGGCGGCCGACAGCACCATCAGCGGAAGGCCCCGGTCGGTGAGGTTCTCGAAGAGGTGGCGGGCGTCGGCGTGCAGAACAGCCACGCCGGCGAAGGTGGTGAGACCGGTCAGGGCGCCGCTGAGGAGGGCCCGGGCCCGGAACCACTCGACCAGGTCGCCTTCCTCGTCCCGGTACGCGTCGGCGGCGAGGAACACCGCGGCGAGGTGGGCGCAGACGAGCACGGCCAGCACCCCGCCGAAGAGGGAGGTCGGGCCGGTCCAGGCCCCGACGACGTCGATCTCGCCCTGCACGTCGATCCGGCCCGAAGCCACCGCCCCGGCGATGGCACCGAGGAAGAAGGGGGTGATGATCGACGAGGCGGCGAAGGCGGCCCCGAACCCACGGCGGGCCGGAACGCCCTGGAACTGCTTGCGGAAGACGAAGGCCGAGCCCCGCAGGATGATGCCGATGGCCACCGCGGTCAGGGGCAGGTACAGCGTCGAGGCCACGGCGGCGAAGGCCGTCGGGAAGCCGCTCCACAGGATGACCAGCACGAAGATGAGCCAGACGTGGTTGGCCTCCCACACCGGGCCGATGGAGTGCTCGATGCGGTCTCGGCGCTCGGCCCCCTCCTCGGGGCCGCCGGCGAGCAGGTCCCACGCCCCGGCGCCGAAGTCGGCGCCGGCGAAGATCGCGTACATGGTCACGCCGACCCACATGATCGCCAGCAGCAACTCGGGGAGACTCATGGGTCCACGGGGTCGGGGTGCGGGACGCGGGCGACCGCCTCGGGCTCGAGGGCGGGCAGCGGCGAGCGGGCCAGGCGGCGGAGGACCACGATCGTGGCCACGGTCAGCACCGTGTAGACGACGAGCAGCACGCCGTAGCCGACCCAGAGGCCGCCGGCGTCGGTGACGGCGTCCTCGACCCGCATGACCTCGTAGACGATCCACGGCTGGCGCCCGACCTCGGTGACGATCCAGCCCGCTTCGAGGGCGATGGCCGCCAGCGGCCCGGCGGCCACCGCGGCCCACCAGAACCAGCGGCTCTCGGGCAGCCGGTGGCTCCGCCAGCGCCGCCAGGCCCACCAGCCGCCGAGGGCGAGCAGGAAGAAGCCGATGGCCACCATCACCTGGAAGGCGAATCGCACGACGTTGACCGGCGGCCGGTCCTCCGGCGGCACCTCCTGCAGGCCGGCGATCACCCCGTCGGGGTCGTGGTCCACGAGGAGCGAGAGGCCGCAGGGCACCGGGACGCCCCAACGGACCTCGTCGTCGACGTAGATCCCACCGAGGGTCAGCGGCGCGCAGTCCTGGGTGTCATAGAGACCCTCGATGGCCGCCAGCTTCACCGGCTGGCGCTCGGCCAGGAAGCGGGCCGCCGAGTCCCCGACCGCGATCTGGAACGGGGTGACGAGGGCGGCCACCGCGAAGGGGAGGAGGAAGCCCAGGCGGTGGTGGCGGTCCCGGCGGCCCTTCAACCAGCCCACGGCGTAGACGGCAGCCACGCCGAAGCCGGCGACCATGATCGCGGCCAGGACCATGTGGGTCGTCTGGACCGGGGTGGCCGGGTTGAACATGGCCCCCCAGGGGTCGACGCCGGTGACCTCGCCGGTGGCCAGGTAGCGCTCGACGTCGAAGCCCTGGGGCTGGTTCATCCACGCGTTGGCTGTGACCACGAACCACGCGGAGGCCACCCCGGCCACGGGGATCGGCAGGCCGACGAGCAGGTGGGCCCTCGGGCTGAAGCGGTCCCAGCCGTAGAGGTAGAGGCCCAGGAAGATGGCCTCGAGGAAGAAGGCCACGCCCTCGATGGTGAAGGGCAGACCCCAGACGTCGCCGAAGTCGGCCATGAGTCGGGGCCAGAGGATGCCGAGCTCGAAGCTGAGGATCGTGCCCGAGACGGCGCCCACCGCGAAGAGCACGGCCAGGGCCTGGGACCAACGTCGGGCCAGGCGGCGGGCCACCGGGTCGTCCCGCCGGAGGCTCAGCCACTCGGCCAGCAGCACGAAGATCGGGAAGCCCACGCCGAAGCAGGCGATGACGATGTGCCAGCCCAGGGACAGCGCCATCTGCTGGCGGGCGGCCAGGAGGTCCACGGCGTCGGCGGCGAAGGTGATGGAGGGAGTGTTACCCACCCCCGTCCCTCGGTTCGCCCTGTCGAACGGGAACGTCAGGGCAGCAGGGACTCGAGGGTGGGGATGGTGAGCCGCTCCAGGGAGTCGACCACGAGGCTCGCGGCGGCGAAGTCCTGACCCGCCGTGACCCGGTTGGGGACCGCGACGCAGACCAGGCCGGCCGCCTTCGCGGCGACGGTGCCGTGGTGGGAGTCCTCCAGGGCGACGGCGTGGTCGGAGGCGACACCGAGGGACTCGACGGCGGTGGTGTAGAGCTCCGGGTCGGGCTTGGTCATCGTGACGTGGTCCCGGCAGACCACGACGTCGAAGTAGCCGATGAGCCCTCGACGCTCCAGGTGGCCGCCGACCCAGTCCACCGGGGAGCTGGAGGCCACGGCGAGGCGGAGGCCGGCGACGTTCGCCGCCCGGATGAGGTCCTCGGCGCCGGGGAGCAGGTCCATGGCCTCGACCTCGGCGTGGTGCTGGGCCTGACGGGCAGGGATGACCATCTCCCGGTCGATGGGCCGTCCGAGATCGCCCTCGAGCATCTCGCTCCAGTGGGCGTGCTCGGCGGTGCCCACGATCTCCTGCCAGACGGCCAGCTCCAGCTCGACGCCGTGCTCGGACCACACCTCGGCCGCGGTCGAGAAGGCCGACCACTCGGTGTCCAGGATCAGGCCGTCGAAGTCGAAGACGAGTGCGTCGAGGCTCACCCGGGCTTGCCGACGGCGTCGATCAGCGCCTGGATGAGGCCGGGGATGGTGTGCTCGGTGGCCTCGACGGCGACTGTCAGCCCGGCCTCGCGGGCGGTGGCCGCCGTGACCGGGCCGATGCAGGCGACGATCGGGGGCACCCGGTCGGGCCCGGCTACCTCGAGGTAGCGGGTCACCGTCGAGGACGAGGTGAAGGTGACGATGTCGGCCGCGGCCGTGGCGTCGAGCAGAGCGGGCACCGGGCGGGCGGGGACCGTGCGGTAGGCCTCGACCACGTCGACCTCCCAGCCCGCGGCCCGCAGCCCGTCGGGGAGGGTGTCTCGGGCCACCGCGGCGCGGGCCAGGAGCACCCGGCCCCCGCCGTCCGGTGGGGCGGGGAAGGCGTCGAGCAGGCTCTCGGCGACGAAGCGCTCGGGCACGAGGTCGGCCCGGACGTTGCCCTCAGCCAGGGCCGCGGCAGTGCCCGGTCCGATGGCGGCCACCGCCACCCCGCCGAGCGTGCGGGCGTCGGGCAGGCCGGCCAGCACCCGGCGGGCGCCGTTGGCCGACGTCACCACCAGCCAGTCGTAGCGCTGGACGTCGCCCAGGGCGTCAGCCAACGCCGCGCCCCCGTCGGCGGGGTCCTCGATCTCGATGACCGGGAGCACCAACGGCTCGGCACCGGCGAGTCGCAGGGCATCGGCCAGGATGCTGGCCTGGCCCTCGGGTCGGGTGACCACGACGGTCCGGCCCAGCAGGGGGCGGTTCGTGAACCAGGCCAGGTCCTCAGCCGCCACCTCGCCGACGACGATCGTGGAGGGGGCAGCCAGGTCGTGGTCGGCGAGGGTGGCGAGCGTCGCCCGGATCGTGCGCTGCTCAGGCCGGGTGCCCCACTGGACGGCGGCGGCCGGGGTGTCCGGCGACCGACCACCGGCGATCAGCCGCTCGGCGATGGCAGCCATGCGGGCCACGCCCATGAGGATGATGATCGTGCCCCCGACCCGGGCTACGGCGTCCCAGTCCACCGAGCCCTCCACCCCGGTTACCTCGTCGCTCAACGCAACCGCCTCGTGGCCGGTGACGACGGTGAACGAGGTCGACGAGTGTCGGAGGGTCACCGGAATGCCGGCGTAGGCCGGGGCGGCGATGGCCGAGGTGATGCCGGGCACGACCTCGAAGGGGATCCCGGCCTCGAGCAGCGCCCGGGCCTCCTCGCCGCCACGGGCGAAGACGAAGGGGTCACCGCCCTTCAGGCGCACCACCTCCCGCCCGGCTCGGCCGTGCTCGACGAGGAGGCGGTTGATCTCCTCCTGACTGGTGGAGGCGCCACCGGCCTGCTTGGCCACGCTGATGCGCTGGGCGTGCTCGGGGCCAGGTCGAGGAGGGCGGCCACCGACAGTCGGTCATAGACCACGACGTCGGCCCGAGCCAGCAGGTCGGCCCCCCGCACGGTCAGCAGCCCCGGATCGCCCGGTCCGGCCCCCACCAGGTAGACGGTCACGGCGTCCCTCCTGACCGGAATTGCGTGACCTTTGGTCGCTGGACGACCACAGCCAACGCAAGATCATCGAACACGGGCGCGTCACGGGCCGAGTATCGCGGAGCCGCCGGCGTCGTCGAGCAGGAATCGGGCCACGGCCCGGCCGGTGGCCTCGGGATCGGCGCCCGTCTCGGCATGGCGGAGGACGACGTGACCGTCGAGGGAGGCCACGACACCACGCACCCGGATGCGGTCACCGTCGATCTCGGCGAAGGCGCCGGCAGGGATGTCGCAGTCCCCGCCGAGCTCGTCCAGGAAGGCCCGCTCGGCCCGAAGCGTGCGGTGGCTGGGCTCGTGGTCGATGGCGGCCAGGAGCGCCCGGGTGGCGTCGTCGTCGGCCCGGCACTCGATCGCCAGGGTCCCCTGACCGGCCTGGGGCAGCACGACGGTCGGGTCCAGGACCTCGGCCACGTCGTCGGCCCGACCCAGGCGCTCGAGGGCGGCGAGGGCCACGACGACCGCGCCGTGGTCGGCGGCCGCCGCGATGCGGGTGTCCATGTTCCCTCGGAGGCCGACGAAGGTCAGGTCCGGGCGGTGGTCGGCCAGCTGGGACCGGCGGCGGGCCGAGCCGGTGGCGATGCGGGCCCCCGGGGGCAGGTCGGCCAGGGCACGGCCGACCAGGGCGTCACGGGGGTCGCCCCGCAGGGGCACGGCGGCGATGACGAGGCCGTCGGGGGTGGTGGAGGGCAGGTCCTTGGCCGAGTGCACGGCCAGGTCGGCCCGACCGTCGAGGACGGCGGCCTGGACCTCCTTGACGAAGACCCCCTTGCCCCCGATCTCGGCGAGGGGACGGCTGTGGTCCCGGTCGCCAGTGGTGGTGACGACGACGGCCTCGTGGTCGAGGTCGGCGTGGACGGCGTCCAGCAGCGCGGCGACGTGGTCGGCCTGCCAGCGGGCGAGGGGGCTGCCGCGGGTCGCGGCCCGGAGCGGGGCGCTGGTCATCGAACGGGGCGGCGGCGCGGCGCGCTCGCCGGGCTACAGGTCGTAGAGCTCGCGGAGGGTCTCGGCCAGGCGCTCGCCCCGCGGGGTGCCCGCCGCCGACTTGAGGGCCACGGTGGGCTCGTGCAGCACCTTGGCCAGAGCGGCCCGGGTGGCCGCCTCGACGGCCTCCTGCTGCTCGGGGGTGAGCTCGGCCAGACGGGCCTGATGGCGGGCCAGTTCGGCGACCCGCAGGTCCTCGGCCTTCTGGCGCAGGGCGGCGATCAGCGGCGCCACCTCGCGGGCGGTGGTCTGGGCCTGGAAGCGGGCGACCTCGTCCTCGACGATGGCTCGGACCGCGGCGACTTCACGGCGGCGCTCGGCCAGACCGAGCTCGGCGTGAGCCCGCAGGTCGTCCATGTCGAGCAGGGTCACGCCGGGCAGCGTGCCCACGGCGGCGTCGACGTCGCGGGGCACGGCGATGTCGACGATCAGGAGGGGGGCGCCGGCCCGGGCCTCGACCACGGGCTCGACGTCACCGTGCTCGACGATGATCGAGGTGGCGCCGGTGGAGGTGAGCAGCAGGTCCACGTCGGCGAGGGCGCGGGGCAGGTCGTCGAGATGGATGGCGGTGGCCCCGACCCGGTCGGCCAGGTCCTTGGCCCGGTCCCAGGTGCGGTTGGCCACCTGGACGGGGTCGGCGCCGGCGTCGATCAGCGAGCGCACCAGGCCCTCGCCCATCTCCCCGGCCCCCACCACCAGGACGGAGCGGCCCTCCAGGCCGCCGAGGCGCTCGCCGGCCATGGCCACGGCGGCCTGGGACACCGAGGTGGTCTTCTCGCCGATGGCGGTCTCGGTCCGGGCCCGCTTGCCCGCCTCGAGGGCGTGGCGGAAGAGCATGTTCAGCGTGGCGCCGCTGGCCTCCTCGCCATGCGCCCGCTCCCAGGCGGTGCGGACCTGGCCCAGGATCTCGCTCTCGCCGAGCACGGCGGAGTCGAGGCCGGCGGCCACGGAGAAGAGGTGCTGGGCGGCGGCCTCGTCGTAGTGGGCGTAGAGGTGGTCGCCGAAGGCCTCGGGGGGCAGGAAGGCCAGGCCGGACAGGAACTCGCGGATGTCGGCGTAGGCGGCGTGGAAGCGCTCGACGGAGGCGTAGACCTCGGTGCGGTTGCAGGTCGACAGCACGACGGCCTCGGAGACGTGGTCGCGGCCCACCAGGTCGGCGAGGGCCTTGGGCAGGTTCGCCTCGTTCACCGTCATCCGCTCGAGCAGGTCGAGGGGGACGGTGCGGTGGTTCAGTCCGATGACGACGACAGACACGCCTGCAGGCGCTCCTTGGCTTCGGCAAGTCGGCCCTCGCGGACCAGTTCCAGCATTCCCGAGTCTAGGGCGGCATGCCAGTCGACTCCCAGGGACGAACGTCCTGTGGCCCGCAGCTCGTCCCGGGCCTCGGCCAGCAGGTCGAGCAGGGCGGCCCATTCGGGGCCGAACTCGGCCTCCAGCCGCTCACGGGTCCACGACGCCAGGCCGGGGCTGCGGCCACCCGTGGACACGGTGAGCAGGAGGTCGCCCCGGCGCACGCGGGCGGGCAGGGTGAAGGTGCAGTTGGCGATGTCGTCGGCGGCGTTGACCCAGACCCCGGCGGCCTCGGCGTCGGCGGCCACCTCGGCGTTGACGGTCGGATCGCTGGTGGCGACGATCACGAGGCGGTGGTCGGCGGCCTCGCCGGAGCGGTAGGGGCGCTGCTCGACCCGGACCCCGGGGCGGTCGACCAGCTCGGGGACGACCTCGGGGGCCACGACGGTCACGTCGGCCTCCGCGTCGAGCAGGCCGTCGACCTTCTCGAGGGCGACGGTGCCGCCGCCGACCACGAGGACCGAGCGGCCGGCGACCAGGAGGTTGACCGGGTAGGGCCGACTCGGCAGGGCCATGAGGTCACCCGGTGAGGTCGGCCACGCCGCCTTCGCGGCGCTGCTGGTAGAAGCTGAGGATCAGGAGCTCGGAGGCCAGGTCCACCTTGCGGATGGAGACCTCGTCGGGGACCGTGACCACGGCAGGGGCGAAGTTCAGGACCGAGCCGATGCCGGCGCTGACCATGCGGTCGGCGACCTCCTGGGCCGCGCCCGACGGGGTGGCCAGCACGCCGATGGCCACGTGATGCTCCTTGACGAGGGTCTCGAGGTCGTCGAGGTGGCGCACGGGGGTCTCCCCCACCGTCTGGCCCACCTTGGACTCGTCGGTGTCGACCAGCGCCACCACCGGGAAGCCGCGGGAGGTGAAGCCGCCGTAGTTGGCGAGGGCACGACCCAGGTTCCCGGCCCCGGCGATGACCACCGGCCAGTCGTGGGTCAGGCCGAGGGCCTGGCTGACCTGCCGGAGCAGGAACTCGACGTCGTAGCCGACGCCCCGGGTCCCGTAGGAGCCGAGGTAGGACAGGTCCTTGCGCACCTTGGCGGCGTTGACCCCCGCGAGGTCGGCCAGGCGCTCCGAGGAGCAGGTCGACTCCCGCTCGTCGGCCAGCGTGAGGAGGGACCGGAGGTAGAGCGGGAGACGAGCGACCGTGGCTTCGGGGATGTGACGAGGCTCGTCCGGCACTCCCCCGAAGGTACCGTGCTCGTGCATTCGTTCACAAAGTGTCGGGCCCGATGGGGCCAGTCGCCGCGTCCGGGGTCAGCCGCGGAGGGACCGGCGCAGGAGCTTGCCGCCGGGGCCGTGGGGGAGCTCGTCCACGATCTCGATCTCGGCGGGGCACTTGTAGCGGGCCAGGTGGCCGTGGGTGTGGCTCCGCAGGTCGTCGGGTGTCAGGGCGGCGGCCCCGGCCTCGAGGACGACGAACGCCTTCACGGCCTCGCCGGTGCGGTCGCTGGGGATGCCCACCACGGCGGCCTCCCGGACCCCGGGGTGGCGGACCAGGATGTCCTCGACCTCGGCCGGGAAGACGTTGAACCCGGACACGATGATCAGGTCCTTGGCCCGGTCCGACAGGAACACGTGGCCGGCCTCGTCGGCGAAGCCGATGTCGCCGGTGTGCAGCCAGCCGTCGTCGGTGAGGACGGCGGTGGTGGCCTCGGGGTCGTTCCAGTAGCCGACGAAGACGTTGTCGCCCCGGACCAGGATCTCTCCGGCGTCGCCGATGTAGGTGTCCTCACCGTCGAGGTCGACGATGCGGACCTCGAACGCCGGGCAGAGGGCGGCCGACCGAGCCGACGGGGGCGTCGATGCCGACGCCGGTGGCCACCACGGGCGAGGTCTCGGTCAGCCCGTAGCCCTCGGCCAGGGCGATGCCCAAGCGCTCCTGGACGGCATCGCGGATCTCCGGGCCGAGGGCGGCGGCGCCCGACGCGGCCCGTTCGACGGTGGCCACGGCGTCGGGGCTGGCGCCGTCGGCGGCGGCCAGGCGCGGCCCACATGGTCGGCGGGCCGGTGAGGTCGGTGACGCCGTGCTCGACCACGGCCCGCAGGGCGGCCTCGGCGTCGAAGCGGTCCATGAGCACCACGGTCGACCCGGCGATCAGGGCGCCGTCCAGCACCACGTTCAGGCCGAAGATGTGGAAGAGGGGCAAGCACGGCCAGGGCGACGTCGTCGGGGCCCCGGCGGCGCCCTTCGGAGGCCTGGACCTGCTCGAGGTTGGCCAGCAGGTTGCCGTGGGTGAGCATGGCCGCCCGGGGCGAGCCCGCGGTGCCGCTGGTGAACATGAGCACGGCCAGGTCGGCGGCCTCGCGGTCGACGGCAGGGGCGGGCTCGTGGCCGGCCAGCTCGGCGAGGCGCTCGGGGTCGATGACGTGCTCCAGCACCGGCACCTCGGACCGGTCCAGGTCCCGGGCGACGGTGACCCCGTCCGGGCCGCACACCACGGCGCGGGCACCGACGGCGGCCAGCTCCCCGGCCAGCTCGGGCCCGGGGCTGCCGGGATTGAGGGGCACGCCGACGAAGCCACCGCGGGCCGCGGCCAGCCAACCCAGTACGAACTCGATCGTGTTGGCGGCGACGATGCCGATGCGGTCACCCACGTCCAGGCCGAGGTCGGCGAAGCCCGCCTGCACGCCGGACACGTCGCGGCGCAGCTGCCCGTAGGTGACGGTGCGGCCGGCGGCGACCAGCGCCACGGCCTCGTCGGGATGGCCGTCGATGATGCCCGCCACGTTCACCCCGTCAGTCTGCCCTGCCGGTCGACCTCAAGGGAACTGCGCTCCGCTCCGATGGGACAGGGTGCTGCTGTCCCCTCCTGTCGACGCGCGGGTCGACACGGCCATCCGGGCCGAGGGCCTGGCCAAGGCCTTCGGGTCCCAGCGGGCCGTCGACGACCTGACCCTCGACGTCGCCCCCGGCGAGGTGCTCGCCCTGCTCGGGCCCAACGGAGCGGGCAAGACCACCACCGTGCGCCTCCTCAACGGGGTCCTCGCCCCCGATGCCGGGCGGGCCACGGTGCTCGGGCTGGATCCCGCCGTCGAGGGCGACGCCGTGCGCCGCCGGACCGGGGTGCTCACCGAGAACGCCGGCCTGGACGACCGCCTGACCGCCCGCGAGAACCTCGTCTTCACCGCCCGCATCCGGGGCATGGCCCGCGACGAGGCCGAGCACCGGGCGGCCGAGGTCCTCGAGCAGTTCACCATGACCGAGCTGGCCGACGTGCGGGTCCACGGCTTCTCCACCGGCCAGCGCAAGCGGGTCGCCCTGGCCCGGTCCCTGCTGCACGACCCCGAGATCCTCTTCCTGGACGAGCCCACCTCGGGCCTGGACCCCACCGCCACCCGCGAGGTGATCGGCCTCATCGCCCGGCTGGCGTCGGAGGAGGGACGCACGGTGGTGCTCTGCACCCACTTCCTGGGCGAGGCCGGGCGCCTCGCCGACCGCATGGCCGTCCTGCACCGGGGTCACCTCGTCGTCTTCGGCCGACCCGACGAGATCGCCGCCGGCCTGTGGCCCGGCCTCGACGTCGACGTGGACCTCGACGGCCCGGCCGAGAGCGGCCTGGTGGAAGCCGTACGAGCCCTCGCGGGTGTCATCGACGCCCGGCCCTCGGACCCTGGCCTGCGGGTCGTCGTCGAGGACCGCGAGGCGGTGCCCGGCCTGGCGGCCGGCCCTGGGTGAGCGGGGGGTGGTGCTCTACGGCATCACGCCGCGGCCGCCCACGCTGGAGGACGTCTACTTCGCCATCGAGGCCCGGGTGGAGGGGGCGCCGTGACCGCCACCGCCGTCGGCCGCCCGGCCCGCGCGCCCGATCGCCTGGGGCGCCATCCGGGCCATCGTCGTCGCGGGACCTGACCGCGGTGCGGCGGGCCAAGGCCGTCTTCCTGCCGATGCTCTTCGTGCCCGCCCTGCTGCTCGTCGTCCTGCCGTTCGGCATCGGCCTGGCCGCCCGCAGCGTGGGCTCGGTCGACGTCTCGCCCGTTCCTCGACCGCCTGCCCGCCGACCTGGCCGCCCCGATCACCACCAGGCCCCCGGCCGAGCAGATGATCCTGCTGGTCAACGGCTACCTGCTGGCCCCGCTCTTCCTGATCGTGCCCCTGATGGTGTCGGCCGTCCTGGCCGCCGACGCCTTCGCCGGCGAGAAGGAGCGGCGGACCCTGGAGTCGCTGCTGCACCTGCCGGTGTCGGACCGGGACCTGTTCCTGGCCAAGCTGCTGGTCGTCCTTCGTTCCCGCCCTGGCCGTGTCCTGGATCGGCTTCGTCTGCTTCGCCGTCGTGGCCAACGGGGTGGGGTGGCCGGTCGTCCACCGGATCTTCGTGCCCACCCGGCTCTGGATGGTCATGATCCTCTGGGTGGCGCCGGCGGTCGCCGCGCTCGGCCTCGGGGTCATGGTCCGGGTCTCGGCCCGGGCCCAGACCGCCCAGGAGGCCAACCAGCTCGGCGGGGCGGTGATCCTGCCGCTCATCTTCCTGGCCATGGGCCAGGCCACCGGCCTGCTCCTGGTCGACCTGCCCATCGCGGTGGGCATCGGGGCGGGCGTGTGGCTGATCGCCGTCTGGCTGATCGCCCGGGGCGCCCGGCGCTTCACCCGGGACCGCCTGAGCGTCTAGGACTCGACGACGACGACCGGCCCTGCTCTTCGGGAGCGTCCTCACCGCGGTCGGCCAGGAAGAACAGCTGGACCACCGCGGCCAGGAAGATGGCGAGCAGGAGCGCGGCCAGCACGGCCAGGGTCGCGGGCCTCACCGGGGGCCCCGATTGATGTCCACCGCCACGGGGCCGACGCCGTCGGTCGGCTCGTCGCCGTCGCCCAACGCCTCGATCTTGACCTCGTCGCCAGCGGCCAGGCCGAGGTCGACCGACCGCCGAGTGCCGGTCCAGTGACACCGCCAGCAGGCCGTAGGAGTCCAGGACCAGGCCGACGTCCGCGCCCAGCTCGGCGTAGGAGGTGGCCCGGCGGGCCAGGCGGGTGCGCTCGCCCATCACGAGGCGGAGCCGGTCACCGAGGTGCTCGACGTCGTCGGGGCCGACGTTGAGCTGGGCGTTGCCGAAACGGTCCACCCACAGGACCTGGGCGGCGACGGCGTCGCCGTCGGCGAACGGCAGGGGGATCATCCCCGGCTGCAGGCTCGACGGCTCGATCATCGGGCCCAGCTCCTCGAGCGCCACACCGGCACACAGGTGGGCGGCCACGGGGGCGAAGACGTCCCGGCCCGTCGAAGGTGGCCCCGGGCGAGGGCAGGTGGTAGTCGGTGTTCGTCAGCTCGACGACCCGGTCGGCGCCACCGACCATGCCGACGGCCGCGGCCAGCAGGCCGTTGTCGGGGCCGACGAGGACGGACTCGCCGCTACCGACCTCGACGGCGACGGCCCGGCGGTCGGTGCCGACGCCGGGATCGACCACGGCGAGCACCACCCCGGCACCAGGTACTGGGCGGCCCGGGCCAGGGCCAGGCTGCCGGCCCGTACGTCATGGGGCGGGATCTCGTGGGTGACGTCGATCACCGCGGCCTCGGGCTCGATGGCCCGGATGACCGACTTGACCACGCCGACGAACTCGTCGCCGGTGCCGTAGTCGGACAGGAAGGAGACGGTGGCGTAACGGTGCTTCATCGCAGGGACGACGGTAGGCCCGACGGGGCCGGGCTCCGCCCGGTCAGCCGGCCTGGGTGTAGCGGGCGCCGAGGAACTGGTCGAGGTCGTCCTCGTTGATGCGGAACGACTTGCCCACGCGCAGGGCGCGCAGGTCCCCCGCCTCGATGAGGCGGTACACCGTCATGCTCGACACTCGAAGGAGGTCGGCGACCTCTGCCACGGTCAAGAACCGGGCACGCCCCTCATCCACGTTGTACTTCCCCTTACTCCGCTGGCGCCCGGCAGCCTAAACGAGGCAGTCGGACCTACAGCCGCCCAGCTCGCGGGAGCGCTCGGTGGCGGCGACCACGGCGTCGAGGAAGGCGGCCCGCACACCGGCCTGTTCGAGGACCCGCAGTCCGGCGGCGGTCGTGCCACCCGGCGAGGTGACCGCGGCCCGCAAGCGCCTCGGGGCCGTCGTCGCCCTCGGCCAGCAGGCGGGCCGACCCCAGCAGGGTCTGCACGGCCAGCTCGGCAGCGACCGGACGGGGCAGGCCGACCAGCACCCCGGCCTCGACGAGGGCTTCGGCGACCAGGAACACGTACGCCGGCCCGGAGCCCGACAGGCCGGTGACGGCGTCCAGCAGCGGCTCGGCCACCCGGACCACGGTCCCGACGGCGGACAGGATCTGCTCGGCCCAGTCCAGGTCGTCGTCGCCCGCCGCGGCGCCCCCGGCGATGGCGGCGGCACCGGCGCCGACCAGGGCGGGGGTGTTGGGCATGGCCCGCACGACCGGCGTGCCCGGCGGGAGGGCGGCTTCGAGGTCGGCCAGGCGGACCCCGGCGGCGATGGAGAGCACCCGCCCGGCGTCGGGGCCGAGGGCGACGCAGGCCGCGGGGATGTCGCCGGGCTTGGTGGCCAGGACCGTGCCGTCGGCCGGACCCACCGTGTCGGTGACCTCGACACCGGCGGAATCGCTCGCTCAGCTCGGCCCGGCGGGCGCCAAGGCCTCCACGACCCGGAGCTCGGACCCGGCGGGGCCCAGTCGGCGGCGAGCAGGCCGGCCAGCAGGGCCTCACCCATCCGTCCCCCTCCGACCAGTTGCAGGCGCACGGTCGCCTAGGGCAGGTAGGCCTGGGGGTCGTAGGGCGTGCCGTTGATGCGGATCTCGAAGTGCAGGTGGGGGCCGGTGCAGCTCCCGGTGCAGCCCATGGTGCCGATCTGCTGGCCCCGGGTCACCGACTGGCCCGGATCCGACGAAGATCGATGGTCTGGTGGGCGTAGAGGGTGACCATGCCGTCGCCGTGGTCGATGAGGACGCAGTTGCCGTAGCCGCCGCCACAGCCACCGATGACGGTGCCGTCGTTGGCGGCGTAGATCGGCGTGCCCGACGGCGTTGGCGATGTCGATGCCGGCGTGGATGTGGTCACCCCGGTCCTCGCCGAACACGCCGGTGATCGTCCCCGGCGCGGGCCAGACCAGGCCGGCTCGCGCTGGGCGGGGTGTCGATCGAGCCGCCCGGGCCGACGGGCGCCTGGGACGCCTGCGCGAGGGCGGCCCGGATGGCGGCCTCCTCCTCGGCCAGGGCTTCGACCTCGGCCTGCGACGTCGGCGATGCGGGCCTCGAGGGCGTTCTCGAGCCGCTGCTGCTCGGCCTGGGTGGACCTGGTACTCCTCGAGCCGTGCCTGCACCTCGGCCCGCTCGACCTCGACCACCTGGGCCGCGGTCGACCGAGCGCGCCTCGGCCTCCACGAGGTCGATCTCGAGGCCGCCGAGGCGGTCCAGGACGTCGCTGTGGTTGGAGGCGATGGTGGACAGCACGGCCTCGCGGCGGGTGGCCGTGGTCAGGTCACCGGCATCCATCACCGCCAGCGTGGGATCCGGGTTCATGTAGAGGTTGACCGCGTCCTCGTCGGCCTGCTCGCTGAGATCGACGATCTCGGCCCGCATCTCGGTGACCGCGGCCTGGGCCGCACGGACCTCGGCCCGGGCCACCTCGAGGCGCTGCTCGGCCTCGCGCTTGGCCGCCTCCTGCTGCCGGACCCGCGTGTTGGTGGCCTCGAGGGCCGCCTCCAGTTCGGCGTGGTCGGCCTGCAGGACGTCGAGCTGCTCGTCGAGCTGGTCCTGCTGCTCCTCGACCTCGTCCAGGTCGTCCGCGCTCTGGGCCCACACCGGCGCGGCCGCGACCAGCGCGACCATCGCCAGGGCGATGGCGGTGATGCGGTGACGTCGTAGGGGCATGGATCCTCGGGCTGCGGGGTGTCAGGACGGGTGGCGCTCCGACCCGGAACGCCGAGGCTAGCCCGCCAAGGCCGCCGCGAAGGACCACCGGATCGCGCTCAGACCGTAACAGAACCGTAATGCCATGCCACAGGACCCCGCCCGACCCGGTGTGCCGCACACGGACACCCCCGCTTCCCCGACGGGATGACGTCGTCGGGCACACCGGGCCGGGTCCGACGGTAGGCCGCATGGAATCTGAAAAGCAATGAAAATTACTGAAACTTGCTTGCGAATCCGATCCGCAGCGCCGGGCGGAAGCACTGCTCGACGTAGGCCCACCCGGACCCCAGGACCCGGTCGAGCTCGGCGTCCAGCCGGCATCGTCGGCCAGGGACTCGACGCCCACCGACCCGGTGAGGAACACCGCCGACTCGTCGCCGACGGCGAAGCTCCAGCCCCGCAGGCCCAGGTTCCGCACCAGGAGGTGCCGGTAGAACTCGGCGTGGTTCTCCTCCGGTGCGGGCATCACGTAGGTCTCGTAGCGCAGCGTCCGCTGGCCGAGGGTGAACCAGATCGTGAAGGTGTCCTTCTGCTCACCGAGCACCCGTACGTACCAGCGACGCTGGCCCGGCTCACCCCGCTCGACGGCGTCGATCATCGGGTTGGCCGCCGCCTCGTGGCGGAACCAGGCGTCGACCCGGGCCTCCAGGGCGTCCAGCGCCTCAGCCGACAGCGACGTCGCCGGGATCGGTGGGGCTCAGCAGGACACCGGGGCCCGGGTGGCCAGGTCGGCGTACAGCCGGCGGAGGCGGGCCGCCGTGGTCGACCAGGTGAAGGTGCGACCCCGGGCGGCGGCGGCCCGGCCCATGGCTCCGGCCAGGGCCGGGGCCCCGAGGACCTCGTCCACGTAGGCGGCGAAGTAGGCGGGGTCGCCGCCCTCCACCAGGAAGCCCGGTGCGGCCGTGCTCGACGATGGAGCGCAGCCCGCCGACGGCGGCGGCCACGACCGGGATGCCGCAGGCCGCGGCCTCGAGGGCCACCAGGCCGAAGGACTCCGAGCGGCTGGGGACCAGGCAGACGTCCGCGGCCCGGTAGTAGGTCGACAGCAGGTGGTGGGGCACGGGGTCGACCCAGCGGATGCGGTCGGCCACGCCGAGGTCCTCGGCCCGGTCCCGGACCCGGGCCAGCTCGGCCTCGCCCTGGGTCCCGGAGGGGCCCCCGACGACCACCAGCGTGGCGTCCTGGCGCTCGATGCGGCCCAGCACCTCCACCGCCACGCCGAGGCGCTTCAGCGGCTGCACCCGGCCCACGAAGAGCAGGACGGGCTCGTCGCCGAGGCCCAGCGCGCCGCGGGCGCCGCGCTGGTCGCCCGGCGAGAAGAAGGCGTGGTCGACACCCGGGGGCACGATCTCGATGCGGTCGGCGGGGGCGTCGTAGAGCACCGCCAACTGGCTCTCCTCGGTGGTGCTGGAGGCACAGATGACGTCCGAGCAGCCGATGATCGAGCCCTCGGCCTCGGCCCGGCGCTCCGGCTCGGGGTCGCCGTTCTCGGCCTTGACCCGGGCCAGGGTGTGGAAGGTCGACACCAGCGGCAGGCCCAACCGGTGCTTCAGCTCGTGGCCGGCCAGACCCGACAGCCAGTAGTTGGCGTGGATGACGTCGACCGGCTCCTCCCGCAGCCACCGCTCGACACCCTCGATGAAGGCCGGGAGCACCTCGGGCAGGTCCTCCTTGGGCAGGTCGACGGGGCCGGCGTCGACGTGCACCACCCGGAAGCCGGGCTCCACGTCGACCACCTCGGGCACCTCGTGATCGCTGCGCCGCACGAACACACAGCACTCGACCCCGGCCTGGCTCAGGGCGGCGACCAGCTCACGGACGTAGACGTTCATGCCCCCGCTGTCGCCCGTGCCCGGCTGGGCGAGGGGCGAGGTGTGCAGCGAGAGCACGGCGGCACGGGTCACGGTGCTGGTCAACGTCACGGGCGGGCCGCGGATTCCCTACTCGGCGACCCCGTCACCCGGCGCCGCGGCCTCGGTGACACCGTTCTCCCGGCGGAACGACTCATAGATGTGGATGAGGGTCTTCTTCTGGTCCTCGGTGAGCTCCGGCTCCCGCCGGATCTCACTCGACCAGGTCGGGGTGCTCGTCGCGCTCGTCGAGGATCCCGGCCCGCACGTAGAGCTCCTCGGAGGAGATCTCCAGGGCCCGGGCGATCTGACGGAGGATCTCCGCCGACGGGCGACGCAGGCCCCGCTCGATCTGGCTGAGGTAGGGGTTGGAGACCCCGGCCTGCTCGGAGAGCTTCCGCAGGGAGAGCTCGCCGAGGTTGCGCTGCTCGCGGATGAACTCCCCCAGGTCCCGCCAGCGGGACTCGATCTCCCCCTTGAGCTCGTCGGCCCCCGCCATCAAGCCAGGAGGCCGTCGACGGTGGCCTCACCGTCGCGGTACCGGCGGGCGATCTCCGCCTGCAGGTGGTCCAGGCGCTCCTGGACCGTGCGGCGCCGCTCGGACACCCAGCGCTCGAACGCCACGAGCTTGTCGGCCGTGGCCGCCAGGGCATCGGTGTCCAGGCCCCGCAGGTCGGCCAGGGCGCCGATGTCCACGATCTGGTCCAGCTCGGCGGCCAGCTCGTCGGGGACGGCGGCCACTTCGAGCATGCGGGGCGAGCGGGCGGCGGTGCCCGGCGGCCGGTCGTGCTCGGTCAGCAGGTCCGGGAGCTGGGCGATCAGGTCGCTCAGGTCCGCCGGGTCCCCGCCCCGGCGCCGCCGCTCCAGCTCGGCCCCGACGATGTCGAGGCGACCGTGGATCATGCGGCGGACGAAGGACAGGCCGCCCTCGACCCGCTGGGCGTCGTCCCGCAGGGCGCGCACCTCGCTCAGGTCGCGGGCGGTCAGGCCGTCCAGGAGGTCAGGGGCGAGGAGGTCGTCGAGCGACGCGGGCACGCCCCGAGCGTACGCCGGTGGGCTCTACGAGGCGCCGATGATCAGCTCGTAGCCGATGACGAAGAGGATGAACCAGACGACGAATCCGGCGACGATCGTGTCCCGGTGCTTGTCGAAGAGCTGCTTGGCCAGCGGGCTGTCATAGCCCCCGACCTTGCCCAGCGCCGTCAGCTCGATGACCGCCAGGATGATCGAGGAAGAGCACCAGCACCACGACGAAGGAGCTGTCGTCGATCTCGCCGTACCGGACCGAGTAGTGGCTGGTGAAGGCCATGAACCACAGCATCGGGATCGACATCAGGGTGTTGGCCCGCGAGGCCCGCGCGGCCGGCTTGGCCCGGGCCGCGGCGGCCGGGTCGGCCTCGCCGCCTTCGGCCACCTTGCGGGCCGAGCCGATGATCACCTGCTGGGCGGGCCAGATGACCAGCCAGACGTTGAGGAACATCACGGTGGCGAAGGTGGCCCCGATGGCGATGGAAAGGCCGTTGGGCGTCGTCCAGAAGTCGTCGAAGCGGTCGCCGAGCAGCTTCTGGGCTCCCAGGATCCAGATCCCGGAGAGGAAGGTCAGCAGCGCCCCGAAGCGGAACCACCACAGGGCTCGCCAGGTGATGGTGCGCATCGCCTCGGACCGGGTGGCGTCGCTGACCTCGGCGAAGGCCGGGGTCTGGACGAAGTTGAAGTAGTAGAGCATCCCGATCCAGGTGATGCCGGACAGGAAGTGCACGTAGCGGCCGAGCATCTCGCCGCCACCACCGGGGTCCATGAAGTTGCTGAAGATCTCCATCGCCGCGGAGACTAGTTCAGATGATCTCGGCGTAGGACCAGACGGCCACGACCCACACGGGCCCGAGGACCAGCAGGGAGTCCAGGCGACGGACGGCCGAGGCCTTGGCGTCCGACCGGGGCAGGATCGCCGAGCCCATGAGCTGGCCGACCGGGCAGAGGCCCGCGGCGAGCGCCCCGAACGCCAGCAGCGAGTTGTCGCGGAACGGCACGAAGGTGATGACCCAGAGGGCGAAGGCGAACACCGCGATCGCCGTGAAGCCGGCCAGCGGGCCCTCGACCGCGTTCTTCGAGCCGGAGCCGACCAGGTAGTCGCCCATCTCGTACACCGACACGAAGATGATCAGCGCCGCGGCGGCGCCGATGTCGACCCGGTAGGCCAGGGTCGGGGCGGCGGCGGCCAGGCCGACGAACAGCCCACACTGCAACGTGTAGCCGACCGCCGAGAGGGGGGCCCGCCGGGCCTCGGAGGAGACCACGCCGGACACGACGGCGGCCACGGCGGCGGCCAGCACGGCGGCGCCGACCGCCTGGGCGCCGGCCAGGGCCGAGATCCCGATGCCGCCCCCGATGGCGGCGGCGATGTAGGGGTCGGGGGCGCGGCCCAGGGGCTGCCAGCACCGGGCGGCCTGGAACCCGGCGAGGGCGGCGGTCAGGGAGTAGACGAGCGCCACCGCCCAGTCCCCGACGACGAGGGCGCCGGCCAGGACCAGGAACCACAGGAACCCGAGGCGGACGTGCGGGCCGTTGACGTCGTAGTCGACTGCGAAGCGGCGGGGACGGCGCGACTGCACCTTGGCCAGGCGCTTGGCCTTGCCCCGGGGCTTGGGCGCCCGCGGAGCCAGTCGGGTCTCGTCCCGCACCGGGGCGTCAACCACCCGACACCGGGGGCAGCACGGCCAGCTCGTCGGTGTCGCCCACCGGGCTCTCGGCGTCTACGGGCTCGCCGTTGACCCAGACCCGGCACTGCTGCAGGCGGGCGGCGAAGTCCGGGCCGTAGCGCTCGACGGCCGCGTCGAGGACGTCGGCGACGGTCGCGCCCGGCACCTCGTCGTGGGACCGGCCCGCGGCCTCCCGCATGGACGCGAAGAGTCGCACCTGAGCCATCCGAGCAGGGTACGCAACCGATCGCCAGAGCAAGGGGTTCGGCGCGGGTTCGGCCCCGACGGGCCTAGGTTCCCGGACCGTGCTCCGCGTGCTGATCGTCCGTCACGGCCAGTCCGAGTGGAACGCCCTCGGCCGCTGGCAGGGCCAGGCCGATCCCCCGCTGACCGAGCTCGGCCTCCACCAGGCCGCGCACGCCGCCCAGCACGTCGGGCGCCGTCGACGCCGTGGTGGCCAGCGACCTCGAGCGTGCCCGGACCACCGCGGAGATCGTCGCCGAGCTGATCGGGATCGGCCCGGTCCTGGTCGACCCCGGCTTCCGCGAGCGCGACGCCGGCGAGTGGCAGGGCCTGACCAAGGCCGAGATCGCCGAGGCCTGGCCCGGCTACCTCGACGACCGTCGCCGACCGCCCGGCTTCGAGGCCGACGAGGCCTTCCAGGCACGGATCTTCGCCGCCCTGGACCGGATCCGGGAACAGGTCCCCGACGGCGACGTGCTCGTCGTCGCCCACGCGGGGGTCATCTACCAGGTCGAGGCCGTGCTGGGATCGGACTTCCGGCCACTGTCCAACCTGGGCGGCCGGTGGGTCGAGGCCGAGGGCGACGGTCCCTGGCGACTCGGCGAGCGGGTGGTGCTGGTCGACCCGGACGAGATCACCGTCCCGTCGGTCCAGTAGACCGGAGCCCGCGATGGCCTACGACACCCCGGACATCACCAGCCTGCTGACCCTCGAGCCCCACGGCCCGGACACCTTCGTCGGCACCGGGCCCGAGTACCCGTGGGGCAAGCGGGTCTACGGCGGCCAGGTCGTGGCCCAGGCCCTGCGGGCCGCCGCCCTCACCGTGGAGGGCCCGTACCGCGCCCACTCGCTGCACGCCTACTTCATCCGCGGGGGCGACGCCGACGAGCCCATCCGCTTCGAGGTGGACCGCCTGCGCAACGGCCGCAGCTTCACCACCCGCCAGGTGGTGGCCCGCCAGTCGGGCGGGGCCATCCTCAACCTGTCGGCCTCGTTCCACGTCGACGAGGACCAGGCCGACGTCCAGGCCGGCGGCCTCCCCGACGTCGAGCTCCCCGACGACGGGCGCCCCGACGAGTCCTTCACCCCGCTGCTGGAGCGCCGCTTCGCCGCCCGGCCCGGCCCCGGCGTGGCCCGGACCTGGCTGCGGGTGCAGGGCCCGTCGAGGACGACCCGGTCGTCCACCAGTGCGCGGTCGCCTTCGCCTCCGACGACGCCCCCATGGAGGCCGCGCTCACCCACCACCCCGAGTGGCAGGGCGAGGAGAGCGACTGGGAACGGCTGATGACCGCCAGCCTCGACCACTCGATCTGGTTCCACCGGCCGGTGCGAGGCGACGAGTGGCTCCTCTACGACATGGCACTCCGAGGGCATCCGCGGCGGCCGCGGCATGAGCCACGGCCGGGTGCTCACCACCGACGGCGTGCACGTCGCCAGCGTGGCCCAGGAGGTCCTGATCCGGGACGTCCACCCCGACCGCTGACCGCTCAGGCCCGCAGCCGGGCGACGGTGTCGAGGGCGAGGTCTATCGCCTCCAGGGTCGTGAGCGCCGCCCCCCGCGCCACGAGGTCGGCGAAGGTCCCGCCGCCGAGGCGGGACCGGAGCTCGTCGATCGCCGTCTCCTGATCGTCGGTCGGCCGGCCGTCCGTACCCGCGACCAGCTTGCCGTGGAGCAGGGCCGCGGGCTCGTCCTCCCCGAGCCTGACCAGGAGGTCGACCAGGTTGCGCACGCCCACCCAGGTGCCGATCAGGGACCGGTCGCGGCCGTTCAGCAGGATCTGCTGGAAGCCGGCGAGGGCCGCGTCCGTGTCCCCCGACCGAGCCAGCAGGGAGGACTCGCCGACCAGCGCCGACAAGCGGCCGAGGCTGCCGTCGGGCGACCGCCGCCACGCCTCGCGGTAGTCGGCCAGCGCCGCGTCGGGCTCCGACGGCCAGCGGACCTCCGCCCGGACGAACCACAGCATGCCGGAGACCCCAGACGACAGGTCGGCCGCGGCGAAGGCGTCATCGACGAGGGCTCGCGCCCGTTCCCGGTCGCCCGCGTAGGCGACAAGCATCGCCGCGCTCGCCAGCGGGAAGGCCTGCGGCAGGCCCAGCCGGACACACCACTGAGTCCAGTCGTCGATGACCTCCATCGCCTCCTCCAGGCGCCCCGTGACGGCGAGCGCCCGGCTGAGCGTGCTGTAACACCACAGCGCGCCGGGCCTCGACTCCGGGCCGACGGCGGCGACGGCCCGGCGGGCAAAGGCCTCGGCCGCCGCCAGGTCGCCCGCCGCCATGTGCTGCCCGGCGATGTACGTGAAGACGGCGCCCGCGCCGGGGTCAGCGTCCTCCAGCCCCGCCTCGAGGATGGTCGTGGCGACGTCGGCCATGTCGAACCGGGTGTCGGTGGCGCCCACCAGGAGACCCGGCTCGAGGAGCACCGCGGCATCGGCGGGACCGCCCGTCGCCAGCGCCCAGTGGGCGGCGGCCCGGAGGTCCTCCACGAGCAGGCCCCACCGAGCCCGGGCGGCACCTTCGCCGTCGAGGATGCTCACCTCGTCCATCTCGGCGACCACCCAGTCGGCGTGGCGGCGGGCGAGGACGTCGACCTCGTCCCGCTCGGCGACGTGCTCCTCCCCGAGCTGACGGAGGGTCTCGAGGAGGTGGTAGCGCGTCGACCCCTCATGGGGGGTGGTCATGACCATCGACTTGTCGACCAGGTCGGCGAGCAGGTCCATCACCTCGGGCTCGGCCACCTCGTCATCGGCGGCGACGGCCTCGGCGGCCTCCAGCGAGAAGGGGGCGACGAACACGGACAGGCGGTCGAAGAGGACCTGGGCCGCCGGCTCGAGCAGGCGGTAGGACCAGTCGAGGGCGGCCCGCATCGTCTGGTGCCGCTCCACCGCCGCCCGCCGCCGCCCGGCCAGCAGCCGGAAGCGCTCGTCGAGGCGACGGGCGATGTCGGCCACGCCCATCGAGCGGGTGCGGGCGGCAGCCAGCTCGATGGCGAGGGGGATGCCGTCGAGGCGGCGACAGATGTCGACCACCGTCGGGAGGTCCTCGGGCTCGATGACCGAGCCTCCGTCCCGGGCCCGGGCGAGGAAGAGGGTCACGGCCGGGGCACCCGTCGGGTCGTCGTCGCCCGACGGGGGGGCCAGGGAGCGGACGGGCACCACCTCCTCGGCAGGGGCGGCCAACGGCTCCCGGCTGGTGGCGAGGACCGCGAGGTCGGCGCACGCAACGTGCAGGTCGGCGACCAGGTCGGCCACGGCGCCGAGGAGGTGCTCGCAGTTGTCCAGCACCAGGAGGCGGGGGGCGCCGTCGGCCCACCCCCGCAGCGTCGCCCGGGCGTCGACCCCCGCCGCGCGGGCGACACCGAGGGCGGCGAGGGCCGCCTCGTCGATGCGGTCGGCATCGCTCACCGGCGCCAGCTCGACCCACCACGCCCCTCCTGCGTGGAGAGGCGCCGCGGCCCGGGCCGCGGCCAGGGCGAGGGAGGTCTTGCCGACGCCGCCGACGCCGGTCAGGGTCACGACCGCGCCGGGCTGCAGGCGTTCGGCGAGGTCGGCGAGGGCGTCCTCTCGACCCACCAGCTCGCCGGGCGGCGCGGGGATGTTGCCCACCAGGCGCGGCGCCGCCCGCAGCGCCGGCTGGTCCTCGTCCACGACGGGGTGCAGGATCTGGTGCAGCGCGACGGGGCGGTCCAGACCCGGCAGCTCGTGCTCGCCCAGGTCGACGACGCCGCCGAGGTCGTCGAGGGCGTCGTCGGCCAGGGCCAGGGTCGCCGAGGACGCCAGGATCTGGCCCCCCCGGCCCGCGTCGCCGATCCGGGCGGCCCGGTTGACGGCCGGGGCGTGGTAGTCCCCGCCCTCCGGGTCGGCGGCCCCCGTGTGCAGGCCCATGCGGGCCCGGACAGCGTCCAGCGGGGCCCAGTCCTCGGTGGCGAGGGCCACCTGGGCGTCGACCGCCGCCCGCACCGCGGCGCCGGCATCGGCGAAGGCACAACCGAGCCCGTCGCCGGTGTGCTTGAACACCACCCCGCCCCGCTCGGCCACTGCGGCCCGCATGAGCGAGTCGTGGCGGGCGAGGGCCGACCGCATGTCCTCGCCGTGGGCCTCCCACAGCGCCGTCGAACCCTCGATGTCGGTGAACAGGAAGGTCACCGTCCCCGCCGGTAGGTCCCCACCCATGCCGGTCAGGTTCCCACACCGTGCCCCCGGTGGGATTCGAACCCACGATCTCCGGATTAAAAGTCCGTTGCCCTGACCAGGCTGGGCTACGGGGGCGCCCCGAGCGTAGGGGTCAGGAGACGGTGAAGGTGGTGGTCGGTGACTGGGGTGACCCGCCGCCCACGGACCCGCTCTGAGAGTCGATGACGTCGCCGCCGACGCGTATGTCCAGCTGGTAGCTGGTCACCGGGTCGCCGGTGAAGTTCACGACGAAGACCTGGTACTCGCCCGACGGTGCCCCGCCCGGGGGCCAGAAGATGTTCTCCACGCACCCGGAACAGTCGCTGAGGGCGTCCTGGTCCAGTTGGCCACCGGACGGCGACGTCCGGGACGAGAAGGAGATCTCGGTGCCCTCGGGGTCGATCACGTGCAGGTCGAGGTCGACACCGCCACCCCACTGCAGGGTGACCTGGACGTCACCGGTACCGAGCGGCGCGGTCGTCTCCGGCGGGACCGTCTCTGGCGGGATCGTCTCGGGCGGCAACGTGTCCTCGGGTGGCGGCGTGTCATCACCGCCCGAGCCCGGCTGGTCCTGGTCACCGTCGGTGCCCCGGGGACGGGTGAACGTGTCGCCCGTGTTGACGTCGGTGATCACGAAGATGTCGATGTCGATGTCGACGAAGGTCACCGTGATGTCGTCGGGGTCGAAGTCGTCCCACTGGTCGCCGCCGTAGCGGGGTGAGTCGACCTCGATCGGCTCGGTCAGCGGGTTGCCGCAGTAGCACTTGACCCGGGGGATGCCCTGGTAGTCGACCAGCACGGCGGTGCCGGCCTGCAGCACGGCCTGGAACGCCGTCGCCTCGCCGTCGGCGAAGCCGTGGTTGGTCACCCTCGTGTCGCCCCGGAGGACCACAGCGGTCAGGTCGGCGATGTAGTCGGGGATCTCGTCGACGTCGATGTCGAGCACGTCGGCGAACGCCCGGGCCTTGTCGGCGTTGTCCCCGAGGAACTCGACGAGCTGCTCGCGGTCACACATCGACTCGTTCAGGGTGCCGCCGTAGAGACCGGGCTCGGAGCCGTTGACGCTGCCCTGGACGGCGGAGCCCTCGTCGACCACGACCTCGCCGGCGGCCTCGCCGGCCGACGTCGACACGCTGTCGGTGAACGGATCGTCGCCCGGGAAGTCGACGGGCTCGAGGAAGATCTCGTCCGCGCCGGCCTCGTCGCCGCTGAAGGCGAGGAACCCGCCGAGCAGGGCCAGCACCAGGACGACCGCGACCACGGGCAGGAACCAGTTCCTGTTGTTGGAGAACCAGGAACCACTGCCCCCCGGTGGCGGCTGGTAGTAGCCACCGGGGCCCGACGGCGGGCCGGTGGGCGGGACGCCGGGGGGTGGCCCGCCCGGTGGCGGCGGCACCGCCCCTCCCGAGCCTGGCGGCACCGTCGGAAACCCCACGAGCAGAGTCCACCACATCTGTGGGTACGACGCTGACCCGATCGGGGCAGGGGCGTAGCCTCCGCTCATGACCGCGGTCGACCTCGGGATCGCCGGCCTCGGGCCGGGCACCCCCATCGGCCGCGGCGGCTTCGGGACCGTCTACAAGGCCGACCAGCCCGCCTTCCGACGCACGGTTGCGGTCAAGGTGCTCGACGGCAACCTCGACGAGCGGGCCCAGCGCCGCTTCGAGCGCGAGTGCCAGGCGATGGGCTCCCTGTCGGACCACCCCGGCATCGTCACCATCTTCGACGCCGGGCACCACGGGCACCGGGGCGCCCTACCTGGTCATGGCGTTCCAGCCCGGCGGCTCGGTGGCCGACAAGCTGGTCGCCGAGGGGCGCCTACCCTGGGCCGACGGGCTGCGCATCGGCGTCGAGGTGGCCGAGGCCCTGGCCGCGGCCCACCGCATGGACGTCCTGCACCGGGACGTCAAGCCGGCCAACATCCTCCTGTCGGGCTACGGCCACGCCCAGCTCGGCGACTTCGGCATCGCCCGGGTCACCGGCGCCACCCAGACCCGGGGCGACCAGGTCACGGCCAGCCTGCTCTACGCCCCACCCGAGATCCTGCAGGGCACGCCACCCGGCCCGGCCAGCGACATCTACAGCCTCGGCGCCACCCTGTTCGAGGCCCTCGCCGGACGGGCCGCCTTCGCCGGCGGGTCCGAGGACTCCATCGCCGCCCTCCTGGGACGCATCGCCTCCGTGCCCGTGCCCGACCTGCGCCCGGGTGGCGTGCCCGACACCGTGGCCGCGGTGGTCGAGCGGACCATGGCCAAGGACCCCGGCCGACGCCCCGCGTCCGCCGCCGCCCTGGCCCGAGAGCTGGCCGGCGCCGCGCAGGCGGCCGACGTCGACCTCGGCGGGGCCGGGACCCCTGCCCCCGGCCCACCGGCCGAGGCCCGGGCCCTGACCGTCGTGCAGTCCCCGACGACCCCCAGCGGCCTCCCGCCACCGGTGGTGGCGGACCCGGCGGTCACCCCCGGCGGCGGCGCGTTCTCCGTGACCCACGTGGTCCCCAGGAAGGGCCTGCCCGCCTGGGCCACCCCCGACCCCACCTATCCCCCCGTCGCCCGCCTCGACCCCGGCCTCGGCATCCAGCTCGTCACCTGGTGGGGTGAGTGGGCCCACATCCGCTGCAGCAACGGCTGGGAAGCCTGGGTCAACGGCCGGTTGCTCAAGCCCGCCTGAGCCCGGCTCCGGGCGCCGGAGTCCGCGGCACCAGCCCATCCGAAATTGCGTCGATTTGTCACGCTGAGCGTGACAAATCGACGCCAGACCGAGATCAGCCGGGTCAGGCGACCAGGGTGACGAAGGGGGTGCCGCGGTCGGCCCATTCCCGGGCGGCGGCGAGCAGGACGGTCTCGACCACCAGGACGTCGGCGGGCGACGTCGATCGGAGCCCGGCCCAGCCCACCAGGACGACCAGGTAGCCGTCGGCGGGGCCGAGCCAGGACAGGTCGCCGAGGTTGTCCTGGAGGGCGTCCCAGTTGCGGCCGGTGTACGCGGGGAACTGGCCGGCGTCGGCGAAGGCCGCCAGCAGCCCGGCCTTGTCGGTCACGTCGGCCAGCCCGACGACGAGCGGCACCCACCCATGTCCGGCGGCCATCTCGGCCAGGTCCTCGGGCAACCAGCCGTCGACGGGGTGCAGGCCGGGGCCGGCCGTCCCGTTGAACACCTCGTGGAGATCAGCCGAGTACCAGTTCCCGGAAGCTCTCGTAGTGGTCGTCGGTGTAATAGACCTCGTTGGCCTCCCCGACCACCAGCCGGCGCGCACCGCGGTCGTCCTCGCCCGGCGTGATGACCGTGTACTCCCGGTAGTAGCCCTCGGGATCGGGCGGCAGGAGGCCTTCCCGGTTCTGGAAGGTCACCCCGTCGCGGTCGAACGGGAACGGACCGCCCTGGACGATCAGCTGCAGTGTGTCGATGGCCTCGACCGGGAGCTCGTCCAGGCCGATGGGCGGCAGGTCGCTGGCCTGGGTGACCGGCGGGGCCTCGACCACCGTCGACGAACCACCGTCGTCAGTGACCGAGGTCGAGCCAGCAGCCCCGCCGATCAGGCGGCAGGACGAGCAGACCGGTCAGTCACGAACGCCACGACACGGTCCTTGGTCCTGGCGTCCACCGCAGGAAAGGTACCGGCACGCTCAAGGCCGACCCTCTCGGCGCCGACGGGGTGACGATGCCTGCACACGACGACCCGGCCGAACTGAGCGTCGGCGGCCAGGCCCTGCTCGAGGGCGTGATGATGCGCGCCGGTGATCGCTGGGGCGCCGCGGCCCGCCGGCCTGACGGTGAGATCGTGACGACGGGCGACACCGTGCCGACCTGGGCCCGGTCCACCGACAACGTGCCCATCGTGCGGGGGGCGGTCGCCATGGTCGAGACGATCATGGTGGGTCTGAAGGCCTTGAAGTGGTCGGCCCGGGTGGCCGACCCCGAGGAGGCCCAGGAGATCAGCGACCGCAAGCTGGCCCTCACCACGGCCGTGGCGCTGCTGATCTTCGCCGGGATCTTCGCCGTCGTGCCCGCCGCGCTCTCCCGCGCCGTCGGCTTCGACGGGTTCCAGTTCGCCCTGGCCGAAGCGGTCGTTCGCCTGGCCCTGTTCGGGGGCTACCTCTTCCTGATCGGGCGCTCGCCGGGGATCCAGCGGACCTTCGCCTACCACGGCGCCGAGCACAAGGTGATCGCCGCCCACGAGCACGGCGTCCCCCTCACCGTCGAGGCGGTCCGCCCGTTCAGCGTGCGGCACGCCCGCTGCGGCACGGACTTCCTGCTGCTCGTCGTGGTCGTGGCCATCGTCGTGTTCAGCCTGGTGGGCGACGCCTCGTGGCCGGTGCTGATCGCCACCCGGGTCCTGGGCCTGCCCCTCGTGGCCGGTCTGGCCTACGAGGTCCTGAAGCTGGCCAAGCGCCGGCCCGAGAGCAAGGTCGTCGCCGTCCTCACCGCCCCGGGGCTCGCCCTGCAGGCCCTGACCACCCGGCCGCCCGACGACGCCCAGATCGAGGTGGCCATCGCCGCCCTGGTCACCGTCCGCCCCCACCTCGGCCAACCGGAATCCGCGGTTCCGGAGCACTGACCGCGCTCGAATCGCCCACACTGTCGGGGTGGGCGACCGGGTGCTGGCCATCGACATCGGGGGGACGAAGCTGGCCTGCGGGCTGGTCGACGACCAGGGGGCCATCGAGGTTCGTGAGAGCCGGCCCACCGGTGACCCCACCGACGGCGACGCCCTCTTCGCCACCCTGGCCGCCCTGATCGACGACGTCCGGGCCGGCGGAGCCGAGGGAGCCGATCCCGTGGCCTGTGGTGTGGGCACCGGCGGCCCCATGACTGGCGGGGGCGCCTCGGTGTCGCCGGTCAACATCGAAGGCTGGCGGGGCTTCCCTCTGCTCGACCGTCTCCGGGCCCACACCGGCCTGCCCACCACGATCGACGGCGACGCCAAGGCCCTGGCCCTCGGCGAGGGCTGGCGCGGCGCCGCCTTCGGGGCCCGGGACTACCTGGCCATGGTCGTGTCCACCGGGGTGGGCGGCGGCATCGTCCTCGACGGACGCCTCCTGGACGGCCGGGACGGCAACGCCGGCCACATCGGCCACGTCATCGTCGAGCCCGACGGCGCCCTCTGCGGATGTGGGGCCCGGGGCTGCCTCGAGGCGGAGGCCTCGGGCACCGCCATCGAACGGGCCACCGGGCGGCCGGCGGCCGAGGCCGACGACGAGGTCCGGCGTCGCACCGGTCGCCTGGTCGGACGGGGCGTGGCCTCGGTGGCCAACCTGCTCGACCTGCCTCTGGTGGTCGTCGCCGGCTCCGTGGCCCTGGGCTACGGCGAGACCTTCTTCGCCGCCGCGCAGGAGGAGATCGACCAGCGCTGCCGCATCGAGTTCAGCCGGGACACGGTCATCCGCCCCGGCGGCCTCGGGGCCGACGGGCCGCTGGTGGGGGCCGCCGCGGTGGCCTGGCGGGCCGTCGGGCACCTACCCGGGCTCCCCTACTGACCCCGTGACCACCTTCCCGGCCGATCTCCTGCCCATGAAGGCGGTCAGCGGGGTGCTCCCCCCGGACGACGACGAGGGCTGGGCCTACGAGATCAAGTGGGACGGGATGCGCCTGCTGGCCTACGTCGATCCGGGCGGGCCGACCCCCCTGCGCCTGCAGACGACGCGGGGCCACGACGCCGCCCCTCGCTGGCCAGAGCTGGCCGGCTTGGCCGACGCCGTGGGCCGACCCGCGGTGCTGGACGGCGAGGTGGTGGTCCTGGACGAGGACGGTCGCTCCGACTTCGGCCGCCTCCAGACCCGCCGGCACCCGGTGACCTTCATCGTGTTCGACCTGCTCTGGTTCGACGGCAACGAGCTGATCGCCCTCCCCTACCTCGACCGCCGGCGCCTCCTCACCGAGCTGGTCGACGAGGGGGACGAGGCCACGCCCTGGCGGGTCCCGGCCCACCACGTCGGTGACGGCCGCACGCTGTACGAGCACGCCGAGGCCGCCGGCCTGGAGGGCCTGGTCGCCAAGCGGACCGACAGCCCCTATCTGCCGGGCAAGCGGTCCCCGGCCTGGCGCAAGGTGAAGGTCCGTCGCGGCCAGGAGCTGGTGGTCGGCGGTTGGCTCCCGGGCGAGGGCAACCGCTCTGGCTCCCTCGGGGCCCTGCTCGTCGGCCACTACGACGATACGGGCCTGCGCTACGCCGGGCGGGTCGGCACCGGGTTCGACGCCGCCGAGCTGCGCCGCCTCCAGCCCCGCCTCGACGAGCGGGCCATCGACGACTCACCGTTCGTGGACGAGCTGCCCCCGCCCGTGCGCAAGGGGGCTCACTACGTGCGCCCGGAGCTGGTCGTGCAGGTCCAGTTCGCCGAGTGGACCACCGAGGGACGCCTGCGTCACCCGGCCTACATCGGCGAGCGGGACGACAAAGATCCCCGCGACGTGGTCCGCGAGCCGTGAGGGCGCCAGACTGCCCCCATGGCTGACGCCGTCCGGCTCCGGCTCCCCGCCGGCACCGCCTACGGCCGGGTGGCCCGGGTGACCACCGCCGCCATCGCGCGTCGCCACGGCTTCTCCTACCGGGAGGTCGAGGATCTCCGCCTCGCCATCGACGAGGCCATCATCGCCCTCATCGACGCCGCCGATCCCACCGGCGCCGTGGACCTGCTCTACCTGGTGGACGAGGGCGAGGTCACCATCACCGTCGACGGCGCCGCCGACCGCCCCCCCGAAGCCGTCAGCCGCTTCCACACCCTCGTCACCCCGCTGGTCGACCGCGCCGACCTCGACCTCGACGCCGGCCAGGTCCGCCTGGTGAAGCGCGGCGGCCCCTAGTCCCAGAGCCAGACTCCTCGTTGCGCTAGCCCGTGTGGCCCCAGCCGCCCTCGCCGCGGTGGGTCTCGTCATGGTCGTCCACCACTGCGAAGGCGGCGTGTTCGACCTTCATGATCACGAGTTGGGCGATGCGCTCGCCGCGCTGGACCAGGAAGGGCTCGCTCGGGTCGGTGTTGACCAGCAGGACCTGGAGCTCGCCTCGGTAGCCGGCGTCGATGAGGCCGGGGGTGTTGAGGCAGGTCACGCCGTGGCGGAGAGCCAGGCCGGAGCGGGGCAGGACGAAGCCGGCGTAGCCCGCGGGGATGGCCACGGACACGCCCGTGGACACGCGGGCCCGGCCGCCGCCGGGGGCCAGCTCGTGGTCCTCGCGGGCCACCAGGTCGGCACCGGCGTCGCCTTCGCGGGCGTAGGCCGGCCCGTCCAGGTCGGGGTCGAGACGGACGATGGGGACCTTCAGCACGGCGGCGAGCGTACGGTTGCCCGTACAGTCCGACCGTGCTGGCGTGGATGGACCTCGAGATGACCGGGCTGGATCACGACCACGACGTCATCGTCGAGATCGCCACCATCGTCACCGACGACGACCTGGCCATCGTGGCCGAGGGCCCCGACCTGGTGGTCCACGCCGACGAGGACGCTCTCGCCCGCATGGGCGACGTGGTGCGCACCATGCACACCTCCAGTGGCCTGCTGGAACAGATCCGGGCCTCCACCGTCGACCTGGCCACGGCCGGGGCCGAGACCCTGGCCTTCATCCAGGAGCACGTGCCCGAGCCCCGCACCGTGCCCCTGTGCGGCAACTCCATCGGCACCGACCGGCGCTTCCTCGCCCGCTGGCTGCCCGAGATCGAGGAGTACCTCCACTACCGCAGCGTGGACGTGTCCTCGGTGAAGGAGCTGGCCCGGCGTTGGTACCCCGAGGCCGTGGCCAAAGCGCCGGGCAAGCACGGGACCCACCGGGCGCTGGACGACATCCGGGAGTCCATCGCCGAGCTCCGCTACTACCGCGAGGCCGTGTTCCGCGATCCCGCCTGACGGCGTCCACTTGACCGGACGGTCAAGTCCGGCGGCTACGGTCGCCCGTTGATGCGCCAGGAGCAGGAGGACGCCCAGCCCGAGGTGACCGAGGTCGCCCCCGGGATCCTGCGGGCCCAGATCCCGATCCACTTCACCGGCCTGGGCCACGTCAACACCTACCTGCTGGAGGATGCCGACGGCTGGACGGCCGTCGATCCCGGCCTGCCCGGTCCGGCCACCTGGAAGGCCCTCAAGGACCGGCTCCGTCAGGTGGGCGCCAAGGTGAGGAACGTCCACACCGTGGTCGTCACCCACTCCCACCCGGACCACTTCGGCAGCGCCGAGAAGCTGCGCCGGGAAGCGGACGCGTCGCTGGTGGCGGCCACCGACTTCCGCACCTTCTTCGACCTCCTCGAGCCGGACCTGGTCGAGTCGCCCGAGGCTCGCAAGCCCGTCCGACGACGCGGCCGCGCTGGACCGGCTGCGGAACCGCTTCGACATGAAGACGCCCTGGGGCGGCGAGATGCCCCGGCCCCCGATGCCCGGCGCCGGGCCCGTCGGCTGGGCCAAGCGCCGCATCGCCCGCCGGTACTTCATGGCGCCCCGGCCCGACCGGCGCGTGGCCGACGACGAGCGCATCCGGCTCGGCCGCCGGGAGTTCGTGGGCATCCACACCCCGGGCCACACGGCCGACCACCTCTGCCTGTTCGATCCCGAAGACGGCGTCCTGCTGTCGGGCGACCACGTGCTGCCGACGATCACCCCCCACATCTCCGGCCTGGGCTCGGTGTCCGACGATCCGCTGGCGGACTTCGTCGGCTCGCTGGACAAGGTGGCCCGCCTCGAGGGGGTCGGCACCTGCCTGCCCGCCCACGGCCACCCGTTCACCAACCTGCAGGAGCGGGTGGACGACATCAAGGAGCACCACGTGGAGCGGCTGGAGAAGCTGACCGAGATCTCCCACGCCGAGGGCGAGGCCGACGTCGAGACGCTCATGAAGGGGCTGTTCAGCGAGCGGGCCTGGGGCAACATGGCCGAGGCCGAGACCTACGCCCACCTCGAGCACCTGCGCATCGCGGGCAAGGCCGAGAGCCGCTGGCAGGACGGGCTGCTGCGCTACACGGTGGACTGAGACCCGCCGGGCGTCACCTTCGTCGACGACCGCACCTGGCCGTCGACCACCCACCACTGCAGGAACCCCCCGTCGGCATCCGCCGTGAGCAGCGTGACCGCCTCGTCGCGGACCACGCCCTCCCGGTACTCGATCTCGGCCCGCAGCGGGGCCACCAGGTCCCGACGGCCGGCGAGGTCCTCCTCGACGGGGAGCCAGTAGGCCGTGTTGTTCACGTGGGCCAGGGCGTCGAAGTCGCTGAGCCGCAGCGTCCAGGGCCGGGAGGTGCCCTCTGGCCGATCCGACAGCCGGCGACGGGCGGTGACGGAGGTGTCGATGACCCCCGGGCCCCAGACGGCGAAGAAGGTCGGGCCCAGCGGCACGGGCCGGCCCGTTGCCCGGTCGACGTGGATCCAGAGCGACTCGGTCTCGACCCGACCACCGTCGGCACCGACCAGGCGGGTGCGGCGCACGGCCCACCGCCGGCCGTAGCCGGAGCACCAGGTGTCCACCTCGAGGTCCTCCCGGAGCCGGGGCCATTCGTCGACCTCGATGGTCGTGCTGCGCACCACCCACCCGGCGTCATCTCCGGGGGCGCCGTCCTCGGCGTCGTCGGTGGCCACGTCCTGGAGGAGCTTGGCGATGCCGTCGAGGCGGAGCCGACCCCGGGGGCTGACGTCACCCAACCGCACCCGCGTGGCGAGGGTGAACACGCGGCTCTCGGGCGCCGGGGGCGGGAGGCTCACGATGCTGAACCTACGCTTACGGGAATCGTCGACGATAAATACGTTGACGGGCCCCGGACCATCGTGCTTCGATGGCGCAGCCCACGAGACCAGGCCCAAGGAACCCGAACCGATGACGAACGACGCGACGAACCCGGTGAGCAGCCTCGCTGCCACCGTCGGCGCGCGCTCGTCTGCGTCCGCGTCGACCTGGCAGCCGTGCCCCACCGTGACCCCGAACGCCACCAAGGCGATTCGTGTGCGGATGCACGACGGCTACGGCTTTCTCACCACCCGCCGGCTGAAGGAGCGCTCCTCCCCCTGACAGGGACAAGAGGATCGAGAACTCCAGAAGCCGTCGGGAAGATCCCGGCGGCTTTCTTGGTTTTTCGGCCGAGTTCCCGCCCCCATCAGGACCAACGACCAGTCATCCACCTGCCAAGACGAACATCACCAGAAGGGGACATTCCGATGCTCGCCGCACTACCCGACATCTACGAGGAGCCCAAGGGCTGGGAGGCCAAGGCCCGCTGCCGTGACGGCACTGGCGCCCTGACCCACCTGTTCTTCTCCGAGGAGCTCCAGGACATCGCCCGGGCCAAGCGCATCTGCGCCGAGTGCCCGGTCATCGAGCCCTGCCTCGCCGGCGCTCTCGAACGGCACGAGCCGTGGGGCGTCTGGGGTGGGCAGCTGATCCTCAACGGGCGGATCCTGGCCCACAAGCGGCGCCGGGGGCGTCCGCCCAAGGTCGCACGACCTGAGGACCAGCTCCCGGTGATCCCGATCCCCGAACGCCTGCGGGAGACCGTCGGCGCGGCGATCGGGGCCGCCTGAACCACCGAAGGCGGGCGGGGGTGACGTGGCCGTCGTGGGGATCCCCCCACCACGACGGACTGCGAACCCCCGTCTGCCCGGTGGCCCAGCGTGACCTAGGGTCGCTCCCCATGATGAAGACGACGTGCGGGAAGGGGGCGGCCCTGCTGGTCGCCCTGGTGATCATCGGCTCGGCCTGCAGCTCCGACGACAGCGCTGACGACACCGACACCGCACCGGCCGAGGACACGACCTCGACCACGGCAGCCGAAACCGCCGCCTCAGGGGTCGATCCGGCCCGGGCGCGGGCCGTGGTCGAGACCCTGGCCGCCGACGAGCTCGAGGGCCGGGACAACCAGACACCCGGCTCCGAGGCCAGTCAGGCCTACCTGGTCGAGCAGCTGGCCGAGTTCACCGAGCCCCTCGACGGCGACAGCCTCGACGGCTACGGCCACACCGTCCCCGACGGCACCAACCTCCTCGGCCTGATCCCGGGCGGCGACCTGGCCGCCGAGTACCTCGTCATCGGGGCCCACTACGACCACCTCGGCTCGGACTGCGTGACCGACACGCCGGGTGACGAGATCTGCAACGGGGCCGCGGACAACGCCGCCGGCGTGGCCACGGTGCTCGAGGTCGGCCGGTCGCTGGCCGGGGCCGAGGAGCCCCCCCGCCGGTCGGTGATCGTGGCGCTGTGGGACGCCGAGGAGGACGGCCTGCTGGGCGCCGAGGCCTACGTGGCCGATCCCGTGGTGCCCCTGGAGGACACCGTCGCCTACCTCAACTGGGACATCCAGGGTGCGAACCTGAGCCCGGCGCTGGCCGGCGTCACCGTGATGGTCGGGGCTGAGACCGGCGGACCGAACCTGCAGGCCGCGGCCGCCGCGGCCACCGAGGCGTCCGGCCTGGAGACACTGGCGCTGAGCCTTCTCTTCGGCCAGGGCCGTAGCGACCACGCCGTCTTTGCCGACGCGGGGGTGCCGATCGTCTTCTTCACCGACGCCAACACGCCCTGCTACCACACGTCCCAGGACGACGTCACCAACCTCGACTTCGACAAGCTGGGCCAGCAGATCCTGACCTCCGAGGCCCTCGCCCTCGAGATGGCGGCCACCGACGACCTGCCCGAGTTCGACCCCACGGCACCACCGGCCACCTACGAGGACGCGGTCTCGATGCTGGAGGTCGTGTCCTCCGCCGAGGAGGACTTCGACCTCTTCGACGCCGCCGCCCAGGAGTCCGCCGAGCAGTTCCTCGTCGACCTCAACGCCATGGTCGACGCCGGCGAGGCCGCCTTCGACGATGCGGCGGTCAGCACCCTGCTGGGCGGCTCGGTCGAGGTCGTCGAGGCCCTCAGCACCGGGACCTGCGACGGCTTCCTGAGCTGAGCGAAGGGCCCAAGGACCCGAGTCGGCCGCCGCCGACCACGGGTACCGTCCCCGCCCATGGACGGATCGCGGGTGCGCAGCCCGTTCGGGGTGGCGCTGGTCGCCACCGTCCTGGCTGGCCTCGTGACGGCGCTGGTCTTCAGCGTCGTGCTGGAGGACGAGGCCCCCACTGAGGAGCCCGCGGTGCTGACGCTGGCCCCCGGCCCCGACGACGGCACGGTCCCCCAAGCCGACCTGGAGGGCGAGCCGGCGCCGGACTTCAGCTACGCCCGCCTCGCCGAGCCCGACGGCGACGAGGTCGACTTCGAGGACTTCCGGGACGGTCGGCCCGCCGTGGTCAACTTCTTCTACAAGGACTGTCCGCCGTGTGTGGTGGAGATGCCCGCCCTCCAGGAGGCCTACGAGGCCTACGGGGACCGGGTCGCCTTCCTGGGCCTCTCGTACCAGGAGAGCGTGGAGGACGGCCGGGAGCTGGTCGAGCGCACCGGCGTGACCTACGAGGTCGGCCGGGACCCGGCCGGCGAGCTCATCACCGACTTTGCCGCCGTGGGCCTGCCCACCACGGTGTTCATCGCGGCCGATGGCACGATCAACGCCACCCACACCGGTGACGTCCGAGGCGACCTGCAGGCCGAGCTGGAGGAGCTGGTGGCGTGATCGACGCCCCGCTCGCCTTGGCCTTCACCGCCGGGATGGTGGCCACGGTGAACCCCTGCGGGTTCGCCATGCTGCCGGCGTACCTGACGTTCTTCCTGGGCCTCGAGGGGGGTGTGGCCGACGAGGACCGGCGGGCGAGCGTCGCCCGGGGCTTGGCCGTCGGCGGGGTCGTGACCCTTGGCTTCGTCGTCGTGTTCACCACGATCGGCGCCCTCATCTCCCACCTCTCGTTGGCCGTCGAGGCGTGGTTCCCTTGGCTGACCATCGCCGTGGGCATCGGCATCTTCGCCCTCGGCATCGCCCTGCTCTTCGGCTTCGAGATGCGCCTGGCCCTCCCCCACCTGGAGCGCGGTGGCCGCGAGCGCACCCTGCCCTCGATGTTCCTGTTCGGCGTGTCCTACGCCGTGGCCTCCCTCTCCTGCACGCTGCCGGTCTTCCTGACGGTGGTGGCCGGGACCTTCAGCCGCTCCAACACACTCTCGGGCATCGCCATGTACGTCGCCTTCGCCCTCGGCATGGGCTTGGTCCTCACCGTGTTGACGGTGACCCTCGCCGTGGCCCGGCAATCCCTGGTCAAAGGCCTCCGATCCTCGCTCCCCCTCATCAACCGCATCTCCGGCGCCCTGCTGATCGTGGCCGGGGCCTACTTCACCTGGTACGGGATCTACGAGCTGCGCATCCGGGACGACCCGCTGACCGAGGACGGCCCGGTCGGAACGGTCACGGGCTGGAGCTCGGACATCTCCAACTGGGTCCAGGACATCGGAGCGACCCGGCTCGGGCTGCTCCTGGGCATCGTGGTCTGCGTCGCCCTCCTGTATGTGCTCCTCCGGCCCGCGGATGACCACACCGCCGAGGAGCCCGACGAGGCCATGCGTGCTGGCTGAACTGCTGGCCCACGACGGGGTCGTCGAGGAGCTGGCCTTGCGCTCCAGCGTCGGCTTCCTGGCCCTCCACGGCGGCTCCCTGGAGCGGGAGACCGACCAGATCGCCAGGGAGGCGGCCGAGGCCGCCGGCGCCTCGCTCTACGCCCTGAGCCAGCCCGACGACCTGCGCTGGCACATCCCCTCGGTGCGCATGGACCCTGCCGACAGCCCGGCCCTCGGGGGGTTCCTGGACCACGTCGACGTGGTGCTGTCGGTCCACGGCTACGGCCGGGACAGAATGTTCACCACGCTCCTGCTGGGCGGCGCCAACCGGTCGGTGGCCATGCACGCCGCCGGCCATCTGCGCGACGCCCTGCCCGGCTACCGGGTGGAGGACGACCTCGGCGCCATCCCCAAGCTCCTGCGGGGCCAGCACCCCGACAACCCCGTCAACCGCACCCGGGGCGGAGGCGTCCAGATCGAGCTCCCTCCACGTATCCGCCTCCAGGGCCCCAACGCCGATCCTGCGGCCCGCTCGGCCCTGGTCGCCGGCCTGGCGGCCGCCGCCCGCTCGCTCTGAGGTGAAATTGCGCCGATTTGTAACGCCTGGCGTTACAAATCGGCGCAATTTCAGATCCCAGGACTGCTTGCCCCCGACGACCGGCGGCCCGGCGGGATCAAGGCCAGAGGCGGGTGATGGTCCAGGCGCCCTGGCCGTCGGGCTCGTAGACGAAACGGTCGTGGAGCCGGTCCGTCCCGTGGTTCCAGAACTCCCAGCGCTCGGGGACGAGCACGTAGCCGCCCCAGTTCTCGGGGCGGGGGACGTCCCTGCCCTCCCAGCGAGCCGCCTCGTCGGCGACCGCAGCCGTCAAGGTCGCCCGGTCGGCCAGTGGTCGGCTCTGGAGGGACGCCCGAGACGCCAACTGGCTGGCCCGGGGACGGGTGGCCCAGTAGGCGTCCGACTCCGACGGGTCGGCCCGGTGCACCGGGCCCTCCATGCGCACCTGACGACCGATGATCACCCACGCCAGCTCCAGGGCGCCCCGCGGGTTCTCGTCGAGTTGGCGGGCTTTGGTCGACCCGTAGTTGGTGAAGAAGCGGAGGCCGTCGTGGTCCAGCCCCCGCAGGAGCACGAAGCGCACCGAGGGACGGCCGTCGGCATCCGCCGTGGCCAGAGCCACGGCCTCCGGCTGGTGGACCCCGACCGCCATGGCGTGGTCCCACCAGACCTGGCACTGCGCCACCGGGTCGCCGTCGAGGTCGTCTCGACCGAGGCCTTCTTCCATGTGCTGCGCGCGGATGCGGTCGAAGTCAGCCACGTGCCGAGTCTCGCAGTCGTCCGGTCAGACACCGAAGTCGAGTTGGCGGGTGGGGGCGACCTTCACCGGCGCCGGGGCGGTGGGTCGGGCGCCCTTGCCGTAGAGGGAACGGACCGGGGCCTTCGGCGGGGCGTCGTCGCCCAGCACCCCCCGGAAACGGGCGGCCAGTTCCTTGCGCTGCGGGGCCGGCAGGTAGGCGGTCCGGTAGGAGCGCCGGTACTGCTCGGCCAGGTCGGGACGGTGCTGGTCGGCCCAGGCCAGCACGTGCTCCTTCACGCCGGCCCGCAGGTGCAGGGGAACCGGGCCGGCCGGCCGGACCCCGATGGCCTTGCAGGCGTCGGCCACCTGGGCCAGCTGCTCGGGGGCGTCGGACAGGCCGGGCAGGACCGGGGCCATGAGGACGCCGCAGGGCACGCCCGCCTCGAGGAACTGCTCGACGGCTCGCAGCCGACGCCGGGGGTGGGGCGTACCCGGCTCAGTCAGGCGCCAGACGTCCTCGTCCAGCGTCCCGACGGAGAAGTCGACCCGGACCTCGGCCCGCTCGGCCGCCTCGGCGATCAGGGCCACGTCCCGAATGGCCAGGGTGGACTTGGTGAGGATCGAGAAGGGGTTGGCGAATTCGACCAGCACCTCCACCACCTGGCGGGTCAGGCGGAACTTGCCCTCGCAGCGCTGGTAGGGGTCGGTGTTGGTCCCCATGGCGATGGCCTCGCCCGCCCAGCGCCGGGGCGAGAGCTCGGCCCGCAGGACCTCGGGGGCGTTGATCTTGACCACGATGCGCGAGTCGAAGTCGGCCCCGATGTCGAGCCCGAGGTACTCGTGGGTGGGCCGGGCGAAGCAGTAGACGCAGGCGTGGCTGCAGCCCCGGTACACGTTGATGCTGTGGGCGAAGGCCAGCCACGGCACGTCCACCTTGTTGATGATCGACCGGGCCCGCACCAGGGAGAACTCCATCCCCCGGTACTCCCCCCGCCCGACCTGTCGCTCCACCAGGTCCCCGAACAGCGACCCCTGCGGCCGGGGCGCGTCCTCCAGCTCCCACCGCAACTGGGGCTCGGCCGTCGCCATGCCGCTCACCTTAGACGAACAGATGTTCGTTCACCAGGCGATCGTGGCCAGGGCCTCCCGGGCCAGTCGGAGATCGCGCCGCAGGTCGTGGGCGGCGGCCAGTTCGACCGCCTGCTCCAGGCGGGGCGCCGCCGACTCGGCATCGCCGGCGGCGAGGGCGGCCTGCGCCCCAGGCGAACCAGCCCTCGGCCAGGAACGTCGGGCTCGCCAGGCGCTCGTGCAGGTCCTGAGCGGAGGCGAAGTGCTCGTCGGCGACGGCGTGGTCCCCCAGGGCGGAGGCGATGCGCCCCAGCGTGAGATCGACCGCGCCCATGGGCATCCCCGGAGGGTTGACCGACATCTGTCCCGACAGCGGCCCGAGGGCCCCACCGATGGCCCGGAGGTCGGCCGTCCGGCCGAGCGGGACCGCCGCCCGGGCCCAGGTGACGAGGTGCGACGACCACGGGAGGTTCCGCCGCATCACCCCCTCCGCCTCGACGCCCGCCCGGTCGAGGGCGGCCGCGGCCTCGTCGCCCCGTCCCAGGTCCACGAGCAGACTGGCCGCGAACAGCGCCAGGTTGGTGCCGTCGACCACCCCCTCCAGGTCCTGCCACCCCTCGACCAGCAGCGGAGCCAGGAGGTCGTCGTAGGCCTCACCGACCCGGTCGAGGCGGACGAGACCCTCGGCCCGGTGCCCGAGCCAGGTCCCGAACGCCTCGGGCTGGTCACACGCCTGTCCGACGGCCAGCGCCTCGTCCGCGGCGTCGAGCATCCCCTCGAGGTCGCCGTCCAGCAGCCGGACGGCCACGGCCCGGATCTCGCCGACCCAGATCCAACGGGGCTCCCGGAGCCGCCGCGCCCGGCGCAGACCGTCCGCCGTCAGGCGACGCAGGCCCGGCCCGTCGCCGCTGCTCGCCCGCCAGCTTGCCCGCTGATCAGCTCGGCCTGGAAGCGCGCCATCTCGTCGTCGGTCGCGTCCGCCAGCGCCAGGATCTCCTCGCCCTTGGCCACCCGTTCGGCGAGAGCGCCGGGATCGCCGATGCAGGTCTCGGCGAGCCCGAGGACCCACCGCAGGGTGTCCGGGTCACCGAGCCGACGGGCGATGGCCTCGGCTTCGCCGGCCAATGCCGACCGCCGCTCGACCGGCGCGGCGAACGTGAGCTCGACCGCCAGCTGGATCAACAGCCGGGCCCGTTCGATGCTGTCCTCCTCGCCGACGACGGCCAGCGCGGCCTCGAGGGCCTCGACCCGGTCCTCGTCCACCCCGCCGTACTCGGAGTAGAAGCCGCGGGTGTTGACGAGGGTGGCCCGCACCATCCGCTCGCGTCACCGAGGCGCTGGGCCATCGCCCCGGCCGCGAGGAGATGGTCGCGGTAGACCGGGGCACCCGCCGCCAGCTCGGCGCCACCGAGCGCGATCAGGAGGTCGACCCGCGCCGCGTCGTCGCCATCGCCGTGCTCGGCGTCGTGGAGCTCGAGGGCCCGCCGGTACCAGCCCACGGCCTCGTCGTGGGCCGCCGCTCCCGCCGAGGCCCGGGCGGCCCGACTCGGCGTAGCCGATGGCCCGCTCGACCCCACCGCCGGCCGCGGCCTCGGCGAAGTGGTGGGCCAGGTCGGCGGCCCGCTCGTCCAGGCGGGCGGCGTGGACCGTCTCGATGGCCTCCCCCACCCGGGCGTGCAGCCGGACCCGGCGCACCGTGGGCAGCTCCTCGTAGAGGGTCGTGCGCACCAGCGCGTGGGCGAAGCGATGGCCGAAGACCTCGTCGGACTCGCGGACGAGGCCGGCACCCACGGCCTCCTCCAGCGCGTCGAGCACCGCGTCCTCGTCCTCGTCGCAGACGGCCACCAGGACGGCCAGCTCGATCACCTGGCCGATGACCGAGGCCCGGGTGAGCACGTCGTTGGTGAGGTCGGACAGCCGCGACAGGCGGCGGCCGATGACGTCCCGCACCCCTTCGGGGATCCCCATCTCCTCGATCGTGCGGTTGCTGGTCCAGCGCCCGTCCTCGACGTAGAGGGCGCCGGACTCCACCAGGTGGCTCAGCACCTCGCCGACGAAGAAGGGGTTGCCCTCCGTCTCCTGGGCGATCGCCGCGGCCAGCACCTGGCCCGGCTCGTCGAGGGCCTGACCGCCGGCGGCCTCGAGGAACGAGGCCACCCCGTCAGGGTCCAGGCCCCGGAGGGCCAGGCGCTCGACCCCGGGCTCGCGGCGCAGGTCGGCGAGGACCTCCGCCAACGGATGGGAGCGGTCGAGGTCGGTGTCCCGGTAGGTGCCGATGACCAGGAGGCGGAGGGCGTCAGGCGTGCGGATCAGGTGCCGGACCAGCAGCAGCGTGGGTCGGCCCGCCCAGTGGAGGTCGTCGAGGACCAGGACCAGGCCCTGGTCGGCCGAGGCCGCCGCCAACCACGAGGTGACCGCTTCGAAGAGCCGGTAGCGCTCGGTCTCGGGGTCCGCGGTGGTGGGCGAGCCGACGGCGGGCCACCGGACGGCGACGTCGGGCACCAGTCGCGCCAACTCGCCGGGGTGCTCACCGAGCCGGCCGTCGAGGTCGTCGCCCCCGAGGAGGCCGACCTGCTGGCGGAGGGCCTCGACGAAGGGCTGGAACGGCACACCGAGGTCCTCGTCACAGCGGCCGAAGAGGACCGGGGCCCCGTCGTCGTGCGCGGCGCGGGCCACCTGACCCGCCAACCGGGTCTTGCCCACCCCCGGCTCGCCCGCCAGCAGGACCACGCGCCGGCCCCGTCGGTGGCGACTTGCTTCCAGGCGGTACGCAGCACCTCCTGCTCGGCGGCCCGGCCCACGAAGGGGAATCGGGGATCCCCGACGAGCACCTCGGGCAGGCCGGACCCGGCATCGGCTCGACCCAGCGGGGACCCACACGACCTCAAGGGCCGGGACGGGCTCCGGCAGGCCTTTCAGGGCCAGTTCGCCGACGGGCAGGAAGGTGTGGTCCCCGCGACCCCTTGAGAGCCACTGGACCGGCGCCGAGCACAGGATCTGATCCGCCTCGGCCTCCGCACACAGCCGCGCGGCCTCGATCACGGGGGTCCCGTGGCAGTCACCGTCCTCCTCGACCACGTCGCCGGCGCTGATCCCGACCCGGATGGCCAGTACGGGACGACCGGGCCGGCGGCGGGCATCAGTGGCCTGCTGGGCCGCTTCAGCCGCGGCCACCGCGTCCGCGACGCCGGCGAAGACGGCCATGACCCCGTCGCCGAGCGTCTTCACCATCCGACCCTGGTGGTGATCGACGGCGGTGGTCAGGTCGGCCTCGTGGGCCCTCCGCAGGTCGTCGGCCGCGTCCTCCCCGAGCTCGGAGCGGAGCGCGGTCGATCCCACGATGTCGGTGAAGAGGATGGCTGCCAGCGCCGGACCGGAGCGTGGCCCCCCGCCCTCCCTCGGGTCACTCACCGTCCCGAGGCTAGACGCTGCAACCCCTGCGGTCAGTGGCCGAGCAACGCTCGGACGATGTCGTCGACCGCGAAGTGGGTTGCGAGGTCCACCCGGCCGAGTCGGTGGACGAGGCGCCGTTCGTTCACGGACCGCAGGAGCTCGCACTGGGCGTAGCTGGTGGCCTCGAGGCCCGTGGCCGAGTCGGCATCGATCTCCACGTGGAGGTCCAATCCGCGCCACGTCGTCGTCAAGGGCACGACGATGGCGTACGGGAACCCGGGCGAGAACGGCTCGACCGGGCCGATGACGAGCGCAGGACGCCGAGCAGCCGGTTCGCCCGGGAACGGATCACCGAAGTCGACCAGCCAGAGCTCGTCAGTCGAGGCCATCGGTCACGTGCGTCGCCTCACCCTCGGCCAGGTAGTCGAGCCAGGCCTCGGGGTCGGATCGGAGCGTGTCCAGCTGCGACCGGACCTGCTCGGCCAACCGCTTCCTGCGCAGCGCCTCCGCCGCCTCACTGACCGTGTCGATCAATGACCGGCCGGAGGCCTTGCTGAGCTCGACCAGCCGCTCATGGGTCTCCCGGTCCACCCGGATCGTCGTCGTCGGCATGCAATGAGTCTACCTATTGCATGCGGCTGCTGACGCACCAGGTGCCGGTGCCGGCTTCGCTGGCGGTGCCCTGCCAGCCGTGGCCCATGGCCTTCACGACGTCGTCGGACGGGAGGTGGATCGGGGTGCGGTCACCGCTGGTGTTGACCCAGACGAGCGACGCCGTCGGGCGCGAGGACACGGGCCATCTCCTCGGGGAACAGGAGCATGTTGATGACCAGGACGACCGTCAGCGCGCCGTCCGGGAAGGGAAGGCGGGAGCTGTCGAGCTGGAGCCGGGGCGCGGCATCGGCGGGGGCCAGGCGGAGCATCTCCCTCGACAGGTCACCGGCGATCAGGTTCGGGAAGCGCTCGGCCAGCATCGGGGTCGACAGGCCCGTGCCCGAGCCCAGCTCCAGCGACGGGCCGTCGGTGGGGACGCCGCCCCGGTCGAGGGCGTCGTGCAGGGCGTCGTAGCGGCCGGGAACCTCACGGGTGTGCCACTCGGGGGCCAGGCCGTCGAAGAGCTCGGCCACCTTGGCCTTGCGCTCGGGGGTCCAGCCGTCGGGTTCGAAGGCCACCTGCCGGGTCACCCGGCGCATGGGGTGGTCGGCGTTGGCCCCGGCCTCACGCTCGTGGTGCACGGGGATCACCGGCGGGAGGTGCTCGACCCCCATCAGCGCGGCCTCAGCCGGAGTAGGTGACGATGACGAGGGTGCCGTAGGCGAAGAGGCCACCGGTCACCGAGTAGAGCAGGGCCTTCAGGCCGGCCCGGCGACCCGGCTCGGTGACGTAGTCGTCGATGCTCCAGCGCACGCCGTTGACGCCGTGGGCCAGGGCCAGGGCCAGCAGGGCCCAGTCGAAGAGGCGCCACAGCGGGTTGTCCCACCGGTCGGCCACGAACTCGGCGTCGGTCTCGACCACGTCGTTGATGATGTGGGTGATGGCGAAGTGGGTCAGGGCCAGGAAGAGCAGGATCAGGCCCGAGATCCGCATGAAGTACCAGGACCAGGTCTCGAAGTTGGCCTTGGGCTTGCGGGTCAGAGCGCCCCGCGCGTCGAGGCCTTGGGCAGGTGCTCGGTGGTCGACGCCATCAGAGGATCTGTCCGTCGATGAAGGGCCACAGGATGACCAGCGAGCCGGGGATGCCGGCCAGCAGGGTCAGGGCGACCACCCCGGTGGTCAGGGCCTTCTCGTTGGCCACCGCCCCGGGGAAGAAGTCGACGATCACGATCCGCAGGCCGTTGAGCGAGTGGAAGAGCAGCGCCAGCAGCAGGCCACACTCGAAGAGCCGCAGCAGGACGTTGCCGTAGAGGGCGTGGACCTCGTCGTAGAGCTCGACGTTCGCGTTCACCAGCGAGACGTCGATGATGTGCAGCAGCAGGAACATGAACACCAGGAACCCGGTGGTGCGGTGGGCCACGAAGGCCCACTGGCCGCTGCGGCCCTTGTAGATCGTGGCGTCGCCGGCCCTCATCGACCGGACCCCTTGGGGTACCAGCGGTCGGCCCAGAACGTGGTGCGGGCGACGATAGAGGCTGAACCCGGTGATCAGGAGGGCGACGGAGCCCAAGGCGATGCTGAAGATCACCTGCGCCGTCGTGATGGCGAACACGTCCGGACGATACCCGCGCCCGAACGGGCGCTCCTAAGCGGGAACGGGGATCTCGGTGGCACCCCGCAGATAGGGGTGCAGCGGCTCGGGCAGGGCGACGGAGCCGTCCTCCCGCCGGTGGACCTCCAGGAGCGCGGCCAGCACCCGGGGGACGGCCAGACCGGAGCCGTTGAGGGTGTGCAGCAGCTCGGTGCCCTTGCCCTCGGTCGGCCGGTAGCGGAGGTTGGCCCGTCGGGCCTGGTAGTCGCTCAGCCACGACACCGAGGACGCCTCCAGCCACTGGCCGAGGCCCGGGGACCAGACCTCGAGGTCCCAGGACCGGTGGTGGGCGATGCCCATGTCGCCGGTGCAGATGTCGATGACCCGGTGGGTCAGGCCGAGGTCGGCGACCAGGGCCTCGGCCCGGGCCATGATCTCGACCTGCAGGTCGGGCGCCTGGGCCGGGGTGGTCAGGGCCAGCAGCTCGACCTTGTCGAACTCGTGGACCCGCAGCAGGCCGCGGGTGTCCCGGCCGGCCGACCCCGCCTCCCGACGGAAGCACGGGGTGTAGGCCATGAAGCGCATGGGCAGGTCGGCCTCGTCCAGGATCTCGTCCCGGTAGAGCGAGGTCAGCGGCACCTCGGCGGTGGGGATGGCCCAGAGGTCGTCGCGCTCGAGGTGGTAGGCGTCGTCGCTGAACTTCGGGAGCTGGCCGGTGCCGACCATGATCTCGGTGCGCACCACCGAGGGCGGCCGGACCTCCTCGTAGAGGTCGGCGTTGCGGTCCAGGGCGAGCTGGCACAGCGCCCGGCTGAGGGTGGCGCCGAGGCCCCGGAAGGCCACGAACATCGAACCCGGCCAGCTTCACGCCCCGCTCGACGTCGATGATCCCGAGGGCCTCACCGGTCTCCCAGTGGGGCACCCGCTGGTGCTCGGCGTAGCCGTCGGCATCCGGGCCGCCGGTGCGCAGGACCGGGTTGTCGTCCTCGCTCGCCCCGTCGGGAGCGTCCGGCGACGGCAGGTTGGGGACCTCCAGCAGGATCGCCCGGATCTCGGCGGCGAGCGCCTCGGCCTCCTCGGCCAGCGCCGTCTCCCGGTCGCCCAGCGCCCGACTCTCGGCCTGGAGGGCCTCGGCCTCGTCCACCTGGCCGTCGCGGCGGAGGCCGCCGACCTGCTTGGACAGGGCGTTGACCCGGTTCCGGATCTCGTCCCGCTCCTGGGTCAGGTCCCTCTGACGGCGGTCCATCGCGGCCACCCGGTCGATTGGCGTGAGGTCCTCGCCCCGGCGGCCCAGGGCGGCCTTGACCGCGTCGGGGTCGCTACGGATCAGCCGGACGTCGATCACCGCAGGGAAGGTACCGCCGACCACCCCCGAACCCGGGCCTTTCGGCCTTGGCCCGGCCCCGACGGCAGTCGGTAGCGTCGCCCCGTGAGCGATGCCCCCGCCGTCCAGGTCGACGACCTGCGGATCACCTACGGCGACGTGGTCGCCGTGGACGGCGTCTCCTTCCACGCCCACGCGGGTGAGGTCGTGGCCCTGCTGGGGCCCAACGGCGCGGGCAAGACCTCCACCATCGAGGCCCTCGAGGGCTACCGCAGCCCGGCGGCGGGCACGGTACGGGTCCTGGGTCATGACCCCCTGGCCGACCACGCCGCCGTCGTGGGCCGGATCGGGGTCATGCTCCAGGAGGGCGGCCTCTACCCGGGCATCCGCACCGCCGAGGTGCTGGACCTCTTCGCCGCCTACTACGACGACCCGGCCGACCCCGCCACCCTGCTGGAGCGGGTGGGCCTGGCCGATCAGGCCAAGGCCACCGCCCGCCGCCTGTCCGGCGGGCAGCAGCAGCGTCTCGCCCTGGCCCTGGCCCTCGTCGGTCGCCCCCGGGTCGCCTTCCTCGACGAGCCCACTGCGGGCCTCGACGTCGACGGGCGCCTGCTGGTGCGGGACGTGGTGCGGGAGCAACGCGACGCCGGGGTCTGCGTGCTGCTGGCCACCCATGACCTGGCCGAGGCCGAGAAGGTCGCCGACCGGGTCGTCATCGTGGACCGGGGCCGGGTGGTGGCCGACGGCACGCCGGCCGAACTGATGAGCGCCACGGGGTCCGAGATCCGCTTCGCCGCGCCGCCCGGCCTCGACGTCGCCGCCCTCGGCCAGGCCCTCGGCGCCCCCGTGAGCGAGGCGACCGACGGCGAGTACCTGGTGGACGCCGAGCCCTCCCCCCGCACGGTCGCCGCCCTCACCGCCTGGCTGGCGGAGCGGGACCTGGCCCTGGGCGACCTCCGGGCCGGCCGCCAGCACCTGGAGGACGTCTTCGTCCGCCTCACCCGGGAGGGGGCGCCGTGAGCGGGACCACCGCCCTCCGGGCCCAGGCCCGCGTCGAGACCACGCTCTCGCTGCGGCGAGGCGAGTCCCTGCTGCTCACCCTCGGCATCCCCGTCGGGCTGCTGGTGTTCTTCTCGACCGTCGACGTGCTGCCCATCGACGCCGACGACCCGGTCGCCTTCCTGGCTCCCGGGGTGCTGGCCCTCGCGGTGATGTCCACCGCCATGGTCAACCTGGCCATCGCCACGGGCTTCGAGCGCCAGTACCTGGTGCTGAAGCGCCTCGGCACCACCCCCCTCGGCCGGGGCCGACTGCTGGGGGCCAAGACCATCGCCATCGGTCTCGTGCTCGCCGTCCAGGTCGCCATCCTCGCGGTGGTCAGCCTGCTGCTGGGCTGGGAACCCGACGTCGCCGGCATCCCGCTCGCACTGGCCGGAACCGTCCTGGCCACCGTGGCCTTCGCCGGCCTCGGGCTCTTGATGGCGGGGACGCTTCGAGGCGAGATGACCCTGGCCCTGGCCAACGGCCTCTACCTCGTGCTACTGCTCCTCGGCGGCATGGTGATCCCCCTCGACGAACTGCCCGCCGCCGTCCAGACCGTGGCCGAACTGCTGCCGGCCGCGGCCCTGGCCGACATCATGATCGGCGCCCTCACCCCCGACGGCGAGATCGCCACCCGCTCGTGGGTGGTCCTGGTCGTCTGGGCAGTGGCCACGCCGATCGCCGCCGTCCGTTGGTTCCGCTGGGAGTGAGCCCGTGACCGAGACCCCGACCCTGCCCGCCGCCCTCGTGGGCGACGGTGACCCCGTGCCCTGCGTCGACGGCGTCGACCGGCCGTACCTGAACCTCGACGCCGGGGCCTCGACCGCCGCGCTCCCGGCCGTCGCCCAGCGGGTGAACGCGTTCCTGCCCACCTACTCCAGCGTCCACCGGGGCGCCGGGTACCGCTCCCGCGAGGCGACCACCGCCTACGAGCTGGCCCGCCGGGCGGCCCTCGCGTTCGCCGGTCGGGACCCCGAAGGCGACGACATCGCCATCCTCTGCCGCAACACCACCGAGGCCATCAACCACCTCGCCTACCGGCTCCGGCTGGCCCCCGACGATGTGGTGGTCACCACGGTCGTCGAGCACCACGCCAACCTGTTGCCCTGGGCCCGGGCGTGTGCGCGCCGGTTCGTCGAGTGCGGTACCGACGGCACCTTCACGCCTGACGCCGTGGCCGCACAGCTCGACGCCGGTCCCCGCCCCGCCCTGCTCGCCGTCACGGCCGCGTCCAACGTGACGGGGTGGCGCCCCGACATCGACACGATCATCGCCGTCGCCCACGAGCGGGGCGTTCCGGTCCTGGTGGACGCCGCCCAGCTGGCCGCCCACGGCCCGTTGCCGACCACCGCGGACTACCTGGCCTGGAGCGGGCACAAGATGTACGCCCCCTTCGGCACCGGCGTCCTGGTCGGGCCCCGGGACGCCTTCACCGACGGTGACCCGTTCCTGGCGGGCGGCGGGGCGGTCGACCTGGTCGACCTCGACGAGGTCATCTGGACCGAGCCCCCGGAGCGGGAGGAGGCCGGCTCCCCGAACGTGATCGGGGCCGTCGCCCTCCACGCCGCCATCGACGAGCTCGCGACCATCGGCTGGGAGGCCGTGGCCGACCACGACGACGAGATCGCGGCCCGCCTGCGCCCCGCCCTCGCCGCGGTGCGCGGGGTCCGCCTGCTCGGCCCGGCCCTGGACGTCCCGACCCTGCCCACGGCGGCCTTCACGGTCGAGGGCGTGCCCCACGCGCTGGTGGCCGCCCGGCTCAGCGCCGAGTTCGGCATCGGGGTCCGCCACGGCTGCTTCTGTGCCCACCCGTACCTGCTGCGCCTGCTCGGCCTCGACAGCGACGAGGTGGCCGCCTACCGGGGCGCCGTCCTCCGTGGCGACCGCCGGGAGATCCCGGGGGCCGTGCGGGCCAGCGCCGGGCTGTCCACGTCCCCCGAGGACGTCGACCGCCTGGTCGCCGCGGTGACCCACATCGCGTCGGGAGTACGCGCCACCGGTCAGCTACGAGCAGGACGCCCAGACGGGCGACTTCTGGCCCCAGGGCGATCACCCGGGCTGGACGACGGCCGACCGCGGCTTCGGTGCCGCCTGCGCCCGGGGCTGACCGGCTCGGCTCAGGCTTCGGGGAGGGCGATGCAGACGACCGTGCGGTCGCCGTCGAGCCAGCTCCCCTCGGTGGGCAGGACCACGAAGTCCTCCTCGCCACCACAGTGGCCCGCGACCACCGCGTCGAAGTCGGTGCTGCTGGGGAACGAGCCGAGGGGCATCGGGATGACGGCCACGATGCGGGGCGAGCTGGCCAGGCAGGGGGTGTCCCGGCCCTGGGGGATGGGACGCCCGTGGTCCTCGACCACGTCGGTCTCCACGTAGCACTGCCCCGGTGCCATGGCCCGGACGTCGGTGCCGTCGGCCCCGCCCCGCAGCAGCGCCAAGGCCACCGCGGCCACGGCGACGACGACCACCAGACCGGCACCGAAGGCCGCCCCGCGGCCGACCCGGGTGCGGGGCGGCGCCTCGGCCGCATCGATGACGGGCCGGCCCGAAAGGGTGGTCGGGCCCGGCTCCACGGAGACATCGCCCGTCGACTCGACGACGATGGGCGGGGAGGGATCGGTCACGGGTCCCCGTCGGCCCGGGTCGACCGCTCCTGAGGCTTGCCGTCAGCCCTTCAGCTCGCCGGCGTTCACCATGAGCGACTGGCCGGTGATCATGCGGGCCCGATCCGAGCACAACCAGACCACGGCCTCGGCCACGTCCTCGTCCGCCGGGATCTCCGGGATCGACATGCTCGCGGTGATCTCGGCGATGACCTCCTCGGGGGGCACGCCCCGCTCCCCCGACTGCCAGTCCACATACATCTGCACCGGTGGGCCCCACATCCACGTGGGAATCACCGTGTTGACCCGGATGTGGTCCGGGCCCAGCTCGTCGGCCAGGTGGTACATGGCCGAGAGCAGCGCGCCCTTGGAGGCGGCGTAGGCGATCTGGGGCATGGCCGAGGGCGGGAGCAGGGCCGACTGCGAGCCGATGAGCACGACGGCCCCACCACCGGCGTCCCGAAGGGCGGGCGTCGCGGCCCGGACGAGGTTCATCGACCCGACCACGTTGGTGTCGAAGCAGCGGCGCCAGTCGTCGTCGCTGGACGCGGCCAGGTCGCCGAGGGCGGTGTCCACCGCCGCCACCTGGGCGACACCGTTGAGGGTCGCCGAAGCGCTCGACCGCCGCGGCCACGAGGGCCTCACAGGCGGCGAGGTCCACGATGTCGGTCGGCACGGCCAGCACCCGCTCGCCCGTCGGGATCCAGTTCGGCCGCGACGGCGGCCAGCTTCTCCGCCGAGCGGGCGGCGACCACGACGTTGGCGCCGTCGCGGACGGCGAGGCGGGCCACCTCACCGCCGAGGCCCGGGCCGACCCCGGCGACGATGACGGTCTTGTCCTGCAGGATCACAACGGGCCTCCGGCTCGATGGGCGGAATCAGGTCGAGTGCGGTTCGAGCGGGGCGTGGCCCGCGGCCGCGAACGCGGCCTCGACCTCGTCGTAGGTGAGCGAGCCGTCGGGCGCCACCGGGTCGTAGCGGGCGGTGCGGGTGGCCTCCATGCGGACGGGATCGCCGCTCTGCTGGCCGTAGGCCCACCGGAAGAAGATCACCGCCATGACCGTCCACAGGTAGAAGCCCCCCACCAGCTTCATGATCAGGCCCGCGGTCTGCTGGTCCGAGGTCACCGAGATGCCCCACAGGCGGAACGCGGTGTCGTAGACGTCGTAGACCGAGCCCTCGGCGAAGATCAGCCACGAGGCGGGCACGGTCGGGAGCAGCGACATGGCGAACAGGTAGCCCACCGCCGAGGGGCTCGCCATGCGCCACTCGGCGAAGGGCCCGAGCACCGGCATCCACATGAGCACGGCGGTGGTCACGACCAGGATGTGGACCGCGTAGTGCATGGGGCCGTTGGTCACGGCCTCGTTCACCAGCGTCGGCCAGTGGGTGAACACGACCACGGCGTTGAAGATCAGGCCGGCCACGCAGCGGGCGGGAGAAGCGGTGCAGCCAGCGGTAGGCGGTCGAGCCGTCGGGCACGACCAGCCGGGCCAGCCACGGCGGGGTGGCCAGCAGGAAGAACACGGGCATCACGTAGCTCAGCAGCAGGTGCTGGGTCATGTGCAGGGAGAACAGGTACTCCTCACCCAGGTCGTGCAGCGGCCAGTCCGAGGCCACCCACAGGGTCAGGATCCCGAGCGACCAGGTTCGCCCGCTGGAACCGGGTCAGGACGGGCTGGCCCTCGGGGACGACCTTCGGGCCGATGACCCGGGTGACATAGAGCGACAGGCCCGACCACACCCAGGACGAGGAGCCAGACCTCAGGGTGCGGCTGCCAACGCCAGGCGTCGACGGCGGCCGCCACGGGCATCACGCCTGCCAGAACTCGAAGGTGGTGAGCGTGACGATGTAGACCACCACCGCCAGGAACAGCCCGGCGACGAACACCCAGGTCAGCACGCCGGTTGTCGAAGCGCAGGTGCATGAAGAAGCCCACGACGAGGGCGAACTTCACCGACATCATCACCATCAGGGCCGGGATGAGGAAGTCCCCGATGTCGACCACGTAGGTGGCGACCTCGGCCGCGGTGATCAGGAAGAGGACGACGAAGACCTTGACGTAGAGCGCATCCGACGCGTGGCCGTGCTCGCCGGTGTCGTCGGGTTCGGTCAGGTACTGGTCGTGCTCGAGGGTCTCGGTGGTGCTCATCGTGGCCTCAGACGGTCAGGTAGACGACGGTGAAGATGATGATCCAGACGATGTCGACGAAGTGCCAGTAGAGGCCGATGATCTCGACCGTCTCGGCCTTGTCCTGGCCCAGCTTGTCCCGCAGCGAGAGCCCCACGAGGGACAGCAGCATCAGGATGCCGACGGTCACGTGGATCCCGTGGAAGCCGGTCAGGGTGTAGAAGGCCGAACCGAAGATGTTGGTCGTGTAGCCGAGGCCCTCCCGGTAGAAGGAGGTGAACTCGTAGACCTGGCCGCCGATGAAGATGGTGCCGAGCAGGGCGGTCGTGGTCAACCAGAGGCGGTTGCGGGACTCGTCGCCGCGGGTGATCGCCGAGACGGCCAGCACCATGGTGAGCGAGCTCATCAGCAGCACGAAGGACGACACCGAGGTGAAGGGGATGTCGAAGACGTCCGCGGGGGTCGGACCGCTGACCGACTTGTCGTGCAGGAGCAGGTAGGTCGAGATGAGGGCGCCGAAGAGGAGGCACTCCGAGGACAGGAAGACCCACATCCCGAGCTTCTCGTTCGAGAGCCCGGTGCTGGTGGAGAACGCTTCGTGGCCCGTGCTCGGGTCGAGGATGACGGTCTCTGTCGCCCGCTCGTGGGTGACGATCTCGCTCATTTGCTCGTCTCCTCGCCACCCGCGGGATCGGCCGGGGCCTCGGCGGGACCTCTCGACAGCTCACCGGCTGCGGCGTCACCCGGGTCGAGGGCTTCGGGGTCGTGGTGGTCGTGGTGCGGTGGGTTCTCGTCGTCGTCGGCGGGCTCGAGGGCCCAGCCGTAGATGCCGCCCAGCACCAGGAGGGCGCCGGGGACCGCCCACGCCAGGTTGAAGATCAGCCCGTAGCCCACGAGCGGCAGGCCGACCGCCACCACGACCGGCCAGTAGGACGGCGAGGGCAGGTGGACGTCGGTGGCGCTGCCGTCCTGGGTGACGTCCTCGGTCGCCGCGATCCGCACGTTCCGACCGTCGTCGTCCTTGCCGTACTTGCGGTGCCAGAACTCGTCGAGCTGGGTGACCGTCGGGATCTCGTCGAAGTTGTGCTCGGGCGTGGGTGAGGGGACCATCCACTCGAGGCTGCGGGCGTCCCACGGATCGGGGCCGGGCGGCGCCTGGTTGGGGGCGTCGCGGCGGCTGCGGATCACGTTGAGCAGGAACAGCAGGATCGACAGGGCGATCGTGAAGGCGCCGATGCTGGACACGAGGTTCCAGGCATCGAAGCCGAGGCCCTCCTCGTAGGTGTAGATGCGGCGCGACATGCCCTGCAGGCCGAGGATGTGCATCGGCCCGAAGGTGAGGTTGAAGCCGATGAGCATCGTCCAGAAGCCGACCTTGCCGAGCTTCTCGTCCAGGAAGTGGCCGAAGATCTTGGGCCACCAGAAGTAGAAGCCCGCGAACAGGCCCATGAGGGCGCCACCGAAGAGCACGTAGTGGAAGTGGGCGACGATGTAGTAGGTGTCGGTCTGCTGGGTGTCGGCCGGGGCGATGGCGTGGGTCACCCCGGAGAGCCCACCGATGGTGAACATGCCGACCAGCGCGATGGCGTAGAGCATCGCCGTCGTGAACTGGAGCTTGCCGCCCCACATGGTCGCCATCCAGTTCAGGATCTTCACGCCGGTCGGCACGGCGATGAACATGGTGGACAGAGCGAAGGCGGCCACCGAGATCGGGCCGAGGCCGGACACGAACATGTGGTGGGCCCACACGCCCCAGCCCATGAAGCCGATGGCGATGCCCGGAGGCGACCATGAACGGGTACCCGAAGATGGGCTTGCGGCTGAAGGTCGGGATGATCTCGGACACGATGCCGAAGCGAGGCAGGATCAGGATGTAGACCTCGGGGTGACCGAAGATCCAGAACAGGTGCTGCCAGAGCAGCGGGTCGGCGCCCTGGGCGACGTTGAAGAAGTTGGCGTCGAAGAGCCGGTCCAGGGTCAGCAGGACGAGGGCCACGGTGATCACCGGCAGGGCCAGCACCAGCAGCACCTGGACCACGAAGATCATCCAGGTGAAGACCGGCATCTTCATCAGGTCCATGCCCGGCGCCCGCATGTTGAGCACGGTCACGGTCAGGTTGACCGCGCTGACCAGCGAGGCGATGCCGGCGATGAGCAGGCCGATGGTGAAGAAGTCGAGGCCGTGGGAGGGCGAGAACACCACCCCGGTGTTCGGCGCGTAGGCGAACCAGCCGCCGTCGGCGCCCCCGCCGAGGAACCAGCTGGTGTTGAGGAAGATCCGGCCGGCCAGGAAGCACCAGAGGCTGAAGGCGTTCATCCGGGGGAAGGCGACGTCCCGGGCCCCGATCTGCAGGGGCAGGAGGTAGTTGGCGAAGGCCGCGGCCATCGGCATGACCACCAGGAAGACCATGGTGATGCCGTGCATGGTGAACACCTGGTTGTAGGTGTCCGCCGAGAGCAGGTCGCTGCCCGGGCGGGCCAGCTGGGCCCGGATGAGGAGGGCCTCGCTACCGCCGACCAGCAGGAAGAAGAAGGCGGCGACGCCGTACATGATGCCGATCTTCTTGTGATCGACGGTGGTGACCCAGCTGCGCCAGCCGGTGGTGGTGGCCGGACGGCGGAAGACGCCGAGCGGCTGGAAGTCGTCGTCGGGCCCGGCCCCGGTGGGCAGGGCGAGTGGGCGTTCTTCGGTGAGTGCCACGGGTATGCCTCTAGTCCAGGGTCTGTAGGTAGGCCACGAGCTGGTCGATCTGCTCCTCGGTCAGCCCCAGGTTGGGCATGCCGCGGGGGAGGGCGCCGTTTAGGGTCGCGGGGTCCGCATACATCGGCTTCTCGCCCGGCGGGTCACGCAGCCAGGCCTCGAGCTGGACGCGGTTGAAGGTGCCCTCCTCGGCCAGGTGGTCATAGAAGGTGCTCAGGTCGTCGTCGTCGGCCTGGGCGTAGAGCCGGAACAGCGAGCCGGCGAAGGTCGAGCGGGTCATGAGGTGGGTCAGACTCCGGTGCGGTGCCGGAGACGGTGGCCGCGCCGGTGTAGTCGTCGTTGAGGCCCCGGACCTGATGGCAGGAGGTGCAGCTCGAGACGAAGAGCTCCTCGCCGGCCACCGCGTCACCGCTGGCGGTCTCGGCCGGCTCGACCTGGTTGGCCAGCCAGGCGTCGAACTGGTCCTGGGGCAGGGCGATGACCCGCATCCGCATGTTGGCGTGCGAGAGGCCGCAGTACTCGGTGCACTGGCCCCAGTAGGTGCCGGGCTCGTCGGCCTCGATGGTCCAGGGGTGGTGACGTCCGGGGACGGCGTCTCGCTTGCCGTTCAGCGCCGGGATCCAGAAGCTGTGGATGACGTCCCGCGAGGTGATGTCCAGGCTCATCGGGGTGTCCGCCGGGATGACCATCTCGTTGGGCGTGCGGAAGTCGTACTCGCCGTCGCCGTCGACGTCGTACTGGAAGTCCCACCACCACTGCTGGCCGACGACGTCGATCTCGAGGGCGTCCTCGGGTTCCTCGGCCAGGTCGAAGAGGGTCGCCAGGGTGCCCACGGCGACGAAGGCGAGGATCACGGCGGGCAGGATCGTCCAGCCCAGCTCGAGGACAAGGTTGCCGTGGGTCTGGGCCGGCAGCTCGTCGCCGTCGTCGTCCTTGCGCCGCCGGAAGCGGATGACGAGGAAGACGATCCCCAGTTCGACGAACAGGAAGACCACCCCGGCGACGATCATCACCGGGTTCAGCAGGTTGTCGATGGAGCGGGCGGCGGGGCCCTGCGGCTCGAGGGTGTCGAGGGGGGCGTCGGAGGCACAACCCGCCGCGACCAGCAGGACGAGGAGGCCGAGGGCCAGGGTGCGCCGGCGGGGGGACCTCACGGGGCGAGTGTGACCCACGTGCCCGGGGGTGTCCAAGTCAGCCACCCGCCTCACCCCTCGCTCTCGTGGGCCGGCTCCTCGTGGTGGAACTCACGCTCCCCGGCGACCACGCCGGCGATGCCGCCGCCGAGCACGGCCAGGGTCAGGACCAGCAGCAGGGCCGTGGCCAGCCGCTTGGTCTGCTGGGGACGGGTGAGGACGATCACGGCGCCCAGCACGATCAGGAAGGCGACGATCGTGCCGATGATCCACGCGCCGGTGGAGGACACGGCGAGGAACACCCGGGAGAGCCCGAGCACCAGGAAGGCGATCACGATCACGGCCGCCACCGGGATCTCGAAGGGCGCCATCAGGCGGTTGCGGATGGCCAGGTTCACCTCGGGGTCGCCGGTGGCCCGGTCGGCCCAGACCTTGACGGCCCACTCGACGGTGGTGACGGCCAGGACGACGAGCCCGAAGATGAAGTAGCCGGCGCCCACGACCAGGCCCAGCGCGGTGATGACCAGGCCCAGGGCGCCGACGAGCGGCCAGGGACTGGCCGAGTTCGGGGCGGGGACCTCGGGCAGGGCCTCGACACCGACCAGCGCGGCCGTGGCGTCGGGGTCGGCGTCACGGAGGGCGACCGAGACGAGCCCGAGGCCCAGCGCGGTCACCCCGAACGCGGTGAGGAGCGCGTAGCCGAAGTGCTCGCCGACGCCGCCCTTGTAGCCCAGCGAGAGGACCCCGACGGGGTCGCCGCCGCTGGCCAGGCCGAAGGCGACGGCGCCGAGAAGGCCGATCGCGGCGAGGGCGAAGAAGAGGCGAGAGCCGGTACCAACCATGAGCTCCTACTTGGTCACGTAGACGGCGAGCCAGGACACGAGGTAGACCGCGACGGCGGCGTCCCAGAAGACGGCGGCGGCGGCCACACCCTCACTGTCCCGGCCGGAGTACTGGCCGCCGAGGGCCCGGAAGGCCATGAGGGCGACGAAGACCATCCCGACCGCGATCGTGGCGATGTGGAAGCCGCCGACGGCGAAGAGCAGGAACTCGGGGACGCTACGGGCGATGGCCGCACCCATCTGGGTGAAGAGGTAGACCGCCGAGTTCACGAAGGCCAGGCCGAGCACCAGGGTGAGCCCGAGGGCCACGTAGGCGTTCGGTCGGTCGTCGTTGCGGATCGAGTACTGGGCCCAGTGGAGGGTCACCACCGACATGAGCAGGGTGACCGCCGCCATGTTGGGGGCCGAGAGCGGGATGACGACGCCGTCGGGCAGCCAGGGCGACGCGCTCGGTGGCCCGGGTGGAGACGTAGACGCCGATCAGGCCGGCATAGCCCATCACCATGGCCGCCGAGGCCAGGACGGTGCCGACCAGCAGGACCCGGGGGCGGGCCGGCGGCGGCGGGGCGGCCAGGGCCGGGTACAGGGGCTCGGTGGTGGCGGTGGCCGTCGACATCTACGCCCCTTCCTCCTCGGTGGCGACCAACGGGGTGGCCGAGGTCACCTCGGGCACGGGCTCGGTGAAGTTGCCGACCGGCGGAGGGGACGGCGCCGACCACTCGAGGGTCTGGCCGCCCCACGGGTCTCCGGCGTCCTCGGCGGTGTCACTGCCCACCATGGCCCCCAGGAGGGCGAGCACGAGGAGGACGGCGCCGAGGGCCAGCAGCACGGCCCCGGCCGCGGCGACGACGTTGAAGGTCTCGACGCCGTCCCGGGGGTCGAAGCCGGCGAAGGAGAAGGCGGGCTGGTCGAGGATCCCGGCGACGCCCTCGGCCGCGGCCAGCACGACGCCACCCCCGACGAGGAGCAGGCCGGCGGCGTAAGCCAGCAGGGCGGGCACGTGGCGGCCCCAGAGCTTGGGGGCCCACCAGCACAGCGCGGCGGTGGCGCCGACGAGGGAGGCGGTGAGCACCAGGTTGAGGTGACCGACCTCCCAGCTGGTGCCGAGCAGGTGGAAGGGCTCGATCACCCCGGCGGCCCCGGCGCCGACGGCGGCGAGGAGGACGAAGAGGGCCAGGACGGACAGGACGAACGCCGGGCGGAGGGCGGGGCGGTTCTTCCGGGCGCTGTCGGCCACACCGCCGAGCACGATGAGGAGGGCCAGGCCGATGGCGAAGGCGAAGGCGACGTAGACGGCCTCGGTGAGGAGCTGGCTCCGGTAGACGGGCTGGGCCCAGGCGCCGAAGGCGAAGGCGCCGAAGCCACCGATCCCGATCCACACCGCTCCCCGGCCCCGCTGGACCACGCCGGCGGAGACCGGCACGATCTCGGCGGCCACGCCCAGGACCGGGATGGCCATGGCGTAGACCTGTGGCTGGGCGAAGACCCAGGCCAGGCGCTCGTAGAGCTCGCCGGGCTGGGCGAAGAGCAGCTGGCCGTAGCGCAGGTCGAGGTAGGCGAGCACGAGGCCGGCCATGAAGACGGGCAGCGACAGCAGCCAGATCACCCCGGCCACGACCATCGACCAGGCGAAGGGCGGGACCTGCAGCAGGGACATCCGCACCGGACGCAGGGCGATGACCGTGGTGACCACGCAGACGCTGGCCACGAGGAGGCCGAGCACGACCAGGCCCAGGCCGAGCACGCCGATGGCGATGGACTCGGGGTCGAGGTTCGGGGCGGCGACCGGGCCGCCGTCGATGGCGTAGCTGACCAGCAGCAGCACCGCGCCGCCGAGCCAGGTCCAGAGGGCGGCCGCCGCGGCCCGGGGGAAGGCGATGCTCGACGCCCCGACCTGGAGCGGCACGATCGCGGTGGCCAGGCCGAGGAAGAACGGCAACACGACCAGGAAGGTCAGGCCCACCCGGTAGAGCGAGAAGAACTGCAGGACGTGGTCGTTGCCGAGCACCTCGAGCTCGTCGACGGTGATCCGCTCGATGCCGAGCAGGACGCCGACGACGACGGTGAGGAGCAGGAACAGCGCCGAGGCGCCGATCCACAGGCGTCCGATGGTCTTGTGGTCGCCGGTGCCGAGCACCGCAGGCAGGCCGCGCGGTTCGCGACGGGATTCCTGGGTGGCCTCGGGGGGCGCGGAAGAGGGTGCCTCGATCACGGTCATGGCCGGTTCGGGACTTTACACAGGGGGTATCCGACGGGGGGAATCCACACGGTCACGTGAGCAGCGGATCCACCGCCATGACCCCGAAGAGCAGGCTGATGTAGGTGATCGACCAGTGGAAGAGGCCCATGGCCCGCTCCGGCGTGGGGTCGCCCTTGAGCCGGACGCTCTGGTAGGTGAACACCGCACCGAGCACGACGGCGGACACCGTGTAGAGCCAGCCCATGTCCGCGACCGGGACGAAGACCAGGGTCAGCGCCCAGACCACGAGGGTGTAGAGGACGATCTGGGTGCCGACCGTGTCGTCGTCGGCCACCGACGGCAGCATCGGCACCGACGCCGCCGAGTAGTCCTCGCGGTAGCGGATGGCCAGCGCCCAGAAGTGGGGCGGGGTCCAGAAGAAGATGACGGCGAAGAGCACGACCGGCGCCCAGGCCAGGCTGCCGGTCACCGCCGTCCAGCCGATCAGCGTGGGCACGGCCCCGGCCGCCCCGCCGATGACGATGTTCTGCTTCGAGGTCCGCTTGAGCCAGAGCGTGTAGACGAACACGTAGAAGAGGCAGGCCGACACGGCCAGGACGGCGCTGAGCAGGTTGACCGTCGACCACAGCAGGACGAAGGCGGCCACCTCGAGGCCCAGGGCGAAGATCAGCGCGGCCCGGGGGGTCAGCTCGCCGGTGACCAGCGGGCGGTTGCGGGTGCGCTCCATCAGGGCGTCGATGTCGCGGTCCACGACCATGTTGATGGCGTTGGCCCCGCCGGCGGCGAGGGAACCGCCGAACACGGTGGTCACGACGAGGAGGAGGTCCGGCACCCCCTGCTCGGCCACGAACATCACCGGCACCGTGGTCACCAGCAGCAGCTCGATGATGCGGGGCTTGGTGAGGGCGACGTAGGCCCCGATGCGGGACCGCGTGGCCGTGAGGGTCGTGACCGCCATGAGGGCCTGAGCCTATGGCTCAGGACCCGCTCGACCCCAATGGGGAACCGGCGACCGGCGCGTCCCTAGCCTGGGACCCCGTGACGCGGCTCGAGGTGACCCCGGAGCGCTACCGGAAGGTCACCGTCGTCGCGCTCCTGGCGCTGGTCTTCATCGTGGTCACGGGCGCCGCCGTGCGCCTCACCGGTTCCGGCCTCGGTTGCCCGGACTGGCCCACCTGCGACGGCACCCAGGTGGTCTCGGAGTTCCGGGACACACCCGAGATCATCGAGTTCGTCAATCGGATGATCACCGGCCTGGTGTCGGTCGCGGTGGTCGCCGCCGTCCTCGGCGCCCGCCGCCGCGTGCCCTACCGCCGGGACCTGGTCCTGCTGGCCTGGGGGCTGGTGGCCGGGGTCGTGGCCCAGATCGTGCTCGGCGGGGTCACCGTGCTGCTGGACCTCACCCCGCCCGCCGTGATGGGCCACTTCCTGCTCTCGATGGTCCTGGTGGCCGACGCCGTCGTCCTGCACCACCGCGCCGGCGAGCCCGACGAGGGCCGGCGCCGACCGGACGTGCCGGTGGCCACCCGGCGGCTGAGCTGGGCACTGGTCACCCTGACCGGGCTCGTCCTCCTGGTCGGGACCGCGGTCACCGGGACCGGGCCCCACGGCGGCGACCCCGATGTCGAGCGCCTGCCGTTCGCCATCCGCGAGGTGGTGCGGCTCCACGGCGGACTGGCCTGGCTGCTCACCGCCCTGCTCCTCGTGCTCATGGTCCGCACCCGACGGGGCGGGGCGGTGCTGGCCGCCGTCGCCGCCCAGATCACGATCGGGTACGTCCAGTACTTCAACGGCGTGCCCGAGGTCCTGGTCGGCCTCCACGTGCTCGGGGCCACCCTCGTCTGGATCACCGTGCTGCAGCTGCACCTCTCCCTCTGGGTGGTCGAGCCTGCCGCGACCCCCGAGGCCGAGCCCGCCCTGGCCGCGCCGTGAGCTCGACCAGCCCGGTCGAGGTCGACGACCCGGAGGTCGTCGAGGTCACCGACCTCGACCGGCCCTGGATCGTCCTGGTCTGGAACGACCCCATCAACCTGATGTCGTACGTGACCTACGTGTTCCAGAAGCTCTTCGGCTACTCCCTGGAGAAGGCCACCGCCCTCATGCTCGACGTCCACGAGAAGGGCCGGGCGGTCGTGTCGAACGGCAGCCGGGAGAAGGCCGAGCTGGACGTCATGCGCCTGCACGAGCACGGCCTGTGGGCCACCATGCAGCAGGAGGACGCGTCCGTAGTGGCCTTCGGCTTCGGCGGTGGGCCGGTCCGCCGAGAGCGGGACGGCTCCTTCACCGTCCGCATCGAGCGAGCCCGAGCAGCTGCTGCTCAAGTCGCTGCTGGCCCAGCTCCGCACGCTGCTGAAGCTGGAAGGCGGCGGGGAGATCACCGAGGACTCGGGCGTCCGCCGCCTCTTCCCCACCGCCTACCCCGGCCGGGACGACCTCGAGGCCGAGTACCAGGGCATGGTCCACGACGACCTGCTCGGCCAACGGCTGGCCGCCATCGACCGGGTCGAGGACACGATCGTGCTCCCCTCCCTGGACGAGGAGCAGCTGGGTACCTGGCTGCGGACCTTCAACGACCTGCGCCTGGTGCTCGGCACCCGCCTCGACGTGTCCGAGGACGACACCGGCCCCATCGACCCCGACGACCCCGAGGCCCCCGCCCAGGCGGCCTACGAGTACCTGGGGTGGCTCCTGGAGAGCACCGTGAACGCCCTCACCGGCGCCCTCCCCCCGCCCGAGGCCTGACCGAAACCGCGGCAGGGATGGGAGCCGGCCCCTCCTGCCCGAGTCTCCGTACCCACCGGTCCTCCAGCCGGGCAGACCGAGGCGACCACGGGGGCCTGGCTCCACCTGCCGGGCTCCGAGGTGCCCGACAAGCCTCGTTTCGCCACTCTCCGTGGCAGCTGCGTCCAGAACCGAAGGCTGTGCCCCTCCCGTCGATGACTCGAGGCAATACCTCTCGGAATCCGACAGGTATTGCCTCGAGGTCGGGTGCGATGACCACCGGGGGTGAGATCGGGCGGAGGGAGGGTTCGGATGCCCCCGTGGCGGCCGGCGGCCTGGCCCCACGCCGCCGTGGTTGCGTCGGTGTCGGTCCGCCCAGCCGCTAACGGCGGCGGCGGAGGTGGACGAAGGCCTTGGCGGCGCCCCACTCGAGGCCGGGGTCCTTCAGCTCCGGGGCGACGTCCTCGAACGCGGCCGGGGCCAGGCCGTAGACGTCCTCGGGGAAGGCCCGCACGGCGAACGGGTCGCGCTCGACGGGTACGGCCCCGAAGTCGGCGAGCACGGCGGTGGCGCGGGCCACGGCCCCACGCAGGAGGGCGAGGGGCGTGGTCGTCTGCTCGTCGATGTCGGTGGCCAGCAGCGCCCGGACCCGCGGCACGACGTCGGCCTGGGCCTCGTCGGCCGCAGCCTCGGCGGCCAGGAGGAGCCGGTCGCCGCCGTCCAGCCGCTGGGCGGCGGCGACCCGCCGCACGGACCCGATCAGCCACGGGCCGACGGTCGCCTCGACGGCGTCGCCGAGGACGTCGGCCTTCTCGGCCAGGGCGCGCTCGGGATCGTCCTCCACCGGGCCATCCTGTCGGCCATGAGCCGCCGCCCCACCCGCATCGAGCCCGGCCCCGGACAGGAGTCCGTGTGGGACTACCCCCGCCCGCCCCGGGTCGAGCCGACCGCGGCCCGGGTCCGGGTCGAGTTCGGGGGCGTCGTCATCGCCGACACCACCCGGGCCCTGCGGGTGCTCGAGACCAGCCAGCCGCCGGCCTTCTACCTGCCGCCCGACGACGTGGCCCTCGAGCACCTCGAGCGCTACGGCCCGGCACACGTTCTGTGAGTGGAAGGGCCACGCCGACTACTGGGACGTCCGGGTCGGCGACCGGGTCGCACCGTCCGCGGCCTGGTCCTACCCGTCACCGACCCCGGGCTTCGTGGCCATCACCGACCATCTCGCCTTCTACCCCCGGCTCATGGACGCCTGCTGGGTCGACGACGAGCTGGTCGCAGACCAACGCGGGCGACTTCTACGGCGGCTGGATCACCTCGACGGTGGTGGGCCCGTTCAAGGGCGCGCCCGGCACCGGCCACTGGTAGGGCTCAGCCGCGGAGCTGGGCGCCCGCTTCGCCCAGCACCCGGTTGACCACCGGGGGCAGCTCGCTCGGTGACACAGGTCAGGGTGACCTGTTCGTCGGCCACGGCCACCTCGGGGTCACAGGGCAGGAACCGCGAGAGGCGGATGGGCACGGGGACGCGCCCGAGACCCTCACCGGTGAGGACCAGTTCGCGGCCCTCCATCGCGGCCTGCGCAGTGGCCCCGCCGGCGGTCACCGTGCCGTCGGCGGCGATGTCCACCGGCACGCCGACCAGGTCCGCGACGGTGGCCTCGCTCAGCGAGATCGAGGCGGTCGCCTGCTCGAGGTCGGTCACCCGGACGTCGCCGTTGAAGGCCGACACCCGATCGAACACCAATCCGTCCACTTCGAGATCGAAGGCGTCGACGGACACCCCCCGCTCGTCGATGCCGCCGAGGTGCAGTGTGGCGCTGACCTCGCCCACGGCCCCCAGTCGGACGAGGAAGGGAAAGGAGTCGATGGCGAAGTCGACCTCCTGCACGTCGATCCGGCCGCCGTTGTGGAACTCGTCCTCCACCCGGGACTCGACGAACCCCTTGGCCACCACATCGAGCACGACGAGGACCAGCAGGAGGGCCAGCAGCAGCCCGACCGTGAACCCCAGCTTCCTCACGCGTCCCCGTCGCCCAGGCCCAGCGCCCCGTTCAGGTTGCCCGAGCGCAGGCCCTCGAGGTCGAGGGTGACGTACCGGTAGCCCGCCGCCCGCACGAGGGCCACCACCTCCGAGCGGCGGTCCAGCACCGCAGCCAGGTCACCCACCGGCACCTCGATGCGGGCCAGGTCGTCGTAGTGACGGACCCGCAGGTCGGCGAGGCCGAGGGCCCGCAGCCCGGCTTCAGCCCGCTCCACCTGGCCCAGCACCCCGACGGACACCTCGGAGCCGTACGGGACCCGGGAGGCCAGGCAGGGGGCGGCGGGCTTGTCCCACACCACCAGGCCCAGGTCCCGCGCCGTCGCGCGGACGTCCCCCTTCGTGAGGCCCGCCTCGACGAGCGGGAAGCGGGCCCCTCGCTGCCGGGCCGCCTCCTGGCCGGGGCGGTGGTCGCCCAGGTCGTCGAGGTTGACCCCGAGCAGGACAGTGGCCCCGGCCTCGTCGGCCAGGGGGGTGAGCGCGTCCATCAGCGCGTCCTTGCACCAGAAGCACCGGTCGCCGTCGTTGACCCGGTAGGCGGCTCGGGCCATCTCCTCGGTGGTCACCTCCCGCCACCGGAGGCCCCAGTCGGCGGCCAGGTCGCGGCAAGCGGCCCGCTCGGCCCCGGCCAAGGACGGGGAGACCGCCGTGGCGCACAGCACCCGGTCGGCACCGAGGGTCGTCGTGGCGACATACGCCAACAGCCCGGAGTCCACGCCGCCGGAGAACGCCACGACCGCCCGGTCGTGGTCGCCCAGTGTCCGGCGGAGCCGCTCGAGGGTGTCCGTACTCATGGCTCTTCGCCTGATGGCTCAACCATCGGTCACCTCGAGGCGGATGCGCTTGTTGGCCTTGCCCTTGGACTCTGTCTTGACAACACGCACCCCGCCGACCTCCGCGGTCGAGGCCACGTGGGTTCCTCCGTCGGCCTGCTTGTCCAGGCCGACGATGTCCACCACCCGGATCTCGGTCACGGATTCGGGGATCATGTTGACCTTGGTCCGGATGAGGTCCTCGTCGGCCACGGCTGTGTCCCGGGGCAGGAAGCCGACCTCGATGGGCCGGTCCGCAGCGATCTCGGCGTTGACCAGCTCCTCGACCCGGGCCCCGAAGCCCTCCGGCAGGGGGTCGAACTCGAAGTCCATGCGGGCTGCCAGCGGCGTCATGTTCCCGCCCGTCACCGCGGTGCCCCACTCGTTCCAGATCACCCCGCACAGGATGTGCAGCGCGCTGTGGGTCCGCATGAGGCCGTGGCGGCGCTCCCAGTCCACGGTGCCCGTGACCGCCGCTCCCACCGCCGGGATCGGGCCCTCGACGGTGTGCCAGGCGTCCGCGCCCTGCTTGGTCACCTCGGTCACCTGCGCCTCGCCGTCGGGGCCGGTCAGGGTCCCGGTGTCGTGGGGCTGACCGCCGCCCGTCGGGTAGAACGCGGTGCGGTCGAGGCGGACCCCGTTCCCGTCGATCTCGACGACCGTGGCGATGAAGTCCCGCAGATACGGGTCGTGCAGATACAGCAGTTCGGTGCTCACCCGGGCCCGGCCTCCTCGTGTCCGCAGATTGTGCCTCTGTTACAGGTCGGTTGCGCGAAAGGCGCCGGCGGGATCGACGGCCTATGCTCCCCCGGTCCGTGGCGACGACGCCACGGCATGCTGCTTTCCGAGGGGAGAGAAATGCGATTCAAGGGACGTCTGTGGCGTCTGCTGGCCCTGTTCTTCGCTTTCACGCTCGTCGCCGCTGCTTGCGGTGACGACAGTGGGGACGACGAGGCCAGTGATGACACGACCGATGACACCGCTACCGATGAAACCACCGGCGGCGGCAGCGCCGACGGGGTGCTGGCCTTCGGTGGCCTGCTGCCCCAGACGGGTGACCTTGCGTTCCTCGGGCCACCCGAGGAAGCGGGTGTGCAATTGGCCGTCGAGGACATCAACGCCGCCGGCGGTGTGCTCGGTGCCGATGTCACGTTCGATCCGGGTGACTCCGGCGACACGAACACCGACATCGCCAACCAGACCACCGACCGTCACCTGGCCAACGGGGTCGACGCCATCATCGGCGCCGCCTCCTCGGGGGTGTCGTTCACGGTCATCGACAAGATCACCGGGGCCAACGTCATCCAGTTCTCCGGGGCCAACACCTCGCCGGACTTCACGACGTACGACGACAACGGGCTGTACTTCCGTACCGCTCCGTCCGACGTGCTCCAGGGACGCGTGCTGTCCGACCTGATCGTTGCCGACGGCAACGCCACGGTCGGGATCATGGCTCGCCAGGATCCCTACGGTGAGGGCCTCCTGCAGTACACCGCAGAGCCCCTGGCCGAGGCCGGTGCCGAAGTCCTCAACGACGGCGGGATCGTCTATGACCCCGCGGCCGAGAACTTCGACGCCGAGGTGGGCGAGATCGTCGCCGCCGACCCTGACGCCTTCGTCATGATCGGGTTCGAGGAGTCCGCGCAGATCCTGACCTCACTGTTCGAGGCGGGCTACACGCAGGGCGAGAAGAACATCTATCTCGTCGACGGCAACATCGGGAACGCTCTCGCGGAGAACTTCACCGATCCCGGCATCCTCGAGGGCATCCGGGGCACGTTGCCTTCGGCTGAGGTGTCCCAGGAGTTCAAGGACCGCCTCCTCGAGGTGGACCCGGCGCTGGAGGACTACTCCTACGCTCCCGAGAACTACGACGCCATCATCATCACCGCCCTGGCCGCCGAGGTGGCCGGCACCGATGATCCGGTCGAGGTTGCGGCCCAGATCAACGGGGTGACCCGGGACGGCACCACCTGCACCACCTTCGAGGAGTGCCTGGCGCTCGTCGGGGAAGGTGAGGACATCGACTACGACGGTGCGGGCGGTCCCTACACCTTCGGTGAAGCCGGTGAGCCCACGGAGGCGAGCTTCGCGATCCTCCAGTATGGCGCCGACAACACCATCGATGACAGCCTGACCGAGTTCCAGTTCGCGGCGATCGAGGAGTAACCACTCCCCGGTACGAACGGACAACAGCGTCGGAGCCGCCCCTTCGGGGGCGGCTCCTTCGCGTCAGGCCGGCGGCACCGGCTCAGGCCTTGGCCAGGGTCCCGAGGTAGAGCTCGATGACCTTGGGGTCGTGCAGGAGGGCGTCACCGGAGTCGGTGTAGGCGTTCTGGCCCTGGTCCAGGACGTAGCCCCGGTCACAGACCTGCAGGCAGCGGCGGGCGTTCTGCTCGACCATGACGATCGAGACGCCGGCCTGGTTGATCTGGTCGGCCCGCTGGAAGACCTCGCTCTGCAGCGCGGGGCTGAGGCCGGCCGACGGCTCGTCCAGCAGCAGCACCGAGGGCTCCATCATCAGGGCGCGGCCCATGGCCAGCATCTGGCGCTCGCCACCGGACAGGAGCCCGGCCCGCTGGTCGGCCCGCTCGGCCAGGCGGGGGAACATGCCGTACACCCGGTCCCGCTGGGCGGTGAAGGTCTTGGGGGCCTGGTAGACGCCCATCTCCAGGTTCTCGGCGACGGACAGGCGGGGGAAGACGTTCTCCCGCTGGGGCACGTAGCCGATGCCGGCCCGGACCAGCTGGTGGGCGTCCTGGCCGGTGACGTCCTCGCCCCGGAGGGTCACCGAGCCCTCCCGGACCGGGAGGAGGCCGAACAGGGCCTTGATGAGGGTGGACTTCCCGGCGCCGTTGGGGCCGATGATGCCGACCAGCTCGCCCTCCCGCAGCTCGAGGTCACAGCCGTTGAGGATGTTGACCTCCGGCACGTAGCCGGCCACCAGGCCCCGGGCCTCCAGCAGGAACTCGTCAGACATCCTCAGGGGTCCCTTCGACGGCTTCCTCGCGTGCCTCGATGACGTCCTCGTGATCCTCGTGGGCGTGGGTGATCGGGCCCACGGCCACCGACTCGCCGTGGTCGGTGCCCAGGTAGGCGTCGATCACCGCCTGGTCGCCGGTGACATCGTCGTGGGTGCCCTCGGCGATCACCGCGCCCTCGGCCATCACCACCACCCAGTCGCTGATGTCCCGGACGACGTCCATGTCGTGCTCCACGAAGATGACCGACATCCCCTCGTCCCGCAGCCCCTTCACGTGGCCCAGCAGAGACTGGGTCAGGGCCGGGTTCACGCCGGCCATGGGCTCGTCGAGCATGACCAGCGCGGGCTCGGTCATCAGGGCCCGGGCCATCTCCAGCAGCTTGCGCTGGCCCCCCGAGAGGGTGCCGGCGTACTCGTTGGTCATGTGGGCCATGCCGAAGCGGTCGAGGAGCTCGACGGCCCGCTCCCGCAGTCCCTCCTCCTGGGTCCGCCAGGTGCCGGGCACGAAGGTGGCGGTGAACTTCTCGCCCTTCTGGTCGATGCCCCCGAGCATCATGTTGTCCAGCACGGTCATCTTGGACAGCGCCTTCGTGAGCTGGAACGTGCGGACCATGCCGTGGCCCGACATCAGGTGGGCCACCGAGCCCGCCATGTCGACGCCGTTGAACTCCCAGGTGCCGTCGTCGGGGGTGTCGAAGCCGGTGAGCAGGTTGAACAAGGTGGTCTTGCCCGCCCCGTTGGGGCCGATCAGGCCGGTGATCACCCCGCGCTGGATCTCGAGGTGGTCGACATCGACGGCCGTGAGGCCGCCGAACCGGCGCTGCACGTTGTCCACCACGAGGATCGGGTCCGGCTTGGCCACGCCCGGGCGGCCCTCGACGTCGGACAGCACGCCGGCCGCGGCGATGGGGCGGTGGGACCGGGTGACCGCGAGCGCCGAGGCCATCCTCCGCTTCGGGCCCAGCAGGTAGAAGGGCCCGGCGATGAACCCGAAGAAGGCGACGGCCACGAGCCACACCGTGCGGGGCAGATGCACCGACTCCCAGGACGAGGCGGGCTGGGAGAAGGCGTCGATGCCCGAGACCACCCAGAAGGCGACGCCCACCGAGGCCAGGATCAGCGCGATGGCGCCGACGAGGTCAGCCATGCCGCTCACAGCTCAAGAGCCATCTCCTGCTTGTTCCCGAAGAGGCCCTGCGGCCGGAAGATCATCAGCAGGGCCAGGCCGGCACCGACGAGCATGAACCGGATCTGGCCGACCTGTACGCCGTCCATGATGTTGTCGATCCCGAGGAAGCTGTTGTCGACGGCCTCCCGCAGGAAGTTGTCGGTGAGGGAGAGCAGCATCCAGAAGATGATCGAGCCCACGATGGGTGTCCACACCCGACCCAGGCCGCCGAGGATCAGCACGGTGTAGAGGAAGAAGGTGATCGGCGGGGAGTAGGCGTCGGGCTGCACCGTCTGGGAGCCGATCGAGAGCACCATGCCGGCGAGGCCGCCCATGACGCCGCCGATGATGAGGCTCTGGACCTTGTAACCGTAGGCGTTCTTGCCCAGCGCCCGGGCGGCGTCCTCGTCCTCCCGGATCGAGCGCACGACCCGTCCCCAAGGTGCCCGCATGAGGGCGAAGGTGACCAGGGTGACGAGGCCGACGATGGCCCAGCCGGTGAGGATGACCCAGAGCTGGTTGCCGAAGAACCGGAACGGGCCGAAGCCGTACTCCTGCTGCGGGTCGAAGGGGTTGAAGTGGTAGAAGCCGCTGGCGAAGCCGTTGATGCCGTTGGACCCGCCCGAGAAGTCGCGCAGCGACACCGAACGGAAGACGGTCCTGATGATCTCGGACGCGGCGATGGTCACGATGGCGAGGTAGTCGGCCCGCAGCCGCAGCGCCGGCAGGCCGAGCAGCAGGGCCAGGATCACGCACCCGAGGACCCCGACGATGAGGGCCGTGGCGGGGTGCCAGCCGTAGTAGGTGATCCCGATGCCGACGCCGTAGGCGCCGATGGCCATGAACCCGACCTGGCCGAAGTTGAGCAGGCCGGTGAAGCCGAAGTGGACGTTCAGCCCCATGGCGGCGATGGCGAAGACCGCTGCCTCCCGGCTCACCCCCGCCCGCAGGGCGTTCTCGATGATGTTTCCCCAGTCCACGTGTCGCCTCTCAGCCGATCCGCTCGCGTTGCCCGAATATGCCCTGGGGGCGCACCACGAGGATCAGGATCAGCAGGCTGAGGGCGCTGACGTTCTTGAGCTCGGGGGAGATCCACAGGGTCGAGACCTGGATGATGATGCCCACGATGAGGCTGCCGACGAAGGCGCCGAACGCCGTGCCGAGGCCACCCAGGGTCACGCCGGCGAACATGAGCAGCAGCAGCTTGAAGCCGAACTGCCAGTCGACGAGCTCGCTGCTGGCGAAGAGCACCCCGCCCAGGGTGGCCAGCGAGGCCCCGGCGCCCCACACCACGAGGATCACGCGGTCCACGTCGATGCCCGACGAGCGGGCCAGGTCCGGGTTGTCCGCCACCGCGCGGATGGCCTTGCCGGTGCGGGTGCGGGTCAGGACCAGGCCGACGCCGGTGAGGACGATGAGGGAGAGGCCGATCGACCAGAGGTCCTTGGGCACCACGGTGATCGGGCCCCAGTCGTAGGGCGTCTGCACGGCGAAGTCGAGGAAGGCCTTGGGTCGGCCCCCGAAGATGTACAGCACGAGATACCGGATGACCAGCGACACACCGATGCTGACGACGAGCATCGAGATCAGGCTGGTTCCCCGGTGGCGTAGCGGACGCCAGAGGCCGCGGTCGAAGCCCGCGCCGGCGAAGAACATCACCGTTATCCCGATGAGGGTGGCGAAGGGCAGCCAGACGCCGGCGTCGTTCAGGTACCAGACCAGGATCGTGCCGACCACAACCATCTCGCCGTGGGCGAAGTTGGTCAGGCCGGTCGTGCCGAAGATGAGCGAGAGGCCCACGGCCATCATGGCGATCACGAGGCCGAACTTGATGCCCTCGACGGTGAGCTGCAGGAACCGGTCGAGGTCGCTCGACTGGTCCCGCGTGCTGACCGCTCCCTCCTCCTGGAGGGCGAAGAGGACCCGCTGGGTCTCCTGGGGGCTGACCTCGACCGTGCGGCTGAGGGTCTCGGGATCGACCAGCTCGACACCGTCGGGGACCGTCTCGGGGTCGACGGTGACGGTGTACTCACCAGGGCCGGGCACCTCCAGGAGGAACACGCCCTCCTCGTCGGTCTCGCCCGTCCCGATCTCCTCGGTGCCGGCGGTGACGGTGAAGGTGACACCCACCGCGGGGGTCTCGACGGCGTCCTCCCCCTCGCCGACGTCGTAGGTCAGGGTGGCCGACACCGACGTGACCCGACCCTCCCGCTCCTCGTCTGCGGCCTGCCCGGACGCAGGTGAGGCGAGGAGGCCGATGGCACAGGCGACGAGGACCGCGGGGAGCACCACCGCCCGGATACGCAACGTCCCTGTCGTCTCCCCTCGGGCCCACCCCGTCGGTGGATCGCCGGAGTCTAGAGAACCCTTGGCACCGCGCAAGTCACGCGTCGACGAACAGGTCCTCCACGGGGGTCACCATGCCTGGCGTAGAAGGGGCCGAACTCGGCGTAGACCGCGGAGGCCTCGTCGAAGCGCATCGTGTAGACGACCTCCTTGAGATCGTCGGGATGCGCGGCGAAGAGGGTGACACCCCACTCGTAGTCGTCGAGGCCGGTGGAGCCGGTCACCACCTGCAGGACCCGCCCGGCGAACTTCCGGCCCGAGGTGCCGTGCTCGAGCATCAGCTCCCTGCGGCGTTCGTAGGGCTCGGTGAACCAGTTCTGCTCCGGCACCCGCTTCTTGGACATCGGGTAGAAGCACCAGGCAGGCTTGCCCTCCGGCGGGAGCTGGGGGTGCAGCCGCGGGGTCTTCATCTCCTCGGGCATGCCTTGGGCGTACTCGCTGACCTCGGTGAGCGAGACGTAGGAGTCCACGACCTCGAGGCCGGCGGCCTGCAGCTCGGACTGGAAGCGGCGCTGACGACGCAGCTCGTCACCGAGGACCATGAAGGCGAGGTCGGCCTTGTGACCCAGGACGGCCACGGGCACGACCTGGTCGCCGGCGCCCTCGGCGGCCTTCACCGCGGCGATCACCGCCTGGGGGTCGGTGGCGGAGGTCGGCTTGCAGAAGAGGTGGAGGACACCCCACCCGACCTGGGGACGAAGCGGCTCGGCCATGGGCCCACTGTACGGGTGGGCTGGCCCGCTGACCCGTTGTGTGTAAGGCTTACTTTACATGCCATCGACTGTCCGCCTCCCGCCACGGCACCGCGGTGCCTGGCTCACCGTGGTGGGTGTGGCCAGCACCGCCCTGGCCGTGGGCCTCATCGCCCGCGGCGTGGACGGCGAGGCCCTCGCCGACGCCTACCACGCCGCCCGGGACCGGCCCGGGCCGGTCGCCCTCGCCGTGCTGGCCCTGGCCTCGGCCTTCGTGGTGCGAGCCTGGGCGTGGCACCGGGTCCTGCCGGGCCTGAGCCTCGCTCACTCGCTGGCCGGCATCCACCTGGCGTATGGCGCCAACCACCTGCTTCCCCTCCGGCTCGGCGAGCCGCTGCGGATCCTGAGCGTCGTGCGCAGGGCCGGCATCGGCGTGGGCCCGGCCACCGCTTCGACCGTGACCCTGCGGGTGGCCGACCTGATCACCCTCGCCGCCATCGGCGCGGCGGCCGGCGGGGCTGTCCTCTGGTCGCTGGCCGGGCCCTGGTTCGCCGTGGCCCTCGCCTTGGCGGCGGCCGCGGGGGGAGCGGCCTGGTGGTGGCTGCGCCGCGCCGCGCACGGCGGGGCCGAGGTCCGGTTGCCGACTGCCACCGTGCTGACCGCCACCGTCTCGGCGTGGCTGCTCGAGGCGGTGCTGGTCATGGAGGGTGCCCGCCTGGTCGGCCTCGATCTCGGCTACCAGGAGGCCTTGCTGGTCACGGCGACGACCGTGTGCTCCCAGGTGGCGGCCATCGCCCCCAGCGGGCTGGGCACCTTCGAGGCGGCGGGCACCGCCACCTTCGTCGCTCTCGGCTACGGCGCCGCCGAGGGCCTGGCCGCCACCCTCGTGGTCCACGCCATCAGCACCGCCTACTCGTTCCTGGCCGGGGGCAGCGCCGTGTTCTGGCCCGCGCCCGGGTTGGCCGGCCGCCTGCGACTGCAGTCCATCGCGGCCCCGACCGAGTCTCTGCCGCCGGGCGACGGCCCCGTCCTGCTGTTCCTGCCCGCCCACGACGAGGAGGCCACGGTGGGCGACGTCGTGGCCCGGGTGCCGCCCACCGTGCTCGGTAGGACCGTCGACTGCGTGGTCATCGACGACGGCTCCCGGGACGGCACGGCAGAGGTGGCCCTTCGGGCTGGTGCGCAGGTCATTCGCCAGGAGCGGAACCGGGGGCTGGGGGCCACCGTCAGGGCCGGCCTGGCCGAGGGCCGGGGCCGGGCGCGGCGGTCGTGGTGTTCTGTGACGCCGATGACGAGTACGACCCCGGCGACCTCGAGGTGATGGTCGCCCCGATCCTGGCCGGGAAGGCCGACTATGTGGTCGGGGACCGCTTCGCCCACGGGCGACCGGACATGCGCTCCCACCGCTGGGTCGGCAACCGCCTGCTGACCGCGCCTGACCTCGTTCGTGGCCCGGCGGCCGCTGGCCGATGCCCAGTCGGGCTACCGGGCGCTGTCCCCCTCGGCGGCCGCCGAGGCGGAGATCGTCCACGACTACAACTACGCCCAGGTCCTCACCCTGGACCTGCTGGCCAAGGGCTACCGCTACGCCGAGGTGCCGATCGCCTACCGCCACCGCCGCCGCGGCCGCTCCTTCATCACGCCCGTGGGATACCTCCGCAGGGTCGTCCCCGCCGTCTACCGCGAGCTCAACCAGGCCTGACGACCCGTTCTGGTACCAGCTATCTCCACTGGAGCGCGCGTTGCTGGGACCAGAACGAAGGATTCCCCGTTCTGGTACCAGCCATCTCCACTGGAGCGCGCGTTGCTGGGACCAGAACGGTTCAGTCGGTGGCGGGGGCGACGGTCACCGGGCGGTGGCCGTTGGTGAGCTCGGGGAGGCGGGCGTGGACGGGGGCGTGGTCCCGGTGGGCGGCCATGGCCACCTCGTGATAGCGCTCCAGCACCTCCTCGGCCGTGGTGTCGTGGTACACCCGGCCGTCGACCAGCGGTCCCTCGGTCCCCTCGATGACGGCGATCACGTCCTCGCCGGCCAACGTCTTGTGCTGCTCGAGGGCGTGGGCCACGGCCAGGATCTCGTGCCGGTGCCCGCGGACCAGCTCGATGGTCTCCTCCAGCAGGCGGGCCAGGTTCTCCTCGATGCGTTGGCCCAGCGCGGCGTGCTGGAGCAGGTCCTTCTCGTGCTCGTCGTCCCCGGTCGGGCGGCCGCCGCCGCCGACCCCGACCCGGTGGGTCACGCCATGGCTGGCGACGGTCGAGCCCATCCCCCAGAAGCCCTCCATGAGGGTGGCCAGGGTCGTGGCCCCCTCGAGGTCGGCCGACACCCCCGACGAGCTGTCGCCCGCGAAGAACACCCGCTCGCCGGCCAGGGAGGCGAGGGAGACCTTGATGTCGGCCTCGTACTCGGAGCGCCAGCGGGTGAACTGGTCCTCGGGCTTGATGGAGCTGACCATGCCCAGGTAGCCACCACCCTTCTCGATGGTGGCGAGGTCGATCTGGAGGTGTTTGCGCTCGCGGTAGGCGATCACTGCGTGGCAGGCCTCGTGCACGGCGATGGCGTGGCGCTCCCGCTCGATGTACTCGACGTCCTCGGGCGGGCCGAGGTCCTTCATCTGCTTGGCCACCAGCACGTCGCCGCCAGGTGATCCGGTCCCGGCCGTCGCGGATGGCGACGATGAGGGCCTCGTTCACCAGGTCCTTGATCGGTGGCCCCCGTGGCGTAGGGGGTCATCGTGGACAGCTTCTCGATGTCCTCGTCGGTGAGATCGTGCGCCACCTTGTCGAAGTAGCCCGGCGTAGGTGCGCTTGCGACCCTCCTTGGACGGGTAGCCGACCTTGTAGATGCGGTCGATGCGGCCCGGCCGGAGCATGGCCTCGTCCAGGGTCTCGGGCATGTTCGTGGCCATCATCACGAGGATGCGGTACTTCGGCGGCGGCTTGGGCCGCATGCCGAGCAGTCGGCGGACCGTAGCGGTTGAGGAAGCCCCGGGGCTTCTTGAGACCGGACAGCTCGGTCAGCAGCGCCTGGAGCGTGCCGCCCCCGCCGCCCCCGCCGCCCATGCCCATCATGATCCCGTCCCGGGTGGGGCCCGTCGGCGCCGCGGTGCCACCGCAGTCCGGCCCGCAGCACGGCCTCGCGGGAGGCGGGCGAGAGCCAGCGCTGATGGTCGTCCCACGCCGCCGGGACCGAGCCCGCCTGACCGCCGAGCGGCCCCGGCGTCAGGTTCCCCCGGCTGCCCAGGGCGTCGGCCTCGTCGAAGAACACGATGACCCCGCCGTAGCGGAGGGCCAGCTTGCGCAGCTTCCGGAAGAGCGACTTCACCTTGAGGATGCCGACGCCCATGAACATGTTGATGAAGGCGCCAGGGTCGACGAAGACGAACGGCTTGCCCGTCTCCCCCGCCACCGCCTCGGCCATCAGGGTCTTGCCCGTGCCCGGCGGGCCCCACAGCAGGATGCCGCCGGGGACGTAGCCGCCCTTCTCCTCGATCTTCTCGGGCTCCTCGAGGAAGAGCATGTTCTCGCGGACCCGGGCCACCACCGCGTCCTGGCCCCAGACGTCGTCCATCCGGGTCTCGATGTCATCGGGGAAGTAGGTGTCGATGCCACCCTTCGACAGGAACCAGAACAGCCCGATGAACTGGAACATGACGAAGAAGAACCCAAAGGCGAGCTGGAACACCCACGGCAGCGCACTGACCAGGCGAGCCGGGAGCTCGAACAGCGCCGTCAGCGGCGACACGTCGAAGACGGCCCCCAGCACGATGCTGAGCAGGGCCAGGAAGACCACGAACTTGACGACGCGGGCCACCCGGAAGCGGTTCCAGTCGTCGTAGCGGGCGGCTCGGGCCTCGAAGCGGGCGAACACGCCGTGGGCCCAGAAGCGGTGGTAGCCGGGCCAGGACTCGGCCAGCAGGAAGTGGGCCTGGCGCATCGCCTCGAGGCCCACCAGGGCCAGGATCCACCACTTGGCCTCCAGCGTCCGTTCCAGCGCCTCCTCGAAGGGCAGGATCGGGTTGTCGGCCATCTCGGACCAGACGAAGAACCAGAACAGGACACCGAGCAGCAGCAGGATCTTGACCCGGTCCCACAGGGCCAGGGGCTTGCGGGTGGGACGGTCGGCGTCGCGGACCCGGGAGAGCACACCCGGCTCCGGCAGGCCGGCCTTGTGGTCGGTGACCGCAGGTGGACCCGTGGGGGTGTCGGGGCTCATGAGCTCAGTCCTCCTGTTCGATGGTCCACGAGTCGACGATGTCGTCGATCTCGCCCCGGTTGGCCTCGTAGCAGTGCGCCTCGCACTTGAGGAAGAGCCGGTAGATCTCGGTGGTCAGGGGGTTGACCAGCGCCGTGTGGTCGAAGGTGACCAGGGCGCCGTCGTCCTGCGCGACGGTGAACACGATGCGCTCCCCCCGGAGGCCCTCGTCGGTGGTCACGTCGTCGAGGCTGATCAGCTCGACCCCGCTGTCCACCGTCGACGCCAGCTCCAGCGGGTCATCCTCGCCGCCGAGGGCCATGGACCGCAGGGCGACGTAGTCCAACGCGTCGCGTTCGGTGTTGGTGGCCACCGAGGAGACGCTGGCCAGACCGACGGGCTGGGCGGGGAGCAGGGTCTGCAGGTTGTCCAGATCGGGGTCCGATGACTTGTCGAGCAGGCGGACCCACTGCTCGGATTGGAGGAGCGTCTCGGGGATGGCCTCGTCGGTGGTGTCGACCGGCACGACCGACCAGGTGTCCGGCACCCGGAAGTAGAGGCCGGCGTCGTCGTTCTCCACGTACTCGTAGCCCGAGCCGCCGCAGGCGGTCACGGTCAGCGCGATGGCGACCACCACGAGCAGCGAACCCCTCCGCCGGTCCATGGAGGACCAGTGTGCCGCTTGTCGCCCGATTGCGACAGTCGGCGACGCGTTCAGCCCTCGAGGGCGAGCAGGCGGCCCTGGAGGTCGGTGGTCAGGTACGCCAGCCGGTCCCGGGTCCATTCCTGTCCGGACCGGGGGTCGTAGGTCGACGGCAGGTCGACGCCATCGGGCACCGCCGCGTCCATCCCCGCCCCCTCGGCGGTGAGCACGCAGCGCCCGGCGTGGTCGGCGAAGCAGACGACCCCCACCTGGCCGAGGTCGACACCCTGCTCGTCGGCCAGGGCCACTGCCTTCTCGGCCACGCCCGCGGTGCTCAGGTAGATCACCTCGCCGTCGGGGCCGGTGTCGGGTTCGATGGAGGTCACGTCGGGGACGGCGGCGGCGATGAGCAGGTCGGCCACCTCCCACTGGGCGAACACCGGCACCGGGTGCTCCGCCACGAACGCCGCGGTGACGTCGGCCAGGTCCTGGTTGACCGGCCCCGGCGACAACGAGCCGTCCCCGGCCACGCGGTTGCCGAACGCGAAGACCACCAGGCTGTCCACCTCATCGTCGGGCACCGTCGGCGGCTGGTAGGCCAGGAGCGGATGCGTAGCGACCCCGTCACCCACCTCGGCCCGCAGCCGGGCCACCGCAGCCGGCCCGACGGCGTCGACGAGCTCCGCGGCCAGGGCCCCGTCCCCCAACTCCTCCCCGAGCCGCACCACCAGCGCCTCCGGGAACGGCAGTGGAGCGGCGGTCGTGGTCGTCGTCGCCTCGGTCGTCGCGATGGTCCCCTCGGCGTTCACGGCCTCCCCGTCGCCGCGGTCATCGCCACCACAGGCCACGACTCCCAGCAGCAGGACGGGCACGGCGAACCACCGCACCCGGGTCGTGGACATCAGCTGCCACTCGGTGGTGGGCCCTGGACGTAGTGCCAGCCGAAACGGCCCTTGATGCAGAGGTGGCCTTCGGTGACCTCGTGGTCGACAGGGCTGGTGACCTTGACGATGCGCTCGTCCTGGACGTGCAGTTCGAGGTTGCAGCCGACGCCGCAGTAGGAGCAGACGGTGGTGGTGACGGTCTGGTCCTCGGGGCGCCAGTCCTCGGCCTCGCGGAGGTCGAACTCGGTCGTGAACTGCAGGGCGTTGGTGGGACAGACCCCGATGCAGTTGCCGCAGTAGACACAGGCCGAGTCGGGCAGCTCGACGTCGAACTCGGTGGAGATGCGGGCGTCGAAGCCCCGGCCGCTGACGGCGATGGCGTAGGTGTGCTGGGCGTCGTCGCCACAGGCCTCGACGCACTTGTAGCAGAGGACGCACTTCTCGTAGTCCCGGATGTAGAGGCCGTCCTGGACCTTCACCGGCTCCTGCACCCGCTCGACGGGGTGGGCGTCGGCGCCGTAGCGGTCGGGGTCCGCCTCGTAGTGCTCGATCCAGCGGCCGAGCCCGTCAGTCTGGGAGAGGTCGACGCCGGAACCGAGGAACTCCAGCACGATCTTGCGGCTGTGGCGTACCCGGTCGGAGTCGGTGTGCACGACCATCCCGTCCTCGGCGGGCCGGGAGCAGGCGGGGACGAGCGCCCGGGCGCCCTCGACCTCGACCACGCACACCCGGCAGACGTTGACCGGGGTCAGGTTCGGGGCCCAGCAGATGGTCGGGGTGTCGATGGCGGCCTCCATACAGGCCGCGAGGATGGTCGTGCCCTCCTCGACCTCCAGGGCGCGGCCGTCGACGGTGAGTCTGATCACGATCCCACCAGCCCGAGGTCGAGCGCCGAGCGGACGGCGCCGACCGCGGTGTGGCCGAGCCCGCAGATGGAGGCGTCCGTCATGGCCGCCGCCATCTCGTCCAGCAACGCCCGGCGCTCGTCGGCCAGACCCCCACGCTCGCGCATCTGCACCATCGTCTCGTGGACGCGCACCGTACCGACGCGGCAGGGCACGCACTGGCCGCAGGACTCGGCCCGGAAGAACTCGGCGATGCGCACGACCACGTCGGTCAGGTCGTCGGTCGTGGCGAAGGCCATGACCACTCCGGACCCGAGGGTGGCCCCGGCGGCCCGGGTGTCCTCCAGGGTGAGGGCCAGGTCGAGGGCGTCGGGGCCGACGAACATCCCGGCGGCGCCACCGAGGAGCACGGCGGCCAGGTCGCCCTCCACGCCGCCGGCGAGGTCCAGCAGGTCGCCGAGCGCGATGCCGAACGGCGCCTCGTAGACGCCAGGACGGCCGACACGGCCCGACAGGCAGAACAGCCGGGTGCCCGGTGACTGCTCGGTGCCGACCGACCGGTAGACCTCGGGGCCCTCCAGGAGGATCGGCAGCACGTTGAGCAGCGTCTCCGGGTTGTTGATGGCGGTGGGCTGGTCGAACAGGCCGTTGGTCGTCGGGAACGGCGGCTTGTTGCGGGGCTCGCCCCGGAACCCCTCGATGGAGTTGAAGAGGGCCGTCTCCTCCCCGCAGATGTAGGCCCCACCGCCCCGCCGGACCTCGATGCGCAGACCGTCCCGCAGCCAGCCCGCCTCGCCGGCCTGCGTCGCGGCGGACTCGATGCGGACCGCGGCCTCGGGGTACTCCCCCCGGACGTAGACCCAGGCCTCGCGGGCCCCGACCGTCTCCGCGGCGATCACCGTGGCCTCGACGACGGCGAAGGGGTCCCGTTCCAACAGGCACGCGGTCCTTGAAGGTGCCCGGCTCGGACTCGTCGGCGTTGACCACGACGTGCTTACGGTCACCGGCGGCGTCCCGCACGGCCCGCCACTTCACCCCGGTCGGGAAGGCGGCCCCACCCCGGCCGGACAGGCCGGCGTCGGTCAGCGACGCGATGACGGCGTCGGGCCCCAGCTCCCGGGACCGGGCCAGGGCCATGCCCCCGCCGTGGACGAGGTGGTCGTCCAGGCTGGTGGGGTCGACGATGCCGACCCTTCGCAGCAACCGCAGGCCCGGGTCGCCGGCCTGGGGAAGGGCGACCGGCGGCGGGCCGGGCAGGTCGCCGGCCGGACCTCGGCGTTGGACCCAGGCGGCGGGGGCCTGCTCGCAGCGACCCAGGCAGGGGGCGTCGTGACGGACCGTCCCGTCGGGCACCGGGGCCTCGTCGGCCGTGATCCGGCAAGCGGCGTCCACGCACACCCAGGTGGTCGGCCCGGCGTGGCCGGGCTCGGTGGTGCGCAGCAGCTCGTAGAAGGTGGCCACGCCGTAGACCTCAGCGGGCGGCACCTGCAGGCGGTCGGCCACGTGGTTGAGGCCGCCCGGGCTGATCCAGCCCACCTCCTCCTGCAGGGCGATCAGCGCGGGCAGGAGGAGGTGACGCCGCTCGCGTTGCCGGGCCCGTCCGCCGAGCACCAGGCGCTCGGTCTCGACCCGGACGGCCGGGCCGGCCTCGCCCAGGACGGCGTCGACGGCTCGCTGCTCGAGGACGGTCGACCGATCGGGGCCGATGAAGAGGTCACTCATCCTCGCCGCTCCTGGTCACTCCGTCACCGGGCCGCTGGGCCCCGCTCGCCTTCGGCTGACTCACGCCGTGATCTTGTCAACTCTGATGGCGGCGGCCTTGAACTCGGCCGTCCCCGACCGGGGATCCCAGGCGTCGTTGGTCAGCCGGTTGACATCGACCAGCTCCGGGAAGTGGAAGGTGGTGAAGGTGAGGCCGACCGGGATGTCGGGCTGGACCCGTACCGGCATCTCCACCTCGCCCCGGGGAGAGCTGACCAGGACGCGCTCGCCGTCGACGACCCCGAGGCGCTCGGCGTCGGCCGGGTTCACCTCCAGGGCTTCGCCGTACCGGATGGGCGAGTCGAAGCCGCCCGACTGGACGCCGGTGTTGAACGAGTCCAGCACCCGCCCGGTGGTGAGCCGGAGGGGGAACTCCTCGGAGAGCTCGTCGAGCGGGCCGGCGTGCTCGACCACGCTGAACGGCGCCGGCGCCCGGCCGCCGAGGTCCGGCTCCCACAGCCAGCCGTGCAGGAACGGGCTGCCGGGATGGTCCTCGGACGGGCACGGCCACTGCAGGCCACCCTCGGCTTCCAACCGGGCGTAGCTCATACCCCGGTGCAGCGGCGACAGGGAGCGCAGCTCGTCCCAGAGGTCCTCCGGCGTGGGGTGGCCCCAGTCGTAGCCCATCCGCCGGGCCAGCTCGCCGAGGATGTCGTGGTCGTGACGGGCCTCCCCGGGCGGGGGCACCGCGGCCCGCACCCGCTGCACGCGGCGCTCGCTGGAGGTCACCGTCCCCTCGCTCTCGGCCCAGGCCGCCGACGCGGGCAGCACGACGTCGGCCAGCTCGGCGGTGCGGGTCAGGAAGATGTCCTGCACCACCAGGTGCTCGAGGCCGGCGAGCAGCGAACGGGCGTGCTCGACGTCTGCCTCGGAGTCGGCCGGGTTCTCGCCGATGACGTAGAGCCCGGTGAGGTCCCCCCGCCCCATCGCCTCGAACATGAGCGAGAGGTGCAGGCCGGGCTCGGGGTTGAGGGGGACGCCCCACACCGCCTCGAAGCGGGCCCGGGCCTCGTCGTCGACCACGTCCTGGAAGCCGGGGAACTTGTTGGGCAGGGCGCCCATGTCGCCGCCGCCCTGGACGTTGTTCTGGCCCCGCAGGGGCACCAGGCCCGAGCCCCAGCGACCGATGTGGCCGGTGAGCAGGGCCAGGTTGCAGAGGGCCACGACGTTGTCGACGGCGTTGTGGTGCTCGGTGATGCCGAGGGTCCACAGGATCTGGGCCTTGTCCGCGGTGGCGTAGGCCCGGGCCATCTCCCCGATGGCCTCGGCCGGCACCCCGGTCAGGGTCTCGGCCCGCTCCAGGGTGTACGGCTCGACCGCGGCGGCGTAGGCGTCGAACCCCTGGGTCGAGTGGGCGATGAAGGCATCGTCGGTCAGGCCGGCGGCGATGATCTCCCGCCCGAGGGCGTTGGCCAGGGCGATGTCGGAGCCCACCTCGATGCCCAGCCACACATCGGCGAACTTGGCCGACGACGTGCGCCGGGGGTCCACGCAGTACATCCGGGCGCCGTTCTCGATGCCCCGGAGCACGTGGTGGAAGTAGATGGGGTGGGCCTCACGGGCGTTGGAGCCCCACAGGAGGACGACGTCGGCCTCCTCCACCTCCTCGTACGAACAGGTACCACCACCGGCACCGAAGACTGCCGCCAGACCGACGACGGAGGGCGCGTGTCAGGTTCTGTTGCAGGAATCGATGTAGTTGGAGCCCAGGACGGTCCGAGCGAACTTCTGGGCCGCGAAGTTCACCTCGTTGGTGGCCTTGGAGCAGCTGAAGAGGCCGATGCCGGTCGGGCCCTTGGTGTCGAGGACCCGGCGGAACCCCTCGGTGGCCCGGTCCAAGGCCTCCTCCCAGGTCGCCGGGCGCAATTCGCCACCCTCACGGACCAACGGGCGCTCGAGGCGCGCTCCGGTGGCTCGGCGGTCTCGGCGGTTGCGGCCCGGCATCGTCCTCAGGCTACGCCAACTGGTCGGGGGCATAGACGTTGAGCTGACCGTCGCGGGCGAAGCCCGCGAGCTGCAGCCCCGCGGCGCGAGCGGTGTCCACGGCCAGGGCGGAGGGGGCGCTGACCGCCACCACCGCGGCGAACCCCGCGGCCCAGGCCTTCTGCACGATCTCGAAGCTGGCCCGGCCACTGACGAAGAGCCCGAGCCCGGTGGCCGGCAGGGCGCCCTCGAGGAACAGGTGACCCACCACCTTGTCCACGGCGTTGTGGCGTCCGATGTCCTCCCGCACGAGCAGCGGCGTCCCGTCGCGGTCGAAGGCGGCGGCGGCGTGCACGGCCCCGGTGGCGGCAAAGAGCTCCTGGTCCACCGCCGCCTTCGCCGCGGCCTGGAGCAGGAGCTCGGGGGAAAGGGCTCGGACGCGGGCAGGGGCGACAGCCGGTCGCACAGCTCGTCCAGCGTGGTCGAGCCGCACAGCCCGCAGCTGGAGGGAGTGGTGGTCAGCCGGGGCGTGGGGGTCGGGGCCCGGCCGCCGGTCTCCACCGAGACGGCGTTGAACTCGGTGTCCACGGCGGAGCCCGTCCCGCAGTAGCGGCAGCGAAGGACCGGCGCCCCGCCCAGGAGGCCGTCGGTGAAACAGAACCCCACCGCCAACTCGAAGTCATGGCCCGGGGTGCGCATGGTGGTGGCCACCAGAGTCCCGTCCAGGTCGATGGCCAGTGGCTCCTCGACGATCAGGGCGTCGGGCGTCCGGGCCAACGCACCGTTCCGGAAACGGTGGGTCAGCGTCGTCACCGTGCGACCCCTCATCGAGCCGAGGGTACCCACCGCCCCGACCACACGGCCCGGCCCGGGGGCGCGTTCAGGCCCGGGTCAACCTCGCCGCCAGGTGATGGGTCATGGGCTGGCCGACCGCCGCCATCGCCAGCGAGTACGTCAGTTCGTCGCCTGCGACCCGGAAGGTCCGCTCGACCGCGGTCACCTCCTTGGCCGTCGCGGTGGCCGCTACCGTCGTGCTGACCAGTTCGATCACCCCGTCGGCCACCGTGCCCTCGCCCAGCTCGGCGTGGCCCGTCGGATGACTGATGACCACCTCGAGACGCCCGTCGGGCTGAGGCCGCCAGAAGCCCATCTCGGTGTGCAGGGGCGCCCCGTCGTCGAGGTCGGTCGTCTGCTGGCTGTAGAGCAACACCGGCTTGCCCCCGTGCCAGAACTGGTTCGTCTCCCGGTACCGGAAGTCCCGGATGTCGGTCGGATACGACCCTTCGCCCTCCCCCGCCCACTCCCCCAGCAGGAAGGCCAGTGGTTCGAGCAAGGGATGCAGAGCAGGTCCGGTCACGACGCCGAACCTAGGCCGAAAACGACAGCGACCTGCCGACGTCACCGCCGACAGGTCGCCATCTTCAAACGTCGAGCTGGGGTCCCGGAGGACCCTCGGCCCCGTCAGGGGCCGCGCCGGGAGGCGCGGTCAGAAGTCCATGTCCCCACCACCGGGCATGGCGGGCTCGTCCTCGGGCTTGTCGGCGATGACGGCCTCGGTGGTCAGGAACAGGGCGGCGATGGACGCCGCGTTCTGCAGTGCCGACCGGGTCACCTTGGCGGCGTCGATGATGCCGAGCTTCATGAGGTCGCCGTACTCACCGGTGGCGGCGTTGAGGCCCTCAGTGGGGCTCGGGAGATCCCGGACCCTCTCGACGACCACGCCACCCTCCATGCCGGCGTTGACCGCGATCTGGCGGAGCGGCTCGGACATGGCCCGCTGGACCAGCCGGGCCCCGGTGGCCTCGTCGTGCTCGGACTTCTCGAGCTTCTTGATGACCTTCTCGACGGCCTGGGCGGCCCGCACCAGGGTCACGCCACCACCGGTGACGACACCCTCCTCGATGGCCGCCTTCGTGGTGCTGACGGCGTCCTCGATGCGGTGCTTCTTCTCCTTGAGCTCGACCTCGGTGGCGGCGCCGACCTTCAGGACGGCCACGCCCCCCGACAGCTTGGCGAGGCGCTCCTGGAGCTTCTCGCGGTCGTAGTCGGAGTCGGTGTTGTCGATCTCGTTCTTGATCTGCTGGATGCGGCCCTGGATGTCGGCGTCGTCACCCGAACCCTCGACGATGGTGGTCTCGTCCTTGGTCACCACGACCTTGCGGGCTGAGCCCAGCAGGTCCAGCGTGGTGTTGTCGAGCTTCAGCCCGACCTCCTCGGACACGACCTGGCCGCCCGTGAGGATGGCGAGGTCCTGCAGCATCGCCTTGCGGCGGTCACCGAAGCCGGGGGCCTTGATCGCCACCGACTTGAAGGTGCCGCGGATCTTGTTGACCACGAGGGTGGCCAGGGCCTCGCCCTCGACGTCCTCGGCGATGATGACCAGCGGCTTGCCCGCCTGCATGACCTTCTCGAGCACGGCCAGCATGTCCTTGACGGCCGAGATCTTGGAGGAGACCAGGAGGATGTAGGGATCCTCCAGCTCGGCCTCCATGCGGTCGGGGTCGGTCACGAAGTACGGGGAGATGTAGCCCTTGTCGAAGCGCATGCCCTCGACCAGCTCCATGTCCATGCCGAAGGTCTGGGACTCCTCGACGGTGATGACCCCGTCCTTGCCCACCTTGTCGATGGCGTCGGCGATCATCTTGCCGATCTCCTCGTCGGCGGCGGAGATGGCGGCGACCTGGGCGACCTGGCCCTTGTCGTCCACCTCGACCGAGAGGTCCTTGATCGTGGCCACGGCGGACTCGACGGCGGCCTCGATGCCCTTCTTGAGGCTCATCGGGTTGGCGCCGGCGGCGACGTTGCGGAGGCCCTCACGGACCATGGCCCAGGCCAGGACGGTGGCCGTCGTCGTGCCGTCACCGGCGACGTCGTCGGTCTTCTTGGCCACTTCCTTGACCAACTCGGCGCCGATGCGCTCGTAGGGGTCCTCGAGGTCGATCTCCTTGGCGATGGAGACGCCGTCGTTGGTGATCGTGGGCGCACCCCACTTCTTCTCCAGTACGACGTTCCGGCCCTTGGGGCCGAGGGTGACGCGTACGGCGTCCGCCAGCTTGTTCATGCCGTCTTCGAGGCCACGACGGGCCTCTTCGTCGAAGGCGATGGTCTTTGCCATTCGGGTGGTCCTCCCTTTGAGGATGTTGCGTTAGCACTCTCGCATCGAGACTGCCAACAGCAAACCACGGAGACACCCGGAATCGCAACACGGTCCGCCGGGAAATCTGACGGGCGGGACCTCAGAGCTCGATGCGCTCCCGGGCCAGGAGGACGTGGTCGACCGCGGCCCGGACGCTCTCGGCGTCCACCGGCTTCACCAGTTGGGCCTCGGCGTGCAGGAGCATGGCCTCGGCCGCGGCGGCGGGGTCGTCCGGCGGGGTCAGGGCCACGATGGCCGGGTGCGGGCCAGGCACCTCGTCACGCAGCGTGCGCAGGAACGCGATGCCGTGGTAGCCCTCGCTCACGTCGAGCACCACGACGTCGGGATGACGGGAACGGAACATGCTCGCGGCGTCGCGGACCGATCCGGCGTCGAAGACCACGTAACCGGCCGCCGCCAGGGTGACCCCGAGCTGGGCCCGGAGCCGCAGGTCACCGTCGGCGACGAGTACCCGACCGATTGCCCTCATGGTCTCGGTTTCGACCCCGGAAGGCCGCGGGTTGACCCGAATGGGCCGAACGGCCCAGTTACATTTGCCGGACTCCGTCCGGCCGGCGTCGCCGTCGTGGAACGCCCCACCTGCTGCTCCGCTCCGCTACGCAGCGTTACTACTCCGTCCGGCCGGCGTCGCCGTCGTGGAACGCCCTACTTGCTGCTTCGCTCCGCTACGCAGCGTTACCCGCCGGCGACGGCGGGGACGATGCTGACGGTCTCGCCGTCGGGCACGGGGGTGGCCAGGCCGTCCAGGAAGCGGACGTCGTCGTCGGCCACGAACACGTTCACGAATCGACGCAGCTTGCCGTCCTCGTCGAGCAGGCGGTCCTGGAAGCCCGGGTGGGTGGCCTCGAGGGCGTCGAGCACCTCGACCAGGGTGGCGCCCTCGACCGCGACGGTCGACTCGCCCCCGGTCAGGGTCCGGAGGGTGGTGGGCACGCGGACGGTGACGCTCATGGGATCTCCTCTTCCACGGCGTCCCGCAGGGCCGCCAACGACGGATCGATCGTAACGGCGACCCCCGCAGCGGCCACCGGTGCCGCGGGCCAGTGGGGTGGCCCGCCGGTGAGGACCACCACGATGCGGTCGGCGGGGTCGAGCACGCCTGCCGTCGCCGCGTCCCGGGCGGCCGCCACCGCCACGGCCGACGCCAGGTCGACGGCGAGGCCGGTGTGGTCGGCGACCAGGGTGACGATGTCGTCGAGGTCGTCCTCGACCACGGCCAGCACCGCCCCGCCGGAGGCCCGGGCCGCGGCGAGGACGTCGGGCCCGTCGGGTGGGTTCCCCATCGCCAGCACCTCGACCCGGGTGGCGGGGCGCACGGGTGGCACCTCGTCCGTCCCGGCGGCCCACGCCGCGGCCACTGGCGCGCAGCCACTCGGCTGACCCACGACGAGGCGGGGCCGGGCCCCCGCGGCCGCGAAGGCCCTGACGCACTGGTACGCCAGCGCGCCGGAGGCCATGGGCAGGACGATCTGCGCCGGCGGCGGCCCCTGGTCGGAGATCTCGACCGCCACCGTGCCCGCCCCCGCGCCGTACCACGGACGAAGGTTGCCGTTCACCCAACCCCAGTGACCGAGCTCCTCGGAGCCCTCCGCGGCCACGCGGTTGGCGGCGTCGTAGTCCCCGCGGACGACCACCACCGTCGCCCCGCGGGCCACCAGGGCCTCCCGCTCGGCGTCGGCCAGCCCCTGGGGCACGACCACCACCGACCGCAGGCCGGCCTCGGCGGCGCCGACGGCCATGGCCCGGGCCAGGTTGCCGGTGGACGAGCAGGCGAGGACCGACGCGCCGATCTCACGGGCCCTGGTCGCGGTGGCGGCCACCACCCGGTCCTTGAACGATCCGGTCGGGTTGGCCGTCTCGTCCTTCAGCCAGAGCTCGCCCAGGCCGAGGGCAGCACCTAGGCCAGGGGCTGCCGCCAGCGGCGTCGGCGGACGGCGGATCGGCGGCGGGGCCACCACGAGGTCGAGCGGCCCGAAGCAGCGGTCGCAGTACTGGACGCCGAGGGGCCGGGTCTCGTGACCGCAGGCCCGGCAGGCCAGGAGAGGTCCGGGGTCCGCCACGACCCCCATTCTCGGCGGGTTGGCCGTACCGTGCGACATCGATGGCTGCGGTGCGCACCTTCCACCACGCCCACTTCGCCGCCGATGACCTCGTCGCGGCGAAGGGGAGCCGGCAGATCTCGCTGTGCCTGCCCGCCCGGGACGAAGCCGCGACAGTCGGTGCGATCGTCGCCGCTGTGCATCGGACTCTGGTCCTCGACGCCCCGCTGATCGACGAGATCCTCGTGCTCGACGACCACTCGACCGACGCCACGGCGGACGTGGCGGCCGACGCGGGGGCACGGGTCGTGGCCGCGGCCGGTGTGGCCCCGGAGTTCGGCGCCGAGCCGGGCAAGGGCCAAGCGCTGTGGAAGACCGTGCTGGCCAGCACCGGCGACCTCATCGTGTGGTGCGACGCCGACCTGCGTGACTTCGACCCCGCGTTCGTGACCGGCCTGGTCGGACCGCTGCTGACCGAGCCCGACGTCCAGTTCGTGAAGGGCTTCTACGAGCGGCCCGAAGCCGGGGGCCAGCCCGGCGGGGGTCGGGTCACCGAGCTGCTGGCCCGTCCGGCCCTCGCCCTGCTGCACCCCGCCCTCGCCGCCATGGTCCAGCCCCTGTCCGGCGAGTACGCGGCCCGGCGCTCCCTCGTGGAGGGCCTCCCGTTCGTGGAGGGCTACGGGGTGGACGTCGGGCTTCTGCTCGACGCCCTCGCTGCCGTCGGTGTCCGGGGCCTGGCCCAGGTCGACCTCGGTTCCCGCGTCCACCGCAACCGGAGCCTGGCCGAGCTCTCGGTCCAGGCCACCGAGGTGCTGCACACCATCCTCGACCGGGCCGGTGTGGCCGACCTGCCCGACACCGTCGTGCTCGACCGACCCGCCGCCGGGCCCGCCCGGGTCCGCATCGGCGAGCGGCCCGCCCCCCGCACCCTGGACACCTACCGGCGCCGCACAGCCTGAGGCCGGCTCGGGGCGGGGCCACTAGAACGGGCCCATGAGCACGACGGATCTCTTCTCCCTCGACGGGCGCACCGCGGTCGTCACCGGCGGCACCAGCGGCATCGGACGGATGGTCGCCGACGGCCTGGTGGACGCCGGGGCCAAGGTCTACGTGGCCTCCCGCAAGGCCGACGCCTGCGCGCGGGTGGCCGCCGAGCTCTCCGAGCGCGGCACCGCGGTCGGCATCCCGGCCGACCTCTCGACCGAGGAAGGGTGCCGGGCGCTGGCGGCCGCCGTGGCGGAGCGCGAGGAGGCCGTCCACCTGCTGGTGAACAACGCCGGCGCCACGTGGGGAGCGCCCCTCGAGGAGTACCCGGACAGCGCCTTCGACAAGCTCTGGGCCGTCAACGTCAAGGGCGTGTTTCACCTCACCCGGGCCCTACTCCCCCAGCTCCGGGCCGCGGCGACCGAGGAGGACCCGGCCCGCGTCGTGAACATCGGCTCGATCGACGGCATCCGGGTCCCGGTGATGGAGTCCTACGCCTACTCGACCACCAAGGCCGCGGTGCACATGCTGACCCGGCACCTGGCCGCCAACCTGGCCTCCGAGCACATCACGGTGAACGCCGTGGCCCCCGGCCCCTTCGACAGCAGGATGATGGCCTTCGTGCTCGAAGACCCCGCCGGGCGCGAGGCCGTGTCCGGCTCGGTCCCCCTGGGTCGGGTGGGGCGCCCCGACGACATGGCCGGAACAGTGGTCTTCCTGGCCTCGAGGGCAGGCGCCTACCTGACCGGCGCCGTCATCCCCGTCGACGGCGGTACCAGCTCGCGGTGACCCTCAGCTGGCGGTGATCGGGGGCGTCCGGTCGGCCCAGGGGGCGGCCGCCTCGAGCTGGGACGCCACCTGGAGGAGCTGGTCCTCCCGACCGAAGGCGGCCACGAGCTGGACCCCGACCGGCAGCCCGTCCTCGGTCCAGTGCAGGGGCAGCGAGATGGCGGGCTGGCCCGTGATGTTGAATGGCGCGGTGTAGAGCACCACGGTGGTCGACAACACCATCCCGGCCAGCAGGTTGTCCGGAGTGGCGGCGAAGGCCCCGAGCGGGGTGGGCAGGACGGGCATCGTCGGCAGGACCAGCACGTCGTGGTCCTCCCACCAGACCGCCACCCCCCGGCTCCAGGTCTGGAGCCGGTCGAGGGCCTCCAGGTACTCGACAGCCGTCACCGAGCGGCCCAGCTCGGCGATGGCCGCCGTCCCCGGCTCCACGTCGCCGTCGACCATGGGCACGCCGACCAGGGCCTCGAAGTGGGCGAGGTCCAGGGCGGTCCAGGCCCCGAAGCAGGCGGTGAAGTTCCCGACCACCTGCTCGCTCTCCAGACCGTCGGGGGCGGAGGCCTCGATTCGATGGCCCAAGCCCTCCAGTAGCCCGAGCGTCGACTCCACCGCGGCGGCGCACGCCGGCTCGGTCGGGACCGCGCCGCCCGGGTCGTCGACCAGCCAACCGATCCGCAGCCCACCGGGGTCGACCCCGACCTCGGCGGCGTAGGGACGGTCCGGGGGCGGGGCCTGGTACGGGTCCCCGGGCGCCGGGCCGGCGATCACGTCGAGGGCCCCGGCGGTGTCCCGGACCGAGTGGCTCACCACGTTGCGGCCGACCAGGCCGGCCCAGGCCTCGTTCTCCGGGGCGTTGGTGTGCCGGGCCCGGCTGGGCTTCAGGCCGACGAGGCCGCAGGCGCTGGCCGGGATGCGGATCGAGCCCCCACCGTCGCCCGCGTGGGCCAGGGGGACGAGGCCGGCGGCCACCGCCGCCGCGGAGCCACCGCTGGAGCCGCCCGGCGATCGGGCGGGGTCCCACGGGTTGTGGGTGGGGCCGTGGGTCGCGGGCTCGGTCGTGGGCTGCAGGCCCAGTTCCGGGCAGTTGGTCCGCCCGACGATGACGAGACCGGCGGCCTTGTACCGGCGGATCAGCTCGGAATCGGCCTCCGGCGTGTACCCGTGCTTCTGCAGGTAGCGGGTCCCGGCGTGGTACGGCTGACCCGCCTCGTGGCTGCTGTCCAGGTCCTTGACCAGGAAGGGCACGCCCCGGAAGGGGCCGTCGGGCAGATCGCCTGCGGCCTGGGCCCGGGCCTCGTCGAACTGGCGGTGGATCACGGCGTTCAGCTGGGGGTCCACGGCTTCGATGCGGGCGATGGCCGCCTCCACCAGCTCGGTGGGCGAGGCCTGGCCCGAACTGACCAGTTCGGCCTGCGCGGTGGCGTCGAGGCGGGCGAGCTCAGTTGCGGTCGGTCCGGTCACGGCGCCAGACCGTACTCTTGACCCATGAGACGCCTGGCCCGTGAGACCCTGGGTCCATGACCGACCCAGAGGCCGGCGACCGGCCACCCCAGCGAGGCCGGATGCCGTGGCCGACGCTGGTCGTCCTGGGCCTCGCCCTGTTCGGGGCCATCACCCTGGTCCAGTTCGTCATCGGCGCGGCCTTCACCCTGGCCAAGCTGCTGATCATCGTGGCCATCGTGGCCGCGGCGGTCATGTTCTTCCGAGGTCCCCCTGACCCGTGACTGGCTTCGCTGCGCTCAGAACCGGCGCAGACGTTCCGCAACGACCTCCTCGATGCAGGCCAGGGTGTCGAGGCGGGAGCGTTCACCACCGAAGCGCTCGGTGAGGGACACGGCGTCGAGGCCCGGGGGGAGGTCCTCGATGACCTCGCCCGCCACCACGAGCACGGGCACGCCCAGCTCGGCCGCCAGCGCCACGACCCCGCCCACGACCTTGCCGTCGAAGGACTGCTCGTCGAGATAGCCCTCCCCGGTGACGACGAGGTCGCAGCCCTCGAGGCGCTCGTCGAGGTCGACGGTGTCGGCGACCAGGTCGAAGCCCGGCTCGAGGCGGGCGCCGAGCGCGGCCAGGCCCCCCGCCAGCCCGCCGGCGGCACCGGCCCCCTCGAGGGTGGTCACGTCGACGCCACGCTCCTCGAGGTAGATCTGGGCCAGGCGCTCGAGGCGACGGCGCAGCAGCTCGACCTGGGCGGGGCTGGCCCCCTTCTGGGGGCCGAACACCTCAGCGGCCTCCACGAACGGAAGGCGGACGTCGCAGGCCACCCGGAGGTCGACCCCCCGGAGCCGTTGCACCGGTTCGAGGGCCCGGAGCGGCACCGAGCCCACCGTCGGTCGTGGCCGAGCCGCCGACGCCGACGATGACTTCCCGGGCCCCGCGCTCCACTGCCGCCGCGATGAGCTCGCCGGTGCCGTAGGACGACGCGGCGACGGCGTCGTTGCCCTCCGGCCCCCCGACGACCTCGAGGCCCGAGGCCCGAGCCATCTCGATGACCGCGGCACCGGCGGTCGAGCCGCCACGCCGCCTCGACGGGATCCCCGAGGGGGCCGGTCACGGTGGTGACCTTGTTGGCCCCGCCGAGCGCGTCGAGGGTGCCCTCGCCCCCGTCGGCCAGCGGCACCTCGTCGGCATCGGCCCCGGCAGCAGTGGCGGCCCGGGCGACGGCGGCCGCCACCTCGGGCGCGGTCGCGGTCCCGCGGAACTTGTCGGGCGCGGCCAGGACTCGCACCCTCCTATGGTGCCTCGCATGGTCGACCGACCCTCGGCGGGTTCCTCCGGGCGCCCGCTCGTCATGGTCTCCAACCGGGGCCCGGTGACGTTCCGTCACGACGACGACGGCCGGCTGGTGGCCCGACGGGGCGCCGGTGGGCTGGTGTCGGGGATCGGGCCGTTGATGGCCGGGTCCGACGCCGTGTGGGTGGCGGCGGCCATGTCCGCCGCCGACCGGGAGGCCGCGGGCGACGGGGTCACCGACGTCGAGGGCTTCCGCTTCCGAGCCCTCGCCGTGGACGCCGACCGGTACCGCGCCTTCTACGACGTCATCGCCAACGCCGCCCTCTGGTTCGCCCACCACGGCCTCTACGACCGGGCCCGCCGGCCCGTGATCGACCGGCACTGGTGGGCGGCATGGGACGCCTACGTGGCCGTCAACCACACCTTCGCCGAGGGGGTGGCCGACGTCGCTCCCGAGGGCGCCGTGGTACTGGTCCAGGACCTGCACCTCTGCCTGCTGGCTGGGCCACTGGCCGAGCACCGCCCGGACCTGGACCTGGTCCACTTCAGCCACACGCCCTTCGCCGGCCCCGACGACCTGCGCGTGCTCCCCGAGGGCCCCCGGACCGCCCTGCTCGCCGGGCTGGCCGCCCACCGGGCCTGCGGGTTCCACACCGAGCGGTGGCGGTCGGGTTTCGTCGCCTCCTGCCGGGCCCACGCCGTTGTGGCCCCGGCCACCTTCGTCGCCCCCCTGGGCCCCGACGTCGCCGACATCGCCGGGGTGGCCGACGGCGCCGCTTGCGCCGCCGCCCTCGCCGACATCGACGCCACCGTCGGCGACCGCCGCTTCCTCGTCCGCGTCGACCGCATCGAGCTGTCCAAGAACCTGGTGCGGGGCTTCCTGGCCTACGAGGACCTCCTCGAGCACCGGCCGGAGTGGCGCGAACGGGTGGTGTTCGGGGCCTACGTGTACCCGTCGCGGGAGGGCCTGCCCGAGTACCTCGCGTACCGCACCGAGGTCGAGGGCGTCATCGCCCGGATCAACCAGCGCTTCGCCACCCCGGCGTGGACGCCGGTCCTCTACGACGCCTCCGACGACTTCCCGCGCTCGGTTGCCGCCCTGCGCCGGGCCGACGTCGTCCTGGTCAACCCCGTGCGCGACGGCCTCAACCTGGTGGCCAAGGAGGCCGCCGTGGTCAACGAGCGCGCCGGTGTGCTGGTGCTGTCACCCGAGGCCGGGGTCTGGGACGAGCTGGCCGACGCCGTGGTCCCCTGTGACCCCTTCGACGTGGCCGGGACCTCCGACGCACTTCACCAAGCCCTGACCCTGGAGGGCGACGAGCGCCGTTCGCTGTCGGCCCGCTGGCGGGATCGTTCAACCGCCCGCACCCCGGCGGACTGGCTGGCCGACAACCTGGCCGCCGCCGACCGCTGACCCACCCGCCGAACGCCTGCTCACGAGGCCCACGCTGCGGAGCAGGGCGCAGAAGCTCAGGGGGCGCTCCACGAACGGCGTAGCGGGCGGAGCCGGAGGCGGAGCGGTGTCAGGTCAGGGACTCGAGGAGGGCGACGAGGCCCTCAGGGCCGTCGACCACGACATCGGCCCGGTCCAGGAGGGCCAGTGGGGCCTCGGGGCTGTCGACGGCGATGCGTAGGGTGGCCACGCCCCGGTCGGCCAGCTCGTCCAGCGCGTCGAAGCCCGGCAGGTCGCCCACGTCGTCACCGGCGAAGGCCACGGCCTGCAGGTCGTCGACCAGGTCGAGTACCGCGGTGCCCTTGTCGACCTCGATCGGCGGGTGCAGCTCCCAGGACATCCGCGCCGGCCGGGCCTCCAGGCCCGAACGGAGGGCCTCCTCTGCCGCGTAGGCCGCGGTCGCGGCCTCCTGGTCGGGGGCGGTGCGGTAGTGCATCGTGATCGAGAGGCCCTTGCGCTCGACCCCCACACCGGCGGGGCCCCGGAGCTCGGCCCGCCCCGCCACGTCGTCGACCACCTCGCGCCAGTTGCCCGCCTGGGGGTGGTCACGGCGCTCGCCGTCCACGACCAGCTCGAGACCGTAGAGCCCGGCCAGCACGAGGCCGGGCGGCAGCAGGGGCACCAGGAACTCGACGGGACGACCGGACACGACGGCGACGAGGCCGAAGCGGTCCAGCAGACGGGTCAGGAGATCGGGTACGTCGGTGTGGGGCACCGCGGCGGCGGCGTCCTCCACGATGGGTGAGAGCGTGCCGTCGAAGTCCAGGATGAGGGCGACCGCGCCGGGGTCGACTCGGAACGGCGTCAGCCGCTCGTCGACGGCGGTCACCGGTGGGACAGCACGGGACACGCCGGCCGGCGGGTCAGCCGGCGACAGTCGTGACGGTGGCGCCGGTGGCCGTGGTGGCGAGGCCGCCCGGGCTGCTGCCCAGGACGACGAGGACGGCGGCGAGACCGAGGTCCTCCGGCGCGACCGGCAGCGTCGCCGGCATCTCGAGCACGGACTCGGCCGGGAGCCCGAGGTCCGCGGCAACCTGCTGGGCCTGGGCCTCGAAGCTCTCGGGCGTGGTGATGTAGTACACGGTGTCCAGCGCGGTCTCGCTGGTGGGCACGTTCGTGTCCGTCGGGGCCCCCGGGTTGTAGCCGACGGCCACGAGCATCTCGGTCACGGCGCCGGCGGCGCCGGACACGCCGCTGCCGTTGGCCACCACGACCGGGACGTCCGTCGGGACGAACGTCGGTGTCCACGGGGACGGTCTCGGTGGTGTCCGGCTCGCCGGTGGCGACGTTGTCCGCGTCGGCGGCGTCGGCGTTGATCGGCTCGGAGTCGTCGAGGCCGCTGGACAGGAGGATGAGGCCGATGACCACGGCCACTGCGATGAGGATGATCCCGCGAGGGGCGCCGTCGTTCATGGGACCGGGTGGCTCACCGACCCGCCCTCGAACCGCGCCCGGCGGCGCCGGTCCCGGAGACGGCGGAGGCGGCGCACGACCAACGGGTCGTAGGCCACGGCGTCGGGATCGTCGAGGAGTTCATTGAGGATCTGGTAGTAGCGGGTGGTCGAGAGGCCGAAGTTGGCACGGATCGCACGCTCCTTGGGTCCTGGCGTCTGCCACCAGGACCGTTCGAAGTCGAGGATAGACCGCTCTCGGTCCCCCAGGTCCATATGACCAGAGTCTGACCGGCCCGTCACCGCCGTCCGCGGATGGGTGGTCAGTAGCCTCCGGGGGTCGCCCGAGTAGCTCAGTTGGCCAGAGCACCGCTCTTGTAAAGCGGGGGTCGTGGGTTCGAGTCCCACCTCGGGCTCTGTCAGGTGCCGAGGAACAGGGCGACGGCGGTGATGGCGGCGGTGAGGGTGAAGGCGAGCAGGACGTACTGGGCGGTGAGGGCCGATCGCGGGGTCGAGGTCGCTGATCGCGCGGTCGTGGGCGACGAACACGGCGCCGACGCCGCCCAGGGCGATGGCCACGGCCTGGACCCAGGCGATGGCCGTGGCGCTGACGAGCGTGAAGTCGATGGTCCCGTCAGCGGTGCCGAACAGGTCCCACCCCTCGCCGTACGGGTCCGAGGCCAGGAACCAGAAGCCCTGGCCGTCGAGCACGAGGGCGCCGACGTAGTGGGCCACGGTGTAGGCGGCCACGATCGGGACCAGGACGGGGGCGAACCGCTGGGCGACGGTGTCGGCGTCACCGCCGACCAGTGACGAGACGATGCGGGACACGCTCAGGTACACCAGGGCCACGATCCCGACCGCCCACAGCAGGCCGAGCGTGTTGACCGTCGTGTAGCCCCACCCCACCCGCTCCAGGGTGAGGTCGGCCCAGAACGCGGTCCGGGTCAGGCCGTCGAACACCGTGGCCCCGAGGACCACGAACAGCAGGGGCAGGGTCCCCGGCCGCACGGTCACCCGGGCGAGGCCGGTGAGCGGCCACCGCACCCGGAGGCCCCCGTTCCCCCCGCCGTGGAAGGGGCCATGGCGGCGAGCAGCGAGAACAGGGCGGCGAAGCCCTCGGCGGTGCGGAGCCAGCCCCGGCCCCGACGGGCGGCGACGCCCAGGACGACGACGCCGTAGGCCAGGGCGAGGCCGCCCAGGGTCCGCGGCACCGTCGGGGCGTGGTACGCCAGCTCGAGCCAGACGAAACCGCCGACCACGACCACGGCCGGCCAGTGGGTCGCGCCCGGCGTCGACGGCGGCCGCCGCTCAGCGGCCTCCGCCGGAGCCGGGCGCGGGCCCAGGCGCCGACGAGGGCCAGCGTCTCGAAGGGGCTGAGCACCCGCCAGAGGTCGCCGAGCAGGATCGAGACGAACTGGAGGCCGACCCAGAACGTGATGAGCACCCCGATCGGGGCAATGTTGGCCGCCGGGAAGTCGCGGCCGAACAGTCCCGCCGTGACGATCACGACGTAGGCCACGACGCCGACCACCCGCACCAGGACGGCGAGGCCCCGGGCCACGAGGGTCCCCGGTACGGCCCGTCCGTCGGCCGCGCCATCGAGCACGCGGACGGCGCCAGAGCGACCCGGCGACGAAGAAGGCGATCACCACCGCGGCGCCGATCGCCCAGGAGAACTGCCATCGCGGCAACGGGAGCCCGCTCGAGCGCCCCGGCCCCGTGCGCCGCGGCCGGGGACGCCCCGGCCAGGAGGGTGCCGACGGCCCCCGCAAGGGCGAGTCCGACTCGGCGGGAGGTCACGCCGGGCGAGGCTAGGCAGGAAGCCCTGCCGCCCGTCAGGCGGGGCGGCGGGGCGGGCAGCGTGAAGCCGATGTCCAGGCCACCCTCGGGGCGGGCGGCGGCGTGCACGGTCCCGCCGTGGGCCTCGACCACCTCCCGGACGATGGCCAGGCCGAGGCCCGAGCCCGGGACGTCCTGGCTGCCGTCGGCCCGCCAGAACCGGTCCCAGAGCCGCTCCTGGTCCGCCTCGGCCACCCCCGGGCCGTCGTCGAGGACCCGCAACCGCCGGTCGGCCAGGACGGCCTGCACCCGACCGTCGGGCGGACTCCACTTGCCGGCGTTGTCGAGGAGGTTGGTCACGGCGCGCTCGAGCAGCCCGGCGCTGCCCAGGACCGTGGTCGGCTCGAGCTCCAGCACCACCTCGCGCCGGTGGTGGCGGCGGGTGCGCTCGGCGGCCCGCTCGACGATCTCGTCGAGGCGGATCTCCCGCCAGTCCTCGGTCGACCGGCGGGCATCGGTGGCCAGGTCGACCAGCTCGGCCACGAGCGTGGACAGCTCCTCCACCTCGAGGACGGCGTCGTCCACGATCTGGTCCCGCTCCTCGGCCGGCAGGGCCTTGGCCCGCTGGCAGCAGCTCGACGTTCGTGCGCAGGCTGGTCAGCGGTGTGCGCAGCTCGTGACTGGCGTCGGTGACCAGGCGCTGCTGCTGCTCCCGGGAGGTGGCCAACGCGGCCAGCATGGCGTTGAACGCCTCGGCCAGTCGGCCCAGCTCGTCGGGCCGGTCGACCACGATCCGGGCCCGGAGCTCCTGGGTGGCGGCCACGTGCTCGGCGGTCTCGGTGAGGGCCTGCACGGGACGCAGGGCGCGGCGGGCCACGGCGACGCCGAGCAGCGCGGCCACCCCGACGCCCGAGCACGGCGACGGCCAGCAGGGTCCGCCGCAGCTCGGCCAGGCTCGACTCCAGCGGGTCGAGCGGGCGGGCCAGCTGCACCGCCCCCGACCGTGGCGAGCTCCGCCGCTGCAGGGGCACGGTGATCAGCCGGTAGGGACGGCCATCGACGGTGACGTCGGTGAGGACCTGGCGCCGGTCGCCCCGGGCCACCGCGAGGTCGGCCTCGCTCACGGGCAGCTCGACCTGGTCGGGCGGGCGCCGCACCAGGCCCGCCTGGCCCGACGACCTGGAACAGCAGGTCGTCGGCCGCGAACGGATCGGCCCGGGCCGGGAACCGCGAGGTGAGGTCCACGACCAGGGCCGCTCGCGACGCGGTGGCCCGGGCCTGGGTCTGCAGGGCCTCGTCGAGGGCCTCGCGCTGCTGGTCCGCCGCAGCCCGGTAGGTCACCACGACCACGACCACCACGGCGACGGCGACGGCCCCGGCAACCAGGACCGCCAGGCGGGCCCGCAGGCTCACGGCGCCGCTCACGCGAGGCGGGCGACGTAGCCGACGCCCCGCACCGTGTGGATGAGGCGCTCGCCGGCCCGCCGCCTCGGTCTTGCGCCGCAGGTAGCCCACGTAGACCTCCAGCGAGTTGGACGTCGTCTGGAAGTCGTAGCCCCACACCCGCTCGAGGATCAGCTCCCGGGTGAGGACCTGGCCGGCGTTGCGCAGCAGGAGCTCGAGCAGGTTGAACTCGGTGCGGGTCAGCTCGACGGGTCTCGCCGGCCCGCTCGACCAGGCGGCTGCCGGGCGCCAGGGTGAGGTCCCCCAGGGCCAGCACCTCGTCGGTCGAGGCCTCGGACCGGCGCAGCAGGGCCCGCAGCCGGGCCAGCAGCTCCTCGAGGGCGAAGGGCTTGACCAGGTAGTCGTCGGCCCCGGCGTCGAGGCCGGCCACCCGGTCGGCGACGGTGTGGCGGGCGGTCAGGACGAGGATGGGCAGGTCGTCACCGGTGGCCCGCAGCTCGCGGCACACCTCGAGCCCACCCACCTCGGCCATGACGACGTCGAGCACCATGGCATCGGGTCGCTCCGCCGCGACCAGCCGCAGGGCCTCGGAGCCGTCACCCGCCTGGGTGACCTCGTAGCCCTCGAAGGCCAGCGCCCGACCGACGGCCTGGCGCACGCCGGCGTCGTCGTCCACCACCAGGATGCGCATCGCCCGCCAGTGTGACGGACCCGGGACGGCGGCCGCCGCCTAGGCGTCCGCCGGGACGCCGTCGCGTGCCGCGCCGCGGGCGCCGCGCCCGGGTCGGCAGCGGGGACGCCGGTCGATGCCCTGCTCCTCGGCGCAGGCCCGGGCCGCCTCCCGGAACGCCGTGCGCTCCTCGTCGGTGAGCTCGTCGCGGTCGGGCCGCTCGCCGTCGGGGCCGAGCACGCCGGCGTCGGTGAGGCACTGGCGGAAGGCCGCCCGCTCCTCGGCGTGGGGCAGTAGGTCACCACAGGCCTCCCGGGCCGCGTCTACCGCCGCCCGCTCCTCGGCGCTCAACGGCTCCCGGTCCCGGCGGTGCTGGCGGACATCGGGGAGGTCGATGCCGGCGTCCTCTGCGCAGTCGACGAAGGCCTCGATGGCCGCGCGACGGTCGGGCTCGGGCGCGGGATCGGGGTCCTCGCCCTGGGCGCCGGCGCTGAGGACGCCCGCCCCGATGGCGACGCCGAAGACGGCGCTGCCGACGGCGACCAGCCAGGTCGGGCACACGACGACGGGAGGTCGGTTCGTTCTGCATGTCGCCAGCGTCGACCGCCGCCCTGAGAGGTCCGCCGTCCGCACCTGAACGTCAGCTGAGAATCGCCGCCGCCGGAACCGGGGTTCAGCAGCCGTTCAGCGGCCGACCTCCACGGTGTGACCATCCGATCGACAAGGAGATCCCTCATGCACCGATTCCGGACCTGGGTCGCCGTGGCCATGGCCACCAGCCTGCTCGTCGCTCCCGGGGCGACGGCCTGCGGCGATGACACCTCCACGGCCGACCCGCCGCCGACGAGCGAGCCGTCGGTGAGCGCGCCGCCGCCGACGGAGTCCACCACGACCGTCGAACCGGTCATCGACCCCGGTGACGACGGAGACTACGCCCCGGAGCTCGATCCCGCGGACTTCGTCGCCACCATCGACAACCCCTACCTGCCGCTGGTCCCGGGCAGCCGATGGACCTACCAGGAGACCAACGGCGACGGCGAGACCGAGGACATCGAGATCGTCGTCCAGGACGAGACCCGCGAGATCGCCGGCATCACCGCCACGGTCGTCCGGGACACCGTCACCCTCGACGGCGTGCTCGTCGAGGACACCCACGACTGGTACGCCCAGGACACCGAGGGCAACGTCTGGTACCTCGGCGAGGATGTCGACAACTACGACGACCAGGGCGAGCTCGTGGACCACGACGGCTCCTTCGAGCACGGCGTGGACGGCGCCTATCGGCGGGATCGTCATGCTTGCCGACCCCCAGGTGGGCGACGCCTACCGCCAGGAGTACTACCCCGGTGAGGCCGAGGACGTCGGTGAGGTGGTGCGCACGGGTGAGACCGTGTCGGTCCCGTTCGGCGACTTCGAGGACGTCCTCGTGACCCGGGACTGGAACCCCCTCGAGCCCGAGGTGATCGAGGAGAAGTGGTACGCCCCGGGTGTCGGCCTCGTGCGCGAGACCAAGGTCGCGGGCGACACGGGCGAAGGCGTGCTGGTCGACGCCGCGATCACGACCCCGTGACCCACCGCACCCCGCGGCGGGACCGCACGGCACCGGCGAGACTGGTGCCGTGCGGGTCCTGATCGTCGAGGACGAGGTCTCCCTCGCCGCCGGCATCCGCCGCGGACTGGAGGCCGAGGGGTTCACCGTCGACGTCGCCCACGACGGCATCGACGGCCTGTGGTGGGCCCGCGAGCACGCCTACGACGTGATCGTGCTCGACATCATGCTCCCGGGCCTCAATGGCTTCCGGGTCTGCCGCACCCTGCGGGACGAGGACGACTGGACGCCGGTGCTGATGCTCACGGCCAAGGACGGCGACCTCGACGAGGCCGAGGCCCTCGACACCGGCGCCGACGACTACCTCACCAAGCCCTTCGCCCACGTCGTCCTGGTGGCCCGCTTGCGGGCCCTCGTGCGCCGAGGTCGTCCACCGCGGCCGACGGTGCTCGTCGCCGGGGACCTGCGCCTGGACCCTGCATCCCGCCGGGTGTGGCGGGGCGACGACGAGTTGTCCCTCACGACTCGGGAGACGGCCCTGCTCGAGTACCTCATGGGCAACGCCGGCGTCGTGGTGTCCAAACGGGACATCCTCGGCAACGTGTGGGACGACGACTTCGAGGGCGACCCCAACATCGTCGAGGTCTACGTCCGGCACCTGCGCAACAAGCTGGACCGGCCCTTCGGGCGGGCCGCGATCGAGACGGTGCGCGGGTCCGGCTACCGGCTGGCCGAGGACGGCGGGTGATGCCGACCTCGCTGCGCGCCCGGGCGGCGATCGGAGCCGTCGTCGTCGTGGGCGCCGCCCTGCTGGTCGGGTCGGTGGCCATGGTGCTCCTCACCCGGTCCTCGCTGACCGGCAACGTCCGAGAGGCCGCCGAGCTCCGGGCTGAAGACGTGGCCACCGCCCTGGAGGCCGGTGCGGCCGAGCCCGCCGATCTCGCGGTCGAGGACGAGGAGGACGCCTTCATCCAGGTGGTCGACGCCGACGGCGCCGTCGTGGCCTCGAGCACGAACATCGATGGGATCCCCGCCGTCACCGACCTCGGCGACGAGGCGTCCACGGTCGTCGACGACGCCCCCGTGGGCGAGGACCGCTTCGTGGTCGTGGGGATCGCCGCGGCCGACGGCGAGGCCACCGTCCTGGTGGGCCGGGCCCTCGACGGCGCCGACGAGGCCACCCGGGCCCTGCTGCAGTCCCTGGCCATCGGCTTGCCTCTGCTGCTCGCCCTGGTCGGGCTGGTGGCCTGGCGCCTCGTGGGCCGGGCCCTGGCCCCGGTGGCGATGATGACGGCGGCCGCCCGCGAGATCACCGCCACCGACATCGACCAGCGCCTGCCTGAGCCGGACGCCACCGATGAGATCGGCGACCTGGCCCGGACCCTCAACGCCATGCTCGGCCGACTGGCCGACGCCCGTGACCGGCTGTCGACGTTCGTGGCCGACGCTGCCCACGAGCTGCGCTCCCCGGTCAGTGCGCTGCGCCAGCACGCCGAGGTGGGGCTCGCGCACCCGGGCTCGACCGACCTCGCCGACCTGGCCGGGGTGGTGCTCGACGAGAGCCTCCGCCTTCAGCGCCTCGTCGACGACCTCCTGCTGCTGGCCCGCACGGACGAGGGCGTCACACCCGCGACTCCGGTCGCCGTCGACCTCGACGACGTCGTCGGTGCCGTGGTGGCGCGGCTTGGCCTGACCCCCGACGTCACCATCGACCTCGGGGGGGTGTCGGGGGGGCAGGTGCGGGGAGATCCCGTCGCCCTCGATCGCCTCGTCGCCAACCTCGTCGACAATGCCGTCCGCCATGCCACCGGACAGGTGCGCATGGGGCTGGCCGAGGACGACGACGGCACCGTCACCCTCACCGTCGAGGACGACGGCCCCGGCGTCCCCGTGGCCGACCGGGAGCGGGTGTTCGAGCGGTTCATCCGCCTCGACGAAGCGCGGTCTCGGGACGTCGGCGGCAGCGGCCTCGGGTTGGCGATCGTGGCCGCCGTCGCCGCGGCTCACGGCGCTGCGGTCGCCGTCACCGATCGCCCCGAGGGGGGCGCCCGCTTCCGGGTGGTGTTCGCCGGGCGTCAGGGCGCCGCGGACGGGTCGCGCCAGACCAGTGGATGGACGGTGTAGGTCCCGTCGATGCCCTTCAGCTCGACCGGGCGACCCTCGCCGAACTCGAGGTCGCTGCGGTTGGAGGCGATCTCCACCACCAGGCTCGAGACGAGGATCTCGCCGCCCCGGGCCAGGTTGGCGATGCGGGCGGCGACGATGACGTGCTTGCCGAAGAGATCGCCGTTGGGGCTGACCAGGGCCTCGCCGGTGTGCATCCCGATGCGGATGCGCACCTGCTCCTCGGGGTGCTGCCCGCTCCAGCGGGCCAGGGCCTGCTGGACCTCGATGGCGAAGTTCAGGGCCCGTCGGGCGGAGGTGAACGTGAGCATGAAGCCGTCGCCTTGGGCCTTGATCTCCCGGCCACCGTGGCGCACGAGGTTGTTGCGCACGATGCTGTTGTGGATCGCCAGCAGGTCGAACCAGCGACCGTCACCCAGGCGCAGGGCCTGCTCGGTGGATGACTCGATGTCGCTGAAGACGATGGTGATCGTGTCGCCATCAGCCCCGTCCGGGGGTCCGGCGCCCGGCGTGGCGACAGGGAGGTCGCGCCGGGACACCACGGCGACGGTGGCTCCCACGTCGTCGACCTGCGGGGCGCGGTCCGCCCGCGCGAGCTCGACCTCCTCGACGAGGCCGAGCTCGGTGGCGCCGAGCAGCACCCGGTCACCGACCTCGAGCGGGGTGCGCTCGGTGACGAGGCCCCCGTTGACCATGGTCCCGTTCTTGCTGCCGAGATCGCGCACCCACACCCGACCACCGTCGACCTCCAGGCGGGCGTGACGCCGCGAGACGCCGGGGTCGAGCAGCAGCAGGCCGTCACAGTCCCGGCCCAGATCCAACCAGTCGTCGAGCACGACCCGGATCGGGCGGCGGGCTGGGGGGCGGATCTCGACCACCGGATCGGTATCGCGCATGGCGGCGACCGACGCTACCGGTACCGGAGGGTCCTGCCGTTTGGGGCAGGATGGGGCCGTGGATCTGACTCCGGGAATGAAGCTGGCCAGCACCGTCTGTGCAACCGAGGTGATCGTCGTGCGACCGCCGAGCGGTCCCGTGGACGTCGAGTGCGGTGGGGCCGCCATGGTGGCCGCCGACGTGGCGCCCGACGAGGGGGACCGCGGGACCGTCGACGGGGCCCACGCGGGGAGCACGCTGCTGGGCAAGCGGTACGTGCACGAGGAGAGCGGCCTCGAGCTGCTGTGCACCAAGCCGGGCGACGGCTCCCTGGCCGTGGCGGATGTGGCCCTGCCCCTCAAGGAGGCCAAGCCCCTCCCGAGCTCGGACTAGGCGCACCGTGTCGATCCTCGGGAACCGGGTCCAGCGCGTCGAGGACCCGGAACTGCTCACCGGCGCGGGCGACTACGTCGATGACGTCACGCTGCCCCCCGGGGCGGCCCACGTCGTCTACGTGCGTTCGCCCCTCGCCTACGCCCGCATCGAGGCGGTCGACACCAGCGAGGCGCTGAGCGCGCCCGGCGTCCTGGCCGTCGTCACTGCCGCGGACCTCGACCTCGCGGACCTCGAGCCCGAGATGATGCTCCTCAACCCCGCCATGAAGCGGCCCCTCCTGGCCCGTGACGTCGTCCGGTTCGTGGGCGAGGCGGTCGCCGCCGTGGTGGCCGAGACCCGGGCCCAGGCCGTCGACGCGGCCGAGGCGGTCATCGTCGACTACGACCCCCTGGACCCCGTGGTCGACCCCGAGCAGGCCCGCGAACACGGCACGACGGTCTTCCCCGAGGCGGACTCGCCCCTGGCCATGGAGATCCTGGGCGACCTCGTGGCCGACTTCGACGGCTGCGAGGTCGTCGTCGAGCAGCGCATCGTCAACCAGCGGGTCTCCGCCGCCCCGATCGAGGCCCGCGCCGCGGCGGGCTGGTGGGAGGACGGGCGGCTGATGATGTGGTCCAGCTGCCAGGGCGCCCACCCCGTCCGGGACAAGCTGGCCACCGTCTACGGCCTCGAGGCCGACCAGGTCCGGGTCGTCATCCCCCACGTGGGCGGCAGCTTCGGTGCCAAGAACGGCGAGTTGCCCGAAGAGCTGCTCATCGGCGAGCTGGCCCGCCGGGTCGACCGCCCCGTGCGCTGGGCCGAGACCCGCACCGAGTCCATGACCTCCTTCGTGCACGGCCGGGGCCAGACCCAGCAGGTGCGCATCGGTGGAAGCCGGGACGGGCGCATCACCGCCTACTCGCTCTCGGTCATCCAGGACTCCGGCGCCTACCCCATGCTGGGCGCCGTCCTGCCCTTCATGACCCGGATGATGACGACCGGCGTCTACGCCATCACCAACGTCGGCTTCGACTCGGTCTCGGTCATCACCAACACCACGCCGATGCGCCCCTTCCGGGGGGCCGGTCGCCCGGAGGCGGCGGCGGCCATCGAGCGGGCCGTCGACTTGTTCGCGGCCGAGATCGGTATGGACCCCGCCGAGGTCCGGCGCCGCAACCTGCTGGGCGACGACGTCTACCCGTACAGCACGCCGGGCGGGGCCACCTACGACATCGGGGCCTACGCCACCGCCCTCGACCGGGTCCTCGAGGCGGCGGGCTACGTCGACCTGCGGGCCGAGCAGACCCGGCGGCGGGCGGCGGGCGACACCCGCCAGCTCGGCATCGGCCTCGCCGTCTACGTCGAGATCACCGCCCTGGGCGGCGGGGGCGAGTTCGGCTCGGTCACCGCGCTGGAGGACGGCACCGTGGAGGTCCGCACCGGGGCGACACCGTTCGGCCAGGGCCACGACACCACGTGGGCCATGCTGGCCAGCGACAAGCTGGGCGTCCCCATGGACGCCGTGCGGGTCATCCACGGCGACACCGACGACCTGGAGTCGAGCACCACCACCGGTGGGTCCCGCTCGGTCCAGATCGCGGGCTCCTCGATCCTTTCGGCCTCCGGTCACCTCATCGACCAGGCCCGGGAACGGGCCGCCGAGCTACTGGAAGCCTCGGCCGACGACGTCGTCCTGGACACGGTCAGCGGGCAGTTCCACGTCGCCGGCGTCCCCGCCGTGGGCGTCGGCTGGGCCGAGGTGGCCGCCCGGTCCGAGGACACCCTGATCGGGGTCTCGGACTACGCCGCCAAGGGCCCGACCTTCCCCTTCGGCGCCCACCTCGCGGTGGTCGAGGTCGACACCGAGACGGGAGCGGTCCGACTGGTGCGCATGGTCGCGGTGGACGATGCGGGCACGCTGATCAACCCGCTCATCGCCGACGGCCAGATCCATGGCGGCCTGGCCCAGGGGGCCGCCCAGGCCCTCTTCGAGGAGATGGCCTACGACGAAGACGGGAACCCGCAGACGGCCAACCTGGCCGACTACTCGGTCCCCGCGGCCAGCGAGGTCCCGAGCTTCGAGCGCATCGAGATGGTCACCCCCACCCCCCTGAACGAGTTGGGGGCGAAGGGCATCGGCGAGTCCGGCAGCATCGGCTCCACCCCGGCCGTGCAGAACGCCGTGGTCGACGCGGTGAGCTACCTCGGGGTCCGCCACATCGACATGCCCTGTACCCCCGAGCGGATCTGGCGCGCCATCCAGTCCGCCGGCTGATCGACACCGACAAGCCGAAATTGCGCCGATTTGTCACCCCTGGCGTGACAAATCGACGCAAGAAGCGGGCGCCCGACGGGCCGGGGTCAGCCTCGGCGGAGGCGGGCGATCTCGTAGCAGGCGACGGCGGCGGCGGCGCTGACGTTGAGCGAGCCGAGGTTCCCGGCCAGGGGCAGCGCGGCCACGACGTCGCAGCGGTCCCGGGTGAGGCGGGCCAGGCCGGAGCCCTCGCTGCCGAGGACCAGGGCGACGGGCTCCTTGGCCACCGACAGGTTCCAGAAGAGCTCGTCGGCGTCCTGATCGAGGCCGACGACCCAGACGCCTTTGGCCTTCAGGTCCGCCAGGGCCGTGGGCACGCCGGGAACCACCGCCATCGGCAGCCACTCGACCGCACCCGCGGCAGTCTTGGTCACCGCCGGGGTGACCCGCACCGAGCGGTGACGGGGCAGGACGATGCCCGTGACCCCTGCGGCCTCCGCCGTGCGCAGGATCGCCCCGAGGTTCTGGGGGTCGTGGATGCCGTCGAGCACCAACAGGAACGGACGCTCCACCGCGGCCAGCGCCTCCAGGTCCACGGGCTGGAGGGGCGCCACCGTGGCCAGAACCCCCTGGGGCGCCTCGGACCGGGCCTGGGCCTCGAGCGCGGATCGCTTCACCTCGCGGATCGCGACGCGCTGCTCCCGGGCCAGGTCCCGGATGTCGTCCAGGATGGGGGCGGGGTCGAGGTCGGCGGCGAGGAGGATCTCCCTCACCGACCGGGGCCCCAGCAGGGCCTCGCGGACGGCCTGGCGGCCCTCGACCTGGTCGCCGCCCAGGCCGGGCGGGCCACTGCTCCCGGAGCGCCGCGGCCCCGTGCGGCGAGGCGGTGGGCCCTGCCGCGGTGGACCGGCGCGACGGGGGCTGCCCCGTCCCGGCGGGCGGCCCTTGCCCCTGCCCGGAGGTGGACGTCGCGACGGCATCAGGCAGACGCCAGGAGGGCGACGGCGAGACAGGCGATGCCCTCACCTCGACCGAGGGCACCCAGGCCCTCGTGGGTGGTGGCCTTCACGGACACGGGTGCCCCGACCACGGCGGAGAGCCGCTCCGCCATCTGCGGACGCAGGGCGCCGAGCTTCGGCCTCTCCGCCACGACGGTGGCATCCACGTTGACCACGGACCATCCGGCGTCGGCCGCCAGCCGGACCACGCCGGCCAGGAGCGTGAGGCTGTCGGCGCCGGCCCACCCCGCGTCCGTGTCCGGGAAGTGGTCACCGAGGTCACCGAGACCGGCGGCCCCGAGCACGGCGTCGGCCACGGCGTGACTCAGGGCGTCCGCGTCGCTGTGGCCGACCAGGCCAGATGCGCCTTCGACGGTGACCCCGCCCAGCACCAGCGGCCGGTCGGGGTCGACGCTGAAGGCGTGGACGTCGTAGCCCTGCCCGATCCGGAAGCTCACCACTCCCCCTTCGTGCTGGGTGACGCGTGGTGTTGCCCACGACATCCCACGTCACCCAGAACGGTCATCCGGTGGCCTCGGCGGCGAGGAGGGCGGCCGCGACCACGAGGTCGTCGGGGGTGGTGATCTTACGGTTGTGGGCCTCGCCCTCGACCAGCACGACGGTGCCACCGGCGGCGTCGATCAGGGATGCGTCGTCGGTGGCCTCGGGCTCGTCGGCGTGGACCGCACGGAGCCGGTCGGCGGCGAAGGCCTGCGGGGTCTGGACAGCCACCAGCGTGTCCCGATCGACCAGGCCGCCGCCGCGACGGCGGATGGTGTCGGTCAGAGCCACACCGGGCACCGCGGCGTCCGCGCCCCGCCGCACCGCCCCGATCACCGCCGCGTAGAGCTCGACGGACGCGGCCGGCCGGGCCGCGTCGTGAACCACGACGACCTCCGCGGTCGGCGGCACCGCGGCGAGGCCCGCCCGCACCGAGGCCGACCGGGTGGCGCCCCCGACGACGGTGATGTCGGCCCCGGGCTCGTCGGGTGCCCCCTTGGCCACCACCGCCACGACGCCGTCGCCGGCCTCGGCCGCGGTGGCCAGCGACCAGTCGATGACCCGTCGGCCCCCGAGCGGCTGGTACTGCTTGGCCCGGCCGAAACGGGCCCCCGAGCCCGCGGCCACGACGAGGACCCACACCGAGCTCACGCCGCGGGTCCCGGCTGCGAGCGGTCGTCCATACCCGCCGGACGGTACCCGCCGGACCCGCTCCGTGACCTACGTCACTAGCCTGACCCTCCGTGGTTGCCGCCGATCTGCTCGCCGACGTCAAGCTCTTCGCCGACTTCCCGCCCGAGGCGCTCGCCGCCATCGCGTTGGCCGCGGTCGAGCGTGATCTGGAGCGCAACGATGTCCTGTTCAACGAAGCCGACGAGGCCCGCGAGCTCTTCGTCGTCGTGGACGGACGCATCGCCATCGCCAACGTGGCCGTGGACGGACGCGAGTCGGTCGTGGCCCTCATGGAGCCGGGCGACCTGTTCGGCGAAATGGGCCTCTTCGACGGGCACGGCCGGTCAGCCGCGGCCCGGGTCCTGGAGCCATCCAGCGTGCTCGTGGTCCCCTACGGGGCGGTGCGCGGCGTCTTCGAGGCGGACCCCGCCCTGCTCTGGCCCGTCGTGGCCCTGCTGGCCGGCCGCATCCGGGTCACCGACGAGGCCCTGGCCGACGCCATGTTCCTCGACGTCACCGGGCGGACCGCCAAGCGCCTGCTCGACTTGGCCGGCGCGAGCGACGAGTTCGAACTGCCCGTGACCCAGGAGGAACTGGCCGGCATGGTCGGTGCCTCCCGCGAGCGGGTGAACAAGGCCATCTCGTCGTTCCTGCGCCTCGGTTGGCTGGAGCAGATCGACGGTGTCTACCGGATCACGAACCGCCAGCAGATGGAGATCCGGGCCAGCTGACCCGACCTACTCAGCCGTAGCGGTCGAGGATGCTGGTCTCGGCCAGGCGGTTCAGGCCTTCCTTGATGGCTCGGGCCCGGGCCTCCCCCACGCCTTCGACGTTGACCAGGTCGGCGATGGTGGCCCGCATGATCTTCTGCAGGCTCCCCATGTGCTCGACGATGGCGTCGACCACGGTCTCCGGGAGGCGCGGGACCTTGGACAGCAGCCGATGACCCCGGGGCTCCACGCTGGCGTCGAGGTCGTCGGCATCGAGGGGCAGGTGCAGCACAGCCGCCACACTCTTGAAGTCGAGGAGGTGGTCGGTGTCCAGGGAGGCCAGGCCGCCCATGGCCTCCTCGAGGTGCCATCCCGCGTCCTCGTGGAAGTAGTCCTGGAGCACGAGGCGGCGGTCATCCTCGACCCCCGAGTAGAGCTCGTCGAGGTGGAGGCGGACCAGGCGGCCGTCCTCGCCGAGCTCGACGACGAAGCCCTCGACTTCGGCCGCGATGCGCCGGACCATCTCGGTGCGCTGCAGCACCTGGACGACGTCTCGGACCGTGACCAGGTCCTCGATCTCCAGAGCGGAGAGGTTGCTGGAGACCTCGTCGAGGCGACTCCGGTAGCGCTCGAGGGCCCGCAGGGCCTGGTTGGCGCCGTCCAGCAGCCGGGGGATGGGATCGAGGCGGTACTTCTGCTCGCCCACGTAGACGGCGATGGCGGTCATCCGCTCGGAGACGGAGATGACCGGCACGTCGATGGAGCGGGCCACGCGCTCGGCCGTGCGGTGCCGGGTGCCGGTCTCGGAGGTAGGGGTGTTCGGGTTGGGAACCAGGTGGACGTTGGCCCGGGCGATGCGGCTGGCATCGGGCGACAGGATGATGGCGCCGTCCATCTTGGCCAGCTCCGACAGGCGCTGGGGGCTGAAGGCGCCGTCGAGCAGGAAGCCGCCCGAGCAGATGTTCAGGACCTGCGGGCCGTCCCCGATGACGATCAGGGCGCCCATCCCACTGGACAGGATCCGGTCGAGGCCCTCACGCAGGGCCGTCCCGGGGGCGGTGGCTGCGAGGGCGGCGCGCATGGCGTCGCTGGCCGGTTCCACGGGAGGGATGTTACCCCTGTGACCTATGTCGCAGTCCGGGACCTTCCTCAGGCCGCCGCGGCACGGACCTCGGACTCGGTCAGCAGGCCCACCGCCGCCGCGGCCTCCAGGACGATCCCGACCTCGATGAGGCGGAGGCCGGCGACCGGAGGGGTGCCCCGGGGTACCACCGCGTAACGGAAGCCCAGGCGGGCGGCTTCGGCCAACCGGTGCTCGATGCGGCCCACCGGGCGGACCTCGCCGCCGAGGCCGACCTCGCCCACCGCGACGGCGTCCTCGGGCAGGGCGACGCCGGTGGAAGCCGAGATCACGGCCAGGGCGATCCCGAGATCGCCGGCAGGCTCGACCAGGCGGACCCCACCGGCGGTCAGGGCGTAGACCTCCGCCTTGGCCGTGCTCACCGACACCCGGGTCTCCAGCACCGCCAGCAGCAGGGCCAGGCGGCCGCTGTCGATGCCCTGGGCCGAACGACGGGGTGGCACGTAGGAGACCTCGGCGCAGAGCGCCTGGACCTCCACCAGGATCGGCCGGTGGCCGTCCAGGGTGGGCACCACGACCGAGCCGGGCACGCCCGGGCGGCGACCGGCCAGGAACAGGCCGCTGGGGTCGGGCACCCCGACCAGGCCACCCCCGGTCATCTCCAGCACGCCGAGGTCGTCCGTCCCCCCGTACCGGTGCTTGACCGCCCGGAGCAGGCGCAGGGCGTGGTGCTTGTCGCCCTCGAACGCCAGGACGGTGTCCACGATGTGCTCCAGCGCCTTGGGGCCGGCCAGGTGGCCGTCCTTGGTCACCTGGCCGACCAGCACCACCGCGCACCCCCGGACCCGGGCCTCGATCACCAGACGCTGGGCCACGGCCCGGACCTGGTTCAGGGAGCCGGGGGCCGAAGCGGTCTGCGGGTCGAACGCGGTCTGCACCGAGTCGACCACGACGAGATCGGGACAGACCTCGTCGACGGCGCCGAGGAGGTCGTCGATCGAGGCCTCGGCGTGCAACCACAGCCGGTCGGTCAGCGCCCCGAGCCGCTCGGCCCGGGCCCGGACCTGCACGCGGGACTCCTCGCTGCTGGCGTAGAGCGCCGTGCGGCCGGAGGCGGCGGCCGCGGCCGCGACCTGGAGCAGCAGGGTGGACTTGCCCATGCCCGGGGCCCCGCCGATGACGGTCACCGAGCCCGGGACCAGCCCACCGCCCAGCACCCGGTCCAGCTCCTCGACACCGGTGGCCACCGGCCGGCGCTCCTCGGTGGGGACGTCGGCCACCAGCAGGGCCGGCTCGCCGGTGGACGGTGCCGCACCGACCGGACGCCCGCCGGCCCGCACGGCCTCTTCGACCAGGGTGTTCCACTCGCCGCAGGTCGGGCACTGGCCGGCCCATTGCGGCGAGGTCCCCCCGCAGGACGAACAGCGGTGGACGGTCTTGGCCCGGCTCATGGCCGGACCCTACGGAGGGGGGGTGACAGGCTCACGCGACCACATTAGAACAGGTGTTCGGTCCCGCAAGACTTTGCCGAACCTTGACCGGGAGGTGGACGACCCCTGGTGCACCCCTCCCTACGTTCGCCCCCATGCCCGCCCGCCGGATGATCACCGTCGCCCTGCTGGTCCTCGTCCTCGGTGGGGGCTGCGGCCTCCTCCCCGACGACACCGAGATCAGCGCCTCCTGCGCCCGGGCCTTGGATCGCGCCGAGCAGGCGGCCGCGGCCCGCACCCGCGTCATCGACCGCACCGACGCCGTCACCGAGATGGACCCGGTCCGCACCACCGCCGTGCTGGCCCACCGCGACGAGGTGCAGCGGGCCGTCTTCGGCCCCATCGCCCGGGTCGCCACCCGGGCCGAAGCCCGGTCCACCGCCTCCGAGCGCCTCCGCGGTGAGTGCCGCCAGGGCTCGACCGAGGTGCCGGCGCGCTGCCGGAACGCCTTCACCCAGGCCGGTCGGCTCGAGCGCACGGCCGCCGAGGCCCTGCAGACCCGCATGGACTTCTGGTCGACCCAGGTCCGCATGGCCCAGCGGGCCACGGCCGGCGACGCCGACGGCACCCGCCAGGCCGTCGACCGCTGGGGCGACCTGCTCACCGAATACGAGCACCAGCTCACCCGTTTCGACCGGACCCAGACCCGTCACCAGCGGGCCGTCCTCGACTGCCGCGACGACCTCTGACCCCGTCCTCAGCCCCGGACGCGCTAGTCCTTCCGGCTACCCACCGCCCGGTCGATGAGCATGAGGATCACGGCGCCGACGATCGAGCCGATGATCCCGCTGGGCCGCAGCTTCAGGCCGTCCCCGGCAATGAGGCTGGCCAGGAGGCCGCCGACGAACGAACCGAGCAGGCCGTAGCCGATCCGCTTGCCCCAGGACTCGGTCCCGGTGATCCAGCCCGCGATGAACCCGACGATGATCCCGAAGCCGAGGATGGCGAAGATGAGCATCGGAGGAGTCTCGCGCGCCGGTTCCCCGGCCGAGAGATCCTGTCAGGCCCGGTGGAACACCGGCCTCCGGTTGCGCCGTAGCCGGCGCCAGACCAGCACGACCACCAACAGGACGACCGCCAACACCGCGCCGGCGGCCAGGCCCAGCGCCCGCAGGTTCCGCTCCTCGGTGCTCGCCTCCATCGCGACCGGGTCGTCACCGAGGGCCGCCTCCCAGGTGAACGTCCTCGTCTCGTCGCCCTCGGGCAGGGCGATGACGAAGGTGAAGGAGGTCAGCTCGCTCAGCGGCGCCCCCAGTTCGGCCTCGAGGGCGGCCTGGTCCTGGCCGATCGGGAAGCCGTCCAACAGTTCGGTGAGCCGACGGTCGCTGAAGGTGGCGATCCCCCGTGACAGGTCGAGGGTGCCGGTGAAGTCGTAGGTGGTGGTGGCGAACGACCGACCCCGCTCCAGCGACGGGTCGAGGATCGGCCCCCGGTTGCCACCGATCTCCCCGAGCACCTCGGCCAGTTGCCCGGGTTCGAAGAAGTCTTTGGTGGCGGTGATGACCACGCCGCCCCCGTCGACCGGCTCGGGCCCGGTGACCTCCCATCCGGTGCGACGCAGGTCCCGGACCCGCAGTTGCTCGGCCAGATCGGGGATGCGGTCGGCCGCCTCCTGGTCGAGGACGACCTCGACGGCGACCGTTCCGGATCCGTCCTCGGCCACGTCCACCCGCACCGCGGTGTCAACCCGGCACCCGGTGAACACCAGGACCGCCAGAGCGACCGCAACCGCTCCCCCACGCGTTCTGGCGCCTGATCTGCCGGTCATGGCCGGAGCATCAGGCGCCAGTTCGCCGACCGCGCTCGAGGTGGAGGTTACTCGCCGCCCTCGTCGGTGGCCCCGACGGTCTCCAGCGTGGGGGGCTCGAAGCCCTCGCGGCTGTCGAAGACGATCACCGTCTCGTTGGTCTCGGGGTCGAGCTGCGCGTCGACCAGCACGATCTGGCCGGCGCGGAACTCCTTCCACAGGAGCTTCTCGGACAGCGGGTCCTCGACCAGGCGCTGGATGGCCCGCCGCAGCGGTCGGGCACCCAGGCTCGGGTCGTAGCCCTTCTCGGCCAGGTGGCGCTTGGCCTCGTCGGTCAGCTCGATACCGAGGCCCTGGCCCTGGAGCTGGGTCACGATGCGCCGCATCATCAGGTCCACGATCTGGAAGACCTCGTCCTGGGTCAGCTCGTGGAAGACGATGGTCTCGTCGATCCGGTTCAGGAACTCGGGGCGGAAGTGCTGCTTGAGCGCCTCCTCGGCCTTGGCCTTCATCTTGTCGTAGGTCAGCTGGGCGTCGGCCTTGCCGAAGCCGACGTTGGCCTTGCGCAGATCGGCCGTGCCGAGGTTCGAGGTCATGATCAGCACGCAGTTGCGGAAGTCGACGGTGCGGCCCTGGCTGTCGGTCAGGCGACCTTCCTCCAGGATCTGCAGCAGCGTGTTGAACACGTCCGGGTGGGCCTTCTCGATCTCGTCGAACAGGACCACCGAGAACGGCTTGCGGCGGACCGCCTCGGTGAGCTGGCCGCCCTCCTCGTAGCCGACGTAGCCCGGGGGCGAACCGACCAGCCGGCTGACCGTGTGCTTCTCCATGTACTCGGACATGTCGAGGGCGATCAGCGCCTCCTCGTCACCGAAGAGAAATTCGGCCAGGGTCTTGGCCAGCTCGGTCTTCCCCACGCCCGAGGGGCCGAGGAAGATGAACGAGCCACTGGGGCGCTTGGGGTCCTTGAGGCCGGCCCGCGTGCGGCGGATCGACTGGGAGACCGCCTTGATGGAGTCCTCCTGACCGATGACCCGCTTGTGGAGCTCGTCCTCCATGCGCAGGAGCTTGGCCGTCTCCTCCTCGGTCAACTTGTAGACGGGGATGCCCGTCCAGATGCTGAGGACCTCGGCGATGGCCTCTTCGTCGACCTCGTCGAACAGGTCGACACCGGCCGCCTTGATCTCGGTCTCCTTCTCGGCCTTGGCGTCGAGGAGCTCCTTTTCCTTGTCACGCAGCGAGCTGGCGTCCTCGAAGTTCTGGGCCTCGACCGCCGCCTTCTTCTGGCGGACGACCTCGGCGATCTCGGCCTCGATCTCCTTGTAGTCGTCCGGCGTCTTCATGCGCTTCATGCGCAGGCGGGAGCCGGCCTCGTCGATGAGGTCGATGGCCTTGTCGGGCAGCTGGCGGTCCGAGATGTAGCGGTCGGCCAGGTTGGCCGCGGCCACCACGGCCTGGTCGGTGATCGTGACCCGATGGTGCTCCTCGTAACGGTCCCGGAGGCCCTTGAGGATCTCGATGGTGTGGGCGACCGTGGGCTCCTCGACCTTGATGGGCTGGAAGCGCCGCTCGAGGGCGGCGTCCTTCTCGAGGTGCTTGCGGTACTCGTCCAGGGTCGTGGCGCCGATGGTCTGCAGCTCGCCCCGGGCCAGCATGGGCTTGAGGATCGAGGCGGCGTCGATGGCGCCTTCGGCGGCCCCCGCTCCCACCAGGGTGTGGAGCTCGTCGATGAACAGGATGATGTCGCCGCGGGTGCGGATCTCCTTCAGCACCTTCTTGAGGCGTTCCTCGAAGTCGCCGCGGTAACGGGAACCCGCCACCAGCGCCCCGAGGTCGAGGGTGTAGAGCTGCTTGCCCACGATGGTCTCGGGCACGTCGCCCTCGGCGATCGACTGGGCGAGGCCCTCGACGATGGCCGTCTTGCCCACGCCGGGCTCGCCGACGAGGACCGGGTTGTTCTTGGTGCGCCGGGACAGGACCTGCATGACCCGCTCGGTCTCGCGCTCGCGGCCGATGACGGGGTCCAGCTTCTTCTCGGCGGCGAGCTGGGTCAGGTTGCGGCCGAACTGGTCCAGGACCAGCGAGCCGGACTGGGCCCCCTGCTCGGAGCCCTGGCCCGTGGTGGCCCCGGCCTTCTCGCCCTGGCCCGAGCCCGAGTAGCCCGACAGCAGCTGGATGACCTGCTGGCGGACCCGCGACAGGTCGGCGCCCAGCTTCACGAGGACCTGGGCGGCGACGCCCTCGCCCTCTCGGATCAGGCCGAGCAGGATGTGCTCGGTCCCGATGTAGTTGTGGCCGAGTTGGAGGGCCTCCCGCAGGGAGAGCTCCAGCACCTTCTTGGCGCGGGGGGTGAAGGGGATGTGCCCGGACGGCGAGGAGCCGCCTTGGCCGATGATCTCCTCGACCTGGGAGCGAACCGCCTCCAGGCTGATGCCGAGGGACTCGAGGGCCTTGGCGGCGACGCCTTCACCCTCGTGGATGAGGCCGAGCAGGATGTGCTCGGTCCCGATGTAGTTGTGGTTGAGGAGCCGTGCCTCTTCTTGGGCGAGGACGACGACTCGGCGAGCCCGGTCTGTGAACCGTTCGAACAAGATGTTCCTCCCGAACTGAGGGCTCCTGGTTTGGAATCGAGTCTACCGACGCCCTGTACCTACGCACGTCGGTCGATCGGGCCGTCCTCCCAAGGGATTCGGGGACCCGTCAAGGTCTACAACCGGTGCGGCACGACGCCTCTTCCCGGATTCGTGTGGCGGTTGGCACGTCCCGAGCACTCGGTGGTCGGCTACCGGTTGGCCGGGGTTCCGGCCTATCGTCGCTGCGTGGCCGGGAACCCTCTCACCCACCTGCCCGGCATGACCGAGAACCTGGTGCGGGTCGAGGCGCGCCTGGCCGAGTCGGTTCGGGCCGATGACGACTTCCTCACCGAAGTCGCCAGCCACCTGATCCGGGCGGGGGGCAAGCGGGTCCGGCCCACCCTGACCATGGCCGCCGCCCTGTCCGCCGACGGCGAGCTGGGCGACGCCACCGAGGACTCGGTCCTCGGTGGGGTGTCGGTCGAGCTGGTCCACCTGGGCTCGCTCTACCACGACGACGTCATGGACGACGCCACCACCCGGCGCACGGTCGAGAGCGTCAACGCCCGCTGGGGCAACCTCAAGGCGATCCTCGCGGGCGACTTCCTGCTGGCCCGGGCCTCGGAGATCGCCGCCGGCCTCGGCACCGAGGTGGCCGGCCTGCTGGCCGCCACCATCGCCCGGCTCTGCGAGGGCCAGGTCCGGGAGCTGCAGGACGCCTACAACGTGGGCCGGACCGAGGCCGACTACCTCGCCTCGATCGAGGGCAAGACCGCCGCCCTGTTCGCCTCCTCGTGCCGCATCGGCGGCATCGTCGCCGGCTTCGACCGCGACCGGATCGACGGCCTCACTCGTTTCGGCCGGGCCTACGGCATGTCCTTCCAGGTCATCGACGACGTGCTCGACGTGGTCGCCAGCTCCGAGCAGCTGGGCAAGCCGGCCGGCCACGACCTGGTCGAAGGCGTCTACACGCTGCCGACGCTGCGGACCCTGCAGGGCCCCGCCGGTGGGGATCTCGCCGACCTCCTGGGTCGACCCCTCGAACCCGAGGAGGTCGACAAGGCCCTGGCCATCATCCGCAGCGAAGGGGCCGTGGCCGCCGCGTTGTCCGACGCCCGGGCCTACGTGGACGAGGGCCGGGCCGCGTTGGACGGGCTGGGCTCGTCGCCGGTCGTGGAGGCCATGGCCGAGGCCAGCGACGTCCTCGTCGCGCAGATCGACGACTTCGGGTACTGAGGCCCTCCTGAGGGGGCCCTGACCGAGGGCCCACCGCCGCAGGACCTTCGCCCCTGGGCCGTCGCGCCCCGGCGCAGGACGCTGGACGCAGCGAAGCGGAGGAGGTCCGTCATGGCCACGACGATGACCACGGACTGGGAACGGCGACCGAGCGTCGGCGGGCTGATCGCCCTGGCCGGAGGCGCCGTCATGGCGATCGGCGTGTTCCTGCCCTGGGTGACCGGCGCCGACGATTCCCTCACCGGCTGGGAGCTGTACGACCTGCGCCAGGAGGCCGGCGAGAACCCCTTCGTCGTCGACAAGATGTTCGAGGGCACCTTCGACCCGTTCTTCACAGGTGCGCCGGTCCTGCTTTTCGGGGCGCTGCTGGCGCTCATCGGTGTCGCCGTCTACTCGGCCAAGAAGCGACCGCCGCCCGCCCGGTACCGGGTCAGCCCCGGCCTCTACATCACCGGGGTGATCCTGGCCATCGGCGCCTTCCTCATGCTCGCGCTGAACCTGTTCAGCGTCCTGACGCCGCCGGAGTTCGTCGACGTCTCGATGGGGATCGGCCTGATCGTGAGCACCCTCGGCGTGATCGCCGCCGTCGTCGGCATCGGCCAGAGCGCGGCCAAGCGCAACGAGCTGGCCGCCGGACCGGCATGGACGGCGCCTCAGGCGCCCACGGCGCCGGTGCCCCAGCCGCTGGTCGGCGCCCCGCAACCGCCCAACTGGTACCCCGACCCGGCCGGCCACCACCAGATGCGGTTCTGGGACGGCACCACCTGGTCCAGCCACGTGAGCGACAACGGCGTCCAGAGCGAGGACCCGCTGGTCCCGACCGGCTGACGGGACCGCGGTCGGCTCCTTAGGCTGCGGGCTTGCCCGCCGCCCCTGCTGACCGCCATGTCGGCTGCACCATGTCCTTCTCCGTCGAGCCCGGGACGGTGCTGGCTCTGCAGGTCGCACCGGCAACCTCTGCCGGGGTGCGGGCCGACGAACAGTTCACCGTCACCCTCGACGGCCGCCTCGTCCCGGTCGAGGAGCTCCCCGGTGATCACGGCGGCCGGATCCACATCGTGCGGGCCGACGCCGGTGCGCTGCAGCTGGTCTACTCGTCCACCGTCCACCCGGTCACTACCGTGGGACCGGCCGCCGGTGAGCTCGACGTCGAGGCGATCCAGTACCTCCGCCAGAGCCGGTACTGCCCGTCGGACGCGATGATCGGCTTCGCGGGTGCCGAGCTGGGGCCCGACGCCACGGCGGACACCATCGCCGAGTGGGTGTTCGAGCGCCTGGCCTACGTGCTCGGGATGAGCACGCCGACGACCACGGCCCTCGAGACCCTGGCCGCCAACGCCGGGGCCTGCCGGGACTTCGCCCACCTCACGATCGCGCTGTGCCGGGCCCGCGGCGTCCCGGCCCGCTTGGCCGCCGTCTACGCCCCCGGACTCACCCCGATGGACTTCCACGCCGTCGTCGAGGCCCGCGTCGACGGGGTGTGGCACGTCCTCGACGCCACCCGCATGGCCCCCCGTTCGGCGCTGGTCCGCATCGCCACGGGACGGGACGCCGCCGATACGGCCTTCGCCACGACGCTGGCCGGCGACGCCGAGCTGCTCACCTTCGAGGTCACCGCCACCACAGACGGCGATCTCCCCACCGACGACCATCGGGCCACCGTCGCCCTCGCCTGAGGATCGCGCCGCTGATCAGGCGGCAGGCAGCCGGCGCACGACCCCGGAGGCTTCGGCGCTGACCGTGTCCAGGAAGCCCCGCACGGTCTCGTTGAAGACCCTGGCGTGCTCGAACATGAAGCCGTGGGCGCCACCCCGCACGACGGCGAGCAGAGCGCCGGGGACGGCCTCGGCGATCTCCTCGGCATCGGCCATCGGGGTGAGCACGTCCTGGCTGCCCACGATGACCAGGGTCGGCACCGTGATCTCCGACAGGGAGTGACGCAGGCTCTCGTCGGCCTGGAGGATGGCGTCGACCTGCGCCCCGAACGCGTCCGGCTCGACGTTGAGGGCCAAGCCGCCGAACAGGTTGAGGACCGGCCAGAACCGGCGCACCGAGCGGGGGCCGACCAGCCACTTGGCGTTGTCCTCGGCGAAGCTGCGCATGCCGCCCTCGAGGGCCGTTGCCTTCCAGCCCGAGAGGAGTTCGCGGCGCCAGGTCTCGTGGCGACACGCGGTGCAGGCCAGGACCAGCGACCGCACCCGATCGGGGTGCAGGACGCCGAGGATCTGCGCGATCACCCCGCCCATGGATGCCCCCATCACGTGGGCCGAGTCCCACCCGGCGTCCTCCATGACGGCGATGACGTCGGCGGCCATCTCGCCCAGGTCGTAGGGGCCGGGCGGACGGTCGGATTCGCCCACCCCTCGGTTGTCGACCAGCAGCAGGCGGTAGCGCTCTCCGAGGGTGCCGCGCTGGCGAAGCCAACCCCGGCGGTCCGCGCTCAGGCCCTGAATGAGGACGAGTGGCTCACCGCCCTCCCGGCCGCACAGCTCGTAGGCGATGCGGGTCCCGTCACCGGCGGTGGCATGCGGCACGCCGAAACCTTACATCAGCGCGAACGGGCATGAACAACCGCGAGCGCGGCTCAGGCCGCGACGTCGCCCGGTCTCATGTAGACGACCGGGGCCCAGTCATAGAGGCCCCGCACGACGTCCTCGGTGTGGCGCTCGGGACGGACGCCCAGGACCTCGGCGGTCCGGCTGCCGTCGGCGAGGCGGCCCCGGGTCAACAGCTCGTGGAGATGGGCGGGGATCGGGGTGCCCGCCAGGCGACCGAACAGGCGGGTCGGGACCCAGCCCAGCGGCAGGATCGGCAGCGGGACCCGGCCTCCCAGTCCGCGCGGCGGCGTAGGGGGTGATGGTGCCCTCGGCCACCACGTTGACAGCGCCGTCCACCCGGCGGCGGAGGGCCGCCAGGAATGCCGCGGCGGCGTCCTCGACGTCGAGCAGGCTGAAGGCCGCCGGCTCCAGGGCGGTGAGTGACAGGGCGTTCACCGGCACCACCGGCTGGCGCAGCAACCGCACGAGCGGGCTGGGGTACTGCACACCGACCGTCGGGGCGAAGCGGAGATGGGCCACCGGTACGTCGGCCGTCCGGCCGGCGGCGGCCGCGGCCTGCTCGACGGCGTGCAGCGTGCGGCCGTAGGGCGAGGTGGGCAGGACTCGGTCATCCTCGGTCGGGCACCGGGGTGTCGCCGGCCCGCGGCCGTAGACCTCGATGCCGGACCGCACGAGGACGTGCTCCAGCTTCCCGGCCCCCACGGCGGCGCCCAGGGCGGCCTCGGTGCCCGCCATCGTGCGGCGGTGGGCGACGGCCGGCTCCGCCCGGGCGTCGGGCTCCCACACGCCGAGGTGCAGGACCACGGTGGGCTCGAAGTCGCGGACCGCGGCGCCCGTGCGCGTGGTGTCCCGCGGGTCGATGCGCAGGAACTGGCTGTGATGGAGCCGACGCCGGGGTGGGTAGGCGTCGAGGCCGAGCACGGCCTCCACCGCCGGGTCGGCCTCCACCAGGGCCGCGGTCTTGGCGCCGAAGTCGCCCCCCATGCCGGTCAGCAGCACACGCATGTCAGCTCTCCTCGTCAGGGCTCATCGGTCGGAAGTGGTCGGGATGCGGCTGTTCGGGTCGCAGGGTCGGGAAGGCGATGACGTCGCGGATGGCCGACGAGCCGGTGAGCAGCATGACCAGGCGGTCGACCCCGATGCCGAGGCCTCCGGTCGGGGGCAGGCCGTACTCGAGCGCCCGCAGGTAGTCCTCGTCCACGACCATGGCCTCGTCGTCACCGGCCTCGCCCTGGCGCACCTGGTCCTCGAAGCGGGCCCGCTGCTCGACGGGGTCGATGAGCTCGGAGAAGGCGTTGCAGAGCTCCCGCCCGGCGACGATCGCCTCGAAGCGCTCGACCATCTCGGGCAGCTCGCGGTGGTCCCGCGACAGCGGCGAGACCTCCTTGGGGTAGTCGATGACGAAGACCGGGTCCCAGAGACCGTGCTCGACGTGCTTCTCGTAGAGCTCGAGCAGGATCTTGCCGCTGCCCCAGGACGGCTCGGGCTCGAGGCCGTGCTCCAGGGCGATGGCCCGGACCTCCTCGACCGGCATGCGGACGTCGACCCGCACGCCGAGGGCCTCCTCCACCAGGTCGGTGAGCGAGGCCCGCCGCCACGGCGTCGACAGGTCCAGGGTCGCGGCCCTCGACCTCGACGGTGGTGCCACCGGTGACCTCGACGGCGCAGTAGGCCACCAGCTCCTCGGTCAGGGCCATGATGTCGCCGTAGTCGGCGTAGGCCTGGTAGAGCTCGAGCATCGTGAACTCGGGGTTGTGGCGGGGCGAGATGCCCTCGTTGCGGAACACCCGGCCGATCTCGAAGACCCGCTCGAAGCCGCCCACGACCAGGCGCTTCAGGTAGAGCTCGGGGGCGATGCGCAGGAAGAGCTCCTGGTCCAGCGCGTTGTGGTGGGTGGTGAACGGCTTGGCCAGCGCGCCGCCCGGGATCGGGTGGAAGATCGGGGTCTCGACCTCGATGAAGTCCCGGTCCTCCAGCCACCGGCGGCAGAGGGAGACGATCTTCGACCGGGCGAGCAGGGCGGCCCGGGCCTCAGGGGTGACCCAGGTGTCGACGTAGCGCTGCCGGTAGCGGGTGTCGGGGTCGTGGAGGCCGTGCCACTTGTCGGGGAACGGCCGGACGGGACGGGCCAGCACCTCCCAGTCGGCCACCTTCACCGACAGCTCACCCTTGCGGGTCTTGACCACCTCGCCGGTGGCCCGCACCCAGGTGCCCAGGGGCAGGGCGATCAGCTCGGCGTAGTCGGCGGTGGCCTTCTCCAGGGAGAAGAGCTGGACGTCGCCGGTCAGGTCCCGCAGGACGGCGAACGCCAGGCGGCCGTGGGGCCGTTGCAGCATGAGGCGGCCGGCGACGGTGACGACCACGCCGGTCTCCTCGCCGTCGGCGATGCCGGACCAGGCCTCGACGACCTCGGCCGCGTGGTGGGTGGGTTCGACCCGGTAGGGGACCCGGGAGGGATCGGTCATCGCATTGCCCTCTTGGCGGCTGCGCCACCGGGCCGGGCGGCCCCCGCTCCGCTCACTGCCGCGGTCACTCGACGTTCATGCCGTAGACGAGCCGGAGCCCATGGAGGGTCAGCCAGGGCTCGACGTGCTGGATCGACTCGGCGAAGGGGGCGATCAGCGGCGACAGGCCGCCGGTGGCCACCACGTTGCACTCGCCCAGCTCGTCCTCGATGCGGACGCAGAGGCCGTCGACCTGGGCGGCGAAGCCGTAGACGATGCCGGACTGGATCGACTCGACCGTCGTGCGCCCGAGGACCGAGCGGGGCTCGGCCATCTCCACTTGGCGCAGGGCCGCCGCTCGTCCGACGAGCGCGTCGAGGCTGATCTCCACGCCGGGGGCGATGGCGCCGCCGAGGTACTCGCCGTCGACCGACACGGCGTCACAGGTCGTCGCCGTGCCGAAGTCCACCATGATCGTGGGGCCGCCGAACAGGTCATAGGCGGCCACCGCGTTGGCGATGCGGTCGGCGCCGACCTCCCGGGGGTGGTCGGTGCGGATGGGTACGCCGGTGCGGGTGCCGGGCTCCAGCACCACCGCCGACCGGCCGAGGTAGCGGTCGGCCATGTTGCGGAGGTTGGCCATGACCCGGGGCACGCCCGAGGAGATGACGATGCCCTCGATGTCGTCCAGCCAGTTGCGGCGCTTGGCCGCGAGGAAGCCCTGGAACATCACCGCGTGCTCGTCGGCGGTGCGTTCCGCGTGGGTGGCGATGCGCCAGTGGTCGATCAGCCCGTCGTCGGCGGCCTGGGGCTCGGCCACCGACAGGTCGTAGAGCCCGATGACGGTGTCGGTGTTGCCTGCGTCCACAGCCAGCAGCATCAGGCCGGCCCCTCCATCTCCACGTCGAGACCCAGGTCGAGGGCCTTGGCCGAATCCGTCAACGCGCCGGCCGACACGGCGTCGACGCCAGTGGCCGCGTAGGCCGCCACGGTGGCGAGGGTGATCCCTCCCGACGCCTCGATCAGGCAGCGGCGACCGGCCAGGGCCTCCCGGGCGGCGGCGACCGCCTTCGCCGCGTCCTCCGGCCCCAGGTTGTCGAGCAGGAGGGCATCGGCCCCCGCCTCGGCCGCGGCCGCGGCCCGCTCCACCGAGTCGCACTCGACGTGGATGGTGCGACCGGGCCAGACCGCCCGGGCCCGGTCGACGGCCGTCGCCACGTCCAGCACGGCGAGGTGGTTGTCCTTGAGCATGACCCAGTCCGACAGGTTCCCCCGGTGGTTCGCGCCCCCGCCGGCCCGGACCGCGGCCTTCTCGAGCGCCCGGAGGCCCGGGATCGTCTTGCGGGTGTCCCAGACCAGCACGTCGGGGCCGACGGCCTCGACGAAGCGGCGGGTGAGGGAGGCCACGCCCGCGAGGTGGCGGGCGAAGTTCAGGGCCGTGCGCTCGGCGGTGAGGATCGGGGCGAGGGGGCCTGACACCCGAGCAGCCACGGTGCCGGGGGCCAGGTCGGCGCCGTCTCCCAGCAACCAGTCGACCCGCACCGACTCGTCGATCTGGGCGAAGGCCTCGTCCACGCAGGCCCGTCCGGCGAACACGCCGGTGGCCCGCGACGCCAGGACGGCGGTGGCCCGGGCCTCGGGCGGGACCAAAGAGGCACTGAGGTCCCCGAGCGGGGTGAGGTCCTCGGCCAACGCCAGGGCGACCGCCGAACGCACCGCATGGCGCGGCGGGTCGACGGGCCGGGACGTCACCATGACCTCAGCGTACTTGCCCGCCATTCACGCCCTCCCCGCCCGTTCTCCCGGGACGGCGCCCGATCGTCCGCCACCCGAGCACCCCACCGTTCCTCGAACGGGGCGGGCAGAATCGGGGCCATGACCGAGATCCGAGAGACCACGATCCCCGGGGTCGGCACGTGCCTGGACTTCTCGACCCGGGCGGGGCGGCGAGTCGGCGTCGTGAGTCGGGCCAGCGGCCGCCGCGAGGTCGTGGTCTACTCCCGCGCTGATCCCGATGCGGTCCAGTGGCAGATCGACCTCGACGCCGACGAGTCCGCCACGCTTGGCCGAGCTGCTCGAACCACAGTCCGTGGTCCAGCGGGAGGGGAGCATCGAGGGTCTGATCGAGGGCCTGGCCATGGACTGGCTCCCCATCCCACCCAGCTTCAGTCCCCGGCCGATCGGGGACCTGGCGATCCGCACCCGGACCGGCGCGACGGTCGTGGCCACCGTCGGCGAAGGCGGCGCGGTTCCCGCGCCAGGCCCCGAACACGTGCTGGCCCCGGGGGACACGGCGGTGGTGGTGGGCACCCCTGACGGCATCGAGCAGGTCGCCCGGCTCCTGGCGCCCTGAGCGCCGCCATGATCCTCGCCGCCACGGAGTCGGGCCGGGTCCTCCTCGAGCTCGGCGCCCTGCTGCTGGCCCTGGCCGTGCTGGCCCGGGCCGCCGGCCGGATCGGGCTGTCGCCGGTGCCCTTCTACCTCGTCGTCGGCCTCCTGGTCGGCGACCACGGGCCCTTCGACCTGTCCGTATCCGAGGACTTCATCCAGACCGCAGCCGCGGTAGGTGTGGCGCTGCTGCTGTTCCTGCTCGGCCTCGAGTACTCCGCCAACGAGCTCCTCGGAACGGCCCGACACCAGGCCGCCTCGGCGGCAGTCGACCTCGTCGCCAACTTCACCCCGGGGCTTCTGGCCGGCCTTCTGCTCGGCTGGGACCCCCTCACCGCGGTCCTCCTCGGCGGGGTCACCTACATCTCGTCGTCGGGGATCATCGCCAAGCTCGTGTCGGACCTCGGGCGCACCGGCAACCGGGAGACACCGACGATCCTGTCCCTCCTGGTCGTGGAGGACCTCGTCATGGCGGTCTACCTGCCGATCGTGGCCGGCCTGCTCGCCGGAGGCACCGCTCTGGCGACGACGGGGTCGGTGGTCATCGCCCTGACGCTGGTCGTGGTCATCCTGCTCGCGGCCCGCCATCTCGGCCCGACCCTGAGCCGTGCCGTGTTCAGCCGCTCGCCCGAGGTCCTGCTCTTCACGGTGCTCGGGCTCACGCTCCTCATCGCGGGCATCGCCGAGGAGGCGCGCGTCTCGGCCGCCGTCGGCGCCTTCCTCGTCGGCATCGCCCTGTCGGGACCAACGGCGGAACGGGCCCAGCCACTCCTCCTGCCGATCCGCGACCTGTTCGCGGCCGCGTTCTTCGTGTTCTTCGGGCTCTCCATCGAGCTCGACGACGTGTCCGCGGTCGTCGTCCCCGCCCTCGGACTGGCGGCGATCACGGCGGCGACCAAGATCGGGACGGGTTGGTGGGCCGCGGCCCGGGTCGGCGTGGGGTCCCGCGGTCGGTGGCGGGCGGGAACGACGCTCATGGCCCGTGGTGAGTTCTCGATCATCATCGCCGAGCTCGGACGCGAGGCCGAGGTGATCGAAGCCGACCTGCCGGCGCTGGCGGCGATCTACGTGCTCGTGCTCGCCGTGACCGGCCCGCTGGCGACGCGGGCCGTCGAGCCGTTGCTCTCGCGCCTGGGGTCACGCCAGGTAGGGCCCTGATGCCGACCGTCCTCGCCTAGGGGACGGTGGTGCCCGTGGTGGCGTCACCGTCGATGTCGTCCACTGACTGGTAGACGACGCCGTCGATGCTGTCGGCGGCCCAGACCCGGTCCTCCCAGTACACCGCGCCCCGGATGATCGCGTTCTCGAGGGCCACCTGTTCAGCCGCCTCCGGCTGGAGGGGGTCGGTCGTGACGAGGACCATCATCCCGCCGCTGCCGGTGACCACGAGCTGGTCGTCGTCCACCAGGACCATGCCCGAGGGTCGGGTCCCGCCCACCACGACCTCGGTGGTCTGCTCGCCACTCGCCAGGTCGACGGTCACCACGGTGCCCTGCTCCAGCTCGCCGTCGATGTCGGTCAGCAGCCAGGCGGCGTCCTCGCCCACGGCGTAGCCCCGGATGGCGCGGTCGCTCTCGATGACCCGGAGCTCCTCACCCGTGTCGAGGTCGTACTCCCCGAGCCCGTCGGAGCGCACGACCCAGAGGGCGTCGCCCACGACCTGGGGCTGGACGATGTTCTGACCGACATCCACGGTCTGGGCGATCTCGCCGGTCTCGGCGTCCACCTGGGCCATCAGCCCGGAGGCGCCGCTGGTGACCCAGATCCATCCCCCGCCGGCCGCCAGGTCCTGGGCGGCGCCGTCCAGCGCCGCTTCGACGTCGTAGCGCTCGCTGATCTCCTCGCTGACCGGGTCGAGGAGGGCCAGGGTCGTGCCGTCGTCGAGGAGCACCCAGGCGCCGTTGTCGTCGGCGGTGATGGTCGGCGCCACCTCGTTGCCGACCGACGCGGTGAACATGACCCCGACGTCGTTCGGGTCGACCAGCGTGACGGAGTGCTCCTCGTGGTTGAGGACCCAGACGCCGTCGGTCGCGGCGGCCACGTCCAGCGGGCCCTCGCCGGTGTCCAGCTTGTCGAAGCCCTCACGGGGGAAGGCCAGGCGCAGGCTGAAGACGACGACCACCATGATGAACAGCCAGAACATGAGGGTGCGCGGCAGACGGCGGACGTAGTGGCGGAGCGGCATCATCGTGGGGGGTCCTTCGGAGGGAGGCTCAGTTGAAGCCGCGGTCGTCCTGCTTGAGGGCGACGTCGACGCACAGGGCGCTGGCGACGACGAGGGAGCGCAGGGGTTCGTCCAGCGGGCGGTGGATCTGGACGACGAAGTTGTCGGCGGCGGTGAAGAGGGTGGTCGCCAAGCCCTCCCACGTCTTGGTGATGCGGGCCACCTCGGTGCCCGCATGGTCCTTGATCGAGAAGTTCCAGGCCCGCCAGTTCTCCGCGTTGATGCTGCCGAGGGTCTGGCCACCCGACTCGAGGGCGAAGCGGATCTTGCCGATGGCGTTCTGCTGGACGACCTCTCCCACGGGCCGGCCCTGCCCGTCGGCCACCAGTATCCGGGACTTCACCAGCTTCGCCGGACGGGTGAGGGCCATCATGACGTTGCCCTGCGCGTCGACGATCTGGAACTTGTGGGTGAGGAACTGGTCGACGTTGGCCAGGAGGCGTACCGCCTTCTTCGCGGTGCTCTGGCCCACCTGGCGGATAGCGCCGACCTGGGTGCCCTGCTGGTCGTAGACGGCGAACTCGGTGTTGAGCTCGATCAGCTTGCGCTTCTGGTTCACCACGAGGACCGGCTCGGTGAAGAGCGTGCCGCCCCCGGGACCCGTCGCCTGCACCCCCGCGCGTTGCTGGACCTGCTGCTGGACCTTCTCGGCGGAGTGGGCGGAGGTCGGCACGTGGGTGCCGACGAGGGGGTCGACGGACTGACGGCCGTGATCGGCCACGTTGTCGGTCCACTGCGAGCCGTCCCAGTAACGGTGCTCGTGCTTGCCGCCGGGATCGGGGTACCAGGCGGCCGCGGGCGTCTGGGCCTCGGTCATCGTTGCGAAAGCGTAACGGTCAGGCCCGGTGGAGGAACCGTGCCCGCAGCGCCGGGTCGGTCTCGGGGAAGTCCTCGCGGGTGTGGGCCCCCCGGGTCTCCTCCCGGACCGTGGCGGCCCGGACGATGGTCGCGGCCACGTCGGCCAGGTTGCGCACCTCGGCCCAGGCCACGCCGTCCCGCTCGGCCGTCGCCGCCTGGGCCTCGCCGACGGCCCGCGCGGCCCGGCCCAGGGACTCGACGTCACGGCGGACGCCGGCCCCGAAGGTCATCGCCTTCTGGAGCGCCGCTCGCTCGTCGGCCGCCGTGGTGGGTTCGGCCGTCGGAGCCGCAGTGGGCGCAGGACCCTCCTCGGTCGGAACCGGGACCCCCGGGATCACCCCGGGCGCGTCGGTGCCGAGCACCGAGCGCATGGCGCCGCGTGGACGCCGGGCCGTCCTGGCCCCGCTCGATCGCCTCGACCACGCGTGGCCCGAAGACCATGCCCTCCAGCAGCGAGTTGGACGCCAGCCGGTTGGCCCCGTGGACTCCCGTGCAGGTGACCTCGCCCGCGCCCCACAGGCCGGCGAGGGACGATGCGCCGTCGAGGTCGGTCACCACCCCGCCGCACGTGTAGTGGGCGGCGGGGGCGATGGGCAGCCAGTCCGTCGCGGGATCGAGGCCGAGCTCGGTCAGTGAAGCGGCGATGGTGGGGAACCGCTCGTCGAAGTTCGCCAGGACCGTGGCGTCCAGCCAGAGGTGATCGACGTCCTGCTCGATCATCTTGGCGGTCATGGCCCGGGACACCTGGTCCCGTGGCAGCAGCTCGTCGACGAACTGGTTGCCGTCCTTGTCCCGGAGCAGGGCACCGTGGCCCCGGAGGGCCTCGGAGAGCAGCGGCCGCGGCATCTGCGGGTGGTGCAGGGCGGTCGGGTGGAACTGGACGAACTCGATGTCGGCCAGCACCGCACCCGCCCGCAGGGCCATGGCGATGCCGTCGCCGGTGGCCTCGGTCGGGTTCGTGGTGACGGCGAAGACCTGCCCGGCCCCGCCTGTGGCCAGGAGTGTGTGGCGGGCCCGGATCGTGGCCACCGACCCGTCGGGCGTGAGCGCGGTTACCCCCCGGCAGCGACCGCCCTCCACGAGCAGGTCGACGGCGAAGGTGTGCTCGTACACCTCGGCCGCGGTGGCCCGGGCCGCGGCTACCAGCGCCCGCTCCACCTCCACGCCGGTGGCCGCCCCGCCGGCATGGACGATGCGGGGCTCGGAGTGGCCGCCCTCGCGGGCCAGGGCCAGCTCGCCCCGGGCGTCGAGGTCGAAGACCGCTCCGAACGCGATCAGCTCGTGGACCCGGCGGGGGCCCTCGTCGACCAGGACCCGCACCGCGGCCGAGTCACAGAGGTCGGCGCCGGCCTCGAGGGTGTCGGAGATGTGCAGGTCGAGGGAGTCGGGGTCCTCGTCCAGTACGGCGGCCACCCCGCCCTGGGCCCAGCGGGTGGTGGCCTGGTCGAGGACGCCCTTGGTCAGCAGACCGACCCGCAGGCCCATCGGCCCCGCAGCGCGGACCGCGGCGGAGAGACCCGCTACTCCACTCCCGAGAACCAGCAGGTCCAGCTCGGCCGTCACTGCCGGGGGACGCTACGCGCTTCAGGGGGGAACGGTCAGGGCGATGTTGTCGAGCAGGCGGGGCCTGCCGATGCGGGCGGCGGTCAGCAGTCGGTAGGTCCCCGGCCGGAGCTCAGCGGTCTGTGCCTCGAGGGTGGCGGGGTCGACGAGGGCGACGTAGTCCAGCTCGGCCGAGGGCTCGGCCGCGATGATCTGGCCGACCAGGTCCGTCACCGCGGCCGGCTCCCGCTCCCCGGCGAGGACCGCCGCCGCGCCCGCCTTCAGGGCCTGCTGGAGCACGGGCGCGGCGATCCGCTCCTCCGGGGTCAGGTAGGCGTTGCGGCTGGACAGGGCGAGCCCGTCGGGCTCGCGGACGACGGGACAGCCGACCACCTCCACCGGAAAGGACAGGTCGGCGGCCATACGGCGGACCACCGCGAGCTGTTGGAAGTCCTTCTCGCCGAAGTAGGCCCGACAGGGGCCGGCGATGGCGAAGAGCTTGGCCACCACGGTGGCCACCCCGGCGAAGTGCATCGGACGCGCCGCACCTTCCATCGACTGGCTCAGGCCACCCACCGACACCGTGGTCAGGACGGACTCCGGGTACATCTCCTCGTGCTCGGGGCAGAAGAGCAGGTCCACACCGGCGCCTACGGCCTTGGCCCGGTCCCCCTCCGGGTCCCGGGGGTAGGAGGCCAGGTCCTCACCGGGGGCGAACTGCAGCGGGTTCACGAAGATGGTGGCGATCACGAAGTCGGTCTCGGCCCGGGCCGCCGTCATGAGCGAGAGGTGCCCGTCGTGCAGGTACCCCATCGTCGGCACCAACCCGACCGTGCCCCCCTCCCGCCGGACCGCGTCCAGCGCCCACCGGGTCTCCGCGATGGTGGTGGCGACCTTCATGGAGCCAGTCTGCGGGCCTGGGCGACCATCGCCTCGTAGGCGGGGCGCTCGTCCTCGGGGAGGGCGGCGACGTGACGTTCGACGGTGGCCCAGTCGCCCCGGGCCACGGGTCCGGTGAGGGCGGCGGCGGGGCCGAGGGCGGCGACGTTGTCGACGGTGCCCCGCACCAGGGCCAGGAAGGCCTCCAGCGGGACGCCCCGCGGCGCCACCCGCTCGACCTGGCCGAGCAGCGCGACGAGGTGGTTGGAGGCGATGACGGCGGCGGCGTGGTAGCGGGTGCGGTCCTCGTCGGCCACGGTGAAGGCCTGGCCGCCCAGGTCGCCCACCACCTGTTCGACCAGAGGGTCGCCGGCGACGGCGAACCACGCGCCACCGGTCAGGCGGTCTGCCCCGGTCTCGGCGTCGGGCAGCGCGACGAGCGGATGAAGGGCCGCCGGACGGGCGTGCCCGGCCAGCACGTCCAGGCCGAGTGAGCCGGCCAGGTGAACCACCACCGTGTCGGGATCCGGGTCGATCCCCGCGGCCACCTCGCCTATGGCCCGGTCCGGCGCCGCCAGCACCAACAGGTCGACCCCGTGGGCGGCGCCGGTCAGGTCGTCGCCCCGCCCGAGCGGCGGCTCGACTGTCCACCCGACCCGCTCCAGGGCGAGGCCCAAGGCGCCCCCCGCCCGCCCCGCCCCGACGACCCGGACCCTCATCACCCCACCCCTCCCGTTCTGGTGGCTGGATGTGGTGCCCCGAGCGCGCACTACAGCCACCAGAACGAAGCGGGCTGCATTCTGGTGGCTGGATGTGGTGCTCGGGCACGCGCCTGAGCCACCAGAACGGGATCGGTAGGGGTCATGGGGTGAGGACGGCCTTGCCGGTGAGGTTCCTCGCCACCAGCGCGGCGAGGACGGCGGGGCCCTCCTCCAGCGGGTACGCGGTCGGCGCCGACGGGTGGAGGCGACCCTCGGCCAGGAGGTCGAGGAGGCGGCGGATCAGCACGGCGTTCTCGTCGGGGTGGAAGATCGCCCAGCCGCCCCACTCCACGCCCACCACCGACCGGTTGCGCAACAGGATCTGGTTGGTGGGCACCTTCGGGATCCCACCGACGAAACCGATCACCAGGTACCGACCGAAGTCGCCGAGGGCCCGGATGGAGGCTTCGGCCATGTCCCCGCCGATGGGGTCGTAGACGACGTCGACCCCCGTGCCGCCGGCCAGCTCCCGGGCCCGGGCCTTGAGATCCTCAGTCGTGTAGTCGATGACGGCCTCGGCGCCCGCCGCCAGCGCGGCGGCCCGCTTGGCCTCCGAGGAGGCGGCGGCGAAGACCCGGGCGCCCAGCGCCTTGCCGACGTCGACCGCCGCCAGGCCCACGCCCCCACCGGCACCGAGGACGAGCAGCGACTCGCCCTCCTTCAGCCCCGCCCGCATCTCCAGGGCGAACAGCCCGGTGCCGTAGGCCTGCACGACCGTCGCCGCGGTGGCGGTGTCCAGCCCGTCGGGGATGGCCATGACCTGGTCCGCCCCGACCACAACGGCCTCGGCGAACCCGCCGAAACCACACGAGGCCAGCACCCGGTCGCCCGTGCCCACCGCATCGACCCCTTCCCCCAACGCGTCGACGGTGCCCGCCACCTCGGAGCCGGGCACGTAGGGCACGTGGGGGCTGAACTGATAGCCGCCGCTGGCCATGATCGAGTCGACGTAGTTGACCCCCGCCGCCTCTACCCGGATCCGCACCTGGCCCGGCCCGGGCTCGGGCTCCGGCCGCTCCTGCACCGTCAACGACTTCGGCGGCCCGAACTCCTCCACGACGATCGCACGCATGGCGCCCATCCTGCCCGTTCCGTCCCCGCCGGGACGCCGTCACCAAACTGGCTCCTGATCCTCCGGCTATGGGCGGAGGATCAGGAGCCAAAACGAATACCGGTCACCGCCGGTGAGATCCGGGGCCCAAACCGACGACCGGCCGGACCGCAGCGCTACAGCGGGTCGACCTGGCGGACGTCGCCCTCGGCCGCCTCCACCTGTGCGGCCGACACGAGGTCGGGGGCGAGGTCCCGGAGGGGGGCCAGCACGAAGCGACGCTGCCCCATCCGTGGGTGGGGCACCTCCAGGTCCGGCTCGGCCACGGTCTCGCCGTCGACCCAGAGGACGTCGACGTCGAGGGTCCGGGGGCCCCAGCGCACCTCACGGACCCGGTCGGCGGCGGCCTCCAGCTCTCCGCACAACGCCAGGAGCTCCCGGGCGGACCGGGCCGTGTCGAGCTCCACGACCAGGTTCAGGTAGGCGCCCTGCTCGGGACCGCCGACCGGATCGGTCTCATAGAGCGGCGAGACGGCGACGAGATCGGGCATCGCCGCGACCGCAGCGGCCAACAACCTCCGGCGCTCACCCAGGTTGGACCCCAGCCCGAGGAACGCGCGGGTCAAGTGAGCTGGGCGCGGGTGCGGGTGATCCGCACGCCGGAGGTGTCGAGGTGGTGGGGCACCGGCGGGCGCAGCTTGCGCACCGCGACGGTGACGGCCTCGACCCGCTCGTCGGCCATGACGGCCTCCGCCAGGCGCCGGGCCAGGGCCTCCAGCAGGTCGAAGCGCTCTGCGCTGATGATGCGCTCGATCAGCCCACAGAGCGCCCCGTAGTCGATGGTGTCGTCCACGTCGTCGGTCTCCCCCGGCCGGGTCAGATCGGCGACGACGTCGAGATCCACTTCCAGGGGCTGAGCCCTGGCGTGCTCCTCGGGCAACAGTCCGCAGAGGCCGAGGACCCGCAGGCCTCGGAGCTCGATCCGATCCGGTTCCCCCATCGAGGCCCCCTCGGTCGTGTCGGTCAGGTCGATGCCCGGCGACGGTCGCGCAGGGCGATGGCCAGGGTGACCAGGCCCGCGCCCGGTCGGACCCATCTGGCGGTCGACCATGCGCTCGACCACCGAGATGGTCTGGGGACCGTCGTCGAGGAGGCCGGCCCACAGCACGTAGCCGGCCATCACGCCGACCAGCCGGTCGCTGAGCTCGTCCTGGTGGAGCAGCACCATCGTGCCCTCGGCCCGCAGTCGGTCCAACTCGGGGTAGAGGTCCTGGAGGTACGCGGCCTCGTCGTCCTCCGCGGTGAAGGGTCGGTGCTGCCAGGTCACGCCGAGCTCGTCGTAGTTGTGGAGGTTGTGCGGCGAGGGGATGAGCGAGATGACACAGCCGAAGCCGGACTCCCGCAACCAGATGATCTCCTCCTGGCGCCGGACGCGCCGGTGGTTGGCGCCGTACCCCCCGGGCCGCTCGCACACCGCGAGCTGGTCCTTCACGATCCAGTGGAAGTTGCGCGGGACGATACCCCGGGCCCACTTGCCCTTCGGCGTCATGATCGTCGACTCATTTCGATATCTCTCCCTGCACGACGCGGGCGGCCTGGGCCGTCGCCCGCACGTCGTGTGCACGGATCATGCCCGCTCCCCGGGCCATCGCGTACGTGGCGGTCGCAATCGAGGCCTCCAGACGCTCCTCGGCGGGGGGCGGATCGGGGGTCCCGTCGCTGTCGGCCAGGAGCCGGCCGAGGGTGGACTTGCGGCTGGTGCCGACCAGGACGGGCCAGCCCGTGGCCACCAGCTCGTCGAGATGGGCCAGCAGGTCGAGGTTGTGCTCGAGGGTCTTGCCGAACCCGAACCCGGGGTCGATCCAGACCTCGCTGACCCCGGCCGCCACGGCGGCCTCGCGCCCGGGCCACCAGGTGGTCCCGCACCTCGGCCACCACGTCGTCGTAGCGGGGGTCGGCCTGCATCGTGCCGGGCTCACCCTGCATGTGCATGGCCACCCAGGCCACACCGAGACGGGCCGCCGTCTCGTGCAGCGAGGCCGAGACGTCGTTGACCATCGTGGCCCCGGCGGCCACCGCCGCCTCGGCCACCGCCAGCGTGACGGGTGTCGACCGAGACCCGGACCGAGTCGGCGAGGGCGGTGATGACGGGCTCGACCCGACGGATCTCCTCGTCCACGCTCACGGGCTCGGCGCCGGGTCGGGTGGACTCGCCGCCCACGTCGATCACATCGGCGCCCTCGGCGATCAGTCGCCGGCCGTGGGCCACCGCGGCGTCAGGGTCGAGGTACCGACCCCCGTCGGAGAACGAGTCCGGCGTGACGTTGACCACCCCCATGACCAAGGCCCGCACGCCGGGCAGGCTACCGGTCCGCTCACCCGCCCCCGGGGGCGGCCCGAGGTGGCCCGGTGACGGCGTGGACCAGGCCCGCGCGGGTGCCCACGAAGATCTGTCCCCGCCACACCGCCGGGGTGGACTCGATGCAGCCCCCCAGCTCGATCTGCCACAGCTCCGGCGGCTGCACCGTGGTGTCCGAGACGTCGTAGGCGTGCAGGAACCCGTTGCAGTCCCCCTGGATGAGCACGTCGTCGACCACGACCGGTGACTGCCAGGTCGGCCCCGGCAGCGAGAGCTCCCAGCGCACCGCGCCGGTGCGGCGGTCGATGCCCTTGATGGCCCCGCCGTTGGTGGCCACGATGACGATGTCCCGGTGCAGCGCGGGGGTGGCCCACACGCCGGCCACGTCGGCCCCCTGGTCGTCGATGGCCCAGACCACCGGCCGGTTCGGGTGCCGGGGATCGAGCTTCAGGATCTGGCCCACGTCCGCGGCCCGGGCGTTGTGCCGCTCCCACTCCACCCCGACGTAGAGGAAGCCCTGCTCGTCCACGACGACGCTGGCGTCCATGTCGTCTCCCGTCCAGAAGCGGAAGGTCCGCCGGGGCGGCCTGCCCGTCGCGGAAGCCGGTGAGGTCCCAGCCCTGGACCAGGCCGCCACCGTTGCTGAAGTAGACGGTGTTGCCCGACATGGCCACCGAGTTCTCGATCGACACCTGCGTGTCGCCGATGTCGGCCAGGAGCTGGTCGTCCCACCCGGGCGTGTTGAAGACGAGCTGGGGCGCCACCTGGGCCAGGCCACCGGCGCCGTAGCTGCGGTTCAGCTTCGACGATGTGGAACTGGCTGTTCTCGCCGCCCTCCAGCAGGTGGTCGCCGATGACGAGTGGGGAGCCGTCCCAGTCGTTGTTCCACAGGGTCGGCGAGACCGCGTCGGCCGACAGCGACCACAGCTCGGTGGGCTGGGGCCGGTCGAAGGCCACGACCCGCAGGTAGTTGTCCCGGGACCCGAAGTAGACCAGCGGGTAGCCCTCGGGGTCGATCGACACCGAGCCCTTGATCAGGTCACCGGTGGGGAACGGCGGGAGGATGTCCTGGCCGGTGTCGGCGTCGACGAAGTGCACGCGCCCGGTCGTAGGCGCCGAAGACGACCCAGGTGCGGCCCGTCCCGCTCGAACACCGCGGGCTGCCCGGTCCAGCCCGTCCCGCACCAGGTCCGGACCCCCTCACCGTCGCTCGGACTCCGAGCACATGGCCGAGCCCGGGTAGGTCCACTGCTCGCGGGGCTGCCGGGGCACCGGGCCCTCGCCGTACTAGCTCCGGGTGGGGTTGCCCCGGAACGTGAGCAGGCCGTCGACGGTGGCGTCCGGGAAGGGCCGGCCGGACGACGCCGGGTCGACCCAGCCCCGGAACGGCGGGGCCGTGGTGGTGGTGACCGGCGGCGCCGTGGTCGTGGGCGGCCGTGGTCGACGCCGCGGGGGCGGCCGTGTCCTCCTCGGGCCCGGCGTCGTCGACCACCCGGGTCCAGGCGTAGGCCGTGCCGGCGGCCACGATGGCGGCCGCACCCGACCAGGAGCAGCAGCCGCCGGCTCACCGCCGGGCCGCGTCGGGCTCAGTCACGACCGATGAAGCGCATGGCCTCCGTGCGGGTGGCCACGTTCTCCCGGAAGAGGCCCCGCACCGCCGAGGTCACCGTCGAGGACCCCGGCTTCTTCACCCCGCGCATGGACATGCAGAGGTGCTCGGCCTCGATCACGACCAGCACGCCCTTGGGCTGCAGGGTGCGCTCGATCTCGTCCGCGATCTGGGTGGTGAGGCGCTCCTGGACCTGCGGGCGGCGGGCGTAGGCGTCGACCAGGCGGGCCAGCTTCGACAGGCCGGTGATGCGGCCGTCGTCGTTGGGGATGTAGGCCACGTGGGCCTTGCCCATGAAGGGCACGAGGTGGTGCTCACAGGTCGACACCAGGGCGATGTCGCGGACCATGACCATCTCGTCGTGGCCGGCGTCGAAGGTCACCTGCAGGTGGTGGTCGGGCATCTCCCGCAGGCCGCAGAAGATCTCCTCGTACATGCGGGCGACGCGGGCCGGGGTGTCCTGCAGGCCGTCCCGGTCCGGGTCCTCGCCGATGGCGGCGAGGATCTCGCGCACCGCGGCCTCGATGCGGGGCCGGTCGATCGGGGGCAGATCCCCGTTCACCACGCTCGTCCGGCACCTCAGAGCTCCTCGTTGTAGACGCAGATGTAGGGGAGGTTCCGGTAGCGCTCGGCCACGTCGAGGCCGTAGCCGATGACGAAGTCCGGCGGGATCTCGAAGCCCACGTACTTGAGGCTGGACCCGTCGGCCGCCCCCTCGCGCAGCAGCAGGGCGCAGACCTCGAGGCTGGCCGGGTTACGGGACTCGAGGTTGCGCTTCAGGTAGCGCAGGGTCAGGCCGCTGTCGACGATGTCCTCGACCAGCAGGACGTCCCGGCCCTGGAGGTCGATGTCCAGGTCCTTCACGATGCGGACCACGCCGGAGGTGCGGGTGGCGGCGCCGTAGGAGGACACCGCCATGAAGTCGAACTCCACGGGCAGGGCGATGTGGCGGGAGAGGTCGCTCATGAACATGAACGCCCCCTTCAGCACCCCGACCAGCAGCGGGGGCCGACCCTGGTAGTCCTCGGTGATCTGCCGGCCCGAGCTCGGCCACCCGGGCGGCCAGCTCGTCGGCGGGCACCACCACCCGGCCCAGGTGCGGATCCTCGACCCGCACCACGGATTCGTCCTCGCCCTGCTCGCCCATCGTGCCGGGACCTTATCGGCGGTGCCGGTCGCGGGACCCAGCGGGCCCGAGGGTCTGCGGGGCCGGGATTGCCGGTGCGGTGACCGTTCCCTGTTCTGGCCGATCACCGGTTCCGGTACCAGCAACGCGCGCCCCAGTGCACATCGCTGGGACCAGAACGGCGAGGGCGATGCGCTCAGCGCTCGAGGCGGAGGCGGCCGTCGGCCCGCAGCACCCGCCACCCCGCCTGCACGTCGGCGCCGCGGGACTCGTGGCGGACCACCGCCAGCACCCGGTCGATGGCGGCGGCGTCGACGGGGTACTCCGCGCCCATGCCCCGCCACAGCCACGCCCGCAGGGCCCGGCGGGCCAGGGCGGGCTCGGCGGACTGCAACGCCCGGGTGTCGGTGGGGTCGAGGTCGCCCGCCAGGCGGTCCAGCAGCTCGGTCTCCTGGCCCAGGATCTCGGCCTGGCGGGCCAGCACGGGCACGACGTCGCGACCCGCGACGTCGTCGAGCAGCGGCAGCACCTCGTGACGCACCCGGGTCCGGCGGTGGGTCGGGTCCACGTTGGTCGGGTCCTGCAGGGCGTCGAGGCCCTCGGCCACGCAGAGCGCGGCCGTCTCGGCCCGGCGCAGGCCCAGCAGGGGGCGGCGCTGGTCCCGGCGCATGCCGGCCAGACCCGGGCGCCCCGCACCCCGCACCAGGTTCAGGAGCATGGTCTCGGCCTGGTCGTCCGCGGTGTGGCCCGTGAGCACGTCGCGCGGGCAGGACCTTGTAGCGGGCGGCCCGGGCCCGGGCCTGGAGGTTCGGGCCGGGCAGGACGGTGACCTGCTCGCGCCGGAAACGGGCGCCGTACCGGGCCGCGGCGTCGCCCACCCGGTCGGCCTCGGCCACCGATCCCGGGCGCAGGCCGTGGTCGACGTGCACCGCGGTGACCGAGCACCCGGCGGCGATGGCCAGGACCAGGAGGCTCAGCGAGTCGGCGCCGCCCGAGACGGCACAGGTCACCTCGGTGCCCGGCGTCGCGGGAAGTGGCAGCGGCCGAGCAACTCCTCCCGGAGGCCCACGGCCGGGACCTACGCCGCAGCCCGGTCGATCCGGGCCAGCCACCCGGCGGGATCACGGATCTCGGCCAGGGTCGGGAGGCGGGACGGGTCCTCCCACACCGTGTCGAGGGCGTCGGGGCCGCCGACGGACTCGATGGCGGCGATGAACTTCTCGCCCTGCTCGTACTGGGCCAGCTTGGCTTCGAGGCCGAGCAGGCGCTGCAGCAGGCGGGCCAGGCCGTTGGCCTGCTGGCGGCGCTGGCGCAGGACCCGGCCGAAGCGGGCGGCGGAGGGGATCTGGTCGGCCCCGGCCCGGTCCATGGTCACGTCGCCGTGCCCCTCCAGCAGGCTCATGAGGCCGGCGACCCGCTCGAGGGCCACGCGCTGCTCGGGGCCGGCCAGGACCGCGGCCAGCCCGCCGTCCTCGAGGGGCTTGCGCCCCTCCCGCAGGTCGTCGGCCACCCGGCCGATGGCCACGATGAAGCGCTTCGGGTCCGGGTCCACGGCCCCGACCACCTCGTCCACGAGGCCGAGGTAGTGGGTCCGCAGCCAGGGGATGCCGGTGAACTGGGCCCGGTGGGTGACCTCGTGGAGGGCCAGCCAGAGGCGGAACTCCCGGGGCGGGAAGGCGAACTTCTTCTCCAGGGCGAGGACGTTCGGGCCCACGTAGTAGACGAGGTCCTGGTCCTCGGGGGACTCGTCCTCGGCCACCAGCAGGTCGTACTGGCCGAGGACCCGGGTGGACATCCATCCCAACAGGGCCCCGACCTCGGCCCCGGCGATCTTCTGGGCGACCGGCGCCAGCGGCCCGGCACCCATCCGTTCACCGAGCTTCTCGGTGAGGGGGCGCAGCAGCCGCTGGAAGGAGGCAAGGTTGGCCGCGACCCACGCCGGTCGCTCGACCACCCGGGCCCGGGCGGGGCCCGCGGCGGAGATCAGGCCCGTGGTCTCGGCCACCCGGTCCTCGGCGATGGCGGTGAGCTCGGCGAAGTCCGGGGCCAGCGCGGCGTAGTGGTACGAGTCGGCGAAGGGCTCGTGACCCGAGAAGCGGACCGCGACCCGTTGGGCCAGGACCCAGTCGATGGCGTCAGTCACGAGCGACGCGCATCGGGGTCAGTTCTTCGGGTAGCGGGGGGCGGACACCTTGCGCAGGTAGCCGAAGATGGTCACCGCCAGGATGGCGAAGACGGTCAGGACCAGGATGGGTGCGAACCAGAAGTGCCAGACGACGCCGAGAACCATGGGCGCGGAGCATAACGGGTACGTTCTCGCACCCAGATGCACCGAATCGGGGGGATCGCGGTTGTCCTGCTGCTGTTCGCCGGGGCCTGTGGCGACGACGCCTCGGACGACGTCGCCGTGAGCGAGGACCCGGAGGCCGAGGTCACCACCACGACGGCCGCGACCGACGCGTACAGAGATGGCCCAGTTCACCCTCGACCTGGTCGACACCTCACGACCGACCGAGGCCGGTGCGGGGATGCCCCACCAGGACGAGCGCCGCCTCCCCACCGACGTCTACCTGCCGGCCGGCCCCGGGCCGTTCCCGTTCGTGGCCTTCGCCCACGGCCTCGACGGCCACCCCCGCAAGTTCACCCAGCTCCTCAGCGCCTGGGCCGAGGCGGGCTACGCCGTGGCCGCGCCGGCCTTCCCGCTCTCCAACGACGAGGTCCCCGGCGAGGCCACCTGGACCGACGTGGGCAACCAGCCCGGCGACATCAGCTTCGTCATCGACGAGCTCCTGGCGGCCAACGAGGACCCCGCGTCACCCGTGTACGGGGCCATCGACCCCGAGCGCATCGGCGTGGCCGGCCTGTCCCTGGGCGGGGCCACCACCTACGGCGTGGCCTTCAACGACTGCTGCCTCGACGAGCGCCCGATCGCCGCGATGGTCCTCGACGGCGCCCGGCTGACGTCGGCGGCGAGTTCGACTTGACTCCCGGGGCCTGCCCCTGATGATCGTCCACGCCGACGAGGACCCGCCCTGCCCTACGAGGACGCCGTCGAGGCCTACGCCGAGACGGCGACCCCCAAGTGGTTCGTCACCCTCCACGAGTTCGCCCACGCCTCGCCCTTCGAGAACGACCCCGACCCGGCCGACGACCTGGTCACCGCCTCGACCATCGCCTTCTGGGACCTCTACCTCGAGCGACGACGCGGACGCCGAGCAGCGCCTGGTCGACGCGGTCGTCCCGGCCGACCTGGCCACCCTGGAGTACGACCTCGGCTGACAGACTACGCATCACCGGGTCGCGCCCAGTGTCACGCTCGGTGCGCCGCCGGACGCTCGCCCGAACGGGACATCGCCGCTCACTGGGCGTGTCGGGGTCGTCGGAGCAGGCGGCGATGATGCGGGCGCGGAGGTCGTCGGGGACCTTGTCGACGCACTTGGAGGCGATGACCTTGCGCAGCTCGACCTCGAAGACGGCGATGTCGCCGCAGGGCGGGCAGTCGTCGAGGTGGAACCGGATCTTCTCCCGGACCTCCACCGTCAGCTCCCCGTCGAGGTAGGTGTAGAGCTCGGCGAGGGTCTCGTCGCACTTGTCGGACATGGGGCTCAGGTGGTGGTCGGGGACGGTTCGGCCTCGCGGGGGACGAGGTTGCGCTGCTTGCCGTACTCGTACAACTGCTTCTGCATGGCCTTTCTTCCCCGGTGCAGCCGACTCATCACGGTGCCGATCGGGATGTCCAGGATCTCGGCGATCTCCTTGTAGGCGAAGCCCTCGACATCGGCCAGCAGCACGGCCATGCGGAACTGCTCGGGCAGGGCCTCCAGGGCGTCCTTGACCTCGGAGTCGGTGAGGTGGTCGAGCAGCTCGTCCTCGGCGCTGCGACCGGCGGTCGCCCCCTCGAGGCCGCCGAGGCGGCGGTAGAGGTAGAGGTCCTCGACCTCCTCGAGGTCGGTCTCGTCCGGGCGGCGCTTCTTGGCCCGGTAGGTGTTGATGTAGGTGTTGGTGAGGATCCGGTACAGCCAGGCCTTGAGGTTGGTGCCCTCCTGGAAGCTGTGGAACGCCCGGTAGGCCTTGAGGTAGGTCTCCTGGACGAGGTCCTCGGCGTCGGAGGGGTTGCGGGTCATGCGCAGGGCGGCGCCGTAGAGGCCGTCCATGAGCGGCATGGCCTGCTCGGCGAAGGTGGCCTGGTCCGCCATGGGCCGAACCCTACGGGACGACGGTCGTCGGCGACACGGTCGTGGCCGGGACGGTCGTGGACGGGACGGTCACGGCGGGCGTCGTGGTCGGGGCCAGCGTGGTGGCGGGCGCCGTGGTCGGGGGCGTCGCCGGCGGGGCGGGCGGCGGCGCGGGATGGAGGAAGGCGTGGGTGGCCTGGAGCCACACCGCGATCTGGGCCCGGTCGACGGTGGCCCCGGCCCGGAACCGGCCGTCGATGCCGGTGAGGATCCCCTCGGCAGACGCCCACTTCAGGGCCAGCCGGAGGGACTGGCGGGGCATCGGCCCAGGGATGGTCGCCGGGGTAGCCCGTCGGCTTCCCGGCGGCGCGCCAGAGCCAGGTCACCAGCCGGCCCCGGCGTGACCTCCTCGTGCGGGCCGGAAGGTGCCGTTGGCGTAGCCGTCGAGGACGTCACGGAACCGCCCCCAGCGCAGCGCCGGCGCCAGCCACCGGGGGACGTCGCTCCAGCCGTGGCCGTCGCCCACCTGGGGCTCGCCGCGGAGCCGCCAGACCATCTGGGCCGCCTGGCCCCGAGTCACCGTCGGACGGAACTGGCCGATGACCGCCCGGTAGCTGTCGTTGTCGTACCCGGTGACCAGGCCTTCGGCGGCGGCCCAGTTGATGGCGTCGGCGGCCCAGAAGTCGTCCTGGACGTCCCAGAAGGGCCCGCTGGTGAGGTCCGGATCACAGCCCCGCACCGCGCTGCTGACCAGCAGCGCCAGGCCCCGCTCCCCCGCCGTGGTCAGGTGCAGGTAGTCGCCCAGGAAGTAGGGCGAGGGGGCATCAGCGAGCCGGGTCCACTCGGCGTAGTGCACGTAGGTCGCCTTCGGGTGCTCGTTGGCCACCCGGTGGACCACCTCGTTGTAGGCCTGCGGCCCGGTCGTTGATCATCGGGTAGGCCCGGTTGCCCGCCGGCTTCTGGTCGAGCCAGAGCACGCAGTCCACATACGGGGTGATCCGGGCCAGGAACCGGCGCATGCTCGTCTCGAACTGCTGGACGGTGTTGCTCCAGAACGCATCCCCGGTGCCCAACTCGGCCACGACGATGTCGGGGCCGTCCGGCGCCTGGACGATCGGCAGCAGCAGCGGTAGGTGGTAGTCGGTGTAGCCCGCCCCGACGGCGTGGTAGTAGGCGATCGGGTTGGTGGGCGTCACCCGGGCGGCGATCTCGGGCTCGGCGTCGCGGCCGATCGAGTCACCGACGAAGGCCACGGAGGCAGGGGCCTCGGCGGCGGCGGGGCGCGGCGTGCCGCGGCTGGACCAGGCCGCCGTCACCGCCAAGGCGACCACCAGGAACGCTCCGAGCCTCCGCACGCTGCCTCTCACTCGCCTCGCCTGCGCTGGTACCGCACGGTACCGGCGCCGTCCGCCCGTCGACTGCGCCCGCTCCGTGCTACACCCGAGACGGTGCAGACCGTCTACACCGAGGCGCACCGCCTCCACCACGCCCGGGGGGAGCTGATCGACGGGGCGCTGCGGCCACCGTTCGAGAAGCCGGAGCGGGCCGACCTGATCCTGGCCGCGGTGCGGGACGTCGGCCTCGGTGACGTCATCGAACCGACGGCCCACGGGATCGAGCCACTGGCCCGGGTCCACGACGAGCGCTTCCTGGCCTTCCTGCAGGAGGCCTGGGCCCTCTGGTTGGACGAGCACACCGACGAGACCGACGCCCTCCCGCTGGCCTGGCCCGTCCGCCGCATGGGCCAGAAGGAGCCGGAGGCCATCGACGGACGGCTCTCCTACTTCTCCTTCGACGCCGGGTCGCCGATCATGGCGGGGACCGCCGAGGCCGTCCTGGCCTCCGCCGACGTGGCCCTCACGGGGGCCGACCTGGTCCTGGGCGGCGAGCGATCCGCCTTCTCGCTCTGTCGGCCACCGGGCCACCACGCCGCCCTGGACCTCTACGGCGGCTACTGCTTCATCAACAACGCCTCGGCCGCGGCACAGGCCCTGCTCGACGGCGGGCTGGGCCGGGTGGCGGTCGTCGACGTCGACTACCACCACGGCAACGGCACCCAGGACATCTTCTGGGCCCGGGGCGACGTGCTGGTCACCAACCTGCACGGCGACCCCCGCCAGGAGTACCCGTTCTTCACCGGGTACGCCGACGAGCGGGGCGAGGGGGCCGGGGTCGACGCCAACCGCAACTACCCGCTGCCGATGGGCACGCAGGCCCCGGCCTGGTTCGCCGCCCTGGACGACGCCCTCGGCCACGTGCGGGCCTTCGCCCCGGACGCCGTCGTGGTCTCCCTCGGCGTGGACACCTACAAGGACGACCCCATCTCCTGCTTCGAGCTGGAGACCACCGACTACCCCGTGCTCGGCGCCCGCCTGGCCGACCTCGACCGGCCCACCCTGTTCGTCATGGAGGGCGGCTACGCCGTCGAGGCCATCGGCACCAACGTCGTCGGCGTCCTCACCGGCTTCGAGGCCGGATGACCCCGTCCCAAGCCTGCTCAGCCGGGCGCCGACGGTCTGGCACCGGCCTCCGTCAGAGGCCCCAGAACCCGCCCTCGAGGCCCACGTCCCTGAAGTAGGCGTGGGCCTCCCCGGGCTCGCGGCGGACGTAGCCCCGGTCGAGGCGACCGGCGTACCACCCCTCGGCCAGACGCCACAGCGTCGGGAGATCCATGACGTAACCCCGGTCGTGGCCCGAGTCGGCCAGCCAGCGGTCGACGCAGGCCTCGCCACAGAACAGGCGCTGGTGGCCACAGGTGTGGACCACGTCGTCCCACAGGTGGGCGGTGGGAACGAGGAAGTGGGCCACCTGGTCGCCCTCGGGCGGCGCATCGGTGCCGACCACCCATGAGAGGGCGGCCCCACAGCCAGGGCAGACGGTGGCCACCAGGACGTCGTCCTCGCCGGGCAGCAGATGGGGCAGGGCGAAGCTGTCCCAGGCACAGCCGCCCCACCAGAGCGCCTCACGGCCCATGACCGAGAATCCCAGGGGGATGGTGGCGAACGGGTGGGCCATGACGATCCGGCCGTCGCGCAGGACGATGTGGCGGGCCTCGTCGAGAGCCTCGAGGCCGGCCACCACCTCGGCCTCCTCGACCTCGAAGACTGCGGCCAGCGCGGCGTGGCCCGGGGCCCGGCCCGTCTCAGCCAGGTGGTGGTAGACGGCCAGGCGCAGGTCCTCGGAATCCATCGGGTGAGTGTGGCATCCCGACCCAGGGCGCCCCGCCCGTTCCGCCGGACGGGAGAGGACCTTCGGCCCCTGACGACGATCGGGTCCGGGCGCACAGTCGAGGTATGACCAACACCGTGGAGACCATGGCTCCGGGTTGGTATCCCGATCCGGAGCACCGTCATGCACACCGGTTCTGGGACGGTACGCAATGGACCGACCAGGTCGCCGATCAGGGCACCCCGAGCACGGATCCCCTTTCCACCGGCCCAGCCCCGACCCCGAGCGGTGGCTCGCGAACCCCTCTCCTGACCGTGGCGCTCGTCCTGATCGGGCTCACTCTGCTGGCGCTCGGCGCCTTCGCCCTCTTCGGAGGCGACGAGGACGGCGGGGGCAACGGAGGGACTGCGCCGAGCGGCGGGCCGCTGGCCGGTGACTACCAGGTTGAGGGCACCAACAGCGACGGCTCCCCGTATCGGGGCACCGCAGTGATCACGGGGAACGGCCCCGACTACCGGGTCGTGTGGACCACTGGCTCCTCGACCTCGTCGGGTCGGGGCACCCTCGAGGGTGACACCTTCACCACCACCTTCAGCGGGGACCTCACCGGCTCAGGCACGGCCACCTACCAGCTCGAGGACGACGGGCGCCTCGTCGGGACCTGGACCGTCCAGGGAGCCGCCGTGGGGGGCACCGAGACCCTGACCCCGGCCTGAGCCCCCACGGCCTGAGGAGGAAGCGAGCCGGTGTCGAAGAGCTGGAGGCCCTCCAAGCCCTCGGCTTGATAGCGCCGCCACCACTTGAGGGCGCACTGGCGCTAGATGTTCATCGACTCGGCCGCCGCGGCGACCGTCCAGCCATCAGCGATGCGGTGGCACAACCGGAGCCGGCCCTCGGGGGTTAGGGGAGCGTTACGGGGCAAGACGAGGCTCCGCGCTCAGCGGATGTCACGAACGTCCCAGCGCACAACACCTAGGGCAGGACGATGACCTCGTCGTGTTCGGGACCGGCGACGGAGGCGGTGGCGGGGAACAGGATCGCCCGGGCGTCCCGGGTCACCGCCCACCCCCAGGCCACCATCGTCATCACGACGGTCACCCCCACCAGATCACTGACCGAATCCATGTGGACCTCCCCCTCGCGTGCCCTGCGTCCTACCCGACCATGAGATGGCCGCACCCCGTCCCAAGGTATTCCATCGGCCGAGGAGGGGGCGGCCTGAACGCGATGGGTGCGGCACGGGGAGCTCAGGAGACCCGGATGGACCTGGCGGGCGACCAGTCAGAGGACGCACCCCCGGCCGATTGCCGGACGCGAGCCCGCATCACCCACCGCCCCTCCATCGCGGGTCGGAAGGTCGCCGCGGCCGCGGTGACCCCGGAGCGCCAGTCGACGAACCGGTCGGTGCCGGGGCGACGGCGCTGGACGTCGAACACCAGCCCGGACGGCGCCCGGGCCGCCGCCCATCGGACGGTGACCCGCGCGCCGGCCGGGCTCTGCGGCCGGCTGACCCTCACCGGTACCCGGAGGCGCCCGACCATCTCGGGGTGGAACGTGCAGTAGTACCGGTAGTCACCCGCGCCCGGCAACGGCCCGATGGCCACCGTCTCCGGGGGCTCGATGATGCCGGTGGCGAAGAGGTCGAGGCCCGTGCCGTCCCGGGCGTCGTGCACCACCCCGCCGAAGTTCGTGAACTCCACGCCCTGACCCTGGGCCACGATCGCGGTCACCGCGTCGAACCGGTTGTCGAGCATCGTCACGTCGCGGGCCGGATTCCCCGCTCCTGCCGGGACCGGGCCCAGCAGCGCGCCGCCGGCGAGCACGGCTCCGGCGGCGAGCAACCAGCTACGGACCGATGAACGGCCCGGCCGTCCGGTTGACGGCCGCGGCCCCTGGTCCCGGCGAGACATCTCGGCCTCCTCAGGGTCGGTGAACGGGCCGCTCCAGCTATCGGCGCGGACCTGGGCCGACCTGAGTCCACCACCGCCCCACCACCGACCTACCACCGGTCCGGTGGACGATCAGCTCCGACGATCCGGAGGGGTTGCCGGACGAGCCGGTGACGTCCCGGGGCCGAGGGGTCCCGGGGGGTGAGACCCGCGGATCGACCCGGTGACCCGAGTTCCGCCGGGAGACCAGGAGGAAACCATGTCCACCACCTCTGTTCGCACGCGCCCGTCCCCGGCACTCGGCCTGGTCCTCGCGGGCATGGCGGTCCTCCTGGCAGCAGTGGTCCTCGTCACCCCAGTGGCCGCCCAGGGCGAGCCGGCGCCGACCACGGTTCCCGTCCCGACCACGGTGCCGCCACCGACAGCGGTTCCCGTCACCCCAACCGAGCCCACGGCCCCCACCACAGTGCCCCCCACGACGGCACCGGCCAGCGAGGCCGTACCGACCACCGTGCAGGACGTGCTCCTGGTCGGTGACTCGATCATGAAGTCGGTGGGGCCGGCACTGGCCCGCCAGCTCGGCGCTCGTTGGCGGGTCCACAACGAGGGGGTCAACGGCTCCGGCCTGCTCACCCCCGGGGTGTTCAACTGGCCGAGGCACCTCCCCGCCTCGCTCAACCGGTTCGACCCCGACATCGCGGTCATGCTCTTCATCGGCAACTACACCTCGGACCCCGCCCAGAAGTGGGTCGGCGCCAACGGTCGTCGAGTGCCCGACGTCTACTCGCCGTCCTTCGCCCGGGAATGGGGGCGTCAGGCGGACTGGTTCGTGACCCAGATGATCGGCTCCGGCGCCGCGGTGGTCCTGGTGCTCCCCCCGCCCATGATCAGCGCCCGGACCCAGACCGTGACCGATCGACTTCGGGCCGAGTACCGAGCCGTGGCCGCCCGCCACCCCGAGGTGACCCTGGCCGACGCCACCACCGCCGTAGGCGGGCCCAACGGCGAGTGGGCGGCCACCCGCCCCACCGCCTCAGGAGGCCAGGCCCCCGTGCGGACCGCTGACACCGTCCACCTCGCCCCCCACGGCCAAGACCTGGTGGCCCGCGAGATCCGTTTCGGCATCGGCCGGGCCCGGAGCTGACGCAGGTGTTGCCGGACGACCCGGTGACAAGGAGGAAGCCCGATCTGTCGGGTCGCTACCGTTTCGGCATGGCGTTCCAGGGGTGGCCGGTGGAGGCGTTGGAGTTCTACGAGGGCCTCGAAGCCGACAACACCAAGGCGTACTGGACCGACCACAAGGCGGTGTACGAGGACCAGGTCCGAGCGCCCATGGAAGCGTTGCTGGCCGACCTGGCGGCCGAGTTCGGCGAAGGGAAGATCTTCCGCCCCTACCGAGACGTGCGGTTCAGCGCCGACAAGTCGCCGTACAAGACGGCGATGGGTGCCCAGCTCTCTGGCGGCGGCTACATCCAACTGTCTTCAGAGGGGCTGGCCGCCGGGCTCGGGACGTACGTGATGGCCAAAGACCAGCTCGAGCGGTTCCGCCGAGCAGTCGCCGATGATCGCACAGGTACCGATCTCGAGGTGATCGTCGAGCAGGTGCGCCGCTCGGGCATCGAGATCACGGGCCGGGAGGTCCTCAAGACCGCACCCCGCGGTTACCCCAAGGACCACGCGCGCATCCAGTGGCTCCGCCACAAGAGCCTGATCGCCTGGCGGGAGTGGTCCGCCGGCGCCTGGCTGGGCACCTCGAGGGCCAAGGACCGGATCGTCGACTTCCTGCACCAGGCGCGACCGCTGCAGGAATGGCTCGATGCCCATGTCGGCGAGTCCGAGCTCGATGACGGCTGGGGCCGCTGAGACCCGGCGCCCGCTGTGGCAACCTGGAGATCTCGGACGTCGATCTCGGACTTCCGCCGTCGCTGGGCCGGTTAAGCGCTGGTCGGACCCTCGGCCGGCCGAGTTGACTCGACAGGCCGACGGTCGCGGCGTCGGACCCGCTGCCCGGCCTGAGGGCGGCCGCCCCTGCGGTTCCGGGGCTCTATGACCCGACCAATCTGCTGCATGCCGGCGGCGAACATGGTGACCTCCTCGCGCTGCCTGACGCCGAAGGTACGAGCGGGCCGTAAACCAGGCGCAAACCGCGCTTGCCAGGCCCCAATTCGGCGATCAACCTGCCCGGTGGTGAGCCAGTCATCCCGACTCGGGCCACCCGTGCCCGGGAACCGTCCCCACGTCCCCCGGCCACGCCTGCTGGCCACCCTGGCGGGACGGTTCGATCGGCGCCTCACCACGGTGGTGGCCGGACCGGGCTTCGGCAAGACGGCACTGCTCACGAGCGCCCTGGCCGAGAACGAGCTGCAGCCAAGAGGGGTCGACGTCTGGCTGCAGTGTCGGCCTGACGACGCGGACGCTGCCGAACTGGCCTCCGGGCTGCTGACCGGCCTGGGACGCCAGGCGGAGCCCACGGTCGACGCGGTGATCGACGCCTTGTGGTCCAGGGCGCCCGAGGACGTGGCGCTGGTGCTCGACGATGTCCACGCCATCCCGCCGGGCTCACCCGGCGAACAGGCGATGGCCGACCTCCTCGCGGCCCTCCCGCGCAACGGGCACCTCCTCATCGCCGGCCGCCAGCTGCCGCCGCTGCCGGTCGCCCGTCTCCGCCTGCGCGACGAGGTGGTCGAGCTGGGCGAGGCCGAGCTGGCCTTCGACGACGACGAGCTGAGCCGGTTCGCCGTAGAACGCGGTGTGGCCCCGGACCTGCTGGCCACGGTCCGCTGGCCCGCGCTCGCCGAACTGGTCGCCGTCGCCGGCCGTGAGGCCGCCACCGAGTACCTGTGGGAGGAGGTGCTCGACCAGATCGATCCCGACCGGCTCGAGGCCATCAGCCGGCTGGCGCTGTTCGACGCTGTCGACGACGATCTGCTTCGAGCGGTCACCGACTCGGACTTGTCGGCCGAGGACCTGTTCGGTGACCTGCCGCTCACCGATGGCCGGCCCGACGGCTCCCTCAGGCTGCACGCTCTCTGGTTGCCCGCTCTGCGCCTTCGGCGAGACGCAGGGATGGAGCGCGACGTGCTCAGGCGGGGGGCCGCGCACCTGCTCGAGCGCGGTGACCTCCGCCAGGCCTTTACCGCGTCGGCGGCCGCCGAGGATCTCGATGGTCAGCGGAGCGCCATCCGATCCGCCGTGGTGAAGCCACTCGCCCGGACACCGCTGGGCGATTTGCGCTTCCTGGCCGATCGCCTTCCTCCCGGCCCCGACCTCGAAGTCGAGGCGGCGTTGCTGCGAGCGATCCTGTCCCTCAGCGGCTCGGAGGCGACGGCCATCGGATCCTTCGAGAACGCCGCGGAGCTGGCCCGCTTCCGCGGTGACGGCGAGGCCGAGTGTGTCGCCCTCTGGCGGCTCTACCAGTCCGAGCTCTGGGCCGGGAGCCGGGACCGGATCCCGGCGATCATGGCCCGCCTGTCCGAACTGGCCGGATCGGGCGAACCGCTGGCCGAGCTGCTGGTCGAGATCGAGTCGGCCGTGGAGCTCGGCCGCCAGGGCCGCCGGGACGAGGCCCTGCGCACAATCCACGCCTGCGATCGGCCGGGCCGAGAGACGGTCCTGGCCCAGACCGTCGACCTGCGCGGCGGCGTGCTCCTCGATCTGGGTTGCCCCGAGGAGATCGGCCTGCCGACCGCGGTCGACGAACTGGCCTCCGGCCTCGCCGGAGAGGACGCACGAGTCGTGGCCTTCGCCACCTGGCTGCGAGGCGACGTCTCGCCGGAACTGGCGATCACCATCGGCCAGGAGATGGCATCGGGGATCCGACCGGTCCGCCTCACCCACCAACAGGTCGCCTTGTCGGGCGTGGTCGCACTCATCGCGGTCCACGCCGGCGACCTCGAGCAGGCAGAGGCGCTCGTCGAGCGGGGCGGGAAGCTCGTCGGCCACATCGGGGGCGGCCATGGCGCCAACTTCCTGCGGGTCGCTGAGGCCTCGCTGGCCGTGGCCCGCCACGACGAACAGCGGGCCGTTGGGCTGCTGGAGGAGGCCTTGGCCGAGGTCCCCATGGAGGTGCTGCCCGCCCGCTCGTACCTCAACTCCCTGCCCCTGCTGCATCTCCTGGTCCCGGAGGTCCGCCCGATGATCGACCGAGCGAACCTCGGTCCGGCGCTGACGACCGTGCAGGAGATGGCCCGCGCCCTGACGGCGCAGCGGGAAGAGGGCGACCTCACCGCGGCCGTCGCCCTGCCGTGGCGGCGCCCCGCCCTGCTCCGGGTCCACGTCGCCCCCCCGCATCTGGCCGAGCTGGCGGTGGCCGCTGTGATCGGTGGGGTCCCCGAGGCCGAGGCCGTCCTGGGAGAGCTCCCCGATCTCCGTGGCCTGCTGCGGTGGGTGGCGACGGTCCACCACGGGCCGGTCGCGGAGTGGGCCCACCAGCGGCTGGTGACCTTGCCGACCCGACCGTCCCATTCCCTGCGCATCGAGGTCCTCGGCGGGCTGCGCCTGTTCCGCGACGGCGTGCAGGTGGTCGACAAGGAATGGAGGCGCGAGCGGGTGCGGCAGATGCTCTGCTTCCTGCTCGGCCATCCGCAGACGACCCCGGGAGAGGTCGTGACGGCCCTGTGGCCCGAGCTCGACGAGCGCAGCGCCTCGGCCAACCTCCGCACCAACCTCGGGCACCTCCAGCGGGTCCTCGAGCCGGATCGAGCCCAACGCGAGGCGCCGTGGTTCGTACGTCGCGACGGCGAGAGCCTGGTCCTCACCTCCGAGGGCCTGGAGAGTGACGTTGCCCGGTTCGACGCGCTCACCGAGGAGGGTCGGAACCTGGAGGAACGAGGCGTGCCGGGTGGTGCGCTCTCCTGCTACCTGTCGGCGATCGAGCTGTACCGGGGCGACTACATGGCGGGCCTGGACGACAGGTGGATCATCTACGAGCGAATCCGGATCCGCTCACTGTTCGTCACGACCGCGGCGCGCGCCGGCGAGCTCCTCCTCGCCCGGGGCGAGCCCGAACAGGCGCTCCGCCGGGCCGACGAGGTCACTGCGATCGACGAGCTGGCGGAGCAGGGGCACCGGCTGCGGGTTCGGGCCCTGCTCGCGCTGGGGGACCGGAGCGCAGCCCGGACGAGTGCCGAGCGCCTGCTCCGCGTGTTGGCTGAGGCGGGCCTGGAGCCGGAGCACGACACCCGTCGCCTGCTCACGCCGCTGGGGCTGACGGACACCGGGTAGGGGCGGGGACCTCGCGGTGCGCGCTGTGCGCAGCATCGACCTCGACCTCGACACCGACACCGACACCGACAATCCACGCCTTCGATGATCTCGTGGAGGCCGCGGGGCTCGAGAAGATCAAGACCATCGGCGACTCGCACATGGTGGCCGGCGGCCCACCGACGCCCCGCTCCGGTCACCTCGTCGCCCTGCTCGAGTTGGCGATCGCGATGGGAGAGGCGACCACGCGTGTCAGAACACCGACGGGCGATCCGCTGCAGCTGCGCATGGGTGTCGACCGCGGGTCGGTCGTCGCAGGGGTGATCGGCCACCGGAAGTGCAGCTATGACGTGTGGGGGGACACGGTGAACACCGCGAGTCGCATGGAGTCCCGCGGCGTACCCGGTCGCATCCAGGTCACCGCGCGGGTGGCTCGGGCCGCCTCACCGCCGTTCGACTTCGAGCCGCGGACGTCGGTCGAGGTCAAGGGCAAGGGCAAGGGCAAGGGGGCGATGAAGACGTTCCTCCTCGTCGGAGCCCGACCGGCTCACATCTCAACGTCAAGCCCGTAGGGCAGGTCCCTGTCCTCCTCGCGGCCGTCTTGTGGGAGATGCACCCTTCCTCGAGTCGGCGCTCGGTAGAGCGAGGAGCCCCGATCGCCCGGAGGGTTGAAGGAGCGCCGGGGCCCCTCGACTCGCCCGCGCTCCTACCCATGTACCCCCTGACGTGATGCCTGGTACCCGAAATGGGTGTCAGTCTCGGAGACCCGGCTCAGCGGGGCCGGCTTGTCCACGTCGACCAGGAGCTGCCGCACACCGTCGCGTAGACGCCGGAGCTGGCCCTCCACTTCGTCCTGACGCTCGAGTATCACCAGGGCCTGCTCCCGGCTGATGGCCCGTTCCCCAGGCGTGAGCATGACGCGGCCTACGGGCGTCAAATGCAAGAAGGGCGGGTGGGTCAAGCCATCCCCAAGGAAAGGCCGTAGCGATCCGATCCGGGCCCCCACCCGCCCTTCGGCACAGCTTCGGCGCTGAACGCCGCAGACTTGAGCGACGGCAGGTACGTCCGGCGGGACGGCTGCTGCTGGCGGGAGACGGGTCAGGTCGGGCCACCATCGAAGCCGACGGGCCCGTGGCCGGCGTCCAGCAGGGCGACCAGTTCACCCCAGAACCCTGGACCCAGAGCTCCCGCGTGCTGATCGTGGACGACTCGGCCCCGGCGAACGCCCGAGAATCCAGAGCCCGAGAGGGGAATCGAACCCCTGACCTGCTCATTACGAGTGAGCCGCTCTGCCGACTGAGCTACCCGGGCGGGTCCCAACAGGGTAGAGGTGTGGGGCCGGTAGCCCGTCGCCGGTTCTGGCACTGAGGCTCCGGCGCAGGCGAGCAGTCCGGCCTTGGCATCCCGGGATTCCGCACAGCGCTCGGCGTCGAATCTCACGAGTGAGCCGCTGGCGGACCGCATCCGCTTCAGGATTGGCACACGAAGGCGGCGACCACCTCGACCGTCTGTGGGTCACGGGCGGTCCGGCGGGCGCTCAGGCCGTCGACGGTGACCAACCGCACTCGAGGATTGCGGCTCACGAACTCCGCCGTGCCCATGACGTCGATGCGCTCGTCGTCGACCGACTGCACGACGAGGACCTCCTGATCGAGCGCGAGGAACGCCTGCCGCGAGTCGAAGGCCGCCCGGTCGCGACCGACGGCCGCCTCATCGGCGGCGCGGGCCGCCTGGTCGTCGGCGTACCCGTGGACCAGCAGCACCGCCGGGCCATCGCCGACCCGCCAGGCGGCCACGTGGCCCTGGCGGCTCGGCACCATGTGGCCCTCGACCGAGGCCAGGGCATCCCCTGCGTCTCGCAGAGCCTCGATGTGCGACAGGAGCTCGGCGTGCTCGTCACGGAGCGGCTGCATCAAGGGCATCGCGGCCCTCCTTCGCTCGTCACCCCCGACGTCAGGTGGTCGACGCTCCGCCACCCAGGGGCAAAGTCCCCCCAAATCCCTGAGGTGGCCGGTCCTGTCCGGGGATGGTGCCCGTCCGGTAGCCGATCGCTCAGCCGGCGAAGGGGGGGCTGGCGTCGATCGGATCGACGTGCGGAGGTGGCACCGGTGGGAGCTCGCAGTCCACGGTGGAGACGGCCACGACCACCTCGACCGCCTGACCGAAGGCCGTGGCGGTGATGTCGCCGCTGGGGTCGGTCGTGGTGAAGGTCCGCGTCGCGCCCGGGTTGACTGCGCCCAGCACCACTCCGCGCTGTCTGACCTCGACGGGAACGTCTCGGGGGTTTGTCACGGTCACCTCGACGGGTGCCGGTGGACAGCCGATGGTGACGAACGCCTCGACGGGCGCCGTACACGAAGGATCCGGTGAGTAGGCGATGTGCACCACGCCATTGCCGGCCTGCACGCTGTCGGTCATCCCGGTGCCGTCGGGTGTGGTCCCGGAGCCGCCACCGCCGCCGCCGCCACCGGAATCGGATGCCGCGAACCCGGCCGCGCCACCGCCGCCGCCGCCGACGACACCTCCCCCGCCACCGCCACCGGCTTCGCCACCGGTGGCAGTCAGCGGGACCGGGCTGTCATCGCCGCCCGCGCCGCCGGTGCCGGCCGTGCCCGCATCCCCGTCGTCGCCGTTGCTGACCCCTGTTCCCCCAGCACCACCGGCACCACCGGCCTGCCCACCGGTCGCCCCGGTGTCGCCGGTTCCGCCATCGGTGCCGCCGCCGCCGCCGTTGCCGCCGCCGCCGCCGATGAAGATACCGCCGGAGCCGCCGCCGCCACCCCCGCCGCCGGCCGCGACGAGGACGTCGGTGCCGCGGCTCACGTCGGACATGCCGCCACCGCCACCGCCACCGCCCACGCTGCCGGTGCCGTTGTCAGAGCCTCCCGTTGCACCGCCGTTGAAACCGCCGGCCCCGCCGACGGTCCCCGCTGCATCGGAGCCGGTGCCACCGACGGTCACCGTCAGCGACTCGCCCGGGACCACGGCCACGGCGCCCACCGCCTCGCCCCCGAGGCCGCCCTCACCGGCGCCGGGTTGTTCGTCGCCGTCGCCGCCTTCGGCGCCGAGGGAGGTGATGGTGACCTCACAGACGTCGTCGGGGACGACGAAGGACTCGTCGACACCCTGGTAGGTGAACTCCCGGGTGACCGATGCGGGCCCGCCCTCCGCCGGCTTCGGCAGGCCGGTCGCCGCCAGGATCACCGCCGTCCCGAAGCAGGTCGCCGCCATCGTCAGTCGCCCGTGCATCCGCCGTGTCTAGCAGTCCACCGCGATGGCGTTCGAAAGGGTCACGGGCCCGTGGCGACGCCTTTCGGCCCGGGGCGGCTCCGGTCAGAGTTCGCCCAGACCGCCCACGTCGTCGGGGACGTCGACGGCGTACTCCTGGAGGACGTCGAGGGGGACGACGTCGAGGGTGCCCTCGTTGGTGGCGGCCAGGACGACGGGGGCGGCCGCACCGTCGTGGTGGGCCCTGAGCCAGTTGGCCGCGGTGACACACCAGCGGTCACCCGGCTTCAGGCCCGGGAACCCGTAACCGAGCATCGGGGTGACCAGGTCGTTGCCGATGCCCCGCTGGTGCTCGAGGAACTCGGCGGTGACCGTGGCGCAGACGGTGTGGTAGCCGACGTCGTCGGGACCCCAGTCACAACAACCGTTCCGGTAGAAGCCGGTCACCGGGTCGTTGCCGCACGGCTCGAGGTCGCCGCCGAGCACGTTGCGCTGGGTCACGCCCCGAGTATGGCCCCATGGCCTGACGCCACGCCCGCCCGGTGGGCTCAGGGCGCGACGACACCGTGCACCGGGGGCGGCCGGCCGGACTCCCCCGCCATGCGGGCCAGGAGGCCCTCGGCCCCGTCGAGGCCGACGACCTCGCGGGGCAGGTCCGCGAAGGGGTACCGGCCCGACGCCAGCAGGTCGAGGGCGGCGACGTGGTCGTCCCGGTCGACGCCGAGCGCGCCCAGCACCCGCAGCTCCCGGCTGACGAGGTCATCGGGGTGGAAGCCCGTTGCCTCGGTCAGCGCCCCTCGGGTACCGGCCACCACGACGGTGCCCCCGGTCCGGGCCAGGGCCACCGCCTGGGCGAAGGCTTCCGGGGCCATGGCGGTGACGTCGACCACGACGTCGGCCCGTCGTCCGCCGGTCGCCTTCCGAAGTGCCCTGAGCGGGTCCTCGCTCGCCACGTCCACCGTCAGGTCGGCGCCGAAGCGCTCCGCCCAGGCCAGGCGTCGCGTCCGATCCCGGTCACCCATCCCGGTCGATCATCACGAAGCCGGCCCCCGCCTCCTTCGCCGCGGCGACGGCACACAGGCCACGGATACCGGGGCCGAGGACGGTCACCACGTCGCCGGGCGCCGTCCCGGGAAGGCGGGCGGCCCACCGGATCCCGGCCCCGAGCGGGTTGAACGACCGTGGCCAGGACCGGGTCGAGCCCGTCGGGTACCGCCAGCAGTCGGGAGTCCGGTCGCAGCTCCAGATGGGTGCTGTAGCCCCCGGACAGGCCGCTGCCCTCGTCCACCACCCACGAACCCGTACATGGTGGCCAGCCCGTGCCGCACGCACCGCCGGGCCTCACCCTCCCGACAACCGGGGCAGGCGCCACAGCCCAGGAAGACCTCAAGGGCGACCCGGTCACCTTCGGCCACGCCCCACCGCGCGGCCGCCTCGGGCCCGAGCGCCTCGATCACCCCGACGACCTCGTGGCCGGGCACGAACGCCCATCCCGGGTGCAGTGCCCCGGTGAACTGCTCGTGGTCAGTCCCGCACAGGCCGCAGGCCTCGACCCGCAGGATCCCGGTGTCGGGTCGCACCGCCGGCAACGGTCGCTCGAGGACCGCCAGGCGCCGCGGCGCCTCCAGGACGAGCGCTCGGGCCGTCTCAGCCACACTGTCCCCCATGGCCGACGAGCCCCTGTCCGACGACGAGCAGCACCGACGGCGTCAGGCCATCAAGGCGATCTTCCCGGCCACGCCCTTCATGGGCCTGCTGGGGATCACCTTCGACCGCTACGAGCCCGACGACGTGGTCGTACGGCTCCCGTTCCACGAACAGCTCACCAATGACGGCGAGGTCTACCACGGGGGCGTCATCGCCACGATGCTGGACACCGCAGGTGCGGCCGCCGCCTGGTCGAACCACGACTTCGACAAGGGCGCCCGGGCCTCGACCGTCTCGCTGTCCGTGCAGTACATCGGCGCGGCCCGACGCTCGGACCTGCTCTGCCACGGTCGGGCCGTGCGGCGGGGACGGGAGCTGATCTTCTGTGAGATCACCGCCACCGACGGGGACGGCGGGGTCGTGGCTCACGCCCTGCAGACCTACCGCATCGTGTGAGGTCGGTGGTGCCCGACGACGTCGCGCACCGTGGGCCCAGGCGGCCAGACTGTTCCGGTGCTGCACCACATCGTCGCCATCCAAGTCCCCGACCCCGTTCAGGCCGAGGAGCTGGCCAACAGGATCCGGGCGCTGGCCGGGCTGATCCCGGAGATCCGTGCCTACGAGGTCGGCGTCGACGTCGTCGGCGGCCCCACGAGCTATCAGGTGGGCCTGCACTCGACCTTCGACGACGTCGAGGCCCTCGAGCGCTACCGAGCCCATCACGCCCACCAGGCCGTCCTCCAGCTCATCGCCGAGGTCAGCACCGGCCGTGTGGCCGTCGACTGGCTCGACTGACGCTTCTGGCTCCCGATCTGCCGGTCAGGACCGGAGGATCAGGCGCCAGAACAGAATCGAAGGTCAGCCGGCGACGCGGTCGTTGTAGGAGGCGATGGCGGCGTCGGCCTCCTCCTGGAGGGCGGCCGCGGTCGCCGCGGGATCGGCGCCGTCGAGCACCAGCGCCTCGATGGCGTCCTCCAGGGCGTTGCGGAACTCCACGTAGGCCCCGATCACCGGGCCGCCGCCGCCCGGCGGCAGGTTGTCGTCGGCCAACTGTTCGTAGGCCACCTGGTAGCCGGGGCGCTCGGCCCACAGCTCCTGGACGGCCGGGTCCTCGCTGGCCGCGAAGCTGATCGGGATGTAGCCGGTGTTCACGTGCCAGTACGCCTGCTGGGCGGGCTCGACCAGCCATTGGACGAAGTCCCATGTCGCCGCGATCTCCTCGGGGCTCGACTCGTTGGCCACCAGCCAGAGGGCGGCGCCACCGGCGCTGGTCGGGCCGCCGGCGACGGGGCCGGGCAGCGGGCCGATGCCGATGTCGACGTCGGTCTCCACCGTGCCGGAGTCGAGGGCGTCGTACACCGAGCCGAGGGCGCCTGACGTGCCGATGGTGAACGCCGCGTCACCGCTGGCCAGGGCGAAGAAGTGGTCGGCGCCCGACGGGTTGCGGCCCACGTTGAAGACCAGGTCGTTGTCCACCATCTCCCGGATCCAGGTGAAGATGTCGACCATCACGGCGTTGTCGACCGTGGCCGTCTCCGCCCGGGCATCCCGGCCGTTGGTGTTGTCCACCAGAGTCTGGTCGGCCATCGAGGACCACTGCTCCGGGTACCAGGGCTGGACCTCGAGGGACATGGCGTGCTCGGCCGCACCCGCCCGCACGATCTCGTCACCCATGTCGTACATCTCGTCGAGGGTGGCCGGTGGGGCGTCGGGGTCGAGGCCGGCGGCGAGGAAGTCGTTGCGGTCGTAGTAGAAGACCGGGTTCGACACGTTGAACGGCATCGGCCACAGCGTGCCCTCGACCTCGAACTCGGCGAGGACCGACGGCAGGATGTCCGACGTGTCGTAGTCGGAGGCCGCCACACACGCCGCGGCGGGCACCGTGCTGCCGCTGTCGATCATCGTCTGCAGCGTGGTCTCCTCCAGCTGCGCGAGCTGCGGGAGCTCACCGCTGCGCAGGCCGGTCAGGTACCGGTCGAGGGTCTCGTCGTAGGACCCGGTGAAGACCGCAGTGACCTCGACCGCGTCCTGGCTGGCGTTGTAGTCGGCCACCATCTGGTCGAGCGTCTCCTCGTTGGAGGCCGTCATGGCGTGCCAGAACTCGATCTGGACCGGGCCGTCCGCCGTGTCGAGGGCGTCGGTCGGGCACAACGAGGCGTCGACCTCGGCGTCCCGGCCCTGCGCGCCCTCGCCGCCGCCACCGCCGCCATCGTCGCCACCGCAGGCAGCCGCGACCAGCGCCAGCACCGTCAGCAGCACCAGGATCAGGGGGGTTCGCTTCATGGCGTCATCCTTTCACTGCCCCGGCGGTGAGACCGCGCACGAGGTGACGCTGGAACAAGATCAAGACCAGCGCGATGGGTAGAGCGGCGATGATGGTCCCGGCCATCACCAGGTTGAGCTCGTCCACATTGGCCGAGTTCAGGCTCTTCAACCCGATCTGGACGGTGCGAACGTTCGGGTCGTCGGCCACCAGGAGCGGCCACAGGTACTGGTTCCAGGCGTAGAGGAAGCTGAAGACCGCCAAGCCGGCGATGGCGGGGCGGGCCAGCGGGATGGCGACGTGCCACATGAAGCCGGGGTGCCCGTAGCCGTCCAGCGCCGTGGCGTCCCGGAGGTCACCCGGGACGTTCAGGAACGACTGACGGATCATGAACGTGCCGAAGGTCCAGGCGATGAACGGCACGATGAGGCCCTGGTAGGAGTTGAGCCAGCCGAGGTCGGACACGATCTGGAACTGGGCCACGATGATCACCTCGGTGGGGACCATGAGGGTGGCCAGGAAGGCGTAGAAGACCCAGCGCTTCCCCGGGAAGCGCAGGAATGCGAAGGCGTACGCGGCCAGCACTGAGGTCGTGACCTGGGCCACCGTCGTGAGTGACGACTGGATGAGGCTGTTGCGCAGGTACCGGCCGAGATGGCCGGCGTCGAAGGCCTTCGAGAACGCCGAGAAGGAGATCTCGTTGGGGATCAGGATCCCCGGCCAGGTCAGCAGCGACGACGCCGGCTGGATGGCCACGACGACCGCGCTGTAGATCGGGAACAGCACGATGACCGCTGCGAAGGTCAGGGCGACGTAGCGGCCGGCCTTCCGCCAGGCGGCGCCCTTCACGCTCGGCGGGACAGGCGGTGCTCCCCGGTCGGCGGCCAGGACCTCGGTCACCTCTCCCCGCTCCTGACGACTCGGTCGTCGGGCCGCTGGGCCCCCGCTCCGCTCACTGCTCGCCCCCGGCGTAGTGGACCCGGCGCTCGAAGAAGCGGAACTGCACCAGCGACAGGGTCAACACGATCAGGAACAGGATCACGGCTTGGGCCGACGCCACCCCGGCGTTCCGGTTCTGGAAGGCCTCCTGGTAGATCGAGTACACGATCACGTTCGTCGAGTCGCTGGGCCCGCCCTGGGTCAGCAGGTCGATCTGGCCGAAGGACTGGAAGGCGTTGATCGTGAGGATCACGCTCACGAACAGCAGGGTGGGCGACAGCATCGGGAGGGTGATCTCCCGGAACTGCAGCCAGCCACTGGCGCCGTCGACCCGGGCGCTCTCGTAGAGGTCGTCGGGGATCCCCTGCAGGCCGGCGATCAGGATGATGAAGGTGATCCCGAGGTTCTGCCAGACGGTCGTCGCGGCCACCGCGAACAGGGCCGTGCTGCTGTCCAGCAGCCACTGGACCGGCTCCTGGCCGATCGACTTGAGGAACTGGTTGACCACCCCGATCGAGGGCTGGAACAGCACCAGCCAGATCAGCGAGGCGACAGCCACCGAGGTCGCCACCGTCGAGGAGAAGATCGTGCGGAAGACCGTGATGCCCTTGATGCGCTGGTGGGCCAGAGTCGCCAGCGTCACGCCGAGGACCAGGCCGAAGCCCACGGTGATGATCGCGAACAGGAGGGTGACCCAGAGGCTGTGGCGGAAGTCGCTGGAGGTGAGGGCGTCCCGGTACTGGTCGAAGCCGGCGTAGACCCGGCCGCCGAAGGGGTCCTCCCTGTAGAAGCCCAGCCAGACCGTCCGGGCCAGGGGGTAGAAGATGAAGACGCTGTAGATCACCAGCGAGGGGGCGAGCAGGAGCAGGGCCAGGGGGATCTCGCTGAGCTTCTTGCGCCCGAAGCCCTCGTCGCCGCCGGTGTCGAAGGCCGGGGTCCCCTGCATCGTCATCGGCCCGGCCCCGTCATCCGATGCGTCCGGTGGTGGCCGGGTCGAACAGGTGCAGGTGGTCGGCGTCGGCCACCAGGGTGACCGACGCGCCTTCCGCGGGCGCGACCTCGTCGGGGTCGAGGCGGGCGATCACCGTGGTGCCGTCTTCGGCGTCACAGACGAGGTGCTGCTCGGAGCCGAGGGCCTCGGCCACGCGCAGCTTCACCCGGACGCCGGGTCCGCCGTCCTCACCGATCGCCAGCCGCTCCGGCCGCACGCCCACGACGATCTCGGCCGGCAGAGCGGCGGAGCGGGTCGGCGCCGGGATGGTGCCGCCCGCCACGGTGATCGTCCCGTCCGCGACCGTGCCCGCCAGGGTGTTCATCGGTGGGTTGCCGATGAAGCGGGCGACGAACAGGTTGGCCGGCTTGTCGTAGACCTCCGTCGGCGGCCCCACCTGCTGCAGGACCCCCTCGTTCATCACCGCCACCCGCTTGGCCATGGTCATGGCCTCGACCTGGTCGTGGGTGACGTAGACGAACGTCGTGCCGAGACGGCGCTGCAGTTCGACCAGCTCGGCCCGGGTCTGGGTTCGCAGCTTGGCGTCGAGGTTGGACAGCGGCTCGTCCATGAGGAAGGCCACCGGCCGTCGCACGATGGCCCGGGCCAGCGCCACCCGCTGGCGCTGACCACCGGAGAGCTGGCCGGGCTTGCGCTCGAGCAGCGGTGTCAGGCCCAGCTGCTCGGCCGCCTCCTCCGCCATGACCCGCCGCTCCTCCTTGGGCACCTTGCGGGGCCGGAGCGGGAACTCGATGTTGGCCCGCACGGTCTTGTGGGGGTACAGCGCATAGCTCTGGAACACCATGGCGATGTCCCGGTCCTTGGGCTCCACGTTGTTCACCGGTTCGCCGGCGATCTCGATGACGCCCTCGGATGGCTCCTCGAGACCGGCCAGCATGCGCAGGAGGGTGGACTTCCCGCAGCCGGAGGGTCCGAGCAGCACGAGGAAGTCGCCGTCGTCCACGTGCAGGCTGAGATCAGACACGGCCTCGACGTCGCCGAACCGCTTCGTGACCCGATCGAAATCGATGTGCGCCATGGACCACCCTCTCCGCCGCGGACGTTAGCGACGCGAGGTCGATCACGGAGCAATCAGCCCGTCCCCGCGCAGGCGACAAGTAGTGACGCTGCGGAGCAGTACCGGGTAGACACGTCGCGTGGACCTCCGCATCTTCACCGAGCCCCAGTTCGGGGCCGCCTACGGCGATCAGCTGGCCGTGGCCCGGGCGGCCGAGGCGGCAGGCTTCGACGCCTTCTTCCGCTCCGACCACTGGCAGACCTTCGCCGGCGACGGCCTGCCGGGGCCCACGGACTCGTGGGTGACTCTCGGCGGCATCGCCCGGGAGACCGAGCACATCCGCCTCGGGACCCTCGTCACCTCGGCCACGTTCCGACTGCCCGGGCCGCTCGCCATCGCCGTCGCACAGATCGACGACATGAGCGGCGGTCGGGTCGAGCTCGGCCTCGGCGCGGGCTGGTTCGACGGCGAGCACCACGCCTACGGCATCCGGTTCCCTGAGCTCGGCGAGCGCTTCGACCGCCTCGAGGAGCAGCTCGCGGTGATCACGGGCCTGTGGGCGACGCCGGTCGGCGAGACGTTCTCCTTCGCCGGGACGCACTACCCGGTGACGGATTCACCCGCCCTGCCCAAGCCGGTGCAGTCCCCCCGGCCACCGATCATCGTCGGGGGCCACGGGGCCAAGCGGACACCGCGCTTGGCCGCGACCTACGCCGACGAGTTCAACCTTCCCCTCTCCCCGATGGCCGACTTCACCACCCAGAAGGAGCGGGTCACCGCCGCCTGCGAGGCCCGGGACCGGGATCCGGAGACCATGACCTGGTCCGTCGCCCTGACCACGGCGATGGGGGCCGACGAGGCCGAGTTCGCCTGCCGGGCGGAGGCCATCGTCCACACCCCCGAACAGCTCCGCAACGACCAGCTCGGCGGCAGCCCCGAGGAGATCCGGGACCGCCTCGGCCGGTGGGCCGACCTCGGCGTCCAGCGGGTCTACCTCCAGGTCCTCGACCTCGCCGACCTCGACCACATCGCCCTCCTCGGCGAAGAACTGGTCGACCGGGTCTGACCGACACCGACGCGGCCAATGGGGCGTTGGATCGAGCAACCCGTCGTCGGGGGCACGCGGCCGAGAGCCTTCGGACCCCCGCGAACTGGCGCCCGATTTCGGGGTCCTAGCACCAAGATCAGGCGCCAGAACGAGCGGGGTGATGCCCCCGACGGCCCGCAGCCCGATCGACGCCCCGATCCCTGCATCGGTTTCGGTCCCAGCCCGTCGGGCCTACGGCATCCGCCGCGTGCGGGTGTCGATGCCGAGGCTGACGGCGGCGGAGACCAGGCCGAGGGCGACCAGGGCCCACCACAGGGGGTCGAAGTCGCTGACCGGGTCGCCGGCGACCACGCTGCCGACGAGGACGACCGCCAGGGCGATGCCGAGGGTGCCCGACAGGCGGACGACGGTCTGGATGGCGGCCGCGGCCACGCCGAAGCGGGCCTCGGCCACGCCGTGGACCGCCGCGCTCTGGAAGTTCGGGAACACGAGGCCGATCCCGATGCCCAGCAGCAGGACACCGGGGATCCACACCGTCCAGATCGCCGGCTCCTCGCTGATGCCGATCCCGAGCCAGGCTCCACCAAAGGCGAAGATCAGTGCACCCGGCACCATGACGGCCCGGTGGCCGTAGCGGTCGGCCAGCCGACCGCCGATGTAGGAGAACACCGCGGCGGCCGCGGGGCCGGGGGTGACCAGCAACCCGGACTCGCCGGTCGAGTAGCCCCAGCCCTCGGTCAGGAAGCGGACCAAGCCGAAGAACATGGCGAAGAACGCCGCGCCGAAGAGCAGGGCGACGACGTTGGCCCGGCGGAACAGCGGCGCGGCGAACAGGTCGGGGGCGATGACCGGGTCCGGGTGACGGGTCGAGCGGCGCACGAGCAGGACGGTGGCGACCATCGAGACCGCGAACGCGGTCAGCACACCCGGCGAGCTCCACCCCCAGGACGGGCCCTGAACGATGCCGAGGGCCAGCGCGCCGACGGCCACCATCACCAGGAACGAGCCGAAGAGGTCGGTCAGGCCGTCGACGTCGGGATCCACCGACTCCACCAGCACCTTTCGCCCCCACACCAGCACGATCAGGGCCAGGGGCACGCTCAGCCAGAAGGCCCAACGCCAGCCGCCCAGTCCCACGACCAGGGCTCCCAGCGACGGTCCTGTGGCCGCCGCCACCCCGCCCACGGCGCCCCAGGTGCCGATAGCCATCGCTCGCCGCTCGGGCGGGAACTCCCGCAGCACCAGCGCCATCGCCGCCGGGGTCATGAGCGCTCCGCCACAGGCCTGTATGGCCCGGGTGGCGATGAGCACCCCGGGGCTCGGAGCCGCGCCGCTGGCCAGGGCGCCCAGCCCGAAGATCACGACACCGGTGAGGAACACCCGGCGGCGCCCGTAGAGGTCGGCCAGGCGCCCACCGGGCACCAGCAGGGAGGCGATCACGATCCCGTAGATCGTCAGGACCCAGGACAGCAGGGCCGTGGAGGCTTCGGGGAAGGCATCCTCGATGTCCGGGAAGGCGACGAAGACGACCGAGAGGTCGAGGGCACCGGCGAAGCCGGCCATGCAGGCCAGCAGGAGGACGACCCACGCCCGCTTCGGGACCTCGGGCTCGGTCGACGCCAGGTCGGCCTCGGTCACCGGAGACGGGGAAGCTGCAGGAAAAGGCCCAGGAGCAGGAGCTCCTCACCCGGGTTGCGCACGAGGTCCTCGGCCGCGACCTGGATGGCCGCCAGGCCCTCGATGATCGGCGCCGGATCCGCGGCGTCGGCCAGGGCGTCGCGGTAGCGGCCGGCCAGGGTGGCCAGCCCGAAGCGGAGCTCCTGGCGCCGCAACGTGCGGACCTGCCGCTTCTGGCGGGTGACCAGCTCGCCGGCCAGGCCCTTGCGCAGCCCGTAGCGCTCGATCTGCTCGTCCAGGTCGTCCCGCTCGACGGCGTGCTGGGCGTCGAGGGGGGCCTGGGCGGCATCGATGCGGCCCCGCAGATCGGTCACCAGGTCGACGACCGCCGCTCCCGTGCCGTCAAGTCGCTCCGACGCCCGGCGCCAGGCCTCCCTTCGGTCGGCCAGCTCGGGGTCGGTGGCCAGCAGCCGGGCCCGGGCCAGATCCCCTCCGGAGGCGTCGGCCGCCTCCACCGCGGCTTCGGCCGGGATGCCCTCGGCCACCAGGCGCTCGACGATCGCCTCGGCCGGGACCGGTCCGAACTCGATCCGCACACAGCGGGACGCCGTGGTCACCAGGTCCGGCGGGATCTCGTCGGCGACGATCACGACGACCGTCCGCGGCGGCGGCTCCTCGATCGTCTTCAGGAATGCCCCGGCGAACTGCTCCATGGTGTGGAACTGGCCGAGTACGACCACCTTCCGGTCCGCTTCGACCGGCGCCCGGTTCACCTCCTGCAGGATGACCGGCAGGTCGCCCTTGTCCATGTCCACGCTGAGCCGGGCGCCCTCGGGCTCGAACACGACCAGGTCTGGGTGCTTGCCCGCCAGCGCCAGCCGGGCGTGGCGATCGGCGTCCTCGCCGGCGACATCGCGGGAGAACAGCGCGGCAGCGAAGGCCCGGGCCGCCGCCATCCGCCCGCTACCCGCCGGCCCCACGAAGAGGTAGGCGTGCGACGGCGCCGGAACGGCGGCCTTCAGGTCACCGACGGCGCGGGCCTGCCCGACCACGTCCGCCCACAGGTCCACGTCCCCGTTCACGACAGGCGGGCCTCGACCGCCGCGAGCACGAGGGTGAAGACCTCGTCGACCGTGCCGGCGCCGTCGACCACCACCCAGCCGGCGGGGTCCTGGTCCGCCAGCGTCCGGTAGCCCTCGGCCACCCGTTGGTGGAAGCCGTCGCCCACGGCCTCGAGGCGGTCCAGGGCGGTGCCCATGCGTTCGGCGGCCACGGCTTCGGGGACGTCGAGCAGGACGGTCAGGTCCGGGCGCAAGCCCCCGGTCCCCCAGTCGTTGACCAGGGCCACCTCGGCCACGGGCAGGCCCCGCCCGTGGCCCTGATAGGCCAGCGACGAGGCGATGTAGCGGTCACAGACGACGTCCTGGCCCGCTTCCAGGGCCGGGCGGATGACCTGGGCGACGTGGTCGGCCCGCGCCGCGGCGATCAGCAGGACCTCGGCCCGGAAATCCAGGTCTCCGGTGGCCGGGTCCAGCACGATGTCCCGGAGGCGCTCCCCCGCGGGGGTGCCGCCGGGCTCACGGGTCAGGCGAGCGCCGAGGTGCTCGGCCAACCGCTGGGCCTGGGTGGACTTGCCGCAGCCCTCCCCTCCCTCCAGGGCGATGAACCGCCCAGGCATGACCCTCAGTCGCTCGACCCGGTCGCGGCCGGCTTCTTCGCCGCCGGCTTTCCTTCGCCGCGGGCTTCTTCTTGGCCGCCGGCTTCTTCTTCGCCGCCGCCTTCTTCTTGGGCGGGGCCTTGAGGCGACGCTCGGCCAGCAGCTCTGCGGCCCGCTCGTGGGTGATGTTCTCGACCGTGTCGCCCTTGCGCAGCGACGCGTTGCTCGTCCCGTCGGTGACGTACGGGCCGAAGCGGCCGTCCTTGAGCACCATCGGCTCGCCCGTGGCCGGGTCCTCGCCCAGCTCCTTGAGGGGCGGCTTGGCCGCGGCCCGGCCCCGGGTCTTGGGCTGGGCCAGCAGGGTCAGGCAGGCCTCGAGGTCGATGGTGAAGAGCTGGTCCTCGTCGGTCAGCGACCGGGTGTCCTTGTCCTTCTTCAGGTAGGGCCCGTACCGCCCGTTCTGGACCGTGATCTCGACGCCGTCCACCGGGTCCACGCCCACCGTGCGGGGCAGCGACAGCAGCTGGAGCGCCTCCTCGAGGGTGAGGGTGTTGATCGTCATCGTCTTGAACAGCGATGCGGTCTTGGGCTTGCCCTCGACCTCCCCGGTCTCCAGGTCGCCGAGCTGCACGTAGGGACCGAAGCGGCCGGCCTTGGCCAGGACCGTGAGGCCGGTCTCGGGGTCGGTGCCCACGACCCGGTCGTCGTTGGGGGCCTCGAGGATCTCGACGGCCTTGGCCGGGTCAGCTCGTCGGGGGGCAGGTCCTCGGGGATCGACGCGGTGTCCTCGCCCCGCTGCAGGTACGGGCCGTAGCGGCCGGGCCGGGCCACGATCTCGACGCCGTCGGCGTCGGCGCCGATCGGGATGGTGTTCACCGCACGGGCGTCGATGTCGCCGAGGCGCCCGGAGACCATCTCCTGAAGGCCGATGGCGTCACCGTCCATGCCGCCCTCGCCGAAGTAGAAGCGGCTGAGCCACGGGATCTGCTCGGCGGTCCCGCCGGCGATCTCGTCGAGCTCGTCCTCCATGCGGGCGGTGAAGGCGTAGTCGACGAGGTCGGGGAAGTGGTCCTCGAGCAGGGTGATCACGGCGAAGGCGGTGAAGGACGGCACCAGCGCCGTGCCCTTCTTCCACACGTAGCCGCGGTCCTGGATGGTGCCGATGATCGAGGCGTAGGTCGACGGGCGGCCGACGCCCAGCTCCTCGAGCGCCGCACCAGCGACGCCTCGGTGAAGCGGGCCGGCGGCTGGGTCTCGTGGCCCTTGGCCTCGAGCTGCGCACCACGACCAGGTCGCCCTCGGCCAGTCGGGCAGGATCCGCTCCTGGTCCTCGAGGTCGCCCTCGGGGTCGTCGGAGCCCTCGACGTAGGCCCGCAGGAAGCCGGGGTGGTGATCGTCTTGCCGGTGGCGGAGAACTCCGCGTCCCGGCCGTCGGACGCCGTGGCGCCCAGGCGGACCTGGACCGACTGCCCGCGGGCGTCGGTCATCTGGGAGGCGACGGTGCGCTTCCAGACCAGCTCGTAGAGGCGGAGCTCGTCGGCCTGCAGCTCGCCCTGGACCTCCTCGGGGATGCGGAAGCGGTCGCCGGCGGGCCGGATCGCCTCGTGGGCCTCCTGGGCGTTCTTGACCTTGCGGGTGTACTGCCGCGGCGCGTCGGGCAGGTAGTCCTCGCCGTACTTCTCCAGGATCTGGGAGCGGGCCGCCCCGACGGCGGTCTCCGACAGCGTCGTGCTGTCGGTGCGCATGTAGGTGATGTAGCCGTTCTCGTAGAGGCGCTGGGCCACGGCCATGGTGCGGGCCGAGCCGAAGCGCAGCTTGCGCCCGGCCTCCTGCTGGAGGGTCGAGGTCATGAACGGCGGCGTAGGGCTTGCGGGTGTAGGGCTTGGACTCGACCGAGCGCACCGCGACGTCGGCGCCGTCCAGGGCGTCGGCCAGGCCCCGGGCTCCGGCCTCGTCGAGCAGGGCCACGTCGCCCTGCCGGCCTGCCGTTCTCGTCGAAGTCCTTGCCGGTGGCCAGGCGGGCGCCGTCGACGGCGACGAGCGTGGCGCCGAAGTCCGTCTGCGGGCTGCCGCCGGCGAACGACGGCCGTCGAGGTCCCAGTAGGACGCGACCGGAAGCGCATGCGGTCCCGCTCGCGCTCGACCACGATGCGGGTGGCCACGGCTCTGGACCCGACCGGCCGACAGGCCGGACTGCACCTTCTTCCACAGGACGGGGCAGACCTCGTAGCCGTAGAGGCGGTCGAGGATCCGGCGGGCCTCCTGGGCGTCGACCAGGCGGCGGTCGATCTCCCGCGGCTCGTCGATGGCCCGCTGGATGGCCTCGGGGGTGATCTCGTGGAAGACCATCCGGCGCACGGGCATGCCCGACGGCGGGTTGAGCACCTCGAGCAGGTGCCAGGCGATGGCCTCCCCCTCGCGGTCCTCGTCCGTCGCGAGGTAGAGCTCGCTGGCGGCCTTCATCTTCTTGCGCAGGTTGGCGACCACGTCCTTCTTGCCCTTGTTCACGACGTAGAGGGGCTTGAAGTCGTTGTCGGTGTCGACACCGAGGCGGGCCCAGGGCTCGCCCTTGTAGGCGGCGGGTACGTCGGCCGCGTTCTGGGGCAGGTCCCGGATGTGGCCGACCGAGGAGTCGACGTCGTAGTCCGAGCCGAGATAGCCCGCGATGGTCTTCGCCTTCGCGGGGCTCTCGACGATCACCAGAGGGTTGGCCACGGCGCGGAGGGTATGGGCAATGACACGCACCGTGTCAACCACCCGCCTCCGGGGTCAGCGGGAGTGGATGCCCCCGCCGTCGACCAGGTGGGCCTGCCCGCTGACCTGCCGGGCCTTGTCCGAGGCCAGCCAGACGACCGCCTCGGCGATGTCCTCGGGCTGCCAGCAGGTCCCCCGTCGGCACAGCCGACGCCATCATCTTCCGCAGCCCCTCGTCTTCACCGATGAAGCCCCGGATCATGGGCGTGTCGGTCGGTCCGGGCAGCACGGCGTTGACCCGGATGCCCGCCCGGGCGTACTCCGCCGCGGCGGTGCGGGTGAGCCCGAGGACCCCGTGCTTGGCGGCGACGTAGTGAGGCAGCCCGGCGAAGCCGACCACGCCCGCGCCCGAGGACGTGTTGACGATGGCCCCCCCGCCACCCCGCTCGACCATGTGGGCCAGTTCGTGCTTCAGGCAGAGGAAGACGCTGGTCAGGTTGACCGCGATCATCCGGTCCCAATCGGCCTTGGCCAACTCGTGGAAGCTGGTCATGTCCCCGGTGATGCCGGCGTTGTTGAACGCGGTGTCCAGCCGGCCGTGCTCGGCCACGATCCCCGCGACGAGGTCGGCCACCGCCGACTCATCGGTCAGGTCGACGTCGACCCAGGACGCCTCGGCCCCGGCGGCCTGCACTGCCGCCACGGTCTCGCCCGCGTCCTTCACGTCGGCGACCACCACCGCTCGCGCCCCATCCCGGGCGAACAGCCGGGCCGACGCCGCGCCGATGCCCCCGGCCCCGCCCGTCACCAACACGACCGCATCCTCGACCATCGGCGGGACACTACGGCGCCAATGGGTCTAGCCGCCCTCCAGGCGCCCGTCGGTGATGTGCACGACCCGGTCGGCGTAGTGGGTCATCCGCTCGTCGTGGGTGACGATGACCGCGGCGGTCCCCCGGCCCTTCACCTCGTCGGTGATGAGCTGCATGACCTGCTCGCCCAGCCGGGTGTCCAATGCCGAGGTCGGCTCGTCGATGAGCACCAGCTCGGGCTCGTTCATCAGCGCCCGGCCGATGGCGACCCGTTGGCGCTCGCCGCCCGACAGGGCATCCGGGAGGTGGCCCCTGCGGTCGCCGAGCCCGAGCTCGTCGAGAAGCCGGTCGGCCCGGGCGCGGGCTGAGGCCCGATCGGTCCCGCTGAGCTCGGCCACCACCAACAGGTTCTCCCGCGCGGTCAGGAACGGCACGAGGTTCACGGCCTGGAAGACGAAGCCGACCCGGCGGCGGCGGAACTCCGTCAAGGCCTTCGCCGAGTACTCCCCCAGGGCCTCGCCCCCGACCACGACCGAGCCCGCGGTCGGCGCCAGCAACCCGCCGGACACCGAGAGCAGCGTGCTCTTGCCCGACCCCGACGGCCCGATCGAGCGCGACCATCTCGTCGTTGCCGACCGTCAACGTGGCGTGATCGAGGGCCGCCACCTCCTCGTCGCCGCTGCGGTACACCTTGCGGACGTCCACCAGCTCCAGGGCGGGCATCGGTTCTCCTCCGGGGGTCGGGTCAGCTGATGGCATCGGCGGGGTCCACCTTGATCACACGGCGCAACGAGACCGCGCTGCCGAGCACCGAGGCGACGAGCACCCCGACGACGACCTGCACGGCCCGCTCACCCTCGAACTGCACGGGCACACCCGGCGGGACGGCCAGGCTCAACAGGTAGGTCAGGAGGCCACCGACGACGAGGGCGACGCCGGCGACCACGACCGCTTGGACGACCACCCCCGCCAGCAGCTGACGGGTCGAGGCCCCGATCGCCTTCAACACGGCATAGAGGGCGGACCGCTCGAGGGTGACCAGGGCGAAGAACAGGGCCACGACGACACCTACCACGAAGAACGTGGTGTTGATGATCGCCGAGAGGGTGCTGCTCTGCTCCTTGACCCCGGGGAGGGCCAGCACGGCGTCCTCCCGGGTGACGGTCTCGGTCGTGGCCGTGGCCTCGTCGACGGCGACGGCCACCTCGGCCGGGTCCGCGCCCGGGGCGACGGTGACCGCCAGGGCCTGGAACGTGCCGTCGGGCAGGACGGCATCGGGCCGCGACGAGGCCAGCACCTCGCGCCAGGTCGTCGGGTTCACCCACAGGCCGCCCTGCAACAGGAACGAGGTGTCCTCGACCCAGCCCACAACCTCGATCTCGATGTTGTCGGGGCCGAGGCCCAGCCGGTCCCCCTCCGTCACGCCGAAGGCCTCGAGGCGTCGGTCCGCGTAACCGACGAAGTCCTCCGTCGGCGGGTCGGGCACGCCCTCGGCGCCGCCCTCGTAGCCCACCACCGAGACATCGGCCAGCGCGTCCTCGCCCGGCACGGACGCGGCGACGAGGGCCACGCCGAGGCCCCGCACGGTCTCGACCCCGTCGACCACCTCGACCTGGGAGCGCACATCGGGATCGACCCGAGAGCGCAGGAGCGAGAGCCGAGCATCGTCGGAGTAGGCGATCAGCTCGGCCTCCTGAGACCGGAGGAGGCCGGTGCCGCCGAGGTAGAGGCCGTCGAGGAGACCCCCCAGGAACAGCAGGAGCACGGTCAGGAAGGCGAGGGCGCCCCCGGCGACGGCGAACCGGCCGGGTCGGCGCCGGAGCTCGCGCAACGCCAGCCTCACGTCAGACCGCCCGTCGGCTGCGCGGCGTCGGCGGGGTCGAGCCGACGCACACGGCGCAACGATGGCACGGCCGCGATCGTCGCGAGCACGACGATGGTCGTCCCGGTCGACAGCACCAGCCCGGGATCGGGCACCTGGGCGAAGTCGTCGTCGACGAGGACGGCGACGAGGGCCGTGGCACCGGCACCGAGCAGGATGCCGACGAGGGTGACGACCACCGCCTGCACCAGCACGGCGCCGGCCAGCACCCCGCGGCCGGCCCCCACGGCCCGCAGCAGGGTGAAGGCCCCCTGCTTCTGGATGGTGAGGATGAGGAAGAAGAAGCCGGTGACGATCGCCACCACGACGTAGGCCAGCAGGAACACGATGTTGAACGACTGCCGGGTCTCAGCCACGCCCGGCGCCTGGGCCACGGCCTCGGCCCGGGTCAGGGCCTCGACACCGTCGACCTCGGCGTTGATGCGCCCGGCGAGCGCCGCCGCGTCCACCCCGTCCGCCGGTTCGACGGCGACCAGCGAGGCCGGGACCAAGGGGGCGTCCGGGTTGACGGCCCGTCGCCCCGCCTCGAAGGTGGCGAAGGAGGTGAACACCGTCGGCTCGACGCTGAAGCGGAGGTCGGAGGCGAGGCCCACGATCTCGACCGAGACCTCCCCCTCGGGTCCGAGCCGGACCACGTCGCCGATGGCGAGGCCGAGGTCGACATCCAGGTCCGAAGCCACCCCCTCGCCGTCACGCTCGGGGAGCCGTCCGTCCACCAGGGTGGTCGGGGCACCGGGACCACCCAGCTCGTAGCCGAACACCACCACGTCCTCGAGGCTCCCTCCCACCTCGGCGGTGAAGGTGTTCGCCCCGAGCGGCGCCGACGCCCCGACGCCCTCGACCCCGGCGACGGCCTCGACCGTCGGCGGGAGGACCACGCTGGCCTCGACGCTGGTGCGGGCCTCCTCGCCGTAGACCAGCACCTCGGCTGACTGGTTCTCGAGCGCCCCGGTGAAGTAGCCGAGCAGGCTGGTCAGCAGGGTCTGCTGGAACAGCACCAGGAACGCGAGCAGGCCGAGGGCACCGGCGAGCAGTCCGAAGCGGAGGCGCGCCCGGCGGATTTCCCGGAAGGCCAGGGCGAAGGTCGGACGCAAGACCGGCAACGTACCGGCCGCGTCCCCTCGGGTGGCCGCGGGGTCGAGGAGTAGGTTCGCCGGCAATGGACTTCGAACCCAGTGCAAAGTGCCGAGAGCTGTCCGAGCGGCTCCAGGCGTTCATGGCCGAGAAGGTCCTGCCCGCCGAGCCCGTGTGGGCGGAGCAGATGGCGGCCTCCGGCGACGGCCACCACCACGCCGCGGTCGTGGAGGACCTGAAGGCCGAGGCTCGGGCCCGGGGCCTGTGGAACCTGTTCCTCCCCCACGCCACCGAGTGGACCGAGGGCCTGTCCAACCTGGACTACGCCCCGCTGGCGGAGATCAGCGGCCGCAGCCCCCTCGCCCCCGAGGCCCTCAACTGCGCGGCGCCGGACACGGGGAACATGGAGGTGCTGACCATGTTCGGCACCGACGAGCAGAAGGAGCAGTGGCTGCGCCCGCTGCTGGAGGGCGAGATCCGCTCGTGCTTCGCCATGACCGAGCCCGACGTGGCCAGCTCCGACGCCACCAACATCGCCCTGCGCATCGAGACCGACGGCGACGACTACGTCCTCAACGGGCGGAAGTGGTGGATCTCCGGGGCCGCCCGGGAGCGCTGCCGGATCGCCATCGTGATGGGCAAGACCGACCCCGACGCCGCCCCGCCACCTCCAGCAGAGCCAGGTGCTGGTGCCGCTGGACACCCCCGGGCTCACGGTGGTCCGGGACCTGACCGTGTTCGGCTACACCGACCAGGAGGGCCACTGCGAACTGTCCTTCGAGGACGTGCGGGTACCCCGGTCGAACCTGGTCGGCGAGGAGGGCGGCGGCTTCGCCATCGCCCAGGCCCGCCTCGGCCCCGGCCGCATCCACCACTGCATGCGGGCCATCGGGGTGGCCGAGCGGGCCCTGGAGGCCATGTGCCGCCGGGTCACCAGCCGCACCGCGTTCGGCAAGCCGCTGTCGGACCAGGGTGTCATCCAGGAGTGGATCGCCGATTCCCGCATCGGACATCGAGCAGGCCCGCCTGCTCGTGCTGAAGACGGCCTGGCTGATGGACACCGTGGGCAACAAGGGGGCCCGCATCGAGGTGTCCGCCATCAAGGTGGCCGTGCCCAACATGGCGTTGCGGGTGGTCGACCGGGCCATCCAGGCCCACGGCGCGGGTGGCGTCGGCCCCGACTTCGGCCTCGCCTCCATGTACGCCCACCTCCGCACCCTGCGGCTGGCCGACGGCCCCGACGAGGTCCACCGCATGCAGTTGGCCAAGCGGGAGATCCGGAAGTACGAGTCCGCCTGAGCCCGACGGGCTCAGGCCCCGCCCCGGAGGTGGGACAGGACCATGCGCACGGTGGTGCCGTCGTCCTTCACCAGGAACTGCACGTCATCGGCCAGGCCCCGCACCAACGGGATGCCCAAGCCCCGCTCCCGCTCGAGGCGGGTGGGGTCGGTGGCCGCAGGCAGCGGGTCCAGGGCGTCGGGGTCGAAGCCGCCGCCGTGGTCCTCGATCTCGATGGTGACCCGGTCGTCGTCGAGGATGCAGCGGATGGTGAGGGGCTCGACCCGGTCCAGGCGCTGCTGGGACTCGATGGCGTTGGCGCAGAGCTCGGAGACGGCCAGCCGGAGATCGGCGACCCGGGCCGGCGGGAAGGCCGGATCCACGGAGGCCGCGGCGCTGACCACCACCCGGGCGAGGTCGAGGTACTCCATGGTGGGCGGGATCTCGAGCTCGACGACCTCGCCCACCCCGATCACCCCGGGCTTCCGGCCATGGCGTCGGCGACGCTGCCACCCACGACGAAGGCCTGGTCGAGTCGGGTGATGGCCAACACCTTGGCCACGTGGTCGGTGGCGCCGGCGAGGCGGAGGTCACCGTCGTGGGCCCGGGCCCGCTTCAGGCCGCTGACCAGCGCGCCCAACCCCATCGAGTCGATGAAGGTGACGCCGCTGAGGTCCACCACGAGCTGGGGCGGGCCCTCGGTGACCAGTTGCACGAGGCGGTCCCGCAGCCGGGGGGCGGTGGCGACGTCGATCTCACCGGCGAGGCGCAGGACGCGCCAGCCGTCGTGGTCCTCGACCGCGACCTCCTCGTATCGGCTCATGGACGTTCCAGCGTAGGACCGTTTTCGTCATGAATCCGTAACGCTCGAATGCCGTCGGCGTAACTACGGCCCTGTCACCTGTCAGCGCGCGGCCGTAGGCTCGCGCGATGGCGCTCGCGCCGGTGTCGCCGCTCGCACCCCTCCCGTTGGCCGAACTGGTGGCGGGCCGCGGGCTGGTCCACCTCGAGCGGCTGCCGGCCCGCCCCGCCCGGTACGGCGAGTTGGCCCGCCCCCTGCCCGACCGGGTGTGGGACGCCCTCGGGGTCGACCGGCTCTGGGGCCACCAGGCCGCGGCCATCGACGAGGTGCGGGCCGGCCGCTCGGTCGTGCTGGCCACGGGCACGGCCTCGGGCAAGTCGCTCTGCTACCAGGCCCCCATCGCCGAGGCCGCACTGGCGCCCCTCCGGCCCGGCACCGCCCTGCTGCATCTTCCCCACCAAGGCCCTGGCCCAGGACCAGGCCCGGGCCCTGTTCGAGCTGGACCTGCCCGGCCTGGTGCCCGCCACCTACGACGGCGACTGCTCGCCCGAGGAGCGCACCTGGGCCCGGGGCCACGCCACCGTGCTGCTCACCAACCCGGAGATGCTGCACTCCGCGCTGCTGCCCCACCACGCCAGGTGGTCCACCTACCTGGGTCGCCTCGAGCACGTCGTGATCGACGAGCTGCACGTCCTGCGGGGCATCTTCGGCACCCACGTGGCCCACCTGCTGCGCCGGCTCCGCCGGGTCTGCAACCTCTACGGGTCGGACCCCACCTTCGTCTTCTGCTCGGCCACCATCGGACAGCCGGGCCGCCTGGCCGCCGAGCTGTGCGGCCTGCCGGTGACCGAGATCACCGACGACGGCTCCCCGAAGGGCGAGCGCCTCGTCGCCCTGTGGAACCCGGCAGTGGAGGAGACCGTCGACCGTGGACCTGACGGCTGTTCCCACCACCGATCACGACGACGGCCGGGAGAAGGACGGCCCCAAGCGGTCGACCAACCAGGAGACCGCCGACATCGTCGCCCGCCTGGTCCTGGAGGGGCACCGCACGATCGCCTTCTGCCGCAGCCGCCGGGGGGCCGAGGTGGTGGCCGCCGAGGTCCAGCGCCGCCTCCCCCGGGAGCTGCGGGACAGCGTGCGGGCCTACCGGGGCGGCTACCTCGCCGCCGAGCGGCGGGAGATCGAGGCCGAGCTGTTCTCCGGGCGGCTCCGGGCGGTGGTGGCCACCACCGCCCTGGAGCTGGGCATCGACGTGGGCGGCCTCGACGCCTGTGTGCTCAACGGCTTCCCCGGCACCATCGCCTCGCTCTGGCAGCAGGCCGGGCGAGCCGGGCGCGAGGGCCAGGAGTCCGTCGCCGTGCTGGTGGCGGGCAACGACCAGCTCGACCAGTGGCTCATGGCCAACCCCCAGGAGGTCTTCACCCGGCCGCCCGAGCCGGCCGTCATCAACCCGGCCAACCCCTACGTGCTCCTGCCCCACCTGGCCTGCGCGGCCTACGAGCACCCGTTGACCCCCGCCGACGAACGCTGGTGGGGTGACCTGCTCGACGACGGCGTACGCCGCCTGGTGCTCGACGACCAGCTCCGCCTACGCCCCCGGCGGGACCACGCCGCCGCCGTCTGGTGCGGCTCGGGCTGGCCCGCCCACGGCGTCGGCCTGCGCAGCGGATTCGCCTCCGAGGTCCGCATCGTCTCCCGGGCCACCGACGGCGACGAGCTGATCGGCACCGTCGACCTGGGTCGAGCCCCCAGCCAGGTCCACCCCGGCGCCGTCTACCTGCACCAGGGCACCCACTGGAAGGTCAGCGAACTCGACCTCGACGGCCCGGCGGGCCGTGGTCGAGCCCGACGACGGCGCCGAGTGGACCCAACCCCGGACCGAGACGCTCGTCCGCATCGCCGAGATCGAACAGGAGCGCACGGGTGGGGCGGTCCCGCCTGGGCCTCGGCTCCATCGAGGTCAGCAGCCAGGTCACCGGCTACCGGCGCCGGGACGCGGCCACCGGCGAGACCCTCGGCCACGAGGAGCTCGACCTGCCCCCCCAGCACCTGAGCACCCGGGCGGTCTGGTACACGATCGACCCCGCCGTGCTGGCGGCGGCGAGGATCGGCCCGGCGGAGGGGCCGGGCACCCTGCACGCCATCGAGCACTGCGCCATCGGGATGCTGCCCCTGTTCACGATCTGTGACCGCTGGGACGTCGGCGGGGTGTCCACGATGCTCGCAGGGCGACACCGGCCTGCCCACCATCGTCATCTACGACGGCTACCCCGGCGGGGCCGGCATCGCCGACCTCGGCTACGAGGCGGCCGACCGCCACCTCGCACACCACCCTCGACGCCATCCGCCGCCTGCGGCTGCGCCGACGGCTGCCCGTCGTGCGTGCAGTCCCCCAAGTGCGGCAACTTCAACGAGCCCCTCGACAAGGCGGGCGCCATCCGCCTCCTCGCGGTGATCCTGGACGACGCCTGATCGAGGGCCCGGTTCATTCGACGCGCATCGTGGCCTCGGCGACCAGGGTCCGGTCCCCGAGCAGGGGACCCACGAGGGGCACGGCCGTCGGCGACCGGTAGCGGACGGTCACGGTGCAGGCGGGCGCCCGGCTCGGTGGACCCCGACAGCTCGACGCTGAGCCGGTCGGGGTCCAGCCGGGCTGCCGCGCACGGCACCGTCCCGGGCGACGTCGGCCTGGGGATCCACCGCCGCGGCCCGGGCCGCCTCGCGTGCGGCGTGGGTGACCAGCACCTGGTCCCGGACCACGAGGCCGACCTGGACCACGGCCAGGAGCAGCAGGGCGAGCAGTGGCAGCAGGAGGGCGACCTCGACCGTGGCCTGACCGCGCTCGATGCCGCCCTCCCGCCGCCTCACGGGATCTGGTCGAGGATGCTGTCCAGCACCCCGTCGAGCAGACGCCCGATCTTGTTGGTGTCCGACGCCCAGGCCACGACCAGCAGGGCGATGGCGGCGACGCCGACGAGCACGAGGGCGTACTCGGCGGTGGTCTGGCCGGTGTCACCGGTCCGGGCTCGGCAGCAACGGGGCGCGCCACGCGGCCGCGTACGTACAGAGGGAGCAACACGGGCACCTCCGGAGGAGGTCGGGATCGGCGAAGGAGGAAGCGCCGGAGCGGACCGTCGCGGTGACGGCTCACGGGGGAAGGTCGGCAGTGCGCCGACCAGCAGGGGCACGACGGTGAGGAGGCCGAAGGCGGGGAGGACGCACAGCACCAACGGGAACAGGAGGAGCACCGGGACCCGTCGGGCCCGCTGCTCGGCCCGGCGGCGGCGATCGAGGCGGGCCTCGCGGGCGACCCGGTCGAGGCTCTCGCCCAGGGGCACGCCATAGCGCTCGGAGGCGAGCAAGCACGTCGACCAGTGGGCGAGCGGGCGGGCCGAGAGCCGACGGCGACGTCGTCGAGTGCGTCGACGGTCGGTCGGCCGAGGCCGAGCTCGTGGGTCGCCCGACGGAGGGCGGCCCCGACCGGGTCCGGGGCCCACCTGCCGGCGGTGGCGAGGGCCAGCGGGACGGTGAGGCCACCGGCGACGGCGAGGGCCAGGAGATCGGCCGCCTCCGGTAGGCCGTCGACCACCGCCGCCCGGCGTCGAGCGGCGTCCCGACGGTCCTGCAGGCGGCGCCAGGTGCCCACACCGCCGAGGAGGACCAGCCCGAGCCACGGCGACACCGCGACGGTGAGCAGCCCCGCGATGGCGATGACCGGGAGCCGCCGGTCCACCGGTCGCGGCGGCGGCTGCCCGATCGGTCGATGACCCGACGCACGGTCGGCCGGACCGACCGCGGCGACGAGGTCGGGCCGGGCCGGCCAGGCGAGCACCACCCCGAGGGCCACGCCGAGGAGGAGGGTCATGACGCCGCCCCGGCGATGCGGTGCATCCACCAGGCGCCGACCCCGTCCAGGGCCACACCCGCCGTCAGGCAGGCCAGACCGGCCGGCTCACCGAGCAGGAACTCGGCGGTGCGCTCGTCGCCCAACACGCCGAGCGAGGCCGAAGGCCAGGGGAGCGGCACCCACCACGACCGCCGAGGCCCGGGCCTGCGTGGCCAGGGCCCGGGCTTCTCGGTCCACCTCGGCCCGCTCCCGCAGCGTGATCGCCACGCCGTCCACACCGCGGGCCGGGCTGCCGCCCGAGACGAGGGCGACCGCCAGTGCGCCGACGACCAGCCGGACCGCCGGGGTCGGTCGGTGGCGGGCCCAACCGTCGAGCGCGTCGGCGAGGCCCAGGCCCGCGATCGGCGTCGGCCAGCACGCGAACCAGGTCCTCGGCGGCGCCGGATCCCGTCGCCGCCGCCTCTCGGAGCGCAGTCGGCAGCGCGGCCCCCGATCGCAACGACCGGGCGACCGCCTCGAGGAGCGCCGGCAGTTCGGTCTCGATTCGGGCGTCTCGCCGGCCCCGGGCCAGGTGCAGGGCCAGCCCGGCGGAAGCCCCGGTGGCCGACGGCGGCCACGCCGGCGAGGACGGGGCGGGTGGCGAAGGCCACGACGGCGAGGGCGGCCACGGCCAATCGCCGTCCCCGTGGCGACCGTCGCCGGAGGCCAGGCCAGATCGGCCGACCGCAGACGGGGCGCCAGCCATCGTGCCGCGCGGCCCGAGAGGCCATTCGCCGCCGTCGGCAACCCGGGGGGCCGTCACCGACGACGCGGGTCCGGACGCGACCGTCCCGCCCACCAGGTCGCGGCCGGGCGCCCCACCAGCACGACGACCAGGCCTGCCAGCACGCCGATCATCACGAGCAGGCCTCAGGCGGCACGCGGAGCAGGACGCGTTGGGGCACCCACCACGCCACCGGCGTCGGCGAGGAGACGGCCGGCGGGATCGTCACCCGGCACGGGCACCTCCCACACCGCGGTGATCGAGCGCCCGCCCGATGGTCGCCGAGCGATCTGCACGACCAGGTCGACCGCAGACCGGTACTGGTCCCGGACCGCCGCGAGCGGCAGGGCGACCTCCCCCGTGAGCGCGAGGGTCGACAGACGTTCCAGCGCGTCCGACGGGCTGTTGGCGTGGCAGGTGGCCATCGATCCCGCGTGACCGGTGTTCAGGGCCTGCACCAGGTCCAGGCTCTCCGCACCCCGGACCTCGCCGACGACGAGGCGGTCCGGTCGCATGCGCAGCGCATTGCGCACGAGGTCCCGGATGGTCACCGCTCCCACCGCCTCGGCGTTGGCCGGCCGCGCCTCCAGGCGCACGACGTGGTCACCGGGCAGGGCCAACTCCGCGACGTCCTCGACGGTGACCACGCGCTCGCCGGCGGGCAGCAGGCCGCCGAGGGCGTTCAGCAGGGTGGTCTTGCCCGCCCCGGAGCCACCGGCGACGACGACGTTGGCCCGAGCCGCGACGGCGGCGACGAAGCAGATCCTCGACATCCGGCCCGGTCACGTCAGCGAGGACGACGCGCCGGGCCCGGAAGCGACGGATGGTGACGTACGGGCCGTCGACGGCCAACGGGAGGAGGGCCACGTTGACCCGCGAGCCGTCGGCCAGCCGGGCATCGACCAACGGTGCCGTCCGGTCGGCCCGCAGGCCCAGCGGAGCCATGACCCGCTCGACGAGGTGGTCGATCGTCCCCGCGTCGAGGACGACGTCGGTCCGCTGCCAGCCGACCGTCGCGCTCGATCCACACCGGCCCCGGGCCGTTGACCATGACCTCGGACACGTCGGGGTCGGCCAGCAGCGGGGCCAGCGGGCCGAGGCCGTGGATGCGGGCCGTCACCCGGTCGGCGGCCCCGGACCGCTGGGGTCCGGTGAGCAGGGGAGCCTCCCGGGCCAGGGCCCGGTCGACGACGTGCGGATCCCGACCCGGGTCACCGGCCCCACCCAGCAGGCGACGGTGGACCCGCTCCTCGAGGGGCGCCTCTGAGGGCTCAGGCGGCACGACGTAGCGAACGCTCGAGACCGCGGCGGGAGGCGGCTGGCCAGCAGCCCCGCGTCGACGGCCCGGGCCACCGCCGGGTCGAAGGCCACCTCGGCCCGCACCGGGGCGCCCACGACCTGCTCGACATCGGTGCGGTCGAGGGCCCGGCCCGGCTCGGTGACCAGGACGACCCCCGAGGGCCGCAACGGGGGGTCGGCCGCCCGCCGCAGGGCCAGGTAGCAGGCCCGGGTGACGAGGAGGGAGTGGGTCGAACGGGCCGCGACCATCGTCCGACCGGGCTCGTTGCGGTCGAGCACGCCGCAGTCCACGACGACGGACGCGTCGCGGGTCGAGCGCGGCCACCAGGGCCTCCACCCGGGCCGGTCGGGGCCAGATGCTCCCGCCCCCGCGGGAGCACGGCCAGGCCCGCGGCCGCCGACAGCTCGATGCGGCCGAGGCCGTCGGCGGGCACGTCGGGCCCCGCGGCCAACCATTCGGTCAGGCCCGGGCCCGTCGGGCTCGGGCAGGCCCAGGGTGGCGGGCAGGTCGCCGGCCAGGTCGACCAGCAGTACGTCGTGACCGGCGCGGTTGAGGGTGAGGCCGAGGGCGGCGGTGACCACGGTGGTCCCCACACCGCCCTTGAGGGCCCAGCAGGAAAGGAGCACAGGACGTCCCCCGGAAGCAGGTGGCAGGAGGGGGAGGCGCCGGGGCGGGTGGCCGACGGGTGAACGCCCGGCCGACTCGCGAGGACGCCGACGTTACGCGTGACGACCTTCACGGACAAGGGGTGGATCCTGTTCCTAGGGTGGGCGCCCATGGAGGCCGCCTTCTTCGACCTGGACAAGACGGTCATCGCCCGCGCCTCGATGGTGGCCTTCGGCAAGCCCCTCTACCGGGCCGGCCTGCTCTCCCGCTGGTTGTTGCTGCGGGCCCTCTACGGCCAGCTCGTCTACCTCTACCTCGGCGCGGACGAGGCCCGGATGGCCAAGATGCGCGAGGCCGCCCTCCGGGTCACCGCCGGTTGGTCCCGGGACCACATCCGCTCCCTGGTGCGCGAGACCCTCGAGGAGGTGATCGAGCCGATCATCTACGAGGAGGCCCTCGATCTGATCCGCTTCCACCAGGGCGAGGGCCGCAAGGTGTTCATCGTCTCGGCCTCGCCCGAGGAGATCGTCGACCCCCTGGCCCAGTACCTCGGGGTGGACGATGTCATCGCCACCCGGCCCGAGGTGGACGAGCACGGCCGCTACTCCGGGGGGGTCGACTTCTACTCCTATGGCCCCACGAAGGTGGTGGCCATGCAGGAGGCGGCCGAGCGGTACGACCTCGACCTCGGCCGCGTCGTACGCCTACTCGGACTCCATCACCGACGAGCCCATGCTCTCGGCCGTGGGCCACCCGGTCGTGGTCAACCCGGACCGAGCGCTCGCCCGCATCGCGGCGGAGCGGGAATGGGAGGTCCGGATCTTCGAGCGTCCCGTGAAGATGCGCGACCGCGTGTCGATGCCGACCCCCGGCCAGACGGCGGCCATCAGCGGTGGCCTCGCCGCAATCGTGGCCGGCGTGGTCGTGTTCTGGCTGCTGCGCCGTGAGCCCGAGCCGTCCCGCCGGGAGCGGTGGGAGCGGGCGATCCGACGCCGCCTGCGGCGCTAGGACGTACTCCGGACGCGCCGAAGGTGCCGACCGATGACCGGACTGTCCTTCGCTGGCGTCAGGTGGATCAGGTCTCCTGGAGCTTCTTGGCGACGACCACGCCGAGAACCACCACGACCAGGAGAATCAGCAGCTTCTTCATCGGGCCAGCCTAGGGGTGGATGCCCCTAGCGTGTCGGGTGGAGGTGTCCGAGCACCTGGTGGGCTCCCCCGCCTTCAAAGCGGGTGGGACGGGCGATCCCCGTCCGGCGGGTTCGATTCCCGTCCACCTCCGCCACCGGCCGCTCCGCCAGGGCGACGCCCAGGCCGGCACTCCGGGCAACCACGGCGTCGGTGACCGGGGCTCCGATCAGGCACCGAAGGTCCGCCGGACGATGGCGATGATCGCTTCGATGTCGTCGTCGGTCGCCGTCAGCACGGGCTTGAACTGGAGGACCCGCGGGTCGTAGCTGGCGAAGAAGGCGTAGATGCCCTCGTCGAACAGGGCCTTCATGGCGTGCATGCCGCCGTGGTCGTCCTCGAAGACGAACGCCAGGAGCATGCCGCGGCGGCGCACGCCGAACGGCAGGTCGGAGAAGGCGTCGCCCAGGCGCTCGCCGACGGCCTGCACCCGCTCGAGGAAGCCGGGGGCCGTGACGATGTCGAGGACCTCGGCGGCGGCCACACACCCCAGCTCGGCACCGCCGAAGGTGGAGACGTGACAGAACGGGTGGTCGGCGAAGAAGCGATGCACCTCGGGGGTCAACAGGGTGGCGGCGATCGGATAGATCCCGCCCGACAGTCCCTTGCCCGTCACGAGCAGGTCGGGTACCACGTCCTCCTGGTCCACGTACCAGACCGATCCGGTGCGCCCCAGACCGGTCTGGACCTCATCGGCGATGTAGAGCGCACCCCGCTGTTGGCAGAGGTCGGCCACGCCGGCGAGGTAGCCGGGCCCGGGCATCGGGAACCCGGCCGTGGCGGGGATGGACTCCAGGATCACGGCGGCGGTGTCGTCGCCGATCACCGCATCCATGGCGGCGAGGTCGTTGAACGGCACGTGCACGAAGCCGGGCAGGTCGTGGCCCCACAGGCCGTGGTCCCGCGGGTCACCGGCGGCCAGGGCCAGGCCGGTGTGGCCGTGGTAGGCGCCGGTCACCGACACGATCGTGCGGCGGCCGGTGTGGCCCCGGGCCACCTTGAGGGCGAGGTCCACGGCCTCGCCGCCGCCGACGGAGAAGACGACACCGCTGAGGCGGTCGCGGGTGGTGGCCGACAGGCGCTCGGCCGCGCCGGCCCGGTAGGCCGACACCAGGTGGTGGTTGCCGACATCGGCGTGGTCCATGGCCGCCCGGACGGCGGCTATGACCCGGGGATTGCGGTGGCCGAGGTTGAACACGCCGCCGTTGCAGTGGCAGTTGAACCACCGTCTCCCGTCGTAGGCGTCGCGGAAGGTCGCGCCCTCCCGGTCACCCATGACCACCTGCAGGCCACCCATCGACCAGATGTCGACCTTCGCCGGGTCGACGTGCGCCGAGAAGACGGCCTCGACCGCAGCCCGGTCGGGGTAGGCGTCGGGTCCGGTCGTCACCGCCAAGCCGCCTGCTTGGCCTTCCATGCCGCCGGGTCGTAGTCGGGGGGCGGCACGAACATGGTCGGTGGGTGCCGCCGCACCTTGCGCCGCCACCAGTCGTAGCCCCGCAGCACTCGGTTCAGCATCGTCCAGGTCCTGACCTCGCCCGAGTAGTAGGCCCGGGCCTCCTCCACGGTGATCGGCGGGTCGACCCGACCGGCGGTCGCGTCGATGACGGGCTGGACCCAGTCGTCGAGGTCGAGCTTGTAGAGGTTGCCCACGAGGTCCACGAGAGCGTGACGGGGATCCAGCCACCGCTTCATCGACGTCGGCAGCTCCCGCAGGTAGATCGGGCGCATGATCGGCGGGCCGGCCCGGAGGAACACGTCGAGGTCGACCTCGATGTCGCCCTGGTCGTCGACCGAGAACGGCGTGGTCACGTCGATGTAGGTGACCTGGCCGTCGACGACGGCCCAGTTCCCCACCTGGGCGTCCACGCCCCGCCGGTCGGTCGTGGCGGTGATCACGTGGTCGACGATCGCCGCCACCAACGGATGGTCGGGCACCGGCGCACTCGCCTTGAGGATCGCCTCGCCCAGGCACTCGGCGGGCAGGAGGGGCTGGACCACATAGCCGGCGAGGTGGCCGCCGTGCTCGACCAGACGCACCTCGGTGGCCACCACGTGCATGCCCGAATGCCCCAGTTCGACCACGTTGCGGTCGACCACGTCGCGGTAGGCGGCGAAGGCCTCGCGGCTGGCGAAGGGGGGCACCCGCTTGCACGCCACCCGGGGCGCACCGAGGGGGGCGGCGAGGACGACGCTGGTGACGCCGAAGCCCCGTAGGTCCAGCGCGGAGCGGTCGCCGGTACGGAGCGCGTCCTGAACCACCGTCTCGAGCTCGATGAGCTCGGCGTCACTGATCAGCTCGGCCCCCACGGCATCGCCCTCCTCGGTCGGAGGGTGAACCTAGACGGCCAGGAGGTCCCGGGCGCCGGTGTCGCTGCTCGGGTGGCGCAGCTTGGACATGGCCCGGGCCTCGATCTGACGGATGCGCTCGCGGGTGAGGTTGAAGTGCTCCCCCACCTCCTCGAGGGTCCGGGGCTCGCCCCGGTCCAGGCCGAAGCGCAGCTTGAGGATCTCGCGCTCCCGCTCGTCGAGGGGGGCGAGCAGACGTTGGATCTCTTCGGGCAGCAGCGCGGTGGCCGCCACCTCGAAGGGGGACTCGGCGGAGCGGTCCTCGACCACGTCGCCCAGCTCGGCGTCGCCGTCCTCCCGCAAGGGCTCGGACAGCGAGAGGGGCTCGGCCGCGAAGCGCAGCGCCTCGGTGACCTTGTCCTCGGGCATCTCGACCTCGGCGGCCAGCTCGGACAGAGTGGCGGGGCGGCCGTACTTCAGCTCGAGGCGGGAGCGGGCCTTCTGCAGGCGGGCCAGCGTGTCACCGGCGTGCACGGGCAGGCGGATGGTCCGGCCCGTGTTGGCGATGCCGCGGGTGATGGCCTGGCGGATCCACCACGTGGCGTAGGTGGAGAACTTGAAGCCCTTGCGCCAGTCGAACTTCTCGACGGCGTGCATCAGGCCGAGGTTGCCCTCCTGGATCAGGTCCAGCAGGGGCAGGCCCGAGGCCTGGTACTTCTTGGCGATGGAGACGACCAGCCGCAGGTTGGACTGGACGAAGGTGCGCTCTGCGTCTTCGCCCAGGCGGATGGCCTTGCGCAGCTCCCGCTTCTTGGTGGGGGTCAACGACGTCGCCGCGTCCATCTCCTCGCGGGCCGCGGTGCCGCCCTCGATCTGCTGCGCGAGGCGGACCTCGTCGTCCTTGGTGAGCAGTGGGTACTGCCCGATGTCGGTGAGGTACAGGCGAACGAGGTCTTCTTCGTCCCGCTCGACTCGTTCCTTGGCCAACGACCATCTCCCTGCGTGGTGGAACTTCGATGGACGGTACCGGCGACCAACACGGAATCCCGGGGCCGCCGCTGGGGCCTTGCCTACGATACCGAGGCGGTCAAGAGGCCCAAACCGGCCCCGGCCGGTCCCCGTGGGGCTTCGGCCCCAACCCCACCGAGTTGAGGTCTGCCCCGTGCCCACCGAGCCCGACGAGATCGAACTCACCGTCGTGGTCATGCGGTTCCAGGCCGCCGACCCCGAGCGCCTGGTGGCGGTGCTGGCCAAGTACGTCGTCCTGGCCCGGGGCCACCCCGGTTGTCGCAACATCGACCTGGTGGCCTCGGTCACCCATCCGGGGCGCCTCGTGGTCATCCAGAAGTGGGCCACCCCCGCGGCCCAGCGGGCCCACTTCGACTCCGCCGACATGGTGGAGATGGCCGAGGCCTGCCACGGTCTGCTGGCCGAGCCCCCCGACATCGACCTGCTCGACGCGATCAGCGCCCACGATCTGGCCTGAGCCTCAGTGCGCCGCGTCGAGGTCCTTGGCCCGCGCGAAGGTGAGGGTGCCCTCGAGGGTGCCGTCGACGGCCACCGGTTCGAGTAGGAGGCCGACGTGGTCCCCGAGGTCGAGCCGGTCGCGGATCCTTCCGACGAACCACCCCGGGACACCGGCGAGCACCGAGCTGGCCCTCCGGGCCGTCGTGCCACTCGCACCGGGCGAACTTGTCGACCTCCTCGCCGGTCTCCTCACCGAACAGACGGGCCAGCGCGAGGTCGGCCTGGTCGGGGCAGGCGTGTACCGCCACGTGGCTGGCCGCCGCCGCCACACCGAAGGTGTGGTTGGCCCGGGAGACGCAGGCCAGGAAGCGGGGCGGCGCGAGGCTGGTCTGGGTGGCGAAGCCCATCAGGCACCCCGACCGCTCGCCGGCGACGCTGACGGTCAGGAGCCACATCGTCCGGTCCTGCTCGCCGAGCAACTCGGCCAGCGCGTCCTCCACCTCGCTCATGACCTTGACCTACCCACCCGCCCCGTTCTGGTGGCTGGATGTGGTGCTCCAGCGCGCACCCGAGCCACCAGAACGGCGATCAGGCCGGGGCGGCCGCCAGCGCGTCCGCGGAGATGGCCTCGATGTCAGCCCAGGTGAGGTCGTCGGCGGACCAGAGGCGATCGAACGCGGCGTCGGCCTCGTCGCTGAAGCCGTGGCGGTTGCGGAAGTGGTAGATCCACCGCTGCCGCTGCGCCTGCTGGCCAGCCCGAGCGAGGCGGCCGGCGGCGTAGACCTCCCACGCGATGCCCGCCGCCGGCGTCGAGGTCGGCATCTTCGGGCGCGTCGGCGAAGCCGTCGGTCAACCGATCGGCGGCCCGGAAGAAGAGGCGACCCAGCACACCGGCCGCGCCGCCCTCGGAGAGCTGCCGGGGGTGCTTGGGGTCCTCGAAGGCCCCGCTCTCCATGGACACCACGATGGGGTCCATCGAGTCCAGGCTGTACCGGCCGAGGGGTGACGTGTCGTCCAGCTGCGACGACCACCTCGCGGTCCGCGGGCAGGCCGGCGGCATCGGCCATCTCGGTCGCGATGGCCAAGAGGCGCTCCGGGTCGTAGTCCACCATCGCCCAACGGTCGGGCCGCAGGACCACGTTCGCCATTGGGTGGCGCTCAGGCCGTGGCGAGGGCGGCGGCCGCCTCCTGGCGGGTGCGGGCCTCCTCGAGCGCCTGGCTGGCGAGGTCGGCGATCTCGTCGATCTCCTCCTCGTCGAACCCGGCCAGCTCACGGAAGCGGCGGGCCAGCTTCACGGGGCTGTCGTCCTCGTCGCTGCGGAAGCCGCCGAGGGAGAAGAGCTTGTCCACCACGCGCTGGAACTCGAGGGCGTCCTTGCGGCGCTCGGGATCGTCGGCGGTGAGGCGACGCAGCCAGTCCGAGCCCATCTTCACGTGGGTGACCTCGTCGGCCAGCATCCAGTCCTCGCAGAACTCCAGCACCGGGTCGCCGGCGATCTCGCCGAACTCCCGCATGGTGTTGAAGACGTCGATGGCCAGGCCCTCCAGGGCCCGGTTCACGCCGGTGAGGCGCAGGACGGGGTCGGGGTTGCAGGCTGCGGCGTAGAGGAAGGCGCCCTCGGAGAACTCCCCGATCTCGGTGCCCATCCAGTCCGACAGCTTCACGGAGATCTCGCAGTGACGGGCCTCGTCCCAGCACTGGCGGGCCATGTCGAGCTTCAGCGCGAAGGGCGCCTCGTCCCGGCCGTCGCCGGTGTCGAAGTCCCAGCAGGTGCGACCCGCGCCCTCGAGGGCCTGGATCTCGCCCACGAAGATCCCGTGCATCAGGGCCCGGGCGGCATCCGCGGAGTCCGGGCGCTCCGGCGTCAGCCGGGCCTGGGTCCGCATGCGGCTGTTCTTGACCGAGCGGGGGTCACTGATGCGGTCCTGGATGTCGACCCGGACGAAACGCTCGTCGCGGGCCAGGTCCTCGACCGGATGGGCCTTCCTCATGGTTCCTCCCTCATGGCGACTGCGTCGCCGGGACGGACAGCGCTTCAGCACGCAGCACGGGCCTCGCTCCGCTCATGCCGTCACCTCGGTGGGCTGTGGCTCAGCGTAGGCGTCGCCGATGGTGCCGGGGCCGGCGATGCCGCCGGCCGCCAACATCAGCTTCTCCAGGTGGGCCACCCGGTCGGCGGCCCGCTGTACTTCCTCGTCGGTCTCGATCAGCGACTGGATGAGCATCTCGCCGTCGCGCCAGTCGTCGAACTCGTCGGCCAGGGCGAAGTCGAGGGAGCGGATGGTGGGAGCGTCGGTGATCCGGCTCGTGTTGTTCCGGTGGTACGTGTACGCCGCGATCTTGTGGGGGATCAGCACCCGGTAGACCCCGACCAGCTTCTCGATGGTCAGCTCCGGGGCCTCGGGCTCGGTCATGGCGTCCACGAACGCGACCAGCTCGTCGTTGGGCGGCCCGGTGAGCTTCTCGGGGTTCATCTCCCGCAGCTCGGGCAGCCGCTTGTGCCAGAGCTCGCTGTGCCAGGCGTGGTGGTAGCAGTGGGTGCCGAGGCGCAGCTTGACGTCGATCTCGGGCACGGTGGCCACCCAGCCGCCGAGCACCTCGAACAGGCGCATCTCGATCCACTTGTAGTGCCCGACCCGCTTCGCGGTCTCCTCGACGGAGAAGGACCCCGGCAGTTCCCGCCGGTCCCACGGGGCGAACGCGGCGCGGGGGCGCTTCGGGTCGGCCATGAGACAAAACTTAGCGCTTTGCCTCAACGCGAGTTGACGGGCGGTCACGAGCGTGGTGCGCGGCGGGGGCGGCGGTGAGGTCGTGTCGGAAGCGGTCGCCCTGGCGGGCCAGCAGGACGGCCACGCCGACCAGCACCGCGCCCGCCACCATGATCAACAGCGGGGCCCGACCTTCGCCCGGGAACAGCTCGCCGACCGCCCAAGGCACGAAGATCAGGAGGCCGAGGGCGCCCGACCAGCGAGAGCAGGACCCGGCCGGGCCGCATGCCCAGGACGACCAGGCCGATGGCGGTCCCCAGGCCGAAGACCGGGGCGAAGGACTCCCACTGCATGCCCGGTGAGGGCCGCGCCGGCCAGCAGGGTCAGGCCCCCGAGCAGCTCGGTCGGCACCGGGAACCGGGTCAGGCCCCGGGCCACCACCACGAGCAGGAGGGCGCCGCCCATCCAGGTGAGCAGGCCGGTCACCACGCCGGCGTCATTGGCGAAGTACACAAGGGCGGAGGGCACCAGCCTGCAGGCCCGACGACGACGGCCGGAACCCCGAGGACGAGCCGGTCGACCAGCTGCAGCTCCAGGCGGGTCGTGCTCACGACACCGAGCAGGCCGACCACGGTGACCAGGAGCCACGAGGAGGCCGGCGCTCATCGAGGCCGAGATCATCACCGGGCCCCCCGCCAGGAGGGCGACGGCCGCGACGAGCTCGGTCAGCGGCACCGCGGGCGTCCGCCGGGTCAGCCCGAGGGCGAGGTAGCCGAGCCCGAGAGCCCAGAGCGCAACGCCGGCCGCGACGTCCCCCGCCACCAGCGAAACCCCCGTGCCGACCGCGACCGCGAGGCCGCCCAGGGCGACGATCTGCTGGACCGGCCGCTCCCGCCACCACCAGAGCAGCCCGCTCTGCACGGCGACCGCCGCCGCGCACCAGAACGACGACGGTCTGGTCGGCGAGGTCCCGGCCCTCGGTCACCAGGACGCCCGACGAAGACGGCCGTGGCGGCACTCGACAGCAGCCAGAGGAACGACCGCAGCCGGACCAGGGCCGGATCGGCCTGGTCCCGGACGGCGAAGCCGCCGCCGACGAGGGCCGCGGCCCCAACGCCGCTCAGCGCCAAGCGACCGGCCCAGGCGAGGTCGCGGCCAGTAGTGCACGAGGACGAGCACCAGGCCCGTGAGGGCGAGCGCACCGCCGAGGTAGCCCAGCGCCTCAGCGACGACCGGGAACCGGGACGACGGACGGTGGACGGCGGGCTCGGTCCGCGGCCCGGGACCGGGACCTCCGGCACGGGCCGGGCGCTCTCGTGCTCGAGGATCGCGTCGGCCTGGTCGGGGCCGAGCAGGCCGGCGGCCACCCAACGGTCGAGGTCGTCGGCCAGGGAGGCCGCCAGACGTGGAGCCGACCGCCTCGGGACCGGCCCCGAGGACCCTCAAGCTCCGCGTCGGCCTCGTCCTGCTTCATCTTCTGGGTGACGACCACGACGACAACGACCAGGATCACCAGGACCAGGAGTGAGATCAAGGCACGCTCCTCTTGCACCCCAGCATCACCCTCTCAGGACACGGGACCTAGGGCCGAAGGTCACCCCCTGCAGCGGCCGGACCTCAGGGGCGATCCAGCTCACCGCAGAGCTCGGCGACGGCCGCCGCCGTTGTCTGGGGGTCCGCAGCAACCAGCCGGTTGAGCCCGAGGGCACCGGCGGCCGCCAGCCGTTCGGGGTCGGCGCTCACCAGCAGGACCTCGTGGGGCGCCCAAGGCCCCGGGTCGAGCGCGCCCGTCGGCGTCCGGACCTCGACGCCGTCGGGCTCGCCGAGGTCGAGGCCACCGTCGATGATCAGGCTGCGGATCACGATCGGAGTCTCGCGTGCAGCCATCCGTGACAGGCTTCGTGCCGTGCGCGTGCGGCACGGGGGGTCGGTTGCTGGTGGTGATCCTGGTGCTGGCCGCGGGCTGCTCGGGCGACGACCGGGCCGGGGACGAGGCGTCCGCCGACGACCCGACGGTCACCGTCGTCAGCCAGAACCTGCTGCACGGCACGGCCTGCCCAGACGACTCGGACCGCTGCGACCTGCCCGGCCCGGGTCGACCTCTTCGTCGCAGCAGCTGGCCGACGCCGGCTGCCCACCCCTGGTGAGCATCCAGGAGGCCAACCAGGAGACGGTCGCCGAGCTCGAGGCGGCGATGGGCGACGGCTGCACCGCCGACTACGAGATCGTCGGCGACGACGACCCCAGCCTGGACCGCGAGGTGGTGCTGAGCACCGAACCGGTGCTCGGGTCCCGCCGCATCCACCTGGCGGGGCCGCTGCGCACCGCCCTCTGGGTCCGGGTGGCCAGCGATGTCGGCATGGTCGACTACGTGAGCAGCCACCTGGCGAGCAGCAGCGACGACCGGCCCTGCGACGAGGCCACCTGCCCGCCCCCGTGCGAGGTGGACGACATGCTCAACACCTGCCAGGCCCGCCAACTGGTCCAGTTCGCCGCCGAGGTGGCCGACCCCGAGGCGGTCGTGGTCGTCGGTGGGGACCTGAATGCTCAGCCGGGCGAACCCACCATCGAGGCGATCACCGAGGCCGGCTTCGTCGACAGCCACCTCGCCGCGGGGAACGCCGAATGTGACCCGACGACCGGGGACGAGTGCACGCTCCGGCCGGATCGATGACGCGCTGACCGACCTGGTCGACCCCACCAGCATCCAGACCGAACGCATCGACTTCCTGTTCTTCGACGAGGGGCGCTCGTGCGTGCCGGTCGATCCGACGGGCCTGTTCAACGCCGAGCCGGCCGAGGGCGAGCTGGCCCACCCGTCGGACCACACCGGCGTGCAGGCGACCCTGCAGTGCCCCACCAGCGCCGACCAGGTCGAGACGGCGACGACAGCGACGGTGCCCGACGTGACCACGACCACCGAGCGCGCCGACCGCCGGCGTCGACGCCGAGACCGAGGCGGCGGTCACCGAGGCCTTCACCAACCTGTTCGACGGCTCCGTGACCGACGTCGAGGTGAAGCTGGCCTCCCTCGAGTCCGCGGACGAGCTCCGGCCGTACTTCCTGGAGAGCTACGAGGCCACCCGCGAGGTCGCCGCGGGCATCCGGGTCCGCATCGACGCCGTCGAGGCCGGTCGACGCCACCACGGTCGCGGTCACCTACACCCTGCTCCTCGACGGCGACCCCGTCCTCGACCACCTCCCGGGCGAGGCGGTGCTGGTCGACGGCCGCTGGCTGGTCAGCCTCCGCACCTATTGCGACGTGAGCACCCAGGGGGCCGAGATCATCCCCGAGCCCTGCACCTGAGCGCGGTCGGCAAGGTCAGCGCGACAGAGGTGACTCAGCCCCGGTAGCGGTTGGTGATGGGGAGACGGCGGTCGCGGCCGAAGGCCTTGGTGGTGAGCTTGGGGCCGGGCGGGGTGAGACGGCGCTTGTACTCGGCCACGTCGACGAGGCGCACGATGCGCTCGACGGTCGCCCGGTCGTGGCCGGCGGCGACGATCTCGTCGATGGAGCGGTCGTCCTCGACGTAGAGCTCGAGGATGGGGTCCAGGACCGGGTAGGGCGGGAGGCTCTGGTCGTCCCGCTGGTCGGGGCGCAGCTCGGCCGACGGCGGCTTGGTCAGCACCGCCTCGGGGATCAGCTCCCGGCCGGCCACGCCGTTGCGGTACCGGCAGAGGTCATAGACCAGGAGCTTCGGCACGTCCTTGATGACCGCGAACCCGCCGGCCGTGTCGCCGAACAACGTGGCGTAGCCGACGGCGCTCTCGCTCTTGTTGGACGTGGTCAGGACCAGCCAGCCGAACTTGTTGCTGAGGGACATCAGCACCATGCCCCGGATGCGGGACTGGAGGTTCTCCTCGGTCAGGTCCGGCTCCCGGCCCTCGAACGACGCCTCCAGCATCCCGAGCATCCCGGTGTGGGCGGCCTCGATGGGGATGGTCCGGTGGTCGATGCCCAGGGCGTCGGCCAGCCGCTCGGCGTCGGTCACCGAGTGGTCGCTGGAGTAGCGGGACGGCATGAGCACACCGTGGACCCGGTCGGCGCCCAGGGCGTCGACGGCGATGGCGGCGACCAGGGAGGAGTCCACGCCGCCGGACAGGCCCAGCACCACGCCGCCGAAGCCGTTCTTGGTGACGTAGTCCCGGGTGCCGAGCACGACGGCCTCCCAGACCTCGGCTTCGTGGGACAGGTCCCGGGGCACGGGCGGCACCGGGAGCGGCGCCGCTGGGGTGACCGGCGCCGTGACGGGTACGACCGGCAGGGTGACCGGCCGGGCCGGGCCGGGCTCGATGTCGACCACCAGGACCTGCTCGACGAAGGCCTCGGCCCGGGCCACCACGTCGCCCGCCGCGTCGCACACGAACGAGTCCCCGTCGAAGACCAGCTCGTCCTGGCCGCCGATCAGGTTCAGGTAGACGATCGGGCAGTCCGCGGCCCCGGCCAGGGCGCCGATGAGGCGCTCCCGCACCCGGCCCTTGGCCGCGTAGTACGGCGAGCCGTTGATGTTGAGGATGACCCGGGCGCCGCCGGCGCCGAGCTCGGGGATCGGGCCGCCGTCCTGCCACGCGTCCTCACAGACCGACACGGCGACCGGCAAGCCGGCGATCTCGAACAGCGGCAGCTCGGTGCCCGGCTCGAAGTAGCGCTGCTCGTCGAAGACGGCGTAGTTGGGCAGGTGCTGCTTGCGGTAGATGCCGACGACCTCACCGTGGGCGCAGACGGCGGCCGAGTTGTGGAGCACGTCGCCGTCGTCCTCGACGAAGCCGACCACGGCGACGGTCTCGCCCACCAGGGCGGCGAAGCGATCGACCGCCGACCGGTTGGCGTGCACGAAGCCCCGCTTGAGGACCAGGTCCTCAGGCGGGTATCCGGCGGCGCCCAGCTCGGGGAAGCAGGCCACGTGGGCGTCGGCCGCCTCGGCCTCCTTCAGCGCCCGGGCCATCACCTCGACGTTGCCGTCCAGATCCCCGACGGTCAGGTTCACCTGGCACAGGGCCACCCGCAGCGCGTCCACCCCCTGACGCTACCGACCGTCCCGGTTACGTTGCCGACGTGAGCGACCTGCCCGCTGCGCTCGCTGAGGCGGTGGCGACCTCCGCCGTACCGGGCCGGGCCGGCGCCGCCGTGGAGCGACTGATCGTCGCCCGACCGGACCTGGCCGAGCGACTGGGGCCCGACGCCGTCGCCGCCCTCGTGGCCGTGGTGGGCGCCAGCCGCTCCCTGTCCCGGGTCCTCGACGCCGATCCGCGACGCCCTCGACGTCCTGGTCGACCTCGAGCGGCGACCGGACGAAGCCGCGCAGGACGGGGCGGCCCTCCTGGTCTGGAAGCACCGGGAACTGCTGCGCATCGCTGCCCGGGACCTCACCGGCCGCGACCCGTTGACGGTCACCGCCGCCGCGCTGGCCCGCCTCGGCGACGACGTCCTGGCCGCGGCCGTGCGCCTGGCCGGGGCCGAGGACCTGGCGGTCATCGGCATGGGCAAGCTCGGCGGCGACGAGCTCAACTACGCGAGCGACATCGACGTGCTCTTCGTCGGCGAGGGCGACCCCGACGATCTGGCCCGGCGCGCCCGGCGGGTCCTGGACCTGGCCCGACCGTGCTTCCGGATGGACGCCGACCTGCGTCCGGAGGGTCGCGACGGTCCCCTGGTCCGGTCGGTCGTGTCCTACGCCGCCCACTGGCGGCGCTGGGCGCAGCCCTGGGAGCGCCAGGCCCTGCTCAAGGCCCGCCGGGTCGCCGGTGACGACGCCCTCGGCCGGGCCTGGACCGCCGCCGCGGCCGACGCCCTGTGGTCCCGACCGGTCGACGCCGACGACATCCGCGCCGTCCGAGACATGAAGCGCCGGGCCGAGGCCGAGGTGTCCCGGCGGGGCCTCACCGACCGGGAGATCAAGCGGGGCCCCGGGGGGATCCGGGACATCGAGTTCGCCGTCCAACTGCTCCAGTTCGTCCACGGCCGCCTCGATCCGGCGCTGCGCTCCCCGACCACCCTGCGAGCCCTGGTCGAGCTGCAGAGCGCCGGCTATGTCGGCCTCGACGACGCCGACCAGCTCGGGGCGGCCTACCGCTTCCTCCGTCGGGTCGAGCACGGCCTGCAGCTCGAGGACGAGCACCAGGTCCACGTGGTGCCCGACACGCCGGCGGCCCGGGCCCGCCTGGCCCGGGTCCTGGGGTACCGCAGCGAGGTGGCCGCCGACGCCCTCGACCAATTCGACGCCGACCTCAGCGCCCACCGCACCGCCGCCCGGGCCATCCACGAGCGGCTCTGGTTCCGGCCCCTGCTCGAGGCCTTCGCCGGTAGTCACCGCACGCTGACAACCGGGCTCTCCCCCGACGCCACGGCCGAGCGCCTGGCCGCCTTCGGCTTCGCCGATGTCGAGCGCACCCGCCAGGCCGTGGCCGACCTGACCCAGCGGCCTCACCCGCTCGTCCCGGCTGATGCAGCAGCTCCTTCCCCTGGTGCTGGACTGGCTCTCGGAGACGCCGGACCCCGACCTCGGCCTCCTCACGCTGCGCCACCTCACCGAACAGCCCGACCGGGCCACGCAGCTGGCCGCCACGTTCCGCGAGTCCCCCGACGTGGCTCGGGCCCTCTGCCAGGTCATCGGCACCAGCGAACAGCTCGGCGCCGTGCTGCGCCGCAACCCCGACCTCATCCCCCGCCTCTCGGCGCCCGAGGACCTCCGGACCCGGGCCCGGCCCGACCTCGTGGCCAGCGCCACGACCGCCGCCGCATGGCGGCCCGACGAGGACGATCGCCAGGAGGCACTGCAGCGCTGGCAGCAGCGGCACCTGCTGGGCATCGCCGCCCGGGACCTCCTGGGCCACGCCACGACAGGCCGCGTGGGACGGGATCTGGCCACCCTCGCCGAAGCCACCCTCGAGGTGGCGTTGGCCACGCTCGGACCCGGCCTCCCCTTCGCCGTCGTGGCCGTGGGGCGGTTCGGCGGCCAGGAGCTGTCCTACGCCTCGGACCTCGACGTCGTGTTCGTCTACGACGGCGCCGGGACCGTGGACACCGAGGAGGCCGAGCGCCTGGCGTCCGGCCTCCGGCGCCTCCTCGACGCCTCGCCGTCCCGACGCATCTGGCCCCTCGACGCCGACCTCCGCCCCGAGGGCCGCCAGGGCCCTCTGGCCCGCAGCCTGGTCGGGTTCCACACCTACTTCGAGCGGTGGGCCCTCACCTGGGAGCGCCAGGCCATGACCCGGGCCCGCCCGGTAGCGGGCGACCCGGCGCTGGGCCGGGGCCTGGTCGAGGTACTGGCGCCCTTCGTCTGGCGGCCACCCGACGACGACGAGGTCCGGGACATCCGGCGCATGAAGGCCCGCATCGAGGCGGAGCGCCTGCCGGCGGGTGAAGACCCCGACTTCCACCTCAAGCTGGGTCGGGGCTCACTGACCGACATCGAGTTCACCGTCCAGCTCCTGGCCCTGCACCACGACGTCCGCTCGCCCGCGACGCTCACCGCCCTGGACCGCCTCGAGGGCATCGGGGCCGTCGACGCAGCCGATGCCGAGGCGCTGCGCACCGCCTACGAGTTCTGTGAGCGGACCCGCAACCGGTTGGTCCTGCTGGGCGGCCGCGACGGTGACGCCCTTCCCCAGGACCCCCTCGCCCTGACCCGGCTGGCCCGCTCCCTGGGGACGACCGCCACCGGGCTGCGCAACGATTACCGCCGCGTCACCCGCCGGGCCCGGGCGGTGGTCGAGCGACGCTTCTACGGCATGGAGGCTCCGTAGGGCCCGCCGTGCGCCGACGCCTAGCTCGGGGTCGACAGCGCGCCCCGAGCCCGGCACCCCCGGCGAGGGCGGGGTGGGCTGAGCCGCGGCGAGCAGCGAGGCCAGCGCGACCGGGCCGCGGGGCCCCACGTAGAAGTACCCCTGGGCCCAGGCGATGCCCACCGCGCGGATCACCTGGTGCTGCTCGTAGGTCTCCACCCCCTCGGCCACGACCCGTAGGTCGAGGCCGGCGCACAGCTCCACCACGGCCGCCATGAAGTCCGCGGATCCCTGGGCGGCGATCCGGCGAATCACCTGCTGGCAGGCAGTTGTCGGATCCATTCCCTGACGCATCAGTTCGACGATCAGGAACGCCCGCGAGTCGCGCATGACATTCTCGCCCACCCCGGTGGCGCCGAGCCGCTCCCACTTCATTATCGACATACAGACCGCTTCCGATGATGGGGGAATCGCCCACGCGACCGGGCAACTTGTCCGCCAATCCGCTGGTCGAACACCCTCCGGATAGGGTGCCGTCGACGCCCGCACGAGTAAGGTGATCGTGTCGTGGTTTTTCGCCGAAGTAGGAGAATCAGCAGTATCGGGGTCGGTCGTGGCCTTCCGCCGTTGGGATCGCCAGAGCGAGGCCTTTTCGCGGCCTGGTCGCCAATATCGACCGACGCAAACCCCTCTTCAACCGGCACGCCGAGCAGCTCGCCGACCAGCATGACATGGGGCGTTTTCTCCATGACGCGCCGGGCAACCGAGATCGGATGGGCAAAGCCTTCTAGCGCGCCGACTGCACGGCCTGATGGCCGGGACCGTGCATGATGCAGGCATCCAGTTGGACGAAACCGGCAGCGTTCGGCCGACCGCTCAGTCCGACCGAGGCGTTTCCGGACGATTCGATGAGGCGAATGCCTTGTTCCACGGCATCGAGAGCTGAACCGGCGCCCTGGAGTACTGACAAGGCCTTGTCATTGGCCTCCTTGCCAAATCGCCATGTCGAGACGATCAGGGGCCGTCGATGGGTCGGCTGGCTGGCCAACAGCTTCTGCTTCCTCAGCGTGGAACCGCCCGTGGCGCGACACCGCGGACCGACGATGATCTGTCGCCGATTGAGCTTCACGACCGTTTCCTTCAACTTGTCGGGTTGAGGTTCAGCAGCAACGGCGGCGGTTGGTACCTACAGGAACGGTCGCATCCCCGCCACGTGGGCCCATTGTAGCTGCGCCCGGGGGAAGCGGTAGGGGCACGTGGGT
>CAVPAN010000020.1:0-42186 GCA_963701565.1 uncultured Microthrixaceae bacterium
GTGGGCGATACTGGTTTCGAACCAGTGGCCTCTGCCGTGTGAAGGCAGCGCTCTACCGCTGAGCTAATCGCCCGATTGGGAGCACGAGCGTAGCGCCGGGCTCGGCCCGGCCGACGCCCGGGGGGCTCAGGCGGGAACGTGCTCGTGCTCGGTGAGAGCCACGCAGGTGGGACAGGCCTCGGCCCCGGCCATCCGCACCCGGGCGAAGGGCACGTCGGGCCAGAGCTGGAGCCGGCTGGTGAACACCCCGCACGCGGTCGTCCACGTCTCCGGGTCCACGGCATGGCAGGAGCCCGTCCCACCACCGTCCGCGGTCCCGGAGTGGAATGCGCTCTCCTCGCCTCCCGTGATCCACGCCACCGCCACCACCTCCCTAGGTGCGAAGCCTGAGAAAAGGGTAGTGACGGCCCGCGCGCGGTGGTGGACCCTCCGTGACCGGATTCGCGCGGTCCGCGCGCGAACGGGGGCCGTTCAGGGGTAGGTGCGGAGCTCCACGGTGTTGCCGTCGGGGTCCTTCACGTAGATGCCGAGCCCCTGGCCCCGGGCGCCGAACAGGTCGCTGGGGTGGGGCGGGCCGGCCAGCTCGAACTCGCCGCGGTCGACGACCGCCTGCAGGTCGTCGGTGTCGACGACGACGGCGAAGTGGTTGAGGTTCTCCCCCGTCCGCGCCGCCTCCAGCAGGTCGATCAGCGTGGTGGCATCGATGCGAAGTGACGGGAAGAGGACCTCGCCCCGGCGCCACTCCTCCATCCGGAGCAGCTCGAGGCCGAGCTTGTCCCGGTACCAGGCCGCCGACACCTCGACGTCGGCGACGTTCAGGACGATGTGGTCGAAGCCGGTCACCTGCACCATGGTCCGATCCTACGAGCGGGCCCGGGGAAGCTCCTGTTCGAGGGTGGCGGTCGGCGCGAACAGGTCGCCGAGGTCGGCGACCCGCTCCAGCACCTCGGGGGCGGTGAACGTCAGCCCCTCCCCGTCGGCTCCTGACCGGACCTCGTCCCACGACACGGGGGTGGACACCGTCGGGGTCGGGCGGGCCCGCAGGGAGTACGCGGCGACGGTGGTCTTGTGGTGGGAGTTCTGGCTCCAGTCCACGAAGACCTTCCCCTTCCGGACCTCCTTCTTCATCACGCTGGTGACCCGTTTCGGGTCCTGCTTCTCGAGGAGCTGGGCCACCGCGAGGGCGAAGGACGAGGCGTGCTCGTGGGTGTGGGGGGTGTTGAGCGGCAGGTAGAGCTGCAGGCCCTTGGAGCCGGAGGTCTTGGCCCAGGCCTCGAGGTCGAGATCCGCCAGGACCTCACGGATGTCGAGGGCCACCCGGCAGCAGTCGACCATGCCGGCGGACGGGCCCGGATCCAGGTCGAACACCACCATGGTCGGCGCGTCGATGTCGATCGCCCGGGCCATCGGGGCGTGGACCTCCAGGGCCGCCATGTTCCCCACCCAGGCCAGGGTGGCCACCTCGTCGATCACCAGGTAGTGGATCCCGCCTTTGCGGTCGCCGGGACCCAGAGCGGTGCCGATCCAGTCCGGCCGGTGGCCCGGGGACCGCTTCTCGAAGAACGACGGCCCGTCGACACCGTCGGGGTAGCGGCGCAGCGTGACCCCCCGGCCCCGCACGTGGGGCAGCATCGCCGGGGCGACCCGGACGTAGTAGTCGATCACCTCGGCCTTGGTGAACCCGACTGCGGGGTAGAGGACCTTGTCGAGGTTGGTGACCGACAGCTCCCGGCCGTCGATCTCGACGACGGGCACGCCCCGCTAGGCCGACTTCTTCTTGGCCGGGGCCTTCCTGGCGGCGGGCTTCTTCTCGGCCGCCTCGCCGTCGGCCGAGGTGGGATGGCGCCCCCGGGCCTCCTTGGCCTCCTTGACGCTGGCCTCCAGGGCCGCCATGAGGTCCACGACCTTCTCCCGGGGCGGCGCCTCGGTGGCGACGACGAAGTCGGTGTCCCCCGCCGCCTTGGCCTCGATCAGCTCCATGACCTGCTCACGATGCATGTCGCGGTACTTCTCGGGCTCCCAGGTGCCGGCCAGCGACTCGACGAGTTGCTCGGCCATCTCCAGCTCCTTGTCGGAGACGTCGACCCCGGCCACCTTGTCCAGCTCGGGCACGTCGTCGATGCCGTTGACCTCGTCCTCGTAGACCAGGGTGGACAGGACCAGGTGGCCCTCGACCGGGCGGATCGCAGCCAGGTACTGCTTCTGGCGCATCACGAAGCGGGCGATGCCGACCTTGCCCGCCTGCTCCATCGTGCGGGCGAGCAGGGCGTAGGCCTTGACCGTGGCCGGGTCCGGCGACAGGTGGTACGACGCGTCGAAGTAGACCGGGTCGATGTCGGCGAGGTCGACGAACTCCTCGATGTCGATGGTGCGCTGGGACTCGGGGTCGAGGGCGGCGAGCTCGTCCTCGCTGACCAACACGTAGTTGCCCTTGGACAGCTCGTAGCCCTTGACGATCACCTCGTCGGGCACGTCGTCGCCGCTCTCCGCGTTGACCTTGCGGTTGCGGATCCGGGCGTTGTTGCGCGAGTCGATCTGGTTGAACCGGACCGACTTGCGGCTGACGGCGTTGAAGAGCTGGACCGGGATGTTCACGAGGCCGAAGCTGATCGACCCGCTCCAGATGGCACGCGGCATGGGTCCAGTATGGCCCCACCTGCCTACGCTCGGCCGCGGTGGCCCGCTCCCCTGACTCCGGCACACGCGACGCGGGCGCCCTGGCCCTGGGCGCGGCCAGCGTCGTCAGCGGGCTCTTCGCCTACCTGTTCATCGCCTTCGGGACCCGGGAGTTCGGGGCCGGGGGCTTCTCCGGGGTGGCGCAGCTCTGGACCATCTGGTTCTTCGGTGCGTCGGTGCTGACCTTCCCGATCCAGCACTGGGTGATCCAACGCCTGCGCACCGACGGCCACGGGGGGGCCGTCCGCGCCGTCCTCCCCCGCCTGTGCGCCATCGCCGGGAGCCTGGGCCTGGCCGTCGTGGCCGTCACCTTCCTGGTCCGGGGCGACGTGTTCGGGCGCGACGACCTGCTCTATCCCCTGGTCGCCGGCGGCATCACGATCGGGGCGGCGGCGATGGGCCTGCTGCGGGGTGGCCTGGCCGGCCGGTCCCGGTTCCTGGCCACCGCCGGCGCGCTGGCGGGCGAGAACGTCGTGCGCTTCGCCTTCGGCGTCGTGGTGATCGCCGTCGGCGCCGGCGTCGGTTGGTACGGCGCCGCCATCCTCACCGGGTCCCTGGTGATCCTGATCTGGCCCCGCGCCCTGGTGTTCCGGGGACCGGCCGTCCCCGGCATCTCCCCCCTGGCCTTCCTGGGCAACGTGGCGGGGGGCACCGTCATCGCCCAGTCGGTGCTGACCGCCGGCCCCGTCGTGCTCAGCCTCGTCGGCGGCACCCGGGCCGAGGTCACCAGCCTCTTCACCGCCCTCGCCCTGTTCCGGGCGCCCTACATCGTCGCCCTCGGCCTGGCCATCCGGATGACGGCCACGCTCACCGACCTGGTGGCCCACGGGCGCTGGACGGACCTGGCCCGCATCCGGCGCCGCATGACCGCCACCGGGGTCGCCGCCATGGTGGTCGGCGGGGCCGGGGCCGCGGTCGTGGGGCCCGAGGTCCTGCGCCTCGTGTTCGGTGACCAGGTCGACCTCACCGGCCTCGAGTGCGCCGGCCTCGCCGTCGGCAGCCTCGCCGCCCTGGCCACCCTGGGCCTGACCCTGGTGCAGATGACCGACGGTGCCGGCCGGCTCGTCCTCACCACCTGGACCATCGCTCTCGTCGTGGGGACCGTGGTTATGGTGGCCGCGCCCCTCGATCCGCTCCCGCTGGTCGTCACCGCCTTCCTCGCCAGCGAGCTGGCGGCCTTCGTCCTCATGGCCGTCCTCGACGCCACCGGAGACCACACCTCGCCATGACCGCCGCCGAGCCCGACGTCGAGGTCGACTCGGCGGAGGACGACAACCCCTTCGCCGCCCTCGGCCGCCCGCTCGGCCTGTCGGCGCACCGCACGGAGTGGCTGGTCGGCCTCGTCCTGGCCGTCGTGGCCGTCGCGGTCACGGCCTACACGGCCCGGGACCTCTGGTTCACCACCGACGAGTGGGAGTTCCTGGCCAACCGCACCACGTTCGACCTCGGTGACCTGACCCGCCCCAGCGCCGGGCACTGGACCACGTGGAGCACCCTGCTGCTGCGGGTGATCTACCAGGCCGTCGGCGTCGACTTCTGGCCCTGGTTCTACGTCCCCCGCCTCATCGGCCACACCCTCCTGGTCACCCTCATCTGGCGGGTGACCCGCCGACGGGGAGCCGACCCGTTGGTGGCGATGGCCGCCTACGCCGTGCTGCTGGTGCTGGGGGCCAGCGGCTACCAGCGGGCGCTCCAGCTCGGGAACTGGACCGTCTACGCCGTCCTCATCCTGTGCGCCTGGATCATCAGCCGGCGCCCCGACGAGCCGACCACCGGGGACCGGGTCCTCGTGGGCTTGGCCCTCCTGGTCGCGGTGCTGGGCAACGGGTACGCCGTGGCCGCGATCGCCGGCATCACCGCCGCCCTCCTGCTGACCCGCCGTCTCGTGCGGTGGATCCCGTCGCTGGTGCCCGCCCTGGTGGCCTACGGCATCTGGTACCTGCACTACCGCAACGACCTGCGGCCCAAGCCGCAGCTGTCGGTCTCGACGATCCTGGACATCCCCGCCGGTGCCTTCCGGGTCTCCCGGACGGCGGTCGAGTCGGCCACCGCCTTTCCCGGCTGGCTGGCCGCGCTGGTCGTCCTCGGCCTCGCGGCCTGGATCGTGGTCCTGGCCGTCCGCCGCCGGTTCGACCTGTTCGACGGGATCATCCTCTGGACCCTCGCCGCCGGGCTGTCCCTGCTCACCATCCAGCGGGTGTCCCTCGACGCCGAGGCCGCCAACCGGCTGCGCTACGGCTACTCGGTGCTCGTGCTCCTCGCCCTCGCCCTGGTGCCCCACATCCGCCTGCCGCGCACGACCCTCGCCCGCGTCGGCCTGGTCGTGGTCACCGTGGGCCTGCTGGCCGCCAACGTGACCCAGCTGCGCGACGCCATCAACGTGCGGGAGGAGGAAGGCCAACGGGCCCTGGTCCTCTCGGTGGCCGCGGCGGGGATGATCGACGCCGGCGAGCCCGTCGTGCCCGTGCCCTCCCCCCTCGTGCCCGGCCTGGAGAGCGACGAGCTGGCCCAGCTCGTGGACGAGGGCTACCACCCCGAGCCGCTGCCCGAGGACCGGGCCGACCGCGAGCCGATCGAGGCCGAGGCCCGGGGCGTCCTGCGCATCAGCGTGCTCGACGCCAATCGGAAGGCGCTGGACGACTACGACGTCCCCGACGTGCCGCCCGCCACCGACGCGCCGGTGGACGACGACGGCTGCGTCGCCCTCGCCGAACAGGAACCGGTGACCGCCAGCGTGACCGGCCCGGCCCAGCTCACCCTGACCAAGCAGCCCGGCCAGGTCCTGGCCCTGACCTGGGTGGACGAGTTCGGTGAGGGCACCCGCCGGGTCGACGACCCCGACCTCCGTCGGGTGGTCCTCACCCTCGCCGCCCCGACCGACAGCGCCGAGCTCACCCTCGAGTCCCGCGTCGGCGACCTCGAGGTCTGCGGCTTCAACACGTGAAGCAGCAATCAGACTCAGCCCACCAAATTGCGCCGATTTGTCACGCCTGGCGTGACAAATCGGCGCAATTTCGGATCAGGGCAGGGCGGCCAGGAGGGCGTCGCTGATGCGGTCGGCGTCGGCGACGGTCAGGGCGTTGTGGACCGGTAGGCGCAGGAGGCGGGCGGTCACGTCGTCGGTCACCGGGCAGTCGGTCTCGCGGGCTCGGAAGCGGCGGCCCCCGTCGGAGTCGTGGAGGGGGACGAAGTGGAAGGCGGCCCGGATCCCTGCCCCCCGCAGTGCTTCGGTCACCCGGGTCCGGGTCTCGGCGTCCTCGAGGAGCACGTAGTACAGGTGGTAGGCGTAGTCCCGGCCGCCCGGCATCACCGGCACGTCGAAGCCCCGCGCCGCCGCCTCCGGGGCCAGGCGCTCCTGGTAGCGCTCCACCACGGCCCGGCGCTTGGCCAGGATGGCGTCGCGGGCCTCCAGCTGGCCCAGCAGGTAGGCGGCCAGGATGTCGGACATCCCGAAGGACGAGCCCGTGTCCCGCCAGGTGTACTTGTCGACCCGGCCGTCCTCGAAGGCCCGGCGGTCGGTGCCCTTCTCGTAGAGGATGTTGGCCCGGTCCACGTCTGCGGGGTCGTTGAGCACCAGGGCCCCGCCCTCCCCGCAGGTGAAGCTCTTGGTCTCGTGGAAGCTGACCGCCGACATCCGGCCGAAGCTGCCCAGGGGGCGCCCGTCGAAGCGGCCGAACAGGCCGTGGGCGTTGTCCTCGATCAGGTCGACGCGGGGGTGGTCGGCCAGCACGGACCGCAGGCCCGGGCACGTCGCAGGCCACGCCGGCGTAGTGCACGGCCACCACCGCCCGGGTGCTGTCGTCGATCAGCTCGGCCACGTGGCGGGGGTCGATGCCCAGGGTCTCCCGCTCGATGTCGGCGAAGACGATGCGGGCCCCCTCGCGGATGAAGGCCAGAGCGCTGGACACGAACGTGAACGACGGCACGATCACCGTGTCCCCCGGCTCGAGCCGCAGGAGCATGGCCGCCATCTCCAGGGCGTCGGTGCACGAGGTGGTGAGCAGCACACCGGCGGCGTCCAGCTCGTCCTGCAGGAGGGCCGTGACCTGCTTGGCGAACGGGCCGTTCATCGAGGTGTGGCCCCCGAGCACGGCCTGCTGGATGTACTCGACCTCGCGCCCCTCCAGGGTCGGCTGGTTGAAGCGGATCTCGGGCTCAGGCATGGCTCCACCGCTCGATCGGGCGACCCAGCCGCTCGGCCAGCTCGGCGTTGGCGTCGGCGAACCACGCCGCCAGCCGGGCTCGGGTGCCGTCGTCGAGGGCGACGCACCCTCCGCCGCATTGTGCCGGTCCCCGGCCACGAACGCCGGGCCCGGGGCCAGCCCGAGCGCCGCCTCGAGGTCGGCGAACCGCTCGGGCTCGGCGATGAGGTCCTCCAGGATCACCACGTGCAACGCGTCGGGACCGAATGCCTCGTCCCACCGACGGAGGTCGTCGATGTACCGACCCCGCGTCAGGTAGCGGTAGGGCGACACCGAGATGGCGCTCCGGTCCCACGCACGGTGCTCGGCGGCCGTGTCGAGGGCCTCGGCGACCGGACAGGTCCTCGACACCACCGGCCCGGGAGAAGGCGTAGTGCGACAGGGCTCGGTCCACCGGGTCCCGGAGGACCACGACGATGCTGGGCGTCGGGGAAGGCCCGGGCGATCTCGGTGCAGGCCACATCGGACTCGAAGTAGCTCGTGCTCTTCTCCAGTCGCAGGCGGGCACCCGGCCGCGACCTCCGGGTAGTGGCGGGCCAGGTAGGCGTCGACGGTGTCGGCCGAGCCCGGCTCGAGGAACCACTTGGGCTCCGGGCGCAGCGGCTGGGCCAGCGCCACCTCCGGGTGTCGGGCCAGCGCCGTGGCCACGCTGGTCGTCCCGCAGCGCTGGGCCCCGACGATGAAGGCCTGGCCGGGCTCAGTCGCCGCGGCCATCGACCCGGTCCGCCACGAGGTACGAGCGACGGTCGCTGACCTGGCGCAACGTGCGGACCATGTACTCGCCCAGCATCGAGAGCATGGCGATGGCCACACCGTTGAGGAAGGCCAGGAGCACGATCACCGTGGTCCAGCCCTCGACATCGGAGCCGTTGACGATCCCGTTGACCAGGTAGAGGAGGCCCATCAGGAAGCTGCCGGCGGCCACGAGGGCGCCGAGCACGGCCATGAACCGCAGCGGCGCCGAGGAGTAGCTGAACATGATCCGCACCACGAGGCTGAGGATCTTGCGCAGGCTGTAGGTGCTCTGGCCTCCGGCCCGGGGCAGGTGACGGACATCCGCGTTCCCCGGTGAGGCCGAGTAGAGCAGCGCCTGGCCCGTGATGTACGGGTAGGTGCTGCCGGAGTCGAGGATGCGCCGGACCACGTCGCGGTGCAGGAGGCGGAAGTTGCTCACGGTCAGGTCTTGCGGCTTGCCGAAGATCCGCCGGTTCATCTCGCTCATGAGGCGAGTGCCCAGGGCACGGCTGAGCGAGGCCTTCTTGCGGTCGAACCGGCCGAAGACCGCGTCGTGATCACCGGCCTCCGCGGCGGCGATCAGGTGGGCGATCTCCTCGGGCGGGTTCTGGCCGTCGTCGTCCATGGTGACGATCCAGGTGCCCCGGGCCTCGGCGAAGCCCGCCAGGTTGGCGTTGTGCTGGCCGTAGTTGCGCAGCAGGCGCACGGCCACCAGCCGCTCGTCGGCGGCGGCGAGGTCCCGGATGACCTCCCAGCTCCCGTCCTGGCTGCCGTCGTTGACCAGGATGACCTCGAACGTCGCTCCCCGGCTCTCGAACCACGTGATCACGCCCTGCACGGTGGCGGCCACGATGTCCCGGCTGTTGAACACCGGGATGACGACCGAGTACGTCGGTGCGGCCGCGTCATCGCTCATGGCTCTTCGCCTGACGGCTCATCGCCTTGCGGGCCTGTTCGGCCGGCCGAGTGGCTCCGCCCCTCAGCCACGGCGGGCCACCAGGAGGAGGCTCGTGCCGGTGCGCCGGGTCCGGCGCCCAGAGAGCGGCGTTCGTGGGCCAGCAGGCGGTCGAGGATCCCCGCCATCGCTCCACCGCCTCCGGTCGGATCGGTCACCGTCGAGGTGTCCTGCCGGGGGGTGCGCTGCACCAGACGGCGCAGGGCCATCGGTGCCAGCAGTGCCGAGAAGAACGAGGTCTGGTGCTCGACGGTGAACCCGGCCTGCTCGACCACCGACCGCAGCGCGGTCGCGGTGTACCGGCGCTGGTGGCCGGACTCCTCGTCGTGGGCCGACCACAGCCCGGGGTGCTTCGGAACGGTGAGATACAGCCGACCGCCCGGGCCGAGCAGGCGGTGGAGACGGGCCAGGAAGCCTCGCGTCGTCCTCGACGTGCTCGATCACGTCGAACAGCCCAACCGCGGGCAGCGACCCTTCTGGGAACCCGGCCGCCTCGACCGTGGAGCAGACCACGGGACGCAGGCCCCGGGCGTAGGCCGTGCGCACCGCCGCCTCGACCGGCTCGACCAGGACCGCCGGGATGCCGGCCTCGACCAGGGCCCGGGTGACGAAGCCGTTGCCCCCGCCGAGGTCGAACAGCGTGCCGTCGGGGGGGAACCGGGTGACCACGTCGGCCACGACCGCGGCCCGGTGCCGGTGCCAGCCCGAGCCGTCCTCGGCCTCCCGCCAGTGCACGGAGCGGGCCGAGTCGTAGTGCAGGCCGTCGGCGGCGGGGCCGACGAAGAACCCCGGCTCGGTCTCGGTGATCCCGGACCCCATCGGTTGCAGGGTGCTTCCGCCGGTCACACTCGGCCCGTCGGTGGGGGTCATGGCCGCTTGACGCAGACGTACTCGAAGGCGTCGGGAGCCCGGAACGGGATGACCAGCTTGTTCAGGAAGTGGACACGCTCGAAGAACTTGTCCCGGACCCCGTGGCTGACGTGGGACAGGAGCACGAACAGGAGGCGCTCCACGCTGGCGTACGGGCGGTCCCGACGGCGCCCGACCAGCTCGAAGCCGGCCTCGTCGATGAGCCGCGTCAGCGTGTCGTCGTCGTGGATCTGGCTGGTGTTGGGCACCAGGATGTACCAGCGACTGCCGAAGAGCCGGCCCCACAGGGACCGGCGGCTGTAGGTGTTGAAGGCCCACACCCCGCCCGGCTTCAGGGCGGCGTGGAACGTGGCCATCACCGCCTTCGGGTCCCGAATGATCGTCATCACCCCCCAGCTGGCGATCACGTCGTAGGCCTCGTCTTCGAGCACGACCTCCTCGATGGAGCCCACGGTGACCGGCACCTGCCACCGCTCGGCGGCGTAGCGGGCCATCGGCCCCGAGAACTCCACGCCCTCGGCCTCGAACCCGGCGGCCTTGGCCTCGGCCAGGAAGAACCCCGCGGCGGAGGCCACCTCCAGCAGGCGCTTCCCCGGCACGTGGGCCTGGAACCGTTCGATGCGACCCCGGGCGGTGCGGCGCAGGTAGGTCTCGCCGCTGAGGAAGGAGTAGTAGTTGAGGTTCGACTCCTTGCCCTCGAAGAACTCCTCGGAGTCATAGAGGGTGCGCAGGGACTCGACGGTCATCCACGGGTCGGCGTAGAGGGTCGAGCAGGTCGCACAGACGCCGAAGTGCAGTTCGACGTCCTGGAACGTCTTCTGCAGCCGCTTGCCGACCTCGTGGCCGCCGCACACCGGGCAGGCGGCGGGCTCGAACTCGAGGGCGCCCAGGGGGCGGAACTCGGGGGGGGCCGCTTCGGGCTCGACGCTGATGACGGGACTCCGGTCGCTACGGGTGGGGCGGGAACGAGCGCCCCGGAGGCTACCGGTCCCGGTTCAGGAGGCGAGGAGGGCGCGGGCCACGAGGTCGGTGCCCGCCGCGGTGAGGATGGCCAGGTAGAGCAGGCCGGTGGCCGCCATGACCGCCGAGTACTGCTTCTCGCGCAGGGCCAGCCGGGTCACCACGAGCAGGCCGATCGTGGTCACCGCGCTCATCACCCAGAACCAGCCCAGCATCCCGCCGTAGCCGTCGTCGATGGTGCCGTTCAGCACCGACACCATGCCGACGGGCCACAGCAGGACCAGGATCTCCGGGAACCAGAGCACGGTGGACATCGTGAGCAGCTCGTACAGCGGGTCCCGGGTCAGGCCGGGCTGCACCAGGTACCAGTGGCCCAGGAGCATGGCGTCGGTGATGGCCCCGAGGAAGGCGGCGCCGACCACGATGCGGGCCACCGCCAGGGCGTCGGGCCCGCCCGCGTCGATCCCGGCCGCCACGAGGCCGACGACCCCGATGAGCGGGGCGGGCAGGTCCAGCCACGTCGGCAGTCCCTTCGGCCCCTCGTCCTTCAGCCGGACCGAGATGACCAGGGCGAACAGGGTGGCCAGCACCACGCCGACCGCCGCGGCCTCCCGGACCGGCACGGTGTCGGTGCGCAGGCCCACCACGAGGCCGCCGACCGCGGTGATGCCCCACACCCCCCGCAGCAGCCAGCCGTAGCCGACGCCCAGCAGCTGGTGGCGGGTGGTGACCCAGCAGAAGGCCAGCCCCCCGACCGCCCACTGCAGCAGGACGGTCGCGCCGTCGAAGTCCATCACCCCGCCCCCACACGAAATTGCGCCGATTTGTTGCGCCTGGCGCGACAAATCGCGCATTCGGAACGGGGCATGGGTCAGAGCTCGATCAGGTCGTGGGGGACCTGGTTCAGGGCCTCGGGGCCGTGCTCGGTGGCCACGACGATGTCCTCGATGCGGGCGCCCCAGCGACCCTCGACGTAGATGCCGGGCTCGACCGAGAAGGCGTGGCCGGGGACCAGGGCCTCGCAGTTGCCGGCCACCACGTAGGGGTCCTCGTGGGCCTCGATGCCGATGCCGTGGCCGGTGCGGTGGACGAACTCGTCGCCGTAGCCCCCCTCGGTGATGAGGCGGCGGGCCACCGCGTCGACGTCCTCGCACGGCGTGCCGACCGTGGCCGCGTCGACGGCCTGGGCCTGCGCGTCCTGGAGGACGGCGTAGAGGTCGCGGAACGCCGGGGGTGGCGGGCCCAGGTGCACGCAGCGGGTGATGTCGGAGCAGTAGCCCACCCCGTCGTCGTCGAGGACGGTGCCCCCGATGTCGAACAGGACCCCCTCCCCCACCTCGATGCGTCGCCCGCCCGGCTCGTGGTGGGGGCTGGCGGCGTTGGGGCCGGAGGCCACGATGACGAAGTTGACCTGGTGGTGGCCGGCCTCGAGCAGGCGGCCGTGGACCTCGGCGGCGACCTCGGCCTCGGTCCGGCCGGCCAGTGCCACCTCGCCGGCCTGGATCGCGGCCACGACCCGGTCGACGGTCGCTCCAGCCCGGCGTAGGGCGGTGACCTCGGCGGCGTCCTTGACCGCCCGCAGCGGGCCGAGCACGGGCTGGGCGGCCCGGAACGCCGCCCCGGGCAGGCGGGCCTGCAGGTCGAGCACGAAACGGGCCCAGGTCCGGTCCCCGAGGGCCACCACCCCGGGCGACCCGGCCGCGGCGGCGACCAGGGCCGACCGGGTCCTCGGTCTCCTCCCAGGGGCGCACCGCGAACACCTCGGGCCGCGTCGACCACCCGGGGCGCCTCCAGGCGGGGCACGACCAGGGTGGCCTCGCCCGTCACGGGGCAGCACCAGCATGGTGAGCCGTTCGAGGGGCATGGCCTCGTAGCCGGTCAGCCACGGCAGGTCGGCCCCGACCGACAGCAGCAGGGTGTCGACCCCGTGGCGGTCCATGGCCGCCCGCACGCGCCCCATCCGCTCGCCGAACACGCTCACCGGTTCACCCTAGGAGCCGAAATCCCCCGTTCTGGGTACACCCCCGTGTTGTCCACGACACGGGGGTGTACCCAGAAGCGGGTTGGGCGGCGTCGACGAGGGGTGGGGCCGGAACCGGGTCAGCCGGCGTCGACGAGGGGGGTGTCGGCCGGCCTGGTCGGCGGCCTCGCGGGCGTGGTAGCTGGAGCGGACGAGGGGGCCGGCCTCGACGTGGGCCAGGCCCAGGGCCTCCCCCGCCGCCTTCAGGCGGTCGAACTCCTCCGGGCGCCACCACCGGCGCACCGGCAGGTGGGCGGCGGTGGGCCGTAGGTACTGGCCCAGGGTCACGATGTCGGTGCCGACGGCCCGCAGGTCGGCCAGGGCGGCGACGACCTCGTCCTCGGTCTCCCCCAGGCCCAGGATCATCCCGGACTTGGTCGTCAGGCCGGCCGCCTTCGCCCGGGCGAGGACCGAGAGGCTGCGGGCGTAGCCCGCCGAGGGCCGCACCGCCCGCTGGAGGCGGGCCACGGTCTCCAGGTTGTGGTTCAGGACGTCGGGGCGGGCGGCGAAGACGGTGGCCAGGGAGTCGGGATCGCCCTTGCAGTCCGGGATCAGCACCTCGACCTCGACCCGGGCGTCACGGCGGCGGATGGCCTCGATGGTGCGGGCGAACTGTGCGGCGCCACCGTCGGGCAGGTCGTCCCGGGCCACGGCGGTCAGCACGGCGAAGCGCAGGCCCATCTCGGCCACGGCATCGGCCACCCGCTCGGGCTCGTCGGCCTCCGGGGCCGTGTCCGGCTTGTCGGTGTCCACCAGGCAGAAGCCGCAGGCCCGGGTGCACCGCTCGCCGTTGAGCATGAAGGTGGCGGTGCCGTCGGCCCAGCACTCCGAGATGTTCGGGCAGCCCGCCTCCTCGCACACGGTGACGAGGTCGAGGCGGCGCATGCGCTTGCGCAGCTCCCGGTAGTCCTCGCCGAGACGCACCGGCGCCCGCAGCCACTCCGGCTTGCGCTCGGCGACGGCCAGCCCCCCGACCCGGACCGGCACGTCCGACGGGAGGGCCTTCACCTCGGCCCGCTCCTCACCGCCGGCTCCCCACCGCTCCGCCGCACGTGCGCCATGACCGCGTCGACGACGGTGGCCATCGTCACGTCGAGGCCCTCGGCCCGCAGGGAGGTCACGCCCTTGTCGGTGATCCCACAGGGCACGATGCGGTCGAACCACACCAGGTCGGGGTCGACGTTGAGGGCGAAGCCGTGCATCGACCGGCCCCGGCTGAGCTTCACGCCGATGGCCGCCACCTTCCGCGGCCGGGGCGAATCGGGGCCCACCCACACACCGGCGAGACCCTCGACCCGACCGACGTCGGTCAGGCCGAGGTCACCGAGGACGTCGATCAGGAGCTGTTCGACCGAGCGGACGTAGGCCACGGTGTCCGCCATGCCCCCGCCCCGCTTCCCGGGCACGGTGAGGATCGGATAGCCGACGAGCTGGCCGGGGCCGTGGTAGGTGATGTCGCCGCCCCGGTCGGTATGCACCACCTCGGCCCCGACTGCGGTGGGGTCCACCAGCAGGTGGTCGAGGGAGCCCCGGGGCCCGAGGGTGAAGACATGGGGGTGCTCGAGGAGGAGCAGGTGGTCGTCGGTCGAGTGGGTGAACAGCCCGTGCTGGAGGGCGTGGGCGTCCTGGTAGGCGACCCGGCCCAGCCAGCGCTGCCGCAGCATGCTCAGAGCTCGGCTTCCCAGTCCCGGGTCTCGATGATGGCGCGGAGGCGGGCCAGGAAGGCGGCGGCGTAGGCCCCGTCGAAGGCCCGGTGGTCCCAGGCCAGGGCCAGGACCCCCACCGAGTGCACCGCGATCGCCTCGGTGCCGTCGGGGGCGGTGACCACCACCGGCTTGCGGTGCACCCCGTCGGTGGAGAGGATCGCCACCTGGGGCTGGTTGATCACGGGGAACTGCATCATCGTCCCGTACTGGCCGGGGTTGGTGATGGTGAAGGTGCCGCCGGCGACCTCGTCGGCCGACAGCTTCTTCTGGTGGGCCCGGTCCGCCAGGTCCCGGATCTCGCGGGCGATGGCCCGCAGGCGCTTGGACTCGGTGTTGCGCACGACCGGAGCCAGGAGTCCCTGGAAGTCGAGGTCCACGGCGATGGCCAGGTGCACGGGGTGGTGCACGAGGAGCTCGCCCTCCCCCACCGAGGCGTTCAGGTCGGGGAAGTCCTCGATGGCGTCGACCACGGCCCGGGCCACGAACGGCAGGTAGGTGAGGCTGAAGCCCTCCTGGTCCTTCCACGCCACCTTCTGGGCCCGGCGGACCCGGTCCACGGCCTCGAAGTCGACCTCGATCGCCGTGAGCACGTGGGGTGAGGTCTGCTGGGAGCGGACCATGTGTTCGCCGGTGCGCTTGCGGATGTTGTTCAACGGCTCGGCGGAGGTGCCGTCGGCCGCCGCCTTCACCTGGACCGGTGCGGCCGTCGGGACGGGCTCGGGCGCCGCCGACGGGGCGGCGCGGGAGCGGTGGTCGGCCCGGGGGTCGGGGCGGGGGTCGACTCGGCGGCGGGCGGGGGCACCGTCGACGGGTTCCCGACGCCCCGACTGCGGGGTCCGAGCCAGCACCCGACTCGGCGGCGGCGAGCACGTCGTTGCGGGTGATGCGCCCGGCCGGCCCGGTCCCGGTGATGGTGGCGGGGTCCAGGCCGTGCTTGCGGATCAGCCGCCGCACCAGCGGCGAGAGCACCCGACCGTCACCGGCCTCCACCGCCTCGGGCGCAGGGTCCGCGGCGGCGCCGCGGCCGGGCAGGGTCTGCGGCGGGGACAGGGGGCACCGTCGCCACGGCCGCGGCCACGGGGGCCGAGGCGGGACGGCCGGCGCGGCGGGGGCCTCGGGCGCGGCGGGGGCCTCGGGCGCGGCGGCGACCTCAGGCTCGGGGGCCGAGGCCGGTTCGGCCACCGGCGCGGCCGGGGCGGCCGGGGCGCCGGCGGCGGCATCACCCAGGACGGCCAGCCGGGTGCCGACGTCGACGGTCTCGCCCTCGGGGACGAGGATCTCCTGGAGCACCCCCGAGGCGGGCGAGGGCACCTCGGAGTCGACCTTGTCGGTGGACACCTCGAAGAGCGGCTCGTCCACCTCCACCTGGTCCCCCACCGCCTTGAACCACTGGGTGATCGTCCCCTCGGTGACGGTCTCCCCCAGCTGGGGCATCTCTACGTCGGCCATCGTGTCTCCTCTTCGCCTCGTCCGTCAGTCTCTCGGGCTCTTCACCTGACGGCCCATCGCCTGGCGGGCCGCTTCGGCCCGCCGATCCGCTCCGCCGTTCATCCGTGCAGGCCACGGCCCGTGAGGGCCATGACCGCCTCGCCGAAGTTCTCCGACAGCGACGGGTGGGGCTGGATGAACTGGGCCACCTCGTCCACCGTCGCCTCCCAGTTCACGGCCAGGTAGCCCTGGCCCAGCTGCTCGGTCACCCACGGGCCCACCATGTGCACGCCCAGGATCTGGCCCGCCTTCCCGTCGGCGTCCTTGGCCGCGATGACCTTCACCAGGCCGTCGGCCTCACCGATGATGAGCGCCCGGCCGTTGCCGCCGAACCGGTGCTTCGACGGTCACCACGTCGTGACCCGCGGCCTCGGCCGCGTCCTCGGACAGGCCGGCGAAGGCCACCTCGGGATGGCAGTAGATGCACCACGGGACCCGCGTGTAGTCGACCGGTGCGGGGGCCTCGCCGAGGATGTCCTTGATCACCACGATGGCCTCGGCGAAGGCCACGTGGGCCAACTGGGCCGTGGGCACGAGGTCACCCACCGCCCACACGCCCTCGAGGGTGGTGCGGCAGTACTCGTCGACCTTCGACGAAGCCCCGCTCGTCGACCTCGACCCCGGTGCCCTCCAGGCCGAGGACGTCGGACAGCGGACGGCGCCCGACCGAGACGACGACCCGCTCCACCTCGATCGACTGGTCGTCGCCGAAGCGCACGGTGGTCCCCGCGCCCCCCGACTGGTGGCCCTTCACCTCGACGCCGGTGTGGATGGCGATGCCGCGCTTCTTGAAGGACCGCTCGACCAGCTTGGCCACGTCCGCGTCCAGGCCGGGGAGGATCTTGGGGAGGGCCTCGAGGATGGTCACCTCGGTGCCCAGGTCGGCCATCATCGACGCGAACTCGCAGCCGATGGCCCCGCCCCCGATGACCACGGCCGAGGCCGGGAGGTCACGGGCCTTCACCAGCTCGTCGGAGGTGAGCACCACCCGGCCGTCCACCTCGAAGCCGGGGATGGTCCGGGGGACCGAGCCCGTCGCCAGGACGACGGCGTCGCCCGCCACCTCGAGGTCGCCGTCCTCGCCCCCCGACACGGCCACCCGGCCGGCACCCAGCAGCCGACCGGTGCCGTTCACCACCCGGATCTTGCGGTTCCCGAGCAGCGACGACAGGCCCTTGTGCAGCTTGTCGATGACGGCCTGGTTGCGGTCCTGGCTGACCCCGAAGTCCATGGTCGGTTCGTCGATCGTGAACCCGAAGTCGGCGGCACCGGCCAGGGCCCGCCGCACCGTCGGCGGTCTCCAGCAACGACTTCGCCGGGATGCAGCCCAGGTGCAGGCAGGTCCCGCCGACCTTCTGGTTCTCGATCATGGCCACGTCGAGGCCCGCCGAGGCGCCGTACAGGGCGGCGGCGTAGCCCCCGGGGCCGCCGCCGATGATCACGAGGTCGTGTCGATCAGCCATGCCCGGCCGAGCCTACCGGTCACCCCCGAGGCTGTTCCCGGGGCACCGGATGTTCGCCCGACCGACCGTCGGGCGGTCGGCGGGCCGGCGTCGTTACCCTTCCCGCCCGGTGAGCACCCGCCTCCTGATCATCGCCGCCCTGCTGTGCGGCCTGGCCATCCTCGTGGCCTTCACCGTCCAGGTCCTCCTGGCGGGTGAGCAGCGGGCGAACTGGCGGGCCGTCCGGCCGCACCGCGATGGCCGTACGGCGAACGAGCCATGAGCCCTGGGCCAGGCCGTACCCTCCACCGCCATGAAGGACGCCCTCGGGGCCGTACAGACCGTCCTGGTGCTCGGCGGCACTTCGGAGATCGCACTGGCCACCGTGCGGCGCCTGGCCCGGGACCGTTGTCGCCGCGTCGTGCTGGCCGTCCGGGACCCGGAGGCCGCGGCCCCCGTGGCCGAGGGCCTGCGGGCCGACGGGCTCGACGAGGTCCACCTGATCGGGTTCGACGCCCGTGACCCCGAGAGCCATGCCGCGGTGATCAAGGCGGCCGTGGGGCTGCTCGGCGACCTCGATCTGGTCCTGTCGGCCTTCGGCGTGCTCGGCGACCAGGCCGCCTTCGACGCCGACCCCGCCGCTGCGGCCGACGCGGTGAGCGTGAACCTGGCCGGCGCCGTGTCCAGCGGGCTGGCCGCGGCCAACCGCCTGCAGGAACAGGGCCACGGCACCCTGGTGGTGATCTCCTCGGTCGCCGGCGAGCGGGTCCGGGCCGAGAACCTCGTCTACGGCGCCACCAAGGCCGGCCTCGACGGGTTCGCCCAGGGCCTCGGTGACGCCCTGCAGGGCACCGGTGCCCGCGTGATGGTCGTCCGCCCCGGCTTCGTGCACACCCGGATGACCGAGGGCCGCGACCCCGCGCCGTTCTCCACCACCGCGGAGGCCGTGGCCGACGAGATCGCCAAGGGCTTGGCCAAGGGCGCGGACGTGGTGTGGGCCCCGCCGATCCTGCGCTATGTCTTCAGCGCCATGCGCCACCTCCCCCGGCCGTTGTGGCGCAAGGTCTCCGCCCGCTGAGGCGGCTCCCCGTAGCCTCCACGCATGTCCCGGGGCGCAACCAGCCGATGCTCATGGCCCGGTCGAGGGACCGGGAAGCGATGAGCACGGCCACGACCGAGTCGGTCGCCGGCGGCCTCCTGCGGGCCGCCCGACCCAAGCAGTGGGCCAAGAACCTGCTCGTGTTCGCCGCCCCGGCCGCCGCCGGGGTCATCGACGAGGCCGAGCCCCTGGCCGACGCCACCATCGCCTTCGCCGCGTTCTGCCTGGCCGCGTCCGGGACCTACCTGCTCAACGACGTCGCCGACCGGGAGGCCGACGCCCGCCACCCGACCAAGCGGTTCCGGCCCATCGCGGCGGGCGTGGTCCCACCCCGGCTGGCCACCGTGGTCGGCATCCTGGCCATCCTCAGCGGCGTGGCCGTCGGCTTCGTCGCCGACTGGCACCTGGCGGTCGTGGTGGCCATCTACGTGTCCGTGACCACCGCCTACAGCCACTGGCTCAAGCACATCGTCATCCTGGACGTGGTGGCCGTGGCCAGCGGGTTCGTGCTGCGGGCCATCGCCGGGGCCGCCGCCACCGGCGTGCCCGTGTCGGACTGGTTCTTCATCGTCACCTCCTTCGGGTCGCTGTTCGTGGTCACCGGCAAGCGGCAGGGCGAGATCGGCGACCTGGCCGAGGAGGAGGGCGCGGCGGGCGACGTGCGGGCCACCCTCGACGAGTACAGCCCGACTCCTATCTGGCCTACCTGCGCACGATCTCGTCGGGGGTGATGTTCGTGGCCTACTGCGTGTGGGCCTTCGAGACCGCGGCCACGTCGTCGGGCTCGGTCCCCTGGTTCGAGCTGTCGATCCTGCCCTTCGTGATCGCCGTCCTGCGCTACGCCCTGCTCCTCGACCACGGCCAGGGCGCGGCGCCCGAGGAGCTGTTCTTCGCCGACCGGCCCCTGCAGCTGGCGGGCCTGGCCTGGGCGCTGACCTACGGCACCGCCGTCTACCTCGCATGAGCGGAGCTGACGGGCTGGTCGCGCACCGCGCCGACCGCGGGCGACGGTGACCTCGCCGACCACGCCCGAGGACCTGGCCGCCGCGCTCGACGACGCCACCGGAGCGGGGCGTGATCGCCCGGGGCCTGGGCCGGTCCTACGGGGACGCCGCCCAGAACGCCGGCGGCACGGTGGCCGACGCCACGGGGGTGCGGCGGCTGCTGGCTTTCGACGGCGCGCACCGGGCTGGTCACCGCCGAGGCCGGGCTCAGCCTCGACGACCTGCTCCGGGTGGTGGTGCCCCAGGGCTGGTTCGTGCCGGTGTCGCCCGGTACCCGGTACGTCACCGTGGGCGGCGCCATCGCCGCCGACGTCCACGGCAAGAACCACCACCGGGACGGCTCCTTCGCCGAACACGTCCGCTCGCTGCGCCTGCGCACCCCGGGCGGGGTCGTGGAGGTCGGGCCGGACCAGGACCCCGAGCTCTTCTGGGCGACGGCCGGGGGCATGGGCCTGACCGGCGTCGTCCTCGACGCCACCTTCGCCCTGCAGCCGATCCCCAGCAGCCGCCTGCTGGTCGACACCGAGCGCACCACCGACCTGGACGACGCCCTCGACCGGATGGACCGGGGCGACGACGCCTACCACTACTCCGTCGCCTGGATCGACCTGTTGGCCACGGGGGCGACCATGGGCCGGTCGGTGCTCACCCGGGGGGACTTCGCCCCCGTCGACGCCCTCCCGGCGGCCGACCGCGACCGACCCGCTCGCCTACGACCCCGCCGTGCGCCTGAGCGCTCCGCCCTGGGTGCCCAACCTGGCCCTCAACCGCTGGTCGATCCGGGCCTTCAACGAGGCCTGGTACCGGCGCCACCCCCGGCACCGCACGGGCGAGCTCCAGGCCATCGCCCCCTTCTTCCACCCCCTGGACTTCGTGAAGGGCTGGAACCGCATCTACGGCCGTCGGGGCTTCCTCCAGTGGCAGATGGTCGTCCCCTTCGGCGCCGAGGACACCCTGCGGCGGGCGGTGGAGGCGCTGGCCCAGGGCGGTCGGCCGTCGTTCCTCGCCGTGCTCAAGCGCTTCGGCGCCGCCGATCCCGGTCCGCTGTCCTTCCCGATGCCGGGGTGGACGCTGGCCCTCGACATCCCGGCCGGGGACGCCTCGCTGGGCCCTCTGCTGGACACCCTGGACCGGGAGGTCGCCGACGTCGGCGGTCGGGTGTACCTGGCCAAGGACAGCCGCCTCGACCCGAGCCTGGTGGCCGCCGATGTACCCCCGCCTCGACGAGTGGCGGGCCGTGCGGGCCCGGGTCGATCCCGACGGGTGTGCTGCAGTCGGATCTCGGCCGGCGCCTGGGCCTGGCCTGAGCCGAACGGGGCCCCGTTCGGCTCAGCTCGGGCCGTCCCCCTTGGTCGCCCGGAACCAGCGCACTGTCTCCTCCAGTCCGTCCTCCAGCGACTCCGCCTCGATGGCGGGGAACAGGCCCCGGAGGACCGTGTTGTCGGCCTGGGTGTGGCGCACGTCGCCGGGCCGGGAGTCGGTGTGGCGGACCTCGACCGGATGGCCGACGAGGCGTTCGACCCGGCCGATGAGGTCGAGGAGATCGGTCCGTGACCCGAACGCGAGGTTGACCGCCGTGTCGTGGTGCACGCGGTTCGTCGCCGCCTCGGCCAAGACCCGCACCACGGTCCCCACGAAGGTGAAGTCCCGGGACTGATGGCCGTCGCCGTGGACCTCCAGGGGTCGACCGGCGAGCGCGGCGTCGATGAACTTCGGCACGACGGCGGCGTAGGCGTGATCGGCTCGCTGCCGCGGTCCGTAGACGTTGAAGAAGCGGAACATGAGGACCGGCAGCCCGTAGACGTGCTGGTACGAGAGGGCCAGCGCCTCGTTGGCCAGCTTGCTGGCGGCATAGGGGCTGAGGGGCATCGGGGCCAGGTCGCTCGTGCTTCGGGAGCGTCGGGTTGCCGCCGTACACCGAGGACGACGACGCGGCGACGACAGGCAGGTCGCAGCGGCACGCGCCGCCTCGAGCACCCGGAAGGTCCCGTCGGTGTTGACCTCGTGGCAGGCGACGGGGTCGGCGATGGAGCGGGGCACCGACGAACGAGCCGCCAGGTGCACGACGGCGTCCACGTCCGCCGCCACTCGGGCCATGAGGTCGGCGTCGGTGATGGAGCCCTCGACCAACTCCAGGTCGAGGCCGTCCAGGTTCGCCGGCAGGCCGGTCGAGAGATCGTCGAGGGCCCGGACCGCGACCCCACGCTCGACCAGCTCGGCACACAGGTTGGACCCGATGAAGCCGGCGCCGCCGGTGACGAGCACACGCATGAGGTCAGCCAGTGTGGCAGCGGGCGACCCGACCCCGACATCGGCCGCGCCTCATCGAGTCGGACAGGAAGACCGTCTTCTGCTCGGTGTAGGCCGCCATGGCGGCCAGGCCGCTCTCCCGACCCAGGCCACTCTGCTTGTAGCCGCCGAACGGGGCCTCCTGGTGCACCGAGGAGTTGGAGTTGACCGACAGGACGCCGGTGCGCACGGCCTTGGCCACCCGGATGGCCCGGCCCACGTCCCGGGTCCACAGCGAGCCCGAGAGGCCGTAGACCGAGTCGTTGGCCAGGGCCACGGCCTCCTCCTCGGTGTCGAAGGCGATGACCGTGGCCACCGGGCCGAAGATCTCCTCCCGGGCCACCCGCATGTCGTTGTCCACCCCGGCCAGGACCGCGGGGGTGAGGTAGGAGCCGGCGGCCAGATCGGCGTCGGCCGGCACGACCCCGCCGGTGACCAGCTCGGCCCCCTCCTCCTGGCCCAGGGCCACGTAGCCGGCCACCGAGTCCCGCTGGCGGCCGGAGATCAGCGGCCCCATCTCGGTGCCCGTCCGCGGTCGGGGCGCCGACCGCCACGGCCTCGGTGTGGCGGGCGAAGGCGGCGACGAAGTCGTCGTAGACCGGGCGCTCGACCAGCACCCGGGCCCGGGCGCAGCAGTCCTGGCCGGCGTTGTCGAACACGGCCATGGGCAGCTCCGCCGCCGCCCGATCGAGATCGGCGTCGGCGAACACCATGCAGGGCGACTTGCCGCCCAGCTCCAGCGCCACCCGGGCGATGTTGGGGGCCGACTGCTGCAGGATCCGGGTGCCGGTCGTGGTCTCGCCGGTGAAGCTGATCTTGTGCACCCGGGGGTCGCCGACCAGCACGTCACCCACGCTGGCGCCCGGGCCGGGCAGGACCGAGACGGCATCGGGCGGGACGCCGGCGTCGACCAGCAGCTCACCCAGCAGCAGCGCCGACAGCGGCGTGTAGCTGGCGGGCTTGAGCACGACGGTGTTCCCGCAGGCCAGCGCCGGCGCCACCTTCCACCCGGCGATCATCAGCGGGAAGTTCCACGGCACGATCAGGGCGCAGACGCCCACCGGCTCCCGCAGGACGACGGCCAGGCCGGGCTTGGCCACCGGCGGGCACCTCGCCGTGGACCTTGTTGGCCGCCCCGCCGTAGTACTCGAAGGTGGACGCGGTGGCCTCGACCTCCCACCGCGCGCTGGCCACCGGCTTGCCCGCGTTGGCCACGTCACAGGCCACGAACTGCTCGGCCCGTTCCCGCAGCAGCGCCGCGGCCCCCAGCAGCACCCGGCCCCGTTCGACGGCGGGCATCCGGGGCCAGGGGCCCTCGTCGAAGGCCCGGGTGGCACACGTCAGGGCGGCGTCGACGTCGGCCACCCCGCCCTTGGCCACCGAGGCCACGACCGAGCCGTCGTGGGGGTTGTGGACCGCGAAGGTCTCACCCTCGGCGGCGGGGCGGGCGACGCCGCCGATCAGCAGGTCTCGGTGGTCGGCCATCGGGTCATCGTACGGAGGGCACGCCCCCGGGGTCCGTGCCATGCTCACGCGCCATGGCACCTTCACCGCTGGAGCGCAGCGCCCTCGAAGAGATGATCCGCGGTGGCGAGATCGACACGGTCCTCGTCGTCTTCCCCGACCTCCAGGGCCGCCTCATGGGCAAGCGGGTCACCGGGCCACTACTTCCTCGACCACGTCATCGACGGCTCGGTGGAGGCCTGCAACTACCTGCTGACCGTCGACGTCGACATGAACGTCCTGCCCGGCTACGAGTACGCCACCTGGGAGAAGGGCTACGGCGACTTCAGCTGCCGGCCCGACCTGGCCACCCTGCGCCGCATCCCGTGGCTGGAGGCCACCGCCCTGGTCATGTGCGACCTCTTCGACGAGGAGACCGGCGAGCCGGTCGAGGTGGCCCCCCGCACGATCCTGCGCCGCCAGCTCGAGCGGGCGGCCGAGCATGGGCTTCACGATCATGTGCGGCACCGAGCTGGAGTTCGTCCTGTTCCGGGAGTCCTACGAGGAGGCGGCCGCCGCCGGCTACCGGGGCCTGACGCCCGCAGAACGACTACATCCTCGACTACCACATCCTGCAGACCACCAAGGACGAGTACCTGATCCGCCAGATCCGCAACGGCATGGACGGCGCCGGGGTCCCGGTGGAGTTCTCCAAGGGCGAGGCCGAGCACGGCCAGCACGAGATCAACCTGTACTACGCCGAGGCCCTGGAGATGGCCGACCGCCACACGATCTACAAGAACGGGGTCAAGGAGATCGCCGCCCTCAACGGCCAGGCCATCACCTTCATGGCCAAGTACGCCTTCGACAAGGTCGGCTCCAGCTGTCACATCCACTCCAGCGTGTGGGACGCCGACGGGCGAGAAGAGCCTGATGTGGGACGAGGACGGGCCCCACCACATGAGCGAGGTCTTCCGGGGCTGGCTGGGCGGCCAGATGGCCGCCACCCGGGAGCTGGCGTGGTGCTACGCCCCGTTCGTGAACTCCTACAAGCGCTACCAGCCCGACTCGTGGGCGCCCACCGCCATCGGCTGGGGCAAGGACAACCGCACCCTCGGCCTGCGGGTGGTCAGCCACGGCCAGGGCTACCGGGTGGAGTCCCGCATCCCCGGCGCCGACGCCAACCCCTACCTCGCCCTGGCGGCCAAGGTCGCCGCCGGCCTGCACGGCATCCGCAACGGCCTCGAGCCCGGCGAGCCCTACGAGGGCAACGGCTACGAGGCCGAGGACCTGCTGCGGGTGCCCCACACGCTGGTCGACGCCATCGAGCTGCTGGAGGGCTCGACGGTCGCCCGGGAGGCGTTCGGCGAGGACGTGCACCAGCACCTGGTCAACACGGCGGTGCAGGAGTGGAACGAGTTCAACAAGACGGTGACCGGACTGGGAGGTCCGGCGGGGCTTCGAGCGCCTCTGAGCCTCAGGTCCGCATGAAGACGTGGACGACGTACACCCGGCTGCCGGACCGGGCGACCCCCGTGCCCACGAACGTGTAGGGGCCGAGGATGTTCGCCCGGTGGCCCGATGAGTTCATGAACGCCTGGTGCACGTTGGCGAGGGTGGTGTAGTAGCCGACGTTCTCCGCCAGGGCCCGCCAGTTCGACGGGACGCCGGCGGTGAGATCGGAGTGCTCCAGCCGACCGATGGCGGCCAGGTGCTGGGCCCAGCCCTGGGCCTTGGTGGCCAGGGTCCGGTTCATGGCCAGGCGGCTGAGGCCCCTCGACGTCCGGCTGGCGTTGATCTGACCGGCGACGGTGACCTGGTCGTCGCTGTACAGCGGCCGGACCACGACGCCCCTGACGGCGTCGACGCTGCTCGTCGTCATCGACCGGGAGCGGAGCCACACGACCTTGGTGGTGCCCCTCGGCACCGACCGGCGGGTGGAGACGATGACCGTGACCGTTCGCGCTTCGTTCGGCGCGAGGTCGCGGAGGACGAAGGTGCCGGCCTTGACCGCCGCGGTCACGTCGACGCCCCCGACCCGGTACTGGACCGAGAACTTCACGCTGTGGCTGGAGCCCGAGAGCCGGAAGTCGTCGGTCGCCGTCCCTTCGTTGTCCACCCGCACGACGAAGACGCCGCGACCGCGCTCGCCGATGCGGCGTTCGCGCGTCTGGCCGACGCCGGTCGTGTTGAACACGCCGCGTCCGACGTACGCCGACTGGTCGATCAACCGGATGGCCCCGTCGGGCCGGGCCACGGGGGCGGCGGCGGCGGGTCCGGCGGCCACGGCCGGTCCGGCCAGCAGCCCGCCGACGAGCAGCGTGATCAGAAGGGTCCTGAATCGCACGTCCTCTTATCGACGTCCGGCGCCGTTTCCTTTAGGGGGTCTTTCAGCTCCGCCGGTTTCGCCGCAGCATCCAACCGCCGAGGTTGGCGATCACCGCCCCGAGGACGGCTGCGATGACCAGGGCCAGCCAGAGGGGCATGGTCATCTCGATCATCAGCCAGTTGAACGTGGCGTCCTCGGTGTTCTGGACGACGAAGGCCAGCAGGGCCAGCGCGGCGAGCACCAGTCCGACGAGCCCGACCCGGCTGTTGGTGTTCCCGTTCCCTTCGGCCATGCCCCGACCTTAGGGCCTCGGGCACCCCCTACCGTGGGACCATGGACGTGATCGTCACGGGTAGCAGCGGCCTCATCGGCACCGCCCTCGTCGCCGACCCTGCACGGGGACGGGCACCGGGTGCGCCGGCTGGTGCGCCGTCCGCCGAAGGGGCCCGACGAGGTCCGCTGGGACATCGCTGCCGGCGAGATCGACCGGGCCGGGCTGGAGGGGGCCGACGCCGTGGTCCACCTCGCCGGGCCCGGCATCGGCGACAAGCGCTGGTCCGACGATCGCAAGCGGGAGCTCCGCGACGCTCGGGTCGACGGAACCACCCTCCTGGCCGACGCCCTGGCCGGCTTGGACGCCCCGCCCCGGGCCCTGCTCTCGGGGTCGGCCATCGGGTACTACGGCGACCGGGGCGCCGAGAAGCTGACCGAGAAGAGCAAGGCGGGCGACGACTTCCTGGCCGAGCTCTGTGCGGACTGGGAGGCGGCCACCGCCCCGGCCGACGCCGCCGGCATCCGGGTGGTCCTCCTGCGCACCGGCATCGTCCTGGCCCCCGGCGGTGGCGGCGCTGGAGAAGATCCTGCCCCTCTTCAAGCTGGGTCTCGGCGGCCGCCTCGGCTCCGGCGACCAGTTCTGGAGCTGGATCACCCTGGAGGACGAGGTCCGGGCCATCCGCCACCTCCTCGAGTCCGAGGTGTCCGGACCGGTGAACCTGACCGCCCCGGAGCCCGAGACCAACCACACGCTGACCACCACGCTGGGCGAGGTCCTGCACCGGCCGACGTTCTTGCCGGTCCCCCGCTTCGGACCCAAGATCCTCCTCGGCGGCGAGGCCACCGAGACCTTCCTCTACGCCTCCCAGCGGGTGTACCCGAAGGTCCTGGAGGCCGACGGGTTCACGTTCACCCATCCCGACCTCGAGTCGGGCCTGCGGGCGATCCTCGGCAAGTAGCGTCGATCCCATGTCCGAGAAGCAGGTGTCCGTCAGCCGGGTCATCGCGGCCTCCCCCGAGGCCATCTTCGCCGTCATCGCCGACGCCAACCGTCACGCCGACTTCGACGGCTCCGGCTCGGTGAAGGGGGCCACGGGCGATCCGGCGCCCCTCGAGCTCGGCTCCAAGTTCGGCATGAGCATGCGCATCGGGCTCCCCTACCGCATCAGCAACGAGGTCGTGGAGTACGAGAAGGACCGGCTCATCGCCTGGCAGCACTTCGGCAAGCACCGCTGGCGCTACGAGCTGGAGCCGGTCGACGGCGGCACGAAGGTGACCGAGACCTTCGACTGGTCCACGGCCCGATCGCCCTGGTTCATCGAGCTGCATGGGCTACCCGAAGAAGCACCCGGCCGACATGGACAAGACGCTCGAGCGCCTGGAGGCCGTCGTCACCGGTGGCTGAGGGCGCGGGGCGGCAGGTCGCCGCCTTCGACTTCGACGGCACGATCACCCGTAAGGACACCCTCGTACCCTTCCTGCGCCATGTCGCGGGACACCCCCGGTTCGCCGCGGCCTTCCTCGGTTCGGTGCCGGCCCTGCTGGGTGGCGGACCAGCGGGAGGCCTACAAGGCCGCCGTCCTGCGCCGGGTGCTCGCCGGGCGCCCCGCCGAGGACCTGCACGCCACCGCCACCCGGTATGGCGAGCGCCTGCCCGAGCAGTTCCGGCCCGAGATCGTCGAGCGCATCCGCTGGCACCAGGACGAGGGCCACGAGGTGGTCATCGTCTCCGCCTCGCTGCGGGCCTACCTGGACCCGGTGGTCGAGCACCTCGGCCTGGACGGCGTGTGCGCGGTCGAGCTCGAGGTCGACGGTGCCGGGCGCCTGACCGGCGCCATGATCGGGCCCAACTGCCGAGGTCACCAGAAGGTGGTCCGCCTCACCGAGTGGCTGGGCGGCGAGGCCCCCGAACGGCTGTGGGCCTACGGCAACTCCTCGGGTGACCGTGAGCTGCTCGCTGCGGCCCACGAGCCCACCTGGGTGGGGCGGCGGGCCTGAGGGCTACTTCGGCGGCATCCGGATCCCGCCGTCGAGGCGGATGGTCTCGGCGTTGAGGTAGCTGTTGCGGAAGATCTCGGCCATGAGCGAGGCCACCTCGTCGGGCCGGCCCATGCGTTTCGGGAAGAGGACGCCGGCGCCCAGGCCCGCCTTGGTGTCCTCGCTGGCGAAGGCGAACATCGGTGTGTCGACGGTGCCCGGCGCGACGGTGCAGACGCGGATCCCGACCGCCGCGAGATCTCGGGCGATGGGCAGGGTCATGCCCACGATCGCGCCCTTGGCGGCCGAGTAGCTGGCCTGGCCGGTCTGGCCGTCGAAGGCGGCGACCGAGGCGATGTTGACCATCGCGCCGCGCTCGCCGTCCGTCAGCGGCTCGTTGTGGCTCATGGCCGCAGCGGCCAGGCGGATCACGTTGAACGTGCCGACCACGTTCACGAGAACGACCTTCTCGAACACCCCGAGGTCGTGGGGCTCGCCCCCCTTGCCGACGGTGCGCTGGGCCCAGCCGATGCCGGCGCAGTTGGCCACCATGCGCAGGTTGCCCTCGGCGTTCGCCGTGGCGACCGCGGCCTCGACCTGCTCGGTGTCGGTGATGTCGGCGTGGGCGTAGCGCCCGCCGATCTCGGCCGCGAGGGCCTCGCCCTTCTCGTCCTGCAGATCGACGATGGTGACCGTCACGCCGAGCTCGGCCAGCCGGCGCGATGTCGCCCCACCGATGCCCGACGCCCCACCCGTGACCAGTGCTGCTGCTCCGCTGATGTCCATGGCGAGCGACGTTACCGACCCTCCCCCACCCCCCACGAACCCCGGAGCCCGGAGCCCGGCTCGCAGTTTGACGGCTCAACCGACGACGGCGTGATCCACCGCCCAGCGGGTCGCGGTCGCCCGGGTCGACGTCCCGATCTTCGTGTAGATGTTCTGGATGTGCCGGTCGGCCGTCTTGGCCGAGATGAACAGTCGCTCGGCGATCTCGCGGGTCGTGAGACCGTCGGCGACCAGCCGTAGGACCTCCTGCTCCCGACGGGTGAGTCCGCCCGGGGGTCGGGCGGAGGACAGGTGGTCCCGTTCTCGTCGGATGGCGCGGATCTGTGTCCACGCGTATGCCGCGGCCCGGCCCAGGTCCATGGCGCGTCCGGCAGCCACCGGGTCGTCGATCCGGCCACCGAGCTGGGAAGCCAACCGGTCGCCGAGGTCGGCGAGCTCGGGGACGTGGTCAGCGCTCGCCGGAAGTTTCATCATCGCCGCGTGGAGGGTGACCGCCGCCTCGGGCCGGCCGACGCGGTCGAGGAGCACCGGCACACTGGCGAGGGTGATGATCAACTGCGGGACGTTCCCCGCATGGTGGAACGCGTCGATGGCGGGCTCGAAGAGCGACAGCGCGACATCCAGATCACCGTCGATGGTGTGCTGACGGGCGGCATCCCGGGCCATGAAGCCCCGGAAGAAGTCGACACCGTGCTCGTCGACGACCTCCACGCCTTCGTCCCAGGTCGAGAGCGCTCGCGCGGGGTCGACCCTCGACAGCGTCAGGCCTGCGATCCAGAGCGCGTAGGCGATCCAGAAGGGGTTGGCGACCTCCCGGGCGGACGCGACCGCATCGGGGAGCAGCGCCACCGCCTGGTCGACCCGCCCGGAGGCCTGGAGCCCGTCGACGAGCGCCGGACGGGCGTAGGCCCGGGCCCGGGACCGACCCGAGAGGTCGGCCGCTCGGCCGGCGAGCTCGACGTACCGGTCGAGATCCCCGGCGTAGACGTTCGCCAGCGCCCCGATGAAGGCCGACAGCCCCGGTTCACACGGGTCGTAGCCGGGCCGGCCCTCGAGCGCCATCGCCCGGTCGGCGTGGGCCGCCGCCGTCGCCGGACGGCCTACGAAGCACGCGTACCCGGCCGCGGCGTAGAGCCGGGGCAGGCGGGCGATGTCGGCGGCCGACGCGGGCGCGAGCAGGCTCTCGGCCCAGCCGATCGGCTCGAACAGGTTGGCTGAGGTGCCGATCAGCGCGGCGTGGGCCGCGATGTCGGCCGCCACCGCGACGTCCCGGTCGGCACTCCACTGGAAGGCGGACCGCAGGTTGGCCAGTTCCGCCGTGAGCCAGTCGACGGCCGGCCGCCAGCCGGGCCCGTTCCACTGCTCCCACTGCGCCGCGATCTCCTGTGCGAGATACCGGGCGTGGCGGTCGCGGCTCGATTCGAGCGAGGCGGCATCAGCCAGGGCGTCGATGCCGAACTGCCGGATCGTCTCGAGGAGGCGGTAGCGCACCCGACCGTCGGCGTGGTCGGCGACGACGAGGGAGGAACGGACCAGCCGATCGAGCGACCGGAGCACCGAGACGTCGTCGGCGACGCCGTACGCGCCGGTGTAGGAGGCCAGGTCGAAGCCCCCGGCGAACACGGCGGCCCGCGCCAGCACCTCCCGCTCGCCGGGGTCGAGGAGATCGTAGGACCAGCGCACCAGGTCGGGCAGCGACTGGTGCCGCGTGGGCGCGTCCGGATGGCCCTCGAGCAGGCGGAAGCGGTCGCCGAGCCGGTCGCGGACGTCGACGACGCCCATGCCGGCCATCCGCGCCGCGGCAAGCTCGATGCCCAACGGGAGCCCGTCGAGCACCCGACAGATCTCGAGCACCGCCGCCACGGTGGCCGGATGGTCGTCCAGCGCGAAGTTCGGACGGACCCCCCGAGCCCGCTCGGCGAAGAGGGTCACGGCCGCTGACGACGGGTCGCCGTCGACCTCCAGGGGGAGAACTGGCACCTCCTGCTCCTCGGTCACCCGGAGGCTCTGGCGCGACGTCGTCAGGATCTTCAGCTCGCCGGGCCGCTCGAGCAAGGCGTCGACGAGCTCGACGGCCGCGTCCAGGATGTGTTCGCAGTTGTCCAGCACCAACAACAGGCGCCGATCCGCGATCGTGTCGGCGACCGTCTCGATCATCGGCGTCTCACCCTGTGGGGCGATGCCGAGGGTCGTGGCGACGGCGTCGGGAACGGCGGCGGGATCGCCCACTGCTCCGAGGGCGACCATCCACACGCCTTCGGGGAACTCCCGGGCCATCGTCGCCGCGACCTCGGTCGCCAGCCGGGTCTTGCCGACGCCGCCGACGCCGGTCAGGGTCACCAGCCGGTTGGCCGCCACGTGCTCGACGATCGACCCGATCAGCTGGTCCCGGCCGATGCACGTCGTCCGCGGGACCACGAGGTTGCCCTGCACCGCTCCGCTCACGACCGGAGTCTCACACCCGGGAGCGGCCGTTCGGACGGGACGACGGTGGGAACCCGAAATGGGGAGGTCTCCCGATGCGGTGTCGGCGCCGGTGGCGGATCATCGAATCGTCAACGAACCCAACCTGATGGAGAAGAGACCATGACCGACACGATGACCAACGTCGACGTCGTCCGCCGGGGCTACCAGGCCTTCAACGAAGCCGACATGGAGACGATCGACCGGCTGTGGGCGGACGATGTCACGTGGACCACGCCGGGAGAGAGCACCGTCGCCGGCACCGCACGGGGCAAGGAGGCGGTCCTGGCCCAGTACGGCCGCTACGGCGGCGAGACCGACGGAACCTTCCAGGCCCAGCTCCAGACCGTGTTCGAGGGCGACGACGGTCGGGTCGTCGGCCTGCACCGCAACGTCGCCCAACGCGACGGCAGGCAGCTCGACACGGATTGCTGCATCGTGTTCGAGGTCGAGGACGGGCGCATCACGTCCGGCACCGAGCACTTCTTCGACCTCCACAACTGGGACCTGTTCTGGTCCTGAGCGGCATCGGAACCGGAGGGGGCCTGCTGCTCGCGGGCTCCCTCCGCCGATGGGCTGGTGCTAGACCTGTTCCGAACCCCAGCCCCCGCCTCCGGGGGTGAGCATCCGGAGGACGTCGCCGGCCTTCAGCTGCAGCGTGCACTTGTCGCCGAGGCGCTCCGCCTCCTTCTCGTCTCCACCGGGCAGGAGCCAGTTCTCGCCCACGGCTCCCGGCCCGCCGCCCGCCAGGCCCCACGGCGGGAACAACCGGCGCTCGGTGATCAGCGACAGGGTCACGTCCTCGAGCACCTCCAGGTCCCGCTCGATGCCCTCGCCGCCGCGGTGCGGCCCCGCCCCGCCACTCCCCGACCGCAGCCGGTAGCCGGCGCACCCGCAGCGGGTAGGCCCGCTCCAGCGCCTCGACCGGCGTGTTCCGGGTGTTGGTCATGCCGTGTGCACGCCGCTCATGCCGTCGCGGTCGGGCCGGGCCCCCTGCCCCCCGCCCACGGTCTCGTAGTAGACCCAGCCGTCGCCGCCGAGGAGCACGTTGTTCATCGTCCCCTGCGACGCCGCCGCCACCCGGTCGGGGACCACCTGGGCCAGGGCCCCGAGGCAGACGTCGGCGATGCGCTGACTGACCTCGACGTTGCCGGCGCCCACCGCGACCGGGGCCTGCGCCGCCACCAGGGTGCCCGCCGGGGCGATCACGGTGACGGGGCGCATCGATCCGCCGACCCCTTCCAGATCGGGCACGATCGCCGATCGCAACGCGAACGAGACCGCACTGAGCGTCACCGCCTCGACCGCGTTCATGTTGCCCGACCGCTGCTCGTCGGTGCCGGTGAAGTCGAAGGTGATCTCGTCGCCCGCGACGGCGACCGACACGCAGATGTTGGCGGCGGCGTGCTGCTCGGGCCGCGGCCCGGTGGAATCGAGCACGTCGGCGAAGTCCCACCGGCCGTCGGGCAGTGCCTCCAGTGCCGCCCGCATTCGGCGCTCGCCGTAGGCCGTCACCTCGTCGAAGGGCTGGCCGACCTCCGCCGCCAGGCGGGTCATCCCGACCACGTTGGCGCCCCACTGGGCGTCCAGGTCGCCCCGTCGCTCCTCCGGCGTGCGCGAGCTGGCCACGATGACCTCCCGGACGTCGGCGTTCAGGCGCACGGGCGGCAGGCGCAGGCCCTCCTGTTGGATCTCGGTGGCGTCGGGCGGGATCGACCCCGGCGTGGCCCCGCCGATGTCGGCGTGGTGGGCCCGGTTGGCCACCCAGCCGATCCAGCGCGCCGTCGACGTGGACCGGGGCCACCACGGTGATGTCGTTGAGGTGGGTGCCCCCGGCGAAGGGGTCGTTGAGGACGATCTGCTCGCCGGGCTCGATCTCGTCGCCGAAGGCCTCGATGGCGGCGGCCACCGCCGCGGGCATCGACCCGAGGTGCACCGGGATGTGCTCGGCCTGCACGAGCAGGTCGCCGTCGACGTCGAACAGGGCGGCCGAGCAGTCGGCCCGCTCCTTGATGTTGGGGCTGAAGGCCGCCCGGCGCAGCACGGCGCCCATCTCCTCGGCGATCCCGGTGAGCCGGGAGATCAGGACCTGCAGCGCCGCCGGGTCGAGCGTCGGGCCCGAGGTCGGGTCGCTCGGCCTCGTCCGCCGCGCCTCGACCTCGTCGACCTCGTCGTCGGTCTCGTCGCCGACCTCGAGGTCCGGGGCGGGCGGGCCGGTCTCGTCGCTCATGGGTCGTCCCGGGTCAGCACCAGGGTCCCCGCCGGGCCGGGCACGCCCCGCCAGCCCCTCGGGCACCCAGATGGTCGTGTCGTCCTCCACCACCACGGCCGGGCCCTCCAGGGGCGGGCGCGGGCGGGCCTTCATCCGGGTCGGGTCGAGGGGCGACGGCCGCCGGGCGCTGGCCCGCAGGGCGACGACCTCGACCGGGTGACCCTCTCGGTCATAGCCGTTGTGGCGCCGGTGCGTGCTCGGGGAAGTCGGCCACGTCGGCCACCCGCAGCTCGTGGCTCTGGCCCTCGTAGCGGGCGTCGACCGACAGCACCACCTCGACGTCCTCCGCCGTCCCGCCGGCATCGGCCACCAGGACCGCGACGGCCTCCTCGCCGCAGTGCGGCCAAGCGCCGCCTCGAGGCCGTCGTGGTCGGTCGGGGTGGTCCACGTCCGCACCCGGTCGTGCTGGACGGGGGCGGCCAGGAGGCCGACGGCGGACAGCACCCCGGCCCGGGGCGGGATGACCACCGCCGCCATCCCCAGGCGGTCGGCCAGCCCACAGGCGTGCAGCGGCCCGGCCCCGCCGAAGGCGACGAGGGCCAGGCCGGTCGGGTCGATGCCCCGCTCGACCGACACCCGCCGCACCGCCCGCTCCATCAGGGCGTCCACCACCTCCACCACCCCGTCGGCCGCGGCCTCCGCCGACCCCAGGCCGAGTCCCTCGAGGGCTGCGGCGGCGGCGTCCCGGTCCAGCTCGCCCAGCGCCTCGAAGCCGAGCGTCGGCCGGGATGCGGCCGGCGACGAGGTCGGCGTCGGTGACGGTCGGCTCCTGCCCACCGAGCCCGTAGCAGGCCGGCCCCGGGGCTGCCCCCGCCGAACGGGGGCCCACCGTCAGCGCCCCACCGGCGTCCACCGCGGCGATGGAGCCCCCGCCGGCCCCGATCGTGTGCACGTCGACCGAGGCCAGCCGGATCGGGTAGCCGGCCACCTCCCGCTCGGCGGCCGGCTGGGGCTCGCCGTCCAGCACCAGGGCTACGTCGGTGCTGGTGCCGCCCATGTCGAAGGTCACCGCGTCGGGGTACCCGGCGGCGAGGGCGTAGGCCGCGGCGGCCCGCACCCCGCCGGCGGGGCCGGACAGGAGCAACCCGGCCGGGGTCCGGGCGGCGGCGGCCACCGGGGCCAGGCCCCCGGCCGAGGTCATCACCAGGACCCGAGTGGCCAGCGGCGCCAGCGCCTCGAGGTAGCCGCCGGCAGACCGGACCGAGCCCGGCGTTGACGACGGTGGTCACCGTGCGCTCGTACTCCCGGAACTCGGGGGAGACCTCGTGGGACGCCGACACGTCGAGGCCCCGCGCCCGCAGCTCGGCGGCCACGTCGGCCTCGTGGGCGGGATCGAGGTCGGCGTGCAGCAGGCACACGGCCACGGCCGTCGCGGTCGCCGGGATCTCCGGCACCTCCCCGACCGGCTCCAGCTCCTGGCCCGTGGCGTCGAGGCGCTCGTCCACCTCCAGCCGCAGCGATCGGTCGACGAGCGGCGGCGGCCGGTCGGCCCACTGGTCATAGAGGCGAGGCCGGTCCTGGCGGGCGATCTCGATGACGTCGGCGAAGCCCTTCGTGGTCACCAGGGCCGTCGATGCCAGGTCGCCCTCCAGCAGGGCGTTCGTGGCCACGGTGGTGCCGTGGGCCAGCAGGTCCAACCGCCGCAGCCGCAAGGCGCGGATCCCCGCCCGCACGGCCTCGGTGGGATCCTCGGGTGTCGACAGCACCTTGACGACCCGGCCCCGCTCGGTCACCAGGTCGGTGAAGGTGCCTCCCGTGTCCGACCCGATCCGCATCCGTGCGGAATGTACCCGTCGTCAAGGGCCGGTCCCGGCGGCCGATAAGGGACCAATGGACGACTACTGGAAGGAGGGGTCGCCTGTTCCGCCGCGTGGAGGACGACCTCGAGGACCAGCCCGCCGATCTCAGCGAGGACGAGCACGCGTGGTGGGTCGCCCGCGAGAAGGTCGCCGGGGTGCCCCGGGGCCCCCGTCACGAGGCCGAAGCGCCTCCCCGACCCCCCGATCCCCCGCTCGCCGACCAGTGGACCGCCGACTCCATGTTCAGCAGGAGTCGGCCGCAGCCGCCCACCGCCTCCGCCCCCGGCCGACGAGACCACCGCCGAGGCCGAGGCGACCAAGACCACCGTCGAGGGCGAGGAAGCCGACAGACGGTCGAGGCCGACCTCGCCGTCCCCGGCGGCATCGACCTCGACTCGGCCCACCTCGTGCTCCAGGTCGACATCGGCGTCGACTGGGAGGCGATCACCAGGGCCCACCGCACGCTGGCCAAGCAGTTCCACCCCGACCGACTGTTCGCCTTCTCCCCCGACGCCCAGGAGCTGGGCCGGATCCGCATGGCGGAGATCAACGCCGCCCACGCCACGCTGCGGGCGCTGCACTTCCACTGATCACGCCAGCTCGTTCGGGTCGACGATCCAGACCTCGTCACCGATCTCCTTCTCGAGGGCCCGGACGACCTTGCCCAGGAGGGCGTCCTTGCCGTCCCACACGACGATGGCGGCGTCGGCGGCCCGGGTCAGCCAGGCGTCGCGCTGGCCCATGGCCCGCCGGACGTCGCTGGGGCTGCGCACGCCTTCTTCTGCAGCAGCACGACCTCACGGGCGTGGTCGAGGAGGCGGCGGTAGGCGGCCCGGCTGGCCGAGGGCCACTTGGCGTCCGGATCCGGGAAGGGCTGGACGGCGACGAAGGGCACGCCCCGGTCCACCGCGGCCTCGGCCGCGAGCTGCTCGGCCCCGAGCTGCAGGCCGGTGAGCAGGACGAGGTCGTCGTCCAACTGGCGCTGGGCGTCCAGGATGTCGCCCAGGCGACGCTGCACCGCGGCCTGCAGGAGGTTGGCCTCGTAGCCGCCCAGCTCCGGCGGCCGGTGCCCGAACACCGCCACCAGGTGACCGGTCGGGCCGGTTCGCTCGGCCCGACGGCGGCCGACGACACCGTCGTCGCCGGCTCGGGCTCCGGCGGCGCCCACGACGCCAACCCCACCGCGTCGGCCACCCCGAGGACCTCGGGCGGGCGGTCCCCCGACCGGCCCTGCTGACTGGTCGCCGCCTCCACCGCCAGGCGGTCGGCCACGTCGTTCCACTCGTCGCCGCTGTGGCCCTTCACCCACGTCCAGGTCACGTCGCCCCGGTCGAGCACGTGGTCGATCAGGGGCCGCCACAGGTCCTGGTTGGCGACGTCCTCCTTCTTCGAGTTCTTCCAGCCCTTGGCCTTCCAGCCGACGTACCACTTCTTGGTGAAGCAGTGCACGACGTAGGTGGAGTCGCTGACGACGTTGACGGGCCCGTCGATGGCGTAGAGCGCCTCGGTCGCCGCCTCGATCTCCATGCGCTGGTTGGTGGTGTGGGCGTCGGCGCCGCTGGCGAAGGCGCCGTCGGGGACGACCCAGGCCCAGCCGCCCGGCCCCGGGTTCCCCGAACAGGCCCCGTCGGTGTAGACGATCGTCGTCATCCGGGGCATGGTGACAGATGTGACCTTCATCGACGGGTTCGTGCACCAGCTGCCCGACACCGACCCCCAGGAGACCCAGGAGTGGCTGGACTCCCTGGACGCGGTCGTCAGCGCCCAGGGCGAGGCCCGGGCCCGCTTCCTGCTGTCCAAGGTGCTCGAACGCTCCCGCCAGCTCGGCGTGGGCACCCCGGCCTCGGTCTCCACGCCCTACATCAACACCATCCCGGCCGAACAGGAGCCGTGGTTCCCGGGCGACGAAACCGTCGAGCGCCGGATCCGCCGCTTCGTCCGCTGGAACGCCGCGGTCATGGTCATCCGGGCCAACAAGCGGGCCGACGGCATCGGCGGCCACCTGTCGACCTTCGCCTCCTCCGCCGCCCAGTACGAGGTCGGCTTCAACCACTTCTTCCGGGGCAAGGGCGACGGCCAGCCCGGTGACGCCGTCTACATCCAGGGCCATGCCGCGCCCGGCGTGTACGCGCGGGCGTTTCTGGAGGGCCGCATGGACGAAGCCCACCTCGACCGGTTCCGTACCGAGGTCGGCGGCGGCGGCCTGTCGAGCTACCCGCACCCGCGGCTGATGCCCGACTTCTGGGAGTACCCGACGGTCTCGATGGGCCTGGGGCCGATCAACTCGATCTACCACGCCCGGTTCCTCCGCTACCTCCACAACCGCCAGATCGACGACACGAGCGGTTCGCGGGTGTGGTGCTTCGTGGGCGACGGCGAGACCGACGAGCCCGAGACGCTCGGCGCGATCTCCCTGGCGGCCCGGGAGGGCCTCGACAACCTGACCTGGGTCGTCAACTGCAACCTGCAACGACTCGACGGGCCGGTACGGGGCAACGGCAAGATCATCCAGGAGCTCGAGGCCCAGTTCCGGGGTGCGGGCTGGAACGTCATCAAGGTCGTGTGGGGCGGCCGCTGGGACGAGTTGCTGGCCCGCGACGTCGACGGGGTCCTGCTGAACCGGATGAACGAGACCGTCGACGGCGAGTACCAGCGGTTCGCCGTCGAGGATGGCGCGTACACCCGCGAGCACTTCTTCGGCCCCGACCCCCGCCTGCGCGAGATGGTCGCCCACCTGTCCGACGACGACATCCGCAACCTGCCCCGCGGCGGGCACGACTACCGGAAGCTCTACGCCGCCTACCGGGCCGCCACCCAGCAGACGGGGGCGCCAACGGCAATCCTGGCCAAGACGGTGAAGGGTTGGACACTGGGGCCGGGCTTCGAGGCCCGCAACGCCACCCACCAGATCAAGAAGATGACCGTGAAGGAGCTGAAGGAGCTGCGCGACCGGCTCCACCTCCACGACGAGATCCCCGACGAGGCCCTCGACGCCGACACCCCGCCCTTCTACCGACCCCCTCGGGACTCCGTCGAGTACCAGTACATGATGGACCGGCGCCAGGCGCTCGACGGCCCCCTCCCGAGCCGGGTCGTGCGGAACCGGCGACCGCTGCCGCTGCCCGACGGGTCGACCTTCGGCGAGTTCACCTCGGGGTCGGGCGACCAGGAGGTCTCGACCACGATGGCCTTCACCCGGATGTTGCGGAACCTGGCCCGGGACGAGCGGATCGGGCCCCGCATCGTGCCCATCGTCCCCGACGAGGCCCGTACGTTCGGCATGGACGGCCTGTTCCGGGAGCTGGAGATCTACGCCGCCTTCGGCCAGCTCTACGAGCCGGTCGACCACGCCCTGCTGCTGTCCTACGCCGAGGACCGCGACGGCCAGATCCTCGAGGAGGGGATCAGCGAGGCCGGCGGCCTGGCCAGCTGGACCGCGGCGGCGACCTCGTACGCCACCCGCGGCGTGCCCATGATCCCGTTCTTCATCTTCTACTCGATGTTCGGCTTCCAGCGGGTGGGTGACCTGATCTGGGCCGCGGCCGACGCCCGGGCCCGGGGCTTCCTGCTCGGCGCCACCGCCGGGCGCACCACGCTGTTGGGCGAAGGGCTCCAGCACCAGGACGGTCACAGCCTCCTGCTGGCCTCGACCGTCCCGACCTGCGAGGCCTACGACCCGGCCTTCGCCTACGAGCTGGCGGCGATCATCGAGGACGGCCTCCACCGCATGTACCCCGATGGTGACGCCACCCGGGGCGAGGACGTCTTCTACTACCTGACCGTGTACAACGAGAACGTCGCCATGCCCGCCCGCCCAGAGGGCGTCGACCAGGGGATCCTGGAGGGCCTCTACCGCTTCGCCCCCGCCCCTGAGGCCACGACCCACCGGGCCACCGTCCTGTTCTCCGGTTCGGCCCACGGGGCGGCCCGCGAGGCCCAGGCCGAGCTGGCCGAGCACTACGACGTGGGCGTCGACCTCTGGTCGGCCACCTCCTACAAGCGCCTCCGGGAGGAGGCCATGGCCGTCGAGCGGTGGAACCGCCTCCACCCGACCGACGACCCCCGCACGCCGCTGGTGACTGAGCGCCTGGCCGAGGGCTCGGGACCGGTCGTGGCCGTCACCGACTTCATGCGGGCCGTGCCCGACCAGGTGTCCCGCTGGTCGCCCCGCCCGTGGCTGTCCCTGGGCACCGACGGCTTCGGCCGCAGCGACACCCGCGAGACCCTGCGCCGCTTCTTCGAGACCGACATGGCCCACGTCGTGGTGGCGGCGTCCTCAGCTGGCCTCGCCGCTGACGGCACGATCGAGCCCTCCGTCGTGGCCAAGGCCATCGCCCGCTACGACCTCGACCCCGAGACGGCGCCCCCGTGGACGCGCTGAGCCCGCCCAGGCGGTAGCTTCCGACGACCATGGCCGAGCCGAGCTTCCCCATCACCGGTGACCCCGACGACGACCAGTTGCTGATCGACGACCCGCTGGCGCTGATGCTCGGGATGCTGCTCGATCAGCAGGTCCCGATGGAATGGGCCTTCCGCTCCCCCGCGAGGCTCCGGGAACGCTTGGGCGGGCGCCTCGATGCCGCGGAGATCGCCGCCATGGGCCCCGACGCCGTCGCCGACGTGTTCAGCCAGAAGCCGGCGCTGCACCGCTACCCGGGCAGCATGGGCAAGCGGGCCCAGGCCCTCTGCCAGCACCTCGTCGACCACCACCACGCCGACGCGGCCGACGTGTGGGAAGGGGCCACGGACGCCGCCGACCTCTCAGCCCGGGTGAACGCCCTGCCCGGGTACGGCAAGGAGAAGGCCCAGATCTTCATCGCCCTGCTCGGCAAGCGCTTCGGCCGGGCCCCTGAGGGCTGGCGGGAGGTCGCCGGCCCCTTCGGCGACGACCAGCCCCGCTCGGTGGCCGACATCGGCTCCGACGCCGAGCTGTTGGACGTCAGGGCCTGGAAGAAGGCCAAGAAGGCTGCGGGTAAGGCGAAGACGGACTGAACCTGGATCCACCGATGAGTTGAGCCTGGCCGGACAGACGCGGCCAGAACTTGCCCACGCAGCGCAGTACCCTGCCGAAGGTGCCGGGTGTCGCTGTAGGCGGTTCGCGGCCGCTGTCCGGGTCCACGGCGGCGACCCGACGGGTTCGCGAACCGAGATGACCGGCGGAGAGCGGCTGCTCAGCGTGGTTGTCGTGGCCTACGACATGGAACGGGAGCTGCCGCGCACGCTGCGGTCCCTGTCGGCCGATCACCAGGTCGGCGTCGAGGCGTCCGACTACGAGGTCATCGTGGTCGACAACGGCTCGCCCCGGCCCGTCGACCCCGGCCGGTTCGCCCACCTGGCCGGCACCTACCGCTTCGAGCGGATCGACCCGGCCCCGCCGTCCCCGGCCCGGGCCGCGAATCTCGGCATCGGCTTGGCGACGGGCGAGACGATCGGCCTCATCGTCGACGGGGCCCGGATCGCCTCGCCCGGCCTCCTTCGCACGGCCCTGCTGGCCCGGCGGTTGGACGACCGGCCGGTGGTCGCCAGCCTCGGGTGGCACCTCGGCCCGGTCCGCCACATGGAGGCCGCGGAGGCCGGCTACGACCAGGTCGCTGAGGACGACCTCCTCGCCCGGTCCGGGTGGGAGGACGACGGCTACCGTCTCTTCGGCATCAGCACCCTGGGAGGGTCGTCGGCCCATGGCTGGTTCGCCCCGATCCCGGAGAGCAGCGCCCTGTTCCTGCCCGCGTCGGTGTGGCGGGAGCTGGGCGGCCTCGACGAGGCGTTCGCCCTCCCCGGCGGGGGGTTGGTGAACCACGACCTCTTCCGCCGGGCCGTGGATCTGGAGGGCACCCGGCTGGTGACGCTGCTCGGCGAGGGGACGTTCCACCAATACCACGGCGGCGCGGCCACGTCGGGACGCCACGGCTGGGACGAGATGGACGCCGACTATCAGCGGCTGCGGGGCGCGCCCTACCGACAGCCGGAGGCGCCGTCGCTCTACGTCGGCACGATGCCGCCCGCCGCGCTCGGCCTCCTCGACCACTCGATTCGGGCGGTCCGCGCCAGGCTGGAGCGACGATCAGCCCGCCGGCCCTGGTGGCGACGCGTCGCCCGGAGGCTCCGGGTCAGCGCACCCGCTTGAGGAAGCCGTTGGCGTTGAAGGTCAGCGAGTAGCGCTGCACCTCGAGGTCGGACATGAACTCCGGGTGGTCCTGCTTGAGCAGGCGGATCGCCTCCTGGGGACCGGGACCGAAGCCGGGCCAGACCGGCGCGCCGTTCACCACCGACTGCTCGACCACCACGTACGACCCCACGGGCACGAGCGGCGCGTAGGTCTTGAACTCGCCGATCGTGTGGTCGCGGTGCTTGGGCCCGCCGAGAACGACGAGGGCCGAGCCGTCGCCGACGCGCTCGGCCACCGCGCTACCGGTGGCATCGTCGGTGGGCCGGCCGTCGATGCGCTCGAGACGGGGATGCGACGGGCCGTCGTCGTCGCCGACCAGGAGCACGCGGCCGTGGTCGAGCAGGTCGCAGATCGACGCCATGAACGAGGCGATGCCGGGACCGCCGCCGCTGGTGACCACGACCCAGTCGGGCCGCACCCGGCTCAGGAGCTCCTGGTAGATGACGAGGTCGGTGGGGGCGGCGGGCACCGGTTCGCCCAGCCAGGTCGTCTCCTTCCATGCGAGGCTGTGCCAGAAGGCCTCGGTGAAGGCCGTGGCGACCTCCTGGGGCATCGGCTGGGGCTCGTCGGGCACGCCGTCGCGGCCCTCGGTCGACTGCGGCGTCCAGAACCCACGGGCCACGAAGCGGCGGGACCGGGTCCGGGTGGCGCCCGTGGTGAGGCGGCCCACGTAGTGGATGGGCTTGCCGGCGTCGGCGAAGGTCTTGCCCCGCTCGGCCTCGTAGTGCTCGGCGTAGGAGCTGATGAGCCGGTGGCGGTTCTCGACCTCGTCCTGGTTCGTCGTCGTCCCGTGGTGGAACTGGTGGAACGAGCCCTCGCCGAGGATGGTGGCCACGGTGACCCCGGGCGTGGACCCCAGGCGCTCGTAGATGTCGAGGTTGGCGTAGCCGCCGCCGGGCATGGCGAAGATCTCGTCGAAGCCGCCCGACTGCTCGACCAGGCGCCGCGGGGCGAACAGGCAGTTGCTCTCCCAGAGCCCGTCGAACCAGTCACGTTCGCCGATGAAGTGGCCGATCTCGAACAGCCGGTGGCCCTCGGCGGGCCAACCGATGCGTTCGAAGAGCCGGTCCTCCATGGCCTGGTCGTAGCCCGCCGCCATGAGCTCGCCCTGCTGGCCGGGGCCGACGTACCACTGCTGGGTCGCCACGATCGCCGGCCCGTAGGTGCGCAGGCCCTCCATGCCGAAGTGCAGCACGCCGGGCGTCAGCACGTGGGCCCCGTCGATCATGAGC
>CAVPAN010000021.1:0-12904 GCA_963701565.1 uncultured Microthrixaceae bacterium
GTAGAAGCAGTACTCGTAGTTGCCCACCGTGAAGATGGAGGACACGACGAAGCGCCGTGAGCGCCGGACCTCGACGTTGCCCGTGTTGAGGTCGTGGTGCTTCCAGGCGATCCCGTCGTCCTCTTCGTGGATGCAGATGGCCTGCTCCACCACACTGGGATTGCCCTGCTCGTCGGCCATCACCGCGTCGAGGTAGGTGATCTCGCCGAGGCAGTCACAGCCGAGCTTCAGGGAGTTGACGAAGCGACCGAGGCCCCATTCGCCGGCGTCGAACGCGTTCTTCCACCGGTGGGTCGGGTCGGTGGACCCGTAGGGCACCACCATCTCCGACAGGGAGGCCCGGTGCAGGATCGGCCGTCTCCGGTCGTCGTCCCGGTAGCCGACGTCGTACAGGACCAGACCCTCGACGGGGTCCAGGCCCACCCGCAGGTCCCAGCGCTGCCAGGCGAGGTGGTTGCCCTCCACCGTGAAGCTCACGCCCTCGGGCTGGTGGATCTCCAGAGGCTTCAGGTCGTCCCGCAGAGGTCCGACGTGCTCGGCGTCGTAGCGGCCGGGGTCCTCGGGTAGAGCGACCACACCGTGGTCCTCGATCGCCAGCACTTCGGCCGTGGCCAGGTCGACGACGGCCACGACACCCTCGATCGGGCGGGCGTAGCCGTTGTCGGCCGGGTCCTCCCGGTAGTAGGCCAGGCAGCGGGTCAGGCGGGTGTTGCGGTCGGCGAAATCGTCGTACGCGCCGGGCGGCCACGGATCGATCTGGATCCCGGACACGTCGTTGATGCCGCGCCGGGCCAGCGCGGCCCGCCACCGATCGTCGGCCCGCACGGCCTCCATGGCGTTGAAGGCCTCGGTGAAGAGGAGCGGCGGTCGCACGTCGGGCACCGGTGTCCAGGCCAGGACCTCGGCCGCCTCGGTGCCGACGAGGGCCTCGATCACCCCGTGCGGTCCGTCGAGCACCACGGCGCGGGCGGCTCTAACGAGCGGGGCTCCCTGCCGATGGGCATCCAGGGCTTCCTTCGACGGCTCGGCGAGGGTGATGGACGAGAACAGCATCTCGGTGTCGGGGACGTGGGCGCGTACGGCCGCGCCCACGCGACCGATCTCCTCCGCGGAGAGGGGATCCAGGGGATGGGCCATGCGGGCAGCTTCGCGCGCCGGGGTGACCCTCGTGGTCGCCCTCGGCCTCCTCGGCCCCCTGACGGCCGCCGCCCAGCCGGCGTCGGTTCCAGCAGGTCCCCGGTGCCCGGCCATCGTCGGTGACCAGCCCCTGTTGGTCACTGCGCCCTTCTCGGCCACGGTGCGGCGCCGGGCCGACGATCAGGGCCAGATCGAGTCGATGAGCCTGCGGTGCGCCTACGGCGAAGGCGCGGCCCCGGCCGCTGAGGTGACGGTGACCTGGGCGGCGGGGCGTCCGCCGTGTGCCGCCACGGAGGTCGAGGTGGCCACCGGCCTCGACCCCGCCCCCTTCGACCGGGTGGCCGCCGATCTCGCCGCGTCGGCCGGACAGGCCTGTAGCGGCTCCTCGGCCAGTGGCTGGCGGCGGACCGCGGTCGCCGCCGGGCTCATCACAGGAGCCGGCCTCACCCTGCTGGGGCTCCGACGGCGCCGCGCCTCGGCCTCCCCGTCAGCCTGAACCAGCCAGGAACACCTCCAGCGCGCGCCGGAACAGCTCGGGGTCCCGCGCCCCCGCCGTCTCGCGGGCCGAGTGCATCGCGAACTGCGCGACGCCGACGTCGACGGTGGGGATGCCGAGGCGGGCGGCGGTGACCGGCCCGATGGTCGAGCCACAGGGCAGGTCGCTGCGACTCACGAAGTGCTGGACGGCCACGGCCGCGGCGGCGGCCGCGGTCAGGAAGGGCACGGCACTCTCGGCGTCCGTGGCGTAGCGCTGTGCGGCGTTGACCTTCACCACCGGGCCACCGTTGATCATCACCGGGTGCTCCGGATCGTGGCGGTCGGCATGGTTGGGGTGGGTGGCGTGGGCCATGTCGGCCGAGACGCAGGCCGACCCGGCCAGGGACCGGGCCAGGGCTTCACTCGAGCCGCCCCGGGCCGTGTGCACCCGGGTGAGCAGCCGGGGGAGGAGGTCGCCGTCGGCGCCCGTGCGCGAGACCGAGCCCACCTCCTCGTGGTCGTACAGGCAGACGACCGGGACGGTCGCGCCGTTGACCGGCTCGGCGGCGGCCAGGGCCTCGACGGCCACGAAGCAGCTCACGAGGTTGTCGAGGCGCCCGCCGACCAGCAGTTCACCGTCCGGGCCGTTGAGCGCGGCGGGCTGGACGTCGTGGAGCATCAGGTCCCAGGCCAACAGGTCCTCGACGTCGGCCCCGACGGCCGCGCCCACGGCCTCGAGGACGGCGGGGGCGCCGTCGGGGGCCCAGAGGGGAAGGAGGTGCTGCTGCGGGTCGAGCAGGAGTCCGGCCTGATTGACCTCCCGGTCGAGGTGGATGGCCAGCTGGGGGATCCGGGCGACGGGGCCGTCGAGGTGGACCAGTTCGACGGCGGGGCCGTCGGGGCGCCGTACCGAGACCCGACCGGCGAGGCCGAGGTCGCGGTCGAGCCAACTGTTGAGCAGCGGGCCGCCGTAGACCTCCACGGCCAGTCGCTGCCACCCCGCGGCGATCGACGTCGGGCGGGGCTTCAGGCGGAGGTTCGGGCTGTCGGTGTGGGCCCCGACGATGCGCAGCGGCGTGGCCGGGGCCAGCCCCGCCGGCCACGCGGCGGCGACCAGGGCGCCGCCGCGGCGCACGAACCAGCGGTCGGGCAGCAGCCCCGCCGTCCAGTTCGCGGTCTCCTCCACCTCGGTGAACCCCGCCGCGACCAGGCGTCGGGCCGCCGTGGCTGTGGCGTGGTACGGCGAGGGAGAGTCGTCCAGTTGCTCCAGGAGGTTTGCGGCCATCGCTCGGCCGTCGCGGTCAGCCATCGGCCTCACCTCCGTCGTCGGTCGCCTCGTCGTCCCGCTCCGTCCCCGCCTCGAGGTCGGCGCAGTCCCGCAGGTCCCTCCAGGCCGTCTGCGCCGCCGCGGCGTCCGGGCCGTCGAGCACCTCCGGGACCCCCGAGCGGAGGCGGACGGGGACCCACTCGGCAGCGTCCACGCGGCGGCCGGTCATGGTCAGGCGGAGGACCCCGGACTCCGCCGACCGGCCCCCGGCACTCCCGAACACGAAGTTGCCCAGGCCGTAGTGGATGTAGGTCCCGTCCCGCAGGCCACCCACGAGCGGGACGTGGGCGTGGCTGCCGACGACCACGTCGGCGCCGGCCGCGATGAGGGCGTCGGCCACCTCGGGCTGGTCGGTGATCGGGCAGTTCTCCCGCTCCCGTCCCCAGTGCAGGTACACCACCAGCGTGTCGGTGCGGGGGCGCTCGGTCGCCACCGCCTCGATCAGCCGTGTCGGGTCCTCGGCGACGGCGAGTCCGGGGTCGTCAGCGGTGGCCGTCCACGGCCCGACGAGGTGCCCGTCGGTGACCCGGGAGGCGCCGAAGACCGAGATGCGCTGGCCCCGCAGTGTCACCCGAAAGGGCTCGTACGCCTCGGCGACATCGTGGCCGGCACCCACCAGGGGCAGGCCCGTCGCGGGGTCCTCGGCCGCGGCGAGGGTGTCGAGCAGGCCCTCCTCGCCGTAGTCCATCCCGTGGTTGTTGGCCAGCGTGACCACATCGACCCCCGCGGCCCGCAACGCCCCGAAAGCGGCGGCCGGCGCGCGGAAGTTGAACTCCTTGGGCACCTCGGTGCCCCCCTCGGTGACCGCGGTCTCCAGGTTGACCATTGTCACGTCGGCGGCGAGCGGCCCGGCCACGCCCGCCAGGAGGGCCGCAGGGTCCTCGGCCAGCAGCGCCCCCGGAGTGCCCTCGAAGTTCACATCCCCGCCGAACGCGAAGGTGACGGTCCGTCCGGAGCCCTCGCCGGGCCGCTCCACCGGGGCCGCCCCCGCCCGGGGCACACCGGGGCCGTCGGCCGTCGGTGGCCGGTCGGTCACGGCGCCGGCCACGGCCTGGCCGTTGGAGCGCACGGCGACGCGGTCACAGGCCACCAGGGCGAGCAGCAGCACCGCCAACCCGACACGCCCCGCCATCATCGGCCGGCGGCGCCCTCGGCCACGGCCTGGACGAGGCCCCGGCGCACGAGGCAGTGGAGCACGTCGAAGACCGTGAAGGCACTGAGGCCGGCGGCGTCGATGACCTCGGCGACCGACCCGGTGTCGGGCATGGCCGACAGGACCTGCCACTCGACGGCGGACAGGGAGGCCGACACCGCATTGGGGGGCAGGGTCGGGGACCGCCGGACCAGGGTGCTGGTGGATGGCAGAGGGGTGCTGATCGAACGCCAGGCGGTGAGGCGACGACCCGCCTCGGCGAGGACCTCGTCCGCCGGGAAGCAGAACCGGGCACCGAGTTGGTGGGTCTGGTCGGCCAGGAACTCGTACTGGTCGGTCCCCGGGGCGAGCAGCTCGGCCAGGGTGGCCACCACGTGCTCCAGCAGGACCGCCCGCAGCCGGTCACTGTCCACCCGTTCGTCGTCGTCGAGGGTGTTGGCGATGCCGGCGGCGGCGCCGGCGGCATCCAGCCAGGCCGCCTCCGGCGCGGCACCCGACCCGACGACGATCTGGTGGATCGACGGGCCGGAGGCACTGGTCGCGAGGTAGATGTCACCCTCGTGGAAGGCCACGATGCGCGGGGCGGCGCCGTGGAAGCGCAGGAGGCCGGTACGGCGCGGTGCGGCGAACCCCGAGATGACCTCGCCGACGGTCACCGGGCCTCGCGAGTCTTCATCGGTCAGCCTGCCCTCGGTCATCGGCTCAACCTACAACGGCCCCCCCGCCCGAACGGCTACCCCCCTCAAGAAGGCGCTCTCGTGGCCGATGGGGTGGCGCTCGGGTGCGACCCGAGCGCCGCTGATCGAGCAAGGGCGACACCATGCAGAGAAACGCCAACGTCGGATCGAAGTTGCTGGCTCTCATCGCCGTGCCTGCCGTGGTCCTCGTGGCCGTGGCCAGCCTCGGTGCGAGCCAGCGCCTGGATGACGCCGACGAGGCCCAGCAGACCGAGGATGGCGCCCGGCTGGCCGCGACCAGCACCGGCCTCGCCCACGAGCTGCAGCTCGAGCGCCTTCTCTCCATGCGCCTCGCCTACGGCGACGACGAGGTCACCGATCAGCTCACCGAGCAGCGAGCCGCCACCGACACCGCCGCCGAGGCGTTCGCCGCCCCGCAGGCCGTGGTCGGTGACAGCAGCGTCGCTCAGCGCTACGAGGCTGCCGTCGGCCAGATCCAGACGGTGGCCGAACTGCGGTCCTCGATCGACGAGAGCAACGCCGCCCCCGAGGTCGCCCTGGACGCCTACACGACAGCCGTCGACTCGCTGCTCGAGCTCGACGCCGCCTTGGCGTCGGGCAGCGGCGTCCCCGAGCTGAACGCCACCCTCACCGACAGCCTCACCCTCTCGAAGGCGAAGGAGGCCCGGGCCCTGCGCTCGGCCCGCATCGCCGCGATCACCGTCGTCGGCGAGTTCCGCGAGGGTGACTACGCGGCCCTGGCCGAGCTCGAGGCCGAGGAAGAGAGCCAGTTCGCCCGCCTCGAGGAGTCCCAGAACGACACGCTGACGACCGCGGTGCGCAACACGATGGCCAGCGAGGCCGTCCGTGACGCCGACGCTCTGATGGGTGCGGTCATGGACGAAGGGGTCATCGGCGGCTCTGGTGACCCGGGTGTGGCCCCCCAGACCTGGCAGGCGTCGGCCACCACCTGGCTCGACGCCGTACGGGGCACCGAGGCGGCCGCCCTGGACGCCACCATCGCCGGCGCCAACGCGGCGGCCTTCGAGGCCGACAAGACGGCGCGCCTCTATCTCATCGGCACCGCCGCGGCGGTCATCCTCTCCATCCTCCTGGCCAGCCTCCTGGCCCGTCGGATCAACCGTCGCCTCCAGCGCCTCACCGGGGCCGCCAACCAGCTGGCCACCGTCGAGCTGCCCCGCCTGGTCGAGGACCTGCGCTCACCCGGCGACGCCACCGCGCCGACCGAGCCCATCACGCCCCTCGAGGTCGACTCCCGGGACGAGATCGGCCAGCTGGCCGAGGCCTTCAACGCCATCCAGCAGGTCACCAGCCAGGTGGCCGAGGAGCAGGCCGCCCTGCTGCGGCGAGGGATCGCCGACATCTTCGTCAACCTGGCCCGGCGCAACCAGTCGCTGCTCGACCGCCAGATCGAGTTCATCGACGGCCTCGAGGCCAAGGAGAAGGACCCGGACCAGCTGGAGAACCTGTTCAAGCTGGACCACCTCGCCACCCGCATGCGGCGCAACGCCGAGAGCCTCCTCGTCCTGGCCGGTGCCGAGCCGCCGCGCCGCCGGGCGCGGCCCGTGGAGCTGGCCGACGTGGTGCGGGTGGCCATCGGTGAGGTCGAGGACTTCACCCGCGTCCACCTGCTCGCCCTCGACGAGACGACCGTGGGCGGCAACGTCGCCGTCGACCTCGCCCACCTGCTCTCCGAGCTCATGGAGAACGCCACGCAGTTCTCCCCGCCCGACAGCATCGGTCGAGGTCGTCGGACAGCGGACGACGGAAGGTGGCTACACGGTCACCGTGGCCGACAGCGGCATCGGGATGAGCGCCGACCAGCTGGCCGAGGCCAACGACCTGCTGGCCTCGCCGCCGCTGGTCGGCCTGGCCCTCTCCCGCTCGCTCGGCTTCATCGTCGTCGGTCGCCTGGCTCGACGCCTGCGGGTCACCGTCCACCTGAGCGCCTCGCCCGCCGGGGGGATCAGCCGCGGTCGTCGACGTGCCCGCCGTGGTGCTGTCGGGCCAGAACGAGGCCGACGCCCTGAACGCCTCGCCCGGCGACGGTGCCGCCGTGCCGGATCCTCAGTGGGTCGAGGACCCCCGCCCCCTGGTCGCGGACGACGCCCCGTTGCCACCCGCGCCGGCGATGGCCGACGTCGTCGTCCCCGACGGTGGTGCCGCCGACGGACCGACGTCGCTGTCCGACGCCCTTCCCGACGGCGAGGACTTCGAGCGGGGCCTGGCCTCCCTCATGGGCACCGACGCCGACGAGCCGAGCGAGCCACGGGACGACGACGAGCTGAACCGCACCTTCTGGGGCCAGCTTGCCGGACGCGCCGAGCGACGACACGTTCGCCGACCTGGCCGACGCCCTTCGCGACGACACGCTCGCCTGAGCCGGCCGACGCGCCTCGCGACGACACGCTCGCTGAGCCGGTCGCGGACTGTGCCTCCACCGCCGCCGGCCGACACGGCCGCAGACGGGGCCGCGTCCCCGCCCGACTGGGAGCCCGCGCCGGACTGGCTCGACGGCGAGCTGGCCTCGCTCGAACCCACCCCGGCCGCGGCGGCCGCGGCGAGCGCAGCGGCCCCGGAGCCACCGCCGGCCCCGGCTGCAGCCGCTCCGCTGATCCGGCGTCAGCCCCGCGCCACCCTGACCGACGACGTCGGTTCGGCCGCCGCGCCCGTGGCGGGCGGGCCGCGCACGGCATCCACCCGCCGATCGCCCGAAGAGGTCCGGGCGATGCTCTCCCGCTACCGCCGGGGGATCGAAGACGGACGGCAATCGCCCGGTTCGGAGGACTGACCAATGACCAACCTGAGTAGTGCAGCCCAGAACATCAACTGGCTGGTCGGCAACTTCGTCAACCAGGTGCCGGGCGTCGAGGAGGCGGTGGTGGTCTCGTCGGACGGCCTGCCGATGGCCATGTCCGACGGCCTCGACCGTGATGCCGCCGACCGCTTCGCCGCCGTGGCCTCGGGCCTCATCGGCCTGGCCTACGGCGCGGCCGGTCGCTTCGGCGGCGGCGGCGTCAACGAGGTCATCATCGAGATGGAGAACGCCTTCCTCTTCGTGACCGGCATCAGCGACGGCTCGAGCCTCGCCGTGGTGGCCGCCGCCGACTGTGACGTCGGTCTCGTCGGCTACGAGATGACCGTGCTCGTCGACAAGGCAGGCTCGGTGCTGACGCCCGAGCTGCGGGCCGAACTGCAGGGTGCGCTTCCGCGATGACCGATCACGGGTCGGACGGCCTCGCGGCTCGCGTACGCCCGTACGCGATCACGGGCGGACGTACCCGCGGCTGCACCGACCTGCCCTCGAGACCATCGTCCGGACGACGCCGGAGGGCCAGCCGGGCCAGTCCCGCCTGGTCCTGGAACGGCGCGCGTCGTGGAGCTCTGCGCCGACCCGCTGTCGGTGGCCGAGATCTCCGCCCACCTGAAGGTCCCCCTCGGCGTGGCCCGCGTGATCGTGGGCGACCTGACGCCGAGGGGCTGGTCGGCAACCAGCCAGCCCCGAACCAGTCGGGACGACCGACCCGACATCAAACTCCTGGAAAGGGTGCTCGATGGTCTCCGGCACTCTGAGACGACGACCCTGCAGGGTCCGACGGGGTCCGACCGGACCCTGACCGTTCCCCTGCCCGTCAAGATGATCGTCGCCGGCGGCTTCGCCGTCGGCAAGACGACGACCGTCGGCGCCATCTCGGAGATCGAGCCGCTCACCACCGAGGCGGCGATGACCGACGTCAGCGTCGGCGTCGACGACATGACGGGGGCCGAGCAGAAGCCGTCCACGACCGTCGCCATGGACTTCGGTCGGGTCGGGCCTCGGCGCGGAGCTGATCCTCTACCTGTTCGGCACGCCCGGCCAGGACCGGTTCCGCTTCATGTGGGACGACCTCATCCGGGGCGCCATCGGGGCCGTCGTGCTGGTCGACACCACCCGCCTGGCCGACTGCTTCCCGGCCGTCGACTACTTCGAGTCCCGCGACGTCCCCTTCGTGGTGGCCGTCAACTGCTTCCACGGCGAGGTGACCCACCCCGTCGAGGAGGTCCGAGAGGCCCTCCAGGTCGACGCCGGTGTCCCGATGGTCCTGATGGATGCCCGCGACCGCGAGTCGGTCCGGGCCACCCTCCTCGAGCTCGTCCAGCACGCCCTGGCCCGCGCCGGGGGTTGAGGGCCGCCTCGCGGTACGGCGTCGATAGTGTGCGGCGCTCGTGTCGCCGCTGACGGTCGTCATCGTCCACTGGAACCAGCCGGAGCGCTGCCGGGCGACCATCGCCGCGCTTCCGGGCCCCGACCGTGCCCCCGGTCGTCGTGGTCGACGCCGGCTCCGATGCCCGCCGCCCGGAGGTCGGTCGCCGCGTGCTGGCCGAGCGCCCTGACGACGTGATCCTCGCGGCCCCGGACAACCGCGGGTTCGGCCCGACGGCCAACGTCGGGCTGCGCCACTGGCTGCCGCACGGGTCGGGGGAGTGGGTGGCGCTCTGCCCCCACGACGCCCTGCCCGACCCGCGGACGCCTCGAGCGCCTGCTCGCCGCCGTCGCGCCGCGGCCCCGGGCCGGCCTCGTCAGTGCCGACGTCGGTGACGGCGCCAGCCCGGTGGTCGACCGCTACTTCGGCGGGATCTTCCGCCCGGCGGCGGCGACCGAGGGCTGGGAGCCGGTCGATCACCCCCACGGCACCCTGCTGTTCGCCCGCCGCCTGCCTCGAGGACGTCGGCCTGTTCGACGAGCGCTACTTCAGCTACTGCGAGGAGGCCGACCTCGGCCTGCGGGCCCGGGGCCGCGGCTACGAGATCGGTCTCGTCCGGGGGGCCATGGTCCGCAACCCGCACCTCGGGGCCTCGGTCGCCGTCGTCGACTACCTCCAGGTGCGCAACACCCTGCTGCTGGTCCGTGAGCACTTCGGCCGCTACGCCCACTCATCCGATTCACGACGGCGGTCCTGCAGATGGTCAGCCAGACCCTGCGGCCGTCGCGCCGGCCGCTCGTCTTCGACGCCCGGGCCCGCCTGCTGGCCGTGCGGGACCAGCTCCGGGGGTGCTACGGGCCGCCGCCCGACCGCGCTTGTAGCTTCGGAGTTCCCGTGACCGTGGTCGAGCGTCCCCCTCCTCCGGCGGTGAGGACCGAGCCGGTCCTCATCGACCTCCGCACCCGTCGTCGTCCGGGTGGCTTCGTGCTCGCGCCGGCCCAGCCTCCCGGGCCGGCCGCCCGGTCGCCACCGCCGGCCGTCGGGTCGCCCTCGCCTACCAGCCCGGCCTCGACGGCCTGCGGGGCCTGGCCGTGGCCGGGGTGCTGTTCTTCCACGGCGGGTTCTCGTGGGCGGTGGGCGGCTACCTCGGGGTCTCGACCTTCTTCACGTTGTCGGGCTTCCTCATCACCGTCGCTCCTCCTGGCGAGCAGGAGGCGACGGGCGGCGATCTCGCTGAAGACCTTCTGGGGCCGCCGCTTCCGGCGCCTCATGCCGGCCTCCCTGGTGCCCTCGCCGGCATCGTCGCTCTATCGGGCTGCTCGTGGCCGACCAGGCCCAGCTGAACGACCTGCGCGGCGACGTGCTCGCCGCCCTGGCCTACGTCGCCAACTGGCGGTTCATCTTCCAGGACCAGTCCTACGCCGACCTGTTCACGTCGCCGTCACCGGTCCAGCACTTCTGGTCGCTGGCGATCGAGGAGCAGTTCTACTTCGTGTTCCCGGCCTGCTGATCGCCGGCTGCTGGTGGTGGCCGACGGGGGCGGCGGGCCTTCATGGTCGTCCTCGGCGTCGGTGGCCGTCGCCTCGACCGTGGCCATGGCCCTGCTCTACGAGCCCGGGCTCGGCCACGACCCGCGTCTACTACGGCACCGGCACCCGGGCCGTCGAGTTGCTGGTCGGGGCCCTGCTGGCGACGGTGCTCGCCGGGCATCCCCTCCGGCCTCCGGGCGCCTGCGGCCGCCACCTCGTCACCGTCGTCGGCGGGGTGACCCTCGTCACCGTGCTGTGGTGGTGGAGCACGGTCGATCAGTCCTCGCCCTGGCTCTACGAGGGCGGTCTCACCATCTACGCCCTGCTCAGCCGTCCTGCTGATCGTGGCGGCCACCACCCCGGGGCCCGTTCCGCCGGCTGCTGTCGGTCGAGCCGCTGCGCCAACTGGGCCGGATCTCCTACGGCGTCTACCTCTACCACTGGCCGATCTTCCTGTGGCTCAGCCCCGAGCGCACCGGACTTGTCCATCTGGCCGCTGTTCGTGCTGCGGATGGCGGTCACCTCCGCGTCGCCTGCTGTCGTTCCGGTTCATCGAGCAGCCCGTGCGCAGGGGCAGCCTGGTCACCGACTGGCGCCGGTGGGTGGCCCCGCCGATCGCCGTCGCCCGGGGTCGCCCTCGTGCGTCCTGGTCACCGCCATCGTGCCGGATCGGGGTGGCGTGGCCGTCGCTCTCGACGAATCCGACCGCAGGCCCAGGACCCGGCCGAGGTGCTGGCGCCGCCGGCGGAGCGACGACCGGACCGGCGGGGGAGCGACCGCCGGTGTCGAGCGGGCGCTGCTGGTGGGCGACTCGGTGACCGGCCAGGCCTATCCGTCGTTCGAGCGGATCTTCGCCGAGGCGGGCATCACGACCGGCTACGCCGGCGGGCCCGGCACCGGGCCGCTCAAGCCCCAGAGGACTCGTGGCTCGAACAGGTGCAGGAGTGGGTGCGGACCTTCGACCCCGACGTGGTCGTCATCGAGGCCTGCTGTGACTACGCCAACGCCCCCGATCAGCTCTACGTCGACGAGGACGGCAATCAGGTGCTCCCGAACACCGACGCCGCCTTCGCGGCCTGGGACCGCGAGATGCGCCGGGTGGTCGAGGCCGCCGGGGCCGGCGGGGCGCGGTGTTTCGTCACCGAGTTGCCGCCGGTGCAGACCAACGGCTTCTACGGACCGCTGGAGTCGCAGGTCGAGCGCCTCAACGCCATGTACCGGAGCCTGCCGGTCGACGCTCGTGGACTGGAACCGGCCCTTCGCCAGCCCGACGGCAGCTACACCGAGACGCTGCCGGGCCCTGACGGCACACCGGTCGTGGTCCGCCTCCCCGACGGCGTCCACATGACCGAAGCCGCCAACCGGTTGCTCGCGGCGCTGACGCTCCAGCAGGTCGAAGCCGTGGGGGAGCACCCGGTCTTCTAGGGCTTTCGGCCCTGCTCGTGGGCTGTGCACCCGGGGTACCGGTTCGGCCATGGCCACCGAGGTGGAGCGACCGCCGAAGATGCCGCCCGCGTGGTTCGTCCACCTGGCGTGGCGCGTCCACCGGGGGCTGTACAAGCTCAGCGGCGGCCGCTTCCTGTGGACCCCGGCCAACAAGCGGGGCTGGGGTGCCCTGCGCATGACGGCCATCGGGCGGAGCTCTGGGCAGGAACGCAGCGTGATCCTGGGCTACCTCGAAGACGGCGACGATCTCGTCGTGGTGGCGATGAACGGCTGGGACGAGGGCCAGCCCGCCTGGTGGCTGAACCTCCAGGCCCACCCCGACGCCGTCGTCCGCCTGGCGGACGGGGAGGAACGCCTGGTGCGGGCCCGTGAGGCCGTGGGGGAGGAGCGGGACCGCCTCTGGCAGCTGTGGGTGGACGTCGAACCCGACGAGGCCCACTTCGCCGCCAAGCGAACGACGGCGACCCCTGTGGTGGTGTTCGAGCCCCGGGCGGGCTAGGCCGCCGCTCTCCGGGCCGGGGTGGCCTGGCTGGTCTCGGCTCGAATGGGGCTGCGGGCTCGGCTGCTGCGCTGGTCACCGAACCGATGGCACGTAGGGGGTGTCGGGTCGGGTCCTCTCGGAGGCGTTCGGGCCTCGCCCGGGGGCGGTGCGGGGTTGTATGTCACAGTCCGTGTCCGGTGATTGTCCTCTGGAGGCAATAGCTGTCGGATTCCGACAGCTATTGCCTCGAGAGCTACCCGTTCGGCCGATCTCGACGGGCCGTGACCACGGAGCGTGACATCGGTCTACCGTGCGGGCTGATCAGGCCGGATGTCTCGAGCACCTCACCGGCCTGGACGCGCTCCCGGCCGCAGGGTTCACGTTCACCGCGGTGCCGCCCAAGATCGAGGGCGCGGGCACCTTCACCGTGCGGGCCTTCGCCACCGTGCCGGCCCGAGCGGGGTCAGCGCTC
>CAVPAN010000022.1:0-13861 GCA_963701565.1 uncultured Microthrixaceae bacterium
TGGGGGTCCCGCTCCATGAGGGCCCGGTCTGCTTGTAGGTGCCGGGCTCGCTCGTCGCCGTTGATGACGTCGTAGCGAGGCCACACGCCGGGCGGACAGAAGCCCCACTTCACCCCGGCGGGGAAGCCCGCGCGCCGCGGCCCAGGAGGCTGGCGGTCTTGACCTCGTCGACGATCTCGCTCGGGGGGCGGGCCAGGGCGGCCTTCAGGTCGTCGTAGCCACCGGGCGCTCGTATCCCTCGATGGTGCCGGCGTCGTCCTGCTGAAGCGTCGGCTGACGATCAGCTCCGCGGCGGAAGGGCGGCCATCAGGCGCCCCCGTCGGCCAGGGCCGGAGCGACGGCCAGCCACACGGGCTCTCACTGGCCTCGGCCAGGGCGTTGCCGGCCGCCCGCTCGGGCCGGATGTGCTGGCGGATGCGGTGCAGGGTCCCGTGGTGCGGCACATCGGCGTCGAGGCGGTCGGACCGCAGGTCCTCGAGGAGCTGGTCGAGGTCGCCCGGCTCGAGGTTGGTGAAGGTAGCGGTAGTTCACCTGCAGGTACGGGGCCTCGGTGCAGGCGGCCGTGGCACTCGACGTCCTCCAGGGTGAAGATCGTCTGCGGTGGTGTTGCCCGCCTTCACGTCGAGCGTCTCCTCGGCGTGCTCCAACAGCTCGGCGCCGCCCAGGAGCAGGCAGGAGATGTCGGTGCAGACGTTGACCAGGTAGCGGCCGACGGGCTGGCGCTTGAGCATCTCGTAGAACGAGCAGGTGCCGAGGACCTCGGCCGGGGTGATCCCGACCAGCTCGGCGATGTGCTCCATGGCATCGTCGGTGACGTACCCGTCCTGCTCCTGGGCCAGGTGCAGCAGGGGGATCAGCGCCGAACACGGGCGCCGGATACCGCGAGATGATCTCGCGGGCCAGCTCGGTGTTCTCCCGGGTCAGACGAGGCATCGTTAGCGGTCGACCTCACCCATGATCGGGTCCACCGAGGAGATGACGGCCACGGCGTCGGCCATGAGCCCGCCCCGCATCATGTGCGGGAGGGTCTGGAGGTTCACGAAGCTGGGGCCTCGGACCCGGAGTCGGTAGGGCTTGGCGCCGCCATCGGACACGATGTAGCAGCCCAGCTCGCCCCGGGGCGATTCGACCGCGGCATAGGTCTCCCCGACCGGCACCTGGAATCCCTCGGTGAAGAGCTTGAAGTGGTGGATCAGGGCCTCCATCGACTCGTCGATCCGCGCCCACGGCGGGGGCGTGACCTTCTTGTCCTGGACCCGGTAGTCGCCCCCGGGCATCCCCTCGACGATCTGGCGCACGAGCTTCATCGACTCGCGGACCTCGTTGAGGCGAATGGCGTAGCGGTCGAAGGCGTCGCCGTAGCTGCCCACGACCACGTCGAAGTCCAGCTCGTCGTAGGCCAGGTAGGGCTGGTCCCGCCGCAGGTCCCAGGCGTAGCCGGTCGAGCGCAGGATCGGCCCGGTGGCGCCGAGCGCCAGCGCCTCGTCCGCGGTGATGACCCCGACGCCCTGCAGGCGCTCACGCCAGATCGGCTGGCCGGTCATCAGGGTGTCGTACTCCTCGAGCCGCGGCGGCAGCATCTCCATCAGGGCGAGGACGTTCTCCGCCCAGCCGTCGGGCAGGTCCGCGGCCACGCCGCCGGGGCGGATGTAGTTGTGGTTCATCCGCAGCCCGGTGACCGACTCGAAGAAGCGCAGCACCTCCTCGCGCTCCCGCCAGCCGAAGAGCATCATCGACACGGCCCCGAGGTCCATGCCGTTGGTGGCCAGGAAGAGCAGATGGCTGGCGATGCGGTTCATCTCGGTCATCAGCATCCGGATCCAGGTGGCCCGCACCGGGACCTCGACGCCGAGGAGCTGCTCGACCGCGAGCGAGAACGCCAGCTCGTTGAAGAGCGGGGAGGCGTAGTCCATGCGGGTGACGTTGGTGGCGCCCTGGAGATAGGTGAGGGTCTCCCCGGTCTTCTCCATGCCGGTGTGCAGGTAGCCGATGATCGGCTTGGTCCGCACCACCGTCTCGCCCTGGAGCTCGAGCATGAGCCGCAGCACGCCGTGGGTCGACGGGTGCTGGGGACCCATGTTGATGATCATCGTCTCGTCGGTCTTGCCGACCTGGCCCTCGAGGGCGGCGGCATCGGCCTCCGAGAGGCGGAGCACCGCGCCCATCTCCCGCAGGCGCTCGAGGCCCGAGCCCGCGGTCAGACCCTGGCTCTCCTCGGAGGTCTGGGCGATGAGGTCGGCCATCTCGGCCTCGTTCGGGCCGCTCATCGTCGTCGGCTCTTCGCCTGACGGCTCATCGCTGTGCAGGCCTCTTCGGCCTGCCGATCGGCTACGCCGCTCATCGCTGGCGGCCGGCGCCCTTGAACTGCACCGGGATGGCCCCTACCGCATAGTCCTTGCGCAGCGGATGGCCGTCCCAGTCCTCCGGCATCAGGATCCGGGTCAGGTCGGGGTGGCCCTCGAAGGTGATCCCGAACATGTCGAAGACCTCACGTTCGAGGGCGTCGGCGCCGGGGTGCAGGTCCACGATGGAGGCCACGGTGGAGTCCGCTTCCGGCACCTGGATGCGCAACCGGGTACGAGCCTTGTGCGCATGGCTGAGGAAGGACACCACCAGCTCGAAACGCTCGGCCGCGACGCCTGGGGCCACCTCGCGGTGGGGGTGGGCCAGGTAGTCCACGGCGGTGATGTCGATGCAGACGAGGTAGCCCTCGCCCCGCAACGTCTCCACGAGCGCGCGGTACTGCTCCCGGGTGGGGTGCAGCACCTCCTGACCGAGCGAGTCGGTCACGGGGACACCGTGCTTCTCCGGTGCGGGTCCTGACGCGGGGGCCGCGTCCTCGGTCACGCCGGTGTTCTCACTCACCGGCACCTAGTCCTCGACGGTGGGCTGGAGGAGGCGGACGGCCCCGGTGGCGGTCTGGCCGTCATGCTGATCGACCTGGATGCCCGCGCCGCCGCCGTTGACCTCGCGGCGCTTGGTCAGCTCACCGGAGCGGATCTGGGCGTGGAGGGTGAGGATGGCGTGCATCAGGGTCTGGGGACCGGGCGGGCAGCCGGGGGCGTAGACGTCGACGGGCACCACCTGGTCGACGCCTTGGACGATGGCGTAGTTGTTGAACATCCCCCCACTGGACGCGCACACGCCCATGGAGATGACCCACTTGGGCTCCATCATCTGGTCGTGGATCTGGCGCAGGACCGGGGCCATCTTCTGGGACACGCGGCCGGCCACGATCATCAGGTCGGCCTGACGGGGCGAGGCCCGGAAGGTCTCCATGCCGTAGCGGGCGAGGTCGTAGTGGGCGCCGCCGGTGGCCATCATCTCGAGGGCGCAGCAGGCCAGGCCGAAGGTGGCGGGCATGACGCTGCGGGCCCGGGCCCACTTCACCAGCTCCTCGAGGGTGCCGGTCACGAAGTTGTGGCTGAGGCCCTCGAGGCCCTTGTCGAGGACCCCGTCCTCCGTGGGTTCCGCTCTGCTCGGGGCGTCGTTCCCCCGCAGAACGTCACGTCGGCCGCTCACGCGGCGACCTCCTCGGTCACGGGCTCGTCCTCGGGCTCCCGGCCCTCGAGGCCCACCCGGCGGATGGTGGAGGTGCTGGTGCGGTGGGCGCCGACCTGGCCGAGGGCCTCGACGACCCGCTTGACCGGACCCCAGTCCAAGGCGCCCTTGCTCACCAGATAGAGGAAGGACTCGAAGACCAGCGCGGCGAAGATCAGCATGGACCAGAAGCCGAAGGCTCCCAGGTCGCGGTAGATGACCGACCACGGGATGAAGAAGATGATCTCGATGTCGAAGACGATGAAGATCATCGCCACCAGGAAGAACTTGACCGGGAACCTCTCGGGCGGCTCCCGGCTCGGGACGATCCCGCACTCGTAGGGCGCCTCCTTGGCCGGCGTCATCAGCCGGGGCGCGAGCAGACGGGAGGCCAGGATGCTGAGGATCGCGAAGACGAAGGCCAGCGCACCGAGGGCGAGCACCGGCAGGTACTGGCCCATTGGTCAGCCCCCCGGCTTGGCGGTCGAGAGCTCCTCCGCCAGGCGGTCCCGGCGGTGCAGCTGGGCACAGGTGACGGCGAAGAGCCCGCCCCACATGACGGTCAGCACGCCGGGCGGCAGGCGGCGGGTCCCCTGGTCGCGGACCATGATCACCGACACCACCGGCTCGTCGGGGTCGGGGGTCGGCGACAGCGGGGCGTTGCCCGGAGGCACGAAGGTGGCCTCGGAGGTCTGCACCTGGATCACGACGTAGTGGGGCGGGTTGAGCACCCGCAGGGTGTTGGAGATCCGGTTGCTCACCCGGTCGACGATCGAGTCGCTCTCGCGCTCGGGCTTGCCCCCCGCCTCGAACCCACCGACCAGCACGTACTCGGAGGTCGCGGTGAACAGGCCCGTCTCCTCGTTGATGAGGGCGGCGTCAGCCGCGGACTGGGCGTCACCGATCGCGGTCTGCGGCAGGACCGACCAGTCGCCCTCGAGGTCCTCGAGCTGGTCGGCGACCTCCGGCGGCAGGTCGGCCACGGCCGCGATCTCGCTCAGCGTCGGGGTCTCGCCCTCATCGAACTCCGCGGCGATCTCGGGGTTGTCCGCCAGGATCTGCTCGGGGTCGGGGAGGTTGTCGGGCAGGAGCGTGCGGGCCTCCTCGAGCTGGGCCTGGCTGAGGTCGCCGACGTTGACCTCCTCGACGCTCCACTCCGGCAGGTCACCGATGGCGCCCACGCCGTAGATCCACCAGGAGATGCTGAGCACCGTGAGCCAGCCGAAGAGCCCGGCCGCCGCGACCAGGAAGCCGAGGCGCGAGCCCATGTTCGTGCCCAGCAGCAGCCACCCCGAGCCGCAGAAGAACACGAGGGAGAACGCGAAGATGAGGACGCCGCGGATCTCCGGGTCGTAGGCGATCCCGGCCAGGACGGTGGTGAAGAGGGCGTCAGCCACCGAGGTTCCTCTCGTATTCGACGATGGCCCGGATCTGCTCCTCGGTGAGCATCTCGCCGAAGCCGGGCATGCGCCCGCTGCCCTGGCCGTGCACGCCGTAGGCCTGGCCCTTGACCGAGCCCTCGCTGATGAAGGCGACCTGTTCGGCGAAGCCGGCGGCGCCGCCCGGGAACTGGTTGCGCACCGCGGTCAGGTTGGGGCCGAAGGCGCCGTTGCCGGGCTCCTCGGGCTCCCCGTAGGACCAGCCCTGGGTGTGGCAGCGCCCGCAGGAGTAGGCCCCGCCGGCGAAGCCGTCGTAGAGGCCGAGGTTGAAGAGGGCCTCGCCCTCGGTCTCGAACTCGCCGCTCTCCATAGCCAGGGCGAGGCCCTGCTCGGCCTCGGCCTGCGCCTCCTCAGGCGTGATCTGGATCTCCTCGATGTAGGCGATCAGGTTGTCGATCTGCTGGTCGTTCAGCGCCCCGCCGCCCTCGATGCCCCAGGCCGGCATCGGTGAGAACGGCCGGCCGTAGACCAGGATGTCGAAGAGCTCTTCCTCGTCGAAGCGCAGCAGCACGGTGTTGAGCGCCGGGGCCTGCCACTCGACGCTGTCGACGAAGTCGCCATTGGCGTCGGTGATCGTGAAGGGGGCCACGCCGCCGGTGGCCTCCATGCCCCCGTGGCACCCGGCACAGTTGAGGCCACCGTCGGCGGTGGACGCGAACATCTCCGCGCCCCGCTCGGCCGCCACACGGTCGAAGGTGGCCTGGTTGCCCTCGTTGCGGGCCGGCTCCCCCAGCCAGTACAGGGGCAGGCCCACCGAGATCAGCACGATGGCGCCGAGGCCGAAGGCCAGGTTGCGGGTGAGCACCGGGCCCTCGAGCACCTCGTCGGGGTGGTGCGGCATCCGGTTCGGCGCCAGCACCAGCTCCGAGCCGACCTCGGGTCGGTCGCGTCGGGCGTTGATGAAGATGTAGGTGAAGAACGCGATCAGCGTCAGGACGACAATCACGTAGCCGATGTTCGACACGGTCGAGGCCAGGACGGCCTCTTGGAGAGCGCTCATTCGTGCGTCGAACCCCCGAGGCAGCTCGGCCCTTCGGGCTCCTGGCCGGTCGTGTCAGTCCCGACGGCCGGGCCCTGGATGCGCACGCCGGTGTCCACCACGAGGACACCGCCGGCGACGGAGGCGGCGAAGCGGTCCATGCCGCGGGGAGCCGGTCCGCCCCGCTTCTCGCCCACTCGGTTGTAGCGGGAGCCGTGGCACGGGCACTCGAACCACTGGGAGCTCTCACAGCTCGGTACCCGACAGCCGAGGTGGGGACAGGTCTGGAAGAGGGGCACGACCCCGGCCTCCATGGAGGTCAGCTCGGCGGGCGAGTACACCGTCCGGGCCTTCGCGAGGTCGGCGGCCGGGTACTCGGTGATCCACATGCGGCCCTCGGGCACGTACAGGAAGCCGTTGCCCTCCGCGATGCCGGCCTTCACGTCGTCGATGGGACCGATCCGGATCTTGGAGCCGAACCCGACCCCGGCCTGCGGCCAGATGAAGGCGAGCACCGCCCCGCCGAAGGCGGCGAGGGAGAAGGTGGTCAGGCCGACGATGGCCCGGTTGAGGAACTGCCGCCGGGTCACCCCGACGGTCTCGGCGTCCGGCGGGGTGTAGGGCTCGAGGGGGGCGGGCTCGGCGGGGACCAGCTTGCCCGAGCGGGCCAGCACGGCCTGGCGCTCGATCTCCTGGCCCGTGGGCTCGAGCTCGGCGTCGAGGGCCACGCCCTGGTCCCGCTTGCGGGTCTCGCGGCTGAGGGAGCCGACAGCGTCGTCGGTCTCCCGGCGGCGCGCCGCGCCGGCCAGGAGGATGCCGGCGAGGACGACCAGCAGGGGGATGACGATGAGGAGGATCGTTCCGGTGCTCATGATGGTGACTTCACAGGTCGAAGAAGATCCCTTCTACCCAGGGGAAGACGAAGTTCTGGCCGGGGCCCCGGAAGAACGACCCGATGATGACCATCACGGCCCAGAACATGAACTGGACCGTGAAGATTGAGATGGCGAACTTCCGGTCCTCGGGCTTCTGACTCGGGTTCTTGTCGATGTAGGGCGCCATCGCGTACCCGAGCAGGAAGATGGTCGGGATGGTCACGCCCGCGATCATCGGGTGGAACATCGTCAGCAGCTCCTGGAGGCCCAGGAAGTACCAGGGCGCCTTCGACGGGTTCGGCGTCTCGTTGGTGTTGGCCAGCTCCAGCAGCGGGGCGTTGACGAAGATCGAGAAGACGAGCAGGAAGGCCGTGATGCCCAGGGCGGCCACGAACTCGATCAGCAGCAGGTGGGGCCAGGTGTGGACCTTGTCCACCGGGGTGGCCTTGACGTCCTGGATGGAGCCGGCCTTGACCACCGTCAGCAGGCGCTGGGTGTGACCGCCGGGCCCGGTCGGGGCGGCCGCGGCCGGCGAGGTGGCCACCGCGGTGCCGCCACCACCGGAGGCGGCCGGCGCGGTCTCGGCGCCGCCACCGGCGGCACGCTCGCGGGCCGCCTTCGAACGCTCGAGGAGCTCGGAGGGGATGCCGCTGTCGGCGCCGCCCGCGTCGGTCTCGCCGCCGCCGTCGCCGCCACCACGGGCGGCCTCGGCCTTGGCTCGGGCCTCTTCGGCCCGCTTGCGGAGGTGTTCGGGGATCTCGACCATGGGTCTCCGTCGCTCCTAGAGGGGCCCGCTGATGCCGCCGTCCTTGCGGACCCGCCAGAAGTGCACCGCCATGAAGATGACGATCACGAAGGGCAGGAACAGCACGTGCAACACGTACCACCGCAACAACGTCTCAGAACCGATCTCGGCGCCGCCCAACAGGGCGAACTTCACCTGGGAGCCGAACACCGGGGCGAAGCCACCCATGTTCGAGCCGACCGTGACCGCCCACAGCGCGAGCTGGTCCCAGGGCAGGAGGTAGCCGGTGAAGGAGAGCAGCAGGGTCAGCAGCAGCAGGACCACGCCGATGACCCAGTTGAACTCTCGGGGGGGCTTGTAGGCCCCGTGGTAGAAGACCCGCGCCATGTGCAGGAAGACCGAGATCACCATGAGGTGCGCGGCCCACCGGTGCATGTTGCGCACCAGGAGCCCGAAGGCCACGGAGGTGTGCAGGGCCTGGATGTCGTCCCACGCCTGGGTGGCGGTCGGGCGGTAGAAGAACATCAGGAAGATGCCCGTCACCGTCAGCAGGATGAAGAGGAAGAAGCTCAGCCCGCCGAGGCAGAGCGTGTAGCTGACCTTGACCGCGTGCCGCTTCACCTTCACCGGGTGGAGGTGGTAGAGGACGCTGTTCATGATGACGTAGGACCGGTTCCGGGGGCTGTCGGTGTAGCCCTTCCGGAAGATGGACCCGGGTCGGAAGATCGAGCTCCAGACCTGGCTGCCCTTGAAGTCGTCGACCTTCTGGCTCACCAGCTCGCCCGTACTGGGCCGCTTCTCCATCGCCTTTGCCACTGTGGTGGGGCTCCTTGGTCTACCTGGTCAGCCGAGGCGCATGCCGTAGGCGTAACCGTGGGCGTTGGTGCGCTGATGGGCGTCACCCGTCGGGGCGGGGGCGCCGATCTTGCCCAGGATGATGACTCCCGTCGGGCAACGATCGACGCACAGCGCGCACCGGGTGCAGACATCGTCGTCGATCGTGAAGATCACGTGGTCGCTGGGGTCGAGGCCCGGCAGCTCGGTACCCATCGACTCGTCGATGGCGTCGGGGGTGACCATGTGGATGCACTTCCACGGGCAGATGTCCACGCAGCCCTCGCACATGATGCACTCGGACTGGTCGATGTGGATGAACTGCTTGGGCTTGACCACCTGGCCGAGCCAGGCCGCGTCCACTTCCTGCAGGACGTAGTCGGCCCGGAACTCGGGCATGGGAGGGTTGGCGTCGGTGGTGGTCATGCGTCGGCCTTGACCAGCGGTCGGCCGTAGTCGGAGGTGGCGGGCTCGGTGACGGACCCGGTGACGGGCGCCCCGGTGCCTCGCTTCTGCCAGTGGGACCACACGATGAGCCAGGCGGCCACGTACACCACGTGGATGGTGACCACCATGATGTCCCGCAGCGCGGAGTACGGGATGACGAAGGGCAGGTTGGCCAGGATCTCGCCGGGACCGACCAGGAAACGGTCCACCCGCCAGCCCAGATCCGAGTCGGCCCAGAGGATGAACTGGTGGGGCACGATCCCGAAGATCAGGAAGAGTGTGGCGAAGACGTAGGCGGCTCCGGCCATCGACTCGCCCCAGGTGCCCTTGGGCTCCGCGGGACGGCGGTGCATGTACCAGATGCCGGCTCCGAAGAGTCCGATGCTGACCAGCACGGAGGCAACGAACGCAACCACCTGCCTGTCACCTCCTCGGGGTCTGGGTCACCTGGACTTCGTGAAACTAATCACAATCGACCCACCCAGGTTACCGCCCAGTGGTGGGCGGCGGTGAGTCGTGATCTGTGGTCTAGCACGGCACCCGCGACAGAAACACATCGCGGCGGGGGGGTCGACGACCCGGTGCGAAGGCGGCCGCGGACGCACCGGGGGCTGCTTGGTTCCGACGCGGGGCGTGGGCCTAGAGTGACCACGCCCATCAGGACGCTCACCGGAGGCATGGTGACCGAGGTTCCCGACTATCTGCTCCAGCGCTCACGTGAGCGCCGCGCCGCGCTCGGACTCGGCGGCGACGAGGAGGCCGGCGCCCTCGCCCCCGCCGGCGACGCCGGCGGCGCCTCCCCGGCCACCGCCTCGGCGGCGGCGACCACTCCGACGGTGGCCGCCCCCGCCCCGATCGCCCCGGGCGTGCCCGACCCCGGGCCGTCGGCCCCGCCGCCGAACGTCCAGGCCGCCCTCCGCCGCAAGCGGGTGCCGCTGTGGGCCCTGCCGGTGGTCGCCCTCCTCCCCCTGTGGGGCTACGTCTACGCCGGCACCCTCGAGCCCCCGACGGTCGAGGCCTCCGGCGCCCTCGTCGTCGGCCAGGAGATCTTCGGCACCTGCGCCAGCTGCCACGGCGCCGACGGCGGTGGCGGCGTCGGTCCCGCCCTCAACGGCCTCGGTGAGGTCTTCTCGGATCCCGCGACCCAGATGCACTGGGTGTCCCTCGGCTCCACCGGCTGGCAGGCCGAGGTGGGTGACACCTACGGCGACACGAACAAGCCGGTCAACGGCGGCATGCCCGCCTTCGCCGAGTCCCTCACCCCCGAGGAGCTGGCTTCGGTCATCGTCTACGAGCGGACCACCTTCAGCGGACTGGACCCCGTCGAGGAGGGCCTCGTCGACGCCGACGGCAACCTGCTCGTCGTGTACGACCCCGAGACCGGCGAGCTCGTCGACGCTCCGGCGGGCTGAGCGCCATGGCCCTGGATGCCGACGTCCTGATCGTCGGCGGGGGGCCGGCGGGGGCGGCCTGTGGGTACTGGTTGGCGAAGGCCGGCCACGACGTGCTCGTGCTCGAGCGCAAGGCGTTCCCCAGGGAGAAGACCTGTGGTGACGGGCTGACACCCCGGGCGGTGCACCAGTTGGACCTCATGGGCCTGGCCGAAGGCCTGGAGAAGTATCACCGCTATGAGGGCCTGCGGGCCATGGCCCATGGCCTGACCCTCGAGATGCCGTGGCCCGAGCACCCGGTGTTCCCGAGCCACGGCTACGTGGTGCGCCGCCGGGACCTCGACCAGATGGTGGCCGACCACGCCGTGGCCGCGGGCGCCCGTCTCCGCACCCGCTGCGAGGCCCTCACCCCGCTGCTCAAGGACGGGCTGGTCCGGGGCGCCGTGGTCAAGGACCACGAGACCGGCGAGACCGAGGAGCTCACCGCCCGCTTCGTGGTCGTGGCCGACGGGGCCAACTCCCGCTTCGGTCGGGCCCTGGGCACCGCCCGGGACCGCAGCTACCCCCAGGGCATGGCCCTGCGGGGGTACTACGAGAGCCCGATGCACGACGATCCCTGGATCGAGTCCGCCCTGGACATGGTCGACCGCAACGGCAATTCGCTGCCCGGCTACGGCTGGATCTTCCCTGTCGGTGACGGGACCATCAACGTCGGCGTAGGGCTGCTCTCCACCTTCCGGGACTACCGCAGCATCAACACCACCCACCTGCTCGAAGAGTATGCGCTCACCGCCCCCGGCTACTGGCAGATCGGCCCCGAGACCAAGGTCGGCGAGGCCACGGGGGGCCGCCTGCCCATGGCCGGCTCCGTGTCGCCCAAGGTCGGCCCGAGCTGGATCGTGATCGGCGACGCCGCCGGGTCCGTCAACCCGTTCAACGGCGAGGGCATCGACTACGCCTACGAGACCGGCCGCATGGCCGCCGATCTCCTCGACCAGTCCCTGACCTCCGGCGACGCCCGTCCGCTCCTGACCTACCCACAGCTGCTCGCCAACGAGTACGGCCTCTACTTCCGGGTGGCCCGGGCCTTCACCAAGATCATCGGCCGCCCCGCCCTCATGCGGGAGCTGACCCGGGTCGGCATGCACAGCCAGTCCCTGATGGAGTGGGTCCTGCGCATCATGGCCAACCTCCTCCGCGAAGACGAGGTCGGCCCCGCCGAAGCCGCCTACGCCGCGGTGGCCAACATCGCCAAGCTCGTCCCGGAACGCCCCGCCGCCTGACTTGACGGCGGCCCCGACGACAGCGTCCCCCTCGGCCTCCACCTCGACGAGGAGACCGACGTCACCCTCGTGCACGCCCACGCCCCCTTTCGGCGACGCCCGGGCGCTGGCCCTCGCCGTCCGCGCCGTCGAGTCCGCCCTCGCCCGCTGCACTGCCCTCGAGCTGATCGCCAGCCTCGCCTCCAGCCCCTCCACCCCCTGAGGTCTGCCTCAGGGTCGGGCCGCCGGCCCGATGCCGAACCCGGCGAGGACCGCGACGGCGTCCTCCCCCCGACCCCGCTGCACCGCCGCATCGAACGCCTCGGCGGGTAGGGCCCGCCGGATGACCGGGTCGATCACGACCCGGTAGAGCACGAAATGGGCGGTGGCGTTGAAGCGCCCGGCGATCGACGTGCCGAGCAGCTCCGCCGCCCGGGCCGGGTCACCCTGGCACGCCAGGGAGCACGCCAGCGCCAGGAGGCAGTCGCCCTCCACCCGGTACCCCTCCTGCTCGGCGAGGGCGTAGGCCCGCCTCAGGTCCACCGTGATGTCGTCGCCGTCGACGGCGTCCCCCAGGGCGGAGGAGTACGACGTGATCCACGTGTCGCCGATCCCGGTGCGGTCCAGGTAGTCCCGCTGTGCTGCGAACCATCGTCGGACCGCGGTGCCGTCCTGCCGGGCGAGACCGACCATCCACCCGACCCAGTGCAGGATGAACCGCTCGTAGCCGTCCTCTGAGGTGTCGGCCTCGAGGCGGGCGAGCCGGCGCCCGACGTCGTCGATGTCGACGGGCCGTCCGGCCGCCAGCACCGCGAGATCGGCGACGACGAGGAACGCCCGCAGGAGATCGGCCAGGCGAGGGTCCCCGGCTTCGGCGAGCACCGCCTCCACCGCCGAGCGGGCCCGGTCGGGGTCCGTGACGAACATGAGGCTCCGGTAGTGCGCGGCGATGGTCGCCGCCGGGCCATCCGTGCCGCCTCCTGTCGCGAGGGTGGCGTCCGCCGCGGTGACCATGGCGCCGAAGTCGCCCACCCCCTGAGCGAGGTCCGCCTCCAGGATCCGGACCCACCGTCGGTCATCGGGGACGAGATCGAGAGGGGTGAGGGCGGCGAGCCAGGTCGCGCCCTCCGTGCACCCGAGGGCGTTGCGCCAGAGGAAGGACGATGCCACGGCGATCTCGGTGGCATCGCTGAGCGCGCCGGCGGCGAGGCTCGCCCAGAACGCCTGACGGGCGTCTTCGAGGCGGCGACGCTGGTCGGCGGTCTCGCCCGGGGCGGGATCGTGCTGCTGGACCGCTGGGGGCTGCTCGACCGACTGCTGGACACGGGTGCCCCACCCATCCGCCAGATCACCCTGTTCGCACCGGGCGGCGCCGTCGCCGTGCCGGTCGGGCCCCGAGCCGGCGTGGACCTGCTCCTCGCCCCCCGCCGTGACGTCCTCGACGCGCTGGTGATCGACGCCGCCGTCGAGGCGGGAGCCAGCGTCCACACCGGCGTGACCGTCGACGGGCTGACCCGGGACGACCGCGGCCGTATCACCGGGGCCCGGGCCCGAGCGGGCGACGGCCGGAACCTCACGTTCCGCTCCCGCGTCGTCGTGGGGGCCGACGGGTTGCGCTCCCGGGTCGCCCGGGTCGTGGGCGCGCCGGTCACCCGGGCCGCCCCGGGCAGGGGAGCCGCCGCCTACGCCTACGTCGAGGGCCTGGACCAGGACGGGATCGAGGTGCATGTGGCGGACGGGCGGGTGGCGGGCCTGTTCCCGACCCACGGCGGCGCGGTGGTGTGGCTGAGCACACCGTCGACCGAGGCCGCCGGGCTGCGGGGCGACGCCCGCTCCCGCGAGGCTGCGTGGCGTGCCCGCCTGGGCACCACCGCCCCCGGGCTCACCGAACGCCTGCGCCGGGCCACCCGCACGTCACCCCTGCGCGGGGCGCGTGACCTCCCCAACCACTACCGGCTCCCGGTCGGCCGGGGCTGGGCCCTCGTCGGCGACGCCGGCCTCCACCGTGATCCGGTCACCGGCCACGGGATGACCGACGCCTACCGGGACGCCGAGCTGCTGGCCGGGGCGCTGGACGAGGTCCTCCGCGGCGCACCCGAAGCGGCCGCCTTGGCCGGCTATCACCGTGACCGTGACGCGGTGAGCGGCGAGGTGTTCGACCTGACGGTGCGCATGGCTGAGTTCCCGTCGGCGGACGAACTGGTCGATCTCGAGGTCCAGCTGGGCCGGGCCCTCAACCGGGAGGCGGAGCGCCTCGCGGCTCGTCCCCTCCCCCGGCGGGCCCTGGTCGACGCCGAGTCGCCCCGCGCCGGTTGACCGTCCATCACGAGTGGTCAGGCCGGGGAGGGT